>NZ_CP059492.1 GCF_014041995.1 Changpingibacter yushuensis | reverse complement strand
ATTGTGGATTAGTCACCAGATCTTTCATTACTTGTAACTGAAACGACCTTGATCGTGAGATAAGTGTCACCCAGAACCTAACGATCATTGATTTTCAACTGGAAGCTCGCGTAAAGTCAGCTAGTCACGTGTGCATGCTTGTGCACATATCAAGAGTGTGGGGTTCTCCCCACGAATCAACCAAACGTGGGAGTAGAACCGTGGTCAAGCGGACATTCCAGCCGAACAATCGCCGTCGCGCCAAGGTGCACGGCTTCCGCAAGCGCATGAGCACTCGCGCCGGCCGCGCAGTCCTCGCGAACCGCCGCAAAAAGGGTCGTTCGAAGATCTCGGCCTGAGCCTTGCTATCTGCCGACCACCGTATGAGGCGTTCGGCGGACTTCGCCAGTGCGTTCCATGGAGAACGCGGCGGAGCGAACCGAGTAGTGGTCTCAATTGAGACTGAGCCTGAGGAGTACCAAGCCGACCTTCACGGTGTGAAGGTCGGCTTCGTCGTGTCCAAAAGTGTGGGGAATTCGGTGGTACGCCACCGCCTTTACCGCCAGCTCCGGCACCTTATGAGGGATCGGCTGGATGTATTTGATGAGGGAAGCCTAGTGGTTATCCGCGCGCTTCCCGCAGCAAAGGACTCCTCTTCAGCTCAGCTTGGTAGGGACTTGGATATTGCGATCGCGAAGGCCAAGCGAAAACTGGCGCTCAGATCGAGCAAACGCTTGCAGCTGGCGACGTCGTCGTTGTCAGTAGATGCAGAAGGTTCATCAGGTTCATGAAGAATCCAGTGACCTTAGTCCTGATGGCCGGCGTTAAGTGGTATCAGAAGACCATCTCACCAGGGTTTCCCCAGCGGTGCCGTTACTCACCGACTTGTTCGCAGTACGCGTTGGAGGCGCTTCGGATTCATGGAGCGTTCAAAGGTACACTTTTGAGTGTCTGGAGAATTCTGCGGTGCAATCCGTGGAGCGAAGGTGGAGTGGATCGCGTACCGCCACGCGGATCATGGCCCACAAAACCACTCGATCACGATCAACTTCTTGCTCTCTATGAGGAAGAAGATATACGAAGTCAGTCCTCCCAAGGCCAACAAGGTCAGGGCGGCGAGGACTAGGGCCCAAAGCTCACCCAAATAGACGTGCGGGCGTCCGGCCCGCGGCAACCGAAAGAAGAACCGTGGATACAATCCTCCATCCTATTATGTGGCTCGTAGCTTGGGTCATGTACGGGATCCACAGCGGTCTCACCGCCCTGGGAATGTCCGGCGGCGCTGGGCCAGCGTGGGTTCTGGCCATCCTAGGTCTCACGATTACCGTGCGCCTTATCGTGCTCCCGCTTTACAACAGGCAAATCAACGCCTCGCGTCAAACGCAGGTACTTCAACCTGAGATCCAAAAGATTCAGAAGAAGTACAAGGGCAAGAAGGATCAAGTATCCCAACAACGCCAGCAGGAGGAACTCTCCGCGCTGTACAAGAAGCATGGCACCTCGCCCTTCGCTTCCTGTGCGCCGATGATCATCCAGATGCCGGTGTTGTTCTCCCTCTTCCGAGTGTTGTACGCATTCCCGCAGATTGCGGCAGGAACATGGCAGTCCGCTTCGCTTGGCCCAATCAATCAAGAGGTCGCAGAGCAGTTCCAAGAGTCCACAGTGTTCGGGGCTCCGCTTTCCGCATCATTCTCTGATCCAGGTTCGGCTCACACCACTACGGTCCGTGTGGTGGCAGCGGTACTCGTGATCTTTATGTGCCTTTCGATGTTCTACACGCAGAAGCAGCTGACGATGAAGAACATGCCCGAATCCGCCATGGATCCGAGCAACCCGATGTTCAAGACACAGAAGTACATGCTCTACGGAATGCCCTTGATTTACCTGTTCTCAGGTGTAGCTTTCCAGATCGGCGTGCTCGTCTACTGGGTTGCTGGCAACATTTGGAATATCGGTCAGCAGACGTGGTTTATCCGCAACAATCCGACCCCAGGTTCTCAGGCCCATCGTGAGCGCGAGGCGCGTATCCGCAAGAAGAGGCTTCGTCAAGGACTCTCCGAGGAGCAGATTGAGGAACTTGAGGAACAAGAATCTCGTGGTGGACAGCGCGAACAACCCATGGGCAAAGCTCGTGCGAAGAAGTCGGGCCAGAAGGAAAATGCTCTCGATTACGTCGCCCAGGCCGGTTTGGATGAGGTTGAGGCCGACGACGACGGCGTCGATGAACCCGGTGAAGCTCGCGGCAAGGACGGCTTGACCGACGCTGAACGTGCTCGCAAGCGCTATGAACGCCGTCAGGCGGAACGCGCGCGGTCTCAGGCCAAGGCACAGAACCGCCAAAAGAAGGCTAAGCAGAACAAGAAGCAGCGCAATTTCTAGTTAAGGTGTGCGCGGAAAGGTGATGTGCCGATCCGCAGATCCGATGGTTGGACGGTGCGAGCCGTGATAGCCGTCAGAAAGAAGGAAATCACGATGAGTGAGACCACCGACAAGGCTGAACTCATAAAGAGGCTTGACGAAGAAGGCGACATCGCCGCCGATTATCTCGAAGAACTCCTTGATATTGCCGACCTGGACGGCGACATCGAGATCTCGGTTGAAGCGGACCGGGCCTCGTTGGCGATCGTGACCGAAGACGGCTCTGACCGCCTCCTCAAGCGTTTGATTGGCCGCGATGGGAATGTTCTGGAATCGCTTCAGGAACTGACTCGGCTCGCGGTGCAGAGCCAGACAGGCGAACGTAGCCGCCTGATGCTGGATATCATGGGCTATCGTGCTGGTCACCGTGAAGAGATCGCAAAGATCGCACGCACGGCCGTTGCGCAGGTGGAGGAGTCCGGCGAAGAGCTGGCACTGGATCCCATGAATCCGTTTGAACGCAAGGTAGTTCACGATATCGTGGCTGAGGCTGGTTTGCTTTCCGACTCCTCGGGCGTGGGCGCTGGGCGCCACGTGGTTATCAAGCCTGCCGGATCTGAGGAGAACGCTGCAGCAGACGATTCCGAGTCCGCAGGTGTCACGGATGCTGATTCCGCGGATGAGTTCGAAGGATCTGCTGATAGCGCTGAATGATGCTAGGCTCTCCGGCTTACGAAGCTAGAGTGTTGTAGGTTTGGTGTGGCCTCGCGACGTTTTTCGCGAGGCCACACGTCTGTAGAGAAGGATAAGTATGGGTGAGGTCGAACAGCCACCGGTTGGTGGCGTCGAGCAATTCGGGCAGGATAAATGGGACCGCCTAGTTGCATTCGCTGATCTTATAGAACAAGAGGGTGAGAAACGTGGTCTGGTAGGACCCCGTGAACTCAGCCGCATGTGGACGCGTCATATCCTCAACTCGACTGCCATCTCAGAGTTCATTCCAAACGGGAAATCTGTGGTGGACGTTGGTTCCGGTGCCGGATTTCCTGGACTCATTCTCGCGATAATTCGCCCCGACCTGCAGCTGACGCTGGTGGACTCAATGGAGAGGCGCTGCGACTGGCTAAACTACGCTACATCTGAACTCGGCCTTGAGAATGTGACCATCAGGCTTGGTCGCGCAGAAGAGTTGGCGAGTGAAATTGAAGCTGACGTGGTGACCGCCAGGGCTGTTGCCGCCCTCAAGAAGCTCTTGCCATGGACGATGCCTCTTCTCAAGCCCGGAGGTTCCTTAGTGGCACTGAAAGGGATTCGGGTCGACGACGAGATCGACGACGCCGTTCATGTCCTTCGGAAGTACCGGGCGGAGTGGGCGGACGTGCACGTGGTGAAGACGTTTGGCTCGGATGAAGAGACACGGGTTTTGGTAGTTAAGAAGAAGGGATAGTGCTCCTTCTAGGAACCGATAGAGTGAACCAATCCTGTGCAGGCTCGCTTCTCTGAATGAGAAGAAGCCTAGTGCACTTGTGCTTTCACATCAGTGACGTGGTTCCGAAAAGTGAGTACTGGTAAAGGCTAGATGACAATGGCCCGCTGGAGCTTAAGGAGCTCGCTGCTGGGGTAGGGTCTTGCGTTGTGACAGGTGAACCAGTATGCGATGTGGGAGGGTGGGCTTCCGCTCTCACATATGTCAGGACAAGAAGCCGAGGTTGAGTTGGATACTCGCGCTCATTGTGGCGGATTTACGGTGTTCTATCGTTGATTGTATGTAAGGACTAAGTCCTTTTCTCGCTGAGTGGTCGTGTGGTCAGGTGGGCTCGACATTCTGCGTTCGACGGGGCTTGTGAACGGCACCAGCGTTCGTGCTGACGGAAACGCATTCAGGTTCAACCTCAGAGCTCATCACAGAGGATCGATGACGTTTCACGTGAAACGGCAAATTGGTGAGCTTCTTCAGCGTGTTTGCTGGAACTGTGATTAAGCACGTTCTGCGAGCGCAATGTGTTCAGGGTTCTCTGTTTCCTTATGCGAAGTCTGACGTTCATGTGCTGTGCCGTTTCACGTGAAACGACGGGTCGATCAATTCTCTCAGAGTGTTTGCTGGAACTGCGCTCGAGCACGTCCTCCTTGTACAACATGTTCTGGATTCTGTGTTTCCTTATGCGAAGTCTGACGTTCACGTTCTCTGCCGTTTCACGTGAAACGACGGGTCGATCAATTCTCTCAGAATGTTTGCTGGAACTGCGCTCGAGCACATCCGACTTGCACAACGTGTTCTGGTTGCTGTGTTTCCTCATACGAGGTTTGACGTTCACGTGCTGTGCCGTTTCACGTGAAACGACGGGTCGATCAATTCTCTCAGAGTGTTTGCTGGAACTGCGCTCGAGCACGTCCTCCTTGTACAACATGTTCTGGATTCTGTGTTTCCTCATGCGAAGTTTGACGTTCACGTGCTGTGCCGTTTCACGTGAAACGGGTTTGGCGCTGAGTTGTGCCGCGCCGCGCACAAAACAGGCGTCTGGAGCTACCTCGGAAAAGATGTGGCAGCTCGTTTGGCGTGGCTTGGCGTGGCAGGTCATATCCCACTCCTCTGAAGGGCAGTGCTTTCACACTTTCGAAGACTCTCCTGTTGAGGGTTGTCTCATCCACCGCTTAGGAACGAAAGCAGTTTGCGTACTGTTCGGCTGGGTTGCGGCCGCAGTTCTTCAGATGTGCACACGCAGAACCTTCATGTCCGGGTTGTGGCTTCAATTTGTGTGTACGTCAACAGTCTGTGTTTGCGGGCTGTCGGATCTTCAGGTGAGTGGCCTCAAGGTAGGCCACTTCTGCGGAAGACAAGAGATAGAACAGACGGCTGACGGATACAACGGTTCTGTGTGAATAGTGGGCGACGCCCAGCGTCTCCCGCAAAACTGTGGGCAGTCGGGTGCAATAACAGGTACGTGACGTCCTCGTGGTATCAAACGCAGTCACCTCGCAGCCCTTCATTATGAAGTTGTGATTGTTTCACGTGAAACGGGACAAGAAGATGGTCGGAAGCTCTACTCCTGGCACTTCACGTCAGGTAATCAGTTTCGGACGTAATGCTTGTGGCCCATCTCGAGCTCCAAACTCCAGACTTCTTCTGGGGCACGTGTTTTGCGACTCACAAGGGAAGCGTGCCTGTGATCTGATGAGGCATCGAGAGAACATGCGATTGAGTGACTGTCGCGGTGTGGCGCACACGGCCGTGGTGCAAGAACTCTGCACTACAGATAGTGGCGGCTTGAAGCGCGACGCGACATCCAACTGCGGCAGGGACCCTGCACTAGGAGTAGGCGTGGCTTGAAGTGTGGCCCGGCATGCCGACCGCGGCAGGGACTCTACACCAGAGACAAGCGACCATCAACAACTCAAGAATTGTAATGGGTATGCGCAGATACAGGTCTAAAGGTGGTGGAAGTTGCGGCGGCACGGAGGAATGACATGAGACTGCAAGAACTGTAATCGTGGGCTGTGGGCTGTGGGCTGTGGGCTGTGGGCTGTGGGCTGTGGGCTGTGGGTTGTGGGCTGTGGGCTGTGGGCTGTGGGTTGTGGGCTGTGGGCTGTGGGCTGTGGGCTGTGGGCTGTGGGCTGGCGGCCACGCGTCCGTGAACAAATCCACAATCGACCAAAGATGAGACCTACCGCGCCGAGTGCACCAACCAAACAAGAAGTAGCAACAGCGCAAACTTCGCAGGTCGTGCCGAACAGAATGAGACGATTCTGTGGAGTAATCGCGCAAACTAATCGGGCAATGGGAACAACGGGAGTCAGTTGAACTACGCAAACAGACCGTAGATAACAACGGCGCCAATCACGCCTGGGTCGATTGGGCAGGTTCCTCGTGTCACTAATATCATCGCGCCTCCCTCCTTCGTTAGGGTTGATGGAGGAGTGCTCGCGGACCGATTGAAGGTAGACTTAGCTGCAGACTGTTCCACGTGAAACGCCTGAGCAGGAAGTATCTCTAAGGCGCCATTGTATTTGCCACGTATCTAGCTTCTCTTAGTGCATCTCCGTTTCACGTGAAACATGACGCTCACGGCGGCCGGTGACTCCCAGAGAAGCGGGCTTTGATACACGCACAGCGGGCTCACAAATGGTAGTTGTGTTTCACGTGAAACGCGAGCGTGGCTGCGTGGGCAAGAGAATGCGTCTGTAACCTCGAGTAAGCTTGTTGTGACGACGAGAAAGGGCAACATGGGCGATCCCCGGAAAATTGCTAAAGCCAACACTGCAACAACTTCGGAATCGAAGACGGATTGGGACAGGCTCTCCCTAACGGACACGCCGCTCGCATCTGAGCTGGCACACGATATGGAGCTGCTCTCGCGCGTCCAAGCACATCCAGTCCCACGCCCCGCGCAGACTCGGATCGTTGCGGTAGCCAATCAGAAGGGTGGCGTTGGCAAGACCACCACGGCGGTCAATCTCGCCGCTGCATTGGCCGAAAGCGGACTTCGAGTACTGGTCGTGGATTCGGACCCACAAGGGAATGCAACTACAGCCCTCGGAATTGAGCGAGTCGAGGGAATGCCATCACTGTATGACGTGTTCCTCGGCAGGAAGACGATGATGTCGACCCTTCGCCAGAATGACAAGTACGCAAGCTTGCTGGTCGTACCGTCAAGTATCGACCTTGCGGCCGTAGATGTGGACCTGGCAGACGCTGATGACCGCCGAACTAGGCTGAAAGTTGCAGTCGATAGCCTTCTCCTGGAACTGGAGGAGCTCGACAGGCACATTGATTATGTGTTCATTGACTGTCCGCCTTCGATGTCACTTCTTCCTATCAATGCGCTTATCGCCGCGAAAGAAGTCCTCATTCCGGTCCAATGTGAGTACTACGCTCTCGAGGGTCTGACTCAGCTCTTGCGAACCATTGATAGTGCGAAGCAGGCAGCGAACCCAAGCCTTGAGGTCTCCACGATTGTCTTGACCATGGCCTCGAAGAACACAAATCTGAGTGCTGAGGTAGCGGAGAACGTGCGCGAATACTTCCCTCAACAGACGCTGGACACTGTGATACCACGCTCGGTTCGAATTGCAGAGTCGCCGTCATACGGCGAAACGGTTATCTCATATGCGCCTCGGTCAAGTGGGGCTATCGCATATCTAGCTGCAGCCAACGAACTTGCTAACCGGGGCAGATAAGGGAGTTTTCGAAATGGCAGAACGGCGGCGTGGGCTTGGGCGCGGAATTGGCGCGCTTATCCCCGAAAGTCAGCAAGAAGCTAAAGAGAGCCCGGTCGATGTCTTCTTTGGTATCGGAGCGGCCACAGTAGAAGACTCTGTGAATGTTTCACGTGAAACAGCACAAGCGGGTATCACTCAGTCAACTATCAGTTCGGGCTCCGAGGCACCGAAAACTCCCCATTCAACCACATCAGAAGAGGAACCAGAGAAGCCTGTGAATCAGAAGCGTGCCAGCATCAAACGAGTCTCACTCAAGGATCGCGAGGCCACAATTGGCCAAGGAATCGTAGAGTCTGGCTTGCATACACCTGATGGTACGCAGCTGCGAACCAACCTGAAAGAATCGGCGCTAGACATCGCCCTCTACAACCCGCGGCAGGGCCAGACTGATCAATCGCGCGAGTTAGCGAATAGCGAGAAGCTCAATTCGCACGGAAATAACGTCGCGACTGCAGACGATTCCACGCTAGGCACGGACCAGAGCATTGACTCAAATGAACTAGTGGCGGTGCCGGGAGCTTCTTACGCGGAGCTTCCCATAGATTCAATCGTGCCGAACCAAAGACAACCTCGAAACGTCTTTGATGAAGATGAACTTCAAGAGCTTGCGGACTCAATCGCGGAAGTTGGAGTGCTTCAACCGGTTATCGTCCGACCATTGGATGCCCCCATTCAGAATGCGCCAGACGCCAGGTATGAACTCATTATGGGTGAACGCCGCTGGCGTGCTTCACGTCTGGCGGGCCAAGCTACGGTACCCGCCATCGTGCGGCGCACAGCTGATGAGGATCTGCTCCGGGATGCACTCCTTGAGAATCTGCATCGTGCTCAGCTCAACCCGCTGGAAGAGGCCGCTGCCTATCAACAGCTTCTTGAGGACTTCCACTGTACGCAGGAAGAGCTTTCCCGACGCATAGCTCGATCGCGCCCGCAAATCTCCAATACATTGCGACTCATGAAGCTTCCTCCGTTGGTGCAGCGGCGAGTAGCCGCCCAGGTAATCTCAGCTGGGCATGCACGCGCCCTGCTTGGGCTGTCCGACCCAGCGGCAATGGAACGATTGGCTCAGCGCATCGTCGCGGAAAACCTTTCCGTTCGCCAAGTTGAAGAAATCGTGGCACTTGGAGACGAACCGGCTGTAATGCCTCAAATCAAGCGCCGCGCAGCGCGTTTCGCCCCGGAGTTCAGAGAGCTCTCATCAAGGCTTGGTGATCGATTCGATACCAAGGTCGCGGTGAACATGGGCCAACGAAAGGGAACTATTCGAATCGACTTCGGTTCGATGGAAGATCTCAACAGGCTTATTGAACTTCTAGCACCTGGCGAAGAAGGCATCGATCAACCGGCAACTAACGGCACGGAACAACACAACGATTCGGTGAGTGAAGCTCCTGAATCTGGCTTCTAGCGGTTAGATACGTCGGTTGTACATGTTCAATGAAGCCGATTGATTCCAGCTGTCACAACAAAGGGCAGCGCATGCATCCCAGGGATCTAGGCTGTGGTAGTTTCACTTCCCGCTGCGCCCACCGTTGCTTCGATGATACGGGCATACACCTGGCCGGGAACGATCTCTTCGTCCTGTGCATATGATGCGACTGCCTGCGGGAACAGGGACGTCTCAGTGGTTCCTGGGGCAACGTTGACGTCAAGAACACGGATCGTGCCGTCCTCTTCAAGAATGATGTCAGTGCGCGAAATCTGACCGAGGCCTAGCACGGCGTGAACCTTTTCTGCGGCTTGCTTGACGGCATCCAACGTCTGAGCGTCTAGGCGAGCAGGAACAAAGTACTCGGAACGTCCAGCGTTGTAACGTGCGTCATAGTCATAGGGGCCGTCAGTCACAATCTCAACTGGAGGCAAAGCACATGGCGTTCCATCCAAGTTCAGAACAGAAACGGCAATTTCGCGTCCTACGATGTACTGTTCGATCCGGGCTTCATCACCGTATGCATAGCAATCCACCATCGCGCCAGGCAATGCTGCGCCGCTCTCCACAATCGTGACTCCCAGAGCCGATCCGCCCTGAGCGGGCTTCACGACCAAGGGGAATCCAAACTTGTTCTTAATGAGATCAAGGACTGGTGCCACGCCCACTTCACGAAGCAGAGTCTGCGGGAGCGTCATCGATTCAGGTACAGCCAGCCCCTCGCGAGCGAGGATTGCACACGCGACGGCCTTGTCAGAGGCCATGCGGCAGGCAGCAGGCGTTGAGCCAACATAGGGAATCCCAGTCAAAGTCAGCAGATCCTGAAGTGAGCCGTCCTCGCCTGTTGAACCATGCAACAACGGCCACACCACGTCAGGAGCCATAGCGTCCAGCGTTTGGATGAGGCCCGCGTCCACATCGAGAAGCTTGACCTGCATACCTGCTTCACGCAAGACAGTAGCCATCCTGCGCCCTGAGTGTAGCGATACCTCGCGCTCATGAGTCAAACCACCGGCCAAGATTGCCACGGTGAGTGGCTTTGTCATGACTGCCTCCTCGTCAAGGGCACACAATCTGTGCCATTTCTCAGTTGCCTTGGGACTTGGGGCCGAAATCGGTGCGGAACCGTTGAACCCCAAGTCCAAATCTACTTCGGTTGTGAAACTTACAAGGTTGGATACCTTGTTCGCTTGGTCTAGTTACTTGTCTGGTCTGGCTGGTGCTTGATGATCTGTTCTTTGATGGTCCGGTCAGGTTACTGTTCGCTCATCCAGCAGCCGATGGCTGCTGACACTCTAGAACGTATCGGGAGTTGGTCCCTCAAGTTGCGCTGCCGGTGGCATGTTCCTATCTTTAACCCCAAACATATCCACCAACTCCAGCTCGCTGCTTATGACCATAGACAAGCGTCTGACGCCTTCTTCAATCTGTTCCGGGGTGGGATAACAGAAGGAGAGACGCATGTGGTCATGGCCTTGTCCGTCGGCATAGAACGCTGTACCAGAAACGTAGGCAACCAAGTTCGTAACCGCGCGGGGCAACATCGCATGTGCATCCAAGCCCTCGGGAAGTTTCACCCAGGTATAGAATCCTCCCTCGGGTTTGGTCCACGTGCACATGGGCAGATGTGTTTCGAGTGCGTGTTGCATAGCTTGACCACGCTCGTGATACATTGCCCGGTACTCCTTGACCTGCTGGTACCAGTCATACGTCTTGAGATACTCAGCGATGGAAAGCTGACCGAAGGTGGTTGGGCACAGAAGTGCGTTCTCGTTTGCCAAGGTCAAGCGGGCTGTAACAGCTGCCGGTGCCAGTGCCCACCCCACGCGATAGCCTGGTGCGAATGTCTTAGAGAAGCTTCCCAAGTAGACGACGCCGTCGGGATTGAATGTCTGAATTGCCGGAATCGGATCGCCGTCAAATCCAAGCAGACCGTAGGGATTATCTTCAACGATGAGCACGTGGTGGCGCTTGCAGATCTCAGCAATGCGCGGGCGCCGCTCTGCGGACAAACAGACGCCGGCAGGGTTGTGGAAGTTTGGGATTGTGTAGAGGAACTTGACGGGCCGGCCCTCGTTATCGAGTCGCGTCAGTGTGTCTTCGAGTTCCTCGGGAATGAGGCCGTCTTCGTCCATCTGAACGTGTACAACATTGGCCTGGTACGCCCTAAATGTGCCAAGCGCGCCAACATACGATGGTGCTTCGGCAATGACTACATCACCTGGATTAAGGAAGATCTCAGAAATAAGGTCAAGCGCTTGCTGCGAACCGGTGGTGACTGTGATGTCATCCGGATGGCCCCGAACGCCGTCGGGGCGCATGACCTCAGCAATCATCTCGCGGAGCTCTTCTTCGCCCTGACCTGGCCCATATTGGAGGATCTTCGTTCCACGGTCACGGATGAGCCGGGCGGACATCTCTGCAAGAAAATCGAGCGGCAGCCCAGCGATATTGGGCATGCCTCCGGCAAGAGAGACAACCTCCGGGCGGTTTGCGACGGCGAAGAGTGAACGAACCTCAGACTGCTTCATGCCAAGGGCACGATCCGCGTAAGTGTTGAACCACGGATCCAGACGAGTGCCAGCAGCGGCGGCTGCTGCGTGACGTTCTCCCGCGTTGCCGTTGCTCCTCGCCCTGTCCATGGTGCTCATCGCATTCTCCTTGGAATCAATGGGCCCGAATTCCTCAGGCCCTCATCTGGCGCCGCCAACCCCTTGTGGGTTGAGACTAAGCCCAGACAGAACCCAAGTCTGCCACGTTCGCGCGCGGGCGCGGGTATCGACGTACGGATCAAGATAGCTGAGTGCGCAACTCCGCAACGGGTTCGAGGAGCGACGTAGGCATCACATCAACCAGCCACCGCACGAACAACCGCAAGTGACCGCACATCCAACGGCAAGTCGCTGCGCTATTTGCCGACTTCGGGAAGGGCGGCAATGATGTTCTGGCGAATCACGAGTTTGGGCAGCTGCCCGACCATGCGTGCTATCTCGTTTCCCACCAATGCATCACCCTCCACCAGAGAGATGATCGGAACAAAGTCAACTGAGGCCAAAAGCTCTGTGGATACGCGCGGTGCACTGGCCGCAGTTTGCTGATTGACCTCTTCGTCGTCGATATCAACGACGACGCCCTCCACGGTTATGTCCGAACGGAGTCGGGCAAGGTCGCGGAGCGTTTCGTCGAAAATGCGCCGCATGGGTATGCCGGGATCACACCACTGGGCCGTGAAGAAAACGAGCGTGTATTGGGAGGCCAAGGTCAGGAAGCGAGGCTCTCAATGTAGCTTTGTGCGTCCAGAGCTGCGCGGCAGCCCGTACCGGCCGCAGTAACGGCCTGACGGTAGATATGATCCACGACGTCGCCGCAGGCGAACACGCCGGGCACATTGGTAGAGGTGGAGGGCTCATCTGTGAGAATGTATCCGTTCTCATCCAGATCAACTTGCCCGCCAAGGAAACTGGAACGCGGCTCGTGACCGATCGCAACGAAAAGCCCGGAGACGGGAAGCTCACTTTGCTCGCCCGTCTGAGTATCCTCAAGGAGGGCCACCTGCAAGCTTCCCTCGCCCTTCAGATCAACCACCTTTGAGTTCCAATGGACCTTGACGTTAGGTTCGGCAAGGAGCCGGTCTGCCATGATCTTAGAAGCACGCAGCTGGTCGCGCCGGTGTATGACGTGCACGGTTGAACCAAAGCGAGCTAGGAAAAGAGCCTCGGTGACGGCCGAATCGCCGCCACCTACAACTGCGATTTCTTGCCCCTTGAAGAAGAAACCGTCGCAGGTGGCGCAGTATGAAACGCCCTTGCCGGAAAACTGCTGCTCGCCTTCGATACCAAGCTTCTTGTACTCGGAACCAAGCGCCAGAATCACGGCTTTGGCCCGATACACACCGTCTTCTGTGGTGACCACCTTGATTTCGCCGGCCAAGTCCAGGCTGACGGCGTCCTCGAAGAGTACTTCAGCACCGAACTTTTCGGCCTGTACCTGCATTTTCTCCATGAGATCTGGTCCCATAACGCCCTCGGGGAAACCCGGGAAGTTCTCAACTTCCGTGGTGGTCATGAGTGCACCGCCCGCGTCCAAAGAACCAGCAACAACAAGTGGATTGAATCCTGCGCGCGCCGTGTAAATTGCGGCCGTCCATCCAGCGGGACCGGATCCGACGACGACGACGTCGCGTACAGTTTCCTCGTTCATCAGTTACGTCCTTTCGAAGTTGCTACACGTCTCAACGCGAAAGCGCGCGAGGTATTCCTGAATCGGTTGCGGAACGCGCCACGTCTCACAGCTTGAGGATGCGCGTGCTCTGCATCATTGAACAGTGATCTCAGCAAGATCGATGCGGTACTGCCCATCTGGATCGGTTGGCAAAGAGTTGAACCAGAGAATAATCGTGCTGGTCGCCTGCGATTCGGACGGCTTGAGCGAGGTAGAGGAAGACATCGAGCCCTCTGCCAGAACAGTGCCCGTGCTAGGTGCGGCCGCCGTGGTGTCAAGCCACTGGACGTTTCCGCCGCTTCCGTTTACCTGAAGGATGACCTCGTTGACCTGTGCTTCCTCTGTGAGCTGGATTTCAAGCCCGATACCTTCCTTGCCCACGAAGCTCGGGTTTGAATACCACCACGAGCGCCAAGATGTGGAGGCGTCGCCGTCGTATGCATTGACAACCGTTGAGGGGCTGTCCTGCGTGTCCACTGTGGAGGGGTCGAGCTCAGCGGCTTGTGGGTTCAGAAGAGTCACTGACGAGATGGTTGGGGCTGGAAGCGCTGCGGTAGTTGTGGCGGGCGCACTTGGGGATTCGGAGGCACTGCTTGATGCAGATTCTGAGGGAACTGCCGAGGCGGTCGAAGAGGAGGACGGTACCTGCGGCGGATCCGTAAGCGTGTGCACGGCCCAAGCACCTGAGAGTGCGACCAGAATTATCGCCCCAGCCACGAACACCTTCGACGGGTTGTAGCGGCGTTTGCCTGAATCATCGCTCTGCGGGGCGGGTGCGCGCGGCGGTATCTGGGCAGCGCCTTGCTGAGGCTGAGTGCGTTCAGGTGATGGAAACTGCGGCTTCATCGACAAACCTTGATTGTGGGCGGTTCCAACGGGCGGCGTTGGTTCGGCTTGTGTGGGACCCATGGCAACGGTGGCGGCCATGGGTGGAACTTCCACTCTAGTATCGCTGGTGGCAGGCGCTATTGGTGATCCTGCCTCGAGGTTCACAGAAGAGTCTAGGACCTGGCTTGTTGGCGGTGCATATGGCGTCTGAATGACCGTGGTGGCGGGTTCATTGGGAGCCATACTCTCCTGAACTGGTGCCTCAGCCAGATCTTGATCGGTCGAGGATTCGCCGAACGTGTGATTCTCAGAGTCGTTCGAGGTGGCGGAGGACGCTTGGTCTGCCTCGAAGACCTCAGGTGATGCGTGGGCTGGTGATCGCGGAGTGTCTGCTCCGGAGGCAGAAGCTCCGGCACTTCCAGCAAGTCCAGCTGCGCCTGCTGCGCCTGCTGCGCCTGCTGCGCCTACTGCGCCTGCTGCGCCTGCTGCGCCTGCTGCGCCTGCTACGCCTGCTACGCCAGCCGCGCCAGCCGCGCCGGCAGCAGCCTGCAGTAGCGATGCGCGACCTGCTGGATCTAGAGATTCGGGAGAGACAGAGGGCCACTTGGGGCTCAACGGAGACGATTCGGTAGCAGCCACACGATTCGCATCAGTGTGTTTCACAGGCGTGCCGTTCGATGCCTCTCCGCGCAGTTCTGCGTTGAACTCCTCCGTGTTGCTGCCAGAAAGGTTCGCTGCTGCTTCCTGAACTGGCACGGAATCGTCATTCACGCGGTGACCTGCCCACGAATGCATGCTTAGCCGTGGCTGATCAATGCGACCCCACGGAACGAGTTCTCGGACAAGGTCACTTGTGGACAGAGCACCCTGCCCATTGAATTCCCTGATGAATGCGGTACGAAGGCGCTCTGGAAGCTCTAGGTCGCTTGTTCCGGCTTCGACGGCTGAGGCAATCTGCTGTTCGCTCGGATGGGGGTGCCCGATCAGCATTGCTGCGGCAAGTGCCACCACGCCTTTGGCCTCAAGACGATCCTCTTCCGAACTGAGCTCTGCGGTGTTTCGTCCGGCAAGCGCAGCCATGATTCCTAAGCCGTCCACATACACCTCGCCTGAACTGTCAATCCACACAGAATCTGACGTCAGGTGTAGATGGCGAATACCCTGGTCGCGAGCGTCAGCAAGAATCGAAGCAACCTCGCCTGCTAGAGCATGCACTTGATCGGCGGGCACCTGCGCTCCAGTAAGGAAAGAACTGAGTTGCGCTCCAATCGGAATCTCCGTGCAGATGAATGGGAAGAGACTCGAATCAGTGCTGTCAGCAACTGAGCGCACACGAACGGTATGTGCATTGTCCAGAAGTGCTGTGCGGCGTGCCGCATCCAGTGCATCGGCAGTGGTTGGTGCCGCAGGATCGAGCATGATGAGCCGCACTCGCTTGCTCAACAGCGTATCCGTGGCGTACCACAGCCGGGCCGATTCGATTCCCAACTGGTTAGGGGTTGGCTCGACCAACTGGTAGCGCCGGGCGATGAGCTGACCTGCTTCACCAAGTTGATTCAACGTGCATCCTCCAAGTAATGGCACAGAGTGGGTGCAGTCCGCGCCCACAAAGCATATTCTTCGCCGATTCTATCCGGAGTGCCACAAAGAATTCTGCGAACGCGCTTCCGTCACAGTGCGGGAGGTTGTGGGAACTGGTAGCGCCGCTAGAGGGAACTGGTAGCGCCGCTAGAGGGAACTGGTAGCGCCACGATCATCGGCAGCGTCGGAATCCTTGTAGGCGACGTCGTCGGCAGAAGGTAGATCGGCCTCGCTACGCGGGCCGCGCCGCAACGAACGAACAACTCCCAACACCAGAACCAAAGCAAGAAGTATGGCCACGATCAACGTGCCAACATTCTCCCAATCCGCACGCACGCGAATATCGAAAGCTTGGGATACTCCGACTACCTCGCCGGATGGGCTGAGCACGTTGACAGTAACCGATGCGTTTCCAGAACCGGTGGCTTCAACAGGAATCATCACCTTGGTGGTTGAGTTAGCCGGAATAGTGACGGCTACGGCCTTTCCTGGACTGATACGGACGTCCTTACTCTCCAAGCTGACCACTACCCCAACGTCCACCGGTAGATCGTTCGTTACGTGTATTGGCAGTTCGGTGGCCTGGGAAATGATATTGATAGCGGAGGACTGCTCAACGCTGATCGCCGTGGATAAACTCGACGCCACGTCCAGTAGTTCGCTGAGTTTTTCAGCACGTCCGGATTCGTTGGAGCGCCAAGCAGTGGCAGTCAATTGCTGCACAACCAGAGAGCTTGGTGTTGTGATCAAACTGGACTCTGCGGCGAGGTTCGCCACCGAAGATATTCTTGTGAATGCAGATTCCGAAGCTGAGATTTCTGTGGCGGTGACTGTGCCCGTGGCATCCGTGCTCGCCGGCAGGCTTTCGCGCGGTGAGGTTGAAGCCGTCAAACTGAGCATGTCGGATACCGTGGTCGGCTGCACCCACGGCGCACTCATGAGTGCGCTTATGGTGGCGGAGAGGTTTTCTGCGGCGAGCGCATCGTCTCCCTCGGCTTCAGCAGGGTCCGTGTTTCCGTAATGGAGAACGCCTGATCGGTCCACGGCCAACAGCACTGCGCGTGAGTCATTGGGCCGTTCGCGATACGTCACCGCGGAAAGGGCCACAACGAGCTGCTGCGAGTCAAGTGCGGTCAAGTTGATCGGATCATCGCTGGTTGCAGTGGAGTGATCTTCCTCGACCAGTACGCCAGCCAGCGCTGCCGAAATTGTGGCATCTGTAGCGAGTGCTGCGATGGAACGTGCCGACCCCTCCTCAGCAGAGACTCCTGAGTCCGCCACGGAGATATCTGTGCGCGCGCTGGGTGTGTAGTAGCGATATCCGGTCGGGGTTACTTCATCTCCAGCGACGACGACGCCGCCCACTCCAGCAGTTACCAGAGTTGCGAGCGTGTCCTGATCGGCGCTGGGGGTGGAAACCGCGATGTTTGACAGAGCGGTAATACCTGTTGGTGCCACAGTTCCAGAGGCCGAGGAGTACATGGAAATGAGCGTGTTGCCGCGGTTCGCTTGAATGAGTGCCGTGGCATCCGCATCCTGTGAGGGCATGAGGATCAGCTGAGATCCGCTCGTGGACGTGAACTCGCGCAGAGCGGCGGTGCTCAGCGATGACGAAGAATCGCCAGTGGAACCATCTTCGGCCGAAGCATCGCCAGTGGAACTGGCTTGGGCAATGGATTCTGGCTGCAATGCGACCGTTACGCCATTAATGGATAGTGCGCTCAGAGTTGTAGAAAGTCTGGATTCGTTGCTTCCTGAGGGGGACTCAGGGTCAGCAGATTCAGATGACTCAGCAGATGGAGAAGCGCTCTGCGTAGCGTCCACGCTTTGTGTGGGGCTTGCTGAATCTGCGGAGTCAGTGGTCGCATCCTCTGTTGGTTCGTCGGTGGGTTCCTCACTGGGCTCCGGCGTCGTCTCCGTGCCAGCGGCCAAGTTGGTGGCGATCGTATCCTGCAACGTGGAGGAGGAACTCATCTCTGTGGCAGAGACATTGAGGGGCACCACAACACCCGTCGGCATAGGAGTGAGTGTGTAGCTTGGAGTGGCCACCACTACGCTGCGGTCCGATAACCTACTGCCATCTGAGAGCGTCACCGACATTTCCACCCCATGGGGACCCCACACCGCCTCGCTTGTTCCCCACCTGAGGGAGTCCCGATCAACAGTGAATGAGAAGGTAATGGACTCACCGGCTGCTACTACGCGTTCGGTCGGGTCCGAGGCCAGCTGGTCTAGCGCAACAGCGTTGCCTCTCATGAAGTTGAGCAACCGCGTGCGGGTGAGCGCTGACTGCCGTTGCCCCCACAGTGATTCTTCTGTCACGGTGAACGGCTCTGTGCCGGGGTTGGTTACTGTCGCTTCAACCGTGAGATCTTCATCCGGTTCGAGCAGAGAATCGCCAACGGACGTAATAACGATCGAGGGATCAGTGGATGTGATGGCCGCAGTTTGTGATGTGGGCTCGGAAGTGACGGCCTGGCTGGACGACGCCGTCGTCGGCTCCGCTTGTGCTGGAGCCAACGCAACCGAACACGAAATCGCTATTGCTGAAACACATGCCGTGACTAGGCGTTTGAGGTTTGCCATGTCATTCCCGTCCCATCAGAATGTCGCGAGCATGCGCCACAATGCGGCGTTCGTTTGGGTACGCGAGGCGAGAGGAAACGCGATCCAGAAGAACCCATTCAACCTTTTCTGCTTCACGATCCGGGTCATTCTCTGTTGTCAGCTCCCCCGAAAGTGCTTCTAAGAGGAAGTGGTGGACTTCTTTGTGGACGCGGCGATCGGTCCCAGAGAACCAGTAATCGATGGTGGCCAAGTGCTTGAGGATCCGCCCGGTGATGCCGGTCTCTTCAGAGATCTCGCGAATGGCAGCCTGCTCAGCCGTTTCAGTTCCTTCAAGGTGCCCTTTGGGAAGGCACCATTCGAGGCGTCCGCCGCGATTCCTGCGGGCGATGACGGCTGCGTAGGCCTTACCGCCCTGGACCGAGATAACCACGCCGCCAGCACTTGTTTCATTGACCACGGGCAGCGAATGGCGTCGAGCAGCAGCCTGGTATGAGGCCGCGCTACGCCTCCACTGCTGATGCCGGCCATGCGGTGCCGGCAAGGGTGATTGTCTCGACATATCTCACAACTGTAGTGATGTGTCCCGGCGCATGTGCCCGGCGAGGGCTGCTCATGGCACCCTTATAGGGTGACAGAACGCGAAGTAGGCAATGAGTCGGAACAACTGACGGATATGGGGCAGGTGAATCGCCGCGCCCATTTGCTTGTGCAGGGGCAACGGACGCTGGGCAATCTTCCTAGCGCCATATATGAACTAGGAACCATTTTCGCAGATGCGGGACACGAATTGGCACTTGTGGGTGGTCCAGTTCGAGACGCCTTCCTTGGCCTGCCTATTCATGACTTCGATTTGACCACCTCGGCGCGTCCTGATGAGACCGAATCCTTGCTTGGTTCATGGGCGTCCACCACGTGGGATATTGGCAAGGAGTTCGGCACAATTGGTGCGCAACTGGGCAGCTTAACCGTTGAAGTCACAACATATCGCTCGGATGTGTATGAGATAGGCTCACGCAAACCAGAGGTCGATTTTGGCGACAACCTGGAGGGCGATCTTACTCGCCGTGACTTCACTGTCAATGCGATGGCAGTGCGCCTCCCGGGCATCGAACTCGTGGATCCATGTGGCGGACTAGACGATTTGGTGAATGGTGTTCTGCGCACTCCAGTGACTGCGCGTCAGTCTTTCGACGACGACCCGTTGCGCATTATGCGCGCCGCCCGGTTTACCGCCCAACTCGGTTTTGATGTTTCTGCCGACGTCATGGAGGCAATGGGTGAGATGGCTGAACGCCTCACGATTGTCTCTGCAGAAAGGATCCGTTCAGAGATAGAACGGATGATGCTGGCACCTAGTCCTCGCCGCGGAATCGAGCTCATGGTGTATACGGGCGTGGCTAGCATCGTGCTTCCCGAGGTTGCCGTCTTGCAGCACACTGTGGATGCCCAGCATCGCCACAAAGACGTGTACGAACACACCTTGACGGTGGTGGATCAGGCGATTGCATTGGAGTCCCAGCCGTTGGGGCCAGATGGCGCGCTGGCCGCCCCTCTGCCTGCTCCTGATCTTGTGCTTCGGCTGGCCGCTTTGTTCCATGACATCGGAAAGCCTGCCACCCGCCAATTTGAATCGAACGGCACTGTCACCTTCCGCGCCCATGACATTGTTGGTGCGAAGCTCGCAGGCAAGCGGATGCGGGCCTTGCGTTTTGACAAGCAGACTGAAAAAGATGTGTGCAAGCTGGTGAGCCTGCACTTGCGTGCCTTCGGATATTCAGAGGGAGATTGGTCTGATTCAGCTGTGCGCCGCTTTGTACGTGATGCTGGTCCGCTTCTCTCGCGCCTTCTCCGCCTGATTCGGGCGGACATCACGTCCCAAAACGCGCGCAAGGTGGCCGCACTTCAGGCAGCTGGTGACAAGCTTGCTTCGCGGATCGTGGAAATCGCTGATCAAGAGGAACTGGATGCGATTCGGCCAGACCTTGATGGCGCAGAGATCATGGAGTTGCTCCACCTCAAGCCTGGACCGGCTGTGGGTAAAGCACGCACCTTCATGCTCAACTTGCGCCTTGACGAGGGTCCGCTGGAGCACGACGACGCCGTCCAGCGCCTTCTGGCCTGGTGGAGCGAAAACCACGAGGAGATCACAGCATGAGACTTGTTGAGGATCTCAAGGTTCTTGCTCAGAAGAGCGGTTTTCAGAAGCTGCTCGGGGTGCGCTTAGTATCCCAATGTGGTGATGGCATGCTCCAGGCTGGTTTGGCCTCGCTGTTCTTCTTCAGCCCTGAGTCCGCCACCGATGCCGCAGGCGTAGCTTCCGCGCTCGTGGTCATGCTCCTGCCGTTCTCGATTGTTGGGCCGTTCACCGGTCCGTTCTTGGACCGGTGGCGCCGCAGGCAGGTTCTGGTGTTCGGCAATCTCCTCCGCGCGGTCCTCGTGGTAGGGGTAATCCTTGCCCTAGAAGTATTCGGCGAAGGTCTGCCGGTCTACATTCTTGTCCTTGTAGCTCTGGGTATCTCGAGGTTCATGCTCTCAGGGCTCTCGGCAGGTCTGCCAATGGTAGTGGGGTCAAAGGAACACCTCCTTATGGCCAACTCTGTGGTTCCCACGTTGGGTGGAATTGCAACAGGGGTGGGGGCCGTGATCGGCTTCCTGCTCAGGCTTTTCATCTCCGAGGGCGATGCGCAACAGTCAGCTTCTTTGGTGATCGCTGCACTGTTGTTCTTTGCTTCTTCTTTTGTGGCGCGTGCGCTTGGGCCTGATGAGCTTGGCCCCGAGAAGCCAGATCTCACGTCGTCGTTGAGAGGTCAGGTTTCGGCTGCAGCCATGGACTTGGTCAAAGCGGTGCGCTACCTCGTTCGTCGGGGAACTCCGGGACTGGCGCTCTCCACAATGGCCTTGCATCGCTTCGTATATGGAATGCAGCTCATTACGATCATTCTTGCTGGCCGGAATCTCTTAGTAGATTCCACGGATGCCAATGCTGGCTTGGCCGCCTTCGGAACGCTCATGGCCGCCATGACGATCGGTCATTTTGGAGCGGTCCTACTCACTCCTATCGCACACGAGCGAATGGCGCCATCCACGTGGATAGTCGTCTGCTTGTTGGGGGGCACGGTGGGTCAGATCATCATCGTTATCTCACCAGCGCAGATCCCGTTTGTCATTGGGCTTTTCATCTTCGGGATTGGTGTTCAGGGCGCGAAGATCGCAGTGGATACGATTGTCCAAACAGACACCGCGGACGCATACCGCGGCCGAGCATTCTCCATCTATGACGTGCTCTTCAATGTTGCCGAATGTGTGGCAGCAGGAATCTCTATCATCTTTCTGCCTAATACGGGGTGGTCGCGGCCAGTCCAGATCTTCCTCATTGTCTTCGTCTGGGTTGTGGCACTGAGCTATCGCCGCGTCGTCCGGATGCTTAACAACGTACCGCGCGAGGTCGAAGATCCGGACCTGATCTAGGAATCGTTGCGAAGCTGCAAGGAAGGGATGGAAAGCATGTGACTGCTTTCCATCCCTTCCTTGTTGTCCGTAGTGCGCGGCGGCGAACTTCACCGCCGCGCACTACTCATTGATTAACGCTCAACGTCACCGCGGATGAAGGCCTCAACGGAAGCCTTTGCGTCGTCGTCGGCGCGCTGTTCCATGGGTGACTTCATGAAGTAGGACGCTGCGGAAAGGAGTTCGCCACCGATGCCGCGGTCCAGGCCAATCTTGGCGGCGCGGACTGCGTCAATGATGATTCCTGCTGAGTTAGGAGAATCCCACACCTCGAGCTTGTATTCGAGCGACACAGGGGCATCGCCAAAGTTGCGGCCCTCGAGGCGGACGAATGCCCACTTGCGGTCGTCCAGCCACGCCACGTAGTCCGAGGGGCCAATATGCACGTTGTGCGGATCGAGCTTGTGGTGCAGGTTGGACTGGACGGCGTTGGTCTTGGAAATCTTCTTGGATTCCAGGCGCTCGCGTTCCAACATGTTCATGAAGTCCATGTTGCCGCCCACGTTGAGCTGGTAAGTGCGATCGAGTGTCACTCCCCGATCTTCGAAAAGCTTGGCGAGGACGCGGTGGGTGATGGTCGCACCGATCTGCGACTTGATGTCGTCGCCTACTACAGGGACGCCTGCGGCTGCGAACTTGTCGCTCCATTCCTTGGTGGAACCGATGAACACAGGCATTGCGTTGACGAAGGCAACCTTGGCGTCGATCGCGCACTGTGCGTAGAACTTAGCGGCGTGCTCAGAGCCAACCGGAAGGTAGCTCACCAGAACGTCAACCTGCTTGTCTTTGAGGACCTGAACAACATCTACCGGTTCGGCAGGAGATTCTTCAACCTGCTGCTGGTAGTACTTGCCCAGACCATCGTAGGTGTGGCCGCGCTGCACAATAACGCCCGTTTCGGGAACGTCGCAAATCTTGATGGTGTTGTTCTCTGAAGCGAGAATGGCATCCGCGAGGTCGTAGCCAACCTTTTTGGCGTCGACGTCGAAGGCCGTCACGAATTCGATGTCACTCACGTGGTAGTCGCCAAACTTGACATGCATCAGGCCGGGCACGGTGCCGCTGGGATCTGCATCCTTGTAGTAGCGGGTGCCCTGAATAAGGGATGACGCGCAGTTTCCGACTCCGACGATCCCGACACGAATCTTGCTCATCTGTTCTCCTAGGTGTTGGTCCAAACCAACGTCATTGAGGGTTTAGGTAAGGCGCTCACTCGGTAACACGCCGATCGGCGGGCCGAACACGCCTCTCCTTGTCAATCATCTGCTCGAGCCATCTGACTTCTGCTTGCACCTGTGCCAATCCATGGCGCGCAAGTTCGGCCGCATACGAATCTGCGTGACGGCCTGCGATATCCGACCACAGCTTGAGCGCCTCCCGGCGCTCAAGCATCCGGGTGTAACGGCCCTCGAGGATCCGCAAACGAGTTGCGATGTCAGTTGAGCCGAACATCTGGAAGCGGACATCGAATGCGCCATCCTCCCAATCCACTGAACCTACCGAGGACAGTTCGTTGTCTAGGTAGTCGCGTCCTTCTTCTGTGATCGTGTACGTGATCTTCTTCCGAAGGGCGCCAGGGGCGGGCGGAGTCTCATGAGACTCGATGTGACCGGATTCCTCCAAGCGGCGCAAGGCCGGGTAGAGGGACCCATAACTAAGCGTGCGGAATGTGCCGAGCGAAAGGTTAAGGTACTTCCGCACGGCATAACCGTGTTGGGGACCCTCGGAAAGGAATCCGAGAATCGCCAGATTGAGAACTTGCGTTCTGGGTGTTGTAGGAGCCAAGACAGTCCTTAGTAATTGACCTTACCGACTGATGATATATCGAACCGATATATCTGTCACTCAGTTTTCACGATGTGTATGTACCAATTTTGGCCGCAATGTGTCTGGCGTAATTGTTCAGAGTGGGTGGTGTGCCATACGCTTTTCGCAGTTGTGTTCAGCAAGAACGGCCACTGAACCGCGTCGCGAGGCCACAGCGCGCCCAGTCACATGGCCGGGTTGAATCCCCGATTATGGAAATCTGAGTCGTGGCGGCAACGCCACGATCGTGCATTAACGAGCGGAGGAATCTCATGGCATCCACTAATGATGCTGAACGCGTGGAAGAGACGATGGGCGCAGATAAAGAGGCCAAGGCCGCTGAAGGTGCACAACGCATTCCTGAGATGACGCCATACGTAGCTCAACCTTCCTCAGCGGGCGGTGCAGCGGCGCAGGAATCCGGCCAAGAGCGTACGGGCAACGCGCCGTCCTCCGAAGATACCAGCGAGGTTGAGCAGGCGGATACGCCGCGTTATACAGCAAGCTCGGGGCGCAGATCTGTGGACAACAGCGCTTACGGGTCGATGCCAGCCGGCATAAAGTTCTTGTTTCTCGGAGCGATCACAACGATTACGTTTGTGGGCCTCTACCAGGTCAGAGGCATCTTTGGTCCGATCTTCTTCGCTCTGACCTTGGTGCTTACCGTTCGCCCGATTCACCGCTGGCTCGTCAAGAAGCGCGTGCCAATGTGGCTCTCCGCAGTTGCAACCCTCACAACGATCGCGTGTGCTCTGTTGCTCATCGTGGCGCTCATGACCTGGTCGCTCGTAGGACTTCCGGATGTTGTCAAGTCCTATGCCCCGGTCTTCCAAGATGCGGTGGATTCCGTTCTTCAGTTTGCTCAGAACCAAGGCTTTGCCACTGACCAAATCACAGAACAGGTTCTCGGTGCCCTGAATGTCAGCCAGGCGCTTACCACCGTCATGACGGCCGCAGGCACGATCTCAAGTGTCGGAAGTTTTGTGGCGGTCATCGCACTTGCTCTGATGTTCATAACTGTCGACTCACTCACCATGAACACAAGGGCGCGCGTGGTGAAGGAACACGATTCGATGCTCTACGCCTCGCTCGCGTCTTTTGAAGGTCGGGTGCGTCAGTACTGGCTTGTTTCCACCATCTTTGGCCTCATTGTTGCGATTGTGAACGGAATCGTTCTCTACTTCCTTGACGTCCCGATGCCGGTGGCGTGGGCACTGTTTTCTTTCATCACGAACTATGTTCCGAACATCGGTTTCATCATCGGCGTCATACCTCCGGCACTCATGGGTGCACTAGACTCCGGTTGGCTCACAGGTGTCTGGGTTATCGTGGCTTACTCAATCATCAATGCGGTGATTCAAGGGATCTTCCAACCCAAGATCACGGGAGAAGCCGTTGGCCTCTCAAGCATTGTCACATTCATATCGTTGTTGTTCTGGACGGTCGCAATTGGGCCTATTGGCGCGATTCTGGCTGTTCCACTGACACTCTTTGCTAAGGCATTGCTGGTGGATTCAAGTGCAAAGACTCGTTGGATGGGTGCGTTCCTTGTTCCCGAAAGCGAGGCTGAAAGGCGATCTGAGGATGGCTTCTTCAGCGAGGAGGCACCCACTCCCTACACCTTCGTGGACTTCACCGCGGAGGAGTCGGAGGAGGGAAAGCGCCTGCGCACCAAGCTCCAGACACTGTCGCTGCGCAAGAGAGTCGCACGGACGGAGCAGAACTAAGTCATGCCCAAGAAACCAGATCGCGGTTCGAACGGTCAGGACTTCGATGCGGTGATCGCGTCGTCGTCGAAGAAGCCGGAACCAAAGAAGGCACACAAGGGATCGGGTGCGAAAGCACGTACCAAGGAGTCGGTTGCCCTGAAGGAATCTGGTAAGCGCAAGCGCTGGAATTACCCACGCAAAGGATTGGGTCCCATCCATAGGTGGCTTCCCAGCTGGCGCTTCATGATCGCCTCCATCTTCGCGGTAGTGGCGGTAGGGCTTGGCGTGTTTGCCACGCTGTACGCAACTCTGAAGGTGCCTGAAGCGTCTGAGATTGCGGTCGCACAGCGGACCACGGTCTATTACTCCGACGGTGAGACCGTCATGGGTACCTTTGCGGATTACGATCGCGAGGCCGTCGCACTGGACACTCTTCCGGACTTTGTGCCGCACGCACTGGTTGCTTCGGAGGATCAGTCCTTCTACACAAACAATGGCATCGATGTGCGCGGTATTGCGCGCGCCCTCGTCAATAATGTGACTGGCGGCGCCCAACAGGGCGGATCCACCCTGACTCAGCAATACGTGGAACGCTTCTACCTGGGGACCACAACTGGATACGCTGGCAAGGTCAAAGAGGCAATCCTCGCGCTGAAGGTTGACAGGCAGCAGTCGAAAGACGAGATCCTTGAGAACTACCTGAACACCATCTACTTTGGTCGCGGCGCATACGGAATTGAGATCGCCTCGCAGAAGTACTTTGGAGTTTCGGCCAGCGACCTCACACTTTCCCAAACAGCACTCCTGATTGGCGTGATTCCGGCACCAAGTGCGTGGGATCCAGCGGTGGACCCGGATCAGGCTCAGGTTCGATGGACCCGCGTTCTGCGCAACATGGTCTCGGAAGGCTACATCACTCAGGACGAGGCCGATGCCCAGACCTTCCCTGACACCCTCGATACCACCGTAGCCAGCAGCTACGCCGGTACCACGGGATACCTCTTGTCCACTGTGGAAAGTGAACTCGTTGATTCGGGTGACTTCACCGCGGATGATCTGAGCACCGGCGGTTACAAGATCATCACCACGATTGACAAGGACAAGCAGCAGGCGGCGGTAGATGCCGTCAACAATCTGCCGGACGATCGCCCGGACAACAATTACGTGGGTCTGGTCTCGGTAGATCCGAAGACCGGTGCGATCTACGCGATGTACGGAGGTGCGGACTATCTTGAGCGCCAGCGAAATGCCGTCACGCAAGACCGTGCGCAAGGCGGATCGACATTCAAGCCGTTCGCGCTTGTCTCCGCTCTTGAGCAAGGCTATTCGCTAGATACCACCTATGCGTCCTATTCGCCGATGAAGATCGACGACATCGAGGTGCAGAACTTTGATGGTTCAAACCGTGGCAACATCAACCTGTTGACTGCCACCAAGTTCTCCGTCAATACGGTTTTTGTGCAGCTCAACCAAGATGTTGGCCCAGCAAACACGCAGGAAGTTGCGATTCGGGCCGGGTTACCTGAGAACACGCCGGGCCTCGATGCGACGACGACGAACGTACTCGGGTCCGCATCTCCCCATCCGATTGACATGGCCAAGGTTTATGCCACTTATGCGAATCAGGGCGTGCAGCACGATACCTACATTGTGAACTCCGTGCAGAGTACGGACGGAACAGCCGTATACACGGGCGCCAATGAAGGAGAACGTGTGTTCTCCGAAGACGTCATGGCTCAACTGACCTATGCGCTTGAGGGAGTCACCGAATCGGGTGCTACTGGTGAAACGGCAGGAGAGCTGGGACGGCCCGTCGCAGGAAAAACTGGTACCTCCTCTGGTCCATGGTCCGCATGGTTCTGTGGGTATATTCCGCAGATGGTCACCATCGTGGATATGTATCAGATCGGCGAGAACGGAGAGGAGGAGGTCCTCTCCGGATTTGGCGATCACCCATATGCGATTGGCGGCGGATCCTTCCCTGCAGATGTTTGGCTTGATTACATGAAGAGTGCGACGGCCGGAATGGACGTAGAAGACTTCCCGGACCTGCCTGCGGGTACTGCCACATCCGAACCCACTTCAGCTCCAAGTCCGACCGCCACTGAGGAAGTCACCCAGACTCCTTCAGCCAGCCCCTCGCAGACAACTGCCCCAACAATTGAGACTACTGAGCCCACCGAACCGGTTGAACCGACCACTCCGGCAACGGTTGAACCGACCACTGACGAGCCCACTTCCGCCCCCTCTTCCAGCCCCGCGACTGAACCAACGGATGCAACCAATGGGCAGAACTCACAGCGCAGCTCTTCTACTACGACTCACAAGTCCGACGACAATACGTAAACTCCGTACTGTCCGGTTGTGGAAGAACTAGGCAATGCGGGGCGACGTCGTCGAGAATGATCCGGAGAGATCCGTGACATCTTTGGGGATTCGGGTGGCCCGAACCTCGTGGAAGTCTGTACAGTAGACCAATGGTGCGCCAGATCCATCGCCCGATGGGAATGGCGCTTCCAACGCATTGACCCTCCTGTCATGGAAAGACCATGACCGTATAGTCCAGAGGAGGTGGGAAAAGCATGCGTGATTACGAGATGATGATTATTCTCGATCCAACTGTAGACGAGCGCAATATTTCCACGTTCGTCGACAAACTGCTTCAGGTTGTCCCCAACGAGGGCGGCTCACTGGAGAAGGTCGACATTTGGGGCAAGCGTCGCCTTGCTTACGACATCAAGAAGAATTCGGAAGGCATCTACCTGGTTGTCAATATGAAGGCAACCTCGCAGACCGCACAGGAGCTGGATCGTCAGCTCGGCCTGAACGAGGCCGTTCTGCGTACCAAGCTGCTTCGCGCCGAAGCCTGAGTTTAGAACTCAAGAGGAGAAATCATGGCAGGCGAACCGGTTGTAACCATCGTCGGTAATTTGACCGGCGATCCGGAGCTCCGCTACGTCAGCTCCGGCACCCCTGTCGCGAGCTTCACCGTTGCGTCAACTCCGCGGACCCTTAATCGTCAGACGAACCAGTGGGAAGATGGCGAAGCCATGTTCGTGCGCTGTTCCGTGTGGCGTGAATACGCAGAGAACGTTGCCGAATCCCTCACAAAGGGGATGCGCGTGGTGGTCACTGGTCGTATGACCGTGCGCCAGTACGAGTACAACGGTGAACGCCGTACATCGATTGAACTCCAAGTGGATGAGGTGGGCCCAGCGCTGCGTTACGCACGCGCACAGGTCACCCGCGTCTCCGGTGGTCAGGGTGGCTCTGGTCAGGGTGGCTCTGGTCAGGGTGGCTCTGGTCAGGGTGGCTCTGGTCAGGGTGGCTCTTCCTACGGCGGTTCCAGCCGCGGCGGTAACGCCGGCGCCGGAGCACCTGCAGGTGGGCAATCACAGGGCCACGCCTCCTATGATGCGCCTTCTGGCGGATCGGCTTACGATCCGTGGCAGCAGTCGCCGGCGGGTGGCTCGTCTTTCGATGATCTTCCTCCGTTCTAAACACCATTTGTCACACGACTTTCTGAACGGCTTACGCCGTTGGGCGGCCTAATGGCCGCCGCAATATAAGGAGCAAAAATGCCGAAGCCAGTGCTTCGCAAGCCCAAGAAGAGGGTTAACCCGCTGAAGTCAGCGAAGATCGCGAACATCGATTACAAGGACACCGCAACTCTGCGCAAGTTCATCTCCGACCGGGGCAAGATCCGCGCTCGTCGGGTTACCGGTGTCACCGTCCAGGAGCAGCGCAAGATCGCCAAGGCGATTAAGAACGCCCGTGAGATGGCTCTGCTTCCCTACTCGAGCTCTGCTCGCTGAGAAAGAGGACGTTCATGAAGCTCATTCTTACGCACGACGTCCAGGGACTCGGCCAGGCCGGCGAAATCGTTGAGGTCAAGGACGGCTACGGCCGCAACTACCTCGTGCCTCGTGGCTACGCTACCGCGTGGACCAAGGGTGGCCAGAAGCAGGTCGATCAGATCGCAGAATCGCGCCGCAAGCGCGCCATCGCGTCCCTTGAAGAGGCTCACGCTCTGCGTGACTCACTCCAAGGCAAGACTCTGACGATCACCAAGACCGCTGGCGACAACGGCCGCCTCTTCGGTGCTGTATCCAACGCCGAGATCGCACAAGTTGCAACCGAAGGTACTGGCAAGGTCGTTGACCGTCGCCAGATCACGGTTCCAACACCAATCAAGTCGACCGGTAGCTACAAGGCAACCGTGAAGCTGCACGATGATGTCTTCGCGACTCTCAACCTTGATGTTGTGGCTCTGAAGACCAAGAAGAAGTGAACTGATCTAACCGATCGCACTCATCCGGGAACTCGGCATCCTGGGTGAGGGTGTGCATTGTCTTGCAAGGCAATGCCGCACTTCGCACATGTGACTTTATGTCGCCGAGTTAAAGACGGGGATGAAAGCAATGCTTTCATCCCCGTCTTTTTATGCGGAGTTAACCCCTGGGGGATAGTGGCCGATCGTGGAAGATCCTTAGGTTACAAAGACCGTGCCGGGCTGGAAAAGACTCTCAGATACCGCCCGCCTAAGGTCCCAATACTGTGGCCAGCCTAACTGGCACGCCTTCCAACATGCGCCAACAAATGGCAACAAAGTGACTCAGTAAAACGCGTAGCGCAGGCTAAACCTAGTTCGTCAGATGGAGGCCGCATTGATGCGATCCCCACAAAGACAATCAGCTACAGCTTCATTTCGCCGGATGGTCATCATGGTGTTCCTGTGCTTCTCCATTCCGGAGTCCATGCGGGGCAACCAAAGCGCGGTGATGTGGGCCTCGGTCACCTACTTCCTGATGGGTAGCATCGCCTACACGTTCGTCAACATTCCACATGGCTCACTTGCCGCCGCATTGACACAGAACGCAAATGAACGATCGAAGCTCACGAATGCTTGCCGGCACAGATGCCCACGATGTGGCGCTCAAGCACTCGGGCGGACACACTGAGCCATGCAGCATCCAGGCCGGTGGCCGGGAAACCTTCCTGACATCGCACACACTGACCAGCGAGGGCGTTGCATCCGGTCATGCAACCGTCCGCATCGGTGTGCCAGCACTCAAGCTCTCACAGGAACTGAGCTACCCCACATCTGCCCGTCTCTGGAAGCCAGATCTTCCACGCGCATAGCTCGTCTAGCTTTCGGGTGCTCTCAGGCTCATGGCAATACCTTTGTGTTCTTCAGACCTACGGAGACCATGGCGGTATGGCGAAATCCGTTATTCTTCATCCGGATCGGCTTTTTCCGTCGGACACTGGCGTCCGCAATATTGCGCGTGCCCTCCACTCGACGGTGGAAAACCTTCCAATTATCTCCCCTCATGGGCACGTGGATGCACACATGATCGCAGACGATACTCCTTTCCCGGACCCGACTGCTCTTCTACTGAGCCCTGACCATTACGTCACGCGGCTGTTGCATTCTCACGGGATCCCTTTGGACCAACTTCGAGTTGGTGGGAGCACAGGGGCTACTGCGCGGGAGGCGTGGACGACGCTGTGCACCAATTGGAATCTATTGGATGGTGCGGCTTCAGGATATTGGCCCAGCCTCGCACTCGCCACTGTCTTCGGTATAGATGAGGTTCCCACTGCATCGAATGCCAGCGAGCTTTACGATGCAGTTTCCGGGTTCTGGCTTAACAGATTCTCCGAATGTGCAGAGCGCCTTATCCAACAAACTGGTGATGGGCTTGCTGGATATAACGGCTACATCCAAGGAATGGCAAACCGTCGCCAATACTTTGTGGAACATGGAGCTGTTTCATCGGACCATGGCGTACATACCCCGCGTACTGCAAAACTCGATCAGGACGAGGCGGCACGACTGTTCGACAAAGGTATGGCCGGCACTGCCACGCGTGAAGAAGCGCTCATCTTTGAAGCGAACATGACCTATCAACCGGCCGCGATGGCTGTGGAAGATGGCTTGGTCATGACCATGCATCCGGGCATTCACCGCAACACGCACGCGCAAACTTTGGCTCAGTTTGGTCCCGATGCGGGTCATGACATCCCGTTTGCAGTGGACTACGCCACCGGTCTGCAGCCATTACTCAATGACTTCGGTACAGCAAAGGGATTCCATTTCATTCCGTTTACAACAGATGAAACGGTGTTCTCTCGGGGTAGATATGTCTCCGCGTCGTGCGTTCAAAATGGGTGAACGTCCCGGCGGGTAGATGAAAAACTCAACCTATTGGACGATTGCAAACAAGTGGGCATACGTCGAATCGGTTGAGGGAAACAGGCCGCGTGCTGAAAAGTACGCGGCCTGTCTTCGTCATTAATAACGTGAGTGTGTTCGGTGTCATGGCCACACGATTTGTTCTGGTGTGGTGTGGGTGTGTATTGTTTTTTCTTGTCGCCGCGGGGTGTTGGGCTGTTTGGTCTGGTGTTGTGTGGTGGTGCTGTTTGGGTGTGTTTGCTGGTTGTGGTCTGGTTGGTTTGACTGGGTTGTGGTTGGTGAGTATGCTTGGGTGGTTGCCTCTTTCGGGTTGCTGTGCTGTTGTGGTGTGGTGGTTCGGGGTGTGGGTGTGGTGTTTGAGTACTTGATAGTGTGTGGATGTTTTGAGTGACTGTTTGGGCTCTTTGTGGGTCTGGATGGTGTGTTTTTTGGGATGGCCTGTTGTGGGTTGTTCTGTTTGGGCTGTTTCGGGTTCTCGTTGTGGGGGTTCGGGGTGGTCTTATTTTTTTGTGAGTCTGTTGTCAGATTTCTCTGTTTTTTGTGGAGAGTTTGATCCTGGCTCAGGACGAACGCTGGCGGCGTGCTTAACACATGCAAGTCGAACGATGAAGCTCTTTCGGGGGTGGATTAGTGGCGAACGGGTGAGTAATACGTGAGTAACCTGCCCCCTTCTTTGGGATAAGCCTTGGAAACGGGGTCTAATACTGGATATTCCTGGTCTGGCGCATGTCGGGTTGGGGAAAGTTTTTTCGGTGGGGGATGGGCTCGCGGCCTATCAGCTTGTTGGTGGGGTGATGGCCTACCAAGGCGTCGACGGGTAGCCGGCCTGAGAGGGTGACCGGTCACACTGGGACTGAGATACGGCCCAGACTCCTACGGGAGGCAGCAGTGGGGGATATTGCACAATGGGCGCAAGCCTGATGCAGCGACGCCGCGTGAGGGATGACGGCTTTCGGGTTGTAAACCTCTTTCGACACGGAACAAGGCTCTGCTTTTGTGGGGTTGAGGGTACGTGTATAAGAAGCGCCGGCTAACTACGTGCCAGCAGCCGCGGTAATACGTAGGGCGCGAGCGTTGTCCGGAATTATTGGGCGTAAAGAGCTCGTAGGCGGCTTGTCGCGTCTGCTGTGAAAATGCGGGGCTTAACTCCGCACGTGCAGTGGGTACGGGCAGGCTAGAGTGCGGTAGGGGTGACTGGAATTCCTGGTGTAGCGGTGGAATGCGCAGATATCAGGAGGAACACCGATGGCGAAGGCAGGTCACTGGGCCGTTACTGACGCTGAGGAGCGAAAGCATGGGGAGCGAACAGGATTAGATACCCTGGTAGTCCATGCCGTAAACGTTGGGCACTAGGTGTGGGGTCTGTTTCCATGGATTCTGCGCCGTAGCTAACGCATTAAGTGCCCCGCCTGGGGAGTACGGCCGCAAGGCTAAAACTCAAAGGAATTGACGGGGGCCCGCACAAGCGGCGGAGCATGCGGATTAATTCGATGCAACGCGAAGAACCTTACCAAGGCTTGACATACACCGGGATCATGCAGAGATGTGTGAGTCTTCGGACTGGTGTACAGGTGGTGCATGGTTGTCGTCAGCTCGTGTCGTGAGATGTTGGGTTAAGTCCCGCAACGAGCGCAACCCTTGTCTCGTGTTGCCAGCGCGTTATGGCGGGGACTCACGAGAGACTGCCGGGGTTAACTCGGAGGAAGGTGGGGATGACGTCAAATCATCATGCCCCTTATGTCTTGGGCTTCACGCATGCTACAATGGCAGGTACAGAGGGTTGCGATACCGTGAGGTGGAGCGAATCCCTTAAAGCTTGTCTCAGTTCGGATTGGGGTCTGCAACTCGGCCCCATGAAGTCGGAGTCGCTAGTAATCGCGGATCAGCAACGCCGCGGTGAATACGTTCTCGGGCCTTGTACACACCGCCCGTCACGTCACGAAAGTTGGCAACACCCGAAGCTCGTGGCTTAACCAGTTTTCTGGGGGGAGCGGTCGAAGGTGGGGTTGGCGATTGGGACGAAGTCGTAACAAGGTAGCCGTACCGGAAGGTGCGGCTGGATCACCTCCTTTCTAGGGAGACACTTTTTTGCTTGGGCCTGTTGTGGTCTGGGTGGGTGTTTGTTTTTATGGAATGCTTGGGGCATCTGCGCACTGTCAGGTTCTTGGGTTCTGTGCCCGTGCTGCTCTTGTGGCTGCCTTTTGGGGTGGTTGTGGGGTGTTGGTGTGGTGGTTGATTTTCGTATAGTGGACGCGAGCATCTTGGCTCATGCATCTTTTGTGGGTGTGTGGGTTGTGTTGTTTTTTGTTTTGTAGGTGTTTTAGGGCGTTCGGTGGATGCCTTGGTATGGAAGGCCGAAGAAGGACGTGGCAGCCTGCGATATGCCTCGGGGAGTTGGCAAGCGAACTGTGATCCGAGGGTGTCCGAATGGGGGAACCTGGCTGGGGTTATGCCTGGTCGCATGCGTTTGAATGTATAGGGCGTGTGTGGTGAGTGGGGGAAGTGAAACATCTCAGTACCCTGTAGAGAAGATATTCTGTGAGTAGTGGCGAGCGAAAGCGGAGGAGCCTAAACCGTGTGCGTGTGATAGCCGTCGGGTGTTGCGTGTGCGGGGTTGTGGGGCTGTTTGTCGATCCTCCGACTGGGGGTCGGGTCAGTGATAAACCGATGGGATAGCTGAAGGGTCTGGGAAGGCCTGTCGTAGAGGGTGAGAGCCCCGTAGGTGAAATCTTGTTGGCTGGCTATGACAGTGCCCGAGTAGCACGGGACTCGTGGAATTTCGTGTGAATCTGCCAAGACCACTTGGTAAGGCTAAATACCTTTCATGACCGATAGTGAATAGTACCGTGAGGGAATGGTGAAAAGTACCCCGAGAGGGGAGTGAAATAGTTCCTGAAACCGGGCGCCTACAATCCGTCAGAGCCTCCTTTGCTGGGGTGATGGCGTGCCTTTTGAAGAATGAGCCTGCGAGTTAGTGGCATGTGGCGAGGTTAACCCGTGTGGGGTAGTCGTAGCGAAAGCGAGTCTGAAGAGGGCGTGAGTCGCGTGTTCTAGACCCGAAGCGGGGTGATCTACCCATGGCCAGGGTGAAGCACGTGTAAGAGCGTGTGGAGGCCCGAACCCACCAGGGTTGAAAACCTGGGGGATGAGCTGTGGGTAGGGGTGAAAGGCCAATCAAACTCCGTGATAGCTGGTTCTCCCCGAAATGCATTTAGGTGCAGCGTCATGTGGTTCCTTACGGAGGTAGAGCTACTGGTTGGTTGATGGGCCTTACCGGGTTACTGATGTCAGCCAAACTCCGAATGCCGTAAGGGTAGAGCATGGCAGTGAGACTGCGGGGGATAAGCTTCGTAGTCGAGAGGGAAACAGCCCAGATCGCCGGTTAAGGTCCCTAAGTGTGTGCTAAGTGGGAAAGGATGTGGGATTGCTGTGACAACCAGGAGGTTGGCTTAGAAGCAGCCATCCTTGAAAGAGTGCGTAATAGCTCACTGGTCAAGTGGTCCTGCGCCGACAATGTAGCGGGCTTAAGCACACCACCGAAGCCGCGGCTGCTCACCGTGTGGTGGGCGGGGTAGGGGAGCGTCGTGTGTGAGGTGAAGCGGCTTGGTGATGAGTCGTGGATTGCATGCGAGTGAGAATGCAGGCATGAGTAGCGAATGACGGGTGAGAAACCCGTCCGCCGATTGACTAAGGGTTCCAGGGCTAGGTTAATCCGCCCTGGGTTAGTCGGGTCCTAAGGCGAGGCCGACAGGCGTAGTCGATGGATAACCAGTTCATATTCTGGTACCGGTGAAGAACCGTCAATGTGTTTCATGATGATACTAACCATCCTTGATCTTGTGTCTGCCTTTCGGGGTGGGTGTGGGTGATGGCGTGGGACCTGAGTTGTGGGAGGCAAGCGTAGTAACAGGTGTGACGCAGAGTGGTAGCCCCGCGTGTCTTATGGCTTGGCACGTTTAAAGGCGCAGGCTGTTTCTTAGGTAAATCCGGGGAACGTGTAGCCGAGGCCTGATGGTGACCCCCGTTTGTGGGGGGAAGTAGGGTGATCCTGTGCTGCCAAGAAAAGCATCGACGTGAGGTTTGAACCGCCCGTACCCGAAACCGACACAGGTAGTCAGGTAGAGAATACTGAGGCGATCGAGAGAATCGTGGTTAAGGAACTCGGCAAAATGCCCCCGTAACTTTGGGAGAAGGGGGGCCTGATCCTTGAAACACTTTGCGTGTTAGGGGTGAGGGTCGCAGAGTCTAGGGAGAAGCGACTGTTTATCAAAAACACAGGTCCGTGCGAAGCCGTAAGGCGATGTATACGGACTGACGCCTGCCCGGTGCTGGAAGGTTAAGCGGACTGGTCAGTCCTCACTGTGTGGGGGTGAAGCTAGGAAGTTAAGCCCCAGTAAACGGCGGTGGTAACTATAACCATCCTAAGGTAGCGAAATTCCTTGTCGGGTAAGTTCCGACCTGCACGAATGGCGTAACGACTTCTCTACTGTCTCGACCACGAACTCGGCGAAATTGCATTACGAGTAAAGATGCTCGTTACGCGCAGCAGGACGGAAAGACCCCGGGACCTTTACTATAGCTTGGTATTGGTGTTCGGTACGGCTTGTGTAGGATAGGTGGGAGACTGTGAAGCTGTCACGCTAGTGATGGTGGAGTCATTGTTGAAATACCACTCTGGCCGTGCTGCACATCTAACCTCGGCCCGTGATCCGGGTCAGGAACAGTGCCTGGTGGGTAGTTTAACTGGGGCGGTTGCCTCCTAAAGAGTAACGGAGGCGCTCAAAGGTTCCCTCAGCCTGGTCGGCAACCAGGTTGTGAGTGTAAGTGCACAAGGGAGCTTGACTGTGAGACAGACATGTCGAACAGGTACGAAAGTAGGAACTAGTGATCCGGCGGTGGCTTGTGGAAGCGCCGTCGCTCAACGGATAAAAGGTACCCCGGGGATAACAGGCTGATCCTGCCCAAGAGTTCATATCGACGGCATGGTTTGGCACCTCGATGTCGGCTCGTCGCATCCTGGGGCTGGAGTAGGTCCCAAGGGTTGGGCTGTTCGCCCATTAAAGCGGTACGCGAGCTGGGTTCAGAACGTCGTGAGACAGTTCGGTCCCTATCCGCTGCGCGCGTAGGAGAATTGAGAAGGGCTGTCCCTAGTACGAGAGGACCGGGACGGACGAACCTCTAGTGTGCCAGTTGTCACGCCAGTGGCATGGCTGGTTGGCTACGTTCGGAAAGGATAACCGCTGAAAGCATCTAAGCGGGAAGCCTGCTTCAAGATGAATTCTCCCTCCAACATGTGTTGGGTGAGGCCCCCCACAGACCATGGGGTTGATAGGCCAGATGTGGAAGCCTGGTAACGGGTGAAGCTGACTGGTACTAATGGCCGACCACCTACAACACACACACTCTCACCATGAGCATCATGGTGTGGGTTATAAACCTCTTGTTTGCGTCCACTATGCGATAATCGATCCCCACACCGGCGGATAAGCACACACACAAAAACCCGTATAACGTGACGGTGGTCATAGCGGCAGGGAAACGCCCGGTCCCATTCCGAACCCGGAAGCTAAGCCTGCCAGCGCCGATGGTACTGCACTCGCCAGGGTGTGGGAGAGTAGGACACCGCCGCCACACACACTTGGTATCGAGCCCCCAGCCCTGGGCACAACCGGACACCCGGCCCCCAAGACCAGGGGCTCGAACCACACCCCGGGCCGTGTGAACACACCACAGCCCAGGGTCACTCGGTTCAACCACGGCCCAGAGTCACTCGGTTCACAGGACCAACACTGCTCCACCAGTTTGCAAACAACCCCGACAAGCGTTGCAGACACCTAGGGGTGGCGCGGCAGGCCGGGGAACACCGCCGTCAGTGTTTGCTGACCGAGCAACACCGACCCGGATGGTCACCAAGCCTGCAGACACGGCTTACCAGTGTGACCACACTGTTGGCAGGCCTTGTTCACCGAGCACACCCGTCTAGGCTAGGCGCCTCGACGATGCTCGGCGTCCTGGCTAGGCTGCTTGCTGACAGGCCGGGCACGTACCCCAATAAATCACTTCAGCTTCATCAATCACATAGCCATGCGACGTCGCAGCAGTCAAACACGGCCGATACCCCACAGCACACGCAACATCCACAACCTCACCACACGACCTGCACACAAGATGGTGGTGGTTGTCGTGCATGTTGATTTCGTACATTGTGGGTAGCCCAACCGGACGAATTTCGCGGAGCAGGCCCTTACCTGTGAGTGCGTGTACGATGTCGTAAACCGCTTGGGTTGAGACGGAGCCTATCTGCGTAGCGACGCGGTCGCGCAAGTCGTCTACAGTGATGTGTCCACTCTTTTCCACCTCAGTGAGTGCGGCCAACCGAGGTTGCGTTGCCCTGAGGTCGCAGCTACGTAGCTGGCATGCAAAATCTGAAGTGTGCGTGTTCATCGGTTTCCTTGAGCAGTTCAAGTCGCGGAGGGGCCGAGAGTCACCCCGCCAACCCCACTTTTGGGCATCATTGCCATTTTCGCCGAACACTGGGGCTGAAAGATAAGACTTTGGTCCGAGAAAAGTGCGTTGCGACGCTCAAAGTGAGAATATGTTCGCCAAATCAACAGTTTGTAGAACTGAAGCATTCAAGCTCACATTTCTTTAGCAGATGCATTCCATAAGATTCTTGTATGCGTGACCATCTCCATCGCCCTATCCCTGCGTCTTTCCAGACCGGAGCGGATGACGATTCTTCGTCACAGAGCGGCTTGCCCTATTCGATTTTCGACATGTTCTCAGTGGGCATTGGTCCTTCCTCTTCTCACACGGTGGGCCCGATGCGGGCGGCGCGTCAGTTCACAGTGGACTTGGAGCAGTTTCTAGCTGCGCATGCAGATACTCACACACTTGGCGGTCTCACCGTTGATCTCATGGGCTCGCTGGGCGCAACGGGAAGAGGGCACTCCACCGATCGCGCGGTTGTGCTGGGGTTGTTGGGCTACCGTGCGGATTCTGTGCCGGGCGTCGTCGTCGAAAACGGAATGGAACAGATCGCGAAGGTGGGCGCGCTGCAGGTTTCTGGGGTCGGGAGCATTCCATTTGCTCCGGAACGCGATATTCGGTTTTCTCCTCGGACTGTGTTGCCGTTCCACGTCAATGCACTTTCGTTTGCGGCTTTGGGAAGCGACGGCGCGGAGATCTTCGTTCGGACGTACTATTCGGTCGGCGGTGGATTTGTCATGGTTGAGACGGGCGATGCTGTGAATGATCCGCGTCCAGAGGCCGTGGGTGAGGCCGGGCCCGGTGGTGAACTCACCCGCGCGCATGTCCCACACCCATACTCCACTGCAGATGAGCTGTTGCAGCAGTGTCAGGCGTCGGGCCTATCGATTTCTCAGCTGGTTCTGGAGAACGAGCTCGCGTGGCATTCCCGCAGCGAGGTCGAGGCGTATATCGCGAAGGTCTGGGAAGTTATGCGTGAGTGCATCGACGCCGGATGTTCGGCTGAGGGTGTGCTTCCCGGCGTGCTGCGGGTGCGTCGCCGCGCGCACACCTTGTACAAGGAGCTGCGTGAGCGAGAGAGTGGCCCTGACGCTATGTCGGGCATGGATTGGGTCAACCTCTACGCCTTGGCAGTCAACGAGGAAAACGCGGCTGGGCATCGAGTAGTCACAGCGCCGACCAACGGAGCGGCGGGAGTAGTGCCGGCGGTTCTTATGTACTTCTGTCAGTTCGTGGTGGGCAGTGCGATCGATGATTCGTTTGCGTCTATGGATTTTGACGACGACGGCGTGCAGCGCTTCCTTCTTGCTGCCACAGCTATTGGTGGTCTGATCAAGGCCAACGCTTCGATCGCTGGTGCCGAGGTGGGCTGCCAAGGCGAGGTGGGTTCGGCGAGCGCAATGGCTGCGGCGGGGCTGGCAGAGGCTATGGGCGGAACAGCGCAGCAAGTGGAGAACGCCGCTGAGATCGCCATGGAGCATTCCTTAGGGCTGACATGTGATCCGGTCGCGGGGTTGGTTCAGATTCCGTGTATTGAGCGCAACGCCATCGCTGGAGTAAAGGCCATAAACGCGGCGAGGATGTCTCTGTGGGGTGACGGTAGGCATGTGGTCGCATTGGATACCGTGGTGGCCACGATGCGCCAGACAGGGCTTGATATGTCCTCTAAGTACAAAGAGACCTCAGAGGGCGGCCTAGCCGTTCACGTCATCGAGTGTTGATTGCGCGATGTGTGGTTTGAGTGCGGCCTCTGACTCATCGCACATGGCCAGCCCAGGTGTTCCCCTGACGTGGCGCCGCTCGACACGCCACACCTCCGACACGCCGAACGAGGCGCGACCGGTTTGCCCTTACGTTTGGCTCTTTCATCCACAGTTGTGGACAACTATGGGGAGAAAGTCCACAAGTGTGGATGGAGTTGTCCACCGCTGTGGACAACTCCATGTCCTTGCGATTGATCAGGCTGTGTACTCCAGGTGAACGTGACCCAAAAATCTGTCGGACCAAACTGAGAAAATGAAGATAGCCGGTCTCTATCCGGCCATGGGCTGGATGCTTCCACTCGTCCGGGCCAGGCACTCAACTGTGGACCATTTGGGGGATACCGGAGCGTAAGTGGGGCCGCCATGCACAGCTCTATTCACCGAATGTGCCAGTGAATCCACATGGAACGCACCCGGTGTTCTGGTGCACAAAAGACACGCCAAAACACTAGAACTAGTGGTTGGTCCATTCGATCGCCACAAGGTGTAGTGTTTCTGTCTGTACCTGAAAGCACGGAATGGTTTCGACCAGTGGTTCGTTTCTCTACTATGGAGGCCGGTTTTGCCCGCTAGGTGGCGGCCGCGTCATTCACTACGAAACGAACGGTAGAAATGGAAGGAATCCACATCTACCGCCCACGGAAGAAGCATCGGAAGGGAGATCTCATATGAGCATCACTGTTTACACCAAACCCTCCTGCGTCCAGTGCAACGCGACCAAGCGGGCGCTCGCAAAGTCGGGATTGGCATATAACGAAGTCGATCTCACTGAAGATGCTGAAGCGCTCGAAGCAGTCAAGGCACTCGGCTACCAGCAGGCACCCGTTGTCTTTGCGGACGGCGATCACTGGGCAGGTTTCCGCCCAGACAAGATCAAGGCGCTTGCTCAGGTTGCTGCCAACTCGAACGCAGCCGCCACAGCGTGACATCCATGAGGGACTGATGGTGTGGCCCGGCGGTGCCGGGCCACACCACAATCGAGCAGCGCGCTTCGCAGTACTGAGCTACTCAGGCTTCGTCGCTGGTCAGGCTTCGTCGTCGTGAGAAAGGGGAGGGGAGAATGCCCAAGATTGTCTACTTCTCTTCAACCACGAACAACACGAAGAGGTTCGTGGAAAAGCTGGGCTTCTCAGCAGTTCGTATTCCTATCCGCGCGACGGAAGAACCGCTGGTGGTCGATGATGAGTACGTCTTGATTGTTCCCACGTACGGTGGGGGAAACGCAAAGGGAGCTGTCCCTAAGCAGGTCATCAAGTTTCTCAATAATGAACACAATCGTTCTCTGATCCGGGGAGTCATCTCGGGCGGGAACACTAACTTTGGTGCGGGATACTGCGTGGCGGGGGACATCATCTCCGCAAAATGCCAGGTACCACACATGTACAGATTTGAATTGCTCGGTACGCCGCTAGATGCGCAGCGCGTCCGCGAAGGGTTGGAGAAGTTTTGGCAGCAACCACGTTGACCGACACAGGCGAAGAACAGTTCACGGACCCTAATCGTGACTACCATTCGCTCAACGCACAACTGAACCTATATGGCACAGACGGCAAGATTCAGTTCGACGCCGACCATCAGGCTGCCCGACAGTACTTCCTTCAGCACGTCAACAACAACACGGTCTACTTCCATGATCTCGAAGAGAAGATCGACTACCTCATCACTGAGGGGTACTACGAGAAGGAAGTGCTTGACCAGTACTCCTTCGAGTTCGTGAAGAAGCTGTTCAAGGCGGCTTATGCGCACAAGTTCCGCTTCCCAACATTCTTAGGGGCGTTCAAGTACTACACGTCTTACACCCTCAAGACGTTTGACGGGCGCCGCTACTTGGAGCGATATGAGGACCGTGTCTCGATGGTCGCGCTTGCACTTGGCGCTGGCGATGAACAACAGGCGTTGGACCTCGAAGAGGAAATCATGTCCGGGCGCTTCCAACCAGCCACGCCCACGTTCCTGAATGCGGGCAAGAAGGCCCGTGGCGAGCTGGTCTCCTGCTTCTTGCTTCGCATCGAAGACAACATGGAGTCGATTGCTCGTGGCATCAACTCCGCACTACAGCTTTCCAAGCGCGGCGGCGGCGTGGCACTCAACCTCACAAACTTGCGTGAGCAGGGCGCCCCGATCAAGAAGATCCAGAATCAAAGCTCGGGCGTCAATCCTGTTATGAAGCTGCTGGAGGATTCCTTCTCATATGCCAACCAGTTGGGTGCCCGTCAGGGCGCGGGTGCCGTTTATCTGCACGCCCACCACCCTGACATCATGCGATTCCTGGACACCAAGCGTGAGAACGCCGATGAAAAGATTCGCATCAAGACACTCTCACTTGGCGTGGTGATCCCGGATATCACCTTTGAGCTCGCAAAGCGCAACGAGGACATGTACTTGTTCTCTCCGTATGACATCGAACGGGTGTATGGCGTTCCCTTCAGTGAGATCAGCGTTACTGAGAAGTACTACGAGATGGTGGACGACAAGCGGATCCGCAAATCGAAGATCAACGCACGGCAGTTCTTCCAGACACTGGCTGAGATCCAGTTCGAATCTGGCTATCCCTACATCGTTTTTGAAGACACCGTTAATCGCGCCAACCCCATCAAGGGCAAAGTGACGATGTCCAACCTGTGTTCAGAGATCCTTCAGGTCTCTGAAGCTTCTGTGCTGAGTGATGACCTCAACTACGAACACATCGGCAAGGACATCTCCTGCAACCTTGGATCGATGAACATCGCGAAGTCGATGGATTCCCCAGACTTTGGCAAGACCGTGGAGACCGCCGTGCGCGCTCTCACCGCAGTGTCAGACCAAACGACGATCGATTCTGTTCCTTCCGTTCGCCGCGGCAACGACATGTCGCACGCGATCGGCTTGGGCCAGATGAATCTGCACGGCTTCTTGGGCCGCGAACGCATCTTCTACGGTTCACCAGAGGCACTCGACTTCACCAACATCTACTTCTACACAGTGGTCTTCCATGCCATTCGCGCATCGATGGAGATCGCCAAGGAACGTGGGGTGCATTTCGAAGGCTTCGAAGATTCGAAGTATGCGAGCGGTGAGTTCTTCGACAAGTATGTAGACCAGGTGTGGGAGCCGGCCACCAAGCGTGTGTGGGAGCTCTTCGAGGGCATTCACATTCCTACCCAGCAGGATTGGGTGGAACTGAAGGCCGACGTACAGAAGTACGGGATGTATAACCAGAACCTTCAAGCAGTTCCTCCCACCGGTTCGATTTCCTACATCAACAACTCCACATCCTCGATTCATCCGATCGTCTCCAAGATCGAAATCCGTAAGGAAGGGAAGATCGGGCGGGTGTACTACCCGGCTCCCTACATGACCAATGAGAACTTGGAGTACTATCAGGACGCCTACGAAATCGGGCCCGAGAAGATCATTGACACGTATGCGGCAGCAACCCAGCACGTGGACCAGGGCTTGTCCTTGACGCTCTTCTATCCAGACACCGTGACTACGCGTGACGTCAATCGAAACTACGTTTACGCATGGAAGAAGGGCATTAAGACCCTCTACTACATGCGTATCCGTCAGCAGGCACTCGAAGGGACCGAAGTCGAAGGTTGCGTTTCCTGCATGCTCTGATGGTGGCGTCGGGTGAGGATTTTCCTCACCCGACGTACGCAACCGCAAGGCTGGTCACAGCCCACACCCCTGCCGCAACCACAATGCCGAGTAACGGATAGAGCCGGCGCCGGCTGCTTCCTGTGCTTGCCCTCCGGCGCTCCATCATGACAGCAGTAACGAATACTCCCACGATGAGGAGCATTCCGATCAGACTGATTATCCACCGTGCGGGAGCTCCAGCATCGGCTATTGCGAAGTGAATGAGTACTGTGCATAACGCAACGCACGTCAGTCCGAGAAGGGCATTGAGAACCCCGGTGCTTTCAGTCATGGGATCGGAGGAGGCGCTCGTACTTCGTTCGGGAGGCACAGCTTCCAGCTCGTGGCCTATCTCTACCTCATTGTCCGAACTATGATGCTGGCTGCCGTGCCGAGCGCGAAATGACCCCTGGTAAGGACTAGGCAGTAGGGGCACCAAGCGGTGGTGTGTGCCGCGGTGAGGCCGCGTGGGGGTGCTTCCCTCGAACCAATCCGTGTCTGGCTCATCAGCGGGTGTGGGTGAATCATCCCAATCGTCTAGCTCGCTCATGGACAACCTCCTTGGTGTCTATTGTGCCGTCCCCGCAGACGCTGCGGGCAGGTGTTCGGGATTGGCTGGTGGCTGAAGTCCACTTCGCGGGCTGTGCGACGTCGACCACTCCGGACGTGTTCGGGATTGGCTGGTGGCTGAAGTCCACCCTGCTATTAGCGCAGATATGAAAGAGCGCATGTAGGCTCCACAGTATTGATGGTCCACAGCCGAAAGAACTCGGTGGTGAGGAAGGGAAGCGATCGGTGCAGTTAATCGGCAAGGCTCGAGCTGGCAGGGGGCTATTCGTCGTTGCCATGGTGGTGGCAAGTTCTGTTCTTGTGGGTTGCGCAGGAGAGGCTTCTGTACAGGACACGAGCACGCAGATAGGCTCACCGAGCCCGGACCAAACTGCAGACCCTGCGCCTACCACGGGAGCTGCCGCTCAGATCGCGGACCTTCCAGAAGTGGATGGCTTCACCCCAGTCGCTGCAATTGAGACCAGGCCAGCAACCAACCCGTGGGATGGCACGCTTGTGGTGGGCGGCGACGTGGTCGTATACCGGAGCGATCTATCCGCACAGACGTACACGGTCACCGGATACACCAGCCCGAACTACACGGAGTCGTGGAGCACCACAGGGGCTGGTTGGCTGACGTGTTCGAACGCTTCCGAGATCGTCTGCGAGGCGATGAGCTATGACCAGGGCGTACGGACGGTTGAGAACGTGTTCATGCTGTCACCGCACGATGGGACCTCCACTGAGCTTCCAGCTGGTTCTCCCGGCACATTCCTTTTTGTGGGGATGTACGCGGATGTCGCCTACTTTCTGACGTGGGATGGCACCACGTACATGCACATGACCGGATTCGATGGTACGGGCGCGGCTGTCAATGATGCGAACCTTCGGATTCAAGCCCCCGAGTCCTCCGAAGTGGTTGATGTGGACGCCACCGTTGCTGGAGCCTTCGCGCGCGTCTCCGTGCCCGGATCCGAGGCTGTGCTGTTCTCTTTTGAACGGAACAGCGTCCTGTTTTCCGGTGTGCCTGACGAATGCGTTGGGTTAAGCGATGGTGTGGTTTGTGCGGATAGTTCGGCACCGTTCATTGGCTACTCCATCTCAGGGAAAGAGTGGCAAGTTCCAGTTCCTGGTGCGATCCTGCTCAGTTCTACTGGCGCACCCAACCTCACGCTTCGCAGTGCCCGCACTATGCTCGAATCTATTGCCGACGCCGTCGCGGCCGTGCCAGACGCTGATCATTACATAGTTCCTGAGTCTGATTCGCTTGAGTTAGCACAACTTGATGACGGCACTCTTGTATTGCCGGCGGGCTATTCTGTTCCGTTGAGCGATGCGACGGTCTCAGGAGTAGACCTGACGCACGACGTGGTGATCGTGAACGTTCGACGAGTTGGCGACGCCACTGGTGAATCGGGTGGAAACACCATCGACTATTCGGTCCTTGTGGCCGCAGACGGCCACGTTGCTGCCTCACTGGACGATGACGCTCTCCGCCACCTTCTTTCCTCAAGGAATGAAGCGACAATGGACCTCCAGCCTTTTACGCTGGGATGGTCGGGTAATCAACTGGTGTTTACTGATGAGGTGGACGGGATCGTAGGTCTCTACGTACAGGTGTGAGGTGAAGAGCTGTGGATAGTGTGCGGTTGGATGTGTGGCTGTGGAGTGTGCGCCAGACGAAGACCAGGTCGCTTGCAACCTCGGAGTGTCGCGCCGGGCATGTGCGGCTAAACGGCGAACCTGTGAAGGCTGCTACGCCGGTCCATCTGGGAGACGAGGTCCGCTATCGAGTGGAGGGATTCGACCGCGTTTTCAAGGTCAAGAAACTCATATCCAAACGTGTGGGTGCGCCCGCAGCCCAAGAGTGCTATGAGGATCTGACCCCTGAGAGACCTAAAGTCTATATGCCAGTTATGCAGCGTGACCGAGGGGCAGGGCGCCCGACCAAGAAGGAACGCCGCGAACTTGATCGGATCTTTGGACACGATTCAAACTTCGGCCATAAGGAGTGATCTGGCAGGGTGGACCACGCCGCCATGGAATGGCTTGGTGGGGAGTGGCCCGGAGGTGGTCTGCCCATACCTGCGGATTTACCCAGTTAGGCTGCCGTGCTCAGTCAGCCAGACCTTCGGCTCTCAGTCGGCCAGACCCTCAGCACGCACGATTTCCAAGGCACGTGACTTGTCCAGTGCAGGCATGTGTGCGATCGGATCGATTCCACATTCTTCGACGTAGTCAGTTAGTTCCTTTCGGACCACTGCCCGGAGATCATCGCTGGCCCACGGTTTGGCGATGTAGTGATCAAGGCCAGCATCGTTCACTGCCCGAACCGTGTCTGCTAGGTCTGCCTGACCCGTCACGAGCACCTTCCTGGCGCTCGCGGTTCGTGGGTCGCTCATCATCTCTACGAGGAAATCGATTCCGGAGGTACCGGGAAGCCTGTGATCGCACAGAGCTAGGGCAAGAACATCGCCTTGTGTGGTGATCTCAGAGATGACGTCCCATGCGTCAACGACGTCTTCTGCAGGCTCTATCCGAACCGTAGGTAAGAAGACGAGAAGGTCCCGTTCTATTGCCGTACGAACCTCTGGTTCATCTTCCAAGATAAGAATGGTGAGCTTCATAGGAACTCCTGGGGATCTGCTGGGTTGTGTGAGGTGGTTTCTGGCAGGGTAGGGGTGGGTTGACTGGTCAAGGTATCACGTGGAGGCGCCGGTTCCGGCAGTCCGTTGATGGGTAGGTCCACGGTGACAGTTGTTCCGGTGGATCCGGTCTCGATTCTCATCGTGCCATGATGTGCAGCCACGATACTGCGGCACAGAGGGAGACCGATACCCAGGCCAAACCTTACTTGACCTGACTTTGTGGTGAAGCGGGGTTCAAAGACGTGTGGCAGGATCGCTGGCGGAATTCCGGGACCGTTGTCAGATATCGCAACGGTGATCCAGCCTTCGGTGGGGACGGACGTGCGCACCGTTATGGTGCCGATGTGCACGGGATCGGAGGTGGCTGATGTGCGGGCGGCTTCTGTCATGGCATCTGCGGCATTCGCTACGATGTTTGTCCATACTTGCGCCAGCTGACTCGGGTGGCAGGAGATAACTGGAAGTTCGCCATAATCGCGTTCGATGGTGATGCCGTGGAGAAGGTACGAGACGAGCCGAAGGGTGTCCTCTATACCGCGGTGCACGTCCACATCCTTGACCGGATCACCATCGGGACGGGCGTAGGAGCGTAGCGAGGAGACGAGTTCACTGATACGTTCAGCCGTTGAAATGTCATGTGGTAACCACGTTCAGCCAATGCGGCCACTGCGATCGCGTTAGCTGGCGTGCTGACAGGCGTAGCCACGCCTCCGACGTTCGCAGAGACCGGAATAGCCAAAGTAATTCCTGTTCGAACCTTCGGGTTATCAATGGCACCCAGCACAGGAATGATGATTGCGAACATGGTCGCGGTGGTGGCCGTGTTGGACATGAAGAATGAGAGCAGGCTAGTGATTGCCATGACGCCAGCTACGGTTCCGCGGGCGGAACCGGCGAAGGGCCGCAACATGAGGGACGCGATATTGCGATCAAGCCCAAATTTCCCTGCGCCGTCGGCGATGATAAACCCGCCGAGGAACAAGATGATGACGGGGTTTGCCAAGGTAGCGAAATAGTCCGCCGAAGTCAGCGCTTGGTCCGCAAGCTCAGGGTTTGCGCCAAATGGATCGCCGAAGGCCTCTGTGGAGATGAGAAGCACTTCAAGCAGGATGATGAGAACCGCGGTGGCTGTGAGGGGCACAGCTTCCGTGACCCAGAAAACGATCGCAAGGAGGAGGATGGAGAGCATGCGCTCGCCGGGTTCGGCGAGGTTCGGGATGTCAATAAAGAATGGCACGACGAACGCCACAATACCCACGAGCCGGCCAATACGTTGTGATCGGGTGAGTGGTTTATGCGCAGTCCCTCGGCGTCTTTGAAGGGATGAACGTCGTGGTGGGGCTGGCGAGCTCATATGGCAACCCTACCGACGTGGCACCCAAGCCGGGCGAATTTGGCCTTTTACATGGACTATCCCGTGAGCGAGGGACTATCCCGTGAGCGAGGGACTATCCCGTGAGCGATGGACTACCCCGTGAGCGATGGACTACCCCGGAACATGTGCCGCCGCCTGCGAGGCTCTCCACATGATCCACTCGAGGGGGCCACGCCGGAACCTCAGTTTCAGGAGCGGGCAGACAACCAGCGACGTTCCCACCAGCCACAGGATTGGCGCGCTGCTTTCAGAAAAAATCCATTCGGGATTGAAAGCGATAGCCACGATGTGCGCCGAGTACACCGTCAGTGACATTGAACCAGCCGCGGCAAGCGGATACAGGACCGTTCCTGCCAGGTTCCCAACGAGAAGGCAGACCCCGAGCACGGCGATTGCGAAACCGCCAGATCCAACGGCCTCGAACACGGTCCCGGTATGTGGTTCTGCCGTCACGAAGGAGTAAAGATCTGGAAACGGAGAACCAACCCACGTCAGGCCGGGATTCCAGCTGCTCGCCTGCGCAGCGGTTTCCATACCCTGAGCGGACGATGACGGGCCGACGACGTCGTCGACAATCGTGTTCGTGAGAAGCCAACTTGCGCCGTATCCACACATCATTAAGACGACGCCGGAAGCCACAAACCGAACGTGGTTCGCAGTGGACGTGAGTTCCAGACGGCCGATTCCCATTCCTGCCAGAACAAATGCCATGTAGACGAGCCCGGGATAGGTGCCGGTGATGAAGACCTCGAAGAGGAAAGTGTTGGGGTCTCCGCCGGGCCAGATTGACAAGCCCGGGAGGAACCAGTTCACGGTCAGGTTGGTCACGAGAGGGCCGGCCACCGCAAAGACGGCGGCGGCGATGAAGAGCTTGCACGCTGACCAGCGTGAGAAGGGAAGCGCCGCCACGAACCACGCAGCGTAGTAGGCCAAGATGATGGCAACAGCTGTGCCGAGAGCCCCGAGGATTGCCGCGATAATCAGCAACACGCACGATCGGCCCACTACGCGAAGGCGGGCGGCGCGCATCTCCTCACCAATGAAGGGAACGTTGCGGCCAGTGATGATAGAGAGTGAAACTCCTGCCAAGAGGGCGAAGAGGATAGATGAGCGGCCGTCAGGTATTCCTGCGAGAAACTCGGCAACTGGATTACCCCACCATTCCTTGCCCACGTGGGCGTAGAACATGCCGAAGATCGCCAGCGCGCGAGCGATGTCGATACCGCCGATGCGGCCGGAGTACCGGGCAGGTGTAGTGGCGATCAGGGTTGAAGTAGCAGCGGCCAAGTCAGGAGTAGTGGCGATCGGAGAATCGAAGCGGCCTCGTTCCAGCTCCTCGTGGTGAGAGTCACTCATGTGAACAGACTAGTGGAGATGCTTGCCGGGCCAGCTGTATTGCGTGAGAATGAAACGACCTATGCCGGGTGCCTGAAGGTGAAACGTTCAGCCTTCCGCAGATCCGCTAGGCCCTGACTTCCTGAGGAGAGAAATGACGCCACCAAAGCTCAAGCTTGTTGACCGGGTCCAAGCGATCAACTGGAATCGCCTCGAGGATGACAAGGATCTTGAGGTCTGGGATCGCTTGACTGGCAACTTCTGGTTGCCGGAGAAGATCCCGCTGTCCAATGACATCCAGTCATGGAACACGCTCAAGCCTCACGAGCAGCAGATGACTACGAGGGTCTTCACTGGCCTCACCTTGCTCGATACAGTCCAAGGTACTGTGGGCGCTGTTTCACTGATCCCCGATGCTGTTACTCCGCACGAGGAAGCTGTGTACACGAACATCGCGTTCATGGAGTCAGTGCACGCGAAGTCCTACTCATCAATTTTCTCTACGCTGATTTCCACCGAGGAGATTGATGAGACCTTCCGGTGGTCAGAAGAGAATGATCATCTTCAGACGAAGGCCAAGATCATCCTTGACTACTACCGCGGTGATGATCCCGAGAAGCGCAAGGTAGCTTCCACGATGCTGGAATCCTTCCTGTTCTATTCAGGGTTCTATGCGCCCATGTATTGGTCTGCCCACGCCAAGCTGACAAACACAGCCGACCTGATCCGGCTTATCATCCGCGATGAGGCCGTGCATGGCTATTACATCGGGTACAAATACCAAATGGCGTTGGCCAAGGCGAGCGCGGAACGCCGCGAGGAGCTGCAGGACTACACATACTCGCTGCTCATGGACCTATATGACAATGAGGAGCTCTACACGGAGTCCCTTTACGATGAGATGGGCCTGACTGAGGACGTCAAGATGTTCCTGCGTTACAACGCGAACAAGGCGCTCATGAACCTCGGATATGAAGCACTGTTCACCGCCGATCAGACGGCAGTGAATCCTGCGATCCTTGCCGCTCTATCTCCTAACGCAGATGAGAACCATGACTTCTTCTCAGGCTCAGGTTCTTCCTACGTGATTGGCACGGCAGAAGCTACCACTGACGAGGATTGGGACTTCTAAGCACTCCGCCTCGAAGCCCAAGTTGAGTCGCTTGGTCGAAGGCCCGGATCCGTGAAATCTCGCGGATCCGGCCCCTTTTTCGTTCCTTCAGCCTTCCCGCACCTCCTACCTGCCGCCCCTCCCGTCGGCCACCTCCCGCCCCTCCTATCGGTCACCTCCCGTGCTTTCGCACCTCCCGCATCCATCCCTTCTCGCCCTCTCCGTTTGCACCAAAGCCCGCGTTTTCCGTATGTTCAGAAACATGAGCACCGCGGCCCAACGTAGGCAGATTTCCAAGCTCCGAATCCTGGCCCATGGCTTGGTAGGTCCCACGTGGCAGGATCCCTCAGATGCTGCGCGCGCCATGATGTGCCTGCAGGGCCAAGATTGGCAGGGAGTGTTGGTTTCTTTGGCGTTGCGTTCCGGGCAACGCGGTGCGCCAAACGTCCGGGCGGTGATCGATTCGTTCGACGCCGGCGCCTTGGTCCGAACATGGCCTCAGCGCGGCACTCTGCACGTGTTGGCTGCTGAGGATCTGTTCTGGTACCTCCCGCTCTCCGCTCAAGCCCTCTTGCGGCGTGAGAAATCGCCGCGCACTCCACCACCCGTGGCTCCCCATATTCTCGACACGCTCCGGGAAATGACGATTGTTGCACTCCTGCCTGGTGGTGAGCTCTTTTCCGCGCACTCCACCAGTGCAGCCAAGGTTTCTGAATCCCCAGTTCTCTCCAATGCGCAAACAGGTTCAGATTCCGCACTCCCAGTTGGTCGAGTCAGCCGTGATGCCCTCATCGCGTTTTGGCACGAGCACGGTTTCCTGACAGACCGTCAGTTTGCCCGCTACTTCCTGTATCACCTGAGTATTGAAGGCGTGCTCGTGCAGGGGCCAATCCCGGAGCGTAGTCCACGATCCGCGAGGGTGGGCCAACCCGATTTCGTATTGGCCCATGAGTGGATACGTAACCCTACGATGCTCTCGCGCGACGACGCCGTCGCCGAACTAGTGTGGCGATTCCTCCATTCGCATGGCCCTGCCTCGCGGCGAGACCTAGCGCGCTGGTCCAATCTTCCGTTGCGTGATGTGGATGCGGCTTTGGAGGGGCATCGAGCGGAGTTGACTCGGGTAGCCATTGACGGTGAGGAGTTTTGGTTTCCTGAGACCTTAGCCGAACGTGGCGCGGGGAGTCAGGCCTCATCGGTAGGCCGTTCAGTGTTGGTGCTTCCCGGCTTCGACGAACTCATCTTGGGATATGCGAGTAGGTGGATGACGGTTCCTTCCGAGATGGATGCGGCGCTCGCACCTGGAAAGAATGGCATTTTTCGTGGCTCGATCGTGGTGGGTGGAACTCTGGTGGGTCTGTGGAAGAGAGGGCGAAACGGGCCTGTGCCAGAGTACTTTGTGGAACCCAGTGCTGCGCTCGCGAAGCGGGTGGAGGCGGCCTGCGCACGCTACCCCATACTCTCTAGTGATGACCTTGGGCCTCTCTCATTGGGTGACGTGGTTGAGAGAGACCGTGCAACGAGCGCCGCTGGGCTCATGACGCGCGTCAGGTCGCTCAACCCATAAACTCGATCCATGAGCTCTGATCCACAGACGTCGGCTAATGGCCGTGAGGCCAGCATTGACCCCGCCGCACGCGCTGACCGCGAGGCCAGCATTGACGGTTCCGCCGTCTCCACCGCAATTCGGAATGAACTTGTGCGCGCTCCGCAGATCCTCGTTGTGTGCACTGGCAACATCTGCCGTTCACCGATGGGGGAGGTAGTACTTGGCGCGAAGTTGCGAGCGGCAGCGAATGTGGGCCAGAAGTATGCTGTCGCTTCGTGTGGAGTCTCCTCGGAAGAGCACGGCAATCCCATTTATCCCCCGGCCGCACGCATTCTGCGTGCCCATGGTTACGAGGTTCCGGCTCGCCGTGCCCATCGAGCCACTTCGAGGGAGCTCACTGAATCAGGGCTGATCCTCGCGATGACCAGCGGTCATGCAAGGTCCCTTCGCTCGATGTGTGCGGATGCCGGAGTGCCGCTCAGCCGTATCCACCTATGGCGTGAGTTTGATGGTTCGGGGCTAACGCCCGCTGCTGAGGGCTGTTTTGGTCCAGGCGGCACATTGGATAGGCAGAGCATTTCGCACTCATCAGGCAGTGGATACTCTGATTTCTACTCGTTCGACGACGCGTGGGATGTTCCGGACCCGTGGTACTCCGGTGACTTCGATGCCACTTTCAGTGCCGTTGAGGCCGGTGCGCAGGGGATCGTTGCCTTTCTTGCGGCAAACTGAGCACACTCCGCGATCGGTGATCCGCCAGAGAGGATCGGTGGTGGACAGGACGGATCGTGACAACACAGTGTTCCGTTCGACGACGTCGTCGCCCTGCGAGCAGAATCACGGAACGTCGACCTGAGTAACAGTGATGATCATTCTTGTCGGGGGTTGGTAAGTCATGGTTACCCCGTCGCGGGAGCACGGTCTTCCTTTGGAACCAATGGGTCTTGTTCGTTTGGAACCAGCGGGTCTGGTTCTGGCCGCCGAAGAAGAGGCTGCAACGCGCTCTGCGCCTAGTCGCGTGCCGTCATTATGGTCGAAATGCGTAAGGTGCCAACCTTGAGTTGCTACTGGGTATGCGCAGTCTGACGAAGTGGCGATGCGCTAACTGCTAGGCTCGTGTTTGCCTAGCAAAATCCACATAGTTAGCGCTAACATAGTGGTGAATGAAAGCAGGGCTCCCGCACTGTCGCGGAGCGGCACCTGCCCCGCCCATCTGTAATGGAGCACGAATATGACTGACAATGCCGCCAGTACTGATCTGACTGCGATCATCGACGCGGGCGAAGCCGCACTTGGAATTGAGTTTGGGTCAACGCGCATCAAGGCCGTGCTGATCGGACCCGATTCGGCACCGATTGCCTCAGGTGGTCACGAATGGGAGAACCGCCTCGAAGATGGTGTTTGGACCTACACACTGGACGACATCAGGGAAGGCCTTCAGGATGCCTACCAAGAGATGTCAAAGGACGTCTTTGAGCAGTACGGCACCTCGATCCGTAAGCTTGCCGGGATCGGCATCTCTGCCATGATGCACGGCTACCTCGCTTTTGACGCTGAAGGTAAGCTGCTCGTTCCCTTCAGGACGTGGCGTAACACCTCCACGGCCCAGGCTAGCGAGGCACTGACCGAGCTTTTCTCCATTAACGTTCCACAGCGTTGGAGCATTGCTCACCTGTACCAAGCGATCCTCAATGGCGAAGAACATGTGCCTGCTATTGCCTCGTTCAATACGCTCGCCGGATATGTTCATGAGCTTCTGACCGGCGAACACGTTCTGGGAATTGGTGATGCCTCTGGTATGTTCCCGATCGATTCTTCGCTCAATGATTACGATCCGGTTCGCCTCGAGAAGTTTGACGCGGCGTCTGCACAACACGGATTCACCAAGAAGGTAGTTGATCTACTGCCGAACGTGCTGGTCGCTGGAGCGCCTGCGGGAACACTCACAACCGAGGGTGCAGCATTGCTGGATCCGAGTGGTGTGCTCCAAGCAGGAATTCCGCTATGCCCACCAGAGGGCGACGCCGGAACCGGCATGGTTGCAACCAATGCGGTAGCTCCCAGAACGGGAAACGTTTCAGTCGGAACATCAATCTTTGCCATGGTGGTGCTTGAGCATGAACTCAAGCAAGTTCACCTTGAACTCGATCCCGTCACTACGCCCGACGGCGATCCGGTAGCAATGGTTCACTCCAACAACGGCACCAGCGAGTTGGACGGTTGGGTCAAGATGTTCGGCGAATTCGCTGCGCTCGCGGGCGTGGATATTCCACGGTACAAGCTGTATGACACCCTGTACCTCGAGGCACTCAAGGGAGCTGCCGATGGAGGCGGCATCCTCAGCTACAACTTCCTTTCAGGCGAACCCATCACTGGGCTGGAAGAAGGGTTGCCGCTCATTGCTCACACTCCTGGAACACCGCTCAAGCTAGCGGATTTCATGCGCTCACAGCTCATGACGATCTTCGGTTCACTGCGCATTGGCATGGACATTCTTATCGACGATGAGAATGTCCAGCTCGATAAGCTAAATGCCCACGGAGGTATCTTCAAGACTCCTCACGTGATTCAGGCTATTCTGGCTGGCGCACTGAATACCTCCATCGCAGTAAGTGCGACTGCGGGCGAAGGCGGTGCATGGGGTATGGCAGTGCTGGCGCTCTACCGCTCAAAGCGCGCGGAGGGCCAGACGCTTGCTGACTTCCTCGAAAACCAAGTCTTCGCAGGCTCCGAAAGTAGCGTTGTTGCGCCGGAGGCCGACGACGTCGCAGGCTTTGATCGCTTCATGGTCAAGTACCGCAAGGGCCTGCCGATGGTGAAGCTCGGTTCCGAGCAGTAACACCAGCAGTATCGATTTCATACTCTGGGGGCCAGTACCACACAGGTACTGGCCCCCAGTCTGGCTTTTCGGTGGGTTTTCAGTGACGTTGAGTCACTGAAAACCCACCCTCGCTACACGGCAGCCGGAACGAGATCTTCGGCGGCATCCGCACCGGACTCAAGAGGAGTTGGGTGCACTGTGGCGGGATGGCGGTTTGAGCGCTTCCCGGGGAACCACCAGTTCGCATTGCCAAGCATGTTCATGAATGACGGTATAACAACCAGCCGAACAATCAGAGCATCAGTGAGAACTGAGAGTGCCAGCCCGATTCCCATGGAAGCGATGATGCGTTCGCTCGTGAATGCGAACGATGTAAACACACACAGCATGATGGATGCGGCCGTGATGATCACAGGTGCGGTCTCAGATACTCCAACTCTGACCGCCCGCTGGTTGTTCTTGTGCATTGTCCATTTCTCATGCATTCGTGACACCAAGAACACCTGATAATCCATAGACAGTCCAAACACCACACCCATGAGAATCACTGGGACGATGTACATAATGGGTGCTCCTGAACCTACACCCAACATTTGGCTGCCCCATCCAAACTGGAAGATTGCAGTGATACATCCCAACCCAACCGCGATCGTGAGTAGGTTCGAGAGCGCGCCAATCAACGGACCGGAACGCGATTGTGAGCAGTAAGAAACCCAGCACGGCAATGAGACCCAGATAGAGGGGCAACTTATTCATGAGCGCTTGGGAAAGATCGATGTTCGAGGAGGCCTCGCCACCGACGTAGACTCTGAGATCGCTTCCGGCTGTCGCAGAAGGTATGACGTTCTCGCGTAGGTTATTGACGAGGTCTTCTGTCTCCACCGTTTGAGATGACGAACCCGGAATGACGACTGCGGTCGTGACTCCCTCACCGGTTGCAGGTAGTACGTTTGCGGCGGCGACGTCGTCGGCTGAATCTTCGCGAAGCACAGCGAGTAGCTGCTGCATATCTGTGAGGGCTTGGTGAAGAGTACTCTGCGCATTCTCTATGGCGGTGGACGATGCAGTGGCATCTGGCGGCAAGGTAACGTCCGCGGCATTCAACTGCATATTTGCCAGGGCGATGCTGTGGCCCACGCTGTCATGTAAATCGCGCGCAATTCGCAACCGCTCCTCCACAACTCGGCGGCGAACTTCTTCGGCGCGCGAACGGACCACATCTGCGGCCCTTCTCTCAACTTCCCACCAGTACAACTGCTGTGACCGAAAGGTACTTCCAAGTGCAGCCATCAGCAGAGCGGCACCTCCGGCAATCGCCGGGATTGGATCCTCCATCGGAAGCCAAGCGTGCTCCGCAAAGCCCTCTGAACAGTAAGCTGCAGCAGCAATGGTGAGGCCAACGAACAGAGCGGAGTCACCTCGGAGAGTCAGGATCAGGGCCATGAAGCACCCAACTGACCACAGTCCAACCGGAAGTCCGCCCAGCAATCCAACAAGCAGCGGCGCTGCGCAGATGAACCAGATGCCCAGCCGAACCCCGAGAAACCAACTAACCGCAACCCCCACAGTCATCACAGCCAAACCAATGAGGTCCACAAGCGATCGTGATTCGAGTATGACAGTGAACAGCTGCGTGAGGATTGAGAGGATCACGATGATCCACGTAGCTCGCATGACCAACTTGGGAAAGGTGGTCCAGAAAGATTCACCAAGGACAGGCTTTGGTGAATCCCCCAACTCTTCCGCAGCGCTGGATGACGGCATGAGTCTCACGGAGTCATTGTGCCATCCGGGTATGGCGGGCATGTACTCCCCGCGGAGTAGATAGAGCTACTCCGCTGGGCGGCTTGGGCCGTTCCGGATGGCGGCTTGGGCCGTTCCGGAGGGCGGGCAGGGTTGTTCCGCTGGGCGGCTTGGGCAGAGGTGGTTCTCGGTTCTGCCAGCACGCACCATGTGCACTGGTTACTCCATCGCCGCATTGCCTTCCGCTTGCGCAGCTGCCAAGCCCTTGGCAATGTCAGTTTTACCAAGAAACAGATCAGCCAGCAGCGGCGAGGCTGCATTGAACCCTGCGTTGACGGCCGTGCCAACCGGGGGAGCAGCCGTTGTTCCCTCGGCTGCATCGATGAACACGGATACATCTACGTCACGATCAGCCCAGTACTTCACGAATGCATCCTGCGCTGATACCACCGCAGGGAAGGAGACACCTTCTTCAGCCAATGGAAGTTGACCTTCTTCGGATCCGAGCCATTCAAGCACCTTGACGGTCGCTTCCTTGTTCTTCGTTGCCGCATTCCCCACGGCGGACACGCCATGCACTGTGCTTATGCGGCCTTCCGGGCCAGATACCAGGGGAGCAAGTCCCCAATTGATGTTTGACGCCGATTCAGCGATCGTCTTGAGATTGTAGGGACCTGACTGGTAGAGGGCTAGCTTTCCCTGCACGAACATGTCCCGCGTGATGTCGGCGTTCGTGTTGGTGTCGGCCGCCGAGGGGGCAACGTGGTACGTATTCACCATATCTACGAGATACGTGAACGCCACTACGCCCGCGTCTGAAGCAAACGCGAACTGATTGTCATCATCTTGGAACTGGGCACCGGCCTGAGCAAGGAATGGCCGATAAATCGCTTGAAGGTCCGCCTGAGCGTTGAAGCCGTAAACGTCGATGTTCGAAGAATCGAAGTCTGCGCTCGCGGCGTTGTTCCCTGCCGAGTCCACTGTGAGAGCTTGCGCTGCGGCAAGAAGAGTATCTCCGTCACCTGCCTCAGGAGCCCACGTCAGATCGTTGACGTCCACTCCTGCCTTCTCAACCATGTCTTTGTTGTAGAAGAGGCCGATTGAGTCCCAGAGCTGCGGAACTCCCCACAAGCTTCCATCACGGGTATAGATGTCCACCACGGATTGTTGCCATTCATCGTGATCCGTGCCGAGTTCAGCGCTGACATTGAGTAGGTCACCGTTATCGGCGTACTGCGCGAAGTTGGAGGAGTTCACCAAGTAGACATCTGCCATGTCCCCAGACGATATGTCCAGTGGGAGCCGGTCCCAGTAGTTCGCCCACGGAACTACCTCTACATCAACTTTGATGCCGGGGTTCTGCTCCGTGAACTCGGCGAACGAATCTTCGTAAGCCGGCGCGGCGACGTCGTCCCACAAACGGAATGTCACTGTCTGAGTGGAATCCGTTGTGCTGGCAGAATCACCCCCCGAGGCGCCTGGGGAGCAAGCGGTGAGGGGAATCGCCACAGCGGCACTCAGGATGAGAGCTGCGGCAGATCGCAGGGTGATCGAATGGCGTTTCATGAACACTCCTTGGAAGGGCAAACAACCGCCCAACCTACCATCTCACCAGCGGCACTACTCCCTCGAGATGGCGGATGTGAGACTGTAGTCGCACTCGCGTCATGAATGCGCACATCGGCGTGCGCTGCACGCTGCGGGCGTGGAGCTGCTCGGTTGGTCACTTCAATCCGGTGATCCCAAGCGATGCCACGATTTGTTTATGGAACACCACGAACAGAATCACCAGCGGTGCGAGGGCCACTGTGGTTGCGGCCATGACGAGGGTCCAGTTGCCTGCGTATTGGCTCTGGAGTGCTTGTGTGGCAACGGTCAGGACGCTCCATTCCTGGCTCGGAGCAATGATCGATGGCCACAGGAAGCTGTTCCATTGGCTGACCACCGTGATGAGGAGCAACGTTGCCAAGATTGGCTTGTTCATGGGCAACACGATGAAAAGGAGCGTACGCAGGTGCCCAGCGCCGTCAAGCTTCGCGGCGTCCAACACATCCTGGGGCATCCGCTGAAAACTCTGCCGCAACAAGAAGATGGCATACGGCGAGCCGAGCAGGAAAGGCACCACGAGCCCCGCGAATGTGTTGCGTAGCCCCATTTCCGAGAGCATCGAGTACAGCGGAATCATCGTGACGATGGGTGGGATCATCTGGGTTGCCACAAAGGTCCAAAAGAGTGGTTCGCGGCCCGGGAAGTTGAGCCGAGCGAACGCGTATGCGGCAAGTACCGAACACGTGAGTTGCCCTAACGTGAGCACCAAGACCATCTGAGCAGTTACGGCCAGCGGAACGATGAAGTTGTGGCTGCCAGAGAAGAGCGCGGTGTAGTTCTCCAACGTCAGCGGCGCAGGCGGTGTCAGTGGGGTAGTGGTGGCAAATTGCTCAGGTGTCTTCAAGCTGGTCATAACTGAGAACACAAACGGCACCAGCATAAAGAGCGCACCCGCGCCGAGGAGCAGGTACGTCATTGCGATTGAGAGCCACCTCTGGCGTCTTCTTCTTGCCGACGACGACGGCGCCGCGTCCAGTCCGATTTCCACAGGATTCATCGGCGTCACCCTAATCCAGTTCAAAAACGGTGCGCTTGGCGAAGTAGCGCTGTTGGAGGACAGTTATGGCAACGATGACGGCAAGCAGCAGAACCGCCATCGCACTGGCCCGGCCCATCTGATGAGAACCACTGAAGGCAGTTTGATAGATGTGCACAGCAAGCAGATCGGTGGTTCCTCCCGGATAGCCGGGGTTGGATCCAGTGAGTCCGTATACCAAGTCAAAGGCCTGAAAAGAGGAGATGAATGAGGTGACCAGAACAAAGAAGGTGGTTGGGCGCAACAATGGTACGTACATCGACGTCACCATACGAATGGGGCCGGCACCGTCAATCTTTGCTGCTTCTAACACTGATGTGGGTATTGATTGCAGCCCTGCTAGGAAGAAGAGCGAGATGTAGCCAACGTTTTGCCACACGTACACGAATGCAACGGTAGGTAGGGCTAGCGCGGTATTACTCATCCATTCAATGCGGTGGCCTATGACTGCGTTCACCAGCCCGTTGGTGGGATCAAGCATCCATTGCCATACCACGCCAAGAGTGAGTGGGGCGCACACCCACGGCAGGACGTATAGCAGCTGAAGGAAAGTGGTGCCGGGAAGTCGCCGATTGAGTGCCAGCGCGATGAGCAGACCGAGCACCACTGCCGGGGGAATGGTCAGGAGCGCGAATACCAACGTTACTGCGATGGAGTGAAAGAAGGTCGTGCCTGAGGCAAGGTAGCTGTAGTTCTCAAGTCCCACGAACTGGGGAGTGTTGATCAGCTTCCAGTCAGTCAGTGATATGGCAAAGACCAGCAGAAAGGGCAGTACAAGGAAGATTCCCACGCCGATGAGCGAGGGGGTGAGCAGTGCATAGGCGGTGCGAACCTCATGCTGGCGGTGGCCGGAGTGGAGGCTCGTGCGCATCGTGGGCCTCCTTTCCAAGCGTCCCTGCAAGCTTAGTGCGCTTGGCTAAAAGAAAGCATCAGCCTTCCACTGCGCCGCGGAACCACGAGGTGATGGTGGTTGGGTGAGTGATCGCCGTGCCAACCACGGCCGCCCATGCGCCTGCATCAATCACTTGGCGCGCGTGCTCGGTAGTGTGGATTCGACCTTCACAGAACACGGGAAATTCTGGGAACGCTGAAACCATCTGGCTGAGGAGTTCGAAGTCCGGTCCATCCGTCTTCACACGGTCGCCGGTGTATCCGGCGAGGGTGGTTGAGAGAATATCGCAGCCAGCATCGGCGGCCTGTTGGGCATCGGCAAGGGATCCACAGTCAGCCATCACCAGAGTGCCGTCCTCCTTGAGGGCAGCCACGGTTTGGGCGAAAGTCAGGCCGTCAGGTCGGGGGCGGGAAGTTGCGTCGATTGCGACGATGTCTGCACCGGCCATGACGCATGCCCGGGCATGGCGGAGGGTGGGGGTGATGTAGACGCCCTCGTGGCCCTCCTTCCATAACCCGATCACCGGGAGTTCAACCTGCCCTTTGATCGCAGAGATATCTGCTAGACCTTGGCAGCGGATGGCGGCGGCACCACCTCGTTCGGCGGCTAATGCCATCTGCGCCATGGTTTCGGGGTGACGCAGTGGCTCGCCAGGGTAGGCCTGGCAGGAGACGATGAGCTTACCTCGGACTGATTCAATGATCGGATGCATAACACTTTCCTTGAAAACTCGGTTATGTGACGTGATGTGATGAGAAGCGCGATGAGGGCGAAGCGCTGGTCATGTGATCAGATAGTTTGCCGCGGCTCCAATGAGTGGTGCGGAATCGCCCAGCGATCCTTGGAGAAGAGGAGTGTGGGCCACAGTATCCATTGCCTGAGCGCCGTATCCTTCGTGAATGGCGTTCCACCAAAGCTCACCTGCTCGGGTCACGGATCCGGAGAGGATGATGACGTCTGGATCGAAGGCATTAGCTAAAGAACCAAGTACTTCACCTAGGGCGCGGCCACTTTCTGAGAGAGTACGTTGCGCTAGGTCATTGCCCGCATCGGCCAGATCCTTCAGAGCGCGGCCGCCACTGACAACGCCCTCGAGCTGAGAGATGGAGTATTCCTCGTTGTGTGCCCGTTCAGTCTGAAAGTCAGATACTCGCGCATTGTACAGCCGGCCAAGTCCGCTGCCCGAAGCAACGGACTCAATGTGCCCAAACCTTCCACACGAGCATGTGAAGCCGTTGGCCAACGGATGGTGGATATGTCCAAGGTGCCCGGAGAGTCCGTGAGCGCCGCGAAGAACATGGCCATGGGAGACCACTGCTCCACCAATACCCGTACCCACTCCTAACACAAGGGCTGAATCACATCCGCGCGCTACACCAGCACTCACTTCTCCAAGAGCGTGGGCATGCACATCGTTCATGACACGCGTGGGCAATCCAAGTTGCTGTGATAACGTGCGGCCCAGCTCGATACCAGCCCATCCGGGGATGAGGTCGGTCGCAGAGATGATGCTTCCATTGGCTTCGTCAACAACGCCAGCTGACGCCACTGAGATGCCAACAATGGAAGAACCATGCGCAGCGGCATACTGATGAGCAACACTGCGAGCCAGATCTACAGCGGTGGCACATACGGCTGTTCCGCCTCGAGGTGCATTGGTGGGTGCTGTTTGAGAGCAGCAGATGGTGAACTGAGGATCAGCCAACGGCGTCCACTCCACAACTGCAGCGCTAATCTTTGTGCCGCCAATGTCTAGAACCACCACGGGCTTGCTGGCCGGTTCCACAAGTGAATCGCTTTCCAAAGCTTCTCCTAGCATCCAGATGCACGGTGCTCAGTATTTGATGAGCACATTCGTTGGCCGGGCATACCACCACGCGAAACCCAGCCAACGAATGCGAGTTGGCGTGCATACAGCCGCCATGAACGCGGTTGGGGGCGAGTGGCCCCCAACCGCGCCCCGCGCCACCTAGCTCTCAACGAGTCCTAGGTCGGCCAGGACGGAACGAACTGCCTCAACGTTCTCACCTTCAAGGGCGGAAACGGGACGAGGCATCTGGTTCGAACTGTAGATACCAAGGAGCCACAGCGCAGTCTTGAATGCGCCAACTCCACCGCCGAAGCCTTGGACACCCTTCACAACCGAGGTGATGCGCATGAGGTCGGCAAGGTAGTCCTGGAGTTCAGAAACGCGATTCCAGTCGCCCTCTTGGGCGGCCTTCCACTGTTCCACGTACGGAGCAGGATCCACATTGGCGAGTCCGGGAACCGAGCCGTCCGCTCCACCCAAGTACGCACCATCAACCACTACTTCATGCCCGGTGAGCAGTTGGAGCGGATGTCCGGCCTGATCATTGGCGCGAATAAGGAAACGGAAGGCGACGTCGTCGCCGGAAGAATCCTTAACTCCGGAGAGGACGCCCTCCTTGCCAAGCTTGACCAGGAGGTCAACGCCCAGCTTTTTGTGGACGCACACCGGGATGTCGTAGGCAAAGAGTGGCAGGTCCACGGCTTCGCGAATGGCGCGGAAGTTCGCCTCGATCTCTACGTCTCCACCTAGCGCATAGAACGGTGCGGTGGCGACTATCGCGTCGGCTCCGAGTTTTTGAGCCTGCTTGGCATGTTCGATCATGCGTTCAGTCTGCATGTCGATCACTCCAGCAAACACTGGCACTCGTCCGGCCGTGGCGCGGATGCCAGCTTCGAGGATCTGGCCGCGGCGTTCGTCCGTGCTGAACACGACCTCGCCAGAGGATCCGAGGAAGAACAGCCCGTTGACCCCAGCCTCGATCATACGGTTGACGTTCTTCTCGAGAGCTTCGACGTCGAGTTCACGCTCGGGAGTAAGTGGCGTGACAACTGGTGGGATTACCCCGAAAAATGGGGAATTTTGAGACATTGAGCCATTCCTTCAGTGATGACTTGTGGGCGTATTGTTGGGGGTTTTTGCATTCTCAATGCGTGTAGCAACGTGGGTGTGGCGCAGTCACTTAGTTGAGCACTGGGTGTAGCAGGGATGGCGCCGCACCCAAGAGCTTCTGCGTGTATGGGTCCTGAGGGTTGGCAAGAAGCTGTGCCCCGGGGCCCTCCTCCGCGACGACGCCGTCGTGCATAACAGCGATGCGATCAGAGACGTAGCGAACAGTTTGAATATCGTGACTGATGAAGACCATCGCTAAGCCGAGTTCGTTCTTCAGATCTGTCAAAAGATTAAGAATCTGAGCCCGCACGGATACGTCGAGCGCTGAAGTGGGCTCATCCGCGATGATCGCGTCGGGTTCGAGTGCCAAAGCACGTGCGATCGCAACGCGTTGGCGCTGACCACCTGAAAGCTGGCCCGGCAGTGCGTCGAGCGCAGAATGGGGAAGGCCCACCATGGAGATGAGATCTTCCACCCGCTTGTCACGTTCGGCTGAGGTGCCAATGCTGTGCACGTTGAGCGGATCAGCGAGCTGGTCACGAACGATCATGCGTGCGTTAAGCGCTGTGGCTGGATCTTGGAACACCACGGAAACCACGCGGCCGATCCTGCGCCGGTCCTTGGCGCTTCGCTTCGTGACCTCAACCCCTTTGAAGAAGACGTGGCCAGCGGTGGGCTGCTGGAGTCCGCACATGACGTTCGCGGTGGTGGACTTACCACAACCAGATTCACCCACGATGCCGAGGGTTTCTCCGGCCACAACCTTCATGTTTACGCCACGAACTGCGTGGATCCGGTTCGGATGAAAGAGTGACCCGGTGCGGGTCTTGAACGTGACGTCAACATCCTTCAGCTCAATGATTGGCGTGGCCGCATCCCCGATTCGGGCGGTGCGGATCTGCCCATTGCGAACCTCGTTGTTGGTGGAATCGCTCATGCTTGCTCCTCCGTGCCTTGTGTAGCACCAGCCGGGGAAAGGTCCGAAGAGCTGCCTTCCCATGGCTGGGAATGGGGTGGTGTTAGGCCCTCTTCGATCCATGCGCTATCTGGAAGATCGGCATAGAAGTGTAGGGAGTCGCCTACTGGATGCATAATGGGCCGGGTTGTTAGGCCAACGGTCGGGTGGCTGGAACGCGGTGCGAACCTGTCTCCCACAGGGAAGTCCTTGGGTGAAGGCACTGTGCCGGGCACCTGATGGAGGCGGCCGGAGCCCGCTTCGATGGAGAGAACCGAACCGAGGAGGCCGCGAGTGTATTCGTGGCGAGGATCGGTCAGGAGCTCCACGGTGGAGGCCTGCTCCACAACTTGACCGGCATACATCACGGTTATCGAGTGCGCCACTTCTGCAACGAGAGCTAGGTCGTGGGAGACGAAAACCATTGCGAAGCCGAGCTTGTCGCGTAGTTCATTGAGCAACTTGATGACTTGTTTCTGAACCGTGACATCCAGTGCGGTGGTGGGTTCGTCAGCAATCACAAGTTTGGGATCGCGGGTCAGCGCCATGGCGATGAGAACACGCTGGCGTTGACCACCGGAGAGTTCGTGTGGGTAGGACTCGAGCGTGCGCTTAGGATCCAGCCCCACAAGTTCGAGAAGCTCCTCTGCGGTGCGGGTACCGCCGCGCTTCGTCAGCTGCTTCATCTGCGACTTGATAAGCATCGAAGGGTTCAACGCCGATAGTGCATCTTGGTAGATCATGGCCATTTCGTGCCCACGCAGAGCATTGCGCTGCTTGCCGGTCATCTCCAGCAGGTTCTTGCCTTGGTAGAGGATCTCGCCGGAGATTTCGGCCTTGGGATCAAGCAGGCCCATGATGGCGAATGCGGTGATCGACTTTCCACAGCCCGATTCGCCTACAAGTCCCATGGTCTCGCCTGGACGAACCGCGAATGAAACGTGGTCCACAACGTCGACATTGCCATGCCGTGGGAACTTGATACACAAATCCTTTACTTCGAGGATTGGAGCTTCGTCCGATTGGGGCGTGTGCCGATCGTGGCGCAGTGCCTCCATGTCGCTCAGGGATTGAAGCCTAGCAAGGAGGGCTTCATGCTGCTCTTTGTATGCCTCAACGGGATCGGTCAGGAGCTTGTCGGCCTCGCGCTGCGCAGAGGTCACCTTGGATTCGTCGGGGACCTTCACGGCGGTGGGGGCCGCGACCATTGCATCCGTCATTCCTTCGGAGAGGATATTGAGGCACAGCACGGTGATCATGATGGCCAAGCCGGGGAACAGTGCTTGCCACCAGCGGCCCAGCAGAACGCCGGCGCGAGCGTCGGAGAGAATGTTACCCCAGGTTGGGGTGGGCTCCTGAATGCCTGCTTGGATGAATGACAAGGATGCTTCGAAGACGATTGCGTCGGCTACCAGCACAGTTGTGAACACCATGACGGGGGCAATGCAATTGCGTGCCACATGCTTGGCGAGGATCCAAGGGGCGCGTGCACCAGAAACCACGACTGCGTTCACATAGTCCTCGGAGTACTCCGAAACCACGTTGGCGCGCACCACGCGGGTGAGCTGGGGAATGTAGAGGAAGCCGATCGTCAGAATGATGATGGGCAGCGAGTTGCCGAAGACGGAGACAAACATGGCGGCCAGCGCAATGCCGGGGAACGACATGATGATGTCCATGATCCGCATGATGACTTCGGAGATTGACTTGCGGGAAACCGCTGCGACCGACCCGATGACTGCGCCACAGATCAACGCAAAGGCGGTGGCGCACAAGCCAATGACCAGCGAGTACCTTGCACCGTAGATCATCCGCGAGAAGATGTCGCGGCCCTTGTCATCAGTTCCGAAGAGGAAGCCGTCGCCGGGAGCTTGCCGGGCGGTGAAGATCTCGAGCGGATTGTTCGGAGCGAGGATGGGTGCGAAGACGGCCGCCAGCGCGATGATGATGATCACGGAGACCGAGATCCGCGCACCCCAGCTCATGGCCCGGAAGCGCTTGAAGCGGACTCCGGGTTGTTCCATCTTTTCAGTGAGCTTGCGACGCATGTCAGACCTCCCTGATTCGTGGGTTGATGAGGACGTACAGCATGTCCACCACGATGTTGATAATGATGAAGGCGAGTGCAACCACCAGCGTCACGCCCTGAACCAGCGTGGGGTAGTTGGACTGGACGCCTTCAAGAATTGCCATTCCCATACCGCGCAGGTTGAAGATGACTTCGATAACCACTGCACCGCCCATGAGATAGCCGATGCGAAGTCCGAGCACGGTGACGGGTGTAATGAGCGCATTACGAAGCACATTTCGGGAGACGACGATGCCGTATGGCACGCCTGCGCCTACAGCTGTGCGTACGTAGTCCTTGTCCAGTTCCTCGACCATTGCGGTTCGGATGACGCGGGTGAGTGATCCGGCTACGGGAACTCCGAGTGCAACGGCAGGAAGGATCATTCGTTGGAACCACCCTGAGGGATCCTCGCTAAATGCAGGAAGGGCACCGGAAGCTGGCAGGACTCCAAGGTTCACGGAGAAAAGCAGAATCATGAGGACTGCGAGCCAGAACGACGGTGTTGCAATGCACGCGATGGAGACTACACGGATGACCTTGTCTGGCCAGCGGTCGCGGTACAGGGCGGCGATGACGCCGAAGATGAGGGCAAAAACGACCGCAATGATCAGACCCATGAAGGTCAGTTGCATCGTGATAGGGAAGGCTGAACTTACCCGATCAGCCACTGAAGCTTGGTTGGCACCGTAGGTACCAAGGTTTCCATGGAGCAGATCACCAAGGAAGTTGACAAAACGGACGATCCAAGGGTCGTTGAGACCATTGGCTTCGCGATATTCCTCAAGGGCCTGCTGTGAGGCCCCTTCTCCCAATGCCGCGTAAGCGGGATCGATCTTGGAGAAGGACATGAGGAAGAAGACGAGGAACGCCACTCCAAAGACCATGATTGGAAGCGCGATGAGGCGCCTGCCTATGAGTCTGACGAGGTTGTTCACAACAATTCTCCTCTGATGCGGGCGCGTGCAGGGCGGCGGACCGGGTAGCGGTCCGCCGCCCTAGGCACTGTGCATGAGGGGTTTCCGAAGAGGTCACCCCATCGGATTGGTGGATTAGTCAGTCGAGGTTGCGCTGGAACCGATGAAGTTCAGGCCAGTGGTTCCGATTGGTGAGTAGTTGGCAATCGCATCGGGGTAGTACGCGGTGACGACCTGACGGTGGAACAGTGGGTAGAGCGGGACTTGCTCGGAGATCAGGTCAAATGCCTGGTTCCACAGTTCCTGCTGCTCATCGCCGGAGGTCTGAACTGCGGCATCGAGGATCTCGTGCAGTTCGGTGTATCCCTCGGAGTCCTTCCACTGGGTACGCTTCTGGGTCCACGAGTTGTCGCCATACCACCAGTTCATAAGGAGGTCCGGGTCATTTCCGAAGACTGAAGGATCACCGGGGGCCAGGACGACGTCGAACTGAGGATCGTCGACGTCGGTGTAATCCGCGTAGAGAGACGAGGATGCCAATGCCTGAATCTCCACTGAGATACCCACGGCCTCAAGATCGTTCTTGATCTGCGGTGAAAGCGCGGTGATCCACGTGTGATCGGTAGTCAACAGGGTAATGGATAGACCATCTACTCCGGCTTCTGCAAGTAGTTCCTTAGCCTTCTCTGGATCGTAGGTGTAGACCGTGGAGGCTTCGTTGTAGTTCGGGTGATCCTCGGGGAGGAAGGACGTGGCTGCTGTTGCTTGACCGGAGAGCGCATTATCAATGAGCTTGTTGGTGTCAATTGCGTAGAAGAACGCCTGGCGAACACGCTCGTCGTCGAAAGGTGCCTTCTTTGTATTGAACATCAGGAACGGGAGATTGAATCCTTGAACGGCCGTAATGACTGCTCCAGCGGATTCGATGAGGGCGGCGGCGTCCGCAGGGACAGACTCCATGACGTCCACGGTGCCTTCCTGCATGGCTGTAGTGCGAGCAGTATCATCCTTCAGGATCTCCCACTGCATGTTGTCTGCCGTCGCGGGGTAATCGCCGTTGTAGTACTCATTGGGCACAAAGTTGATGGCCTGCTCCGTGATGGAGTCATACTGCCATGGGCCGGTACCAATGGGCTTTGCGGTCAGTTCATCGTCGGTTGCTGAGGCTGGAACGATCTTCACAAGTGAGAGACGCTGCTTGAGCAGTGAGAACGGGTACTCGAGGTTGATGGTGACGGTGGTGTCATCCTTCTTCTCAACGCTGCTGATGAATTTGAGCATCGGTGTGTAGATATTGCCCTCGGCCATGGACCGCTCGAAGGAGGCCACGACGTCGTCTGCTGTGACATCGGTGCCGTCGGAGAACTTCGCGCCGTCACGGAGCGAGACCTCATATTGGGTATCGGAGACTTCGACCGGATCGTCAGAGGCAGAAAGCGCCTTGAATGGTTCGTAGGTAGTCATGTTGAGTTCCCACAGACCTTCGACAACATGCCAGTTTGCACCAAGCGCAAGGGCTGAGGAGGTGGATGAGGGGTGGTAGTTAGTCGTTTCGTAAGCGACGGCCGCGGTGATGGTGCCGCCATCAACAGCTTCTGCGGCGGATGTGGAACCGGCGGTACCGTCTGCACTGGAATCTGAGCCACCACCACACGCGGAAAGGGCAAGTGAGCAAGCGGCTGCGACCGCTACGACCTTGACACCCCACTTCATTCGAGACATTGGTTTTCCTCTCAAGAGCTTTCACGAGACACCTTCAGCTGCGTCGCGTAGGCTAACCATATGATGTCTGACAAATTCGCGCAACGGTTTCTCCAAGATTCGTCTGACAACCTGTTGCAGCGGTCTTTGCCTGCAGGTCTGGGGCCGATTCCCGTGGTGAACCGTTCCAGCGCAACAATGGAGGCGATTAAGGCCTACATACTTTCGCATGATCTGCGTCCGGGTTCACCGCTCCCTACTGAGGCGGAGTTGTGTGCCGAACTTGGCGTATCGCGTTCTTCTGTGCGCGAAGCGCTGCGCAAGCTCGAGGCGCTTGACATTGTCTACGTCCATCAGGGCCGCGGCACGTTTGTAGGCGACATGTCCCTACGCCCGCTCGTTGAGACGCTCACCCTGCGTGCCTCGTTAAGTACTGAGAACTCCACTGTCTCATTGCGCGACGTCGTGGCACTACGCAAATACCTTGACCTTGGTATGTCGGCCGAGATCGCAGAGGGTTTCGCTGGTACACACCACCAGGGCCTTCACGACGTCGTCGACGCTATGGTGGCAAAGGCCGCTCGCGGCGAGAGGTTCCTTGAAGAGGACAGTGCGTTCCACTTGGGGATTCTTGAGACGCTGGGAAACGTTGTTGCCGAACAGATGGTTTCAGCGCTCTGGCTTGTACATCAGGTGGTAGTTCCTAGTTTGTCCGACGACGACGGCGATGACCTCGCCGCGACCGCCAGAGCGCACGGTGACATCCTGAGGGCTGCGGAAGCTGGAGATCGCAAGGCCTACCGCAAGGCGGTTCGCAAGCACTACAAGCCTCTGGAAATCATCCTTGACCGAAACGAAAAGGAGGCCGAGGCGCGCGCATCGGCTAAGGCAGAGGTGCTGGGTCAGGCCGAGCCGACAGAAGGCACTCAGGAAGAACCGGAGGCGTAAGAGGTGGGGGAAGAACCGGAGGCGTAAGGGGTGGGGGAAGTTCAGCATCGAAAGATACTGATTCGCTGGAAGTGGGCAATGTGGCGAGGGTGCCCAGCGAGGCTCTAGGCCGACTTCTTGTACCACTTGAAGGCGTAAGCCGGGTTGTACTTCGCGGAGCACTTGGCGCAGGACATGACCTTGCGTGGAGCGCGGAAGCGTTCAATCTGGTGCCCGCTGGGGCAGATTCCCAAGTATGGGGCTGGTGGTTTGGGGCCGTCCGTGATGCAGGCGGTTGGCGTTGTTCCCAAGCGCCGGGCCTCAGCCTTCCACGTTGCGTCGTGGCCATGATCGCGCCCCACACGGGCATGCGCGATTTCATGCAGAATGACGTCCTGTACCCGAGCTTCGTCATACAGCACCATGAATGGTGCTGAGAGGCTGATCGTGTGGGAGCGAAAGTCGGTGAGTCCAGCTCGGCGCTTGGCGCGGTCGAACGTGAGATCCCACGCCTGTAAGCCATGACGATCCATGAGAGTTCGTGCCACAGCTTGTGCTCTGGAAAGTTCCATACCGGCAATTCTAGTAGAGAGGGACAAAAGGCCCCGCCACGTATAGTACTTTGGCAATACGACGAATGAAGCGTTACGTATTCCACAAGTGCTATACGTAGGTTCGGGCAAAAGAGCCTCGAGCCGTGGGATGCATTGTTAGTTCAGGAGTAGACCATGGATTCACACAACACACTTGATGCCATAGTCATCGGAGCCGGAAGCGCAGGACTGTCTTGTGCATACAAACTCGATGAAGGCGGTGCCACCTTCGCACTTATCTCTGACACTCTGGGAGGGCGAATCGATTACGACTCAACGGGCAAAGTCAACTTCGGCGCATACTTCGTCATGTCCAACTATGGGAACGCTGCCAAGCTTGTTTCCCGGCGGACGCGCATAAACCCTCTTTCCTGCCGCTTCCATGATGGCAAGGGGGAATCGTTTACGACCCTCAGTATGCACACCCTTAAGCGGAGCCCAGGTTTCGCCGCATTCGGCATTTCCATGGCGCAGTTCATGCGTCACTACAGCCAGTTCAAAAAGAACTGCGAAGTCATGTCCCAACGCGAAGCAATGGAACTAGACCCTTTCATCCTGCGCCTGTATACAGAGCCGGCTTCCAGTTTCATTGCACGCCATCATTTGGGATCGGTTGCAGAGGACTACGTATCGAAGTTCTCCTACGCGTGCACGGGCGCTGATATGGATCAGATCACCGCACTGGACTTCTGCAATGTGTCACAAGGCTTGATTGTTCCGATTCATCGTTTTGAGTTCGACGCCGAAGCCCACCGGAAGCGTCTTGGCGACAGGTTTGTTGAGGATTCGGTGGTGGCACATCGTGAGGAGAACGGACTCCACATCGTCACCACCGCGAGTGGCCGGGAGTACGTGGGCAAAACGGTCGTGTTCGCAACTCCCGCAGTTGTGACCGCGCAGTTCCTTGACGTAGGGGACATCCGTCAGTCGTGCCAACTCTACGTAGAGCATGTGCGAGGCACTATTCGCAAGGATCTGAGTGCGCAGGACATGAATCTCTTCCCCTTCACCTCGCCCATCATCTTTACTGCTGTTCAAGATGATGGAACATACCTCGTCTACAGCCGTGAACCGGAGATCGATTTGGCTGCATTGTTCACTGAGTTCGAGCTCATCCAACGCCGCGAATGGGAAAAAGCGATGTACGTGACGGGGCGAGCTTATGTGGAACAACAGTATGGGCCAACCACCTTCGTGGCGGGCGATCACAACGGCCTAGGCCTCGAACCCACTGCGATCTCAGGGGTCTACGCCGCCAACCAAATTCTCAACGCAGTGGGACTTCACGCCAACAGGTTTCTGACGTCCTCAGCCAACAACGAGAAGTAAAGGCAAGGAAAGCACTCATGTCTATCTCATCCATCGCCCGATGCATCGCAAAGCATCCAGTGGCATTAGCCGCCGGAGCCGTCGCGACGATTCCGACTACCGTCCTTGGCGGCATGTGGATATATGGTCTTCGCGGATTCTCCTCCACGGAGGATAGGAAGCAGGAACTCCCAGGTGACGACCTTCTGTTGCCAGGAGATTCCTTTGCCCGCTTGCAAGAAGATATCGTGATCGATGCTCCCCCGGAAGTTGTATGGCAAGTAATCGCGCAGCTTGGTCAACGCAAGGGTGGGTTCTACGCACTCTCATGGCTCGAGCGACTCTTCACGTTCCACATCCATAACGTCTTTGACCGAGTTGATGCATGGCAAGAAGTGAAGCCCGGAGACTTCATGTTCTATCACCAGAGTGGAATCGGCTCGCAGATCGCCGAAGTGGATCCAGGATCCCACTTCACCTCCCTCTCAGATACGCGGCGTCCTCCCACATATCAAGGTTCTATGGCGCTGCTCCCGCCCTTCGGTCTCACTTCGTTCGCATGGACGTGGAACTTCATATTGCAGGAGCTTCCCGATGGCCGTACTCGGTTTGTCAACAGATGTGACTCGACTTGGGAACCGTGGGGAAAGAAGATCCCGTCCGCGCTCATCTACATCTGGCTCGGTAGTCCATCAGTGTTCATGGTCAGGAAGATGCTCATTAAGGTCAAGAAGGTGGCGGAAGGGCGCCAGGCGCCACAGATCGTGGATCGCCTTGTGCGCGCTGTTGGCGTGTGGCACTCGGACGCCAAGCCCGTTGCTCTCGGTGTGAAGCGCGATTCATAGTGAAAGCGCGGTTTCTTGCTTCACGGAGAACCTCGGCGAAGCTACTATCATCGACGATTGCAAGAATCGCTGTGGAAGGCGCAGATTGTTTGCGAGACTGCCAGCAAGGCATCATTGAATGATGGCTAAACGAGGATTGGTTGAGCGGACCTGTGAGCTTCAGTCCGCAATGGGTTTCCCAGTGCGAATGAAGATGATCAAGGTGCTCGGTTCACACCAAGAAGCGCCATTGTCTGTGTCTGAAGTGGCGGAGAAGTTGCAGATCAGCCAACCAACCGCCACCAAACACCTTGCAATTCTCCGGGAGGCCGGTTGGATTACTCGCGAGCAAGTAGCCCGCGAGGTCCATTACCGGCTCAATTTGGATACGGTGGCCGAGTTCCGCATGCTCATTGACCTTGCGTTCGAGCATGCGTTCACACCATGCGTGAACGGATACGACTGCGAGACCTGCCCGTTTATGGCCACCTGCATCTAGCATGGCGATGAGCTGTTCGGTGGTGGGTTCGAGGCCCACCACCGACCAGACGTGGGTCTCGAACTTGTGGCCACGGCCGCGGTAGCGACCGCAAGCGGGTGAACATTTCCGGTAACTTTGGAGCATGAGAGTGTCGGAACCAGGGCGGGGATCCCAAAGGCGAAGTTACACCCGCATCCCCACCGGCGCTTACCTACCAGCATCGCATCCCGACGTCAGCCGACCTTTGTGGGAGTTGGTGTGGGGTGAGCCGCGCATGTCTGTGCCGCACTATGTTGACGTCCTCGTGATCGGTGGAGGCCAAGCCGGTATTTCTGCCGCATTCGAGTTGAGAAAGCGTGGATTCCGTGGGTATGCCGGCGCTGCCGGCCTCGCGCAATCTTCAACGCTATCCGGCCCAACCCGTGCGGATGCGGAGCAACAGTCTGAGTACTCCCGAGATTCGACTTCTCTGGGAACGTATCTGGTGCTCGACGCCGAAACCCGCCCGGGAGGCGCGTGGCAGCATCGGTGGCCTTCTCTGACGATGGCCACCGTCAACCACATCGCCGATTTGCCCGGCCTGCCCGTGGGAGAAACGGATCCGCGAGCGGAGGCCGCTGATTTCGTGCCCACCTACTTCTCTGAGTTCGAAGATCTTTACGATCTTCCCGTTCTTCGTCCTATTCTGGTCCATTCCGTGCGGTCAGTTACCCCCATGGCGTCCGATGAGCTGCCGAGCGCTATGCACGATGCTCTCAGGTCTGGGCCGCGGGAGTTCCTAGAAACACAGACCACTGCAGGGACCTTCCGCAGCCGAGTAGTCGTCAATTGCACCGGAACGTGGACTCGCCCTTTTGTGCCCTTCTGTCGAGGGGCATCGAGCTTCGTGGGCAGGCAGTACCACACCCAGGATTACGTAGGCGCTCGCGAGTTTGAAGGTCAGAGCGTCATGGTAGTTGGTGGTGGAATCAGCGCCCTCTCACATCTCGACGATTTGGGTGGAGTTGCACGTGAAACGTACTGGGTAACCCGTACTCCGCCTCGCTGGCGAACCGCCGAAAACACTCAAGAGAACCGAGAAGGAGGATCCGACCAATCTGGGGGAGCTGCGGCCGCCACGGGATCCGCCTCAGCCGCAGGATCACCTTCTCTTGAGTTTGGCCTGCACTCTGACGCCGGTCTGACGGCCGCCGAAGGCCGCGCTGTTGAAGAACGTGTCCGGGCGCGAGTGGAAGCGGGCTTGCGGCCGCTCGCCGTCGTCGCTGAAACGGGACTGCCGGTTACGCAATGGACCCGCGATCTTGAGGAACGTGGTCTGCTCGATCGCCTCCCCATGTTTGATCACCTCACGCGGTACGGAGCTGTGTGGAACGATGGCTCGGAGGTCCAGATAGACTCAATCATCTGGGCTACCGGATTTCGCGCAGAGCTTCGCCACTTGGCTCCGCTAGGGCTGCGCGTGCACGGGGGCGGTATCGTGATGGACGGAACTCGCGTGGCGGCGGATCCCCGGCTGCATCTCATAGGGTATGGTCCGAGTGCCTCAACGGTGGGTGCTCGGTGGGCCGCGCGGCGCGCAGTTCGCGAAATCGTCGAATTCTTAAGGAGCTAATGGTGGCATCGTCCGACCGTATGAATCTGGTGCGCGCAACCGCTTCAGCTGGAGCAATCCCGGCGAACCGGCCAATCGATCACGCCCGGAGAATCGGCACGGCGCTCGCGATGGGCAGCGTGATCGGTACGATCGCTGCGGTCTTGTTCCTGGATGTGGACGTAACCAACGGACGTGCGTGGATCGCAATGATCGTGATGATCGCGATCGTGGCGGCGTGCCTCGTACCGTGGATGATACGGCCAGCTGCAGAGTCACACCCGGTGCCCGTGGTGGCACGCACCCTTGGGACAAAGGAGGATCCTCGTCAACGCTACGTCAAGCGTGGATCCCGATCCGGCCTTCTGGTTCCTGTGATTGTTCGGACGGTGGATGCCGCCGCCGACTTTCGTTCGATCGTGATGATGACTGAGGTAGATCCCGACGATCCGAAGGATCCACCTGTGGGAACTCTCATGGCTTTGGAGCAGACTGAGCCAGGCATGGGGGAACTGGTCAATGCCCAAGAGGTCACCGACGAACAGGCGAAGTTGGTGGATCGACTGCGTAAGCACCCGCGTGAGTTGGCGAACGAAGCACCAGTGCTGCCGATGCGTCGTGGAACCTTGGAACGCAACCCGTGGTGGGCTGCGCTGGAGTTCTGGGCCCCGATTCCTGTGGGATTCGCCGTGACTGCCTTCCTGATGCAGCTCATCACGGGATAGAAACGGATAATTCGAGCAGCGCGAACAGTAAACCGCGAACAGTAAGTCGGAACCGGAGAGGCATCACGTTTGTGTGGCGCCTCTCCGGTCAGCTTTCTAGTTGCTCGTCTGCCGACGCACAACAACGGTCAGCGCAATACCGGCGCCGAGTACAAGGAGGCCTATCAGCACAAGCGGTGCCGTGCCTGAGGCTCCCGTGTTGGCAAGCGATTCTCCATTTGATGCCAAATTCGCGGTACTGGTCGTTGAGTCAGTTGACGGTAGTGCAGTTGTTGTCGTCTCTGTTACTGACGGCGTAGTGCTCTGCTCCACGCTTGGTTCGTCAGATGTGGCTGGCGTACTCGGCGTGGGCGAAATTGACGTGGGGGTCGGGCTGGGCTGTGCTGGTTCTGCGTCACGAGCGGCAATTGCTGCGTCAATTTTCGCAGCCAGGATCGGGAATCGCTCGGTGTAGCAGAAGCTGCTTTCGTTACTCAGACAGGCGTTCTCTGTTGCTGCGAGTTCTTCATCTCCATAGCGGTAACCGAGATTGCTTGTGACAGCGATGATGTAATGCCGGAAGTCTTTTCCTTCTAGGGATTTCACAATCCCAGCATCAGCGCCAGCATTGTACGTTAGCCCGTACTTGTTGTAGTAGGTTACCTCGGCTTCACTGTTGCACGGTCTGATATCTATGGTTGCGAATGGCGAATCTGCCCACGCGATCTTTGATGTTCCATCAGCGTTGAGAGTCGAATCTGGAACAACGGCCGGGATACCCCGCGCGGGATACTGGCGTTCCCCGGTATACGGTGTTGTCCAGTCGCAGAAGTTCCCTGTGTCAAGCATCCAGTGGAAAGCCGTTCCTTGCCACAAGGTCATCAGCCAATTGCGTCCTTCGGTGCTGATAACGTCAGCCGACACATCTACACCTTTATCTGTGGTCCACAGCACTCCGCCGTCGCCGCCATCGAGTACTAGATCCAGACGTGCAATGTCGAATGCAGTCATTGTGACACCACCATTTGACCAATTACCGCCAGTGCTAGAGCTGGTTCCTTGTAGCTGCAAGGTGGTAAGTCCGAGACGCTGGAGTTCGTCATTGAGAAAATCAATGCCCGACTGGCCCTCATACTCCACTTCGTGAAGTAGCTTGATCATTGCTTGCGCTGAGGTGTTGTTGGAGTACTGAATCATCTCAGCTGACCAGGTCTGTATGGATTTGGTAGTGCCTGAGAAAGTGTAATCGCTTGATAGGTCGATTGCACCGTGGTCGCTCAGGAACACGAGGCCGAAGGCAACCATGGATTTGAGCAACGATGCGGGGTAGGTGGACATGTACCGCAGAGGAGCATCTTCGCGACCAGGAACAATATCAGTCCCTTCGCCATACGTACCGTTTCCGTCAAAAGCGTTCTGGTTCCAACGGATCCAGCGTACAGAGCTGGAGGACAGTGCCGAGTCAATAGGTGCTATTACACCGTTGGGGTAGTCGCGACTCACCAGGATGTTCGCCGTGTCACGGATGCTTCCGTCTTCGCCAAGTTCAATAACTGCAACATCAACTTGTGGGACCTGTTCAGTCACTTCACCATTATCAAAATCCCATACGCGTGAAAAGTCTGCTTCACTGACAGCATTCAGCACATCCTGCTCAAGGACAGAGGCGGATGAGGGATGTTGCGTGGGATCTGCGGCAGAACTAACTGTTGGGACTAAGAGCAGTAATGCTGAGAGCGCGGCTACAGATAAGCCGGTTAGTCGGTGTCTCTGGTGAGGCGAATGATGTGTGTTTGCAGGCACGGATAGCCTTTCGTTCGAGGTGTCATGAGATCACAGTGTTCGTGGTGGAGGCACAGTGATTTCTTTCGGACGGTTTAGGTTATCCAGCGATTGTTTCGAGATCTTTCACCGACTGTTGCATCAGTGTTTCCGCTGGTCACAAGGTGTGTTCTCGACCTCGGAAATGTGGCTCATCAATTGTTGTTCATTCGTCCCGTCGATGGAAAAACAGGTGAACTTGATACTTTGAGCTTACTGTGAGTGCTTGCCGCGGCGCCGGCGAGGCGTAGCCGCGGGCGTAGCCGAGCGCGCCTGTTCTGCCCCAGTTTTTTGTGGGCTGGCGGCCTTTTGGCCCTTAGCGGGTTCGTGTTGATCCGGATGCGCACGCGCATCCGGATCGTGGAGCAACGGTCCATTCCAACGCGTTGCCACGGGCCTGGCCTGTGAGATTGATATAGGAGAGGTTTGCGTGGTGGACAAGCGTTGCGCCGCAGGCTGAGCTAGTTGAACTGGCCGACCCGGCTGAGTGGAGGCATGCGCGGGGTCAGGTGTGTGCGTGCCTTGTCCAGTCGTTCCAGATAGTTGGCGGAGGTTCGTGCCCGCCAGATGGCTGAGAAACTGTGCTATGACGCGCACGGCGGGCATGAGTTGACGGGCAGACTCCTCGTAAACTGCGGCTTCGTGACCATATGGGTCGACGACGTCGTCGTCCCGAGGATCGCTTGGTCGAGGAGCGAGGCCACGAATCTCATTTGCAGCGGCGATTCCGGCACGGACAGGATCGTTGCCGTTCTTCATGTGGAACGCCAAGTCCTCATCAGTGATTGTCTGGCTGACTCGGGCAAGTTCGCGGATTGTGAAAGTGTATTTGACGGCGGATGGCACAGTGCGAACCACGCGGCGCCGGCGGTGGCGAGAAGCAGTGAGTATGAGGTCGGCTTGCGCGATGCTTTCAGCTGTAACTTGACGTGCGATGTGTGTTGAGATGCCTGCGATCCCGAGGCTCTCGGCGATCTGAACCTGCTCCTGAGGTACGCGCCCGTTCGGGACTGCGCGGGTTCCTGCGCTTGCGATGCGAAAGACGGCAGGATCCAACTGTCCACGGAGTGCGTACTCAGCGAGAGGGGAGCGGCATATGTTCCCTGTGCATACAACAAGCACCCGCAGCGGCGTGATTGCCTGTTGATTCCCCGATTCGGATGTACCGGAGAGTTTGGACATTCTCTCTCTTTCTTCATGAGCCGGAAGTGGCCGGCTCTTAGAGCACATTCGTATGTCACGGTATCAAACATCGTGAGGCTTGGGGCGGCTGTGAGTGTGATGTACCGAGTATCGCTGCTTGTTCCATGCACCTGAGTGGTTGAGTGTGGGCCCCACGGCAGTGGTTGAGTGTGGGCCCCACGGCATCGGCCACACCGAATTCAACAGATCGTTATGATTGTCTCGGACCTATCTCCGTTGGATCGTCGATCGCATCTCAGTGCGCGATCCGGAGCTTCATTTTGGATTGGATAACCCATGAACATTGCCGTTGCCGGCATCGGATACGTTGGACTCTCATGTGCCGTCTTGTTAAGCACGCACCATTCGGTACGATCATTCGACATCACGCAGAGCCGCGTTGACCTGATCAATGCGGGTAAGTCTCCCATTCGAGACGTTGAGATTGAGGACGCTCTGGCGGCTGGGACGAGGATCAACGCCTCAACCGATCCACAGGAAGCGTTCACAGGTGCTGATTGGGTTGTTATTGCAACACCCACCAACTATGACCCAGACAAGAACTACTTCGACACCTCAAGCGTGGAACAGGTGCTCCGGCAGGTCCAGGCAATCAACCCGGATGCAACCATCGTGGTCAAGTCCACTGTTCCAGTGGGCTATGTAGAGGGCCTAACCTCGGAGTTCCCGAAGTTGAGTATTCTCTTCAGCCCAGAATTCCTGCGCGAAGGAAACGCGTTGCGAGACAACTTGCACCCGTCGCGCGTTGTGGTTGGCTTCCCGTCCGCAAAGCCAGAGTTGGAAGAGAAGGCGGCACAGTTCGCTGGCATTCTTTCCGGGGCGGCACTTGATCCCGATGTTGACTGCTTGGTGTGTGGCTCAACCGAGGCCGAAGCTATCAAGTTGTTCTCAAATACGTACCTTGCGCTTCGAGTCAGCTTCTTCAATGAACTTGATACGTACGCTTCGGTACGTGGTCTGAACGCCAAGCAGATTATTGACGGTGTGGGACTGGATCCGCGAATTGGCACGCACTACAACAACCCCTCCTTTGGGTATGGCGGATACTGCCTGCCGAAGGATACGAAGCAGCTGCTCGCCAATTACCAAGATGTTCCACAGAATCTCATTCAGGCCATCGTGGATGCCAACGGGACTCGTAAGGACTTCATCGCGTCCGATGTATTGGCTGACCTCTCCGATACTGAGAAGCCAGTGGTGGGCGTGTACCGCCTGACCATGAAAACTGGTTCAGACAACTATCGCCAATCGGCTATCCAAGGCATCATGAAGCGCATTAAGGCCAAGGGTGTTCCAGTTGTCGTTTACGAACCAACCTTTGACGGCACTGAGTTCTTCGGTTCTGAAGTCACTGCGGATCTAGATGACTTCAAGAAGCGGTGTGACGTGATCCTAGCGAACAGGTGGAGTGAGGACCTCGAGGACGTGGTGTCAAAGCTCTACACGCGCGATATGTATCATCGTGACTGATTGGCTGAGTCACAGCACAGTGTGAACGTAGGGGTGCCGGGTGATGGAAGTTCCATCACCCGGCACCCCTACGTTTGCCCAGCTCACTGCCGCTTCTACTCCACAATGTGGAGCTTCGCAAGTGAGCGGCGGGCGCGGTTGGGATCTTTCGAGGCAACCCTAAAGTTGGTTGATAGCTGCCTCGAGATCGTCAACCGACTTTCCGCTTGCAAGCAGAGTGTCAAGAAGCTTCGTCACGTCTTGGCGCCGCTTCTCTTCGCCGACTCGCGATTCCAGTTGCGTAAGCTGTTTGGTGGAGCGATTCAGCCGGGTACGTGCTGAGCGCAGTTCCTTCTTCTTTGCGCTGAGACTGGACACCAAGGCATCGACTTCGTGTGAAAGCTTATCTACAGACTTCTGATTGGCATTGATCTCGGAACGAATGCCCTTTGCTTGGATCTCATATGAGATAACCGTCTTAGGCTTGTTCTTACTTCCTTTTGGTCTTGGCATTGTGTGCTTCTCCGGGTTGGGCACTGGTAGCGGGTGTGCGAGGTATTCCCGGGCAGGCTTCTGGGCCTAGCGGGGGACTACCTGCATCACGGCGACTTCTTGTGTTGCGTTCGGTCATTTATCTAGTTCGTGCAAGTAATCTATCGGCAAGAAGAGCCAGTGACTTTTCGATTATTGATGTCTAAGCCATCATGATGATGATAACCAAATGGTGAACTCATCGGTAGTCAAGTATGTGTTTCTCGTCTGGGAACTTACTCAAAAAACTGATGTTGGAAGATTCAATCAATCTCTCGAGTACATTGCCTCCGTCTTGCCACAGGATTCACCGTATCACTTGAGGACTATATGCGTCCCAAAAATAGTGCTTTACGCGGGTGTGGATCGAGTGATTGGCTTTGTAAGGATTGCGTGGGTAGTCCTTTTTGGGACGAATGGGTGATCCTTTTTAGTGGTGAGTAGGTAACCCTTTGGGGTGAGTGCGTAACCCAGTCAGGATCTGATGAATAATCCTGTGAAGATCGAGTGGGTGACCTGTAAGGATCTGGTGGGGAACAACTCTCGCTGATCAACCATTGCGAACAGCTGCCAAGGTGTGGCACGGCTTGTGCGTGTTATGAAGCTAAGACGCGGATTCTTGCGCCGCGCCGGCTCAGGCGCGGGTCGGCGACTGGAAGGATAGCTGGATTGTGGTGGGCTTAACGTGTGACGTACCTTGCTCACACGTGGGACGTCTTTAGTCCTATACTTGCAAATACCTATTTGTTTGGTTGGTTGAAGGGTAATCTCGGAAGGGGAGTCAGATGACACAAATTGCCACTGAATCCGCTCCACCTTGGGGCCTGCGAATGTGTAGCTCGTGTTGTTCGGCCATGCGGCGAAACTTCTAAACGAGAAAGTGACTTCGTCACAACTATCGATCGCTCGGGCATCTTGAGCCCAGCATCGAGAAACAGCATGCTCAAGTCTTCAAAGAAATGAATCTCCATGGACGCTCTCAACGCAGTGTCTGGCATCACCAACGCTCAGGTGCTCGGACCTGATTTCACCTTCTATACATCTCCCGCGCTGTATTGGGAGGCAGGGACCTTTTCTGCTTCAGGTTCTGCCACCAATCTGCTCCCAGGCGAAAACACGTGGGTGATCCCCGGGCTCGTGGATAGCCATGTTCATCTGGCGTGGACTGATTTTGACGAGTCCGAAAGGAACCAAAGAGCTCAGGCTGATCGCGATCAACTCATCCAACTGGCCCTCGCCAAAACTCTCGCCGCAGGATTCACCTCCGCGCGAGATGCCGGGGGATTGGAGACAGCTTGGGTGGAGAAGCTCGCGTCGGGCCACATCCTTGGTCCAGCCGTGTCGCCCTGCGTCGCCCTCATTACTCGTGAGGATGCGCAGAGATGTGGAACGGTGGGCTCCGCGGTTGAAGACGCACTTGATCGAGGCGCTCAGTGGATCAAGTTAATTGGAACCGATGGCGTGACCAGTCCAGAAGGTCAAGACCTCGAACCTCACTTCACAGCTGCCCAATTTCAGGAAGCGACGAGGCTGGCACACCAAGCCGGTGCGCGCGTCATGGTGCATGCGTGGGGAGGCCAAGCGATCACGTGGGCTCTGGAGGCCGGCGTGGAATCCATTGAGCACGGGATCTTCCTGACAAGAGATCAAGCTGAACTTGCGGCTCATACCAGCGCCACATTTGTTCCCACTCTTGTGATCTATCGCTTGGTGTTAGCAATGATCGAAAAGGGAAAGCTACCTAGATCTTTCCTCCAGCGTGTACAGCACGCCGTTCACGCGCATCCAGCCGCGGTTCGCACAGCCCGGGATGCAGGTGTCCATATTGCGCTTGGCACGGACTTTGGAACCATGGATCAACATGGCTCCAACGCCCGCGAACTGCTTGCTCTCATTGATGCAGGGCTTACCCCAACAGAGGCGCTGCGTGCCGCAACATCCGCCGGCGCGCGGCTTGTCAATCTCAACCAGACCGGGACGATCGAAACGGGCGCACCCGCCGACGCCGTCGTGCTCCGGTACAACCCATTGAACCCAACGACCTTCGCCCAAGCCGACGCAATCGTCGCCGTCATCAAATCTGGACGCATGGTTTCGAACCAACTGCAGCCACACATTTCTAACTAGATACACCCACACATCAGGAGAACAGATTATGAAACGTCAAGATTCACGAGGCAGGCGAGGCCTGTTCAAGATCAGTGCTGCCGTTGTAGTTGCGGGGCTGGCACTGGCCGGCTGCTCCTCGTCTGATTCGGGTTCTGAGGCTTCCGCAAGTTCCACGGCGTCGGCTTCCCCCGTCTCAGGTGGAACTTTGACCGTTGGACGTGTGGCCGCCGTGACTTCCCTAGATCCGGCAACCCAAATCACCGCGAACAACGCGTTTGCGATTGACAAGGTCTTCGAATCCTTGGTTTCATTCAACGCCGACGGCGAAGTCATTCCGTGGCTCGCTAGCGATTACAACATTTCCGACGACGGCCTGACCTATACCTTCACATTGCGTGATGGCTTGAAGTTCTCGGACGGCACAGACGTTACGCCCGACGACGTCGTCTTCTCACTCGATCGTCACCTGAAGCTTGGTGACGAGAGCCCCTTGCCACTGTCTGGACCCATCGATTCGATTGAGGCCACCGCAGACAATCAGGTGACGATTACGCTGACCAGCGCATACACGCCGCTCATTTCGGAGCTGGCGAACTTCTCCAATGGCATCTACCCGGCGGACTTCGGCGGACAGAGCGAAGAGGACTTCTTCAAGAACCCGGTAGGCACTGGGCCGTTTGTGGTGGACGAATGGGATCCGAACGCTGACATTTCGTTCACGAAGAACACCAACTACTGGCAGGATGGCAAGCCGTACGTCGACAAGCTGGTCTACAAACTCGTTTCCGACGATGCTCAGCTACAGCAGCAGCTTCAGGCTGGTCAGCTCGACATTATCGACGAGGTCCCCTATGCAAACGTGACGGAGCTTGAGTCGAACGCCTCCGTCAATGTGGTGACCAACAAGTCGTGGGAAATCGAGCAAGTCTTCTTCAACACCCAGAATGAGTACTTCGCCGACGAGCATGTTCGCCGCGCGGTTGCTCAGGCAATTGATCGCCAAGGAATTGTTGACGCGGTGACCTTCGGAACTGCTACTGTCGCCAACTCGCTTATTCCGCCCACAATCGAGTACTCGGCGAATGACGAAGGCTACGCGCTGGACTACGATCTGGACTCGGCAAAGCAGGAGCTGGCGCAGTCAGCGTATCCGGATGGATTCTCTGTGACGCTCTCAATCAAGAGCGGCAACTCGGCCTTGGCTCAAGAGGCCCAGATTGTGCAGCAGTCGCTGGCAGAAATCGGCATCACAGTTGAGATCGAATCGCTCGAATCAGCCACCTTCTCCTCCAAGGTGTACGGCGATTACAACTACGATTTCATGATCAACTCTGGACAGTCTGACAGCCCCGATCCTGACGGTCTGGTTTCCTTCCAGGCCGATCCCGATGGCTTCAGCCACTCGTACTGGACCTTCTATACGAACGACGACGTCACATCGCTCCTTAACGAAGGTCGCGAGACGGCCGACGGCGACGCTCGCCAGCAGATCTACCTCGACATCCAGAAGATCATGGCTGAGCAGGTTCCTTACATCCCGCTCTACTACACGAGTGTCATTAAGGCCACCACCTCGGACATCTCCGGTCTGACGGTCCTTCCTAATGGTTCAATGCTCTTGCAAGATGTCTCAGTGACTGACTGAGTTTTGACCGGCCCGTGTGCCTTAATGGCGCACGGGCCACACACCTAAGAGATAGGCGATCCCAACGCTTCGACTTGTAAAACACCTGCTGGCCCGCGTGCTCCCTGTGGCAGTCGGGGTGGTTGTGGCCGTCTTCTTTTTGCTTCGCCTCGTGCCGGGGGACCCGGCTCGAATCATTCTGGGCGATCAAGCGACCGATGCGTCGGTCAGTGCCCTGCGAACTCAGCTTGGGTTGGACGAATCCCTCTGGAGCCAATTCTGGAGCTTTGTCACCCAGCTCTTCACACAGTTCGATACCGGGAATTCTCTGGTCTATGGCGAATCCACCCGCTCGCTCATCCTTGAGCGAGCGGGGCTCAGCCTCGGAATTGTTCTGATTGCAGTGGTCATTACCGTGCTGGTTGCCGTTCCGCTGGCGGTAGTTGCCGCGACCCACAAGAATGGGCCGGTGGATCACGCGATCCGCGTGATCCCGGCTGTAGGCATGGGCATGCCTACCTTCTGGGTTGGTCTGTTGCTCATCATCATTTTCTCTGTGCACTTGAAGTGGTTGCCGGTGGGTGGTGTGGGCGAAGGCCCTTTGGAGCCATGGCGCTCGCTGTTGCTCCCCGGCCTCGCCGTGGCCATCGGAGCTATACCACCGCTGGTGCGCTCCTTGCGAGCACAACTGCTCGACGTGGTATCTGCTGACTTCGTCACCACTCTGCGAGCCGCACATATCCCTGAATGGCGCATTCAGTTCCGCCATGTTCTTCGCAACGCCGCGGTGCCCTCTCTGAACCTGTTCGGTGTCAACGTTGCCTACATGATCGGGGGAACCTTGGTAGTGGAAAAGGTCTTCGCCATCAACGGGGTGGGCATGTTGCTCTTTAACTCGATTTCCAGCAGAGATTTCCCTGTTGTGCAGGGCGTCGCCTTGTACTGTGCATTCTTCGTGGTGCTCATCACGATCCTTGTGGACGTGTTAAGCGCCTTGGTTGACCCTCGGCTTCGGGAGGTGCGCAAGTGAGCTACGTAGCTAGCAAACTCCCAGCCGCTGACCTGACCCTTGAAGGCGATTCGCCCCGCGCCGAATACGTACCATTTTGGCGGCGTGCGCTTGCCTCAAAAGCCTTTACTGCCGGGCTGATCATGTTCGTCACCCTTGCCGCACTGGCGATCCTCGCACCCCTCATTGCTCCATTTGACCCCGCAGTTCAGAACCTAACAAACGGTCTCCGGGCGCCGTCGTCGGCACATTGGCTAGGCACCGACCAACTGGGGCGAGACATCTTCTCGAGGATGCTATACGCGGCCCAAACTGACCTGCGCATCGCAATCACTGCGGCGATCGCCCCCTTCATCATTGGCGTGACGCTTGGGATTCTCTCAGGATTCCTCGGAGGATGGTTCGATACGGTCATTTCACGGCTCATCGATACCGTGATTGCGTTCCCGTTCTACGTGATCGTCATTGCCCTGGTGTTCGCGGTAGGAGTTGGCGAGAAAGGAATCTACGCCGCCTTCGCGCTGGTGGGATGGGTGGGCTACGCTCGCGTCATGCGCGCCGCCACCCGCTCGCTACGATCCTCAGGTTGGCTGGAAGCCGCGCGTGCCGAAGGTTTGTCGCTTCCACGCGTTCTGGTACGCCACCTGCTGCCTAACGTGTTGCCACAAGCCGTCGTTCTCCTTATGACTGAGGTACTGCTGATTATGGTGGCGGTGGTGACGCTGAGCTACCTCGGCCTTGGCGTTCAGCCGCCCACCCCAGATTGGGGAACCATGATCTCGGACGGTCAGAGTTTCATCACCACAAAGTGGTGGATTTCGGCTATCCCCGGTCTCGCGGTGGTGTACTCCGGAATCTCGTTCTCACTTCTCGCCGACGGCCTGGGAGACGCTTGGAGGGTGTCATGAGCGAAGTATCGGGAAGCGTCCGCGTTTCGGACCTGCGCCTGCGCACTCGCGGCAAGCAACCTGCCGCGCTTGTAGAGGGAGTTTCTTTTGACGTCGCACCCGGAGAAGCCCTCGGTATTGTCGGTGAATCCGGTTCTGGAAAGAGTCTGACGCTCCGCTCAATTCTTGGTCTGCTGCCAGATGGCGTGGAGAGGGCCGGGGGTTCAGTCGATGTGCACGGCCGGGTGGGTATGGTGTTTCAAGATCCGCTCACTGCGCTAGACCCATTGGAGCCCGTTGGCCGCCAAATTGCCGCCGCCGTGCGAGCAAATAACGATCTGAGCCGGGGGCGTTCAGCGAAACGCCAAGCCAAGGAACGCGCACTCGAACTCATGAGAGCGGTGGACCTTCCCGATCCGACTGAGCGGTATGGCTGGTACCCGCATCAACTATCGGGCGGCCAGCGCCAGCGCGTAGTTATCGCCATCGCTTTGGCGGTCAATCCCGATGTTCTTTTGTGTGATGAGCCGACGACGGCGCTCGACGTCACCGTTCAGCGCCAAGTTCTGGCACTACTGAACTCTCTGCGTGAGGAGCGTGGCATCACCATTCTTTTTGTCAGCCACAACTTGGCGGTTGTTTCCTCCATCTGTGATCGGGTGATCGTTATGAGATCAGGCAGAATCGTCGAATCGGGTTCCACCACGCAGGTCATCACAGCGCCGAAGTCCCCATATACACGGCTGCTCGTAGGTTCCGTGCTCGGGGTTCCCGAGCTTGAGACCCGTAGTTCAGCAGCATCGGCCGCGGACAGGCGCGGATCCGAAGGTGGCACACAGGCATGAGCTCTTTGACAGTTTCAAACGTGACAGTTCGCTTCGGGGACTTCACCGCGGCGGACGCCGTTTCATTTGAGGTCCCGTCTGGTGGTGCGGTGGGGCTGGTTGGTGAGTCCGGGTCCGGAAAAACCACGGTGGCACGCGCCGTCGTCGGGCTTCATTCCGCCGATTCCGGGGAAATCCTCGTGGATGGCGAAGCTCTTCCTAACAAGCGCACGCGCAATCAGAAGCGCCGGATCCAGATGGTATATCAGGATCCATACACCTCATTGAACCCGCGTATGACGGTTCGGCAGACGCTCTCTGAGCTGCTGCGCTTCCACAACGTTGTTCCGAGGGCCGATGTGCGGGCGCGATGTGCAGAGCTTATGGCCATGGTGAGATTGAGCGAGTCCTCGCTTGATGCGTATCCCGCGCAGTTTTCTGGAGGTCAGCGCCAGCGAATCGCACTGGCACGCGCGCTGGCGGTCCAACCGGAGATTCTGGTTGCAGATGAACCAACGAGCGCACTGGACGCCTCTGTGCAGGCCAGCGTGGTGGAGCTTCTCGCGCAGTTGCGGCGAGAGCTTGGGCTAACACTAGTGTTCGTTTCCCATGATCTGGGTGTGGTCAATGCCTTGTGCGAATCTGTGGTCGTCATGCAATCCGGTCGCGTTGTGGAGAACTCGCCTGCCCGTGCCTTCTTTGCTGGGCCGTCCCACACCTACAGCCGTGAGCTGCTGGCGGCCGTGCCGCGCCTGCCTAGCCGGACCGTTGACAAGGTTGAACGTCATCATGCCACCGACATCATTCAGAACGAGGAAGAACTATGAGCCAAGATAATGCTGCGGCGAGCACGCGAACCACACTTCCTGCATACCCCCTGCTATCTGCGGCACAGCTGCTCGATCAGCCACCGCTTACGGCAGTAGAGCTCGACAGGATTGCCGAACTTTGCGCAGTCGTCTTCGAAACTACCAACGACGTCGTCCTGTTCCAAGCTGAGGCAATTCTGGCTCTTGAGGCAGTGGCACGATCTGTAGCTTCGGCCGGGACCGTGGCCGTCAACATCGTCACCGGGCCATATGGCGGTGGGTTTGGCGAGTGGATGCGCGAAGCCGGTGCGGATGTCACAGATATTGTGAGCGATTTCGACGACGTCGCCGATCCACAGGCCGTTGCTTCCACGATTCGTGAAATCAAACCCAGCGTAGTTGCGCTTGTCCATGCGGAGGCGGCCACGGGCGGCACTAACGATGTTTCGACCATCTTCGCTGCTGCGAAGGAGGTTGGAGCGGTAACGATCCTCGATTCGGTTGCTGCCATTGGTGCTGAACCCGTGCACGCGGCTGAGTGGGGCGCGGACATCGTGGTACTGGGTGGTCAGAAAGCCCTTGCGGGACCTGCAGGAGTCAGCGCTGTTGCGGTTTCGGACCACGCCTGGGCTTTGATTGATGCGAATGAGAGCGCTCCTCGATCTTCGAGCCTTTCCCTCATCGATTGGCGTGATCACTGGCTTCGGACGGATCGGAGCATCATCCCCGGGCTTCCGTCGTGGCTGGAGGGGCGCGCACTTCTTGCTGCCCTTGAGCGGGTGGTGGCCGAAGGTGTGGGCGCAGTGAATCGGCGCCACGTTGCTGCTGCAGCCGCCACACGAGCCGGTGTGCGAGCACTGGGCCTTGAACTGTGGCAGAAGGGCGCTGGCGTGGCACCCATAGCCACCACTATTCGAGTTCCGCAGGGCGATGCCGCGGCCGCACTCTTGACACTTGACACTGGGTTAGTGACCCAAGGGAATGGATCACTTCGCGGTCAACTCTTGCGGGTGAATCACTACGGCCGGGCGGCTTCGTTGCTTTCGGTTATCGAAGCTGTGCAGACTCTGGCGGATGCCTTGGGTGTTGATGCTCTGGCCGCCGTGGCGGCAGCCAGAGCAGCGTGGCTCTGACAACTGACTCTTCACTCTAAGAAGAGTCAGTTGTTCTTGGTCCAAGTCTGGGTGCCCCAGCTATAAGAATGGCGAGATTCCGCGGCGAAACAGCCCGTCCGCCCACTCCGTAACTCAGCCCACTTGGGGCAGTTTTACCACTTTGGTCACCAGAAACTCCGTCGCAGACCTTATTCCTGGGCTGCCGGGCGGGGGAGTGCCGAGCGTTATCGGACGCTCCCGGTGGGAGACATTCCTGCCCGGTATGGACCTCCTGCCGCCCCTCGCACCCGCCTTCCTCACCCAGCGTGAGGTCGCCGATCTCCTCCACCGTGCCCGTCCGCACGGTGGAGGAGATCGGCGACCTCACGCGCTCCGGTCCGCCGTGGGTCAAGCTCGGACGGCACGTCTGCTACGAGCAGGCGGAACTGCTCGCCTAGGTGAAGGAGCGTCGCCGTGGGTAGGCCCCGCATCCGCGCCGGAGAACTCGGTACCATCCAGATCACCCAGCTCGCGAAAGGTAAGGTTCGGGCTCGCGCGAGAGCGAGGGATGACGCCGGGGTGCTTCACCAGATCGTCGCCGTCGCCTCGCCCTGGCGGGAAGGGGGAAGGAAACGCTGCTTATCGCGACGAAGAACGGCAATCCGATCAGCGTCAGCAATTACGAACGCCTCCTGCGGTCCTTCGTCGACGACAACCGCGAGACCCTTGAGGAGCTCGGTATGGAGGTCGATCAGTACTCGACGCACATCTACCGCCGCCCGACCGCGACACTCGTCGAGCACGCGGCGGGTCTCACGCTCGCATCGCGCCTGCTCGGGCACGCGAACGAGCAGATCACGAGAACCAGCTACGTCGTCAGTGCCGAGGAGGTCGACCCGATTACCGTCGACGTGCTTGATGAGATCCTGAGGAGTTGACCACGCGAAGGAGGTCTCTTGCCGAGTCAGTATTTTCGTTATACATTAATGGTATGAGTGAGCGCGAGACGATCAATGGGGTTCCCGTTACCGAGGATCAGATCGATGCCTGGGCCGCCGAAGCCGAGGCTGGCTACGATGTTGCGGCGTTGAAGAAGCGCGGTCGTGGACGCCCAGGTCGCGGGGCTGAGCCGTCTCAGGTAGTCGCGCTCCGGCTCACCCTTGAAGAGATCGCCGCGATCGACGAACGCGCAGAGCGTGAGGGCAAGTCACGTTCAGAAGTTATCCGTGAAGCGCTTCATCTGTCGGCAACGTGAACGTTCACGATTCGGCGTTGAAGCACGGTGTGCTCCGTGAGGACGCGATTCAGGCGGCGACGTGGGCAGTCTGGATCGAGGACTTGGATGAGAACAGCCCGGCACGGCAGTTGCGGCTCGGTTTCGACACTCGTGGTCGGCTCTTGGAGACGGTTGTTCTTGTCTTCGACAGCGGCAATGAACTGGTGATTCACGCAATGAAGGCTCGACCGCAGATGATCGATCTGCTGCCTTAATCAGATACCTAGTTCAATATTCGCGCGAGTAATTGACGTTGCTGCGGCGCGCAGTCATCGATGCTCTTCTTCTCGACGGTGAGTGCCCACCAGAGCGTCTGTTCGATGCCGCAATCGCCGCAGGTGCGCGGGGACACCACACCCCATGCGCCCATCCGTGGCGGAGAATCCCATCCCGCTTCGAATGCTTCCTCGCAGGTCAGTATGGCGGTCGTGTCGCGCGCCTCGCACCAGTGCTCGAATCGCTCTTCGTCCATGGTGTTTGACGGTAGCTTTGACCTTCGACAACCACTGCTGCGTTGCATCGAGTTCAGTCAGGGCTGTTCGGGAAACCCACGTGTTACGTCGGCGGTGGAACAGGGCATCTTCCGGAGCGTTAGATGGGCTGCATGCCTATCGAGTGGAGGAGCACTCTAGGAAAGTGCGACTCGGCTTCGATCGGTCAGTCACCAGAATGGTCACCAGAAACCCCTCCCGGGGTCACTAGATTGGCTGGCATCGGCCGGCAACAACCGGTGAGATAATGCCATGAAACCCGCGGAAACATGCGGTTTATGGCCGTAAGTTGGCGGGAGAGAGATTTTCCCGGATCTCGTCAGTTGTTCTTGGGTCAAGTCTCATCATAGGGACCGGTGATCTGTGGCAAAGCGGAGCTCTCCAGGCCCGATGGAGGCGTTCGGATCGAACGCTGAGCCAGCCTGAGGGACCTTTCGCGGCGCTATCAGCGAGCTGGCCGCATATAGCTTAGCCCACGGGGCGTGCGGTCTAGGCCTGCCTCACGCATGGGAAGGTGCCAAGGTGAGTTTGAGGGCAGAGCGCCGTCGATTGCCTCAATCACGAAGTCACTGAGATTACCGCGCCGGCATGTTCGGACTAGTTCCGCTGCAGCCGCGCTGCGTTCTTCCCGCGTGATTTCATCATCGTTAAACGTCAGTGCCGTTTTGCCGCCACGTTCGAGGTAGAGCACGGGAGTTCCGCCGAGCAGTACCACCAGCGCACCGGGATTACGGCGAGGTCTGGCGTTCAGGCGGAGCTCCGGCCACGCTAGGGTGGCGCCGTACGGATTTGCTGGGTCAGTTGCGGATAACACCACCGCAGTGCGTGGTTGCGGGAGAGATGATGAGGATGGTTCGAGGCGATCAGACCCTTGTGTAGGTTGCGTGGCCGAATCGTCCAAGGCGGACGCGGCGGCCTTGGACTCAGATTCACCGCGGAAGCTGCGCAACTGATCCACTGCAGCGGCCGTTGCGAACTGGGCACCGCCAACGCCTTCCACAAAGTGACCTCGTCTGCATAGCCCTGCCTCCTCGAGCTGATTGAGGCCTTCGTAGACTGCGGAGAATCCGCCAGGGAAAGATTCTGCTATCGCGACGCCTCGGGACACTACGCCGTATCGGTCTAGGAGAAGCGCGAGAGCCGTGGAGTACCACTGTGATTCTGAGCCGCCTTCGGCTGACACGAGCGACCATCTTCCAGCGATTCTGGCGTCCACGGAGCGTGGTGAGACGCCGGCAAGGGCGGCGTTGCGGAGCGTGCGGCGCCGAGGTTGAGGGCGGCGAACCTTCTGGGCTGCGTTAGGCGCAATTGCTGCGCGCAGTGCCCCGAGGGAATCAGAGGTGAGAGTTCCCTCCCACGCTAAGCGCCACATTTCGTCTGCGAACGAACTGGGATCAAGCCCGGGGAAGGCCTTCTGCGCTTGCGCAAGGAGATCCCGGCCGAACTCGGCGCGGCCTCCGTTGAGCTGCTGGACGATCCACGAGGATAAGGGAAGTTGATCGGGTGAAGGGGCATGGCCCACCACGCCCTCCGGTTGGCTTTCTGGTGAGTTCGTCTGGCCTTCCGCAGCGGTCACGTACCGTTGTGCCGGGCCCGTCTTGTCTCTAACCGACGACTGCACATCGCTATTGCGCGGGCGCAGGGTGGAACTGAGTGTCTCACGAAGATGTAGGCTGACACGGCCCTCGGCGTCGCCGTAATCCCCTTCGCCCACCCACACAACCTCACCCGCAGCAACCAATGAGTCAAGGAGAGCCGGAGAGTAGTCAGCAACTCTTTGGGGCAGTATGAGGCTCTCGATTGTGGAAGCAACCAACGGCAGGCCACAGAGCTGTTCAACCACGCTCAGCACGCCGTCAACTCCAGTTAACTGACCTCCTCCGTACTGCCACTGTAAAAGAAAACTGGCGAACTGGGGACTTGTGGCAGGTGTGATGGCTTGCCGGGCGCGCTTGGCCGCGCGCCGCTTGATTCGCTGCACCACATCTCTGTCGCACCAGCGTTCGGCGACGCCGCCAAACTGGCTGCGACGGACTGAACCAGCCTTCTCAAGGTGGGTCAGGGCATCGAGGACTAGGCCGTGGTTCACTCCGAAGCGATCCTCAATCTGGGCAATGCTGGTGGGACCGATGGAGTGTAGATAGCGGGAAATAAGACCTCGAAGTGGTTCTTGCCTGGCCGGGAAGTGCTTAGTTTGTGACGTGAGGTCTTGGGCGCTCGGTGCCCCTAACGAAAGTGCCAACTCAGGCGAAGGAACCGCCCCAATTGCTGCCAGAGTTCCGGCGTCCTCAGCCGCGGCAATGTAATTGCCACCGCCGAGGATTGTGGCAACCGCACGTTCCTGGCGTAGCAGGTCCGCAATATCAGCTGCACTAACGTCTGATCGCGCAATGATTTCGGAAACAGTGAGCGGTCCGAGTATTCGAAGGAGGTCAGCTACGCCTTCGGAGCCGTGAACCTGGCGCGTGGTTGCAGTGTGTTGAAGTTCGGCCTCCACCTCGCGGATGACGTCTGGATCGAATACATCTTGGATTCCAGCTGTACCGAGCAATTGCTCCATCAGTTCGGTATCGAAGCTGAGAGCTGCCAGCTTCCGTTCTGCTGCGGGTGTATCTCCTTGATAGATGAACTCTCCCACAGATTCAAACAGCATGGATCTCGCATAGGTGGAAGGAGATGCCGTGGTGACTTCATGAAGGCGAATCTGCTGAAACGTGATGCGTTGGCAGGTATCGATGAGGGTGGGGAGATCGTAGACATCATGAAGGCATTCGCGGGCGGCCTCCTTCACGATCGGGAAGTCTGTGTATGTGGCCGCCACTTCGAGAAGACGAGCCGCCCGGTGCCGTTGCTGCCACAGAGGTGCCCGTTTGTGCGGGGAGCCTCCTCCCAGAAGCAAGGCACGCCCGGCGCATTCCCGGAAGCGTGCAGCAAATAGCGCGGAGCCGCTCACTTCTTGCTGTACGATTTCGGCCATCTCAGCCGGGTCAAAAACGAAGAGTTCAGCTCCAGGGGGTTCGCCTTCGACGTCGGCGAAGCGAATGACGATTCCATCGTTGCTTGACATGATCTGAAACGAAGATCCGAAGCGCTCTCGCAGCCGCGCACCCACGGCGAGCGCCCACGGGGAGTGAACGGCCTTCCCTAGAGGCGTTTGGAGAAGGATTTGGTAATCGCCCAACTCGTCTCTTGTCTTTTCGACCACGAAGTCGCGATCGGTTGGCACAGCCCCAGCTGTTTCTTGGGCTTCCGCAAGGTAGGCAAGGGTATTTGCTGCAGCGTTGGGGTCGAGGCCGGGAAGTATCTGCTTAGGTATGGAATCGTTCTGCCGTGTTTGGGTGAGGCATTCCCGAACGGTAGCGCCGATAGCCCATCCCAACTCCGCTGGCCGGCCAAGCCCTTCCCCGTGCCAGAAGGGCACGCGCCCGCGTTGACCCGGTGCTGGAACAACCTTTACGCGATCCGGGGTGATCTCACGGATCCTCCAGCTTGATGTGCCCAATACGATGACATCACCAACACGAGATTCGAAGACCATCTCCTCATCGAGTTCTCCAATCTTCGGTGACGTTCCCAGACGGGCGGGCAAGCTTTCTGTGGTAGGCACACTTTCGCTTTCACGCGCGATCTCCACGCGATAGAGTCCGCGATCAGGGATGGTACCGCCGTTCATGATTGCCAGCTGGCGAGCGCCAGGCCGCGCTGTGAGGACTCCTGTTTCACGGTTCCATGAGATGCGGGGGCGCATTTCGGAGAACTCGGTGGAGGGGTACTTGCCCGAAAGGAGGTCCAGCACCGAATCGAAATCAGCTCGGTTAAGGGTAGCGAACGGAGCTGACCTGCGCACGGTGTCAAACCACGCCTGCGCGTTCAGAGCCTTCTGGGACACGGCAGCTACAGTCTGCTGAGCCAGAATGTCCAGCGGGTTCGCGATCACTGAAGTGCTTTCAATGCTCTTTGATTCGATTCGCTGAACGAGCGTAGCTATTTCAGGAAGGTGCGATCTGTGAACAGGGTAGAAGAAGGCTCTTGATACCTCACCAACCCTGTGGCCAGCACGCCCGATCCGCTGTAATCCAGCCGCGACGGAGGGCGGCGAGTCCACTTGAATGACCTGCTTCACCGCTCCCATATCGATACCTAGCTCAAGGCTGGCGGTAGCCACCACGCATCTCAGCTCACCTGCCTTCAGGGCCTGTTCGACTTCTAGGCGGACCTCTTTTGAGACGGATCCGTGATGTGCTCGCGCGATTTCTCCTGTGCCGCCACCGGCCGCGTGTATGTCATTGAGCGCTGCGGTCAATCGTTCCGTCTGGCCGCGGTAGTTAGCGAAGATGATGGTGGAGGGGGCTTGCATCACGCGTTCGTAAATAGCATGTTCTATGGCTGGCCAAGTGGAACCGATGCGGTGATCATCTGTTGGGTTGGCTTCGCCTGCGGCACCCACTCCGAGTGCGAGGTTCTCCACTTCTGGATGGGACATATCCTTGAAAGGGACTGCCACTCGAACGTCAATGCCTTTGTTCGCAGGAGGTTCGATGATGTGCACTGCGTGGCTGCCACCAAGAAAGCGGGCAACTTCGCTCGCGGGCTTGACTGTGGCTGACAGGCCGATTCGGGTGACAGGTTTGGACCCGCTGGTGGCAAGAACCAGATCATCGAGCCGCTCCAATGAGACTGCCAGATGCGCACCGCGTTTCGTGGCCGCGAGGGCGTGGACTTCATCCACGATAACGGTGCGGACTGCAGTGAGAGTTTCGGCAGCTCCAGAAGTCAGCATGAGATACAAGGATTCTGGTGTAGTGATGAGGATGTCCGGCGGGTGCTTGCGGAGCTTGCGGCGCTCATATGCGCTGGTATCGCCTGAGCGCACGCCCACTGAGATCTGTGGTTCCACAAGGCCCAGAGCGCGGTACTCGCCTTTGATCCCAGCCAAGGGAACTTGAAGGTTCTTGTGCACATCCACGCCCAACGCCTTAAGAGGTGAGATATAGAGGACTTGGGTGGCTTCGATGTTTGCGGGGGCAAGGCCAACGGGTGATGCATGTGGTGAAGGCAGTAGGTTCTTCATCGTGCCTATGGCATCGGAAGCCGTGCGCGATCGGACCAACTGGTCAATAGCCCAAAGAAAGGCGGCCAAGGTTTTTCCAGAGCCAGTTGGCGCAATGACTAACGAGTTCTGCTCCTGAGAAATCGCATCCCACGCTTGTTCTTGGGCGAGTGTTGGAGCATTGAACTGTTCGAGGAACCAACGCCGCACTAGGGGTGAGAATTGGAGCAGCGCTGAGCAATCCGGCGAATCATCCCGTGATGCTTCGTGTGGAGAGGCCGCACCTAGTGATTCTGATGTGCCGCGACGGGCCGCCGCGCTAGGTGTTTCAGCCGAGCGGCGCGCTTGATGACTCCCGTCCCCATCTGCCATTCCATCAGTCTAGTCAACGTCACAGACAGATGATGTGGCGCCAACGCTTCATCAAACCGGCCGCTGACAGTGCGTACTGCCGGACTGACCGTCGATCAAAAGTTGATCGGCCTCACGTCTGCAGAGTAACGAGCATTACAGCATCGCAGGTTTGCATGTAGATAAGGTTCAAACAGTACATCTACCCATTCTGTTGACTGGTTGCGCTACACATCGGCGCACCGTCCAACGGATGCAGAAGGGGACAGCCATGGAGACTCACCCAGAGCAGGTTGGCATTCAAGGTGCCCGCGTTCTGAATTCTGACTTCCGGTTTGAGGATTCTTCATGTCTTTCGTGGGCCGCTGGTAGCTTCCACCACGGCAGCGAAACCGGGCTCTCCAGTGCCGAGCTTTCCAATGCCGAACCTTCCAGTGCGCCACCGTCCAGTCTGATGAGCGAAAGCGATTCCTCGCAACGATTCATCGGCGGCGAAGGGCTATGGGTTGTTCCCGGTTTTGTGGATGCCCACATTCACCTCTCGCGGACTGACAGGGTTGCTGGCGGGCGTTCCTCATGCTCGCTTGAAGAACGCGATGAACTCGTCTCGCGGAACTTCGAGACAGTACTCGCGGCGGGCTTTACAGGTGTGCGCGACGCGGGTGGCCTTTGCCCAGAATGGATTGGCAAAGTGGCCTCGGGAGAAGTGAGCGGCCCGTTCATTTCTGGGTCGTTATCCATCATCACCAAGGACGTGGTGGATGAGGTAGGCAGCCTTCCGATCGCTGTTGGGCGGGCTCTTGCCAATGGAGCTTCGTGGGTCAAGATCGTTGCCACCAAGGGACTGGATAACCCAGTCGGTAGCCCCTATGGGTCTCTTTTTTCGCGCGAGGACTTCCGAATCGCGGTTGGCCTTGCGGAGGCCGCAGATGCACGGGTTATGGTTCATGCGCTCGGCGGCGATGCCATCACGTGGGCGATTCAAAGTGGCGTCCACTCAATCGAACACGGCGTCTACCTCACGCATTCCCAGGCGGTTATGATGGCCGCTGCTGGTGTGACGTACGTTCCCACAGTGGACCTCTACCACGGCCTTCTCGAACGCCTTGAGTTAGGCGAGCTTCAGGGATCATGGAAAGCGCGGCTCGCCGACATTATCGCTGTCCACCCTGCTTCGATCCGCCTCGCCCGTGCGGCGGGTGTGGAGGTAGCGCTCGGGTCTGACTACGTGAGCGATGATCCGGCTGGCGCGCAGCTTCGGGAGTTCCGCGCATTGCACGATGCCGGCTTGAGCGCGCGTGAGGTGCTGCGCTCTGCCACTGTGGTGGGCGCGAAGCTGCTGACCGGCGAATGTGCGCCAACTGGAACGCTTGAGGAAGGCGCCCCAGCTAACGCTGTGATCTTCTCCCGCGACCCCTTCGATGCCGATGCATATACGGATCTCACAGCAATCGTGGCCGTGGTCAAGAACGGATTACTCTTCACTCCCGATCACGCCAAGGCGATGCTGTTCGGAGCGCCGGTAGGGCGCTGACCCTCGCAGCGAGGTTCGCACTCGCGAATCGCGGTGCGCTGCGCCAGCGTGTCTGCCTCCTCAAGCTTCCCTTCGCGCTCGCGAATCAGATCCCCGCGATGAGCTTCTCAATCCTCTTGGCGCTGACTTTGCCTTGAGTTCCCAGTTGCTGCGCAAATAGGGAGACTCTTAGCTCTTCCACCATCCAGCGCGCTTCTTCCAGTCTGGCGGCAATGTGTGGATCGTATGTGTGTTCGGTTGCCCGCTTTTTTGCTTGTTCTATTTTTTCGACGACGTCGGCAACCTGCCATGCCAGTGCGTCATCAGCAGCAGGGTTACTGCTTGCCTTCTCAAGGCGAAGGTTTGCTGCCTTGAGGTAGCGCACCAGATGAGCGAGTTGGGATTGAGGCACTGTGTGGAGGAATCCAGGTGGAACTAGAGCTGAGACTTGGTCCCGGATGTCCGTCACTGTTCCGAGCAAAGCAATGGATGTGTTGGCTTTGACAGCTTGTGTGGTCGAAGCCCACTCGGTGCAGATCTGGGCGCAGAGCTGTGCGAGTCGGAACACTTCATCCTCATGGCGTTCTCGAATCCACTCGAGGATCTGATCGAACTGCGCGTGGGAGCGCACCTCTCCGGCTGTAACACCATTCTGGTTGCACCATTGGTCAACGAGGTTGCGGGCGGCCGCCAGTTGTATGTCTGCCACCAATGCCGAAGTGGTGGGATAGGGAGATCCTGCCAGAGCCAGTGCTTGGTTCCCTGACCAACGGGACGTGACGCGGGCTTCCTGCATCTGTACTACAGAGGCAGCTAGGTGAATAACGCCGAGGCGGTGATCGCGGACTTGCTCAGCGGGTTCCGCCAGAACTGAGAACAATACGGGAGCGGGACCGGTGGCTGGCCGTTTCTGAGCGAGAACGAGTGCCGGGTAGCCACGGACAACCATTCCGTGTGGACCGGTGGTTTCCACAGAAGCTGGGATGATTCCCCCTTCCACAGCTGGCCAATGCGTTAGCGGTGTCTCGGTAGCTGCTGAAGAAGAATCAGCTGCAAGCGCGGCTCGAATAGCTGCGCGGGCAGCCCCCTCGTCCCTCGCTTTTGTCGCTGCAGAACTCGCTTCGCGTTCCGCGGCCTTCTTGGCATCTTCAGCCGAAAGGAGTCCACGCCGTGCCTCATCTAACGCCATGGCAACAGCACCCTTCACCACGTTCTCCACCGCGGATTTGGCTCGCGGTGCGAGGCTAAGTTGGAGCCGTTCTAAGCTCTCTCCTTCGTCAAGTACCGCTCCGCGCTCGCTGCGGATCACAAAACGCACCTTGAGATGTGCGGGAAGTTCGGTTTCTTGCCACGCGGCATCGTCGATCTCAATGTCTCGAAGCTGGCGCACGGCTGCAGTGAATGCCTCTTGGAAAGAAGGCGCTTCGGGGTCTCCGTGAGCAACACTGTTCCAATCGGGCAGTGATGGAAGGAGGGCGCGCGCCACATCCGGTGCGGGAACAAGCTGGCGTCGAATCCGTTTGGGTAGCGCGCGAATCGTAGCTGTGACGAGCTCCTCTCGCATGCCTGGCACAAGCCAATCGAATCCTGAAGGCCGCACTTGTGGCAGAAGCGTCACGGGAATCGTCACGGTCATGCCATCGCTATAGGAGCCGGGATTGAAGCTGTATGCCACGGGGAAGGTGAGGTCTCCTTGAATCCACTCCGACGGGTAGTCACCCTCAGCTGCGGCTTGCCCGCCTAGAAGGAACTCTTGGGTGAAGTCCAGCAACTGGGGATTAGTAGCCTTCTCTTTCTTCCACCATGAATCGAAGTGGCGCCCTGAGACCACGTTGGTGGGTACGCGCTCCTCATAGAATGCGGCGAGCGAATCCTCATCGGCCACAACTCCGCGGCGCCGGAGTTTGCTTTCGGTCTCCTGTGCTTCCTCGATTGCAGCTTTGTTGGCGGCGAGGAACGTGTGGTGAGTCCGCCAGTCTCCTTCGACTAATCCGTGCCGGATGAATAGCTCACGCGCCAAGTCGCGGGAGCTATCCGTTCCAACCGAACTCAATAGGATCTGGCGGTCAGCAATTAGCGTCATTCCGTAGAGAGTCACGCGTTCTTTGCACATCGCGGCACCATTGCGCGAACTCCAGATGGGTTCCGAGTAGGAACGCTTGACCAGATGCTTGGCCAACGGTTCTATCCACTGAGGCTGAATCTCTGCCACTGTGCGCGCGAAGAGCCGCGAGGTCTCTACGAGCTCGGCTGCCATGACCCACGCCGGAGTGCGGCGATGTAATCCAGATCCTGGCCACACCACAAAGTGGGTATTACGCGCACCCTCATAGTCGCGAGTCTTCTCAGAGTAGTTACCCAAGTTGGACAGAAGGCCGACGAGCATTGATCTGTGGATGGCACCCGCTTCGGGAGTGTCTGAAGACCTCCCGAGCTCACGGCAGGCCTGAGCCACAGCACCTGAGTTTGCGGAGCCGCCCAGCATGGGAGCGCCTTCTGCAGCCGCCGCATCAATCAGGGTCGGCGAGGGAAGTGCAAGAGGACGGATTGACAATCCAAGTGGGCGCGCCATCTGCTGAAGCTGTGAAACGACGTCAGTCCATTCGCGGTATCGCAGATAGTTGAGGAACTCGGACCGGCACATGCGGCGGAATGCGCCACCGGAAAGTTCGCGCTGCTGCGTGTGCAGATAGCGCCACAGGGTCAAGTAGGCCAAGAAGTCCGAACTGCGTGCCGTGAAGCGGGCGTGGAGTTGATCGGCCTGCGGGCGCTTCTCTACCGGGCGCTCGCGTACATCCTGCACTGAGAGCGCCGCCACCAGCACGAGCACTTCGCTGGCGCAGCCGTTCTTCTCCGCTTCGATAAGCATGCGGCCAAGCCGAGGATCAATTGGAAGGCGGGAAAGCTGCCAGCCGATCTTCGTGAGTCTGGGACCGGTCGGAATACCGCGCACAGGGCGAGTGTCCAATGCGCCGATCTCTTCTAGAAGCTGAGTTCCTGCGCGAACGGATCGTTCGTCCGGAGGGTCAATGAAGGGGAAATCTGAGACGGTGCCGAGCCCAAGCGAGACCATCTGCAAGATAACGGATGCGAGTGAAGTACGCTGAATCTCGGGTTGCGTGAACTCTTCGCGGTGCGCGAAGTCCGCTTCGGAGTACAAGCGAATGCAAATGCCATCGGCTACGCGTCCGCAACGGCCCGCCCGCTGATTTGCACTGGCCTGAGATACGGGTTCGATGGGTAGGCGCTGCACCTTGGTTTTGTTGGAGTAGCGGGAGATGCGAGCTGTGCCGGGATCCACCACATATCTGATTCCGGGCACAGTGAGGGAGGTTTCGGCGATATTTGTGGCCAGAATGATTCTGCGATGCCCATGGGACTCGAAGATCCGATGCTGCTCAGCCGCCGATAGTCGTGCGAAGAGGGGGAGGACCTCCACCGCGCCAGGGAGGTTCGAACGCCCGCCGGGTTCGATGTATCGATTCTTCAGATCGTCTTGGAAGGCCTGCTGGGTATCGCGGATCTCTCCTTCGCCAGACAAGAACACCAAGATGTCGCCGGGCCCCTCAACCATGAGCTCACTGCAGGCCTCCACGATACCCGTCACCTGATCTACGGCTTGTGCACGTCCCGGAGTCTCTGGGCGATCAATCTCTCGGTAGAACTGCGAGTCATCTGCACTGGAAGCAGATGCGCCTTCCGAAGTGGCGGGCGAGTCTGGGAGGAGTGGGCGGTATCGAACTTCAACGGGATACGTTCGCCCTGAGACTTCGATAATTGGGGCAGACGTACCCTCTTTCCCGGCAAAGCTGTGATGCCCAAAATGTGCTGCAAAGCGCTCGGTATCGATGGTTGCCGAGGTGATGATCACCTTCAGGTCAGGGCGATGCGGAAGCAACTGTGCGAGGTAGCCCAGAATGAAATCGATGTTGAGGGAGCGTTCGTGTGCTTCATCGATGATCAAAGTGTCATAGCGTAGGAGTTCGGGATCTGACTGGATCTCCGCAAGCAGAATCCCGTCCGTCATCAGCTTGACCAAGGTGGTTGAGCTGACTTCCTCAGTGAAGCGAACCTGATATCCAATGGCGCCGCCGAGCGTCACACCGAGTTCGTCGCAGATGCGTTCAGCAACTGAACGAGCCGCGATCCGGCGTGGCTGAGTGTGGCCAATCAAGCCCTTGATGCCGCGTCCAAGTTCCAAACAGATCTTGGGTAGCTGAGTGGTCTTACCCGAACCGGTTTCACCCGCGACAATCACCACCTGATTGTCGCGGATAGCGGCCTTGATCTCTTCTCTTCGCGCAGAGACAGGAAGTTGTTCCGGATACGTGATGGTCGGAAGTGCTGCTCGACGCGAATCGAGTTGCGTGGGTGAGAACGGGCGCGGAGGATTGCTGCGTTGCTGTGAACCCGAGGTATGGGACGAGGCGCGCCTACCCGTTCGACGCCGGGAGTTGGTGCGCTGATCACCGTTGCGTGCAGTGGAATTGTGAGTGGAGCGGGCGGAGCGCTCGGCAGAAGAGTCGCTAGACATACGGATTCCATTCTCCCACGGCGAGCGGCCTCGCACCATGAAGCACGTTACGTCTCGTCGTGAGCATGCCGTTGAGCCTGTGCATCCGAGCAATCTTCCAGCGGGGCCACGTAAGCTCATCCTTACGGCAACTGCGAAGGAGGAATAATGCGCATCACGCCTATGAAGATCCTGTGGGGCATTTTCGCCATTGCGCTCATTGCCGCTTCTTCCCTAACTCTGAAACCGGATGCGGTTCCTGAAGTGGCAACCCTGACGCTACGAACCCCGATCACGCAGGTAATCGCTCTACGCGGATGGATGATGCTCGGCTTCTTTGGCGGCGCCATCTTTTTCGCCATTATCGGAGCCGTTCGCCGCACCATGTTGGGACGAGGCCGTATCGCATTCTTCCTTTCTGCCGCGCTCGCCGTGGTTGGCGTTCTTCACGGCGTCACTATCTATTCCCGCGGAATCTCCAACCCCGGTTCGTTGAGTGCCGATCCGGGGATAACGACGTCGTCGTCGGGAAATGGCGCAATTACCGTGTTGCAGTACAACACGCACGGTGGACTCGTGGAAGCCACCAGCATTGCGGACCTGGTTGAAGAAGAGGGCATAGATGTCTTGACGTTGCCCGAAACCTCGACCGTATCGGGGGTGGAGATTGTGGATGAGCTCGCGAATCGAGGGCTCACTTTCCAGATGTTTGATACAGGTACTGCAGGTACAGACGCCGATTACGATTCGACCGTCCTGCTGGTCTCCTCTGCCATGGGGGAGTACGTGGAAGCGGATGTGGATACCGGCGATGCGGTGTACCGCTCAATTGTCCGGGCGGTTCCGGCAGATGGTTCAGGACCGGACCTGATTGCGATCCATTCGGTTGCGCCGTCCACCTTGTCCACCAAACAATGGCGCATCGAGATTGAAAGCGCCTACAACCTTTGCGGTGCCTATCCGAACGCTATCTACTCGGGCGATTTCAACTCGACAGTTGACCACGAGTTGGCACTTGGTCTTTCCACCACGTGTACAGATGCAGTCGCTCAGGCAGGATCTGCCGGGCTAGGCACGTGGCCCTCCAACCTGCCCAGCTGGCTCGGTTCCCCAATCGATCGCGTCATGGCTCCCACAGGATATGAAGGAACTGAAGCCGCAATCGTTGATCTGGGAGGCTCAGATCATCGGGGTGTAGTTGTGAGGCTGACCCCCGAAACCTGAATCGGCACACACCTAGTCTGCTTGCTGCCCCTAGGTTCCATTGGGGGACGGCTGTGAGAACTGGTCCGCGAGTGCAGCCAAAGCAGCTTTCCAAAAAGCTAGTGTCTCTGGAAGATCAGATGCCTGCGGCAGCCGCGAGTGGGCCACGTCGATTCGAGTACGCGGCTCACCGTTTTGTAAGGGTGGCAGCGGATGCAAGGTCACGTTGATGTGGGAAGCATCAGATGCTTCCATACGTAGTGACTTCTCAAATGTTCGTCCACGCACTTCAAATTCACAGTCCAACCACAAGCGCCGCGCGTCGTCGTCGTCCAAGTAGGGCCACATCTGTGACGGCGTGCAACGAACTGACTTAGAGACATTCGCTTCAAACGAATCATCGGAGCGAACACGGGATGCGCGCGATCCATGCACATCTTCGTACTCGATTGTGACGCTCTGAGCCCACCACGCGTCCACATCCTGTTTGCCGCCCAGCCAACGGGCGATTCGCTTGTGGTCCCATTCTTGGGCGCCTGCCTCATCTAGCGCCCTGAACCATTGCCGCCGCGTGCGCCCGGTAGCTTCCTTCAGCTGTTCGTCTGCGATGAGAGGGCGCTGTGAATGAACGTAGTTCTGCGAGGATGTTGTGCCGCGAGCGGCAGGATACATCTGTGACATGGCGCCCCTCCAAGTGATCAGATCACATCCAGTCTATGCCGTACTGTGAAGGCCGTCACGTCGAGTATGGCCAAGAAAGCTGAGAGGGTTGTGAACACTACCCGGCGCGATACCTAATGCGTTACCGTTGAACGAGGGTAATCGGTTCGTGTTCAACCCTGCCAAGAGGAGGCAATCGTGAGCTTTAAGTCACTCATCGTTGGAGGATTTGTAGGGTACGTCCTAGGAGCTAAGGCGGGCCGGCAACGTTATGAACAGATCGTTGGCATCTCCAAGAAGCTGTGGAAATCGGGACCCGTTCAGCAGGCGTCAGAAAAGGCGCACGATGCTGCGGGAACAGCCTTTACCGAAGCCAAGTCAAAGGTTTCCGATGCTGTGAAATCTGCCCGGCACCACGATGACGATGTCTCGGTGACTGCAGTCGATTTCTGATCGATTTCACACCTAATAACTCCGGCTCGCATTTGTTAGGTGATGGGTCCGTGCTCGTAGAATTTGAGCCGTGGATGCCGCAGAGATTTTTCCTTCGGTCCTCCGAATTTTCGACGTCGGAGGTGTGCTCGTATCGGGGATCGTCGGCGGGATGGTGGCCCGCGAAAAGCACTTTGACATCATCGGATTCTTTGCGCTGTCTGTGATCGCAGCGCTCGGTGGCGGTATGCTCCGCGACGTTCTGCTTCAGCAGGGAACCCCCGTCGCGTTGACGGACCCGTATTACCTCGTTTTTGCCCTTGTGGGTGCGCTCATTTCCTTCAACTTGCGCTTGTCGGGAAAGTGGTGGAGCAGGTTCTTCATCGTTGCGGACGCCTTCGTGATCGGCGCATGGTCAGCAACGGGAGCGCTCAAGACGCTTTCGGCCGGCTTGGGAATCATCCCTGCAGTGATGCTCGGGGTGATTACGGCTGTTGGGGGCGGTGCGATTCGAGATATCGCAGTGGGGCGCATCCCAGCAGTGTTTGGCGGCAACACCTTATATGCCACCGCATCGCTCGTTGGCACCATTCCAGCGATTTCCCTTTGGTTTGCTGGCTATCCAACTTTGGCGACCTTTGCTTCCACGATGGTGGGCGGCGGGCTGTGTATCGCGGCACGGCGGTTCCGGTGGCGCCTTCCCGAACACTCACACTTTCCGCTCACTGATGCGTATGGAAAGATGCGGATGAGTCTGGCTGAGTACGTTCACCAGCGTGAACTGGCTAAGAAGCACGCGCTCCCGCGCGGCGCTGGCAGCTCAGTAGGTTCAGAACGTGCTGATACTGGTGAACCCGTTGCTGGTGTAGAGGAGAAGCGCGACGATCGCACGCTTGGTGCGCGATCACGCATGATGAAACGATCCAATAAGTAGGGCCACAGCGGGGTGCACCTGATGCGGCCCTGACTAGGCTGACGTTTCAGCATCCGACTGTGGAAACCACGTGTGCTAGGCCCCTAGGCACTCCGGGCACCCAGGCACCCAGGCGCTCCAGACCCCTAGGCCCCCAAGCGATCTAGGTAACCAGCCGGCCATACCGTTTAGCCGATCTCCTTATCCGCTGCGGTGCGTATGATCTTCTCGCCCATATCGGCGTACTGGGTGGCCGTGAGTCCCGGCCAACCGTGTACTACAGAGACCCATTCGCCAGGGACTTTCGATGCACCCCATGCTGCACCCAGAAGTGCGCCAGCAATGGAGGCCACTGTGTCTGTGTCTCCACCAATTCGAACTGCGTTGGTGATGCCCACCCGGATGGCATCCTCTGAGTGATCTCGCACGGACCACACGGCCTGCCAAGCGCAGGCGAGGGCGTGCACGGTGAAACCGTTTTGATGGGAGTTGGCCTTGCCTGCTTCGGCGTCGTCCAAAACAGTGGTCCAATAATCCACAGAATCTTCATTGATCAGATCCAAGCCGGCCCGGATGTTGATTTCACCGGTGAGCACGGCGTGACGAATCGCTTCGGACCATAGTACGCACGACTCATCCACAAACTTGTCCACGTGAGTCAGGCGCGCAACATCTACTGCCGCCTTTGCCGTGCGCCCGCGTGAGCCGAGGAAAGCCAGTCCAACAGGGGCTGTGCGCATGAGTGCGCCGTTTCCGCCGGATCGGCCCGAAGTGTGCGCGTATTGTGCTGCTGCGGCATTGAGCCTATCCGAGATGTCGCCTCTTCCGGCTTCGACAGCGGCGTTGAGTACGGCGCGCGTCTGGATGCCGACGTCGAGTGCGCCGTCACGAATCCATTCGAAGAAGCCGGCGCCTATCTTGTCCATTGCTCCGGGGCGATCTAGGGCTAGACCTGAAGCGGCTACGCGGGCGACGCATGTTGACATCTCCGTATCGTCTGACCACTGGCCTGGATCATAGGGGCCAAGGCCTCCGCCGATCATCTCAGGAGTTTGTGTAGGCGAATCGAACTCGTAGGGCACACCTAGGGCGTCGCCGCAGGCGGCGGCAAGGAGGGCGCCACGGGCGCGGTCCACAATCTCAGGTGTCAACTCAATGTGGTTTTGTGGCGTGGTGTTGGTGGGCTGAGGGATGTCCATGGCTGCTCCTCCTGTGTGACTGTAGCCATTCTATGTGAGGGAACCCATAACCTGATGCCTTATGTCAGGGTTACCGACCCTGACGGTGACTCACACTGAGACGGGTGCTGACTCAACAATTCGAATTACTGCGGCGCGCATTCCTTCGGTGATCCGTTCGACATTCGCTTCGGTCCAACGAACCTTTGGGATTGAGCAGGAGATCGCGTCAGTAACCGGCTGGGAGTAGGGCAGTGGGAACGCAATGCATCGAACTCCTAGGGTGTTTTCTTGGTCTTCGGTGGAGTACCCGCGCTCAAGGGTGGTGGCGACGTCGGCGTCGAAATCAACGCGGTTGGTGATAGAAAACTCGGTTAACCGTTCAAAGGTCTCTGGGATCAGTTCGGGCCGATGCGCCAGAATCACCTTGCCTAGTGCAGTGGCGGTGGCGGGCATACGGCGCCCAACTCGGGAGTAGGCGCGCAGTTCGCGGTGGGATTCTTGCGTGAACAGGTACACCACCTTGTCGCCGTCGATCCTGCCCATATGGAACGTCTCTCCGAACGTGGTGGACAGATCAACCAAGATGGGCCGCACGATTCGCACGTACGGATCTGAGTCGATGTACGACGTTCCGGCTATGAGTACCCGGATACCCAAAGAGTAGCCATCGGTGCCGTCGGATTGAACCCAACCTTGTTGCACGAGGGTCCGCAAGAGTGCGTAGACGGAGGAACGTGGCGCGCCAAGGGCAGTACAGACTTCGGCTAGGTGCGGGGGGTTGGCCTGCCGTGACGCTAGGTACTCAAGGAGTTCAATGGTGCGGCTCGCGGACTTGACAGTCCGCACGCCGTTTGGAGTTGACGTGGCAGTCATGTGTGGTCTCCCGAGTTGTCAATGGATGCCATCAAGGCTACCTGTATCTGCCTATATACAAGCAACTTGCGAAAAGACGCCAGTTTTGCCTGTTTAGCAGTGCATTCAGAGCGGCTGAGGACAAAAGTCCTCAAAAAGCCTCACAAATCTAGTATTTACTACATAGAGTATTCATATGTAGATAAACATCTACCAACTAGAGCAGTTCATTTCCATTTGTGAAGTTCTGATCCGAATTGGAGAACAACAATGACGTTCAAACCTCAAGGCATCATCCCTGCGCTTGTTACACCTCTAGACCAAGATGGTGAGCTTCTTGAGCAAGGACTCCGCGATGTGCTCGACTACACCATCAACAATGGGGTCCATGGCGTGTTCGTGCTTGGGTCCTCCGGTGAGATTTACGGCCTTACGGATGCCCAGAAGCGCCGCGTGGTTGAGTTGACTGTCGAGCATGTCAACGGCCGCGTGCCGGTCTATGCAGGTGCCTCTGAGATCACTACTCGTGACTGCATCAAGACGGCAAAGATGGTAGCCGAGGTGGGGGGCGTCTCTGCGCTGTCCGTTCTGACCCCCTACTTCATGACCCCAACTCAGTCTGAGCTGGCTGACCACTACAGGGCGATTGCCTCAGAGACGGACCTGCCCATCCTGCTCTACTCGAATCCTGGCCGTACTCAGGTTCCACTTGCGCTCTCCACTGTGGTTGAGCTTGCTGAGGTTCCTAACATTGTTGGCGTTAAGGATTCGGCTGGAAACATGACACTTACCGCTGACTATTTGCGCGAGGTTCCAGAAGATTTCGCAGTGATCATGGGCCGTGACACGCTCATTTTCCCAGCGCTCGCCATGGGTGCCACAGGTGCAATCGCTTCGACCGCCAATATCGCCCCGCGCCTTCTATCCGATCTGTATAACTCCTTTGTCGCAGGTGACCACACCCGTTCCCTCGAACTTCAGAAGAAGATCTCGCCGTTGCGAAACCTGCTGGATAAGGCAACTTTCCCCGTGGTTCTCAAAGAAGGGCTGCGCTATGCGGGAGTGGAAGCAGGGTATTGCTTTGCCCCAGCGAAGGAGCTTGCGTCTCAGTTCCGTGAGCCGCTCCGGAAGGCTGTTGAAGCAGTCACCCAATTCTGATCATCCTCACATCCGGCCAGTCGTCGCTCTAGTAGTGGCGTCGAGGTTTCCCACACAATACTCAAAGAAGAGAATCCAGGAGAATACCCATGCCTCTCGTAGTTGTGGCACTCGCTGTAGCGCTACTCATTTTCCTTATGACCAAGCTGAAGCTCAACGGCTTCATTTCGCTTCTACTCGTTGCAACCTTGGTCGGCATCTGGGCTGCAGTAACCGGCCAGCTTACTGTTGGCGACGAACCTGCCACCATTGCTGATATCGCAGACATCCTCGAGGATGGCATCGGCGGCCAGATGTCCTCAACCCTAGTTGTTGTTGGACTAGGCGCGATGATCGGCCGCGTTATGGGCGACGCCGGCGCCGCCCGGCGGATCGCTTTGCGGATCGTGGATGTCTTCGGTGAGAACGGTGTGCAATGGGCGATGGTCATCACATCCATGCTCATCGGCGTGACCATGTTCTACGAAGTTGCTTTCGTCATTATCGTGCCGGTCGCGTTTACGCTCGCGAGGGCCACAAAGTCCAACTTGCTATGGGTTGGCCTGCCGATGTCCATCACGCTTTCCACGATGCACTCCTTCTTGCCGCCACACCCTGGCCCAACGGCTGTTGCAGGTATGTACGAGGCCTCTGTTGGCATGACGTTGGCATACGGACTCATCATGGCAATTCCCGTGGGCACGTTTGTTGCTATGGTGTGGCCCCGCCTAGCCTTCGTCAAGAAGATGAACCCGGAGATCCCTGCGGGCCTCATCTCCGAAGACGAAATCCCAGACGATAAGCTTCCGTCAATGGGGGTGTCCCTGACCGTCGCGCTCTTCCCCGTGGTGTTTATCGCGGGTGCGGCGATCTTCGACATGGTGAATGATTCCGATTCTGCTTTGGGCGACACCATAAACTTCCTCGGTTCACCAGCAATTGCGCTGCTCATGGCTCTGCTGCTTGCCATGTACGTGTTCGGTCCACACATGGGCCGCCCGATGAGCGCTGTTGCAAAGTCGGCCGCTGAAGCAGGCAAGGCCATGGCTATGATCCTCCTTGTCATCGCTGCGGGTGGAGCATTCAAATCGGTGCTCACCGCCGCAGGCATTGGCGATTACATCGCCGAACTCACTGGTACATGGGCAATCTCGCCACTTATCCTCGCCTGGCTCATCGCCGCGATCCTGCGCATCGCTCTAGGCTCGGCAACGGTGGCCGTGGCGACCGCCGCCGGTATTGCAGCTCCACTGGTCGCGTCGGCAGGAGTCTCTCCTGAGCTCATGGTGCTTGCAACCACTACTGGTTCCATCGCCTTCTCTCATGTGAACGATCCGGGCTTCTGGATGTTCAAGGAGTACTTCAACCTTTCGGTGACGGAGGCAATCAAGACCCGCACCACCTACACAACGCTTCTTTCGATCCTCGGCCTCATAGCCGTCATGCTTATGAGCCTCGTCATCAAGTGACAAAACGATGTGCCACCCCGCTGATGCGGCACGCAGCCAAGCTTTTGTGAACGTCATTTCCAACCCAAGTAGGAGAACAACATGAAGATCGGTTTCATCGGACTCGGAATCATGGGACGCCCCATGGCCAAGAATTTGGTCAAGGCTGGCCATGAACTGTACGTCAACGATTTCAACAAGGATGCGGTCTCGGAGCTCGTCTCCCTCGGTGCAACCGCAGTTGCGAATGCAAAGGAAGCTGCAGCTGCTGCTGAACTTGTCATCACCATGCTCCCCAACTCCCCGCACGTGAAGACGGTTGCGCTGGGTGAAGGCGGCATCATCGAAGGAGTTCACGAGGGCCTGATCTACGTGGACATGTCTTCGATCGCTCCGTTGGTTTCCCGTGAAGTGCACGATGCGCTCGCCGAAAAGGGCCTTCCCATGCTGGATGCACCGGTTTCTGGCGGAGAGCCGAAGGCAATCGATGGCACCATGTCCGTCATGGTCGGTGGCGATAAGGACGTTTTCGACAAGGTCGCCCCTATCCTGAACGTCATGGCTGGCGACGTCACGTACGTGGGCAGCATCGGCGCTGGCAACATCGCCAAGCTTGCCAACCAGTCCATCGTGGCAATCAACATTGCCGCCTGCGCTGAGGCCTTCACCTTGGCACAGAAGGCTGGCGTTGACCCGGAGGCAGTCTACAAGGCGATTCGCGGCGGCCTTGCCGGATCGACAGTTATGGATGCCAAGGTTCCCATGATGCTCGCTCGCAACTTCAAGCCGGGCTTCCGCATCAACCTTCACATCAAGGATCTGGGTAACGTCCTAGATACCGGTCATGGCGTGGATGCCCCACTTCCGCTGACCTCACTCGTTCGCGAAATGATGAGCGTTTTGAACGGTGATGGATGCGCCGCTGATGATCACTCCTCGCTCGTGAAGGTTTACGAGAAGCTCGCCAACATTGAGCTTCAGCCAGGCGAACCGAGCACCGAAGCCTGAGTTCGGCTCCGCCCGGCGCGTCCGAGTGGAACCTCCTCCATGAGTTGGGCGCAATGGCCCGTGATACCGACCATTGCGCCCAACCATTGAGGCCCGACGTCGTCGTCGAAACGAATCTCCGTTTTCGAGCTATTCATCGCACAAGCTACCCAAACATCCCAGCAAGCTACACAAACGTCCCAAATAGAAAGGACGAAGATGTCCACCCCAACTGTCGCAAGGATTGATGTCTACCCAGTCGCTGGACGCGACTGCATGGAGCTGAACCTCTCTGGAGCCCACGGCCCCTACTTCACTCGCAACATCGTTGTCATGGAGGATTCAGAAGGAAACATCGGCATCGGCGAAGTTCCCGGCGGCGAGAAGATTACCCAAACTCTGGAAGACGCCAAGGAACTGGTAATTGGACGCCACATCGGCGAATACAAGAACATCTTGGCCGAAGTGGGCGAGAAGTTCTCTGATCGTGATTCCGGTGGCCGCGGCCTCCAGACCTTCGATCTGCGCACAACCGTTCACGCTGTGACTTGCTTGGAAGCAGCGCTCTTGGATCTGCTCGGCAAGCATCTTGGTGTGCCCGTTGCGGCTCTGCTCGGTGACGGGCAGCAACGAACCGAAGTTCGTGTGCTCGGCTACCTGTTCTACGTGGGCGATCCCGACAAGACGGACCTGGAGTACCTGCGCGAACAGGATTCGGATACCGAGTGGTACCGCATCCGTCACGAAGAAGCTCTCACACCCGAAGCCATCGTTCGTATGGCCGAGGCAACCCATGACCTCTACGGCTTCAAGGACTTCAAGCTCAAGGGTGGCGTGCTCGAGGGCAAGGAAGAGATGAAGGCCATCGTGGCGCTTAAGGAGCGATTCCCTGACGCCCGCATCACACTCGATCCCAACGGGGCATGGTCCCTCAAGGAAGCTATTGAGCTGTGCAAGGATAAGCAAGGTATCCTCACCTACGCTGAAGATCCCTGTGGCGCAGAAGAAGGCTTCTCCGGGCGCGAGATCCTCGCTGAGTTCCGCCGAGCCACCAATCTCCCAACCGCAACCAACATGGTTGATACCGATTGGCGTCAGATGACTCATTCGATCGCTCTGCAGTCCGTGAGCATCCCGCTGGCTGACCCTCACTTCTGGACTATGCAGGGGTCCGTGCGCGTGGCCCAGCTCTGCCATGACATGGGCATGACATGGGGCTGCCACTCCAACAATCACTTCGATATCTCGCTGGCAATGATTGCACATTGTGGCGCAGCGGCACCTGGCGAGTACAACGCGTTGGATACTCACTGGATCTGGCAGGAAGGTGCAGAGCGCCTGACCAAGGAACCATTGAAGATCGTGGACGGCAAGGTCACCATTCCCAACAAGCCTGGCTTGGGTATTGAGCCTGATATGGACCAGATTCTCGCGGCGAATGCGCTGTACAAGGAGAAGGTTGAAGGATCGGGTGCCCGTGACGATTCAATCGGCATGCAGTTCCTCATCCCAGGGTGGAAGTTCGACAACAAGAAGCCAGCGTTGGTTCGCTGAGATCTCTTGCCTTCCTGCTCGCTGTGGCGACGCGATGCCTTGTGAGCAGGAAACCGGTGGTGCCCTAGTTGGGATGGGCGCCGCCGGCGAATCCAACGGAAAGCACTCTTCTTCCGTGTGAGACGCCGTTGGTTCACTACGTATCGGGGAGAAACCAAGCTGTTCTCCTGGGGTCTCCCCGGTACGATCGCCCTAGGCCGAACACGTCCGCATCGCGATGGATAAGATTTCCACTCAACGCGGATGCGTCCGCACCACGCGGGATGTGAAGCACCCGCACCCGATCTTGGAGAGTTTCGATATGAAGTTTGTCTGCGCACCGGATAGTTTCAAGGAATCGATCAGCGCCTCGGATGCTGCGGCTGCATTGGCGCAAGGCATCCATCGCATTCTCCCGGATGCCGAATGCGTAGAAATTCCCATGGCTGATGGCGGCGAAGGATTCACTGAAGCACTCGCTGATGCTCTAGGTGCACGCCGCGTGAGTGTTGATCTGCTCAATGCCCTGGGCGAGCAAGCTACCGGAACCATCGCTGTGACGCCCGATCGCGCGGTTATGGAGGTTGCTGAGGCCGTTGGAATCGCAATGGTAGCACCCGAACGCCGGCGCATTCGGGCCATGCAATCCTTCGGGGTGGGTCAGCTCATTTTGGCCGCGTTGGATGAAGGAGTCACGGAGATCCTGATTGGCTTGGGTGGTTCGGGTACGAACGACGCCGGGGCGGGCATGCTTCGCGCTCTTGGTTTCGTATTCTTGGACCACGATGGCGCTGAGCTGGACGGCAGTCCCGAGTCATTGACTCGGCTGGCACGCATTGACACTTCCGGCGCGGACCCGCGGCTTTCAGGTGTGACGTTCCGGGTTGCTTGCGATGTGGATAATCCGCTCTTGGGTGAGCGTGGTGCTTCAGCCATCTTTGGCCCGCAGAAGGGCGCCTCTCCAGAAGACGTCAGATTCCTAGATCAGGCGCTGAGGAATTTTGCCGACGTGGCTGGGCATCTCGATGGTCCCGCGCTGGCGGAGGGAGCTGGGGCTGCCGGTGGGCTGGGATACGCCATGGTTGCTTTCCTAGGTGCCGAGCTGGCTTCCGGAATTGATCTTGTGGTGGAGACGGTTGGTCTCAAGGACGCCATTCGTGGCGCTGACTTCGTTTTCACCGGCGAGGGCGCAATGGATCGCCAGACTCTTATGGGAAAGACGCTTTCGGGTGTGGCGCGCGTTGCCGTTCCGGCAGGCGTTCCGATTGTGGCGTTTGCCGGCAAGCTTGGTGACGGTGTCGAAGAGCTGTATGACCACGGATTTGTGGCCCTCATGCCGATCGTAGATGGAGTGACAGACTTGGCCGGGGCATTGGCCCATGGTCGGGAAAACCTTGCCAACGCTTCTGAACGTGCAACGCGTTTGCTAATGGCAGGGCGTCGATAGCCCATAGGTATCCCAGCGACGGGAAAGAACCATACCTGCCCCGCGCCTGCTGCTCGCACCCGTGTGGTCAGCGGCGCAGCGCCGCCATGGACCGTGAAAGGTGAACGCGAATCGCTGCGCGGGCAGCTTCGGCATCGCCTCGCGCTACCGCATCGCGAATCACGTGATGCTCGTGAAGAATGAGTGCGCTGTGCTCGGGGTCCAATACGTCGACGTCGTCGTCTAAACTGGCGCGATGGCGCAAAACAGCCGATGGTCCCATCGCCCGCATTGTTGCGATGAGGAGTGGGTTGGCACTTGCCGTAGCAACGGCCATATGCACGGCCCAATCGGGTCCAATGATGCTTCCGCCTACCTCTGTAGCATGCCGTAGGTCGCTCAAGGCAGCATCCATCGAGCGGATATCTTGATCGGTGTGGCGCACGGCGGCAAGCGCCGCTGCCTCGGTTTCAACCGCCATTCGCAGCTCCATCACGTCTCGCGGTGATTGGGAGAGTGACAAGTCCACTACCGATTGAGAACTGGCATGCTCGGTTGGGGCCTGGGGAAGGGCGATGAAGGAGCCCTTCCCGTGAAAGGTTTCGATCAGTCCTTCGGCGCGCAATTGTGAGATAGCCTCGCGGACCACAGTTCGTGATACGTCGAAGCTCCGGCATAGTTCCGATTCTGATGGTAGGCGGTCTCCAGTGGAGAGCCTCCCAGCTGCAATCTCTGACTTTAGACTGGCAGCGAGCGCGTGTGTCAGCCCGCGGGGATCATTGCGGTGCAACGACTGCTGATCGCTCAAAGCAGGCCCGCTTGTGGTCATGGTGATTCCCGTCTGGTCCTTGTGGAGGTGGTGGCTCCACCCCCACAAGGATAACGCCCTAGGTCAGGCGTGGACGCTGAAGGTGTCGATGGTCCATGCTCGCATCTGATCGGAGAGCGTAATGCCTAGGCCTGGCCTTTCTGAGACGAGCATGCGTCCGTTGGCGATCTCCATGTGTTCGTTGAATAGCGGGTCGAGCCAATCGAAGTGTTCCACCCACGGCTCGAGCGAGTACGTTGCCGCGAGGTGGGAGTGAATCTCCATGGAGAAGTGGGGTGCTAGCTGAAGGCCCGCGTCCTCCGCCAATGTCAGAAGCTTGCGAAACTCGGTGATTCCTCCGATTCGCGGGGCATCTGGCTGAATGAAGTCGCACGAATGACGCTCGATCAGCTTGCGGTGTTCCGCAACCGATGTCAGCATTTCTCCAGTGGCTATTGGAGTGGCGATTTCCCGAGTGAGTTCAGCATGACCTTCGTAGTCATAGGCATCTAGGGGTTCTTCAATCCACACGAGGTTGAACTCCTCCATTGCTTTGCACATCCGCATGGCTGTGGGACGATCCCATTGCTGGTTCGCATCCACCATGAGCGGGAAATCGTCTCCCAAGTGTTCCCGCATGGCCGTCAGGCGTGTGAAGTCTACGTTTCGGTCGGGGTGTCCGACTTTGATCTTGATGCCGCCGATTCCCGCTTCTACCGACGCCGTCGCGTTCTCGAGGATTTGTGGAAGTGGTGCGTTCAGGAATCCTCCGGACGTGTTGTAACAACGGACTGAATCGCGGTGGGCACCGATGAGTTTGGAGAGTGGTAGGTCTGCTCGTTTCGACTTGAGGTCCCACAATGCCACATCAATGGCGGCGATGGCCTGTACTGCGACCCCAGAGCGGCCCACCGATGCGCCTGCCCAAAGCAGCTTGATGCGGAGGCGGTCAATATCGTTTGGATCTTCGCCGATCAAATTGTCGGCAATCTCCTTGGCGTGCGCGAATTGTGCTGGCCCGCCGGCACGCTTGGAGTAGCCGAACCCGACTCCAGAGAATCCATCAGCCGTCTCGATTTCGCAGAAAAGGAAGTGGACTTCAGTCATTGGCTTCTGGCGCCCGGTAAACACCTTGGCGTCTGAAATCTCGTGCTTGAGTGGCAAGACGACGTGTGACAACTTGACGTTGGTTATTGAGTCAGACATGACGTGCTCCTATGCAGTGCGAGGTGGGGACTACCTTGTTCCCACACTCATACTATGTCTATATAACTTATAAGACAAGTGGTCTCGATTCCTCAATTCACTTAGGAACAAGTCTGTTGAAAGTGTCTGTGTTGCTTGCGGTGGGGAAGAACCAAACGTGCCCCGTGCCTGCTGCTCGCAGCCGTGTGGTCAGTGGCGCAGCGCCGCTCGCGCCGCGCCCACTTGCCTCTTTATGCGGCAGAGTTCCTTTTTATGCGGCGGAATTCCTGCAGTAACTCGTGGCCGTCGCGGCCTTGGATGAGTGGAATTGAGGCTGGGCGCATCGGCAGGATCGGGTTGATTGCCTCAATGGTTGCACCCATGCCACTGGAAAGCACTTGCTCAACCGGGTTGAGCTCGCGCAGGGCGATCGCCTCTACTCGTGTGGGGTGTTCGCGCGCAAGTTCGTCATAGATCACCGGATCATGTTGGCCGTCGTCGCCGATGAGTACCCACTTGATGTGCGGGAACATGATGAGGAGATTGCGGATCTGTGTACGTTTGTGTTCCTGCCCTGATCGGAACAGCCCTGTTGGCGTTGGCCCCCAGTCGGTCATGAGCAGGGGACCTGTAGGTAGATCATTCGATTGAATGAAAGCTTGCATGGCGGGCAGTGTGTTCCACGCACCGGTGGATACGTAGAAGACTGGTGCTTCGGGGTAATCGGCAAGCACTTCGGCGTAGAACTCCGCCATACCTGGCACCGGTTGGCGTGCGTCAGTCTTCAGTATGAAGGCGTTCCAGGCTGCCAGCATGGCGCGCGGCAGCCACGCTACGAGGATCGTATCGTCAATATCCGATATGACACCTAGTTTCGCGTCAGGATCGACGACGACGACGGGGGCAACTACAGGTTTGCCCGCACGAGGAATGATCTCAGCTTCGTGCCAGCCGGGTTCCAAACCGTGTTTGGTGAACATGACATTGATGTATCCGCTGGCATCGGTGCGCGTTTCGATCTCTTGATTGGCGATCCGAACGGTAACGGGCAGATTCCCCACTTGAGTAGTGAAGAACTGGCGCCATCCGCGTTGCGCTTCTCCTGCGGTGTGCGCGGCGAGTTCCACGATATCGTCAACCGCGTCAATCGTTGGCGAATGAAGATCGAGGAACTGCGAGACCGGCCGTGACGGGATAGCGCCGTGGGCGCTGCCTGGCAGCAACTTGAAGGTGAAGGGCTCGTCTGCATCTGGTGCGGCCATGACTGCTCTGGCGAGCACGTGCAACTTGTTTACGGAACCATATCCTGTGAAGGGCAGGATTTGAGGAAGCCATCCGCGCGACCGCATTCGAACGATGCCCCGCTTGTTCAGGGCGATCTCTGCTGCGCGCGCGATGTCTGCAAGTGCCACGCACCAAGCTTAGCGTCTCAGATTGCGAATCGGCTGAGGACGGGCATGAGTTGGGGGAGCGGCGCACATTGCCGCTCCCCCAACTCACTCAAGCGTCATGCCAGCTTAGTTCTGCTTTTCCTCTGAGCGATCTTCGCTCCACAGAGTGTGGTAAACGCCTGCTGAGTCATCTACGCGATGGTAGGTGTGCGCGCCAAAATAGTCGCGCTGGCCTTGGATGAGGTTGGCAGGAAGCTGTTCTGCACGCACGCCGTCGTAGTAAGAGAGCGTGGAGGAGAACGCCGGTACCGGGATCCCGTTGAGCGCAGAGAAGGATACGATCCAACGCCACGATTTGACGGTCTTGGCGATTTCGCCAGCGAAGTAGGAATCCGAAAGCAGGAGTGGTAGCTCCTGATTACGTTCATAGGCTTCCGTGATGCGGTTAAGGAACACTGCGCGGATGATGCAGCCACCGCGCCAGATGCGGGCCATAGCGCCCATATCTACATTCCATCCGTACTGGTCGGATGCAGAACGAATGAGATCGAATCCCTGCGAATAAGCCACCATCTTCGAGGCATAAAGCGCTTGCCTGATTGCTTCGATGAATGCTTCGCGCTGTTCGTCGATAGGCGTATCAACGGTCAGCGCTGGGAGGGTGGTTCGGGCAGCCTCGCGTTGTGGGATAGAACCGGAAAGTGATCGAGCGAATGTTGCTTCCGCAATGCCGGTAACCGGAATGCCCATCTCAGCCGCGTTCTGAACGGTCCACGCGCCCGTGCCCTTCTGAGCTGCCTGATCGAGGATGATGTCCACGAAAGGCTTGCCCGTCTGTGGGTCGGAGTGCTGGAGCACATCAGCGGTGATCTCAATGAGATAGGAATCGAGTTCTGTCTTGTTCCACTCTTCAAAGACCTTGCCGATTTCAGGTGCGCTCATCCCCAGAGCTTTGCGCATGAGGTCGTAGGCTTCAGCGATGAGCTGCATATCCGCATACTCGATGCCGTTGTGCACCATCTTCACGAAGTGCCCAGCTCCATCCGGCCCAACGTGCGTGCAGCATGGCACTCCATCAACATGTGCGGAGATCGATTCGAACATGGGCCCGAGCCGCTTGTACGATTCAACGGTTCCGCCAGGCATAATTGATGGGCCCTTGAGAGCACCCTCTTCTCCGCCGGAGACTCCGGAGCCAACGAAGTGAAGCCCGCGCGCGCGAATATCGGCTTCGCGGCGGCGGGTGTCATGATAATTGGAGTTCCCGCAGTCCACGATGATATCGCCGGGTTCCATGAGGGCGGCAAGTTCCTCAATAACGGCATCGGTGGGAGCGCCAGCCTTGACCATGATGATGGCAACCCGAGGCTTGGATAGCGAGGCGACGAAATCCGCCATGGTTTCAGAGGGATAGAACTCGCCATCGTCTCCGTGTTCGGCTATGACCTTTTCAGTCTTGGCGGCCGAACGGTTATGGATTGCGACCTTGTAACCCTTGCTCGCGAAGTTGCGGGCAAGGTTCGATCCCATGACCGCCATTCCGGTGACGCCGAGATCTGCGACGCCCTCAGCGGGTGCGGGGATTGACATGCTCTCTCCTTATTTCGAGGCCCCTCGCCTGACCGATGAGACTTCGGCGAGATCTGGCATGTTCACCAACAGATCGAGGATCTGACGTGCACCGCCAGATCCGGCAGGGCAACTCCGATAAATCTACTGTGCTGGGTGCGCGTGCGGAAGACGAAAATGCCCTGTGGGGCGATCCGCACGCGCTCAGCGAAAGCTCGTGTGATAGAGGCGACGTGCTGACTGTGGCTCGCCGCCAGCCACCACCAAGCCGTCAGCCTTTTAATGCTGCTGAGACCACAGCCTTAGCAGCCTCTTGGACTTCCTCAAGATGCTCGGCACCCTTGAAGGATTCGGCATAGATCTTGTAGACGTCCTCGGTGCCAGAAGGCCGGGCTGCGAACCAAGCGTTTTCTGTGGTGACCTTGAGACCCCCAATGGCGGCATTGTTTCCGGGGGCCGCTACGAGCTTCGCGGTAATGGGTTCGCCCGCAAGCTCTGAAGCCGTTACGTCTTCGGGTGCCAACTGGCCGAGCTTGGCTTTCTGCTCCTTGGAAGCCGCGGCATCGATCCGTGCGTAAGCAGAAGCCCCAAACCTCTCAACCTGTTCTTCGTGAAGTTGAGACGGGCTCTTTCCTGTTACCGCCAGAATCTCTGATGCAAGGAGATCCATGATGAGGCCGTCCTTGTCAGTAGTCCACACGGTTCCGTCTTTGCGCAGGAATGATCCTCCAGCAGATTCTTCGCCGCCAAATCCAATCGTGCCTGTCAACAATCCGGGCACAAACCACTTGAATCCCACAGGGACTTCCACGAGGTTCTTGCCCATATCTGCCACAACTCGATCGATGAGCGAGGACGAAACAAGGGTCTTTCCAACACCGGCTCCGTGACCCCATCCTGGCCGGTGAGTGAAGAGGTACTCGATTGCCACAGCAAGATAGTGATTGGGGTTCATAAGTCCGCCGTCTGGCGTCACGATGCCGTGGCGATCCGAATCTGCGTCGTTACCGGTGGCGATATCAAACGGAACGTTGCCTTCGGCGTCGGGAATCATGCGCGCCCGCAAAGAGGCCATAGCGTAGGGCGACGAGCAATCCATGCGAATCTTGCCATCCCAGTCAAGCGTCATGAACGGCCAGCGTGGGTCAGCCACAGGATTCACCACGGTGAGGTCGATCTGGTACTTGTCTGCAATCGCACCCCAGTATTCGAGCGAAGCGCCACCCATGGGGTCGGCGCCGATTCGGATGCCTGCGGAGCGGATCGCTTCAAAATCGATCATCGTATCCAGTGAATCCACATACAGCTTCCGGAAGTCGAAGCCTGTAGTCGAAGCAACGGCCTGATCGTAGGGCACGCGCTTGATGTTCTTCCAACCCTCGCGCAGTAGTTCATTGGCGCGAGCGGCGATCACGCTGGTGGCGTCTGATCCCGCTGGTCCACCGGTGGGCGGGTTGTACTTGAAACCGCCATCGCGTGGCGGGTTGTGCGAAGGTGTAATAACAATGCCGTCTGCAAGCCCAGCGCCGCTCTGACGGAGCCCGCCTTCGCTGCCAACCCCATTGGCGACGAGGATCGCGAGCGAAACTGCCGGTGTTGGTGTGTAGGATCCGCGCGAATCGATGCGGACGTCCACACCCTGCGCAACGAGCACCTCAATGGCGGTTCTTTCAGCAGGCACAGATAGGCCGTGGGTGTCGCGCCCGATGAAGAGCGGGCCGTCGAAACCCTGCGATGCGCGATACTCAACGATCGCTTGGGTGGTCGCGGCGATATGAGCCTCGTTGAAGGCTCCGTCAAAACTTGAGCCGCGGTGGCCTGAGGTCCCGAAGACAACGGCCTGCAGCGGATTGGCAGGATCTGGTTCGATTTCGTAGTACGCCGCGATGAGCGCATCGACATCGATGAGGTCCTCTGGTAGTGCGGGAAGTCCAGCGCGTTCGTTCATGATCCGATTCTCGCACGTTCGCACGGAGCGTTCCCGTCCAAACGGCCCTTGTGGACGAATCGTCGTCGACGACGACGGCGCTCACCTGCGTCTAGTATGCCAAGAATACTCAACTCTATAAGAGGTATATCTGGCGGGTTACGGATCGCCGGGCCTCCGCAGAATCGGCTAGAAGGCTGGAGTCACCGCGGGTAGATGCACTGGGCGGCTCATAAGCAGATCAGTCTGGGGTTCGGTGGCAATGGGGAAGTCGTGGGAGCCAAACTGAGTGAAACCGAAGTGGCGGTAGAACCCTAACGCGTCAGTGTTGTGTTCCCACACCCCGAGCCAAATCGTGGTTGTCCCGTGTTCTTTGGCGGTCGCAAGTGCCTTCTCCATGAAGAGACGGCCTATTCCATACTTCTTGAAATCCTTGAGTACATAGATGCGTTGCACTTCTAGCGCATCGGGCCCTATTTCTTCAGTCTGCGCGCTTCCCACGTTGAGCTTCAGGTATCCGGCTACCGTACTTCCGGCCAGAGCAAAGTACGTAAACGAGTTTGGGTCCGCGAGTTCACTAGCGAGTACTTCGGTTGAGTACGCGCTGGTGAGGTACTCGTTAAGGTCTGCTTGGCTCGCGGTGGCGCCGAATGTTTGCGTGAAGGTTTGGATGCAGAGGTCGCGCAGACAGTCAAGGTCATTGAGCGTGCATGGGATGAGGGAGGTGTTCATTGTGCTTTCGTTGGGTGAATGTGAATGTGAATGTGAATGTGAATGTGAATGGGGAGAGGAGCGGGCTTTAGGCCAAGAAGGTTCCGGCGAGATGCCCAGCAACGAGGGCGAGGATGCCGGATGCAAATGTTCCCATGAACACAGCGATGGCCATGCGAGTTCGGTTGTTGCGCAGAAGCTGGACTACATCCACCATCGCAGTGGAAAAGGTAGTAAATCCTCCAAAGAATCCCACGGTGATCATCCGTGCCACGTCTTGACTCACTGTTCCAGTGACGATCAGCCAGTTGGTTATCAAGCCGAGCAGGAAACAACCCACGACGTTTACCGTGAAGATGCCAGCTGGCCAATTGGGCCGGGAGGCTCGGGTGACGGCCGCATCAAGGCAGGCACGGCACACGGCGCCGATACCGCCAGCCACTCCGATGAATAGCCACACAAGCAACGGCATCATGCGGGATCCTCTTGCGAGTGGGTGGCGGGGCGCCGCTTGGCGCGGCGCAGTTCGCTGCGTGTGCCTACCTTCAAGCCAGCAACCATTCCCACACCTGCGAGTGCTAGTCCCAACACGAGCGTGAAAGCAGCGTACGCGCCAGCTGAAACCAACCGGGTGCTGGCTTGACTGACTGATTCATTAACCAAGGTGCTATAGGTGGTGTAGGCCCCCATGAATCCGGTGCCAAACACTAGGTACCAGCTCCGAGCCCGTTCCGCCTTGACCGGAGGGAGGGTGGCTATGAATCCCACGATGAATCCCAGCATGAGGGCTCCCGAGAGGTTGACTACCAACGTTCCCCAGCCAATGTGGGAAGTGAGTGGGCCGAGCGCCTCAGTGAGAAGTCCGCGCGCAATTGATCCCGCGATTCCGCCCACAAAGATGAGGGCGATACCGCGTGGATCACGATAGATGGGAGGAGAAGCCACGAAGTCATCTTACGTGCGGTGCGAAAAACGGGGAGGGTGCGACGCCGTCGCGGAATCCTCAGCTGAGGCTGCGAATGGAGCGTGGAGAGGCAGTGAGCGTAACCGCCCTTACTGAACGTAAACCACTTCTTCTGGCTGGCCGACTGATGCGTCAGCTTCTTCGCCTTGGCGGCGCTTCGAGATCCAGTTCATGGTGTGGTACACGATGATTGCTGCGAGGGAGCCAAGTGCAATTCCGTTGAAAACGACCGATCCGATGTGGAGCGTGAAGTCAGCAATTCCGACGATCATTGTGACTGCGGCGGAGAACTGGTTAACGGGCTTGGAGAAGTCCACTTTGTTGTCAATCCAGATCTTGACGCCGATGAGGCCAATGAGACCGTAAAGTGCAGTAGTCACTCCACCTAGCACACCAGCCGGAATGGCGTTAATAAATGCGCCAACCTTCGGGGAGAAGGAAAGCAGAATCGCGAAGATGCCTGCCACCCAGTACGCCGCGGTGGAGTAGACCTTAGTGGCTGCCATGACGCCGATGTTTTCACCGTAGGTTGTGGTTCCTGATCCGCCGCCCAAGCCGGCGAAAACCGTGGAGATACCATCGGCCATCAGCGCGCGACCAGCAACGGGGTCCATGTCACGGTCGATCATGAGGCCGACGCTCTTGACGTGACCCACGTTCTCGGCAACGAGCACCAGCACTACGGGAAGGAACGCCGGAAGCAAACCCCATAGGCTCGGATCTGAAAAGGGATTGCCAGGCAAATGGAATTCGGGCAAGCCGATCCAACTTGCCGCCCTGAAGTCAGCGAAGTCGACGATCCCGGCAATTGCGGCAGCAATGTAGCCAATTGCTACGCCCAGAACGATGGACAAGCGGCCGATCAGGCCCTTAAAGCACACAGTGATGAGAAGGATTGAAACGAGGGTAATTGCCGCGACAACAGCCGACTTGGTGGGATCGGCGCCAGTACCGCCGCCATTCCAGTTGGTGAGAACAGCTGGAGCTAGGTTAAAGCCGATAATTGCGACGATGCCACCCATGACAACGGGCGGCATTAACGCGTTTACCCAGCCCGTGCCCCACTTTTCTACGGACCACCCCACTATCGCCATGAGCACGCCTACGCAGAGGATTCCAAATGAAGCCCGGGCAAGGTTTCCGTCGCCTGCTGTTGCAGCTGTGATCGGAGCGATGAACGCAAATGAGGAGCCAAGATAGCTGGGCAGGCGGTTGCCTGTGAGCAACATGAACAAGAGGGTGCCCAGGCCTGAGAAGAACAGCGTAGCGGTAGGGCTGAAGCCAGTGAGGATAGGGACCAAGAAGGTGGCACCAAACATCGCAACGATGTGCTGCATGCCAAAGCCAATAGTGCGCGGCCAGGTCAAGCGCTCTTCAGGAAGGACAATCTCATGTGCCATGACGGCCTTGCCGTCGCCGTGCAGATTCCAGGACAGAGCCACAGGGTCTCCTCGTGCTTAGTGTGGAGTGGTAGGCATGTGCCCGCACTGCGATCCGGCGGGGCGCTTCCGCACTAATCCGCCTGAATACTCGCGGACACTCATTCTACCGAGACCACTCAGCCACCTTGCGGTTGGCAAGATCGTGCTAGCCGCACAGAGGTACACCAAAATCACCCGAGAGCGCGAGATTTCGTCGGGAGCACAGCAGAATGCTGTGGCAAAGGCAACGGAAGCAGTTTACGAATCTCCCGGAAAATCTCACGATGTGGAACTAGGTTCGGCCCAAGCATCTGAATGGTGGACGCCTGGGAGGTGTGGCTATGAAGAGTGGGGCCGTCTCTGCTTCACGACGGCGTCCCCAGCACTACGGAACGCCAAGTACTTCGGGAGCGATGGCGTCGTCGGAATTGAATGTTCCGTCAAGCTTGAGCACACTGTATCCGTCCACTGAATACACCAGGCTCCATGAGTTTCCATATTGTGTGTTGGCCCATTCAATTGGATCGGTATAGCCAGTTTCAGAGAGATCGCCGGGACTCAGAACGATCGTGTCAAAGTAGGCGTCGCCCACACTTCCGGTCCAATAGACGGTGTTGTCTGGTATGAGGTAAGCCAAGAACTGAAGGCTTGACCTAATACTCCGTCCGCTTCCAACTGCATCAATGGCGCCCTGCGCAGCTTGTGAGCTTACTGTGTTTACAGTCTTTTCTCCGCGAAGAAGCGCACCCATCGGGCCATTCCAGGCCATGCCGATGCTGCCGAAAAGTGACACGACCACCGCCGTGCCGGCCAGCCATCGCTTATACGTTGGGCGCACACGTGCATGGCCCCTGATCCGATCCACGCCATCAACAAGGGCAAGAATAGCGATCGGCATGAGGACCGCCGAGTAATGCCACTGCCATCCCCAGTAATAGGTCACGTTGCCCGCAAAACGCCATGCCAGGGTAGGGAGCATGAGGAAGAAGATCGGACTTCGCAATCCCACCACGCCCATGGCAACGAGCAACAGCAATACCGTAACGATCTTCTGACTCGGTCCCAAGAGGTTCTCAAGGAACCCGATCAATGAAGTTGTGGCGGTTCCGGACTCAGACAGATTCTGCGTGTAATCCCATCCTCCATTGGAGTTGAAGTGCGGGAGAATCACCATGATTGCGGCAACGAACCAGAACATTCCCCAAATGAAGAATGAGAGCCCGGTAGTGGCTTCACCTCCGGAGATGGTTCGCCGCAACGACGCACGCGTTCTCTTAGGGAACGGGCGCAACGTGTGAGTTTGATGTCCGGATTCCTGCGCACGGCGCATCTCAGCAACCACACCTCGATGTGCTTCTTCGCCCCACGCGAGCCATATGAGAATAAGGCCGAACATTGCCACGGTAAGCCCGAGGTCTTCCTTCACGAACACAAGAAGGCCGATCTCTACCCACGCCAGCTTGCGCCGTCCTTCCAGCCAATGCACCAACCCGAACGCGATCAGGGGAACTGCTAGGGCGATTTCATGGAACTGCGCTTGAACCGCTTCTGCCAAGCCCCAGCTCAGAATGTAGGAGAATCCCGCTACTGTTCCCCACAATGGGCCGATACGTTTGCGTGCATATCGGGTGATAGGTACAGCGGACCACGCAAAAAGAAGATCTTGCAGGATAAGGAGCGTGAGCCCTGAAGGGAACAACCAATAGAACGGCGTGAGCACCATCAAGAGTGGGTGAAAGTGATCTCCCCACAAGTTGAAGCCGGGTCCCTTGATCTCCACAATCGGAACGCTGAGCTCGGAATACTTCCTCAACAGTTGGGTGAAGATCCCAAGATCCCACGACGGTACAGAGAACGCCTTCCACTGAATGACCGAGTAGGAAATGAAGAGCGCCGCGCCCACAAAAGCCACTACCCACGCGACGGGGTCGGGATGCCACCGAGGGAGGAATCGTCGAGGAGCTTCCGCAACAGGAGCTTCCTCAACGGGAGCTTCCGCAACGGTTTGGTTTGCCGTGGCAGCGACGCTTTGGCTGGCTGCGTCAGCAGATGGTGGAGCTGTGGGGTGGTTCTCAGAGTCACCGGCGGGGAGGGATTGGAAGTCCGTGTTCGTTTGGATCACGTCCGAATTCAATAGGAGTTCTCGTGGAGAACTGCTGGAGTTAGCACAGAGGAATCTGAATGGGTTCGATGGCACACGTCACACCACGTTTCGTCTCTGGCACCAGTTCAGCGCCAGCCAGCCCAGCGGAATGCGGATCCAGAAGGTGAGTACACGGAACAGTAGCGCAGTGGAGAATGCAATGGAGTATGGAACACCCGCAGCTGTGAGGCCAACCGTCAGAGCAGCTTCAACTGGACCGATGCCACCGGGAGAAGGAACCACGGAACCCACGGAGTTCGAAACCAGATACGTGACGGCCAGAGTTACTACGGGCAAGCTATGACCGAAGGCAGCTAACGCGCCGCCAAATGCAGCAACGTACGCCACGCTTTGAAGAACGGATCCACAGAATCCGTAGAAGAACCGAATGGGATGGGTTCCTAGCCATACCAGCCGAGGCCAGATCTGGTCTATGGTTGGCCGGATCTTCTCAGAAGCCCACTTCCTGAGCGGCGTGACGAGTACAAAAGCCGCAGCCACCACGGCCACACACGCGACCACTACCAAGATGGTCCCGGACGGCACTGCGAATGAACCGACATCGCCGGTGGCGAGTCCCAGCAGAACCAGAAGTGCCACTGTTGTGACAAACTGCGCCACTTGCACAAGTGAAACCGTCGCTATCGCAACAGGCGTTGCAACCTTGTTCTTCTGGAGGAAGCGGAGGTTGAGAGCCGCTGGTCCAATACCGGCGGGCGCTACCAGTGCCACCACGGATGCTGCGAGTTGAACAATGGTGGTGGTCTTGAAGTTGAGATTCTCTGCCGTGTACGCCTTGAGAACGAGACTGGCACCCACATAGGAGAACATTCCCGCGATAAACGAGAAGACCATCCATGCGGGAACCGCCTGCGAGATGGTGTCGCGCAGTTCCTCGATATTGATGGAGGCGAGGAGCAAGTAGACGGCCACCAACCCAATGGACAGGGTAATGACGGTTCGTGGGGAGAATCTGCGCAACTGAAGTGGCTGCACTTCGCCAGTGGCAGGTACGGATTCAGTCAGCGAATCGCGCAGGCGCTGGAACTCCTTCTTGCTGGAGAATCTCGCCATCGTTTCATGGGGGATGACGGCAGCCTGCAGCGCGGGCGCGAGCGAGATCATCTGATCGAGGGGCAGGCAGCGCTGCGCGGATGCTACGGCGCGCTCGACGCCAGCGTGGCTAGCCATGAGGGCTATCGCCTGGGCCATATCGATGCGTCGGGTCAGTTCAGATGCCGCGAGGGAACCGCGCTCCCAGTTCAGTATCTCAACATGCCCATCGTGCATCACTACGCTGCGAGGACCAACATTTCCGTGGCAGAAACCGCGTTGGTGTGCTTTTTGAAGAATGGCCCATGTCTCATCCAGGGTGGCATCGAGAGGAGCGTCCGTCATAGCATGGAAGGCCGTCTCTCCCCGAAGTTTGTAGGTCACGAGCATAGAGTTGGTGCCACTTGCCACGCGCAGGTTGCGTTCAGGCGCGAGGCCCGCGTGAGTTGCGGCAAGTTCCATCATGACCACGCGGTCAGCGCTTTCTTCGATGGTGCGTTGGGGACGCTGCGATCCGATGGTCAGAGTGAGCCTGTTCCACATCGACGCCAGAACGCCCATGATGTGTTGATCGGTGTCGATGAGGCCAGCGATGTAGGCAGTGCCGTGGACGTCTGTCACGATGTAGTTCCTGGACGCAGCGACGCTGATTGGCGGATGCCATTTTTCCTTGAGGGCATCTGAGAGGCGATCTGGATCCACCTCTGGATCGAGCCGGAAGGAAACGTATCCAGACTTCGCCTTCTTGCGATGGATGGCAGATTCGGGCTCGGATTCGTCCGGCCGTGGGAGTGCTTCGCCGTCGTCGACGACGCCGCCAACTAGGAGTTCCCCACCATCAGTTGGAGGATCCTGCGGACGATCAAGGAGGCCTGATTGGGCCATCTCCTCTGTGTCCTTGAGGATTTGGCGGATCTGTTCGAGCCCATATCTATCTACATAGCCCAACGGGGCTTCGGTGATCGTTCGCCAAGCGTAGAGCGGAGAATCCTCCGGCAGCTTGTCTATTCGAACGATCTGAGTTACGTCAATTCCGGCTCTGCGAACGATGTTGACGAGGTGAGCCCCGGTGCTCCGTTCGGGAACATCTCCCGCGATGTAGCGAGCCAGAAGCCCGCACAAGCAGCCGAGAAACACCGTGATGAGAGCGCCAGGTAGGGTCTGATTGCCCTTGAGCACCGATACAACTAAGGCGAATATGAGTAAAGGCCAACCCCACGAACTGATCCGCCACGCCTTGTGAGAACTGGCCACTGTGAGTAGGGCCGCGATGACCGCCACGTAGGGGATAAGGTTGATGTTTGCCTGCTCGTCAATAGAGTCAGAGAGTTGCTGTGTCAGTGGCGAGATGGGGAAGTACTTCTCGAAGAGCCACAACATGCCGTAGGCAATAACAACTGCGGAACCTGAAGAGGCAACGGCAGATACCAGAGTCCTCCACTGGCGGTGCCAAACAAGGTCAATGAGAAGAATGAGCGGCAAGAAGAAGCTAAGGAGGCCTTCAATCACATTGATGGGAATGAAGAGAACCGTTTCAAGAATCTTCTGAGTAGCGCTGCGAACGTCCCGTGTGATCGCCAAAGTGGTGGCCGATCCGTAAATCGCCAGAACCATCACGGAAATGATTGCGAGGAGGAACAACCCGGCGCCAGCAAGGTCACGGGGACGCCGCACCCAACGCACGGCTTCATCAATCAGCAGTACGTTACGCCGTGGCGCTGGAACGGGTGTCGAAAGCGCGGGAGGGTGGGTGGGCTCGGTGGATGAGCCTTCTCGTGCTTCGGGCACGCGGTCCTCTTCTTTCACAAGAGCAGTCTACGGGTAGATATTCGGATTCTGGTGATCGGGAAGGCGGCTCAGCTCCACCTAGCACATTCGCCATTTCGGGAATGACCCTAGCGCACTATCGAGTCATTGTCCGTCTGACATCAGCTCTTTCATCCATGCTGGGATGTGTTCTTCGTTGCGTGGATAACGAATGAGGTCTTTCTTCCACGCCTGCGCAGTGACCTTGTCAGCCCAGCGCGGCTTGTTGTGAAGGTTCAGCGTGACGCTTGCTTTACCGTCTCGGTTGAACTCGATCACCACTGCCACGGCGGCACCTTCGCCTGGGCGGTACTGATCCTCTTTGATCTGGTTGCAGTAATGCAGCACCGCGGTGGGCATGAACTTGATTCCTACCTCGCGCACAGTGGCCTCCTGTGCTGCTCCGGCGGAACTGACGTTCGTATCGATCTGCCCAGTGGCAGAGGAATGGGCCCCCGCGGGTTCGGAGCCCGGGACATCCGCCGTGGCAGCGAAGTGGATTTGGCGATCCACCAGTTGAACCATCATGCGGAGTCGGGTCCAGTTGCTCGGTGCCACGTTTGTCATGAGTGCAAGGATGTCTGCAAGCAGCTGCTGGGTATCACCATTGTCTCGGATTCTGGCTGGATCCACTGTCACAGCTGGCCGGTTGCGCACGTCCCATGAACCAGGCCGAGCTTCGCGAATGGTGCGATCTTTGATTGATTCCATCGGGATGATGTGGGTGAATACACCTTGCGTGTAGCGCTGGAATCCCGCTGCGCTCGCGAGTGGCGCATCCACGATCATCGGGGTGATGTGAGCTTGGAGGTGAAGGGCGTCGTCGTCCTTGATAGCGCGCAAGACGCGAATCGGAAGTGACTCTGATCTACCGATTACCTGGTATTCAAAGATATCCAAGGCGGGGTTGTATTCGAGGCGTTTAGCCCACATACCTGAACTGACCGCTTCGAAGCCATCCTCCTCCGGAGGTTGGGCGGGCGCTACCATCGTGACGGAAACGGGTGTGGTTCCACTCGCGTTAAGCTCCACGTCTACCGGCACTACGCCCCATTCGCGGCGAATCACCGGGCCAACGAATTGGGTGGGCATTCCCACGCGGAACTCGCCTGTCTCAACGTTTTCCCAACCCCATGTAACGCCGTGGTACACGCCGCATAGGGTGGGCTCTGGATTTCCGGGCTCGAATCGCCACAGTTGTGATCCTTGGCTGAGACGGGTGGGCTCAATCCAGATGAGAGGGGTGCTCACGTTGCCTGCCCGGGCAACTCCTGAACCATCGAACGGATCGAGTTCAACGATGCCTCCGAGGAAGGCTCGCTTGTCTAGTGGACCAACGGCCAGACGGGCCTGAATAAAAGGATTAGTTGGGACGTGCAGGATGTAGAGAGGCTGATCCTCTTTGTACGGCGAACCCGGCATGTTTCCGTTGAGCAGCGTGATGAGATCCGCGACGTCCGTCACGCCACTGACCTCGTTCGCATCAACCGCAAGTCCTCCAAAGAAGTCGATGCCGTGCTTGAGGAAAGATTCGGCCTGATGGGCCGATACGGTCAGCTGGTAGACGACACTCACGGAATGCCCTTTCATTGGTCCGACTTGGCGCAGCTTTGCACCTGTTGTCCAACCCTAGTCGTTTGGATTCTCTTGCTCAGTATGGGGCGTCTGCGCGTGGGGCGTATCGCGTGGCTCTGCCTCGATTTGTGCCAGGTGCCCCGGGGTTGAGTGCTCAGCTCTAGCGACCATTGCGCGGTTGTTGCGTATGCGCAGGGCAATCCACACTATGGCAGCGATAACGACGACGACGATGACTACCTTGGACAACGTGCCCACGTACGTTTCCACCACGTGCCAGTTGGCACCTAATAAGTAGCCAGCATAGATGAGTACGCTGTTCCAGATGAGTGAGCCGGTTGCGGTCAACGCGGTGAAGAGGACAGGGCTCATGCGCGTCACTCCGGCTGGAAGCGATATGAGCGAGCGAAAGATGGGGATCATTCTTCCAAAGAAGACAGTCCACTGACCATACTTCTCAAACCACACTTCCGTGCGGTACACATCTGCGGCCTTCATCAGCGGAAGAGCGGTGAGGATCCTGCGTGTGCGATCCCGTCCAAGCAGCGCGCCAAGCCCGTAGAGGAGCCATGCTCCGAACACCGATCCGCCCGTGCACCACAGGATTGCTTCGAGCACCGTGAACGAAGCGCCTGTTCCAGCAGTGAAACCAGCCAAGGGAAGTATGATTTCTGAGGGCAGCGGTGGGAAGAGATTCTCCAGTGCGATAAGGGAGGCTGCGCCGATTCCGCCCAGTGCTTCCATGACACTGACCGCCCAACCCGCAACGCCTCCAAGATCGGAGGCGTTCTGCGCGCTTGCTGTGAGGCTGGCAAGAGTGGCGCCGGCGTGTGAGGCGTGGGGAATTGTGGAGGCAGTTAGTAGTGAAAGCAGAGGTGTTTCCTTCTTCCGGCCTGCGGTGATCCCGAGGCGGTTGGGCGTAGCTGCTTTCAGTCTTTCAAGAATTGCTGGCCAAGACCACTATCTCTGCGTCTCATCGCTCTTAGAGGAAAACAGAACTCTGCGTGCTGTTGCGGGCAGCCTGCCTTGAGTTTGCGCGAATTCAGCTGGCGGATCAGGACTCAGGCTTGTGTGTTGGAAAGGAATTCTCTCACCAATTGGGGAGCAAGACCCACATAGGTGGCGGGCGTCAGTTCAACAAGGCGAGCTTCAAGTTCTGAGGGAAGCCCGAGGCCCAGAATGAACTCACGCATATCAGATGCTGTGACGGAGCGCCCACGTGTGAGCTCCTTGAGCCGTTCATACGGGTTAGCCATCCCGGTTGCTCCCGCAATCTGGGCAGCCCGCATCGCCTGCTGGATGGGTTCGCCCAAAACCTCCCACGAGTTGTTCAGGTCTTCAGCGAGACGCGTGGGGTTTGGATCCACACCGGTGATGCCGCGGCGGAGGTTGTCGATGGCCAGAAGTGAATGGCCAATGCCTACACCAATATTGCGCTGGGTAGTGGAATCGGTAAGATCGCGCTGCATTCGGGACGTGACCAGCGTGGAAGCAAGTGATTCGAGAAGTGCCGAAGATATCTCGAAGTTTGCTTCCGCGTTCTCAAAGCGAATCGGGTTGACCTTGTGGGGCATTGTTGAAGAGCCAGTTGAGCCCTGGGCGGCTAGGTTCTGGTGGAAGTAGTCCATCGAAATGTAGGTCCAGAAGTCAGTGGCGATGTTGTGCGCAATGCGGTTGAAGTGCGCGATATCGCCATATAGGTCTGCCTGCCAGTCGTGCGGCTCAATCTGGGTTGTCAACGGGTTCCATACCAACCCCAGCCCCTCAACGAATCCTCGCGAGATTGTAGGCCAGTCAGTACCGGGCACGGAGACTGCATGGGCGCCAAATGTGCCTGTGGCGCCGTTGATCTTTCCAAGGTACTCAGTGGCGCGGATGCGGCGCAGCTGACGATTGAGACGCGCTGCAAACACGCCCATTTCCTTGCCGAGAGTGGTGGGTGTAGCAGTCTGGCCATGCGTGTGGGAGAGCATGGGTAGATGCGCGTTGGCGTTGGCTAGATCCACGAGTTGCTGTGTGAGCGCTTGGGCGGCCGGAACCCACACGGTCTCCATAGCGCCCTTGATAACCACGGCATAGGAAAGGTTGTTGATGTCTTCGCTGGTGCAGAAGATATGCACCATCTCGTGGAGATCGGTCAATGTGGTTGGGTGCCCCATGGATTCTTCGGCGCTGTCAAGGCGCCGCTTCAGGAAGTACTCAACGGCTTTGACGTCGTGGCGGGTTTCCGCCTCGATTGCGGCGAGTTCAGCGATTTCGTCCGCCCCGAAGGTCTCCCACATTGAACGGAGGTAGGCGACGTCGTCGTCGGTCAAAACGGGAGCGCCGGGCAGAGCTTTGTTCTTGCACAGGAAGATGATCCATTCGACCTCTACGAGTACGCGGGCGCGGTTGAGTGCGGCTTCGGAAAGGTAGTCAACTAACACCGCGGCGGCACCGCGGTAACGGCCGTCAAGCGGACCAAGGGCGATGGGAGGCTGGACATCTGCAAGCGAAACAAAGCTCATGGCGCAATTCTTCCACGTGTGACCACAATGTGGGCAGGTAGTCCGGCAATGAGTATCGAATAGTGAGCAAGCGCTCGCGTCCGAGGTGCTACCGGCGCACGTTCTCCGGGAGTATCCAGTCGACGACGACGTTGACGATACCAATGAGGATTCCGCCGATTATGGCCCAACCGAAGCTGTCCACAACTATCCCTATGTCCAGGTGGCTCGTGGCCCATGAAGTGAGCAGAAGCATCAGTGCATTGATCACAATGAAGAACAAACCGAGCGTCACAATGTAGAGAGGGATAGAGAGCACCACAAAGATCGGGCGCACTAGCACATTGATAACCGCCATGATGACGCCGGCTATGAGGTAGTAGATGATGAGCTGAGTCTGCGTGCCTGACGCGCTGAGGCTGACTCCAGTCAGGAACTGGACACAGACCCACAAGGCGAAGGCATTAACAACGGCACGCACGATGAACTTCATGTTCACAGCCTAGTTCTGATCTCGCGGCGGGGGTAAGTGGAGACCGGGGAGCATGGCCCACGGCACCACACCGAAGCGAACTCCAGTGTGGTGCCGTGGAGTTATCGTCGTCAGTCGAGTGCCGCTAGGGCTTCTTTTCCGAACCGCACGGCGCGGAAGATGGCTGTGATACCTGTGATGACCAGCATGACGCCAGTGAAAACGAAAAGGGCCGCAGCTGACCACGACGGGGTGGCTATCACGATGATGCCGGCAAGGATTGAGAGCAAACCGAAGGCAATCGACCAGCCGGAATTTGGATGCTTGCCCGATTCGACCAGTGCCAAGACTCCTTCAAAGATCCACAGCACGCCCACCACGATGACAATTGCGAGCACAAGCGTCGCTCCGGCCAGAGCACTGTTGCGAACCATGAATACTCCTCCAAGGAGCAGCAGTAGGGCCATGAAGAGATCGAGGATTCGCCAACCTGCAGGAAGTCCTTTGGCGGTGATCCCTGCCCACAACCTCATCACCGCGATGACAAGGAAATAGACACCCATGAGTACGGCAACTACCTTCATTGTTTTTCCTGGCCATACGAGCAGGATGATGCCCATCGCCACCGCCACGATGCCTGTGAAGGCAAGCAATGAACGGACAACTTTGATAGCGGAAGTAGTGAGGCGCTCAGCCGCAAGCTGGAGCGCGTCGATCGGTTCTTCAGTAGGTGTACTCATGATGCTCCTTCGTTTACCCCAAGATTATCCGGGGGCAGCGTGCTTGCAAGGGGCCACGCGGTCGCAGGTTTGTGGACGAAGTGGGCCAGGGACTGGCAAGAGGCGGCACACTAGAGGTATGGAGAATGCTGACCAGATGTGGTTCCGTCCAGAAGTGCTTTCACTGCCCGCTTATGTCCCTGGCAAGAAGGGTTCTAGGGACGACGTCATAAAGCTGGCTTCGAATGAGACACCGTTTCCCGCACTTCCGCAGGTTCAGGCCGTTATTGCAGCTTGTGCGGGCGATCTCAACCGGTACCCGGACATGTACGCTGGACGGTTGGTTTCCGATATCGCAGCGTTTTGTGAATGGCCAGACGATGGCATTGTGGTGGGCAACGGTTCCACCGCGATCATTGAGAAGATTCTTCAAGCCGTTGTGACTCCAGGTGGAGAGGTCGTGCTGCCATGGAGGTCATTCGAGGCGTATCCAATTGCCATTCAAAGTGCAGGCGGTGTATCGGTCAAGGTGCCGCTCAGGCATGATGGTGGCCACGATCTTCGGGCGATGGTTGGTGCGATCACATCCAACACGCGTGCGATCTTGCTGTGCTCTCCAAACAACCCAACCGGAGTCTCGCTCACCCACACGGAGGTCCAAGCATTCCTTGCAGAGGTTCCGCCAACTATTCCGGTCATTCTTGACGAGGCATACATTGATTTCGTCGAGATGGCAGACAAGGTCAACTCACGTGAGCTACTGCTGGCCTATGAGAACCTTGTTGTTCTCCATACCTTCTCTAAAGCATATGGGCTGGCGGGATTGCGGTGCGGGTATGCACTCACATGCCCAGCGATGGCCGCGGGGCTACGTGCCATTTCGACGCCCTTCGGTGTGAATGCGTTGGCGCAGGCGGCTGCGAGTGCAGCACTGCGCTCGCAGCCGCTGGTCCGCGAGCAGGTTGAGGTGATCAAGGCCGAACGGACGAAGTTTGTGGCTGCACTGAAGGTGCAGGGCTGGAACGTGCCAGACTCTCAGGCAAACTTCTTGTGGCTTGCGCTGGGGGAGCACTCCGCTATGTTCGAGGAGCTGTGCAACGAGGAAGGCGTGACTGTTCGCCGTTTCGGATCTGAAGGCGTTCGCGTAAGCGTGGCGGAGCCACGTGGCTCGCTTCGCGTGCTCCGTGCTCTTCAGCGCCTCCGCCAAGCTTGATTGGCTTGTCTGTTTCAGACTCGAGTTACCTGTCTAGACCCGGGCTACCGGCCCTGATGACCCGGGCTACCGGCCCTGATGACCCCGGCCACCGGCCCCAATTCTCATCTACCGTTCCCTGCCATGGCACGCCTTTGACTAAACTGGCGCGGGCATGAGCCGAGGGCTTCTCACACAAGTATTCGTTCGCGAGTTGGAGGCAGTGGGATCACACGACTAATGCCACAGCTACAAGGGCTGAGGCAACCAGCTCACCCACACCGATTGCCTTAACGGGAACTCGCCGCACCCGCGCGTCATATATTGGGACTCCGATGGAGCGAACTACGAGCCCTGCCCATACCAGAATGTTCCACGCAGAGAGCGGGTGTGCAAAGCCGGTGGCACTGGTACTGGATACAAGAACAAAGATGATGACAAGTACTAACCAAGAAACGTGCCACGCTACAGAAGCGGTGAGGTATCGAACTGAACCGCGTTCGCGGATGTTCGTCTTAACGTAAAGCACTGTGCCCGCGAAGTAGCCGAACAACAATAGAGTATGCAGCCACACTAGGGGTGTTGTGGCGTAACCTGATGTGCCTGCCGTTGCGATGTCCCACGTAACTGGGAGTGTGAGGCAGGCTGCAGCCACGGTGACGAACCCGGCCCACACCGAACGGTCTTTTCGAAGCCATGCCGCCCCCGCCGCAAGCCCTACGAGCGGTAGAAAAACGGGAACCCACCGCAGGATTTCAGGTTCGGAGAGTGCGGTCACCATTCCGAAGCAGGCGGACGCCGCTCCATACACCACGACTGGTCTGAGGTACCGCCGCTTGCCGTGCGACCGCAGCCAGAGTGAAGCCGCGAAGAAGCAAAAGTAGCCCAACCACCAGGTGGCGAGGAATGGCAGATGCACCCAACGCCAGCCGCCTTCGATGATTCCAACGAGCGGCGGGATAGTAATCATGCTCCAAGCACCGTGGTAGGTGGGAACCCACCCCGAATGCCGGGCGCGTCTGCTGGGACGCGTGCCTTGTGCGCGCCCCATTAATCTCCCAACCCAGCTCTCATCTTCTCACCGCAGCGATTAAGCCTAATAGGTTGTTCCAGCAGCGCGGCGTAGTTGGAAACCGTGACCTGAGAGTTCACTCCAGCATTCGATTCCCGTTGTCTGGTCCAATGTGCACGCGAAGCCGTTGTATTCAACCGTTGTTCCGTAATCGAGCACGGTGGTCGCATTGAGCTCTGATTCGCAGTCGGCGAGCACATCTCCTGTTCGGCCGAGCGTATACGTGGCAGTACGTCCTTCGCATCCAGTTGGCGAAACGTAGTCATACACATAGATGGAGCACGCGACGTCGTCGTCGCCAAAAACGCAACGAATATTGTTGGCCTGAGTGGTGAAATCCTGGACACTCACGGCATCTTCTGGTGCGGCCTTCTGGAGATACCACCAGCTGGTATCGCTGGCAAGAGTTCGAAGGCTTGTTGGTGCGGAGTCGGTTGTGAGGCCGTCCTGCAGCTCAATGGTGAAGTCCGCTCCGCACTTCTCGCTCAGTGCCGCAAGTGCATCCGTAATGACGGTGGAATCGCTCGATTCATTGGATACGGAGGCCAGCGCGATGATAGGCGTAGTGGCATCTGAGACGTTCGTGCATGTGGGATCCGTTGAAAGGGCGACGACGGCGGCGCGTGCTTCTGCGACCTGATCCACCGTGGTTGTCTCTTCGGCATCTCCGCTGGAATCGGTGGCTGGGGTCGAGAGTGATGAGGTGGAGTCGGAGTTATCCGATGTGGCAATTTCTTGGCCCATCCGGAACACCCTGAAGATGAAGATACCCATAATCACAATCACCAGCACGAAACCCGCGAAGATCATGAAGTTGAGAGGGGCTCGTGAGGGAGGCTTCATGCCGGAACCGTTGCTGTGTTGGAAGTTTCCTTGATCAAAAGGCCCGCGTGTGAATGCGCTCTGCTGCCCACTATCAGTCATGGAGGGGTAGTTGAAGAATCCGGAACGCTGTGTATCGTCAATCGGCGGCTGGGACTGCCCGTTTGGGGGATACGGTTGACCTGCGGGATACGACTGGCCGGTGGGGAACTGTTCGGTCTGTCCAGATTCTTGAGGGACAGACGGCTGGCCGTCACCCTGCTGGCCAAAAGGCAGCTGAGGGTTCCCTTCCTGATTCTCATCTGGTGCAGTCATGAAGCTTTCCCGTCGTCAGGGCCGGTTGGGCCGGTTGAGCCATTTCGGCCGATTGTCTTCTGGTAGCTGGCGCCGCTTCGGCGAAGGCCGCCAAGTTGGCAACCATTTCACGCTACCCAATCCCATATCCTTCGGAAAGCCATCGCATCACACTTACAGGAAAAGCAACCAAACTGTTATGGAAGGTGTGGCCCTAGTAACACCGCCGCGTCCAATAGATGCGTTTCACCGTAGCAGCTATTGGCTACCCACGCGGGCCGGATGGCAGGATGCCGTATTTGTGCAGGGCACGCCGCCCAGCAACTTGCTACGGGCACCGTTGGAGGGCCTTGGCAAGACTCGGCAGAATCTGAAGGTCGCCGGGGAGCCACGGGAGCGCGGCGGCGGCGTCGGCATCAATCCAACGAATCTGCCTGTGGCTCGAACCGGCCCTTGCATGTGGGCCTTGCGGATCAATCTGCGCGAGCCAGAGGCGCATGTAGCTATTCCCTCCAGGCAGTGGCCAATCGCCCGAGGCGGAGGGAGAGGCTATGCGGGCACCCAGCACAATGGCAGCGCCAAGTTCTTCATGGATCTCGCGGCGGATAGCGGCTTCAGGTGTTTCCCCATCTTCGACTTTTCCGCCGGGAAATTCCCATAATCCGTCGAGGCCTGGTGGGTATGAGCGTTGTGCGGCAAGTAGTTGGGTTGGATTGTGTAGTGAGTCAACAATTGCTGCCCCGACGACGATCCGCGTAGACGCCATACAAATCTTCTTGCTTTCGTGACTGGTTCGGTCTGCAACATGCTTTCGCACGCCTGTTGGATGATATCAATGTGACTCGTGGACATCCGGATAAGGGACGTCTGTTAGTACACGGCACTCGTGATCGGATAAGGGAGGTTCCGTGCATAGGAGTCATAACTGAGTGGGCGGCCGCCTCACTTATCGTTGGGCTACCAGTTTCCGCGGCGGCCCTCATTTCTAGCACGCTGCTCCATCTAGCTGGTCTTAGAGTTGGCATTGTTCTGGTGATCGCCATAGAGACTGTTTGCCTAGTGATTGCTTGTCTCGCGAAATCCGTGCGTACCATTCCAACGCCTGACAGCTGGTAGCTGCCACAATCTGTTCGGTAGAGCGCTCTGGCACGAGTGAGTTGTGAATACGAGAGCGATGCCCCTGCTAGTGTTCCTTAGCTTCTGCCTAGGCCGAAAGTGGACCCATGCTAACGATACAGTGGAGCGGGCGACGGGAATCGAACCCGCCTCTGAAGCTTGGGAAGCTTCCATTCTACCGATGAACTACGCCCGCAAGGCGTGCCCCCTACCTTACCGTTACGTTGGCACCTCAGCAAAATGGAGGCAAGCGCCAGTCAAGAGCTATGTCCTCAGTTTCCATGGTCGAGTTCTACGTCTGTAGGTTGGTGTCATGCTGTTATGTGGCTGAGTGCATGAGGCTGAGCCGCTGTGGGACTCGTCGCCTCTGCGTCTGGAGAATCGCACGTTTGGCCCACCCCCGCTTATGCTCGGATGCGTGCTTGAATTGTTTTCACGGACCATCGTCCCGGATTCTGCGCTCCCGCAGGAGGTGTGGGAGCGCCTGAACCCCTTCCATCTCCTTGATTCTGCCGACCCATTGCTGTGGTGGCGTGAGGGCAACTGGATGGTTGGCCGCGGACGTTTGCTCACGCTTCAGTTCTCAGGTTCCGATCGTTTCTCGGATGCGGCGAGTACGTGGGCGGATCTCAGCAGCCACGTTACATCTGCCGTGAGTGCTTCGGTACAACACGTATCCGAATCATCTAACGTTATTGCGCAGGCCAGAGTCCGTGCATTCTCTAGCTTCGCCTTCGCTGACGAATCACCAACCAGCAGCGTCATTATCGTGCCGGAACTCCTTGTGGGTCACAAGGATGGTCAATTCTGGGCCACGCGCGTCTGGGCAGCGGAGGATAAGGCGGTCGAGGCACATGAGCTTGAGCTGCAGGTCAAGACGCTGGCGGCTGCAGAGATCGCGCCCCTGCCCGATCCGGGCATCGTGTTGACGGCAAGCCCACAAATCCGGGAGGATCACGAGCGTGCAGTGGCACAAGCTCTTGACCTGATCTCCCGGAACCAGCTTTCGAAGGTCGTGCTGGCTCGCACTGCGAGTGCACCGGCCGGCGAGGCGTTCGACGCACGGTCGGTACTGGCCAACCTCGCACGCACGTACCCTACATGTTGGGTATATGCAGTGGACGGGTTCTTTGGTGCCAGTCCCGAAACTTTGGTGGAGGTTCACTCAGGTCACCTTCATACGCGAGTCTTGGCAGGCACGCAGCCGCGCACTTCCGGAGATCAGATTCCAGTTGTCTCCCTGATGACGGATGCAAAGGAACGGAACGAACACGAGTTTGCCGTGCGAAGTGTTGTTGACGTCCTTGACGAGTGCGCTACAGGTTCCACCGTGGACGGCCCCAAGGTTTTGGAGTTGCCTAACGTGTGGCACCTAGCCACAGATATTACCGCCACATTGCGAGAAGCGGACCTACTCGACGTCGTCGGAAAACTACACCCGACCGCCGCCGTGGCGGGCGTCCCACGCACGGCCGCTTTGGATGCCATTAGCGCTTTGGAGATCGAGGATCGTGGACGTTACGCCGGTCCCGTTGGCTGGCTTGATTCTTCCGACGACGGCGAATGGGCAGTTGGTATTCGATCGGCGCAGCTTCGGGGCAACACTGTGACTGCATGGGCAGGAGGCGGAATCGTGGAGGGAAGCGTACCCGCTGACGAGTTCGAGGAAACCGAGGCTAAACTGGCGCCCATCCGTGACGCCTTGGCTGAATAACGGTTGGCATTCAATCGCAATCGAAGTGACCCGGCAGCTTTGGATGGCTGGCTCAATTGTCTAGGTAGCGATGCTGACCGTTTCGCACGTGGGACTTGACCTCTGATCTTGGATATTCTGATGCCAGCACGGCGCCACTGCGCGATCGGCCAGGTTCTGTATATTCACATTCACTCGATCGGTCTAATCGTCACAAAGATACGGGAGCATCTGCTTCTGCAAGAGCACATAATGGACTCTCCTGAGAACGATGACACTCACTTCCGGGCCTAGCTACACTAAGAACTAGCAGAAAGCGCAATTCATAGATTTCTATCCCTGATGAATGATCTGAACCGCGAGTGTGATGAAGGACAGCACCATGTGTAGTCACAAGTTTAGTGTGGGGTGGGCTGCATTCTTCGCGGCGATTTTTATGGTTATTGCCGCTGGTAGTGCCTGCGATTCGAGCACGGAAGTTCAGCCAAGTCCGTCGGCAACTGCAGTGCAGGTGGATTCTTATGAAGAAGTGATCGCATTGCCGATTGGAACTCATATTGAAGTCACTGAGGCGCTTTTGATTCTGACTGGAACTGAATCCGCAAAGCTTTGCCTGTCTGCGGTGGATTCGGATCCTCCTGCCTGTGGCGATCACGGACTTGAGCTAATCGGAGTCACAGAAGAGTCTGATCTGACGTGGCGGTGGGAGGTGATAGGAGGACAACCTGATCGCCGTATTACCTATGTCAATCTCACTGGCGAGATCATTGGCGAGGGAGTCGTGAAGGCTGAACAGGTCTCCAGTGAGTAGAGAAGACTGACTCCGATGTCCGCTTGGAGGTATTCGAGGCTCTGGGAGCATTCCTCACACGGTCGCCATAGGTATTTCGATGATCGTTGGCCTGCGATCGGCGAGCCGAGCCCATAGCTCGGATGGCCTCTGCGCCAAGGTGTACTCCCAGCCATATGCTGCGGCCACGTTGGCAACGTTCAGATCACATGGTGTGCGGACCACCCGCTCGTACAAGGTAGGTTCGCTGGCGGCTACCTCCAGCCCATCGAATATGGAACCGCCGTGATCGTTCACTACCACGATCTGCAGGTTCGGAAACTCCTCGCCGGTTGGGAGTAAAAGGCCCCCCACGTCGTGTGCGAATGCGAGGTCTCCAATGATCAGGCGAATCAGACAGCCCGGTTGTACCGATTCGGCCACTCGTGCCACGCCAATCGCGGCGGCAATCGTTCCGTCAATTCCAGCGAGTCCGCGATGCGAGTAAACAGGTACCGGGCTGGCACCAACCCGTTTGTCCGCAACCCGCACCATATTGGATGCGGCAATGTAGATCGCGTCGCCACCGGTGCTTGAGCCCCATACGAGGTCGACGACGTCGTCGCGCCCAATCGAACCTTCGGGCCCAGAGAACGAGGGTGAGGATGGTGTGGCGGTCGAGGTTGAAGCCACATCCGCGGGCGCATCGGAACCAGGCGTGGCAGCCGAACCCGAGCTTGTTGAAACTTGGCTGCCGCCATCGCCGCCATGGAACGTCACACCGGAAGTGAGTTCGGCGCGGTGCCCCGGAGAGAAGGCTTCGCTGCCGGGTTGAGTGACGGTGATGAGCTGTACATCTGGCCGGGAAGCAATTGCCCATACCTCCCGGGAGAGGTTCGGCAAGCCGGAGACAACGAGGGTGTTCCGTCCGTCCGCACCAGCGGCCAGCCAGTCACGATAATTGGGCACGCTGTGCCACGCGCGCGAACCTGAGGTCACTTCCGCCACCACAGGAACACCAGCGTATGTTGCAGCTTCCGCGACAGCAGGATTGGAACGAAATCCAGCAATTACCACGGTGCTGGCGGAGTCCACCTGCCTGATGGGAGGGTGGGCTGAAGAGGCCGTGGCACCATCTGCCGCGTACGCCTGAAGCTCGTGTTGGATGTGATCAATGGATGAATGAGGCCCGGAAAGCGGTTCCACGAACTGGATGTTGGCATGCACGGGACCCGGTGCGCCGTTGGCAACCAGTTCGGATGTGCCAGTGCCGCTGCCAAGGATCCGGCCAGCCAGCTTGGCGGCCGCCGCTACTGGGTTCGCCTCGTAGACGTCCGGAGAAGTATCGCTGCTATCCACTGTGAACGGATCGAAGATCCCGCTCTGGTGGGTGGTTTGGTTTGCGCCCGTATCTCGCAGAGCCGCAGGGCGGTCCGCCGTAAGAAGCACCATCGGAATCCCGGTGCGGGAGGCTTCCATAACGCTGGGTAGAAGGTGCGCAACAGCGCTGCCGGATGTGGTGATCACGGCCGCGGAATGGCCGCTGGCCATCCCGATTCCGAGTGCGAAGAAGCCGGCATCGCGTTCATCAATGCGCACGTGTAGTTCAATGATCCCGGCTTGCTCCAGTTCCGCTGCAGCCAAGGCAAGGGCCTGTGAACGCGAACCGGGGCTTACCACCACATGTCGTACTCCGCCTTCTACAAGCGCCACCAACAGGGCCACAGCAAACTCGCTCGATGCACAAGAAGCGGGTTCAGTGGGGGATGGAGCGGGTTCAGCAGGGGAAGGGGAGAGTTCGGATCGGTGCTGGATGGGCATGTCAGCAATCATAGGGCGCGGGCGTACCGTAGATACCATGGCCGAGCACACTCCCGTCCCTCGCGTGGCCTTAGAGCACACACGCGGCGATCGAACTCCTTTGGATTCCGTGCTCACGGAGCACGCACACGCCGCGCAGGAGCCCACTCTTGCGGACCTGTTGGAAACGATGCGAGTGGTGTCCATCCCGATGAACACTCAGTTTCGCGGTGTGACGGTCCGTGAAGCTGCGTTGTTCGAGGCACCCAACGGTTGGGTGGAATTCTCGCCATTCCTAGAATACGAACCTCTTGAGGCAAGCACATGGCTTGCGTCGGCGCTGGACGCCGGATGGCTCCCACAGCCCCAGCCATTGCGGCATAGTATTCCAGTTAACGCCACACTTCCTGCTGTGGGCCCAGCCGAGGTCCCGCTGGTTATGGAGCGCTACGGAGATTTGACGAACCTTCATACAGTGAAGGTCAAAGTGGCGGGAAAGAACACCACTCTTGAAGCTGACATCGCCCGCCTTCAGGCGCTTCGTTCCTTCGCGGGGGATGAAGTACGCATCCGCATTGATGTGAACGGGTTGTGGAGCCTGCCCGATGCGCTGGACGCGTTGGCCATCCTCGAACCTTTCGACCTCGAGTATGTGGAGCAACCGGTCCGAACTGTGGAAGAGCTTGCTGAGCTTCGCGAGCAACTCGCAGTACGCAAGATCGCCATTCCGATTGCGGCAGACGAGAGCATTCGGAAGTCAGACGATCCACTGAGGGTCGCGGCGCTCGGAGCCGCCGACCTCATCATCGTCAAGGCACAACCACTTGGAGGCGCGCATAGGATTCTCAGCATTGTTGAGTCCACGGGTCTGCCCACGGTGGTCTCCTCTGCCCTTGATACGGCAGTGGGAATCGCTTTTGGGGCGCGGGTAGCTGCGGCGCTACCGCACCTAGATCACGCTTGCGGTCTGGGTACGGGCGCACTGTTTGCGGGCGACGTCGTCGGCGAAACAAGCGATGATTCGGTGCAAGCATTGCCGGGTCACGTACGGGATTTTCGCACGGTGCCCGGGTGGCCAGTTCCGTCACCGAAGAAACTGGCACGGTTTGAAGCTGCGGCGGATCGGCGCGCATGGTGGGCTTCTCGAGTGACCTCCTGCTTTGATCTGCTGAGCCGCAAACCGCCTCAATAGCGCGAGTACAGGGCAGATGCCGCCGCCTATGCCCTCTTTAGCCTGCTGCGTGACTATGGAGGTTACCGAACGCACTAGCCCGCTTGGTTCAGAAGCGCGGCCACGACCCGCCGAAGGTAGATTCCGCACGTATACGTCCATGTTGTCTCAAGGGACACGAAGAACTGGCAGAATCGAACCGTGCTTCTTTCTGATCGTGACATTCAGTCATACGTTGAGTCCGGCCGCATCACGCTGGATCCATGGGACCCAGAGATGATCCAGCCGTCATCTGTGGACATTCATTTGGATAGGTTCTTCCGGTTGTTCGACAACCACAAGTACCCCGTGATCGACCCTGCTGCTCCCCAACCGGAGCTGACGCGGCTAATTGACGTTTCTGCCGATGGGGAGCTTGTGCTTCACCCCGGTGAGTTCGTTCTTGGTTCGACGTTTGAGACGGTTACCCTTGCCGACGACGTCGCCGCGCGCTTGGAGGGTAAGTCAAGCTTGGGCAGGTTGGGTTTATTAACACATTCAACCGCTGGTTTCATTGACCCTGGCTTTTCGGGGCACGTCACGCTAGAGCTCTCTAACACCGCTACGTTGCCGATCAAGCTGTACCCAGGCATGAAGGTCGGCCAGTTGTGCTTCTTCCAGTTGTCTTCTTCGGCCCAGAACCCATATGGCAGTGGTGCGCATGGGTCCCGCTACCAAGGCCAGCGCGGGCCAACGGCTTCGCGTTCGTTCCAGAACTTCCACCGGGTGGATGTGGGCTCTAAGGAGATCGACTAGCTTTCCGGAGGCGAGAGACCCCTAACTTGGGGCGCTGGGTCCGCCATTTGAAACGTCAAACCCACTATTCGAAACGTCAAACCAACTATTCGAAACGTCAAACCAACTATTTGGGGCGGTAAGCTCGCAATCTGAAGTGTTAAGCCCGCGGCGGACGTTCATCAAACAGATGGGGGCAGTTTTACTACCACCTGATATGATGCACGTGTTTCCCTGAACTATCATCCACTGGTCTAGGTATGTCCGAATCTACCTAGCCACCGAGGAGTGATCGATGCTCGTATTGTTGTCCCTGTTCTTTATTGGGGCACTTTGCGCGCCTGCGATCATGTCTAAGGGGCGTACAGGATTTGTGATCCTTGCGCTCATCCCTGCTATTGCATGTGGTTGGTTCATCCTCCAAGTCCCGCAAGCGATCAATGGCGAGGTCTACGTCAGTTCGGTGCGCTGGCTTCCTCAGATTGGCCTGTCGCTAGACTTCCGGGTGGATGCCCTCAGCACTGTCATGGCGTTGCTGGTCACTGGTGTGGGTTCGCTAGTTCTGCTCTACTCGGCGCGCTACTTCCGCAAGTCAGCTTCCCACCTCGGGCGATTCGCTGGAGTATTCCTGGCATTTGCAGGCGCAATGCTGGGCCTTGTTATAACGGACAACACCCTGATCATGTACATGTTCTGGGAACTGACCACCGTCTTCTCATTCCTCCTGATCGGCCATTACTCAGGGCGCGGTAGCTCACGCCGCGCGGCGCGCCAAGCAATCATCGTCACCACGGCTGGTGGGTTGGCGATGCTGGTTGGGCTGATCATGCTCGGTGAGATGAACGGCGGCTCATACTCTTTGGCGGGCATTGTGGAATCCGCCCAGGCAGGTAGCCTTGGCGCAGGCCAAGGCGCCTTGTTGCCAGCGGCAGCCGTACTTGTGTTGATCGGTGCCTTCTCAAAGTCGGCCCTGTTCCCCTTCCATTTCTGGTTGCCAGCGGCCATGGCAGCTCCCACGCCTGTTTCTGCCTACCTTCACGCTGCCGCCATGGTGAAAGCAGGCGTGTACTTGGTGGCGCGGCTTGCCCCCGGCCTTTCTTACCTGACCCAGTGGCAGTGGATGGTCACGGTGGCGGGCGTAACTACCCTGCTCATTGGTGGGTATCGTGCCCTCAAGCAGAATGACCTCAAGCTGGTCCTAGCTTTCGGAACTGTTTCCCAGCTCGGCCTCATCACAATAATGGTGGGCTACGGAGACTCTGAGGTGGCGTTGGCCGGGCTCATGTTGCTGTGCGCACATGCACTCTTCAAGTCCACGCTCTTCCTGACAGTTGGCATCATTGATGCTTCGTTTGGAACGCGTGATCTGCGCGAACTGAGCGGCGCGGGAAGAGCGATGCCTGCGATTGCAGTCTTTGCTGGTCTTGCGACGGCTTCCATGGTGGGCTTGCCACCGTTTGGAGCCTTTGTTGCGAAGGAACAAGCTTTTGGCGCGTTGATCGGAGGGGATACGCACTCCACGATTACATGGGTTGCTATCGCCGTGGGTTCTGCACTTACGGTCGCGTATGGCGCCAGATTCTGGTGGGGAGCCTTTGCCACTAAACCTGGCGTTCAGAAGATCAGGTATTACCGCGGTTCGATTCTCACAACCGGCCCGGTTGCCGTTCTTTCGATTGCAGGTCTGCTACTTGGCGTGCTGAGCTCTAGGTGGAGTCCGATTCTGGAACTGCAGGCGAACCTGAACCCAGGAGAACACAGCCATTTGGCACTCTGGCACGGATTTGGTACGCCGCTTTTCGTCACAATCATCGTGTTCGTGGTGGGCTTCGCAATCTTTGCTGTGTGGCCACGTTTCGAGTCCTTTGCGAAGGCCCACACCTCCGCACTCCGTGCAGAGTCCATCTTCAACGGCTTGCTACGCCAACTTGAACGCCTCTCAGGATTCGTCACTGGCCTGACCCAACGTGGATCTCTACCCGCGTACTTGACCACCATCTTCATGGTCACGTTGGTCTCGCTCGCAATTGCCTTCGTTCTAGGTGGCGTCTCACTCCCGGATTCCGTCCGTCTGTGGGATTCTCCCGCACAGGCTGGCACGGCTGCGGTGACGATACTCGCGGCAATCTTGGCCGCGAGGTCGCGCCATCGAATGAAGGCCGTACTTCTGATGGGCGTGACAGGCTACGGTGTGGCCCTCATCTATGAGCTCTATGGCGCACCCGACCTGGCACTCACGCAGGTCCTATCTGAGACTGTCACCTTGGTGATCTTCGTTCTGGTTCTCCGCAGATTCCCGCCATACTTCTCTAATCGGCCGCTGCGCGGGGCCCGAACATCCCGGATGATCATTGCGGTGTTGATGGGGACGGCGTTCTCAACACTTGCGGCAATAGCGGCGGGCACCCGGATCCACGAGCCGATCTCCAAGCTCTTCCCCGATGAGGCCTACAGCTTCGGATACGGCCAGAACATCGTTAACGTCACGTTGGTGGATATTCGTGCATGGGACACGATTGGTGAAACGTCTGTTCTGGTCGTGTGCGCGATCGGAATTGCCTCGCTGCTCTTCGTCCGTGATGCCCATGGGCGCACGGATCGCCTCCGGAATGTCATCGGCCCTATGGACTCAGCGCTACGAGCACGTCTGGCAACGGTCTTGAGCGGACACCAGTTCTCCGAATCGCACAAGCAAGGCGAGAAGGTTCCTATGCTGCGCCAACCTGGAACTACCTCGTGGCTTTCCACGGTGGTGCGGCGCGGTGTGGATTCTGTACCTGTCATCCTCGCGGTGGGCACGCGGCTAGTCTTCTACTCGATTTTCGCCGTCTCATTGTTCTTCCTTTTCTCGGGGCACAACGCTCCCGGCGGAGGTTTTGCCGGAGGTTTGTTGGCTGGCATTGCGCTGGCGCTGCGATACCTAGCAGGTGGCCGGTTCGAACTGGGCGCGGCGCTTCCTGTACTTCCAGCTCATCTCATGGGCAGCGGCCTCATCGTCGCAACGGGTGCTGTGATTGTTCCTGTGCTGTTCGGCGGGCTTCCCATGCAGACGGTCATGTTCGACTTCACGTTGCCGTGGTTTGGTGATATTCATGTAGCTACGGCACTGGTTTTTGACGTGGGTGTCTACCTCGCCGTCGTCGGCCTGTGCCTTGAGATTCTGCGGTCATTGGGAGGCGAAATCGATCGTCATGGTGAGATCGAGGGTCTAGACAATCAGGACCACTTCACCTTGACTGCGTCCGACGACGAACGCCGAGCTGTTCGTGACGAGGCCGAGATGCAAGAAATGCTCGCAGCGTGGGAGGAAGAGAAATGATAAGTTCCTTGGCTCTCATTATTCTGTGTGGCGTCCTTGTGGCTGTGGGGGTGTACCTCATCTTGGAACGCTCGCTTTCGAGGATTGTGCTTGGTATCGCGGCTCTGTCCAACGGAATCAACATTCTCTTTCTCATTGCAGGAGGCAGATCCGGAGAACCGGCATTTGTTGGTAGAGCCGATCAAGAGGACATGTCTGACCCGTTGGTTCAGGCGATGATGCTCACCTCGATTGTTATCACTTTGGCGCTGACTGGATTCCTGCTTGCAATGGCATACCGTTCGTGGCAGCTGCGCGACAACGATGAGGTGCGTGATGATCGCGAGGATCGCGCTGTAGCGCGCCGAAACGCGGCAGAGGCTCGCGAAGAACGAGAAGAGGACATTACCGAAGCCGCGGCAGAGTTCCATGACGATGTGGACGAAGCAGAAAGGAGCATCTCCTAATGCTTCAAGGGCTTCTCGCGCTCCCCATCGCGCTTCCGTTGCTTGGCGCTGGGCTACTGCTTGTGTTCAAGAGCCGAAAGATGCAGTCGATCGTCACGGTCGCGCTCTTGTCACTTGTCCTAGCCGCTGCGATTGTGCTTCTCATAGCCTCGACGAGCGGCCCGGTGGTTCTCAACGTTGGCAACTGGGCAGCACCCGTTGGAATCAGTCTGGTGGCTGACAGGCTTTCCACACTCATGCTTGTCACATCCGTGACAGTTACCATCATCGTTCTGTTGTACTCGATCGCGCAGGGTGTTGCTGATGGTGACAGGGCGGCACCAACCGCCATCTACTTCCCAACATTCCTTATTCTTTCCGCTGGCGTATCCAATGCGTTCCTTTCCGGCGACCTCTTCAACATGTACGTTGGGTTTGAGATTCTGCTGGCATCCTCATTTGTTCTTATTACCTTGGGTGGCACCCATGAGCGGATGCGCACGGGCACCGTGTATGTCATCGTCTCATTGGTCTCCTCGACGATCTTCTTGGCTGCGATCGGCCTGATCTATGCTGCGTGCGGCACTGTGAACCTGGCCCAGCTCGCACTCCGTTTGCCAGAGATCGATCCGGGGATGAGGCTGATCCTTCAAGTCATGCTTCTGATCGGATTTGGTATCAAGGCCGCCATCTTCCCACTCTCAGCCTGGCTTCCAGATTCCTATCCGACTGCTTCGGCGCCCGTGACCGCGGTGTTTGCCGGCTTGCTGACTAAGGTCGGCATCTACGCAATCATTCGGACTCAGACTCTGCTATTCCCAGACGGCAAGCTGGATACTGTGCTGGCGCTGGTGGCCATCGCGACCATGGTGGTGGGTATCCTCGGTGCAGTGGCACAACAGGATGTGAAGCGTCTGCTTTCCTTCACCCTTGTTTCCCATATGGGGTACATGGTGTGGGGTATCTCGGTGAACGGCCAAGATGGGCTTTCCTCCACCATCTTCTACGCAGTTCACCACATCACTGTGCAGACCGCACTGTTTTTGGTGGTGGGCCTTATCGAACGCAAGGGCGGCACCACATCACTGATCAAGTTGGGTTCACTTGGAAAGGCAGCTCCACTCATCGGAGCGCTGTACCTCATCCCAGCGCTCAACTTGGCAGGGATTCCACCCATGTCCGGCTTCTTGGGAAAGATCGGGCTGATGGAAGCTTCTGCGTCGCGTGGAACTGCAATTGACTGGGCTCTCATTGCTGCCGGGATCGTCACATCCCTTTTGACGCTTTATGCGGTTATTCGTGTGTGGAACATGGCCTTCTGGCAGGAAGCACCTGAACCCCTCAAGGAACAGGAGTGCCCCAATGGCATGACGGGTGCAGCAGCTTCGCTCGTGGCAGTGACACTTGCCTTGACGATTGTTGCCGGGCCGTTGCGCACATTCACGGATGAAGCAGCAGACCAATTGGAGGCGCGTACCCCCTACATTTCTTCGGTTCTTCCTGAAGCAAACGAACGTGGGGATGGTATCTCGACGGATGCCGTGGAGGATAATGGCGCAACAAAGGAGGTGACGCCATGAGAAACCCGCGAGGAAAGCGGAGCGCGAGCGATGCAATTCGCATCGCCACTCAACGTCCAGGGCGTTTCCCTCATGCTTCACTCGGGACGATTCTGTGGATCACGATTGTCTGGGTGCTTCTTTGGGGCGATGTAACCCCAGGCAACATTCTCTCCGGCTTTGGCTTGGCACTCCTCATCACAACTGTTGCCCCGTTCCCAACTGCTCGGTTTGATGGCCGCTTCCGGCCCAAGGCGCTCGCATGGCTGGCGGTAGTGTTCGTGTGGGATTTGCTCAAGGCCTCATGGCAGCAGACGTGGTTCATCGTCCGAGGTAAGTACCCGAATAGTGCGATCATTCGCGTACACCTTCGGTCCAACTCCGATGCCTACCTTGCTATGACTGCGGGTATGACGGCACTGGTACCTGGATCGGTTGTTGTTGACGCCGACCAGACTTCGGGCATGGTGTACGTACACATCTTCGATGTGGAGCTAGCCGGTGGCTTGGACGCGGCCCACGCAGCGGTCCTTGACCTCGAGGAACGGATTCTGCGGGCATTCGCCTCACGCAATGAACTCCTCAAATCAGGCTTCGTTCCGGGATGGTCGACCACATCTGGGCGGCTTCCAGTTCCTTCTATAGCGGGACTTGAGCTGCAGGAGGACTGATGATCTGGCTTGTTTCTATATGTGCAGCGATGCTCTTCATCGCTGCGGTCCTGGTGCTATACCGAGTTGAGAAGGGCCCCACCACACTTGATCGTATGGTCAGTGTGGACGTGATGACCTCAATCCTCCTTGGAGCACTGGCGTTACTCGCAGCCGTCACTCGCCGCTCCGATTTGCTAGCGGTGTTCGTAGTGGTTTCCGTTGTAGGTTTCCTCGGTTCGGTGGCAATCTCGCGTGCTGCCCGAATGGAGAGCCCAGAGTACCGGCGCATCCTCACGCTTGAAGAGGACCGTCTGATGAAGGAAGCTGAAGAAGCTGCCGATGAGGCTGATCAAGTGGTTCACGACGTCGACGTCGACGCAGAGTCCGTTGATGAGACCGCTGGTGATTTCCACGTTGGCCCACTCGTCGATATTGGCGAGCATTACGCCAACATGGCGATCTGGCGTGAGCGACCGTCTGGGAAACCTTCTGAAGGTCAGTCGAAGGGTTCCTTCGATAACCGACCAGATTCTGGCCAGGAGTGGACCGCTCAGCCTGAGGAGAACCAGTGAACGATTTCCTAGACGTCATCGCAGGAGCCTTCCTCTTTGCCGGATGCTTGCTCACCCTGATTTCAGCGGTCGGAATTGCTCGATACCCGGATGTGATCTCGAGGCAACATGTGGCCACAAAGCCGCAGGTGCTCTCCTTGATCTTTAACCTGCTCGGAACCGCACTCTTGGTACGTGAAGCCACCATGACGTGGACGATGCTGTTGGTGGTGGCCTTCATGCTGATCACGGCACCGATCTCCGCGCATATGCTTTCCCGAGCTGCCTATCGAACTGGACGGGTCCAGACAGATAACCTAGTGGCAGACGAACTGGGTGAAGACCTCCGCCTGAATGTTGATCCGGGGGATAATGGCAACACCCCAAAATAAGGAGAACTCAATGGACGTTGGTTGGAAAGTCATGACGGTCGGTGCGAGCCTTGTCTCTGGCGTCGTCGCCAACAAGATAGTGGACGTTATCTGGCACACCGCCTTCCACAAGTCGCGCCCCAAGGGGGACGATCTCACGGAACCGCTACGCGACGCGATCGTGTTTGCCGTGGTTTCGTCAACCGTTGCCGCAGTGGTCAATCAGGTTGTTATGCGCCGCACCGCCAAGTGGTACGGCTTGAACACAGCGAAGTCAGACGGCTCGGCCGCCTGAGGCGCGCATTCGTTGGACTTGGGCCGCCTGAGGTGAGTTGTTGCCAATGCTCGCTGTGAAAGGCCCGGATGAGTTTCCGGTTCTTGCCATCTAGTCCAGTTTTCTTTGGGACCTACACCCAGACTAAGATGGGAATCACGACAGGGGAGCGTCGCATGAGAAGCGACGCTGAGAGTGCGAAAGCAGACCCTCGAACCTGATCCGGGTAGTGCCGGCGAAGGGAGTCGAGTTCTCTCCTCATCCAGCACCGGCTTGATGAGCCCTCCAGTAATGGAGGCATAGTGAAGTCCAATATTCCTGCTGCAAAGCCAGCTTCTCACGCACGTTCACGCCGCCGCGCAGTTGCGCTGAGCGCCGCCGCACTGGTCACATTCGGAGCAACTGCGTGCTCGGCAAGTGATCAGAGTTCCGATACGGAATCGTCGTCGGGAAGCGGAACCGTCAACGTGCTGGTGCACGATTCATTCTCGCTGCCCGATGAACTCATCCAACAGTTCGAGGATGAAACCGGGTACAAGCTGGTTACGAGTTCGGCTGGCGATGCTGGCGTAGTTAACCAACTTATTCTGACTAAGGACAATCCGGGCGTTGATGCCGCATACGGTGTCGATGGCTACTCGGCCTACACCGCGTTGGATGAAGGCGTGTTCGAATCCTACGTTTCCTCGGCGGTGCCGGATTCTGCGGCGGACGATGTGCTTGAGGATTCCCTCAACCCCATCGATATGGCCGACGTGTGCGTCAATGTGGATCATGACTGGTTTGAGCAGAACGGAGTGGAAGCACCCACCACGATTGCCGATCTGGCCACTGCGGAGTATGCACCACTCTTGGTGGCGCAGAATCCCTCAACGTCAGCCACTGGGCTGGCATTTCTCATTGCCACGATCGCAGATCAGGGAACCGATGGCTTCGAGTCCTATTGGTCAGATCTCCTCGCCAACGGCACGAAGGTTGATGCGGGCTGGTCAGACGCCTACTACACCGATTTCTCCGGCGCTGATGGCAAGGGCGACTACCCGCTCGTAGTCTCCTATTCATCGTCTCCTGCGGAGTCTGCTGGTGCCACCGGGTCCATCGAAGGCACGTGCACACGCCAAGTTGAGTACGCCGGAGTCGTGGCGGGTGCCGCCAATGAGGCCGGCGCCAAGGCTTTCGTTGATTTCATGCTTTCCGATGACGTCCAAGCCGCACTCCCTGAGAGCATGTACATGTACCCAATCAATACGAGCATCGAGTTGCCCGCCGAATGGGCACAGTATGCAACTCTTACCGATGCGCCCCTCACTATGGATCTGCGTGACGTAGCAGACAACCGCGAGGCGTGGATTAAGGATTGGACTACGGTCTACGAAGCCCAGGGCAACTAGGCGATTTCGTGATGATCAGCAGGCACCGCAAGGGCATGATGTGGCCGCGCATGGCGTGGACGCTGGCCGCTGCGGTGCCTGTAGCATTCCTAGCTGTCTTCTTCTTTTGGCCCGTCGCAACCATGTTGGCTCGTGGGTTTATCTCCGACGGTGGATTTGACCTCTCTGCATTCCGCGACGTGCTCGGATCGATGCGAACGTGGCGCATTGTGTGGCAGACGGTGTGGATGGCACTGGCGGGTACATTCTTTTCAGTACTGCTGGGGATCCCTGGGGCCTACATTCTCTATCGTTGTGAGTTCCCGGGGCGCCGGATCTTGCGATCAGTCGCAACGGTTCCGTTTGTTCTACCAACAGTCGTGGTGGGCGTAGCCTTCCGCGCACTGTTGCACAATAACGGTGCATATGGATTCCTCGGACTGGATGGGACCACGACCGCGGTTGTACTCGCGATGGTTTTCTTCAACTTTTCCGTCGTAGTACGGACCGTTGGAACGATGTGGGCAAGCTTGGATCCGCGTTCGGTGGATGCGGCACGCACATTGGGAGCCGGTCCAGCCCGGACGTGGCTCACAGTCACCCTTCCTGCATTAGGGCCAGCCATTGCGTCCGGTGCCAGTCTCGTGTTTCTGTTTTGTTCGACTGCCTTCGGTATTGTCCAAACTCTTGGGCGACCCGGCTACGGAACCCTTGAGACCGAGATCTGGGTGCAGACAACCACGTACTTGGATTTGCGCACGGCTGCCGTTCTTTCGTTTTTGCAACTTGGAATTGTGACAGTAGCGATGGTGGTATCGCGGCGCGCTCAAACAGGCAGCGAGGCGGCTCTCTCGATGAACGAAGGCGGGGCTCATCGCCTTCGTCGAAGTGACATTCCAGCGTTGGTGGCAACACTCGTCGTCGTGCTATTTCTCGTGGCTGCGCCACTGGTGGCGCTCGTGGTGCGTTCTCTGCGCAAAGACGGGGCGTGGTCCTTGGAGAACTATCGCTTGCTCGCGACGTCTGGCCAAGGGTTCTCGGGCGGAACTACGGTGTTGGAAGCGATGAATCATTCCGTGAGAATCGCTGCCGATGCCACATGGATCGCACTGGCTATAGGGGTGCCATTGGCACTGGTCCTCTCCCGGCGCGTACGCAACCCCGCGCTCGCCCGCAGCCAACGGCTGCTAGATTCCGCTGTGATGCTTCCGTTAGGAGTCTCAGCGGTCACCGTGGGTTTCGGGTTCTTCGTGACGCTACAGGGCCCCCCGCTAGACCTAGCTAACAGCCCGTGGCTGGTGCCACTGGCACAGGCCGTGGTGGCATTACCGTTGGTGGTGCGTTCATTAGTTCCAGTCTTGCGTGCGATCGATCCGCAGCTACGGGAAGCCGCCGCCACATTGGGTGCAGGACCGGGCAGAATCATCGCAACAGTGGACGGGCCATTCATGCTGAGAGGTCTGGGATTAGCTGTGGGATTTGCATTCGCGATCTCGCTCGGTGAGTTCGGAGCAACAAGCTTTCTGGCTTCTCCTGACTATTTGACGTTACCGGTGGTCATTGCGCGCTTGCTCAGCCGAGCAGGAGCAGACAACTACGGAATGGCGATGGCGGGTGCCGTAATACTTGCGGTGGTGACGGCTGGCGTCATGGCAATATGCGAGGCTTTGCAGCCGCGCGCAGCGGGAAGGAAAGCCTGATGGCCGGTAGTTCAGCTCTATCCCTCACACATGTGACCGTCACATATGCAGACGGTTACGAGGCGGTCCACGACGTGAGTGTGGAGGTGGAACCGGGCGAAATCCTTGCGCTGCTCGGGGCTTCAGGATCCGGGAAGTCTTCAATGCTGCGCGGAATTGCTGGGCTGGAAGAGGTAACTACCGGGCACGTTCTCATTCAGGGTGAAGATACAGCGGGGATCCCAGTGCACAGGAGGGGCTGTGGGATGGTATTCCAATCGCCGCAGCTCTTTCCGCATCGAACAGTTGGCCAGAACGTGGCATACGGAATCGAGCGGAGTGGGAGATCGCGAGCGGCTGTCCATCAGGAAGTTGCCCAATGGCTTGAACTTGTTGGGCTAGCTGGGTTCGCGGGACGTGCGGTCACAACGCTCTCGGGAGGCCAAGCTCAGCGGGTGGCACTGGCGCGGTCGTTGGCACCACGCCCGCGCATCATGTTGCTGGACGAACCCCTATCGGCCCTAGACCGCCGCCTGCGCGAGGAGCTCTCTGTGGAGCTGCGGCGAATTCTGACACAAGCTGGTACTGCTGCTGTGTATGTTACGCACGATCATGACGAGGCTTTCACTGTGGCGGATCGGGTGGCGATCATGCGTGATGGCCGGGTTGTCCAAGTGGGAACTATGTCCGAACTCTATGGACACCCTGTCCCAGAGGCCGAGGGTTTTCTGAGAGCCATTCCCACCGTTCGCGCGATCGTTGTGCGAAAACTGCCTGGTGGAGGGGTGCGGGTCGTGCTGGATCGTTCGGAAGTTGACCTTCCGGATGCGCGCGGCGAAGTGGGGGATGAAGTCGTAGTGGCACTCAAGGAGCATGGTTCGTCTCACTAAGTGGCACCTGAGACTTAAGTCCCTTACAGTGGGAGGGTGCGAGTGAGCGAAATCGAAGTCCTACAAGTGGCTCAATGGGCGCCCTTGGCCGCCGAGCACATGGCAGATATCCGCATTAATGCGGGGCTTCTGAACGCCAAATCTCGTGCGGCATTTGTGTCCAAGCAACTCGATCAGTTCCGGGTTGGCCTTCCGCGTGAGTCAAAAGTCCTAGTGGATGAGGAATGCAGCCAATGGCTGTGGCTCCGTGAAGGAAACCCTCTGCGCTTGGTCGCCGGCCGCACGGCGGGCGACGCCGCAGATTGGATTGAAGCTCTGCGCATACACGCAGGGGATCGAGAAATTGTCACTCGGGTGTGTGCGGGGGATTCATCGCTTAGTTTCCTCAACAAGCTGGCCAGCCGCGATCTTGAGGTGAGGCTGTGGGCCTCTTTCCCAGAAGATAGAACCCCTTTGATTGGTCGAGTACCTGTGGTGCGCCTGCGGGGAATGTTCATGAACGAGGTGAGTACTTTCTTGGCCCGCGTACGTGCTGCCGACGACGCCATGTGGATCAGCGATCCGCTTGAGATCTCCGAGCAACATGACAGGGTGACAGGTATTCATCCGGAATCAACCCTTGCTATGGTTGCAGATTCCCCAACACCAGCTATCGAAGATTGCATGTCGATGCCAGGGCATGAACTGCTTTCTATCTGCGTGGACGGCGTTGTCATTGGCGGAATCTGGTATGAAGTTGACTGCAATGACGCCAAGATCTGGAGGATCTGCATCTTCAGAGGGAGCCGTGGCCGGGGTTATCTCAGAGGGACAGTGGTTGCCCTCCTTGAGCGGCTGCGCGGGGAGCGAATGCGCAGTGTCGAAATGATCCTAGGCGGCTGTGACGCCAAGGTCAGAGGCATCTGCTTATCCGAAGGTTTCCGAGAAGTGGAACGCCTTGTGGCATTCGATGTGCGAGGTTTGGGCAGCAGCACCAAAGCGCTTTTGACGGCACGTGGATGAGCCGAGCGGCACACGCATGAGCGCGACGCTCACCGCACTTCGTCACTGCGATGGCGCATAGAGTGGCCGTCAGTCGTGGTAGAAGTCTTCAGCCTCATCGAGCGTCAAACCAAGCTCAATGGAATCGGCGTCGATGTCAAACTCGGGTTCGGGCAGCGTGAACACGCGCGCGGAAACCGGATACGGCCGCCAGAGCACCAGTTCGGAGCCTTCGTGATGTGAACTTCCTGAGTTGCGTAGTACTTGGTGAGCCTCCTCGCGGAGGCGTTCGCGCAGCTCTTGAGCCCGGGCAAACATGACCACGTCTCCATCCTCGCCAGCCGCAAATACACGCTGTTCGAGCATTAGGCGCTCTTCCATCATCATCTGCTGCTGGTGCAACCTTTGGCGCAACTTTGCTGTCTGCTTCTTTAGAGCCTCGACTTCATCTCGCAGTTCCATGATCCGCGAGATCCCTGCCAAGTTGATTCCTTCTGTCTGGGAGAGTTCTTGAATCTCTAAAAGTTTGTCAACATCGGCGAGGCTATACCGGCGCCCACCACCGCGCGTTCGCTTGGCCGGGACGAGCCCCAACCTGTCGTATTGCCGCAGCGTTTGGGGGTGCATACCCGCTAGCTCCGCCGCAACGGAGACAGAAAGGATTGGGGCGTCGCGCCCGGCCTTCGCCGTCATGTCAACTCCTCGCCAAGCTCATGAAATCGGCACGGGGATCCGCGTCGCGAGTCGCCGCAGCAAAGAGAGTTGCTGCTCGCCTTGCTTCATCCGACATCTGGCGGGGGACTACAACTTTGAGCCGCACATACAGATCGCCGTGAGCGTGTCGGCCCTGCGGCATTCCCTTACCTTTCACTCGCAGCAGTTTATCTGTGGAGGAACCTTCGGGGACCTTCACTGATACCGTCTTGCCGTCAAGAGTTGGGACTTCCACGGTGGCACCGAGGGCCGCCTCTCCAAAGGAAACGGGAAGGTCCACATAGACATCCGAGTCTTTGACATCGAATACAGGGTGCTTTTCAACTCGAACGGTCACGATGATATCGCCGGCCTGACCGCCATTCGATCCGGGATTGCCCTTTCCGGCAATCCTGATCTTTTGACCGTCGTGAACACCCGCAGGGATCCGGGCCGTAATCGATTTGCCGCGAGTAGTGGTCATCTTGACCGTGGTGCCCGCAATTGCCTGGCGGAGGGGGATGGAAACCTCTGACACGATGTCTGCGCCGCGCTCTGGACGCCGGGTCGAGCCAAAGCCGAACCGCGATCCAGATTGCGACCCACCTCCGCCAAACATCGAGAAGATGTCCTCAAATCCACCGGCGTTACCGCCGGTGTTGGTGGAGAACTTGACGTTGGGATTACCACCGCCGAACATCTGGGAGAAGATGTCCTCAAACCCTGCCGTATCACCTCCGGCAGCACCACGTGGAAAGCCCGACGCACCGAGCGAACGGATCGCATCGTACTGTTTGCGGTCTTCAGAGTTAGAGAGAACCTGATAGGCCTCTCCCACTTCCTTGAACTTCTCTTCAGCCGCCTTGTCGCCGGGATTGCGATCAGGGTGGTACTGGCGGGCAAGCTTGCGGTAGGCCTTCTTGATCTCATCCTCGGAGGCATCCTTTGACACTCCCAAGGCCTTGTAGAAGTCCTTCTGCATCCAATCTTGACTGGCTGCCATCACGCCTCACCTCCTATTGACGAGGTGCGCCGCCCAGGCGTGTGGGCGGCGCACCAACTGTTGTCCTACGCTGGCGAAATCACTCCGACGCGCGCAGCGCGCAGGAGTTTCTCCCCCACCTTGTACCCAGGTTGAATGAGCACATTGACTTTCTCAATTGTGACGTCAGGCGAGGTCTGATGCATCAAAGCCTCATGAACCTGAGGATCGAATTCATCGCCTTCGGCTCCGAACCTGTCCACATTGAAGTTGACTTTGAGAGTCTGTTCAAGCTTCTCAGCGATCTGCCCAGCTGGCCCTTCGAGGTCACCGTGCTGGCGTGCCAGCGCAATGTCATCAAGCACAGCGAGCAGGCTCTCGATGACATGGGCCATGCCTTCTTCGTACCTATTTGCGCCGTCTTGCTTGGAGCGACGAACGAAGCCGTTGTACTCCTGACGTAGGTTGTAGTTGTCAGCGTTGCTTCGAGCCAGCTGATCTTCGAGTGACGTGATGGTATTCATCGCTTCACTCAGCGGATCAATCGGCTGTTCGGCCTCGCTTTCACCGTTGGCTTCGGCAGGTTCGGGTGGCGTTGCGGATTCGGCCGCTTCGCTACTCTCACCTTCGCCTGGCTGAGGGGTTTGGTTCAGTTCCTCACCCTCGGCATTGATGTTCTCTTCACTCACTTCTGGTCATCCTCGTCAACGATTTCGGCGTCGACGACGTCGTCGTCACTTCCTGAAGCTGACGCGCGCCCGGCTTCGCCTGCTGCAGTGAATCCGTCAGTCTCGGCTGACTGATTCGCGTAAAGAGCTTGGCCGATGGCCTGAGACTTCTCATTCAGTTCGGCAAGGGCAGCCTTAACAGCTTCGGAATCTTCACCCTTGAGTGCTTCGCGGACCTTATCTGCGGCTTCCTTGACTTCAGTGGCAACGTTGTCCGGAATCTTCTCCGCATTGTCCTTGAGGAGCTGATCGATCGAGTAGACCGTCTGCTCGGCAAGGTTACGAGTTTCCGCTTCTTCCTTGCGCTTCTCATCCTCAGCAGCATGTGCTTCGGCTTCCTTGACCATGCGGTCGATCTCATCCTTGGGGAGTGCCGATCCACCTGTGATGGTCATCGACTGTTCCTTGCTGGTGGCCTTGTCACGTGCGGACACGTGAACGATGCCGTTGGCGTCGATATCAAAGGTGACTTCAATCTGAGGCACACCACGAGGAGCCGGGGCAATTCCAGTCAGGTCGAAGGTTCCGAGCGGCTTGTTGTCACGAGTGAACTGACGTTCGCCCTGGAACACCTGAATGGAAACCGATGGCTGATTGTCCATCGCCGTGGAGAAGGTCTCCGAGCGCTTGGTTGGGATAGCCGTGTTGCGCTCGATGAGCTTGGTCATGATGCCGCCCTGCGTTTCAATTCCCAGTGAAAGCGGGGTCACGTCGATGAGGAGCACGTCCTTGCGGTCACCTGTAATGACGCCTGCTTGGAGTGCGGCACCAACGGCCACAACTTCGTCAGGATTAACGCTCTTGTTGGGCTCGCGGCCGCTCGTAAGGTTCTTGACCACGTCAGAGACTGACGGCATACGGGTCGAGCCACCAACAAGCACCACGTGGTCGATATCGCCGACCTTGACGCCAGCGTCGCGAATAACGTTGGCGAACGGAGTCTTGGTGCGCTCGAGTAGATCCTTTGTCATCTCTTCAAACTTCGCGCGGGTAAGCGTTTCGTCAACGTGCACCGGGCCCGCATCGGACATGGAGATGTACGGCAAGGAGATGCTGGTGGTTGCTGCGGAGGAGAGTTCCTTCTTCGCCTTTTCAGCAGCCTCACGCAGGCGCTGCAACGCGATCTTGTCCTTGGAGAGATCAGCGCCGGAGGACGCCTTGACCTGCGCAACGAGCCAATCCACGATGCGCTGATCCCAATCATCGCCGCCCAGGCGGTTGTCGCCGGATGTGGCCTTCACCTGAATGGTGGAGAAGCCGTCGTCGTCCTTACCAACTTCCAGAAGGGAGACGTCGAATGTGCCACCGCCAAGATCGAAGACGAGGATATCCTCATCTTCCTTGCCCTTCTCGAGGCCATATGCGAGTGCGGCTGCAGTCGGTTCGTTAACGATACGCTGGACGTTGAGGCCAGCAATGGCGCCTGCATCCTTGGTCGCTTGGCGCTGAGCATCGTTGAAGTATGCCGGGACGGTGATGACGGCATCGGTGACTGGTTCACCGAGGTATGCTTCCGCGTCCTTCTTCAGCTTCTGCAGGATGAAGGCGGAAATCTGCTGAGGTGTGTAGGTGGTGCCATCGATCGTGGTGGTCCAGTCTGTGCCCATGTGGCGCTTGACGGACGAAATGGTGCGGTCGACGTTTGTCACGGCCTGCCGCTTTGCCACTTCGCCGACGACGACTTCGCCGGTCTTGAGGAAGCCAACCACCGATGGGGTGGTGCGGGCGCCTTCAGCATTTGCGATGACGGTGGGTTCGCCACCTTCGAGGACGGCGACGCAAGAGTTTGTAGTGCCGAGGTCGATTCCGACTGCACGTGCCATGTTGTTCTCCTAAGTTCTGGTGTCAACGGAACTGATGTTCTCAATGGGTTGGCCCATTGGCCGAAACCCTATGTTCTTATCTGGCTGCGAGAATTCGCTTACCACTCAAGTGTGGACCGTCAAGCAACTTATGTCCACTTGACTCCGTCATTCTTGAGTCCACCCAACTCAACTTTGGATGACTGGGATTTATTCCAAACATCTCATAATTCCTGCCCATTTCCCGGAAAACCGCCAGAATAAAGCCGTGTGGGTGTGCCAAGCATAGGACATAAGCGTGGCACGTTCTGGTACCACGTGACGCAGAATGGAGACCAGTACCCCACGTGCTGCCTCTTCACAATCGCGACAACTTGGGGCACCATGGACCAAAAGGTTAGGTAGACCTTACTGGAAGAGGTTCTTGTGATTTCCATTGCAACAGTAGAGACGGATCGCGCTGCCCGGTACGGGAAGCAGCTGGTTTCCCACATGGGCCGCAAGATCAGTGGGAGCTGGGAGGAGGATCATGGCAACCTTTCATTCGCTGATCGTGGAGAAATTGTGCTCATGGCCAGGCCCGATGCTCTTGTCATGGAACTCACCTGTGCAGACTCGGAATGCGACCAACTGGAACAGGTAGTGGGAATCCATCTCGCACGTTTTGGCTTCAAGGATGCCTTGCGCATCTCATGGATTCGCGATGGCGGCGTGCCGGGTACCACCCAAGGACCTCTGACGGAAGCTGACGTGGAGCGGATGTCCGCAGAGCGTGCGGCTCGAAAAGCAGCCGCAGAAAGCTCTAATCTCTCGCAGAGCTGATAGATCTACGATCGGGCATCAGGCATCAGGCATCAGGCATCAGGCATCGGGCATCGGGCATCGGGCATCGTGCGCCTAGCATCTGGCGTCGTACGTCTAGCCAGTGGCATTGGGTAGGTGCCTAGACTTGCCACATGGAGTTCGTCAGTCGCACAGATTACCTCAATCCCTACTCGCCAGAAGAGTTCGGTGAACTCGCGTGGGTTGTCACTTTCCCAGACGTACAAGAGTTGACGTCACTTACAGCAGTGCTCCCGGAGTGCCTGAGAACCGTGCCGGCCGAATGGCTTAATCACACTCTTGTGCCCAACTGGTCTGGTCATTCCGTTTTCGATACGATCGGTGATCTTCCGGACGCTCCGGGACTAGACGTGACGTTCTCCGATGTCGTCGCCGAAGGTTCGTTTATTTACGTTAGTGGGGTCAACCGGCCGTGGCAGGATTGGTTCGATGCTGCGGTGCAGGCTATGACCGGCAAACTTGGGGAAGCGGAGATCAAGGTTGCTGTGGCACGCGCAGAGTCACGCTTGCCTACTGAGGCAATTGGTCAGGCACTCGCACCCTTGTTGGAAACTGGCCCTGAATCTGTCATTTTCGGTAGGCCGCGCCTCACTTTGGGGCGTACGGCCTCTAGCGAATCGGGATTCACGTGGAAGAAGGCGCGCAGCATCTCCGCTCTCACAAAAGATGAGCGTCAGGAGATCCAAAGCAGCTACCGGCTCTAGCGGCGTGACGGTCGGTTGGCGTGACGGTCGGTTGGCGTGGTGGTCAGCCCGATATCTTAACTGGGCGCCCGGCAATTACTCCAAGAACCATCATCGCCGCAGCAACTCCCGCAGTCATCACAAGCACGGCATCCCAGCTGAGGGACTCCGCCATAAGGCCTGCAAGCGTAGGCCCAATGGCGGCTATGACGTAGCCGAGCGATTGCGACATTCCAGATACCGCGGATGCTTGGTAGGAGTCAACCGTGCGCGTGGAGATGAAGGAGAGCGCAAGGTTGAAAGACGCGCCCGAACCGAGGCCCATGACTATCGCCCACGTTAGTGCGAGAGATGGAGCAGCGAGCATTCCACCCAAACCTACGAACCAGATCACGCCAGTTGCGAATGCCGCCCAGCGCTGATCGGGGCGCTCACCTTGAATTGCTGTTACCAGCAAGGTTGCGGCCAGCCCAGCGATCTGGAAGAGCATCATATGTACGCCCGCGACTTCGGCTGAGATCCCATTCGACTTTTCGAGATCCGGAAGCCACTGCACGAACGTGTAGAAGAGGAAGCTTTGGAGCCCCATGAAACTCGTGATGGCCCAGGCCAGTGGATTCTGCCAAACATTTACGCGTGGTGCGTGAGAAATGTGGCTACCCCGAATGTGTTGCTCAGGACTGATGCGGATCAGACTGCCGCGAGCTTGAATTGACCATGCCCACGCCGCCAGGCCGATGACCACCAAAACCAGCCAGATTCCGGTGGCTACGCGCCAAGAAGTGGCCCCGGCGATGGGCACAGCCACGCCGGAGGCGACCGCAGCACCCATCGTCAACGCTGCAGAATAAATTCCCATCACCATTGTGGATCGCGTCGGGAAGTCGCGTTTGATGATCGGAGGAAGGACTCCATTGAGAACTCCGATCGCCAATCCGATTCCCACCGTGCCAATCCACAGGCCCGCTCCTGGAACGAACGATCGTATGGCCGTTGTGATACCCAAGGCGACCAATGCCGCCACGACCGCTGAGTCCATGCCGATTGTTCGGATGATCCATGGAGTGCACAACGCACCGATTCCCATGCACAGGACCGGGACGGAAGCTAGAAGGCCCATTGCCGAAGTTGAAAGGCCCGTTCCTGCTTGGATGAGATCCGAAATGGGTCCAACCGAAGTGAGAACAGGACGCAGATTCAGTGATACAACAACGACGACGGCGGCCAGAGCAATGCCCAGCGCACCGAACTGCTGTTCAAACCTCGAGTTCGAGGCAGAAGACTGCGGATTCATGGCACAACCTCCATGTGAGGGCAGCCGATCGGCTGGGCTTCTCCCATGCCGGAAGCAGCAATCTATTCTCGCATAGAACTGTGCATTGTCCATAGATGCGTAGCTATGTTGGCGGAGGAGGGCGAGGCTTGATTGGGCCAGTCGTCCAGCCTCAGCGCAGTTTGCTTAGGTAGGATTGGGATCGAATTCTGAGCCACATCAAAGGTCGCATCATGCCCCAGAGTATTCCCTCTCCCATCCCGCCCCAGCTGACTCGCCTCGCAGATGGCACTATCAAGCAGCTCAACCCATTTTCAGGTACGGAGATTTGGACGGTACCGGGACGTGCTAATCGGCCACTTGACGTAACCCCGGAAAACCCCATGCCCTTGGCTGATACAGGGAAGACCTGCGCATTCTGCGCTGACCGAATCCTTGAGACTCCGCCGGAGAAGGCTCGCATTGCACGATCTGGCGACGATGCTGTTATCAGCTACGCGACGGCGGTTGATGACCTCGCTGAGCCTTGGGAGTTCCGCCGGGTGGGAAACCTCTTTGAGATCGTCTCTTACGACTTCTGGGTGAAGAACTACGGGTACAAGATGCCTGTTGCTGCGCAGGAGCGCATGGAACGATACCTCGCTGATCCAGCTGGGAAGGCGCATGCACTGTCAGTTGTTCACCAAAAAGCTACCGCTTCCCATATTGAAACATCTGAGTGGGAGAAAATGACGGAATGGGAGCGCATTCAAATGGCGCAGCCATTCTTTGGTGGGGGTCACGAGGTGATTATCTCGCGCCGTCACTATGTGGATGGCGCACATGATTCTTCCCAACTTGCTTCTTCCGGAACCCTAACGCCCCAAGAACATCAGTGGTATATGCGGCTTACTGTGGACGCTATGCGCGATCTTTACGCTCAGAACCGCTACGTGAAGTATGTGCAGGTATTCCAGAATTGGCTTCGCCCTGCAGGTGCGTCATTTGACCATCTACACAAACAGCTTGTTGCGATCGATGAGCGCTCCGTGAATGCTCGAATGGAAGCGCCTAAGGTTCGCGACAACCCGAACTATTACAACGAAGCGGCCGTTGATTATGCGAGCTCTCAGAACCTCGTTATTGCCGAGAACAAGCATGCAATCGCCATCGCAGGCTTCGGCCACCGTTATCCCACGCTCGAGGTGTGGAGCCGTTCGGCCTCTTGCCAACCATGGGAACACACGCCAGAGGAACTTCGGGACGTATCGGACCTCGTTCACGCGATGCATGCCGCAACAGGGGTTTTTATTCCCACGAATGAAGAATGGTACTCCAAGCCGCTTGATCTGGACGTTGCCATGCCGTGGCGAATCCTTATCAAGTGGAGGGTCTCAACACTTGCTGGATTCGAGGGCGGCACGAAGATCTACGTAAACACAATCGACCCATGGATGCTGCGGGACAAGGTTGTGCCGAAGCTCCTCGAGCTGCGCGCTGAGGGTGCAATCGCCCAGTCGATCAATATTGCCACTGAGTGTTCTTGCAAGGTGAACTCGCTCAAGTACAACCCCAACTTGCAGTGAGTTTGTGATGGCTGAATAGGCCTTCCTCACATGGTTCGGTCTTGTCCGAGATGGATACACTGAAACGGTTGGAGTCACGAAGCAGAGGTCACCGTCTCTGCCTCTACGCCACGGGAGGAGATCCAATGCCGAAGATCGAAGAAACAGCGCTCATCTTTGAGGGTGGAGGAATGCGTGCCAGCGCCACTGCACCGATGGTAGTTACGTTGATTGAACAGGGAATATTCTTCCCACACGTTTCAGGGATCTCAGCTGGATCCTCAAACACCGTCAATTACATTTCGCGTGATATCACGCGTTCGGCACAATCCTGGGTCGAATTTGTGGGCGACCCTAATATGGGTGGTATGCGCTCCTGGTTGAGGGGAGAGGGCTACTTCAATTCGCGCTACATCTATCATGAGGCCACCGAACAGGGAAGTTCCTTCCCTTTCGATTTTCAATCATTCGATTCCAGTACCACTGACTTTCGCATCGGAGCCTTTCGCGTAAGCGATGGTGAAGAGGTCTATTGGAATCGCGCTAGCATCGCAGACCACAAGGACCTCATGCTCAAGGTCCAGGCCTCTTCCACAATGCCAGGAATTATGCCCTTCACTGAAATCGATGGCGAAGTCTACGCAGATGGCGCACTTGGTCCATCGGGAGGTATCGCACTGGATGCGGCGATGCAGGATGGGTACAAGAACTTCGTCGTAGTCCTTACGCGACCGCGTGACTATGTCAAGAAGGCGCCACGCAATCCACAGTTCTTTCGGACGTACTTCAGGCGCACTCCTCACATCGCAGAGGGCCTGATTGAGCGCCCGCAGAACTACAACCACACGCGTCAGCAGCTTTTCGAGCTGGAGCGCCAAGGACGTGCCTGGATCTACACACCCGAGACGATCAACATAACGAATCACGAAATGAACGTGGCCAAACTGAAATCCACCTACGACGCAGGTATGGAACAGACAAAGCGACTTCTACCAAGCCTGAAAGAGTTCTTGGGTATGTGATCGTCCGGCCATTCGGGTGGCCGTCAACGTCCCACCGTTTTCCGGCCCGATTCACGGTATGACCATGTCTAGCGGCACGTGACTGGGCTCTGAATCCTATGCAACACGCTCTAGGAGCACCATCGTTTCTGCGTGGTTGGTCTGAGGGAACATGTCAAAGACTCGTGCCTCCACGGGAGTGAAATGGGGCATTTGGGCGAGATCTCGTATGAGCGAGTCGGCGTTGCAGCTGGAGTAGATAACATTGCGGGCCGGTGACCGATCGAGCCAGTCGGCCAGATCCCCAATGCCGCGCCGTGGTGGATTGACAATCACAAGGTCTGGATCCGCTTCCTCGTGGGAGGCGGCCGTGAGGGCGTCACCCACGAGGAAGCGCACATCAAGGTTCGAATCAGCAACGGAAGTCTGCGCGCTCGCGATGGCCTGCTCCGAGATTTCCACTCCGAGCACGCTACGATCTGGCCCAGCACAGGAGAGAGCAAATCCTCCTACACCGCAGTAGAGATCCCACAGGTGAAGAGGGCCTTCCATGCTGGCCACCCATGCGGCGGCCTGATCGTAGAGGCCCTGCGCGATAGCAGTATTGGTCTGGAAGAAAGATTGCGGGCGGAGGTTGAGCGTGGCTTTTGTTAGCCTCATAGGCAGATGCTGCGCCTCTGTCAGTACGATTTCTGTTGCGCCTTCGGGGACGGCCTTACGCTCTGGAAGCAAGTTCGCGGTGACAACCACAGCTTGAGGCAGCGCATCGAGCAGCCACGTTAAGTGCTTCCGAATCCGAACGATGCTCTCTGATGAACGAAGTACAAATCGCACCATGAGCTCGCCAGCAGGAGACACGGTCACAATGATGTTCTTGAGTTCGCCGCGTCCAGTTGCCACATCGAACGGTGGCAGGGTGGCCAATGTGATGAAGCGAACTAGCGGCTCAAAACTCACGGCAAGTGCGGGCTCATATAGCCCACACTCCTGAAGGTCCACACCCCGCCCGCTTGGACCTAGGATCCCGAGGGTTGGTGCGCTGACTGTTCCGCCCACAACCAGCTTGGCCTTATTCCGGAAGTGGGATTCCGCTGAGGCCATAGGAGGTAGCCAGCTCAGAGTTGGGAAATCGCTAAACAGCTTTGCCACACGAGCGTTCTTTTGCGCGAGCTGCACAGAATAATCGCTGCCCATGAGGGTACAGGATAGGCACACTCCGGCGTCGAAATAGGAACAGCGCATGGCACAAGGCTACTCGGCGGCAGCGATTGAGGCAGCGAGGAGGCGCACACTGCCACCAGCACCCGCTTGCTCTTCGCAATGCTGATGGCCATCAGCTCCGAGTCAGACCGGAGATCACTCTATTTCTGCTCTCCCCAAGCAAACAGCTGATGTCCTGCTAGGTCTGAGATTGCGACGTGGGCCAATGGGTCCACGTCAAGACGTACGTGTAGACCATCATGATCCGCGGTTTCACTATCACGTGGCGTCACCGTATATTCGATCCACTCGTTTTGCTTGCCATCAACCTTGATGTGAGCGCGTGCGAGCCATGGGCGCTGCTTGCGTAGAGCAATGAGTCCCTTGTAGATGTTTTCCATCCACATACCCATGTCCGAAAGAGCCTCGGGAGAATCAGGAAGCGGAGGGCGGAGTTCGTCGTCGGCAGCAAAGCCCTCCAACTTGCGCCCACGGAAGGCCTGTTCGTCGCCATAATAAATGGACGGCATGCCCGGCAGCGTGAGGAGGGCACTGACCGCAAGCACGGCACCGGAATCGCCAACCTGGCTGGCTATTCGTTCGACGTCGTGATTGCCAATGAAGGTCTGCGGCACAAAACTGGCAACAAAGGCCTCATGCCGCTCAAGGGACCATGCGAGTTCCCAAAAGTTGCGGGTTTGGATCGAACTCCATGTGGCCTTCCACAGCTCATACTGGGTCACAGTGTCTAGCGAGCTTTCGGCTACGAACTGTGGATAGTCACCGTGGATCACCTCACCGAGGAACACTGCTTCTGGGAACTCAGCACGGACAATACCAGTGACTTCCCGCCAGAAGGATGATGGGACGGCGTAAGCGACGTCGAGCCGCCAGCCCGCTATGCCACGCCGCAACCAGTACAACATGGCTTCCGCAACCAGTTCGATTACTTCGGACTTCGAATGGTCGAGCACCACGAGTTCGTTGTGACCCTCCCAAACCTGTGGTGTGCCATCAGGAGACGTGGCCGCGAGCTGCGCTGCGCGAGGATGCGTGACTGCAACATGGTTGAACACTCCATCAAGCATCACGGCGATTCCGCGTTCAGTGCATTGAGAGATCAGATCATCGAAGTCGTTCTGATCACCCAAGCGACGATCGATCTGGAAATGGTCCAGCGTGTCATACCCATGAGAGACGGATTCGAAGATTGGGCCAAGGAGCAATCCGTTGCACCCCAGATCCACAACGTGATCAAGCCACGGGATGAGGCGAGGGAGGCGGTGCGCGGAATCGTCACCGGAACGTATCCGAATGGGCGCGCCGCACGCACCGAGCGGAAAGACCTGCCACCACAACGTGTTATCGATGAGGCTCACGTTCTGCTCCATTCTGACGGATGGTCGTGGACTCAACGCTACATCAGGCATCCTCCTCCTATCGTTCTATAACATGAGTAATCCTCAAGATTGAAGCACAGATTTGTGAGGGTCTCTGGTACTGAAAAGTTGGAAGAATCGTGTAAACACGGGTTGAAATGGGCGTTTATCTGCAAATTCTTTCATCTAAGCGCTACTGGGTGGGTTGGAAAAGCGAAGCGAAACCAACTAGTCATCCAATCATCGCTTTCGCGTTACCTCCTGTGCGTAGTATCTGAGTTATCTGTGCGTCACACAGGCACAGATAAGACCCAACGAAGGGAAGCACGTGAGTATCAGAGGAAGAGGGAAGGGGTTTGCCATGACCGCTGCAGCAGCAGTGGTGGCAGCCACTTTCAGCACCGTTCCAGCCACGGCCTCGCCGGCCGGCGACGCCGTGGTCATCAATGAAATCAACGTTTCCGGCAAGTACGTCGAACTCTACAATCCCACGAGCCAAGCGATCAGCCTCGATGGCGTTCGAGTTGGCTATTACGCAGCCAGTGGATCCCTGCAGTGCCAGAATAACGGGACCTTAACGGGAACTGTCCCTGCCAATGGGTACTACCTCATACACATGGCAACCGCTTCCCAGGCAAACTTGCCGGGAGCAGACCAGCTATGGGGCTGTAACGACGGCCTGGGAAAGAACGGTGGATTCGCCATCGGAAATGGCGCTCTACCAGCAACTGCGACTGGCGGGAATATCGATTACACTTCCACGAATCTCATCGACTTTGTGGGACTCGGGACAAATAAGGCATTCGAAACCAGCGCGGCTGCGGCGCCGTCCACCGGTTCCTCTATCTCGCGTGCCGCTGGTGCCGACTCAGACAACAATGAGTCAGACTTCGCGGAAGGCGCGCCCACACCAACCAATTCCAAGGGTGAGACCGCTCCGCCGGCTCCGACTCCAGATCCAACGCCAACTTCGCCGGCGCCCACTACCGATGTGGTGACTCCGATCGCTAGCATCCAAGGTACTGGCGCTGCATCTCCTGTGACAGGAACCACTGTCACAACGGAGGGCTACGTTACGGCCGTCTATCCAGCAGGTGGGTTCAACGGCCTCTATCTTCAGACAGCGGGTACCGGCGGCGGCACCAGCCACTCTGGAGCCTCTGATGGCATCTTCATTTACGCGGCGTCCAGTGGAATTGCCAACGCGGTGCAGATCGGTGACTACGTTAGTGTGACAGGTGCAGTCAGCGAGTACTACAACCTAACTCAGGTGACTGCCTCCAGCTATGCAAAGGAGGCTCCGCCAGAAGGTGTTGCCGTTCCGGCCGCAGTTGAACTCGAAGCCCTGCCGGGTAGCGACAATGAGCGTGAATCCTTGGAGGGTATGTTGGTCAAGATTACGGGCGATATGACCGTGACCAACAACTACCAGACAAACCAATACGGCACGATTGGCGTTGCAATGGGCGACGAACCACTTCGCCAGCCAACTGATGTTCTCAATCCGACGCGCGACGGTGAAAGCGCAGTTCAAGCCCTTGAGGATCAGAACAACGCTCGCCTCATCACACTTGACGATGGCATGACCACAAACTTCTTGAGCAACGCGACCAATAAGGCCATTCCGGTCTCTTGGCTCACCCTCGCTAACGAAGTTCGTACAGGTGCGGCAGTTACGCAGACTCAGCCTGCAGTTTTGGATTACCGCAACAGCACGTGGGGGTTGCAGCCGCTCAAGCCTTTGACCAGTGCAAGTGGTCAGGATCTTTCGGCGCTCTCCTTCGAGTTTTCGAGCACGCGCCCTGATTCCAGCCCTGAAGTTGGCGGCGATATATCAATTTCCAGCTTCAACGTTCTGAACTACTTCACCACCACTGCGGCCGATGTTGGGTGCACCAGCACATACAGCGATCGCGCTGGAACTCCGATCACGGCCAACAGTTGCGACACCGTGCGCGGTGCTGCAACCGACGAAAGCCTCAACCGCCAACAGGCGAAGATCGTTGCAGCCATCAACAAGCTCGATTCCTCTGTGGTTTCACTTGAGGAGATTGAGAACTCTGCAAAGAACGGCTTTGACCGCGACTACTCTGTTGATCAGCTGGTCGCAGCCCTCAACACCGCGGCGGGATATGAGAAGTGGGAAGCTGTCGCATCCCCGAGTCTCTTGCCGGACCTATCTGAGGAAGACGTCATCCGTCTTGCCTTCATTTACCAGCCGAAGGAAGTTGAGCCGATCGGCGATTCCGAAGTTCTCATTGGCGCATCGGCCTTCAGTAACGCCCGCGAGCCACTTGCCCAGACGTGGCAAGCGGTAGATGAGAGCGGCGAACCTTACGGCGACGATTTCGTGGTGGTTGTTAATCACTTCAAGTCCAAGGGCAGCGGAACAGCAGCGCCAGACAAGTGGCAAGGGAACGCCAACTCTGATCGTGTGGCTCAGGCTGAAACCTTGACGGAATGGATCGCTGACGAATGGGCAAATGAACCTGTCTTCATCGTGGGTGACCTCAATTCGTACTCTGCTGAGGATCCGATCCTCACGCTCAACGATGCCGGGTACACGCGCGTGATGCAGCACCTCGCTGATACTGAGAACGATGATTCATACCTTTCGTTGACCACGTACCAGTACTCCGGTCTGATGGGTTCATTGGATCAGGCGCTTGGCAACGAAGCTGCACTCGATATGGTCACCGACGCCGGCGTGTACTCCATTAACGCTGATGAATCGTTGGCACGTGAGTATTCGCGCTATAACTACAACGTCACCTTGCTCTATGACACGTCAGAGTTCCGTTCTTCGGACCACGATCCAGTCAAGATCGGCGTGAACGTTGATGGCGACGACGGTGAGACCATCATCGTCGAGGCTGCAGCGCCAACATACGCCGACGGCGTCATCACGATCCCTTCCGTTGAAGGTGTTGTGTACCTAGTAAATGGCGAACTCGTGACGGGAGCCGTTGAGGTTGCCTCTGGTCAGACGGTCGTGGTCACTGCAGAGGCGGTTGACGGCTACGCGCTGGCAGATGGCTCAACCTCAAGTTGGAGTTTCACTCACCCTCAGGATCCGGATACCTCTGGTGTGGTTCCTGTGGTGGATGGTTCTGTGGGTGTGAATGTGTTTTTCCAGGATTCGTTGGTTCGGACTGTGACGGAGTTTGCCGCGAAGATTGGCTCTGCTGATGAGGTGTTGTCGGGTGATTTTGATGGGGATGGGGTAGATACTCTGGTTCTTCGTACTGGTCGCACGTATACGTTCTTGGATGCGAACCGGTCGGGTGCGTCCAGTTATTCGATTGTGTATGGTCCGGCGGGCAGTATCCCTGTTGTGGGTGACTTTGATGGGGATGGGTCTGATGATGTGGCGGTCAAGGCTGCCTCATCGAACAGGTTCTATGTTCGCTTCAGCGTGGATGGTCGTGTGCGTGGTGGGTCTGCTGATCTGAGTGTGGCTTACGGCAAGGCGTCTGATGTTCCGCTTGCGGGTGATTGGGATGGTGATGGTGTTGCAGGCCTAGGTGTGCAGCGTGGGTCGCGGTTCTTGGTGAAGCAGGTTGCTTCTGGTGGGTCTGCTGATGTGGTGTTTACGTTTGGTCGGGTGTCGGATCGTGCGGTTGTGGGTGATTTTGATGGTGATGGGGCTGATTCGGTTTCGGTTGTTCGTGGGACGCGTGTGTTTGTGAATGATCGGTTGGCTGGTGGGTCTCGTCCAGGCTTTGTGTTTGGGCGTTCTTCTGATCAGCTTGTTGCTGGTGATTGGTTTGGTTCTGGTAGTGACACGTTAGCCGCCTACCGCAAGTAGGCGTGTAGGTCAGGTGTGGTGGGTGCACCCCCACCACACCTGACCCCTCCCACACTGACCCCCACCACACTGACCCCCACCACACTGACCCCCACCCACACTGACCCCCACCCGTGGTGCCAGTGCCAGGTGTGATGGAGAGGTTGCCGGCCACCCACAACCCACAACCTCACAATGCAACCCACAACCTCGCACCACACCCACACGCGTGCCACCGCGTAGCATTAGGGTGGTTTCAACCATCGAAAGGCAGCTCTCAGTGGCAGATGCGAACATGCACGGTCCTGCCGGCTCAGTGGCCGCGGTTGGCGATCCAGCAAGGCGGGGCGCTGGGCGCTATGCGCCGTCGCCAACAGGCGATTTACATTTGGGTAACCTGCGCACCGCGTTGCTGGCATGGTCTTTGGCGCGTAACGAGGGCCTCCGCTTCGATATCCGAATGGAAGACCTCGACGAGAGGTCACGGCCGGAGTTTGTGGATCGCCAACTCCGCGACCTTGAATCGCTTGGAATGGACTGGGATGGTCCGATTATCTTCCAGTCGGAACGCCTCGATCGGTATGAGGAAGTCTTTCAAGATCTCATGCGCAGGGGACTCCTGTATGAGTGTTACTGCACCAGAAAGGATCTGGCAGAAGTCGCCTCAGCTCCCCACCGCCCGCCGGGTTCCTATCCCGGCACGTGCAGTGCGTTGACTGAACAGGAGAGAGAATCGGGCCGGGCGAAGTTGGCAGGAATGCGGCGCGGACCAGCGATGCGCCTGAGAACGGAGTTCCCGGATGGAGGGTCCGGGGACCTGACCGTAGTGGATGAGATCAACGGGCCGTACACGGGTAGTGTTGATGACCTTGTGATTCGTCGCGGAGATGGCGTGTTCAGCTACAACTTCGTTTCGGTGTTCGACGACGGCGTGGAGAACGTCACCCAAGTTGTGCGCGGAGACGACCTTCTGCCGTCAACACCCCGCCAGGTATACCTTCAGCGAGTACTTGGCTCTGCGGCGCCACGCTACTTTCATGTTCCGATGGTGCTCAACGTCGAGGGAGTTAGGCTGGCGAAGCGTGATGGCGCAGTCACTTTGCGCAAGCTTCACGCACTGGGGTGGAGCCCGCAGGATGTTGTGGAACTGCTGGGACGGTCGCTCGGTATAGAGGGTGCGCGCAGCGCAGAGGATTTCGCGCGAGGGCTTCAGATTGAGATGCTTCATCGAAAGCCGTGGTTGATCAATCCGCAGGAGCTTACCAAAGGGCCGGGGTACCTGAACGTTCGCGGCTAGCTCCACCTTCACCTGTCAATGGGCCCTGTGCCCGCAACATACTGCGCGAACTGCGCCCGCCGAGCATTGCGCAACACAGTACCGGCACATCAGCGCGCAATTCACCGCTTAGCCTCCTCGACTGTATGCTTGCTATTAGCGCCGATTTTCGGCGGAAATGAATGCGTTGATCCGAAGGAGAACCAATGAATTCTCGGGGCAATGGCGGCGATCAAGTCGAGGGAGACGAAAACGGTCGCACTATCAGCGGTGGGTATGACTTCGGCGGGTATGTGCCAGGTGAGGATTACCTGCCCAAACGCCGTTCGCGTTCGGCTCCTGTGGCCGCGTTTGTCAGCATCATTCTCATAATCGCGCTTGTGGCCTGGTCGATCGCTGCGGTTTTCTAGGGCGAAGGCCCTGCGTCGAGTGCGAAGGCTTGTATCGGATGTGGAGCCCTGCTTCGGGTGGGAGCAAATGAGATCGGGTCAGAGCATAGGAGAAGGGCGCCAACTCCTCTCGGAGTGAGCGCCCTCCCGGCCAAGTTCAATGCCTCTCGAGTGAGTCGAGGCGAGACGTTCTAGCCTTGATCGCCAATCTTCTTATCGATGGCGTCCCGGACCTGACTGACTTTGGCTGCCTGATCATCACCAAGCTTTGACTTGGCGAAATCTTCGGCCTTGTCCAGAATCTGGTCCGACTTTTCCTCAGCGTCACTGCTGTTGAGGATGTCCTTGGCCTTGTCTAATAGACCCATAGAACTCTCCCTTCCTCGCCTTGTGTGAGACGGCTGACTCACAGTCACTAATGTAGCGTGATTTGGCTCATATTGGTAGCCTTTTCGCCAGAAGATCGCATGCTGAAACCGCCCGCCGTCAGTTCTCAGAAATGCCGTGACTGGTCAGCGATCTGAGCGAAGCTTCCGCGCGTCAAAGTGGCTAGATCTTGGGGCGAAACGTCAACGGAGAGCGTCCGTTTTCCGCCTGAAACCGCGATACGTTCGTGTTTCTGGGCGGAGCTGTCGATGAAAGTGGGGGAGGTACGCCTTTGGCCGAGCGGGGAGATCCCGCCCGTGACGTAACCTGTGAGCTTCTCGGCTTTGGCTGGCTCCATCATCTCGGCCCTTTTGCCGCCGGCAGCTTTGGCTAGTGACTTCAGATTGAGCAGCCCGGTTGCCGGTACTACTGCGCACACCGGTTTCCCGTCCACAAGGGTCATGAGGGTTTTGAAGATGGTGGCGGGGTCCCGCTCGAGCACTTTGGCAGTATCGAGGGCGTAGCCGCGATCTTGGTGTTCGGAATGCTCATACTCGATGAGTTCATACGCCACGCCAGCGTCCTCGAGCGCCTGTAGGGCGTGTGTTCCACTCTGGGTGCGGTCCTTCTTCTTGGGCATGGAGGTACTCCTTGTTCGCTTACCTTCACAGCCTAGCGAGGCCATGCCGTTGTGGCATTGTTGGTGGTATGTCCCCACAATCACGTATCACGCTACGCGAGGCGTCTTTCGACGACGTCGACCCTCTCGCCTCGTTCTCGCATGCCAGCGCATCAGATCGGGAACGATTTCTTCATTTTGTGATGCATGTGCGGCCCGGCACGTTGTGGATTGCGCAGCGTTCGGGTGTGGTTGTGGGCTTTGTTGGGGTGGAGGCCGTGGGACCAGGACATCTGAGGCCGCTTCACGTGACTGATCTGCTCGTCCATGAGGGAATACGCCGTCAAGGGTGGGCCACCCGCCTGTTGGGTATGGCTATTGGTGATTCACCGGCGTTTGCGGTGATACCAGAGGAAGCTGCAGCCGTGGGCTTCTTCGTTTCTCAAGGTTTTGAGCGTGTTAGCGAGGCAGAAGGGGTGTGGATGGTTCGCTGAGAGCGCGATGTGGCGGAACAATCGACCAAACGAAGTTGAGTGGAATAGACTCAACTCTGAAGGCGTTCCTTGCTGTAGAAACCGTGAGCTGTGCGTGACCGCGTGAACCGATCTGCGCAGAAGACGAGTAGTTGGCAGGGATATGTGGTCCCTTTGATGAATAACCCCACCAGAAAGGAGAGGTTAATGGACAAGTTGACGACGAAGTCGCAGGAAGCTCTCGCTGAAGCGATTCGCATGGCATCGGATCGCGGCAACCCGCAGGTGGAGCCCCTGCATTTGCTGGCGGCCCTGTTGAATCAAGAGGGCGGCATTGCGGTTGCGCTTCTCGAGGCCGTGGGTGTGAATCGTGCAGATGTGAAGGCACGGACAGAAGCAGCGATCGCCGCGTTGCCTGGCGCAGAAGGAAGTTCCGTGCAACAGCCGGATGCTTCACGGCCGCTTTCGCGTGTTATTTCTGATTCGAGTAAGGAGGCCACAGGACTCGGAGACGCCTATATCTCTACTGAGCACCTACTCCTGGGAATCTCTGAGTCGCAATCGCAGGCGGGTGAGATCCTGAGGTCTTCTGGCGGCACACATGAGCAAATCGCGGCAGTTCTTCCAAACGTTCGAGGTAGTGCCAAGGTGGATTCTCCTGATCCTGAAGGCACGTTCAAGGCGCTGGAGAAGTACGGCAGCGACCTGACTCAGATGGCACGCGACGGCAAGATGGATCCGGTAATCGGACGCGATCAGGAGATCCGCCGCGTGGTGCAGGTCCTCTCGCGCCGCACCAAGAACAACCCCGTGCTTATTGGCGAACCTGGAGTCGGCAAGACCGCCGTCGTAGAAGGGCTCGCTCAGCGCATGGTCAACGGTGATGTTCCAGAATCGCTGCGAGGCAAGCGGCTGATTCAACTAGACGTTGCCTCGATGGTGGCTGGAGCCAAGTACCGCGGTGAATTCGAGGAGAGGTTCAAGGCTGTTCTTCAGGAGATCAAGGACGCAGCCGGTGAGGTTGTTACGTTCATTGACGAAATCCACACGATTGTGGGTGCTGGTGGAGGTTCCGAAGGCGCAATGGATGCGGGCAACATGCTCAAACCCATGTTGGCACGCGGGGAGTTGCGGCTAATTGGCGCCACCACACTGGATGAGTACCGCGAGCACATCGAAAAGGACCCTGCACTCGAACGCCGATTCCAACAGGTTTACGTGGGCGAACCTTCTGTTGAAGATACGGTCGCTATCCTTCGTGGAATCGCACCGAAGTACGAAGCTCATCACAAGGTGACTATTTCTGACGGCGCCCTAGTGGCTGCGGCGGAGCTATCGCAGCGCTACATCGTGGACCGTCAGCTTCCTGACAAGGCCATTGACCTCGTGGATGAGGCTGCCTCGCGGTTGCGCATGGAACTGGATTCCTCACCAGAGGAAATCGATGTGCTTCAGCGCCAGGTGGATCGCCTGCGTATGGAGGAAGCCTATCTGGTGGACACCGACGGCGACGCTGATGCAGGTACCGTGGACCGCTTGGATAAGCTTCGTGCGGAACTAGCAGACAAGCAGGAGGAACTGGCGGGGCTCAACGCTCGTTGGGAATCGGAAAAGGCCGGGCGTAATAAGGTTGGAGATCTGCGTGTGCGTCTAGACGAACTGCGCACTGAACTTGACCGTGCTGTGCGCGAAGGCCGATATGAGGATGCCGGACGCCTTCAAAACGGCGAAATCCCTGGAATTGAAAGGGAAATCGCTTCTGCTGAGGCGGCTGAAGAGCACTCTGGTGACTCCACGTTGGAACCGATGATCGCGGAGCGCGTGGATGCGGATGAGATCGCCGAGGTTGTTTCAGCCTGGACAGGCGTTCCTGTTGGGCGTCTGTTGCAGGGCGAAACCGAGAAGCTCCTTCGCATGGAGGATGTGATCGGGAAGAGGCTGATCGGACAGAAGCGCGCGGTGGCATCTGTGGCAGATGCTGTGCGCCGGGCGCGGGCGGGTATTGCCGACCCTAACCGGCCTACGGGATCGTTCATGTTCTTGGGTCCAACTGGTGTTGGTAAGACTGAACTTGCGAAGTCGTTGGCAGATTTCTTGTTCGACGACGAACGCGCCATGGTCCGAATTGACATGTCCGAGTACTCAGAGAAGCACACCGTCTCGCGGTTGGTAGGAGCTCCTCCGGGATATGTGGGATACGAAGAAGGTGGCCAGCTGACCGAGGCCGTGCGGCGTAGGCCATACTCCGTCATCCTGCTGGACGAGGTTGAGAAGGCGCACCCAGACGTCTTTGACATCTTGTTGCAGGTGCTTGATGACGGCCGTTTGACCGATGGCCAAGGGCGCACAGTCGACTTCAAGAACACGATTCTGATTATGACGTCCAACCTTGGCTCGCAGACGTTAACGGACCCCTCGCTGACGGAGGCTCAGAAGCACGATCAAGTAATGGGCGCGGTGCACGCCGCATTCAAGCCCGAGTTCATCAATAGGCTCGACGACGTCATTATCTTCGATCCGCTTTCGCTCGACGAGATAGGGAAGATCGTAGATTTGCAGATCGCGCAGCTCGCTGAAAGGCTACGGGGGCGCCGGATCACGCTCGAAGTTACTGGGGCTGGCCGGGACTTCCTCGCAATGGGCGGATACGATCCGGCCTATGGCGCACGCCCGCTGCGCAGGCTCATTCAGCGGGAGATCGGGGACCAGCTAGCTCGAAGGCTCTTGGCCGGTGAAGTGAAGGACGGAGATACCGTGCGGGTTGATTCGCCAGCGATGTCGGCGGAAGAGTTGCTGGCCGGTTCAGGCGAGTCCTCGCTGACTCTGGAGGTCATCGCGTCTGAGGGCTGATGGCAGCTGTGTGGGAGGGTGGAAAATCCACCCTCCCACACGCCCGCCGCAGAGGTAATACCGAAGGTGCGGTAGATCTACTCCGTTGCGGAGGCTGGCACCGAGGTGAACTCGTTTCCAGCGCGGCGCAGGTATGGATCCAGCGCCAAGTATTCCTTGGTTTCCCTCGCGATGAGGCCTGAAAGGATGAGGAGGCCGATCAGGTTGGGTAGAGCCATGAGGCCGTTGGCGATATCCGCGAAAGTCCACACGTCCGTGAGCTGTGTGGTGGTGCCAACGAACACCACGATCGTGAAAATGATGCGGTAGGGAAGCACACCGCGGACACCAACCAAGCGTTCAACGCAGCGTTCGCCGTAGTAGGACCAACCGAGAATTGTTGAAGCGGCAAGGAACACCAGTGCCAGCGAAACAATGTAATGGCCCCATTGGCCGGGGAGTCCGTGTGTGAAGGCTTCAGAGGTCATAGTGGCGGGATCGTCACCGGTCCACGTTCCCGTGGAGAGGATCACCAGTCCGGTGCAGCTGACCACGATGATCGTATCGATAAAGGTCTGAGTCATAGAGACCAGACCTTGGCGAGCTGGGTGGTTGGTCTTGGCTGCTGCTGCGGCAATTGCTGCCGAACCCATCCCGGATTCATTGGAAAAGATGCCACGCGCGACGCCGTATTGAATAGCCATTATGAAGGTGGATCCCACGAATCCGCCGGTTGCTCCGGCACCTGTGAATGCGCCTTGGAACACCATGCTCAGGGCGTGAGGTATGCCAGTGATGTTGACTGCCAAGATGTACAGGCAGCCTCCCACATAGAACACGATCATGATTGGCACAAACGCGGAGGTTACTTTTCCGATAGAGGTGATTCCGCCAAGGAGGACCGCACCGACCACCACAGCGAGTACGATTCCCACGATCGCGCGCTCCCATCCGAAGGAGTTTTCTAGCTGGGCGGCAACGGCATTAGATTGCGTCATGCATCCGATTCCGAAGGATGCCAGAACCGCGGCCACTGCAAAGAACAGCGATAGGAACTGCCCCCATCTTCCCTTGATCGCGTGGCGAAGATAGTACTGGGGTCCGCCGGATTGCTGGCCGTTGGCATCCGTGGTGCGGAACCGAACTGCCAAGAAAGCTTCGGAGTACTTGGAAGCCATTCCGAAGAGGGCAGTGACCCACATCCAGAAGAGTGCGCCAGGGCCGCCGAGGTGGATTGCGGTAGCGACGCCCACGATGTTGCCAACGCCAACGGTGGCGGCAAGTGCTGTGGTCAGTGCTTGGTAATGGGAGATATCGCCGTGGGCGGCGTCGCTTTCTCCTCCGCCATCGCGCTGGAAGAATGCGAAACGCATGGCCGCACCAAGTTTGCGGAACTGGAGGCCGCGAAGGCGGATCGTGAGAATGATTCCGGTGCCAAGAAGCAGCGGAATGAGGAGCCATGGGCCCCAAATAAAGCTATCGATGGCATCGAGGGTCGAGCTGACGGACATCGCGGGTGAGTGCATCGGATTACCTCCAAATCATGCGTGAACGATGACGTCACGGTAACCCCCATCACGTTTCCAATAGGTTTCGTGAGAAGCTTTGGTATTCCGCTGATACACCGCAGGATTTGTGGTAGCCCTATCGCGATTTGTGGTAGCCCTACCGTGGTTAGGTTGGCGCCACACAAGTGGCGTACCTTTAGGGCCAAAGAGCGGCGATATTTACAGATCCCGCATCGCGTCAGTCAATGCAGGCCAGCAGCGGCGATGTGCATCACCGAACTTCTGCTCGCCCAAGAAGATGCCGGCTTTGGCGATAGTCGGATCGATCCACAAGAACGATCCGGATTGCCCGAAGTGGCCACACGTGCGGGGAGAAAAGCTGGTGCCTGTCCAATGGGGATCTTTGTGGTCGCGGATCTCGAATCCCATTCCCCAATCGTTCGTCGTCTGGCGGCCATAGCCAGGCAAGATGCCAGAGATTCCCGGGAACTGAACGGTTCTTGCGGCAAGAGCCATCTGGGAGCTGAGAAGAGTTGGGTGAAGCACCTCTGCTGCGAACAAAGCCAAGTCTGCCACCGAACTCTGGCCCGAATACGCAGGTGACCCGTCGATCGTCGTCGACCTCATGTGTAATGGGCGCACGACTTTGGCCGTGATCCATTCGTTGATGGAAAGGCCAGTGTGTGCGGAGATAACCTCACCAAGCAGTTCGATTCCGTGGTTGGAGTAGATGCGCCGGGCGCCGGGCTTGGCAAGGATAGCGCCCTTTTCAAACGGGACTCCAGAGGTATGTGCGAGTAGATGGCGCACAGTGGCGCCTGCTGGACCGGCGGGGGTAGCGAAATCGATGTGACGTTCTTCGATAGCGATGAGTGCGCTCCACGCAGTGAGGAGCTTGGTGACTGAGGCCAGTTCGAAGACCTTATCGATGTGTCCATACGAATAGGTGATTGACCTCAGTGGCGATCCGACCACGGCGTAGGCGTGTTCGAAAGTCAGGGTGTCAGCGGCGAGTCTTTCCACATGCCAAGTGTGCCACGCGGGGTGGGGTCACTTGCCTTTTGAGTGGTGTGACACCGTCTCGAACGGAAGAATCCGCAGACAATCGCAGGTGAGGCACCGTAAGCTGGGGGCGTGATGAATAGAGAAATCAAGAACTGGCTCACCGATATGGATGGTGTGCTGATCCACGAAGAGACGGCTCTTCCAGGCGCGAAGGAGTTCATCTCACGCCTACGGGAACGCGAAGTACCGTTCCTAGTCCTCACCAACAACTCTATCTACACTCCACGCGACCTATCGGCGCGGCTGGAATCGGCGGGTTTGTCGGTTCCTGAGGAGAACATTTGGACTTCTGCACTTGCCACGGCAACGTTCCTAGCAAAGCAATCGGAGAACCGCCGCGCCTTCGTTGTTGGCGAAGCGGGCCTCACAACAGCTCTGTACGAACGCGGTTTTGTTATGACTAACGACCATCCCGATGTGGTCGTGTTGGGTGAGACCCGAACATACTCTTTTGAGTTGCTGACGCAAGCCATCCGCTTGATTGAGGGTGGTGCACGATTCATCGCCACCAATCCCGATGTGACGGGCCCGTCTTCTGATGGCCCATTGCCGGCGACCGGCGCTGTGGCGGCCATGATTACGGCGGCCACAGGGAAGACCCCGTACTACGTGGGCAAGCCGAACCCGGTCATGCTGCGAAACGGCCTGAACAAGATTGACGCTCATTCCGAAGAGACGGCTTTGATAGGTGACCGGATGGACACTGACATTCTGGCTGGCATGGAATCTGGACTCCAGACTCACCTTGTTCTATCTGGCTCCACAACACGTGAACAGATCCAGCAGTTCGCCTTCCGTCCGGACTTCATCCACCAAGGTATCGGAAACGTCGTCGACCTCATCTGACGAGTCATTGACCTCATCTGAAAAGGATGCCGGCACAACCTGAGGCTGTGCCGGCATTTCTCGTTTCAGACCAGTTTCCCTGTGATCAGGACTCCTTCACGGCAAATGGCCGGGAGGCATTGTCCAACTGAATGACCTGATGGACGGAGAGATCCAGATCGAGTGCGGCCGTGAGTTCCGGCAGTTGCTCAACCGTTCGGGCCGAAGCGATTGGGGAAGATACTCCCTTCGCTAGCTGCCACGCGATCGCCACAGTTGTTGGAGTGGAGTTGGCTTCTTCTGCTACCGCAACGAGTGCATCAATCACAGCGAGGCCATCGGGTGTCACATATTCTTTGGCGGCAGATCCGCGGGCGGCGTTCTGTGCTGCATCCTCTGCGTTACGGTACTTGCCGGTGAGGAATCCGGAAGCCAAAGCGTAATACGATTCGGTGGCCATTCCGTATTCTGCGGCGATAGGAGCATATGCAGCTTCAAACGTCAGGCGCTCCACCAAGTTGTACTTCTGCTGAAGAATGGTTGGGCGATGAAGCTCGTGCTGTTCGGTGTAGTCGAGCCATTCAAGCATCCGCGCGGGCGAGAAGTTAGAGAGCCCGATGGCACGTACCTTCCCAGCATCGACCAGTGCTGAGAATGCTTCGGCCATGTCTGAAACCTTCTGGCTCGGGTCATCGAAATGCGCAAAGTAGATGTCAACGTAGCCCAGTCCGAGCCGTTGCAGGGAAGCATCGCAAGCTGCCGCAATGTTTTCAGGGGCGAGGCCGGAGAACTCTGGATGTTGTGAAACTTTGGTTGCGATGACTACCGAATCTCGCCCATCACCCTCATTGAGCCCGCGTTCGGCAAGCCAAGCGCCGAGGATGGTTTCCGATTCGCCACCGTGGTTGCCGGGAGCCCACGATGAATATGAATCTGCGGTATCGATCGAATTTCCGCCTGCAGCTCGGAACGCGTCCAGAACAGAGAAGGCTTCTTCTTTGCTCGAGGTCCAGCCAAATGTGTTGCCGCCAAGCGTCAGCCGCGACATGGAAACCCCGGTTTCCCCGAGAGGAACAAGCTGCTTATGTGTCATGTGGCTCACTCTATGACTGGAAGCAACGTATTCCAAGGGGCATGCGCTGCTCGCGAACGTGACGCGTATCAGTCATCGATTTCGACGACGACGGGTACGTGGTCCGAGGCTCCCTTACCTTTGCGTTCGTTGCGGTCAATATGTGCAGCGGTGACTCGTTGCGCGAGGGCGGGGGAGGTCCATGCGAAGTCGATGCGCATGCCTTCATTCTTCGGAAAACGGAGTTGCTGGTAGTCCCAGAATGTATAGGTTGCGCCGTCAGCTTGCCGAGTGACTTCCTGAAGGCCTGACTCACCGAAAGCGAGGAAAGCTGCCCTTTCAGGTTCTGAAACGTAGAGGCCGTCGTCGAAAAAATCCTTGTCCCATACGTCCGTATCGCGTGGGGCGACGTTCCAATCGCCGCCCATGAGAAGTTGGAGATCGGGGTTGGCTGCCAACCAGCCGGCGGCGGTCCGGTTGAGGGCAGAGAGAAACTCCAGCTTGTAGGCGTAGTGCGGGTCTCCTACAGCGCGGCCGTTGGGAATATAGAGGCTCCATAAATCGATGCCGCCGCACGTTGCGCCGATCGCGCGGGCCTCGATCACGGGAGTTGCAATGGATCCATCGGCGGGGGCTTTGGCGAATCCGGGTTGGCCGTCAAACGATGTGCGGACATCGGCGATCCCGACCCGGGAAACGATTGCTACGCCGTTCCACTGGTTCAGACCGTGCGCGGCAACTTCGTATCCAGCTGCTTCGAAAGCAGCACGGGGGAACTGTTCAGGTTTGCACTTGGTTTCCTGGAGGAGGAGCACATCGAGGTCCCAACGGTTGAGGACTTCGAGGGCGCGATCTGCCCGAGCTCGGATCGAGTTGATGTTCCACGTGGCGATTCTCATGGCACCAGCCTAGCGGTGGGAGGTGGAGGAGTGGTCTGAGTGCAAACAGGTGCAAGCTAGGCTTGGAGCATGGGAAGTGCACTGGTTACAGGAGCCACCTCGGGTATCGGGCAGGAGCTAGCCTGGGAACTCGCGGCGGAAAACAACGACTTGGTGCTTGTGGCTCGAAACCGCGAGCGCTTGGACGAGGTGGCCGAACGGATTCGTCAGGTGGCCAACGTGCAAGTTGAAGTTCTGCCTGCCGACCTTTCTACTCTTCAGGGTGCGGAGTTGGTGGCGCGCCGGGTCCGGGCTACAGACAAGCCGATTGGTCTGCTGGTGAATAATGCCGGGTTTGGGCTTGGCCAGGATTTTGTAGGTGGTGAGCTGGACCGCGAACTTTGCGCACTGGATACGATGGTCCGGGCGGTGCTCATTACCTGCCATGCGGCAGCTGCAGAGTTCTCTGGGCGTGGATACGGTGGCATCATAAACATCTCATCAATGACATCGCTGACTGCCCAAGGCACATACTCCGCTCACAAAGCATGGGTGCGCACATTCTCAGAAGGATTGGCAGCAAGTCTCAAGGGGAGCGGTGTCACCGTGACTGCAGTTTGTCCTGGGCTTGTGCACACGCAGTTCCATGAACGATCTCAGGTGGACTCCACCCAGTGGTCTGAGCTTGCCTTCACTTCCGCGAATTATGTTGCCCGCACGGCCCTCAATGCGGCACGCCGTGGCACGGTTATCGTGACTCCAACTATCCGCTACAAGATCGCGGCGGCGGCAATAAAGTTTGCACCGCGATCCGTGGTGAGGGCGGTTGCTGGCCCGAAGTTATCGGGGCGCAACTGAGGTGGGGGATTCCCAAGCGACGCCGGCGCGGGCGTCCATTCTGCCGCCCGCTCCGTCCACGATCGACACCGATCGTGGACGGACCGTCCGCATACAGCTCGACCCTGTGGGCAAGTGGGATTCTGTTGTTGCCTGTGTGGCTGGTGGGGGCCCAGACAAACCTACTCAGATCATCGGGCATTGTTCATACATCTTTCTTACGCCTGAGTCACTCACCGCCACCCTTGGGCGCCCTGACATGCTTGGTCGGTTCGGTCTGAGTATGCGCAGGGCGCGGCTTCTCACTCTCCTCATTGATGGGCTTGAGGCGCAGAGCGCTTGCAGCGGTTTCTGGATCTTCGGGTTGCCCAATGCCCAGGGGCCGCAGTTCCTGCCATGTTCAGACCTGATGCCGATGGCAGATCTCTTAGAAACGATTCTGACCCTGGCTCGGGCAATGAGTGGCACGGCCGAATCTGGCCAGATTCTCAGTGCCCTCTCGGATCGCCGGTTCTATCATGGCGGCGGCTGGGAAGGCGGTGTGGCTAGCACCAGCAATAATGCTGACCAGAAGGAGTATTTTCCGTTGTATCTTTCACCGGTCAGCTTGGTGAAATCAGGTGTGATTGGTCAGGTTGCCACGGTGCGGCTCTCAGAAGTTGGCCCAATGCTTGGCGAATACTCCGGAGTGATCATTGAACCTGATGCCGGCTACGCATTGGTGATTCCTAAGGACCAACTTCCCTAGGAACTCACTTCCCTAGGAACTCACTTCCCTAGGAACTCACTTCCCTAGGAACCAGCCGACCTTTCGAACTTGATGTAAGCGTAGATATGGTCAATGCGTTGCTGCACGATAGGGGCAAGTTCACGAAGCAGCCGTTCGCGCGGCATGGAGGCCAGTGGCTCGAGCTTGATGATGTAGCGCATGGTTGCAACACCATAGAGCATTGCCATGGCCAGTTCGATATTGCCTGCTATTTCGTTCTTGCCGCCCAGCTCTTCGCCTACCCGGGAGATAACGTCCGACCGCATATAGTTGCGGAACCGCTGCACCGTAGCGGTATCAGTGATGAGTGCTCTCATGAGCGCCCCCATGGTTTCGCCAGTCAGATGCTCCTCATACATGGTGAGCATGAAGTCAACAAGTCGTTCTCCGGCGCCTTCCCTTCCTGGCAGGATTTGTTCCAGTACTGCTTGTGCGGGGTCCATAGGTAAGTTGAAGCACTCGCGGAACAGGCGTTGCTTGGCCCCGAAATAGTACGCCACAAGTGCCGAGTCGCATCCAGCTCTCCGGGCCACGTTTCTAACTGTCGCGCCTTCGTATCCTTTTTCTAGAAACTCCTCGCGTGCCACCTGAAGAATCCGGCTCCGCACCTCACCGCGCTTAGCCTTTGGGCCGCGGTCTGCCACCCGTGGCTTGCGGCCTTGAACGGGTTCTTGTGGTGTGCCTGGACGTTCAGCTGGAGCGTCCCCTAGGACCGCTATTTTCGCAACGATTTCCTCACGTTTTTTGTCCATGACTTAAGTCCTATGTTTGAGAAATGGCTTGTTTTCAACGATTGTGGGTGCCAATCCAGCAATTCTCGATTCCAAACAAGTCTAATTTCATCATTGTAGAAATTCCAAAAACACTCCCATACGATGAACTTGTCAATCAAAGTCTGGGAGGAATCATGGACAAAACTGGTAACACCAACGTGAGGCTCGGCATCGACGTCGGTTCCACCACGGTGAAGGCGGTAGTCCTTGATGAAAACAAGGTAATCTTCTCCGACTACCGCCGCCACAACGCGGATGTACGCGGCGAACTTGCCCGCCTCCTGTTGGACATTGAAAAAGCACATCCAGGGCTGCGCGCGCATGCAGCCATCACAGGATCAGGCGGCCTATCCACTGCGCATGCCATCGGTGTGCCTTTTGTACAAGAAGTCATTGCGAGTACGGAAGCAACGAGCCGCCTGCACCCGGATGTCGACGTCGTCGTCGAACTTGGCGGTGAAGACGCCAAAATCACGTACTTGCATCCCACTCCGGAACAACGGATGAATGGAACCTGCGCGGGCGGAACAGGTGCGTTTATCGACCAGATGGCCACCTTGCTCCACACTGACGCCTCGGGTCTGGATGAGCTGGCCAGCCGGCACCAGCAGCTCTATCCGATCGCGTCCCGCTGCGGAGTATTCGCGAAGACCGATCTCCAACCGCTCATCAACCAAGGCGCAGCACATGAGGACCTGGCGGCCTCGATCTTTGCCGCAGTGGCAACTCAGACTATTGCGGGCCTCGCGAATGGTCGCCCGATTCGCGGCACAGTGATGTTCTTGGGCGGTCCGCTCCACTTCCTGCCCCAGCTACGCAGGGCTTACGAGGACTTACTGCCAAAAGCTGATGCCTTTATTACCCCCGAAAACGCACAGCTGTACGTGGCGATCGGTGCTGCCCTTCTTGCCGACGACGTCCGCGTCACCAGTTCTGCCACGGTCACGGTGATGGACCAAGACTTGGAGGGAGCCTCACCACTCAAGGGCGATCTGGCAGTGCGCACTCACCAGGAAGCTGCTCCTGAGAAGCCTGTGGGCGGCGAACGGTTGCTCACGGATCTTATTGATGCGCTGACTAACGCTCACGTTGTAGCTGAGTCCAAGCGGATGCGGCCTTTGTTTGTTGACGCCGCCGAACGTGAAGAGTTCCATGATCGTCACGGCCAGGAAGTCATCCCGTCGGCACCAATTTCCGAAGCGCGTGGCCGGTGCTGGCTGGGCATCGACGCCGGATCCACAACTATCAAGGCCGTCATCATTGATGAGGATGAACGAATAGTATTCACCCATTACGCCTCTAATGAGGGTGACCCGGTGCAGGCCGCTGTAGATATCGTGACGAGGATTCGCACAGAGCTGCCTTCCGGAGCAGTGATCGGGCGTGCGTGCTCTACGGGATATGGCGAGGGGCTGGTAGCCACCGCACTCAAGATGGATGAGGGCGAAGTTGAGACAATGGCCCATTTCCGGGCAGCGGAACACATTCTGCCCGGAGTCACCTCGGTGATCGACATTGGTGGCCAAGATATGAAGTACGTGAAGATACGCGATCACGCAGTGGATTCGATCTCCGTGAATGAAGCCTGCTCTTCTGGCTGTGGGTCTTTCCTCCAGACCTTTGCGCAAACCATGGGTACAGACGTCAAGAACTTCGCGCGCGAGGCGATGGAATCTACCAATCCCGTTGATCTAGGAACGCGCTGCACGGTGTTCATGAATTCCTCGGTCAAACAAGCCCAGAAGGAAGGCGCAGACGTACGCGATATATCTGCCGGGTTGTCATACTCAGTGGTGCGCAACGCCCTGTACAAAGTCATCAAGTTGAAGGATCCCTCGGATCTTGGCGAACGGGTTGTGGTCCAAGGGGGAACGTTCCTCAATGATTCGGTTCTGCGTGCCTTTGAGCTTCTTACAGAACGGAAGGTGGTTCGGCCAGACATCGCAGGGCTCATGGGTGCCTACGGTGCGGCGCTGACCGCCCGGATGCACGATTCCGGAGTGGGTGAATCTTCGTTGGCGAGCATCGAGGATTTAGCTGGTTTCGAGGTGACCACCACCCGCAAGACGTGCCGGCTCTGCCAAAATCACTGCAACATGACGATCTCAACCTTCTCCAACGGTGAGCGCCACGTCTCAGGCAACCGCTGTGAACGTGGCGCTTCACTCGAACGCATTCCCAAGAAATCTGAGCTCCCCAACATGTTTGATTGGAAGTTCAAGAGGATGTTCGGCTACCGCCGCTTGACGGAGGCCAAGGCGTTCCGTGGTGACATCGGCATACCGCGTGTGCTCAACATGTACGAAAACTACCCGTTCTGGTTCACCATGCTCACCGAACTGGGATTCCGCGTCATGATTTCCGGCAGGTCTGATCACGATCTGTTTGAAAAGGGTATGGAATCGATTCCATCTGAGAACGTGTGCTATCCAGCCAAGTTGGTTCACGGTCATATCGAATCGCTACTGGACAAGGGAATCACAACGATCTTCTATCCCTGCGTCAGCTACGAGCAGCAGGAGTTCTCCGGTGCAGACAACCACTTCAATTGCCCAGTTGTGGCCACCTACCCCGAAGTAGTCCGAAACAACATGGAAAGGCTTGCTGGGCCAGACATCACTTTCGTCTCTCCGTTCGTCAATCTCGGCAACCGCGAATATCTACCCAAGCACCTAGCAGAAGCCTTCTCCGTATGGAACATCCCCGAAGATGAGATGAAAGCGGCTCTGGACAAGGCGTGGGAAGAGGACGCTACGGTCAAACGCGAGGTTCGCGAGAAGGGTGAGGAATCGCTCGCGTGGATGCGTGCGCACGGAGTTCGGGGGATCGTTTTGGCTGGCAGGCCGTATCATCTTGATCCAGAGATCAACCACGGTATTCCTGAAGTCATCAATGGGCTGGGGATGGGCGTGCTCACAGAGGATTCAGTGTGTGATGGGCGCTTGGAGCGTCCGCTGCGCGTGCGCGACCAGTGGAGCTACCATTCTCGGCTTTACGAAGCTGCGGCTCGCGTAGGCGACGAACCTGACCTAGAGATGGTTCAGCTGAACTCATTCGGGTGTGGCGTAGATGCGATTACTGCGGACCAGGTCCAAGAGATCCTTGAGGGGCGTGGAGACGTCCATACAGTCCTCAAGATTGATGAAGTTTCTAACCTAGGTGCCGCGAAGATCCGCCTCCGTTCCCTAGATGCTGCGCTCGCGGAGCGAGAGAACGTGAGTGTTCCTGCAGGATCGAATGGTGCTGGCGCTGTCTCCAAGCTTGTCGTCCCGGGTGTAAGCAAAGCGGGCAGTAGGACGGGTGGAAGCGGCCCAGGGGTGGAAGTGGCTGCCAGTACGGCAACAGTTCTGACGTATGCCACCAATAACTCAGCCGGCAACGCTGATGCCGAGCCGGTGCGTGTTTCGGATCATGGCGCCACCCGTGCAGCAGGCTCCACGGCGGCTAAGTTCACCAAGCAAATGCGGGCAGAGGGATGGGAAGTTCTTGTACCTCAGATGGCTCCCATTCAGTTCCGCCTCCTGGCCCCTGTGCTGCGCAAGTCTGGGCTCAATGTGCGTGTACTGGAACATACTGATGCGGTTTCGATGGAGACTGGGCTGAAGTACGTGAACAATGACGCCTGCTATCCGGCAATCGTAGTGATTGGGCAGCTTATCGAGGAGTTCATCTCCGGGCGAGCAGATCCGGACCGAACGGCGGTGGCGATTACCCAGACGGGTGGAATGTGCCGTGCTACCAACTACACTGCTCTGCTTCGCAAGGGCTTGAAGGACGCGGGGTACGAACAGGTTCCCGTGATTGCCGCTTCATTGCAAGGTATCGAGGATAATCCAGGTTTTGAGCTGACTATGCCACTGATTCATAAGGCCATTCAGGCGGTCGTGTTGGGTGATATGTTGCAGGCAATGCTGCTGCGTGTACGCCCGTATGAGTCGGAGCAGGGAGCATCGATGGCGCTCTACCAACGTTGGGATGAGATCTGCCAAGAATGGGTCACCGGCGGCGGATACTCGGCAACCTGGGGCGGAAAACTCTCCTTCCACTCACTCGTCAAGAGGTGTGTGGCAGAGTTTGATGCACTCGAGCTGCGCGATATTCCTCGCAAACCACGCGTGGGATTGGTTGGTGAGATCCTCGTCAAGTTCCATCCAGATGCCAACAATCACGCTGTGGACGTCATAGAAGCCGAGGGGTGTGAGGCTGAGCTACCCGGACTCATGCAGTTCTTCCACAACGCGATGGCTTCAGCAAAGTGGAATGAACGTAATCTGGGAATGGGTGGCAAAGTCCGGTGGCTCAAACCACTAGGACTGTGGGCAATGCAGAAGTACGAAGCCCCCGTTATGGCCGCCTTCGAGCGGACCGATGGGAAGTTTGAACCGCATCGATCCATTCAGGAAATGGCATCCCGTTCCACCGAGATAGCTCGCATGGGTAACCAAGCAGGCGAAGGCTGGTACTTGACGGCAGAGATGGTGGACATGATCGAACATGGCTGCCCGAATATTATCTGTGCACAGCCATTTGCCTGCTTACCTAACCATATCGTTGGCAAGGGAATGTTCCGCGCGTTGCGCAACAAGTATCCGCAGGCGAACATTGTGGCAGTTGACTACGATCCCGGCGCTTCCGAGGTCAACCAGCTTAACCGGATCAAGCTCATGCTCTCCACTGCCATCATGCACAAAGATGGGGTTCTAGCATCTGGTGTGGATGGGATATCCGAATCGGAGCACATTGTGTGGGACGCCGCCGCCGAGGTACCCGACACCAATGCGTCATCCTGTGGTTGTGGCGGAGGTGCTGGACCCTTCGACTCGGATAGTTCGGGCGCACCGCAAAGAGGCAGTCGAATCCCGCTTCCGCTCAACATCGCCTGATTAAACCCTCTCCCGTTTCTGTGGAGACACAGAAACGGGAGAGATGTCCCCGAACGATATGTCGCGGTAGTGCATCACTCTCAATCAATAAAGTGCATAGAGCCCTATCGACGCTGCGAATATCAAAGGATATGCGCGTCGACCACGAGAACTATATGGATTGCAGGTGATGTGAGTGCGCGAGCTTTTTAGGCCAGCATTGGTGCTAGCCACGGTAGTAGCTCTAACAGGATGTGCCGGGGGGGTCTCGCTTCGGATGGAACCGATTCACGTTCAGGTCTTGAGGAGATTGGGGTAAACCTCGGCGCTGACGTCGATGTTGATACTGGCGTAGTCACGTTGCCAGCTGACAGGTTCCGCATCACAAATGTGGAGAGTGACATTCTGGGGGCGGCGCGTAGTGGCGCTGTGGCCGCCTGTGCACGGAACAAGGGTCTCACATGGACGGGGTGGGACATTAGGGGGCGGGGACTATTCTGCGAGTCATATTTGGCACGTATTTGGGCCCTGGCGGCAGCAAGATGCTGAGAAGTTTGGGTTCATGGTTCCAATGAGTGATGCAGGCTTAATGGCGCGGGGCCTGATTCCAAAATCTGAGGACTACACGGAACCAACTACTCCCAATACTCAGCTTTCACAAGCACAGATTGAAGAGGTAGGTAGTACCTGTTCATCTGATCCTCAGGCCAAAGAGTTTGCTGAGGAAGATCTGGTCGTATCGAGTCCATGGTCGGATGAAATGGCTCAGGTTGATGTCGCAGTCAATCGCGACCCTCGGTCCCTCGAAGTGTTTGATGAGCTCGCACAATGCTATTCCGGTCAAGGATTGACGTTTGATGAGGATTTTCCTGGTTATGTGATTGGTGCTGACAGGGAGACGATCAGCGAAGACCAGATCACGATGGCTCTTTAGGTAGCAGATTGCCAGAGTCAAGTGGATTCCACTCGTCGTCTGGCAGATATTTGGGCAGATCTCCAGGCCCCCATCATCACGAAGTACGTGAGCGAGCTAGCCTCTGCGAGACGGGACATTGACGAGGCAGTTTCTAAGGCCAAAACATTCATCTCTACCCATCCGGAGCTCTACGTTGACCAGTGAATATTCCGAAGGTGAAGAAGTAGCTTTTCAGGGTTTAGCAACTGGAAACAAGCGGCGCTTTGTGTGGATTCTCGCCACAGTATGCATATGTGCTGCGCTGACCTTGGGCGCATTTGTTGCCGGGAGCAGGATACATTCGGCCAATGAGGCTGCAATCGCCAATGCGCAACATATACCTGTTGTCAGCGCTGAGGTTGAGGAACGAACGGTGGCTCTTCCGCAGCCGGCGGTTTCCGGAAAAGTTGCCCTTGGTACATCGTGGTCCGTAACCATGACGGAATCGGAAGGAAAGCTTCCAGTTGTCACAGGAGTGGCAACATCCGCTGGTGGCACGTTGGCAAGTGGCTCGGTGCTCGCGTCCGTTTCAGGGCGCCCCGTCTTTGCGCTTGAGCTTCCATTCGATCTGTACCGGGATATAGCTGGAGGATCCTCTGGAGACGATGTTGCTGAGCTCCAACGCGCTCTTATGCGCCTTGGTTTGTGTTCCGGTTCGATCGACGGCGAGTACGGTGCAAGAACTGCCAGCAGTGTTGAAGCCTTGTACAAACGTGCAGGGCTGAATGCGCCGAGCCCGGACGCTCTTGCGCTCACGGACCTTGCAACAGCCAAGAGTACGCTGGCTGAAGCACAAGCAGCCGCAGCAGCTGCCCCGGAAGATACGAGCGCGCAAAAGACCGTCACGGCTGCACTGGCGGATGTGGCCGCGAAGCAGCTCGCGGCGCTGACTCCTGTGAGGATGGCTGAGATTGTCTCCCTACCCGGATCTTCGGCCACCGTGGTATCGGTGGCCGCGGTGAATACTCGAGTTGGTGAGACCCCGTTGGCTGAACTTCGTAGCGGCGCCACCACTGCCAGCGCTCGCATCTCCGTGGGTGACAAGGAAACCTTCGCCGTGGGCACGAAGGTTTCTGTGGTGGCTACCAGCGACGAAGCTCTTGTGGCATCAGGAACAGTCACTGCGGTGGGTAGCTATGAGCAGGCTGATCCCGATGGGGGCAAGGATGTGCCCGGCTATGACATCACCATTGCTGTGGATGAGTCAGGGGAGTTCAGCGATGATCAAGAGGTTCAGATCACTACCGGTGAGGCTGAAGAGGCATCTGGCATCGCAGTTCCGGTCACGGCGTTGCGCCAAGATGGTGATACCACGTATGTGATACTCACGGAATCGAATGAACACATAGCGGTTTCGGTATCGCTGACTTCTGACTGCTATGCATTGGTGGAGAACACCAGGTTGAAGGTTGGTGACAAGGTGGTTGTCTCACAATCATGAACCTCATTCATATGGAAGAGATTTGTAAGACGTACGAGGTGCATCCGCCCATAGACGTGCTCAAAAGCGTGAACTTGGATGTTGCTGCAGGTGAGCGAGTTGCAATTGTGGGCCATTCAGGGGCTGGAAAGTCCACACTTCTCAACGTCATTGGTCTTTTGGATACGCCATCTGGCGGATCATACGAGCTGGCTGGCGAGGCCACAGCGGCCATGCGAGCCCGTGGGCGCGATCGGATGCGAGCATCCCTCATCGGTTTCGCTTTTCAGGACTTTCACGTGTTGGGCCACCGAACAGTCCGGGAGAACCTCGAACTCAAGCTAGCGATTAGCTCGATGCCCCTAACTCAGCGAAGCGAAGCTGTGAACAGCGTTTTAGATGCAGTTGGTCTGAATCACCGCGCTGAGGCCTTGACTCGGTTGCTCTCTGGTGGTGAGAAACAGCGCGTTGCCATTGCGCGGGCCATCATCGGCAGCCCACAGGTTCTGCTTGCCGATGAGCCGACGGGAAACCTCGATGAGGCCAACGCCCGCGGTGTACTCGATCTATTTGACGCGCAGGCGGAACGTGGGGTCGCCGTCGTGGTCATCACGCACGACGAACGTATCGCCCACTGGGCGGATCGTGAGTTGCACTTGGTGGATGGAGTTATCCGTCCATGAGGAGTCGCAAAACAGGCGAATACAGCCAGAACAACGAACGGGCGGCCACGAACGTACGATCGGGAGGGTCGGGGCATATGCGCTCGTGGACGCGACGCCTTCGGGACCAGATAGTTGACGTGGCGATTGAGCTCTCCTCGCGCATGTCGCGCACGATGCTCATGACCAGCGCCGTGGCCTTTAGTACGGGTGCCATGTTGATGTCAGTCGGAATCTCGGAGAATGCGGCCTTTCAGGTGGATGCGGATATAGCCGCATCCGCGGACCGTGACGTGGTGGTAGCGCCAGCGGAAACTCAGCATGGATGCTTGATGGTGAACTCAACGTGGCTCTGGTAGGAGAGACCGCCGCAAGAAAACTTGGCATTACGCAGTCCGTGGATCTGCGCGGTATCAGTGTGATGATAAACGGCACAGACTATTCGGTAGTTGGTTTCATATCGGGTGAGAATGCATTTTCGGACGCCTTGGTTATTCCATACTCCTGCGCGCTTCAGCTAGTTGGTGGAGACAAATGGTCTGAAGTACTCATCCGCTCAGCTTTGGGAGCCGGAAGTCAGATTTCGAACGTGGCTCGCGTGGCTATTCTGCCAAGCAGTCCTGAGAAGTTGACCGTCTCACAAGTAGTAGCCCACGGCGAGATGCGGGATACCGTTTCTGATCAGTTGACTAAGCAAGCCACCTGGATTGGTGGCTTTCTCCTGATTCTGACGATTCTTCTGATAACTAACTCAATGATCGTCTCAGTGACCGCGCGAACTACCGAGATCGGCGTGCGAAGGGCACTGGGTGCCTCGCGATCCTCTGTGGCCGGCGTATTCTGGGTGGAAGGAGCACTGATCGGCGCGCTGGGAGGTTTAGCTGGAGCAGCCGTGGCGTTCATTGCTGTGGACGTAGTCGCAATCCTCAACCAATGGACTGCCCACCTCAACCCCGTGTGGATCGCTATTGGCCCCGGTCTAGGAATGATGGTTGGCATTCTCGCATCCGCCTATCCCGCGCTTCGGGCGGCGGCCATTCAACCGGCAATTGCGGTTCGCTCAGACTAGGCGCTTCTCACGTCCGCATTGGTTCGGAGAAGAGAACAACTCCTCGTGGAGGCCATCCAGCCACCACTTTCCCAGTATGTGTGTTCTACTACCGAATCCGTGCTCGCATTCCCGACCTTGCCATTGAGTTGTATGTGGGCGCCTGTGACTCTGTGCCGCACTGTGGATGGACGTGGCAAGTTCGCGGATCCGATTCAGCTAGGCTGGGACCGTGAACGATTCCCACATCAAGCGCCTCATTGAACTTGTAAGCGAACTTGCCATCCAGCGTGGCGAGTTCACGCTGGCCTCTGGTCGCACATCAAGCTATTACGTGGATATGCGCCGGGCCACCCTTCACCACGAAGCAGGTCCGCTCATTGGGCATGTCATGCTCGATATGCTTGAAGAAGCAGGCTTTGGCGCTGGGGAAGTGGATGCGGTAGGTGGCCTCACGATGGGCGCGGATCCTGTAGCGGCCGCGATCATGCATGCCGCGGCCTCCCGTGGCCTAGACATCGACGCATTCGTTGTGCGCAAAGAAGCCAAGGATCACGGTATGAAGCGCCAGATTGAGGGCCCAAGCATTGAAGGCCGCAACGTGGTCATTCTTGAGGACACCTCCACCACAGGTGGTTCGCCCATTCAGGCTTTGGAGGCGGCGCGTAACGCGGGTGCCAACGTGCTCGCGGTCGCCGTCGTCGTTGATCGGGCAACCGGGGCAAAGGAGAAGATCGAGGCGCACGGGATCCCCTATTTCGCGGCCCTGCACCTCGAAGATCTTGGACTTGAACCACAGGTCTAGTTTCAGCGGGAGGCGGGTGCTGACGTGGTTGCTCTAGAGGCTATCCACGCCAGCGATCTTGATGTCTGAGTGTGTTGTGCACTTTCTTCCTTGCCTTGCTTCTTGCCCCGGTTCAAGCGTCTGATTCTGCGCTTGCGGCCTTCGCTCTTGCGGCCCTGATGTTTCTAGCCGTCGGAAGCGCAGCAATTGCCACTTGGGTGGCTGTGGTTCACGACCGTTTTGTCCTCATTTCTTTCGTCTCGACTCTCGTCCTTACACTTGGGGCGTCATTCGTGCCTGTGGATTCCCTTCCACACGGGCTTGAAGTAGTGGCACGGTTGAACCCCTTCACCTACGTTATTGATGGCGTGCGTGCGCCTCTTCTGGGAGATTCCACGCTTTTACGTTCGTTGCATGAGTTGGGTGTTATTGCCGCACTGTGCTGCGCAGTCTGGCTGGCAGCGTGGGCTCTGACGCGGCGAAATGTTGATTTGTCGCAGGTGAGCCGTAACCTGTGACCTATTCTTGGTAGGCGCCCACGTCTTGCAAGGCGCCCGACTTCGCGTTGGCTCTTGGTTGGACGCCGAGTTACGACGTGGTCACGCGTTGCGCCACGCATGACCACGAGACTGGCTCGGTGAATAGTCATGGTGTGATGCACCGGATGAGGGCCTAAGGATTGATGTGCACGGGGTACCCTATTCTGTGGCGCTGCACTGCACCCTGAGGATCTTGGACTTGAACGGCAAGTCTGACCTTGCAGTGTGGCGGGCAAGTTGTGGTCAGATGCTAGGAGCCAAAGGATCTTCTATGTCAGAAACTGAAGATGCTGCGCTGGATATACAACCGGCTGCAGGTCCGGATGGCATGATGGATGACCCCGCGTTTGATGAGGATGCCGCCTACCAGCGCAGGCCGGGTGCACGGATCATCGGAGTTGGCCCTATGGCTAGGCCGTGGCCGGAAGATCCCCGCCTTGATCCACAACTGCTGGAACATGGGGATCACCGAAATATCTTGGACCGGTACCGGTACTGGTCGGTCGAAGCGATCAGGCAGGATCTTGACACTCACCGCTCCAAACTGCACATCGCAATTGAGAATCTAGAACATGACCTCAACATCGGTTCGATCGTGCGTTCAGGCAACGCGTTCAATGTGGGTGGGGTTCACATTGTGGGCAGGCGGCGCTGGAATAAACGTGGCGCCATGGTGACAGACAGATATGTGGACGTCTACTATCATCCCGATGCCCGAGATTTGGCCAATTGGGCCACGGAGAATGGATACCAGTTGGTGGCCATCGACAATCCGGAGCACTCCACGCGGTTAGAGGATACGAAGCTTCCAGAGAACTGCCTGCTGGTATTTGGCCAGGAGTCGGCAGGTATTTCAGAAGAGATGGCGGCCGTATGTGGAGCTGCGGTGCGAATCGAACAGTATGGTTCTACGCGGTCGCTCAACGTGGCAGCTGCTGCTGCTATCGCAATCCACTGGTGGATTTCCCAGTGGCGGGCCTGAACCTGACGTACGGTGGCTCAACGTTCCTCCGAGATCCGGGTCACAGAAGTTGGGTGGAAAAGAGGCCCTAAGGACTTTCACTTCTTGGGTTGTGAAGTGAGAGAATGTAGATGTCCTGGAATCAATCGAAGGAGAGTTTTCCGTGCCTATCGCAACCCCCGAGGTCTATGGCGAAATGCTGGACCGCGCGAAGGCTGGCAAGTTTGCCTACCCCGCGATCAACGTAACATCGTCTCAGACACTTACTGCAGCAATCCGCGGCTTTGCGGAGGCGGAGTCTGACGGCATCCTGCAGGTGTCCGTTGGTGGCGCCGAATACTGGTCAGGTTCAACCATCAAGGACCGCATTGCCGGCACCTTGGCCATGGCCGCCTACGCCCGTGAGATTGCCAAGAACTACGATGTGACCGTAGCTCTGCACACCGATCACTGCGCAAAGCAGAACCTCGCTTCGTGGACCGAAGCCATCATGGATCTTGAAATCGAAGAGGTCAAGGCTGGCCGTTTGCCTTGGTACCAGTCCCACATGTGGGATGGTTCGGCAATCCCGCTTGATGAGAACCTCGAGATCGCAAAGCGTCTCCTTGACAAGGCTGTTGCTTCCAAGACCATCCTCGAAATTGAGGTCGGCGCAGTTGGTGGCGAAGAAGACGGCGTTGTTGGCGAGATCAATGACAAGCTGTACACGTCCACTGCCGATGGCATCAAGACTGTCGAAGCCCTTGGGCTGGGCGAAAAGGGACGTTACCTGACCGCTCTGACCTTCGGCAACGTGCATGGCGCCTACAAGCCTGGCCATGTGAAGCTGCGCCCAGAACTGCTCGGCACAATCCAGGCTGAAGTTGGCGAACACTTCAACGCTGGCGATCGTCCATTCGATTTGGTCATGCACGGTGGCTCTGGCTCAACCGAAGAAGAGATCGCAACTGCTGTGGCAAACGGCGTCATCAAGATGAACGTTGACACCGATACCCAGTACGCCTTCACTCGCCCAGTGGCCGACTGGATGTACAAGAACTACGACGGCGTCCTCAAGATCGACGGCGAAGTTGGCAACAAGAAGACCTACGATCCTCGCGCATGGGGTAAGGCTGGCGAAGCTGGCATGGCAGCTCGCGTAGTCGAAGCGTGTGAGCGACTTGGATCCACAGGCACCAAGATGAAGTGATTTCACTTCTCAAGTGACTGATTGTGGGGCGGCCTTCGGGCCGCCCCACTCTCGTTTATGCGCCTTGCCTGTTGGGATCGCCCCTAGTCCGTGAGCTCAAGCAGCATCACGGAGTGCATTAATCGTCTTGGCCTGAATTAGAGCAGCCATGTAGCTAATGAATGCGAAGCCAATAATCACCATGAACCAGGCGACGGCCACTCGTGAACCCGGGAGGAAGGCAAACAACACAACTGGAAGTGCAAGAACTAGCAGACAGAGGATAGTCTGCACCAACTTGCCGATCGCAAGCATGGCTGCGTTTCCCACATGTCCGCCAACGGAGTTGGTGAAGAAGGCTTGAAGGGGCAGAAGCCAAACAAGGATGGCAAGCAGTACGACGAGCCCAATCACGAGGACTCCGGTTAGTGCTCCTGCCGTACTGGGACTGGAGATGCCACCCAGCAGCCAGTTTTCAAGCCACGCGAGAATCACGATGACTAGGGTTGGAATCCACCAACCAAAGGACTGAATGAGGTTGCTTCGGAACGAACGCCACCACGTCCGCATGATGTATGAATCCTCCTCGCGTGCCATTTCCATGGTCACGCGAGCGCAAGCCGTCAGCGAAGCGCCTGCGGTGACAATGGGGATGCATCCTGCAAGAGTGGCAAGGTTGACCAACACCAGATCTGTGGCTGCTGAAAGAGCCTTGTAGAACGAGGAGTCAGGTGCGAGCAAGCCAGCCATGGTGCCTTTCCTTTAGGTGAAACGAGCGGAGGCGGGCAGTGCAAACTGTCCGCCTCCAGAGTAGCTGTGGGGTCTGGGAGGCTGCGCGCCTCCCAGACCCTTGTTCCTCGCCAGGCCGGTGGCGAGGAACAGTTTGTGTCCGATCAGCCCTTCACGGCACCAGCAGCCACACCTTCGATGATGTGTTTCTGGGCAGCGAGATAGAAGACGACGATCGGAATGATGGCTAGCACCAGCATGGCCATCTGAGCACCCATGTCGCGATTTCCGTTGGATCCGACGAGCATCTGGATAACCACGGGAATAGTGCGGTACTTCTCGTTCTGCCCAATCACCAAATAGGGGAGGAGGTAATCGTTCCATACCCACATGGCGTTGAGGATCGCCACGGTGATGGCCGTGGGCTTGAGGAGTGGCATGACTACTCTGAAGTAGTTTTGCAGCGGAGAACATCCGTCAATCAAAGCTGCTTCCTCAATTTCCAACGGAATCGACTTCACAAACCCGGAATAAAGGAACACGGAGAGGCCTGCACCGAATCCCAAGTAGAGCACCACCATGCCCCACGGAGTTGCGAGGTTGAGCATGTCGGCCACCTTGACGGTGGGGAACATGACCATTTGGAAAGGAGCGATCATTGAGAAGGCAAACATGTAGTAGATCGCCGAGGTCCACCACGTCTTCACCCGGGTGATGTAGTACGCCGTCATTGCACAGAAGAACACAATGACGATAACGGATACCACTGTGATGAACGCCGAGACGCCGATTGCTCGTGCGAATCCGGAGAGCGAAAGACCCGTTGCGTAGTTGTCCCAACCCACGAATGTATCGCCAGTTGGAATCGAGAACGGGCTGTCAGAGATGTAGAACTTGCCTTTGAACGAGTTCAGCAGAATGAACAGCAAAGGCACCATGTACACAACGGAAAGAAGCGTAAGGAAAACCGTCAACGCCAACCGAGAAGCGCTCGATTCACGCTTACGGCCCTGTGGCATGGGTTTCTTGGCAGCAAGTTCCTTTGTCAGAATCGGAGTGGCGGTTGCGGTGCTCACTGATCTACCTCCCTCTGGCGAGTGGCTCGCAGCTGTATAAGTGCGATGACCGAGACAATCAAGAAGAACACAACAGCTTTAGCCTGAGCGATACCTTCTTGACCAACCTTTGTGTACATCGTGCTAACGATGTTGAGGGCGGCCATTTGGGTTTGATCGAGCGGAGCGCCGTTGGTCAAGGCCAAGTTCTGGTCATAGAGCTTGAACGTGTTCGCCAATGTGAGGAACAGGCAGATCGTGATCGAAGGCATCACCATGGGGATCGTGACATTGCGAAGCGTCTGCCACCGGCCTGCGCCGTCGATCTCTGCGGCTTCGAGGAGTTCCGGTGGAATGTTCTGAAGCCCAGCAATATAGATGATCATCATGTACCCCATGAGCTGCCAGTTGATCAGCATGATCATGCCGGCGAAGCCCAGCCGCCAATCCAGCATAATCGTCATGTTCCATTGGCGCAGAATGGCGTTGAGCATGACCTGCCACGTGTAGCCCAGAACGATTCCGCCAATGAGGTTTGGCATGAAGAAGATTGTTCGGAACACGTTGGTGCCACGAAGTTTCCTTGTGAGCAAGTACGCGAGTACAAACGCGCCGATGTTAACTGTGACGATTGAGACCGCAGAAACGAGAACCGTGAACAGCAAGGCTTGGGTGAATCCTTGGCGATCCGTGAAAACCTGCGCGTAGTTCGATGTGCCGACCCATTCAGCGTTTGTCAGCGTGGTGAAGTCGGTGAAAGACAAATACAGGCCCAGCGCAAATGGAACGAGGAACGCGATCGCAAATGCGAGGATGGTGGGCCCAGTGAAAACTGCGAAGTACTTCTTGAGAGATCTGGTCATTTCCTTCTCCTGTCGCGAGCGGATAGCTCACGCCGGCCTAGAAGAATCGTCGGGGGAGGTTCAACCGATGATCCTCCCCCAACAGTTCAATTATCAGTTACCAGCCTTCTGGGCAGCCCATTCGGAAACGAAGTAGTCCTTGACTGAACTCCATTCCACTTGGCCAGCGGCGTACTGTGCCAACTGTTGGCCCAGGCCATCCTTGAAGTCCTGGCTTGGGAAGGTTGTGAAGACCCAGTTGATGTTGGTCAGGGAATCGTTGTTCATGTACTCAACGACTTCCTTGCCCAGCGGATCCTCGGGTGCCAGGGACTCGAACGTGGTGAATGGTGCGATGAAACCGAGTTCATCGGAGACCAGCTTGGTGCCTTCGTCTGATGTGAAGAGCCAGTTGAGGAAGTCGATCGATGCCTGCTGATCGGCCTCAGGAGCTTGGGAGTTCACTGTCATGAAGTTTTCGGTACCAATGGCGATGCCGTTGTTCTCCTCGCCTTCCACGCCGGTGTAGATCGGCAGGAAGTGGATGTCACCCTCTTGGACGGTATTACCTTCGACGTCGGCGATCTGGCTCCACCCCCAGTTGCCGTTCTGAACCATAGCTGCTTGCCCAAGCGCGAACTCGGACATCGAATCAGTCACGGTCGCTGCGCCGGTGAGTGCTGGATCGATTGTCGAATCGGTCAAGTAGAGGTCGAAGATGTTCTTGAAGTTGTCTGAGTAGGTTAGTTCTAGGGTGTCAGAATCCTGAACGCCCAAGTCCTTGTACTCGTAATAGACAGGGTAATTGGCCAAGTGTGTCTGCCAACGCCAATCCTCGCCTGAGGCAAGTGAGGTGGAAGCGAAGACACCCTTGATTCCCAGTTCGTCCTTCTTGGCTTGCATGTCATCTGATACGGCCTTGAGAGTGGCGAAGTTGTTGATTTCGTCGATCGACGTCACAACTGCGCCATCAAGGGCAAAGTACTTCTGCATGATGGCATCGTTGTAGATGATGCCATAACCTTCGGTGGCGAACGGGACGCCATAGATCTTGCCATCGCTGGAGACGGCCATGCTCGAGTCTGTGAGGGCCTTCGTGTAGTCCGCATTCGTGACGTCGAGCGCGTAATCCTTCCATGTCTGATATCCAACGGGGCCGTTCATGTTGAACAGTGTTGGTCCATCTGACTTGGCAAGTTCGGTCTTGAGTGTTTCTTCGTAAGTTCCAGATGCGGCAGTCACGATCTTGACTGGTACGCCGGTCTCCTCTTCGTACTTGGCCGCGACGGACTTCCAGGCGTCCTCGGATTCGGGCTTGAAGTTGAGGTAGTAGACGGAACCTTCATCTGATGAGCCGTTGCTTGAACCTGAATCATCGCTTGAGCAGGCAGCAAGACTACCAAGAGCCATTGCTCCAATTGCGCTGATCGCGGCGTACTTCTTCATGCGGCGCATGTTTATGCCCTCCTTTGGACATGATGTTGAGCAGTGTGCGGACTGCTCGCGGAGTAGTTTCTCCAATCCGACGGGGTGAAACCTGATCGGTGTGGTTACAGTCTAGCCACACTTTGAAACTCTTGCCGAAAAAAGTTGCAGAATTGTGACCTCAGATTTCTAGTTCGTCGTGATGTGCACCTCCCTGCGCACCTTTGGCTAGTTATTAGTCAGAAACGCGGGTGACCCGCCGAGCCCGCCGGAGCACTTGCGTGAGCGCGAAATGCGTAGGAACCGTACGAATTCCGCACTAAGGTGCGGAAGAGCGTGTTTAGTTGCAGGAGTGGTTACAGTCACTCTTGCAAGTAGAAAGGCGGGGCACTTCATGTGAAGTGCCCCGCCTCCCGCGGTGGTTCGCCGCATCTAGTTCATAGTGGTGCCTCAGACTGCCGTTGCTTCGAGCTTCCACACTTGGCTGGCATAGTCGGAGATGGTGCGATCAGATGAGAAGCGGCCGGATTCGCAGATGTTTATCCAGCACTTACGGGCCCAACTGATCTGGTCCCGGTAATCGGCCGCCATCTGGTCCCGGGTCTCGCGGTAGTCCGCGAAGTCCCCGAGCAGGTAGTAGACGTCCGCAGGCTCCCAAGAAGTGCCATCGAGCAAGGTGGCGAGCAGATCGTGGAAGTCGCCTGTTCCGCCATCGTCCAGAGTCCCGTCAACAAGAGCATCCAAAACCCTCTTGAGGCCAGGGACGGACTCGTAGGCCTCCCGTGGTTGGTAGTTCTTACGCAACTCGGGGAGCTCATCCTCAGTTGCGCCGAAAATGTAGGCGTTCTCGCTGCCCACAGCCTCCAGAATCTCCACATTTGCGCCGTCAAGCGTTCCGAGCGTCAGAGCGCCATTCATCATGAACTTCATGTTCGATGTTCCGGACGCTTCCTTGCCTGCCATGGAGATCTGCTCTGAGATATCTGCTGCAGGAATGATGTATTCGGCGGGGGTCACGTTGTAGTTCTCTACGAACACTACTGCGAGTTTGCCTTCCATCTCCGGATCAGAGTTGACCACGCGGCCCACCTCGTTGATGAGCTTGATGATGGCCTTGGCTCGCTTGTAGCCAGGCGCCGCTTTTGCTCCAAAGATGAACACTCGAGGAGTCACATCGAGGTTCGGATCGTCCTTGATGCGGTAAAACAGATCCAGAATGTAGATCGCGTTGAGTAGCTGGCGCTTGTACTCGTGAAGACGCTTGATCTGAACATCGTAGATTGCGTCAACCGGAATCTTGACTCCTTGGCGCTTTTCAATCCATTGCGCAAACCGCACCTTGTTCTCGTGCTTGATGTTCATCAACTCGGCCAACACGGCGTCGTCGTCGGCCTTGCCAACAATCGTCTTTAGCTGGTCAAGATCGCGAACCCATGCGTCTGAACCTAGTTCGCGCGCGAGCAATGCTGAGAGCTTCGGGTTGCAGCTGTTGAGCCAGCGCCTCTGCGTAACTCCGTTGGTTTTGTTGTTGAACTTTGCTGGCCAGATGTCATACCAGTCATGGAGGGTCTCGCGTTTGAGAATCTCCGTGTGTAGTGCGGCCACTCCGTTGATAGAGAAGGATGCGTAGCAGGCGATCCACGCCATGTGCACCAGTCCGCCCGAAAGAGGGGCCATGTAGTCGATCTTGCCGGGATGGTAACCGGCTTCGCCAAGTTCAAGGCGGAAGCGGCGGTCAATCTCAACCACGATCTCGAAGATGCGGGGGAAGAGCTTCTGGAAGATTGAGGTTTCCCAAGTCTCCAGTGCTTCAGTCAGCACGGTGTGGTTTGTGTAGGCGAACGTTGATTGGACGATGGCCCAAGCCTGCTTCCACGTCATGCCTTCCTCATCTAGGAGGATGCGCATGAGCTCAGGGATTGCAAGAACAGGGTGGGTGTCATTGAGCTGGATCGAGTAGTAGGTGCCGAAGTCTGAGAGATCCGCTCCGTGTTCATCCTTGTAGCGCTCGACCATTGTCTGGAGTGAGGCGGAGACGAAGAAGTACTGCTGGCGAACGCGCAGGACCTTTCCTTCATACGTAGTGTCGTTCGGGTAGAGAACACGGCACAGATCGGCAACGCGCTCACGTTCCACAATAGCGTCGGTGAAACGCTGGGAGTTGAAGGCGTCGTAATCAAATTCTTCGATCGGTTCGGACTTCCACAGGCGCAAAGTGTTGACATTCTTTGTGCCGTAACCAACGATCGGCATGTCGTAAGGGATGGCCCGAACGTTCATATCGGCAAAGTTGACGTACTTGGCTTCTTCTTCGCGGCGGATAACGAAAGGGTAGCCTTCTTCCATCCAGGGGTCGGGGTGCTCGTTCTGGAATCCGTTGTCGATAGTCTGCTTGAACAAGCCATAGCGATACAGGATGCCGTAACCCGTCACAGGCAAGTCGAGTGTTGCACACGAATCGAGGAAGCAGGCTGCGAGGCGGCCAAGGCCACCGTTTCCCAGCGCTGCATCGTGTTCGGCGTCGAGTACGTCGGAGAGGTCCTGGCCGTAGGAGGCTAGCGCCTCCTTGGCTTCGTTGATGATCCCTAGATTGGTGAGATTGTTGAGAAGTGCGCGTCCCATAAGGAACTCGGCTGAGAAGTATGCCTCCTGCCGCACATGTGAATAGGCCTGAGTTGTGGCTTCCCAATTGGTGGCAAGGTGCTCGACCACAAGCTGGGACAAACCGCTCCAATACTCAATTGGAGTGGAGCTGCTAGCAGTCTTGCCGGATACTGAGCGGACGAATGCGCCCAGCGACTGTGAGAGATCCGTGGACATAAGGCTGTATCTCCTTGCGAAATTTCTTACATATGTAGCCATATGAAGCGTAACCGACAATGCGGGAAATCTTTAGCTCCACGCGCGCCCTCAGGTCAGCCCTGAAAGAAAAGACGGAGATTGTGTACGTCCTCCATTGCTAGGACGCGTGATTCTGCAACGCCAGCGTTCCGCCAAGCTGCCCTAATTTTATCGAACACATTGTTTCGCCGGCGGTGCCGTCTCACTTTCTGGCTACTCGTTGGGTCACGTCTCACGTGTTGACCGTCTTTGCCGCTGTGATGTCCACATCGTAGGATTGGAAAGTAAAGCGGCACGGCCCCTTTACACATGGCATGAGCGAAGGAGGGGCAGATGCCTGCGGTCATCATTCTCGGCGCCCAATGGGGCGACGAGGGTAAAGGAAAAGCTACTGATCAGCTCGGAACGAGGGCTGAGTACGTGGTCAAATACAACGGTGGAAACAACGCTGGGCACACGGTCGTGGTGGACGGCGAAAAGTTCGCACTGCACCTGCTCCCATCAGGCATTCTCTCAGAGACGTGCACTCCCGTAATTGGCAACGGGGTAGTAGTGGACCTCGGCGTGCTCTTCGAAGAGATCAATGATCTCGAATCTCGCGGGGTTGACACGTCCAAACTACGGATCTCTGCGAACGCCCACGTCATCACTAGCTATGGCCGGTCCTTCGACGGACTTTCGGAAAAGGCTCTGGGAAACGCCAAGATCGGCACAACCGGCCGCGGAATTGGCCCGACCTACTCGGACAAGGCAGCCCGCCTCGGGATCCGGATCCAAGATCTCTTCCACCCAGAAGAGCTGGACCGCAAGGTTCGTGCCGCGCTCGCGCAGAAGAACCCGCTCTTGTCCGCCTTTGACGAACCAACGGTTGTTGCCGACGACGTCGTCGCCGATCTGTTGTCATACGCCGAACGTGTTCGTCCCATGGTTTGCGACGTCACCCTTGAACTCAACGATGCGCTTGATGAGCACAAGACTGTGGTCTTCGAAGGTGGCCAGTCCACAATGCTGGATATCGATCACGGCACATACCCATACGTGACATCCTCCAATGCCACCTCGGGTGGCGCATGCACGGGATCTGGCGTGGGCCCCACTCGCATTGATCGAGTTGTTGGGGTCATGAAGGCCTACGTTACGCGAGTTGGTGAAGGGCCATTCCCGACAGAGCTTTTGGATGAGCAAGGGGAGTGGTTGCGTCAGACGGGTGGCGAATTTGGTGTTACCACAGGCAGGCCTCGTCGCTGTGGTTGGTATGACGCCCCAGTTGCACGCTATGCGGCCCGCGTGAACGGCCTAACTGACATCGTGTTGACCAAGCTGGATGTGCTCTCCGGGCTCGAGCAGATCCCGGTGTGCGTTGCCTACGATGTGGATGGCGTTCGGGTTGACGAAGTGCCGGCTGCGCAGGTGGACTTCCAAAAGGCAACGCCCATCTATGAATACGTTCCTGGCTGGGACGAGGACATTACCAGTGCCACAAGCTTTGAGGAACTGCCAGAGGCAGCTCGTTCGTATGTGCACTACCTCGAGCAGGTCTCCAAGTGCCGCATCAGTTCCATTGGCGTGGGTGCGGAGCGCGAGAAGACCATCGTCATCAGAGATCTGCTGGACTGATAGAGTCGCGGGCTCGGCGGTTCAGTGACTGTGCAGGTGACTTGGCTGCTGATCTTGCTGAACCTTTGCCAGCTCGAACACCGCATGTTGTACGGATAAAAGTGTGGTGGGTGGGAACGAACTGAATGTTCGTTCCCACCCACCACACTTCGTACTTAGGCGTTACCGGTTTTCGTTAGCCGGCGGCTGTTCGCCGTCGTCGTACTGACCGGGCTGATCGTATTGGCTTGGGTCCGCAGTTGGGCTGCCATAGCCGGCCTGATCGGCTGACGGATCAGGCTGGCCATACTGTTGTTCGCTTGGCTTACCAAACTGCTGTTCGTAGCTATCGGTCGGATAGTTTTGGCCCTGCTGGCCCTGCTGGCCCTGCTGGCCCTGCTGGCCCTGCTGGCCGTACTGATCCGCTTGCTGGCCGGCGCCCTGCTGCGGATAGCCTTGACCGAATTGAGTGGTCTGCTGACCGTAACCCTGCTGGCCGTAGCCTTGCTGACCAGCGTTTTGCTGCGGGAAGCTCTGGCCGTAACCAGCTTGACCGTAACCAGTCTGACCGTAACCAGTCTGACCGTACGGCGCTGGCTGTTGGCCATACTGAGCTGGGCCAACACCGTATGAGTTGGGGCCTCCCAATGTAGGTGGTGTCTTCTTTCGCTTCGCGACGATAAGAACGACGGCGATGATGAGGGCAATTACGACTAGTGCGATGAGCCCCCAAACCCAACCAGCAACGTGGCTCGAAGAGTAGTTGTCATCACCGATCCCGTTCTCGCCATCGGTGGCAGTTCCGCCATCACCGCTTGAACCAGTCTTGAGGCCAGTTATGGAGACTTCTGAGACCAGCACAGAGACATCGGTGTAGGTGACGGTGTTGCCGTCAATGGTTCCACCTTCGCTGGCGTCTGTGATGGGGCCGGGCATGGTGACGCTCAAGCTGAAGGTCATGGATCCCAATTGGTCTAGGTCATCTTGAGTGAGTCCGCCAATGTCGTCGGCCGTGAGGTTTAGGGTGAAGCTATCGCCATTGTCCACAAGGAAAGTGCCATCCACGGCGTCATATGCGGTGGTGGTGAAGCGGCAGCCGAGATCGTCGCCAGTCGAGATGTCCTCGATGTTCACGGTACCTTCGCCATCTAGGTCGAGGTCCTCTCCGAACATTGACTCCATGTCTGAACAAGTCATCCCTAAACCGGAGAACAAGCCTTCGTCGTCGATCATGTCCATCGTCATGGTGAGGCCACCATCTGATGTCACTTCAAGAGTGTTCTCGGATCTGCAAGCCGAGAGGAATAGCATCAACGGGAGGAGGAGAATTGCAAGAATTCTCTTCTGGTTCTTCGTGGTGCTGATCATCGTGGTGGTTCCCTTCTGTGATCGGCAAGTAACGAGTCAAATCTACCGGACGAGTGCACGCTGAGTCTCCCAACGTCTGCAGTCTGGTGAGCACTGACCAACTGAAGTGGTGTCGATCTGATCAACGGGAAAGGTCATTTCTTCTGCATAATTGGGCTGCGGCGGTGGTCCTGACGGTACGTGGCACGGTCACATATTCGGCCGAACAGGTGACGGGTCTGCGTGGGTATAGGTGTTGTGGCGTGGCACACAGTGGCCCAAAATGGCCAGAATGTGGCGCTATTGCAACGAATACGGGGATAGGTCAAAGGGACCCGGGACGAAATACTGGAGGAAACCCACACTGAGTCGTTAACAATAGACAGTGTTCGTGTTGCGGAACAGTGCAGCGCTGCACATCGCTCTCTAAGGAAGGAAATGCGATGACATCCGACAAGACATACTCTGTTGAGGAAGTTCGCGCCGGTGCACCGGCGGACGCTCCGGAAGAATTGGTTGCTTGGGTTACAGAACAGGCTAACCTCGCTAAGCCAGACTCGATTTACTGGGCCGATGGCAGTGACGAGGAATGGGACCGTCTCACCACCGAAATGGTTGAGGGTGGCACTTTCACCCGGCTGAACCCTGAGAAGCGCCCCAACTGTTTCCTTGCCCGCTCACTACCCTCCGACGTGGCCCGCGTTGAGTCGCGCACGTTCATCTGCTGTGAGAAGGAAGAGGATGCTGGCCCCACCAACCATTGGGCCGATCCTGCCGAAATGCGCGCAACTCTTAAGGAGAAGTTCGACGGCGTCATGCGTGGCCGCACGATGTACGTTGTACCGTTCTCCATGGGTCCGCTTGGTGGCCCTATTTCTCAACTTGGGATTGAGATCACTGACTCCGCTTACGTCGTCGTCTCAATGCGGATCATGACTCGCATGGGTGCTGCTGCACTCAAGCTCATCGGCGAAGGCAAGCCGTGGGTTCCGGCCCTCCACTCGGTGGGTTACCCGCTCCGCGATGCCGATGGCACCACCCGCGAGGAAGTGGCTTGGCCATGCAACGATGACAAGTACATCACCCACTTCCCCGAGACCAACGAAATCATCTCCTATGGTTCCGGCTATGGCGGCAACGCACTGCTGGGCAAGAAGTGCTTTGCACTGCGCATCGCTTCGACCATGGCTCGCCGCGATGGCTGGATGGCAGAGCACATGCTCATCCTTCGCCTCACGGAAGAAGCAACTGGCAAGCAGTTCCATGTCACTGCCGCCTTCCCTTCGGCTTGTGGTAAGACCAACCTCGCCATGCTTCAGCCCACCATCCCGGGCTACAAGGTCTCCACTGTTGGTGATGACATCGCGTGGATGCGCCCAGGAGCTGACGGCCGCCTGTACGCGATCAACCCAGAAGCTGGATTCTTCGGCGTTGCACCTGGTACCTCCTACCACACCAACCCCATGGCTATGGACACCATGAAGGCCAACTCCATCTTCACGAACGTTGCCCTGACGGACGACGGCGACGTGTGGTGGGAAGGCATCGACGCTCCGCTTCCGGATCACCTGATTGATTGGCTCGGCAACGATTACACGCCAGCGGATGCAGCAGACGGAAAGAAGGCTGCACATCCCAACAGCCGCTTCACGGTGCCTGCTGAGCAGTGCCCAATCATCTGCGAGGATTGGGAAGCCCCGGCAGGCGTTCCGATCGACGCCATCCTGTTCGGAGGCCGCCGCGCCACCAACGTGCCACTCGTTGCCGAGCAGTACGACCCGGCACACGGCGTGTTCATTGGCGCTTCGGTTGCTTCCGAAGTGACAGCTGCCGCCACGGACGTCAAGGCTGGCTCGCTGCGCCACGATCCCTTCGCCATGCTCCCCTTCTGTGGCTACAACATGGCCGACTACTGGGGTCACTGGCTTGAGATGCAGGCGAAGCTTGGCAGCAAGTTCCCGAAGATCTATCAGGTCAACTGGTTCCGCAAGGACGAAGAGGGTCACTTCATGTGGCCGGGCTACGGCGATAACTCGCGCGTGCTCGATTGGATCGTCCGCCGTGCCGGTGGCGAAGTCGAGGCTATCGATGGTGTAACTGGCCGCTACCCGAAGATCGAAGACTTCAACCTGGACGGACTCGATATCGACGAGGCGAAGTGGAACAAGCTCTTCGAAATCAACCCTGCTGCTTGGGCAGCCGAGTTGGATGACACGGAGGAGTACTTCACTCAGTTCGGTGACAAGCTGCCTGCAGAGATCACGGCAGAACTCGGTAAGTTCCGCGAGCGTATCGCAGCGGCGCAAGCCTGATCTGAGAATCGCTAGCTAGAGAAGTGGGCCCGGATACACGTGTATCCGGGCCTACTTCGCATCCGGCAGCCGTCCTCATGGTCGGCCCATTCGGCCAGTTCATACAGTCAGCCCGTTCGGCCAGCTCATACAGTCAACCCATTCGGCCAGCCCGTACAGCCAACTCAGGAGAGCACGATTTCCGGCATGTTTGGCGCACAGAGTACAAGGCAGGCCGCAGCATTCAATCCGGCAAGCGTTGCGATCGTTTCTTCGAATCTGGATTCAGGGACGATGCCCTCTGTGATGAGTGCTTCCACGCCAGACTCAAACGCCCACACATCTATATCAAACGCTTGAGGCACGGGTTCGTTGATGCCGGCTTTTGTTTGATCGGTGTGCGCGCTTCGGGGCACAAATGCTGCGGTTGTGTCAGGTTTGTGCTCCGCCAAACGGTTGGCCATTCGTTTGGCCATGACTTGTGCGAATCGTGCTTTGTCTAGGGTGGTGTGCGGCCGAGTGTTGGCCACGATTGCCACTTCGAAGTGCTTCCCGGTGAGAACAGGAGTGGCATCTTGGGCAAATTCGCTCAGGGTGCCGAGCAGCGAAGGGCCGCTGGGTACTTGACTGGCCAGTGCGCGCGCTCTCGCGCGGGTCTGGTGGGAGATGACCGAAGTATCGAATCCCCACCTATTGATGAGGTGCACTAGGCCGGAAGGTTGTTCGGCAAAAACCTGCAGAATGCGTCCCATTCCGTCAGCTGCACCGCAGCCACATGCGGGTTGCACCGCCGAATCGTCAACGTGTCCGGAGATTGGGGTGCCAGAGGCTCGAAAGCTGCCACACAGTGTTGCCAGCGATCCGAGTAGTCCTGGCCCGCCGAGACCTCCAGTCAGTACACCGCTCATCCAGAGAGATAAGGTTCCACCTGCACTATGCGGGAAAGGTGACGATGCCGCGCCGAGGGCCGGACGTCCGTCAATGCAGCTGGCGGGAACGTCACCTGCTGTGGGCACGAGTGCATCTGTCAAGGGTGGTGCCAGCGTGGCATCTTCGGTCAAGTCAATCCAGCGTTGCGAGGGCGCGATGGATCCGCGTGCGCTTTCTAGCATGGTGCAAGTCTAGGGTGTCGAGCGCCACTCACACAGACCCGGTGTGTGCGATGTCCAGAAAGCGGGTTGCCACCAACTGCCCAGCCAGTCTGCCTCGTCAGCCCGTAGATCTCATGTCAACCAGACTCACCATCACTCACTATGTGGACCAGAATCATCCACATAGTGAGTCAAAACTGGTGGTCCGTACATCAGTGACGCGGACTGGACTAGGCTGGATTCGTGAAGATACTTCTGGTTGGCTCAGGCGGCCGCGAACACGCAATTGCCCGCGCTCTTCATTCTGACGCATCGGTAACCGAACTCTTTATCGCACCTGGTAATCCGGCCACGGCTGCTCTGGGTACGAACCTTGCACTGAACGACATCCTCGATGGTGAGGCAGTCGCCGCGTTGGCTGTGAGACACGAGGTGGACCTCGTCGTCGTCGGACCAGAAGCACCACTTGTGGCGGGAGTAGCGGATCACGTTCGCGCTGCCGGAATTCCAGTGTTCGGTCCTTCGGGAGATGCGGCACGGCTTGAGGGTTCCAAGGCCTTCGCCAAAGAGATAATGGCGCTGGCTCAGGTGCCAACCGCAATGGCGCATGTGTGCACCACACTCGACCAGGTGGAAGCGGCGTTTGATGCCTTTGGTGCTCCATATGTGGTGAAAGATGACGGTCTTGCAGCGGGCAAGGGCGTGGTGGTTACCAACGATCGCGGTGAGGCCCGCGCTCACGCAGAGGCATGCTTGGCCAAGAACCACGAGGATGCGCCTCAGGTTGTTATCGAGGAGTTCCTCGACGGCCCCGAGGTCTCCCTCTTCTGCATCTGCGATGGCAAGCGAGTTATTCCTCTCGAGCCTGCGCAGGATTTCAAACGTGCATACGATGCTAATGAAGGCCCCAACACCGGTGGTATGGGATCATATTCGCCGCTTGCGTGGGCACCGGAAGGGCTGGTGGACGACGTCGTCGCCAGAGTTGCCCAGCCGGTCGTGGACCTCATGGCTAAGCGTGGAACACCTTTCGTAGGGCTCCTGTACTGTGGTTTGGCGCTCACGTCACGCGGTTTACGGGTGGTGGAGTTCAACGTACGTTTTGGCGATCCTGAGACCCAAGTTGTGTTGCCGCGCCTGAAGACTCCGCTGGGTCAGCTTCTTCTGGCCGCTGCCACAGGTTCGTTGCCCAAGGCAAAGCTTGACTGGACCAAGCAAGGAGCTGTGGCCGTAGTGCTTGCTGCCCACGGATATCCGGCGTTCGTTCGAACGGGCGATGCCATTGAGGGTATTGCCGCCGCAGAATCAGTTCCAGGCGCTCACGTGATTCAAGCGGGCACCGCGATCCGTGACGGCAAACTGGTGGCACAAGGCGGGCGGGTACTCGCAGTTGTTGGCGTTGGAGAAGGTATCTCCGGCGCTCGCGAGACCGCGTATCAAGCTCTCCGGGCCATCACGTTGGAGGGTTCTCACTTCCGCACAGACATAGCTGCGGGCATGGAATAGAATCCGAAGCAAGATAACTTTGGGACTGATCTCACATTCAGGCGGCGTTACGCCGCGCTTGCACAACCACTCAGTATTACAACAAACAAGGGGAATGGAATGTCGGAGAGCCAAGGTCATCGCAATCTCGAAGGCTGGACCCACATCTATTCGGGCAAGGTCCGTGACATCTACTGCCCAACCTCGGCATCCACGCACAGTGGCACCGATACCTTTCTCATCGTCGCCTCGGACCGCATCAGCGCATATGATTACGTGCTTCCAACCCAGATTCCAGACAAGGGCGCGATCCTGACCCAACTCTCGCTGTGGTGGTTTGATCAGCTTTCGGATCTCACGGAGAACCATGTGCTCAGCACAAACGTTCCAGAAGAAGTGCGTGGCCGCGCCATGATCACGAAGCGGTTGGATATGTTTCCTATCGAGTGCGTGGTGCGTGGCTACCTGACGGGAAGCGGACTTTCCGAATACAAGGAATCGGGTGCCGTGTGTGGCGTCGCGTTGCCAGTGGGTTTGAGCGAGGCCTCCCAACTCGATTTCCCCATCTTCACTCCGGCGGCAAAAGCGAAGCTGGGTGACCATGATGAGAACATCACGTTCACGGAGACGGTCGAACGCATTGGGGCCGCCGCACACGAACTGCGCTCCACCTCCATTCTCTTGTACCAGCGAGCTCATGAGATTGCTCTTCAGCGTGGCATCATCATCGCCGATACGAAGTTTGAGTTTGGAAAGTCAGCAGAGACGAGTTCTTCAGAAATCATTCTTGGCGACGAAGTCCTTACCCCGGATTCGTCACGGTTCTGGTATGCGGATGGTTACGAAGCAGGTTCGGTTCAGCCCTCACTCGACAAGCAGTTTGTCAGGGATTGGTTGACGTCACCCGCTTCGGGTTGGGATCGCACGTCTGGTGAACTGCCGCCTGCTTTGCCCGACGACGTCGTCGAAAGAACTCGCGATCGCTACGTTGAAGCGTACGAAACACTGACGGGGCAGAACTGGCAGTAATCCGTGACTCGTGTCGCACGCGAACGAGTATCTATCTCTCGTGCCGTTCTCATAGAATGGACACATACGCGCTCAAAGCTTCCAAATATCGAGACAAGGAGGAGCGGCGTGGGACGCATCATTGTAGAGGTCATGCCAAAACCGGAGATTCTGGATCCGCAAGGAAAGGCCGTCCGTGGTGCACTACCGCGGCAAGGCATCGACGTCTTCACAGATGTCCGTCAGGGTAAGCGCTTCGAACTGAGTGTTGATGGTCCCGTCACCGCTGCAGCACTTGAGGACGCCCGCAAGGCCGCAGATGCAGTTCTTTCCAACCCCATCATCGAAGATGTTGTAGCCGTCTACGATGCGGAGGCCGCCAAGTGAAGGTTGGAGTTGTCACCTTCCCTGGCACACTTGATGATCAGGATGCGGCGCGGGCCATCCGCTTGGCGGGTGGGGAACCCGTAGCACTGTGGCACGCCTCCGACGATCTCCACGCAGTTGATGCCGTGGTGCTTCCCGGCGGTTTCTCGTACGGCGACTACCTGCGCTGTGGGGCCATCGCGGCACTTGCTCCAGCTGTGAAGTCCATTGTGGAAGCGGCGCACAAAGGTATGCCCGTGCTTGGAATCTGCAATGGTTTCCAAGTACTGTGCGAATCCCACTTGCTTCCCGGGGCACTCATCCGCAACGAACACCAGCGGTTCATTTGCCGGGAGCAGGAGCTGGTGGTGGAAAATGCCAGCACGGCATTCACATACGATTTCGAACAAGGCGAACGAATCGTGATCCCGCTGAAGAATGGCGAGGGCAACTTTCAAGCCGATTCTGATACGGTTTCGCGGCTCGAGGGCGAAGGTCGCGTGGTCTTCCGCTACGCAGGCCTGAACCCGAATGGTTCAGTGAATGATATCGCCGGGATCTGCTCCGAACAGGGCAACATCGTGGGCCTCATGCCCCACCCTGAACATGCAGTTGAGGCAGGCTTTGGTACCCGAGGATCTGGTGGTCCACGTTCAGGCACCGACGGCCTCCGCTTCTTCACGAGCGTGCTGAGCGCGCTGGTCAGCTGAAACGCCCACCATCCTCACAATCCATGACGGTTACCGGCGCACAGGCGCCAACCAAGGAGAATCCATGGCCGCCGATCAGCCAGTAGATCAGACCATCTCGCAAACATACGACACGATCGAGGATGCAGCGGCATCCCCGGACCAGCAGATGCCGTGGGCAGAGCTGGGCCTCAAGCCTGAAGAATACGCAAAGATCTGTTCGCTCTTGAGCAGGCGCCCAACGAACGCCGAACTCGCTATGTATTCGGTTATGTGGTCCGAGCACTGCTCCTACAAGTCCTCCAAAAAGCACCTTGGTGAACAGTTTGGCGGAAAGACCACTGAGGAGATGCGTGAACACCTGCTCGTGGGAATGGGTCAGAACGCTGGAGTGGTAGATATCGGTGACGGATGGGCGGTCACCTTCAAGGTGGAGTCTCATAACCATCCAAGCTTTGTGGAGCCCTATCAAGGAGCTGCAACAGGCGTTGGTGGCATTGTTCGCGACATCATCGCGATGGGTGCCCGGCCTGTGGCAGTCATGGATCAGCTTCGCTTCGGTGCGATCGACAATCCTGATACTGCACGAGTCGTGCATGGAGTTGTGGCCGGCGTTGGTGGCTACGGCAACTGCTTAGGCCTGCCCAACATCGGTGGTGAGACGGAGTTTGACCCGTCCTACCAAGGAAATCCGTTGGTTAATGCCCTCTGCATTGGTGTGCTGCGCCACGATGCCATCCATCTGGCCAATGCCGAAGGTGCAGGAAACAAGGTAGTGCTTTTTGGTGCGCGCACAGGCGGTGACGGAATCGGCGGAGCCTCTATCCTCGCTTCGGAGACCTTCGAGGAAGGAATGCCTACCAAGCGTCCTTCAGTCCAAGTGGGTGACCCCTTCATGGAGAAGGTGCTCATCGAATGCTGCCTTGAGTTGTTCGAAGCCGACGTGGTGGAGGCAATTCAGGATCTAGGTGCTGCAGGAATCTCGTGTGCGACCAGCGAGCTGGCCGCAAACGGTGGAACTGGCATGCACGTTGACCTAGAGAAGGTGCTCCTGCGCGATCCGACCCTGACCGCGGGCGAGATCCTCATGAGCGAATCTCAGGAGCGCATGATGGCGATCGTTACTCCCGAAAAGCTTGATGAGTTCCTTGCCATCACCAGCAAATGGGATGTTGAGACGGCCGTGATCGGTGAAGTCACCGGCGAAGGACGCCTAGTCATTGATCATTATGGCCACCGCATCGTGGATGTGGATCCATCCACTGTGGCCGTCGATGGGCCTGTCTACGATCGCCCATACGCGCGGCCCGGATGGCAGGATGCCCTCCAAGCGGATACAACCCAGGAGTTGGAACGCCCGGCAACGATTAGCGAGCTGCGTGACCAGATTCTGGCTGTCCTCACAAACGTTAACCAAGCAAGCAAGGGGTGGGTGACCAATCAATACGACAGGTTTGTTCGTGGCAACACTGCGTTGTCGCAACCGGACGATGCCGGAGTGGTCCGCGTTGATGAAGCCACTGGCCGCGGCATCGCACTCTCCACTGACGCCAATGGTTGGTACACAAAACTAGATCCGTATGTCGGAGCGCAGCAGGCACTAGCGGAGTCTTATCGCAATGTATGCACAGTTGGCGCAACTCCTCTTGCGATCACGGACTGCCTGAACTTCGGCAACCCGGAAGACCCGGATGCTATGTGGCAACTGGTGACAGCCATGACCGGCCTCGCCGATGCGTGCAAGGTGATGGGTGTGCCGGTCACGGGCGGCAACGTTTCGCTGTACAACTCCTCAGGTACGGTGAAAGGCACCCCGACCTCTTCAATCAATCCCACACCCGTGGTTGGCGTGCTGGGCGTGATGGAAGACGTCACGAAGGCCACTTCGTCCGGTTTCCAGAAGGAAGGCTCCGTGCTTTTCCAGCTCGGTGGGACTTATGACGAGTTCGACGGATCGGCGTGGGCCAGGATAGTCCACGACCACTTGGGCGGACTGCCACCCAAGGTGGACTTGGAAGCAGAGATGGCCTTGGGCCGTGTCTTGCTTGCTCTCCACGCGGCAGACTCCTCTGAACTTGGTCCGGTCATCGAATCGGCACATGACATCTCCAATGGCGGCCTTATCCAGACGCTGGTGGATATGGCAGTGAATGGGGGAATGGGAGCAACGATTGATCTCACGGCTCTGTGTAGCCGCGATGCGATTGATTCATTCACGGCGCTACTCAGCGAATCGCAGGCCCGCGTGGTGATCGCAGTTCCTGAAGGATTCGTGGGTCTGGTGAATGCTGCCGCTGAGGCCGAGTCCGTTCCCGTTGTTCGGCTAGGGACCACCGGCGGTGATCTTTTGGCCATCAGCGCTGTCGAGACTGTGGGATGGGCGAGTTCAGAGACTTTGGTTTTCGATGTTGGTGAGCTAGCCGCGACCTCCGATTCCGTTCTGGAGTCAATCTTCGGCTGACGATTGCTTGTGTAGAAGGGGCGACGGCGCGCGTGCGGCGTCGCCCCTTTTGTGCCCGAAGTTACGTCACTATTGTGTTACGGACGAGTTACCAACAGAATTTGCTTGATTTTCTGTTTGCGGCATGCATTCTGGACAGGTGGCGCGATTGTTGGATTACGGGTGTCCATATTCTTGAAGTCCCAGCGTAATGATCGTGAATCATGAGATGATCTGTCCGATATTTGATACTGATGGTTTGGTGCCGAAGCCCGCTCCCCGAAGGACGACCTCCCGGCTGACTGCGCCGAGCACAACGATTTAGGGAGTCCTTGATGGATCAGAGAATTGAGCGCGTCTACGAAACCGTTGTGACCCGGAACCCTGTTGAACCAGAGTTTCTGCAGGCTGTGCGTGAAGTTCTGGAGTCCTTGGAACCTGTGATCGCATCCAGACCCGAGTATTCGGATATGGCCATTCTCGAACGGATTGTGGAGCCGGAACGCCAGATCATTTTCCGGGTTCCGTGGGTCGACGACGAAGGCCACGTTCGCGTCAACCGTGGGTTCCGTGTGCAATTCAACTCGGCGCTCGGCCCGTACAAGGGAGGCCTGAGATTCCATCCATCGGTCAACCTAGGCATCATTAAGTTTCTTGGCTTTGAGCAGGTGTTCAAGAATGCGCTGACAGGGCAGGGCATTGGTGGAGGCAAGGGTGGTTCGGACTTCGACCCGCATGGGAAGTCCGACATGGAGGTCATGCGCTTCTGCCAGTCCTTCATGACGGAGCTGCATCGCCACATTGGTCTGAACACGGATGTTCCAGCAGGAGATATCGGTGTTGGAGGGCGTGAGATCGGCTTTCTGTTTGGGCAGTACAAGAGGATTCAGAACAGCTTCGACGCCGGGGTGTTGACCGGAAAGTCTCTCAGCTGGGGAGGTTCGCTTGCGCGCCCCGAAGCGACGGGCTATGGAACTGTGCGCTTTGCACAGTCAATGCTTGGCACGGAGGGTGATTCACTCGAAGGCAAGACCGTCATCGTATCCGGCTCCGGAAATGTAGCCACCTTTGCTATCGAGCGCGCACAAGCTTATGGTGCCACGGTGGTCTCGTGTTCGGACTCATCCGGTGCAGTCTACGATTCGGCGGGGATCGATCTTGAATTGCTTCGGCAGATCAAAGAGGTAGATCGGGGACGCGTGGCAGATTATGCGGCACTACGCCCTACTGCTCAGTACCATTCCGGCAAGAACGTCTGGTCTATTCCGGCTGACGTCGCACTGCCATGTGCAACACAGAACGAGATCAACGATCACGATGCGGCTCGGCTGATCGGTAACGGAGTCAAGCTTGTTGCCGAGGGCGCCAACATGCCTTCCACCCCTGAAGCTATTGAGGCTTATCGCGAGGCCGGTGTGAAGTACGCACCTGGCAAGGCTTCGAACGCAGGCGGTGTGGCAACGTCGGCTCTTGAGATGCAACAGAACTCCGCACGTCAACAGTGGTCGTTTGAGGACGTGTGTGCCAAGCTCGATGCGATCATGATTGACATCCACGATACGTGCTTGGCGACTGCGGAGAACTTCGGCCACCCGGGAGATTACGTTCTTGGAGCAAATGTATCCGGATTCCAACGGGTTGCTGATGCGATGCTTGAGCAGGGAGTTAACTAGCGTTTAATAGTTATAGTGCATTCTGGCGCTGCTGTGAGGCGTCGGGCGTTTTCTCAGGCAATCCTCTCTCTTTTTGTTGGTCTTCAGTTCATCAGTCCGTATGACGTAGGCGGCAATTAGTGGATAGAGTAAGTCCGTCCACGTCTCGCACACAGAAGGGGCATTCATGTCCGACGCACCACGTCGCGCCGGCCGTTCAGTAGGAGCAGTGGCAGTTTTCGCAGTTGCCGCCACTGGACTCACTGCGCTGCCAGCAAATGCAGAACCCGACAGCACTGTCACAATCGATATTGCAGCTATCTCTGACTTCCACGGCCACATCGAAAACGCATCCACGTTGGCCACGTATGTCAACCAGATGAAGGACGCCAATCCTGACACCATCTTCGCCGCGAATGGCGATCTGGTTGGAGGTTCGGCCTTTGTCTCCTCGATCCAACAGGATCAGCCCACAATTGATATTCTCAACGCCATGGGGCTCGAGGTTTCCTCAACAGGAAACCACGAATACGACCGTGGCTACAGTGATTTGCTCGGCCGAATTGGGCCTGCTGCTCAATGGCCATACATTGTCTCCAATGTATCCGGCGTGGATACAACGGAGTTTGCTCCCACCTACACGGTCACCACACCTTCGGGCGTTGACGTGGCATTCGTAGGTGCGGTCACTGACGAGCTTCCAACGCTTGTTTCGCCTGCAGGCATTGCCGGACTCACTGTGACCGATCCGGTCGCAGCAGTGAATGCGCAGGCAGTGCTCCTCAAGGACGGCAATGACGCAAACGGTGAAGCCGACGTCGTTATTGCCCTCATCCACGAAACAACGAGCGTTGCCAAGAACGTTGGCTCCAACGTGGACGCCGTCGTCGCCGGACATACCCATCAGGACGATAGTGCTGTAACGGCTTCCGGAGCCCCAGTAATCGAGCCGGGTTCATACGGCCAGTACGCAGGGCATATCTCGGTGTCGTATGACACCACGGCCGGTGCTGTCACCAACGCGACAGCGGAAGTGGATACGCTCGGTAACCTCGGCCTTGCCAAGGATGCGGATATCGAGGCGATGTATCAGCAGGCTAAGTCGGTCTCTGATGGCCTAGGTTCTGGAACCGCTGGAACCATCGTGGGTGGCGCAGATCGCGGAACCAACGACGGCACCAAGGCGAGCTTGGGTACCAACCGCGGTACCGAAATGACCGCCGGCAACATGATTGCGCAGGCGTTCTACGAGTACTCGCAGTCGATGAGCAAGACCGCCGACTTCGGAATCATGAACCCGGGTGGTGTGCGTGCCGATATCGATGCGGACGGCAATGGCACTGTCACGCTGGGCGAATCGTACACGGCACAGCCTTTCGGCAACTCATATGGCATCGTGGATTTGACAGCCGCGCAGGTGTACACGCTGCTCGAACAGCAATGGGCAGACGCGTCAACTCAGACATCGCGCCCCATTCTTCAGCTCGGCATCTCTGATTCACTGAGCTACACATACACCGCGGACGCTTCGTTCGGACACCACATCAAGCAGGTCTTCCTTGATGGCGCCGTTCTCGATCGCAACGACACAACCACGCTGTACACGGTTGCATCGAACGCATTCCTTCTGGCGGGAGGCGACGGCTTCACAGTATTCAAGGCCGGCGTTAACTACCAGGACACGGGCATCATTGATAACGATGTTTTCAATGAGTTCCTCGCCGCTAACCCGGGCTACGTGGTGGACTACGCTCAGCGCAACATCGCCATTACCGGCGAAGACACGCTGGTTGCGGGCGAAGGTACAACGATCTCGCTGGCTTCGCTCTCCATGACCTACGCAACAGCGTTGCAGCCGCTGCCACGTACAGTCACAGTCGCTCTTGATGGCGAAACGATTGGACGGGCCGGTGTGAACAACACTGTTACGCCGAAACTGAATGAAACCGGTAAGGCCACGGTCTCCGTGGTTGTTCCCGACGACGTCTTGGGTGGCGAACATGCCTTGACGATCATTGCGGGCCCCACCGAGATCACAATTCCCGTTCAGGTTGAAGGCCTCACGTTGGCAACACCCGAAGCTCCTAGCTTCTCTGGCAACGTTGTGACGATTCCTTCAGTGGAGGGCGTTGTGTACACCGTTGATGGCGAAGAGGTCACGGGAAGTATCGAACTGACGGCTGAGAACCCAACTGTCACAGTCGAGGCTTACGCTGCTGACGGCTATGTACTGGACGGCGATTCTGCCTCTGAGTGGAGTTTTGCATACGACAATGGCGTATCGCCTATTGCCGACACGTCCAAGGGCCGCAACGTGTTCTTCTCCACTGACTTCGTGCACGGCGTAGTCGACTTCGCAATGACGGTTTCCGGTGCTGATCAGATCCTCTCTGGCGATTGGAATAGCGACGGTATCGACACCATCGCCATCCGCAAGGGCCGCACCTACACCTTCTTTGATTCGAACCGCACGGGCGCTGGATCGTACTCCGTTGTTTACGGTGGCGCGGGCTCCACACCTGTTGTTGGCGACTTCAATGGTGACGGATTCGATGATCTTGCGGTTCGCTCCGCAGGAACTAACACCTTCAACATCAAGTACTCCGTGAGTGGACGTATCTCCGGTGGTCAGGCTGACCGTTCATTCGGATACGGCCGAGCCTCCGATGCGATTCTTGCGGGCGACTGGAACGGCGACGGCTCTGCCACCATTGGTGTGCAGCGTGGCAACCGCTTCCTCCTCAAGAACACTCTTGCCGGTGGCGTTGCGGACGTCTCATTCGTCTACGGTCGTTCCAGCGATGTTGCCGTGACAGGCGACTTCGATGGCGATGGCACGGATACTGTTTCAGTGGTTCGTGGTGCTCGCGTGTACGTGAATAACGCACTCGCCGGTGGCTCAGCCGAAACGCTCTTCACCTTCGGACGCGCCACAGATCAGCGCGTCGCAGGCGATTGGTTCGGCACGGGCACTGACACGATCGCTGTATACCGTCGATGACCTCGGCGCGTGGGTGCGCTTTGGCGCACCCACGCGGAGGACTACTTAGCAGTTGGGCTGGGATTCACCGAATCCCAGCCCAACTGCGCGAACGGGCACCTTTTTGGATTTCATCGCCCCGTTCGCTCTCACCCCCTTTGGGTTTCACCCCCCGCTCGCTCTCACCCCCTTTGGGTTTCACCCCCCCCGCTCGCTCTCACCCCCGCCACGGTTAGGCTTGTTTTCATGGCACGACGAATCGATACGGCCGATGGGATGCGGCTTCTTGCACTTGCTCACCACAGAGGAGTTGACTCTCTGAGCAAAGCCGATGTGAAGATGGCGGGCCGTTTTGCTCTGGAAGAGATCGCCGAACGCCACCCCGGGCACAGTGTTGAGGTGCGCGTTCCATTCTGTGGCGCGGTACAGATTGGTGAGGGCCCAGCGCATCGGCGCGGAACGCCTCCTAACGTTGTGGAGATGGCGTTGACTACCTGGTTGGGGCTGTGCATTGGCACACGTCGCTGGGAGGAGGCTCAGGTCTCCGGTTCGGTGGATGCATCCGGAATTCGGGCTGATCTAGCCGAATTCTTGCCACTCTTTTCAGAGGCAACACTTAATCGATGGTGAGCGCAGCACACTCGCAGGCCTCACAATCTCGCAATGTGGATGGACTGACAGGCGATTACGCCCAAAGTGTGGGACGATTGCAACGTGAATGGTGATGGGCGTCTGACAGCCGAACTGTTTCCTGAAGAAAAGCCGCAAGATGAATGTGGTGTATTTGGAGTATTTGCTCCAGGAGAGCCAGTTGCACAGCTCGCCTACTACGGCTTGTATTCGCTACAACACCGTGGCCAGGAGGCCGCCGGAATTGCGGTCTCTGACGGCGGCAACATTCTGGTATACAAGGATCTTGGCCTTATCTCACAGGTGTTCAATGATGAAAATCTTGCAACGCTTCACGGGCACATCGGCGTTGGGCATGTGCGCTATGCAACCACTGGAAAGTCAGTGTGGGAGAACTCCCAACCAACGCTCGGGCCCACAGAGTTCGGCACAGTTGCACTTGCCCACAACGGCAACCTAACCAATACCAAAGAGCTTATGGCTAAGGTGCGTAAACTCTCCGGCACGGACCTGCGCGGAGAGTTGGGCCGCGGAAGCTCAACTGATACCGCAGTCATGACGGCCCTCCTTGGAATCGAAAAGGGAGCCGAATCGTTGGAAGGTGCGGCACTTAAGGTTTTCCCGCAACTTGAAGGCGCATTCTCTGTGGCGTTCATGGACGAAAACACGCTGTACGCCGCCCGCGATCGCCAAGGTTTCCGGCCACTCGTTTTGGGGCGCGTTGGAAACGGGTGGGTAATCGCTTCTGAGACCGCCGCACTGGACATCGTAGGAGCCACCTTTGAGCGCGAAGTGGAGCCAGGGGAGTTCATTGCCATTGACGAATCGGGTGTGCGCTCCCATCGGTGGGCAGAGCCCAAGCGTTCCGGCTGCATCTTCGAATACGTTTACCTGGCGCGCCCGGACACGTCCATTTCCGAGCGCTCAATCAACTCTGCGAGGTTGGCGATGGGCCGCGCGCTCGCTGCCGAATATCCAGTGGAAGCCGATCTGGTGATCGCCACACCAGATTCCGGAACCCCTGCGGCCATTGGATATGCACAGGCCTCCGGCATCCCATTCGGGCAAGGATTGGTCAAGAACGCATACGTTGGCCGCACGTTCATTCAGCCCACCCAACTCAGCCGCCAGCGCGGAATCCAACTGAAGCTCAATCCGCTGAAGGAAGTCATTAAAGGGCGCCGACTCGTCGTCGTCGACGATTCCATCGTGCGCGGCAATACGCAGCGAGCACTGGTGAAGATGCTGCGCGACGCTGGCGCGGCCGAAGTTCACATCCGGATCTCATCGCCTCCTGTCCGTTGGCCATGCTTCTTCGGAATCGACTTTCCCACTCGCGGCGAACTTATCGCCAATGGCATGACGACCAACGAGCTCTGCGAATCGCTAGGCGCCGACTCGCTCGGATACATCAGCCTAGAAGGCATGATCCACGCTACCGAACAAGCAGAAGGCGACTTGTGCACGGCATGTTTCACGGGCAGGTACCCGGTGGACGTAACCAGCGCCGCTGAACTGAGCGGCTCCGATCTGATGGAGGTCCTGTGACCAAGGAGAATGCGTACGCAGCAGCCGGCGTAGATACGGCGGCGGGGGACCTCGCTGTCGAGTTGATGAAGGCGGCAGTAGGGCGGACCATGACCTCAAGCGTTGTGGGGGGCGTTGGCGGCTTCGCGGGAATGGTGGACGTCAGCGAACTAAAGAACTACCGCAGGCCACTCCTTGCCACCTCCACCGACGGCGTGGGTACCAAGATCGCCATCGCTCAGGCAATGGACATCCACGATACGATCGGCCAAGACCTAGTAGGTATGGTGGTTGACGACATCGTGGTGGTTGGCGCAAAACCACTGCTCATGACTGACTACATTGCCTGCGGGCATGTGGTTCCCGAACGCATTGCAGACATCGTTCGTGGCATAGCTGAGGCCTGTGAATCCGTGGGTGTGCCACTTCTTGGCGGCGAGACAGCAGAACACCCAGGGATCATGGCTCCCGACGATTACGACATTGCGGGTGCCGCAACGGGTGTAATCGACGCAGATAAGGTGCTTGGCGCCGAACGTGTGCGCTCAGGCGACGTCCTTGTGGCAATGGCATCTTCGGGCCTCCACTCGAACGGGTATTCCTTGGTCCGCAAGATCGTGGCGGACTCTGGGTGGGCGTTGGATCGCGAGGTCAGCGAATTTGGCCACACGCTAGGGGAGGAACTCTTGGTTCCCACTCGCCTCTACACAGCGCTGTGCCTCTCCATTGCTGACGCCGCCGACGTGCACGCATACTCACACATCACCGGAGGCGGCCTAGCTGCGAACTTGGCTCGGGTCGTGCCCGCCACACTCACCGCACGCGTTTCGCGCGAAACGATTGTGGTCCCACCCGTGTTCCAGGTTTTGCGCGAACTTGGTCAGATCACGTGGGAAGACATCGAGGACACCCTCAACCTAGGTGTTGGAATGATCGCTGTGGTTTCGCCAGATTCTGCGGACGCCGTGGTTGAGCTTTCACGCGCGGCTGGGGTTCCAGCGTGGGTAGTTGGCGACGTCGTCGCTCAGGACAGCGAGCGAGAGACCGCAGCTTCAACGCGCACACGGCTCGTCAGCGGCACAAAAGGCGTCTCGGCTGGAGCAGTACGCATCTCGGGTGACTACGCGCTCTGAGGAGCACTCTGTGTAGCCCAGTGGAGCCTTTTTGCTTAGCGGAGCCTGAGGGGCACCCTGAACAGGTAGGGCATGAAGGGCCCTTTTTACTCAGTGTGGCCCGAGGGGCTCTCTGAACCGGTAGGGGCACGAGGGAGCCACTCCGTGCTCAGTGTGGCCCGAGGGCCACACTGTAGCAATTAATGCCTAGGGAACCACTCCGTGCTGAATGAAGCTTGCGTGGGAGGCTCTGAGCGTACGGCGAAGGGGCGGGATTGCTCCCGCCCCTTCATCCAGTATGTTTCCTCAGCGCTCTATCTATGACGACTGCTTCGGATCTTCTTCGTCCCAATCGTCCGTTGCCGGAGGAACGTCGTAGTAGTCCTCGTCGTCTTCGTCCTGATCATCGGAACTGTAAGAGGCCTTGAGCTCGCGCTCGAGTGCTTGATAGTCCGTATCCGGAGCGTAGTACTTGAGATCCCGGGCTACCTTACGCTGCTTAGCCTTCTGACGGCCGCGCCCCATGGCTCGACCCCCTTCGTCTCATCGTGGGGAAGACTTATAAGCGTCCCCATGGGCAAATCCGTTCGTTGCAAACCTTACCGCTAACACATGCTGAGATGCTACGTGGCCCGCCATGAGACGGGCAACAAACGCAAAATCTCAGCGGGTGAGATGAAAGGTCCGCAGGGGAGCGCCGGTGGTGCTCCATGTATGAGTCTAGCGATGTTACCGCTTGTGCCTTCGAGCAAGAATCGCAATGAGACTGGCCGCGCCAGCTACGGCACCAGCCAGATATGCGAGTGCTTGGGAATCGCCAGACTTGGCATCTTCTATTGTTTCCTTGGCCTTTGCGGAGGCGGTGGAAGCGAACTCGGACGCTGTGAACGCAAACGCGCTCGCTTTCTCAACAGCTGCTTCGGATAGGTCGGAAGCCTTCTCTTTAGCTTGTTCAGCGGCGTCTTTCGCGAGCGTCTTGGGGTCAAGCCTGCCTGCAAGTTCGTTGACTGTGACTGCCATTTCTTCGCGAGTGCGTTGGAGGTCTGCTTCGATCTGTGCGGTCGAGCGGACGCTTGCTTCGGGATCGGTTGGTTCGGTGCTCACTTGTTCAGTCCCTTCTTGAATGCTGCTACGTCTTGTTCGAGCCCACCTTTGGGGTCAACCACATGCTTCTTCGAAGCTTTGAACTGTGCGCCGCCAATCGCGACCAGAATCAGGGTGATGAGCAGCAGAATGCCTGCCACAATGAGGAAAGATGCCCACCATGGAAGGATAAGTGCGAATGCCGCTACGGCGGCAAAGAGGAGAAGGGTAAATGCGAAGACGGCTAGCACCGCACCAATGGCAATCAGGACGCCGCCAACGCCAATGTTGGTGATCTTCGCCTTGAGGTTTGCCTGGGCGTAGGCAATTTCATCGCGCACAAGGGATGATGCTTGTTCGGAGACTTGTGCGATGAGTTCGCCGATTGTGCGTTCTCGGCGCGTCTTCGCGCCTGCATCCGCCCCTGTGGATGAAGCGGGTTCGGTTTCCATGATGAGCAACTCCTTCTGTGTGCGGGCAACTTCCAGATTCGGTCAATAAGACCGGCTGTGGCCGGCTATCCCTATTCTTGCCGAATTGTGACATATTGGCGACTTCGAGGGCGAGGAACATCTGGGTATGTGGAAGGTTGGTTCCGTCCACAACCAGAGGAAGAGACTTGTGTCACAGTTCAGAAGGTGCGACCATGGGTTGTCCGAACAATGACCGAAGGAGAAGACCATGGGATTTCTAGGATGGATAGTGTTGGGGCTTATCGCTGGATCTATTGCGAAGGCGATTTGGAAGGATGCGGCTCCCGGAGGCTGGCTCGGATCACTTGTGGTTGGAGTAATCGGCGCAGCTCTTGGTGGGTGGCTAGGCTCCATCATCTTCAATGTTGGTTTGGAAGATTTCTGGAGCATCCAGACGTGGCTGCTGGCGATAGTAGGTTCGATTGTCGTACTGGTGATCTATGGTTTCTTAACGGGAAGAAAGAGTTAGGAAAGAAGAGCTCAAGATAGGCCAAATAGCGGGCTAGTGGACGTTAACTCGCGGTTGGGCCGCGCAGTTGTGAACAAGCGGTTGGGCCGCGCAGTTGTGGCCGCGGGGACTAGCCTTCGCGCAGTATCACTGCGTGAGACTTGGCTCGAGTGAGCGCCACGTAAAGCAGGTCATTCCAGCTGAGTCCATGTTCTGCGGCCCAGCGTTGGGAGTCCTGGCCCACATCGGTTAGCACGATGGCGCTCACTTCGATGCCTTTGAGTGCTGATATTGAACCATAACGGATGTGTTGAGGTGAGATCCCGAGGTTGGCTTGGAGCCATCGGAGGTCCGCAGCGTTCGCATTTGTGTGTTCATCTAGTGCTCGTTGCGCAAGTGAGTGAGTGCCTCGTGGGCTGAGGACGACGACGTCGGCGTTCCCATACTGTTGGGTCAGAAGCTTCAATACAGAGACGAGGCTATGCGTTGAAGTATCGGGTGTGACTGCAATTTGGTCTGCGCCACCAGGTGTGTGCGCTGGCAGTAAGTAGCTCGTGAATCCGAATGGATGCCCGAGGATCTGCTCTGACTCGTGGATGAGGTTTGGGGCATGACGGCAGTTGCGTTGTATTCGTGCCAGCACTAGGTCGGGCAGTAGAGCTTTCAGAGTTGCGTAAGGGTCCACGTATGCGGATTCAGGCTGCATGATCTGCTGGTGTGCATCGCCGGCCAGAACGAAGTGCACATCGGGGCCCGCAAGCGCTAAGAGGAAATCGAGGAGGCGGGGGCTTGCGGCGATGTCTTGAAACTCGTCTACTACAATGTTGCGGAACCCGCGAAGCTGTGGGCGGGTGGCAAGTCCCGCAATGGCAAGACGGGGGAGCATGTCCTCATACCAATCCCTCGTTGCCGAAGAGGGATGTTCATCCAGCCCCGCGGCCCGCAGCATGAGTGAACCAAGATCGCACACAGATGAGGGGCCCCGCAGCGTACTGACCTGTTCACGCAGTTGCTCTGCCATTGCGAGGTTCCAGCATGTAACAAGGGTGCGTTCGCCGCGCTTGATGGCGCTGAGCGCGGCCTGAAGGGCTAGATAACTCTTACCTGACCCAGCCGGGCCGTCAAAGTAGACAGCGCGGTTCGCTTCCACGAGGTCGAGCGCAAAACGTTGCTCTGCTAGCGCCTGAGCCTCCAGAACCTGCCTTTCGAAGAAAGCATCGCGGGAGTCTCTCTCAATTGTGAAATCGCCGCGCAACGATTGCTCGATTGTGTGGCATTTGTTTGGCGTGAGGGAGGAAGGTGTGTAAACCACATCCTTAGCCTTTGAGAACCAAGCAATAGTTTCTTTGAGGACTCTTTCAATCGCTGCTGCGGGCCGCGTCAGATCGTCTGCCCAGGCGAGTTCCCACTCAAAGAAATCCAGATGCGATGGGCTCTGATTGTCAAAGTGATGGCGCCCAAGGGAGGTAAACCAGACAAGTCTGGCGAAAGGTTCGTCTCCATCAATGGCACCTTCGCGCAGAAGGAAAGAACGTATGCTGCCGGTGGCGCCGTCGATCTGCGTAAATGGATTCTTGTGAGTGGCTGGAGTGCCGGGCAGATCCCATTCTCCATCGTGGTACGTGACCGATTGAGGCGATTTTGCCTCAACAACCACTATGCCCTGCCCTGGTACTACCACCACGAAATCCGCTTCACCCATGAGCTTTGTGGTGTGCTGCCTGATAACTAGCGAGTGGAATACCAACCAATCTGGCCGATCCAGAATGCCTTCCAGGGCGTTAAAGATACGCCGTTCGGAGTTGTTGGTGGAGTTGCGGTAGTTCGCGGGAATCATGTGCGGCATACGAGTAACACCAAGCTTGGGTCAACGGAACATGATGGATCAGAATGCGGCCAGAATACGTTGCTTCTGCGCTTCGAATTCGGCTTCCGTAAGGACACCGGCGGTACGTAGTTGGCCAAGCTGTTCGAGCTGCGCGAGCATGGAAGCTGTATCAGGTACAGACTGAGGTTGGGATGTGGCCGCGACTTGAGGAGCCGTTGGTGGCTGGGGCGGCGCAGCTTGTGCTGCCGCAGAATCTTGTGCAGCCCAGCGTTGCTGCTGCCTGCGGTGAGTGTTGCCGATGACCCGAGTGGCTACATGTGCACGTGCGGCTGTGCGAAACAGGCTCATTGAAGGTCTCCTTCTTCGAGTGAAACTTCGAGATCTGAGATGGCAATACCACCGGAGAAAAGTTCGGTGCCTCCGACCTTGGCCCACGCTGCGGCCGCGGCGGACAGAGTTAGGTCTTCATAGACAACGGCCACGGCGAGTTGGGTATCCGTAAGCTCTGCGGAGATCGAGTTGAGATCCTCTGTATCAAGGATCCCGGATTCAATGCCAGCGAGGGCGGCACGTTCTGCAGGTGAGCAGGTGATATCAGTTAACTCTAGCTTCGTAGGCTCACCGGCGCTGCCGCGTGCGATCACCTCGATGTCGATGAGATCAATGAGACCCTGACCAGCTCGGTCAAGGATTGCGCGTAGACCTGCGCTCAAATCAGCTGACCGTTCGGATACGAATACGGCGTACCCGATGGGTCCCGAGAATTGTTCAGTCGCCACGGAAGTTTCCCTTCTAAACGGGGTTCGAGTTCTTCAGTGCTGTCGCTTGTCAAAGAAGACGCTGCGATGCACCACCATAACTGCCACATTGAGTGGATACTCATGATGGAATCGCGACGCAGTGATGAGGTTTTGAGCCGCGTGCCCTGTTGCCTCACAGTGTAGCTGGCAGAAGCGACAGGTTCGGTGCCTATCGTTTGATCACTACATGTGGCGTTACCGCGGAGCCTAAAAAATCCTGAGGAATCGGAACTTCCGATCCGAACTAACCTGATCCCTGTATCGTTCGTCAGAGCATGTCTCGTGATCCTCTACCATGCCTGATGTGGCTCGGTCACTGATGGTCCACGCAGGATCAATCTGGGCGGCCTTCGGTCCAGGCACAGTAGGAGAACGGCTCTGGCGGAGTGGTGAACCTGTGACCGCCGAGAAGAATCGCGGCGGCTCGCAGAGTAGCCGGATCGGTTTCTGCTGGGAATATCGGGATTTCACCGCTGGGGATCTGAGTGCGCAGGCTGATGACCCATTCATCCCATATATGGCCCAGATTTCGGCACTTACGTTAGCGTTTGCGAGTGTTTCGCCCGATTCCCACGCGCGGACCGAACGCTCACCGACTCTGAGTTTATCGGCCAGTTCAGCCTGCTCGATGCCCATTGCAGTGCGTAATGCCCGCATGACTAGACCACTCATCCGCGCACCCGTGAGTTGCGCGTCATGCTCGGCCACCCACGCGGCGCGGCCAATCGTCCACGCTCGTGTGAAAGATGCTTTGAGGATTGCGTGGGAGGATTCGTCTCGGTCCTGATCAGTCTGGTTTGCCTGTTCGGCTTGCTTGATGCCCTGTTCCGTGGCCCTCGCCGCCTTCCATCCAGATTTCGCGCTGACGTAGGCCAAGCGTGCCCAGAACGTGTCAACATCGGGGAACTGTCCGGTCAAGGTGAGAGCTGCATCGGCGGACGGGCACCGGTCGAGAGTGCGAATTTGAGCTTTCGTGATGATCCCGGAGTAGGTTGGGAGCCACCGCAATGCGTCTTCTTGCGTGCCGTCGGAGTCTGTGGGGACTACACCAAGCGTACTGGTCAGGCCAATACTCTCGATGGCCATATCCTGATCCTGCTGTGCCATTGTTCGGGTCCGTCCTGACCTTTTCGGGGCGGTGGAACTAGTTTCCTTGCCTCGGGCTCTAATGATGTTGCGCATCGTTAGCAGTTTGCAGGCGGATAGTGATCGACCAGTCTTTGTAGCGCAATGCGATCGCCACGTCCTTGAAGGACTACCGATCCAGCCGACACACCGAGCGCCTTGTGAGCACTGTTAAGGCTTATAGGACAGAACGTGTTGGTTTCTGTTAGTAAGTGTTGTGCCAGGTTCCGGTGTGGTGGAAGTCTGTCCAGTTCACGCCGGTGCCCCAACGGTTGATGGTGTTGTGGGCGTGGGTGCGGTGGTGTGTGGTGGCGAAGATCGCGGCGATCTGGGTGTCCGTGACTGTGATCGCCAAGAGACGGGCGGGGCTAGCCGGGTTCTCGGTATGGCGATCGCACCACCACAAAACGGCTTTGATCTGATGGTCGAGCGGCATGCCCCGGTGTTCTCTGAGCAAGGCTCGTAACCTCGTGTTGATCCCGCCTTCGATCTGGTTGTTGGTAGCCGGGATCGGCTCACCTGCCACCTGCAGGTCAGGTTCGAGATAGGTGAACAGGGTTCCTTTCCTAGCCAGAGTGTTGATCGAGTTACGAGCCTGGATCAGACGGCCATGAGTGGGCACGTATGTTCCTGATGAAAGGTGGGTCTGCTGGGCCAGAAACGTTTGCCACCTGTCATTCCAGGTGGTGAGTTCACCCAGCCACGCCACCGACTCCTCTCGCGTCTGAATGGTCAGGAGGGCCCGGGCCAGGCCGTAGAGTTCTACGCCCGCATTGGTGCGTGGCCGGGTGGTGGTCGTGCGTTTGATGGTGCTGAAGGCGTGGAAGGTGCAGCGTTGGATCCGCGTGGTGGGCCACGTCTTGGCTATGGCCGAGGCGATTCCTGATCCTCCGTCACAGACCACCACGTCAGGGGGTGCAATACGAGAGAACAATGCCGCCCATGAGGCACTGGTCTCCCCTCGGGCCACATACCATCCCACGACATGATCCTTCGTGCAGGCGATCAGGACGACAAGCTTGTGGGAGAGGTAGATCCCGTCCACGAAGACAACATGGTGGACCTCGTCCACTAGAGGCGAGAGAGGCCATAGTGGCCAGAAGTGGGCGAATCTGCGCCGAGCATTCCTTCCTTGACCGGGCATGTCGGCATACCGGGTGCGTCCGGTGACATAGTCCAAGAAGGCTGCCAGATCACGAGCGTGAATATCATTGCGGCGGGTCAAGGTCGACGAGCAGGCTTTACATCGGAAACGTTGGCGTCCCCAAGCAGTTGTTCCATGCTTGATCATTGTCTGGCCACAGATGTCACATCGAGGATTTCCCATCCCCCAAGTCAACCGACTTCAAATCCGACTTTCCCGCACCACCATGCCGAAAAGTCGCGTTAAAACCAACACGAAATGTCCAACCAAAAAGTCGAGTCACATCGACTTTTTCACGCTAAAACAGCTAAACACCAACGAAAAACGACAAAACCAGCAACACGAACGGTCCTATAGGCCGAGAGTTTCCACAGGGTGGGGTGGAATTGTCTTGTGTGTACTTCTGTGTGTACCTGCGAAGATTTCGGGCTGTTGGATTTGTGTCCAGACGTAGCAAAACCCCCGGTAATCCGGGGGTTTCAAGCTGTGGCTCCGAGGGGCGTCGATCCCCTGACCTTTCGATTTTCAGTCGAACGCTCTACCAACTGAGCTACAGAGCCAGATAGTGAAATACCCGGTTTCCCGGGTATTTCATCTGCGACCCCGACGGGACTTGAACCCGCGACCTCCGCCGTGACAGGGCGGCGCGCTAACCAACTGCGCTACGGGGCCAATACTTTGAGGTATTGACCTCTGTACCCCCAACCAGGTTCGAACTGGTGTCGCCGCCGTGAAAGGGCGGTGTCCTAGACCACTAGACGATGGGGGCCTAAGAAGGCTAGAAGCCTTACTTCCGAACGTTCCCGCTTGGTGGAACTCCTAAAGCTTAGACAATGAATCGGTGATAGGACAAATCGAGTTCATGTGCGCTGAGTCACGGGCTGGAAAAACGTTGCCACCTCAAGGAATTGTCAGCCCATTAGCCTAGCCTTATCTACATGGGAGTTCCTGAGGGCATTTGGTCAGTAGTACAAAAAGGCGTGGCCGTGGCGGCCGCTTCAAGTTCAACCACGCCGCCGTCGTCCACAACTACTACGGACCCAGCGTTACCGGCTGCTGGGGAGGTAGTGAGCGCAACGGTGGACACAATCGCTGTGCTGCTGGGAATGGGCGCGGGCCTACTTGTAGGCCTGCTGGCCGCATTCGCGCTACAAGGCTTTCTGACCTATGTCGGAAGGCGGCGCCCCATCGCACGCACCACTATCCGGGCGGTCAGTAAACCCCTCAAGTTGCTGCTCTCCATGTTGGGAATATGGATTGGGATGCGGCTTTCATGGCCTGTGGAATCCGGTGAGGACGCGCCCGCGTTGCGCAGTTCCGGCGAACATCTGTTCCTCATCTTGGTGATTGTGGCAACCACGTGGCTGGTGGCGGCCCTTGTTGACGGCATGGAACGTACTGTCCTGCGGGAGATGCAGAACACAGGTGCATCTAGGTATCGCAAGGCACAGACGCAGCTTCAGATCATCCACCGAATCATCATGGTGTGTATTTGGGTGCTCGGATTCGGGCTGATCCTCATGACCTTCAACTCTGCCCGGACCATTGGAGCCACACTCTTTACCTCCGCAGGGTTGTTTTCGGTGGTTCTGGGCATTGCCGCCCAGTCCACGCTGGGGAATGTGTTTGCAGGACTCCAATTGGCTTTCTCCGATTCGATCAGGATGGGTGACATCGTGGTCTGGGAAGAAGAGTTCACCACCGTCGAGGAAATCACTTTGACCTACGTGGTGCTCAAAGTGTGGGATGGGCGCAGGTTGATCGTGCCGTCGTCGTTGATGACAACAAAGACCTTTGAGAACTGGACGCGGCGTACTCCCGATCTGCTCGGCTACGTTGATTTTGATCTGGACTGGAGCGTGCCGTTACCCGCCATGAGGGCGAAGCTCAACGAGATTCTGGCGGCTACCGACCTGTGGGATGGCGATACGGGGATTCTCCAAGTGCGTGATGCCACGGGATCCAAGCTTCAGGTCTCAGTGCTACTTTCGGCGGAGAACTCGTCCAAGTTGACAGATATCAAGTACTACGTGCGCGAACACCTAGTCCGGTGGATACAAGATCAGGCCCCGCAGGCGATTCCACATTGCCGCAGTCTGGCGGCACCAGATCCGGACGCGGAAGCGATAGCCGAAGGAGCCGCGCAATCAGACCGCGTGACAGACCTAGAGAAGGCCCGCGCGGGACTGTCGGCGGATCCTCATGAAGCTGCCGGTACTTTGGATTCCGAAACTGAGGAGGATTCGCACCCTACGGACCAAGGCGCCGGATCCCTGCCCGATGAAGCAGTCGTGGGTGGCATCATCGTTCCGAAGGCTGCAGTTGAGGATATGACGGCCACCGTGGTCATGGATCTTTCCGAACTTGGAATCGATGGACCCGAACGGGTGCCGGTATCTCAACGTGATGTCACGGCGGTGTTGGCCCGTGACGCGATTGCGGGCGGCGGGCCCAAGACTGGCCAAACACCCGGCCACGAGTCCTCAATCTTCACGGGATCCGTGCAGGCCGAGAAGCGCGGCCGCGACTTCGCTGGACCAGGGGAAGATGCCCTGCGGGAACGCGAGAGCACACTTGAAAAGCGCAAGGCACAAGAAGCGGATCGGGCTCGTAAGGCGGAGGCCGGCACCAAATCAGAGGCCAGCACCAAAGTGGAGGCCGGCACCAAATCAGAAGCCAGCACCAAGTCAGCGGATACCGCCAGATGAGGAGGCGCCACCGCGGCACCAGCACGTGGCGAAAAGGGAGACCCCCTCGATCCTTCCAGATCCACTGAAGAAGCCGATGGAGACGGGAAGGACTGATTGTGGGACGATTGAGGTGTGAGCACTAAACCCAATCTTCCACAAACTCCTGACGAATGGCGCGTTGTCCTGAACCCATTGGAGTTCCACGTGCTTCGCGAAGCGGGCACAGAGAAGCCATTCACTGGCGAACTGCTGGACGAGGACCGCGAGGGCATCTACCGGTGCCGTGCATGTGGAGCTGAACTGTTCCGTTCCGAGACGAAGTTCGATGCCGGTTGTGGGTGGCCGAGCTTCTACGATCCGATCAATTCGGACGCAGTCACTACCGACGTCGATTACAAGCTTGGCTATGCCCGCACGGAGGTACGCTGCAAGAATTGTGGCTCACACCTTGGTCACGTCTTTCCTGATGCACCAGATATGCCAACCGGCCAGCGCTACTGTATGAACTCGGTTTCCTTAACATTTGACACATTGCCAGACCCAAATGCAGACGGTGAAAGCGATTCCGGCCAGCGGCAATGAGTGGAATTCTCGTATCCTTTTGGGCGCTCATTGCGCTCATGGGAGTTGGATACCTTCTTGCCAGATTTGGGGTCACACGCCCGGGAGCTGACAAGGCACTAACTAGCCTTGCCTTCGCGGGCCTCATGCCTGCGCTGCTATTCCAGACCATGGCGAACTCGGATCCCGCCGAGGTGTTCTCCCAAGGGGCGCTCGCGAATGTGCTGGGTGCGGCGATTCTCGGAGTTGTCTTCATTCTCATCGCTAGATACGTGTTGGGGATGCGTGGCGGGGAAGTCACGATTGGGGCGCTGTGTTCGTGTTACACGAACGCGGGTAACCTAGGCGTCGCGTTCCTCATGGCAGTAACTGGCGATGCGAGCGCTGCAGCACCCATTTTCCTGTTCCAACTGTGCGTGCTTGTTCCTATTTCGTTCGCAGTGTTGGATTATCAGTCCGGACGGCCAGGAATGACGTGGATGCGAACGTTGCTTGGTCCGTTCACCAATCCTCCCGTTCTTGGTGTGATATTCGGACTCATTGTGGCGTTGGCTGGTTGGAATCTTCCGGACGTGATCACCAAGCCCGTGGGTATGCTCTCAGATGCCGCGATCCCGGTGGTGCTCATTGCCATGGGAATCTCGTGGCGAGGTGCTCAGGTGCCTGCGCTGAAGCGCGAGTCTATTCCGTTATTCCTCGCTGTGACTTTGCGCTGTTTAGGTGGACCAGCCATCACATTCGCATTAGGCTCGTTGTTTGGCCTGACGGAAAGTGCTTTGCTTGCTGCGACCGTCGCGGGAGCATTTCCCACCGCGAACAACGTTTTTGTGTATGCGCACCGGTTCAACACCGGAGTTACATTGGCACGGGACGCAGTTCTCATATCCACGTTTGTCAGCCTCGCAGTGATTCTGATCATCACCGCCCTCTTCCACATTTAGTGGGAGTGAATATACGGAGCATCTCTGCCCTAACCGCAGCGCTGCTCATGCCTTGAACTCGGAGTTTTCAATGAAGTCGCGCGTGGCGCCAGCGTTGTTGTTGGGATCTGGTTTTTCCCAGTACATCGGAGCATCTTTAGCCGTAGGGCTGTTCGCGTCAGCGCCCGCAGCCGCCGTTGGCTGGGCCCGGATTCTGGTGGGAGCCACGATATTGCTGTTGTGGCGCCACAGAATGCCACGCACGGCGCTCGGCACCATCGACTGGCGCGGGCTCGGACAAGCCGCATTGTTTGGGCTCACCTTGGGCGGCATGAATCTCGCGTTCTATGTGGCCATCGATCACATCGCTATGGGAACCGCCGTGGCATTGGAGTACATCGGTCCTGTCTTGCTCGCTGCAGTGACAGGCCGTGGTTGGAAGGTCCGCACGGGTATCGTGCTGGCATGTTTTGGCGTGTTTCTCATTTCATGGGCGGGAGTAGATCTGTCTGATCCGGCCGTCGCCGTTGGTGTAGCTTTCGCGTTCGCAGCGGGCGCGTTGTGGGCGTTGTATATGTGGCTCGGGCGCAAGGTGGCCACAGGTGCGAATGCGCTAGATTCGTTAGCGTGGGCAATGGTTGTTGCGGCACTCGTTTACGCGCCCTTGGGAGCCGGACATATGGGTTCAATCCTTACAGATTGGACCTTGATAGCCACAATGGTGGCGGTAGGCATTCTTTCTTCCGTGCTTCCTTACGTGATCGACCAAGTAGTTATGCACCGCGTTCCAGCGGCCACTTTTGCCTTACTTAATTCATTACTCCCGGCCACGAGCCTGGTGGTTGGCGTGATCATGCTTGGCCAGGTTCCAAACCTTGCGGAGTTGGGTGGCTTGATAGCGATATCGACGGCGGTTGCTTTGGCAACGCTTCCTGAGCGCCGTAGATCGAAGATTGTGAAGGTTAGCACCGCCACCAGCCAGAGTGGAGCTATCGCGAAGCCTGTGAATACCTCCGGCGAGCCCTCAGATACCATGAAAGAACAGACCAACGCCGATTCTTACGACAAGGTCGTTCTTGGTGCGTAAGGCTGGCCCGCCAGATCTTTCAGTTCCGGGTTATGCGAGTGGAACACCATCCGCAGCGCCACTTACGTCGAGTAGCGAGCCAGCATCATCAGGGCCGTTTGACGTCGTCGGGCTAGACTGCCCTTATGCAGGAGAGTGACTCGGGTGCTATGAGGAAAGCCCTCGTCGTCGACGACGAAGCAGACCTCGCCAAACTCGTCGCAGCGTACTTAGAACGCGATGGGTTCACCGTCAACATCAGCGGTGATGGCATGGAGGCACTCGCCATAGCCAAGCAGACGGACCCTGATTTGGTTGTGTTGGACCTAGGGCTCCCGGGTATGGATGGCATGGAAGTGTGCCGCGAGATTCGAGCGTTTTCGGACTGCTACATCCTTATGCTCACTGCGCGCACGGACGAGGCGGCCACGCTTGCCGGGCTTGGCGTTGGCGCCGATGACTATATGACTAAGCCATTCAGTCCGCGTGAAGTTGTGGCGCGCACTCGCGTTTTGTTCAGGCGTCCACGAACCTCTGCGGCTCTCAGTAAACGCCTCGTATTCGGCGGGATGGAGATCGATCTTGCACGGCGATCGGTCCATGTGGCAGGGCAAGAGATCGACCTGACAAAAACGGAGTTTGACGTGCTGGCCTTCCTTGCCGGCGCGCCTGAGCAGGCCCATTCCCGCGAGAGCATTCTGGCAGGTATTTGGGGAGAGTCGTGGGTGGGCGATCCGCGGGCGATCGATGTTCACGTTACCCATATTCGAGCAAAAATCGGCCCTGATGGTCCGGACTATGTCGAAACGGTTCGGGGGGTGGGCTACCGCTTAGGAGACGGTCGGTCGGAGGGCGGTCGGCCGGAAGATGGTCAGCCAGAAGATGGTCAGCCAGAAGGCGGTCAGTTCGGATCCCCTGAGACGTCCGCGGTTCAGAATCTGGCTGGCGGGCAACAAGTCGGTGAATCATGAGTGAAAGCGACGGCCTGAGAAAGCGCGCAGGTTTTGGTAGCGGACTCATAGTGGCAATTGCCGCGGTGGTGATAGTGGGGCTGCTGACGTCGTGGGCCGTGGCCAGTGCTGTTGGGCCTTCGATCTTTCGGGACCATTTGGCCCAATCAGGAGAGTCGGATCCGCATGTCATTTCCCATGCCGACATGGCTTTCAAGACTGCGGGCACGCTTTCGGTAGTGATTGCGGGTGCTGCGGCGCTCGCGGCATCGATCTTTGTGGGGGTTCTGATTAGCCGGCGCCTTTCGCGTTCGCTTGGCGCAGCGAGTGAAGTCGCTCAACGCGTGAGTGCGGGCGATTACGAAGAACGAATGGAGAATCCGCTGATGGGGAGGGAGTTCACGGCACTGTCCGAAGCCGTGAACTCGATGGCTGGCGAGCTAGCCAGCGTTGAGGCGTCGCGGCGCTCTGCATTGGGGGATTTGGGCCACGAGATGCGCACGCCCATCGCGGCGATACGCGGGTACTTGGAGGCAGTGGACGACGGCGTTCGCGAGTTGGACTCTGCCACGATGGATGTGCTCTTGCGCAACGTTGCCCGCCTAGAGCGGCTATCCGTTGATATTGCGGATGTCACTGAGGCCGAAGAGGGCCGCTTGGCAATGGTGATGGACCGGGTGGATTTGCCTGCGCTCCTTCGAGGCGCGGTCGCTGATGCTCAGTCTGCGAGCCAGCGGGGCCAGATCAGCGTGGAGCTCGAGATCTCCCCTCAGGCAGAAGAAGCCCGTGTTAACGCCGATTCCGCCCGGCTTGCTCAAGTCTTCAGTAACCTCTTCGAGAACGGCCTTGGGCACGCGCATAGCAAGATCGTGGTTGATCTTGTGACGGTTGGTTCACAGGCTGTTGTCACCGTATCCGACGACGGCGAAGGCATCCCTCCTGAACATGTCGGTCACGTTTTTGAACGGTTCTACCGGGTGGATTCTGCACGCGATAGAGAGCGCGGGGGATCGGGTATTGGGCTCGCGGTGGTGAAGGCGTTGGTGGAAGCACATGGGGGCCGAGTCTCGGCAGTTAGTAGCGGCAAGGGCGAGGGCGCCACTTTCGTGGTGACCCTCCCACTGGCATAGGAAGGTCCTCCGTGGAAACCGCGTGCGGTTTCGTGGCAGCGAGCCTCCCGCTGGCATTGCTGAGTCTTGTGCTAAGGGTTCGCTAAGGAACGCTGAAATGGCGTCGTTTGGCTGGCGAAGCTGCGGGCTGTGCTGGAGTCTTGAAGGGTCGGAGGTGGAAAGATGACAGGCCCAACCAAGCAACGCCGCAATGCATCCAAGAATTCACAGGACATTATCCAGGCCGTCCCCATCGCAGGGATGACGTGCACGGCATGCGAAGTTCGTGTCAGTCGAGCGATCCAGCGTGTACCTGGAGTGTTAGCCGCCCGTGTTTCTGCAAAGGCTGGTGAGGCGCTGGTAGTGTGCTCAGGCCCGTTGGATATGGACGCTGTGACCCGTGTAGTTGAGAAGGCCGGCTACCGGGTAGCAGAGGACAATCGGCGCTGGCTCAGCCGCGATTCGAAGCTATGGCGTGACGTGGCGCTTGCGGTGGCATGCGTGGTGTTGGCAGTTCTTGTGTGGCGGGTGACGGGACTCTCCGCAGTTGGGGATTCGCTTAGCCGTTCGGCATTAGGTGGAAACCTACTTTTTGTGGTGTTACTTGGCGTGGCGGCCAGCGTCTCCACATGCATGGCCCTCGTGGGCGGCATCGTAATGGGAATCTCAGCTCGCTTCGCTCAAACCCACCCTGAAGCGACTCCTGCACAGCGTCTGCGCCCACAGGCCATGTTCAACCTTGGGCGAGTGGTCGGCTTCGCACTGCTTGGCGCTCTGGTGGGCGCACTCGGCGGAGCGATCAATGTGAACGGCATAGCGCTCGGACTCCTCATGGTCGTCGTAGCGGTTGTTATGGGAATACTTGGGGTGAAGCTGACAGGGATGTCACCAAGGCTCGCCACGTACTCGTTCACGCTGCCGTCGTCGTGGACTTCGTGGATGTACAACGGAACTGATGGTTCCTACAAGGATTCCAGCGCAATGCTTATGGGTGCGGCTTCCTTCTTCTTGCCCTGCGGATTCACGCAGGCGGTTCAGGTCTACGCGTTGTCCACAGGCAGCCCGCTGCAAGCCGGGCTAACCATGGCACTCTTCGCTGTTGGTACCACGCCTGGACTGATGGGGGTGGGCGCGCTTTCTGGTATCGCAAAAGGGGAGCGCGGCGCGCGAATCTTCAGATGGGTGGGCGTCGTGGTGATTGCCTTCGCAGCGCTTAACTTAAGCAACGGGTTCGCACTGATAGGGCCATTTGACGGCACGAGTGCGACGGCACAGGCCGGCACGCGAACCAGCAACGTTACCGATGTTGACGGCGTTCAAGTGGCTCGCGTGGAGGTCTCGGCCAGTGGCTATTCTCCCAGCCAAACAGTGGTGTATGCAGATGAGCCGGTCAAATGGGAGATCGTTGCCACAGGCTTCGGCTGTGCTTCGATCATCAATGCCACAGACCTAGGTGTAAGCGGAACAGTCCAAGCGACTTCTGACACGACGGCCGAGTTCACGCTCGCTGAGCCGGGTACCTACACCTATCACTGCGCGATGGGTATGTACCAAGGATCGTTCGTGGCGATTGACCGCGTGAATGGCTAAAGACGCAGTGGCGGAATCGTTGAGATTCCGCCACCCTTTGGTAGGCCCACTGGGATTCGAACCCAGAACCAGCGGATTAAAAGTCCGATGCTCTAACCGTTGAGCTATAGGCCCATTGCAACGTGCACGGTGTGCACAACTAGCGATTATAGCCAATCAAGCGCGCGAACACCTATTCGGGAAGCCACTGGCAAACTGCCCATGTCAATACTGCCAAAGTGGGCAGCACATGGGCCACAATTGAGTAACGCACCGGTGCGCTCGGAAGGGAAGCCGAAGTGCTCCGGGTACAGACCAGGAGGTACATCCCATGAGCACTACGCCGCGGCGTCCAGCACAGTTGGACGCAGAACAGATCGAGTCGATTGAGGGCGAATCCGACGTTGCCTACAACTCGGAGTTGGCGCACACCTCGGCTCAGGCATTGATTCCAATGGGTCGTAACCACCTTGCTGAGGATTTAGAGGCCGTCAAGCGCATTATCGCTTTGGTCGACGACGAAGGTGTGGACGTCCTTGCTGAGGCATGGGTGAAGTCTCCGGAGAACACGCTCCCTGGCATTCTGTGGCGTGGCTACCTGCTTCGTGAGTGGATTCGCCGCGAAGGCAATGAGGTTCGCTCTCGCTACCTAGCTGCCGACTCCGCGTTGCGCGCCAAAGGTGAAGATGGGGTATTGAAGGCAAACATGACACCCAAGCCGGGAACTGTGCGTCAGGAATGGGATGCAGTACTCGCCGGCACATTCGAAGGTGACTTCACTGACGTGTTGGTGGATTCCGCGCGTCTGATGGACGTCCTTGCATCGGAACAATCGGGTTGGATTCTGAACGATTCACATCCCCTGGCACACGAAGTGACTCGTCGCAGCAAAGCACTGGCCCAAACCTCGGTCGAGTTCCGGGATGCAGCAGCGCTCGCGGCCGAAGGACTTCTCGAATAACCCGGGTGAGTGATTCTGGCAGTAATCCGGGTGAGTGATTCTGGCAGAAGGTGAACTTCTGGTGTATTCCACGAGGCTCACGAATGTCTGGAAACCAAACAAATCTCCACATGTGTCCGCGGCGGTTCGTGTGCGTGCAAACGGCACTCCTGAGTGCGAAAATCGACTTATGAATGAGGAGCCGGTAATGACCGAATCTACGTCTAAACACCAGTTTGTGGGCATAAGTGCTGAGGTCGGCTCTGAGGCATATAGTGGTGCCGCCTCCGAGGCACTGAGTGGTGCCAGCGTTGAAGCTCGCCATGACGCCAGCACCGAGGCAAACGACGGTGCCAGCGTTGAAGCTGGCCATGACGCCAGCACCGAGGCAAACGACGGTGCCAGCGTTGAAGAGCAAACGGCCCCTACAGAAGTTTCTGTTGTGCCTGAACAAGGATTCTTTGAAACGCTGGGTGAAGCGGGCGATTCGGTGGAGGAAGACGATCCGGGATTGGGCCTGACTCGTGTGGAGGACCCGGAGTTCTTCGACGAAGACCAGCGCGATTCGGCAGTTGATGAGGAAGAGCTGCTGGCTGAACGTGCCCGCAAGCGTGCGCGTATGCGACTCGGTTCGCCCATTTCCACTACGTCCCTCGTGGAAATGGCCAAGCGTGCAAACGAGGAGGCCAAGCGATCCCGCAAGGCGCTGGATGAATCGCCGTTGCCTGAGGGCCGGTTTGCCGACCGCGAGCTCTCATGGCTCTCATTCAATGAAAGAGTCCTCGAGCAAGCTGAGGACCAATCGCTTCCAATCTTGGAACGTGCGTGGTTTCTTGCGATCTTTGCATCGAATCTCGATGAGTTCGTAATGGTCCGGGTTGCGGGCCTCAAGCGCCGCATCGCTACCGGGATGGCCGTCACCTCGCCCTCTGGTTTGACGCCACGCCAAACACTGGACGGAATCGCAGATCGCGCTCAGGAACTGATGGCACGCCACGCTCGCGTGTTCGCTGAAGATGTGCAGCCCAAGCTGGCTGATGAAGGGATCGACATCCTACATTGGGAGGGCTTGAAGGAACCGGAGAAGGAACGGCTGCGCAAGTTCTTTAAGAAGCAGATCTTCCCAGTCCTCACCCCGCTAGCTGTGGATCCTGCCCACCCATTCCCGTATATCTCCGGCCTTTCCCTCAACCTCGCTGTGGTGCTGCGCAACCCCACTACCGGCAAGGATCTCTTTGCGCGAGTCAAGGTTCCGCCGCTTCTCCCACGCTTCATTGCCGTTGATTCTGAAGGCCGGGCCTATCGCCCAGAGGATGTCCCAACGGACCGCGAGGGCCGCACGAAGTACGTTCCGCTTGAAGAGCTCATCGGTGCACACTTGGACCAGTTGTTCCCCGGCATGGAGATTATTGAGCATTACACCTTCAGGGTCACCCGAAATGAGGACCTTGAGGTTGAAGAAGATGATGCTGAAAACCTCCTAACGGCAATGGAGAAGGAACTGCTGCGCAGGCGCTTCGGCCCAGCTGTTCGCCTCGAGGTGGAGTCCGGGATTGCTGAACATGTTCTCAAACTGTTGGTGCGCGAACTTGGTGTTCGCGATGAAGACGTCTTCCGGCTTCCTGCGCCGCTCGATCTGACGGGCCTGAACGTCATTCACGATCTGGATCGGCCCAACCTCAAGTACTCGAACTACGTTCCGGTCACGCCATACGGTTTGGCTGAGGTGGAGTCCGCCAAGCCGCGCAACTTCTTTGAGGCGATTCGGCGTCATGACATTCTCTTGCACCATCCCTATGATTCGTTCTCAACTTCGGTTCAGCAGTTCGTGGCGCAAGCTGCCGCGGACCCGCGCGTTCTTGCGATCAAACAGACTCTGTACCGGACGTCGTCGGACTCACCGATCATTGACTCCCTCATTAGAGCGGCTCAATCAGGCAAGCAGGTCTTGGCCGTTGTTGAGATCAAGGCCCGTTTCGACGAAGAGGCTAACATTGAATGGGCGGGCAAGCTCGAACAGGCTGGCGTACACGTGGTGTACGGAATTGTGGGCTTGAAGACGCACTGCAAGCTCTGCCTCGTGGTGCGTCAAGAAGAGGACGGCTTGCGCCGTTACTGCCACGTCGGAACGGGAAACTACAACCCGAAGACGGCGCGAGGGTATGAGGATCTAGGAATCCTTACGTGTGACCGCGATGTAGGCCAGGACCTGACTCGGTTGTTCAATCAGCTTTCGGGTTACGCCCCGCAGGCCAAGTTCCATCGTCTTCTCGTGGCACCCACCGGAATTCGGACTGGGCTTATCGCTCGCATCGACCGCGAGGTGGCCAACAAAAAGGCCGGCAAGGACGCTTGGATCAAGATAAAGACGAACTCGCTGGTGGATGAGGCAACTATTGACGCACTCTATCGTGCCAGTCAGGCTGGAGTGCCAATCGATATTCAGGTGCGTGGCATCTGTGCGCTGCGTGCCGGTATCCCTGGCCTGTCCGATAAGATCAGGGTTCGTTCAATCTTGGGTAGATTCCTCGAGCACTCGCGGATATTTGCGTTCCGTAACGACGGCGACGTGGACGTGTTCATTGGGTCCGCGGACCTCATGCATCGCAACCTTGATCGGCGTATCGAAGCACTTATCAAGATCACCGACCCCGCGATGATCGACGATTTGGTAGAGCTCATTGACGTCTCGTGTGCGGATACCACTAGCTCGTGGCATTTGGAACCGGACGGTTGGGTGCGTCACGCTCTCAGCCCCAAGGGTCGTAAACTGCAGGATGTGCAGGACCTCCTGATGAGGCAAGCTCGGTCTAGAGTTGCAAGCAAGTGATCTTGGGCCGCGCGGCCAGCTGAGCACTCTTCACTAAGTCAACAGTTCGGGGACGAGCGCAAGGACACACCATGGCTTCTCTAATCAGCACCGGCGACGAAGTCTTCCTCATGAAGAAGGGCGGCGCGAGCGTGCGTAGGCGCTCATATTCACGCACTATCGATGTGCGGGCCGCCGGTGGAGTGATATGGCGGCGATCGAAGAAGAGCATTGAAGTAGTCCTGATTCACAGGCCTCGATACGACGATTGGTCATTCCCTAAAGGCAAGCTCAAGCAGGGGGAGGATCTGCGCTCCTGTGCCATTCGCGAGATCTTCGAGGAGACTCGGCTGCACGTGGCGCTTGGCCAACCGGCAGGTGTGATTCGTTATCGCTTGGGAAATGGTCAACGTAAGGAAGTTACGTACTGGATGGCCCAAGAGCTTCCGAGCGATCATCCTGCGATTGTGGCTCGTCCTTCATACAGCAAGGCGTCAAAGAACGAGATTGATGGGCTGGTGTGGCTCCCATTGGAGCAGGCCATTGAGAAGTTGACATCAGAGTTGGACCGGGCGATCCTTCGAAGATTGCGGTCGATGAAGGAATCCGGCACACTCGAGACCTCCGCCGTGCTATTGGTTCGTCATGCGAGGGCCGTTAAGCGATCCAATTGGAAAAAGGGCAACGGGAGTGAAGTTACCCGCCCGCTCACACCCCGCGGTGTCAAGCAGAGCAAGGTCATCGCCGCGCAATTGGCTAATTATGGGGTAACCCAGCTTCATTCCTCCCCATGGAAACGCTGCATGGATACGTTGCGACCATTCGAACAAGCGGCCCGCATCAGAATCGTTGAGCATCCCGAACTGACCGAACAGGCTTTCCGTGATTCGCCCGAGCCGCTCAAGCAAACTATGAGGCAACTTCTGTGCGGAAACACGCCATCCATCGCGGTGTGCCTTCACCGGCCCACACTGGAGAGCGTCTTCCGGAGGATTGCGCACCGGACCACTGCCGACGTCGTCGCCAAAATACCGCGAGAAGATCCATATTTGAAGCCGGGAGAGATCCTCGTGGCACATGTGGCACGGGTTGACTCCGACAGTGGAAAAACCCGCGTGGTAGCCGTGGAGAAGTTCCGGCCCACTACGCTGGCAGTGGTCTGAGAGCTTCTTGTTGCTTCAAGCTTCAAGCCTCAGGCTTCGCGGAAGAATGACCTTCTGCTTCAGAAGCCGGATTCTCGGCTTGTGGCGTTGGCTTCGAAAGAGCCCGAGCTTCAGTAAGGACACGCCGTGACCTGCGGATCTGACCAATCCAGTCCACGCTCAGTGCAACAAGAGCGAGCCAAATGACTGCGGTGCCCACCCATCGCACGGGTTCCATCTCCTCATGAAACACAAGAATGCCGATCGCCATTTGCATCACGGGCGTGACGTACTGGATGAGGCCCAACACGCCCAGAGGTAGTCCTTGTGCAGCTTTCGCAAAGAGCACGAGTGGAATAACTGTCAGGATGCCAGCACCCACGAGCAGGGCAGCATGCCAACCCCAGGCGATCGGATGTTCCCCGGCGGCTTGATGTGCAGCTAACGTGTTGAACGATGTTGTGCCCTGAATCGCCAGCCACACATAGTAGAAGATGAGGAAAGGCGTAACAGCGGCGGTTTCCACCACGAGGCCCTCGAGAGGTGGAACAGAACCGGAGATGGTCTTCTTCACCAAGCTGTACAAGCCAAATGACAACGCTAGGGCGAGCGAAATCCACGGTAGGCGGCCCATGCCAATCACCAGAATCACAACCGCCAAACATCCCAAGAAGATTGCTACCTTCTGGGCTCGGGTGAGCGCTTCATGGAGCACAAATCGTGCCAACGCCACAGTGACCAGTGGATTGATGAAGTACCCGAGTGCGGCATCAATTGTGTGCCCTGATTGGACCGCATACACGTACACCGTCCAGTTCACCACAATGAGCCACCCCGCAGCTGACAGGCGAAGGACGGCACCCCTGTCACGGATGGTTGCCTGGAGTTGACGTCCGCGCCGCATCACGAACACTGCGAGCAACGCCGTGAGAAGACCCCAGATTGCGCGGTGAACAATCACCTCAATTGAACCGGCTGGGGCAAGCGTATGAAAGTAGAGCGGAAAGAAGCCCCACATGAGGTAGCAGCTCAGGCCGAGGGACAAGGAGCGTAGATCGAGTGCACCGGAATCAGAAGTGGATGGCACCGCCGAGGCTCCCTTCGAGGAAAGTGGTGCACCGCAGTGGCGGTGCTAGAAGTCTCAAGCATAAGAAACCGGGTAAGTGAGCTAATTGGGTGCCCACGTAATCTCGAGAAGGCCGACCACCCAAAGGGCATTTTTCCTTGAAAACTAGCGGTTGATTCCCGGTATGTGATTCACCTCGCAGGACCGTTAACCCTCTGTTCACCACTCATAACCGCTGCGGTTACTGGGCGCTCCTAACGTAATGGTTGAACGCACGGTGCGTTCCAGAACTCTTTGAGTTTCCACCATCTGAAGGACGTAACGCAGTGAAGATTGCACGCACTCACACGGTCGCCACAGTTGCTCTCGCCGGCGCCTTGGCGTTGACCCTTTCCGCCTGCCAGTCAGGCGATTCCGAATCTGATAGCACTACTGACTCCGGCAGCGCGACCACATCCGAATCAGGAGCCTCCCAAGGTGACCTTTCGGGCACCATCAACGGCTCTGGCGCTTCTTCCCAGTCCAACGCGCAGCAGGCATGGCGCGACAACTTCGCATCGGTCCAGTCGGGCGTGACCATCAACTACGAAGCAACTGGTTCTGGCACCGGCCGCGAACAGTTCATCGGCGGTCAGGTTGACTTCGCTGGCTCCGATGCCGCTCTTTCGAGCGATGAGCTTACGTCGGCCACCAACACGTGTGGCGGCGTCGGGGTTGTGGAACTCCCTGTCTACATTTCCCCCATCGCGGTTGCTTACAACCTGCCCGGTGTTGATGACCTGAACCTCTCCGCTGAAAACGTTGCGGACATCTTCTCAGGTGCAGTCACCAACTGGAGCGACGATTCGATCGCCGCCAACAACCCTGATGCTGACCTTCCTGATCTGGCAATCATCCCAGTGAACCGCGCGGACAAGTCAGGTACAACTGAGAACTTCACGCAGTACCTTGCAGATGCCGCTGGCGATGCATGGAGCTACGATCCGGCAGAAGTGTGGCCCGTGGATGGCACGCAGTCGGCAGAGAAGACCTCTGGCGTTGTGCAGCTGACCCAGTCCGTTGAAGGAGCTGTGACGTATGCCGACGCTTCGCAGATCGGATCGCTCAGCCACGCCAACATTGAAGTCGATGGCTCATTCCTCGCCTACAGCCCCGAGGCTGCCGCTGCGATCGTTGACGGCTCCCCAGCCGCTGCGGACGCTTCGGATACTGTCCTCACCTTCGATCTAGTCCGCGATGGCTCTATTGCTGACGCTTACCCGATCGTCATGGTCTCCTACCTCATTGGCTGCCAGTCCTACGACGACGCCGCCACCGCCGCCAACGTCAAGGCCTACTTCAGCTACATTGCTTCTGCTGAAGGCCAGCAGGTTGCAACCGACGCCGGTGCAGGCAACGCCCCCATCTCAGACGACCTGCGCGCTAAGGTCGAAGCTGCGATCGAAACGATCGGCTGAGACCTCCGCTAGGTGATGCGGGTTGGTTCCTGTGCCAACCCGCATCACTGCGCTAGGAAAGGCTAACCGTGAGTGAGAAACGAATGAGCGACCGCAAGGAGGAATCTATGGCGATTGGTCTGGAAGAGGCCCCTGAGGCTGAACGCACGACGTCGTCGAAAACCGTTGCGCCGAAAGTGGTTTCACCGGAGATTGCACCGCGGAATCCTAAGAAGCGGCGCGGTGATTCCGTGTTCGCCGGATTCGCACAAGGTGCAGGAATCATCATTATTCTCCTGCTTGGAGCTGTTGCATTCTTTCTGGTATCGCAGTCATATCCGGCCTTCGTCGCTTCAAAGGAGACGATCCAGACCGAGATTGGCTTCTCAAAGGGCATGTCTTTCTGGCAGTTCGCTGGCGCGGCGCTCTTTGGCACAGTGCTTTCGGCAGTTATCGCACTTGTGGTAGCAGTTCCGTTTTCGATCGCTATTGCACTTTTCATCTCGCATTACGCTCCACGGAAGTTCGCGAGTGGACTCGGCTACGTGATCGACCTGCTCGCGGCCATTCCTTCTGTGGTGTTCGGCTTGTGGGGAATGAAGACCTTAGAGCCGATCATCCGGCCCATCTTTACCTGGATTTCAGACATTCTTACCCCCGCCCTCCAGTGGTGGGTCGATTCTGTTCCCGGCATGGGCTACATGGCCGAACATTTTGAATGGTGGCCTCTGACCCCTCAGCTGGTTCAGTTCGTGCCCCCGGCTAGGAACATCCTGATGGGTGGCCTAGTGCTTGCAATCATGATCCTGCCCATCATTACCTCTCTATGCCGCGAGGTATTCCTCCAGACTCCGCGCCTGCAAGAGGAAGCTGCGCTGGGATTGGGCGCCACGCGCTGGGAAATGATCAAGATGACCGTGCTTCCCATTGGGCGCTCTGGCATTGTTTCAGCCTCAATGCTTGGTTTGGGCCGCGCACTCGGGGAGACCATGGCCCTGCTGATGGTTCTTTCGGCCGGGCTGAAGGTCAACTTCTTCATCATGTCGCCGGGCCAGCATTCGACCATCGCATCGCAGATTGCTCTCAACTGGCCTGAAGCCCAGGCAGGCCTTGAACGTCAGTTCCTCGTGGGGCTCGGTTTGCTCTTGTTCGTGCTGACCTTCGTAGTCAACTTCATCGCCCGCCGCATCATAGCCCGGTACGCAGAGTTTTCAGGAGCCAACGGATGAGTATCAACGAAAGTGCTACCGACGCCGTCGCGCCAGTTGTTGCCACGCCAAAAGTAGTCTTCACCCATTCGGGGCGTCGCCTCCCAAATTGGGTTTCATGGACTGTACTGCTGGCAAGTGCTTTGGGTTCTGTGCTGGTATTCCGGCTCATGGATGCTGGTTCCATCTTTGTTGAACTCTCCGTGGCCTTGATCGTGTATGTAGCGGCAATGTTTGTGCTTTCACGCTACGTGGAAGGCGGCCGGGCTAGCACTGATCGCATGGCCACAACACTGATCTCAGGGTCATTCCTTCTGGCGCTTGTTCCTCTTGCTTCGCTCCTTGTGACTGTTGTGGTCAATGGCATGGAGCTCATGTCGCCCGCATTCTTCACGCACACTACGCAGGGCATGACCCTGACGGGTGCTGTTCCGGGTGCTGGCCATGCCATCATGGGCACGCTGCAGGTCACTCTCTCCACAGCCATCATCGCTATTCCACTGGGCATTCTCACTGCTATCTACTTAGTGGAGTACAACGGTGGCTGGCTCTCCCGCGTTATCACCTTCTTAGTGGACATCATGACGGGTATCCCGTCGATCGTCGCTGGCCTCTTTGCTGCGGCTGCTCTTCCAGTGATCGTGGGTAATCCGGGATACCGTTCCGGTTTCATGGGTGCCGTGGCGCTGGTGGTCCTTATGACGCCAATCGTTGTGCGCAACACAGAGGAGATGCTTCGGCTGGTCTCCAACGAACTGCGCGAAGCTGCCTATGCACTCGGCGTTACGAAATCGCGGACAATCGTTCATGTTGTGCTTCGCACCTCGTTGCCGGGCATTGTCTCTGGATGTGTGATCGCCACAGCGCGCATTATTGGCGAGTCGGCACCGCTACTCATTACGGCTGGCGCGACAGACTATTACAACTTCTCGATGTTCAATGATCGGGTGATGACCTTGCCGGTGTTCGTGTACAACCAGTACGTAGCAGGCAACTTCTCTATGGCTTGGGCAGGCGCTCTTGTCCTCGTTCTCATCGTTCTTCTGCTCAACCTCTTCGCGCGAATCATTGCGCGCGTCTTTGCCCCCAAGGGCCAATAGTTCGCATGCATACCGCGATTCAGCTGCTGCACACTTCCAAACGAAAGGATTCTCGTGATTCAGGGAATTGACGTCACTGGCGAGAACATCTATTACGGCGAGATGAAGGCTGTTGAGGACGTTAATGTTCACATCAAGCCACGCTCGGTCACCGCGCTTATTGGACCTTCCGGTTGTGGAAAGTCCACATTCCTACGCTCGCTCAATCGCATGCACGAGGTTATCCCTGGCGCACGTGTGGAGGGCGAAGTAATGATCGATGGTCAAAATATCTACGCTCCGGGCATTGATCCGGTGGACGTGCGCGGGCGAGTGGGAATGGTGTTCCAGCGGCCAAATCCTTTTCCCACGATGTCGATCGGGGATAACGTGCTGGCAGGCTTCCGCCTCAACAACCGCAAGGTAAAGAATGCTGAGGCCGAAGAGATCATCGAGGCTTCGTTGCGCGGTGCAAACCTGTGGGAAGAGGTCAAGGATCGCCTAGATCGTCCGGGTTCATCGCTCTCCGGCGGCCAGCAACAGCGTCTGTGTATTGCACGGGCCATCGCGGTGAAACCTGAGGTGTTGCTGATGGACGAACCTTGTTCAGCACTGGACCCGATCTCCACCTTGGCCATCGAAGACCTCATGAATGAGCTCAAGAGTGACTACACGATTGTGATCGTCACGCACAACATGCAGCAGGCCGCTCGTGTTTCTGAGATGACGGGTTTCTTCAATATTGAGGGCACGGGCAAGCCTGGCCACCTAGTTGAGTTCGACCAGACCGAAACAATTTTCTCGAATCCCGCCGAAAAGGCAACTGAGGATTACGTATCCGGGCGTTTTGGCTGATTTTTTCACCCTTTTCACAACTGAACGCATCTCTTCCTGCAATGGTGGCGTTTCCGACACGCGGAAACGCCACCATTTTTGCAACTATTTGCAACATTCTGTCATTGACTGCCCTAAGTGTGAGCGCTAACATCACAACTATGGCTCAGACCACCGTTTGATGCCAAGGAACACCGATTGCGCAGTGAAGCGCGCCATCTCTGCAGCGTTGCAGAAGAAGAAAACTGCATTTGAAAGCCCTAGACACGAGGACGTGTACATGGAGAACTCCCAACCCTCACTCTTGCCGGTACGGCAAGACCGCCATCATCGTGGAGGTCCGGCTCGTGGCGGAAGCCGGCGGATCAAGGCGACGGCAACCTTTGGAATCGGAGCACTCTGCCTTTCCCTGATGTCACCGATCGCGGCGATTGCAGCTGAATCGGACGTACAGACGGTTTCGGCCGAGTCGCCCTCGCCCACCGCCCACTACGACATGTCGCACAGTGGAACAACCCTCACAGATGTCTCAGGGAACTCGCGCAACGCGACTCTCGTGAACCTCAACGATTCCAGCTTTGGAACATATGGGGGCGACGACGTTCTCTCATTCAAGGCCAGTGGTTACGCCGCCTTGCCTCAAGGACTTGTGACGGCAGCTGACAATGACTTCACCGTTGAGATGACGCTTCAATCAACCACGGCTTCGGCCACCATGGGTTGGGTCATCGGCGACGGCGTCGGTTCGTGGAATACCACGCAACTTGGCAACCACGTATTCATGGCACCAGTCTCCAATCAGAGCGGCTACTCGAACGGAATCCTCACAGCGATTCGTGTGAAGTCTGGAACCGCCAACGGTGAGACGCGAGTACCTTCGGGAGGCGCAAAACTCAACTCGGGCTTCAGTACGGTGACGGTGACGTCGTCGGGAAACACAGTCTCTGTGTACGTGGACGGAGTCCTTGCCACGTCTGGTACACATACGTATTCGTTGAGCAGCATAATCCCGTCAGGGGACATCCTTGGTTACATCGGAAGGTCCCTCTACAGCGGTGATGCCTTGCTCACTGCAGATGTCACCGATATGAAGTTCTGGGACGAGGCGCTTACCAGTACCCAAGTCGCAGAATCGATGCCAACGAGCGCTGAAAAGGCGCAACTGACCACCGACTTCATTTCGGCTGGAATCCTTGCAAAGACTCTTGGGAAGAATGCTTCGGCGAATGCTGTGACAAGTGACCTCACTTTCCCAAGTTCCGTTAATGGCGTTGCGCTCACGTGGTCAGTTCCAACCGATCAGAATGCGCTAGCGGCAGATGGAACGGTTACCCGGCCCGCAGTTGGCCAATCTGACGCGACAGTGACAGTCACGGCGACAGACGCAAACAACAACAAGTATCCGTTGAACTACACGATCAAGGCCATCAAGGAGTCCGAGATTTCGGATGATGTTCAGGCCGACGTCGACGCAGCGATCGCGGCGTTGGGTACCAGCACCACCGAGAATCTTTCGATGGTTGCCACAGGCGAAAACGGATCGGCGATCACGTGGACCAGCTCAGATACATCCCTCGTCACCGAAACGGATGCCAACTATGCGGCTCCTTCCGTGGGTGCGGCAGATCCATACGAGGGTGCTGGTCAGGTCACCCGCAACGCATACGGCGATGGTGACCAGACAGTTACGGTGACTGCGACTGCATCTATCGGTAGCATCACTGCTCAGAAGTCTGTGGAGATCACAATCAAGGAGAAGACCCGCACAGCTCCGGATACCGGGTACGCTGCGGCGACCTTCGAGAGCGATGGTTCGACCGGTGAGCGCATTTGGATGGCTTCCACCACTGAGAACAACTTCTTCACGTTCGTAACTCGCAACAACGGCCAGCCGGCGATCACGTCAACTACTGACACCGGTGGTCTGCGCGATCCATACATTCTCAAGTCGCATGATGGCGATAAGTACTACATGATCGCAACAGATCTGAAGGTTGCCGACATGGGCTGGGGTGACAATCAGCGGATTGGATCCCTCAAGGTTGAGGTGTGGGAATCCACGGACCTCGTTAACTGGGAGCGAACCAACGATGAGAACACCGGCATCACGGTCAACTCTGATGATGCTGGGATGACCTGGGCGCCGGAGGCCTACTGGGACGATTCACTCGATGCCTACGTAGTCTTCTTCTCCTCGCGTATGTACACCGATTCCGACCATAACAACGCGGTCAAAGGTAAGAACGGCGGTGCGTACAACATTGTCCGTTACGTCATCACACGTGATTTCAAGACGTTCTCCGACCCTGTGGATTGGCAGGACACTGGCTACTCGCGTATCGATTCAACCGTGTTCAAGATTGGCGAGTACTACTACCGCCTGACCAAGAACGAGGAGTCCGGTGCGGCAGGCACATTCATTACCACAGGTAAGACGGGCTTCCTCGAGCGCTCTAAGGTCCTGACGGCAACCACAACGGAAGCCTCTCCAAGTAACGATCCAGAGACCTCATGGCAGCTCTTGGACCAGAATCTCCTTCCTTTTGAGGGCTTCGAGTCCATCAAGCTCAACGCGGACGATCCGAACAATAACGCGGCCGGCGACGGCTACCTACTTCTCGCAGATTCGGGCGGCTACAAGGTATTCATGACTAGCGAGAGCGCGTTGACTACGGCTTCGTGGACCAACCGTCTCTCTCTTACCTCCAACTGGTTCACCGAGAAGACTCCTGGTTCTGGAGTGACTGGCCGCGTGACCTCGAACGGCATGCCCAACAAGACGCGTCACGGTGCATTCGTCAACGTTCCACAGACGGTTCTAGACGCAATGGAATCTTGGACAACCATCGAGGCTGTTGATTCGACGACGACGGCGGACTATGACTCCGATTCGCGCGAAGTTCAGATCAGTGTTGCTGCAAGCGACAAGGGAACACTGGCAGGAAGCGTGGTGCTCACCTCCGGAACATGGACCAAGACTGTAAAACTTGCGGCTGACGGTACGGCAACAATCACGCTGCCTAACGACGTTGAGGGTGATGTCACTGTTGCCTACGACGGCTACACCGATGGACTCGTGAACCCTTCGAACACAACGGTCACTGGTGTTACCGCTGTTGATCCGGAGCCGACGCCGGAACCGACGACGGAGCCGACGACGGAGCCGACGACTGGGCCGTCTGGTGTGGTTCCTGTGGTGGATGGTTCTGTGGGTGTGAATGTGTTTTTCCAGGATTCGTTGGTTCGGACTGTGACGGAGTTTGCCGCGAAGATTGCTTCTGCTGATGAGGTGTTGTCGGGTGATTTTGATGGGGATGGGGTAGATACTCTGGTTCTTCGTACTGGTCGCACGTATACGTTCTTGGATGCGAACCGGTCGGGTGCGTCCAGTTATTCGATTGTGTATGGTCCGGCGGGCAGTATCCCTGTCGTGGGTGACTTTAATGGGGATGGGTCTGATGATGTGGCGGTCAAGGCTGCCTCATCGAACAGGTTTTATGTTCGCTATAGCGTGGATGGTCGTGTGCGTGGTGGGTCTGCTGATCTGAGTGTGGCCTACGGCAAGGCGTCTGATGTTCCTGTTGCGGGTGATTGGGATGGTGATGGTGTTGCGGGCCTGGGTGTGCAGCGTGGGTCGCGGTTCTTGGTGAAGCAGGTTGCTTCTGGTGGGTCTGCTGATGTGGTGTTTACGTTTGGTCGGGTATCGGATCGTGCGGTTGTGGGTGATTTTGATGGTGATGGGGCTGATTCGGTTTCGGTTGTTCGTGGGACGCGTGTGTTTGTGAATGATCGGTTGGCTGGTGGGTCTCGTCCAGGCTTTGTGTTTGGGCGTTCTTCTGACCAGCTTGTTGCTGGTGACTGGTTTGGTTCTGGTAGTGACACGTTAGCCGCCTACCGCAAGTAGGTATGCAGGTCAGGTGTGGTGCACTCAACGCACCACACCTGACCCCCTCCCTGTTACGGAAAAACCTGGAACCGCTGTTGGGTAGCGGTTCCTCTTTCAACGCATATGTGCGTCAAACCACGAGTACAAGGAGATCACGTGAGTCACACTTTGATTCGCAGGGTCACGAGCGTTCTTGCAGGATGCGCAACTGTGGCCGCTGGCCTAGTAGCACTTCCGGCAGCTTCGATGGCCGAAGATTCAACCACATTGGACGACTACAAGGCTGCCTCCACGGTGCTGGCAGACTTCGACTTCAACAATCTGGCTGCTAGCCAGACAGGCAGCCTGACCGATGCTACGGGTAATGCCAAGGCAACTATCAGCGGCACGGCCAAAGTTGGCACGGGAAGTGACGGCACCACCGCTGCCCAGATGGACGGCGGAACATCGAAGTTCTGGCTGGACCTCAAAAAGGCTGATGGATCGTCGATACTAGGGGAGAACCCTCATGCGATCACGATTTCCTACGATTCCAAAGCTGCCGGAACCACCTATCCCTGGGCCTTCTACGCTGCACCGAGCACAGCCACTCAGACGTACCAGTATGAGCATTACGTCGGCGCGCTTGACCTCACCAACAAGTTGACCATTGAGCGCTACAACAACTCAGGATCTCGCGTCTCAACGGCAAATGTGGCGGCGACGTCGTCGTCGAATTGGAAGCACGTGGACCTCGTACTAACCGATGAAGCCACGACTCTGTACATCGACGGAACGCAGGTTCAAACGAGTCCCGCAACGTCAGTACACTCTCTGTCTAAGATCATGGGTTCATCGAGTATCTTCCAGATTGGCAAGGCTAACTGGGGATCTGGCGAGTATTTCAGTGGTCTGATCGACAACTTTGAGATTTACGATAGTTCCGCTCCCGCTGCTGAGGCGGCATTTGAGGCGATTTCGGTGGCAAGCACCGCTACAGCAGACTTCGCACTTACTACTGCATCAAACGGAAAGACGATTGAGTGGACGTCGTCGAACTCCGATGTGATCAGGATCGATGCGGCGCAATCGACTGCCGTGGTCACTCAGCCTGGCGCCGGTGAATCCGATGCAGAAGTGACACTAACCGCCAAGCTTGACGGAGCAACACGAACATTCACTGTTACGGTAGCGCGGTTGCTCTCTGCTCAGGAACAGGTTGATGCGGATCTGGCAGCAATCGATGTGTGGAGCGCCGAAGATACGCGAAGCAACTTCATCGTGCCAGCGGTTGGCTCGGAGTACTCATCAGATATCGCGTGGACTGTGAAGTCAGATGGTGGAAGCAACGCTGAAATATCTGACGGCTATTCCGCCGACAATCAGAAGGTGAGCGTTTCGCGGCCCGCAGCGGGTACAGATGACGCCACGCTGGTGCTTACTGCCACGGTCACGAAGGACGGTGTTTCGGCCTCAAAGGACTTCAAGGTGACGATCGCAGCGATGCCATCTACTGAGAATGTCGGAGAAGCATATGTGTGGGCGTTCTTTACTGGTGAAGGCGTTGGCGGCGAGAAGATCAGCTTGGCCGCGTCGAAGGGAAATGACGCTTTAAGCTGGAACACGCTCAATAATGGAACACCGTTGTTTACCTCGACCGAAGGTGAAGAAGGTCTGCGCGATCCTTTCATCATTGAGTCGAAGGACGGCGATAAGTTCTACATGCTCGCCACAGACCTCAAGATCTCTGGCCGTTCGACAGTAAATGGCTTGTCTGGCTTTGCTGGAGCACAGGCCAATGGCTCCCTCTATATTGAGGTATGGGAATCTAACGATCTGGTCAACTGGTCCAACCAACGCCACATCAAGGTCAATACCGACTATGCAGGTAATACGTGGGCTCCCGAAGCATATTGGGACAGCGAGCTGAATACCTACGTGGTGTACTGGGCGTCGAACATCTACACGGACGATACGCCGCTTGCTCGCAAGGCGCTGACGTACAACCGGATGATGTACGTGACCACCGATGACTTCATTACGTTCACGGATCCTCAGGTCTGGATCGACGTCGATCGTCGCGGGCAGGCAGGCGCGGGCTCTATTGACGTCACGGTTCAAGAAGTCAACGGCGTGTACTACCGCATTTACAAGGACGAAAACTCGATGACATTGCGTCAGGAGGAGTCCACAAACCTGCTTTCTACCGTGACTACCGCCTACCCCACCACTGCGGGTGCGGAGGATGTGTGGACCACTGTTGGTGAGAAGATCGGTTACGGCCAGAGCAATGGCTATGGCGGATCTTTCACAGCGGGTGAAGGCCCGTCGCTCTTCAAAGCGAACGACGACGACGTAAACGGATACCAGTATTACCTCTTTGCGGATCAGCCGAACTATCATGGCGGACCCAACCACTATGTGCCTCTGGCAACTACAGATATCACCGATGCATCAAAGTGGAAGGTCATTGGCAACGAGATGCCTGCGGCCAACTTCCCGAAGAATTCGGATGGTGGACTGCCACGTCATGGCACGGTCATTTCGGTGACTCGGGCGCAGTACCAAGCAGTGCTTGAAGCTTATGCTCCAAATATCGCTGTCTCCTCCGTGGATGCGCTCAGCACTGAAACGAAGGTGGACGTTGCGCCAACCCTTCCGGAGACTGCCCATCTGACGATGGCCGACGGCACCGAGCAGGACGCCGAGGTTGTCTGGGACGAGGTTGCCGAGGATTCATACGCCACGGCAGGAACCTTCACAGTTCAGGGAACCGCTCAGAACGATTCTCGTGAGCCGGTCGAGATTGTGGTCACGGTCAAGTCGGATTCGCCTGAGCCGACGACTGAGCCGACGACTGAGCCAACAACTGAACCGACAACTGAACCGACAACTGAACCAACAACGGAGCCAACAGCGGAACCAACGACTGGGCCGTCTGGTGTGGTTCCTGTGGTGGATGGTTCTGTGGGTGTGAATGTGTTTTTCCAGGATTCGTTGGTTCGGACTGTGACGGAGTTTGCCGCGAAGATTGCCTCTGCTGATGAGGTGTTGTCGGGTGATTTTGATGGGGATGGGGTAGATACTCTGGTTCTTCGTACTGGTCGCACGTATACGTTTGTGGATGCGAACCGGTCGGGTGCGTCCAGTTATTCGATTGTGTATGGTCCGGCGGGCAGTATCCCTGTTGTGGGTGACTTTAATGGGGATGGGTCTGATGATGTGGCGGTCAAGGCTGCCTCATCGAACAGGTTCTATGTTCGCTTCAGCGTGGATGGTCGTGTGCGTGGTGGGTCTGCTGATCTGAGTGTGGCTTACGGCAAGGCGTCTGATGTTCCGCTTGCGGGTGATTGGGATGGTGATGGTGTTGCAGGCCTGGGTGTGCAGCGTGGGTCGCGGTTCTTGGTGAAGCAGGTTGCTTCTGGTGGGTCTGCTGATGTGGTGTTTACGTTTGGTCGGGTATCGGATCGTGCGGTTGTGGGTGATTTTGATGGTGATGGGGCTGATTCGGTTTCGGTTGTTCGTGGGACGCGTGTGTTTGTGAATGATCGGTTGGCTGGTGGGTCTCGTCCAGGCTTTGTGTTTGGGCGTTCTTCTGATCAGCTTGTTGCTGGTGATTGGTTTGGTTCTGGTAGTGACACGTTAGCCGCCTACCGCAAGTAGGTATGCAGGTCAGGTGTGGTGGGTGCACCCCCACCACACCTGACCCCCACCACACCTGACCCCCACCACACCTGACCCCCACCCACACCTGACCCCCCACCACACTGACCCTTCACATCTCATCTTTGAATGAACTCCGCCTGCACCGAACAGAGCGGGCTCTACGAAGTGTCGGAGCATCTTTCGCATCGATACCTACGGGGGCGTCCGAACACCCCGATTTACCCAAGCATTCACGACTAAGTACAACGACAACATCACAAGACAGGTTTTGGGCAGGCTAGGATCCTTGCGCCCGAAACCAACGATGCGCCCGCAAAGCGGCAGGCGCAGATCAGGATCTATCAGCTTTCATACATCGAAGCTGACTGGCCCATCGTAGGGCCACAGGTTTCAGATGCATGAGGGAATCACACATGGGAACGACGGTGTTACCTGCCCTATGAGGGCTGTGTGCCGAGTTCTGTTTGCGAGAACGGGAAAGAACATGAAGATCTGGAGACGGGCAACGGCCATTATGGCCGCATTGCCGGTGGCGTTGACGGGTATGGTTGCCGGTACAACGGCGGCCACCGCAGCAGAGGAATCAAGCGGCCTTGTGGCTGAATACCTCTTTACAAGCAAACCCACGGATGGGACGACCGTAGCGAACACGGCAGAAGGTTCAAGCCTTGGTAGCGCTGTGGTTCAGAATGCTTCAGACGGGCTGTGGGCTGACAGCGCTTTGACGCTTTCGGGTGGTGCAAAGACCTCCACAGGTGACTGGGTGAGGCTGCCAGATAACATCCTGAAAGGCAAAACGTCTGCCACCGTGCAGACCGAGGTCAAGATGGATTCCACAATGCTTTCGGCATTTCACTTCCTGTGGAACGTCGGAAACTCGTCATCCAACACTGAGTACATGTTTGCGGCACTCAAGTGTGCAGATAACCGCACACCTCTCGTCGGCATCAAGTCTTCGGGCAGCGAAACCTTGGTGCAGTCCGGGTCGTGCGGAGTAAGCGCCGGCCGTTGGATGTCAGTAACTGCCGTTATTGACGGTGGAACTTCACCTGCCACAGCAAAGCTATACATTGATGGCGTTGAAGTCTCCAGCGGATCGGTCAGTTCGACTCCGGCGGACATCGTTGATCAGTCGCTGAACACCATTGGTCGCTCACCATGGCCAGACGCGCTGTTCAAGGGCAATATCTCCACCTTCCGCGTGTATGACGAGGCCCTTTCCGGTCAGGAAATCGCGGACCTTTCAACTGCTGACGCCCAGATTCACGCCTCCGCGTTGACCACCACTGCTCAGGGCATTATCTCCGGCTTGAATGTGACGAGCCAAACCATAGACTCGAACTACGTTGCGTTGCCGACCGCTAACGGTGCGGTCACATGGACCTCATCCAATCCTGATGTAGTTGCCGTCAATGGCACAGTGAATCAGCCGGCCAAGGGATCCAGTCCAGCTATTGTCACGGTTACCGCCAAGGCTTCCGTGCGCGGTATCTCCGTGTCACAGGATTACACGTTTACGGTTAATCCCACTTCGCGTGAAAGTCAGGCGATAGTCGACGACGCCGCAGCCGCTTACGTTGTACCGCCAGTTGTCATGAACGGTAGCACCCTTCCTGAACCCGCCTCCGGAACGGCTGTAACTGTGACAGCCACAAGCGGTCTCACAGTGAAGGACAAGACGATCTCCGCTGAGGGTGGCAACACGAGCGGAACGATCACCGTTACTGTTAGCAAACCAACTTTGCCTGGCGTCACGGCTACGAAGACCTTTGACGTGAAGGTTCTATCTGCAGAGACCTCATCGTATGTTGCTTCGTACGATCGGGTCGCGACGTCGTCGTCGCAAGCGAACAATGGAGACATCTCGAACTCCATGCACCTCGCACTGGCTGGCGCGGATGCCTCAGCTTGGACCCCGCTTAATGAGAACTACGGTGTGTTCTTCGCTCGCAGTGCCACTCCTCAGCCAACGAACCTCAATATCAGTACCTCGATTCTGCGGAGCCTGAAGGACCCTGCGGCGTTCTACATGGCTGATGGCACCTTTGGAGTGGTTGCCGTTCGGACGGCCCGTGGTACGGCCACCGCAGACAGCACTGGAAAGTCTTCGATTCTTTTCGCAACGTCTACTGATCTTCTCTCATACAACGAAGCGGAGAACTCAAAGGGAATCATCAATGTTGGCGAAACGAATGGCGTCAACAACCCGCGCGCCGTTTACGATACGGCTTCGGATCAGTACCTCGTCTCATGGACTGATGACAATGGAACGGCCAAGTACACGACATTTGACGAACTAAAGGACTCTACGTCCACGCACGGTGACCTGATTGTCGGTACGGCACCAACGACCGGTGCGATGGCATCGACGGCGGGTATTGACAACTTCTCCTCGGGAACCATGATTCCAATCGACAAGGAGACTGCTGAAGCACTAACGGTACGGCTTGGAACCACCAAGAACACTGGATACACGGCATTCAATGACATTACGGTGAAAGCCGGTGACGATCTGGACGCTTCCAAGCTTCCGGATACCGTTGAGCTCACGTATTCCGATGGCTCAACTGGAACGCTGCCTATTTCCGAATGGGACACTTCGTCTATCGATACATCGAAGGCCGGAACCTACGAGATTATGGGTACCGTCAAGCAGACGGAGTACCCACTTCCATTCGCGGAAGAACGCGCCGATCCTTCGGTATACAAGTGGGAGTGGACCCATGGTGGCACCACCGAAACGAAGTACCTGATGATTGCCACCAACGATATCTACGGCGACAACGTGGGGCAGCATGGTACTCCGCACATGCCAGTGCGAATGGCAGATACCATCAAGGGCCTCGCCGATGTTGCCGGCGATTCCAACTTCCTTATCGATTCCAATGGCTACCAAGCACAAGAGAGCATATTGCTGACGAAGGGCGACAAGAACACCGATGGCCAAGCAATAACCGGTAGCTTCTGGGCGCCGGAGTTCCACGAGATTGATGGCAAACTGACAATCCTCTTCATGCCGAGCTACAACAATGTGTGGACAGACGGCGCCTCAGCATTCATGCAGCTCAAACAGGATGAAAACGGAGAAGATCTCGATCCGACCGTGGCCGCGAATTGGACCACACCTCAGACAGTGCTTCGCAAGGACGGCACCACGGCCTTGGCCAAGGATGCCAACGGAAACCGGGGAATGTCATTGGACATGACCTATTTCCAGGATGAGCAGGGTCAGTCCTACTACGCATGGCAGCAGCTCGGTGCTGTGTACATCGCCAAGATGGACCCATCGAATCCGGGTCTGCTCACAACGGATCCTGTACGGATCGTTGCTCCCGAATATGCGTGGGATAACGCGATTGCTGAGGGGCCGAATGTGGTGACACATAACGGAAAGCTCTACCTCATCTACTCCGGATCTGGTGTTGGAGTTACCTACACGACCGGTCTGGCTATGGCCGATGCTTCAGGTAACGCTGATCTGACAGATCCAACATCTTGGACCAAGCTCAATTACCCAATCCAGAAGTCTGGAATCTTCAACGGGCAGTGGCAGCTTGGAACGGGCCATGGCATGTGGTCTGAAGATGAGGATGGTAACCAGATTTACGTGTTCCATGCTTACGCCAACGCGACGAATGGTTACTCAAACTACTCCGGGCGCGACATGTTTGTTCGTCGCGTTCACTGGGCATCTGACGGTCTGCCGATCTTCGATATGGACTCCGATCAAGAGCTTGCTTCGGACACCGTTTCATTGAAGGTGACTGTTGAGCCGACGACGGAGCCGACGACGGAGCCGACAACGGAGCCGACAACGGAGCCGACAACGGAGCCGACGACGGAGCCGACTGCTGGGCCGTCTGGTGTGGTTCCTGTGGTGGATGGTTCTGTGGGTGTGAATGTGTTTTTCCAGGATTCGTTGGTTCGGACTGTGACGGAGTTTGCCGCGAAGATTGCTTCTGCTGATGAGGTGTTGTCGGGTGATTTTGATGGGGATGGGGTAGATACTCTGGTTCTTCGTACTGGTCGCACGTATACGTTTGTGGATGCGAACCGGTCGGGTGCGTCCAGTTATTCGATTGTGTATGGTCCGGCGGGCAGTGTCCCTGTTGTGGGTGACTTTAATGGGGATGGGTGTGATGATGTGGCGGTCAAGGCTGCCTCGTCGAACAGGTTTTATGTTCGCTTCAGCGTGGATGGTCGTGTGCGTGGTGGGTCTGCTGATCTGAGTGTGGCCTACGGCAAGGCGTCTGATGTTCCGCTTGCCGGTGATTGGGATGGTGATGGTGTTGCAGGCTTGGGTGTGCAGCGTGGGTCGCGGTTCTTGGTGAAGCAGGTTGCTTCTGGTGGGTCTGCTGATGTGGTGTTTACGTTTGGTCGGGTATCGGATCGTGCGGTTGTGGGTGATTTTGATGGTGATGGGGCTGATTCGGTTTCGGTTGTTCGTGGGACGCGTGTGTTTGTGAATGATCGGTTGGCTGGTGGGTCTCGTCCAGGCTTTGTGTTTGGGCGTTCTTCTGATCAGCTTGTTGCTGGTGATTGGTTTGGTTCTGGTAGTGACACGTTAGCCGCCTACCGCAAGTAGATGTGTAGGTCAGGTGTGGCGCACTCAACGCACCACACCTGACCCCCACCATACTGACCCCACCCGTGGTGCCAGTGCCAAGTATGACGGAAGAGGTTGCCGGCCACCCACAACCGACAACCTCCCACCACACCCACCAATGGCCACGTACCCAATGTGAATACGCAGTGCCCACCCATGAGTTATATGGGCCGCAATCTCAATGCTCCGCAACATTTGTACAAGAGGTATTGCATATGGGGGCTCAGCGCTGAGCCCCCACCGTCTGGGGCTATTTGTTCCGACATAGAACAAGAAAGCTCTGATCAGCCCTTGGCTTACAGCACTAATGAAGGGAAACATAGTGCACCGCTTCAGAAAGATCGCCGCATTAGCTGCGGCTTTACCCTTGGCTTTGACAATCACCTCCGGTGCTGTTGCTAATCCGGCGTCATCTGATGCCACGCAAGCAACCGCATCAACTCAGCGTGCCGATGCTGTTGGTGAGAATGGCTACTTCTGGCTCCACTTCGGGGCTACAGACTACGAGAAGATCTACTACGGATACTCAGATGATGGATTGAGCTGGGAGAAGCTCAATAACAACAATCCTGTGATCAGTTCAAACGCCGGTACGAAAGGCATTCGCGACCCGCACGTGGTGCGCCTGCAGCAACCCGACGCGAATGGAAACAAGTACGTCATGCTCGGAACCGATCTGCATGCCGAAGGCACGGCAGGTGGGCGTACGTGGGATCAGGTCAACGCAAGCCAGAACATCGTCGTCGCATATTCGAAAGATCTCGTAGAGTGGACGGAACCAACGCTCGTCCACTCCGGATTCTCTGACGCAGGTTGCGTATGGGCCCCTGAAGCAATCTGGGATCCGGAAACCAACGATTACCTTGTCTACTATTCGGCACGGGACAAGACGCAGAACGGCACGTCGGACTGGAATCTGCGCGTGTACAAGACCCACACCAGTGACTTCACAACCTTCAGTACGCCTGAAGTCTGGCTAGATGAAAGTGCACTGGGTACTGACACGGCCGGGAACATCATCGACACCACGATCGTCCAAGGCGACGACGGCGACTACTACCGTTTCTCAACTTCAGACTGGTACACGACCGTAGACGTTTCAGACTCGCTGGAGGGTGACTGGACTCGGCTGGTGGAGCGCGATTCAGGTGTGACTGCAAGCGGCACGTCGAAGATTCCTGAGTTCGCTGACGATCACGTCATCTCAACTTCGGCTTCTGGCCTGAGCACCCGAATCGAAGGTCTGACCGTATACCAAGCTCCCAACGGTCAATGGATCGCTATGGGAGACAACGGTGGATACTCCGCCTACACTATCGCGAACCTATCTGATCTAAAGACGGGCGGAACGTTCAAGGCGGCGACGTCGTCGTTCTCCGCACGATTCCGGCACGGAAGCGTCATTGAACTAACTGCGGCTGAGCGGGCCGCGATTCTCAAAGCTTATAGTGACGAAGCTGTGCCTGTAGACCCGGATCCGGTTGGTTCCGATCCGATCGCTTCGTATGACTTCTCCGATGGGACCGCGCGAGATACCTCCGGAAACGGAAACGATCTGACCCTCTACAATGGCGCTGCAATCGAAGCATATGGCGACCGCGACAACAACAAGGCACTTTCTGTGCGTGGAGGTTCGCAGTATGCGGCATTCCCACAGGGCTTGTTCGATGGTCGCAACGAACTTACGATCGAATACACGGCCAAATCTAGACTTAGTTCTGGGAACTTCTTTTCCTTTGCCATGGGTCAGAACGATCAAAAGTATCTCTTCACACGGCTTCGGGCAAACGACGTCAATACAGCAATGACAGCCTCATCGTGGCAGGGTGAACAGAAGACTGCCGCCTCAACCGATACCTTGGCGTGGCACACTTACACACTTGTTCTCAAGCCCGGCGTGATGACTATGTATATCGATGGGCAGAAGGCTGCAACGAATACAGCGGTGACTTTGACGGTAGCGGACCTAGGAAAGAACCTTCTCGGCTACCTTGGACGGTCCTTCTACTCAAGTGACGCCTACTTCAACGGAGCATTTGACGATATCTCAATTTGGAACTACGCGAAGTCAGAGGGAGAAATCGATCCTTCGGCAGCTCTGTCGGTCACTGATACTGAACAGATCCTCTCGCAGAAGTCCACACTCCAAAAGGATGGCTCCTACGTCAAGACAATCGTTCTGGACTACTGGGCTGATGCCAAAACGGGTGAGCTCTCAGATAAACGGGATGTTCAGTTCTCCTACGCTCTTGCAGAAGGAGCTCAGCTGTATCGCAATGGCGATCCGATAACCGTTTCGGATCTTAATGCCATCACAGACTACAGTCAGCCAGTTAAGGTAACCGTAGTTGTCGGTGGTCAGGAACTGACCTACACGATAGGTGCCGAAGTTCTGGTGACACCTCTCCGGATCTCCGCAGACGCCGCAGCTTCAACCATCGGATCAACCGATCAGACGGGTGAGACCGGGTGGAAGTACTTCGCAGATCCGCAGGTGGTAGCTGCCGATGGAAAGTACTATATTTTCCCAACTACGGACGGCTTTTCAGGATGGAGTGGATATCAGATCCATGCATTCGAATCAACAGATCTGGTTACGTGGTCAGACAAAGGTGTTGTAGTCGATCTGAAGGATCAGAATCTCGACGGCGTGGCTGACTCTGGCATTCTTCCCGGCCGCACCTCGCGGGCCTGGGCGCCAGGATTTGCTGAGCGAGACGGAAAGTATTATCTCTATTTCTCTGGAGATTCCCAAGTCAATGTGGCAATTTCGGACACCTCCAAGGGCGGTAATGTCTTTAGCGGATACCAACTCCAATCGGTGAAGGTTGAGTCGAGTATCGATCCAGCTGTGTTCGAAGATCCCCAGACGGGCAAGTGGTACCTAACGTGGGGACAAGGCCCAGGCAAGTATGCCGAGTTGAATGACGATATGGTCTCCATCAAACAGGGGACTACCGTCACAACAACAGCCACAAAGAACATTCGCGAAGGCTCATACATAACCGCGCGTGAATGGAACGGTGAGTGGACTTATTACTACAGCTACTCAATTGACGATACAAACGCTTCCACATATCGAGTCGCATACGCCACGGCCAGCTCGATGGAAGGCGACGGAACTCAGTGGACCTATCGCGGCGAGATTCTCACTAAGGATGATGGAAAGGGAGTTCTTGGCACGGGACATCACTCGCTGCTCCAAGTCCCGGGAACCGATGACTGGTACATGGTCTACCACGCATTCCTGACCGACGAAATGCGTCCGCGCGGCATCGACAAGACCACTGGAGCGCAGATCGCGACTGGCAACAAGCGAGAGACGCGAATTGCGCGCCTCACCTACACGGAGCCGACGCTTGAACAAACTCAAGCGGGTGAAGTGCCTCTGATGAATGTTGTTGATGTGACATATGAAGGGGTTGATCCTGAAACCACGCCCGAAGTGACGATCACAGCCGCAGCCAATGCCGAAGTCGGCACAGATCTGATCGCTGCTTTCAACGACGGTTGGACGGTTAGGGATGTCCAATGGTTGCGCGATGGAGAGCCGATCGAAGGCGCCACCGCCGCAACGTACACGTTGACGAAGGCAGACGCTGGCCACCAGATCTCAGCGAAGGCAGTTGGCGAGTCAACTACTGAAGTGTTGGACAATGCCGGAAGTGCTTTGACGCGTACGGACTCATTGGAGTCCAACAGCATTGAAGCGGTGCCGGGTAATCCTGAGCCGACGCCGGAACCAACAATTGAGCCGACGCCGGAACCAACAATTGAGCCGACGCCGGAGCCGACGCCGGAGCCGACGCCGGAACCAACAACTGAACCAACAACGGAGCCGACGACTGAGCCGACTGCTGGGCCGTCTGGTGTGGTTCCTGTGGTGGATGGTTCTGTGGGTGTGAATGTGTTTTTCCAGGATTCGTTGGTTCGGACTGTGACGGAGTTTGCCGCGAAGGTTGCTTCTGCTGATGAGGTGTTGTCGGGTGATTTTGATGGGGATGGGGTAGATACTCTGGTTCTTCGTACTGGTCGCACGTATACGTTTGTGGATGCGAACCGGTCGGGTGCGTCCAGTTATTCGATTGTGTATGGTCCGGCGGGCAGTGTCCCTGTTGTGGGTGACTTTGATGGGGATGGGTCTGATGATGTGGCGGTCAAGGCTGCCTCGTCGAACAGGTTTTATGTGCGCTTCAGCGTGGATGGTCGTGTGCGTGGTGGGTCTGCTGATCTGAGTGTGGCCTACGGCAAGGCGTCTGATGTTCCGCTTGCGGGTGATTGGGATGGTGATGGTGTTGCAGGCCTGGGTGTGCAGCGTGGGTCGCGGTTCTTGGTGAAGCAGGTTGCTTCTGGTGGGTCTGCTGATGTGGTGTTTACGTTTGGTCGGGTATCGGATCGTGCGGTTGTGGGTGATTTTGATGGTGATGGGGCTGATTCGGTTTCGGTTGTTCGTGGGACGCGTGTGTTTGTGAATGATCGGTTGGCTGGTGGGTCTCGTCCAGGCTTTGTGTTTGGGCGTTCTTCTGATCAGCTTGTTGCTGGTGATTGGTTTGGTTCTGGTAGTGACACGTTAGCCGCCTACCGCAAGTAGATGTGTAGGTCAGGTGTGGCGCACTCAACGCACCACACCTGACCCCCACCATACTGACCCCACCCGTGGTGCCAGTGCCAAGTATGACGGAAGAGGTTACCGGCCACATGAACTGGTCCTTGGAAGATGGGTTGGTGAGTTCAGCTCGGATTCTCAGGGGCAGCTCAAGGCCGACGGCTTTGACAATCTGAATGTGACTCCATCCGGTGCAGGGACGAAGGCGAGGTACTTCTAGATCGTGGTTCTAGAACTACCCACTTCCTGCCCGGTGGGCGATGGGAAGTTGCGGGCCGCGCCCGCAACCACCCACCGCACAATGGAATGCTCTCTACCTGTGTTTAGCCTTTGGCGGCTCTTCACTTTGCTAGCTGATTACTCCGGCTGCGGAATGGCGACCTAGGTAGATAGCGTGCCGCAGGCTCATCGTGATGTGTGTGGTCATCGAGTGAGCATATGAGAAAAGAGGGACCCTCGGACACCCGTCCGAGGGTCCCTTTCCGCACTAACGGAGAGGACACGCTAATCCTCGCTGCGTAGCCACCACCACGCCTTACCTCGTCGTCGTCAAAACCTTCGTAACCACCAAGCCCTCCGTAGCCGCACCAAGGACCCAAGGTGTGGGCCGGAACAGGGTTGTCGCTGCGCGTGGCCCGATGTCTGAAAAGGTGGACAATGGGCCATTGACTCCGTTTCTCCTTCAGCGAAGATTGTCCGCAACGCATGGACTGTTAGGAAGTTCGGCAGGAAAAGCGAAATGATGTTACGAAAGCGACAGTGGAGGTACCTGTGGAAACCGTTATTGCTCTCGGGCTTATCGCGATTTGCTTCAGTTCGGTTCTTGGACCTCGGCTCAACGTGGCTGCGCCGCTGATACTGGTGGTGGTTGGCGCCGCCGTCGGCTTCCTGCCGGGAGTACCCCTCATCCATATCGAACCCGAGCTGGTACTCGAAGTACTGCTTCCACCGCTCCTGTACGCCACCGCGGTATCGATGCCGGTCATGGACTTTCGGCGCGAATTCTCGCCGATTGCTGGTCTCTCCGTCGTGCTCGTTATCCTCAGCTCCGTGGCCTTGGGATTCTTGCTGTGGTGGCTGATTCCCGATCTGGACATCGCGTGGGCGATCGCGCTGGGCGCCGTGCTGAGTCCAACTGACGCCGTAGCCACGTCCATCGTGAAATCAACTGGCGTCTCTCCCCGAATCGTGGCGATTCTCGAAGGGGAGGGCCTTCTCAACGACGCCACCGCCCTGGTCATGCTCAGAACCTCTATCGCCGCTGCTGCGGCCTCGTTCAGCGTGATGGGGGTAGCAGGGTTGGTTCTCTACTCGGTCGCGATTGCCGCAATCATTGGTTTTGCCGTTGGAAAGCTCAATCTCTGGGTTCGTTCCAAGATTACGAACACAGTGGCGACGACGACGCTATCGCTCGCAGTTCCGTTTGTTGCGATGATTCCGGCGGAGGAACTGGGTGCTTCCGGTTTGGTGGCTGCGGTGGTGGCAGGCTTGGTAACCGGGCAGGGAGCCGCCAAACACTTCTCGCCGCAGCAACGCACATCCGATTACCAGACATGGCAGACAGTGGAGTTTGTGCTTGAGGGAATCGTATTCCTGACTATGGGTCTGCAGTTTCACACCCTCATCGACGATCTGCCTGATCACGCGGCGAGTGTTGTGGCTCAAGCCGCGGGAATAGCTGGCATTGCCCTAGTGGGAAGTGTGCTTGTGCGGGCGATTTTCGTGGCGCCGTTGCTTGGAGTCTTACATCGGCGTTCAGTTCGCCGTTCCAGGATGAAGCCACGACTAGAACGCTTCCAAGAGGTCCTTTCGGGAGATCATGTTGAAGCAATCTTTGAGGAAGTTAGGGAGACCGGCGAAGTTCCTGACCACATCGGAACGGAAGAGCAGCGCGCCCAGATCGAGGCACGCCTTGCAGATCCTCAGGTTCGGCGGCGCTGGTACAGGCGCACCCGGAGAGGCACGATGAGTCTCGCGGAGCTGCGCAGCAAACTGTCTCGGACCTTGGCGGATATCGACTATTTCGTGAGTTCCCCGCTCACGTGGCGTGACGGCACGGTGGTTGTGTGGGCGGGTATGCGCGGCGCCATCACTGTGGCGGCGGCACAGACCTTGCCTTTGGATGCCCCGCAGCGATCATATCTAGTACTCATCGCATTCTTTGTCGCAGGTTTCTCTTTGCTTATTCAGGGTGGAACTCTGCGGCGGTTTGTTGCGATCGTGAAGCCAACTCCTGGACCAACCGAGGAACAGATTCAGGCGGATGCGCAAGAACTGAGTAGGTTGCTCGATTCGGCGGCGGAAGAGTACCTTTCACAGTCAAAGCCGAACGACGACACTGAGCTTGGGGCGATTGTGGCACGGAGGGATGAGCTTCTCCGGGTGCGCGATGAGCACACTTTTGACGCGGCGTTGCTCTCCAGCGCGCTAGAGAGCCTCGATGTGGAGCAACTCCTCGTGGAGATGAGGAGGGCCAAGCCCTTCTGAGCGGGGTAGTGAAGGCCACCAAATCGAGCTCAGCTCGAACCAGATCTGTTGCTTCTGATCGGTTCAGTTACAGCGGCACAACTTGAAGGAGTAGCCACGTAGCCGCAGCAGAAACCAACGCTGAGGCTGGAAGAGTGAACACCCATGCCGTGACGATGTTGCCTGCAATGCCCCAACGGACTGCTGACTTGCGCTTGGTAGCACCCACACCCATGATGGCGCACGTGATGGTGTGCGTGGTGGAAATGGGAGCTGCCCATAGGTATGCAGTTGAATAGAGGACAGTAGCACCTACGGCTTCGGCCACGAATCCGCGGGCCGGATCGAGGTCGATGATCTTCTGACCCAAGGTCTTCATAATGCGGCCACCACCGGAGTAGGTTCCGAGTGAGATCGCCAAGGCCGCGCCGATCTTGACCCACAGTGGGATATCGGTGACATCTTCGTGGAATCCGCCGGCCACCAACGCTAGGGTAACCACGCCCATAGTCTTTTGAGCATCCTGCAGGCCGTGACCCAATGCGAGCGCCGCAGCTGAGACGGTTTGGGCGTGCCGGAATCTGCGCATCGTCGGCTTGTACGAAGCGTTGGCAAGAAGTCGCAGGACGATCTTCATAAGAACAAACGCAGCGATGAAGCCCACGGTTGGAGAGAGGATCATCGGGACGATGACCTTCTCTAGAATGACAGTCCAATGCACGGTGATGGATGCAGCGAGGCCCGCGCCGGCCAATCCACCGATCAGAGCGTGAGAAGAAGAAGAGGGCAGGCCGAAGTACCACGTAATGAGGTTCCACGTGATGGCACCGATTAGTGCGCCCAAAACGATAACTAAGCCCTCGTGGGCTGTGCCAGCATCCCCGATGTGGATGATTCCACCGCCAATGGTGGAAGCAACTTCGGTTCCGAGCATGGCGCCGACGAAGTTCATGCATGCAGCCATCGTCAGAGCGGCCTTGGGGCTCAATGCTCGAGTTGCTACCGAAGTAGCGATTGCGTTCGCGGCGTCATGGAAGCCATTCGTGAAGTCGAATATAAACGCGACTCCGACGATGAAGATGACGAGCAGGAGCGTTTCGCTCAAGGTCAGGACTCCTTGATCGCGATCGACTCGACAGTGCCGCTGAGGCGTTCGAAGCCATCGATCGCGTTCTCAATGGCATCTAGGACGAGTTTTACTCGGAGTACTTCAAGGGCATCTGTGGCGCCATCGAAGAGTTCGGAGACCATAGCGCGGTAGACCTGATCACCTTGATTCTCCAGCTGATTGATCTCAATCCAATAGTCCCGCGTGCCCGAATCGATGACAGCGAGGCGCCCCATGATGTCGTGGGTCAACTTGGCGCAGTTGCGCAGGATCTCCACTTGGGTCAGGACGCCGTCGGGAAGCGATCCCGGCTTGTACAGAACGATGTTGTCACCAGCTTCGTCCATGAAGTCCACACAGTCATCCATAACAATTGACAGCGTGTAGAGATCCTCACGATCAAAGGGAAGCACGAATGACTGATTGATCTTGTGAAGCACAGCGTGGCACGCTTCGTCTGCCCCGTGTTCAGCCTTATGTAGCTTGTCGTTGAGCTCTATCCGGCTCTGCGGATCGGCACCGATGACTTGACCAAGGAGGTCAGCGGACTTGATGAGGAACTGTGACTGAGTGGTCAACAGTTCGAAGAGCGAGTCAGATTTTTGGAACTTCTTGCGAGCCACATGATCTCCCAGAACGAAAGGTTGCCATCAGGTTAATGACACTCCACATAGCAGAATAAGGCATGAATCAAGCCTTGGTCCGCCACATGGTGTGATCTTTCCCTTAGTGCTGAACTGAAAGGGCGGGCAAATGCCGTTTTCTGGCAACGGTCACCCGTAAATGGAACTGTTCCGGATATCCGTCACAGGTTGGATGGCGCTCCTCGTGCGCAGCGCTGCGCACTGGTATGTAGGAGCTGGAGAACCGAGAGAACAATGATCGGAGGGTCACATCCTTGGATATGACCCTCCGAATGACACCGAACCCGATAGCGCCAGTCGGCGCGTAGGCCGCTCGTAGCGGCAATAGTTGGAGCCCGGGGCTTTCGCGATCCGATGTCGTACTAACAGCATAACAGCATCATGTGTGCGTGTGACATGGGATTGCGAATTATGCATCAAATCTGTAGCCGACGTTTCGAACCGTGGAGATGACGGAGTCGAACTCAGGACTCAGCTTCGCCCGCAGCCGGCGGATATGTACGTCCACAGTGCGTGAGCCGCCGTAGTAGTTGTAGCCCCACACCTCTTGGAGGAGGGTTTCGCGGGAGATGACCTGACCGGGATGCGCTGCCAAGAATCGCAACAACTCGAACTCCTTGTATGTCAGGTCTAGGAGCCGTCCGCCAGCCTTCACTGTGAAGGCGTTGGCATCGATAGAGATCCCTGCGGCTTCGACCACGACCTCGGACGTTTGTGAGACTTGCGCGTTGGCCCTGTCACACATCATGCGAATGCGGGCCTGAATCTCAGCGGGGGGAGCCGAGTGCAGAACGGTGTCTGCGGCACCCCACGATACAGCCACCACTGCGAAGCCACCTTCTTCCAAGACAAGGAGGATTGGGGGTGCTTCCATCGCGCCAGTTGCCGCCCGGCACAATGCGCGCGCGGAGACCAGATCGCGCCGCCCATCAAGGATGATCGCCTGCATCTCCAGATTTGCTGCCAGCGCAGAGGTTGTCAGTGGTGCCGTCTCAACATCAAGTGTGAGAAGTGTGAGGCCGGGCAATACGGCAGCAGCGCCGTCGTGCTCAGAAGTCATCAACACTAAGTCGGCCACAGGTTTCTCCTTCCCCAATGAAGCGAAGATCCTGTGAGACCTTGGCGACCATTGGTAGGTGCGTTGTTGATCATCCTAAATGTGTTGAGCCATCATGTCCGGCAAGTGAGACACGGTGAGACGGCCCTGTGTGAGAAGATTCGAATGTGACCACTTCGCATCCGTCCCACCACTTCTCGTTGGATAAGCCGTTGCTCTTAGCCGCAACCCTTCTAGGGGTGGTGCTGCTGGCAACGGGAATGTTCGCCGCTAGGGGTGCTCAGAGTGGGATAGATGCTCCCATCGTTCCCGCCGGTGAACTGCAACTGCTTGGCTTTGTGGAACTGGCACCCCTTGCCATTGGGATCTTGATGATAATGGTAGTCATTTCCTTGGGGTGGCCAACCTTGGTGGAGGTACCCAATGTACTGATCTCGAGGTTGGGGGTGCTATCCGCGGGAGTGGCGTCCGTCGTCGCCGGAGCTTTTGGGCAACCAATTCACCTGGCATACATAGCGGCGCTGATGATCCCGGTAACCTTCCTCTCCGAGATGCTGCGTAGGGATGGTAGATCACAACTCCTGCTGCAGATTTCGGGTACGTATTCTGGATCAATCGTGGTCTTAGCTTCCGCGATGTGGCTATTCGTGGCCCGCGCGCATGGCGGCCCGGACATTGCGCTTGTTGGAATCGCCGTGATTCTAGGCGGAGTATGTGCCCACTACGTCACGCCAAGTCGCATGCGTGGTTTGGGGTCACTCATTGGTACTGCGGTGACTGGGATAGTGGCCACGCTGGCTCTCGGAGCAACATGGTGGGCCACGGCTGCCTTCATCGTGGCATTCGCACTCTTGGGGTGGGCTCTTGACAAGGTAGCGCGCGTGACGCCCCAAGTTGTCTATGAATGGTCCGGGGCAACGTTTGTGCTCATCAACCATTGTGCTCTTGGCGTTGTGGGGTATGTTCTGGTGCTCCTCGTGCTTTAGCCTGTTCGTATGGTCTTCCAGATTCCAGAGAACATTGCGCCCGAATGCTATCCGATGGCGTGGCTCGTTGACACGTGGCAGGGCGCTGGAGTACTTGAATACGAGAGCATTCCAGCCGCTGGCTACCTCCACGAACTCATCATTGATAACGATCTTGGTGGTCCCTATTTGAGAGTCCGATCGGACATCTGGATTGCCGAGGAACCAGCCGGTGCCGTGGATAAAGAGATTCCAGGTGGCATCATGTTCGATCAACTGACAAAAGGCCAGCTCTGGAGCTCCATGTCAGGTTACTTGCGAGCGACTCCCGGATCGGAGGCACGTGACGGTGTCACAATGATTGAAGCCACCTCAGCATCACCCGCTGGTCACGCAATGACGTGGGCTGGCCTTATTAAGGGTCCTCAGCTTCAACTCCAAGCCGATGCCATCGCTGCCACACCCACCGCCAGCGACTTTGGCGGAGCCCGCATCATGGGCGGTTTAGTCAACTCTGACCTCTTCATGGCATATGACATGGCTGCTTTTGGTTTGGAGATGGCCAGCTACATGGCGGGAAGGCTTTCACGCGCATGAGCGATTCGCAGCCAACTCGCCGAGTGAGCCCGCTGCTCCAACTGGAGGGCGCTGTGGCGAACGAGGATGAGTCCAGCCCCGATTACGGCACGGCTCTGCACTACTCCAGCCCCTCACGTGAAGAACGGGCGCTGCTGGCGGGTCAGGCATTCACGGACCTCTCTCACTGTGAAGTCCTCCAGCTCACTGGTCCGGACAGGATCTCGTGGCTCAACTCTCTGACCACGCAAAAGATCGATCAGATTCACGCGGGCGAATCAACTGAACTGCTGCTGCTCGATCCCAACGGCCATCTCCAGAATGCCGTAGGAGTATTCGAGGATGGCGTTACCACCTGGCTTATTGCAGATTCGGGTTGGGGCCAGCCGATGGCGGACTTCCTCACGTCGATGAAGTTCATGATGCGGGTTGAGGTGAGTGTGCGAGAAGACCTCGCAATCCTTGGCGCGCTTGGAACGGCGGCAGATTCCCTGCATGACGTTGCGGCAACGGCACAGAGCCTCGGATCCGAAGGTGAACTCCCAGTATTGTGGCGCGATCCGTGGCCAGGCACAGGCCCGGGGAGTGCCACCTATGGCCCATCGGATGCCGAGCATCCGGCGCGTGAGCGCGCGGTGTATCTGGCCATCGTGGAGCGAAAGGAACTGCTGGCTGCAGCTGAGCAGCTCATCACCATGGGACTCCAACCTGCAGGAACGCAGGCATGGGAGGCAGTACGCGTGACGAGCTGGCGCCCGCGCCCCGCTATGGAGATCGTTGAACGCGCACTTCCTCATGAACTCGACTGGCTCCGCACGGCCGTCCACCTTGAGAAAGGCTGCTACCGCGGCCAAGAAACGGTGGCTAAGCTCATCAACCTTGGGCGCCCACCGCGGCGCCTAGTCATGTTGTACCTCGAAGGCCCGGTTGACGAACTCCCGAATCATGGCGACGACGTCGTCGTCGACGAACGCGTGGTTGGAACCATTACGAGCGCGGTTCGCGACAGCGAGGATGGTCCGGTGGCGTTGGCCTTGGTGCGGCGCAACGTTCCAGTGGATCGCGTGCTGGAGGTAGGCAACTTCCGCGGGGGGCAACAAGTGATCGTTGATCCGGGTGGCAAGTCAAGTGTTTCGCCTTCAAGCCGCCCGGGTGCGGAGTTTCGGGGAAGGCGATGATCATGACTCAGCTTTTATTGGGCTACATCGTGCCCTTAGCACTGTTGTTATTCGTTGGGTGGGCGTTCTTCGAATGCCTACGCAGGAACTCCGAGCAGTACACGCTGGCTCGGCTCAGCAAGAACTGGTGGATCGGGATTCTCCTGTTGGCATTGCTCGTGCAAGGCAACCGATTCGTGTGGTGGGTTCCGTTGCCATCCAGTTGGTTGCTTTCACTTGCTGCGCTCTTTGCTGCGGTGTACTTCTTGGGCCCCGAATGCCAGCGAATGGGACCACGTGGGCGGCGGCAAAGCCGCGGTCAACGCGGAGGATGGTGACATGCGGGCAGTAGTCCAACGCGTCAAACGCGCGAGTGTGACTGTTGGTGACGAAGTAGTTGGGAAGATCGACGCCGGATTGTGCGTGCTTCTGGGAGTGACCCACACAGATGGGGCTAACGAAGTTGCAAAGACCGCCCGCAAAATCGCCCAGCTGTGCCTTCTTCGAGATTCCGATGGGGTCGACGACGCAAGCAAGAGGATATCCGCTCAAGAGGCGGGCGCTCCTGTTCTTCTGGTTTCTCAGTTCACCCTCTATGCCGACGTTCGGAAGGGCCGCAAGCCCTCGTGGTCGCATGCCGCGCCGGGTGCGATGGCTGAGCCCGTGGTGGAGGCCGTGGCGGCGGAGCTCCGCGATGTGTGGGGATTGCGCGTCGAGCAAGGCATTTTCGGTGAGATGATGGACGTTGAACTGACTAACGATGGGCCGTTCACCATTCTGATTGAGGTCTAGCGAACGGGTAGAGGCGTCGCCGTCTTCGGCAAAGTGCATAGGCTACCAAACGAATCCTTAAGGAAAGCCAAGGACGGGTAAAGGCCTTGTTCTTCCTACTCACGCCTGTGGCGAACAGTTGGCTGTTTCAGGCGTCATTGTCGTTATTGTTGAGTGAACTCGTCAAGGGACGAGCTGTCCAATCAAGGAGTGCCCATGTTCGAAAGGTTTACCGACCGCGCTCGCCGAGTCATCGTGCTCGCGCAGGAGGAGGCCCGCAACCTCAAGCACAACTACCTCGGCACAGAACATATTCTTCTGGGACTCATTCGTGAGGGCGAGGGAGTAGCTGCCAAGGCGCTTGAAGCGCTGGGCATCACGCTTGACGATGTGCGGGCACAGGTCATTGACATTATTGGTGAAGGTCAGGAGCCCCCTTCGGGCCATATTCCCTTCACACCCCGGGCCAAGAAGGTCATCGAATACGCAATGCGCGAAGGGCTCCAGTTGGGCCACTCCTACATTGGTACCGAACACTTGCTCCTTGGCCTGACCCGCGAACCCGACGGTGTCGCGGCGCAGGTTCTGGTGAAACTCGGGGCGGATATGCCACGAGTCCGTAACCAGGTCAACCAGCTGATTTCCGGTTTCCAGGGCAAGGAGCCTGTGGGTGTTGGCAACGGCGCTCGCGAAGGCCAAAAGGCCGGCTCTACAGTGCTCGACCAGTTCGGCCGCAACCTGACGCAGTCGGCTCGTGAACACAAGCTCGATCCAGTCATTGGCCGTCACGTTGAGACCGAACGCGTCATGCAGGTTCTTTCGCGGCGCACCAAGAATAACCCTGTCCTCATTGGAGAACCTGGCGTGGGCAAGACTGCTGTGGTTGAGGGACTCGCGCAGGCCATCGCTTCGGGCGATGTCCCCGAGACCCTTAAGGACAAGCAGTTGTACTCGCTGGACATGGGATCACTGGTGGCCGGTTCGCGCTACCGCGGTGATTTCGAAGAGCGAATGAAGAAGATCCTCAAGGAGATCAACACTCGCGGCGACATCATCCTGTTCATTGATGAGATCCACACCTTGGTGGGAGCGGGAGCTGCGGAAGGCGCGCTGGACGCGGCGTCCTTGCTCAAGCCCATGATGGCTCGTGGTGAGCTTCAGGTAATTGGTGCGACCACCCTAGATGAGTACCGCAAGCACATTGAGAAGGATGCGGCCCTCGAACGCCGGTTCCAGCCGATTCAGGTGGACCAACCCACCATTGCGCAGGCAGTTGAGATCCTCAAGGGCCTTCGTGATCGGTACGAATCATTCCACCGTGTGACTATCACGGATGAGGCGCTTGAAGCTGCAGTGACCCTCTCGGATCGCTACGTCAATGATCGATTCCTGCCTGACAAGGCGATCGATCTGATTGACGAAGCCGGTGCACGCCTTGCCATTCGCAAGATGACTGCTCCTCCCGAACTGCGTGAACTGGATGAGAACATCGCTTCAGTTCGGCGGCAGAAGGAAGCTGCTATCGACGGCCAAGACTTCGAGAAAGCTGCGTCACTTCGTGACGAAGAACAGCGCTTGACTGGTCAGCGCGAAGAGCGTGAACAGGCTTGGAAAGATGGCGATATGGATGTGGTATCCGTGGTTGATGAGGACCTCATCAACGAGGTGCTCTCCATGTCTACCGGTATCCCTGTATTCCGCCTGACGGAAGCAGAATCCGCCAAGCTGCTGCGCATGGAAGACGAACTGCACAAGCGCGTCATTGGTCAGGACGAAGCCGTAACGGCTCTGTCTCAGGCTATTCGACGTACTCGTGCAGGCCTGAAGGACCCGAACCGGCCAGGTGGCTCGTTCATCTTTGCCGGTCCTACTGGCGTTGGTAAGACGGAGCTAGCCAAGGCTCTTGCCGAGTTCCTGTTCGGTGACGAATCAGCTCTGGTCACGCTCGACATGTCTGAATACTCTGAGAAGCACACGGTTTCACGCCTATTCGGTGCACCTCCTGGGTATGTGGGATACGAAGAGGGTGGCCAGCTAACTGAGAAGGTCCGCCGTAAGCCATTCTCGGTGGTGCTGTTCGATGAAATCGAAAAGGCTCATCCGGATCTGTTCAACTCGCTTCTCCAGATTCTGGAGGAGGGACGCCTAACCGATTCGCAGGGCCGGGTTGTTGACTTCAAGAACACGATCATCATCATGACCACCAACCTTGGAACAAAGGACATCGCCAAGGGTGTGAGCACTGGTTTCCAGTTCGATCAGGACACAACCACCTCATACGAGCGCATGAAGCGCCGCGTGACCGAGGAGCTGAAGGATCACTTCCGCCCCGAGTTCCTCAACCGTGTGGATGACACGATCGTGTTCCCGCAGCTCAAGCAGTCCGAGATCCTTGAGATCGTCGATCTGATGGTTGGCAAGCTGGACAAGCGCTTGGCGCAGCAGGAACTCCGCATCGTCGTTACCAGCGAGGCGAAGAACCTGCTGGCCGAACGCGGCTACGATCCGGTGTTGGGCGCACGCCCACTCCGCCGCGCGATTCAGCGCGACATCGAGGATGTGCTCTCCGAGAAGCTCCTGTTTGGCGAGTTCACTCGCGGGCAAGTGATTGTGGTGGACGTCGATAAGGACAACATCCCGATGAGCTTCACATTCAAGGGGCAGGACGCAGATGCGCCACTTCCTGATGATGTGGAGCAGATCCCGGCTCCTGCCGAGATCAACGGTTTGACTGCAGGTGTGGACTCGACCCGTGTTGGGGAAGGCGCTCAGCCAAGCGGACTTTCTGCAGCTAACTGACAAGTTGCTAAGGGTGTGCGGGGCGAGCCAAGATTTTGGCTCGCCCCGCACACCCTTGTTTACGCTGAGATTGGTGCATAGTCCGGGTGGGGACTTGGGCCGGTCACTTGGGTCAGGAGACTTGGGTCAGGGGCCGGGCTGGAGTCTGGTCCTAGAGTCTGGTTTGGTTACGGCCATGGGGATAGGTCAAGCTAGGGCACCGACCTTGCGATGTTCAGAGAAGCTGGTTCACAATGCGCGTGGCAACAGCGGACACGTGGTCAGCAGTGAAACCTGCATCGGCGAGTTGAACGGCGCCGTCGCCGGATTGCCCGAACTGCTCGACGCTAACACACGCGCCGTCGAGTCCCACGTATGCGCCCCACGGTGCACCAATTCCTGCTTCCACGCTGACTCGGGCGCGCAACAACGGAGGCAACACGGAATCCCGATACTTCTGATTCTGCGCCTCGAACCACTCCACGCAGGGCATGGAGACTACCCGGGCGCTGATACCACTGTGTGCGAGTCGCTCCCGAGCTTTCAGAGCAACGTGAACCTCTGAGCCCGTGGCTATGAGTATCACCTGTGGTTGTGAATCACTGGGGAAGTCCGCGAGCACGTAGCCTCCCCGCTGAGCTCCTTGGGCTACGATGTCCCGATACTCGTGGAGTACAGGAAGATTCTGACGTGAGAGAACTAGGCCAACGGGACCGTCCCTCCGAGAAACAATCCGCGTCCACACTGCTCGAGTTTCCCACGCGTCTCCCGGTCGTATGACACTGAATCCGGGAACGGCACGAAGAGTCGCAATCTGTTCCACAGGCTGATGAGTGGGGCCGTCTTCACCAACTGCAAGGGAGTCATGCGTCCAGATGAAGATCGATGGCAGCTTCATGATGCTGGCAAGCCGAATGGCTGGTTTCTGATAATCCGAGAAGGCGAGGTAAGTGGAACCGAACGGCCGGGTCAGTCCTGAGAGGCACATTCCAGAAAGCGTTGCGGCCTGAGCGTGCTCGCGAATCCCAAAGTAAACCGAACGCCCAGCGTGTACGCGTGTGAATGGTTCAAGTACGCCGCCACAATCGGTCGAAGTTGAGCCGCTGAGATCACATGAGCCTCCCCAGATCTCCGGAATTGCAGTGACAAGCGAGGTGAGCACCTGCCCGCTGGCGACCCGCGTGGCAAGGGTCTGCTCAGTGAAGTCAGGGAGTTCGGCATCCCACTCCTTAGGGAGCGCCTGAGATGCGAGGCGATCGAACAACTTGGCGCCAGCGGCGTTGTTCGATCGCCATGTGGCATACCCCTGCTCCCACTTCTTCTCTAACTCAGCCCCTCGGCGCCGCGCCCATTCGCGCGATGCCTCAAGAAGCGGTTGCGGCATAGAACACGACTCATGTGGATCAAGACCAAGGATCTGCTTAGTGGCTGCGATCTCATCGGCCCCTACTGCTCCTGCGTGTGCTTTGGACGTTCCGCCGACCGTGGGCATAGGGTTTCCGATTCGAGTGCGCACCCGAATGAAGGTCGGACGAGCCTGCGAGTCCGGCTCACAGGCGGCATCAAGCGCTTGGGAGATAGCCGCAGTGTTTTCGGCGTCGCCAATCTCCAACACGCGCCATCCGGCGCTCGCGAAGCGCCCTGCTACATCTTCTTGCGTTGAAATTGATGTTGGCCCGTCAATACTGATTCCGTTGTCGTCCCACAACACGATCAGCCCGGGTAGTCCCACGGTTCCCGCTAGTGCCGCGGCTTCAGAAGAAATGCCTTCGAACATGTCACCATCGGAGGCCAAACACCACGTCCGATATCCGAATGGGCTTTCGTCCAGCGACTGACCGGGGGTAAGCATCTCACGGACACGGCGCTCGGCCATGGCTACTCCAACGGCCGCGCAGAGTCCTTGCCCGAGCGGACCAGTGGACATCTCGACGCCTGCCGTGACTCCACGTTCAGGGTGGCCGGGCGTGATGGAGCCGAGTTTGCGGGCAGCTTGGAGATCACTCATCTCCAGTCCGTAGCCGGATAGGAAGAGTTGAAGGTAGAGCGAGAGCGATGTGTGGCCACACGAAAGGATGAACCGATCTCGCGCCACCCAGTCAGGATGGGCTGGGTTGTGCCGAAGGTGATGGTTGTACAGCGTGGTTGAGAGCGGAGTCAATCCAACTGCCGTTCCGGCATGTCCGTTTCCTTTTGCTTGCACCACGTCAAGAGGGATAACCCTAGCGTGGCGAATAATGTCTGATTCGACGCTCGCAGGCAGAGAGAATTGAACGGCTGTCATGGTCATGCTCCTTTGCACGAGGTGGAGGACACTGACTGTTCCCTTTTGTATAAGACTATGCGAAAGCCGCGAGTGATGTAACCACTCAGCGCACAGTGGCGTCGTTCTCCAGTGAAGCAGCGTCAGAATCTTCGGCATCGTCATCGGAACTGTCATCGCGCGTAGAACGGGAGCCGCGGGCGCCGTCGTCGGAACCACCATTGCCTGCGATAGCGGTTGCGAGACTATCGGAGGAAAGAACCGAATCCAGCGCAACAAGTGAGGCGCCAATCAAGCCGCCCTGCGTGCCCAGCTTGGCGGGGACTATCTGGACGGCATCGCGCACCACCTGCGCCGTGCCAAGCAGCGCGGACTCACGGAACCCTTGCGAGACCAGATCGGAGTAGGCAGTAAGGTTTCCTCCCACCACGATTACGCCAGGGTTAAGCATGTTGATCAGTGGAGCTGCCGCTTCGCCAACTTTTCTTCCGGTGGCATACAGTTCATCGCGCACAAGCGTGTTTCCGGCCACCGCCAGATTCATGATTTCGGTTGAGGAGGTAGCTGAAATACCTTCCCACATCAGCGATGATGCGATAGCACGCCCGCCGGCAACTGACTCGAGGCAATCGTCGTGACCGCGGGGGCATCTCACGCGCCCAGCACCGCGCGAGTGCACGTGCGTGCCTTGCATGTGGCCGATCTCGAAAGCTCCACCGGTTTCGCCGACTATCGGTTCACCTCGGTAGATCACCGAACACCCGATGCCCATGCCCACCTTAATCAGCATGAGCACTGAGGTATCAGGCCGAACAGTTCGCTGCTCCGCGAGTGCCATAAGGTCAACATCGTGGGCCACGAGAAACGGCCCGTCACAGAAGCCCGCCAGCTTCTCGGGGAGCTCTTGTGAACGCCATTGCGAGTGGCGCGCCGATACCTGTGGCCGGCCCGTATGCGGGTTCACGGGCACGGGAATCCCCACTGATATGGCACGAATCGGGATTGAGTCCATGGCGCGCATTCTGGCGAACGCGTCAAACAACTCGCGGAGAGCTTCGTCCGGATTCTCGAATGCGGGTATTTGTGCCGACGACGACGCCAGCAAACTCCCGTCTATGGAGGCCACGCCCGTGCGCACCACTGAGGTTCCAATGTCCGCTACCAACACGCGGCCGTATGAAGGATCCAGTTTGTACCTGCGAGCTGGACGCCCGCCGGTCTCGACAGTTCGCGGTCCTTGGCACACCACGCCGGCCTCTTCGAGGGCCCCTAGCTGTCCATGTATCGTCACGCGCGAGAGCCCCGTGGCTTCCATGATTTCGGCCTGCGTGGATTGTCTGCGCCTGAGCACTTCGACGATTGCCGAGGCCGGTGAGGCTGATTCAGTCATAACCACAGGGATTCAATCCTTCGAATGCGGGTGTCTTGCCCCCACGGTGTGGGGTGGAAATGGTGTATCCGGGCTCATCTTCCCGTCTGGAAGAGCTGCACTTTCTATTGTGCCGCGAAATAACCTTTAGCGAAACTCATCAATTTTGGAAATTGATATACAAAAGTAGTCTCAAGTGAGGCAAGATAGGAACTGCTCAAGCAGTGCGGCCCAAGTGACGTTGCGTCTTCCGAGTAATCGTTCTGGGGAATCACGCGAGAGATCTGCACATACACACGAGAAGAGAGGCAAAGATGCCTAGTTCGAGTTCGCTGTTGGAACTCCTGCCATCCGAGTCCACCGTGACGTTGGTTGACGCCTCAAGTTGGGAGGGTGCTATCCGCGCCGCAGGCGAGGCGTTGGTAGCAGGGGGGATTACAGAGCCTCCTTACACCGAGGAGATGATTGAGACGGTGAAGAATCTGGGGCCATACATCGTGATCGCCCCAGGACTTGCGCTGGCACACTCACGTCCGTCACCATCCGTTCTTCGCACGGGTCTTTCATGGGTCGGTTTACTCCATCCAGTTGAATTCGGTTCCTCTCGCAACGATCCCGTGCGGCTGGTCATTGGACTTGCTGCACGCGACCACAATGAGCACCTGACGGCCATGGCACAGCTTGCCGCTTTGGTTTCGGACAAGGATCGCTTGGAGCAACTCGCTTCCCTGGATTCGCCAGAAGCGGTACGGCAAGCAATTTCAGATTTTGAAAGGACCACACGATGAAGATTCTCGTGGTGTGTGGGATGGGGATTGGCACATCAATCATCCTGAAGATGAACACAGACAACGCGCTGCAGCAGCTCGGAGTCTACGCAGAAACTGAGGCCTCCGATATTTCGGCGGCCCGCGGAGCTGCGTCCATGGCTGACCTCGTTTTGACCTCAGAAGAACTGGTGGAGCAGCTCTCTTCGGTCGATACGCCGGTGGAAGTGATTCACAACTTCACCGACGTCGACGAGATCAAGACCGTCCTCGAACGATATGTATAAGGAGTCATAGTGAATGTCGTAGTTGATATCGCGAACTTCCTTGTCAACCAGATTCTTGCAGTCCCTGCATTCCTTGTTGGCATCATTGTGGCCGTGGGCTTGGCGGCACTCAAGCGTCCTGTTGGTCAGGTTGTTGGTGGCGCACTCAAAGCCATTATGGGCTTCTTCATTCTCTCTGCAGGTGCTGCGGTCGTGACAACCTCGCTCGATCCGCTGGGAACAATGATTCTCGGCGCAACGGGCGCGCAGGGTGTGGTTCCCACGAACGAAGCGATCGTTTCAATCGCGCAGGAACAGTTTGGTGGCACCACTGCTTACGTCATGATTCTGGGCTTCGTGGTTGCGCTGCTCTTGGCACGCTTCACCCCGCTTAAGTACGTGTTCCTTACTGGGCATCACATCTTCTTCATGGCAACAATGCTCACGGTTGTGCTTGCGACTGCTTCCGTGGATGAGGCGCTGATTGTGATCGTGGGCGCCATTCTGCTTGGCGTCATCATGGTAATCATGCCTGCGTTCGCTCATCCATTCACCAAGAAGATCACCGGTAACAACTCCGTGGCCATCGGTCACTTCGGAACTCTGGGTTACATAACCTCTGGTGCTGTTGGTGCAGCTGTAGGCAAGAGGTCGAAGTCCACTGAGGATCTCAAGCTTCCTCAAGGATTGAACTTCTTGCGCGATTCGATGGTGGCAACGGCACTCTCTATGGTGCTCTTCTATGCCGTCTTCTCAGTGTGGTACCTGATTGCAGTGGGATCAGATGAGGCATTTGCGCTGTTCGGCTCCTCGGATACTGGCGCGTACATCATGTCATCCTTGACTAGTGGACTGACGTTTGGCGTGGGCGTGGCCATCATCCTCTACGGTGTCCGAATCATCCTTGGTGAGATCGTCCCCGCTTTCCAAGGTATTGCTGCGAAGGTTGTTCCGGGTGCAGTGCCCGCTCTTGATTGCCCGATTGTTTTCCCGTACGCACCCAATGCAGTGTTGGTGGGCTTTGTGTTCTCCTTCACCGGCGGAGTTGTTTCGCTCGCGCTGCTTGCCACCGTGTTTGGTCCGGCATTTGGCCTAGCACTCATCTTGCCTGGCATGGTTCCTCACTTCTTCACGGGTGGTGCAGCTGGCGTGTTTGGAAACGCGACGGGCGGCCGCCGTGGTGCGATGCTTGGCGCATTCGCTAACGGCGTGCTCATTACGTTCCTTCCCGCGATGCTTCTGAAGGTGCTCGGTTCGCTCGGATTTGCTAATACAACATTTGGCGACGCCGACTTCGGTTGGTACGGCTTCCTCATTGGAAACGGCATCAAGCCCGGAGGCGTTCTGGGTATCGGCATCGTGCTGGTCATTGGCATTGTTCTGGTGCTGCTTGCCTCGGTGTGGCAGCGCCGTGTGGTGGACAAGGGCTGGGAGCCCGCTCTGGGCCATTCGGAGTTCATTGCCGAAGTTAAGGCGGAGGAGAAGGCTGCCGCGGAAGCTGCCAAGGAGGCACGCCGAAAGTAACGTTACTCTGCGCAACGGAGTGTCCCCCGAGGGTGTGCCTTCGGGGGACACTCCGTTGATAAGGGGTTTCCTATGAAAGTGCCGGGTACGAGCGCCTGCAGTCTCGCGTACCACCTAGCCGGTAGCTGGAGGGCAGTTACTTGACTCGGAGATGCCAGGTTCCCAGCTCATACATGTGAGTGAGTCACATGTGAACTGACCACAACGCCGCGTGGCCTTGACGCATACTTGAGCGGCCTGCCGCTGACGGGCGAAACACGGTGGTTCCGAGTGGACCATTCGTCAATGGCAATTGGACGAGGTTGGATTCACCTCGACCTGACCGCTCGGCTACAAGAAGACGGGATCTCACACACCGGGACGAGAAGTGCGACGTTAACTTGAGATATCGATGCGGTGCGTTTGGTGGCGTGCGACTGATGAGCTCTCCAAGGCAAGAGTCTATGGGAACTCCCAATACAGATCTTTATAAGACCGACCCAGCGTGATGCGTGTCACATTCGACCAAATTTGATTTAGAAGATCCTATAGGATCTATGATTAAGGTACGCAATGGAGCGAACAAGGAGGACTCATGTATACAGCCGAGGGATGGCCTATCGCTGCGAAGATGAGCTGGGGGCCAGTCACAGACGATGGTGCCCCAATTGCCGATGCGCCAGCCGAGGTGTGGCGGGAACAGTTGATTCAGGTGGCAGAGTTGGGATTCACCTGCTTTGACCCGATGGATGACTGGGTGCCGGTCGCAGACTTGAGTGCCAGCCGGTATGGGGAATTCAAGGGTTTGCTCAAGGAGACTGGCCTCTCAGTAACTGCAATATCTATCGGCCGTAACTCTGTGGTTGATGCGCAGAACGGCGACGAGAACCTAGCGCGTATCCACAGAACTATTGAGAGGGCGTCTGACCTAGGGGCCGGGTTTGTGAACATCGGTTTTCTAGAGGACTTGGTGCCGGCCCAGAAGAAGGCACTGTGGTTTTGGCTCGAAGATGGATTCAAGTCGAATCCCGATGACAAGATGAGAGCGGCCGAACGCACTCGGGAACTCGCGGACCATGCTCAGTCATTGGGGTTGCAGATCAGCCTTGAGATGTACGAGGACACATTCTGTGGAACTGCGGATGATGCCATTGACTTCTACAAGACTGTGGATCATCCGGCTGTCGGCATCAACCCTGATATTGGCAACTTGATTCGGCTACATCGCCCGATGCCTCCTTACCAGGAGATGTTTGAGAAGGTGCTTCCTTACGCGAATTATTGGCACATCAAGAACTATATCCGCGACGAGGATCCCGCTACGGGCTCGTTTATGTCGGCTCCAGTTCCTTTGAAGTATGGCACGATCAATTACCGTGCCATCATTCGTCGCGCTCTGCAGCTTGGCTATGAGGGACCTTTCATGGTCGAACATTATGGATCGGATTGGCTCGGTGTCGGAGCCGAAAACGCTGAGTACATTCGCCAAATCCTCAAGTCAGCGCTTCGCTGATCGTTAGATCCTTGGAGGCTCGCCCTCTGTATCAGGTCTACCAGTGGTCTATTTGCCGCTGGTCAACACGTTCAATTCGTACAAACGCGTGATCTCAACGAAGAGAAAGCGTTCGTGCTGAACACTCGTTTCCGCATATGGCAGGGTTGTCATGTGCCAAGTGACAAGGAGGTCACTAGTGAAGACTCGTGAAGAAACACTGCAGACCGTCACATCTCCCGATAGAGAGATCGTAGCGGCTGCTTTGAAGAAGGTGACGAAGCACCTCATCCCATTCCTGCTCCTCATGTACGTGATTGCGTTCATTGATCGTACGAACTTGGGATGGGCACAGCAGGAGTGGGAAGCCGATTATGGTATCTCAACGATGGCATATACGTTCGGTGCCACCCTCTTCTTCATTGGCTATGCGATCTTTGAGGTGCCGTCAAACCTCATCATGCACAAGGTGGGCGCCCGCTGGTGGATGACTCGCATCATGATTACATGGGGCATCGTTGCTGCTTGCTTCATGTTTGTCCAAGGGCCAACGAGCTTCTATGCACTACGGTTCCTTCTCGGTGTTGCAGAGGCAGGATTCTTCCCGGGCGTCATGCTATATCTGACTTACTGGTATCCAGCCGCCCGACGAGCATGGGCAACGGGCCTCTTCTACATGGGCCTGCCAATCGCGAACATAATTGGTAATCCCCTCTCCGGTGGTCTTCTCGAGTTGCATGGCGTGTTGGGTATGGATGGCATCCATTGGATGTTCATGGTTGAGGGCGGTCTCGCAATCATAGTTGGAATCATCTGTCCGTTCGTCCTAGTAGATCGCCCGGTGCACGCCAAGTGGCTGACGTCTGAAGAACGGTCCCACTTGAGTGCCCAGATTGAGATCGAGGAAGCTGCCAAAGAGAAGGCAAGGCCAATCACTTGGGTTCAAGCGCTCGTCAATCCGAGAATCTTGTACTTCTGCCTCATCTATTTGTGCATTCAAGCATCCGTGTATGGTCTGACGTTCTTCCTGCCAAAGCAGGTGACCACCATGACCGGCCAGTCGGCTGGCTTCCAAGCAGCGTTGATCACCGCAATTCCTTGGACGGTCGCGCTTGTTGGTGTGTTGATCATCCCCAAGATAGCGGACCGAAAGCAGAATCATGGATTCCTTGCTGGAGTCATGTTGGCGTTCTCTGGTGTGGGTATCGCAGGCTCGGCCTTCTTCCTCCATGCACCGGTACCAGCTTTGAGCCTGCTTTCGATTGCTGCTGTCGGATTCGTGTGTGCCCAGCCAATCTTTTGGCAATTGCCGACGCGATACTTGTCGGGAGCGGCTTTGGCCGGCGCCACGGGGCTCATCAATGCAGTCGGTAACTTGGGTGGCTGGCTGGCACCACTCATGCGCACGTGGGCTTCCCAATCAGTATGGGGAACGCCTGACGCTCCAAACGAGTCGGCGGGCCTAATCGTGTTGGGCATGATGGGATGCATTGGTGTCGTTCTCGTGGCAGCCATGAAGCTCTTCAAGCAGTCAGATGAGGAACGCGCAGCACTGGAGATCCAGAGTCAGCGAATCGAAGGCTAATCAACAGGATTCGGTTTCGGGACAAAGTAGACCCGACGCCAAGTGATGAAAAGGATTGAGAAATGATTGATTTCAAGACACCAGAGTTCCCGGAACGTTACACCGCAGTGGTCACGGGGTGCGGCGCACCGCGCGGCATCGGCCGGGTCTGTGCAAAGAAGCTCGCTTCTGAAGGGTTCAATATTGTCGCAGTGGATATCGCCGATTCCGTCGTGGAGTTCGGTACGGAACTTCGATCAGATTTTCCGAATCTAGAGATCCTCCCGATCGTTCTCGACATCTCGGACGAAGAGAATGTGGCGGCTGCCTTTGCCCAGATCGCTGAGAAGATGCCGCCGGTCGTTGCGTTGGCAAATGTCGCAGGTATCGCTTGCCCTGTTCCATTGGAAGAGATGGAAGCGGCTCTTTTCGACAAGGTCATGGCGGTGAACTGTAGAGGCACGATGTTGATGATGAAGCATGCTTCGGTTGAGATGAAGAAGGTCGGGATCGGACGTATTGTCAACTTCTCCTCAATTACGGCGCTCGATGGCGGCGGTACATTCTCCAAGTTTGCCTATGCCGCAGCAAAGGCAGGAGTCCTCGGCATCACCAAGGGTGGGGCACGTGAGTTGGGAATTCATGGGATTACAACCAACGCAATTCTTCCGGGTCCGATAGATACAGACATCATGGGAGGAAAGCTCACTGATGAGCGCAAGGCACAGATGTCATCAAACATCCCCGTCGGGCGAGTTGGTCAACCTTCGGAGATCGCTGAAGCGGTGGCATTCTTGCTCTCCCCAGGAGCGTCATTTGTGAACGGCGTTTCACTCAACGTTGATGGTGGAAAGCACATGCACTGATATTGGAAATCCACATGGTAATGCCTGCCAGACGATCGCTTTCACGCACGTGTGGCAGGCATTGCCATGTCAAGACCAACTGACAGGGGAGCTTGAGTCTCTAGGCTCCTGTGGATCGCATACGGACCTGATCTAGGTGCGCCCGCATCTCTGAGACCGCCCGCGAAACCTCACCAGAACGGACTGCATCGAGGATCGCTTGGTGTTCAGCAAGTGCAAATGGCGCATCGGTAATGCCTTGTTGATTCGTCTGGCGCATTCGATGATTTGAAAAGGAAAGTGAGTTCACGCAGCGGCTGATGTAACGATTGCCGCAGTGATCGAGTATGACCTGGTGGAAAAGCCAATCTGCATCGAAGTACTCGTGGACCTTCTTAGGATCTTGGACAGCGCGAGGAGAAGTCAGCTTTTCGGCGGCACGTTCGTGTTCATGAAACGCCGACTCAAGCCCCCGTAGGAGCGCAACAGGGTTCTGCATGGCACGCTCCATCGCAGCCACTTCAAGAATCTCACGCGCATCGACCAGTTCGAGCAGTTCCTCGCGAGGCATCGGCGGTGCGACACGATACCCGCGATGTGCCGCACGCATCACAAGTCCCGTATGCTCGAGCCTCGCAAGCGCTTCCCGTACCGGCGTAGGCGACACGGAAAGAGACTTCGCCAGCCGGTCGATTGCAAGTGGGGTATCAGGCTCAAGATCTCCGGATGTCAACATTTCAAGCAGTACATCATAGACATCGTCGCCCAATCCCCTCGAAGGAATTGGGTCGAGTCTCGAGGTGGCGAAGTAAGCGGAAGTCATATCATAGATTCTAACGGTGAGTTGTCTGAGTCAGGAGAGTGATGGGTTCGGCTTGGGTCACCAGATGAATACTTCGTGGTTGGGTTTTGTCTCGATGACCGATGTGGAACTAAGGCATGTGGGCTCCGCGAATGAGGATACTCTTCCTCATGTGGTCGACATCATATGGGATGTGGCAGCTAAGAGCATATTTGTCTCATGTTGAAGACTCAGTTGGGAGATTCTGAGGTGAGTGTTTCATATGAGAAACACAAGAGAATCAGTGGAGTGCGTAGCGGCTTGCAGTCAGAGAGCCGATGGGCGGGGCGATTGTTGGATGAGACTCGGTTTCAGACGAGGTATCTGAGGTTAAATCGAGATGACAGTCGCACTTCTTTTCAAACTTGGTCAACCGGTTGATCAATGCCAAGGGAACTGGCCGACCCTCTCAATGAAGACATCAGAAGGTCCTTTCGCTGATACATCGCTCGGAGACCTACGCGCTCTTCGTTTTCGACGATCGCCCAACGGATGCCTCTGGCTCAACTCTGAAGAGAAGGATTGGCCAACTTCGACTCCGAAGTTCGAAGTAGCGGCAACTGAGAATGTAAATAGAGTTGGGTCGCGTCAGACTCTTATGAATGGTCAAGTTTGGGCACTCTCCTTGGTTCACTTCGGCTTCATCTAGGGCTCGTTACAGGCTCCTCTGAATTTGTGTTGCGAAAGTACATCGCGTTTGGTCCCATATGGTGCAACGCTCTGAGCTGATGATTTTGCGCAATGTGTTCCCAGCGCTCGCTGGTGCAATCGCCATTCTCACGCCACTTCATTTTCGGGGCAATCGATTCTTGAGTATGGTGTTAGTGGCGGGCGCGGCATGCTCAATCTTCGCGATGCTGCCGAACTCGGGACGCACCCCACCTAGTTCCTCACGGGAGCATCAGCAGTCGCGGGAACGGCGCTGATCAATACCGCGAGCAACAACGCCGGCTCTTCCGCCCGCTATGACACTGGTTGGTTAAGAGAGGTCACTGGTGGAAATCAGGTGCCGGGGTTGGTTATGAGTGTCCTCATGACATTCCTCGGTGTGATTCCTATTCTGCTGGCGGCTTAGGGAACGGAACATCCAAGAGTGGTGGCCGATGCGTACGTGGAAGCAGTTAAATAAGCTCCGCAGAGGATGATGTGTCAACGCCGAATACTCAGCCACGTATTGGTCTGGGTGCACACTCTCTTTTGGGTAATCTCGGAACGGTCACCGAAACCAATGTCTTTTGACGAGGTGATTGAGTGTACGACTTCAGAAGGGTACGCGAGGTGTCGAATCCGGTCTCTGACGCGTGTCTTCTTGTCATGGACTACGGACGCGAAGATGTCATCATGGATGACTGGTAGCGCATTTTCAACGACGGGGACCTTGACATCGTGCTCGCCAGGATGTTGGAACTCGAGAAGATCGAGCGTCGATTCGCACATGTGCTGGCTAACTCGGCTTCATGATCTCCGAATCAACCACCACATTGGCGACAAGGATGCCGCGGCATTCGAGTGGGTAGAAGGACTTCATCATGTTTCTTCCCCACAACAACTCTATATCATATAGTATTTGTGCTAAGACATCGACGACTCAATGGAGCAGAACAATGACGTATCTGGTCAATGACCCGAAGAAGTTCGGGAATGACAGCCTTTCAGGTTTGGTTGCCGCGCATGGAGACTACCTGCAGCAGGTCCACGGCGGCGTGGTCCGGTCAACTGCCAGCCCTGATGGCGAGGTTGCGCTCGTCATCGGCGGCGGCTCCGGTCATTACCCGGCATTTGCGGGCTGGGTCGGCCCCGGCATGGCTCATGGTGCGGTCTGTGGAAACATTTTCGCCTCGCCGTCGGCTTCCCAAGTGAAGGCAGTTTCGAAAGCTTCCGACAATGGTGGTGGTGTGATCCTCATGTTCGGCAACTACGCCGGGGATTGCCTCCATTTCGGCGAGGCACGTGACGAACTGGTGGCGGACGGCCATGATGTCAGGATCGTAACGATCTCTGATGACATAGCGTCGAATACCCCGGAAAACCATCTCGATCGCCGTGGCATCGCAGGGGATCTTCCTGTCGTTAAGGTGACAGGTGCTGCCATCGCCGAGGGAGCGGACATCAATGCCGCCGAGGCCGTGGCTCGCAAGGCAAATGACAGAACTCGTTCCTTGGGCGTCGCGTTCACAGGTTGCACGCTACCGGGCGCTGACGAACCGTTGTTTACTGTTCCGGAAGGCAAGTTCGCGCTGGGGCTAGGAATTCATGGTGAACCGGGGATTTCAACTCACGACATGTGTTCAGCTGAGGAGCTCGGCGCCTTGCTCGTTGACGGAATACTGGCTGAAGAACCCGAGCGAGGTCAGGACGGATATGAAGGCCGGGTCGCAGTCCTGCTCAATGGTTTGGGAGCCACCAAGTATGAGGAACTCTTCGTTCTGTATGGTTCGGTAGCGGCCGATCTGGAGGCGCGCGGACTGACGATTGTCAGCCCCGTCGTCGGCGAACAAGTGACATCGCTCGATATGGCGGGCGTTTCGCTCACGCTTATGTTCCTCGATTCGCAACTCGAGCGGTTGTGGTTGGCGGGTTCAGATACGCCGGCATTCCGTACAGGAAATGTTGAACACCAAGAGCATCGCACCGACGTATTTGACGACGACGAAGCGAAAGTCACGTTCACGGTTGGGTCACCTGAGTCAGCGGCGCAGGGGCGTGTAATTGCTTCGATTTTTGGCGTTGTGGAGCGTGAATGCATAGCGGCAGAACCCAGCTTGGGCAAGCTCGACTCGATTGCCGGCGATGGGGACCACGGTCAGGGAATGGTGCTTGGCGCTGTTGCTGCAGGCAAAGCCGCGCGCGATGCACAAGCCGAGGGAGCTGGTGCCAAGAGCCTCTTGGATGAAGCCGGAAAGGCATGGTCGGAAGGTGCTGGGGGCACCTCCGGTGCGTTGTGGGGGAGTGCGTTGCGCACGGTGGCTGCGCAGCTCAGCAATGAGGATGCTGTGGAGTCAACGCGGGTAGGCTTGGCCGTCGTGGCAGGTGCACGCAACATTGCGCAGTTCGGCGGCGCCAAGCCCGGCGACAAGACGATGGTTGATGCAACCGAACCCTTTGCCACCGAGCTTGAGAGCCAGCTGGCGAATGGAAGTGACCTTGCAACCGCTTGGACCGCAGCAGCCGCAGTGGCGACCAAGGCCGCAGAGGAAACTGCTGATCTGGCGGCTCGAAAGGGACGCGCTCGCACACACGGCGATGCTTCGCTCGGTCATCCGGATCCGGGTGCCGTCTCATTTGCACTGCTGATGTCCAAGATTGCCGAAGTCCTCTGAGGGCCACGCGGTAGTCTGACAGCATTTTTGTGAAAGGCGTTGGTGGCAACGCCGCAAGGATCTACGCAAGGGGAGTGTTTTCGTGCTCTGGGTTGGCACTAGCTGGAAAATGAACGGTACGCGGGCGTTCGCTCGCGAGTATGCACATGAGTTGGCCGAGGCCGGTATCAGCTCCGCCGATGGTGTACAGCCATTCGTGATTCCGTCGTTCACGGCGATCGACGCCGTCGCAGATATTCTGGATGGATCGGATGTGATTGTCGGCGCGCAGAATGCGCATTGGGAGAATTCGGGAGCGTGGACAGGCGAAGTCTCTATGCTTCAAGCCAAGGATGCCGGTGCCACAATCATTGAGATGGGCCATTCTGAACGGCGCCAGTACTTTGGCGAGACAGACCAAACAGTCAATGCGAAAGTGAAAGCGGCACTGGCACATGACCTGATCCCGCTCGTTTGCTTTGGTGAGTCCGCAGAAGTGTTTGAGTCTGACAAGTCCATTGACTTCATTGTTGGGCAGATTGATGCGGCTCTTGAAGGCGTTGAGGATACGTCACGGGTACTGCTCGCATACGAACCGATCTGGGCCATTGGTGAGAACGGGCGTCCTCCACGCCGCGAAGACCTGGTTGCTGCTTTCGACGTGCTCAATGAGCGCTACGGCTCCCGGGTGGAAGCGATTCTCTACGGTGGATCTGTCAACTTCGACAACAACCAAGAGTTGCTGGGGATTCCCGGGGTTGGCGGACTGTTCATTGGCAGATCAGCCTGGACCGGGAAGGGCTACCTGACGAATCTCAGACTTGCGGCGCAGACGCTACAGTAACGGCTGGATGTGCGAGCACTGAACTGACAACTCGCGGCGCAGGCGTTCACAAAGACGCTCAACAGTGCGCTGCCAGTTGGCGAAAGATCTCTACATGGGGTGGGGAGATGGATAATGAACTGCTCCTCGGGTACTGGGCCACTGGTTGGCCGTCAACTCACGAGGAGCAGTTCATTTCTTATGTAGATGCTGTGCTTGGAGGTTCGCACGCAAGGAACGGGGATTCACGCGCGCGAGTAACGCGGTGTCTGTAAAGGCTCCAGTCTCTGCAGAGCTATTGACGATCCATTTTGTTTCGGGATAAAACATAAGTACCACCCTTCGCTAATTGCTCGGGGAACACACTTTGCTTTCGCGTTCTTGTCAATACTCTGGTGGACTTAAGACGTATATCCGGACGCGATTGCGTCCAAGCTTTCGAAGAAGGGGCCAAAATGTCTGCGTTTGAACCATTGCCCGCACGGCTCGCGTCAATTGGCGCTGCTGTTCTTCCGGATGAGCCATCAACCGCTCCGTCCCTAAACTGGGCGATCATTGGCGCTGGCTACATTGCCGGACTGTTCGCCGCCGATCTGCAGTGTACACAGAGTGCGGCAGTTGCTGTGGGAAGCCGGGACCTCACGAAGGGCCAAGCGTTCGCAGATCAGTTCGGCATCCCCTTCGTTGGTTCATATGAGGAAGCCATGTCACGCCCTGACGTGGATGCGGTCTATATCGCCACACCTCACACGTTCCACAAAGAGCAGGCACTCCTCGCAATTGATGCCGGCAAATCGGTCATGATTGAGAAGCCGCTTGCTGTCAATGCTGGCGAGGCAGCCGAGATTCGCGCGGCCGCCGAGGCCAAGGGCGTACTGGTCATGGAGGCAATGTGGTCACGCTTTTTGCCGCATTATGCCTTGCTTCGGGCAATCGTCGAGTCTGGTGAACTTGGCGAGATCAAATATGTTCGCGCTGAACACTTCCAGACTCTACGGGGTACTGAGCGTATGGAGCGCCCTGATCTAGCTGGTGGCGCGCTACTGGACTTGGGTGTTTATCCGGCGTCGTTCATCGAGATGCTCCTGGGTGCACCCAAGTCGATTCATGCCTCGGGGCATCTGACTGAGGCGGGTGTGGACGAGGACTCAATTGCAGTTCTTGATTATCCCGCTGCCACCGCGGTTCTTGCCGCGCACATGGGCGCATCTTCTCAAGTCGCGGCCGAAGTGGCGTTCACCCGCGGCCAGGTCGTTCTTGAGCGTCAGTTCTACCGGCCTACGGAGATCAAAGTTGTATGGAACGGCGTAGCGGACGGACCCCAAAACGCGGATTCCGCCGAACCATACACAGAGGTGTGGTCCGACGTCGCCGTCGACCCCCGAGGCGGTGGGCTTGAGTACGAGGCCGCAGCGTTCGCGCGGGCAGTGAAGGCAGGATTGACGGAGCTTCCGGAGCACGGGTGGTCGAGCGTTACCAATGTTCTTGAGATAATGGATGAAGTCCGGCATCAGGTCGGGGTTGTGTATCCGTTCGAGTAGCGGAGGAACGTGCCCGCTGGGCACGGAAAAGCGCGCGTGGGCAAGGTAGCTCACACCATAACGAAGAGGTTGAACAGTGGGTCCCAACGGCAAAGTAGTCAGACTGACCGCAGGAGAATACGAGGCCAGTGTTGCGAGTTCAGGAGCCATGCTCGCAACTCTTACGAAGAGCGGCCGCAACATCGTGGTGCCGGTAGACGTGGATCACGATCTTCCCGTTGCATATCAGGGCAAGTCGCTTATCCCGTGGCCCAACCGGATCACCGGTGGCACGTACACATTTGCTGGCCGTACGCTGCAGGTGCCGATCAACGAATCGGCAACTAGCGCAGCTCTGCATGGCTTGGGGTGTTGGAGTGACTGGGCAATCGTCAGTAGGTCTGAGGATGCTGTCACGTTCGCAACCGACGTTCTTCCTTCATACGGATATCCGTTCGCCTTGCATGTGACGTGCACGTATAAGGTCAGCGCAGGGACTGGACTTAGCGTACATATTTCGGCTCAGAACACCGGTGCAAACAGCGCTCCCTACGGAGTCTCATCTCACCCGTACCTCGCTAATGGTGACGGCATCGACGAATGCGAACTGACGGTACCCGCATCTCTCATGCTTCAGGTAGACGAGCGGCTAGCGCCCGACCACCTTGATCCGGTCGAAGATGCTGGTACCGACTTCCGTGAGGGGCGCATAATCGGCACCCAACAGGTAGACAACGCTTTCACTGGACTTCCAGACGGAGAGTGGGAGGTACGGCTCTCGCGCACAGGCGCAGGAACCGTGGTCATGGCCTCTTCCGATCCGTGGGTGCAGGTGTACACGGGCGAACTCGTGGGGCGGCGTGGGGTCGCTATTGAGCCCATGACCTGTGCGCCTAACGCATTCAACTCGGGCGATGGACTCATTGTCCTAGCGCCGGGGCAGAGCCACGAGTTCAGTTGGACGCTTCGTTTTGACGATTAAAGGCGGCCCAATGACTCTCTCCTGGTTTCGCCCACTTTGCTATGCCGTGGCCAGCGCGCATATTTTGCCGGGTGGGGCCGCGCCGCTATCAACCGTGCCGGAGGCGCGAGTGAAATGAAGAAGTTCGTAGATTCAAGAACAACAAGGCCAGTGGTGCCAGTGACGAATCGCGTCGCGGTCAATCATTCGGCCATCCGTGAATCAAACCTTGCCTTAGTGGCGGGGGTGTTGTTCTCTGACGGTAGTGGGCTCACGCGTGCCGATCTGGCGCAACGCACAGGGTTAACTCGGGCCACAATATCGCGGCTCGTGAAGGATCTCATCTCGCTGGATATGGTGGTTGAAGGGCCGGCTTCGGACAGTCAGGGTGCTGGGCGTCCGGGCACGCCCTTGTTCCCCGCCTCTCGAACCATGGTTGGGATCGGTTTGGAAGTGAACGCGGATAAGGTTTCCGGTGTGGCAATTGATCTCACGGGTGCAACTGTTGATTCATTTGCTATCGAAATCGACCTTGTTGGATCAGATCCAGAGCCGGTCATGGCGCTGTTGCATAGCCACACTGAAGCATTGGTTGAACGTCTCGAAGGGGCAGGTATTCGCGACATCGTCGGTGTGTATGTGGGTGTTCCGGGGATTGTCGACGCTGCAACCAATCGTGTGGTGTTTGCACCGAACCTTGGTTGGCGAGATTTGTTCCCGGCTGCATATCTTCAGGATATCTTTGGCCCGGATACTCTGATTCACGTAGACAACGATGCGAATCTTCAAGGGGTTGCTGCGGCCTCGCACCAAGACCAAACTGAGCGGTGGCCGAGCTCTTTCATCTATCTGACAGGAGATGTGGGTATAGGCGGATGCATCGTCACCGATAATATTTCAATGGCGGGATTACATGGTTGGGCTGGCGAGGTTGGACACCTGACCATTGAACCCGACGGTCCGGCATGTCATTGCGGCTCGGCTGGCTGCCTAGAGCGTTATGCCGGGCGCCAGGCGATTTTGGCAAACGCAGGGCTTCCCACTACAGCTACCACCAGTGATCTTGTGAAACGGATCGAATCCAACGATCCGCAAGTCATCGAAGCGATTCGAGTTGCTGGTTGGGCGCTTGGCATTGCGATTTCGAACGTTGTCAATCTCATTGATATGACTCATGTTGTCTTGGGTACCTCACTGGGGGCAGTTCTGCCTTGGATGCGTCCGGTCATTGAGAGAGAGTTGGATCGGCGGATCGTTGGGCGGACGAGCAACGACATCAGGCTCCTGGCGGCGCCGGTTGAGGCGTATCCAACCGCAAAGGGCGGAGCGCTGAAGGCGTTGCAAACTGTTCTGGAGATGCATGCCTGAGAAATCTGTGATTTCTCGGTATTTCTGAGGGTGGCACACACGCCCAAAGGTGACGTAGGTTACAGTCAGTGTCTCGTTTGTGCGCAGCCTCGAAGAGATGAAACGTACTGGTCCTGTTCTTTAGTTGTTGACACGGAGCTCGCTGCATCATAGTTTTGTTGTGTAGCAAAACAAAGACCCGAGGGAGTGGGGCTCTGTGGAAGAGTCCACATGGATCTATGTGCGAAATTCCCGGTCTTTTTCATCATCAGCTCAATGAGGAGTAATCATGAACCAGCATCGCCCATTCGTCGCGGGTGTAGACTCTTCGACCCAGTCTTGCAAGGTCGTCATTGTTGATCCGTCAACCGGATCTATTGTTAGGCAAGGCAAGGCATCGCATCCAGACGGCACTGAGATCGATCCGAAGTACTGGTGGGATGCGTTCCTTTTGGCGGTCGAAGAAGCCGGTGGGCTCGACGACGTCGCAGCCATATCGGTTGGGGGGCAACAACATGGAATGGTCTGCCTGGACGAGTTAGGTGAAGTCATTCGGCCTGCCCTCCTGTGGAACGACACGCGATCCGGCGGATCCGCCAAGGACCTGATTGTGGAACTTGGTGAAGGAGATGTGGAACTAGGAGCTGCTCGATGGGCAGAGCGGACCGGATCAGTTCCTGTTGCGTCTCTTACGGTCACAAAACTGCGTTGGTTGGCCGATCACGAGCCGGAGAATGCCAAGAGAATAGCTGCTGTTTGCCTGCCGCATGATTGGCTTACATGGAAGATCATGGGGGCGACGTCGCTGGGGGATCTCGTGACAGATCGTTCGGATGCTTCGGGAACAGGCTACATGAGCAACACTGCGCCAGAGTACTCTCAGGACTTGCTGGGCCTGGCTTTGCATCGTGATGTTGCCGATGTTGCAGGCATTGCTTTGCCGCGCATTCTCGGGCCGTGGGAAACGGCTGGATGTGGGGATCCCGCGCGAGGCTGGGAATCAATTCTTGTCTGTCCCGGGTGTGGTGACAACGCTGGTGCAGCTCTGGGACTTGATCTCAAACCCGGAGAAGCGATGCTTTCACTTGGCACGTCAGGGGTGGTAGCTGTGATCAGCGACCACCCGGTTTCTGATCCAACTGGGCTGGTAACTGGATTCTCAGATGCCACTGGGAATTGGCTGCCCTTGGCATGCACACTCAACGCATCCCGCATCATAGATGCGATGGCACGCATGATCGGAGTGGATTACAAGGAATTTGACGAGCTGGCATTGTCGGTTCCTGACGCTGCTGGTCTCAGTTTGCTGCCGTATTTCGAAGGTGAGCGCACGCCCAACCTACCTGATGCAACCGCGACGCTTTCCGGGATGACGTTGGCAAATACGGATCCGGCCCATGTCGCGAGGGCTGGTGTTGAAGGCCTGCTCAACCTTATGCGTGGCGCCTTGGACGCCGTAGGCAACCTAGACGTGCGTGTCGAGACGGTCCATCTGGTTGGCGGCGGCGCGAAATCTTCCGCAGTCCAAGAGTTGGCGGAGTCCATGTTGGATGCGCGGGTGACTTTGCCTGAGGCAGCTGAGTACGTGGCGTTGGGGGCGGCGCGCCAAGCGGGTGAGGTCTTGAAGGCTTCCGGCCGCTGATCGCAGTGTGGATTGCTTGCGCAGGGGTTTGCAGGAATCAAAGTACTGCTATATTGTTTTATTAGGAAACAAAATATGAAACACGACGCGAAAGCGGCGTTAATGCACATGGAGGTGCAAGAAGATGAGTGATCTGTGGAATGTTGACGCCATCCCATTTGTTGGCAAGGCATCAAAAGTTCAGGGATTAGGTTTCCGATACTACGAGCCAGAGCGGATCGTTGCTGGAAAACCAATGAAGGACTGGCTGCGTTTTGCGGTGGCATACTGGCATACGTTCGACCAGCGGTTGGTTGATCCCTTTGGTGACGGCACCGCCCAGCGTCCATACGACCGTTTCACAGATCCGATGGATCAGGCGCTCGCGAAGGTTGATTACACCTTCGAGTTCTACCGCAAGCTCAATGTGAAGTACTTCTGCTTCCATGATCGTGATCTGGCCCCAGAAGGGGACACTCTGCGCGAAACCAACGCAAAGCTCGATCGCGTGGTGGATCGGATTGCAGAGCTACAAGCAGAGACCGGTATTACGCCACTTTGGAATACCAGCAGCCTCTTTACCAACCCGCGGTTTGTTTCAGGTGCAGGCACATCACCGTATGCAAAGGTATTTACATACTCAGCTGGGCAGCTTAAACACAGCCTGGAGATTGCTAAGCGGCTCGGGTCAGAAAACTATGTGTTCTGGGGTGGACGTGAGGGCTATGAAAACCTGTGGAACACGGATCTTCGCCGCGAGCAGGAGCACATGGCACGCCTGTTGCAGATGTCCGTGGACTATGCAAAGGAAATCGGACTGGATGCGCAGTTCTTGATCGAGCCCAAGCCAAAGGAGCCAACCACACATCAGTACGACTTCGATGCGGCCACCACGATTGCCTTCCTCAAGACCCATGGACTAGATGACCACTTCAAGTTGAATCTTGAAGGCAACCATGCAAATCTTGCTGGTCACACCTACCAACACGAGATTCGTGTGGCACGCGTAGCGGGGATGCTCGGTTCACTCGATGCAAACCAAGGCGACAAACTCATTGGTTGGGACATGGATGAGTTCCCGTCAGACCTGTACGAGACCACTGCTGTGATGTGGGAAGTTCTTGACGAGGGGCAAATAGGCCCTCATGGAGGGTTGAACTTCGACTCCAAGCCTCGCAGGACATCCTTCACTGCGGAAGATCTGTTCCGCGGGCACGTGGTGGGCATGGACACTTATGCAGCTGGCTTGCTAGTGGCTGCCCAGATGCATGAAGATCGCTTTATTGAGGATCTCGTTGGTGAGCGGTACAGTTCCTTCGATGAAGGTGTTGGTGTGAGTATCGAAAATGGTGATGCGAACCTGAGCACACTGGAAGAACTGGCATTGGATGTTCCACAGTCTGAACTCCTTGCTGCAACGCACTCCGACCATTTGGAATCGGTCAAGGGGACAATTAACAACTACATCGTCGATACACTCGGTCAAGCGTAACAATTGTGGGCGAGGTGTGTTTCTCGCTCGCAGCCTAAATCTTGTGGCAACTTTCTGTCAGCCGCACGCAACACATCAGCGTGCGGCTGACATTTTTTGTGGCGCGGACGGGCCATTACTTGGGAGCGGGGCCAGTGGAGCCACGTATGATGAGGTACGTCTCGAGCTTCATTGGAGCTGTGGGCATTATGCCGCGCGACGGTCGGCAAGAGTCCTAATTGCGGCCGACCCCATGTCTCTCAGCGGCTGATGAATGGAGGTGAGTCGTGGAGCAGATGATTTAGCCAGAGCGGTGTCGTCAAAACCCACAACCGATATGTCCTCTGGGAAACGAAGCACCTTCTCACGGACACCTGCTAGAACGCCCATTGCGGACCAATCCGAGCCGGCGAAGAAGGCCGTTGGGTGTTCATCGTCGGGGAGACTGAGCAATGTGCGTGCGGGTTAAAGGCCTGGGGGGTGTCCCTATGTTGTTTGTCAAGCGGCTAGGGCTGTGTCGGGGGTGTCGTAGAGGCTGCCGTCTCTGAGCATTGCGTAGAGGACGGTGAGTCTGCGGTGGGCTAGTGCGATGACGGCTTGGTTGTGGCGCTTTCCTTGGCTCCGTTTACGGTCGTAGTAGGTGCGACTGGTTGGATCTTTCCGGATGGCTGCGAATGCGGAGAGGAACAACGCGCGTTTGAGTCGTTTGTTTCCGGAATGACTTACACTCTCGGATTTGATGGATGTTCCTGATTGCCTAGTAGTGGGTGCTAGGCCGGCGTAGGAGGCGAGCGCGACAGAACTGGTAAAGGTTTTGCCTGCCAGCTCGGCAATGATAATTGAGGCGGTCCTGATCCCAATACCGGGCATCGAGGTCAGGACCAAGAAAAGAGGGTGATGAACAACGATCTGTTCAACTTCGCGGGCGACGTCAGCTCGTTGAGCATGCAAATGTGTCAGTTGGCGTGCCAGATGAGGTATCACAATGCCGGCGGCCTCGGTTCCTGTCACGGTGACTGTCTGCTTCGCTAAAGCAACGAGGATTTCTTCGGTCCACGCACTGTGGCGGCGGGCTCCGTGTTTCTTCAGCTTGACATCGATTCTGGCTCGCCCGGCCTTGCGAAGTCGGTCCGGAGTGGGCCACCTGGAGAGCATGTCAAGGATCGCATCATGCTCAAGACGCGGACCAAGCACCTGCTCCAGAGCCGGATGAATCTGAGTGAACAGGCCTCGGATCCGGTTGGAAACCTGATTGGCCTGACGAGACAGGTCCAGATCGAAACCGGTTAACATTCCCAGAGTGGCTTCATCAAGATCTGCTTCAGTGAGATCCCGGAGAGTGCGTGGCAGGCTGCGAGCAGCATCAGCGATGATGAACGCATCCTTCTCGTCAGTCTTCGCATCCCCTGGTTCACATTCAGTCGATCAGGTCCAGACAGTAAGCCTCACATCCACGTTAGGACAGGCATCCACACTGGTGCCAAGCCCCTTATCAGCGATCACCCACCGTCAATCGACTCTGGTGGCAACACCCCCGGGATCATTGAAGAGACAGGGGCACAACACCATGCCAGAGCGACTGACCGACAAGCCCAATCATTCCCAACGAAAGGACCCGTCAACAAGGTAACGGGTCAGGACTGTTTTCCGTATCTTTTCGGGAGGCTTGTATGAGGGTTGTGTATTCGGCTGAGCAGAAGCGTGTGGCTGTGGCGACGTTTCGTAGGTTGGGTTCGTATGTTAAGACGATCCGGAAGTTGGGGTATCCGTCTCGTCATGTGCTCCATGATTGGGTGCATCAGTCTCGTCGAGGTGAAATGTCTCTGGTTTGATAGAGGGTGAGCGGTTGATCCCGTATCAAGGATAGGACACTGAATTATGCCAGCATCATCGAAGTATCCTGAGGAGCTGCGTGTAAGGGCGACTCGGCTTGCTGTGGAGGCCCGGAAGGATCCCGATACCCGTAGCGGGGCGATCACGCGAATCGCGGAGCAGTGCGGGGTGCACAAGGAGACACTGCGAACCTGGGTCCGCAGGGCCGAAGAGAGCGAACTACCTATCGGTAGTGAGGACACGACTGCCAGGATTCGCCGGTTGGAAAAAGAGAACCGGGAACTACGCCGGTCTAATAGCATCCTCAAGTCCGCTGCGGCTTTTTTCGCGGCGGAGTTCGACCGCCCACAGAGCTAATCGTCCGTTTCATCGACGAGCACAAGCATCGCTGGGGAATCGAACCGATCTGCCGCGTCCTCACGGACGATTTCGGTGTCAAGATCGCCCCATCGACCTACTACGCCCACCTCTCACGGCCGCCATCGGCGCGGGCTGTGCGTGATGGGGAGTTGAAAGAGCAGATCATGACCATCCACGCTCATCCCCGTATGCGGGTGTACGGGATTCGCAAGATCCATGCCGAGTTGAATCGTCAGGGCACTGTCGTTGCACGGTGCACCATCGAGCGGCTATGTCGCGAGCTTGTCATCCGTGGTGTGGTGCGGGGAAAGTATCCCCGCACCACACGGCCAGCACCGGAAACACTACGGCCAGCCGACCTCGTCAAACGTGAATTCTGCGCTGATGGGCCCAATAGAATTTGGGTCGCAGATATAACCTATGTCCGAACGATGACAGGCTGGGTGTATGTCGCTTTCATCCTCGACGTGTTCTCTCGAATGATCGTTGGCTGGCAGACCTCAAAACGTATGTATACGGACTTGGCGCTCGATGCGTTGAAGATGGGACTGTTCGCCCGCCGTCGGGCAGGTCAGAACGTCACCGGGTTGACCCATCACAGCGACCGCGGAGTCCAATATCGAGCCGTGCGCTATACCCAAGAACTCGAACAAGCTCGCGCTGTGGCGTCCGTGGGGTCCAGCGACTCCTATGATAATGCGATGGCCGAGGCTCTGAACTCGTTGTACAAGGCGGAGTTGATCCATCTCGATGGTCCCTGGGAGGGTATCGATGACGTCGAGAAAGCAACCGCCGAATGGGTTGGATGGTTCAACAATGAGCGTATCCACTCCATGCTGAACTACAAGACACCCACCGAGATCGAAACCGAATACTGGACCACCCAGACCGCGAACCTCGCGGCCTAACAAACGATCACACGCCCACCCTCCACAAAACCCGAGACTTGACAGACTATTTCACAGAACGCACCTGGGCGAGAGACGTCCCTGCCGGCCAACGTCGGAAGAATCAAACATGGTGGTACACCCATGAACGTGACCGTAGAGTCTATCGTCGCTTAGCCTCCCTGTACGGCAAAGGTCACCTGTTTTCTTTCCTTGAATTCGAGCCAGCCCGGGAGCGGACCACCAACCCGTTCGAGTCTTTCAACAACAGTCTCCGACTCGTATTGCTCTATCACCGGGGACTATCCCAGCCCCACATGATCGCTGCGATCGATTGGTATTGCTACCACCACAGCGAATTCCCTACGCCTGCGCGCCAGATACTGACTGATTGGGATCAAGCCGGAAGACCCCAACGACAAGTCATCCCCGAAAAGACACCACCAGCCACACCCGACGGACCGCAACGCTACGGCACCGCCCTCACCGCCGAAGAAGGCCTCTGGGCCCGAAAAGGATGGGCCGGCAGATCAAAATAACACCCACAACACGCCCAGACATTACACACTTTTGGGGGTCAGGACTGTTTTCTGGATGGTTCTGGTTTCTCCATTTTGTCACGGTTTTCTTGGATGGTGCCTCCAAGGGATGTTTTCAAGCGCTCTGTGTTATAGAAGATAAGGTAATCATTGATTGCCGTCTCGAGCTGTGCGGCACTGGTCCAGGTGTGACCGTAGAACATTTCCGTTTTCATACGTCCGAAGAATCCTTCACAGGCCGCGTTATCGGGACTACATCCCTTCCTTCCCATCGAGCGGGTGATCCCAGCAGCCTTCGTGGTCTCGATCCATTCAGCGCTCCGGTAATGTCCACCACGATCGCTATGAATAATCAGTGGGATAGCTTCCTTATCATCACGTAAAGCGTCGTGGCGCTCGGTAGGCAAACTCGCGATCGCAGCTTCCAGCATCGACTGCGTCATCACCTTGTCCGGTCGTCGACTCGTCTGCCACGCCACCACTTTCCCATCACAGCAATCAATCATCGGGCTGAGATAGACCTTGGCGTCCGAAGCAGCAAACTCACTGACATCAGTGAGCCATAGTCTGTCAGGCTCATCAGCATGAAAATTCCTCTTGACGTGATCATCTGGGGCCGGGCTTGTCTCTCCCTCATAACTGGAATAGCGACGCTTGCGGTGAGCGTAATAAACCGGGATCTGATGTTCTTTCATCAAGCGACGAACAACCTTCTCAGAAACAGTCACCCCAAGACGCTTGAGTTTGAGCCAGACCCGTGCAGAACCATACGTAAAGCCCGAATCGCCAGCAATCTTCTCAATCCTGCCAGCGAGCTCGCCATACTTGTCGGGACGTTCAAGCACACCCCGACAATAGTGGTAGCTACTGGCCGAGATCGCGCACGCCTCCAGCAGCATCACGAAAGGAAGACGAGCACGCAACCGGTCAATGATGCGTGTCTTGTTCAGGTTCGACAGTTGTCCCGGGATGACGCCCCCGTCTTTTTTTACCAGATCAAGCTCGTGTTCCAACACATGCTTTTCCACTAGAAGCCTGGCCGCCAAACGACGCAACTCGTCAGGATCATCCGGCAATGACTTCTCTAGTTGAGCTCGAGTGGCTAACCCATCAGCCTCGCGTTTCTCACGTCTAGTCATCAGGGCCCGCTCACCTTCTTGGTTCCATAGCCGCATCCACTTATACAACAGCATATGGTTAACAATGCCGAGATCCCCAGCAATGTCTTTAACTGATTGGCCAGCATTCATCCGCTCCACGGCGCTCAACTTAACAGTCCATGGATAGTGGCGGGCAGGCTGCCTCTTCACGACCGGTTTGCGACCTCGACGAGACTGATGCACCCAATCATGGAGCACATGACGAGACGGATACCCCAACTTCCGGATCGTCTTGACATACGAACCCAACCTACGGAACGTCGCCACAGCCACACGCTTCTGCTCAGCTGAATACACAACCCTCATACAAGCCTCCCGAAAAGATACGGAAAACAGTCCAGACCCCCTTTAGGCCTTTAACCCGATCGTGTTGGGTGCCGTCTTGAGCCCAACCGATGCGGTTGCGACGTCCATCGTCAAATCCACGGGGGTCTCACCGCGAATAGTTGCCATCCTTGAGGGTGAAGGGCTTCTCAATGATGCGACTGCATTGGTCATGCTTCGTACGGCAATTACTGCTGCCGCGACCGCCTTCAGCTTGTGGGGCGTGGTCGGGATGGTCGTCTACTCTGTTGTGATGGCCGCAGCGATCGGCTACGTCGTCGGGCGATTGAATCTGTGTGTGCGGCGAAACCGGACAAATACGATTGCGACGACGACGCTCTCCCTCGTCGTTCCGTTTGTTGCGATGGTACCGGCCGAGCAATTGGAAGCGTCGGGCTTGGTGGCGGCAGTAGTTGCGGGGCTAGTAAGTGGACAAGGCGCTGCAAAGCACTTTTCTCCGCAGCAACGTACCTCAGATGCCCAAACCTGGGCAACCATCGAATTCATTCTTGAGGGCGTTGTCTTCCTGACGATGGGGCTCCAGTTCCACACGCTTCTAGAGGATTTACCCACCCACAACTTGGAAGTAGTCGGCAGGGCCGTCGCGATTGCATTGATCGCTCTTGTGGGTAGTTTGGCTATTCGTGCGTTGTTTGTTGCGCCTTTGTTGGCAATACTCCGGCGGCGCTCACTGCGTCAATCCAAGATGAAGCCAAAGCTGGAGCTCTTCCAAGAGGTTCTTGCTGGCGACGGTGTGAAGGAGGCCCTTGAGAGCGTCAGACAGACGGGGGAGCTTCCTGACGGCGCAGTGACGAACCAGCAACGTGCTCAGCTTGAGGAGCACCTGCCAGGGCGATACACAATACGCCGGCGATGGTTAACTCGAACGCGCAAGCGAACTTTGACCATTGGGCAGTTACGGAGCCGATTGACCCGCACGCTGGCCGATACTGAGTACTTCTTGGCTTCACCGCTAACGGAGCGCGACGGCGCCGTCGTCGTATGGGCGGGTATGCGCGGCGCGATAACGGTCGCGGCGGCACAGAGCCTTCCGGCCAATACACCTCAACGGTCCTACCTTGTTCTCATTGCGTTTCTCGTAGCAGGATTCTCGCTCCTCATTCAAGGCGGGACACTCAAGCAATTCGTGGTATGGGTGAAACCCACGCCAGGATCTTCTCCAGAGCAAGTCCAAGCAGATGCAGACGACCTTCAATCTCTTCTCGACGCCGCTGCTGAGGAATACATGGAACGGGCACAGCCCAAGGATGACACTGAGCTGGGTACGATTGTTGCTCGACGAACCCAACTACTTCATATCCGCGACGATCACACCTTTGAGGCGTCATTACTGCAGAGCGCCCTAGCGAACCTGGATGCGCAGCAAATAGTGCTCGAAATGCAGCAGGCACCATTCCTCAACGCCGGTGACTAGTGGATACAGTTCTTATGGGTGACGGTCGTGCTATTCGTAATGCCGCCGTGGTGAAGAGTTGGGCGATATACGAGGTTGTGGTGGCCTAGTAGATTGTTGCTGGGCTATATCCACGGCGCTACTGTCTGGTTACTCGCGTGTCTGCCAAGCAGTGATCTGCTTCGGCAACCATTGCGCGAGGAGTTTGGCTCGACTCTTTTCAAACGGTTGTGTTATCGTGTCGATTTTCGCGGGTTTCGGGTGGGCAAGGCTCGCGCTCGAGCGCTTGCTTGGTGTGGTTGGTATTAGCTGGTGTCAGGGAGTTCTGGTTCGCGGTGATCTCGCGGCCGGACATCGGGCATTGCGTCCCGCCCGCTGGGCGATGGTGCGTAGTGAGCCGTAGGTTCGTACCTCAACACGATCACTGTGCGTTCTTTCTGATTTAGGTAGTGACTGCTGATCTATTCCGGGATAGCCATGTATTCATGGAAACAGTCGTTAGCGGCTGTGTCGTTCCTACGGATGGCGAACGTGCGGACCAACGGATCATAAACGTGCGGACCAACGGATCATAGATGAGCGCAGGATTCCCTCATGGCATGCACAGATGAGTGAAAGCGCAGGGATGTTGTCATGCTCAGCCACGAATTCCAGTTCGGAGTCAAGTAATTCCTCTTCTCCACGCGATTGCCGACCAAGTGTGAGCCTACTCACACCCATCCATTCGGAGATTGTTGGTGTGTAAAATCATATCCACAGTCATGAAAACCTTTTCATCGGGTCTTATAAGTGACTGTGCGGATAGTGACAACAGTGAACGTTGTTAAGCGCTGAGTGTTCTTTTCAGTATTGCTCGGCGAGATTTAAGGAGTTATGCAATGGGGCATTTTCGGAAAATCAGACCTTTGACGGCCATAGTATGTGGCACAACAATAGTGATGAGCATGGCAGCTTGTTCTGGCGGGGGAACGACTTCGTCGAGCGCAGATTCTTCAGAAGTTAGCGCGCAGGCTCTCGAGGTTGCCGAGCGGGCAGTTGAAGGCAAAGTGATGTCAACGGGTGCAAATGGTGAAGAAGCGGCTTCTGCGGATGTGGCGGATCTTACCGACGACGAAATCCAGCAGATTAAGGATGCTGGGCTTACTGCGGCACTTGTTTTTCACTATGATGGCAACGATTGGTATAACGCACAGGTTGCCGGCATTGAAGCAGAGGCAGAGAAGCTCGGCATCGAAATCATCTCGATAACTGGTGCTGATTTCAAGCCAGACAAGCAAGTTACCAACCTTGAGACTGTCCTCGCGCAGGATCCGGACATTATCTTGTCGATTCCCACTGATGCAACCGCCACGGCAGATGAATACAAGAAGGTTGCCGAATCTGGCACGACTTTGGTCTTTATGGATCAGCCAGCAAACGGCCTAGTCGCTGGTGAAGATTATGTGTCGGTGGTTTCAGCGGACAATTACGGCAACGGTGTAGCGTCCGCTCACATCCTTGCCGAATCTATCGGTGGAGAGGGCCAGATTGCGGCGATTTATCATGACGCAGACTTCTTCGTGACCGAGCAACGCTACGAAGGATTCAAGAAGACTATTGAGGAGGATTATCCCAATATCGAGATTGTTGCCGCTAAGGGAGACGATGGAACGGTCGACAATGCTCAGCAGGACGCTGCGGCGATCATCCAACAGAATCCTAATCTTAAGGGATTCTGGGCTCCATGGGACGTACCAGCTGAGGGTGTTATGGCCGCAGCGCGGGAATCCGGGCGCACCGATCTCATGATTTCAACTATTGACCTCGGTAACTCTATGGCTGTAGCTATGGCCCAGAATCAGCTTATCGTTGGAACGTCTGCACAGAGGCCGTACGACCAAGGAGTTACGGAGCTGGCAATCGCTGCTGGTTCGCGCGTGTTAGGCAAGGAATACCCATCGTATGTGGCACTACAAGCCCTTCCTGTGACTAGCACCAATCTTGCTGACGCGTGGCAAACGATCTACCATGCAGATCTTCCGGATGATGTTGCGGATTTGATGAAGTAGCTGATATGGAACGACGAGCAAAGACGGCAGATGCTAAAGACGACTCTGCGTCAATTCTGCCAATTGTGGATATGCGCCATATTTGCAAGCAGTTCGCAGGCGTATCTGTTTTGGACGACGTCTTCTTTGATGTGTTTCCCGGAGAAGTCCATGCCCTCGCGGGAGGCAACGGTGCAGGAAAATCTACGTTAATGAAGATTCTGCGAGGTGTCTACTCGCGGGATGCGGGAACGGTGCAAGTTGATGGTCAAGAATATGATTCTCTGACCATCGAGGCAGCGCGCACGGCTGGGGTTGGGATGGTTTTCCAAGAATTCTCGCTGGTGCCGACCATGACTGTAGCGGAGAACATCTTCATGGGTGCGGAAACGTTAGACCATTCTGTCTTCCTAGACAAAAGAGCGATGATTGCACGATCACAGGAACTACTCGAGCGACTAGGCGTAGATGTTGAACCAACCACAGAAGTAGGCACTCTCTCAACCGGATACTGGCAATTGACGGAGATCGCCAAGGCGATCAGAGCCAATACTAAAGTGCTGATACTAGATGAACCGACAGCGGCACTCTCAACGGCCGAAATTCGAAAGCTATTTGACATCATTGAGAATCTCAAGACTCAGGGTATCGCTGTTATCTACATATCTCATCGTATGGATGAGATACGGCAGATTGCGGACCGTATTACTATCCTCCGCAACGGCAAGAACTACAAGACTCGGTTACTAGCCTCAATTACCGATGAAGAGATCATAAGGGGGATTGCCGGAAATCGCGCGTCAGTTCTCGCGAAACGCGAATCTATCAGCGGAAAATCAGGTCTCTTACTCGATATGTGTGACGTTAGTACGGACCATATCTCCAACGTCACCTTGCATATTAACGAGGGCGAAGTTGTCGGACTTGCGGGGCTGATGGGCTCAGGAAGAACTGAGGTTACGCGCGCACTTTTTGGAATCGACAAGATTACTAAGGGCACTGTCAAATTGAAGGAGATGAAGTATAGTCCGTCAGATCCTCAAGCATCTATCAATTCAGGAGTTGCTCTTGTCCCGGAAGACCGACGCAAGCAAGGGCTGATTGTTAGCCACTCAGTCCAGGAGAATCTGACGCTGAATCGCCTACGAGAGAGCCGTTCATATGGATTGTTGTCCAATAAGAAGATCAAAGCAATGGCTGAAAGCCTTATGGATAGATTCGCAATCAAAGCTGACCGTGCCACTGGTCCGGTGTCCCGGCTTTCAGGAGGTAATCAACAGAAAGTGGTGATCGCTAAGTGGCTTGGTCGAGAGCCGGATCTCCTCATTATGGATGAGCCAACTGCGGGCGTCGACATCGGTACTAAGACCGAGGTGCTGAAAGAAGTTGTTGGATACGCGGATCAAGGAAAGGGAGTGCTATTCATTTCATCAGAATTTCCAGAGATGATTTCCGTATGTGATCGCTACTACATCATGAAGGCTGGGACCGTGGTGGGTTCTGTCGATGCAAATGAAATTGATACTGAAGAAGATTTAATGCTTGCGATCACACATGCGGGTTTAAAGACTGGAACGGGTATTGGTAGTGAGGACGAGCTATGATAACGACACTCAAGAAGTTCGACTTCCGAAAGAATATCGTATATGTCGGTGTTGTATTGATCTTCATCTTCTTCTCGATCTTCCTGTCAAGTAAAGGATTCACCAGCGGTTCGAATCTTCTAAATATTTTGCGTCAATCTTCCATTATCGTAGTGATGGCGATGGCCATGACGTTCGTTATTGGCGCTGCGGAGATAGATCTATCAGTTGGTTCCATTGCCGGCCTCTCATCTGTCTGTACCGCAATGGCCATTGCGAATTACGGGATAATTCCAGGTGTTCTAGCGGGTCTCGCGGTTGGCATTATGTGTGGTTTCGTTAATGGATTTCTCGTTGCGTTCGCGAGAATTCCGTCGTTTCTCGTGACGCTTGCGATGATGGGTGTAGCAGTCGGAATTGCGCAATGGATAACCGCTTCTGCTCCGCAACCTATTCTCAACCAAAGCTACAACTTCATATTCGGTGGAGGGGATATCGGGGAGTTCCCTGTGTTGATTATTTGGGCCCTCGTCTTCCTGGTATTTGGTGTTTTGGTCCTGAGCAGAACACGGTTTGGCAAGTATACGCTCGCCGTGGGGGCCAACCCGATTGCTGCGAACTATTCCGGGATTAAGGTACCCCGAATTCGATTCGCTGTGATGATGGCATCATCGGTCTGCGCGGCCATAGCGGGAATGCTTTACGCAGGGCGCTTGCAGTCTGGCCGGTATCAGTGGGGCAACGGGGATGAGATGAATGTCATCGCGGCTGTCATTTTGGGCGGTACTGCATTGTCGGGTGGTCGAGGTTCGGCCGCTGGGGCTGCCGCTGGTGCAGTCCTGATGGCGATGATCAACAACGGCCTTGTCTTGGCCGGACTATCGAGTCCGCAACAACAAGTGGTTCGCGGCATCATCATTGTGCTAGCCGTCGTCCTGGCCAAACGAAGTGACGACTAGACGTGCTTGATCTCGCACACATGCAGACCATTTAAGGTTCGAGTTCAAAAATGAGTTATTACACTGTGAAAGGATTCTCATGACGATATGTAACGATAGAGTCGTTCAAATCAGCAATTCAGCACTCTGTGTCAACGGTGAAGAAAAGGAAATGTACGGTGGCGCTGTTCACTACTGGCGCCTCGATCGAGACAAATGGGAGAAGATTCTCCAAAATGTAGTTGACTTGGGGTTCACGATGGTCTCGATCTATATTCCATGGGAAGCCCATGAGATCTCGCGTGGAGTCTTTGATTTCGGTAATGTTGACGCCCGCACAGATATTGATGCTTTCTTGACTCTTTGCGAGTCTAAGGGACTGAATATCGTAGTACGTCCTGGACCGCAGATCAATTCAGAAATGACTTGGTTCGGATATCCAAAGCGAATTTTGGAGGACCAACGATTTATTGCTCGTAATGCTAGTGGTGCACGAGCTGTTCTGAATCAGGTTCCTAAACCCATTCCGGCTCTCTCGTATGCGGTCGATGAATTCTACGATGAAGTCGCACTCTGGTATGACGCGATTTGTCCGATCCTCGAGCGGCATGCTGTTAACAATGGAGGAGGCGTTGTTGCTTGTCAGGTCGACAATGAAATGGCGTTCTTCTTTGGAATAAACGCCTATTCGGGCGACTATTCTGATGCCTCACTAAAGATGTACAGGAAGTTCCTTCTCAGCAAGTATGGGTCGGTTGAGCGTGTCGAACGGGCATACGGCGTGGAGGAACTTGATGACCTAACGGACTTCGACCCTCCACGTCGTTTTGAACGTTCGGATCGTAAGGCAATAGCATGGTATTCGGATTGGGCCGAGTATCGGGAGACCTATCTCGTCGATGCGATGGCGCGGTTGGCTGACATGCTAAGGAGCCGCGGTCTTGACCAGATCGCTCTCTTTCATAATTACCCTCATCCACTGGGTCCAGGTGGGGCAGCGTCAGGATTCACACATCCGTTCAACATGCCGAAGCTTGAAGAGAAGCTCGATTTTGTGGGGTTTGACATATACTCCCGCAAGCACCTCTATAACCATATAAAGACAGTGGCGTCTTATACTGTCGGCACATCTCGATTCCCCTACATCCCTGAGTTTATTGCAGGTGTTTGGGCTTGGTACCTGCATCCAGGGGATGAATCGGACGAGGAGTTTGTCACGAAGGCTGCCCTGATGCAAGGTATAAAAGGATTCTCGCGCTACATGCTGGTTGAACGCGACAAATGGCTCTTCTCCCCAATTCGTCGCGACGGCACGGTACGGCCAATGGCACATATGCATACAAAGATGAACGAAGTCCTGAAAGGGCTCCAGTTTTCTCAACTGAAGCGACGGTCTGATGTTTTACTGCTCGCCAACAGGGAATACGACCGTTTGGAGGCATCATCGGTACTGGTCTCTTTTCCGGGTGACTTCTTGGAGACCCCGTCAGGATTCTCCGAGTATCCGAATCGACTCACAACGGCTGATGAGAAGTTCGGATTCGACAGCTATCCGCTGCGCGAAAAGAACGAGTACTTTGGAGCTTTCCATGAGTCGCTATTGGAAAACGGAGTCGGGTACCTGATCTCAGATACCGATCTCAACTCTAATAGGTGGAGTTCATACGCCGCAGTTGTTCTAACCACAGAGGATTGGCTTGATGCTGAGACTCAGAGGGCACTTGCTCAGTATGTAAAGCGCGGTGGGACAATTGTTATCGGCCCGAAGGTGCCCGGACTCGGCCATGATCAAGAGAAGTGCACGGTCCTGGCCGAAGAACTTGGTTTGAGTGTGGGACGGGTCCAAGAAACCGCGACCATCAAGGTGGAAGAGGGACACGTCATCCTCGTCGGCTCGGTCGAACAGGCAGAGAAAGTTGGTGAGCTGATTGGTCAGACAGTACCAGTAGCTCAGTTCTTTAGCACTGATAGGAGTCTTGACGTCGTTGTCCACGATAACGAGACCGCGCCGAATCGGAAAATTGTGTTCGTGTGTAATCCAACGAGTCGGAGCGTTAGCGCACGAATTGGAATCCAAGACACAATAAGGTCTGCCGAGGAAGCATGGGATCACAAGTCACTTCTTGTGACAAATGGCGAACTTGACCTTAAGTTGGATCCGTATACTATTCAAATCTGCGATTGTACGGTTGCCTGATCAAAATAGAAAGGGAAATGCCTTGCTAGCACAAAATGTTCTCATGGAGGATATTGACAAGGACCAATGGGCACATGCCCAAGATCTTTTGCTTGAATCCTCGAAAGAAAAAACTCGCATCATCGTTCTACACGATAATGGCGTTATCCGTAAGATTGAGCGTACAGACGCAAAAACAATCGTCAATGCGCCAAGTCTGATTTCCGATGCGAACGCGCAGGCTCGGACCCTGTATGAAGCCAATCGTGATGGGCTCGATTTCGTCGCTATATTCGAACGCCATGCTTTTGACGAGTACTTCTCACGAATGCAAGACTCATGGTTGGCCGATGAACCTCTGGATTCATTTGTGAGTAGGCAATACAAACTGCTCGACGAATATCCGGAGACCATGGTGACATATCCTGGCCCAGCCAAGCACCAGATGGGTTTGCAGTTTCGACTTGGAGTAGGTCGAAATGAGGCGATCGTCCTCATTAACAAGTGGGTAGCCCCAAACACATCTGTTCTTCTTGGGATATATGACCAAGGTGCTCTGTGGGCCAGCATTGTGTTATCGTTTGACGAGACCTTGAACATTTCTGTGTTGACTACAGTGGACGCAGAAAGGGTAGATATCGTGGGTGATATGACGTCGGTGGCTACTAATGCGATGGACTGGCTTACGAGTACATACAGTTCGCGCGCTACAGCATTGATCTGGACGAGGGATGCCTTCGAGCGGTTTCGACACGCAGATGACAAAGAGAGTGTAGTTAGGAAATCGCTTTCTGATGATACGGCGATTTTTCTGAAGTGTTAATAATGGCGCGTGGTGGTGCTTCGCTTGATTTGTTGTGAGGTACCACCACGATGCCTTTTGCCTTTTGTCACCCAACACCTACATATTCATTTACTTTTGCAACAAGGACACAGCGCCTTCAAAACTGATAGATCTAGCGCCACAGTACAGCAAAAACGACTGCGTCATGTTTGACTGTGGTGCCTTATAAGAGGAATAAAATGCCGAGAAGCGAGGACGCGGTTGGTGGTGTGATTGGGGTGGCAAAATTGGCGGGGGTTTCGCCATCCACTGTATCGAGAGTTCTCTCAGGATCAACTAACGTTAAAGCCGCAACACGTGTCAAAGTGGAAAACGCGATTGATGAGTTGGGATACCAGCCGAATCGGTTCGCTCAAGCATTGATTACGCATAAGTCGGGAATCATCGGAGTTATGGTTGACGATTCAATCCGTTACGCTACGTCCAATGTACTGGTCCAAATAGAGTCACATGCGTCTCGGATGGGATATGTGACTGTCGTACAAACAATAAGTTTTCCTTTTGCTGGCAAAGTTGCTGAGATCATGGGCAGATTTGAATCTGTGATGATCGAAGGCCTGATCGTTATTGCTCCACGGGCTGGACTTAGTAACATACTTCAGCCATACGCGACGCAGCTTCCGATGGTTCTTATAACTACGGAAGAAACTACGTCCATTCCGACTGTGTGTGAGGACCAGTATCAAGGGACACGTCAGCTAATGAAGATGCTTTACGACGCTGGGCATCGGTCGATCTGGCATGTTGCCGGGTCCCAAGACTGGTTTGATGAACAGGTGCGTCGCCGTGCGTGGGAAGACTTTGTCGCCGAAGAAGAGCTAAGCGACAATTCGCGGCTTATACAATGTACTTGGGATGCGCAGAGCGCGTACGATGCTATCTTGGTTGAAGACATGAGCAATCGCCCAGATGCGATCTTTGCTGCATCGGATAATTTGGCTGTGGCGGTGTTGGCTGCTCTCAGGGTGCGTGGTCTGAAAGTGCCATGGGATGTTGCCATTGTCGGTTTTGACGACAATGATTTTTCGGCATATGTAGCTCCAGGATTTACGACGGTAGTTCAAGATCTAAGTCGTGTGGCCCAAGAGTGCGTTCGCATCTTGCTTATGCGGATTGATGGTCAACAGGTAGCGAGAAAGACCCTCTTGGGAACGACAGTCAGGGTACGTGGATCACACATTTCTGCGGCATAGATTTGCAATAGTTTCTTATTGCCATGGAACGAGCTGTGCTAGTCGAATGATACCGTTTTTCATGATGAGTGAAATGTCTCTGGTTTGATAGAGGGTGAGCGGTTGATCCCGTATCAAGGATAGGACACTGAATTATGCCAGCATCATCGAAGTATCCTGAGGAGCTGCGTGTAAGGGCGACTCGGCTTGCTGTGGAGGCCCGGAAGGATCCCGATACCCGTAGCGGGGCGATCACGCGAATCGCGGAGCAGTGCGGGGTGCACAAGGAGACACTGCGAACCTGGGTCCGCAGGGCCGAAGAGAGCGAACTACCTATCGGTAGTGAGGACACGACTGCCAGGATTCGCCGGTTGGAAAAAGAGAACCGGGAACTACGCCGGTCTAATAGCATCCTCAAGTCCGCTGCGGCTTTTTTCGCGGCGGAGTTCGACCGCCCACAGAGCTAATCGTCCGTTTCATCGACGAGCACAAGCATCGCTGGGGAATCGAACCGATCTGCCGCGTCCTCACGGACGATTTCGGTGTCAAGATCGCCCCATCGACCTACTACGCCCACCTCTCACGGCCGCCATCGGCGCGGGCTGTGCGTGATGGGGAGTTGAAAGAGCAGATCATGACCATCCACGCTCATCCCCGTATGCGGGTGTACGGGATTCGCAAGATCCATGCCGAGTTGAATCGGCAGGGCACTGTCGTTGCACGGTGCACCATCGAGCGGCTATGTCGCGAGCTTGTCATCCGTGGTGTGGTGCGGGGAAACTATCCCCGCACCACACGGCCAGCACCGGAAACACTACGGCCAGCCGACCTCGTCAAACGTGAATTCTGCGCTGATGGGCCCAATAGAATTTGGGTCGCAGATATAACCTATGTCCGAACGATGACAGGCTGGGTGTATGTCGCTTTCATCCTCGACGTGTTCTCTCGAATGATCGTTGGCTGGCAGACCTCAAAACGTATGTATAAAGATACGGAAAACAGTCCTGACCCCCGATCGTCCTATAAGCCCCACTCTATTGCTCTTGCTGAATCTCCACATCTCCTGTTGAGGCTATGGTCAGGCGCGATCTTTCCAGAGATTGTTCAACCACTCGACTTGCTTGAGCCAGTGGTAAAGCTGGCCGCCTTCGTGTCCGTTGAACTCATAGACCGAAATGGCTTTGTTGGATCCTGCCCATGAGTTGAAGGCAGTGAACACAGTCGAAGGATGCACTGTCTCATCGCGGAGTCCCACGGAGAACAACGCTGGCACCCGGGCGCGCTTCGCGAAGTTCACGGCATCGAAATAGGAGAGTGTCGCAAATGTCTGCGCCACTTCGCCGCGGTGAATACTCAGGTAATCCGCAACTTCGTTGTAAGGAATCCCAGTTTCTAGTTCCACAGACCTTCTGAAATGACAAAGAAATGGAACGTCCGGCATCACTGCAGCCACTTTGCTCCCAGACAAGCTGGCCGCTGCGATGGCGATTCCGCCACCTTGGCTTTCTCCGGATACACAGACTCGCTGTTCGTCTACGTATGGCAGGTCGGCAACAACATCGACGAGCCTTACTGCGTCTGCGAAGACCCTACGGTAGTAATAATTCTCAGGAGAGTCGATCCCGCGAGTTACAAAACCACCCAGAGATGGACCGCTTCCGTGGTTGTCCGGAGTGACGCCTGGTGCGCTGCCCCAGCCGCTTCCTTGCCCACGAGTATCCATGACCACATGTGCATATCCGCACGAAGCCCAGTGAAGGTGTTCCGCAGCTGCGCCACGGCCGCGACCATAGCCTGCAAACTCAATGATCGCGGGAAGGTGGTCTCGATCATGAGGGCGTATGATCCAAGCGCGAATCGGTTCGCCACCGAAGCCTCTGAATTCAAGATCCTCAACAATCAGTTCTTCTATGGGCCCGGCGACGGGCTTTGCCGTCGCATGTTGTGAAAATGAGTATGCAGAGGTGAGTGTGGATTCCCAAAACGCATCGAATCCTGCTGGCTCTGCCACTTGCGGACAGTAGGTCCGCAGATCCTCGAGTGGAATGTCGGAAAACGGCACTATTCTTCCCTTCTCATAGCTGTCATCGCCCCGGCGATGTGCACGATCCGTGAGGCCTTTGGCTTCGTATCGAACCACTCGTCTCATCGTCTCCTATCATCGCATTGGATAAGAGCGTTCATACGGAATGTTCAACAGGAGAACGGCTTTGCCGAGGTGGCTGCGGGGCTACGCCACTGTGGAACCGCGCACAACCAGCTGGCTGGGCAGTACTTCGATGCCTTCACTCTTGTGCCCTTCAATTGCCCGCAGCAGCAGGTTGGCTGCGTGGCGGCCCAGGTTTTCCAGATTCATGTCGATGCTTGTGAGGGGCGGGCGTGCCCCGTCGGCAACGCTTTCCCAGTTGTCGTGGCCCACAACGGCAACGCAGTCGGGCACCGATATTCCAAGGTCCCGCAGTGCGTCTAGGCAGCCGCGGGCAATCTGGTCCGAGCCGCAGATGATCGCGTCGATGCCTTCGTCGGAGCTCTTTGACGATCCTGGTCTCCTCGAGATGCCGTGTTGCTCCATGAGTGCGCGGGTTGCACCCCGACCCCAGCTTTCGGTCCATGCTCCGTATATGGCCTGACCGCCTACGATGCTGAGCCCGGCATTGGCCAAGGCTGCGGCCGCTCCCGTGACGCGATCCACTGCGGCGCCGTATCCCGAATCTCCTGAAATTACGGCGATGCGGCGGCGTCCGCATTCAAGAAGGTGCTCCACCGCGAGCCTTCCTGAGACGCGGTTGTCCACAGTGACCGACATGTCGTGTGGGTCATCCGAAGGTGCATATGCATAGACCACGGGAACCGAGAGCTGGCCAAGTGAAGAACGCGGGTCCGGCCGAGCGCCCACGACTATCAGGCCATCCACCCGATGCCCGAGCAAAGCGTTGATGTGGTATTGCTCGCGGATGGCGTCGCCACGAGAATTGCACAGCAGCACCGAGACGCGCCCCACACCAAAGGCGTCCTCAGCACCCATCATGATGGGGTTTGCGAAGCGCCCCTCAAGATCATGCGTAATCATTCCAACGGTGCCGGACTGTCCAAGTGCCAGACTCTGAGCTTGTCGATTTGGGTGAAAGTCGAGTTCCGAAGCTGCAGCAAGCACTTTCGTCTTCGTGGCATCGCTAACGGCCTGCCGCCCGGAAAGTGCCTTCGACGCGGTGGAAATGGAGACCCCCGCAAGTGCGGCGACTGCTTCCAGCGTTACGCGGTTTGAGGGTTTTGTGTTGTTATCGCTCGTCAAACGCCCACGCCTCTCCTGACCCATCGCTGTTCTCCATTTCTTTTCTATGCTGGCAGGGCATGGTGTGCTCTGCCTTCCTGGGCTCTGATCATGGTGTTCGGTACCGTTTATGGCTGTGGTACCAACCATAATGAGATTGGCCAGTTCGAATTGTTGCAATTGTTGGAATTGCAACGACTTTGTGGTTGGGACCCAGACTCTCATTGTGGTGGAGCCACTGTTTGCCCACGCCCAATACGGCGAGAAGACAACCTCTGCATGCCGCAGTTCCACGTGTGGAACTTCCCGCGAATATGCGCCTCGTTGGGCCGGGGGACCTCCCGCGATCAAGCCGTGAGCAACGAGGAACTCATTCTCAGGCCTCACCTCCTGCGAGGGATCGACGTACAAGTGTGCCACGTCCGTCCCGCTAGGTTGTTCGACCGACTGAACGCACATCACCAACGGCCCACGTTCGAGTGCCACACAGCCCCGAACTGCGTCAATGCGCGGATCGGGATAGGTGAACCGTGCAGTGATCGGAATGTCGAGCACCACGGAATCACCCGTACGCAGATTCCCGATGACGTGCGCCGGCCCAGCCGCCAAACCGCTTTCAGACGTTCCATCCGAGTGGGAAATGGCGACGCTTGCGCTCTCGGCCCAACGGGGGATACGCAACGTGAGGTTCCACGGCTGTGAAGGCGCATCCACAACGTGGATCCTGATGGATGAATCATTCGGATAATCGGTTTCCACGCGCAACGCCACAATGCCACCACTGGGCAGTGGCATCCGGATGTTGCCACTCATGTACTGGATTATCTGGATTCCATTGTCCGACGACGTCGCCACGTAGCTGGCGAGTTGTGCGAGGGTCCGGGATACATTTGGCGGGCAGCAGGAGACTTCAAACCATGCGGAGCGTTGTGCGTTTGCTGCGCGTGGGCTCCATTCTTCCGGATCCGTCGGGTGGTTTGGTTCGCGCTGGTGGAGCGTGTTTGCGTAGAAGAATGACCGGCCATCACCCGATGGGGACGTGGCAACAATGTTGTACAGCACCCGCTCAATCACATCGCCCCATTCCAAGTTTCCTGTGGCAAGCAGTAGCCTCCACGCGACCATGATTGAACCCACCCCGGCGCAGGTCTCGCAGTAGGCACGATCGGCTGGAAGCTCGAAATCATCTCCGAAGGCCTCATCCTGATGGTGTGAACCCATTCCTCCGGTAATGTAGGTGCGCCGCGCCAGTGCCCATTCGTACTGGCGTGTGACAGCCTGCAACAGCTCGGAATCGCCCGTCTCAATGGCGGTGTCGATTGCTCCGGCAGCCAAGTAGAGTGCGCGCACGGCATGCCCCTCAAGGGAATGCATGTCACGAACTGGTGTTTCGTCTTGAAAATAGGTTCGCCCGAATTCGATGTCAGGGAGTGTGTGGTGGCCGCGGCGCTCGATGAAGAGGTTGGCCTGACCGAGATACCTTTCCTCTCCAGTCGCGCGGTAGAGCTCGACCAGTGCCACTTCGATCTCAGGGTGGCCACACACAAGCTGGAGGCCGGATTCGCCGAACGTGGCGCACACGTGGTCGGCCACCTTGATCGCAAGTGCTGCCAGCGGATCGGATGCCGTATGGCCTGTTCTCAGCCGTGCCACCCCTGCCTGGATGAGGTGCCCGTAACAGTAAAGTTCGTGACCCCACTCCATGTCCGAGTATCGCGGCGCCTCACCGGGGTGACCGTACTTGGTGCTCAGGTATCCATCTGGTTCAAGAGCGGGAAGGACCCTGCCAAGCAAGGCGTTGATGGTCTGCTCGATCTCGTCGCTCGGTTCGCGTCCGGATTCCCAAGCGAGTGCTTCGAGCACTTTGTAGACGTCGGAATCGGCGAATTCCCTGCCAACGCGGGATTGGGCCACTGTTCCGGCCACGACGGCGTCGAAGTTGGACAGCGTGCCGAACTTTTCCAACCACTTGACCTCGTGGGGAAGAGTGACTGTGCGATTGAGGGACTGCCGTTTTCCCCAGAAGCCACCGTCGATTTTGATGGAGTTCATGCTACCTGGACGCAGAGGAGTGGCCGCGATGGGGTCAACTGGGGTTGCCGCCTGAGTGTTTCCTCGCGCAGGTACCTGGCTGGTTCTGGTCGTTGTGTTGTCGATCATGGGTGTCAGCCTTTAACCGCGCCGGAAGTGAAGCCCTTGACGTAATACTTCTGCAAGGACAGGAACAAGATCATCGCGGGAATCGTCAGCACGACAACTCCAGCAGTGGTGACGCCGTAGTCGATCACGCCCATGACCTGCTGACGCATGTTCACCATGGCAAGCGGCAGTGGGGCTTTATCGGAGCTAAGGAGGTAAAGGGAGACCATAAAATCGTTCCAGGCGAAGAGGAATGTCAGCAGGCCAACGCTCACGAGTGCGGGCCGCACAGCGGGCACGGCGACCTTCCAGAAGGCCCGGAATGGCCCACAACCATCGACCATTGCGGCTTCTTCAAGTTCCCGTGGCACTCCGGAGAACGCGTTGCGCATCATGAATGTGCCGAAGGGTAACTGGAAAAGAGCGAGGATGATGCCCACTCCGATGAGTGAGTTCTGCATGTTGATGTCCTTCATCCACACGATGAGTGGTATGAGGAGTGCCGCGTAGGGAACCATCATGACGGAGAGCACCAGGAGGAAGCTCGCGTTCTTGCCTTTGAAGTTGTATCGGGCGAAGGCGTAGCCACCCGTCGTCGTCGCAATCAACACGGCTAGGACGGCAACCACCGAAACTGCCAGAGAATTTCCAATGTAGGTCCAGATGCCCGAGCCGTAGTTGGCCAACGTGGAGTAATTGGCGAATCCAAACCCGTCGGTTTGAGCCGTGCCCGGGTTGGGTGCGACCGAGTTGTACAGCGCCCACGCAAGCGGTGCGATAAAGGTGAGGATGAGGAGGGTAGTGAGAAGATAGTAGAAGCTCTTCTTTGCATTTTTCATCTCTTAGTCCTCCTCGTCGTTGACGCCCATGGATTTGAGCATGAAGAAGTTGATGACCACCAGGGCCACGAGGACGATGACCGAGAGCGCTGCGGCCATACCCAGATCCTTCTTCGTCTCGAATGCGTACTTGTAGATGAGCTGAACCACAGTGACTGTCGAGTTATTGGGCCCACCCTTCGTCAGTACGTAGAACTGATCGAATGCCAGCAACGAACCCGTGATGGACATGATCCACGTCATCGCCAGGGTGGGTTTGAGGAGAGGCAGCGTGATATTCATAAAGGATTGGAAGCGGTTGGCCCCGTCAATCTTGGCAGCCTCGTAGACGTCGGGTGGTATCGCTTGGAGGCCAACCATAGTCAGCAGCATGTAATAGCCCGAGAATCGCCACACCACGAGGAAAACCGTTGCCCACAAGGCTCCATTGGGAGAGCCCAGCAGCGACGCGTTTTGTTCCATGAGTCCAAGCTTGGCCAGAATCGAATTGAGCGGGCCCACCTGGGGCGAGTAGAGGGCGTAGAACAAGAGCGACGACGACGCAATACCAAGAGCCGACGGCAGGAGAATTGCCGTGCGGATGATGTTGTTCCAGCGCCGCGATTCTTGAACTAACATCGCCAGCCCCAGTGCGATGGGCATGATGATGAAGGTGGTTGCAAACGTGTATTTCAGTGTGAACCAGGCCGAGTCCATGAGCAGTGGGTCAGCAAAGACTTTGTGGAAGTTCTCCGGAAAGTTGACGTCCTGCTGGCCTCCCATCAACGTCCACTTGGTGGCTGCCATGACAAAGACGAGCACAATCGGCGCGATGAACAGTAGCGCAATGATGAGGAGCGTGGGTGAGACAAAGGTCCAGCCGAGCCGGTTGCCAAGCACTTCGGATCGGGAGGGTCCTTTCACGATGCCCTGATGGCCCCGAGATGCGCGCACATCCTCATGTTCCTTGACTGCGTTGGGTACGCGCCTGGGTGGGGCCAGCCGCTCGCGCAGCCCTTGTCCCTCCGTACCCGATGGGCTCTTTCTTACCATGATGTCGTCCATGTCTGTCATGAGCTGCGCCGGAGGTTGTCCTCCGGCGCAGCTCCTTGGGGATGGTGTGCCGACACGCCATGCAGGAGGATACAGGCGTGCTGGCGTTTGGTGCGGCTACTGGCCGAGTATTGCCGTAATTGCGGCGTTGTCGTCTGTCAACGAGTCATCGTCGCCCCACACTGCATTCTGAATAAGTAGTTGCCACGGGCTACCTGCGGCGTTGAAGGCTTCGTTGAAGTTGACCGAGGCCGGCGTGCGTCCGTTTTCGATCACAGCGTTGGCAATCTGTGTGCGAGGATCGGCGTCGGCGTATCCGTTCTTGAGGACGGATAGGTTGGCCGCGGTGTCATTGTTGTCGGCAAAGACTTCCTGCTGGGCGTCATCGGTCATGAGCCATGAAAGGAAGTCCCAAGCACCGTCAACGTTCTGGCAAGAGGATGAGATGCCGATTGCGTCGCCACCGAGGAAGGTTGACGAGCCACCGGTGGAGCCGGGAATGCCCGAAACGCCGATCTCGAAGTCTGCGGTATCGAAGAGTCCCGATACGGAAGTGAACGGGTAGGGCATGACGCCCACGTTGCCTTCCGCGAACGGGGCAGTCCATGTTGCACCCGTTTCTTCTTGCGAACCTGCGCCCAAACCGTTGGTGGTCTCGGCGAGCTCGCGGTAAGCGTCAAAGACTGCTGCTGCGGAATCCGAGTCAAGGAGTGCTTCAGTGCCGTCAGCGTTCATGACTTCTTCGCCGTCGGCCCAGACCGAGGGGAAGAGTGTGAAGACCAATGCGCCACCTGACTGCCCGGACAAGTACGAACCCGAGACGCCGTCCTTGTTGAGTGCCGCCACGGCCTCGGCCTGATCAACAAACTCATCAAGGTTGGTGGGGCCCTTCTCCGGATCGAGGCCGGCCTCCTGGTAGAGATCCTTGTTCCAGACGAGCACCGAGATGTCCTGAACGAACGGCAAGGTGTACTTGGAGCCTTCGTAGGTTCCTGCTTCGATATGGCCGACCGCGAGGTCGTCGAGGTTCTCGAGGCTATCGATCTTGTCGGTGATGTCTGCGAAGACGCCCTGTTGGGTCCAGTAGGGAACGCGTACGACGTCGCCGGCAAGCAGACATGGCAACGTGTCGGTCTGGACAGCGGCGCCCACCTTTCCTTCGACGTCGTCGTTCGGAAGAATCTCAAGCTTGATCTGTGTATCGTGGTTTGCGTTGTAGGCGTCTACGGCATTCGTGGCTTGACGCTCTAGCGGAGCGCGGCTCCACATCGTGACTTCTCCGGAATCTCCGGATGTTGCGTTTGCTCCATCAGAATTATCGTCTGAACCGCATGCAGCCAGACCAGTGACCATGAGCGCAGCGACAGCTGCGACGGCGGCACCTCGCCGTGTCGGCCGAATGTATGTCATTTCTGCTCCTCAAACTTCTTTGTTTTGTCCAAGCAGTGCCGTGCGTGACCCGGCGGTTGTGTGCGGGGAGCAACGTTGCTCGATTACGATCACTACTTGCGAAAGAACGAAAGCGCTTTCGTTACGAAACTTACACGATTATCGTGCCGATTCAACCGAGTATCGCAGCATTGAGTTTTCTGGATTTCTACCAGTTTCTGAGGCGTGTGCAGCATGTTTTTAGGTCCGCGTTCTATAACGGCGGCGCTTTCGCACCGGGCTGTGGTGCGCTAAGGGCGTGCGGGGTAGTGTGCACCACTTGTCCTGAAAACGAGGTGTTTGAGCCATTGGTGACGCGTGCGGCGAACCTTTTTCCGCCGAGGAAAACGTTTTCCAGTGAAGTGGCATGAAAAGATCTGTGAAATCAATAGGTGATATGACATGGGGAAACGAGTTTCGAAAATGCAGAAAACGCTTTCGCACAAAAGCTAGCTGTGTTCCAATGTATCGCGACCGATGGGGTTCGACTTTCAGAGTGGAGAGAAGACAGTGACATCAGGCGGAAAGCAGTGGCTCAGGCGAACGGTGGGTGTGGGACTTGCCGCACTCGTCGCGCTGGGCGCTACAAGCCCAATAGCAAGTGCAGTTCCCGACGACGAGAAGCCGCAGAGTTCTCTGGGGTACCCAACATTTACAGGTGACGCTAACCCTGTTCCTTCAACGGGTGTTCAGTACACCCCAGAATCCAGCTATCTCGGAGCCGTGTTCGATGAAGACGTGGCCAACGGAGCTGGTACCAGCACCGAAAAAGACTTTTGGATGGATCGGATGCTCGCTCGCACTGGTCCAATGTACGACTCCACCGAGAACGCCGTTGCGTTCACGAGAGGGCGAGCACTCTTCATGAAGACCCACAGACCCACCGCCCTTGGGTGGTCGGGAGATGTGGCCTATTGGGAGTCAGCCGGAAAGGGCGATGGCTTCACGATCACGGTCAAAGTGAATGGCGCCTCGGTAACGTTGAGTGAGAAATCCTCAGAGCGTAAGCAGACGCCCTCGTACTTCCACAGCGTGTTCGAGGGGAGCGGTCTGCGAATTGTCCAGAACAAGTTCATCACGGACCAGAACGTCATGGTGGCGAACTTGGAGATTTCTGGGTCTGCAGGAGCTGTGGTCACTCTTGAGGCCGCTTCGCCGCATGCAACCCAAACGGTGGGCGATGAACTGAAGGGACAGGAGCAGGCGCTCAATAACATCACCACCCTCTACCCGCAGTTCTCCGGTGACGGTTTTGCTCCATCGGGCGCAAAGCTAGCTGGAACCTTTGAGATTCCGGCATCCGGAAGTGTTTCCACCAAGCTTCAGTTGGGCTTCATAACGGAGGAGAACCCTGAGTCTCTGACTGAGTATGAAGAGGTTCGTGCTGCCACACCCGCCGCTGCCTACACGAATCACGTGACCACCTACAACGAGTGGTGGGCTGAGAACATCGTGTACTTGGAGACTCCTGAAGCAAACATTGATAAGACCTTGTTCTATCGGTGGTGGCTGCTGCGATACAACACGTTGGATGCAGACGTATCTGGCAACGACTACCAGTTTCCTACAACGATGGAAGGCGTCCTGGGATACAACAATGCCATTGTCTTGACAGCCGGGATGTTCATTGACGATCTCAAGTACTTACGTAGTCCCGAGTACTCTCTCGGTACGGCGCTCTCTGCAGGCGAGACCTCAAAGAGCTACAAGTTTGTTGATAATCCGGGAGACCCCGCCAACTGGTCCAACTCATACACTCAGTACATTACTGAGGCCGCGTGGCGGGCCTACGAAATGCATGGCGCTCCCGGCGAAGTGGGAGAGACCCTCGCCCGGCACTCAGAACATGACGTGACGGGATTGCTCGATGCTTACGACTCCAACGATAACGGGCTGATTGAGTACAGCTGGGGAGCCATGACAGGCAACGACGCCGACGCCGTCTCTTTCCACTGGCGGTCCGGTTCGATGGACCGAACTGAAAGTGCATACCTCTACTCAAATGCTTTGGCAGCTGCTGATTTCTACCGAATTGCTGGTGACACGGACGGTGAGGAACGCATGACGAACCTCGCGCAGCGCGTGCGCAGCGCCGTTCTAACCTACCTGTGGGAAGACGAGACGGATACGGCAGACGAAGTTGGACTAACGGGTAACCTGCTCAAACATCGCATGGTCTCTGACGGTGCGCTTAATCCATACAAGGAAACCAACAACTACTTTCCGTACGCTGTAGGTCTGATGCCGCAAAAGGGCGATGCTGATTACGACGAAAAGTATGTTGAAGCTCTGCGCCTGTTTGCGGATGCTGACCAATACCCGGTGTTCCCCTTTTTCACAGCGAACCAGGTGGACAAAGCGGTCTCCCCTGAGGAAGGGTCCAACAACTTCTCGGTTATTAACTCGACAGTCTTGTTCCGAATCATGGCGAGCGCATTGCGTGATTATGACTCGGACTACATCACACCCGAGATGTACAAACAGTTGCTCTACTGGAATGCCTGGGCACACTACCAAGATGGTGACAATCGTCTTCCAAATCAGAACGAGTTTTGGGCCAACGGAAGTGCTGAGGACGGCGGCAGTATCGGATACCGATCATGGATTCACCACACGATTCTTGGCACAACCAACTTCGCGATGATTGAGGGGCCAATTGGTTTCCAGGCGCGCGACGACGACATGCTGGAGCTTAACCCGATCGACATTGAGTGGGACTACTTCACTGCGAACAACATCAGGTACCACGATTCTGACGTGACCATTGTGTGGGATAAAGACGGATCGCACTATGGCGGGCCCGCCGGCTACTCGGCGTACATCGACGGTGAACGCGTATTCACTACGGACACCTTGACCGGACTGATCTATGACCCAGAATCTGGAACTGTTGAACTGAGTGATGATTCCACTGCGACCGTGACCTACGAAAAGGCAAGTGCTCTGTTGAGCGCCACAGAGGTCACCTACGATTCCGATTCACGGATCGTGGATGTTTTCGCTAAGGCTGGAGTGGCAATTGCGCCGGACACAGTTGGCTCGACAAATGTCGCACGTGGTGCCTCGGTCGAGGCGTCATTTGAAGCAACGGGTCGTGAGGCAGAAGCTGCAGTCAACGGCACAACAATCAATGAGCCATTCTGGGGAACCGCGGGAAGTCCAAACTCAGACGATAGTCTCGTAGTCGATTTCGGATCCACACAGGAAATCAACGAAACGAGGGTCTATTTCTACCGGACGTCGTCGTCGGCAACGGTATCTGGCTACGCTGCTCCGCAGTATTACCTCATTGAATACTGGAATGGCAGCGAATGGGTTGCTGTCCAGAACCAAGCGCGCACACCCGTGTACGCCACCGCAAACTACAATCGTGTTCAATTCACGCCGGTTGAGACGTCGAAGATCAGACTCACGGTCAAACATGCGGCTGGTAAGGCTACTGGCGTGAAGGAAATCCAGGCAATGAGCACTAGTGCTGAATTGCCAGAATCTACCAATGCGGCGCCAAAGGTCCAAGCATACGAGGACTCCACATACAGCGCTGCGAACAAGGCGCGGCTGGTGGGAACGGTTTCGGACGACGGCTTACCTTCCGGCACCTTGACGACCAAGTGGACGGTAGTCTCTGCACCGGTTGATGGTCAGGCAGTGTTTGCCAACAGCTCATCAGAAACGACGGATGTGCTGTTCACAGCTGAGGGTGATTACGTCCTGAGGCTCTCCGCAGATGATGGCGAGCAGACGAGTTCCGTTGACGTAGCCGTAACCAATGCGGGTGGCGAAGCTTCGAAGACCAATGTGGCTCCGGAAGCCACGGCGGCCGCTTCGAAAGTCACCGGCTGGAACAGCGTGGCGGCCGTCAACGACGGAAATACAACGTTCCCGGTGGCACAAGAGTCCGACGCCTGGGGAACATGGGGCATGACTGCGCCCTATTGGATGACCCTCACATGGGACAAGGAGCAACGAATTGACGAAACCGCAATTCTGTTCCACGACGATGGCGGCGGAGTGAGGACTCCGGCAAGCTGGAAGATCGAATACCTAGACTCGTCTGGTCAGTGGAAAGACGTCGGCAACGCAAGCGCGTACCCGAATGTTCATGGACAACTCAATCACGCGACCTTTGACGCCGTGAGTACCACCTCTTTGCGAGTGGCAATCACGAAGCACAACGATGGCTATCCCGGAATCGTCGAATGGGAAGCGTACGCACAAGAGCCAGTTTCGGTTCAATCGACGAACGTTCGTACGAGCATCGGGACTGAACCGGCCCTACCGAACACCGTGGAGGTCACTTATTCGGATGGCTCGTTGGTAAGCAGGCAGGTCAGCTGGCAGGAGATCAATGCTAACGATCTCGAACGAGAAGGCAACTTCGATGTGTACGGCTCTGTAGCGGGCACGTCAATCCTTGCGAAGGCCACGGTGTGGGTTCGCGCAACTGATGCCGTTCAGGTGAATGTTATTGACCCAACTGCAGTGACGACGAAGGTCGGCGTGGCTCCGGCAATGCCTCAGTCTGTGAATGTGCTCTACAACGACGGTTCCCGTGAGACTGTTGCGGTGGAGTGGGATGCCATCGACGCCGCTTCGTGGGCGAATGCCGGGGAGTTTGAAGTGCTCGGTTCAATTGCCGGTACTGACAAACGTGCTTCTGGCACCGTGACTGTGGTGGGCACTGCGGAACCAGTGGTGGATCTTTCGGCGTCGTCAGACCCGGGAGAATCCGGATGGTACGGCTCGAGCGTCGACGTCTCAGCAACGGCATCTGATCCAGAAGGTGCAGATCTTCACGTCCAAATTCAAGTTGGCGGTGTGTGGCAGGACTATGCCGGCCCTGTGACGATTTCTGCGCAAGGGCAGAATGAAGTACGCGCACGGGCCACTGCTGCCGATGGGCGTACATCCAAGGACGCAGTCCTGACAGTCTCAATCGATTCGGCGGCTCCCGTCGTGGCGCCAAGCTTCAATGAGACGACGCGGTATATGAGCATCTCGGCCACGGATTCAGCGTCCGGGGTTGACACAGTGGAATACCGCATCGGCGAGGGTGGAGACTGGGAGGCCTACGAGAAGCAGTTTGTGGTGGATCAGGCTGGCACCGTGTACTTCCGTGCATCGGATAAGGCGGGCAATACGAGTGATGTGACATCACTCGATGTTGGCGTGGCTCCAGATGGATGGCGTAAGAATGTCGCTCCCGACGCTGAACCTACCGTCTCTGCTGTCACTACGTGGAACTCCGCCGCCGGTTTGAACGACTTGCGCGATCTGACCAGCGGAGGACAAACAGGTGCGTGGGGAACGTGGGGATTGAGTGGAGATACACAAACTGCTCAGCTGACGTGGGACCAACCTCAAACGGTCGATACCACGAGGATTCAGTTCTTCGACGATGGCGGCGGTATGGATCTTCCCGCCAGTTGGAAGCTTGAGTACCTCGATTCATCAGGGGACTGGGCTGAGGTGCCGAATGTTTCAGGCTACCCAACTTCTGAGGATGAATACGTGGAGGTCACTCATGACCCGGTTACTACCACTGCGCTGCGGGCCGTGTTGACAAAGTCGAGCAGCGGTTACGTAGGCATCATCGAATGGGAGGTTTACGGTCCAAACGTCAATCCAACAATCTCCGTACCTGCTGCCAATCTCGCACCTAGTGATTCGTTCCAGGTTTCCATCGCACATGCCGTGCCAGATAGTACCTACGAACTGACCCTCCAGCCGGGCGCCTTCGATTTGGGAACGATCAAAGTCGAAGCGGACGGTGCTGGAAGTGCTCAAGTGCAGCTTCCAAGCTCGATAGCGGCAGGTGAGTATACGGTTCAAGCCAGTTCTGGTTCATCACTGCTGAAGGCTGGCATCAACGTTGTAGTTCCTGAAGAACCCAGCAATGATGCGTCACTGGCGTCGGTCACGGTGGCTGGCACAGTAGTGAATCTGGCTACGGAGGCTCTTTCGGTCGAGGTCCCAGATCCAAAGTCTGTGACATCGGAGGACGTGGTCGCTGTTGCGAACTCCCCTGAAGCCAGCGTGGGCGTTACCGTCAAGGAATCGGTAGTAACCATCGTTGTGACTTCTCAGAGCGGAAAGACCCAGACCTACACGATCACGTTGAAGAAGGCGAAACCAGTCGATCCGACAGACCCCGTGGACCAAACACCCGTGGTGGATCGCACGGCAAACGTGTTCTTCCAGGACTCGATCGTTCAGGGGATTGCGCGGACTGGTATGAGAGTCGCTCAAGCTGACCAGATCCTTGCCGGGGACTTCGATGGAGACGGTGTGGATACGCTCGTGGCTCGGAATGGACGTACATACACGTTCTTCGCGAGCAACCGGAGTGAATCACAGACCTATTCGATCATCTACGGAAAGTCCCTGAGTTCTCCTGTTGTTGGTGACTTCGATGGCGACGGACGTGACGATATAGCGGTGCGAAACCCTGGATCGGCCACCTTCCATGTGAAGTTCAACCACGACGGAAAACTGACAGGTGGTCAGTCTGACACAACGGTGACGTACGGACGATCAAGTGACGTGCCCGTGGCAGGTGATTGGGATGGAGATGGTACGGACACCATTGGGGTCAAGCGCGGAAACAAGTTCTATCTCCGCGATGAACTCAAGGGTGGTCAAGCAGACCGATCGTTCGTCTATGGACGTGCGACTGATACAGCAGTTGTGGGCGACTTCGATGGGGCCCACGGTGACTCCATCGCTGTCATCCGCGGTACCACTGTGTACGTCAAGAACACGCTGAGTGGTGGATCCGCTGATACCACGCAGGTTTACGGGCGTGCGGGCGACCTTCGCGTTGCCGGTGATTGGTTCGGAACCGGAACTGACACATTCGCTGCATTCCGCAAGTAACAGGGTTTGGGGGCACGACATCGCCGTCGTGCCCCCAAACTGCATCTAGGAGAACTGAGAGAACACAATGAAAAGAAGAAGCCTTGCGGCACTGACCGCAATGGCGTGTGCGGTGGCGGGCTTGATTCCTATGGGAGGTGCGCTCGCGGCCAGTGCCGATGAGCCACCGGCTCCCACCCGCACGATCACGTCCGATGGAAACCCGATTATCCGCGATGGTTCGCTGTATACAGCTGATGCGGCGATGCTGGCGGATGATGGAAAGCTCTACGTGTATGCCGGTCAAGATGGAGCCAGCCCAACCTACGGCGGTTTCGATATGTCCGAATATGCCGTTCTTGCCACCGACGCCGTCGCGGGAGGCAAATGGGAGGTCTGGGAAGGCAACCTCAATCCCGGCGAAGTATTTGATTGGGCTACCGGCAATGCCGCTTATGCTGGCCAAACCGTCAAGGGGATCGACGGGCGCTACTACTGGTACGTTCCGATCGAGAACAAAGATGCCTCATTGCCAAACCGTATGTCTATTGGCGTTGCAGTCTCTGATAATCCTGTGGGTCCGTGGAGCGACGCCATCGGGGAACCTCTTGTGACGTGGAGAGATGTGTTCGGTACGTCTACGAGTGGCCAAGAAGTCATCGATCCTCACGTGATGATCGACGACGACGGCACGGTATATCTGTATTGGGGCTCGTGGTACACAGCACGAGTGGTGGAACTCGAGCAGGACATGGTGACGTTAAAGGGCGATATCCAGCAGATGACAGGGCTGACGAACTTCTTTGAGGCACCATGGGTGACGAAGAAGGATGGCCTCTACTACCTTCTCTATGACTGGAAGAGTGGTGGATCCGACTGCACTCCATCGAATTACCAAGCGTGTATCGCTTATGCGACTTCGAGTTCACCAAAGGGGCCGTGGCAGTATCAGGGAGTAATTGTTGGCGGAACGTCGGCCACTACGATGCACCCTGCTCTTGTTGAGTTTGACGGCGAATGGTACGTCAGCTATCAAACGAAAGATGCCGAAGGTGGTGGGCATTTCCGCAGATCGGTTGCGATTGACAAGGTGGAGTGGGACGGATCCAAGATTCTGCCTGTGACCCCGACCCGGGCTGACGACCCGGCGTGGCGGCTGACGAACAATGTGGCGCCGGAAGCATCGGTTTCGGCCTCATTCACGGAACAACCTCCGATGCGGTTGGCTGCCCTGAATGACGGGCGGGCGCCTGCCGCGTTGCTTCCGCCGGATCAGTGGGGCAATTACCGCGGTACAACCAACACGGTGGCACGTGACTGGGTCATGTATGAGTGGGATGAACCGGTAGCTATCGACTCCATGGGACTGATGTTCCATCAGGATTCGAACTGGATTAGGCCGCCGGAGTCATGGGGCCTCCAATACCTGGGGACTGATGGAAACTGGCACGACGTCGCCACAAAGACGACGCCCACTAACACCAACACATGGTTACATGTGGACCTAGCAGAACCTGTGGTTGCAAGTGCCCTGCGGATGACCCTTGAGGGAAGGGCAGAGGGAGCTTACTACCATTCTGTTTCTATATCTGAATGGGAAGTATATGCAGTAGACGATGCGGTTCCTGCACTTACCCAAGTGTCAACGTCCATAGGTGTGGCGCCAGCGCTACCAGCTGCAGTACGGCTGACGTCTGCCTCTGGTTCCGTGTGGGCACCGGTTAATTGGCGGAGCGTCGATCCCGCCAGCTATGCCCAGGCCGGCGAGTTTACCGTAGAAGGTCGTGTGCTTGGATATGCCTCCGAGTATGTACATCTTCCGGTGGTTGTCTCTACGAACGGCTCCACAGAACCTAGCGAAGATACTAGTGCACCCGTGGCAAACATCGCTCTGGTGGGTTCGCACGGCGCAGATGATTGGTATTCCTCTAGCGTGACGGCGCAAGTCCGCGGCGACGACGACGCCGATTACGGCCTTACTATCTCCGCGAAGCTGGACGAGGGTGCGTGGACTACTGAGAGCAACGTGCGAAAGGTGGAGATCGCCGTCGACACAGAGGGTGAACACACCGTCTCAGGAAAAGCCGCAGACAAGGCAGGCAACGAGAGTGAGATGGTGACTCGTACGTTCAAGATCGACTCAACAGCTCCCGTGGTTACAACTGACCTGCAGGATCGGTCAGTAATCGTTGAGGCAACTGATGCATTATCCGGGATCAGCAGTTTCAGGTACAGGTTTGGCGCGGGTGCATGGGTATCCGGTTCATTGAACGAACCAATCTTGCCACCGGACGGGCTACCCAACACGCTCTACTTCAGCGTCACGGACAAAGCCGGGAATGCAGCAACAGGTAGCGTGGCGGTACCTCTAGACCCAACCGCCGAGCTCAGTGGAAACATCGCGCCGCTTGCGACTGCCTCGGCTTCCTACACGGCTGGGTGGAACAGCGTGACCGGACTCAATGACGGCACGCTTGAGCCGTTGGTACTTAGCGACTCCGGCCGAGGAGCTGAATGGGGTACGTGGCCGAAGGTCGGTGAGATAACTGCTCAGCTCACGTGGGACTTCGAGGTCTCGGTGGGAACTGTGGGGATCTGGTGGTTTGCCGATTCCCAAGACTCTGACAATGCGGGAATGATTCCTCCCAAATCGTGGGTGTTGCAGTACCTCGACGGTAATGATTGGAAGGATGTGAAACTCACTTCGGGCGACTACGGCCGAGTTCGGGATGAGTTCAACACTGTTGAATTTGAGGCAGTGAAGACCACCGCGCTGCGCATGGTGATGCAGTCATGGGGTTCTCAGGAGGCCGGAGGATCTCCGGGAATTTGGGAATGGCACGTGTTGTCGGGTGAGCCTGAGCCGACGCCGACGACGGAACCAACAATTGAGCCGACGCCGACGACGGAACCAACAATTGAGCCGACGACGGAACCGACTGCTGGGCCGTCTGGTGTGGTTCCTGTGGTGGATGGTTCTGTGGGTGTGAATGTGTTTTTCCAGGATTCGTTGGTTCGGACTGTGACGGAGTTTGCCGCGAAGATTGCCTCTGCTGATGAGGTGTTGTCGGGTGATTTTGATGGGGATGGGGTAGATACTCTGGTTCTTCGTACTGGTCGCACGTATACGTTCTTGGATGCGAACCGGTCGGGTGCGTCCAGTTATTCGATTGTGTATGGTCCGGCGGGCAGCATCCCTGTTGTGGGTGACTTTAATGGGGATGGGTCTGATGATGTGGCGGTCAAGGCTGCCTCGTCGAACAGGTTCTATGTGCGCTTCAGCGTGGATGGTCGTGTGCGTGGTGGGTCTGCTGATCTGAGTGTGGCCTACGGCAAGGCGTCTGATACTCCGCTTGCCGGTGATTGGGATGGTGATGGTGTTGCAGGCCTGGGTGTGCAGCGTGGGTCGCGGTTCTTGGTGAAGCAGGTTGCTTGTGGTGGGTCTGCTGATGTGGTGTTTACGTTTGGTCGGGTGTCGGATCGTGCGGTTGTGGGTGATTTTGATGGTGATGGGGCTGATTCGGTTTCGGTTGTTCGTGGGACGCGTGTGTTTGTGAATGATCGGTTGGCTGGTGGGTCTCGTCCAGGCTTTGTGTTTGGGCGTTCTTCTGATCAGCTTGTTGCTGGTGACTGGTTTGGTTCTGGTAGTGACACGTTAGCCGCCTACCGCAAGTAACTCCCATGTATGCCAGTAACACAGGTTCTACGTAGCTGATACGCCTAGTGTGATGCGCCGTGGCAACCAATAAGTGAGGGGATGCTCGGGACAATCCGTCCCGAGCATCCCCTCACAGCGTGTTGGGCCTCTACACCAAGCGTCACTCCTGAGTTCGCCGGAGTGTACTTCAGGAACCTAAGGAATGCGCCTATGACATTCTCATATGCGCGCCTTCGAGCAAGCAGCGGTTATAGATGATCAGTCAAGTGCTACTTGTTATGCGATACTGGCTCGCTCAACCCGTCTCTGCCTAAGGCAGAGCTACGGTACTGATCGTCTTCGCAGATTGTTGTGATCTGCTCTTTCACATAGTGAGCCACCAGAAGCACGACGAAAGCACCGATGGCAGTCACAAGGAGTGTTGTTGAACGGTTCGTATAGTTCAGAATGAATGCCGATGTCTCTTCGCTTGGTGGGAGACTGCTGAGAAAACTGTTGGCGTTGGAGAGGGAGTTTATTGAGCCAATCAACATTCCAAGAAAGACGACTAGCGTAATCCTCTCAATTGCAGCCATCGTTCGGCTAATGATATCTGCCAAGTTCGCCTGTTTCCTCAACATGTTCGATCAACTCACTATCTCGTGTTATTGGTGAATGCTATGGCACTGTTCACCAAGATAGACACCGTTTGAGAAGAGCCGAGCACACTGTACCCCTGCTCGTGCTGTAAAGGGAGCGGCAGAGTTGTACATCAACTTGGCCGAGCTACAACCTTTGTATGTGCTTGAGTAGCTTGAACTGTAGATCTTCGAGCCGCTGCGGTTCTGATAGACAACCTGATAGTTACACACTGAGGTGCTTGTTGACGCAAAGTAGACCTTTTCGCTGGTCACTCGGAGCCCTGATCCATTGATCTCATGGGTGAGCAGGATACGAGGAATACCAATTGGGACTCCACCAACCGAGATGGTAAATCGGCCAATAGACTGAGTTCCCGATGCATTGAGGGGTTGAATCATTCCTGCCTGTGGGCTGCCCGCGGCGGGAACATAGTCAAATCGAGTTGGATCTATTGACTGGGTTGTGCCGCCATAGATAACACCAACGGATCCGCTACCGGAAGCGACGTCGGACGTCTCATTGTCGGAGGCGAACGCCGGCCCGCCACTGAGAGCTGCTGTCAAGAATAAGGACGCAGCGCCTATTGCTATCTTTCTTCCAACTTTCATGGCGGAACCTCCAGAACTCATAGTGGATACGAGGTATCGTCCTTGAACTGCACTCTGATTCGATCGTAACATCTCAAATACGTGTTCCTGACGGCCTCGTAGCGCGAGCCTCCCAGAAGAATGGGCTTGATGATCAGCCATAATGCGATAGTGGGAGAAGTGGAATCTCTTAAGAACTGATGGATACGTCGTCATTTCCCGCCCCGCCTTCGGTTTCGCGCGTGGGTGAGCAGGATACGTGGAGTGTCAGTTTCGTGCGATTGTACCCATGCTTGGCTTTTGCTTACCCCTCAAGCGAGTACACGAAGCCGGTTGCTCCTGTCGATACGGCTGCCATTCCGGTTTCCACAGCTTGTTCTGCGTAGCGGGCAGCGTTTGTGAAGGTGGGAAGCTGATCGGCGAATACTACGCGGTCTTGGGCGCCGGGCCATACAACTGCCGTTACATTGTTGGTTGGCTCAGCCAGTTGCGTGCCGAGCATAAGGTAGTCCTGATCCAACCTGGCCGCTGAGGCCAAATCGAACTCTCCCGCCACTTCCGGACCCACTCCCACGATGACGTTGAAGATCCCTGACTCAGTATCATCGATAGATGACTGCGCATCCATTATGGTCACAGTGCTGTTGTGAGAACGCGCAAAGGTCTGAAGCGCCTGAACCACAGCGTCCGCCTCGGATCCATTCTGAGCGACGACGCCGATACTCCACCCACTCACGTTCGCATCGCTCGGCAGGTCGGACGTTATTACTGAACCGGGAGAGTATTGCGCTGCCTGGGGTGTGGAGGTAGCCGCCGATTCGGAGTTGTCAGCGGAGTTCTGTGGTTCTGTGATGCTGGCAGGACTACGGTTCGCTGAGCCATCGGTCGAGTTCGACTGAATAGAATGCTGCCCGGGCGAGTTGGACCCGGCAGATTCTGGCTCGGCTGAGCATGCCCCCAACAACAGGACCAGAAAAAGGCTGCCTGCCACGGCGAGTATGCGACGCATGGAGTATCCCTTCTCGGTACGGTGCCTCGGCAGTGGTGCCGGGGGCATCGTAACGGCAATGCTGCGCGATGGCGCTAAATCGTGGGCCTAAGCATCCTTACGGCCATGCCTAAAGCCAATCAGCACCGAACCGCCCAGCAGGAGCAGCACACTTGCAGCCACGAACATTGCGGTTGCGGAATCTCCGGTATCGGAGAGCTTTCCGTCGGCTGTCACCTTTGAGGCATCCGTGGCCGGCATGGTGGGTTGCGTGGTTGACGCGGCGCGTGCGTGGACTGCGACTGCCCGGACCGCCTCAGCGGTGTTCCCGGCTGAGTCGTGGACGCGGTAGGTCAAGGTGTACTCGTCCGGCGTCGTCGTATCAACCGATCCGCGGATCGTGACTGAACCTGCGAGGTCGCCGTCGACGTCGTCGTTGGCCGAAATACCTAACATCGGGTCGAATGAATCGCCCTCAGTAATGACGGAGTTTTCCGGAACGGTTAGTGTTGGAGCCGTGACATCCTCACGTTTGAGGGTCACCTTGTCCACCACGCTGTTCACGGGCTTCTTGTCGCCGAACGCCTGAGAGCGGAGTGTCCGGATGGTGATGGATGTATCGGTTACTTCGATACTGGTGTAGTTGCGAACCTTCTCTTGGTTGATGACTGAGCCATACCAAGCAGATGGATCTTTGACCTCGTAGTACTTCGAACCAGATGCGGAGTTAGCGGTGATGTAGAGGACCTCACCCTTCCCCGCGGTAACTTCGCTCTGGCCTGGAACTTCGGAGGCGTCAGCGAGCTTGCCATCCTTGATGAGGTAGGTACGCGTGTAACTGTGGTCATGCCCTTGAAGCACAAGATCGAATCCCAGATCGGAGATGGTTTCTGGAAGGGTAGCGCGCAAATCCTTGACCTGATCACTGGACACATGGGAAGCGACGGAGTAGATCGAGTGGTGGAAGGCGAGTACTTTCCATGTGGCATCCGCGCCGTGTTCTTTCACAACGTTGGTCATGAAGTCGATGTGCGAGGCGTAATCACTGCTGTTTGAGTTAAGCACTACGTAAAGAACATCTTTGTACTCGAACCAGTAATCCCCACCGGAAGCGGTCGAAGAACTCATCTTTCCTGCTTCGGGGTCAAGATTTGGCACGGTGTAGTGCTGCTCAAAAGCTTTCGAACCTACGTCGTGGTTTCCGGTGACCGGAACCGAAGGAAGGTTGGCCATCGCTGAAGGAGAGAGGTAGGTGGCGTATTCGGCTTCATTCGAGGCTGTGTTCACCTGATCGCCTGATGAGAAGATGAGTTCGGAGTCAGGGTAGGTCTCCAACGCCACGTCAATCGTGTCATTCCAACCGGCCTCATCGGAGGTCAGGTTGCCGGAAGCTCCCACCTGAGGATCACCGAAGAACAGGAAGCTATAGTCTCCCGTGAAGCTTCGCGTAGTGATCCTGTGGATATCGGACCAGCCGCCTTCCTCTGATCCCACTCGATACACGTAGGTTGAGTTCTCTGCGAGATTCTCAACTGTGGCGCGGCGGTTGTATTCGCCACTTGTGGTCTCCTCACCGGTGGCCGCCACAGTGGTGGTCTGCCCAGCCGGGAACGATATGCCAGAGATAGCTGGCGCGTATTGGAGTACCTGCTCGGTGTCCACCTTGGTGTACCACGTGAAGTTCCTGCTGGATTCGTCCGAGCCGATCGTCTGGACTAGATCTGTGTAGTTGTCCGAATAACGCCACACGGTATTCGAGGCGCCGATGAGAGAATCCGTCACAGGCTCGGCTTCCGCTGCCACAACGCTGGTGGCAGCGAAGCTGCTGGCGAGCAGCGATACGACGATGCCACGCCGGAGCGCAGCAGATAATGCTAGAGGCAAGGACATGTGTGAGTCAGCTCCAGATGCGCTTTAGGGGTGGACACGTCTAGCTGGGGGTGGAGGGTGACGGTGGTCGGAACTGTACCGAAAGCCGAGCTGAACAACGAGCCTTCTCAGTTCCGACCATCGAAGGATTGGGCGGAAACTACCGGATGTTTCTTAGAGTCTTGCACACATCATATGACGATATGGCCCTGATCACATTGCCTCGGCGTACCGCGGGGGAGCGCATGACGCCCGCTCAATGAGGGTGGTCGCCAGCTGGAATGTGTGAGTGTGGAGCCGTGTACCTTCGCGCAGACTCTGGATAGTTGATACTGCGACCCGGCCCATCGATGCCAAAGGTTGGCCGACCGTTGTGAGAGCGGGAGTGACCAGTTCGGAACCGGGCGAGTTATCGAAACCGACAATTGAAATGTCGCGAGGGACCTTCTTCCCCCGCGTCTCCAGTGCCCGGATGGCGCCGAGCGCCATGCGGTCGCTGAGCGCGAAGATGGCTGTGGGTGGGGAGGCGAGATCCAGCAACTTCTCGGCAGCGTCAAATCCCGACCCAAACGTGTAGGAGCCCTCAACCACCAATGATTGGTCCCATGAGATGGCATGGTCGTCAAGGGCCGTGCGATAGCCATACAGCCTTTCCACGCCAGGTACGAAGTGTGAAGGTCCAGCAATCACGCCAATTCGCCGGTGTCCAAGTTCGATGAGCATAGTGGTAGCATCGCGGCCTCCCTGCCAGTTCGTGGAGCTGATGCTGATATCACCTTGTTTCTCCATGGAGTAAGGGTCGATCACGATGACAGGCAGGCCACGGCGCCGCGCAACTTCATGGATTGGGCTACCTGACCGCAATACCACGATGACAATCCCAATAGTGCGGCTGGTCAGATGCAGGCGTTCCCATTCGTCCATCGAGGAAACGCTGGTTTCGGCAGTTTCGATGTGTGGAATAACGTCCACACCTTGCTTCTGACCTTCAGCTATCAGTCCACGAAGGACTTCCACGCCATAGTAAGGGTCCATTGCATCAATGAGAACGTTGATGACCGAGCGCTCGAGAATTGAGTTTGATGCGATTCTCGTGCCGTACCCCAGTGTGCGGGCAGCTCTGAGAACCCTGTCGCGGGTGTCTTCAGCCACGTCGCCGCGGCTGTTGAGCGCCTTTGATGCTGTTGCGTTTGAGACTCCCGCCTGGCGGGCCACATCTCTCAAGGTTACCTTCACACTTCTCCTCATCGAAAAGGTTTCGAAGGAAACGTAACACGATACGGTCGCAAATAGTCCGAAATCTGCCGAACTCATCGGGGAGCTGCGCTGGAGAATCAAGGATTCCAGCCTCACGCGAAGAAGTGGTCTGTGGAGCTCCCAAGAAACAGCTTGACAGCCAAAGCCTTTGGTCCTAACATCCTCGGGCCTTAGCGGCTTCGCTTCCGAAAATGTTGCGACGCAGGCCAGAGGCAAACGACCAACGACGATGTTGATCGGGTCTTCATTGGAGAAGACAGAGCAAGGAGGTCTGAGTAGGACAATGACAACGCCACAGATGAAATCATTCTATTTTTCGGCTCCACAGACTATGGAAGTCTTGGACGTCGATATCCCTAATCCGGGATACGGCGAGGTGAAGGTGAAAGTTGCCTATGCTTCGCTGTGCGCTACTGACGTGCATCAAGTGACGCAGGGTGTGCTTGGCGCAAAGCCGCCCATGGCACTTGGCCACGAAACGGCGGGAACCGTCGTGGGATTGGGTGAAGGTACTGAGAAGAGCGGTTTGTCACTTGGCGACAAGGTCACGGCTTTTCCTGTCTCCGTGTGTGGGCAATGCACGCGCTGTCAAGAGGGGCAGCAGCAATACTGCGTCAATGCGGCACCCTTTGGAGGTTTCAGCGAGTACTACGTCACCAGTGCAAGTAGCGTCTATCGTCTGCCAGCAGACGCAGACCTTCGCCACTTCACCATCGTGGAACCAACGGTATGTGCTGTCCGGGCACTTGACCTAGCTCCGATTCAGCCAGGCCAGACTGTAGCCATTTCCGGGACTGGAGGAATCGGGGCCATTCTGCTGAACCTTATCCTTCTCTCCGGTGGAGCGAAGGTTACAGTCATCGAGCCAGTGCAGGCCAAACGCGAAGCAGCCCTAGCGATGGGCGCAACTCACACCATCGATCCCTTCACGCAGGACGTGGAAACTGAGGCAACGCGCATTACGGGTGGCAAGGGCTTCGACGTCGTCTTTGAAGCCTCAGGTAATCCAAAGGCTGCGGAACCGGCGTTGGCCATTACAGGCAAGTGTGGCAGGACCGTGTACTTTGCCGTTTTTCCGCCGACGTACGCGATGCCGCTCAATCTCTACGATCTTTACAGCCGGGAAGGCTCAATCCTCACTGTCTTCACAAGCCCATCACTCTTCCCGCGCGCAATAGACCTGCTTCCCAGACTCGATTTCGATCGACTTCTGGGGCCCACGGTGCCGTTGACCAAGGCGCTACAAGCTGTGGAGATGTTCCATTCGGGCCAGTACCCAAAGATCATCTTGGACTGCACAAAGTAACCCATCGAGAGTCAAGGAGGACAACACGATGACAACAACAACGCAAGATATAGCCGTGCGAACGCAAGAGCTTGAGGAACAGGCCTTTGAGCTGCGCGAAAAGCTCATCCAACTGTGCGGCACCTACGAAGGCGCCGTTCACATTGGCGGAGACCTTTCAGCTGCCGACATATTCACGGTGCTCTACGAGTATGCGATGAACTTGGATCCGGACGATATCTCAATGCCAGAGCGGGACAGGTTTGTTCTGAGCAAGGGTCATGCAGCTGTGTGCATGTACATTGCAATGGCAATTAGAGGCTTCTTCGATTACGAGGAAATCGTTCGCACGTACGGCCAACTCGACAGCGCATTCGGAATGCACCCGTGCAAGGTGCAACTTCCAGGTGTTGAATGCTCCACGGGCTCACTTGGACACGGTCTGGGACTCGCGGTGGGCATGGCCACGTGGGCGCGCCAGCAGGGGAGGAGCCATCGTGTATTCACACTCGTCGGCGACGGTGAGTCAATTGAGGGCAGTATCTGGGAAGCGGCAATAGCTGGCGTGAGCCAGAGGCTCGGAAACCTCGTTGTGCTCGTCGATCGTAATCGCCAGTTCATGACATCGATGTCAGAAGAGCGCATCATCCTTGAGCCGTACGCGGACAAGTGGCGCGCATTTGGCTGGAATGTGGTCGAGGTTGATGGCCACAACATGGCTGAGCTTGTCACGGCTATGGACAACCTTCCGAGTGTCGATTCAAACGTCCCGACGGCGATCATCTGCCGCACCGTTAAGGGCAAGGGCGTCGATTTCATGGAAGCTGAAATTGGTTGGCACGCGGGTTCAGTCAACGCACAGGACCTCGAGCGCGCGCTCGCGTCACTGAAGGAATCACGAAAGGCAGCGGTGAAGTAATGCCAGTAACGTTCAATTTCAAGGACATGTTGTCCGCTCGCTCAGTCATGGGTGACACGCTTGATGAGCTTGGTTCCCAATATGACAACGTGTGGGCGCTGACTCCTGACATTGGTCAGTCCCTCAATGAGTTCAAGGCCCATCATCCCGATAGATTCGTCGACGTCGGCATAGCGGAACAGAACTGCATCACGCTGGCAGCAGGACTCGCATATGAGGGGGCCCGTCCGTTCGTCGTGGGGATGGGTATGTTCCTGACGATGCGAGCCTTTGAGCAATGCCGCACAGATGTGGGGTATCCCAATCTTCCCGTAACCATCATCGCCACCCACGCGGGAATGGTTTCGGAAGGCGGGGCAACTCACTACATGATCGAGGACGTTGCGCTGATGACGTCGATCGTCAACATGACAGTTGTTGCGATCAGTGATCCTGCCATGATCGGGGAAGTCCTGCGCCAAGCGATAGATCTGCGTGGCCCGCTTTACGTTCGAGTGTCACAAGGCAAGGCTGATCAGGTCCTTTATGAACCTGGTTCGCAGAGCTATCCCTTCGGAGGATCGATTGAAGCGCGATCTGGAGATGACGCAACGATTCTCACCTATGGTGTTCTGGTGGGCCAGGCACTTGAGGCAGCCGAAATCCTCGCGGCTGGGGGAGTCTCTGTTCGAGTGATTGACATGTACTCGCTCAAACCTGTGGATCAGTCCGCAATCCTTCGTGCTGCCACTGAGACGAAGAAGATTCTGGTGCTTGAGGATCACCTCAAGCATGGCGGCCTAGCAAGTATCGCGGCCGATACTCTCGTGGACCACGGCGTGAGCGTGGATGGTTTCCGCAGGCTCGGGGTCCCTCAGGTCTATGCCGGATTTGGCAAGCCCGATGAGTTGCGAGAGAAGCATGGATTCGGACTCGATGCGACCGTTGCCGCAGTTCGCAACTTAGTCGGATAAGCGCATGTTCTCTGTGGTGGTGGCCATCTAGCCATGGCCGCCACCACAGAGACTGGAATAGATAAAAGGAGTCAATGGTGACTGCTATTACCGAAGAACATACGAAACAGAACGAAGATGTTCAGTTTTCCATCCCGCAGCGGATCGGATACGCTGCCGGAGATTTTGCAAACAACATGAGTTGGGCCCTTGTAAGTGGCTACCTCATGTACTTCCTGACCGACGTTGCGTTACTCAACGCGACGGCCGTGGGTTTCATGCTCATGGTTCCCAAGCTATTTGATGCCGTGGTTGACCCGTTCATTGGTGATCTGGCCGACCGTACTGAGACTCGGTGGGGCCGATACCGCCCCTACATCCTCTTCGCATGCATCCCTATGCTCATTCTGAACATTCTGACGTTCTCCACTTTCCTGAGTTGGAGCGAAGGTGGGCGATTCGCGTGGGCGAGCGTCACCTACGTTCTCCTCGTGGTGGCGTACTCCCTCGTTAACATCCCATACAGTGCTATGCCGGCAGTGCTTACTCGGAACACCGAAGCTCGGTCGAGTTTGTCGTCCTATCGCATGACTGCTGCCTTCCTTTCCGCAACCCTTCTGGCGTTCTTCCTGCTGCGAATTGTTGATTGGGTTGGTGGAGGAGATGCTGCCGCAGGCTACCAGCGCGCAGCGATCATCTTCTCGTTGCTCGCACTGCCGTTCTACATTTGGTGCTTCGCCGCCAACAAAGAGGTAGTCAAGATTCCACATGTGAAGGTCTCTTACCGCAACCTGTTTGGCACGTTGGTGGGCAACGGGCCGGTATGGACCTTGGCTGGTGCGTTCTTCTGCTGGGGAATCCTCTTGGGTGCAACATCCATGCGCCTCTACTACTTCCGGTACAACGCTGATAACGAGCTGCTCTTTGCCAATAACACCACGATCCAGTCCGCACTCAGCATGGTGGGCGCAATTTCCATCACGTGGCTGGTGTTCAAGGTTCGCAATAAGAGCACACTCCCGCAGATCGGCTTCGTGGTGGCAGGGTTGGCATCTATCGCGTGCTTCTTTATTCCGATTCAGACGGACACGGGTGTTGTTCTCTACTACGCGATGAGTGTGCTCTTTGGAATTGGGCAGGGAATGATTCTGGCCAGCCTGTTTGGGATGGTGCCGGACACTACTGAGTACACGATCTGGCGCTACAGGATCTTGGCCGCCGGTTTCGTCTCTGCGTTTATTACCTTTGCAATGAAGGTTGGCACCGCGATTTCTACTGCTGGGGCGGGGTGGGTTCTGGGATGGATCGGATACGTACCCAATGAGCAGCAAAACGATACGACCTTGTTCTGGATCAACTTCTTCTGCCACGTCTTCATCGGCTCGCTCTGCCTAGTGGGAGCAATCTGCCTTCGGTTCTATCGCCTAGATAAGAAGTCGTACGCGAACATGGTCGCAGACATTTCGGCTAGGGGAGATGACCAGGTTGTCGAAAAGATGTGACCAATTAACGTCAGGGAATCACGAGGAGTCATTATGAAAGCAGTTGCAATAACCAAGATGGGAAAGCTCAATCACCAGGATCCTTCCTTGCGGGGAAGAATCGAAGTGATTGATATTCCCGAGCAGCAGGTGGGCGTCACTGACGTCAAGATTCGCGTGGCCTATGCTGCCATTTGTGGATCAGACCCTCACCTAGCCGAAGGTGCCTTCAGCTGGGACGTTCCGCAGCTGCTCGGTCACGAGATGTCAGGTGTGGTTGAGGAAGTTGGGGAAGAAGCGAAAGCTGCCGGAATCGCTGTTGGCGACCGCGTTGCGTGTAACTTCCTGTGGTTGTGCGGCGCGTGCGATGAGTGCCGGGCCGGCCGCCAGCAGTTCTGTTCTGCCCCCTTCCAATACCAACGCCCTGCGATGGCGGAGTACGTGGTGTGGCACTACGGTCAGGTCTATAAGCTCCCTAGCGATGTGAGCCTCCTCAAGGGTTGCTTGCTTGAACCGGTATCAGTAGGTGTTCGCGCGCTCGACAAACTGAGCATGCGCATCGGCGATACGGCACTTGTGTGCGGCGGAGGGCCCATTGGTCAGATTGCCACGCAGCTACTTGCCCGCGGCGGCGCAACAAAGCTGACCATGATCGAACCGATCGCCGAACGGCGTGAGCTGGCGCTTGCCATGGGAGCCAGGTACGTCATTGATCCTGTCACTGAGAACGTTGAAGAACGAGTTATGGAGATCACCGGGGGAGTTGGATTTGAAAAGGTTCTCGATGCTTCCGGTTCAACGAAGGCCGTGCCAACTTTGCCACCTTTGACGGCAAAGGGCGGAACACTCATTTTCGGTGCAATGTACCCGAACGAATATGAGATGCCTTTGAACATCGCCAAGTGGTGCTACTTCCATGAGCTGACGATCTCAGGGTTGTTCATTTCGCCTTACTCATTCCCGCGTGCGCTTCAGCTCCTGCCGGAACTAGACTTGGAGCCGTTTACTCAAAAGGTTGTTCCACTCAACGATGCGACTGAGGCTTTCGAGGTTCACTTGAGCGGCCAGTATCCGAAGGTCATCATCAAATGCAACTCTTTTGAGGAGTAGCAAACTAGCCGGGTGATCTGAAAGTTCGACCCGCGAGCAAAGGTGGGAGCCACGCAGTAACTCTGTGTGGCTCCCACCTTTGCTGTGCGGTCAGCACATCATGAGGCGTTCGGCTTCACGCGCCTATGCCATAAAGGCTTCTACCTGGCTACGTGTGGGCATGGCATCCTGTGCGCCCTTCCGCGTAGTGGAAAGGGACCCAGCGATACCAGCTAAGCTGACCGATTCGCGTGGATCAGTGCCGGCAGCGATGCACGCGGCGAGCACGCCAACAAACGTATCGCCAGCTCCCGTGCCATCAACTACCTCGACATCCGGAACTTCGAGATCAAGTGTGGAGATCGCGCCATCGATGTACAGTGCTGCCACGCACCCTTCCGCCCCCAGCGTCACGATCGTGGAGCACTGGTAGGCCGCCGAAAGCTCGGCAATCCGCTCCGTCAGCTCAGATCTACTGGAGAACTCGCCACCGATGTTGGGCACAATCTCACGTTCATTCACCACGAATACGTCGACGACGGCGAGAAGGTCACGCACATCGTCTGCTGGCGCGGCGTTGAGGATAGTGGTCATTCCGAGCTCGTGGCCGGCATTCAATGCCTCAGCAACTGTTTCACGTGGAATCTCGAGTTGGCACACCAGGACATCGTTGGGTCCGCAACCGGCATCCGTGAGTTCAGCAACATCTGAGCTACCCATACTCGAGTTGGCGCCGGAAACCACCACGATCGAGTTGTTCCCCTCGCGATCCACTGTGATAAGTGCCGTGCCAGTGGGCAATGAATCGGAGATTCGAACGTAGCGACGATTGACGCCGTCGTCGTCCAGGTTTGAAAGCAGACTCAGGCCAGCGGAATCTTTGCCTACGCGGCCAAAAAAGGAAACGTCGGCCCCAAAACGGGCAGCAGCGATCGCCTGATTAGATCCCTTTCCTCCTGGATAGAAGGAAACGGCGGATCCATGAACGGTCTCACCGGCCCTGGGGGCTCGGTCACAGGTGACAATCACGTCGTGATTGATAGAACCAAGTACGGCGACTTCTCCCATGTCAACTCCAGTCGTAAGGATTGCTACCTCCATGCTATAAGGCCGGGGAGCAGGTAAAACGCCAAGAAAGGAAATGGGTTGGGTCCAGAGCTTGACAACTCTGGACCCAACCCATCTCAACTAGTCAGGAGAAACTAGGTTATCTATGTCAAACAGCTGGGCTGGCTGACACCTTGGCGGATCCGGATTCGGCGGACTCCGACTCGGATAGTGGTAACGCTGTGGAGGAGGCGTCTGGAGGAGTGCCCCCGGCCGCTACATCCCGAGACTTGCGTTTGAATAGACCACCGCGGTTGCCGCTGACTGTGATCGCGCGCTGCAGGAGCACGAAGATCAGCAGGATAGCTCCCGTGATGATTGTGGTTGCTGCCGCTGGCACGTTGCCATCGCGGTTGATAAGGAGGTTGAGCGTTCCGAGCACGAACACACCGACTGCCGAACCAAGCACGTAACCGGCGCCGCCCGTGAGCAGCGTTCCACCGATCACTGTGGCAGCGATGGCATCGAGTTCCCAACCAGTACCCACGACGTTTGAGGCATTACCGATACGCGATGCGTACACCAAGCCGGCCAAGCCAGCGAGTGTGCCGGAAATGACGTACACCATGAGCTTTGCTCTGCCTGTGGGTAGGCCCATCAGCGATGCCGAGTTCTCCGAGCCGCCAATCGCGTAGACAGTGCGGCCAAAACGGGTGCGGTGAAGAATGATGAATCCAATGATGAGCACAACGATCGCGATGATGACGTTGAGCGAGATCTTGAAGTCCATGTTCTTCGGGCCGTCATACAGGATGACTTCAGTGGAGAGGCTCTTCATTGGCGAACCGTCAGGAATGCGTACGGGTTCGGTTGAGAGCATTGAGGCTAGACCACGTGCCAAGAACATTGTTGACAGCGTTGCAATAAATGGCTGGACATTGAAATATCTGACGAGGACGCCGGAGATCAGACCGAAGCCTGTTCCCATGAGCACCATGAGCACCATGACTAGGTAGGTGTTCCAGCCTGCTCCAACCAGCATGACGCCGGCGACCGAAGAGAAAGCGACGATGGCACCAACGGAGAGGTCGATTCCACCAGTGAGAATCGTGAACGTGAGGCCGACGGCCAGAATGAGGAGGTACGCGTAGTTCCTCAGCAGACTGGACATCGTGTTAGGAGCGAGGATCTTACCGTAGATGAGATGCCCACCCACGAGGAGAATGACCAGCAGCGCAACGGCTGCGATCGTGGTGTAAGTAGACCGCGCAATCTTCGGGCGCGCCTTCTTCTTGTCAAGACTGACCGAGCTCATGCTGCAACCACCTTTGGAGTCTCTTCTTTCTTTTCAACAACTCGGGATCTGGAGGGCGAAGAGAACCACCCGTGAATACGATCCGACTGTAGGAGGCAGATGCCGATGATGACGATTGCCTTGAAGGCGGGTACAGCTGCGGAGGAGATTCCCAAGTAGACGACCGTCTGATCCAGCGCCGTGATGACGAATGCGCCAAGCACTGTTCCACCTAGGTTGAACTTGCCGCCAGCGAGCGACGTACCTCCGATGACCACTGCCAAGATGGCGTCCATTTCCATCCCTGCACCAGTGCCGGTTGATGCGACTTCCACACGTCCGATGTATGCGACGGTCAGTACACCCGCAACTGCCGCAAGGAGACCGGAAAGGGTATAGACCATGAACTGGATTCGGTTGGAGCGAACACCGGCCATCTCGGCGGCGTCGGCGTTGATACCGACTGCTTCAACGGACATGCCGAGGGCGGTCTTGCGTACCAGAGCGGCCACCAGCAGAAGCACGATGATTGCGACGATGAACCGCAACGGGAAGCCGAGCACAGTGCCTTGAGCGATCTTATTGAAGCCTGAACTTCCGCCTTCAGTATTGCCGCCGCCGGTGATCATGTTCGCAATGCCGCGGCCAGCGAGCATCATGATCAAAGTGGTGATGAAGGGCTGAAGCTTGACTACAGAGACGAGGAATCCGGAGAAGGCGCCACACAGCAGTCCAACTGCCAGAGCGAGGATGAAAGCGATAGCAATTGTTGCCGGGCTGTTCGGGTTTGATGAACCGTGCAAGTACTGCATGGCAACTGCGCCGGCCACCGCCATGATCGATCCGACCGAAAGATCGATACCTGACGTGGCAATGACGAGCGTCATACCGATCGAGATCATGAGGATCGGTGGAGAGAAGATGAAGAGGTCGATAATGGGGCCGGTGAGGCGGCCATTAGAATAACCAATGGTGGCTGTACCGTTCTCCGTGATGTTGATAATCATCAGCACCACGAGGACCATAGCGGCCCAGAACAGTTGGTTCTTCAGCAAGTTCTTCATGCTGCCACACCTCCGGCGGCAATGACGTCAACGATGCTATCGGCTGTCACGCCTGGGCCGTTGACAAGTTCTGCGAGCGGGGCCCGGTCCTTAAGGACGAGGATGCGATCGCTGAGTCGGACAACTTCCTCCATCTCGGAGGAAATGAAGATGATGGTCATACCGGCCTTGGCGAGCTCCAGAACGATCTCCTGAATCTCTGCCTTGGCGCCCACGTCGATTCCGCGGGTGGGTTCGTCAAGAATGAGGATCTCTGGATTCGTTGCGAGCCAGCGAGCCAGAAGGACTTTCTGCTGGTTGCCACCGGAGAGATTCTTGACAAGCTTTTCGGGATCGGCTGGCTTGATGTTCAGCTTCTCAATGTATTCGGCGCACAGAGCATCCTGTTCCTTGCGGGGGATCGGATGTGTCCAGCCTCGAATGGCTTGAAGAGCCAGAATAATGTTCTCGCGAACAGTCAAGTCCCCGACGATGCCTTCGTCGCGGCGGTTCTCTGTGGAGTATGCGAGCTTGTTCTTGAGAGCTACAGCAGGGTTTGAAATCTTGATGTCTGATCCGCTGAGCTTGATATCGCCATCTGTGGCCTTGTCGGCACCATAGATAAGCTTGGCGAGCTCCGTGCGCCCGGAACCGAGAAGTCCAGCGAAGCCAATGATATTGCCCTTGTACATGTCAATACTGATAGGCTTGATCGTGCCGTTCTTTCCAAGTCCGTTCAGCTGAAGGACGGGTTGGCCTTCGTCTTTTGCGTACTTGCGACCGGCGGCATCGTCGAGGTCTGAGAGGGCCTCCATGTCCTTGCCGATCATCTTATTGATGAGGCTCTTGCGGTCAAGTTCTGCGGTCATGTATTCACCGACGAACTGCCCATTTCGCAGTACCGTTAGGCGATCTGTGATCTCGTAGATCTGATCCAAGAAGTGGGAGACGAAGAGGATTGCCACGCCTTCATCGCGCAGGCGACGGATGACGGTGAACAGGCCCTTAACCTCGTTCTCATCGAGGCTGGAGGTCGGTTCGTCAAGAATGAGGACCTTTGCATCTACTACCATGGCGCGGGAAATTGCCACCAACTGCTGCAACGCAATCGAGATGCTCGAAAGGGGAGCTCGCGGGTCAAGATCGAGGTCGAGGCGCGCGAGGGCATCCTTAGCCTCGTCGTTTGTCTTCTTCCAGTTGATGCCGAATGGGCCACGAGCCTCATGGCCAAGCATCACGTTTTCGCCGATTGTCAGGTTTGCACACAGGTTCACTTCCTGGTAAACCGTGGCCACGCCTGCGTTCTGAGCGTCGCTGGTACCGCCGAACTTCACCTGCTCACCCGATACATAAATACTGCCGTTGGCCAGCTTGTTTACGCCAGTCAAGGCTTTGATCAAGGTCGACTTGCCTGCGCCATTCTCGCCCATGAGTGCGTGAACTTCGCCGGGAAAGAGCCGAAAATCGACATCCTGCAAAGCCTTTACACCCGGGAACTCGACCGAGATATGCTCCATCTGGACTATTGGTTCCATTTGAGCCATCTTCTCCCACCAGTACTTTTCCTGTGAGCTACGCCGTTGTACTAGCTCATCTTGCGTGCCACGGCGCGCACATCGTTGCCGCACCATGAATCCTTGCAAAGTCTGGGGCCCACGGCTCCATCTGTTTGGATATGAAACCGTGGGCCCAGACTTTAGTTTTTATTCGGTTGTGATCGCCGTGCGGGTTATGTACGGCCGATCAGTTGATCAGTAAGCGCGAGTCGGAAGAGCTTCGTCTGCAGCCTCAGGGCTGTCGAAGATCTGGCTCTCGATCACGATGTTCTTTTCGACATCCTCGCCGCAGAGAATGCTGATGGAAGCATCGACTGCATCCTGACCGAAGATCGGGTTGTACTCGGCAACGAGGCTCAGCTGGCCAGCGGAGAGGGCTTCGAGGGCTGCCTTGGTGCCGTCAATGGTGATGATCTTGACGTCATCTCCAGGAACCAGACCTGCTTCTTCGACTGCCTGTGCAGCGCCGAGGCCCATTTCATCGTTCTGAGCGAAGATGAGCTGGATATCGTTGTTGTTGGACTTGAGCATGGTGGACGTGATGTCCTTGGCGTCTGCCGTGGACCAGCCAGCATCCTGGCTATCAACCTTGGTCAGGTTGTCGTTGATCGTGTCATCCCAACCAGCGTTGCGCTCGTTGACCACAGAGAGGCCAGCAGGTCCCTCGAGGACGGCGTAGTTCGCGCCATCCGGGAACTGCTCGTTTGCCCACTTGGCTGCATTGGACGAAATTGCGTAGTTGTCCGGGCCGAGGTGGGTGGCGTAGAGATCCTGGTTATCGGGCTCGATCATGCGGTCAAGCAGGATTACTGGGATTTCAGCGTCAGCTGCTTCCTGGAGGGTATCTTCCCAGCCAGTTGCTTCTGTTGCCGAAAGCAGGATGAGGTCAACGCCTTCGTCAATGAATGACTGCATCGACTGGATCTGGTTGGCCTGATCGTTGTCGGCGGTGCCGGCGTACTTGACGGTTGCGCCTGCATCTTCGAATGCGGTCTGCACGTCCTTCTCGTTTGCCTCGCGCCATGCGCCTTCAGGACCCACGGCCACGAAACCGACTGTGACGTCGGAGAGGTCGCTTGCACATTCGGAGCTGCTTGAGCCGCTTGTTTCCTCAGATGCACTGTCACCATTACCGCATGCGGTCAGGGTGGCCATCATTGTGAAGCCTGCAGTCACTGCAACAACGGAGTTGCGGATGTTCCTTTTCACTGTTTCTCCTCCTTGAGAATCGCGACAGCAACGTCGCTGTGGCCTAGTGGGCGGCCACCTATGAATATGTTAGCGCTAACACACTGCCTTGTAAAACAAGATGTTTATAACGGTTTGGACACAGATTGTTTTCGGCGTCACAAGCCCTGAGCGAGCTGGAAGTACGCCTTGTTCCACCGCAGTTCGTTCTTGAAAGAAGCGACATCGGTGGACTTGTCGATCACGGCAAGCTCGGTGTGTGCCATCTGTGCGAACATCCTGAAGATGTCCACGCCAATCGCATTGGTCATGACGGTGTGGTGTGCAGCCCCAGACTCCATCCAGCACTCGGCTGAGACACTGAGGGATGGCTGTGGCTTCCAAATCGCGTGCGCCACCGGAAGGTTCGGGAGCGGTTCGAGGGGTTCGACGACGTCGACCACGTTCGCGGTCAGGCGGAATCGATTGCCCATGTCGGCCATAGAGACAACGACTGCCTCGCTGGGATCCATAGAGAAGACCAAGCGCACCGGATCCTCGCGATCACCAATGCCGAGAGGATGAATCTCTGCGCGCGGCTTCTGAGTTGTCAGAGATGGGCAAATCTCGAGCATGTGCGCACCAAGAATGAGTTCTTGGCCTGGAACGAGGTTGTAGGTGTAGTCCTCCATCAAGGATGCGCCGCCGGGGAGCCCTTCGGACATTGCCTTGACAGTGCGGACCAGTACAGCAGTCTTCCAGTCGCCTTCGGCGCCAAATCCATAGCCATCAGCCATGAGGCGCTGTGCAGCGATACCCGGGAGCTGGCGCAGGGCGCCAAGATCTTCGAACGTATCAGTGAATGCAGACGCATTGCGCTCATCAAGGAAACGGCGCAGTGCGATCTCTTGGCGTGCTGCATAGCGCAATGATTCGTGGCGGTCGCCACCGCGGCGCAGTTCGGGTACTACTTCGTAGGAGTCCTCGTATACAGCAGCCAAAGCATCGATATCAGCATCTGCCACATCGTTGACGACCTCCACGAGATCGTTGACGCCCCACGTGTTCACGCTGACACCAAAGACCTTGAGTGCTTCGGTCTTGTCACCGTCGGTGACGGCGACGTTGCGCATGTTGTCACCAAAGCGCACGACGTTTAGATCGTGAATGGCGGCCCAGCCTGCGCAGGCGCGAACCCAGTTGGAAACGCGAGCGCGAACGGCCGGATCAGTAGCACTACCGATTACGGTTTCGCGGTCGATTCCGAGTCTGGACAGGATGTAGCCGAACTCGCGGTCTCCATGAGCAGACTGGTTGAGGTTCATGAAGTCCATGTCAATGGTTGCCCACGGCAAAACCACATTGTCCTGAGTGTTCAGGTGGAGTAGTGGCTTGTTGAGGACATTGAGTCCCGCGATCCACATCTTGGCTGGGCTGAATGTGTGCATCCACGCGACCACGCCGAGCACGTTGTCATTCGAGTTCGCGTCCAAGATTGCACGGCGGATGGAATCAGAATCGGTCAGAGTCGGCTTCCACACGATGTTGACTGGGATATCGCCGGACCGATTAAGGGTTTCAACGACGTTTTGTGACTGGTTGGCGACCTGCGCCAATGCGTCGTCGCCATAGAGGCCCTGACTGCCGGTGAGGAACCAAACCTCGCGGCCCTCAAAACTGCTCTTCATTGCTAATTCTCCTTTGAATGTTGTGGAAGATTTCCGACTCAGTGCTGGCCGTAGACGTTCTGATAACGCTCGTACAAAGAATCGACAAGCTTTGGATCGATTGCGATGGGATCGCCGAGCTGAAGTGCGATGAACATGGTTCGTGCAACTTCTTCGGTCATGGCTGCTGCCTTGACCGAGGCCTTGGCGTTCTTGCCAATGGTGAACGGGCCGTGGTTCTGCATGAGAACTGCTGGGCTACGCGATTCCTTGAGGGTTGCGACTATGCCGCGGCCAATCGAATCGTCACCGATGAGTGCGAAGGGTCCGATCGGAATCTCGCCGCCGAACTCGTCGCCCATCATTGTCAGGTGGCAAGGGATGGGCTTGCCTACCGCAGCGAATGCGGTGGCGTAGCTGGAATGGGTGTGCGTCACACCGCCCACTTCGGGCATGTGACGGTAGACGTAAGCGTGTGCGTCCGTGTCCGACGACGGCGCGTGGTCACCAAGGATGAGATTCCCATCCAGATCGCAAACCACCATGTCTGCGGGGGTCAGTTCGTCATAGGAGACACCTGACGGCTTGATGACGAGGACATCTTCGGAACCGTCTTCAGCTTCGCAGCGAACGCGCTGGGATACGTTTCCGGCGGTCCAGACCACCAGTCCCCACTTAATGAGCTCCGAATGAAGTCGGCAGACCTCAACACGAGCTTCCTGAATCTTCTCGGCCATTTGGGGTGACCATAGATTGGCGGCTGACATTGTTTTCTCCTTGGGCATCGAGTGCTCGGTGATGCTGCGTGAGCATGGCTGGATGCAAAGCTCGTTGTGTAGTTTTCCGCTCGGCTGCGATGCCGAAACGGACAACTCATGGGATCTCCAAACGCGCCTGCGAGTTCAGCCATCCCAATTGAGTTAGCGCTAACATTCTAAACCCAAGGGGGTACCTTTTGTACAGTCCAGACCTCCGTTAGGAACACCTTCAGCTCTGTTGAAGATATCTCCACCACAGATCGAGATGCCCGGGCGGGCGTACGGACCTTGCCGGTTTTCAGCGATGCTTCCGGCTCAGGCGGAGACGCCGTTAGGCTGAAGCGCGAACGCGTAATTCGGCCGGGAGCAGCTTGTTCTCCGCCTTCTGGCCATCGAACTGGCGGATGAGTGCATCCACAGCTTCATAGCCGAGCTGAGAGAAGTTTTGGCGAACAGTGGTCAGACTGGGGTAGAAGTAGGCGGAAGCGTCCTCGTCGTCGTACCCAACAAGGCGCACATCATCGGGAAGGCGGATGCCTTTTTGGGCAAAGGCTTGAAGAGTTCCCAAGGCCATCTGATCGTTGGCGGCGAAGATTGCGTCCGGCAGCTTACCGCGGGAAATCTCAGTTGCCATGGCGAAGCCAAATGCTGCGGTCCAATCACCACGGAAGATGGGGCCGGCGGTGAGCCCGAACTCTTCGATGGCTTCGTGCCAAGCGGCTTCGCGTTCAAGCGCATCAAACCACACACTCGGGCCTGCAAAATGGCTGACCACTTGGCAGCCCTGCTCCTTGAGATGAAGCATGGCGGCGCGAACTCCACCACGCTGCTCCACGCCAACGCGCGCAATAGTGGACTCTTCCGATACCCACGAGGAGGAGATTGCGATTGCCGGGACGGGAAGTGAGAACTTGTTAAGTTCGGTGGCGGCCTCTGTAACGGGAACGATCAAAACAATCCCTGCCACACCCTGACCCAGAAACTGCTCCAGCGCGCGCCGAAGATTGGCCGGTGAGAACTCCGGAAGCGCCGCCACACTAACCAGATAACCCTTGTCATTAGCCGCAAGTTGCACGGACATAAGTGTGGAAGCCGGGCCGTAGTGCTGGAAGGTAGGTGTGATGATCCCAATGACCCGACTGCGGGCAGTTGCCAGCGCACGTGCGGTCTCGTTTCTCCGGTACCCAATCTGCGCGATCGCTGCTAGTACGCGTTCACGAGTCTCCGGGCGCACCTTGCCGGTACTGTTGAGCACACGGGAAACGGTCTGGTGTGATACTCCGGCGATGGCCGCGACGTCTTCCATAGACGGCGGGCGGCGGTGCCGTGAGCTTGAGTCCTCCATTGGAGACTCCTTTGACGAGCATGAGAAATGGGATCGTGGAGGCGCATCAATCAGCAACGACGAGCGTTTTCCCTCCAGTCTGTGAGGATATTACATGTCAAGCCTTCACATCTGGCTTGTTCCAGTGAAATCTCTGGGAGTTTATCCGATGTGCACGCCATGAACACTGCGTGTGTTCGCGTACACACGCCAAAACACCCACGACCAACCTGTGGGAAGGAATCGCGAGAAGATGTTTGCTTCTTACCGCGTGTTGAAGTCCACGGAGTCGAGAAAGAGGTGCGTTGTGAACGTAATGCGGCGATAATTGTCGCATCGATGTTTTGTGGGTGCCGTTTGTTGATTCGGAGCAAATGTGCGCTAGAAATAGCGGTTTTATGGTGAGGAGATAGACATGACCAATGAAGACTCAACGGTGCATCCAAACACGGAAGCTTCCATAATATTTGGAACCCCCGTGGTCTCGGGGATGGCATACGCGCCAGTGATGTGGGCCGTACGTCCAAGTGCTCCTGCACTAACGGCCCCCGCGATTCCTGAGGACTCCCGTGAGGCGGAGTTCGCAGCTTACGAAGCGGCTGCTGCAACGGTGGCCGAACGCCTTCTGTCCCGTTCGAACAACACAATCGGTGCAGTATCTGACGTGCTCAAGATGTCGGCTGCGCTGGCAACTGACAAAGGCGTTCGCCGGGCAGTTCGCAGCGCCATTCTCAAAGAAGGCACTCCCGCGGTTCAGGCGTTGGTCCAAACAACCGAGACTTTCGTGGAGTTGTTCAAGAAGGCCGGCGGCCTCATGGCAGAACGCGTCACCGACCTGTTGGACGTGCGTGATCGAGTAGTCGCCCAGATCCAAGGACTACCAGAGCCCGGAGTTCCCACCCCGGAAGAACCCTCGGTGCTCTTTGCAACAGATCTCGCTCCAGCCGATACATCAGGGCTAGACCCCACACTTGTTATCGGTATAGCCACGGAACTCGGCGGCCCAACCAGCCACACAGCCATTATCTGCCGCCAGCTTGGTATTCCGTGCATCGTTGCGGTACGCGACCTCGAACAAATCCCTGCTGGCGAGCGGGTTCTCCTCGATGGTGCTGAAGGATCCATCCAGCCCAACCCAGACCCAGAACGCGCACGGATCGACGTCGAACGTGACGCGGCGTGGCGCGCATCTATCCTTCAATGGCAAGGGCCCGCCAAGACAACCGACGGTCACCATGTTGAACTCCTGTCCAATGTCCAGGACGGCACTACAGCCAAGAAGGCGGCAGACGGCCAATCCGAAGGTATCGGGCTTTTCCGCACGGAACTCAGCTTCCTCGAGGCGCAAGTTGAACCGACCATCGAAGAACAGGTGGCCATCTACAAGCCGGTTTTTGATGCATTCCCGCAGAACAAAGTAGTGGTGCGCACTCTGGATGCAGGTTCTGACAAGCCCATTGCCTACGCAAATATGGAGCACGAGGATAACCCCGCGCTCGGCGTACGCGGATTGAGAATCACTGGTCAGAATCCGCAGATTCTTTCCCACCAGCTCGACGCCGTCGCGCAAGCTAGCGCGGGACGCGTAGGCAAGACGTGGGTCATGGCACCGATGGTGGCAACGCTTCCCGAAGCCGAATGGTTCGCTAAGGAGGTCCACGATCGCGGCCTAACTGCAGGCATCATGGTTGAGGTTCCCGCTGTTGCAATTCTTGCGGAGCACTTCCTCACGTACGTGGACTTCGTCTCCATTGGCACAAACGATCTGACCCAATACACGATGGCAGCAGATCGCTTGTCCTCACATCTTGCGGAGTACACAGATCCGTGGCAGCCGGCTGTTCTCAAGTTGATTGACATCACGGCTCAGGCAGGAAAGAAGCTCAACAAACCAGTTGGTGTGTGCGGCGAAGCTGCGGCTGACCCCGTTCTGGCATGTGTCCTAGTGGGCATGGGCGTCACATCGCTATCGATGGCATCATCTGCCGTCTCTATGGTTGGTGCTCAAATCTCAGCTGTTTCGCTCGAACAATGTGAAGCGGCGGCCGTTGCGGTACGGGCAGCAAAGGAAGCCAAGGAGGCTCGTGCGCTGGCACGCCACGCGCTGGGCATACTCTGAGCTGCTGGGTGCATGTGACTGCGTGCTGTCAGTAACGCATAACAACGGGTACGCGTGGCAGCCGGTACGTGTAGGGGCTGGTATATGCGGCAGCCGCCCACATAGGCTCGCGCACAACAGGTAACGAACGCGGCCCACGATGAGTACATCCGAGGGGGAACTGGTGAATACCTTCGCCAGTTCCCCCTCGGATTCTCTAGCATGAGTGGTGTGTTGAATGCTTCGAGGAACAGTGCTCCGTCCGGTCTCCCTATCTCGCAGATTGCCGAAGGCCTCGGCATACCCCACTCAGCAGTGCTCCGCTACGGGCACGACAAGGCCAAGATCGATCTTCAGTACCTTGAGGGGCTTGAAAGAAACCCGCAGGCCAAGCTGGTTTTGGTGACCGCCATTTCGCCAACACCCGCAGGTGAAGGTAAGACCACCACCTCCATCGGTCTGGCAGATGGCCTCCGCCACATCGGGACCCGTTCAGTCCTCGCCCTCCGCGAGCCGTCCATGGGTCCCGTCTTTGGCATAAAAGGCGGCGCAACCGGCGGAGGCAAGGCTTCACTTATTCCTGACGCAGAGATAAACCTGCACTTCACCGGCGATTTCGCTGCGATTGCGGAGGCCAACAATCTTCTGGCCGCAATGGTGGACAACGCACTTCACTTCGCAACAGTTGACATCGATCCACGTACAGTCACGATTCGCCGCGCAATGGACGTCAATGACCGTGCGCTGCGCGACGTCGTCGTCGGATTGGGCGGACGCACCGGCGGAGTTCCTCGCGAATCAGGCTTCGATATCACCGCGGCTAGCCAAATCATGGCCACCTTCTGTATGGCGACGTCACTTGAGGATCTAGGGGAGCGCCTCAACCGCATCGTGGTGGGGCGTTCCAGCCAGAACACCCCTGTTACCGTGGCAGACCTAGAAGCGGGCGGCGCGTTGACGGTGGTGCTGCGTGATGCGCTCGCGCCCAACCTTGTGCAGACCCTGGAGGGCACCCCAGCCTTTGTCCATGGCGGTCCCTTTGCAAATATCGCCCACGGTGCCAACTCAGTGATCGCGACTGATGCGGCGCTCAAACTGGGCGATGTTGTGGTCACTGAAGCCGGTTTCGGAGCCGATCTGGGAGCCGAGAAGTTCGTGGATATCGTTTCACGCCAAACGGGCCTCGAGCCGGATCTGACCGTTATCGTTGCCACCGTCAGGGCGCTCAAGTACCACGGTGGAATGGCGCTGGAAGATCTTGGGACCCCAAACGTGGCTCGGCTCGAGGCCGGTTTAACCAACCTCGACCGCCACGTATCAAACCTTCAGAAGGTGTTTGGACAACACGTTCTGGTTGCGATCAACCAGTTCGCACAGGATTCGCCGGCGGAGATCGAAGCCATTGAGGCCGCGATGTTCAAACGCGGGGTCGATGTGGTTCTCTCCAACCATTTCGGACGTGGTGGTGAGGGGGCACAGGATTTGGCCCGCGCTGTTGTTTCAGCCCTAGAAGTCCCCAGCCACACCACGTATTGCTACGACGACGATGCGTCGCTAGCAGGCAAAGCGCAAGCTGTGGTGCAGCGGGTGTATGGGGGTTCCACGGTTTCCTTCACGGCAGCAGCCGCGCGCGAGTTGGCGCGGCTCGAGGCAGAAGGTTGGGGAAAGGCGCCCGTATGTATCGCGAAGACCCAGTACTCCTTCTCAACCGATGCCCGGGCACTTGGAGCTCCTGAGGACTTCGAGGTGAACATCCGCGAGGTGAGGCTCTCGGCTGGTGCGGGATTCGTTGTGCTTATTTCGGGTTCGATCATGACAATGCCTGGTTTGCCCAAGCGGCCATCGGCGTGCGACATCTCGGTCAGCGCCAATGGAGTGATATCAGGAATGCACTGATGTAGAGGTTGTCGCGCGGCGAGAAGGCTGCTGAGTTCGCCGGAGTTGGCACACCCGCACGTCATGCGGGTGTGCCAACTTTTTGCTGCAAGTAGCTAGATGAACGAGGTGAAGATGAGCAAGCGGGCCACCTGGAGGAGCAAGCGGGCCACCCAGAGGTATGGCTCGCCGGTCATGAGTTAAGACCTACGTGGGATGAGAGGCTGAAAGTCCATAGGCGAGAAGTGTAGTGATTGTCACGTGGGACCTAAGTGTGATGTTAGCCTTAGTGTTGGCCGCAGGCCGCAGACAGTACACAGCAGCTCCAATGGAGGACGCTTCACATGACTAAGTATGTCTATTCATTCCTCGAGGGTAACCGTGACATGAAGGACCTTCTCGGTGGCAAAGGTGCCAACTTGGCCGAGATGGTCCATCTAGGACTCCCTGTCCCTCCGGGGTTCACCATTACTACGGAAGCTTGCCGTGCATATCTCGAAGCAGGCGAAACCCCTGAGACTCTCGATGTAGAAGTGACAGCGCACCTTCGGAAAGTCGAAGCAGATATGGGTAAGCAGTTGGGCGATCCGACTGACCCACTTCTTGTTTCCGTACGTTCCGGTGCTAAGTTCTCGATGCCCGGAATGATGGAAACGGTGCTGAACATCGGTTTGAATGACCAGTCTGTTGAGGGCTTAGCCCAGCAATCTGGCAATGACCGGTTCGCGTGGGATTCCTACCGCCGGTTGATCCAGATGTTCGGCAAGACCGTGTTGGATATCGACGGCGATCTCTTTGCCGATGCGCTACATGGACTTCAGCAGAAGAACAACTACTCCGGTGACCTTGACATGACCACTGAGGATCTCAAGGCATTGGTGGTGGAGTACAAGCAGATTGTCAAGGATGCTACTGGCGAGGATTTCCCACAGGACCCTCGCAAGCAGATGGACCTTGCCGTTGAGGCTGTCTTCCGTTCATGGAACACAGATAGAGCGCGCATCTACCGCCGCCGCGAGCGCATTCCTCACGATTTGGGTACGGCCGTCAACATCTGCACCATGGTGTTCGGAAACATGGGGGACACGTCCGGCACAGGCGTGTGCTTCACACGTGATCCTTCCACGGGCCATTCGGGCGTGTACGGCGATTACTTGGTAAACGCGCAAGGCGAAGACGTGGTAGCCGGAATCCGTAACACGCTTTCGCTCGCTGATCTGCAGCGGCTTGACTCAACCTCCTACGACGAGCTTCGGGCAATCATGACCAAGTTGGAGACCCACTACCGCGATCTGTGCGATATCGAGTTCACGATCCAGCAAGGCAAGCTGTGGATGTTGCAGACGCGAGTGGGTAAGCGTACTCCGGCTGCGGCTTTCCGCGTGGCAGCACAGCTTGTAGACGAACGGCTCATCACCACGGATGAAGCGGTAACTCGCGTGACTGGCGAACAGCTCACGTCGCTGTTGTTCCCGCAGTTCGACCGCGATGCGCACAAGACGGTACTCACGCGCGGAATGCCAGCGTCTCCTGGCGCCGCCGTCGGCGAAATCGTGCTCAACAACCAACAAGCCCTAGAGCGTACACAGGCCGGTGCGAGCGTTATTCTGGTTCGCCGCGAAACCAACCCTGACGATCTGGCGGGCATGGTTGCCGCTGCGGGCGTCCTGACGGCGCGGGGCGGCAAGACCTCCCATGCAGCCGTTGTTGCACGTGGTATGGGTAGGTGCTGTGTGGTGGGTGCTGAAGACCTCATTGTGGATGAGGCTGCTGGCACTGTCCACGTGAAGTCGATCAACCGCACATTCACCGCAGGAACTGTCATCGCAATTGATGGCACCTCTGGTCAGGTCTTTGAAGGCGACGTCCCTGTGGTGGATTCGCCCGTCATGACCTACATTTCTCATGGACTCGAAGCGGGCCTTGCTGCCTCGATTGATGAGGACACCCAGGAACTGGTGAAGGCCGTGGACCGGATTCTCACCCATGCCGATTCCAAGCGCCGTTTGGATGTTCGTGCGAACGCGGACAACCCGGAGGACGCGGAACGCGCTCGCGACTTCGGCGCGCAGGGCATTGGGCTGTGCCGCACAGAACACATGTTCCTTGGTGACCGCCGCAAGCTCATTGAGGCAGTGATTTTGGCCGATACCGACGACGAGCGCCAGGAAGCGTTCGACGCATTGGTACCACTTCAGACGTCCGACTTCGTGGGAATTTTCAGCGCCATGGACGGCCTGCCTGTCACGGTGCGCCTCATTGATCCGCCCCTTCACGAGTTCCTGCCAGACCTGACCGAACTCACGGCGCAACTGGCAGTTAAGGAAGCTACAGGCGAAGAGGTCACGGCACATGACCGCAAGATCCTGGCGGCCGTCCGTGCCAATCATGAACAGAATCCGATGCTCGGGCTGCGTGGAGTGCGCCTTGGGTTGAAGATTCCGGGACTGTTCCAGCTTCAGATCCGGGCAATCGCTGAAGCATGCTTGGAATGCAAGCGGCAGGGACTAGACCCTAGGCCGGAAATCATGGTTCCACTCATCGGCTCAGTGCGTGAGTTGCAGATTGTTCGTGACGAAGCCGAACAGATCATCGCGGAGGTTTCGCAGGCCAGCGGCGTGGAACTCTCGCTTCCGATCGGCAACATGATCGAGCTGCCGCGTGCTGCGATGACGGCAGAGGATATCGCCGAAGAATCCGACTTCTTCTCATTTGGTACCAACGATCTGACCCAGACCACATGGGGATTCTCGCGAGACGACGTCGAGGCGTCCTTCTTCAACGAGTACTTCGACAACGCAATCTTCGGTGTTTCTCCATTTGAGACTATCGATATGCACGGAGTGGGGCAGCTCGTGGAGCTCGGGGTACAGAAGGGGCGTTCTACAAAACCCGATCTGCACTGCGGTGTGTGTGGTGAGCACGGCGGCGATCCGCTCTCCATCCACTTCTTCGACTCGGTGGGCATCGATTACGTCTCCTGCTCTCCGTTCCGAGTTCCGGTGGCTCGCCTGGAGGCTGGCCGCGCAGCGATCTCCAATGATGTAACCAATGCCTAGGGTTGCCGTCTAGGCGCGGTATTTCGCGGATATGCCATGCTGGGAGGGTTGGAACTGGAAGATTTCCAGTTCCAACCCTCCCAGCATGTGACACAAGTGTGGCGGAGTTAACTGTGTTGCGGCGAGGGGGTCTCCGGAGCTCCTTCGCCGCTGCTTTTTGGGTGCTTCGTTCTAGGGACAAAGTCCCGAATTGGCGGGGATAGCCACTTGATCTAGTCCAATGAGCCAATTTCGCAAGGTCCTCGGCGTGGAATTGGAGATAGATAAGGCTAACCTAACTTCTGTAGGACAAATGTGGTGCCCGTGCCAATGTGTTTCAGCGAGGCGCCATCACTTCCATTACTTCATTAGAGGACCCATGAAACTCAGCGAATGCCCTAAGCGGACGCGGTTACGCTTGACTCAGGTCAACCTTCCGGCCAAGAACCAGCTACGGATGCAGGAACTTGGCTTGCGGGCAGGCAACGAGGCCGTGGTGACGCAGAAGGCGGGCTTCGGTGGTGTTGTTCTTAATGTTGCAGGTTCCCGAGTCGCGGTGGATCATCGCTCGGCACGTCTCATCGAGGCGGAGGTTCTGGCATGAGTTGCCCCAACTGCGGCCCGTCTGGTGCTCCTCAAGTAGTTCTCAGCGAACGCGAGCGCTCCACGACTCCCACGATTCTGTTGGTAGGAAACCCGAACGTTGGTAAGTCCACGCTGTTTAACCGCGTGACCGGTGCTCGCCAACGCGTGATTAACGCGCCGGGAACCACTGTCCAGGTTATGTCGGGCCGGTGGAAGTCACTCGGCGCGCGCGTACTGGACCTGCCCGGTACCTACTCCCTAGTGGCCACCAGCCCAGATGAGCAGGTCGTGACGGACACAATGGCTGGCGCGCCCGGCAGCATGACGGACGAGGCTGCCGGAATTGGCATTGATCTCATCCTCGCCGTTCTCGATGGTGGGTCTATGACCCGCTCGCTATACCTGTTGGCGCAACTTGCGCAGACCGGTCAACCGGTGGCCGCCGTGGTCACCATGACTGACGTGGCCGCGCAGAATGGAGAGACGGTAGATATTGCCGCACTCGCGAGCGCGCTAGGTATCCCCGTTATGGCGATCGATCCGCGAAACACGTCCGATTACAGTGTTCTGGATCAGATGATTGCAGAGGCGCTCAACTCGCGTCCGCGCGTGCAGGGAATGGACCCGGATCCCACTGCGCCAGGCTACTCGCAGGCGGCCGCTACCGAAGCTAGGGCCCGATGCGCCGCAACAGTAGACACACGTGATCTCTTGTCGCAGAGTTCCTTGGGGGCCACCTCGTCCACGGGTGAAACAACTAGCTGTGGTTGTTGTGGTGGTGAGGATACGTGCTGTTCTGGCGAAGGCGAGGCTCCCGTAGCCGCACCAGCTGGCCCAGTTGAGCGGTCAAGCGAGCTTGAGATGGACCGCGCGGCGGTCTTGTTCAGTTGGGTCGACGAGGTCGAACGGGCCTGCAACACGCGCCAGTCTGAGCCAGATTTCCTCTCGCGTTCGGACAAAGTGGATCGCTTCCTCCTCAACCCTGTGCTCGGAACCGGAGTGTTCTTCACACTGTTGTGGCTGCTCTTCCAGATGGCTGGTTCGTGGGTCGGCCCGATTCAGGATTGGTTTGACGGCGTCTTCTCATCTACTGATGCGGGGGCGTTCTCGCTGGCCAATGGCATCATCTGGCTGTTGGGTGTTGCGAATCTCGACGGCACCTGGGTGGAGTCTTTGCTGGTTAACGGCCTAGCGACGGGCCTAGGAGTGGTGGCCAGCTTCTTCCCGCTCATGTTCGTTATTTACGCGGCCCTTTCGATTCTTGAGGATTCGGGCTACATGGCGCGCGTGGCTTTTCTAGGCGATCGCCTCATGCGCAAGATCGGCCTGGATGGCCGCGTTATCCTGCCTCTCATCATCGGCTTTGGTTGCAATGTTCCGTCGCTCGCTGCAGCCAGATCTGTTCCTTCGGCTAAGCAACGCCTTGTAACAGCGTTGATTACGCCGTACACCTCTTGTGCTGCGCGCCTGACGATCTACCTCATGATTGGCAAGATCTTCTTTGCTGGCAATGCCGGCACAGTTGTGTTTGCCATGTACGTGACTTCGATCCTCTTGATTGTTGGAGGTGCGTGGATCCTCAAGTTCTTCATCACGAAGGATGAGGTAGCGGCACCGCTCATGCTGGTGCTCCCCGCCTACCAAGTTCCCCGCCTCGCCGTAATGGCAAAGCTGACGTGGGGGCGCGCGTGGACCTTTGTGACCGGCGCAGGCAAGATCATCGTCATCATGACGATGGTGGTGTGGCTGATGGCGGCGATTCCCGTCAATTCGGATCATTCGTTCGCCGACCAGGAGCTGGCCATGGAGGATTCGCTCTACGGTGCAACAGCACAGGTGCTCGAGCCCGTCTTCGCTCCCACAGGCTTTGGTGAGTGGCACATGACCGGTGCACTCATGACCGGGTTCGTTGCAAAGGAGACCGTGGTTTCCTCAATCGTAACGTCCTTCAACCTTGACTCAGAGGCTGCTGGTGATGCCGAGGATAACGGCGATAACTTGGGAAAGCTGCCGCAGCTCCTGCGGACCTCACTGAGCACCTCCGCTGGCGAAGGATATGAGGCACTGGCGGCCCTTGCGTTCCTCGTGTTTGTTCTCAGCTATACGCCATGCATGGCAACCGTGGCGGAGCAAGCTAAGCTGATTGGCGGACGCTTCACCACGATAGCGGTCATCGCGCAATTGGCTGTGGCGTGGTTGCTGGCCGTTGGTGTATTCCAAATTGGAAAGCTCTTCTTGTGAGTGTGCAAACTCCCGTTCACCAATCCCTCACCGCCCGGGTGCTTGATGCACTCCGGGCGGGAGGGACCGTGCATTCTGTGGCAGTTAGTTGCCAGACGTCCGAGGTGTTCGTGCGGACAATGTTGGACCACTACGGGCGTTTAGGCCTACTGACTGAAGCGACAACCCTGTGTACCTCTGGGCTGGGTGCGTGTAGCACTCCCTCGGATGACCTGAGCGTTGAGGCTCGGATTCATTGTGCGGGTTGCCCGTTGACCGTTGGGTTAGGCAGGAAGTAGCTAGCCTTGCAGGGTCTTAGCTGCCTTGCTGGGTCCTAGCTGCCTTGCTGGGCGCCAGCCGCATGTTTGATCGCTCCCACCAGCAGCCCGCCGCGCTTCAACCGCGCCGTCTGCAGCGTTGATGGCAAGAACCTAATCTATGTCCGGGTATTGTGTCCGCCAGCCAAATGGTCCGCGCATCTGAGATCATCCACACGGCAGAATGAGGGTCACACCATCCGGGAGGTCTCAATGGAAACGCGTGAGGACGATCTGCTTTCACTGTTGCGGGAGAAGGTTCGCGGCGATGTCGACTCATCGGCGCGCAGGCGCGCCGAATACTCAACGGATGCCTCCAACTATCGGATCCCACCGCGCGTCGTCGTCGCTCCATTGGATGCGGCAGACGTTGAAGCCGTACTTGAAGTTTCGCGCGCCACGAAGGTTCCTGTGACCAGCCGAGGAGCAGGAACCTCGTGCGCCGGAAACGCGGTGGGCCCGGGAATCGTGCTGGACTTCTCCCGGTACATGAACACAATCATCGAAGTGGACCCACAGGCACGCACTGCTCGCGTGCAGCCGGGCGTCATTATGGCCGACCTCCAGAAGGTTGCGGGCCAGTTCGGCCTACGCTTCGGGCCGGATCCCTCCACCCAGAACAGAGCCACCTTTGGAGGCATGATCGGAAACAACGCGTGCGGCCCACACGCCGTTGCGTACGGCCGTACTGCTGACAACGTTGAGGAACTCACCGCTTTCTTGGCCGACGGCACTCAGATTGTCGCACATCAAGGTAGTAGCCAAGTGGCTGGCCTCTCAGAGATCGTCGATGAAAACCTCGCCGCAATTCGCACGGAAATGGGGCGCTTCAAAAGGCAGGTTTCGGGCTATTCCTTGGAACACTTGCTTCCTGAAAACGGCGTAGACCTCGCAAAATTCCTTGTGGGGAGCGAAGGCACGTTGGTGGTTGTCACCGAGGCCGTTCTCTCACTCGTTCCAATCGCAGCAAGCCCGGCATTGGTGGTGTTGGGATACCCAGACATGCCCGCCGCGGCCGACGACGTCCCCGCCCTCCTTACGTTCGATCCGTTAGCGGTTGAAGGCATCGATGCCCAGCTCGTCGATGTGGTGCGGCGGGCCAAAGGATCGGTGCCGGACTTACCGCCGGGTGGAGGGTGGTTGTTCATCGAAGTGGGGGCTCGCGAAGGTGAACTCCCAGAAGAGGTCATGGCGCGTGCCGAAGCGCTGGCCCACGCTGCGAATACCACAGCATTTCGTATCTGTGAGGCAGGCCCAGAGGCTACCGAACTATGGCGGATCCGCGCCGACGGAGCAGGACTTGGCGGGCGAACACCTGACGGGAGGGCAGCTTGGCCCGGCTGGGAGGATTCCGCGGTACCGCCAGAAGAACTCGGCTCATACGTGCGGGCTCTGCGCGAACTCATGGACAAGCTTGGGCTAGATGGCCTCATGTATGGGCATTTTGGCGATGGTTGCGTGCACGTACGCATCGACTTCCCGATTGAAGATGAGAATGGTACGGGGACGTTCCGCTCCTTCATGGAGCAAGGCGCTGATCTCGTGGCGCAGTACGGCGGCTCGCTCTCAGGCGAACACGGAGATGGCCGCGCCCGCTCCGAGCTGCTGGGACGGATGTACTCCGAGAAGATCATTGACGTGTTTGGCAAAGTGAAGGCCGTCTTTGATCCAGCCAACCTGCTCAACCCTGGCGTGTTAGTGAACCCTGATGTGGTGGACGCCCATTTGCGCCGCCCAGCAGCCAAAGTGATCGCCTATGGAGGCGGATTCCATTTCGAGGAAGATGGTGGCGACTTCTCGCGAGCCGTCCACCGCTGCACCGGTGTGGGCAATTGCCGGGCAGACCGGTTTGGTTCGGGCTTCTTCATGTGCCCGTCATATTCGGCAACCAAGGATGAAAAGGATGTGACCCGAGGACGTGCCCGCGTCCTTCAGGAAGTGGCGAATGGCCAGCTTGTGCACGGTTGGGATGCACCCGAGCTTCTGGAGTCGCTAGATTTGTGCCTCTCTTGCAAGGCCTGCTCGCGCGATTGCCCAACAGGGATCGATGTAGCCCGGTATCGCAGTGAAGTCCTCTATCGAGCCTACAAAGGCAAGCTCCGCCCCCGCACTCACTACACGTTGGGCAACCTTCCACTGCTGGCCGGGCTCGTTACCGTTGCCCCCGTGATTGCCTCCATCGCAAACGCGGTCATGTCGCTAGCTCCCATACGCAAGCTGGCATTCAGGTTAGCTGGGATTGATCCACGCCGTGACATGCCGTCCTTTTCCACGAAGCGTTTCTCACGTTCGGATCGGGTTCGTGAGATGAGGGCCGACGACGTCGCTGATCCCACGGTGCATGGCCTCTCGAAGGACCTGTTGGGGAAGCGATACGTGGTCCTGTGGGCCGATTCTTTCTCGGAGACCTTGGATTCGCGAGGAGCACTCGCCGAGGTGGAGGTTCTCCAGCGGGCTGGATACACGGTGCTGCTGCCCGAATCCGGTTTATGCTGCGGTCTGACGTCCATCTCCACAGGTCAGCTAACCCAAGCAAAGAAGAACCTCACTGCGTTACTGCAGGCACTTGCTCCATACGCGGCCTCCGGTATTCCTATCGTGGGAGTCGAACCGTCGTGTACGGCCGTGCTCCGTTCGGACGTACTGGATTTGCTGCCGGAGGATCCGCGGTCCCAACTCGTTTCACGCATGACGTTCACGTTGGCCGAGCTTCTGACCGCTCCGGCTCCCATTGGGCCCAGCGAGGATTTCGAGCTGCCCGACCTTAGCGGCGTGGAAATCGTGGCACAACCTCATTGCCACCATTACTCCGTCATGGGCTGGAATGCGGATGAACAACTGTTGCGCAGGGCTGGGGCCACCGTTACCAAGATTTCGGGGTGCTGTGGGTTGGCGGGAAACTTTGGCATGGAGCAAGGGCACTTTGACATTTCAGAGAAGATTGCCAAGCAACATCTAGTTCCGGCGCTCGAGCATGCGAGTCCGGATGCAGTGTTCCTTGCGGATGGATTCTCGTGCCGCACGCAAGCTGAGCAGTTTGCGGGCGCGCGTGGGGTGCATCTGGCGCAGTTGCTGCGCGACGGCACCCAAACCCCTCGCCAAGCTGGGAAATAGCTGAGTGTAAGCAACTACGCATAGCGGTAATGTGCGGCAAAGTGCGGAAGCTTCGTGGCCATGCGTCAAACGTTCCCGAATTTTCGACTAGTCTGGGTCAAGGATTGTTGTGTGTGGGCGGGGTGGATCTGCACATGTGAGGGGAGTGCTTAGATGGCGGTTTTCGCCTTGGAGGATGGGCATCTCATTCCTGCCCGGTTCATCGATCTGGCTGGTACCCAACTCGCTGAAAAATCCATAGCCGCGATCAGAGAACGGGTCATAGATATCCTCGACGTTCCCCTCTTTCCGATCGCGTGGCAGTCGGAAATGAGTGCTGGTGAGGCTCGCGAATCGCTCATTGCTCTTGACCCATCCGGCCAGATCACCACGATCGAAGTGCTTGAGCTTCTCAATAATGAGGAACTCCTTTCGGCACTCGCCCGCGCTGGTCGCCACGGGGAAATCAGCAGGCAGGGCCTAGCACGCATGTATGGTCCGGGCGCTAGATCGTTCCCAAGCAATTGGCAGACCTTCCTCAATACCTGCGAACCGCATCCTGCTCCCGGCCCGCGGCTCTTCCTCATCGTTCTTTCTATCGACGCCGCCGTTATGCCCGCAGTCCAAGCGCTTTCTGGAGCTGGGCTTAACGTGTCTCAAGCATCCATTCATGATGGCAATCAGATATTGGTTTCGCTCGAAGAGGTCAAGCCGCACGGTTCTGCTTTTGGATGGCTGGGTAGTGCGACGGGTGGGCGCACTGTTCTTGAGGCAAGTGCTGAACCTGTAGAGGCTCCATCCGCTGCTGGGGCTGCTGAGCCTCCAACGATGTTTGAGCCTGTTGCTTCCCAGAACGTGGAAGCCGCTGTGGAGCTCGATCCTCCAGCCGATCCGCCCCTCACCGCGCGCGTGCCAACCAGTGTCTCGGCAGATTCCGCACCGTCGGCATACTCGCCGGAGGAACCGGCCGCTGAGCCCGCGTTGCCCGCTGCGCCCGTTGCCGTGGAAGATGCGCCGAGGCAGCGGCGGCGAGCGCACAGATTCCTTGATTCCCTGCGTGGTCAGACTCCTGTCCCGGAGGGTGGAGCCCAAGCAGATCCCGCGACGGCCATCATTGAGCCAGGACGCCTGTCGCCTGCGCCTGAGCCAGATCCCGTGCCGTCTCCAGCTCCATCTCCGTCTCCAGCTTCATCTCACCACCCGTACGCACCTGCGCCCATTCGTGATCAGGCGGGCTCACAGCGCCCTACCACTTTGTATGAGCAGTCTCTACTGGCCCGCCGCCGCCTTGAACAAAGACTGTGGGAAGGATCCGCGCCACGGCACAGCGATGATTCGCCAGCACCGAGCTTCATCTCGGAATCCACCGCGGCTAGGACCTCAAGTGACGCAGTGGAAGAGGCAGCTGAGTTTCAAGCACGTTCCAGCAGTGATCGTCTTCTCGAGATTGCTCGCAGGTGCCGCGCGCCATTCGTCGTCGTCTGGCACCAGCGCCGTCGCGGTATCGAGTTCCGTGCGGAGGTGACGGGCTGGGGTACGCTCATGCTTTCCAACGGAGCGGTGTTTACGGATCCAACCATGGCAGCTAGGGCAGTCTCAGGGCTCTCAGATGTCGATGGCTGGAAGGTGTGGAAGACTACGTCTGGTCAGATGCTAGGCGAGCTGTAATACACTCGCATATACGAACCGATTGATGATGCGAAATGCTTCACGGCGAACACTCTCGCGTGAAAGTGTGACGTCGTGGATGGCGTCTGTGAGCTTGCACAGGGTGACGCATGATCCGAGTCCTGGTATTCGTTTCCAGATCTGTTGGACGTCCAACACGCCATCACCCGCGCGATAATCCTCAGACCACGTGGGGCGTGCCACCGATCGGTTGGATGTGAGCACAAGGATGGGGCACGTGATATCAAGACCCGCTGCCACGCGTGCCTGACCTGCCAAGATAGCCGACAACCACGCCACTCGCATAGAGGGTGACGGCATGGTCCGGAACCGCGGATCTGGCTGCCAGCCAGTTGTCCAGAACGGATCAGTGGTGCCATCGGGCGCCCCAGGGACTGCACGTTCCCCCTCCGAGAAGCCCGCCGTCAGGACCTTCTGATAGAAACCGTTATCCGAGATAGGGATAACCGACTTCGGTGCCAGCCGGGAGATCCGGTCAAGAATCGGTGCACTGAGTTGGCGGAAGGCGGTGTTCGCTTGCAGTTCCAGCCACGGCGAGTTCAGGATGAGCCCAGCAAGGGCACCTGGATGGCGATCTGCCCACAAAGTGGCAATGAGGCCACCTGTGGAGTGGCCATACAACACGAGCGGAATATCGGTGCCGAATTCTTGGACGATCACATCGGTGGCGGCATGGATGTCGTCGTCGTACATGTCGAGGTTGTCCGAGAATCCAAATGTCTGCCATTCGCGGTGGCTGCGCCCGTATTTGCGCAGGTCAAGTGCGAAGAAGGCGCCGCCGGCACCAGTGATGGATTCGGCGAGTTGCGTCTGATAGAAGTAGTCATTCCAGCCGTGGATGGCGAGAAATGCGAAGGCAGGCCGCGTTGAGCGGTCGCGTGTGGATATAGGCGCGTGCCTAACAATAGTCGTAACTACCGGGCCTTCGTCGTCGGGTTCAAGGTCGACGACGACGCACTGGTAGTCCGGACCCAACATGTCCTCTTGCCACTCAGTCATATATCTATCGTGCCACCCAAGGCGGGTGTTGCGGGTTTACGGGTGGGAAACAGACCGGGTGAAGTCTTCGGGTAGGTGCGCCGCGGCGCCTCCTAGACCGCGGAGGAAATGGGTGAGGATGTGGGTCACTTGGTCATTCTCAATGAGGAAGCCGTCGTGGCCATGACGGGAATGGACAGTCGCGATGCCTTTACAACCTGGCAGGGCATCGGCGAGTTCGCGCATTGAAGCCGGATAGAAGAGTCTGTCCGAATCTACTTCGGCAACGAGGGCCGGCATGGTGAGCGTGGGCAGAACGCTCTCAACCCCGCCGCGGCCGCGGCCAATGTCATGGGTCATGAAGGCCTGGGTGATGACCAGATACGAGTTGGCATCAAAGCGGGCTGCGAGCTTGTAGGCGTGGTAGTCGAGGTAGCTTTCCACCGCGTAGCGACCGCCGTGAAGGGGATCCTCACCATCCTGCGGAGTGCGGGCGAATCGGGTGTCCAGTTCGGGTGCACACCGATAACTCATGTGGGCAATCTTCCGGGCAAGGCCTAGACCTTCGGTGGGTCCTTGATCATCTCGGGCGTCGTAATAGTCGCCGCCGCGCCACTTGGGATCGTGGAGAATCGCTTCCTTCTGGAAGTGTGCGTATGCAATCTGTTCTGCCGTGCTCGCGGGGCCGGAGACCAGGACGGCGATCGCGCCCGTTCGCTCAGGGTAGGATGCTGCCCACTCCATGACGAGGTTCCCACCGAACGATGCGCCGGCGATAAGTGCCCATTTCTGGATGCCCAGAAGATCAGCCAGCTTGGCCTCTGCATTAACCATGTCGCGCATCGTCACCTCAGGGAAGCGCGATCCCCACGGCCTGCCGTCCGGCGCAGTGGAGGAAGGTCCGGTTGTGCCCTGACACCCGCCCAGAACATTCGGACACACGACGAAGTGTGTGGTGGTGTCCAGAGCCTTTCCGGGCCCCACGATATCCGCCCACCAGCCGCCTTGGTTGGAGCTGCTCGCCGCATGGGAGTCACCGGTTAGCGCGTGGCAGAGCAGGATGGCATTCGAGGCGTCTGAATTGAGAGTTCCCCAAGTCTCATAGGCCATGCGGACGTCAGGTAGGCGCCCGCCCAGCTCGAGCTCGATTCCGCCGAGGCCAAGGAACTGACGCTCACCGGGATCGTCGCCTTCGAACCATGCGCCGGAGGCGGGCAGATGCGGCGTGGGCGCTGGGCGGTACCCGGTGTCAAAGTCGCCGATCGGCTCTGCGTCAGTCACACGGTCCAGAGGAGCGTGCCCTACGAGAAACTTGGGGATCTCACAATCAGTCATGACTCAGGCCGCTGCCCGCGTGACGTTGGCTGCCGCTGCGAGGCCGCGCTCGAGATCGGCGACGATATCCTTGATGTCTTCGATCCCAACCGACAAACGGATCGTGCCGGCGTCAATACCGCTGGCTGCGAGTTCGTCGTCGTCCATCTGAGAATGGGTGGTCGAAGCCGGGTGAATAGCCAACGACTTCGCATCGCCGATGTTCGCGAGGTTGGAGAACAGCTGGAGAGCATCAATGAAGGCGATGCCGGCGTCGCGCCCACCGTCAAGGTTGAAGGTGAACACGGAGCCTGCTCCCTTCGGCGTGTACTTCTGTGCCAGTTCGTAGTACGGCGAGGAAACCAGACCCGAGTATTGGACGTGAGCTACGCCGGGGTGCTTGTCGAGGAACTCCGCTACGGCCTTGGCGTTGGTGAGATGCCGCTCCATCCGCAGCGAAAGCGTCTCTACTCCCAAGCCTACGAGGAACGCGTTGAATGGCGAGATAACGGCGCCCGTATCGCGCAGCAACGTGGCGCGGATGCGGGTAACGAACGCGCCAGGTCCGATGCGCGAGAATGCGAGTCCGTTGTAGCTTTCGTCCGGTTCGGAGAGCAGGGGGAACTTCCCGTTGTCCCAGTTGAAATCGCCCTTTTCCACGACGACGCCCGCAATTGAGGTTCCGTGACCGCCTAGGAACTTCGTGGCCGATTCCACCACGATGTCTGCTCCCCATTCGAGTGGGCGAACCGTGTATGGGGTGCCTACGGTGTTATCTACGACCAGCGGAATGCCGTTGGCGTGCGCGATGTCGGCTAGGGCCTCGAGGTCAAGGATGTCGCCCTTTGGGTTGGGAATGGATTCGCCGTACAGGGCGCGGGTGTTCTCATCTACAAGAGCACGCCAGTTCTCGGGATCGTCGGGATCTTCCACAAAGCGGGTTTCGATGCCGAACTGCTTGAGAGTTGTCTTCAATAGGTTGTACGTGCCGCCATATAGCGACGGCGAGGCGACAATATTGTGGCCTGCTTGGGCGAGGTTGACTAGGGTGTAGAACTCGGCGGCTTCGCCTGAGGCGAGCAGGAGGCCCGCTGCGCCACCCTCAAGGGCGGCAATGCGATCCTCGATTGCGCCCGAGGTGGGATTGGTGAGCCGGGTGTAGATCGGGCCGGCGTCCGTCAGTGCGAATCGGCCGGCGGCTTGCTCCGCATCCTTAAAGACGTAGGACGTTGTTTGGTAAATCGGCAGTGCACGTGCCCCGAAATCGGAATCTGGGGTGTGGCCTGCATGGATCTGAAGGGTATCGAAACCCCAGGTGTTGGTAGTCATTCTTTGCTCCTCTTACATGGGGGAGCGGGCGGCGGACACGCCTATGCTCATTTAGCGTCCCAACCAGCCCGCGCACAATTCTTGTGGTTCATAGGGCTGGAAGCGCACGACTCACGTCCGGGCGGACGGGGTGCGCTAGTTGGGCATTCGCAAGAACATGGCTAGAGCTTAGCTTCCGAACTTGGTGATGAGTCAAGTCCCGATCGTTTTGTCTCACAAGTCGAGACTTCGGCTGTAAGGGCCTCGAGGATGGGGCTTCGAGGGCGGGAGCCTCAAGGACGGGAGTCTCGAGTACTCACGTGAACGCGGGTGAATGACGGCATCGGTCAGTGGCATTGTTACGAGCTATGTGCGCAGTCAGGGAACTGGTGCGCGTATCTGTTGGGATGGTGAGAAAATGCTCGGATTGTAACGCGATGACAATGCGCCATATGAGGCGATTGTTAACTTTGTGATGGGTGTTAATCGTGATAACAGTTGTGAACGGTGTTCCAATTTGTGTCCATTTGTTATAAGTTCGTAATTGCACGTTGTACATGGGGAGGCTTCACCAAGCCGCCATTGCCAGGTTTGTAGCAGACGGAGAGATAGTGGCACATCAGAGTATTCGGCGTTGGGTGGCAGCCCTTGCAGTTTCAGCACTGACCGCTGGCGTTTTCGCGACTCCGGCCTTCGCTGACGATGCCAGCGAGGACCAACTCAACGAGGCAAAGACCGCGCAATCCCAAACAAGCCAATCGATTGCAGGTCTCGAAGTCAGCTTGGCTCAGCTTGCAGCGCAGAGCAATGAACTCGGCACCAAGGTTGCTCAGGCACAGGCCGCGTCGATCGCAGCCCAGCGTTCACTCACCGATGCGATTGGCGACGCCGCTGCGGCGCACGAAGCAGCCGAACAAGCCGCCGCCAAAGCCGATGCAGCTAAGGACGAACTGGGGCGCATCTCCACCGCGATGTACCGAGACGGCGCTGGTTCAATCTCTGGGGCGGCATATCTCTTGGGCGCTGATTCTCTCCAAGATGCAAACAACCGGGCGCGCGCTTATGGACTTGTTGGTGAGGATGCCAACAAGGCAGTGCAGCAGTATGAAGCCCTACAATCTGTGGCCGATACAATGCAAGCAGAGGCAGAGAAGAAGACCGCCGCACAGCAGAAAGCTGCAGATGCGGCCCAGTCAGCCGAAGATGCTGTGACCTCAGCAAAGAGCGATGTGGATTCTCAGGCTGCCGGTATCGCAAGCCAACGGTCAGACCTCATCGCACAGCTCGCTGTTCAAAAGGGGACCACTGAGGCCATTGAGACTCAGTTGCAGGAGCAGAAGGAAGCTTCCGCCAAGGCTGAAGCCAAAGTTGAGCAAGAAAAGATTGTTCAAGCAGCTGAGAAAGAAGCGACCCGGGATACGCCAAACTCGCCTAGCACTCCTGCGGCAACGCAACCCTCGACAACCACAACAACAAAAGCTCCTGCGCCGAGTTCATCAGCTACAACTCCAAAACCTGCAGCCACAACTCCAAAACCTGCAGCCACAACGCCTAGTCCAGCCGCTACCACTCCCAAGGCAACGGCTGCTCCGACTCCAACGGCTACCACCACCACACAACCTTCTGGTGGCACGAGTTCGGGTTCAGCAACCGGCAAGGCCATTGTGAACTTTGCGATGGGCTACGTTGGAGTGCCGTACGTGTGGGCGGGGACCACGCCCTCCGGGTGGGACTGCATTGGCTTTGTACGCTATGTCTACAAGCAGTTTGGTGTGAGCATTGGTGGCTACACCACATCGGTCCTATCGGTTGGCACAAGGGTCTCTTACGCCAACGTTCAGCCGGGAGACATCCTGTACTGGCCGGGTCACGTAGCTATCAGTATTGGTAACGGCCAAAACGTGGGAGCCTGGAACGAAAGCTGGGGAACCCGCGTGGGTAAGGACAGCTGGGTGGGATCAAACCCAATTGTGATTCGCGTGTTTAGGTGATTCGCGTATCTGAATGATCCGCGTATCTGAGTGATCTGCCCATTCGACTGATTGGACCTCGTGGAAAGAGAGCACCTGCGTGCCCTGAGGTCGTTGCTTCGACAAGGTCGGTGGCGCCTGTGCGCGCCCACGTGGAACTAGCGCGAACACGTCATCAGAATCGAGCCACGCCAATCACGCACTCATTATCGGCTCTTGATCTGCGTGGCTGCACAAAACTGCTCCTTGGAAGTCAGTACTGAATTTGCCAGTACTGACTTCCAAGGAGCAGTTGAGTTTTGGCTTTTCGGCCGGCAGTTGTGCACAGATCAGTGCTGCTGCTTCTCACCTTCGTGATCAATGAGGCGTTGGTAGGAGTTGCGGATCTCTTCCTCAGCATCCAGACGTCCCACCCAATGAGCACCTTCCACAGACTTGCCTGGTTCAAGATCCTTGTACACCTCGAAAAAGTGCTGGATCTCCAGACGGTGGAACTCGGAGACATCTTCGATCTCCGTACGCCACGAGGCGCGCTGATCCCCAGCGGGAACACACAGCACCTTGTCGTCGCCGCCATGTTCGTCGCGCATGCGGAACATACCGAGCGCTCGGCACTTGATCACGCAGCCAGGGAACGTTGGCTCCTCGAGAAGAACGAGCGCATCGAGAGGATCGCCGTCCTCACCGAGGGTGTTATCAATGAAGCCGTAGTCGTCAGGGTAGCGAGTTGATGTAAAAAGCATGCGGTCGAGCCGGATCCTGCCCGTCTCGTGATCGACTTCGTACTTGTTGCGATTGCCCTTGGGAATCTCGATGGTGACATCGAACTCCATCATGTGGGTTTCTCCTTCTCGATGGGTCACGGCGTCGCCGAGGCTTGATCTACCGGGCAAGCATGCGAAACTTGGTTCTGTGAAACGACGAACACAGGTGGCCATCTCGGCGATACTAGCGCTCGGTGGAATCTACCTCCTTGCGGATGCATTCGATCTTACCCCGGGTGTCCTCACAACGCGGCCCATTGTGGCCACGGCGGAAGCTTACCCAACTGTGCAAGCGCGGAGCGAAACCCAGGCCATTCTCCCGGAGTTCGATTCAGATGCGCAGATTCCCGATGCGGCGGCCGTCCAGAGTGCCATTGAAGCCTTTCAGGCTGACGATCAAGTGACTGGCGGTTCCTCCATCGAGTTTGTGGATACGGCAACAGGTGATGTGCTGGGATCTTCGAATGCCGATGTGGCTCGTACCCCGGCCTCTAACACGAAGCTTGCAACCGCCGTCGTCGCACTTGAGAAACTGGGCCCAGCCACCACGTTCCCGACCACAACCACCCTCTCCGGATCCACCCTGTATCTGGTGGGTGGCGGGGATACCCTGCTCGCTTCGGGCGCGGGCGATGAGACCGCGATTAAGGGACGGGCCGGCATAGGCGATTTGGCAGAAGCTACGGCAGCCAAGCTATCTGAACAGGGCGTCTCGGAAGTCTCGGTTGCCGTGGACTCGTCGCTCTTTTCTGGATCGCTGTACAGCTCTGAAGTTACGGGAGTAGATACCGGCTACATCATGGAAATGCGGCCATTGGCTATCATGCAGTCGCGCAACGCCAACAATCAGTACACCTCCAATCCCGATCTGCAGGCGGGTCAGGCGCTCGTGGATGCGCTGGTGGACCTGGGTATCTCGGCCACTCTGGACGGGAGAGCCACGTCGCCGTCGGACGCGAGCGAACTTGCCTCCGTGCACAGTGCCAGCGTTCGCGAACTGGTGGACTTCATGTTGACTGATTCGGACAACACAACTGCAGATGTGCTTGGGCACCTTGCCTCGATCGCCACAGGTGGTGAGGGAACATTCGAGAGTGCGGGGGCACAAACTGTAGCTTCTTTGGCCGATTTGGGTTACGACGTCGCGGGTGTCAGCCTCGTTGACAACTCTGGACTCTCGATTTCCAACAAGCTCACCACTACGATTCTCGTGCAGGTTTTTGACAACCTCTACACGTGCGACGGCTGCAACCTTGAAGCGATCGCCTCTGGAGTTCCGGTGATGGGTCTGAACGGCACGCTTTCGGATCGCTCGATCGGAACGGTCATCGCGGGTAAGGTGCACGCGAAAACGGGCACACTCGTGACCGCCAATGCACTCTCCGGTTATCTCCTGACCGCCAACGGCCGCCTCCTGACCTTCTCGATCCTCGTGGATGGCATCGAGGAAGGAACAACTGGCTTGGTGCGCCCGGTGATGGACGAACTCCTCACCACTGTGGCAGGTCTGTAAAGCCCTTCGAATGCGCCGCAGCGAAATGCGCCGTCAGCGCATCAATGTGTGCCCGGGCCGCAATCGGCGGCTACGGTAGAGCCATGGCGCTCATCAATTCCGATCTGACAGGGCGGGTATCGGCATTTCTGGCAGGTCCTGGACCCTCTATCGACCAGCGAACGGGCCACGGGGTGGTTGCGCAACTGCACGCCCAAGCCTTGCGAGCTCCCCACATTGTCAGCGATATAGCGCACCTTGATTCGGCGGCAAACCTTGACGTTCCTGTGCTCGTGGTCTCCCGGCAGAGTTGGTCGAAGGTGGTTGCAGACTCGTTTGAGGACCTGTTCGGTGGAGTAAGCGAACAGAATTGGCTCGAGGCGGCCGCGCTCTCCACGGGGCTGGGCGCCTCGTTGGCCGTGATGGCTAGGTCAACACTTGGCCAGTTCTTGCCGTTCGGCGGCGAATCGACCGACGGGGGCCGCGGGCGCCTCCTGTTGGTTGCGCCTAACATACTTGCCTTCCAACGCACATATGGTTTGGACCGCCGTGACTTGGCGCTCTGGGTCAGTGTGCACGAACTCACCCATGCCGCCCAGTTCGCGGCCGCTCCTTGGCTCGAAGGATTCATCGTCTCGCGCGCCCGTAGCTTGCTTCAGGCACAGCGGGACGGCGAGCAGATTGTGCTCACAGATGGCGCGGGCGGTGAGGTTTCTGCTGTGATGAGCCTCTTGGAAGGGCACGCCGAACACGTCATGAATGCGGTACCCATTGCGCAAATGCCCGGCAAGAACCGGCTCATTGCGGCGATCGGCCAGCGCCGTAGCTCGGGTGGAGCTCTCAAACGCGCCATCAACCGTTCGATGGGGCTTCAGGCGAAGTTGAGCCAGTACTCATCGGGGGCTACCTTTGTGGCGGAAGTTGTGAAAGCCGTGGGGTATGACGGCCTCAACGCAGTGTGGGAATCTCCGCTCAATGCGCCTTCCCTAGAGGAGATCGCAGCGCCACAGGCGTGGATCAATCGAATGAGGTGAGGAGAACCAGTGAGCGGACCCCACAAGGCCGTCGCTGCGGCACGCAATGCAGTAAAGGATGCCCTTGACCGCGCGGGATTGGGGCCTGGTGATCGCCTCGTTGTGGCCGTATCGGGTGGATCGGACTCGATGGCGTTGGCGCATGCGGCACTCTTCGTTGCCCGGCACGCTGGCCTGTTGGTGGCAACGGTGACGGTGGACCATGGGTTGCGCAGCGAGTCCGCAGATGAGGCCGAACACGTTCGTGCGCTCATGGAAGTGGCCGGGGCGGATCCTGCGGTTGCCGTCCATGTTGATGTGTCTGCCCCCACCATTTCGGCCGGCCCAGAGGGCGGCGCGCGATCTGCCCGATACGCTGCGTTGGCAGATACCGCCCGCCAGTTCACACGCGATGGCGCAAAAGTGGCTGTTCTGCTGGGGCACACTGCTGATGACCAAGCTGAGACGGTACTGCTCGGATTAGGACGCGGATCGGGGGCGCGATCGATCAGCGGAATGCGTGCGGTGGGCCCATTGCCCGAGTTCTCCGATGTCATGGCGTTGCGCCCATTCTTGAACATGCGTCGCGAAGAATTACGTGCTGCCTTGCGCTCCACGTCCACGCCGTGGGTGGAGGATCCCACCAACGCTCCAGACTCTGAATGGCGCGCTGCAGATGGCGCACTTCTTCGCCGCGCAGCCATTCGTCACGAAGCGCTGCCCGCACTAGAGAGGGCCGTGGGTTCCGGGGTAGTCCAAGCGCTCGCCCGCACAGCGCATCTTCTTCAGGCCGACGACGACGCATTGGAAGCGTGGGCTGGGCGTGAGCGAGAGGTTCTGGGGGAGCGTCCTTCGATTGCGAAGCTGAGAGAGCTTCCGGTGGCGGTGCGCACTCGCGTGATCCGGCACTTGGCTCTGGATGCGGGGGCTCGGTCTGGTGAGTTGACTGGATGGCATATCGATCACATTGATGAGCTGATTACAGGGCCGGGCGGTGGGCGCGGAGTGGACCTGCCAGGGATCCGAGTGGCGCAACAATCCGGGTGCATCGTGTTTGGCAGCGTAGGCTTGAACCATTAACCCAAGGAAGGACAACCATGGAAGCTCGTGACCTCAACGACGACCTTGACCAAGTACTTATCACCGCAGAGCAGATCGATTCTCGGCTAACGGAACTTGCTGCTCAAATTGATGGCGAGTACGAGGGTAAGGAGCCTCTACTCGTTGGTGTTTTACGTGGTGCGGCTATGGTGATGGCCAATCTTGCGCTGAAGATGCGCAGCCCAATTCAGATGGATTGGATGGCTGTTTCCTCCTACGGATCAGGCACGAAGTCTTCCGGAGTGGTGCGCATCCTCAAGGATTTGGATACTGACCTTGTGGGTCGCGACGTCATCATTGTGGAAGACATCATCGATTCGGGTCTGACTCTTTCTTGGCTGAAGGCAAACCTCGAATCCCGCGGGCCCAACTCCGTCAAGATCGTGACGCTCCTGCGTAAGCCGGACGCCGCAAAGGTCAAGCTCGACGTGGATTATGTGGGGTTCGATCTCCCCAATGAATTCTTAGTGGGCTACGGGCTCGACTACGCGGAGAGGTACAGGAATCTCGACTGCATCGGTACGCTCGCACCGCACGTCTATGGAGGGTGAATGAGCCTCGAATCGAGCGATACGACGCCCGTTGAACCGGCGCAGATCCAGCCGGCCGATGGACAGGAGCCTTCGGCACCTGATGACAATCCCCCTGCGAAGGGTGGAAAGAGTGGCGAGCCGAAGAATGGCAAGAAGTCACGATGGCGGTTGATCGCATGGGTGATTGCCGTTGTGGTCCTAGCGGCCACTCTTGTGACGTGGGCTCTGACATCCGCGGATCGTTTCACGACCATTCGTACTTCGGAAGGCATCGAACTCCTTCAGGGCTCCACAATCAAGCGTGCGGAAATAACTGAGGGCACGCAACGAGTTCGGCTTTGGCTCACCACACCGACCAAGTCGATGGACGATTCGGGAGAGCTTCATGACGCTGGTGAGAAGGTTCAGTTCCAGTACGTTGAAGCCCAGGCGCAGCAGGTAGCAGATCTCGTTGCTGATGCTAATCCTGCGCAAGGATATAACTCGCTGGTGCCGCAAGCCTCAGTATGGGATTCCATCCTTGTCATGGCGATTCCGATGCTCATCATCATCGCTTTCTTTATCTTCTTCCTACCTCGAATGCAGGGCGGCCCCGGGGGCTTCACTCGCCTGCGCGACCGCAGTCTGGAGGGTGACCGCCCCGACGTCACGTTTGACGATGTGGCGGGGGAGGTTGAGGCCGTCGAGGAGCTGCAGGAGATCACGCAGTTCCTGACCTCACCGGAACGCTTCCACGCACTCGGCGCTCGCATCCCCCGCGGAGTGCTCTTGTATGGCCCGCCCGGGACTGGCAAGACTCTGTTGGCGCGCGCCGTGGCTGGCGAAGCAGGCGTCCCGTTCTACTCGATATCTGCCTCCGAGTTTGTGGAGATGTATGTGGGCGTTGGCGCCTCCCGCGTGCGCAAGCTGTTCGAACAGGCAAAGCAGAACTCACCAGCCATCGTCTTTGTGGATGAGATCGATGCTGTGGGCCGTGGCCGCGGCGTGGGAATCGGTGGTGGAAACGATGAGCGCGAGCAGACGCTCAACCAGCTCCTGGTAGAACTCGACGGCTTCGATGATCGCACCAACGTCATCCTTATCGCTGCAACTAACAGACCAGACGTACTCGACCCGGCGCTGCTGCGCCCCGGACGCTTCGATCGCCAAGTTTCTGTGGATGCGCCGGATCTGCCTGGCCGCGAGGCTATCTTGAAGGTCCACGCCAAGGGGAAGCCATTGGCCGAAGAGGTTAGCCTACTTTCTGTTGCACGCCGAACTCCCGGTTTCACAGGTGCCGATCTCCAGAACATCCTGAACGAAGCGGCGCTCCTTGCCGCTCGTAATGGGTTGGAGACCATCGGCGAACACGAAGTGGATGAGGCAATCGACCGAGTGCTCGCGGGCCCGCAGAAGCAATCGCGCGTCATGAACGCCGAAGATAGGCGCATGACCGCGTATCACGAGGGAGGTCATGCGCTCGCGGCTGCCGCGCTGCACCACTCTGATCCGGTTACCAAGGTGACAATCCTGCCGCGCGGGCGGGCACTTGGATACACGATGGTCATGCCAACTGAAGACCGCTACTCCGTCTCACGCAACGAGCTTTTGGATCAACTGACATACGCCATGGGCGGGCGCGCGGCCGAGGAGGCCGTGTTTGGCGATCCGAGCGCTGGTGCATCAAATGACATTCAAAAGGCCACAGAAACGGCCCGGACGATGGTCACTGAGTACGGTATGAGTGCCAAGATCGGCGCGGTACGCCTCTCTGATTCTGATTCGGACCCGATGACGGGACGTGGCGGAGGAAGCAGCGGGCTCAGGCACTCAGACGCGCTGAGCGGAACTGTGGATGCCGAGGTACGCATACTCCTGGACGAGGCCTTCGCGGAGGCGTGGAAGATCGTCGTCGAGAATCGGGATGTACTTGATACCTTGGCAGCGCGGCTCTTGGAAACTGAGACGATCCTCGAAAACGAACTTCAGCACATTTTCTCCAACGTTCGAAAGGCACCCGAGCGCCCAGCTTGGCATCTTGCTGCCAACTTGCCAGCATCAACAATTCCGCCCATTCCCTTGCCTGCTAGCCCGGCCGAGGCTGCGCACGGCTCCGATAGTGATGCCGAGGAGGCATTCAATGACTGACAGACCGGATCTTTCCGCGCGCCCCTACGATGAAGAGGGCGTGCGCACAGCCGTCCGCGATCTTCTGGTGGCAGTTGGTGAAGATCCCGATCGTGACGGCCTCCGGGAGACCCCCGATCGCATGGCCCGCGCCTATCGCGAGATGTTTGCGGGCCTCCATGAGGATCCTCTCGAGGTCCTGAGCAAGACCTTCGATATTGGGCATCAGGAGCTTGTTCTGGTCAAGGACATCCCGCTGTATTCCATGTGTGAGCATCACCTGCTGCCGTTTCATGGAGTGGCCCACGTGGCCTACATTCCCAGCGAGGACGGGCGGGTGACAGGTCTTTCGAAGTTGGCTCGGCTGGTGGATGGTTATGCCCGCCGCCCACAGATTCAGGAGCGTCTGACCTCGCAGGTAGCAGATGGCCTCATGGAAGCGCTTGGTGCCCGCGGTGTCATCGTGGTGATGAAGGCCGAACACCTGTGCATGTCTATGCGCGGGGTGCGTAAGCCCGGGGCGTCCACTGTGACGTCCGCTGTTCGCGGCAGCATGCACAACCATGCAACTCGTGCAGAGGTCATGAGCCTCATTAACTCGTAAAGGAACGATCATGGCAGTCCCTCGTGTTCTTCGACATCTTGACCGAACTCTGGTGATGGGCATTCTCAACATCACGCCCGATTCGTTTTCCGACGGCGGCAGGTGGGTCAATACCGATACGGCCATCGCTCACGGCCATCGCCTCATCGAGCAGGGCGCCGACATTATTGATGTTGGAGGCGAGTCGTCCCGGCCGGGTGCCAGACCCCTGACTGCCGATGAGGAGTGGGACCGCGTTGGCGCCGTGATCAAGGCTCTGGCCCAAACTGCCACGCCGATCTCAGTGGATACCTACCACGCGGAGACTGCGCGCCGGGCTGTGGAGGCTGGCGCGGCAATCGTCAACGATGTGACAGGTGGTGCAGGTGATCCGGCCATGTTTTCAACTGTTTCCGCCCTCGGCTGCCCGTACATCTTGCAACACACTCGCGGTACTCCTAGTGAGATGAACTCGCGCGCACGCTACGCAAACGTCTCAGGGGAGGTTTCTGCGGAGCTACAGGAATCCATAGATAGGGCCGTGACACTCGGTGTCGCCCGCAGCAACATCATCATCGATCCGGGTTTCGGATTTGCCAAGAACGGCGAGCAGAACTGGGATCTTGCCGCCCATTTCGAGGACATTGAAGCACTGGGCATGCCGATCCTCATCGGAGTCTCGCGCAAGCATTTCCTAGCGGGAATGGCGCCGGGCCCGCAACCCGCTGATAGGGACGATCTCACTGCCGCCATGACCAGCTACTTTGCTCTTCGTGGCGTGTGGGCCGTGCGCGTGCATGAGGTCGCAGCATCCCATGCCGCCGTGCTCGCGGCGCAGCACCTGCGCCACGCGGGCATGCCCACGCCCAGCTGGGTGCCGAAAGGTGGCTCGAAATGAGCGATGTGGTTTCCATCTTCGGCGTTACGGCCGACGGTTGCCACGGCGTTCTCCCCGAAGAGCGCACCTACCTTCAACCTTTTGTGGCGGACATTGAGGTTGAGGTAGATACGCGCCAAGCTGCGATTTCCGACGACGTCGCCCAAACGATCTCGTACTCGGACGTTGCGAACGACGCGGTGCAGGTCATCACTGGCGAATCGGTGAACCTCATCGAAACGCTTGCTTCGCACATCGCGGATAAGGTGTTGGCACGCGGGGCGCTCTCCGTGACAGTCACGCTTCATAAGCCGAAAGCGCCGGTTCCGCTGCCGTTCTCAGACGCACAGGTGCGCATTCATCGGGACGGACCGTTGAAGGACTCGCAAGCCGGGCTGCGCCACGTCGTGCTGGCCTTAGGCGCCAATTTGGGAGATACACAGGGTTCGCTCGAGTGGGCAATCGGGCAGATTCGGCTGTTGGACGTAAATGTGGTTGCGGTCTCTAGCTTCCTGCGAACCGCTCCCGTGCTCGCAGAGGGGCAGGCACCCCAAGCCGATTACCTTAATGCGGTGATGTGCATCGATACCGCACTGGCGCCGCTGGACCTGCTTGCCGCGCTGGAACGAATCGAGGTTCGTGGCGGAAGGGTCCGCCACGAACGCTGGGGCGCCCGGCTGCTCGACATCGACATCATTGACGTGGAAGGCATTACTTCCACCTATTCGCATTTGCTGCTGCCACATCCGCGTGCAGCGGAACGGCTCTTCGTGCTGGTGCCGTGGCATCAGATCGAACCAGATGCCACTTTGCTGGGCCGCCCAATATCGGATCTGATTGACGATCTGGTGCGGTCAGGGAAGTCTCTCTGATGCACAGGACGCCGTGGTGGCTGATACTTGGCTGGATCGGTTTGGGTGTGTGCCTAGGAACCCTCGTGGGAGTGTTCGTACTGCGCGATGGCTCTGCACCGTTTCCTATCCCGCTGGCCACGAGCATACTGATCCTTCTGGTAGCGGCGTTCATTTTTTGGGGTGGCTGGCAGGTTCGCCGGATTCGAAAACGGCAGCCAGCCCGTATTGGCCCTCTTGCAGCTGCACGTGTGGCCGTATTGGCACAATCAGGTTCTCGCGGCGGATCTCTTCTGTTTGGTGCGTTCGCAATTCTGGCTGTGCTTTACAACCGGTCGGGAAGCTCAGACTACGTCACGGCTCACGTTCGTGCCGCAGCCGCCGCCGCGGTAGCTTCGGCAGTCCTTGCTCTTGTTGGGTACCTCGTTGAGTCGTGGTGCAATGTGAGTGGCGACGACGACGGCGGTGGCACCGATCCGATTCCACGTGAGCCCCATCCGGGCACCGCTGTTCGAGGTAAACCGAGCAAACAACTTGAGAACTTTCCGCTCGGTGGATAGCTTGGGGACATGTTCACCCCCTTGGCTCCTGGCCTAACGTTCAAACCGGTTGACCCCGCATTTGCACGAGTCAAACTCATATCCTCGTTCTTTCTGGGCGTACCAGCGCTGGTCGCTGCTGTGGTAGTCACCATTCTGACGTGGGAATCCTTCCGGTGGGCGGCCCTCGGAATCGTTGTGGTTGTGGGGTTGTGGCTCTGGTACGTGGTGCTCGTATGGAGGCGCGTGCGCGCGATGGGGTACGCAGAACTTGAGGAAGAGTTGGTACTTTGCCGTGGCATTATGTTCCGAGCTTTGGAGGTTATTCCATATGGCCGTATGCAGCAGGTGACGGTATCTTCCGGCCCACTTCTTAAACGGTACGGATTGGCATCTGTAACGCTCGTTACAGCAGCGGCAGGCACTAACGGCGTAATTCCCGGAGTTCCTCAAGCCGAGGCGGAGCGTTTGCGTACCAAGCTCACAGCACTCGGCACTGCGGAGATGGAGGGCCTGTGAGCCTCGAATCGGATCCCGCCCAGTTGGATCAGTCGGATGCGCCGCACAGTGCCGTGCCTGATACTCAGTGGCATCGCTTCACAAAGGCAACGGTTCTGGGTGATGCCCTCAAACTAGTGGGTTTTCTGGGCTTGGCTGTGTTCTATGGAGCAAAGCAGATCCTAGAGAACGACGGCATAGATGAGCTACGGGATTCCGTTTCGGGTATCAGTTCGTTCATTCTCATCATTCTGGCGGCAGTGGCGGCGTTCGTCCTGATTGTCACGGTGTTTTCTGCGATTACGTGGCGCTTCAAGAGGTTTGCCCTCGTTCCAGACGGTATTCACCTTCAGTCCGGAGTTTTCATCAAACAGCATGTTCATGTGCGCTGGGATCGGGTTCAGAGCGTCGATATCAGCCAAAACCTCGTTGCTCGGGTACTCAACCAAGGCAGCGTGGCAGTGGAGAGTGGCGCTGCCGGAACGGACGACGTCGAACTCGGTCTGCTCACGATGAAGCATTGTGAAGCGCTGCGCCAGGTCATCATGGAGGCATCCGCCGCGGCGCGGCTTGGAAAGGATCCAGAGTTCGGAGACTGGACCAAGGGTTCTGCCGTCACCGCGCAGGAGTTTCCTATCTACGCCTTGGAAACGCGCCGGTTAGTGCTCACAACGCTCTACTCCGTTTCAGGAATTGCGGGAATCTTCTCATTGGCTGGAACGTTGCTGGTGGGCCTTGTGCTGGATGGATTCGCATGGATTCCGTTCCTGTTCGTAGTGCTTGGCAGCGCATGGAGCTCCATCAAGAAGCTTGCGAAGACGTGGGGAACGAAGGTCTTCTTGGCCTCCAACGGTGTGCGGATTCGCTCGGGTCTGGTCTCTACCTTCGCTCAGACTGTCGCTCCGGGCCGAGTGCACGCGATCGAGATCAACCAACCTCGGATGTGGCGCCGATTGGGATGGTGGCGCCTGAGTGTTTTGACGTTGGCCACAGGCGAAGTGAACGACGACGCCGACGCGCTCGTTATTCCGGTGGGCACGCGCGAAGAGGTCGAGCGGATGCTGTGGGTCATTCTGCCGGACTTGGGTGTGGATGACGCCCAAGCATTCCTTGAGGAGGCCTTCGCTGGTTCTGGAGGATCGGTGGCCTTCACGCCGGCACCCGAACAGAGCAAGTGGCTCGATCCTGTGGGGTGGCGCTCCAACGCAATTGCGTTGACCCGCACAGTCGCAGTGTTGCGGTGGAGCGGCTTCTGGAGGCGCAGCACGAAGTTCGTGTTGCACGATCACTACCAGTCCTTAGCGCTGAGTCAGGGGCCGTTGGAGAGGCACCTAGAGCTGGCTTCCTTGCGCTTTTGTATGGTGAATGTGGCTGTTATTCCAATCCAATCGCACCTTCGGCTAGATGATGCCGTTCGGCTCATTGGAAATGAGAGCGTGGCGGGCAAGGTACGCCGGGCGGCGGCCGATCGCGAGAGTATCGAAGCGTGGCGCCTGAGGGTGGGCGTTCACTGAACATAGTGAAACAGTGGCCCCAGTTGCCTCACTCCACACCTTTTGGAAGGAACGCTCGGTTGGTAGGTTGGAGCCATGGAAAACGCCTCTCAGATTGCGGACATCAGAAACATCACCTTTCGTAATTCGAAGGGCGAGGAGACCGATCTCTCCGCGCTCGCGGATCAGGTGGTGCTCATAGTAAATGTGGCCTCCAAGTGTGGCCTCGCGCCGCAGTATGAGCAACTTGAGGACCTCCAGAAGACCTACGGGGACAAGGGCCTTCAGATCATAGGATTCCCCTGCAACCAGTTTCTTGGTCAGGAACCAGGTTCAATGGAAGAGATCCTTGAGTACTGCTCGGTGACGTGGGGTGTCACGTTCCCGATCATGGACAAGATTAGGGTGAACGGATCTCATGCGGCCCCCATGTACAAGGCGCTGAAAGACTTGGCCGAAGGCCCCGCCATGCGCGGACCCATCAAATGGAACTTTGAGAAGTTTGTGCTAACGCCTGATGATCACCTCTACCGATTCGCGCCAACAACCAAGCCCGATTCTCCTGAGGTTATGGAAGCCATCACGAGCCACCTTCCGCTCGCTGCCTGATCGGGTGTGCGGCTCATCGGTTTCGGTGACAGGGAGTGTGCGGCTCCTTGCTCGGATTCCCGTGGCCAGCCGGTGGGATTCGCTGCTCCGACTACAGTTGAACTTATGTCTGAGAACCTGAACCAAGGTCGCACAGCCGCATCTGGCGAACGCATGGTGCCTCACCGTGCGGGTAGGCTCCGCATCGGAATCATCTCCGCTGGCAGAGTAGGTGCGGCACTGGGATCTGGCCTGCGCGCCGCTGGCCACACCATCACGGGAGCGTATGCCTCCTCCGAGGCCAGTCGCGACCGCCTCGAAACTATGCTCCCCGGCATCCCGGCGATGCCTGTGCAGCAGATAATTGAGAACTCAGACCTCGTTCTCATTGCCATTCCCGACGACGAAATCGCTGGCCTTGCGGACGGAGCCGCCAAGCTAGGACTGTGGCGGCCCGGTCAACTCGTCATTCACGTGGCCGGCAGCCGCGGCACATCCATTCTGGCGCCCGCAGCAAAATCCGGTGCGCTCACCTTGGCCATCCATCCGGCGATGACGTTCACGGGTACGTCGCTAGACGTAGCGCGGCTCGTCGGCTGCCCCTTCGCTGTCACCGGCCCGGCAATGCTGCTCCCTATTGGTCAAGCGTTGGTGACGGAACTAGGTGGGCATCCCGTCGTCGTCGGCGAAGAAGATCGCGGTCTGTACCACGCGGCTTTGTCTCACGGAGCCAACCATCTTGTCACTCTTGTTGTCGAGGCAATGCGGATGCTTGAAGCTGTGGGTGTCGAGGATTCGGGTGCTTACCTAGCGCCGCTTCTCGAGGCATCGCTCGACGGAGCGTTGCGATCGGGAGAAGCGTTGCTCACAGGGCCTGTGGTGCGCGGTGATGTGGGGACGGTGGCGGAGCACGCTGCTGCGATCGATGCGCTCGCGGCCACAGGGGAATATGGGGACGTGCCGCCCGTGTACCGCGCACTTGCAACGGCAACTGCCCAGCGGGCACAAGAACGCAGGATTCTGCGCCCGGAACAGGCAGAAGCGATCCTCGCAGTACTCAAGCAATGACCAGATCGTTGGTACCTAAGCGAATCCTCGGTCAGTGACTAGTTGAACACCTCCGGGGGTGCCCACCGCCTAGGCCAACAAGTTACCGGACGGTAGGCTTGAGATGTGAAGTTGACGCAGACCAAAGAGGAACTCCGGAAGGCGTTGGGAGAGCTTGAGGGCTCCGTAGCGCTGGTCATGACGATGGGTGCGCTCCATGAGGGCCACCTGTCCTTGGTACGTGCGGCGCGCGCGAGCGCCCAGAACGTTGTTGTTTCGATTTTTGTCAATCCACTTCAGTTTGGCCCGGGCGAGGATTATGAGGCCTACCCACGCGACCTTGAAGCAGACATGGCATTGCTTGGCACGGTAGGTGTGGAGGTTGTGTTCGCGCCTGCGGCCGAGGAGCTGTATCCGCGTGAACCGCTCGTGCGGATTAATCCGGGTCCGGTCGCAGCTCTTTACGAAGGAAAGACGCGGCCAACACACTTCGCCGGGGTTTTGCAGGTAGTTAACAAGGTCCTCAACCTCGTGCACCCGGATGTGGCTTTCTTCGGACAGAAGGATGCCCAGCAACTGGCTCTCATCCGAACACTGGTTGCCGATCTGGACATACCGGTTGAGATTCGGTCAGTCCCGATCAAACGCGAGGAGTCCGGGCTGGCGTTGTCCTCGCGAAATGCCTATCTCAACGATGAAGAACGAATCGAAGCATTGGCGATCAGCCAAGCCCTCATTGTGGGGCGCGATGCGGCCGCCCGTGGGGGTGCGCCAGATTCGGTGCGCGCACTCGTCCAGCGGCACCTGGAGCAAGCTCCGGGTGTCACACTCGATTACCTCTCACTTGTGGATCCCGAAACCTTTGGAGAGATAGAATCCGGAACCGCGGCAACACGCGGCTTGCTCGTAACTGCCGCGTGGGTCGGGTCCACGCGACTCATCGACAACATGGAGGTGCTTTTCCATGAGTGACAATTACTCGGCAGCGCGGCTTCGCCGCATGATGACCGGAAAGATCCACCGCGTCACGGTAACCGGGGCTGATCTCAACTATGTTGGATCAGTGACGGTTGATGCCGACCTTCTTGACGCGGCTGACATTCTTGCCGGTCAAGAAGTGGACATCGTCGACGTGACGAATGGTGCGCGCCTAACCACGTACACTATCCCGGGTGAACGCGGTTCGGGCATCATTAACATTAATGGTGCAGCCGCCCACCTCATCAGCCAAGGTGACATCGCCATTCTCATCACGTACTCAATGCTTGATGAACTGACGGCGAGAACCTATGAACCCCACGTCGTGTTTGTGGATGAACACAACCACATCCTCGAGAGTTCGAACGAACCCGGACAGGTTCCCGATTCCCCTGATCTCATGTCTTCCGGAACCACGTTCTCCAGCTTCCGAGCAGGCGAATAGTCACTGTCTTGAGCCGGCGAACAATCGCCGTCTCGAGCAGGTGAATAGTCCCTACTGCGAGCGGGCGACCAATCGCTGAGCCTGTGGGCGCGCACAGCACACCTGTGCGCACCTTTTCTCTGACCTTTTTCGCCGGGTTATGGGCGAATGTCACGCCATTTCTTTTTTGGAACGCCGTGAAACACCGTTAGGCTTGTGGGGTGACTGATAACGTAACTTCCGCAGACGATACTCCCGAACAGATTCAGGTGCGTCTGGCCAAGCGCCAGAAGATGCTTGACGCGGGCATTGAGCCATACCCGGCAGAGTTGCCGGTGACTGCCACCATTGCGGAAGTTCGTGAGAAGTTCGAGGGCATTGAGCCCGGTGCTGAGCTCGTTGACGAACGCGTTGGCATCGCAGGCCGCATCATGCTCTCACGCACCGGCGGAAAGATCTGCTTCGCAACCATTCAGGACGGCGCGGGCACTCGCATCCAGATCATTCTCTCACTCGCAAACGTTGGTGAAGATGCGCTGGCTCGCTACAAGTCCGACGCCGACCTCGGCGACCACTTGTTTGTTGAAGGTTACGTAGGCGCCTCCAAGCGAGGCGAACTCTCCATCTTCGCAACCTCGTGGCAAATTGCTTCGAAGGCAATTCGTCCGCTTCCAAAGGTATACAAGAACGCTGATGGCAACGAGGTCTCCTTGTCCGAAGAGGCCCGGGTACGTTTGCGTCACCTTGACCTCATCATGCGTCCGGCTGCACGTGACATGGTTCGGTTGCGCGCTGGAGTCATGAAGTCGTTGCGGGCCAACTTTGATTCGCGCAGCTACATTGAGCTTGAGACACCGATGCTTCAGGTCATGCACGGCGGCGCTGCGGCGCGCCCTTTCAAGACTCACATCAATGCTTACGATGAAGATCTCTATTTGCGTATCGCAACTGAACTCCATCTCAAGCGCGCCGTGGTTGGCGGCGTTGATCGAGTCTTTGAGATCAACCGCAACTTCCGCAATGAAGGCGCAGATTCCACGCATTCCCCTGAGTTCACGGCGCTCGAGGCCTATCAGGCATATGGCACGTATGACACGATGGCGGAGCTGACTCAGAGCCTCATACAACAGGCGTGCCTCGATACCTTGGGTACCACTACGGTGACTTTGGCAGATGGGCAGGAATACGATCTGGGCGGCCAGTGGGCTGCGATCGATCTCTACGATTCTGTCTCGGAAGCTGTGGGCGAAGAAGTAACTGTTGAGACCTCGCGCGAACGCCTGGAGGCGCTTGCCGAAGCGCACGATATCGCAGTGGCGCCATTCTGGGTTAACGGGAAGATCGTGGAGGAAATCTTTGAGGAGTTGGTGGGCAGCAAGCTGTGGGCTCCGACTTTCGTTCGTGATTTCCCAGAGGACACCTCCCCGTTGACGCGCCCTCACCGCAGCAAGCCTGGTTTGACTGAGAAGTGGGATCTCTACGTGCGTGGCATGGAGCTGGGAACTGCTTACTCAGAACTGGCTGATCCGGTGATCCAACGCGAACGCCTGGTGGCTCAATCCCTTGAGGCAGCAAATGGTGATCCTGAGGCCATGCAGCTTGATGAGGAGTTCATTGAGGCGATGGAGCAAGGCTTCCCACCAACGGGTGGAATGGGCATGGGTATTGATCGTTTGTTGACGGCTATGACTGGTCTTGGAATCCGCGAGACGATCACGTTCCCATTCATCAAGCCACAAGGCAAGTGAGTTGTTGAGGGCGGTTCCAAGAACCGCCCTCAATCTCGTCTCACGTGGCGTTCGTCTGGTCGCAAGTGCCGTTCGTTTGGCGTGGCGAAGCGATGGTATGCCGCCTAGTGCCTGCCTACCGTGCGCGAGCCAAAAGGTTGGTCAGGGTCTCGTGGGCTTCCTCCCATGTGACAATTCGACAACCGTTCGCTTCTATCCGCCGGTACGTATCGGGCTCTGCAAAGAAATGAGAGATTCCGCGACGTATGAGGTTGATCGGAGGTTTGCGCCCCTCATCCAAATCGCGAGCCAGACGGAACCAGAAGGTCTGAGCGCGTGGGCGCTTCAGACAAATGGCGTCTGCCAAAATGCCCTCGCCGCGCACGTCACGCACAATTTCCGGTGCGAAGATACCTTCCACGAGGACAATTCTTGCGCCGTCCAACTCGACGTCGCGGACGCCGGTGCGCGAGTTTGTTGGAATATCGTAGATAGGAACCTCAGTGTGCCCCTCCGTGCACAACCGCACGAGAGCGGACAGCGCTCCCTCTCGATTCCACGTGAGAGGCGAATCCCAGTCCACCATCCCGTGGCGTTGGGGCATGCCCGGGTGGGTGCCCTCGAAGTAGAACTCATCGAGCGAAATAACGGGCAAACCCGATCGGGTGGTGAAGCGAGTTTTTCCGGTGCCTGAAGGGCCAGCAACCACCACAACTTTGGCGAGTGGCTGGCGCTCGGCAGGATTGATGTCGAAAAGCGGGTCCACGCGCAGCTCAGTACGCGTAGAGCTTTGTGGGCTGGCCAGCTACCTCAGCGCGCATATGGAACACTGCACCCGAGCCAGCAACATCAGCATTCTCCTTGGACGTAGTGACGAAGACGTCCTTGCCGTCTGCGCCGCCAAGCGTCACGGCAGTGACACCAGGGCAGGGGAGTTTCCACTGACCGAGGATTTCTGCTTGCGGGGAGTAGAGGCGAACAAGTCCAAGTCTGTTGATTGCGCACCACACATTGCCCTCTGAATCCACAGCAAGGCCATCTGGGCTGCCGCCGTCACCCTTGTGGAACAAACGTCGGTTGGAAAGGTTGCCGGCGGCGTCGACGTCGTACACATCGGTTTGCTTTGTGCCTGTGTCATTGTAATAGGCGAGCAAGCCATCGGCGGTGAACTCGATGCCATTGGATGTGGTGACGTGCTCTTCAATCACATCTATCTGCTGGCCCGCAATGCGGAACAGTTTGGCGCCCCCGGGGGTCTTGTCATATGGCATCCCTCCGGCGTAGAGGCGGCCCTGAGGGTCAATTCCACACTCATTCATTCGAACGTTCGGGTCAGACCACAGGGGTTCACTGTGTACGGGAATGCCGAACGGTGAATCGGATAGCGCAATCCCGCGCTCCACACCCACTACGTAACCGCCACTCGTGCGCGGACGCACAAATGCCGCGATCCTCGATCCGACCTCTAGACGGGACACAGCCCCGTCAGATCCGAGCGTGAGGAGTGCACCGGCGAGCATATCTACCCACCGAAGCCCTCCCCACGACTCGTGCCACACGGGGCCTTCGCCATGGAAGGCGACTTCATCAGTTATTTGTTCAAGACTCATCACTAACGATGATAACGCGCAACGTGCGTGGACCGTGTACACCATCTACCCGGACCAATTCGATGTCCGAGGTGGCAGATGGACCGGCAATCCACGTAGTTGGCGCAGTGGGGTTCTCACCCAAGATCGCAACTGCTTCTGGAACGGTGGCCTTGATATCCTTCGCGCGAAGCACAATGACGTGAGTATCAGGTACCAACGTGATCGCGCGGCGCCCTTGATCAGGTGAGCCGTCCAACATGATCGTTCCTGACAAGGAAACGGCTACGCGTGAACCTGTGACAACAGCATTGGTGGAATCCAGTTCGCCCTTGGAGAGTGCTGGTTCATCTATGCGCAGTTCGCGTCCGCGCCCCGCAGCTTCCTTCCATGATTCAGGAAGGCCCGCCGGAACTACCACGGATGCCTGATCCTGCAGAGCCGCATCGATGGCATCAGGGATTCCGTCCTCAGTGGAGTGGAACACGGTGGCAGTGTAATCGATAAGAGCTTGCTCCATCTCTTCAACTACGTCACCCTCAGCGCTCTTGCGGTACTCGCGGGGTATCGCAGGAACTTCGATTGGTCCAGCGGCCCGGATACGCCGCAGAATCTCATCCTTTGCGGAAGTAGCCATCACTTCTCTCCTTCACGATCGTTCCACCATTCCCGGAAACTCTGCGCCGGAGGAGCCGGAACGTCACGAACGAACGTCCAGTCCTTGGCGAGTGGAAGCGGAATATGGCCAATTCGGCGGCGGGGTCCGCCAATCACTCGAGCTGGGTGCAGCGCCTTACCAGCAACCTCCATAGCTTTTCCCTTACCCATGATCTTGGAGGTGGCGCCCATGCCCACGTCCCAGATGCTGGGAACTCCGCCGCGGTTCGCCTCGGTGTATCGATGGCGAAGGTGCACGAGGATCGTTGGGATATCGATCTTGACCGGGCAGGCGTCGTAGCACGCACCACACAGCGAAGACGCGAAGGGAAGTGTGGATGCCGGATCGTTGTGGTCAAACGAACCGAGAAGCTGTGGCGTGAGGATGGCACCGATCGGGCCAGGGTAGACCGAGTTGTACGCGTGCCCGCCCACGTGGCGGTACACGGGGCAGATGTTCATGCAAGCGCCGCAACGAATGCACTTGAGTGTCTCGCGCCCTACAGGATCGGCAAGCACGTCCGTACGGCCGTTGTCCATGAGGATGAGGTGGAACTCCTGAGGACCGTCTCCTGGCGTCACACCAGTCCAGAACGAGGTGTAGGGATTCATGCGCTCTCCCGTTGCAGAACGCGGCAGGAGCTGGCTGAACACCTCGATGTCCTCATAGCTGGGAACAAGTTTCTCAATGCCCATGATGGTGATGAGAGTCTCCGGAAGAGTCAGGCACATGCGGCCGTTGCCTTCCGACTCAAAGATCGCGAGCGTCCCAGATTCTGCGATGCCCATATTGGCACCGGAAATTGCCACCTTAGCTGAAAGGAACTTCTTTCGCAGATGGGCGCGAGCTGCCATCGCAAGTTCGCGAGGCTCGTTGCCCATGTTCTCTGGAGCATCGCCCATGCGTGCCTCAAAGATTGCCTTGACCTCGGCTCGGTTGCGATGAATCGCTGGAACCACAATGTGGGAAGGCATGTCATCAGCCAGTTGGACGATCATCTCCGCGAGGTCGGTCTCCCACGCTTGAACACCGCGCTCGGAAAGGTACTCGTTCAAGTTGATCTCCTGGGTGGCCATGGACTTAACCTTGACTACCTCGTCGACCTGCTTCTGCTTGATGATGGAGTACGCGATTTCGTTTGCTTCCTTGGCGTCACGCGCCCAGTGAACGATGCCTCCACGGGCGGTCACGTTCGCTTCGAACTGCTCGAGGAGTTCAGGCCATCGCGCCACAGTGTTGCGCTTGATGTTGGAACCGGCCTCGCGCAGGGCCTCCCAATCGGGCATCTCATCTACGCGAGTGTTGCGCTTTGTCCGGATCTTGTCCGTAGCGTAACCAAGGTTGCGCCGCATTTGGGTGTTCTGAAGGGTCTCCTTCGCTCCGTCGGGGAATCTTTGCCCCCACCGGAGTGGATCTTCGGGTTGCTCGTGACCGGGGTACCAACCCAGTTCAGAGGCTTCGATATCCTTTTCGGCCCAATCCCTAATCTTTAGCTTCTTGGCGAGATTCTCAATGGTGGAAGTCATGATTATCCAACCTTCGTTGTGGTTGCGGGGGCGGTCCACGGTTCTTCCTTGGTTCCGGCAAGGACTTCCGCGAGGTGCATGGAACGGACTCCGGAGCGGGTCCGGCTAAGTCCACCACCGATGTTCATGAGGCACGAGTAGTCGCCCGCGACCACTATTTCTGCCCCGGTTGAGACAATGTTGGCCATCTTGTCTGAAAGCATCGCTGCAGAAGTCTCAGGATTCTTCAGCGAGAACGTTCCGCCGAACCCGCAGCAGACGTCAGCCTCCGGCAGCGGAACGAAATCCAGCCCGTCTACATGGTTGAGCAGCCGGATAGGTGTATCGCCTATGCGTGCAATGCGCAGAGAATGGCACGTGGTGTGATAGGTGACGCGATGTGGGAAATATGCGCCAACATCTTCGAGTCCAAGCACATTGACGAGGAGTTCAGGAAGATCGTAGGTCTTCTTCGCGAGTTCAGCGGCGTAGGCGGCAACTTGCTCCTCACCCTGATCACGTGCAACCAGTTCTGCCTGATGGCGCAGGGAGCCAGTGCAGGAACCCGACGGAACCACAATGGCATCCCATTCGCCGTCCAGAACGGGCGCAAACGTCTTCACGTGATTGCGGATCAGCGGCATCGCCTCAGGGTAATACCCGGTGTTCGTGTGCATCTGACCGCAGCACCCTTGATCCTCGGGGAAGACCACTTCGTGGCCCAGCCTCTCCAAGAGGTGCACAGTTGCCTCCGCCGCCTGCGGGAACATGACGTCGGAGATACATGTGGCAAATAGTGCGATTCTCAACGGTGTCTCCTTTCTTAAGAAACAATGATGAAGCCGAGTACTCCGCGCGAGGCGAGGAATACGATGATGCCGAGTATCACTACCAACATCACAGAATATGGAAGGGCCTTGCGCAACAGGGTTGATTCGGAGCCGGGTTCCTTGATTGCTGAAGCAGCAATCGCGAGGTTCTGCGGGCTGATGATCTTGCCGATTCCGCCGCCAATCTCATTTGCGGCGAGCAGAAGCTGCGGGCTGAGGTGGGCCTGGCCGGCTGCCACTGCCTGCAGGTTTGCAAACAGTGCTGCTGCTGAGGTGGCCGATCCGGTAACCGCAGTTCCAATCCAACCGAGCACGGGAGCAAGGAATGCGAAGGCTGCGCCAGTGGCGGCGAGCCATGTGCCAATAGCAACGGTCTGGCCAGAGAAGTTCATAACGTAGGCAAGGGCCATGATCGAGCAGATCGTGAGGATGGTGATTCGCAGATCGTATGCCGTCTTAATCAAAGTACGGATTCCACGAGCGAAAGAGAAGGCGAATCGCCCTCCCGACGACGTCGTCCCGTAGGCTACCGAAACGATGAGTCCCGTTATGAGCAACATCGTTCCGGGTGAGGAAAGCCACTGGAAGTTGAAGATCGTGGAGGTGGATGCGGTGACTGTTCCGTCCGCCGCGACGGAGGCAAGATTTCCGTCCAAACCGGGCCAGTGAATCTTGATGTCCGTGGAAGAAAGCCAGGCCGGGATATCAATTCCGAGGGTCCACAGCTTCGCGATGCCGAAGATGACTACAACAAGCCAGTAGGGCAAGAGTCCGAGCGTGACTCGGGAAGCGGTCATGCCGGAAGAATTGGCAACTGAATGCTGCTCTTCGGGAGTAGCAGGCCGCCAAAAGTTGAGAAGAATGGCGAGCAACACGAAGGAAATCAACGAGGCGAACACCGCGGTGAGCTGATAGGGCAAGAAGGTGGAACCGATGACATGGCCGAACGCCATGCCGAAGCCGGCCACAATGGCCGCAGGCCACGCCTGACGCACGCCGCGGGCGCCGTCGACAATGGCCAGAAGAACCACGGGAATCCACACGAGGAAGAATGGCGTAATGCGGCCCATCGTGCCAGCCACGAGGTTGGCATCTACGCCGCCAAGCTGGCCCGCCGTGGTGACAGGAATCGCCATGGCTCCGAACCCAACGTTGAGGGCGTTGCCCACCATGGTCGCCAGAGCGGCCTTGATGGGTGGAATACCAATGGCAAGGAGCATGGCGCAGGCGATCGCAACAGGTGCTCCAAAACCCGCGAGCCCTTCCAGAAGTCCGCAGAAACAGAAACCTATGAGCAGTACCTGGATCCGCTTGTCTCCTTTGCCGACCATGGCAAACACAGCGCGAACATCCTCTGAGCGCCCGGAGCGTTCGGTGAGGTTGTACAGCCACACGGCCATGATGACGATATAGAGGATGGGGAAGAGCCCGAAAGCAATTCCTTGGGTTCCGGAAAGCAACGCCAAATGGGCGGGCATCTTGAAACCAAAGATGGCGACCACAAGGGCGGCGGCGAGTGAGCTCAGCGCGCACCAGTGAGTGGGAACGCGGAACACGCCCAGAAGCACAAAGAACAAAATGAGCGGAACAAGAGCCAGTAACGCAGTGAGCACGAGACTAGAACCGACCGTCGTCGTTGACGGAATAAAGGCAGCAGCAGTTGCCATATCGCTTCTCCTCCTTTGGAGATCGATCACGGGCAAGCCGGACGATGGCGCGAAGGGTTGGTGTTGGGAAAACGAGCCCCCACCGAGACGTGGTGAATTGTTTGTTCCGAACGGATCAAACAACGGCCCTTCGTCCTAGCACAAGGCTACCCTTGGCACGATAGCACCAAGGGTAGCCTTATGAGATATGCAAGAAATGCTGCGCGTAAAAGCTCAGCAACCCAATGTGTCTACAGCGTCACATCCTCATCAACCCAGTCAAGGGTCTTAGTAACGGCCTTCTTCCACTGGCGCAGCTGGCGATCGCGCTCGTCAGCATCCATGTTGGGCGACCAGCGCTTGGCTTCCGCCCAGTTGTTTGTAACGTCCTGTTCACCGTCCCAGAATCCGACTGCGATGCCTGCGGCGTATGCCGCACCCAACGCTGTGGTCTCTGCCACGACGGGCAGCACCACTTCGGTATCCAAGATGTCTGCCTGGAACTGCATAAGGAGGTTGTTGGCAGTCATGCCACCGTCCACACGCAGCTCTTCAAGCTGGACGCCCGAATCGGCTTCCATTGCATCGAGAACCTCACGAGTCTGGAACGCGGTTGCCTCGAGAGCTGCGCGAGCAATGTGTGCCTTCGTGTTGTACCGAGTCATACCCACGATTGCTCCACGAGCGTCGCCACGCCAGTGTGGTGCGAAAAGACCGGAGAACGCTGGGACGAAGTACACGCCGCCATTGTCATCCACGCTTGCTGCAAGAGACTCCACGTCGGGGGAAGTTGCCACAATCTCCAGGTTGTCACGCAGCCACTGGATGAGCGATCCGGTCACGGCAATAGAACCTTCGAGTGCGTACTTGGTTGGCTGATCGCCAATCTTGTAGCACACCGTAGTGATCAGGCCGTTCTCAGACATCTGCGCGTTTTCGCCGGTGTTCATCAGCATGAAGCAGCCAGTGCCGTAGGTGTTCTTGGCCATTCCAGGTTGGAAGCATGCCTGGCCAAAGGTGGCAGCCTGCTGATCGCCGAGGTCTCCGGCAATCGGGACACCCGGAAGCAGGCCCGACTCACGGCCGTACCCATAGACCTCAGAAGAGGACTTGATCTCTGGGAGCAGTGACATAGGGATACCCGCGATCTCGCAGATGTCCTCGCGCCACTGAAGCGTTTGCAGATCCATGAGCATGGTGCGCGAAGCATTTGTCACGTCGGTGATATGAAGGCCACCGTCCACACCACCCGTCATGTTCCAGATAAGCCACGAATCCGGGTTACCGAATGCGAGCTCGCCGCGTTCGGCGCGCTCGCGAACTCCTGGCACATTCTCCAGAATCCACATGATCTTCGTGAGTGATGCGTAGGTGGAGAGAGTCTCGCCAACAATCGGACGGAACTTGTCGGGTCCGCCGTCGGCCGCCAAACGGTCCACGATGTCCTGCGAACGCGTGTCCTGCCAGACGATGGCGTTGTAGACGGGCTCACCGGTTGTACGATCCCAAATGATGGTGGTCTCACGCTGGTTGGTAATACCAACGGCAACAACTTCGTGATGGTTGGACTGGGCTTGGGAGAGCGCGATGCCAACGGTCTGGCGCACGTTGTCCCAGATCTCAACCGCGTTGTGCTCAACCCAGCCAGCGTGCGGGAAGATCTGCTCGTGTTCGAGCTGACCCGATGCTACTGAGTGTCCGGTGTGATCAAAGAGGATGGTGCGGGACGACGTCGTCCCTTGGTCGATTGCCAGAACGTACTTCTTTTCAGCCATTGTCGACTGATCCTTTCGTTGTGATGAGGGGTTTCAGAGTTCCGTCGCTTTGCGATGATTCCGATTAGCCGATCATCGGAGGAATGATGAGCGCGGCGATTGCTGCGCCGATGAGTGGGCCAACCACGGGAACCCATGAGTAGCTCCAATCAGAGGAGCCCTTGTGAGGGATTGGCAGGATGGCATGCGCAATGCGTGGTCCGAGATCACGAGCTGGGTTGATGGCGTATCCGGTAGGCCCACCGAGCGAGGCGCCGATCGCGACGATGACCAGTGCGACTGCCAGCGGTCCGATCTCTGTTGGGCTGTTGCCTGAGACAAGAACAAACGCGATCAGCACGAAGGTACCGATGGCCTCAGTTGCGACGTTCCATCCGTATGAACGAACCGAAGGACCGGTTGAGAAGGTGCCAAGAATGGCTGCTGGGTCTTCTGTCTCATCAAACTGCTTCTTGAAAGCAACCCATGCGAGGATGGCGCCAACGATGGCACCTATGAGCTGAGCCACGATATACACGGCTACGTTGCCCACTGTGGCAGGTACGCCGGTCGCTAGGTCATTACCAGCAATGACCTGAGCTATCGTAACTGCGGGATTGAGGTGGCCGCCTGTGCGCCACGCGGCGTAAACGCCAACGAACACGGCCAGGCCCCACCCAAAGTTGATGAGCAGCCAGCCGCCGCCCTTACCCTTTGACTTGTTGAGGTTGACCGTTGCACATACGCCAGCACCGAGCAGGATCAGCAGTGCTGTTCCGGTGAACTCGGAGAGGAATATCTGGCCCATTGTGGGAGTGTCCATGTTCCGTCCTTATTGGATTAGGGGTGTTGGGATATAGAGGTGCAGTTCACCCCTTCAACAACGTCGTCGAGGGGATGACCTGCGGATTTAGGCCGAAGCCAATGTGCTTAGCTGGCCGTCTTTGGCCAGACCAAGCGCAGCATGGATGAGCTGAATCGGATGAATGACTTCAGCTCCTGAACCCTTGCGGATCTGCCACCGGCAGGTCTCCGTTTCGCATGCCGCAAGGTTCGGATTGGTGTCTTTGATCATGTCGAAGAGTGGTTGCCCCACCTTCTGAGCGATCGCATACTTTTCTTTCTTGAGACCATAGGTTCCAGCGATGCCGCAGCAGGCTTGGCCTGATTCGGTTACGGTGACGCCAGGAATTGACTCCATGAGCTCAATAGCTGGCTTGCCAATGCCTTGGGACTTCACCTGACAGGGCTGGTGATATGGGATAGAGAGATTCATCGGCCGGAGTGCCTCAATGGGGAACTCACCATTGTGAATGAGTTCGACCATGAACTCCGATGTCTCGACAGTTCGTGCAGCGACATCCAGAAGGGCCGGGTCATCGACCCCCATGATCTCGTGTGCCTCATGTCGTATCATACCTGCGCATGAACCTGAGGACGATACAATCGTAAGCTGTTTGCCTGCGCTTCTCAGTTGGTTCGCCAGCTTGACAACTAACTTCTCTGCGCCGTCAAACAGGCCATTTGACTGCTGAGCCAGTCCACAGCAACCTTGCTTTGGAACGATCACATCGTAGCCCAGATACTCGAGCACTTCGACGGTTGCTTTTGAGGTTTCCACTTCGAAGTAGCCACCCGCGCAACCGTGGAAGAAGACGATGGAGCCCCGGCTCGGGCCTATCGCTTTGATGTGTTCCTTGCGACGCTTGAACCAGCCTTGGAAGCTCTGGGAGTTAGCCTTTGGCATGGGGGCGTCTTCGTGAACACCTACGACGGCCTGTATGACCTTCCGGATCGGCTTCTGGCCGAGCGCCCAGTTGGCTACGGGCGCCACGGGGGTCATAACGCGGCCTTCGAGTTCGGTCTGGGTCATGAGGCGGTCACGCACCGGCATGTTATCAGCCTTCATAACTGCACGAGCTTGGCCGTTGATCTCGGCAATCTTCACGCCTTGTGGGCATACTGTGGTGCAGATGCCGCAGCCCGAACAGTAGTCCATTGAGTAGTCAACCGATTCTCCGTTGCGGAATCGCTCTGCCTGCGGACCAACATACTTCGGTCCAGGGAACAAGGGGGTCACTGCGGCAACTGGGCATTGCGTCTCGCAGATCGTACACTTCACGCACTGGTCGAGACTCGCCCTTGCCATGGAAGCCTTGGCAAATTCGATGCTCATGAATCACTCCTGAGAATTGCGTTAATTGCTTGCGCGGCGCTGCCGAGCGCAATGCCTTCGCCGGACTTCTCGTGGGCGCGCTGCGCGCCGGAAAGTAGCCCACCTACTGCATGTAGATTCTCAAAGACAGGTTTGCCCTCTGTGTCCACTGGCCGCATCGCAGAGTCAACCTTCAGGCCCGCGGCGAAGAGCGGTTGCTGGCTGCCCCAATAATCGCCATTGAGGATCTCCTCTTCAGCGAACACAGGTAAGCCAAAGACTGTTTCAGATAGAACTCGATGGGAATCAAGAAGGATTGCTCCCGATTCGATGCCACCTCCTGCGTAGACCACATGGTCTGCTGGAATGACCTTCACAGAGCCAGCCACTTGGACCTTGACTGCGCTGATTCTTCCATCAGCAGCGGTGAATCCAACAGCCTTCGAGTTCAGATGCATCCGAATCCGAGCCTCTGCGCACGCTTGGCGTGCCAGCTCGTTCATTTCCAATCCTGGAATGGACGGTGGTGGCAGCGGAATCTGAAACACCGGGTGGCCAGCGGCCTGCTGAATGCGCTCAAAGTCTGCTTCGTGGACGACCGCTGGAATACCGATGCGTTCGCCCTCGCGCGCCGCCTGAGCAAGCGCTCTCCCCAGATCTTCAGCAGCTCCAGGCAGAGCCAATGAGCGTGAGAACGCGAGCGCGGTATCTCCCTGTGCAGTCAACGTCACGGTGTGAGAACGAGCGTTAACGCCCTGATTGGCCAGGTTTTCTGCTGCCAATGCGGGATAGAAATCCTTGAGTCCGCTGAATCCCACCAGAAGGTAAGAAGCGCCGTCTTCAATGCGCCCGGCCGCCATGGAGTGGGGGTAAAGGCCAGTGCGGCGCAGTGATCCCAGTGCTGTTGGGAACACGGTGGATTCCTCCACGCTGCCATCTAGGGGAACGATCTTTCTAAAGGCTGATACACCTTCGTTGATCGATTCAGGCGTAATGGTCCGGTAAGGATGGTTCTCCGGAAGCGCTGCAATAGCGTTGAGAGGTTCGGGCGCGTCGAAGATATCAAGGGTTCCTTGGCCAAGCTGCAGCCCACCAAAACCCACCGTGATGACCGTGACGTCTGCGCCAGCTTCCTTTGCCATGAGCGCTGCGGTCAATCCTGAGATGCCGGCACCGATAATGACGGTTCTCATGCTTGGCCTCCTTCGGCCGGGAAACGAGTGGCAGAGGCAAGTTCAGACCCCAAAGGAAGCTCTGTAACAGGCAAATCTTCAAGGTCGAGTGTGCCCTTGTAGATCCACTCGTCAAGGGCAGCTTCGCGGGCCTGTGCACCATGCAGGATTGGGTACAAGCCGCCCCAGCGGTTCTTCATGAACAGCCTGAGAAGCTCCGTGCTCTGTGCGGCGCTCCAGTGGCCCTGTTCGTGGGCAATGCCCGCGGTGCGCGAGGCGCAGAAGCCCCCTTGGCAGGGGCCCATTCCGATGCGCAGCTGGCGGCGCAGATCGTCGAAGGTTGCTGTGGGTTGTTTCTCCAACAACTCCGTAATCATCGACTTTGTGACAAGTTCACATTCACAGACGATTGGATCGGGATCCGGATTTCCGTGGTGTGACTTCTTCATCTGCTCCACTTCGGCGAACCGATGGGTGACCACGTATGTGTGGCCGGTGGCCACGGGTTCGTCGGCGGTGTGGCACTCGCGAACCTCTCCTAGCTCCTCGCAGATGGCGTCAACAACGCGTGAGGCCATTAAGCGGTATGTGGTGAGCTTGCCACCGGCCACAGTGATGAGGCCCTGTACGTCATGTTTGACCACGCTCATGTTGCGTGACATATGGCGGGTATCGTCGGCGCTCACCCGCTTGTCCTGGAGAAGCGGGCGGGCGCCTGCCCACACATGCAGAGCGCGGGCGTCTCGGAAACCGGGAAGGAGTGCTTCACCGGCGTCGAACATCTTTTGAACTTCGTTCTGCTCGATGTCGAGATGGTCGGGATCAGTGGCCTTAACATCTGTGGTGCCGATAATCGAGACAGTGTGAACGGGGACGATGATGTCGCCGTCGGCGGGGTATACGCATCGGTTGATCACGCTGTTTACCAGGCGGTGGTTCATGGCGATCATGATGCCGCGGCCGGGGACTACATGGACGTCATGCTCACCTGCCATGGCGGCAATATGACCTGCCCACGGACCAGCGGCGTTCACCACGAACTGGCATTCGATGTGAACGGATTCGCCGGTCTTCTCGGAATAGCACACCACGCCGGTAACGTGGCCGTCGGTGACTTCGATGTCTGTGACGCGGTGATAGGTGAGGACGCGGCCACCGTGTTCCACAGCGTTGTCTGCCGCACCCCACACCATGCGCCATCCGTCTACCGTGCCATCGAGTACCTCAAAGGCGCGGGTGCTGCGCGGATTCAGACGTGGTTCGCGGCGCAGTGCTTCACGAATGGAGATCTCCGATGTGGGGACGCCGGTTTCGGCTGCGCCCTTCACGAACCGTTCCGGGTACTCTTCGTCGTCGCCCTCAAGCGCAACAAAAAGACCTCCGGTGGTTTCTACCGCATCGGGGTGAATCCTCGTGAGGATGGCGTTTTCTTCCGCGCATTCCGTCGCTGAGTGAGGGTCGGATACGACGTAGCGCCCACCGGAGTGGAGCAGCCCGTGGTAACGGCCTGTTGTTCCTTGACCAAGATCGACGCGTTCGACAAGCATGGTTGAGAAACCGCGCATTGCGGCATCGCGGAGGATGCCTACGCCGGTTGCACCGCCACCTATGACGACCACATCGCAGTTGAGCTTCGTTGCTGACACGTCCTTAACTGTAAACGTGTGGTGAGGCTAACGTTGACATGAGCAAATACGTGCATACGTGCACTACACTGATGGGAAAGTGTGCAAGATTGGATGTGTGGTGGATAGTTCAGAACGGCGCCGATTGGCGTACGAAGCAGCCCTTTTGTACTACATGGAAGACCAAACCATGGAGGCTATTGCGAACAGGATGGGGTTGTCTCGCTCCACAGTTTCGCGATTGGTCGCCTCAGCTCGTGAGGAGGGTCTTGTCCGTATCACCTTGCACGCTCCGCAAGAACCGGCGGCGACGACGGCGTCGCGGCTGGGGGCCATGTACGGGATCAACATCACCATCGTTCCCGTGACTAATCCAACCAGCGAACTCAGACGTTTGGAGCGGGTGGCGGCCATGGCTGGGGCGATGGTTTCCGAACTCGTGACAGATGGAACAACGATTGGTGTCGCTTGGGGAACCACGCTTTCCGCAGTCTCAGAGAGGTTAGTTCCCAAGCACCTAGAGCGGTCCACGGTGGTGCAACTTAATGGCGCCGCAAACCCCGCCACAACGGGGATTCCGTTTGTCGGAGAGCTGTTGGGGAACTTCTCGCGAGCCTACGATGCCAAAGTCATGAACTTCCCCGTTCCTGCGTTCTTTGATTACGCAACCACGCGTGCCGCCTTGTGGCGCGAACGCTCGATTTCGGCAGTGCGCGAGGTCGGGCGAAGCGTCGACGTGGCAGTGTTCGGCGTGGGCGCATTTGCCTCGCCAGTGGCATCTCATGTGTATGCTTCCGGATACCTGAGCAACGAGGAAGTCTTGCAGCTGCGCAAGGACGGCGTGGTGGGCGATTGCTGTACCGTACTTGTTCGCTCGGATGGAAGTTATGCAGACATAGAGATCAACTCTCGCGCTTCTGGCCCAACACCTGACGAACTCAAGAAGATTCCACGCCGCGTGTGTGTGGTTGCTGGTACTGCCAAGGTACCCGCGCTTATTGGGGTGTTGAACTCTGGAGCCGTCACCGATCTCATCATTGACGACGAATGCGCCGCGCGCACCCTTGAAGAAAGTGAACGCCAGTGGCGTGCTTCTGAGTCAGGTGCTGGAATAGGTCAGTGACCATTCAGCTTCGACCGGCAAAACCATCTGATGTTCGTAACCTCGCTTCGCTCATAGAACCCTACGCTGCTCGGCGCATCCTCATTTCCAAGGAACTCATCAGTTACTTTGAGGACGTCCAAGAGTTCACTGTGGCAGCTGATGGAGATCGGCTGGTGGGGTGCGGCGCTCTTCACGTCTTGTGGGATGACATCGCTGAGGTGCGGACTCTGGCTGTTTCGGGTGAGGTGCTCGGGACGGGTGTGGGCCACCAACTTCTTACGCGGCTTGAGGCCCGCGCGCGCGAGATGGGCCTCAAGAGGCTCTTCTGCCTGACCTTCGAGGTTGATTTCTTCACGCGTCACGGATTCCGCGTTATTGAGGGAACTCCCGTTGGAACCGACGTCTATCAGGAGCTTCTTCGTTCGCACGACGACGGCGTCGCCGAATTCCTGGACCTCGCTAAGGTCAAGCCGAACACGCTCGGAAACACGCGAATGTTGAAGGAACTCTATTAGGCCGTTGGAGTATTGAGAGGTTGCCGCGTGGGGGATGGAGAGGTTGACGCGGGTGGCTTTGCCCCTCATTCTTTCGAAGCTATCTCCGCCACGTGCGTGCTGATCATGTACGTGGCGATTGGCCCTTGTAGGCCAACGATTGCCACCAGAACTGTCTGTAGTGCGGAAGCGTCCCCGTTGATGAGGATGGCAGCCACAATAACGGCCACACCAGAGACAATTGCCGTCAAGGTGAGTACCTGCGACACGCGGGTGTAGGTGGGAACCCACGTGCGCGGATCAGATCGCAGTGCACAGAAGATGAGGTAACCAGCGCTCACCAGTAGGAGCACGCCGGGGACCAGCAAGATGATGGCAAGTCCACTGAACGTTCCGGTGCCATCCATCCACACCATGAGGGTTCCCAGAACCCCAAGTGCGAGCGCACCGAGAGCCATCGCAATACCCATGCGTGCAAGTCGTTGCATCTGGAGTGTTGGATTCATGGCTTCATTCTATGGGCAATTGGATTCCGCCTGGCGTTGCGGCTGCGAGGCCGTCAGCTAGGAGAGTTGTTAAGGCAGGTTCGAAGCGCACTTCGGGTAGGCCGGAACGCTCGCGCAGTTCCTCCACGCCGATGGGCGCATGCGCTGTTCGCAGAACTCGCATCACCTTTCCCCGAGCCTGGCGATGGGTGCCCTCGAATGCCTGCACTTTGCGTGGGGTTGCCGCCTCTGGCTTGCCTAACTTTAGCCACGCACAGTGCGGGGCGATTGGGCACTGTTCGCAGCGTGGATTGCGTGCAGTGCAGATGAGTGCCCCGAGTTCCATAATCGCCGCATTCCACTGGGAGGCAGCCTCACCGTCGTCCGGAACGAGGTGGGAGGCCCTTTCAACTTCCCACGCTTTGAGAGACGTAGGTGGTGCCGCTTCGCCGTAGATTCGTGCGAGCACTCGGCGCACGTTCACGTCCAGCACGGTAGTGCGCTCGCGGTAGGCGAATGCGATGATGGCGTCCGCTGTGTATGGCCCAATTCCGGGAAGCGAAAGAAGATCTTCTCGCGACCGGGGAAGCGTACCGTCCCATTTTTCGACGACGACGCCAGCGCATTCCTGTAGTCGCAGCGCCCGGCGAGGATATCCAAGCGTTCCCCACGCGATTATGACGTGTGCTGGGGAGGCCTCAGCGAGTGCCGTAGGATCGGGCCACCGTGCCATCCATTCCTCCCAAGCAGGCAACACCCGGGCAATGGGAGTCTGTTGACTCATGACCTCACACACGAGAATGGCCCACGGATCGGTCCCTGGGTCTCGCCACGGAAGTTGCCGGGCCGAGGTGTTGTACCAACTCATGAGCAGATTCTGCATCTCAACAGTCTGCCTCACGGCTCGGGAGTGAGGCCACCAGGGAGTGCAATAGAGCAGGAGATCAGCTCAAGCGAGTATTCAGCTGTGGTGCGATCCCAGATGGTACGGTGACCGCGTGAGAGAGTCCAAGGATCCCGCCAAGAATCGGCCCGGCACTGCCAAGAAGCCCACTAGAGCGTCCGATGCACAGAGAGAATCTGGCGGCGCTTCCGAAAAGCGGGTTGCTGGGACTGGCCAGGTTGGAACAACTGGAACGGTGCCTCGGAAGCAACCGCAGCGCAAGGTCACTCGGAACGCTGGTAGCACCTCTCAGACGGCAGGTAACCCGCGGGTCAAGCGCACGGATTCTGCGCATGGTGGAAGCGGCAGGCCAGCCAAGGTGAGGAAAGACTCCGCTGGTAGCCCCCGCAAGAGCCCAGAACGGCGGGCCGCAACGTCTACTACTCGCGCCGCCGCGGCCGACAACAGGGTGCAAGGCTCACGGCTCAAGCGCGCTGAGGAACGCAGAGTCCGTGCAGTGAAGGCTCGCCGCCGCAAGATTGGATTGATCTCCGCGGGGCTCTTAGTGGCAGTCATTTGTGTGGTCCTCGTGGGCAAGTTCGTGATTGGGCAGCTGCAGGATCGAAGTACTGCCACGGTTGTGAGTCCTACCTCGCAGTACACCCCTGTGGCCTGCACGTCATCTGACCTCGACGTGGCAATTGCGGTGACTGATTCGGTTGTGGCCGGTGGAGCTGCAAACTTCACCGTCACGCTCCATAACACATCTACCCAAAACCCGTGTTACATCGATGTTGGGTGGGGGAACATGACGGTCGGGGTCACGTCTGGATCTGCGGCGCTGGCATCAACTGCTGATTGCCAGAGTGGATCCGAGAGTAGTTTGAGGCTTCTGGATAGGGACATGGAAACCACTGTCTCCGTGCAGTGGAATGGTGGAATCGGCACGGGGTGTGTGGACGCGGCAACTAATCCATCGCAAGCAGGAACATACCAGGCCGCGCTGACCTTTGATGATTCGGATGCCACGGCAACCACCACGTTCCACGTCAACTGACGTGTGAGATCTGGGTGTTGCCGTGAACCCGCTAGCCCTACCGGTACTCGAGTGATCCGGTATTTGCTCACGTACTCCGATACTTTGCCGCAGCAGTCAGTTCAACGTTCCCAAGGGGAGCGCTGAGTTCCGGTGGACACTTTGAACGGTGAACGAGTCAGTTCAACGTGTCCAAAGGCAGAACGGCTTTCATCGCCGTGACGATGTCGCTGCAGGGGTGCACCACCATTCCCTCAGGTACCTTGAGGCCTTCGGTCTGTGGCGGAACGATGGCTGTGGTAAAGCCGAGCCTGCGCGCTTCGGCGAGGCGTTGCTGTAAGCCTGTGACAGGGCGGAGTTCGCCTGTCAGGGAGACCTCACCGATCGCAATGACGGCCGGGGCGAGCGGCAGGTCCAACTGCGCAGAGGCGAGGGCTAGCGCCACCGCGGCATCCGAAGCAGGCTCCTGAGCGCGCGCACCGCCCACGGTAGAGACGAAGATGTCCTTCCGATCCAGTTCAAATCCCAAACGTGACTGCAGCACCGCCACGGTCATGGCCACCCGGGAGGAATCAACGCCGCTTGTTGTGCGATGGGGAGAACCAGATGCCTGCACGATGAGGCCTTGGACTTCCACGGGCATGGGACGCCTGCCCTCAAGTGTCATAGTGGCGCAGGTGCCCGGAACGGTCACGTTCCGGGCAGAGAGGAACAAGCCGGAGGGGTCCGGAAGCCCTACGATCCCGGCATCAACCATTTCAAAGCAGCCGACTTCATCCGTTGGCCCGTACCTGTTCTTAACTGCGCGGACCATACGCAGAGGGGAATGCCGATCGCCTTCGAATTGGCAGACAACATCCACGAGGTGTTCCAGTACGCGAGGGCCGGCAATCGAACCATCCTTGGTTACGTGGCCAACCAATAGCACGGGTACTGAGCGGGACTTGGCAGCTGAGACTAGTGCCGCCGCCACTGCGCGCACCTGCGCCGTTCCACCCGCTATCCCGTCAACCGTTGAATCCGCGATGGTCTGAACAGAATCGATCACAACGAGGCTGGGATCGGTTCGCTGGATATGGCCTACGACCCGGGAAAGATCCGATTCCGCAGTCAGGTGCAAGTGTGGATGCATTGCCCCGATACGTTCGGCGCGCAGCCGCACCTGCGATGCCGATTCCTCGCCGGTCACGTAAAGAACCGGTGCCTGGCCGGACTCTTGCGCTTGTTCTGCTGCCTGAGCAGCCACGGCGAGCAGCAGTGTTGATTTGCCCACCCCGGGTTCACCTGCCATCAGCACCACAGCACCTGGAACTAGCCCGCCGCCCAACACCCGATCTAGCTCATCTACGCCAGTGGGGCGCTTGTGTGAGGCTGTGGTTGAAACCTCCGTGATGGGTTGGGCCGGACTGTGCGGTGCAAGTGCTACTGGCGCCCGGCTTTCACCTTCCTCAAGGCTTCCCCACGCTTGGCACTGCGGGCAGCGGCCCACCCACTTGCTGGTGGTCCATCCGCATTCTGTGCAACTGAAGGTGATCGCAGGCGCCTTGGGACTCATATCTCAAGCATAGAGTGCGTCACCGACACATAATCCGGCTCGCCCCCTGTTGCGCGCACGCACTGCGCGCACGCACTGAACCTGTGTATTAGACCCGCGCCGAACTCACGCCGAACCCACGCACTGCACCCGTGTATTAGACCCGCGCCAAACCCACGTTGAACCCACGCGCTGCACTTACCTGTTCGCGAAGCTCTCCAAGAGTTCCGAATCCCCAGAGACGATGATGATGTCCTCTGGCCCAACCCTGGTTTGGGGCGTGGTGTATTCGAACGGCTGGCCAGGTGCCTTCACACCGATGATGGTGACACCGAATCTCTCCCGAATCCTCGATTCACCTATCGTGAAGCCTTGGATATCCCGCGGAGGATGCATCTTGATGATGGAGAAGCCATCTTCCATCTCGATGTAGTCGAGCATCTTTCCCGTCACCATGTGCGCGACTCGGGCACCGGCGTCGAACTCCGGATAAACAACGTGGTCCGCACCAATACGCCGCAAGATTCGGCCATGGGAACGCGAGATCGCCTTTGCCCAAATCTGCTTCATTCCCAGATCAACTAGGTTAGCTGTCACCAGAACAGAGGACTCAAGTGCGGTTCCCACCCCAACCACCGCCACGGAAAACTCGCGTGCACCGGCTTGCTCAAGCGCGTCGACATTTGTGCCATCGGCTTCGACAATTCTGAATCGGTGAGACCAGCGTTGTGCGACGTCAGGATCCTTCTCGATTGCCATTACCTCGCGGCCGAGGTCGTCCAGCGTAGATGCGATCGCGGAACCGAACCGTCCGAGTCCAACTACTAGAACGGCGCCGTCGTCGATTTGCTTAGCCATGGGTCCTACCTTAATGGCGAAAAGAGTGAGATATGAGTGTCATGATGGTGCGGTTCAGCAGCTGTTAGCCCACAGTGGGGCGCTCCTCGGGTAGCCGAATGACTCGCCGACGCGAGCGCAACGCCAACGCGGCAGCCAGCGACATCGTTCCGGTGCGTCCGGCAAACATCAAAACGGAGAGGATAACCTTGGCGCTCGCGGGAAGGTCAGGGGTGATTCCAGTGGAGAGGCCGCACGTAGCGAACGCCGAGATCGCCTCAAAGAGCACATCGGAAAGCGGCAGATTAGTGAGCTGAAGCAGGGCGATAGTGCCAGCGCCCACCATTGTTGCTCCCAGGAAAGTTACCGCGATAGCCAGACGCAGCACGTCCGGTGGGACCCTGCGCCCGAACGCCTCTGTATCGCGATCGCCTCGCGCTTCGGCGATGATGGCCAGCACCAACACCGCCAACGTGGTGATCTTGATACCGCCGGCAGCAGATGCGGATCCACCGCCGATGAACATGAGGGCGTCCATGACGAACAACGAGGATTCGTCCATAGAACCGATGTTGATTGTGGCCAAACCAGAGGAGCGTGAACTGATCGATTGAGTAAGCGCGGCGTTGACCTTGTCAATCGTAGACAGCGATCCGAGAGTTGCGTTGTTCCCGAACTCAAAGACAAAGAGAACCACGGCGCCGACGACGAGGAGTACCAGATAGGTGACCAAGCTGATTTTCGTCGTGAGATTCCATTTGTCGGCGCGGTTCTTGTTGCGGGCGATGTCGAGGATCACGGGGAATCCGATGGCCCCCACAATGGTCCCCAGCATGATGGGCAGCGTCAGAGTCCAATCGCCCACATGGGGAGCAAGACCCTCAGGCATGATGACAAATCCGCCGTTGTTGAAGATGGAGGCAGACATGAAGAAGGAGTGCCACGCAGCCTTGAGGAGCGGTTCTCCCTCCTTCAAGAAGAAGGGAGTGAGCGCCACAAACAAGATGGATTGGACGGACAAGGAAACCACGAACACGGCGCGGACCAGAGAACCTACTTCTCCTAACCCTGAATGGGTTTCTCCCGCCGCAAGGAATCGGCGCGTCAGTCCGATATGCCGGGAGACTGCCATACCCAAGATCGATGCAAGAGTCATGACCCCGAGCCCGCCTACCATCATCGCGATAGCGATGAAGAATTGACCTATCGGTGACCAATACGTGGCGGTATCCACTGTTACGAGGCCAGTGACACATACGGCTGATGTGGCAGTGAAGAACGAATCGACTAGCGGTGCGCGGTCGCCGCTCGATGTTGCGATAGGCAATTGGAGGAGCGAGGTGAACACAATAATGATGATCGCGAACACCGCGAGGGCTAAGCGCGACGGCGAATCGCGGGCGATTCGATCGGTCCGATCGCGTGCTCGTTGCCAGAGGCCGATAGCCATCGGCGTGGTCGCCTCCACTTTGGCGATGGGATGTTCTTGCGCCACTCAACGCCTCCTGACATCTGGTGCTATGGGCACCACAATCCAGACTAGCGTGTTGCCACGGATAGTCTTGTGTCTAGCGAGGCAAAGTCATGTATCGTAACCTTGTTGCCATTCAATTGAATGGCTGTGGCTTTTTGGCTTAATCAGGACGGATAGATGGCACAGTCTCAGCGCTCAGCGCCGCAGTTCTACACCGTGGCCGAGGTAGCCGAGTTGACTCGCGTCTCCCGCATGACGGTATACCGCATGGTTCACTCTGGTGACCTGCCCGCTGTCCGCGTCGGAAACTCGTATCGTGTCCCGAAACCCGCTGTTGATGAGCTACTTGGATCCTTTGAGTATCCAGATGAGGCACAAGCTGCGGGCGAATAAGCCCACACATCGGCAGGTTCTCGCGGGACCCGCGAAGAATGTAGGATGTTCACTGTTCTATGCCAAGGTAACAAGACCTTGATTTTACGTCCGGAGGTTGCTCGTGGGTTCCGTTATTAAGAAGCGTCGCAAGCGCATGTCGAAGAAGAAGCATCGCAAGCTCCTTCGCAAGACTCGTCATCAGCGTCGCAACAAGAAGTGACGGCTAGGGCTCGGATTTCCGAGCCCTTCGTCATATTCAGCTGCGTCTGTTTGCGTGGCAGCGGGCCTCTAGTCCCGGGTAAGTTTGGGGCGCATAGTCTTGTATAGGATTGTGGGGGCTGAACTGTTCGGCTGGGTCTATTGGCGTGAATTTGACAATGACGTTACTCACATCGACCAGAGAGGTGAATGTTCGTGAGCACAGATACACCGTGGCTCGCTGCTGACGAGCAGATTGCTTGGCGCACGTATCTGCGCGGTGTCGCCGTGGTATTCGAGGCTCTGAACAAGGACATTCTGGATTCAGATAATCTTTCGCTTCACGAGTATGAGGTGTTGTCTAGGCTTTCTGAATCCCCTGAACGAAGCATGCGGATGTCCACTCTGGCGGACCATCTGGTTCATTCGCGCTCCCGATTAACACACACGGTGCGGCGCCTTGAGGAACGCGGCTTCGTCAGCCGTACAGTGTGTGAAAACGATAGACGCGGCGTCAACTGCAACCTCACGGAGACGGGCTGGCAGGCGCTAGTCAAGGCGGCTCCTTCGCACGTCCGGTCAGTGCGGGAACATCTGGTAGACAAGCTCGGGCACGATCAGATGATCGAACTTGGGTCATTGTGTGCGAAGCTCTTCGACGACGACGTCGCCCTCTAGTACGTTAGTTCTCTGGTTCCATACGATTCTCAAACCCAGCTGTTCCCTGATCACCCCACAACCGGAAGGCATTTCATGAGTGAGTTGACGACTATCCATATGTTGCGCCATGGAGAAGTGGACAATCCCAGCGGCGAACTCTATGGTCGTCAACGCGGGTTTCATCTGACTGAGCTGGGCCGCCTTATGGCTGAGAGCGTTTCTGATTCCCTTGAGGGACATGACATCCGTGCAATCATCGCTTCGCCTTTGGAACGGGCGCAGGAGACCGCTGCGCCAACCTCGCGAATGAGTGGAATGCCGATCATTACCGACTCTGGTCTCATCGAAGCAGGCAACAAGTTCGAGGGCATCAACGTCAACCGGAATCGCTTGATCCTAGCTAAGCCACAGTTCTGGCCGTGGTATATCAACCCGTTTGAGCCGTCGTGGGGCGAACCGTATACGCACATCGTTGAGCGGTTTTCAGGAGTTATCCGCAAGGCGCTGGACTTGGCGGAAGGTGGTGAGGCTGTCTTGGTCTCGCATCAGCTTCCCATCTGGACGATGAGGCGATTCCTCGAGCGTAAGCCCTTGGCACATAACCCGCTCAAACGTGAGTGCGCGCTGTGTTCGCTCACCTCATTGACGTTCGTTGGCCACCAACTCATCTCGGTAGGCTATTCGGAGCCCGCCCACCACCTGTTGGCTGCGGCAAAGGACGTTACGCCGGGTGTCTCTGCAGCGGCGGAAAACGAAGGAATCTGAACGGAACAGATGCACCGCTAAGACCAGTTGGTCTCATCGTTGCGCAGTCTCTCCGTCTTCTCCTTCACCGCGCTGCTGGCGTTCCCATTCCTCAAAGCGAAGCTGGGCTTCCAGCTTGGCGAGGAATTCGGGGTCATCATCTGGGGCAACTGGGCCAGACGACGGCTTGGGGGGATTGCCAGGGAACTTGATGAATGATTCACCAAGGCCTTCCGGGTGGCGATTCTGGAATGAGAAGTACAGCCAAACCAGTGAACCCACCACTGGGAACACGATAGTTAGGGCTAGCCAGACTGACTTGGCCAAGCGGCCGGGCATCATATCTTTGCTCGTCCGCGCGCAGTCAATGATCGCGTAGATCCAAAGGGCTACTGCGAGAACAATAATTGCGATTCTGGCCATGTCATTAGTCTAGTCGACTTCGCCCGCTACAGGGTTCCCGGTCAGCCCATCGCGTAGTACGCACTACCTCACGAAGGAATCGCGCTTCGCGATGGTGACGGAGCGAGCCTCAACTCACGAGGAAACTGAGAAGCAGTGCTGCACCAAAAGCAAGCTCCAAGAAGCCCGTATCGCGGAGCACGGGGATAAGTGCGCGCCCCTCGTGCCTGTCAAACGCCCCAAGGCCATGAATGCGCATAACGCACTGGATTGCGATACAGAATGCGGGCAAGAAGAACGCATATGACCAGGGCAGAAGAGTAGAGGCGTATGAGCCCAAGAGGGCGAACGGCACCAGAATCATGGCGTCGTACGTAGCTCGAGCAGCTTTGTCTCCCAACCGAACTGCAAGGGTGTGCTTTCCTGCGAGCACATCGGTGGGAATGTCGCGGATGTTGTTGACCATGAGCAGTGCGCACGCGATGAGCCCAATAGTTGTGGAAGCTACCCATGCCTGCCAAGGAACGGAAAGGCCTTGTGTGTAGGTTGTACCCGCTGTGGCCATGAGTCCAAAGAACACAAAGACGAACAGTTCGCCAAGACCCATGTAGCCATAAGGGTGTTTTCCGCCGGTGTAGTACCAAGCAGCAAGCACAGCTACGGCGCCAGCAATGATCAGCCACCAAGCACCGGACAAAGCAACTAGAACCAAGCCTGCCAAGCAACCGAGACCGAAACAGGCTAGTGCTGCGATCTTGACAGTGCGGGGTGCCGCTTTTCCACCTCCGGTTAGGCGTGGTGGTCCTGTCCGGACGTCGTCGGTACCCCGAATTCCGTCGGAGTAATCGTTGGAGAAGTTGACGCCGATCTGAAAAAGAAGTGCCACGCTGGCAGCCAGAAGTGTACGGGGGAGAGAACCGGTCCCCGCCCATGCAGCTATGCCAGCGCCCGCAAGTACGGGGGCCACGCTTGCCGGAAGGGTACGCATTCGCGCCCCTTCAATCCAGTCCTGTAGATGTGCCACGACTGCTGATCTTACGTTTCTTGGGACGTGGTCCCAAACCTGATGAGATGGCGGCGAAGTAGTGCGCGGTCGATCTTTCCCGTGACTCGCTGTGGGAACTCAGAAAAGCCCAGCGCAGGCAACGGCACGAACTTCCGAGGAACATATGAGCGGTCAAGCTTCGCAGAAAGGCTTGCTCGGATCTCGGATTCTCGGGTCGCGAGCCTGGCATCGCAGATAGCCACCACTGCTTCCCCCCACTCCGGATCGGGAATCCCCACCACCACGCACTGCCCGTAGCCAAGCCGCATGATCTCGGCTTCAATGATGGATGGCATGACCGTCATGCCACCGGTGGTGATCGCGTCGTCGGCCCGCCCGAGCACCACGAGGCGGCCATCTTCGATACGGCCGATGTCCTCTGTTGTGAATCGTCCCTCAAAAGGTTGGTCGCCTAGGTATCCCCAACTAACCACATCGCCTGCGATTGAGATGTTGCCGGAAGGCGAAAGGCTCACGTCGGTGTTTCCTATTGGTTTTCCGTTGTATACACAGCCGCCACACGTCTCCGTCATTCCATATGTGGTGAACACAGCGAGTCCGGCAGAACGGGCGCGTTCCAGGAGCTCGGGTGGTGTTGCTGCTCCTCCTACCAAGATGCCGTCGAAGCGGCGCGCCGCAGGCACATGCGGCGAGGAAAGGAGGCGGAAAAGTTGTGTGGGGACAAGCGAGAGATAGAGTCGTTCGCCATCATCAGCACAGAGCGCTGCGTGGGCGAGGTCCTCTGGCGAACCGTGGCCAGCCTCAATTGGCTCGAATCCGGCCACAACCGAGCGGAACACCGTATGGAAGCCCGCGATATGCGCGGGGGAGAGGCACGTGACCCAGCGGCCGGGGCCGCCGAGCGCTTGCTCGGTGGCCCCGGCCGAGGCCAACAGTGAGTTCAACGTGCACACCACAACTTTGCCCGTGCCAGAGGTGGTGCCAGATGTGCGCAGAAGCAGAGCAGCCTCCGCGGGAAGCAAACCGAGATCCTCAATCTCCTGCGCGATCCCCTCGCCGCCCGCACCTGCGTGCAGGAAGATGGGCGCGCCTCCCTTGAGAAGGTCACGGGTAGCCTGCGCCACCTCGGTCACACTCGCATCGCGCAGAATCCGAAGCCGCCGTGCGCCAACACCTCCACCAGCACCACTGGCTCTTCTTTCTGACCGGCCGCCGGAATCACTTCCGCGACGTTCGTCGTCGTGAACCGTCATCAGGCGTAGTACGGGAAGGCGGACCAGTCGGGACTGCGGTGTTCGAGGAAAGAGTCGCGGCCCTCGCGAGCCTCATCGGTCATGTAGGCGAGCCGAGTGGCTTCGCCGGCGAAAGCCTGCATTCCGCCAATGCCGTCATCTAGCGCATTGAAAGAGAACTTCAGCATTCGTATGGCCTGAGGGGACTTGGTAGCAATGGTCAGCGCGTATTCCAGCGCCTTCTCCTCCAACTCGTCGTGGGCGACGGCCTCGTTGATCGCACCCCACGCTTCCGCCTGTTCTGCTGAATACTCCCGGGCGAGCATGAAGATCTCACGGGCTCGGCGGTCTCCCACTTGGCGCGCCAAAAGCTGCGAACCGTAGCCAGCGTCGAAAGAGCCAACATTGGCGTCAACCTGCTTGAACCGAGCGTGTTCCCGCGAGGCCACTGCCAGATCGCACACTACTTCGAGTGAATGGCCACCGCCGGTAGCCCACCCTGGAATCGCAGCGATTACGATCTTTGGCATTGAGCGAATGAGCCGCTGAACTTCGAGAATGTGGAGCCGCCCGGCCCGCGCCGGATCCACATGCCCATCTTTGGAGTATTGGTAGCCGACTTTTCCACGAACTCGCTGGTCGCCGCCCGAACAGAAAGCCCATCCACCGTCCTTGGGTGACGGCCCGTTTCCGGTCAGGATCACACTTCCTACGCTGCCCGTCAGCCGGGCATGGTCCAACGCGCGGTACAGCTCATCAACTGTTTCGGGGCGGAAGGCGTTGCGCACTTCCGGCCGATCGAAGGCGATGCGCACAACGGGTAGATCCGTCAAGGTTTCTGTGCCTTGTGAATCCGTGGTGCGCTTGACGGCGCGGTGATAGGTGATGTCCGTAAAGTCGAATCCAGGGATCTCGCGCCAGCGCTGCGGATCGAACAGATCAGAGACCTTTTGTGGGAGGTTGGAAGTTGGGCTCGTCATGGAATCTACTCTAGGCGGTGATGCTGGCGTGTGGCTGGCCAGATGCGGCACACAGCGCAATGCGTGGTTGAATAGCCTCCATGAGTTCTCGTGCATCACTCTCCAAGAAGCCAGCTGAAGTCGCCACCATGTTTGACGAGGTCGCTGCCAAGTATGACCTCACCAATGACGTCACAACTCTCGGCCAGGTCCGGGTGTGGCGTGAAGCGGTGGCTGTTGCGATCGGCGCGCGGCCCGGCTTGAAGGTTCTTGACCTAGCTGCTGGCACCGGAACGTCTTCCGCCGCGTATGCGGCTCGCGGCGCCGAAGTGGTTGCCTGCGACTTCTCCGAGGGAATGATCGCGGAGGGCAAGAAGCGCTTCCCGGAACTCAACTTTGTTCAGGGAGATGCGATGGATCTCCCGTTTGAAGATGCGACCTTCGACGTTGCCACCATCTCCTACGGTTTGCGCAACGTCAACGATCCAGACTTGGCTCTTCGCGAGATGCTGCGCGTCACGAAACCCGGCGGGCGCCTCGTCGTCGCCGAATTCTCGCGTCCCACATGGAAGCCGTTTGGGAAGCTGTACAGCTTCTACTTGGATGTTGCGATGCCTGCATTCAGCCGTGTTTTTTCGTCCGACGACGCCGCCTACGGTTACCTCACTGAATCCATCCGTGCGTGGCCTGCACAGGAGGAACTTGCCGTCCGCATTCAGGAGGCGGGCTGGCGCGGTGTGGAGTACCGGAATCTTGACCTCGGAATTGTAGCTATTCATCGGGCGACTCGTCCCGAGTAGTGGACAAGATGGGCTGGCAGTGGCTCCTCAATCCGCGACCTTTCGACGAATCTAGTCCAAAAAGGATTTAGGTGAGAAAAGCGTTGCTTAAAGACGGCACCTTTTGGTTCATCTGGCGCAATTCCACCGAGTAAGATAGAGCGGGTGTGTGGGCTCGACGATGGTTCACAGGAAGCTGGATGGGAGGCCGCGTGGCGCAAACCGCAGACGTAATTGTTGTGGGTGGCGGACCCGCAGGTGCCTCCACTGCACACTATTTGGCTCAAGCCGGAGTTGACGTCCTTGTCCTTGAGAAGGCCGAATATCCTCGCGACAAGATTTGCGGCGACGGACTGACCCCGCGCGCAGTCGCTGAGGTCGTCAGGATGGGGATCAGTACGCAAGGTTGGGCCACAAACCACGGACTTCGAACCTACGGCGGTGGCCACTGCATCGAAGTCCCATGGCCCGAACTTGCATCTATGCCCAGCTACGGGCTGGCTTGCCCACGCACTCAGTTAGACGAAGTGTTGATACAGCGCGCTGTTGCGTCAGGCGCCCGCCTCGAACAGGGCATCACCGTTGCATCTGCCATTCGTGACGAACGGACAGGGCGCGTGGTGGGAGTTCTGGCTCATCCCACATCGGACAAGTCCACGGAACTCGAGTACTCGGCTCGTTTCGTGGTAGATGCTGGTGGCGTTTCAGCACGTTTAGCCACGTCAATCGGCAGGGAAAAGGACATGAAGCGGCCAATGGGGGTCGCTTACCGTACCTACTTCCGCTCTCCACGCGCGAATGACACGATGATGGAGTCCCACCTTGAACTGTGGGAAGGCGAACCAGGCAAGTCCGATCTCATGCCCGGTTACGGATGGATCTTCGACGTCGGCGGCGGGATCGTCAATGTTGGGCTGGGTTCGCTCTCATCAACGGCCAAACCCACAGGTCTGGACTATAGGAAGATGTTCAAGACTTGGATGAACAATGTTCCAGCCGAATGGGAGTTCACTCCCGAAAACCAAGTGGGCGCACTTCGCGGCGCAGCACTTCCGATGGCTTTCAACCGCAAACCACACTACAAGGATGGACTCCTTCTTGTTGGAGATGCGGGAGGCATGGTTTCCCCGTTCAACGGTGAGGGCATTGCGTACGCACTGCAATCCGGGCGTTTTGCTGCCGACGCTATGGGTCAGGCCTTGGCTCGCCCAACGGTTACCTCGCAAGAGGCTGCGTTGAAGCAATACCCGAAGGCCCTTAGCTCTGAGCTGGGCGGCTACTACTCGATGGGCAGGATCTTCGCGGCTCTCATCGAAAGGCCCGAAATCATGCACTTGTGTGTGAAGTACGGTCTGCCACGTCCAACACTCATGCGGCTCGTCATGAAGCTTTTATCTGATTGTTATGACCGCACGGATGGCGATTGGATGGACCGCCTGATCGCGGCTGTAGCCAGGGCGGTGCCCAAAGCATGAAGTGTGACAGTATGAGGAACGACGGCCCGGGCACCGCAGCCAAGGTGCCAAGCCGCCGAATGACTTTGACAATGAAGGTAAGTAAACAGGTGGAGATCCGATGAATGCATATGTTCCATTGCTGATCATGATCGTCGCCGCATTCTTTGTGGCGATCGCGGGTTTGGTGCTGAGTGCGATTCTGAGCCCGAATCGGTACAACCGGGTCAAGCTTCAGAACTACGAATGCGGCGTTGAGGCCACTCCAAATGCTGGCGGCGCTGGCCGCTTTCCGGTCAAGTATTACTTGACCGCCATGACCTTCATTATTTTCGATATCGAGGTGGTGTTCCTGTACCCCTGGGCGGTTACTTTCAAATCGCTGGGCATTGCAGGTCTGATCGCCATGCTCGTCTTCATTTTCCTCATCACGGTTCCATTCGTATATGAATGGCGTCGCGGTGGGCTCGAGTGGGACTGAGGAGGCTCCACATGGCACACGAAACGGATGGTTCGTCAGGAATCCTGATGACGACGATCGAAGACGTCGCCAATTGGTCAATGACGCGTTCGGAATGGCCTGTGACGATGGGTCTGGCATGCTGCGCTATCGAAATGATGGCCTTTGGAACGCCGCGCTTTGATTCTTCGCGCTTTGGTATGGAGGTCTTCCGCGCCTCGCCGCGCCAATCTGACCTCATGCTCATTTCTGGCCGCGTTAGCCAGAAGATGGCTCCAGTGGTTCGCGACATCTACGACCAGATGGCCGACCCCAAGTGGGTCATTTCGATGGGTGTGTGTGCATCATCAGGCGGTATGTTCAACAACTACGCCGTGGTGCAGGGTGCCGATCACATCGTGCCCGTAGACATCTATCTGCCTGGTTGCCCGCCGCGCCCGGAGATGCTCATCAACGCAGTTCTCGAACTGCGCAAGCAGGTCCAAAGCACGTACAAGATCACCAAGAAGCGCCGTGCTGCAGTTGCGCGCGCCGCCGAAGCCGCTGCCTTGGAAGCTACACCGATTCTCGAAATGAAGGGGTTGCTTGCGTGAGTGAGAACACCGAGGGCGCGTTGACGCCCAACACAGAAGGAGGCCTTCGCTCACCCGAATTCCTCCGCCACGTTCAAGGAATGTGGGGTGTGCGCGGATCGGGAGACACCACCGGTTTTTCCGGTCTGGAAGTCACGGAAGTCATGGCGCGTCCCGCAAACCGTCCATACGGAGGTTGGTTCGACGACGTCGTCGACGTTCTGAACGAACTCATCGAAGCCGATGGCCTTGCAGTTGATTCTGTGATCGAAAAAGTGGTTGTGGAGAACGGCCAGCTAGTCATCTTCATCGCTCGGGAACATCTGGTCCGCGTGGCAAAGTACTTGCGCGATGATCAGGACCTTCGATTCGAAATGTGCTTGGGCGTATCAGCTGTGAACTACCCCAACCACAAGGGACGCGAACTGCACGGGTACTTCCCGTTCTTCTCCATCACCCACAACCGAATGATCGCACTCGAGGTTACGTGCCCCGATTCGGATCCACACATCCCATCGATCGTTGGGGTTTATCCGGCTGACGATTGGCCGGAGCGTGAGGCGTGGGACCTCATGGGCATTGTGTTTGATGAGCATCCGGGTCTCACGCGCACAGCGATGCCAGACGATTGGGTAGGTCATCCACAGCGCAAGGACTACCCACTGGGTGGCATTCCGGTTGAATACAAGGGCGCCATCATTCCGCCGCCGGATACTCGGAGGGAGTACAACTGATGACTACTGCAGAGCACTTCCACGCCACAAACGGCGCGACTGAAGCAGACATGGAAGGCCTACCTTCGTTCACTGCTATGGGTGGCGACTGGTCCGATTTGGCATCCGAAGCTGAGAAGCTTGCCGAAGAACGCATTGTGGTCAACATTGGCCCGGTCCACCCGTCAACGCACGGCGTGTACCGCTTGCTCTTCGAACTCGACGGCGAATACGTCCGTGAAGTTCGGGGCGCCACAGGTTTCCTTCACACCGGTATCGAAAAGAACATGGAGTTCCGCACCTGGACTCAGGGCGTGGCTTTCGTGACTCGTATGGATTACGTGGCTCCGTTCTTCCAAGAAGTCGGATACTGCCTCGCGATTGAAAAGGCACTGGGCATCACGGATCAGATTCCGGCCCGAGCCAGCGAGATCCGTGTGCTCCTCATGGAGCTCAACCGGATCGCATCACACCTGGTAGCCGTTGGCTCTGCGCTCAACGAACTTGGTGCCACCACCATGATGACCTTGGCGTTCAAGGGCCGCGAGGATATTCTGCGTATCTTCGAGCGCATTACTGGCCTGCGCATGAACAACGAATTCGTGCGCCCGGGCGGCGTGGCCGAGGATCTGACCCCAGGAACCACTGACTATATTCGCGAACTCCTTCCAAATGTTCGTCAGGCGATCATCGACATGATTGATGTGGTGGGCGAAAATCCGATCTTCAAGGCTCGTTTTACTGACGTCGGCGTGCTGTCAATGACCTCTTTGATGGCTTTGGGCCAGACAGGGCCGGGTCTCAAGGCCGCAGGTCTGCCATGGGATTTGCGCAAGACCCAGCCGTACTGTGGATATGAGAACTACACGTTTGATGTTCCCGTGCGGGACAAGTCAGACGCCCTCAACCGCACAATGGTTCGCTTCGAAGAGTGCTTCCAGTCTCTACGTATCGTGTATCAGGTGCTCGATCGTTTGGATGTTTCCGAGGGTCAGCCGGTCATGGTTGCTGACAAGCGCATCGCATGGCCAGCAAGCCTTTCGATCTCTACGGATGGGCAGGGCACCAGCGCTGAACACGTGCAGGAGATCATGACGGAATCGATGGAGTCTCTGATTCATCACTTCAAGCTAGTGACAGAAGGCTTCCGTGTTCCGGCCGGTCAGGCGTACCAACTGGTCGAGCATGCCAAGGGTGTGCTTGGAGTCCACGTGGTTTCAGATGGAGGAACGCGGCCCTATCGTGTTCACGTCTCTGACCCAGGCTTCCGAAATCTTCAAGGTCTTTCAATGATGGCAGAAGGTGGCCTGCTCGCAGATGCCATCGTCTGCTTGGCATCTATCGATCCAGTCATGGGAGGTGTGGACCGCTGATGGCAGAGAAGTTTGCTCCTGAAGTCGAAGAAAGGCTTCGCGCGGATGCTGCGCAAATCATTACGCGTTATCCGAATTCTCGATCGGCAATCATGCCAATCTTGCACTTGGTTCAGTCTGAAGAGGCGTTCGTCTCTCCGCGCGGAATCGGGCTGGTGGCGGATATCTTGGGCTTGACCCGCGCTGAGGTATCGGCTGTTGCGACCTTCTATTCGCAGTATCGCCGCCATCCAAATGGTGAGTACAACGTGGGTGTGTGCACGAACGCTCTGTGCGCAGTTATGGGCGGTGACGTCATTTGGGAAACCTTGACCGAACACCTCGGAGTCGGCTCTGACGAAACCACCGCGGATGGCAAGGTCACCCTCGAAGCTGTTGAGTGTAATGCGGGTTGTGATTACGCGCCTGTGGTCATGGTGAACTGGGAGTTCTTTGACAACCAGACACCTGAGAGTGCCACGGCGTTGGTTGATGACCTGCGCGCCGGCAAGGATGTCCATCCCACGCGCGGTGCTCAGAAGGTGCACACCTTCAAGGAAACTGAGCGAGTTCTTGCTGGATTCGAAGACGGCCACGTTGATGAGGGCCCTAGCGCAGGAACCGCATCTCTGGCGGGTATCACGTTGGCCCGAGCTAACGAATGGACCGCTCCAGTGGCAAAGGGAGGGCAGTCTAAGTGACCGAGTTTTCAGCCCCCGGCGTTCTCGCGCCGGTCATCTCAGACATGTGGGACAAAGAGAAGTCCTGGACGCTTGAAACGTATCGCGCACATGGCGGGTACGAAGGTCTGGCCAAGGCGTGGACCTTTGGAGAAGGCGAGCTCACTCAGCTTGTCAAGGATTCCGGTTTGGTGGGGCGCGGCGGAGCTGGCTTCCCAACTGGTCTCAAGTGGTCATTCCTCCCTGCACCGGATGGTGGACCGCGCTACCTCGTAGTAAACGCCGATGAGTCCGAACCGGGTACCTGCAAGGACATCCCGGCGCTCATGGCCAACCCGCATGCGCTCATCGAGGGCATGGCAATCTGCTTGCTGGCCGTTGGCGGGCACCACGGTTTCGTTTACCTACGTGGTGAAGTTGTCCATGTATATCGCCGCTTGCTGGCCGCGGCCCGTGAGGCCCGCGAAGCAGGACTCATCGGAAAGGGCGTTGGCCCGAACGGTGATCAGGATATCGAGATCACCGTTCATGCTGGCGCTGGCGCATACATCTGCGGTGAAGAAACCGCGCTTCTTGACTCTCTCGAAGGTTGGCGAGGTCAGCCACGCTTGAAGCCGCCGTTCCCCGCGGCAGAGGGCTTGTACGCACGGCCAACCGTTATCAACAATGTTGAGACCATTTCTTCTGTGCCCGGCATTGTTCGCAATGGTGCTGATTGGTTCGGTGCCATGGGAACCCAATCAGCAAAGGGTCACGTCATCTACTCGATGTCAGGTCACGTGAAGCACCCGGGTCAGTACGAAGCTCCAATCGGAATCACGGGTGACCAGTTACTCAAGCTCGCTGGTGGAATTCGCACCGGTCACGAACTGAAGTTCTGGGCTGTGGGCGGCTCATCCGCACCGCTGTTCACGCCGGCTCACCTTGAAGTTCCGCTGGATTACAGTGGCGTCCGTGATGCAGGATCAATGCTCGCAACACGCGCACTCATGATGTTCGACGATACGGTTTCGGTTGTTCGGGTTATTTCCCGGTGGACCGATTTCTATCAGCACGAATCATGTGGCAAGTGCACACCGTGCCGTGAGGGTACTTTCTGGATGCGTCAGATCATGCATCGCCTTGAGGCAGGCAAAGGCAAGCCAGGCGACGTGGATCTACTGTACGAAATCGCTAACAACATCCAAGGGCGCTCATTCTGCGCTCTCGGAGACGCCGCCGCGACTCCGATCAAGTCCGGCATCGAACTGTTCCGTGAAGAGTTCGAAGCTGGCTACACGACTCCGGCTCGCGAGTTGTTCCCCTACGAAAAGACGACTGTATTTGGTGAGGTGGGTGTTCGATGAGTACAACCGAAACGGACGAGCTCGTTAACCTCAAGATCGATGGCAAGGATGTGGCAGTTCCCAAGGGAACGATGATCATCCGCGCTGCTGAACAAGTTGGCGTGCGCATTCCTCGCTTCTGTGATCACCCCCTGCTCAAGCCGGCCGGCGCTTGCCGCCAGTGCTTGGTAGAGGTGGCCCGTCCGGGCCGCGACGGCAACCTTGCGACGATGCCGAAGCCTGTGGCTTCGTGTGCAGAGGCTGTTTCTCCTGGCATGGAGGTCTACACGCAGCACACTTCCGAGGTTTCGAAGAAGGCTCAGCACGGAATCATGGAATTCCTGCTGATCAACCATCCGATGGACTGCCCGGTGTGCGATAAGGGCGGCGAATGCCCCTTGCAGAATCAGGCGATGACGGAAGGGCGCGCTACATCACGGTTCATCGACGTAAAGCGTACGTTCCCGAAGCCAATTCAGATTTCATCACAGATCCTTCTGGATCGCGACCGCTGCATCTTGTGCCAGCGTTGCACGCGTTTCCAGTCGCAGATCACCGGTGATCGCTTCATTCAGTTGCAGGGACGTGGCGGCGGCACCCCAGGTTACGCCGTCCATAGCCTGAACGGTTCGCAGGTCGGCAACTTCGATGCTCAGGTTCTGAACTTTTCCGACGACGAGGGCGCCACGCCTGAGTACGTTCCGGCTCAGTACGTTGGCCCATATGGCCAGAGCGGCCTAGCAGAGGGATTCTCCGCTGGTCCCATTGAAGCCTCCGAAGAGGATGCATCAGGGCGCCCCTTCGCTTCCTACTTCTCTGGCAACATTATTCAGATTTGCCCAGTTGGTGCGCTGACGAGTGCTTCGTACCGCTTCCGGGCCCGCCCATTTGATCTTGTTTCTGTTGCCGGTGTGGCCGAGCACGACGCCTCAGGTTCAGCTATTCGCATCGATCATCGCCGTGGCGAAATCGTTCGCAGGCTTTCCGGCGAGGATGCAGAGGTCAATGAAGAGTGGATCACCGACAAGGATCGATTCGCCTTCCGCTGGCAGAATGGCTCAGATCGGCTGACCACACCATTGGTCCGGGACGAATCAGGTGCGCTGGTACCGACCTCGTGGCCCGATGCACTCGATGTTGCCGCTCGTGGGCTTTCTGCTGCAGGTAAGAACGTTGGCGTCTTGACCGGTGGCCGCTTGGCAATGGAAGACGCATACGCCTATTCGAAGTTTGCTCGCACAGTTCTTGGTACGAACGACATCGATTTCCGCACTCGCGCAAGCTCTGAGGAGGAAGATTCCTTCCTGGCTTCAGTGGTTGCTGGCACGGGCGTGGGTGTAACCTACCAAGCGCTTGAGCATGCGGGGCACGTTCTCGCGGTCGGCTTTGAAGCCGAAGAAGAGTGCGGGACTGTCTTCTTGCGCCTACGCAAGGGCTTCTTGGCCGGAACGGTCACGGTTTCCGTCGTCGGCCCATACGCAACTGGCGGAACGGCAAAGATGGGCGCACGGCTCATCCCGGCAGCTCCGGGTAGCGAAGCAGTAGTGCTGAACAACCTTGCAGCAGGCGACCCAACCTACGATTCGCTCGCAGAAGCTGGCGTGATTCTGGTGGGTGAACGTGCCGCGTCGGTTCCAGGAGCGCTCAGTGCTGCTCTTGATCTCGCTCATCGTACTGGCGCTCAACTTGCGTGGATTCCACGGCGTGCGGGTGATCGCGGCGCATTGGAAGTTGGCGCTATTGGCACCTTGCTTCCCGGGGGCCGTCCAGTCGAGGATTCAGCAGCACGTATTGACGCTGCCGCTGTATGGGGAGTTGCTTCTCTACCAAGCACACCTGGGCGTCGCGCTCCGGAGATCCTCGAGGCTGCGGCTTCGGGCGAACTCGGCGCGTTGGTCTTGGGTGGCGTTGATGTGGCCGATCTTCCTGACGGTGCGCGCACGTCTATTGAGAGCACTGGATTCGTTGTACAACTTGAGGTTCGGGCATCTGCCACCTCGCAGTTGGCTGACGTGGTCCTCCCGGTGGCTCCGCCGAGCGAAAAGGGCGGATCGTTCGTCAATTGGGAAGGCCGCATCCGACCATTTGGTCAGGTACTGACTTCAGTTCAGCTTCCTGATCGCACAGTCCTCAACGATCTGGGCCGTGAAATGGGCGTGGATATGGGGTTGGCTCGGTTGGGCGACGTCGTCAACGAGATTTCTGAGTTCCATACATGGGACGGGGTGCGAGCAGCGCAACCGCAGTATCCGGCGCAACAGGTTGAAGTGCCCGAGGTCGGGGAAGCCATCTTGGCAAGCTGGAATCTCATGCTTGGTGCAGGCACTCTGCAAGACTTCGAACCTCACCTGGCGGGCACTGCTCGGAAGCCTGTGGCTGTCCTTTCGGCCAACACAGCTGCCGCGGCCGGAGTTGCCAACGGTTCTCTCATCAACGTTTCTGGCCCAGCCGGAACATTGAAGCTTGAAGCTGCGGTCACCTCAATGCCTGACGGTGTTGTGTGGGTGCCTCAGAACTCTGTGGGATGTCAGATCACAACGCTCGGCGTTCATGCCGGGCAGAAGGTTGCACTGGCTGCAGCCAATGCGGAGGTGACAAAGTGACGCCGACCATCTTGGCAAGTGTGCAGATCGCTGACTTCACTGAAGACACATGGTGGATTTGGGTCATCAAGGCCGTATTCATCATTCTTTATCTGATTCTTTCGGTCATTCTGGCCCTGTGGGTAGAACGCCGTGGTTTGGGCCGGATGCAGAGCCGACTTGGGCCGAACCGCGTTGGACCGTTAGGTTTCGGTCAGGCTTTCGCCGATGCTCTCAAGCTCATCATTAAGGAAGATATCTGGCTCGACGGCGCCGATAAAGTCATGTACTTCCTTGCACCTGTCGTTTCCGCAGCATGTGCATTCATGCTTATGGCTGTGCTGCCGATGGGACCGCAGGTCTCATTGTTCGGCCATAGCACTCCGTTGCAGCTGGCTGACTCTCCGGTGGCGATTCTCTTTGTGCTCGCCGTGGCGGCACTGGGCGAATACGGCCTAGTGTTCGGTGGTTGGTCCACCCGTTCCACTCTTCCGCTGTATGGTGCCGTTCGTTCTGCAACCCAGATGATTTCCTACGAACTTGCGATGGGTCTCTCGCTTGTGACGGTCTTCCTCACCGCGGGTTCTATGTCCACTTCGGCAATTGTTGATTCGCAAGCCGGTCTGTGGAACTGCATTACGCTCTTCCCGGCATTCTGCGTGTACATCATCTCGATGTTCGGCGAAACCAACCGCTTGCCCTTCGATCTTCCTGAGGCAGAAGGCGAACTAGTCGCCGGCCACACCACGGAATACTCTTCGATGAAGTTCGCGTGGTACTACCTGTCCGAGTACATCAACATGCTCAACGTCTCGATGATCGCCACCACGGTGTTCCTCGGCGGCTGGCGCGCAGGTCCGATCGTGACGTGGATCTACTCGCTGTGGGGCGGGGATCCGAACGTGGGCTGGGTCCCAATGCTTTGGTTCGTGCTGAAGACGTGGGTGTTCATGTTCTTCATGATCTGGACCCGTGCAACACTGCTGCGTATGCGCTACGACCACTTCATGAAGCTCGGGTGGAAGGTACTGATTCCTACCGCGCTTACATGGTTGGTCTGCGTGATGGTTATTCAGGGCGTTTCCGCCTTCACCGATCTATCGCGTCGGAGCTTGCTGCTCGCTATCGCCATCGTCTTCCTGATTGCACTTGTCGCGATCTGGTTCTTCGGCGGCAATGACGAAGAAGAGGACGATGCCTCCGGCCAGCCCGGGTTCGTCAGACCAGAAGAAGAATTCGATCCGATGGCTGGTGGCTTCCCAGTGCCGCCAATGCCGGGACAGTCGCTGCCCCCGTCGCCTCGCGCACAGCGCCGTGACGTATCCAGCTCTTCCCGCGCTGCTGTCAGCAACATCAAGGAGGCTGACCGTGACTGAGAACCAGTATGAAACAGGCCCGGCCGGGAATGACTTCCCGGATCCGGATCCGGCCCTGTGGGGCCCGGCCCAAAAGGGCCCGATTGGTGAGTTTTTTGCACCGGTGGCTGGCTATGGCGTAACTATTTCGGCCATGTTTAAGAAGTCAGTGACGGAACAATACCCCGAAGAGCGGGTACCTACTCAGCCGCGCTATCACGGCCGACACCAGCTCAACCGGTATGCCGATGGTTTGGAACGCTGCATCGGCTGCGAGCTTTGCGCATGGGCATGTCCCGCCGACGCGATTTTCGTTGAAGCTCACGCTAATAGCCCCGAGGCGCAGTTTTCGCCAGGGGAGCGTTTTGGTGCGGTTTACCAGATCAACTACTTGCGCTGTATCTTCTGTGGTTACTGCATTCAGGCATGTCCCACCAGAGCGCTGACTATGACGAACGAGTTCGAGTTGGCTGGCCCCACGCGCGAGTCACTCATCTACGAAAAGCAGGATCTGCTTGCTCCGATGGGAGCAAACATGCTGGCTGCACCTCATCCAATGGTGGAGGGAACGTCAGACGCCAACTACTACCGTGGTGAGATTTCAGGGCCAACGGAAGAACAGGTGGCGTGGGTGCGCGAGCATCGCCCGGATGATCCGACCTTGGCAACTGCCAAACCTGTAGATGGGAGCAAGTGATGTCAGCTACGACTACAGCGCTGACGATCTCAACCGGTGAAGCAATTCTCTTTTGGGTCATTGCTGTTGTGATGGTTGTTCTGGCCGTCTACGGCCTGTTGGTTACCCGCCGTGCGGTCTACTCCGCAGGTTGCATCATCGTCATCATGGTCTGCTTGGCTGTTCTGTACACGATGCTTGAAGCGCCGTTTATGGGTGTTGTGCAAGTGCTCGTCTACACAGGCGCGATTCTCATGATGTTCTTGTTTGTGCTCATGATGATTGGTGTTGATGCCGCCGATTCGACGCACGAAACGCTGCGGATGCAACGGCCAGTAGCGATCGTAGCGGGAATCGGATTCGTCGTGATCTTGGCAGGTGCTGTGCTAAGCGCGGTTACTCCAGATGCAGTAGGGATGGCGGATGCTAATTCGCCGACAAATCCGGAAGCTATCGCCCAATCGATCTTTGGCTCGCATGTTTTGACGATGGAGCTGACGGGCACGCTTCTCATCGTGGCGGCACTTGGTGCGATGACCTTGACTCATCGCGAATCCCCGCGCAAGAAGCTCTCGCAGGCGGAACTTGCTGATGCCAAGATGGAGGCGTTCGTGCAAACTGGGCGTCACATCGGTCAGAAGCCTCCTACGGGAGTCTTTGCTGAGTCCAACTCCGCAGCAAATCCAGCGCTCACCGTTGGTGGCGAAGAAGTGGCAGATTCGGTCCCTCGAGTGCTTCGCATTCGCGGCCAAGCTCGCTCCGTCGCAGAGATTTCGCCCGTCACCGCAGCTCGCGCGGCCAGCGGCGAACTTGACGGTTTCGCCGCTCGAGTACCTCAGACGGGACTGCCTGGTATGCCGGGTGAGGCTGCTCCGGCTTATCCCGCAGCACAGCAGGCAACGCGTATTAATCCGGGTAACGAGGCTTTGCCGGATGCGGCTGAATCCGAGCAGGAGGAATCAAAGTGAACCTCATGTACTACGTAGTGTTGGCGGTCATTCTGTTCGCCATTGGCGGTGCGGCCGTACTCACACGACGCAACGCAATCATCGCACTGCTCGGCGTGGAGTTGATGCTCAACTCATGCAATCTGGTTCTTGTGACGTTTTCCCGAATGTGGGGGAACATCGAAGGTCAGGTCTTCGCATTCTTTGTTATGGTCGTCGCCGCGGCCGAGGTCGTAGTTGGCCTCGCCATTGTGGTTGCGATCTTCCGTACCAATCGGTCCGCATCGCTTGACGGCGCGAACCAGCTGAAGCACTGACAGGAAGCAGGTGTGAATTGATTCTGGGAATCGTTCCAGCGAGCCTCAGCGTGTCATCCGCGGTGGAGGCCGTGCCCGCATCGGGTGCAGCCAGCATCGTGTGGCTATGCGTGGCAATACCGCTTCTTAGTGCGGGATTTCTTCTGGTTGCCGGGAAGGCGACAAACTCGTGGGGCCACTGGCTCTCGATCGCTGCATCAACAGCGTCTTTCGTGGTGGCGTTTGCTGCGTTCATACAGATGGTTGGCCTTCCCTCCGACCAGCGAGTAATGGACGCTGTGGTCTACCGTTGGATCCCTGCTGGGGATTTCTCGATTGATCTGGCAGTACGCTTGGATCCACTTTCAATGACGTTCTTGTTGCTCGTCACGTTTGTGGGAACACTCATCCATATCTACTCTGTGGGCTACATGAAGCACGACCCCGAACGGCGTCGCTTCTTCGCATACCTCAACTTCTTCGTTGCTTCGATGCTTTTGCTTGTACTGGGCAACTCCTACTTGGTTCTGTTTGTCGGTTGGGAAGGCGTCGGTCTGGCGTCGTATCTGCTGATTTCCTTCTGGAACCACATCCCGGAGAACGCCACCGCAGGCAAGAAGGCATTCATCATGAACCGCGTAGGCGACATGGGAATGCTCATCGCAATGATGATCATGTTCTCTGCTTTCGGCACTGTGACCTTCTCTGGGGTCAACGAAGGCATCGCGACGGCGTCGTCTGGTACCGCAACCGCAATTGGTATCTTCCTATTGCTGGCAGCGTGCGGTAAGTCTGCGCAGTTCCCCCTGCAAGCTTGGTTGGGTGACGCTATGGCTGGCCCCACACCAGTTTCCGCACTCATCCACGCAGCAACAATGGTTACTGCTGGTGTCTACCTTATGGTTCGATCTGGCGCGATCTACGCAGTCTCATCTTCGGCCCAATTGCTTGTGGCCATCATCGGCGCGATCACGTTGGTCTTCGGAGCAATTGTTGGTAGCGCGAAGGATGACATGAAGAAGGTCCTCGCGGCCTCCACAATGTCGCAGATCGGCTACATGATGCTTGCTGCTGGTCTTGGGCCGGTTGGCGCAGCGTTCGCAATCTTCCACCTTGTGACTCACGGTTTCTTCAAGGCCAACATGTTCCTTGGGGCCGGTTCGGTCATGCACGCGATGAACGACGAAGTCGATATGCGTGGCTTCGGCGGGTTGCGCAAGTACATGCCGATCACCTGGGCCACCTTCCTCTGTGGTTACTTGGCAATCATCGGTTTCCCGTTCCTATCTGGTTTCTATTCCAAGGACAAGATTATTGAGGCGGCATTCACCGGTGAAGGCTGGCAGCCGTGGGTGTTTGGCGGGCTCGCGATGCTCGTTGCGGGGCTGACTGCTTTCTACATGTCCCGTCTGTTCTTCATGATTTTCCACGGCAAGGAGCGTTTCGCCACCACCGGCCCGAATGCGCACCATCCTCATGAGGCTCCGGCTTCGATGTACGTGCCGCAAATTGTCCTTGCTATTGGTTCGCTGGGTCTTGGCTTTGCTCTCAACCAGATTGGCTTTGTATCGTGGCTGGAACCTGCCATCGGTGGAGTCGAGCACGGTGAGCCAGTGCTTCCCGTTCCCGTTATTACCGGGCTGACGCTTGTGCTCATCGCAGCGGGTGTGCTGCTGGCATGGAGGATGTACGTGGCTCAGGACGTCCCGCTGGCCGCTCCTGTTGGATCCGGTCTGACCCGTGCGGCACGCCGTGATCTTTACCAGGACGATTTCAACGAAGCCGTCTTTATGAAGCCGGGTATGGGCCTGGCCGCCTCGGTTGCTGTTGTCGATCACTACGGTGTGGATGGCGCAGTCGAAGGCGTTGGCAAGGGTTCGGTGGGTCTTGGCGGACTAGTCGGCCGCCTGCAGAACGGCTACGCGCGCTCCTACGCGGGGTATATGGCACTCGGTGTTGTTGTCGCTCTCATCGTCGCGTTGGCGTCGAGAATCTGACCGGGGAAGGAAAAGAAGTACATGCAATCCGCAAATGAGGCAGCCTTTCCCTGGCTGACAGTACTCATCCTTGTGGCAACTGTTGCGGCACTTGTGCTGTGGCTTGTCAAGCCACTGCACAAGGTAGCTCGCCCAGTGGGACTGGGAGTCTCCGTTCTCATCCTGCTTGGTTTCGTAGCAGCTGTTGTGTCAGGATTTGACGTTTCGCGCGCCGACGAGGTTCAGCTCACCGAGCTGTACAGCTGGATTCCACAGATCGGTGTTTCGATCGCGTGGGGTATCAACGGTATGGGTCTTGTCATGATCGCGCTATCGGTTGTACTCGTTCCTGTAGTACTCCTGGCAGCGTGGAACGAACTTGAGGAAGAAACCGATTCTCGCGCTGCAGGATACGTGGCATGGGTGCTCGCTCTCGAAGCGATCATCATCGGCATCTTCGCTGCGCGCGATGTCTTCGTGTTCTACATGCTCTTTGAGCTCATGCTCATACCAGTCTTCTTCATGATTGGGCGTTATGGCGGCGCTGGCCGCCGCCGCGCTGCCGTCAAGTTCTTGGTGTACTCGCTGGTCGGCGGCCTGATCATGCTGGTTGGCGTCATTGGAGTCTACGTTCAGGGCCCCGGGGGGCCTCAGGGCTTCCTCATCGACAACCTCGCGGGTGCAGTATCTGGCTCGTCCACAGTGACCATGCTGCTGTTCTTGTCGTTCTTCATTGGTTTCGCCATCAAGGCGCCGATGTTTCCCGTGCACACGTGGTTGCCGGATGCCACAGAACAGGCTCCAGCAGGAACCTCAACTCTGCTAGTGGGTATTCTGGACAAGATCGGCACCTTCGGAATGATCGCACTGTGCCTCCCGCTTTTCCCGGAGGCAGCAAGCGACGCCGCGATGGCAATCATGATTCTGGCTGTTGTCTCCATCTTGTGGGGTGGGTTCATGGCTATCACGTCAAAGAACCTGATGCGCTTGATCGCCTACACATCGGTTAGCCACTTTGGTTTCATGATTCTTGGCATCTTCTCCGGAAGCTCTGTGGCCATGACTGGAGCCATTCTCTACATGGTCGCCCACGGTGTAGCAACTGGCGCACTCTTCTTGGTGGTCGGCTTCCTTGGACGCCGCGGAGGGTCGTACGAGATCAGCGCTTACGGCGGGTGGCAGCGTGTAACGCCACTTATCGCAGGTACGTTCCTAGTGGCTGGTCTGGCATCAATCGCACTACCAGGGCTATCGGGCTTCATTCCCGAGTACCTCATCTTGGTGGGCACCTACCAGATCAATGCAAGCCTCGCGATCGTGGCCGTTTTCGGTGTTATTCTCGCAGCTCTTTACATCTTGGTTCCTTACCAGCGTGTATTTACGGGTCCGAAGCCGGATCTTTCTGTTCCAGACATGGACCTTCGCGAGAAGGTTGTTGCCGGTGTACTCATCGCCGGGATGCTCTTCCTCGGCTTTGCACCGGCTCCAGTCCTAGACGTTGTCCGGCCAGTGGCGGAGATTTCCGCACAAAACATCACCACGCAGTCCCAGGACGCGGCTGCATCAGCAGCTGACGCGACGGTTACCGCCGTAGAAGGGAGCACAAAGTGACTACGCCTGTCATCGATTGGGCAGCGCTGACACCCATCCTCATCATTATGGGGGCCGCGGTTATCGGTGTGCTTATTGAGTCCTTCGTGCCTCGCAGGGGCCGCCGAGCCACGCAGATCATCGTTTCGTTGGTCGCAGTCGCCTCGGCTCTGGTCGCTGTGATTTGGCGGTGGACTGTGGTCTCCTCCGACGGCGCAACTTCCATTGCACAGGGTGTTGACGGAACCTCCCTCACAGGTATTGGAACACTTACCGAGGATGGCCCGGGACTGACTTTCCAGCTCATCATCCTCGTGAGCGCCTTCTTTGCTTTCCTGGTGATCGCAGACCGTACAGAGACTGGCGAGGGTTCCTTTGCCGCTTCGGCGGCGAGCCAGCCGGGTTCGATGGACGAACGCGAAGTGACGGGCGCTGGCTACCAGCAGACTGAGATCTTCCCGCTGGCACTCTTTGCCACGGGTGGCATGCTCGCCTTCACCATGGCGGCGGATTTGCTAACTCTGTTCATCGCTCTTGAGGCACTTTCGCTTCCGTTGTACGTGCTCACTGCCACCGCGCGTCGTCGTCGGTCCCTTTCCCAAGAAGCCGCGATGAAGTACTTCCTGCTGGGGGCATTCTCATCAGCGTTCTTCCTCATGGGTGCTGCGTTCCTCTATGGCTTCTCAGGGGCATTGGATTACAAGAGCATCGCCGGCGCCATGATCACGACCAATGGCATGGACATGCTGCTCATCATCGGTGTGGCTCTGGTCCTGATCGGAATGCTGTTTAAGGTGGGTGCAGTTCCGTTCCATGCGTGGACGCCGGACGCCTACCAAGGCGCGCCAACTCCGATTACTGGTTTCATGGCTGCAGGTACCAAGATTGCGGCATTCGCTGCGATGCTCCGGTTCCTGTACACGGTTGGCCGCGGTGCACAGTGGGACATCACGCCCGTCATGTGGACCATCATCATCCTCACGATGCTTGTGGGCACCGTTGTTGGCTTGATTCAGACTGACATCAAGCGGCTGCTTGCCTACTCCTCGATCGCGCACGCAGGTTTCATTCTGATCGGTGTTAATGCGTTTTCGGCAGAAGGTATTTCTAGCGTCGCGTTCTACCTTGTGGCATATGCAATCGCGACCGTCGGCGCGTTCGGCATCGTGACGTTGGTTCACGAAACCGACGCCGAGGGCAACATCCTCGGAGAGGCGACCGCACTTTCCAAGTGGAAGGGTCTAGGCAAGACCAACCCCATGTTGGCCACGGCCATGACCATCTTCCTGCTGTCGTTTGCAGGAATCCCGCTGACTTCAGGGTTCATGGGCAAGTTTGCTGTGTTCAGCGCAGGCGTTGCCTCAGGCGAGACCGTGTTGGTTGTGATCGCAGTTCTAGCATCCGCGGCTACAGCATTCTTCTACTTCCGGCTCATCGTGTTGATGTTCTTCCGCGAGCCTGAAGGCGAGGGAACCGCAACTGTGGCTTCCGAAGGTATGTCCATCGTGGCGATCGTGGTATGCGCGATTCTCACTGTTCTCATCGGTGTGTTCCCTCAACCGCTCTTCGATTTCCTTGCGCAGGCCACGGTGTTCATGCTGTGAGTGCATTCTTCGGAGATAGCGCCCTCGGTGAGCGCATAAGCAGCCGTATGGAGAAGGTGGAAGCCTTGCTCCAGAAGGAAGTGACGGTTGGCGACACTCGCCTAGATCACGCGACATCTCATCTTGCTAAGGCGGGAGGCAAGCGGCTGCGCCCGGCGCTGGTGTTGTTGACGGCGGAGCTTGGCCCGCGCCCAGATTCTCAAGAAGTGTTTGATTCTGCCGTTTCGGTGGAGTTGACCCACTTGGCTTCGCTCTACCACGACGACGTCATGGATGAGGCTCCGATGCGCCGGGGCGTACCTTCGGCGCACCAAGCGTTTGGGAACTCGGTGGCGATTCTTTCTGGTGACGTGCTTTTCGCGCGGGCATCACGAATCGTGGCGGGGCTGGGGCCGAGGGCAGTGGCACTTCATGCCACTACCTTCGAACGGCTATGTACGGGGCAATTACACGAGACCATCGGCCGCTTGTCAGACCAGTCTCCAAAGGATCATTACATCTCTGTTCTGGCAGACAAGACGGGCTCTCTGATCGCAGCCTCAGCTCGCTACGGTGTCATTTCCTCGGGAGCGTCCGAGGATCTGGCAGAGCGGTTGGCGTTGTACGGCGAGAAGATCGGTGTTGGTTTCCAGTTAGCCGACGACGTCATCGACATCATGTCTGACGGCGAAACCACGGGAAAGACTCCTGGCACAGACATGCGCGAGGGCGTGGACACGATGCCTACGATCCTTCTGCGCGAGCAGAGAGCGGCGGGGACTCTTGATCCGCTTGGTCTGCATATCCTGGACATCTTGGAGAACTCGGATCTCGATTCGGACGAGGCACTCGCTGAACTCGTGGCTAATCTACGTCAGCATCCTGTAATGGATGAGACGCGCAGAATGGCTCAGGAGTGGGTGGCCGACGGCGTCGCGCTTTTGGATGTTGTGCCGTCTGGCGAGATTCGTGAAGGGCTCGAAGAGTTTGCGCGGCAGGCGGTCGATCGGACTGCCTGACGTATAGACGGGCACGTGGCGGGGAGCAGAGATCTGCTTCCCGCCATTGATGCATTAAGGAGATGCAAAGCGATGGCGCCATACCAAAGCTCTTGGCAGATTGTGTTTCCTCAGTGAGTTAAACCAGTAGATTGAAGCGATGGGCTCATCGGCGGATAGAATGATCCGTAGTTCGCCCGTGCACGAAAACTGTGCCGCACAAAAGGAGTACCAGTCCGTGGGAAAGATCCTCAACAAGATTCTCCGAGCAGGTGAGGGCCGCACCCTCAAGAAGCTGGAGGGCATCGCGAAGCAGGTCAATCTCCTAGAGGCCACGGTCTCGGACATGACCGATGAGGAACTGCGGGGCCAAACTTCGCTGTTCAAGGAGCGCCTTGCAGATGGCGAGACTCTGGATGATCTGCTTCCGGAAGCGTTTGCCACGGTACGTGAGGCTGCTCAACGCACCATCGGCCAGCGGCCGTACGATGTTCAGATCATGGGCGGTGCCGCGCTGCACCTAGGGAACATCGCTGAGATGAAGACCGGTGAAGGTAAGACTCTGGTCGCCACGCTACCGTCATATCTCAACGCATTGTCGGGTGAAGGCGTCCATGTTGTCACCGTCAACGACTACTTGGCCGAATACCAGTCTGAACTCATGGGCCGCGTTCATCGATTCTTGGGGCTGACCACTGGCTGTATTCTGACTGGCCAAACGCCTGAGCAGCGCCGCAAGGAGTACGCGGCTGACATCACCTACGGCACAAACAACGAATTTGGCTTCGATTACCTCCGCGACAATATGGCGTGGAAGGTTGAGGATCTGGTTCAGCGCGGCCACAACTTCGTCATTATCGACGAAGTTGATTCGATCCTTATCGACGAAGCGCGTACCCCACTCATTATCTCCGGCCCTGCTGAAGGTGACGCGAACAAGTGGTACAAGGAATTTGCCCGGGTTGCCCGCCAGATGCGTGTGGATACCGACTACGAAGTTGACGAAAAGAAGCGCACGGTTGGCATTCTCGAACCGGGTATCGACCGAGTTGAGGATCTTCTTGGGATCGACAACCTGTACGAGTCTCTTAACACTCCGTTGATCGGATACTTGAACAACGCGATCAAGGCTAAGGAGCTCTTCGAGCGGGACAAGGACTACATCGTTCAGAATGGCGAGGTGCTCATTGTTGATGAGCACACCGGCCGCGTGCTTGCTGGCCGGCGTTACAACGAAGGTATGCATCAGGCGATCGAAGCTAAAGAGGGTGTTGAGATCAAGGCAGAGAACCAAACTCTCGCCACGATCACTCTGCAGAACTACTTCCGCCTGTACAACAAGATGTCAGGTATGACCGGTACAGCTGAGACCGAAGCCGAGGAGTTCTCTGCAACCTACGGACTTGGCGTTGTACCTATTCCCACCAACAAGCCGATGATCCGCAACGATAATCTGGACATGGTGTACCCCACTGAGGCAGGCAAGCTTAATGCCATTGTGGAAGACATTCAGGAACGTTATGAGGCCGGGCAACCAGTACTTGTTGGTTCTACCAGCGTTGAGAAGTCAGAGGTTCTTTCCGATCTCCTTCGCAAGGCTGGTGTTCCTCATCAGGTCCTGAACGCTAAGCAGCATGCGCGCGAAGCGGCTGTAGTTGCTGAGGCGGGGCGTAAGGGTGCTGTCACTGTTGCCACCAACATGGCAGGCCGTGGTACAGACATCATGCTGGGCGGTAATCCGGAACATCGTGCTGTTGCGGCCCTCAGGGCTGCCGGCCTCGATCCAGTAGAGACGCCTGACGAGTATGAGAAGGCGTGGCCCGAAGCGCTGAAGCAGGCCAAAGACGACGTCGCCGCTGAACACGACGAAGTGGTTGAACTCGGCGGTTTGTACGTGCTTGGTTCGGAGCGCCATGAGTCCCGGCGTATTGACAATCAGCTGCGCGGACGTTCCGGACGTCAGGGAGACCCGGGTGAATCCCGCTTCTACTTGTCTCTGGAGGACGACCTCATGCGCCTCTTCGCGCATGGTGCTGCAGCTAGGGCACTTGATCCCTCGCGTTTCCCAGAGGATCAGGCCCTCGAGTTCAAAATGGTTGCAAAGTCCATCGAACGTGCGCAATCCTCGATCGAGTCCCGTAACGCGGAGATCCGAAAGAATGTGCTCAAGTACGACGACGTCATGAACGACCAACGAAACGTTGTATACAGCGAACGACGCAGCATTCTCGAAGGCCAAGATCTCGAGTCCATGATTAGTGGGTTCCTCGACTTCACGGTGAATGATGTGGTGGAAGCGCACACGCAGAACGATGCTCCAGATGATTGGGACCTTGAGGCTCTGTGGACTGATCTGAAGGGCTTCTACCGTCCAGGTTTTGAACCGGAAGAACTCATCGAAGAGGTGGGTGGGCTCGCTCGCCTCGACAAAGATGAGATCGTCTCTGAGGTGAAGACTGACATGGTCGCTCACTATGAGGAACGCGAGCAGGAGGTGGGCGAGGACAACATGCGTGAGCTTGAACGCCAGGTCCTGCTCAACGTGCTTGATCGCAAGTGGCGTGAGCACCTCTACGAGATGGACTATCTGAAGGAAGGCATCGGCTTGAGGGCCATGGCTCAGCGTGATCCGCTCGTTGAGTACAAGTCTGAAGGCTACGACATGTTCCAAGCCATGAACGATGGCATCAAAGAGGAAACCGTCCGTTACCTGTTCAACTTCGAGCTACCGAGCGAACGTTCGGCGCGCGAAGAAGCGCTTGTCAGTGAACAGCAAGAGGCGGCGGCCGCTGCTTCTTCGGCCGCAGTGGCTGCCGCTGAACGCCAGCAGAATGCTGCCAGACTTGCTGGTGCCGGATCTCGAGGGGCAAGCGCTTCACGAGTGGATGCAGAGAAGGTTCTTGGCATCAAGGCTCCTCAGCGCACTGCTCCTGTAGCCTACTCATCAGCGGCTAAGGACGGTACGGCCAGCGCTCAGACAACAAATGCTGCGGGCCGTGAGGTTCGGCAGGCGCCGAAGGCGGCACCTGCCGAAGACGGGCTCAATCGTGCACAGCGCCGCGCCGCCAAGAAGAAGGGGCGCTGAGCGGCGCGTTAAGCAATCTCGAGTGCCACCACGAGCCAGCGGTCGCGGTGGTACTCGAGCCGTACGGCTGCAGCGCGGGTGCGTTGCCCATCGTGTGCGATCACGATTGCCTCAGTTACCCGGTTGCGCGGGCGGGACGTGTGGATGCTCTTGACGCGTGGTGCTCGAGATCTGGGCGCTGGCCCCTCGATTCTCTGGGCGAGCCCCGCCCTTCGGCTCAAAACGCCATAGACTTCGGCGCTTAGCCAGTGGCGTAGCTGCGTGGTGGGACGGTGCCCCAGAAGTATCTCGATGGCTTGTAGTACCACTCGCCCCGCCATTCCTTCCGGATTGGTTACGTGTTCGGGCAGCGGACTGGCTAGATCTACGGAATCACTAGTAAACAGGGGAGCGGTTGGCTCGGTAGCTGTCAGCTTGAGCCGATCCCAGGGCCTAGTAGGACTGGTTACTGGTAGCGGATGGTTTGCCGCGCTTGGCATCTGGGTTGGCTCTTCTTGGACGGCAATGGTGCCGATAGGAAGGGCTGTGTTCGGACGCACCGTAATGGCACTCATGGTGGTTTCCTCCTTGCTGCGCTGTTACGAGCGAGAATTGGGCAAGGCAAAGCCCTGCATGCGTGAAATCTGGCGGGGTGAGACCGTCTGGAATGTGGCATCGTTGTCACAGCTCGGCGGTGCTGATGGACTGAGCCAAGCTTGTTGCTGTTGAACCTACCAAGGGGCAAGCGTGGCCTCTCTACCGGGTATACCCGGTCTCATTTTTTCTCAAACTGGCGTCATACCGCGTTTTTGAGTGTTTCACGCCCGCTGCCTGCCATGATCCAGATTTCTCGTGTTTGTGACTCCCTCAGGCAGTGTTTGGATACATCTGACTTTGCGTGGTCGGTTTTGGGATGCATTCAACATAGTGAGACGGCATAGGTTCCGCACGTCAGTTCTTGGTATGAGGAGCCCATTTCCGGATGCCTCACGCATCTTCTGTGGGCTGGGAGTATGCCTCACGTTATGCCGGTAGGATTGTTCCGTGAGGATCTACATACCAGCGGCGAATTCAGATCTTTCGGCGCCTTCTCTGACGCCGCGGATTGTGCACGGCGTGACCCGTGAGTTGGAACGTGAGTTCGGTGATGACGAACCGGAGGTGTTCGAAGCTGTTGCTATGAACGCGGCGGCGGATGATTCTGTGCGACTTCTTGCCGCAAAGATCAGTAAGGGCATCGCTTGTGCATCGCGCCGTTGCGTGGTGGTTGCCGTGGTACCAGATGCGGACCTAGCAGTGCCGTCCACTGATGAGCTTCCTACCGCTCGTTTGCTGAAGCAAGCCGTGGCGTGGGACCGGGTGGAGTCGATTCACGTAGATGACGAGGAACTTGAATCCGAGGTTCGGCGTGCCGCGATGGGCGACGACGAAGCCTTTGAGATCGTCGCTGATGAAGATCTCATGTGGTACGACGTCGCAGAACGCACTGCGTTGTCCGTTGCGCTCGCCGCTAGGGATATCTAGCTCCGGAGGAGGTATCCAAGGTCAGAAGAGACATCTAGTTCCAGAGAACATCTAGCTTCGAGCGCGCCATCCAACTTCGAGCGCGCTGTCCAACTTCAGAAGCGAGATCTAGCGACCAGCGCGCCATCTGGCCCGAAGTTGAAGGGCCCCTGAGCGTATGAAACAACGGATTTTACGCAATGACCCTCAACTGAGATGATCCATCTGGTTGGGGAATTACGCTGATCTGCTCGGCAATCATCTTCTTGAGTTCATCCACATGGCTTACGATCGCTACAGAGCGCCCACCATTCGCCAGCCCGGTCAGGACCGTCATGACTTGGTCGAGTGTGGCCGAGTCCAGCGAACCAAAGCCTTCGTCAATCATGAGGCTGTCAAGCTTGATTCCGCCGTTTTCGGACTGGACGACGTCGGCAAGTGCGAGCGCTAGTGACAAGGAGACGTAGAAGGTTTCTCCTCCTGACAGCGAACGGGTGGAGCGTGTGATATCTCCGGCGGCATCACCCAAGTGGTCAATGACCACCAATCCCAGGCCCGTCTTCTGCTGGTGGCTTCCCTTTTCTTTTTCGTCTGTTCTGGCAAGCTCATAGCGGCCGAGGGAGACATCGAGGAGATGCTCGTTTGCGCGGTCAACGACTTTCTCAAACCGCTGCTGGAGAACGTAAGTGCCCAGCGGAACTTTGGTGAGCGAGGGTCCTGTTCCTTGAGCTAGCTGTGCGAGCCGCACCACGGGCCCGGAGTCTTGGTAAGCCGCCTGCCACGCATGCCAAGCCACGCTAGCTTCTTCTTTGAGCATGTTGGCACGCGTGGAGGTGTTATTCAGCTCTGCGGCGAGTTCCACAGCCTTTTTGTGGGCTTGCGAGGCTTCCTGATAGGCGAGTTGAAGCTCCTGAACGTGTGGCTGCTCCCGTCCACTCAGGCCGGCAATATCTGGTTCGGCAAGTGACTGATCAACAGATCGCACGTGCTCGCGGTATTGTTCAGTGGTTAGCTTCAGTTGCGCAGCTTCATGATCTGGCAGGCTCGCACTGCGTACCTCGCTCTCATCCTCAAAGGGAGAGGAGGCCAGCGCCACGCTGAATGACTCAGCGGCCTCGGCTACTTGGCGGCGGTACGTGAGCACATCTCTGATGAGATCTGTGGCAGTACGCTGTGCAGCTACTGCCTCTTGGTGTGCCGTTAGGCGTTCAGAGATACTAGCGAATGGCCCCTGGCCTTCGATCAGTTTCAGTTGGCTAGAGGCTATTCGCGTGCTTCGCTCTGCCGTGGCAGCTTCGAGTGCAGCAATATCGCGCTCGGCTTTCTGAGCAATGGCTGTGCACTCTTCGAGTTCCTTGGTGTGCCTGTTGCTGGAGGCGGTGAGATCTTCGGCCGTAAGCCGGGCCTGTTCAGCTGCCTTGAGATCTGCTTGAGCTGCGCTGATCGCATCTTCGGATGCTTGTGGAGTCAGTGATCCCACCATCACCTCCAACTGCGCAACTTCGCGTTCCAACGTTTGAAGGACCGCATCTTGTTGGTCGAGGTTCTCCCTGGCTTGTTTGGACTGCGCATCTGCGGCTTCCACGGATGCCCGATCCGCGCGGATTCCTGAGCTCGGCGCGGGAGCAGGATGCTCTAAGGATCCACACACTGGGCACGGCCTGCCATCTTTCAAGTCTTGAGCGATGAGCGAGGACATGGACGCGATCCACGCCTCCGTCTCATCGTGAACCTTCTGGGCGCTCGCGAGGGCTTGGGCCGCTGCCTCCTTAGCTCGAACTTGCTGGTGGCGAAGGGACTCGCGCTGAGAGGTGAGTTCAGCGAGCTTGGCCGCACGTTCCTTTGCCTCGGTCAACTTAGTTCTACACATCGGCGCTGTTGCCGCGAGGAGGTTAGCCTGTTGAAGCTGCGTAGTGGCGGTGGCGATCAGTTGCGGCAGTTCACTCTGTGATAGCTTCGCAGCTTCGAGCTCAGCACGAATCGCTTTTATCTGGGCCTGGTCTTCGCGTTGACGCTCCTGGTCCATGACAACGGCATTCTGGACCTCTAAGAGCTGTGTGAGTGCCCCTGAGGCCGTGTTGAGATCTGCTAAGAGTGCTTCGGCTGTTCGTAGATCGGCTTCAGTTGCGCCGGCGGGATTCCGTGTAGCGGTTCGAGCCGCCATTTCTGCTGCGCGAAGGCGATTGCGGGACGTTTCAAGTCCTGCCACATAAGCCATGAGCGCCTGCGACTGGTTATGGCGGGCCAGACGACGTTCGCTTTCAACAATAGACGTTTCCTGAGAGGTCAGTTCTGCACGCTGAGCCGTAAGGGCCGTCCACCGGGTGAGGCGTGCTTCGAGTTCAACGGCCGCCTGTAGTTGATCGGAGGCAGCCAGTGCCTGGGATTGCTTCTGAGCGGATTCGGCATCAGCTAAGGCCGCGTGTGACGCTGCCTGGTCCACCATCTCCTCGAGCTTCAGGCGAAGGTGGGTGGCCTGGGAAGGAAGCTCCACAGTGCGCGCCTGTGCCACCATCTCATCACGTGTTGCAGCTTCCACGCCCAACGCGCTGGCCAGATTAGATATGCGATCACCGAAGTGATCTTGTGCCTCCCTCATGTGCTGGCCAGCTTCACCCGACCGCGCAACAAGCGTTTCCGTGAGTGTTCGGTAGAGCGAGGTATCGAAGATCTGCTCAAGTAGCGCAGTGCGGTCCTTACTGGAGAGCTTGAGGAACTCCGCGAACTTGCCTTGTGGCAAGACGATGGTTTGAACGAACTGTTCGCGGTTCAGGCCTATCAGTTCAGTAATCGCAACACCTACGCCTTGCGCTTTGTATTCGAGCACCTCGCCGAGTTCGAAATCACCACTTTCCAGTGCTCCCTCGCTGAGCTTCCACAGTTTTGCGGAGACTGCAGTGGGGTTCTTGTTGCCCTGCTTGGTCCATTCAGGCGTGCGCCGCACACGGTAGACTCCCGCGTCCACAGAAAACACCAAGTCAACGAATGACTCTAGGCTAGGATCTGCGTGGGTGGACCGCATTCGGGTGTCAGTTGAATCGCCACCGCCTGCTACTTTGCCGTAGAGCGCCCACGTAATCGAATCGATGATCGTAGACTTTCCGGACCCCGTTGGGCCGTCAAGGAGGTACAGGCCGTTCACAGATAGCTTGTCGAAATCAATCACCGAACGACCCGCAAATGGTCCAATACCGCGGATCTCCACATGGTGTAGGCGCATCACTTACCTCCCGCTTCATAATGTTGGGCCCGGGCGGATTCCCACGCATCCCGAAGCACGGCCTGCTCGATCGGTGTTATTTCCTTGTTTCCGGCAACTTCCATGAACTGGCCGACCACCTCAAAAGGGTCGCGTGAGGCAATAGGAATGCTCGAGGCGGGAGGTACCGATGCTTCGGGCCGATGCTGAATCTCCAGCGCATCGGGGAACACGCTGCGAATCTGCGCCGCCATATCGCGTGGACGTGCTGGATTTGTGACGATGCATCGTACAAAACTGGTGGCATACCGGCGATTAGGTTCTGACAGGATGAGTTCAAGAGGGCCTTCAAGCGTCACAACCTGCTTCCAGACAGGTGCAGGTATGAGTTCCGTTGTGACTGTGGAACCTTCGATGTGCAGAAGCACTGAGCTTTTTGGCCGGCTCTCCGAGAAAGAGAATGCCACTGGAGAGCCCGAATATCGCATGGGTGGGTCCCATTCGAGGCCAACAGACTGTGGTGAGTGAAGATGGCCCAGCGCAACGTATGTGAGGGGTCCGGTGGCATCTCCATCAGCACCCAATCTGAACAGACCCGAGGGCACGCTATCCACGCCACCTACATGAATGTCGCGTTCCGATTCGGAGGCTTCAGCGCCCGTGACAAACGCATGTGCCATGCAGATTCGCGCGATATCAGCGCCTGCGTGTTCACCGCCTTCCGCGTCAGCTTCAATCCTCTTGAGTGCCGCGCGCAAGACCGCTTCATGGCTCCGGTCTAGGTAGGTCCCTGAATCATCGGGATTGGACGCCAACCGGCGGCGCTCAACATCCGGATCGAGGTAGGGGATGGGATACACAAGGGCGCCCAGTGATCCATCTTTCGCACGGACTTCAACAGGATCTCCGCAGCAGCGCGAATCAGTGCGGATATGGATGCGATCCTGCATGAGTGCTGAGCCGAATCCGAGGCGCTGTGCGGAATCGTGATTGCCGGATGTCATGATGACCGTGGTGAGTTGGGAGAGCTCTGAGAGCGTGGCATCAAACAGGGTGACCGCGGTTGTGGAGGGGACGCCGCGATCGTACACATCGCCAGAAATAAGCACGGCATCAATGCCGCGTTCTTTGACTAGTTCGATGACGTGGTGGCACCACAGTTCGAATGCCGGCGTGAGATCGGCACGGTGAAGAGTGCGCCCCAAGTGCCAATCCGAGGTGTGGAGAATGAGCATGATTCAAGGATAGAGGGTGTACCAGACAGGTTTTGCTGCCCATCACTCCAGAGCGCGAACCAAACGAGGTTTAGGCCTCCGAGTTGCCTTCGCCGTTGACTGGGGGAAGAGATGACCACGGGAAGGAGATCCACTTGTCGGTGCGATGCCAGACGTAGTCGCACGAAAGGATTGAGCGTGGCTTTTCATAGAGCACAGCGGTGCGAATCTGATCGGTGTACTGGGCGCAAATGTCGTGGACGAACTGAAGCGTACGGCCCGAATCGGCGACGTCGTCGACAATAAGGACCTTCTTGCCGCTCATGCCATGGTTGTCTGGTACCGGGTCAACGAGGCGTGGATCGCGAAGTGTGGTTCCAATCCCTGTGTAGAACTCGACGTTCAGAACGAGCAGGCTCTTCTGATCTAGGGCGTATGCGATTGCACCAGCAGGAATGAGGCCACCGCGGGCGACGCACACGATTATGTCGGGATAATAATCAGATTCCCACACCGTTGTTGCCAGATTGCGTGAGGCGACGCCGAAATCGTTCCATGTCAGGACTTCCCGCTCTTCAGTCATGGGGTTATTCTTGCAGCTTCAGGCGTTGGTTACCATGTGAGAAGTACGAGTATTTGGCGATAACTCGCCACTTGTGAAGATTCTCTCTCACTGCGAATCGGAGATTGAGTTGAGCATCTCCAGCGCCTGAGCGTGGAGGAGACCATTGGTGGCGATCGCCGCGCCACCCCACGGGCCGGGCTCACCTTCGAGGGACGTGAATGTGCCGCCAGCTTCAGTGATGATGGGAACCAATGCTGCCATGTCATAGATTTCGAGTTCTGGCTCGGCTGCGATATCCACGGCGCCCTCTGCTACCAGCATGTAGCTCCAAAAATCGCCGAAGGCGCGCGTGCGCCAGCATGTTTCCGAAAGGCGCAGGAATGCCCGCAATTGCTGGCGTTCAGCCCAACCGCTAAGCGAGGAATAGGAGAATGAGGAATCCTCTAGCCGGGAAACACCTGAGACGTGAATCCTCTTCGCGTTGCCGAGGCTGGTTCCAGTAAATGCTCCCAGCCCTTTCCCCGCCCACCAGCGGCGCTTGAGGGCGGGAGCAGAAACGATCCCCAGCTGGATTTCGCCGTCCTCCTCAAGCGCTAGGAGCGTAGCCCATACCGGCACTCCGCGTACGTAGTTCTTCGTGCCGTCAATGGGATCAATGATCCAGCGGCGGCCGCCGTGATCCAGCGATCCGCCCTCCTCTTCACCGTAGACGGAATCGCGTGAACGGCTGCGGCCCAGCATGGATCGGATAAGGGATTCCGCAGACTTATCGGCGTCGGAGACGGGGGTTAGATCCGGCTTGGTCTCTATCTGAAGGTCGCTTGCTCCGAACCTGTCTTTGGTCAGCTGATCAACCCTGTCAATGATTGAGGATGCGAAAGCCAGATCGTCGGCAATCCGAGTGAGTGATTCCATGATGGGCCAATCTGCTGAGTGGATGGGAGTTACGGTCTTGTGAGCCTCTAGGGGAGGCTAGGTTGCGATCCGATGGGGATCCAAGCGATGGTGAGGTGAGGCATGGCGGGTTCGGTCAGCGTGTGCTGAGCAACCTTCGAAAGGATGCCACCCGCGCCACGAGCCTTTCGTCTGTGACTTCGGAGAGCGCGCAGTCGAGGGAATCGGCCTCGTGTGGGCAGCCGCGGGGGCAGCCTTCTGCTACTTCGGCCAAGTCACCGAATGCCCGCAAAATGTTGTCTGATGTGACGTGAGATAGCCCGAATGAGCGTACCCCGGGGGTGTCCACAACGGTGCCGCCTTCAGGCAAGGAGAATGCGACGGCTGAGGTTGAGGTGTGGCGCCCCTTTCCCGTCACTTCGTTGACGTGGCCTGTGGCGCGGTCAGCATCTGGGATGAGGACGTTCAGGAGAGTTGATTTTCCTACTCCGGAGTGCCCGACGAGCACAGTGTTATGCCCGGTCAGAGCCTCAAGTAGTTGATCTAGCCCACGCTCGCTGGCTTGGGCTTCAGTGACGAACCATGAGACGCCCAGCGGATCGTAGTATGAGACAAGATCAGTTGGAGCCGCCAGATCGGCTTTGGTGAGGACCAATAGCGGTTTCATCCCCGAATCGTAGGCAGCCACAAGGCAGCGATCGATCATACCCGTGCGGGGCTCCGGCTGTGCCAGAGCGGTCACGATCGCCATCTGGTCAACGTTTGATACGATGACGCGCTCGCGGCCGTCGCCTTCTTCAGTGGATCTGCGCAATTCTGTGGTTCGGTCCAGTACGCGCACCACGCGCGCAAGGGTGTCCTTCTGACCAGAGACGTCACCGGTAACTTTGACTCGATCGCCGACGACGACGGAGCCTCGCCCCAGTTCGCGAGCCTTGACGGCGGTAACCTGGGTACCGTCTTCCATTCTGAGGTGGTAGCGGCCGCGATCAACTCCAACTACGCGGGCTGGTACGGCCTCCTTGAAGCTGGGGCGAATCTTGGTGCGGGGGCGGGATGCCTTGCCCGGCCTCACCCTGACTCGTGGATCATCGGTACCGGTGTCGCGCTTCACATGCCTGCACTTTCAACGTTCGTGTGATGGAGATCGGGCATGGAATCGGCCGTGGGGGCCGGAGCTGTCAGATCCTGGTCATCAATGGTGGCACGAACGTTGCGTACTCCGCGAATGAGGTCGCTCCACATCTGCGGGAACTGGGGAAGTGTCTTGGATGTGGTTGCGATGTTCTCAACCTGAATGTCCTTGACCCGCAACCCAAGGATGGCGGCGAAGGTGGCCATGCGATGATCCTCGTAAGTCGCCAATGTGCCAGCGTGCAAAGGCGCGGGTTGAATTACCAAGTCGTCGCCTTGGACCGTCGCATTTCCACCGATTCGGTTCAGTTCGGTAGTGATGGCAGCTAGGCGGTCGGTCTCATGGCCACGCAGATGCCCGATATTGCGCAAGTATGACGTTCCGTCGGCAAATGCAGCCACCGCGGAAATAGTGGGGACCAGTTCTCCTACGTCGTGAAGGTCCATGTCCAGTGCCGTAATGTGTGCGGGCCCGTGCAATGTGAGTTTGCTATTGGCGACGACGACGTCCGCGCCCATTTTTGTGAAGATCTCACGTAGAGAGTTGCCAGGTTGCTGAGTTGCCAATGGCCACCCAGGAATATCGATGGTTCCACCCGTGACCATGCCGGCAGCCAAGAAGGCCCCGGCGTTGGAGAGATCTGGCTCCACTTCCACATTGCCAACGTCCGGGATTCCGGGAAGCACGAGCCAACGAACAGCGGGATGGCCAGGCCGCACTGGCCCGGCATCCTTGGGGAAGCTGTAGATCTCAATGCCAGCGTTGCGTAGAACTTCGACAGTCATTTCAAGGTGCGGGGTGGACGGCAGATCGGCACCCACATGCCGCAGCTCCAGGCCACCAACCAATCGAGGCGCTACCAAGAGCAATGCTGAGACGAACTGAGAAGATGCGGAAGCATCGATCTCTAGGCGCGCGCCCATGGCCTCGCCCGTTCCGTGCACGGTGACGGGCAGCACGGCCTCGCCGTCCGCATTGACCGCATGGTCAATGCGGACACCCAGTTCCTTGATTGCTGTTACAACGGGGTCAATAGGACGTACCCTCGCGCCGTCGTCGCCGTCGAACGAAACAGAGCCGTTTGCGATCATCGCAACCGCTGGGAGAAAACGCATGACCGTGCCAGCTAGCCCAACACGAACGTCCGCGCCATGGAGAGGCGCAGGGTAGATGAATAGCTCGTGTTCGTAGAACTCCATGCTTGTGCCCATGGCCTCAAGCGCACGGGCCATAAGTACTGTGTCACGTGCGATGAGCGGTTCGCGGATAACGGACGGTTGATCACCAAGCGCGGCGAGTACAAGATAGCGATTTGTCAGAGATTTGGAGCCGGGTACGCGAACTGAGGCGGTAAGAGGTTCAGGATGAAAGGGCGCTGGCCAAAGTTCAGGCATGCGAGGCCACCTTCGCAATTCGTGAGTCGTATGATGCCTTGATTTTGTTGATACGCGCATCTGCAGTCGCTTGAGCTTGGGCTTTGACCGCGCGAACTTCCGCGCGCTGGTCGCGATTGTTGGCGCGGCGCCACGCGTAGGATGGCTGCCCTGCAAGGTCAGATGCGGCAAGAAGTAGCCCTCCAAGTAGGCCGCCCTGCACGATCAGGCCTGCTATATCAGCGGAGCGTTCGGCGCCACGATGAGTCCAGAACGGATTGTTGGCAAGTGCAAGCGGGATCTGAACGCCTGAAAGAACTGTGGCGCTGAGACGTGGAGCCTTCCCTAACGCGAGGCACGTACCACACGCAATGTTGGTCAGGCCAAGGAGGCGGGTAGAAAGATCTAGCTGCCGGTCCGAAAGGTGAATATCGGCCTTGTCGAGGAGCGGCTGGTAGAGGGCTGCACGCTCCCGATGGCCGGCTGGACGCGCAAGAGCATCGACCCCGCTCAAAATGAACGGTGCGGCAAGCAATGGACGAGCAAGAGTGCGCAGAATGTTCATGACTCATTACTACCGCAAATCTGTGAGAAATGCCCGTACTGGACACAACTCGGATGTCACAGATGCTCACAACCGCGTTATACCAAGGGAATGAAAACGTGGCTTCCAGACGTTGTGCATCATGACGGGGAAACCCGACTAACCTAGGACATGATGAGTACAGACATTATTCGCACGGATCCTGGGGAGGGCGCCGACTCGCTCGTGGGGCGGTTTGAGAGTGAGGCCCTGCCTTTCCTTGACCAGCTGTACGGCGCAGCTATGCGCTTAACCCGGAACCCGCAAGATGCGGAGGATCTGGTACAGGAGACGTATGCCAAGGCATTCGCCGCCTTCCACCAGTATCGTCCGGGCACAAATCTCAAAGCATGGCTGTATCGGATTCTCAATAACACCTTCATTTCGAACTACCGCAAGGCACAGCGCCAGCCCAAACAGTCTGACGCTGCCGAGGTGGAGGATTGGCAGGAATTCGAAGCTGCTTCACACCAGTCAACTGGATTGGTCTCGGCTGAAGCAGAAGCCATTGAGAACCTCCCTGATTCGGAGATCAAAGAGGCTCTGGCAAAGCTTCCTGAAGATCGCCGACTCGCCGTGTACCTAGCAGACGTTGAGGGCTTCTCCTATCAGGAGATCGCAGAGATCATGGACACCCCGATCGGTACCGTGATGTCTCGCCTCCACCGTGGGCGCCGCCAGCTGCGTGACTTGCTGGCTGACTACGCACGCGATTTGGGCTATGGGAAGAAGGTAGAACAGTGAGTGACGCATTAGCTGAGGACTCGTTTGATGTGGGCTCGGATGCACGTCATTCTGATCTAAGGGATAGCAGGCCGGGCAAGGACGACGATTCAGTCTTGGTAGATGAAATCGAAAGTGCGGTCCGCGTGGCAAAGGGAAGCAACGAAAACTGTTCATGCAGTGAAGTGGCTGACCACATCTTCGAGATGATCGATTCGCAGATGCCTGAGGAGCAGGTGGCGCGTCTGCGTGCACACGCGAAGGGGTGCCCGACCTGCTCTAAGTTGGCAGAGGCAGAAGTCCATGTTCGTGAGATCGTCAAGCGGTCTTGCTGTGAATCTGCACCGTCCTCTTTGCGGGTTCGGATCACCTCTCAGCTTGAGGTCTACAGGTCCGCAACCCAATAGCCACACCATGTGGCTCCCTAGGTAGATGGGGACCACTGATGCGTTCGGTGGTGTTCGGGCAACTGGGAGATGAGGCGAACGCTCATGTGATCTTCGAATCCGTGAGTCGGCTGATGTCCCGTTCCGAACCATTTATTGCTAAAATGTTGCTTTGTCCTGCCGCATGTGCAGTGGCACTCAATCAAAGGAGAAGCATATGAGCAGGCGAGGTCGTAAGCGTCGCACTCGTGCGGGGAAAGCTGCTAACCACGGCAAGCGTCCAAACGCATGAGAGCAAACAGGCCCGGATCATTCGATCCGGGCCTGTTTTTGTCTGAGGTTGGGCGGGCTATTTAGTTGGCAGATGCTGGGCGAACTCCGAGCCATTGGTTCCACCCGTTATGGAGCACAAGCCACGCCATCAGGCCATACCCGGCCTGACGTGGCGTGTATCCGCCTGAGAGCACCATGTCAGTATTCCACTGCTCATGCGAGACAAGTGGAGTGAAGGTGTCAACGAAGGGAACCTCCCTGCGGGTGCAGACGTCACCATATGCACGGGTGAAGTCGCCTTGAATCTTGGGGGAGAGATCGCGCCGTGGCGGTGGACCCACAACAAAGGGCCTTAGGCGCATACGTTCTGCAGAGTCAAGAAGGTTTGCAAGATGGAGGCGCGCTCGGGCCAGCGTAAGGCCGGTGTCAAGATCGTGGGAGCCCATACCGATCACCAAGCGGCAATCCGCCTCATTGTTGACGCGAGAAGTTACTTCCGCTTCCCAGCGCCCAGCGAGCTCGGCTGTATTCTCTCCGGGAACGGCAAGCGTCAGGTGAAGAATTGGCGGATCGTTGAGGGTTCGGGCCATGACGCGGCCGGTCCAGCCCAGAGCGCGTGCATCGCCGAATCCGGCAACTAGTTCGTCGCCGACGAAAACGATTCGTATTGGAGCTTCGTTCACAGTCTCATTTTCCCTGAGGATGAAAGTAACCGGAGACGACCTGCCGCTCGTGACGAATCGTCTCCGGTACTCAGCATAGTGCCCACATGGAAACATATTCAGTTACGCCGCGGGTGTGCACCTGCCGGAGAATTCGTTCACCGTGTCTTTCTTGTTAACTGAGACTGTAAATGTGCCTTGACCATGGGAGATGATGGAGTGGCTGCGGTGGATGGTTATGGGAAAGGGGAAGGCGTGCTGGTCCGTAGAAATGTGATCCTCCCTGCATGTTCACCTTCCCAGGCTGCTGCTTTCATGGCCGGGTCCGTGGAATGGCCATCGGCCCGGTAACACCTAGGGGATTCGCGTGAAGGATGTCCGCTTGGCAAGAGTCACGGCTGAATCTGCTTGGGCGACGAGGTATTCGTCGTGTGTTGCGATGATGACACATGCGCCTTGGTGCGCTGCGTCCTTGAGAAGCCTAATGATGTGGTCGCGGTTGGCCGCATCAAGGGACGCCGTGGGTTCGTCAGCGAAAATGTAGGAAGCCTTTTTGTAGAGCGCGCGCGCAATTCCCACCCGCTGCTTTTCTCCTCCCGAAAGCACAGCGGACGAGTCTCCTTCACGCCCTGATAAGCCGACAGTCTCAAGGATGCTTGTTGTTGTGGGCGTGGGTCGTGGCCTGTGCCTGAATATTCCTGGGGGTGTGAGTGTCACGTTGTAGAGAACGGTTTCCTCCTCGATGATTCCATAGTCTTGGTAGATGAATGCGGCTTTCGAAGCCCAGAACCTGCGACGTTGCCGGTCTGACCATGCGGTGGCCTCTTTGTCATCAATAGAGATCGTTCCGGAGGTAGGTTTCGACAGAAGGCCGAGGCAGTTCAAGAGGGTCGTTTTGCCTGAACCAGAGGCGCCTGTTAGCGCGGTCACGGTTCCGGGATCACGATCCAAACTGACGTGGTCAAGGATCGTGTGAGCGCCAATGACGACGTTGAGGTCGTGTGCTGCCAGTGTCATAACGTGACCTTCCTTAGTTCTTCCGTCTAATTTGGTGGCTCGATTCGGTGCGTCCAGCGAAGGTGCGGAAAGCGATTTCGAGCGGGACACAGATGATCAGGAAGATACCTGAGCTTGCCACAGCAAGTGGTAGACCGACCTGAAGCACGACGACGGCGCTCGCCGCGGCCAGCACAGCGGACAGGAGGAGCAAACACACGGCTGGGGCAAGGCCCTCGAGTTGAATGCGGACAAATGATGAGCCATTGGTGTGGAGGATAAAGATTATGCGGCGCTTGCGCCGGGACCAAATGACAGCACTTTGCCCCAGGACGATCACGAGTGCTGCCAGACTCATTGCAATGGCGAAGCCGCCTAGTTGGGCCTGCTGACGGTAAAGGTGCGTGGTCTCAAGGATCTGATCGGCCACGTAGTCGATCGACACCAGGTATTCGGACAAGCCGTTGATATCGATGAGTTCACGTAGCCTACTTGCATCAGTGAAAACTATCTGCCCGTTGGAGACCAAGACATCGAGGAAACCGCTCGTGTGAAACGATGAGACGGAAGTGGTGGCCACCAAGACAAGTGGATGGTTTGCGGTGACCGCGTTGCCAGCATCGGCTTGTGTGCCAATCACAGGGAAAGGTCGGGTTTCTAACGTGGTGTACAGCGCGATGCCCTCCCATGGGTCATCGGGGTTCATAGACCACATAGCGAGGGTCTCGCCTAGTTCTTCACGCAGGTTGATAGGAATGTCGGAAGAGGAGAGAGGGGCGAGGTCAGATTGGGCGTCCATGAGCGTCATGAACGTAGGATTTGTGAGGACGATATGATCGAAACCTCCCATGTCCTGCTGAATCTCTATCATTTGGTCGAATGAAAACGACATTCCCAAAATGCCCTCATCGTCAGCCGTGTCGAGGAGTGGAGTGAGTCTGGATTCGAAATCACCACTACGCGATTCGGAGAGCGTCAACGAGGATGCGGTCACCCTCACAACGTCGGACGCAGCTTGCCATCTGGCTCCTTCTGATGCAGCTTGACGAGCCCAATTGGTGTAGTTCATAGAGAATGGGACACACATTAAGGCAAGAACCACTGCCAGGACTTCGATCCCCATACCTGTGCGAGTGATGCTCTTCCATGGGATCTCACGCTCAGCCGCCAGCCGCACAGTAGGTCGCGTCACCCATGAGATGACGGCGAATACCGCCAGCACAGATGCTGTGGCGCACGCCGTGGCTGCGGCTGCCAACGGTAGGAACCTTACAAGCCACGCGCCACCAAACACTGCCACGAAAAGGACAAGAAATCCGGCGAATCCCAACCCGATCGAGAGAAGAAGAGTACGGGCGAGGAGCCACATGGCCCACACGTGGATTTGCCACGTGCTCATGCCAGCTTGAAGGCGAATACTCCGGGAACGAGACATCGAAAAGAACCAAGCGTTCCCGAGTGCGATCAGTACAAGCACCACCCCAACAAAAGCGAAACCTGCCCCCGTTCCCATCAAAACAGTCATAGTGATGGCGCGCGTTGATCGCACGGAAGAGTCGAGAAGCCGCACATCGATAGACGTGGCCCAGGACGTCAGCGCTTGTTCGTCCCCGGCCTCAATTCGTGCAACATAACGTCCATCGAGAGGCCGATCCCCCAATTCGGAAGAGGGTATCAATCATCCGTTATCTTCTGTTGTGGAGAGTTGGCCAGAATATGAGCCTCGTGGACGTGATCCAAACCAGACCAGATCCACGCCAGCGTCATTCCTTCCAGCAGACTTCTTGGCGATGAATAGATTTCGTTGGTCAGCAAAATCATCGAGCTGTGAAACCAACTCAGTTTTCGAGAGTTGCGAGCCTTGAGTATCTAGGGTGAACGAAAAGTTAGTGTCAGCCACAAAAACTGAATCAGACTCCTGAAGAATGGCCACACCCAAGATGCACGAACACAGCGCCATAGTGACACCAAGAATCCGAATAGACCACTTTAACATGCATTCTCCCGTGGCTCCGTATTACTCGGGTGGTGGGTGTAGCAGGATTGGTTGCCGCACCCACCACCACTGCCCGCGGCAGTCTCAACGCCGCCAGAAGCCATCCGAACTACCGGAAGCCTTCCCACCTATCTATCAAACGCTTGGGCCAGTATCTCTGCGTTCTGTGCTGCATGCGACTTTGATAGGCCCGTGGATGGTGCAGCGCCAGCCGAACGTGACACCAAGGTAGGGCTGATCCCGAGTGAACGGAACAAATTGAGATAGAAGTGCCCCCACGGGCCCTGGTTCTCGGGCTCATCCTGGACCCAAAGCACGTCAGCCCCTGCGTAGTTAGCCAGATGAGCGCGAACTTCATCCACAGGGTCCGGGTACAACTGTTCAATCCGGATAATTGCAGTGCGAGTATCGCCGCGCTTGGTCCGTTCATCTAGAAGGTCATAGTAGAGCCGTCCAGAGCACAGCAGAACGCGGTCAACGTTTGCGATGTTTCCGTCAACTTCACCTATAACTGGCTTGAAGGTGCCACCTGTAAAGTCACTGACTTCGGAGACGGCTGCACGGCGGCGCAGTAGCTGCTTGGGTGTGAAAGCAATGAGCGGGCTGCGTGGCCGGCGATAGGCTTGGGTACGCAGCATGTGGAAGTGGTTTGCCGGCGTTGAAGGCTGGCACACCCACATGTTGTCCTGAGCACACAGCTGAAGATAGCGCTCAATTCGGGCGGAGGAGTGGTCCGGGCCCTGGCCTTCAAATCCGTGTGGCAGGAGCATCACCAGTGATGAACGCTGACCCCACTTCTGTTGCGCCGAGGCGATGAACTCATCGATCACTGTCTGGGCTCCGTTGGCGAAGTCGCCAAACTGAGCCTCCCACAGCACGAGGGCATCTGGGCGCTCAACCGAGTATCCGTACTCGAACGCGAGCACCGAGTACTCCGAAAGGGAGGAGTCGTAGAGCCAGATTTTGGCCTGATCCTCCGTGAGTCCGCGCAGCGGAGTCCATTCGGCACCTGTGTTGTGATCATGGGCCACGGCATGGCGCTGGACGAACGTTCCACGCCGGCAGTCCTGCCCCGAGAGGCGAACTGGTAGACCCTCAATGAGGAGCGATCCGAACGCCAAAAGCTCACCAAAGCCCCAGTCGATCCCGCCGTCGTGACTCATCTTGGCGCGCTTCTCGAATACCTTGGCCACTTTGGGATGCAAGGTGAAACCTTCGGGCACGAGGAGGTGCGCCTCGCCAACCCGAGCGATGATCTGCTCACTTGTAGCGGACGTCCAGCCGATCAGTGTGCCTGCGTCCTCTTGTTGGGCCACCGGAAGCTCCAGCCCAGCGATTGCATCACGCTGCCCGGCGTCCGCGGCAGCTTCCGCCTCCTTCACTTGAGTGAACGCGCGGTCCAGAGTCTCATGATAGGAGGCCTCCCACGCGGCGGCTTGTTCGGCCGTCAGCTCGCCGCGCCCGATCAACGATTCCTTGTACAACTGGCGGGTAGTGCGCTTGGAGTCAACGAGCGAGTACATGACCGGTTGCGTCATTGACGGATCGTCGCCCTCGTTGTGGCCGCGGCGGCGGTAGCAGATGAGGTCGATGATGACGTCCTTGTTGAACTCCATCCGGTACTCGTAGGCGAGCCGCGATACCCGCACAACCGCTTCCGGATCATCTCCATTAACATGGAAGATCGGGAGTTGAAGGCCCTTTGCGATGTCAGTGGCGTAGTTGGAGGAACGTCCCGACGACGGCGCCGTGGTGAAACCAATTTGGTTGTTCACGATGATGTGGATTGTTCCACCCGTGCGGTATCCGCGAAGCTGGGAGAGGTTAAGAACCTCGGTCACAACGCCTTGCCCTGCAAACGCAGCATCGCCGTGAATAAGGATAGGTAGCACTGTGAAACCATCGGGACCGAGATCTTGAAGGTCCTGCTTGGCACGCACAATCCCCTCAAGTACACCATCAGCTGCTTCGAGATGTGAGGGATTGGCGGCCAAGTACACGTCAATCGCATCGCCGTTCGATGCCGTAAACACGCCCTCAGTGCCTAGATGGTACTTGACGTCACCTGAACCTTGTACCGTGCGCGGATCTACGAAGCCGTCGAACTCGGTGAAGATCTGCTTGTAGGACTTGCCTGCAATGTTGGTCAGCACATTCAGGCGCCCACGGTGGGACATTCCTATGGCAACTTCGGATAATCCGTCATTGGCCGCGTCAGAGATGATTTCATCCAGGGCCGGGATGAGGGACTCTCCGCCTTCGAGCGAGAACCTCTTCTGGCCGATGTACTTGGTGTGAAGGAACTCCTCAAACGCTTCTGCCTCATTGAGCTTGGCTAGGATGTGGGACTGGGCGTCCTCGCCGAGCTTCTTGCGTGGGCGTTCAAGGCGATCCTCAAACCAGCGGCGCTGGGATGGATCCGAAATGTGCATGAACTCGTAGCCCACAGTGGAGCAGTAGGCTGTGCGCAGTTGGTCAAGGATTTCGCGAAGCGTGCAGCTATCTGTATCCCCGAAATCTCCCGTTGGGAAGCGCCGATCCAGATCCCAAGCCGTCAGGCCATAGGAAGATAACACGAGGTCTGGATGCCGTAACGGACGGAACGCGAGCGGGTCGACGTCGGCGATGAGATGGCCACGTGACCGGTAGGAGTGAATGAGGCGGGCGATTCGGGCCGGGCGGTCCATTTCGCGCGAGGAATCGTATTCAACATCCTGTTCCCACTGATAAGGCTCGGTAGGGACGTGGAGTGAGAGGAAGACGCGGTCGTAGAAGCCGTCCTTACCCAGCAGTTTTTGTTCCATCAACCGCAAGAACTCGCCCGAGGTTGCCCCCTGAATAATGCGGTGGTCGTACGTGGAGGAGAGGGTGACGATCTTAGAAACGCCCATACGCGCGAGCGCAGCGCTTGACGTACCTGCGAACTCAGCTGGATAGACCATTGAACCGACCCCGATGATGAGCCCCTGAGCATGCATGAGTCGCGGAACTGATTGAGTAGTTCCGATTCCGCCGGGATTGGTCAGCGAGACGGTGGTTCCTTGGTAGTCCTCAATAGTCAGCTTGTTGGTGCGGCCCCGGCGCACCAAACTCTCATAAGCAGAAAGGAACTGATCAAAGGTCATAAGCTCGGCGCCCTTGATCGAAGGCACCACGAGGGAACGGGAGCCATCTGGTTTCTGGACGTCGATTGCCACCCCAAAGTTGACGTGTTCAGGTTGATGTATGGCTGGCTTGCCGTCAGCTATCTCGTAAGAATTGTTCATCTCGGGCATTTGGACCAGAGATTCAATGGCGGCGTAAGCGATGAGATGAGTAAAGGAGACCTTGCCTCCGCGGGTGGACTTCAGGTGGGAGTTGATGAGCGCCCGATTGTCAAACATGATCTTCGCAGGAAGATTGCGGAATGAGGTAGCCGTGGGGATCTCTAGTGAGAGCTCCATGTTCTTGGCCACGGACTTTGCCATGCCCTTGAGCGGGGTGGTTACGTTCTCACCTACAGACGTGTCCGTTGGTGCCAGCCTATAGCTCTTCGCATACGGGGTCACGGGTGGCTGGGCCGCCGAACGCGGTGCAGGTGGGAGGTCGGCACGTACAGTGGAGATCTCCGCCGTGGTCTGGCGCGAGTCCGATCCCGAATGGACATCAATCCGTGCACGCTCAGTTTGCGCCGACGGCGGCGCCTTCTTCTGTTTTTTTGCCGCTTGGCTCACACGCCCTTCGTTTTCCCACCGCCTAAAGAGCTCCTGCCATTGCTGCTGAACCTGAGAGTGATCTGCGAGATATGCGGCGTAGAGATCCTCAATGAAACCCTGATTTGCGCCAAAATCCTCGGTCGGGTGAGATGCCACGAAATGCCTCATCTGGAGTAGTTGCCAACGTCTCTAGGTTACGTGACTAATGTCCTATTTACCTAAACTATCCATAAGGGGTTTTTGCTTGATATCTCAAAGTATTTGGAGGTTCGAGGCCGGTTAAAAGGAGCTTCAAGAATCTTGCCGAAATGGCCCATGAAAATGTCTACATATCCGGCACTCTTTCGCCTCCAGCATCATTTCACGCCCCTCGGTTCATGAATCGTCTGAGGATCGCTACACTTTCATCCATAATGCACGTAGATTGTTTTTCACAATGCTGAGCGACATATTGCTCCTTGTTCTGGGCCTCGTACTAACCATGGGGACGGCTGTCTTCGTTGCAGCCGAATTCTCGCTTGTGGCACTCGATCCGGCCGCTGTAGCAGCCTCCGCCGAATCAGACCCACGCGCAGCCTCCGTTAACCGGACCCTCCACCAGCTCTCGATCCAGCTTTCGGCATGCCAAGTTGGCATCACGCTCACCACCGTTCTTCTGGGCTATGTAGCTCAGGATCCTTTGGCTGACATGCTCCAAGGGCCATTGCATTCGGCGGGACTTGCTCAAGCCGCTGCCACCGCGATTGCGGTCGCGGCAGCCTTTGTTCTGGTCAACCTCTTCTCAATGCTCTTTGGTGAACTGGTTCCGAAGAACATGGCGCTCGCGAGTCCGTTGGGCACGGCGGCCTTCGTGGCGGCACCCTTGCGGATCTTCACAATAGTGTTCCGCCCGCTCATCGTTGCGCTCAATAGTATCGCCAATGCCTTATTGCGCCGCTGTGGAATCGAACCTGCCGAAGAGATGTCTGGAGCGCGCTCCGCAAGCGAACTAGGTGCACTCGTGCGCAGGTCCGCGGAGGCCGGCACGCTGGATGTTTCCACCGCGCGGCTTGTGACCCGCTCAATTGGTATAGGCCAGCTCACTGCGGTTGACGTCATGACCGATCGCGGGCGCCTTCACGTGCTTCCAGATTATTCCAATGCCGACGACGTCGTCGAACTAGCGCGACGAACCGGGCATTCCCGATTCCCTGTTGTTGGAGAGGGGATCGACGACGTCCGGGGGATCGTTCACCTGCGCCCAGCCGTGGCTGTCCCGTACGAACGTCGTCATGAAGTGCAGGTCACGAGCGGCTCACTCATGTCGCCAGCCCCCAGAGTTCCAGAAACTATGAAGCTTGCCGAACTGCTTCTCGAGCTTCGAATTGGGGGTCAGCAGATGGCCGTCGTCGTCGACGAATATGGTGGAACCGCGGGTGTTGTGACGCTGGAGGATACGATCGAGGAGATCGTTGGTGAAGTATCTGATGAACACGATCTTCGCCACAGCGGCGCCAGGCAGATATCTGAGAACCGGTGGTCCGTTTCTGGCAGCATGAGGCCCGACGAAATCGCCCGAACATGCCCCGTGGATATTCCGGATGACGGCCCGTGGGAAACCATTGGTGGTTTCATCATGACCCGGCTTGGACGCATTCCGGCCTCTGGGGACACCGTCTACGTGGGTTCTGTTCGGCTCACTGTCGAGACGATGGACGGGCGGCGCATTGAGACCGTACTCATCGAGAATGAGGTGGAGCAATGAGCACTGGTGTGGCGCTCGGAATCTCCATCGTGCTCCTCGTCCTCAATGCGTACTTCGTTGCCGCGGAGTTCGCGTTGACTGGCTCGCGCAGCTCTCGCATCGAACCGATGGTCGAAGAACACAACTCGGCCCGCAAGGTGTTATGGGCTATTGAACATCTTTCTCAGATGCTTGCTGCGGCCCAACTGGGCGTAACACTGTGTTCAGTGGGGCTGGGTGTACTGGCAGAGCCGGCCATTGCGCACTTGATAGAAGTCCCGCTTGAGCTTGTAGGTATTCCACAAGCGGGAGTTCACGCCATAGCCTTCCTGCTGGCGCTTCTCTTGGTGGTTGGGCTACACGTGGTGTTGGGAGAAATGGTTCCCAAGAATGTATCGGTGACTCATCCTGAACGGGCCGCGTTGGTGTTGGTTCCCTCGCTCATGGTTTTCGGCAAGGTGTTTCACCCGGTCATCGTGGTGCTCAACTGGTGTTCCCAATTGGTGTTAAGGATGTTCGGGATTGAGCCGCGAGATGAGGTGATCTCCGCATTCACGGCGGATGAGGTGGCATCCATTGTGCAGGCATCCGAGGCTGCCGGTGTGCTTCATGACGAACACGGCCTTATTTCGGGAGCGCTGGAGTTCTCAGATCACGTTGCACGGGATGTCATGGTTCCTGCTGGTGAAGTTGCGGGCGTGAGTGTTGACGTCACGCCGGCACAGGTGGAGCAGGCGGTTGCCGCGACTGGCTTTTCCCGTTTCCTCGTGCGTGACAAGGTGGGAACTACTCACGGATACGTCCATATGAAGGACATTCTGGGTGCATCCCAGATCCAGAGGGATCAGGTAATTCCAGCGTGGAAGATCCGACCCCTTGTTGTAGTAGAGCCCGACGACGAGGTGGAGTCAGTACTTCGAGAGATGCGCGCAGCCAAGGCTCATATGGCTGGGGTGGTTGTGGATTCACAGATCATGGGAATCGTGTTTCTTGAGGACATCCTCGAGGAACTCATAGGTGAGGTCCGCGATCGCATGCAGCGAGAGCAGCGCGACAGATGAATTTCAGACCACCCAGTTTGCACAGAGTTGCAAAATGTAACGTAGATCGCATTCGTGTGACGCAATCGTATGCCGCGGAGTTTAGCGGCATACGCGTCTCATCTGCCGCTTGATGAGCTAATTGGTGGTCCATTCGGTGGATCCCCTCGGATCGTTTCGTTATCATTTTGTGATAGTTGGTAATCGCAAGAGGATTACCGTGAACTCACCGAGGGGCTCTTTTTTGGGCAAGCACACCACACGACCCGTGGCGCCACGCCAAGGGGGCGAGCAGACTGCGGCCGTTCCACTTCGCCGCCGCGACCTGCGCCAGCAAGGCGTGTCCGGTGTGGCTTTGGACCAGGTGAGTCAGGTTCCCGCAGGCCAGCTCCAACTAGGACGTGACGGCCGAGCTCCGGTTCGGCGCCGCAAAGTCGCCGGAGCGCCCGCCGAATCGCACACTCGCGCCTCATCGGCCGAACAGAGCGGCACCGTCTCCGCCGGGCCTGCGGCTACAAACACAAGCCCTCCAGCTTCGCGCAGCACAACTTCGCGCACCACGACTTCGCGCACCACGACTTCGGGTCGCGGCGCTCACCGATCGGGAGTAGAGACTCGCGGTGAGGCTTCCCTCCCAGAATCCAAGCAGCCTTCCATCGCCGTGGCGCGGCAGCGCCACGTTTCTGCTCTAGCTGAGGCACAACCTGTTCGTCGTTCGCACCGTGCACCAGAAACAGAATCAACTGCGGTCCCTGTTGCGAAGGAACCAATTGAGACTCAGGTTCTCGACACTTCACAACTTGTTGAGGTTGTAGCTGATGGCGTAGCTAACGCGCGGTCGGATCGTCGTCGGGAAGAAACACCTGCCCGAGCAATCGAAGCTTCGGTACGAACTGAATCTGGCAGACGAGTTTCGACGAAGCCCGGCCACACTAAGCCTCGCCGCCCATTATTCAAACGCGAGTACCTCAACCGCGGGATTGTGTTCTCAACCATCGCACTTGCCGGAATGGCTATTCCGATCGTGGGATTCGGGGGATTGGGTGCTGAGGCTGCCCAGCCACTGACGGCGTCTTTGGTGGGCGGAGTTTCCACGAAGGCAGAGACTCCCACCGCGTTGACTGGCAGCTCAATGGCTGCGATCAAGTCCGCAACCACAGACATGAAGGCCGTCCAGGCTGCGTCAAGTACATCTTCCACATGCACCACAGACAGCGCCCAAGGTCTACGTGCCGCATTCACGGATTCCGATACCGCATTTGTCTATCCGGTTGCTGCCAGCGACTATCACATCAGTTCGTACTTCGGCTACCGTTCGGATCCAATCACCGGACTCACCTCTTTTCATGCTGGTGATGACTTCGCCGCCGCTCTCAACACGCCCATACATGCGATCGCAGATGGAACTGTTACGTATACGGGCCCGGGCATTGATGGTAGATCCAGCAACCTCATCATCGTGGAGCACAACATTGGTGGCCACGTTTACGAGTCTTGGTACATCCATATGTACGACGACGGCGTGTTGGTTAGTGTTGGCGACAAAGTCACAGCGGGTCAAGAGATCGGCTTGGTTGGATCCAATGGAAACTCCACGGGCCCGCACGTGCACCTTGAAGTTCATGACCCGTCACTTGCTGACGAATCCGATGAGTCTGCCGAACTGCTCGATCCGCTGGACTTCTTGTCCGATCACAACGCTGTGGACGTCACCGAGCTCTGCCAGTGAGGTAGTCCTCCCTCTACGGAGTAATGTGGTTCCGGAGGCGCCCGAGGGTGGTTCTCGAAGCAGGTGGTATCGGAAGGCAGGGCAGCGTGAGTCGGCTGTATGAATGTGGCGGTGAGCCGCTGGTTATTGCGCATCGTGGTGGAAATGAGCAACCAGAGAACTCGATAGCTGCTTTCAAGGCGATGCGCGATAGTGGGTTTAGCTACATTGAGACAGACGCCCGTGCCACGTCTGACGGCGTCGCTGTGATCTGTCACGATCCTTTCTTAGATCGAACCACCGACGGCACTGGTTCGATCTCCAGTTACACATGGCGTGAGTTGTCGAAGGTTCGTGACCTCTCGGGGAACCGAATTCTGAGAGTTGACGAGGTGCTCGACTCTTTCCCGGACCTACACTTCAACATCGATTCGAAGACCGACGCGGTGGTTGCGCCACTTATTGAGGCGGTTCGGGAGACCTTGTCTCAGAGTCGTGTGTGCCTCGCGAGCTTCAGTGAGAAGCGTCTGCGCAAGATCCGCAGGGCTCTTCCCGGCGTCGCCACCTCGCTCGGAGTGAGTGCTGTGGCGCGACTTGTGGCTGCAACTGCTACACCTACCGTGATTGCACGGAAGCTCGTTCGGAGTATTCCAGGGCCAGAGCAGGGAGTTCAGGTTGTACAGATCCCGCTCGTGAGTAGGGGAGTTCCCGTATTGACTCAGCCCTTGGTAGAGCACGCGCACTCACGTGGCATTGCTGTGCATGCATGGACGATCAACGATTTGGCTGAAGTGGACCGCCTCATCTCATGGGGTGTAGACGGCTTCATTACGGATGAACCGACGGCGGTGCGTGCCCACCTTCGCGAAATAGGTTCTGTTAGCTCCTAAGACGATCTACAAGCAAGGTGACAACGGGTTCTCGCGTGGCCTGAGGTTCGCGGCACCGTGCATGTGGACGGTGCCATCAGACAATTGACTCAACTACTATGTGGGCATGTCCAAACTGCCGAGGAATGTCGCGTTCTGTCCCTGTCAAAGTGGCCGCTCCTACGCGGCCTGTTGCCGGCCGTTCCACCTAGGCGAGGCCGTGCCTCAGACGGTGGAGGCGTTGATGCGTTCACGCTATAGCGCCTTCGCACTACACCTGACTGACTATATTTGGTCCACTTGGCACCCGGACTACCGGCCCACCCTTCACGACCTGCGTGCTGATCACGGCGTCCAATGGCGGCGATTGGAAGTGTTAGGAGCAGACGAGGGCCCCAGTCACGGTGTGGTCGAATTCCGCGCATACTGGCGCACAAGCACAGATCGTGGAGTCGTTCACGAGCGATCGAGCTTTGTGAAGGAAGGCGGGCTTTGGTACTACACGGTCGGAATGGAGCTGGCCTGACGCGGTTAACCTAAACGGAAGGGGCTTGGAATGACTCGAGAGTCATTCCAAGCCCCTTCCAATAGTGCCCCGAACAGGATTCGAACCTGCGGCCTTCTGCTCCGGAGGCAGACGCTCTATCCCCTGAGCTATCGGGGCGCACCGCTATACTCTACCAGCATCTGCTACCCCCAGTAGCCGCATGACCCGCTCGCTTGGGAGAGTGTGATGAGTCCAATCCTTCCCGTGAGTAGGAAGGGTGAATTGTGCCTTATTTGGCACGTAGAATCGGATTCGTGACTCCAGAAGAACTCAGCGAACTCATTGCCTCTCAGCTCACCGCCGCAGTCGCGGAGGGCGCCATCACCATTGAAGGTGACCTGCCGGTCATCAAGGTGGAACGTCCTCGCTCACGTGAACACGGCGATTGGGCTACCAACGTTGCGATGCAGCTTGCTAAGCGCGCCGGAGTGAAGCCACGCGATTTGGCTGAGCTTCTGGCATCTCGCTTGGAAGCCACCGAGGGCATTGTCAGCGCTGAAGTAGCCGGTCCTGGTTTTCTTAACATCCGTCTTTCGGCCGCTTCGGCCGGAGAATTGGCCCGCACCATTCTTACCAAGGGAGCCGATTACGGCCGTTCTGATGTGAACGCTGGTAAAACGGTCAACCTCGAATACGTTTCTGCGAATCCCACTGGGCCAATTCACATCGGCGGGGCCCGTTGGGCTGCAGTCGGGGATTCGCTCGCACGCGTGCTCTCCTTCACTGGTGCACACGTCGTTCGTGAGTATTACTTCAATGATCACGGTAATCAAATCGACCACTTTTCGTCGTCGTTGTTGGCACGTGCGAAGGGGCGTGAGGTCCCGGCCGATGGTTATGGTGGCCAATACATCGAAGATATTGCCAACCGCGTCATTGCCATCTGTGAGGAGTCTGGTGAACCGGACCCGCGCACACTTCCCGACGATGAGGCTCAGGAAGTCTTCCGTAAGCACGGCGTCGAGTTGATGTTCGGCGAAATCAAGGAATCACTTCACGGGTTCCGGTCAGATTTCGATGTTTACTTCCATGAGCAGGATCTGCACAACTCCGGCGCAGTCACCGCCGCAATTGAACGTCTGCGCGAGCAAGGCCAGCTGTTTGAAGATGGCGGCGCGCTGTGGCTGCGTTCAACCGATTTTGGTGATGACAAAGATCGCGTGATCATCAAGTCCGATGGCGAAACCGCTTACTTTGCTGGTGACATCGCCTACTACCTAGACAAGCGCGGGCGTGGAGCTGACCAATGCGTGTACATGCTGGGAGCTGATCACCATGGCTACATCGGGCGGATGTATGCGATGGCGCGAGCCTTCGGTGATACCGCTGGTGCTGGCGGCAATATGGAGATTCTGATCGGTCAACTCGTGAACTTGGTTCGCAACGGTGAGGCTGTTCGCATGTCCAAGCGTGCTGGCACCGTGGTGACAATGGAGGATCTAGTTGAGGCCGTGGGCGTGGACGCGGCACGCTATTCCTTGGTTCGCGCCTCAGTAGATACCACGTTGGAACTCGATCTGAATCTGGTTGAATCGCACACCAGCGAGAACCCGGTGTACTACGTGCAGTACGCACATGCTCGCACCTGCTCAGTGGCACAGAATGCGCTGCAGCATGGTGTGCGCCGCGAGGATGGCTTCACTCCAGAGGCACTCGAACTGCCTGATTCGGAGCTGCTCGGGGCCCTTGCGCGTTTCCCTGATATTGCGGCTCAGGCTGCGGCCCTTCGCGAACCACACCGTGTGGCCCGCTATCTCGAAGAACTCGCAGGAGCCTACCACACGTGGTATGGCAAGGCTCGCGTCACTCCGCGAGCAGATGAGGAAGTGACGAACTTGCATCGTACGCGCCTGTGGATCAATGACGCCGCGCGGCAAGTCCTAGCAAATGGGCTCGACTTGCTTGGAGTCGCTGCTCCCGAAAAGATGTAGGTGACAGACTTGTGTGTGCCCACCGGCGCTGAGCTGGTGGGCACACATTTTAGGACGCAGTGACGCGCCCCGCGCGGAGGCGAAAGGAACACTATGCCAATCTCTCTGGAAACGTTGACTGCCCCAGAACCCGACGGTTCCGCATCGGGCCTGTGGCCAACTAACGTCAAGCGCGTCGGTGGCGAGCTCACGATCGGAGGTGTTCCCGCCTCGGAGTTGGCTTCTGAGTTCGGAACTCCGCTGTTCGTCATTGACGAGCTGGACATGCGCCAGCGAGCCGCGGCGTGGAAGCTCGCTATGGATACCGCGTTCTCGGACCTCAATGGGGCGAAGGTATTCTACGCAGGCAAAGCATTCCTGAGCGTGGGCGTTGCCCGGTGGATGAAGGATGAATGCCTTGCCATCGATACCTGTTCTGAAGGTGAGCTGCGAACTGCGTTGGCGGCTGGCGTTCCCGGGGCGATGCTCGGATTGCACGGCAACAATAAATCGCGTGCAGAAATCGAACTAGCACTCGACTCCAACGTGGCGCATCTTGTGGCCGATTCTTTGGCTGAGTTGGCGCTCATCGAAACGGTGGCTGCGGAACGCGGCGCCTCCGCGTCCATCGTTCTACGTGTCACTACGGGCGTTCATGCTGGCGGTCACGAATACATTTCCACGGCCCACGAGGACCAGAAGTTCGGGCTTTCGATTGCTTCGGGTGCGGCTCTACGTGCAATTGAGGAAACCCTTGCAGCTCCTCACCTTGACTTGGCTGGCTTGCACTCACACATTGGTTCGCAGATTCTCTCCCTCGATGCTTTCAAGGCCGCGGCCGCCGCTATCCTGGAACTGCGCGCCACCGCTGCCGCAACGTTTGGTTACGTTATTCCAGAAATAGACTTCGGTGGGGGATACGCGGTTCGCTACACGGTGCTCGACGACGTCCCACCTGCCCCGAGTCACTACGCCGATGCGTTGGCTGCTTCCGTCCGCAGCCACATTGAAGCGACAAACTTGACGGCTCCCCGGGTTTCCATCGAACCTGGACGGGCCATCGCGGCCACCGCAGGCCTCACGTTGTACACGGTGGGCACTATCAAGCAGGTCCAGCTTGAAGAAGGTTCGCGCCGTTACGTTTCGGTGGACGGTGGCATGAGTGACAACATTCGCCCGGCACTTTACGGAGCTGATTACACGGTTGCTTTGGCTTCGCGTTGCGCAAGTGATGAGACCGTGGTGACGCGAGTGGTGGGCAAGCATTGCGAGAGCGGCGATATTGTGGTGAAGGATGCCGCTCTTTCCGCTGATCTTGCTCCTGGCGATGTGCTGGCTGTTCCGGCAACGGGTGCTTACGGGCGGTCAATGGCGTCGAACTACAACTTGCTTCCTCGCCCGGGCGTTGTGGCTGTTCGTGACGGTTCTGCGCGCGTTCTGGTGAGACCAGAGTCAGTCTCTGACCTTCTGGCGCTTGACGCGGACGCCTGATATGGGTTCGTCGGCGGCGCCTGGGTGCCGCCGGCGCTTCAGGCATGATGTGGATTGTGAGCTCATCTGCCTACGAGGCAGGTTTACTCCATGAGTCGATGGACCTGAGTACTGGAAGCAGATCATCCACGGGTATTTGACCAGGTGCGGAGGCCTGACCTACTGAGGCGAAGGTGGCCGCTGAGCCGAACACGGCTCCGGCGGCCCTGCTCACAACGCCGAGTGGCCCCATGGCCATTGTGATCACGGGGATCTCAAGTTCCTCATGTGCAATGGCGGTGGCTTCGAGCAGATGGGCCACATCGCGCGCGGAGCGGGGCATGTATGCCGCCTTAGCGACGTCGCAGCCAGCGTCTCTGGCGTGAATGAGTTGCGCGACGATAGCGCCCACATCAGGCGTGCCGGTGAAGTCATGGAAGGATCCCACAATTGGAACTCCGGCATCGCGAGCTGAGCGCACCACTCTTTCAGTAACCACGTGACCGCGAGAGATTTCCACATCCACCGCCGATACCGAGCCTGAGATGGCAAGTGTGGAAAGCAGTTCGGTGTACGCGTCGTCGTCGATATCTTTGTTTCCACCCTCACGAGAAGTGCGGAAGGTAGCGAGTATGGGGTGGCCGACCCGCGCGGTTAGGAGCGCTGCGAGGTGCAGGCACGGCTGGATTTCCGGTGCTGAGTCAAAGAAGTCCAGCCGCCATTCAACGATGTCAAATGTGTGACCGGCAAGCGCTTGGGCACCATCAATGGCTTCATCAAGCGTGGAAGAGGAAAGGGGGACTATCACCTTCGTAGCGCCCTCGCCGAGTGCGACGTTATTGAAGTATGCCGGTGTGGGAGTCGAAGAGGTGGGGGCGACCATAGCGCAACCTTTCTGTTATGGCGGTAGCCATGCCTTCACGGTATCGCACGGAGGTTTGCAAATCGGCGTTCACAAGGCGTTCTTTCGTGGGCGGTTGGTCACGTAAAGATCCGAATTCGGGACAATCCACAACTTTTGTTTCGGGACCGGTAGTCTTGTGCCAGTTTGTTGTCGGGGAGGGGATCCAAGCGTTGGAAGTAAAGATAGCCCTGTTGGGTTGCGGAACTGTTGGTACGCAGGTGGCACGGCTCATTGATGAGCAAGCTGAAGATCTCACCGCACGTGCTGGCGCCACCCTGAAGATCATCGGAATAGCTGTACGCGACGTGGCAGCACCTCGTGATCCTTCGATTGACAGGTCACTGTTGACCGACGATGCAGAGGCGATCATCGCGCAAGCAGATATCGTCATTGAGCTTATTGGTGGGATCGAACCGGCCCGCACCTATATCCTCAGCGCGTTTGCTCATGGTGTTTCTGTGGTCACTGGCAATAAGGCTCTCTTGGCGGCACACGGTCCTGAACTCTATGATGCAGCAGCAGGTGCCGACGTCGATTTGTACTATGAAGCCGCGGTTGCGGGAGCTGTTCCGGTGGTCTATGGATTACGCGAATCATTAGCTGGCGATCGCATTACGGCTGTTCTAGGAATCGTCAACGGAACTACCAATTACATCTTGGATGAGATGACAACTAAGGGCCTCGAGTTTGAGGATGTCCTAGCCGAAGCTCAGAGGTTGGGCTACGCAGAAGCGGACCCGACTGCCGACGTCAACGGCCATGACGCCGCAGCAAAATGCGCGATTCTGGCATCCCTTGCGTTCCATTCGCGTGTTTCGGCAGAAGATGTTCATGTTCATGGCATTCGGGACGTGACGGCTGATGATATTGCGGCGGCCACCCGGTCTGGCTATGTGGTCAAGCTGATCGCCACCGCGCGCCGGCGTCCGCAGGGCATCGAAGTTCACGTGGGTCCAACACTTGTGCCACTTTCGCATCCACTGGCAAGCGTGCATGGTCCATTCAACGCAGTAGTCATTGAAGCTGAGTCGGCCGATCGTCTCATGTTCTATGGGCGCGGTGCTGGCGGCGCTCCCACTGCCTCAGCCGTTCTTTCGGATGTCGTTGCTGCAGCATCACACATCGTTGGCGGAGGGCATGCACCTCGCGAGCTCATCTACGCAGATCTCCCCGTTTTGAGCCCGTCACAAGCTATTTCTCGCTTCCAAGTTGAAGTGGAAGTTGATGATCAAGTGGGAGTGTTAACTAAGGTGACCGGAGTCTTTGCGCGTCACGATGTTTCGATCAGCTCGGTGTTCCAAGATACCGGGCACACCCATTCGGCAGACCGCCCAGTCTGCCGCCTGACTGTCACTACACATGCAGCCAGTCAAGAAGACCTCGAAGCGACAATTGAGGAACTCAACGATTCCACGTTTGTCGCCGGAGTAAACCACGTCATTCGAGTTGAGGAGTCCTGATGGCCCATCAGTGGCAAGGCGTCATTCGTGAATACATCGATCGCCTTCCGTTTGCAGAATCTGATCCGATCGTTACCTTGGGTGAGGGTGGTACGCCTCTGGTCCATGCCACAGCGCTCGACGCGAGAACGGGCGGCGAAGTCTACGTCAAGGTCGAAGGAATGAACCCAACAGGTTCGTTCAAGGACCGCGGCATGACTACAGCGATCTCACATGTTCTGCGTTCGGATGCCAAGATTGTGGCTTGTGCATCAACTGGAAACACATCCGCCAGCGCGGCCGCATACGCTGTTGCTGCAGGGCTGAAATGTGCCGTGATTCTCCCGGCAGGCAAGATTGCTGCTGGAAAGCTAGCGCAGGCCATTGTGCATGGTGCAAATCTTGTGGCTGTAGATGGCAACTTTGACGATTGCTTGCGAATTGTTCGTGAACTGACTGAGCGGTTCCCGGTGGCTCTGGTCAATTCTGTGAATCCTTACCGCCTTCAAGGTCAGAAGACCGCTGCTTTCGAAGTAGTTGATGCGTTGGGAGATGCTCCCGATATTCACGTGCTTCCCGTTGGCAATGCGGGAAATATCTCCGCCTACTGGATGGGATACAGCGAATACGCAGGGCATACCACGCTCGCGTCGGTCGACGATTCAGCGCTTCATATCGAACCCGTAGCCACCAAGGTCCCTCAGATGTGGGGTGTGCAGGCGTGGGGAGCAGCTCCGCTGGTGCTTGGTCATCCTGTGGAGAAGCCAGAGACAGTCGCAACCGCGATTCGCATCGGTAATCCTGCCTCTTGGAAGTATGCGGAAGATGCTCGTGACCAGTCCCATGGTTGGATTGACCGAGTAACCGATGAACAGATTCTTGAAGCCCAGGCGATTCTCGCGGCCGAAGTGGGAGTCTTCATCGAACCCGGATCCGCAGCATCAATCGCTGGGCTCATCAAAGCTGCCGAGGAAGGCAAGGTTCCTGCCGGCGCCAAGATTGTGTGCACAGTCACAGGAAACGGACTCAAGGACACCGCTACTGCGTTGGCAGGGCGGAACCTTGAGATCAATCCGATCGAGCCCACCCTTCAAGCAACTGTTGAGGCGTTGGCACTCTGATGCGGATAGTTCGGTCAAACGCGCATGTGCGCGTTCCCGCCACCTCAGGAAACCTAGGTCCGGGATTTGATTGCATGGGTATGGCGCACGATCTATGGGATGACGTCTCTGTACGTCTGACCACAGGTGAGACTCGCGTCTTTGTGGAAGGGGAGGGGGCAGATTACCTCCCAACGAATGATTCACATCTCATTGTGAAGGTCATTCGCCGCACGCTTGAGATTGCTGGTTTGCCGCAGTCGGGCATCGAATTGAAGTGTCATAACCGGATTCCACAGGGCCGCGGGCTAGGTTCTTCAGCTGCCGCTGTAGTTGCAGGTCTTATGTTAGTTCGGGCGCTTACTGATTCACCTGACGAGCTCAATGACAATGTGTTGTTGGAGATCGCTACTGAGTTTGAAGGTCACCCTGACAACGCAGCGCCCGCCATCTTGGGTGGTGCTGTTGTGGCGTGGATGGAAGGGGAGAAACCACACGCTGCCTCACTAGACCTCTCGCCTGATCTGCACACCACACTGTTGATCCCCGAATCGGAACTGCTCACGGAGACGGCTCGTTCCGTTTTGCCGCAGACAGTTCCGCACAAGGATGCGGCATTCAATGCGTCACGTGCGGCTCTGTTGGTGCTTGCACTGAGCAAACGCCCCGATTTGCTCATGTCCGCTACACAAGACAGGCTCCATCAAGATTACCGGGCCGATGCCATGCAGGCCACAGCACAAGCAATCCGGGCACTGCGTGACGCCGGATGGCCTGCAGTGGTCTCAGGCGCTGGTCCTTCGATTCTGGTCCTTGATGCACTGGATCACGTAACGGCTGGTCTGCTGGCCGAACGTGGTTTCCGGTCAATCATTGGCCCGCGCGCGCCGGGCGCCCAGATCATCCCTGAGTGAAGCCGCGTACCAGTATCGGTGCAGAGTCGCTCCGATACTGGTACAGTGGTCCCGACCGGCGATACTGCGGCATTCCGCACCCGGCCCACCACCTGAACTGACGCGAAGTCAGTGGTCCAGACGTCAATGCAATCCATACGTCGTGGAATGGTGATCCCCATTGAAACAGTGTGACCACTGAATGACGTGCCAGAAAATGAATCTGGCAAATGGCAAAGTCAGCTCCCTGACTTTCCGAGGAAGGAACCTCGTGAGTGAATCCCGATCGACAGGTGCAATCTCAACGATGCGTCTACCTGAACTCAAGGCGCTGGCGCAGACCTTGGGCATTGAGGTCGATTCGAAGGCTCGCAAGGCAGATCTTGTTTCTGCCATCCGCTCCGTACAAGGACCGTCGTCGCGTGGACGCCGTCCTAAAGATCAAGAATCTCCCGCTGTAGTTGAGCACCCCGCGAGCTCACCTGAGCCGAAGGCCGCCGCGCCAGCACAGGCGGAGGAACCAGAACAACCACAGGCGCGGTCAGCCCGAACCAGCCGCATTCCGCGCACCACAGATGAGATCGTGTTGCCTGCCCGTGGCGAAGAAGAACCGGCAACTGACGGCCGTCGTCGGCGCAATCGCAACGAATCACGACCTACGCGCACAAATGATTCCCGGCCAGATCGTGATCAGAGCTCACGCACGGACCGCGACCAGAATTCACGCACGGACCGCGACCAGAATTCACGCACAGATCGTGATCAGAACTCACGCACGGACCGCGACCAGGAAGGCCGCCGCAGCCGCGATGGCCAGAACTCGGACGGGCGCGAGGAAAACTATGGCGAACGCCGCCGTCGTGATCGCGGCGACCGCAGGGAACCCCAGATTTCAGAGGATAAGCGGGCTGCGCTTGAAGCGATTGGTGATGCCGCCGAACAGCGAGTTAATGAGGACGATGAGTCCTCCAACCGCCGCAACCGCCGCAATCGCCGTGACCGTAACCGGAACCGCGACAACCGCGACAACCGGGACACCCGCGACAACCGTCAGGTAGATGAGCCGGCGCAGGTGGACGAGGAAGTCCTCATTCCGGTGGCAGGCATCTTGGATGTCGAAGGAAACCAGGCTTACCTGCGCACCGGCGGTTACCTGCCGGGATCAAACGATGCTGCTGTCTCACCTCAGATCGTCAAACAGTACGGTCTGCGCCGCGGCGATGCCGTGGTGGGTGCCGTGCGGGAGCGCGGCGAATCGGATAATCGCAGCAATCAGAACAACCGCGGACGCAACCAGCACCGCAAGTTCAACCACCAGAAGCTCAATCCGCTCGTTCAGGTGGATTCAATCAACTCGCTCACTCCGGAGCGTTCGTTGGAACGCCCAGAGTTTGGCAAGCTAACTCCGCTCTACCCGCAGGAGACGCTCCGTCTGGAGACCACCGCAAAGGCGCTGACACCTCGGGCAATCGACTTGGTGGCACCTATCGGCAAGGGCCAGCGTGGCTTGATCGTATCGCCGCCAAAGGCTGGCAAGACGATGGTGATGCAGCAGATTGCCATGGCAATTGCGCAGAACTATCCGGCCGTGCACCTCATGGTAGTTCTGGTAGATGAACGCCCAGAAGAAGTCACTGACATGAAGCGGCTAGTCAAGGGCGAGGTCATTGCCTCTACCTTCGACCGCCCGGCTTCAGATCACACCATCGTGGCTGAACTGGCTATCGAACGCGCAAAGCGCTTGGTGGAACTTGGCCAAGACGTGGTTGTGCTGCTCGACTCGCTCACGCGTTTGTCCCGTGCATACAACCTCGCCGCGCCGGCATCCGGCCGAATCCTCTCCGGAGGAGTCGACGCAGCGGCCCTGTACCCGCCCAAGAAGTTCTTTGGAGCTGCCCGTAACATCGAAGATGGTGGCTCACTGACTATCATTGCGTCGGCCTTGGTTGAGACCGGATCCAAGATGGACGAGGTTATCTTCGAAGAGTTCAAGGGAACCGGAAACATGGAGCTGCGCCTCTCGCGTCAGCTCGCCGATCGCCGAATCTTCCCGGCAATCGACGTCAACGCGTCGGGTACCCGCCGTGAGGAACTCCTCTTCAGCCAAGAGGAACTCAAGGTTATTTGGCAGCTGAGGCGGGCGCTGGGCACACTGGATGTGTCCGAGGCGTCGGACTTCCTGTTGGGGCGTATGCGCAAGACGGAATCGAACGGCGAGTTCCTCGTCTCTATCCTGCGGTCGATGCAGTCTTCAGGCCAATAGAACTGGAGAGTCCCTGAAGTTTGGGGATGTTCCCGAAATTCTTGCGGTACAAGGCGGCCGTTCAGACCCACCCGTCACGCGAGGCGACGGTATAGGTTACAATGCCGGTCCACGTGTGAGATGCGTCCTGATCTGGTGGAAGTGGGCGACCGCGTGCAATAATGTCTCGTCGGCTTTCGGTTCACCGATTGGTTGTCTTCATGACAAGGCGCGCCACGTCCATACGTGGTGGCCCGCCAATTGGACCCGGGGCACAAACGATCCTAGGAGTAAAAATGAAGCAGGGTATCCATCCGGATTACCACACCATCAAGGTCACTTGCACCTGTGGCAACGAGTTCGAAACCCGCTCCACCATTCAGGGTGACGAGCTTCGCGTTGATGTTTGCAGTGCGTGCCATCCGTTCTACACGGGTAAGCAGAAGATCCTCGATACCGGCGGCCGTGTCGCTCGCTTCGAGGCTCGCTACGGCAAGCGCAAGAAGTAATTTCATATAGCTTCAGGACGCCGGCACAGATTTGTCTGTGTCGGCGTTCTCCATGATTTGTGCCATTGTTGAACTTGGGAGTGCGGCATGTGCCGCTATCGAATCGAGAGGATATCGTGAGCAACCAAGCTGAGGTCGCAGCGCAGATGCTGGCGGAATATGAGCGAGTCGAAGCGGAGATGGCATCCCCTGAGGTGCTCGCTTCTCCGGACAAGCTCCGCTCGCTTGGTCGCAGATATGCAGAACTAGCCAGAGTGGTGAGGGTCTACCGCAGCTACATCGGTGCGCAGGCAGATTTGCTCGAGGCGCAAGAAATCGTGGCTGCAGGCGGCGACGATGCCGAACTGTTCAAGCCAGAGCTTGCGGGACTTCAGCAAGCCTTTGACACCGTTTCTGAAGAGCTTAAGCAAGTCCTGATTCCACGGGATCCCGACGACGCCCGCGATGCCATCGTTGAAGTGAAGGCTGGAGAGGGTGGTGAAGAGTCCGCTCTGTTCGCTGCCGATCTGGAACGGATGTACGAACGTTATGCGGAGAGCAAGGGATGGTCGGTCCAGCTGCTCACCTCAACTGAGACTGAACTTGGCGGCTTCAAGGACGTCCAATTGGCCATCAAAGCACGGCGCACGCCAGAAGACCCCGCCGAGGGAGTCTGGGCACACCTGAAGTATGAAGCAGGTGTTCACCGAGTCCAGCGCGTTCCTGTCACGGAATCACAGGGGCGCATTCATACATCTGCGGCGGGGGTGCTGGTCTTTGCCGAAGTGGATGACCCAGGCGAAGTGGAGATCAATGACAATGACATCCGGGTGGATGTGTACCGATCATCGGGACCCGGCGGCCAGTCGGTGAACACCACGGATTCGGCCGTGCGCATCACACATCTTCCCACGGGTCTGGTTGTATCAATCCAAGATGAGAAGTCCCAGATCAAGAATCGTGAAGCCGCAATGCGCGTGCTGCGTTCGCGGTTGCGGCAAATGCAGCTGGATCAGCAGGCGGAGGAAAACGCTGCATTGCGTCGCTCGCAAGTTCGCACTGTGGATCGTTCGGAGCGAATCCGCACATACAACTTCCCGGAGAACCGAATCTCGGATCACCGCACCGGCTATAAGGCGTACAACCTCGATCAGGTGCTTGCAGGTGCGCTAGAACCGCTTATCGACTCTGCGCGCCAGATGGATGAAGCTGAGCGGCTCGAGGCTGCAGAGCGGTGACCACGTGGGCCGCGCTCATTGCGCAAGCCTCAGGCACGCTCGCGCAGGCGGGCGTGCCTTCGCCTGAGGTGGACGCACGCGAACTCGCAGAGTTCGCGTGCGGAGCTCGTCCCGCCGCAGCACCAGCACCATCCCACGCCCAGATTCAGGCTTTCGAGGCAGCTGTTGCCGAGCGCGCCAAGCGGATTCCCCTGCAGCACATCACTGGCGTTATGTACTTCCGCTATCTCACGCTTGAATCGCGCCCTGGGTGCTTCATCGTCAGGCCAGAGACAGAGCTAGTTGCTGGCGAGGCAATTGACGCTGCCAAACGCAGCATAGAGAAGGACGGCCGCGCCACCGTCGTCGACCTCTGTACCGGGAGCGGCGCGATCGCGATTTCCGTGGCAACAGAGGTCCCCGATGCGCAGGTATATGCCGTCGAGATTTCGCCTGAAGCATGCGATCTTGCCCGAGCGAACAACATCGCTCATGGCAACCTTGTCCAGGTAGTCCAAGGTGACGCACTCACCGCGTGTGAGGAGTTGCGTGGCTTGGTGGACGTCGTCGTCTCCAACCCTCCCTACGTTCCAGCCGGGGTAGTACACAGCCCGGAGGTGCAGCAAGATCCCGATCTTGCCCTATGGGGTGGGGGAGAAGACGGCCTTGAGATTCCCTCGGCGCTCATTCTCAGATCCACGGAACTCCTAGCCGCGGGCGGTATCCTCGTCATGGAACATGCGGAGGAGCAAGCCGAGCGGTTGTGCCACGCAGCACTGAATGCCGGGTTTGCCACAGCTCGGACCGGCCATGATTACACTGGGCGGCCGCGGTGGCTGTGGGCGAAGCTGAAAGGCTGATGGAGAAGGACGATGGACGTTATTGATTACCGGGTAGGCAGGGAAGTCGCGATAGCGAAAGCTAAAGAGGTAATTGCGCGTGGTGACCTCGTGGTCTTGCCCACTGACACTGTGTACGGTCTAGGCGCCGATCCGTTTTCGCCGGGCGCCGTTGATCGCCTTCTCACTGCTAAGGGCCGCGGGCGTGACAAACCGTCTCCAGTATTGGTTGGGAGCGTCGCGGATGCCGCCAAACTTGCTGAAGTTATCCCAGATGCCGCGCGGGCGCTCATGGAAGAGTTCTGGCCAGGAGCCCTCACAATCGTCCTGCCCGCCAAGCCGACCATCGGTTGGGACTTGGGTGAAACGAACGGCACAGTTGCTCTTCGTATGCCCGACGACGAATTCACGCTGTCATTACTTGGTTCCGCGGGTCCGTTGGCAGTTTCGAGCGCTAATCTCACGGCCGCGCACCCCGCAGCGAACGTCGATCAAGCCAAGGAACAATTGGGCGAAAAGGTTGCTCTCTACGTGGATGGCGGTCAATGTGGTGGAGGCGAACCCTCGACCATCGTCATCGTTGGGGAGAAATTGAAGATCGTTCGGCACGGCGCCATTCCCGATTCTGAGATTGCACGATTCGGTGAACTGGAGGACTGACTGAGTGCGCGTCTACCTTCTCATCATGCTCTTGGCGGCCGTGGTCACCTATGTTCTGGTGCCTGTGGTTCTGAGAATTGCGATTGCCGTAGGCGCAATTACGCAGGTACGTGCCCGTGACGTCCACACTGTGCCGATTCCGCGGCTTGGTGGATTAGCCATGTATTGCGGGTTGGTGGTCTCCTTCATCGTGGCTTCGCAGATTCCCTATCTCTCACGCGTATTTGCACCGGGCTCGGGTGCTTGGGGCGTGGTGATGGGCGCTGGCGTCATGTGCCTCGTGGGAGTCATTGACGATATCTGGGAGCTGGACTGGTATGCCAAACTGGCTGGGGAAATCCTCGCAGCGGGCATCATGGCATGGCAAGGCGTGCAGGTTGTCAGCGTTCCCGTTATGGGATTGACCGTGGGATCAAGCCGGCTGACGCTATTTGTGACCATCATCGTGGTGGTAGTGGTGGCCAACGCTGTCAACTTTGTTGACGGACTTGACGGCTTGGCCGCCGGAATCGTTGCAATTGCAGCCTTTTCGTTCTTCATCTATTCCTACTACTTGGCGCGCAATGCCTCTCCTGGCGACTACTCGTCAGTAGCGTGCGCGGTGGTGGCTGGACTCGTGGGGATTTGCGTGGGCTTCCTCCCGCACAACTTCCATCCCGCAAGAATCTTCATGGGTGACTCGGGAGCATTGATGATAGGCGTAGTCATCGCGGGGGCTGGTGTGCTGGTCACCGGGCAGATCGACCCCGCCAACACCTCGGTGGGGTACTCCCTGCCAGCTGCTATGCCGATCCTCGTGCCCGTTGCCGTGATTCTGCTTCCGCTCATCGACTTCGTATGGGCTGTTGTACGCCGTATGGCCAAGGGGCAGTCGCCGTTCCATGCTGATGCAGGCCATCTGCACCATCGATTGCTTCGCCGCGGGCATTCACACGCGGGTGCCGTACTTATTCTCTATATGTGGGCTGCCGTTGCTTCACTTTCATGCGTGGCGCTTGTAATCTTCCCTCCCTTGGCTGTGACGCCGCTCGCCGTGGTGAGTATTGCTGGTGCTGTTGTGATCACACGGCGTGAAATGAGTGCGCCAGCACGGGCACGCGCACAGAAGAACGCAGTTGCCTCTGTGGTGGCTGACGATTCGAGGCCGGATGCCACATCCTCGAGGCCGGATGCCACATCCGCCGAAGCTCAAGCTTCGGCGCCACACCCGAATGGGGCGTAACTCGCGATGCCCTTGGAATCTAACGTCCCTACAGCAGGTGAGCTGCTCCGAAGGATAGCGGCTTGGGATCTGGCGATCCTAGGCGGTCTAGGGTGCGCAGTATCCGCAGCCTTCGCCGCCGCTGGCAGAAACGACATGGCCAGCGGGGTTCTGGTGGGGTTCCTCATTGTGGCGTTCTCAAGTGCCGCCCTAGCCTGGGTGGCAGGTGCCACCCACGCAATGGGTAGCCGAGCGGGCGCCATCCTCTTTGGTGGGGGCTACGCATTCAAGATGCTGCTTATCATCGTGGTTTTGTCATTGCTTCACGAATGGACGGTCATTGATCTGCGCGCGCTACTCGTTTCAACTGCGGCTGCTGTGGTGGGATCGCTCGTCACTGCATCGTGGATGGTGGTCCGATCGGATGGGCCTTCCCTCGATGTGCCCTCCCGCGAGGAACTCGAGAGGGCCGAATCGATCAAGGCGCAAGAGCCAGACGAATGGGATGTTGGTACGTGGTCACCAGACGATGATGAGCGCAGGGACGATCCTCCGCGGTGTGTCTAGAAACAGACAGTTTCGACGGGTAGGGGCGATATGATACGGATCACAATAGGCCACTTCCATAAGGAAAAGTCTAAAATTTTGTTACGGCGGCGGGACTTTTGCCCTAGGCTCATGATGGCATAAAGACGAACTTGGGCCGTTGCATAACCTGCCCATTTTCTCTGTATGATCTAACTCGTGCCTCGCCAGCGATGGATGCTGCGAGGTTTATGGCGTCAACACGTTCGGAGGACATGGCTTGTCGGTGAATCTTCTCGCTGCAATTGCCACGGGGTCGCTCCAGGCTTCGGGTGACAATGAGTTCCATGCGCCCACGATCGAGGAATTCTTCCCTGATCCGATTCTTTTTGGGGGCACGCCCTTTGAGATTAATCGCGTCATCATGGTCCGGCTCATCTCGGTTGCGGTTCTGTGCACGATCTTGGTTCTGTATTCGCGGCGCGCGAAGCTAATACCTGGTCGTGCCCAAGGTAGCGTTGAGATGCTCTTGGACTTTTCGCGCAAATCGATTGGTGAAGAGCTCCTTGGAAAGAATGCGGGCCCGTATCAGCCGCTTCTTGCATCGATGTTCTTGGGGATTCTGTTCATGAACCTCACGGGCATCATTCCTGGGCTGCAGATTGCCAGCACGTCCATAATCGGCATGCCGATTATCTATGCTGTGTTGGCCTATGTTGCGTTCATCTACGCAGGAATCAAGAGCCACGGGACGTTCAACTTCTTCAAGTCTCAACTGTTCCCGCCGGGAGTTCCCAAGCCCATCTACATTTTGATGACGCCAATTGAGCTCCTCTCAACATTTGTTCTTCGTCCACTGACGTTGACTATCCGACTTCTCGCCAACATGGTTTCAGGGCATTTGCTGCTCGTACTGTGCTTTGTGGGAACCAATGCTCTCTACCTTTCGATGGGTGGCGTGGGCGGGCTTGCCCTTGGCACCCTCACACTCGTAGGTGGCATTGCGTTCACCGCATTCGAGGCGTTCGTTGCCTGCTTGCAGGCATATATCTTCGCTCTTCTGACGGCCGCGTACATTTCGCTGTCGATTGAAGAACACTGACACCGCAACCAAACTGAAAAGGACACAGTCATGATCGGTAACATCGCAACCATCGGCTACGGTCTTGCGGCCATCGGCCCGGGCATCGGCATCGGCCTCATTGGCGCAAAGAACCAGGAAGCTACGGCACGCCAGCCTGAACTCAAGGGCTTCCTGCGCGTCAACATGTTCCTGTCAATCGCCTTCACCGAAGCCCTTGGTCTGATTGGCTTCGTTGCTGGCTTCGTATTTGGAGCCTGACAGTGATTCTCGCTTCAGATTCGCTGATTATTCCAGCGCCAGCGGATCTCATCTGGGGAACGGTCTCGTTCATCATCATCGCTGTGGCGATGTACAAGCTGGCGTGGCCCACATTCATGCGAGTGTTGGACGAACGCACGGCCAAGATTGATGAAGGCCTGAACTCAGCGGCACGTGCACAGGAAGAAGTTGCCAAGGAACGCGAGGCTCTCGCGTCTGAAGTAGACGATGCCCGTCGCGAAGCCGCACAGATCCGTGAGAAGGCTCAAGCGAACGCAACTGACATTGTCTCAGCTGCCCAGAAGCAGGCCACCCTAGAAGCACATCGCATAGCGGAGGCTTCAGCTCGTCAGATTCAGGCCGATGCACAATCCGCCCAGCAAGTGCTGCGCTCGGACGTGGGTTCATTGGCCTCAGATTTGGCAGCCAAGATCGTCGGCGGCCAGGCACTCGATCCCACGATTTCTCAAGGCGTCATTGATCGTTTTCTCGATGAGCTTGAGACGGTCGATTCCGAATCTGGCAAAGGCTCGAAGGAGGGCTGATGCGTTCCAGCAGTGAAGCGGCTCTTGAAGCGGCACGTACGGACTGGGAAAGGGTGCTTTCTCTGCAACAAGGTTCACTCGTGCTCTTTGGCCGTGAGATCTTCTCTGTCGCTGACACGATCGGTGAGCTGGTGGCATTCCGCCGCGGGCTCACGGATTCCTCTCGTAACGAGGCCGACCGGGAGAAGCTTGCTCGTGATGTGTTTGCGACTCGAGTCTCTGAACCCGTCATGTACTTGCTGTCGCAGCTGGTGCGGGAACGCTGGTCCAAGGATTCCGATCTCATGACGGCCCTTGAGGAACTCGGTGTTCAAACACTTCTGGCAAATGCTGAAAAGGCTGATCGCCTAGGCGGCGTTGAAGAGGAGCTCTATCGCTGCCTACGCATCCTTGGTGAAGAGCGCAGCTTGCGCGTAGTCCTTGGCGATAGGGGATACCAAAGAGGCAAGCGTGAGGAGCTGGCTCGTGAGGTTTTCTCCGAGACCATCCCTGAGACTCTGGAGCTCGTGGCACGCGCAGTGTATCGTGCCCCGGAGCCTACGATTGCCCAGTCACTCAATCACTACATCGCCGAAGCGGCACAACGCGGTCACCATCTGGTTGCCTCTGTGACGGTTGCTTCTCCACTTTCTCCAGAGCAGAAGGAACGGCTGAGCCGGATTCTCACCTCCCGGTATGGAGAAGACGTCGTAGTTCACGTTTCCGTCAATCCACGAGTCGTTGGCGGCATGAGGATTCATGTTGGTGAAGATGTCATTGACGGCACGCTAGAAACACGGATTTCGAACGTCCGCGACGCAATCACTCGATAAGACCACGCGGGCACGCCCGCACCGAGAACGGCTTTCGGCCGTCAAAACGTAAGGAATGAGGAATGGCTGATCTGACAATCCAGCCGGATGAGATCCGGGCTGCGCTCGACAGCTTCGTGAGTTCCTATGAGCCTGCCAAGACCGTGAGCGAGGAAGTCGGCCACGTCACCTTGACCGCGGACGGAATCGCCCGTGTTGAAGGGCTTGCTGGGACCATGGCGAACGAGCTTCTGAAGTTTGAAGACGGGACCCTTGGCCTCGCGATGAACTTGGAGGAACGCGAGATCGGCGTCGTCGTTCTTGGTGATTTCTCCGCAATTGAAGAAGGGCAAGAGGTCCGCCGCACTGGTGAGGTCCTCTCTGTTCCTGTTGGTGATGGCTACTTGGGCCGCACGGTGGATCCCTTGGGCAACCCGATTGACGGACTGGGCGACATTACCGACGTCGACGGCCGCAGGCCGCTGGAACTGCAGGCTCCAGGCGTCATGATGCGTAAGAGTGTTAATGAACCTCTGCAGACTGGCATCAAGGCCATCGACGCGATGATCCCGATTGGGCGCGGCCAGCGTCAGCTCATCATTGGTGATCGTCAAACGGGCAAGACTGCTCTGGCAATTGACACCATTCTTAATCAGAAGTCGAACTGGGAGTCTGGGGACCCGGCACAGCAGGTGCGCTGCATCTACGTTGCCATCGGACAAAAGGGCTCCACAATCGCCTCGGTGCGTTCAACCCTGCAAAAGGGCGGCGCCATGGAGTACACCACCATTGTGGCCTCGCCTGCATCCGATCCGGCTGGCTTCAAGTACCTCGCTCCTTACACTGGCTCGGCCATCGGGCAGCACTGGATGTACTCCGGCAAGCACGTTCTGATCGTCTTTGATGACCTGTCAAAGCAAGCCGAAGCCTACCGAGCAGTTTCCCTGTTGCTTCGCCGCCCACCGGGGCGCGAAGCATACCCAGGCGATGTGTTCTACTTGCACTCTCGCTTGCTTGAGCGCTGCGCGAAGCTCTCCGATGAGCTGGGCGGCGGTTCGATGACGGGCCTTCCGCTCATTGAGACCAAGGCGAATGACGTTTCTGCCTACATTCCTACCAACGTCATTTCGATTACTGACGGCCAGATCTTCCTTCAGTCAGATCTCTTCAACGCGAATCAGCGTCCAGCTGTGGACGTGGGTATCTCCGTTTCCCGCGTGGGCGGTGACGCTCAGGTTAAGGCGATGAAGAAGGTGGCTGGCACACTGAAGATCACGCTGGCGCAGTATCGGGCGCAGGCGGCATTCGCGATGTTCGCATCTGATTTGGATGCCACCACGCGTCAGCAGCTGACTAGAGGCGAGCGCCTGATGGAGCTTCTCAAGCAGCCGCAGTACACGCCATTCAAGGTGGAGGATCAGATCGTCTCGATGTGGGCGGGTACCTCTGGCTATCTCGACGATGTTCCGGTCAATAAGGTGCATGCTTTTGAATCGGGCATGCTTGATTTCGTGCGGCACAACTCGCCGGTTCTGGAGACTCTTGCTAGCACGGGAGTGCTCGATTCTGACACCGAATCGGCACTGCGCAGCGCTGTGGATGAGTTCCAGCACGGCTTCCTGGTTTCCGAAGGCATCATCACTGACGGTGCCGGTGAGTCTGAGACCGAAGTCGTTCGGGAGACGCTCGTCCGGGCGAAGCGGAGCTAACAGTGGCTGGTGCACAGAGGGTCTTCAAGGAGAAGATCCGGGCAACGAGTACCTTGGAGAAGGTGTTTCGGGCGATGGAGCTCATCGCCGCGTCACGCATCTCCAAGGCGCGCGAAGCGGCCATGGGGCTCGATCCCTACGCTCAGGTTCTGACTCGGTCCATCGCGGCCGTGGCGGCGCACGACTTCAACCACAAGCATCCGTTCCTCGTTCGCCGCACAGATACGAACAGGGTCGCCGTTCTTGTGGTGACGTCCGATCGTGGTATGGCGGGCGCCTATTCGGCGTCGGTGCTACGCGAAGCGGACCGATTCATGGACGAACTGCGCGAGCAGGGAATGGAACCGGTTCTCTACATTTCTGGCCGCCGTGGGGAGAGCTACTATCACTTCCGCAACGTCGATGTGGAGAAGGTGTGGAGCGGAGATTCCGATCGCCCCAATGACGCAACCACTGACGACATCGCCACCACTCTTCTCAACGCCTATTTGGCTCCGGTAGAAGAAGGTGGCATAGCTGAAGTCCACGTGGTTTTCACTCGTTTTGAGTCGATGGTTCGGCAAGTGGTCCAGAAGCGTCACATGCTTCCGATGGAGATCGCGGATACCGACGACGACGTGTTGGCCGATGCTGAACGCGACGAGTTGGGCGACTATCAACCCGGAGCTGCTCCGCTGTACGAGTTCGAACCATCAGCGCAGGAGGTGTTTGATTCGTTGCTGCCCATGTATGTGCGTCAACGAATCAAGTCTGTGCTGTTGACCGCTGCCGCCTCTGAGTTGGCTTCGCGCCAGCAGGCTATGCATTCGGCCACGGAGAACGCCGGCCAGCTCATCCAGGAGTACACCCGTAAGGCGAACAATGCTCGCCAAGCGGAGATCACCACTGAGATCACCGAGATCGTCTCGGGTGCTGACGCGCTCAAGCAAGAAGCCTAAGCCCCGAATTCCAAGGAAGAGAAAAACATGACTGCCTCAGTTGACACGACAGTTGCTACCAACCAAGGTCGCGTTGTTCAGGTCATCGGCGCCATCGTCGACGTCGAGTTTCCCTCCGACGCATTACCTGAGATCAACAATGCGCTGGTCACCCGCGTGGATCTGTCCACTCAGGGTGAGGGCGAAGGTGCATTCGACATGACGTTGGAAGTTGCCCAGCACTTGGGTGACAACATCGTTCGATGCATCGCAATGAAGCCCACGGATGGTCTTGTCCGTGGCGCGGTGGTTCGCGACTCTGGAAGTGCCATCACCGTTCCAGTGGGTGAGGTCACCAAAGGCCACGTGTTTAACGTGCTCGGCGAGTGCCTGAACCTAGCCGAAGGTGAGCACCTCGAGGTTACGGAGCGCTGGCCGATCCACCGCAAGCCACCGGCCTTTGATGAGCTTGAGCCCGAAACCCGCATGTTCCAGACAGGTATCAAGGTCATTGACCTTCTCACCCCTTATGTTCAGGGCGGCAAGATCGGCCTCTTCGGCGGCGCAGGTGTGGGAAAGACCGTTCTGATTCAGGAAATGATTCAGCGTGTTGCGCAGGACCATGACGGCGTCTCTGTGTTCGCCGGAGTGGGCGAGCGCACCCGCGAGGGCAACGACCTCATCCGCGAGATGGGCGAGGCCGGCGTTCTGGACAAGACCGCACTTGTCTTCGGCCAGATGGACGAGCCGCCGGGGGTCCGCCTACGTATCGCCCTATCCGGGCTGACCATGGCGGAGTACTTCAGGGATGTTGAGAATCAGGATGTGCTGTTGTTCATCGACAACATTTTCCGGTTCACGCAGGCCGGATCCGAGGTTTCAACTCTGCTAGGCCGTATGCCATCTGCTGTGGGCTACCAGCCGACGCTGGCAGATGAGATGGGTGCTCTTCAGGAGCGCATTACCTCAACTCGTGGCCATTCGATTACCTCGCTGCAGGCCATCTACGTGCCCGCCGACGATTACACCGATCCGGCGCCTGCCACCACATTCGCTCACTTGGATGCCACCACGGAGCTTTCCCGTGAGATCGCTTCGCGTGGCATCTACCCAGCAGTGGATCCACTCAGCTCAACCTCGCGCATCCTAGACCCACAGATTGTGGGCAAGCAGCACTATGAAGTTGCCACTCGCGTGAAGGCCATTCTTCAGAAGAACAAGGAGCTTCAGGACATCATTTCGATCCTGGGCGTGGACGAGCTTTCTGAGGAGGATAAGGTCACGGTAGCTCGCGCACGCCGTATCCAGCAGTACCTTTCACAGAACACCTACACAGCCGTCAAGTTCACGGGTGTGGAAGGTTCCACTGTCCCGGTTGATGAAACAGTGGAAGCATTCCGCAGGCTCTGTGATGGCGAATACGACCACATTCCGGAACAGGCGTTCTTCAACATCGGCGGAATCGACGATATTGAGAAGGCTTGGGCAAGGATTCAATCGGAAGGCCGCTAATGCATGTCGAAGTGGTAGCTCCGGCGGGCCCGATCTGGCAGGGTGAAGCCGGTCAAGTGCGGGTTCCCGCCAGCGATGGCGAACTGGGCATTTTGGCTGGACACACCCCTGTCATGGCATTATTGTCCACAGGTCAGGTACACGTCTCGGGCGAAGGTATTCCTGATACTGCAATTGATGTGGTCGGCGGCTTTGTAACTGTAGATGCGGACCGGGTCTACATCTTGGTTGATTCGGGCCAGGTTGCAGATCTTTAGAACTGAAGGCGAGGAGCAAGCTTGAGCTCACAAGATGTTGATACGCGAATCATCTTGGTGCTGTTGCTCGTGCTGCTCCTCGCTCTGTGCGCTGTGGGCTGGTGTGCACTGCGCTTAACCATTCTGTTGCGCCGTCCAGGTTCCTTACAGTGTTCTGTGCGCGCCAAGAATGCTCGTGGATGGCGCACAGGAGTGCTCATTCTTGGCCCCCGTGCGCTCGAGTGGTTCAGCACTCGTTCATTTCTTCCCGTTCCCCAGCGCGTCTTCCAACGCGCTGGTTTTCATATAGTCGGCCATAAGCTAGCCCGCAACGACCTCACGGTTGCGCATGTTGAGTATCTCGGCGAGGCACTAGACATCGCTATGAGTCCACAGTCCTTTGCTGGCTTGGTCTCCTGGATTGACTCCGCTCCACCGGCTGAGGAACCGACGTACATTTAGATCTCCTGCGGGATTCTCACTGCCCGTTCCGGTAGTCTTTCGAGCGCCTGCGCGCTCAGCCCGTGGTGCGGTTCTGCAGCCTCACTTTGCGAAAGGACATTCTTGATGCGAGTTGTGTTCGCAAATTGTTCAGTTGAATACTCTGGGCGCCTTGACGCACACCTAGATCGAGGTGCCCGGCTGCTCATGGTGAAAGCTGATGGATCCGTTCTTGTGCATTCAGATGGAGGATCCTACAAACCACTCAATTGGATGATTCCGCCCTGCACTCTGCGTGTACGCGAACCGAACGAGGATGAGTTAGCGATTGGCGCGCAAGAGGTGTGGGAGGTCTCGCAGAAGAAGACCGACGACGAACTCGTGATTCGGATTTTTGAGATCATCGGTGATTACACACACCAGTTGGGCATGGAACCGGGCTTGGTCAAAGATGGTGTAGAAGCGCATCTTCAGAAACTCTTGGCCGAGCAAGTGGATCGCCTAGGGGAGGGTGTTTCCCTTGTGCGCCGCGAGTTTCCCACGCCAATTGGTCCCGTTGATTTGATGGTTCGTGACGGCGAAGGCGGTCACATTGCGGTGGAGATTAAACGCCGAGGCGATATCGATGGCGTCGAACAGTTGACTCGATATCTTGACCTTCTGGGCCGCGACCCCCTCCTTACGCCATTGAGAGGTGTCTTCGCAGCGCAAGAAATCAAGCCACAAGCTCGCACGCTTGCTGAGGATCGAGGCATTGAGTGCGTTATTCTCGACTATGACGAAATGCGTGGCCTGGATCACCCGGAGGATCGCTTGTTCTGACGTCCAGGCTGCCAATGCACTCAAGGGGGAGTCATGGGAGCTATCCGTGGATCGATCGTGTTACCCGACGGCATTCTTCAGGACGGCACGGTGGAGTGGGAAGGCAATCGCTTCACGCGCGTGGCGCGCAGTTCGGGCCCTGGGGAACGGTTGGAAGGTTACATCCTTCCGGGTCTGGTGGATATCCATTGCCATGGCGGCGGTGGAGTATCCTTCCCTGATGCAACACGTGAAGATGAAGTTCGCACCGCAGTCATGGAACACCGGAGGGCGGGCACCACTGGACTTGGCGCGGCGTCGTCGACAATGGATTTGGAACGAATGGAGTTCGTACTAGAGCTTCTTTCTCTCGCATGCGACGACGACCTCGTGGAAGCAATAGAAATAGAGGGTCCGTTCCTCTCCCGCGAACGCTGCGGCTCGCAGAATCCCCTGTACCTTTTGGCGCCCGATGTGGAGGTGGCCGATCGACTCATCGAGGCGGCTGGCGGACATGCGTGGGGGATGACCATCGCTCCGGAACTCGAGGGTGCGGAGGAGTTGGTCCGTCACCTAGCTGCCCGCGGTGTGGTACCCACATGGGGTCACACCAACTCAGACGATGAAACAGCGCGCAGACTAAACGAAGTTGCGGTGGAGGCGCTGCGAGCGTCGGGCGCAAGCCCCACCTCGTACCGTCCGGTTGCGAACCACCTGTTCAACGCTATGAGAGAGCTGGCACATCGCGCACCTGGGCCCGCTGCGGAGTACTTGGCAGCGGCGCATCGGGGCGACGCCATCGTGGAGCTTATTGGCGACGGAATCCACGTTGCGATCAACCTGGTTCGGACTACAGCCGAGCTCATCGGGCCAGACGCGATGGTATTGGTGACCGACTCGATGGCCGCGGCAGGGATGCCAGATGGCACGTATGAACTCAGCGGACTTCTTGTGCATGTCACAAATGGTGTAGCGCGACTGCGAGGAGGGAATCTAGCTGGCGGGACGTCGCACTTGATCGACGTGGTTCGCACCACGGTGCGCGCAGGAGTTCCCCTTCACGAGGCCGTCAGGATGGCAAGCATGACTCCGGCGAACGTCATAGGTCGCACAGATCTGGGACGCATTGAGGTGGGTTGCCGAGCAGATCTTGTTTGGGTGGATGAAGATCTGAATGTGCGCGAGGTGATCCGAGCTGGAGAGCCCGTGCAGCTCACCACGGATTGAGGATAGGCGGGTCGCTAGAATACTGGTGTGCGCCGTTCCAAGAAGTACTCCCGTCCAGTTCGCCCTCTCAACACTGAGGCCGCTATGGGTGGTGTGCACACTGAACAGGGGCGCGACGGCTACACGTACAAGGTCCACCACATTGCCAAGGGTTCCAAACAGTATGTGTGTCCAGGCTGTGGAGGCGTGATTGTGGTGGGCGAGCCCCATGAAGTCGTGTGGACCGAGGAGTCCATCCTTGGATCCCAGTTTGGTCAGGATGCGCGGCGCCATTGGCACACCTCGTGTTGGGTGCACCGCGGAAGGCAGTGAATCAGCTGGCCCGCGCGGTATTCTGAGGGCATGATGGCACTTCATTGGCGTCGTACTGGCCCAACATCAGATCTTCCCCTTGTATTGCTTCACGCGCTTCCACTCGATAGCTCGATGTGGGATGAAGTGCGCGGCGAACTCTCCGATGTAGACGTGCTTACGGTAGATGCACCCGGGTTTGGAGGTTCGCCTAGTGGTAGCGATCTGCAGCGGGACTATGAGTATCCGGAACCTTCACTCAGCGTGTATGTGGATGCGTTGCGTTCCTGCCTACGGGCTCGAGGTGTAGACAGGGTAGTCCTAGGTGGGCTTTCGATGGGCGGAGCCGTTGCAGCTGCGTTCACGTTGCGCCATCCGGATATGGTGGCTGGACTCGTTCTTATGGACACGAATATCGCCGCTGATCCACAAGGCGAAGATAATCCACGCAACAGAGCAATTGCGCTCTGTGATGAAGGACGAGGCAACGAGGCGGTGGCTGCATGGTCAACAACCATGGTTTCTCCGCTTGCTTCACAGGGAGTGAGAGATGCGTTGGCCGCTCAACTCTCACGTGTGGACTCTGTGGCGCTCGGATGGATTCAGAGGGCCATGCGTGATCGAGAGGACGCCACCGGGGCAGTGTCTGCTGTGGAAGGTCCGGTGCTTCTTGTGCGTGGAAGTGACGATCCCACGTGCAAGCCGCAAACTCTTTCTGCTCTACAAGAAAAGCGGCCCACCGCCAGAATCGTAGAGATCCCGGCTGCGGGCCACTTTGTTGCCAATGAGCGCCCCCGCGAACTGGCGGCGCTACTAGGCGATTTCTATGCTCAGGTAGAAAGCGCCTAAGAGGTCTGCCTTACTTAGTCATCTATCCGCCGTGAACAGGGCTGCGTGCCCCGCCAACAGGCTGTGTGCCCAGCCAACAGGCTGTGTGCCCAGCGAAGTTGCGCAGTGCACGGATCTACTCGGCTTGATCGGAATCGTCTGTATCGGATGCTGTTGACTCCTCGGCCTGTGCGCTGGTCTCCTCTACGAATTCCTCGCTTGAGGTGGCATCGGAAGGCTCGCCAGTGCTTTCGCCACGAACCGATTCGCCTTCTGCCGCAGCTGCGGGGGGTTCTGGTGCGGCGGCTTCAACGATAGAGCTCAGGGTGAGCCCAGAATCGGCGGTGGCAAGGGCCGAGCGCATGTCCTCAATGTATGAGGAAAGGTTCTTGCGCTGAGCCTCAAGAGCGGCAACGTGCTCATCGGCGGCGCGCTGGCGATCGCTGGCGTCAGCGATAGCTTCTTCTCGAACTAGCCGTGCCTCCTCGCGCGCTTCCTGAAGAATCTTGTCCGCTTGCTCGTTCGCGTTGGAAAGGCGCGCGGCTGCCTCTGCCGTGCTCTGCTCCGTGAGCTGGTTGGCGTGGGTTGTGGCCTCTGCAAGGCGGCGCTCAGCGTGCTCTGCTTGAGCTTCGGCGTCCTTAACCATCGAAGTGGACTTCTCGCGTGCGTCCGCTTCTACTGCTGCGCGTTCTGAAGCTTCTTGGCTGCGCAGAGCGGTGACTTCGCGGTTGACGCTGGCGCGTAGAGCGGCAGCTTCTTCGTTTGCTTCGGTGCGGATGCGGTTCACTTCGCGCTCAGTCTCCGCGCGCAGGGAGGCAACTTCCTGCTCAGCTTCAGCACGTAAAGCGGCTACTTCGGCAATAGTCTTCATGCGTAGCTCCTCTGCTTCGTGAGTTGCTTGGGACAACTGTGCGGATGCTTCGGTTTTGGCCTGGGAACGGACGCGATCTGCTTCCCGTTCTGCGGAGGATACGAGTTCCTCGGCAGTGCGGTGTGCGTTTGTTGTCAGCGTCTCTGCTTCGGAACGTGAGGTGATACGGAGCTGGTCGGCCTTCGTCTGAGCATGGGTCACCACATCTTGGGCTTCAGCTTCCGCTGCAGCTGTGAGGTGGTCAGCTTTGCGCTGCGCGCGGCTGACGATGCTTTGTGCGTCGGCGTTTGCACGGGTCATGACGTCAAGCGCCTGTTGTTCAGTGGCGCGCAGAAGGCGCTCCACTCGCGATCCGAGCCCGGAGTAAGTGGGGCGATCATTTTCACGGACTTGCTTTTGCGCTTTGGCCAGTTCGCCGGAGAGTCGGAGGATACGAGCATCTAAGCCCGCAGCCTGTGAACGTGTTTCGGATAGAGACTGTTCAAGTCCATGGATCCGTTCGTCCACTTGCGCGCGGTCGTATCCGCGCCGGACCACCGGAAAAAGGGGACTATCGTCAACCATGGATGACCTTTCAGTATCAAGAGTGCTGCTCAGTTCCATCTGGTGATGGCTGTTCACATCTTTCTTCAGGATAATAGTTGGAAGATAGAGTTGGGATTATCGGTCTGTGTTCGAGCGTGACTGAGCTAACCGTCAAAAGGCTAACGCACACGCTATTGTTATAAAAACGTTATTTTGACGCTGGGGTTGTGCCCGTTGTGCAGGTGGCGTACTCAAGACGCTACGGCCAAATGGTCAATGAGAGGAAATAATGCGAAAGCTTGCAGGGATTGTGCTGGCCGTCATGGGCCTCGTGATCGCCGCTATCGGGGTCGGCTCCGCCACCATTTGGAGCCCGGATCCTACGGTTACAGCTTCCACAGAGTCCTCTGATGCTGCATTCCTGTGGACTGATCCAGGCGTCCTCGACTTGGTGAACACAAAGGTGACGGTATCCGCGAAGGCTGCTGATCCTGAAGCGGACGTCACCATCGCTATTGGTTATTCTGACGACGTCGAAGCGTGGGCCTCAGGTCTTTCCGCGGGTCAGGTGACGGGGTTGTCCGATTGGGAGACCTTGGCTGTCACGGATGTTGCGGCCGAGGTTGACGATCAGCCCTCGCTTGCAAGCTCAGACAACTGGCTAGATACCGCAACTGCCGCGGGCTCAACATCGCTGGCCTACACGGTGACTGACCCAGGTCAGATCTCTGCAATCGTCAGCACATCGGATGGTTCCACTCCCACTGTGACTCTCACATGGGAACGTCATCAGGCCAACTCCGCTGTACTTCCTCTCATAGTCATCGGCATTCTGGTGACGGCCATCGGCTGCTTGCTGCTGGCCGTAAGTCACCTAGATCAGAAGCGCGAAGAGCAACGGCACCAAGCGCGCGTGCACTCCGCGGCTCGAAGGGCTTCGCGGGCAGCCGCGGAAACTGCCGTCATCGCTCGTTTCGAAGGTGACATCTCGACGAGTTCCCGTGAAGTGCAGACTGCTGCAACAGGCCACGCCTTCGGTGCAGGAATCCTCGGAGCGAGCCCGCGCACGGCGGAGCTGCGGACGCGTGAACTTCCAGAAGAAGCCCGGCTCATCATTACCCAACCGGAAGAACCTGCAGAACCCGATCTGAGCGAATCGTCTGATGACGGTGTTCCCGTCAAGCCCAGTGAAGATCCGGAAAAGACCGGTCTGCTAGGTAACGGTCTGCCTCAAGATGTTATTTCGCCATACTCCGCGGATGGGGCAAGTGCGCCGAGCGGAGAAGTTGAGCAAACACTCAACCACACCGAAACCGGCGAGCAACCTCAAGTAGCTCCCGCAACGGACTGGCGGCACAGGTGGGGACTCGGTGGATCGCAACCCACGCAGAAGGGTAACAAGGACCAAGACAATTCCGACGAGGGGAACGAGAATGCGTAAGTTTGGCGTTGTAATAGCCGCGCTGGCTGCCACATTGGCACTCTCCGCATGCAGTGGCGAAGAGGCTGTGCCCGCGCCCTCTGCGGCTACTGAGACCGCGCGTCCGGCGCTTTCGACCGAACGATTCAGTGACCTTCAGTCTGAGATCTTTGAGTCCGTCAGTTCGGCTGATTCAGAGCTGGATAAGGACGCACTGAGCAAACGGGCAATGGGACCATTCCTCAAGCAGCGCACTGCCGAATACAAGCTGAAGAGCATATTGGCAGATAGCTACGGGATGGACAACCTGTCCACTTCCGCTTCGCAAACCGCGATCTCGACGTCGTCGGTCTTCCCGCGTATTGCCGTGAGCATCATGGACGCGCCGCAAGGCTCGAACCTCCAAACAATCGACGTGTTTGCGCAGAGTACTGCCCGTAATAACTGGGGGCTGTGGGGCGTCATGAGCATTCTGCCTGGGGCCACAGTCCCGGGACTTGCGGTGGGTAATGCAGGTGCAGCAACAGTTGCAGCCGATGATAGCGATTCGCTTGTTGCGAGCCCAGGAGATGTCTTGGCTGCCTACGTAGCGCTCAACCAGACGCGTTCCGATTCGAAGGGACTGACATTTGCGGACGATTCGCTGCGCCAGACTCTTGCAGATGGTCAGGATGCCAATGCCAAGGCTGTAGAAGGTGCTGCAGATGTCACCATGCAGTTTGCCGCTGGCAGCGATGGCCCGCTCTCAGTGGTAACTGAAGACGGTGGCGCGCTTGTTATGGCGCAGATGAACTTCGTAACCACCATCAAGGTCACCGAAGACGGTGCCACTGTGAAACTTCAATCCACGATCGGCGCCTTGGGTACAGGGAAAGCTGATGGCGAAATCGAAGTGTCCGGCACAATGACGGCGTCCTACACTGTTTTGGTGGCATTCCACGTTCCGGCCGCAGACGCCGATGACTCAACAATTTCAGTTGTCGGTGCCAGCGATCCGGTGCTCCTCAGTGTGAAGAACGGATAGCAGATGACCCCGGCATTCGACGCCTCCATGTATGGCGCAGTAGATCTCTCTGGTCTGGCAGCTCGCGCTGCAGCTCCATCGTCGCCCACACCTCCGAGCGAAGGTGGAGCCACGATTGAAGGTTCGTTTGTCATAGATGTCACCGCATTGAATCTCCGGGACGCTCTGGAGACCTCCGCCAGTGTTCCAGTTGTGTTGTACTTCTACACGCCGCGGGCTGAACAGACTGTTGTTCTTGACGGCAAGCTCCAACAGCTGGCTCAAGATCGTGCCGGGCGATTCCAGCTTGGACGAGTGAATGCAGATACCAGCGCGGACGTGGCTCAGGCCGTTGGTATTGAAGGGTTGCCAGCCGCGGTGCTGTTGCTGCAAGGCCAGCCAATTCCACTGTTCCAAGGAATCCCAGCTGATGATCAGTTGCCTTCAGCAATCGATCAGGTTCTTCAAGTGGGTGCTCAATATGGGATTACCGGCGTGCTCGCTGGCGGGGAGCCACGTGAGCCAGCGGAACCGGCGCTTCCGCCGCATATGGCAGAAGCTTATGCTGCGCTTGAGCAAGGGAACACCGAACTCGCGCGGACGGAGTTCGAAGCGGCACTCAAGGTCAATCCAAGTCTTCGAGAGGCCCACATAGGAATTGACCACATTGATCTGGCCATGCGCGTGCAACAGGTGGACCGCGACGCCGCCCTCGAGGAAGCGCAGCGTGCACCGCTGACTGATATTGCGGCGCACATGACCGCGGCCGATATTGAGGTGTTTCACGGGTATCCAGATGCCGCATTCGCCCGTCTCATTGACGTCATTAAGGTGACAAGTGGAGATGAACGCAACGCTGTGCGCGAGCGCCTCCTTGAGCTCTTTGAGGTTGTGGGTGCGGACCAACCTGTGGTTTCCCAAGCGCGCCGCGCGTTAGCTTCTGCGCTGTTCTAAGGGCACGCGCTGAACGCGGTGGCACCGCACCATCGGGTTGCGTGTGTCGAGCTATCCGGCCGCCTTTGTGGCCGTTTGCCTTTGTGGCCTCTTGCCTTCGTGCCTCACCGATTCTCGGGATCTACCGCTTCTCTGGTGGGCGCGAGGTGGTCTTTCGAACTATCAGCTCAGATCTGAATATGAGCGAACGAGGCGATGACATTCCGCCATCGATCATGGCCAGCAGGGTGGTGACGGCGGCTTCACACATGGACTTGACTGGTTGACGGAACGTGGTCATTGGCGGGTTCGTGAAAGCCATGAGCGGCGAGTCATCGAACCCGGTCACCGAGACGTCTTCTGGCACGCGCTTGCCGATCGATTCGCAATGACGGATCGCACCGAGCGCCATGATGTCGCTACCACAAATGATTGCGGTGCAACCCATTTCGAGAAGCTGGGCTGCAGCCGACTGACCGCCTTCAACTGTGTACAACGTTTGTACGATGGGTGTTGGAGCGCCCGGGAATCGCTGATTCATGGCGTGAACGAAGCCAGTGGCCTTCTCTTGCGAGGGAATGAATCTGCCGGGACCGAGTGCTAAGCCGATCCGAGAGTGGCCGAGCGACGTAAGATGACGAACCGCTTGAGTGACGGCTCCGACGTCGTCAGATGAAAAGTCCGGTGCATCGATGGAAGGATGAGCGCCATTGATTGTCACGAAGGGCACGTGCATTTCGATCAACTTGCGATAGCGATCGATGTTGGCTGTTGTATCTGCGTGGAGACCGGAAACGAAGATGATGCCGGAAGCATGCTGATCTAGGAGCATCTGGACGTAGGAATCCTCTGTGATTCCGCCGGCGGCCTGAGTGCACAGTAGTGGAGTGTAACCCGAGATCGCCATGACGTTCTCAAGGTCCTGAGCGAAGATCGGAAAGATCGGATTGGAGAGTTCGGGCACTATGAGCCCGATGAGACCACCTGGGTGTTGGCGCAGGCGTTCGGGGCGTTCGTATCCCAACAGATCTAGCGCTGTAAGGACGGCCTTTCGCGTGCTGGGAGCCACGGTGTCTTTTCCGTTGAGAACTCGAGAGACCGTAGCCGTTGATACGCCAGCCTGTTTTGCGAGGTCCGCCAAGCGAATCCGATCAGACATGTGAACTCCAGAATCTATGCCCCATCATTGGGGACTCAGCTGTCTATGGGTGGATGGGCCGCCATAAGAGCCCAACTGCGTGCCAATAGCTCCTGTGGAATTGGCAAGTGTAACGCCGGACACCATCCGCCTCTTGCAAGATGTTACACGAAAGGAACTGGACTTGCCACGATTATCGGGGAATCAGGCGCAGAAACTGGCGCAGATAGTGCTCTTTACAGTATGAAACAGTTGAAAGTGTTTTCAGCGGCCAATTCTGTGATAGGGGGTTGGGCATTCGAAAACTCAATCCTGCTGAGAGCTGCGATATTCGGCTCATACGGCAACATGTTGGTGCACATGCGGATCAGCGGACTCCGCGTAGTTCGCAGAATCCGCTGATCCTAATATCGCAATACGCCTCGTGGAGGCTCTAACTTAGTCCTCGGGTTGTTCCGCCGCTTCGGACGAACTCGGGATCTCCGTCTGATTAGCACCTACAGCGTCTGCGTAACCCAGAAGCGGGGGCTGCTTCCTCTGTGATTGAGAGAGCAGGTGGCGTTCTGCTGCAGTATCGATGCGACGTGGTGATTCCTCATCAGGGCGGAAGTACACAACTCCGAACGGCGGGAGTTGTACGAGTGCAGAGTATGGGCGGTCGTTCCACGATACGTTCTCAGCTTGCACCGCGCCGAGGTTCCCGACTCCCGAGCCGCCATATTCAAGCGCATCGGAATTGAAGATCTCATTCCAGCGGCCGCCTTCAGGAAGGCCAACTCGGAAGTCGTTGTGAGGTACGCCAGAGAAGTTGCAGACCACGACCACCTTCTCCTTGTCGTCTGCACTCTTTCTGATGAACGAGATGACATTGGCATCGCCAGCCGAAGCATCGATCCACTCAAAACCGTGACCCGTAAAATCGTCGCTCCACAGCGCTGACGAGGCCGCGTAGATCTGATTGAGGGCCTTCACCATGGAAAGAACTCCGTCATGGGAAGGAACATCAGTGAGCCACCAATCTAGCCCCCTCGATTCGTTCCATTCCTGAATTTGAGCAAACTCTTGGCCCATGAACAGGAGCTTCTTACCTGGATGAGCCCACTGGTACCCCAAGAAGCCTCGTACGCCTGCAAGCTTCTGCCAATCATCGCCAGGCATCTTGGTGTAGAGCGAGCCCTTGCCGTGCACCACTTCATCGTGGGAGATGGGAAGCAGGAAGTGCTCAGAGAAGGCATAGACCAGTGAGAACGTTATTTCGCCGTGGTGCCAGCGCCGGTTGATCGGCTTCTCCTCAAGGTAACGAAGGGTGTCGTTCATCCACCCCATGTTCCACTTGAGACCGAATCCCAACCCGCCAGAATCCGTCATTCCTGTGACTCCTGGCCACGACGTGGATTCCTCCGCAATCATCACGATTCCGGGGTGTTCACGATAGGCCGTAGCGTTGACCTCTTGGAGGAAGGAGATTGCTTCGAGGTTCTCACGGCCACCATAGACGTTCGGCTGCCACTGGCCAGATTCGCGTGAGTAGTCGAGGTAAAGCATGGAGGCAACGGCATCCACACGAATCCCATCAACATGAAACTCTTCGAGCCAGTACAGTGCGTTGGCTACGAGGAAGTTGCGGACCTCGCGGCGGCCATAATCAAAGACTAAGGTTCCCCAATCGGGATGTTCGGCACGCAGAGGGTTTGGGTCCTCATACAGAGGGCCGCCATCAAAGTTGGCCAATGCCCATTCGTCCTTCGGGAAATGAGCAGGGACCCAATCCATAATCACGCCGATTCCGGCCTTGTGGAGTTCGGAGATGAGGAAGCGCAGGTCGTCGGGCGTACCGAACCTCGCCGTCGGCGAATAATAGCCAGTGACTTGGTATCCCCAAGACGGCGTGTAGGGGTGTTCGGCCAGAGGCATGAACTCGACGTGGGTGAATCCCGCATACTTCAGATGGCCGATGAGCTGGGGGGCAATTGACCGGTAGTCTAGTCCGGGGCGCCAAGAACCCAGATGGATCTCGTAGACGGACATAGGGCCAGCAGTAGCTTCGTGAGCCTCACGGTGTTCAATCCAACCTTCGTCCTCCCATTCGAAGTGGGACTCCGAGACTATTGACGCTGTGGAGGGAGGCTCTTCCGAACGGCGAGCCATGGGGTCTGCCTTTTGATGCCAAGAAAGATCGGAGTACTGGATTTCGTACTTATAGCGCGCTCCCTCCGATGCACCAGGGATGAACAACTCCCAGATGCCGGATCCGCCGAGCGTACGCATGGCGTGAACTGAACCATCCCACCCATTGAACTCGCCTGTCACGCGCACAGCCTTGGCGTGGGGTGCCCATACCGCAAAGCTTGTGCCGTGCACGGTACCCAGTTTGCTGGGGAAAGATCGCACGTGGGAACCGAGCGCCTTCCACAGTTTCTCGTGGCGCCCCTCGTTGAACAGGTAAATGTCCATTTCTCCCACTGTGGGAAGGAATCGATATGGATCGTCGGATCGATGTTCAACGCCGCCGTACACCGAGACAACTCGGTAGTCGAAGGTGTCTGTTCCTGGTAGAACAGCACGCCAGATTCCACGGTGCTCATGCACAGCTTCTGTGCGCCCCTCGGACGTCTCAATGAAGACCTTGTCGGCCAGACGCCGCAGGGTGCGCACCGTTATGGACTCATCACCTAGGTGTGGGCCCAGAATGTCATGCGGCGAGTGATACCAGCCATCAGCGACGGCGTCCAGGACGTGGGTGGGTACGGTGACAAAGTCCAGTGCGTTCATGTCTTGAGTCTCCCATAATCGAGCCCAACTCGTTGGGCAAATGCCGTAGCTTGGCTGCTCCCTCCCTAATTGGAGTGGAGAATCCTTTTGACCCCAGCAACTGGAATTGGCAACCATGTTGGGCGTTGCGCAACTTCGTAGGAAACCTCGTAGAGCGCCTTGTCCAGCATCAATGCGTCGAGCAGTACCTGCTCTTCCTCATCCAGAGTGCCATATCCGAAAAGGAAAGCTTCGCGAGCTGCCTCGCCCCACGATGCGAGTGCCTCCCGGTCTCCGCCATCCAGTTCTGCCGAGCCCACAGCATAGTCGAAGGAACGCAGCATTCCCGCGACGTCGCGCAGAGCAAGATCTGGCTGCGTCCGCTCCGCGAGTGGCCGCAATGGTTCTCCTTCAAAGTCGAGGGCAAACCAACCGCGCCCGGCGGCGTTGAGTACTTGACCCAAGTGATAGTCACCGTGGATTCGCTGGAGATCAGGCCAGTTGACGTGGGCCGTTGCCGTATAGACCATCTCAATTTGGCCTTCGAATTCCCCAAGTTCCGGCACTGCGGCAATGGCCGCTGCCGCCCGTTGTGCCCACGAATCACGGATGGCGGTGATGTGTTGCGCATCGGCATGGACAGTTGGGAACGCCTCCGCAAGTGCGGTGTGGAAACGCCGGGTGAGCCTGCCAAGATCAGTAATCTGCGGCCCTAGGGCGCCCAGAGTTCCGTCACAATCCTTGAGATCTTGCGTGATGACCTGCCACGCGTCAGTGGTTCCGGTCAAGAATTCCTGTACGACGACGACGTCGGCCACCCCACCTTCTATCTCCAGTTGGGCGGATCCATACTGGCGTGGAACGGTGCCCGTGGAACCGAGAGCCTGCTGAAGCTCCACATCGGGGTTGTGCCCGGGCGTGAATACCCGGAACACCTTGATGATGATGCGGCTTCCGTCCTCCAGATCGTAGATGATCGAGGTATTGGATTGCTCAGATGTGAGGCGCCGTGCGGCAACAACCGAACCAACTGTATTGATCGAATGGGCAATCAGCGGGTTGTGCGGTGATGGAGCGATTGATCGCTCGAGGATAAGCCGCTGCCCTTCCGGATCATCAGTGGCATCGAAGATGTCCCATTCCTGGAATGTCCCCACAGGTGAAGGAGCGGCGGCCTCAGCACGGTACGAGCCACGGATACGTAGAACCAACGGAATGTTGTAGCGCAGGCCGTCGTCGGCAACAAACCAGATGGCGAATGCGTTGGGTGCTGAGTCGAGAATGGCAACGTGGTATGGCTTCACGTGTGCGGTATCGCCAAAGTGCCAGCGGGCCGATGCAACCCACGGTTGGATCGCTGTGGCTAGGTCAGAAGGTGCAGGTAGGCTCGGACTGTCGGGCTCCATTGCGGTTGTGTTCCTCCTACGCCAGCGGGTGGCTGGCACGGTTCAGATGCCGGACCATTCTCAGTCACGGCGCTGGGTTTGGGGTGATCCCCTCAATCGGAGCCGGAACAGAATGTGCCGGTCCAGTGAGACTTAGCCACAGGAACTGTCTGGCCCCGAGAGTGACAGTATAGTCGCTGGAAACGGTTGGAAACCCGGCGCCACCGAATACGTCTGCCGCATGCCATCCTACAAACTTCTGAAGCTTGATTCTGCCCGCGCGCGCGGTGTTTGCGAGGTTGAATATGCAGAGCATTGTGGAGTTCGCGTTTCGCCTGATGAACGCAAGTACGGCCTCGTTGTCCACTTCTAGCATTGTGAAGGTCCCGTCTCCAAGCACCGGGAGCCTTCGCCGTACGTCAAGTATTCCGTGAAGCCAGTGGAGGAGGGAAGCAGGCTGGCTGATCTGGGACTCCACGTTCACAGCCACGTGGTTGTATACGAGCGATCCGATGACTGGCAAATACAGCTTGCCAGGATCGGAAACTGAGAAGCCGGCATTTCTATCTGGGTTCCATTGCATTGGCGTGCGGACGCCGTCGCGATCCGAAAGCCAGATGTTGTCGCCCATTCCGATCTCGTCGCCGTAGTACAGACATGGCGAACCGGGTAGAGAAAACAAGAGGGCGTGGGCTAGTTCGATCTCTGCGCGCGAGTTTCCGAGGAGGGGAGCCAAGCGACGCCGAATCCCAACATTCGCACGCATCCGCGGATCCTCCGCATACCAGGAGTACATACGAGCGCGATCCTCGGTTGAGACCATTTCGAGGGTGAGCTCGTCATGGTTGCGCAGAAAGGTTCCCCATTGGCCGCCAGCTGGCACGGGCGGGGTGTCATGAAGGATCGTGCGCAGCGCGGTGGCGCGTTGGTCCCGCAGCGCATAGAAGATCCGTGGCATCACGGGAAAGTGGAAACACATGTGACACTCGGGTTCCTCATCCGTCCCGAAGTAAGGAACCACGTCATTGGGCCATTGGTTGGCTTCAGCCAGCAGAATGGTGCCCGGAAACTCCCGATCTATGACACTGCGTAACTCTGCGAGAAACTCATGGGTGCGTGGCAGGTTTTCGCAGTTAGTTCCCTCCTCCTCGAAGAGGTAGGGAACGGCGTCGAGCCGAAAACCGTCTATACCCAGCTTGCCCCAATCGCGCGCCACATTGATGATTGCCTCGCGAACCTTGGGATTCTCAAAGTTGAGGTCTGGCTGGTGAGAAAAGAACCTGTGCCAGAAGTACTGGCGGCGCACGGGATCGAACGTCCAGTTCGATTCCTCGGTGTCAATAAAGATAATGCGGGCATCCTGGTACCCGGTGTTCTCGTCGCGCCACACATAGAAATCGCCGTATGGTCCGTCAGGATTCGATCGGGATGAATGAAACCATGGGTGCTCGTCAGATGTGTGGTTGATGACGAGGTCGATGATGATTCGGATTCCACGTTCATGGGCCTTGCTCACCAGATCTTTGAAGTCGTCCATCGATCCGTACTGGGGATGAACCGAGCTGAAATCTGAGATGTCGTAGCCGCCATCGCGCATAGGCGAAGGGTAGAAAGGCGGAAGCCAAAGGCAGTCAATTCCGAGCCATTCGAGGTAATCGAGATGCTTGATCAGGCCTTGAATATCGCCGGACCCACTGCCATCGGAGTCTCCAAAGGCACGGAGCAACACTTCATAGAAGACGGCGTGGCGGAACCATTCGGGATCTGGTGAGAGGGATGTGGGCACTACAGGTTCCTAATGCTGAGTACGTGAGCAAACTGCCAGCTCGGATCAAGAATTACAAACGGGTGGTCGTTCCACTGGAACACGTTTCCGGAAAGCTCATCCGTCACTTCGATGATGGGGGCTTCACTCCCATCTGCTGTGAGACCAAAGGGGCCTAGATCCAGCTCAATCTGAGCAGCGTGCGGGGATTCAGGATCCAGATTGACGGCCGTGATGATGGCGTCGAATTGCCCGTCAGGGCACTCTTCTGGGCGCGCGAAACGCGTGTAGCAGATGATGTTCGGATCAGAGGTCTTGTTGATGACGATTCCCCGCAGCCGTGAAAGCGCCGTGTGGCGATGCCGGATGCTGTTGAGCGTACCCAGAAGATGAGAAATACCCAGACTCTCCGCGGCTGCCCAATCGCGCGGCTTGAACTCATACTTCTCGTTGTCGATCTGTTCTTCGAATCCCGGGCGAGGCACGTCCTCAGCAAACTCGTATCCAGAGTAGATGCCATAGGTTGGAGATCCTGTGGCGGCGAGTACTGCGCGAATTGCGAACGGCCGAGGGCCTCGCTGCATGTAAGGCGTGAGAATGTCATGAGTCGTGGGCCAGAATGCAGGGCGAACGAGGTGATCTGATTCGTGACCGAGTTCGAGGAGGTAATCCTCAAGTTCTTCCTTCTCATTTCGCCATGGGAAGTAGCAGTAGGACTGATGGAATCCGGCAGCGCCCAAGCCGTGCAGCATCGGGGGAGCGGTGAACGCTTCAGCGAGAAACAGAATCTCAGGATGCTCTATCCGGAACTGGGCGAGGATGCGTTCCCAGAAAGCCACCGGCTTCGTATGAGGATTATCCACCCTGAAGATTGTGACGCCATGTGATACCCACAGCTCGAGGATTCGATAGATCTCCCGGTAGATCCCTTCGGGATCGTTATCGAAATTGAGTGGATAAATATCTTGGTACTTTTTGGGTGGATTCTCAGCGAATGCGATCGTACCGTCAGCCCGGGTGGTGAACCATTCCGGATGTTCCTTCAGCCAGGGGTGGTCCGGCGAGCATTGCAAGGCAAAATCAAGAGCCACCTCCATGCCCAACTCGTGTGCGTGATCCACGAGGGCATCGAAATCCTCAAAGGTTCCGAGTGTGGGTTCGATGGCATCATGACCACCGGCTGCAGAACCAATGGCGTAGGGCGAACCTGGATCACCCTGCGCCGCGATGAGCGTGTTGTTGCGTCCCTTGCGGTTGGTGGTACCAATGGGATGGATCGGTGTCAGGTATGCGACATCGAATCCCATACGTGCGATGCGGTCAAGTTCCTGTGTTGCTGTGCGCAATGTGCCAGAGACCCACGTGCCGTCGTCGTTCCTATACGCACCAGCCGAACGCGGGAAGAACTCGTACCAAGCCCCTGCTAAGGCGCGCTCGCGATCCACGTTAATCGGAAGAACATGAGATGTGGTAACGAAGTCGCGTACTGGATGCGCCGCCATCGCCTCTTCAACTTGAGGCGAACAAGCCGCTGCAAGCCGAACAGGAGCGGGCTGGCGTGAGTTTGCCACCTCGGAGAGCACTGAGATTAGGGTGACTGCGTGGGGCGTCCCTTCGGGAATCGCCTCGAGGGCGCGGCGGAAGAGCACTTCAGCTTCGAGGAACACCAGATCGATGTCGGATGCTGCAGCCACCTTGATCCGTGCATTGTGCTCCCATGTGGCATACGGATCTGACCACGCCCTGACGAAGAAACCCCATGCGCCAGGATAACTGGGCGTCAACCAGCCTTCATATCTATTCAAACCAGGCTTCGTGTTGACCATCGGTGAACGCTGAACCTCAACTCCTGAGGGGTCAACAAGCACGGCTTCCGCGCCGAATAGGTCGTGGCCCTCGCGGAACACCGTTGCCCGCACGGGAAACGACTCGTGTTCGCTACCCTTGGCTGCCAGCCGACCGTTCTCGATACACGGCGTTACGTCCATGATCGGAATGCGCCCGATGGCGGGCACAAACGTGCGGTCAAATAGCGCAGGTTCTGACGCTGTTTGCGCACGTGTTGCCGACGCCCCATCCGTCTGACTGGAGTCCGAGGGGTCCTTGCGGAGAGATTCGTATGTGCTCACACTCTCAGCCTAAGTGGTTTTGGCCCGTGATGCAGCGCTCAAGTTCGCGCGTCCATCGGGTTACGGAACTGAGAGTGCCGAGGTTTGGAGAGGGGGTTCAGCTGGCCGGTGGTGTGGCGGTGCATTCTGCTTAGGGCATCGGAACTCATTATCGGCTTTCGACGCGGCGTGAAGAGAAGTGGTGCACGTGCTTTGCCATGCCTGCCTGCCTGTGTGGGTCTCTGCGTGGGTTCCCGGGTGAAACATCTGTAATGGCACTGTATCGGCGTCGTAACCGACCGGAAATGCGAACTCCTTATCGTTCTTCATAGCGCAACACTGTTGCGCATCATGCAACATAATGACGATGGTGAAGGAACGCTGAAATGACCGATACCATGACCAGACCACAAGACAGTGCGGTCGATCCCGACCGCCGCGCAGGAATGATCAAGCTTGCTTCCTCTTCCTTTCTCGGAAACTTCATTGAATGGTTCGACTACGCAACCTACGCGTACTTCGCAACTGTCATAGCGGGAGTCTTCTTCCCAAGCGGTGACGATACCGTGTCCCTCATCCGTACCTATGCCGTGTTTGCGATCTCCTTCATCATGCGCCCCATAGGTGCGTTCTACTGGGGTCACTTCGGAGACAAGAATGGACGAAAGGAAACGCTGCTGCACTCAATCCTCCTCATGTCCGGTGCGTCCTTCCTCATCGGTGTGTTGCCGGGATTCGACTCGATCGGCCTCTTGGCTCCTGGCCTTCTTCTTGTCCTGCGTATGGTCCAAGGTTTTTCGGCCGCAGGTGAGTACGCCGGAGCAGCAACATTCCTGAGTGAGTCGGTTGGGCCAAAGCGTCGCGGACTCGCAGTGGCACTTGTTCCGGCCTCCACGGCTCTCGGACTCATGGCTGGATCCGCATTCTGGCTCTTTGAATCTTCGCTTCTCTCGAGTAGCGCGATGGACAGCTGGGGATGGCGCGTGCCCTTCCTCCTAGCTGGACCACTCGGTTTGGCCGCCTTCGTGCTTCGCAAGCATCTGACTGAGTCGCCCATCTTTGTGGATCTGCAGCACAGCCAAGATAGCAATGAGGAAACGCCGCTGAAGACACTGGTCACGAAGTACCCACGTCCCCTGATCAATGCCCTTGGCGTGTGCGTACTCAACGCTGTGGGTTACTACATCGTCCTGACATATCTTCCCACTTACCTCACGGATGAACTCAACGTCGACAGCACTATTTCGGGGGCTGCGACCACAACAACCCTCATCGCCTATGTGGCATTCGTGCTTTTGGCTGGCGCATACTCCGATCGGTTTGGACGTAAGCGCGTGATGCTGCTTGGTTGTGGCCTGTTCGTCCTTCTCTCGGTCCCCGCATTTGTTCTACTGGGGACGGGCGCAGTGGTGGCGATCTTCGTTGCGGAACTTGGAATGGCCGCACTGCTTGCACTCAATGACGGCAATTTGGTCAGCTATGTGCCTGAAACCTTCCCAACGGAAGTTCGCCTGTCTGGCTTTGCGGTGAGTTTCAACTTCGCCAATGCGATCTTTGGTGGCACAGCTCCTCTGGTTGCTACGGTGCTCATCAAGGCACTCGGTACACCAATGGCTCCGGCATGGTATGTGACCGCCATTGCGGCAATCGCCTTCTTTGCAGTTCGGAGTACGCACGTTCGCACGGACCTCTCCTCCAATGCCTGATGCCAGCAGCACTGAAGCGAGCAGATTCGCTTTGCCACCACACGACGAAAGAGAAAGCTTTTGATGACTGTGAACCCGATCCCGACTCGTTTATCCTCTCTTACTCTAGAGGACCTCTCTCAGACTGAGGGGATGCCAGCGATCCTGCCCATAGGATCCACCGAACAGCACGGGCCGTGCCTCCCTTACTGCACGGATGCAACGATTGCCGAGGGGCTCGCACTGCGATTGGCCGCGGTACTGCCCGCCGTTGTGTACCCAACCATTCAGTACGGTTACCGTTCGAACCCGAAGTCTGGAGGAGGTGCGCTCTTCCCAGGAACTATTGACCTCTCCGGCAGCACCGTCATTGCACTTGTGCGCGATGTCTTGCTCGAACTCATCGCCGATGGAAGGAGGAACATCCTCATAGTCAACGCACATTTCGAGAACGATCCATTCATCACCGAAGGTATGTGTTTGGCAATGGAAGCGGCCGGTTCGGGCGCGAACGTGCAGTGTATCCAAACCAACTGGTGGGATGGGCTGACGCCCGAAACCATCAACGCTTGCTTCGATGCCAGCGACTTTCCCGGATGGGCCCTTGAGCATGGCGGAGTCACAGAGACCTCCCTCATGTTGGCTCTGGCCCCTGAACTTGTGCGGACAGAACGAATCCCTTCTAGTGGTCTCGAGTTTGTGCCGCCCGCCTACCTGAGGTTCCCTCTCAAGAAGGGTGATGTTCCCATCGAAGGCAATCTCTCCCCTGCAGTTGGTTCAACGGCAGAAAAGGGAGAACTCATCCTCAAGGATGCTGTGGAGAGTATTTACAGAGCGTGCGAAAAGGAGTTTGACGCAGCATGGCCATTTGCTATCGCAATGCACAACTGATTGGAAAACAAGGTCTCTTTGACTTTGACGTTGAAGATGGTCGATTTGGTCAAATCCGGTCCGCTGATGCCAATGCAGTAATCGCACCGGGTTCCAACAGTATCGATCTCGAGGGAAGGTTGGTCAGTTCGCCCTTCTGCGACACCCACTTACACCTTGACTACGTGTACACCTCACACTTCGAGGCCGCTGAGAACTCCACAGGCACGCTCTTTGAAGGAATAAGCCGGTGGCACGATGTGAAGCAGACAGCCACAGTCGAATCAGTCAAGGAACGCGCCTCGCGTGCTATTCGCGAAGAGGTACTTGGAGGAACCCAACATATTCGTTCGCATGTTGACGTCACAGATCCAAGCCTGACAGCGCTCAGCGCAATGCTTGAGCTGCGCGAGGAGATGCGCGATCTGGTGGATATCCAGATCGTAGCCTTCCCTCAGGAGGGGCTGCTGGGATTCCCTCGCGGTGCGGAACTGGTTGAAGAAGCTCTCAAGATGGGCGCCGATGCGGTGGGGGCGATCCCGCACTACGAGCTGACCGATGCTGATGGTGCCCAGTCTTTGCGCCACATCGTGGATCTCGCTGTCCGCTATGGGAAGCGCATTGATGTGCACTGTGATGAGACCGACGATCCGATGTCGCGCCACCTTCAGACGTTGGCTGCTCTGGTCCATGCTGAGGACATGGGCACCAGGACGACGGCGAGCCACACCTGTTCGTTGGGTAGCGCGGACAACGCCTACTTCTTCAAGTTGCTCCGGCTCCTCAAGATGTCTCAGATCAACTTTGCGGTGGCCCCTGCCGAAAATCTCTACCTTCAGGGACGCCAAGATACATATCCGAAGCGGCGCGGGGTTACCCGAGTTAAGGAACTGCTCGATGAGGGAGTAAACGTCTCTCTCGGTCAAGACTCCATCTGCGACCCGTGGTATCCACTGGGTGACGGAAGCATGCTCAATGTTTTGGACTTTGCCGTGCATGTCAGCCAGCTCATGTCACTTGACGCATTGGACACGGCATTTGACCTCATCACGACTAATGGAGCCATCACGCTGGGGCTAGAGGAATACGGAATCGGGAGGGGCAAGCCTGCCAACTTCGTGGTGCTGGATGCTCCCTCAGCCTTCGACGCCTTGCGGCGTCGAAGTGACGTCATTCGTTCGGTGCGCCATGGCCGCACGTTGTTCTCGCGGGAGCCAGCGCGGATAACATCCGATTTCAGCCTAATGGCTGGCGGTGCATGGTAATCGCCGGTCACGAGTAGTGAGGGTACTTTGTGGGGCAAACGTTGGTTGGGGGTGGCGACCGGTGATCGCCACCCCCAACCCCGCGCTAGTCAAGCATTGGGAGATGGCCGCCCGCTCAGACGGCGCGAAATCCCCTGAGCACTCGATACCGTGGTCTCGATAATCTGTGTGCGGAGCTCCTCAGTGACTCGAACACGCGGCGCAGATACCACGACAGTCCCGGCCAAATTGGCCTCAAGATCAAACACCGGCGCAGAAACTGCGAACTCGAGGGGGTCGGAGTCGCCGTCGTTAATCGCGTAACCCGTTGCCTTGACGTCGCTGAGCTCCTGGAGGAGCCTCTTCACACCGGTCTTGGAGATGCGGTGGGGGACTCCATCCACAGCGCCAGACGATAGCAATGCCTGTGCCTGATCGCTCTCCATGTATGCGAGGGCTACGCGCACCGAGGCCGATCCCCAGTCGTGGTATTGCGTTCCCAAGCTTTGGGTATGACGAATGAGCTTTGGGCTCGGCACTTGATCGACGACGACGAGTGTTTCGTGCTCCACTACGGCCAGAGCACTTGTCTCGCCAGTCGCCTCTGTCGCTTTGAGCAAATGAGGGTGGGCGGCAACCCGGATGTCGAGAGAATCCAGCAGGGGAGCGGCGAGCATGAGGAGCGAAACGCCAAGGCGGTACTTGTCCGCATTGGAGTCCTTGGCGAGGTAACCCATGCGGGCTAGGGTCGCCATGATGCGAGAAACTGTGCTCTTGCTGAGGTTCACCCTGCGGGCGACTTCACTGACACCGAGCAAGGGTTCACCACCCGCAAAGCTCTCGAGAACTCGGAACCCATTAACCATGGACGAGGCGGGCACATCTTGCGAGCCAAAACGCAGCAGTGCAGAGTTCTCATATTCCTCGAAGGGCGCTGCTTCACCGCCCTTATCGTGCAACACAGATTCCTCCCGCACGTGCGTCAGTACACCATGTTCATGGCTTCACGCACTTCGGCCTGGGTGGCCTCCGCTTGTTCGTTTGCGCGTTCGATTCCGCGTTGAAGAACCTCGCGGAGATAATCCTCGTTCGCAGCCAGTTCGGCCCGGCGCTCGCGAATGGGTGCCAGAAGTTCATTGAGTGACTCAGTGACGACCTTCTTGAGGGTTCCGGCGCCACCATTTCCGATTTCGTCGGCAATAGTGCTGGGATCGCGATCTTGGCATAGTGCTGCCAGAAGCAGGAGGTTTGCCACTTCAGGGCGCCCGGCAGGATCGTACGTTATCGTGCGTTCCGAATCGGTCACAGCTTTCTTGACAAGCTTGGCTGTTTGATCTGCAGTCATGCCCAACTCGATGGTGTTGCCCTTGGACTTGCTCATCTTGGTGCCATCCAATCCGAGCACGGTTTCCGCTTCGGAGAGGAGAGCCTGCGGGCGGGGGAAAATTGGCTTCTCGGCGCCTGCTGGGCGCCCGTAGCGTGAGTCGAAGCGGTCAGCAATCACACGTGCTTGTTCGAGGTGAGGAAGCTGATCCTTGCCCACGGGTACTAGATTCGCCTTGCAGAAGAGGATGTCTGCTGCCTGATGAACAGGATAGGTGAGCAGGAGTCCGGACATCGGACGGTTTCCGGTGGCATCAAGTTCAGCCTTGACGGTGGGGTTGCGGCGTAGTTCGGCGTCTGTGACCAAGGAAAGGAATGGAAGCAGAAGTTGATTGAGGCCCTCGACCTGCGAGTGCGGAAAGATAACTGCTTTCTCAGGGTCGATGCCCACAGCCAAGTAGTCGGCCAGAAGTGAGTAGACACGCTCGCGGATTGGGCCGACGCCGTCGCGATCCGTGATCACTTGGAAGTCGGCAATGACCAGCCACGTCTCTACACCGGCACGTTGGAGACGCACGCGATTCCGCAGTGAACCGAAGTAGTGACCAATGTGAAGGTTGCCAGTGGGGCGATCGCCCGTCAGAACGCGGAACTCGCTTGGGTCCTTGGCGATACCTGCCTCGATCTTCTCGCTCAATGCCCGGCTGTGTGAGAGCGAGGCATCACTCGTGGAGTTTTCGAGATCTGATTCGAAGCTGTTGGTCATGATGTCCTTTTCTGCTTGCGCGTACTGGTAGATCGTATCTCAGAGTGCCACAGGACTCGGTCGGCCCCGGTTCACTTTGTCAGGTACAGCTGCATGGAGAACGGCGCAATTGCCGTCACAGCGTGAGGGATGAACACGTCGAGGTGGCTGTGCGGGCGTTCCCATGTGGACTCCCATACCAGAGTGAACGGGAGATCGCGTCCACGAGGCAGCACCACCGGTACGCGGTTGGCTGCACCATTGAGAACCATGAGTGCGTCCGGACTGGTTTTCCTGCCTGAACGGAACATCTGCAAAGTTCGGTTGTGAATGTCGAACCACTTGTGTTCCGGCATGGGATTTCCCGAGGCGTCGAGCCACTGGAGGTCGTGGATGAAGTCCTGATCCACTGCGCCTTCAGAGTAGAAGGTTTCTGGCCGCAGCACTTTGTTACCTTGACGCAGAGCAATGAGATAGGCCACCGTGGCGCGCAGGTCTTCTTGCCACGGCTCGAGGTGCCAATCAATCCAGGAGATTTCATTGTCTTGACAGTAGGAGTTATTGTTTCCGCCTTGAGTACGGGCGTGCTCATCGCCTGCAGTGAGCATGGGGGTTCCGCTGGAGAGGATGAGAGTTCCTAAGAGGTTACGCATGCTGCGCCGGCGAGCATTCATTACCGTTTCAGGTAATTCCCGCCCGTCCTGATCAGGTTCGCTTCCCTCCCAGCCGTGATTCCACGACTTGTTGTCATTTGAGCCATCGCGATTGTTCTCGAGGTTCGCTTCATTGTGCTTGTGGTCGTAGGAGACCAGATCACGCAGTGTGAACCCATCGTGAGCGGTAACGAAGTTGATGGAGGCAAATGTGCCCCGTCCGCCCGGAATCCGGCCGTGCCCAAAGAGATCAGCCGAACCGGAGAGGCGAGTGGCTAAGTCTCGCAAGTCCTCGCCTGTCCCACCCGTGGCCATAGATCGAGGTTCGGCCACCCAGAAGCTGCGAACAGTATCGCGGAAATGATCGTTCCAATCGGCGGTGGGAGTAATGAAACGGCCGGTTTGCCAACCATTTGGCCCCAAATCCCACGGTTCGTTGATGATCTTTACGGCCGAGAGAACGGGGTCGGTAGTCAGCCCCATGTGAAATGGATGGTGGTTATCGAACTGCTCACCATTGCGCCCAAGCGTTACGGCCAAATCGAAGCGGAATCCGTCCACGCCAATGTTGGTGACCCAGTACCTCATTGAGTCCAGAGCAAGCTTGACAACTTTCTGGCGGCGGAAATCGAGTGAGTTGCCGCAGCCCGTGGTGTCCATGATCTGGGACCGGTCAGTAGGCTCTTGGAGGTAGTAGGAGGTCTGGTCCAAACCCCGCCACGAGACAGTGGGGCCATCAATCCCCGCTTCGCACGTGTGGTTGTAGACGACGTCGAGAATGACTTCGATTCCCGCTTCGTGCAAGGACCGAACCATGTTCTTCACTTCGGCGACGACGGCGACCGGCCCGGCCTCGCGAGCCGCTTGAGTTGCGTAGGAGGGTTCGGGAGCGAAGAAATTCAGGGTGTTGTATCCCCAGTAGTTCGTGAGTCCCTTCTGCGTCAAGAAGGATTCGGCCATGTTGGCATGGATGGGAAGGAGTTCGAGTGCGGTGATTCCCAACTCCTGAAGCCGCTTGATTGTGGCGGGGTGGCCAGCACCGGCATAGGTTCCACGGAGTTCCTCGGGGACCAAAGGGTCAAGCATCGTCAGACCTTTGACGTGCGCCTCGTAGATGATGGTGGAGTTCCAGTCCGTGCTGGGGTGAGAAATAGGGAAATCTGCTGTGCCGCTCAGACAGTCTTCTGAAATGAAGGGCCCATTTCCTTCGACGACGACCCCGTAAGCCATGCTGGCTGCTGAGTCGCGATCATCTGGAACGGTCGTGGAACCAACAGGTCTGAGTTGCAGGTCAACGCGATGTCCGAAGAGCGAAGGGTCAAGTATAGGGGTTCCAGTTATTGCTTTTGCGTACGGATCCAGAAGCAGCTTGGCCGGATTTTGACGAAGTCCGATCTCTGGCTCCCAGCGCCCGTGGACTCTGAAACCGTACCTTTGGCCGGCGCAAACATCGGCAACGTGACCGGACCATACGCCAAGAGCACCGCGCAGTGAGTAACGTCGTTCCGTGAGATTCCCAGCATCGCCGTCGATAAGGCACAACTCCACTGCCGAAGCCTGTGGCGCTCTCACTGCGAAATCTGCACCATCAGACACAAGATACGCGCCCAGCCTGATCGGCCTGTTCACAGCGGGGGTACTCGGTTCGGGCTCTCTGAAATGATACTGAGAGCCCGCAATAATCTTGGTTGCCGGATAAGTCACCCTGTAAGTATTCCAAAGAATCCCGGCAACTGTTCATTTCGCCACCGTTCGTAGAACTGATCTCACACTTTGGTGTCATAGAGTTGGACCGGAGGCGGGGTAACTAATGAGAGATGTGGCGAAGCTGAGCTTAGCGCGAGGCTATATTGACCGCGATGAGCTCACGCGGATGGATTCGCGTGCGCTTGCCAGTGCGCGGGCGTCGAGTCAGGCGCGTTTTATCTTGGTTTCGGGTTCAGAAGTGGCGGTGGATCCTCAAGATCCACAAAGTCTTCTCAAACTCAGCCGAGATGATGCGGCCATGTGGGGGACGTCGTCGTCGGCTTATCTGGGCCGGGATGCGCAATGGCGTTACTTTGCCTGCGATGTCACGGGCCAGATCCCTGAAGGGGACGTGCAGCCACCACGCGTGCCGCTCATGCGGCCCGTGAGGTTCTGGGCGCACGAGTGGAACGATGTGGATACTGCGCTCGCGGTCTCTGGTGTGGCTGTGCTTCAGTGGCGCCGCGATGCACGCTTCTGCCCACAATGCGGGGAACCGGTTGAAGTGCGCTTTTCCGGGTGGGAGGAGGAGTGCGCAAATCACCACATTCTGTACCCACGGATGGATCCGGCAGTCATCATGGCAATTCACGATCAGAATGATCGGCTGTTGCTCGGCAGAAATGCTGCGTGGGGCCCGGGGCGTTATTCCGTGCTTGCCGGATTCGTGGAGGCGGGTGAGACGCTTGAGAGCGCAGTGCGCCGCGAGGTCTTTGAAGAGACTCGGATTCCCGTGGCAAGGGTCGAATACTTCGGCTCGCAGCCGTGGCCATTCCCACGCTCCCTTATGCTGGCTTTCAACGGTTGGACAGAGGCGGGCGAGTCAGACTTGGCTGTGGACGGTAAAGAGATGGCGCACGCCCATTTCTTTTCCCGGGATGAGTTCACGGAGGAGCTAAGGGCGGGCACCATTTCGATGCCAACTCCCACCTCAGTGGCTGCAAGCCTCGTGCAGGATTGGTTGGGTACCACCTTCGCTGAGGTCATGGCACGCTAGTGATGTGCGCCCGTGGCCGGTAACGTTGTGCCACGCTAATCGCGAACCCCGCCCTGTTGATTGCATAGGAGAAGTGTCCCTAGACCGTGTCACACTTGGATGTTATGGAGAACGACGAGCTTCTCAGCCATCTTGACCCCGAGCAGCGCGAAGTCGCCACAACTCTGCGTGGACCGCTGTGTGTGCGGGCAGGTGCGGGCACCGGTAAAACCCGTGCTATCACCTATCGCATTGCCTATGGCGTGCGCACTGGAGTTTTCCAACCTAATCACGTTCTGGCTGTCACCTTTACGTCACGAGCAGCAGGGGAGATGCGTTCGCGCCTTCGTGACCTCGGGGTTTCGGGGGTCTCCGCTCAGACTTTCCATGCCGCTGCGTTGCGCCAGCTCTCATACTTCTGGTCCACGGCCGTAGGCGGACGCGTTCCACCGATTGCTGAGCACAAGTTGTCATTGGTTTCCCAAGCGGCAGGCCAGCTTGGCATGAGCACTGACAGGGTCTCGGTGAGGGACCTCGCGAGTGAGGTCGAGTGGTCCAAGGTCTCCCTTGTTACCCCGGAAAACTATGCGGAACGTGCTGCCCAATCGGGCCGCGCTGCTGTGGCAGGCTATTCGGCACCTGAGATATCTCAGCTCCTGCGCACCTATGAGGATGTCAAAACCAATCGCAATGTCATAGATTTTGAGGATGTCTTGCTGATCTTGGTGGGGATTCTGTTGGATCGCCCAGACATCACGCGTGCAGTGCGCGATCAGTACCGTCACTTCGTAGTTGATGAGTATCAGGACGTTTCGCCGCTCCAGCATCGCCTGCTCCAGTTGTGGTTAGGAGATCGTAAAGAGCTGTGTGTGGTGGGTGACGTCTCGCAAACTATCTACTCATTTACTGGCGCATCTTCGCACTATTTGGCGCATTTCGTACAGGAGTATCCGCAGGCCAAGGTAGTGGAACTGGTGCGGGACTACCGTTCCACTCCACAGATCGTGACTACCGCGAACCAAGTCATCGCCCCGGATTCGTCAGAGGGTGCGGTGCGCCTCGTGTCCCAGCTCCCTTCTTCGGTTCCTGTCCAGTGGAATGAATACGCCGACGACGTCGCTGAAGCCGAAGGAATCGCATCCCACATTGCTAACCTGCGTGAACGCGGCGTTCCCTTACATGAGATTGCGATTCTGTACCGGACCAATGCGCAGTCTGCGGAGTTTGAAAGTGCGCTTTCTAAGGCTGGAATTGGCTATTCGATTCGTGGCTCGGAACGCTTCTTTTCGCGGCGTGAGGTGCGCGAGGCCATGGTAGCGATGCGAGCTGCTGCGCGTTCCGGGGTGGAAGGCAAGCTTTCTACCAATGTCCGCACAGTCTTGCGCCAGACAGGGTGGCGCGATGAGGCGCCAGAGCAAACGGGAGCGGCACGGGACCGTTGGGAGGCGCTCAACGCACTCAATACCCTTGCCTTCGAACTTGAGGAGTCCCGGGGAGCATCCATGCTCGAGTTTGTTCAGGAGCTTGAGGAACGCGCCCAACTCCAAAACGCCCCCGAAGTGGACGGTGTAACCCTTTCCTCACTCCACGCTGCGAAAGGACTCGAATGGGACTCTGTGTTCCTCGCCGGTATGAGCGAAGGGCTCATGCCGATCTCCTTGGCAAAAGGTGAAGCTGGCGTCGCAGAAGAGCGCCGCCTCGCCTATGTGGGGATTACTCGTGCCAAGCAACACCTCCTGATCTCCTATGCCAAGGGTAACGCCGGGCGAGGTAACCGAAAGATGTCGCGTTTCCTTGAATCGGTGTGGCCACAACCTGCCAAGCCGGTCTCCCGCACTACCTCATACCGCCAGCGCAGGGCTGCTCAGGTGGAAGAGTTTGCGGCCCAGCACCCAGAGGATCTGGATCTGCTCGAACAACTCATGGAGTGGCGCACTGGCGTTGCCGCAGAACTAGATCGGCCAGCTTACACCGTGTTACATGACACGACTCTACGTGCCATTGCCATAGCGAAGCCGGCCGAGCTGGCTCAGCTCGGCCGCATCAAGGGCATTGGGTCTACCAAGCTTGCCGCGTGGGGAGAAACCATCTTGAGCATTGTGGCAGCCAGTACCAGCCGTAGGTAGCTTGGACTTTCCGTCGGTAGGTTGGACTTTCCGTAGGTAGCCAGTACCTCCCGTAGGTAGCTTGGACTTTCCGTAGGTAGCTTGTGCCTCCTTCGGGGTGTAGTCCGCGCGGCGCAGGACCTTACGGCAGTTCGGGAAGCTCCGCGGTGCAGCCACATCCTTGGTGTGGCGGTATCTGGACCTCCACCATGCTTCCTGGCAGTGGTGCGATGCGATACTGCCGGTTCTCCATACGGTTGGCGCCATGGTCAAGTTGCGTGAGGATCGCGCGGACAGATAGAGCGGTCGCTGCGGCAAGTGAGGATTGCTCCGGGATCAGCGAAGATGCGCTGAGGGCCTGGGGAAGAAGAAGCCGCCAAGCTGGATCTGATTCGAGAAGATGTTGGTACACACATCCTGCGCATGCCGAACGGCGCGGTTGGACCAGTGGACCCACACATACGTCCACATCTTCAGTCCACACGAGAAGATGCGGCAGGCCCGCGAACATGTGCGGCATAGCCTCATTCGGATTGATGATGCGAGACCCGGACAGAACGGCCATGTCTGGTTCCCCTGTCACTCGAATGCCCGGCGCGACCTGGCGCACAGCGAAGAGGAAGCCGTGATAGCGCGAGGACCCTTCCCACCTTGGATATAGGGCAGGGTGGTCGCTGGAGCTAATCGGGGTGCGATCGTGAAACACGATCGCACCCACGCCCGCGCGTGCAAGCGCTAGGCCGATCGATACGCCCATTACATCCAGCCTCTCAATCAACACGGAGTGGTGATCCCGCTGCGGGGAGGAACCGGATAGCTTCAACGCTTTGTCGCAGTGATCGGTCCCGTAGGACAGAAGCACACCCGCACGCGAGAGCATCATGAGAATCTCGCTCACTCGGCCAGCTTCGATGCCTTTGCGGGAAGCAAGACCATCGATCTCTGGTTCGGTCCGCGGCGTGCTGAGGAAGGAGACGAGCTCCTGCTCTGTTACCGATAGACCTTCGACCACCACGGCTGCGCGCGGATCGAGCCCAATCTGGAGGTCAGTCCGGCTGCGCCAAAAGATACCGAGTTCAGGTGGAATATGCATGCCCCGAGGCTAGTTGCGCGCCACGGGGCATGCGTCAGAGATTCACAGGATGTGGATGGCGATCTGCTCGCCTACTTCTCCCCATATCCTGGTTCGTGTGGTGCATCGCCGTCCATGCCGCCCTCACCTAAGAGTTCATTGAGGAATGCATCCAGTTCTTCTTCCACATTCGAGGATGCCCCGCTGAAGAATGAACTGGGATCCTCCAACACTTCAGCAGAGGGAAGGAGGTCCGGGTGAGCCCACAGCGCATCGCGGCCCGCTTGGCCGAGCTTCTCGAAGGCCATCTGCCAGAATCGGGTGGCCTCACGAATCTTGCGAGGTTTGATCTGCAAGCCAACCAACGTTCCGAAGACTTGGTTAATGGGGGAATCGGTGGCGCTGCGCCGCTGGAACATCTCGCTGAGCGGAACGGCGTGGGGGAGTTGGGCAGCAACCGCGCGCATTGAAACAGCGCTCACCCAGCCTTCGACAAGTGAGATGAGGTGCTCAAGGCGCAGAAGAGTTAACTTCTGCGATTCGGTGGGTTCTGGGGAAAACACGTTCGTCAGATCAAGTTCTTGGAGATTCTGGGGGTTGAACCCCATGTTTCGAACCTGTTCCTCGATCGAATCGGTATCGATCTCTATGTCATTGGCGTAAGCCGCCACGGTATCGAGGATTTGGGGTCGGAGCCAGCTGATACGCGAATACAAGCGGGAGGCGGCCTGTTCACGAACCGCCACGAACAACATGACCTCTTCTTCTTGAACTTCGAGCCCCTCAGCGAAGTCAGCAATGTTTGATGGGACCAGAGCGGCCGTTTGCCCTTCGACCAGCGGAATGCCGCTGTCTGATGTGCCAAATGAGATCGCTGCAAGCTGCGCCAGCCCCATTCCGAACTGCATACCCAAAAGCGATGCAATGATCCCCTGCATCATGCCGGCGGGGTCTCCGCCAAACATCGCGGTGACTTCATCGGGGGCTTCCGAGAGTTGTTCTCCCATCGCCTCGCTGAAAGCGCGAGAAACATTTGCTCCCACGGGTTCGGTCATGTGTTTGAAGGTTGGCAGCGAATGAGCGAGCCAGTCTAGGCGGCTCCAGGCCTGATTCGGCCCAGCGCACGGATCAATTTCAGTTGCGGGATCCAACCAAAGGTTGCCTGTCTGCAGTGCGGTACGTGCACGGTTTCCGGTGGCCGCATCAAGAGTGTCAAAGTGCTGCTTCTGAATGGTTTCGCGAGCAACTTGCTCGCCCACCTTCCAATTCACGGGACCATCACCGGCCGAACCGAGCATGGCCTTAACCTGAGCCACTACAGCATTAAAGTTGGCGGGATTCATCATCTCGTTTATTTGGGTGCTTGGGTCAATGCCCTGCTCACGCATCTGTGCCAGGACCTGCTCGGCCGCCTCGTCACCAAGAACAGCGCGTAGCATTTGCTCCCACTGGTCGGGACTCTGTTCGTCGCTCGGCTCGCTCATGGTGGCTCCTTTGTGTCTACTCAAGTACCAGCCTAGAGCGTCAGACCCTCTCAGCACACGGGGGTACGCCGCAGGCGTGAAAAGTTCGGGGCGTTGGGCATTAATGGAGATTTCCTAGCTACCTGCGGCATGATGGGGGACGTGTCAGATCGTCGTCGTGTTCAAATTGCCGGTGCTGCTTTCGGAGTTCTTGTAGCTGTGGGGCTCGTGATGCCCGGAGCATACATAGTGGAGTCAGCGGGTCCCGCGCTGGACGTCTCAGGCGAGTTCAACGGAGTCAATCTACTTTCCATCAAGGGCACTGAGACTTACGATTCGGACACCTCGTTCTACATGACCACAGTGAGCGCCGCAGGGACCTCGGATTTCGGAGTCACTGGCGCACAGGCTCTATTCTCGATTCTCTCTACCGAACAGCAGCTCATTCCGGTTCGCGCGATGTATTCGAAGTCTGAATCTGCCGCAGACGTTGACGAGCGCAATGCTGCCCAGATGAGCAGCTCTCAAGATTCAGGAACAGTGGCGGGCCTAGAAGCTGCTGGCTACACGGTGCCCATGACCCTCACGGTTACGGGAGCGGCAGAGGATACTTCGGCGGCTGACGTGTTCAAAGCAGGCGATGTGGTGAGGTCAATTACGGTTGGTTCGACGACGACGGACGTCACCACCTTCTCCGACCTTTCCGGAGTGCTCGGCACAATTGATCCGGGTACCACGGTCACTATTGGCGTGGATCGGGATGGCACGGAAGAGTCCCTACCAGTCACCACCATTGCCTACGAACCGGATTCGACCGGGTGGACGCATGCCGGTTCCCAACTGGGAATCTACCTAGAGACGAGCGACATTGAGTTTCCTGTCGACGTCACCTACGGAATCGAGAACATTGGCGGACCCTCTGCCGGCAGCATGTTTGCGCTCGCGATTTACGACAAGTTGACCGACGGCTCCTTGGGTGGAGATAACAAAATCGCCGGTACAGGAACTATGTCCTTCAGCGGAGAGATCGGCGCCATTGGCGGAATTCAGCACAAGATGCGTGGTGCGGCAAGCCAAGGTGCCGAGTACTTCCTTGCGCCGGCCGTTAATTGTGGCGAAGTAGTTGGCCATGAGCCATCGGGAATGCAGGTGTTCGCAGTTCGCACGTTGGATGAGTCGATTTCAACGGTCAAGGCAATTGCTGCTGGTGATACATCCCAGCTCACAACCTGCGAGATGGTTATGGAGGATTCGGGAACGAGCAGCGCCAGCTAGGCTGGGTTGAGTTCTTTTATTCGAACGTGGTTCGCAGTGCCTCGACGAGTTCTGGCACCAAATCCTTCGATTGCAGCACCTCGTCGTCGTGATCGTGCGAACGCAAACGCAGAGCACACCACGACTCCCCGGTCCGAGCAATACCAACCACCATACGCACGTCTTCGCGGCGCGGATCGCTGGCAAGGAACTTCTCCGCCTCGGCTTCGTCGTCGGGAATATCGTTCTCAGCTTCTGGCGGTAGCGTAATTCGCTCACAGCTGATGGCTGCTCCAGCAACCGATTCTGGCCAAGCAATCTGTGAAAGCAGGTGGTCAATGGAATCGGCAGGTGGCAACTCCTCTTGCTCTACCGAAAAGAAGGCCTCAGGGCTCGATGCTGCTTCGAGAGACACATCTGCTGGGAGCTCATTCGCGAGTTCTGGATGGTCAGCAAGCGCATCAGCAGAACGAATGAGCGCGAAGATGCGCACAGGACCGTCCCACCCGAAAGTGGAGACGTAGCTTTCGATCTCGCGGACCGCTTCCTTTATGGATTGTTGCCTTGACGTCACGGCACGATTCTGATGCACAAGGGGTACCAATGGCAAAACAATGAGCGAATCCGCAAGTCTGAATGTATTCGGTAAGCGTAGGCTCCTGTGATTACCCTGACGATTCGGCTAGATTTATGGGGAAACCCTATCGGGCCCCCAAACTGGGGTTTTCCTAAGATTCTCGAGGTATTAGTTTGTCCACGTCCCACGCGCCCCGTCCGCCTCAACCGAACTCAACTCGGCGATCAACTGGAGTTTTCATCCCCACATTGGTGGTGTTGGCCGCATTACTCATTGGTTTGACCATCCTTTCCTCTGTGTGGACCGATGCTCGGTGGTACTCACAACTGGATGCTGCACAGGTCTTCTGGAAGCAATGGGGCTGGAGTCTCTTGCTTGGAGTAGTGGGAACGCTCCTTGTTGGAATAGTTACCTATGTCAGTTTCCGCGTCGCCAAGCCACGTGAGTCGATCGAAGATCTGGCGACGCCGCGCGGTGGTTCCTCTCAGTACCGCCGTCAAGTTGAGAACCACCCGTGGATCTCGCGCCTCCTGGTGCCGCTCTTCATCGGCTTCATCTTCGGTGCACCGATGGCCGGCGAATGGCGCACGTACCTGACCTGGTTGAATCGCACAGCCTTCGGTACAACCGATGCAGAGTTTGGTAAGGATGTGGGCTTCTATGTGTTCACGCTTCCCGTACTGCATTCGGTATTGTCGTTCATCCTGACGCTACTGGTGCTCGGCGCGATTGCTGCAGTCGTGGGCCACTACGTGTATGGCGGGATTGATTCCGAAAACGGGAAGATCAGGCTCACCAAGCGCGCTCAGGTCCACTTTGGTGTGCTGGGAGCGGTCGCTTCCATCGTCGTCGCCGGCTATTTCTGGTTGGGGCGCTACGACATGCTGCTGGCAGATAACTCGAAGTTCGCCGGAGCGTCGTTCACCGATATCAATGCATCTCTTCCTGGCCGCACTGTGCTCGCAATTGCGGCATTGCTCGTTGCGGTCCTGTTCGTGGTTGCTGCGATTAAGGGCCTGTGGAAGCTCGCCGTGACAGGCATCTCGGTTGGTTTGGTGGCCAGCCTTGTGGTGCTGTGGGCGTACCCGGCCTTGGTTCAAAACTTCCGGGTGACTCCCAACGCTGTGGAAATGGAATCTCCGTATATTCAGCGAAACATCGATGCCACACTTACGGCATATGGCCTAGACGATGTGGAGACCAAGAACTATACCGCTGACGCCTCTGCAGAGGCTGGTTTGTTGCGCGAAGATGCGGATACCACCACGCAGATTCGCTTGCTCGATCCAACCATCGTCTCGCCCACGTTCAACCAGCTGCAACAGAACCGTCAGTATTACGCCTTCTCCGATGATCTTTCGGTTGACCGCTACACCATTGATGACTCGCAGCGCGATACCGTTTTGGCAGTGCGCGAGCTGAACCTCGATGGTTTGGATTCTGCTCAGCGCACCTGGGTTAATGACCACACCGTGTATACCCACGGATATGGAATCGCTGCCGCATACGGCAACACCACCACCGCTAACGGCGCACCTTCGTTCTTCCAGCGCGACATTCCTTCTGTGGGATCTTTGGGAGATTACGAACCGCGCGTCTACTTTGGCGAGAACTCGCCTGACTATTCGATCGTGGGTGCCGCGGCCGGAACAGATCCATGGGAGATTGACTTCCCAGATGATTCGGCGGATAACGGCCAAGTACTCACCACGTATTCGGGAGATGGTGGACCTCAGCTCTCGAATTGGTGGGAGAAGCTGATGTTTGCGATCAAGTTCAGGTCCACGGACATGTTCTTCTCAGATCGCGTCACCTCCAATTCTCAGATTCTCTATGATCGTGATCCGTCCGAGCGAGTGGCCAAGGTTGCCCCTTACCTCACTCTGGATTCCAAGGCGTATCCCGCTGTTGTGGACATGGATGGTGATAGCTCCACTCCGAAGCGTTTGGTATGGATCATTGACGCATACACAACGTCCAACAGCTATCCCTACTCCGCCCGCACTTCGCTTTCCAGTGCTACGGAAGATGCCCAGTCAACTGGCGTTTCAATCTATGGAGGCGAGGACGAAGTCAACTACGTGCGCAACTCTGTCAAGGCAGTTGTGGATGCGTATGACGGTTCTGTGACTCTTTACGAGTGGGACGATTCTGACCCGGTTCTTCAGGCTTGGGAGAACATCTTCCCGGGAATGATTACCCCAGTCTCAGAGATGTCTGGCGACCTGCTTTCACATGTGCGCTATCCGGAGGATCTCTTCAAGGTGCAGCGCACGCTGCTCACGAAGTATCACGTGACGGACGCTGCTTCGTTCTACTCCGGTGGAGACTTCTGGAACGTTCCGAATGAGCCCACGGAAACTTCGACCACTACAGCGACTTCCAGTACCACCACGGAGCTTCAGCCGCCGTATTACCTCACGATCCAGATGCCCACACAGGATTCGGCACAGTTCTCACTGACTACGAGCTTTGTGCCCGGTGGTACTACCAAGCGAAATGTGATGACGGGATTCTTGGCAGTTGATTCGAATGCTGGTGACACAGCGGGCGAAGTCCGGGACGGCTATGGGAAGCTGCGATTGCTCGAGTTGCCGCGCGATTCAACGGTTCCTGGCCCTGGCCAGGCGCAGAACAACTTCCTGACCGACTCCTCCGTCTCACAGACTCTCAACCTGTTGCGCCAAGGCGGTACCACCGTGGAAATGGGCAACCTGCTGAGCCTTCCTGTGGGCGGTGGCCTGCTCTATGTCCAGCCGGTGTATGTGAGTGCATCATCTGGTACTACGTATCCGTTGGTTCAGTATGTACTGACCGCTTTTGGTGATGGCAACATCGGATTTGCTCCCACTCTGGACGAAGCTCTTGATCAGACCTTCGGCGGCGATTCAGGTGCTTCAGCGGGTGACGCCAGCGTGGATAAGGGTGATTCCACGCCAACGGCCGAGCCGACCGATGATGCGACCGCTACCGCTACGCCTTCTCCAAGCGAGTCCGCTACATCGGACTCCACGGCAAGTGCGCAGGTGCGCCTTGACCAAGCATTGTCCGATGCACAGGATGCCTTGAACGCGGCCAACGATGCCATGGCAAACAGTGACTGGACGGCCTACGGCCAAGCGCAGGATGCTCTTCAGGCAGCTATCGCGGACGCGGTAGCCGCCCAGCAGGAGATCGACGGCAACTGACGAGGATCTGGTGACTGCTGCAGGCTAGTTGCTACTGGTGACTGTTGCCGGCTGATTGCCAGCCGTGCGGCGGATATGGTGAGCCCGGTGGCGGCGGAAGAGATTCCGCCGCCACCGGGCTTCGTCGTGTCAAGGGCCGTCGCTCGGGGTGTGTGCGTGGGTTGGGCATGCGGAAAAGAGGCAAAGGCTGGATGCGGCGCATTCCTGCGGTGGCACAGGACGGGGGTTAAGCCTGCTCATCGTGATTCAGATGGTCTCACTCAACCCATGATTCAATGGTGTGAGTAGGCCCACGCCCGAGGGGGTAAACCTTCAAAGAAGGGGCGTGCTAGACTTTATAAGCCGACGCGGGGTGGAGCAGTTCGGTAGCTCGCCGGGCTCATAACCCGGAGGTCGTTGGTTCAAATCCAGCCCCCGCCACTAAGAACAGCCCTTGATCTAGGATTTCCTAGATCAAGGGCTGTTAGCTTTTCTACTGAAGATACAGAAGTACCCGCATCGTGTTCTGGTGGTGGCTTCAGCAAGACGTTGCTCCAGTCGATCCCATCCGATGCTTGCGCTTCTTCTGTGAGCAACGATAGATACCAGTGCGAAGTGATCGACACTCTGAATGGTTGCCAGCAGAACTAGTTTAGATATCCAGAAAGCTCAATTCTCAAGCCATCTCTCTTGGTACTCATAAAACGAGAGTTAATGTATCGACAGAGACAAGTCCGTCTCATAGACACCGTGCTCGAGAGAGGAAAAGACATGCAGGATCTCACATCCACCGTCTCGTATCCAAGGGCTCCTCATAAAGCATGGGCCAGTTTCGCATGGGGTCTATTGAGTGTCCCCTACTCTTACATTCCCTTTCCGGCATTACTATCTCTTTGGTTCGCCAAGAAAGAGCTCCGCGACAGTTCCAACACAAAGGGACTAACGTACATTGGAATCATCCTCTCAGTGCTTTCACTTCTCGGTTTCGCAGTGATCATGATCCGTGTCCTTTCGCCCGTTGTAATTCCATAAACTGGTCACGGAGAATAGACACAATACCGAGGGCATTCGCGAACACGAAGAAGACCGATTGGGCCGCAACAACTGGAGTCAAAGTTGTCTCATATAACGGGTGCATATACACAACGGCCGCCACTGCGCTCAGCGATCCCAACAATCTTCCAGCATGTGGGACGTGAGCTATGAGTGGAAAGAATGACGAGCTGCTCAACAGTATCGTCGGGCAGTGGGTGTGCCTCAACGTGATGCAACCCGCTGGGATCCATCCGATGGCCGATGCACGCTTTGTCACCGCACATGCTCGTCCGATTGACGCTGAGGGGCTGGCGCACCTACAAGCGTTGCTGGAGTCCGATGCTTCTGACCTGTATCTCATGTTCAGGGAGAGCCTCGGTTCCATTCAGACGGCGATCGATTCGGTTGTGGGATGTGAGAGCTTCGATCAGGAATGGCTACGTGACTTGATCCAGCCAGTAGCGCATACGATACAGGTGGGGAAGCCCAATTGGTGGTCGCAGTCGAGTCCCAGTTTCGCATATCCGTATATGGCATCGGCACAGCCGCCGTCGCTATCACGATGCGCCTCCACCTATCCAGAGCCTCGTGCCGTTCGTGACCCAACCGGCGGCGACGCGCAGCGATTTCCGTATGTCCGTACGATGCCGATGAACCAGAATTTCCCCGAAATTGATCTGAGGAATCTCTTCTTAACGGCTCCACGCGACTGGTGCGCCTATCTTGAGCCCTCAGATGATAATACGGAACCCTCTGTTGCACGCTGCCTTGCTGATGTCGCGGTTGATGACTTCTGGTCTGTTCCATCAGTGCGGGAGCTCGACCGAACGCCAGTCGATATGCCCACCGAAGGTATCGCCGAAATTAACGGGCCCGCTGATTGGGCTCGGTTGGTCGAGAGATTCCCGCACCGCCGTCCCGGAGCAATCCTCCCCTGGAACCATCGTCCTGCCACGTGGGTAGACCTTGACATTGCGGGAGTCTCCCAGAAATATCGGGGCATCCACTTATCGTTCTGGGGATACTTGACGACGTCGTGCACCCCGTGGATCACCAGCCACGGCCCAACAGCCCTCGTGGGTTGGCCGCCCGCATCAATCATGCTCTTTCCCAAATAGAGTTGGTGGTTTCCCGGTCAGGGGTCAGGTTGAGCTCCAGATGGGCGACGTCGTACCACGCGCCATATTCCCAGCAGGCCTTGCGGATGACGCCGCCAGCGGCACCGGGTTATGTCTGGCTGAAGTCAAGAAGTACCATCACGTGAGTGGGGCGCGGACGGACTACCTCGTGGAATCCTGCAGCTATGAACGTTGCGAGCGTGCCATGAAATAGTTCATTGGAACGCCACTTTCCGCCGGAGACGTCAACCGGATACGCCTCAATGGCACGGGCGCCGTGGCTTCGTGAGTACTCAATCGCCTCGTCAAGTAGCAGAGCTGTGAGGCCCAATGAGCGGAACTCCCTGCGAACTACAAAGCAGCTCACAGTCCAGACATCTGGATCCTCCCACGGTTGCGTGGATAGTGGCGCGATCTTTCGGGAATGAGCGAGCCTAACGTGCGTAGCGCGAGGCCCAACGCGTACGAAACCAGCTGCGACGTCGTCGACGTAGAGGACCAAACCGGGGGCGAGGTCCGCGTGCATCTCTGAACGTAGCCGTTCCTGACGCTCGGCCTTAGTGGTACTGTCCCATTCCGAGCTTCTCATCATCCACCATTGGCACTGACAGCTGCGGCCGTCGCCGCCACCCGACAGAGCGTACTGGACGTCATCGAAATGGGACGCCGATGCTGGTTCTATCCTGACCGCAGACATGGCGCAGATGCTACACGACTTGGATGGGGAGCATCCCAGAACCGCGTGATTGAGGGTCCCTCTAATACCTAGTTGCGAGACCCCTCCAGTATGTGAGGGTCCTGCCGAGTTGGAGCGTATCCAACCGGCGGTATCAGGCGTCTTGAACACTACCGACGCCAGTAAACAGCAAGGAACGCCACCGTGCCCGCCTAGTAGGGGGAACGGTGGCGTCCTTTGCAATGAAGATATGCTCTCCAGCAAGTTATGGAGCCAGCTGCATGAGAACAATCCGTTGGTGTGAAGAAGTTGCGCTGCCTATCACGGCTCCGGAACGATGATGTCGCGAACCAGCTTGTCGAGGTCCGCATCTGCGTTGAGGAACTGGCGCAGTGTCTTGGCGGTGGGCCCGAAGGTCTCAAACTCCTCGATCGTCATCCCATCCACATCGTATGCACGGTTGAAATCGGGGATTCGGCGCAGTTGCTCAATGTAGTGTTCGTCCACTGGAACGTCCATGCGAGCTACTGGTTCATAGTCAGACCCATTGATGATCTTCTGCCACTTGAATGGCGGGGAAACGACGACGTCGCCGCCCTGGAACTCAGACCATTGGAGAACGTTGCGGAACGCAGCGCTCAGCAGGCGAGCACGAAGGCCACGCTCAATGGCTTCGGCAGACTTAACAGCCTGAGGGACGGAGAAGGATACTGTGACGTTCATTGAGGCGCCACGGTAAGTGGCATCTTCGATAGCCTCAATACCGGTCTTTGTTGCAGGTACCTTCACAACGATGTTGGGAGCAAGTTCGGAGAACTCAACGGCTTGATCAGCGCCCTGCGGTCCGCAAGGTTCCCGTGGCGCAGAACGTCATCGCCGTTCCGCCGGCAAGACTCCCGCCCAGTGACTGGGGAACCGCCTGCTGTGGCAAGAACGCGCTGTAGCCCGGCCTATTCGGCGGTCGCTTCTTCGGTCGATTGCGCAGGGTCCAACACCGCACGCACGATCGCTTGTATGGCGAAGTCAGTGGTCGCGGCCAAGTTAACGCCGTCTGGGTCCATTAGCCACTGGTACTGAATGCCATCCATGGCCGCGAGGATGGATGTTGCGGCCATCTCGGCGGTGTTGGATGCGATTCCGCGTTGCGCACACAGTGCCCGGAAGTTCTCAGTAATCTGATCGCGCAGGGTGCTGTATCGCGACTCGAAGTATTCGCGGGTGGCACCGTTGTTGGCGATCGCATCCGCGCTGAGAGTGACGAAGGTTTGGACGATGCCGGGGCGTTGCATGTTCAGCTCGGCGGTTTGGGTGAGATGCCGGAACTGCTCTAGCCCTTGCGGCATATGGTCGACGGCTGGTCTGGGTAGGTCGTGTGTGTCCCTGTAGCGCACTGCCTCAAGGAGAAGTTGCTGCTTGCTTCCAAAGTGGTGAAGTACTCCGGCGTGGGTCATTCCGACTCGTTCAGCTATCTCTTGAAGTGTGGCCTGGGAGTACCCATTGGTGCCAAATACTTCAACAGCTGCGCGCAGGATCTCGGCGCGCTTCTCAAGCGTCTCAGGGCGAGGCTTGAGCGCCCGGTGGGGCGGCGCTGCCTTGCGTTCTGTGTGGGATGTGTTGGTTTTCTGACGAGGGGGCACGGGCCAATTCTCCATGTCGGTGCTTGGTACCGCAAACGATTGTCATTGGTCGAACCCAAGCAACGTGAGTGATGCGGCCCCTAGCAGGGGCTCGCATGTGTGGTTCATGTAGTGCGAAAGAATCCAGCATGTCGCGGGTCGCGTGGACGGGAGTTTCTTGCACACGGGATGGGTTAGTGGATAGTCTATACTTCAATTACTGACAGTCAGTAAGTAAATGGTTTCGACGAGGATGCTTTTCTCACTTTCATCGATCCCACGTGCTGGCTGCCAACCCCCAGCGGTGTTCAAGCGCTGGTTTCCGTCAATGACGACACACGGATTCTGGATTGAAGGACTAGTTGATGGACCACAAACTCCCATATCAGGACAGCTCCAACTCGGTCACTGACCGGGTTGAGGACCTCATGGCCAGAATGACAGTTGAGGAGAAGGTTGGGCAGATGCTCCAACTTGATGCTCGAGGCGACGTCGAAGATGAGGTCCTCAACAAGCTGGCGGGTTCCTTGCTGCATACCTCGCCGGAAAAGGTGTTCCAAGCAGCAAAGCTCACTGCGCAAACACGGCTTGGCATTCCTTTGCTCATCGCCGATGACTGTATTCACGGTCACAGCTTTTGGAGCGGAGCAACCATCTTCCCTACTCAGTTGGCAATGGCGGCAAGCTGGGATCCAGAACTGATCGAGAGAGTTGGCCGAGCCACTGCGGTTGAAGTCGCTGCAACGGGCATTCACTGGACCTTCTCACCAGTTCTCTGCATCGCGAGAGATCTGCGATGGGGCAGAATCAATGAGACGTTTGGCGAGGATCCGCTCCTGATTGGGGATCTAGCCACAGCCTTGGCGCGTGGATATCAAGGTGACGGTTTGGCTGACAAGACGGCCATTCTGGCAACTGCCAAGCACTTCGCAGGATATTCAGAGACGCAGGGCGGCCGCGATGCCTCGGAAGCAGACATCTCCCATCGGAAGCTTCGTTCGTGGTTCCTCCCGCCGTTTGAACGGGCGGCCAAGTCCGGGATCGGCAGCTTCATGCTTGGATACCAGTCCACAGACGGCGTACCTATCACTCTCAACGATTGGCTCCTCACAGACGTGCTGCGCGGTGAGTGGAACTACAACGGCGTGCTCGTTACAGACTGGGATAACGTAGGTCGCATGGTCTGGGAGCAGCACGTGCAGCCTGATATCGCACACGCCTCAGCTGCCGCAGTAAAAGCGGGCAATGAGATGATTATGAACACGCCCACCTTCTTCGAAGGAACCTTGGAGGCTCTTGAGAAGGGGCTACTGGTTGAATCCGACCTCGACAACGCCGTCCGCCATATTCTGACGGTCAAGTTTGAGATGGGTCTGTTCGAGGATCCCCGCCAACCGTCCTCCGATCCCACTCTTATTGCGTCCCGCATTGGAACTCGTGAACACCGTCAGCTGAATCTCGAGGTTGCCCGCAAGTCCGTGGTGCTTCTGAAAAATGATGGAACACTACCTTTGGAACCGACTACGCAGCGCATCGCCGTCGTCGGTCCTCTTGCCGACGACGCCCAAACACAGCTGGGAGACTGGGCCGGTTCGTCTGGCCAAGTCGATTGGATGATGGAGGGGCAGCCTCGCGAGTTGATCACTACCGTGCTCGACGGTTTGGTGAATCAGACTCCTGAATCATGGGAGGTGACCTACTCACAAGGTGCGAAGATCCTTCGGCTAGAGCCTGATTCCTCTGGTAGGACTTTCCCGGATGGCCAACCGTTTCCTCCGGTTCCGGTTGCCGAACTGCCGGATGAGGAAATGATCGCTGAAGCTGTGGCTAATGCCGAGGATTCGGACGTCGTGGTCGCTGTGGTGGGAGATCGAATAGAGCTTGTTGGAGAGGCTCGGTCTACGGCCACGCTCGAACTGATAGGCGGTCAGATTGCACTGCTTGATGCCCTCATCGCCACAGGAAAGCCCGTCGTGGTTGTGTTGCTGGCCTCCAAGCCGCTTGTGCTGCCTGAGTCTGTGAACCGTGCTGCGGCCTTGCTGTGGGTAGCAAACCCGGGAATGGAGGGCGGCAATGCGATTGCTGAAATCCTGCTGGGCGCCATAGAACCATCTGGCCGCCTGCCGATCTCCTTTGCGCAGCACGTCGGGCAACAGCCCACGTACTACAACCAGATTCGGGGTCAGCACGGCTACCGTTATGCAGATTTGACTCAAGCCCCGGCGTTCGCGTTTGGTCAGGGCCTCTCATATACAAGCGTTGAGTACTCGGATGCGCGAATCGATCAGCCTGTCGTGGGCGAGCTGGATGTGGTGCGGGCCCACGTAACGGTCACAAATACAGGCAAACGCACGGCAGTGGAGACGGTTCAAGCATATGTCTCTGACCTCGTGACTTCGGTTTCCTGGACAGACAAGGAACTGAAGGCCTACCGGCAAGTTGAGCTGCTCCCAGGGGAATCCCGCGTGGTCCAGATCGAGATCCCCGTTGCGGACCTAGGGATTGTCGATGCCCACGAGAACAGGGTAGTAGAACCAGGCGAATTCGATCTGTTACTCGGCTGCTCTTCACGCTCTGAGGACCTCATGGCTGTTCGCTTTGAGGTAGTTGAAGGTCGCTGACCCTTGCCGTAGCTGTGGCCGTGTGCACAAAATGGGCGCATGGCTACAGTTACATTCAAAGGAATTCCCGTTCAGACAATTGGTGAGTTGCCGGCAGTGGGTGCGAAGGCACCTGAGTTCTCGCTGACCGGATCTGACCTTGCGGACGTCACCAGTGGGTCGTTCGCTGGTAAGCGCATCATTCTCAACATTTTCCCAAGCCTGGATACCGGCACGTGTGCGGCCTCCGTGCGTGAGTTCAACAAGCGTGCCGCCTCACTCGACGATACCGTGGTGGTGTGTGCTTCGGCGGATCTTCCATTTGCGGCCGGGCGCTTTTGCGCTGCTGAAGGTATCGACGACGTCGTGACCGGCTCCAGTTTCCGGTCCACATTCGGCAAGGACTTCGGTATTACTCAGGTGGATGGGCCGCTTGCGAACCTCTTGGCGCGATCGGTCGTGGTGTTGGACCGGGATGGCACCGTTGTGTACACCCAGTTGGTTCCAGAAATCACCACTGAACCCGATTACGATGCCGCCATCGCGGCGCTTGCGTAATAGCGAAAACGAACGTGAGGGCCCGGTCAACCACCGGGCCCTCACGTATGTGCCAGCCGAGTCTGCGCTCAGCGTCTGGCTAGTTCGTCTGCCGGTGCGGTTACACCAGTAGAAATGGTGGAGGTATCCGCGATGTTCTCTGCGACTACTTCCTTGTACTTGGTCAGTTCGGTGTAGAGCTCGTCGCGAAGCGGATTGAGGCGATGGCGCCGAATCGTACGCAGCTGATAAACGAGCACACAGAGGTTGGCGGTCAGAGACAGTGCGGCAACTGTGAACAGGGCTTCAGGCTTGCCGGAAGCATGTACTGCGAACTGTGAATCAGTTACGAAGGCCGGGACGGCCATCGTGAACATCATCCACAGCGCAAGGGTGTGTGCACGGTGCTGCAGCCATGCGCCTCGTTTGATGAAGAATGCCGGGATTGTGCAGGAGATCAGCAGAGCGGCGCCAGCGTAGAAGGAATGGTCGCCTACACAGTTGTAGACGTAGGAGAAGTTCCACAGATCGTACGCAATGATCCAGAACCACAACATGTCAGGCCAGATCATGTCCTTTGACTTGTCGCGGGAGATGAAGATACCGACCCATCCGCAGATGGTCAGCAGGTTAATGAGTCCGGCAATGCCATTCATCCAGTTCCACGGACCCGAGAGCATGTGGACGCCGTCCACGATCCCGTCTGCTCCCATGGAGCCCACCTGGAAATCACGGATGCAAGCTTCGATGATGTTGATAGCCAAGATGGCCGGTGGGAACCACAAAACCCACTTCTTCGCTGCGACGCGAGGGAAGTAGCGGATAGCCATGAAACCAAGGCAGCCAGCCAGAGCGGAGTAGACCTTCACCCAGTGGAACCAGGTTCCGGTGGACGAGCCAGCGCCTGCGGTGGTTGGCCAAACAAAAAGCGTGAGAATAATGGGAAGAGCGATAAAAAGGAGGATTCCGCCGGCTTTCCACCGCCTAGTTACTTCATTGAGTCCAATGAGCGCACCCAGCACGGCAAACCATGCGATCCATGAGTACCATGGAATAGATTCAAATAAAAACATGACAACGTTCCCCTTGATGTGTTCCGAGCCCCTTGATGTGTTCCGAGAATCGGCGGTGACTCTCTCACATCAAACGTATGTGACCGGCCTACTTGTCCCACATAGACAGATTTGCGGATGTGTGAAAGCCGGGGCAGAAATGCAGTAGTGTCAGGCGCGAACATTCACCCACGATGGGACTAAGTGCCCAGAATGATTCGGCAGTAAGTAACCATGACGAGGAGTTCGGCGGAAATGTCAAACGCGAACGCCACGCAAGACGCACTGGGTGCGTTACTAAAGGAAGAGCTGCGATCACGCCCTCTTTCGAAGATCACCGTGGCTGGTCTGACAAGTGCAGCAGGCGTGAGCCGCCAGACCTTCTACTACCATTTCGCAGACGTGTACGAACTGGCGGTGTGGGTCTTTGAACGCGACATCGCTCATCACATCATGGCCCACGCCAGCTATAGCGAGTGGGCGCAGGGCTTCCAGCAGATGCTCACATATATGAAGAACAATCGGGAACAGACGTACGCCACCATCAACTCGTTGAGCCACCGCGAACTGGAACGGTTCTTCATGCATCAGTTCCAAGGCATGACTGCGGCTATTGTGGCAGAACTCGAAGGGGATCTGCAGCTGGAGCCGGAGAGCCGCACCTTTGTGATCGATCACTACGCGATGATCGTGTTGGGCCATCTGCTCCATTGGTTTGCCGGAGGGATGAGGGAGGAGCCAGCTGATTTGGTTCCCCGGATTGAACTCATCTTGCGCGGGAGCGTGCGCGCTTCCTTAGAGCGGTTTGGTGCCGGATCCGCTGTAACGCACTCTTAGTTGTAGGTCGGAAGCACTGTGCCTCCGGTGTTGGTTCTCCGGTAGCCCGCTTCTTGCGTTCAATCGGCGCAGCGGAGCTGTGTGGGGTGGTGGCCAGAACTACTTCTAGAAGAATGGGCTGTCGAACTCAGATTCGACGTCGTAACATCAGTTCAGTAGGTCCGGCCACCACATCTCCTAACTACCGGAACATGGTGTGTGTTGCCCGTGCCAGGATCTTCGGGTTCTTCTCGTAGTGATGGAGTTTGGTCAATGGAAGGTCGAGTCCTAGCAGTGTGTACACCGCTACCTGTGCAGCGCGAACCGAGTATTGCTCGGTGAACACCATGTCGAATGGCATTTCGCAGAACTGGCTAATGAATGCGAGATTCGTGGAACCCTTTGGCACAACCAAGGGTCTATCTGTGGTTGTCCTTCGGTTGAACAGCGCTGAAGCGTATGGAATGTGGGACGGTATGACGTTTATGACCGTCTCCATGAGTTCGTCAGTTCGTTCCGAGATGGGGTTCGCCGTCGAATCCAACTTTTGAAGGTGCCCCAAAGATTCCAAGAGCATCTCTCGGCCGGTCATCTCAATGAAGGGCTTCTTCACAAAGTCGCCAGTGTTGCGTGGGTATAGCACGTAACCCCAGAACACGCCTTCTTCAGGCTTTTGCGCATGGTAGTGGGGCTGATGGTGTACTACGAGGGAGAGCAGGCAGTTTGAGTCAACAAAAGTGTTGAGTGCATTTCCGGGCAGTTGCTTAGTGAGCCGCGAGATCTCATTGATAAGCGCGTGGTCTTTGGTTGTCACGGTGAAGCTTGTCCACTCTGACTGACTTCGATCGCCAAAGAACTTGTCTGGGTTTCCAAGGTTGTAGAAGTGCTGGGCCGCCTGTTTCCACAACAGCGCCGAAGGCGCGTAACGCATGTCCTCAACGATTGGTGTGTCGAGATCGCCAATAGAGGTGGAGTCAGTGATGGATCCATTGGTGTCAAACACAAGGTCGTCCTCTGTGAGTTCAATAGTCCCTTCCTTGTTAGCGTTGTCCACCTCCTCGTACTTCAGCCCAACAACGGTTATTTCATCGCGAAGGAGAGTGTCCTTGAATATGAACTCGGTGACCTTGCGGTTGGTGACGAATTGGACTCCGCGGTCTTTGAGCCACGCGCGCATCGGGAGGATCACTGATTCCTGCTGGTTGTAGGGCGTGCGGGTTACACCTTCTAGGGTGTTGATTCGCGAGAACTCGAGAATCATCCTGTTCATGTATCGCCGCAGTTCAGCCACTGAAGAGACCTTTTGAAAGGCGAAAGTGGTTTGCCACATCCACCAGAAGTTGGTGGTGAAGAAGTGCGGAGTCTCTTTGAACCACTCCTGAACCGACATGTCATCCAGTTCGGCTTCACGAGATTCGGGAAGCATCATCAGCTTTGTTAAGAGATACCGCTCCTTATTGGTGAACTGCATGTGGATGTAAGAGTTCGGGCCGTGGTCGCGCAGTCCATGCGAGTCAATGAGGCGTCCGATGTCCTTTGTGGGGTGGGCGTGATCGAAGTCCAGTATCTCCTTTGTGACGGAGATACTGGGGTTATCCAGTGACGGAACCGTGCCCATGACGTCCCAGAAGTTCTCATACGTCTCTTCATTGAGCATACGTCCGCCACGGTTGAGGAAGCCCGCGTTATTTGAGAGCGAGTGGTGCCCATACTCCGATTCGAAATCGGCCGCTGCTTGGCCATCGTTGGCTCCGTGCGTTTCGAGGCCCAGCATGGTGATCTGTTCGCCCTTCCAACCGCCGTCACGGATTAGGTAAATACCCGCCGCCAGATTTCCGATTCCTGTTCCGATCATGAATGCTCTGCGAGTCATTGGATGTCCCTTCTTGGAGTCTCTGTTCTATGGAATCGAGTGCGTGGCATGATCCCTGGTCTTAGAGACAACCGCCACACCTCGAAACGGACTATACTCCAAACGGAGCACACTCCAAATAGGACCTGCCGGGAAGGATGTGGTTCACGACGTCGTCGCTTCAGACAATGTGCGGGCATGGATTAAAATGTGCTCGAAGATAAGTGGCGCGAAACCGCTGCGATAGCGGGCAAAAAGGGGAGTACGGGGTGCCAAGTGGTGCAGACGAATGCGAAAACTGCGGCGGTGGTTGGGCTGACGCTTCGGGAACGAAAGAAGGCGGAGAAGCGTGATCGCATCATGGCCGCTGCGAGTGACCTCTTCGCCGAATTTGGATACGAGTCTGTTACCACAGCGCAAATTGCGGAAAGAGCTGACGTAGGCACGGGAACTCTGTTTCGTTATGCGGGTTCTAAGGCTGAGCTGCTGGTGGCAGTGATGAATGCAAAGTTCGAAGAAGGCGTGGCGCTGAGCCTGAATGAAACTAGCGAAACCGGGGACGTCACGGAAGCGATCCTAGGAATGCTGCATCCGCTTGCCCGTGAGTCTATGGAGCATCCCGAAAATATGATTGCCTACGAACGTGAGGCACTGTTCGGTTCTCCGGAGCGTCAGAACGCCGCGGCAAGTCAAGTGGCAAAGACGGAGGAAGCGATTCTCAGAATCCTCAGTTCACGCAAGGCCATGCCGCGGCATCCCGATCTGACACTTTCGGACCTCGCCCACACGATCTACGCCACAATCTTCGTTGACATTGTGAAGGTGGGGGCTGGGCATTCGGACGTGCGGGATCTGCCAGTGACTATCCGCAGGGCAGTTACGCTCCTGACCAAAGCTCTGATTCAGGAGCGTAACTAGCGCTGGATTTCAAAGGTGTGGCGTGGAAGGCTGGAATTCCACGTGTACCTCATGTGTGGACGCGGTGAATCCAGCCTGCAGGAGCGGTCCGCGCTTGCGAAGACCGCAGGGAAGCCGAAAGAGAAGCCTCTAAAGAAGTGACCGATAGATTGCCGCGATCTCCTCCGGGTTGGTCTTGCGCGGATTTCCACCCGTACACACGTCCGCATAGGCGGCTTCGGCTAATGACGGGATATCCGCTTCAGTGGCACCGATTGCACTGATGCTCGTCGGGTTGCCCAGCTTGATTGCGAAATCTCGGATGGCCGCGACGGTTTGTTCACGAACCTCCTCAATGGGAAGAGTCCGGGCGCCGTCAACTCCAAAGGCTTCACCGATCGCGCGATACTTCTCACCACTATTTGGAGCGTTGTACTCGAGTACGGCAGCCAACAGAATGCCGTTGGCGAGCCCATGCGGAGCGTTGAAGAACGCGCCCAGTGGATGCGACATTCCGTGCACCAGCCCGAGGCCAACATTGGAGTATCCCATACCAGCAATGTACTGGGCCATGGCCATCTGATCGGCGGCCTCCGGATCGCCGTCTGCCGCGGAAGGTAGAGCCGTCGCAATCATCTGAATCGCCTTGATATGGAACATATCTGACAGGTCAAATGCTCCGGCCGTTATGTAGCCTTCAATGGCATGAGTAAGTGCATCTAGCCCGGTGGACACCTTCAGCCCCCGGGGTGCTGAGGCCATCATCTCTGGGTCAACGATCGCGAGAATGGGAATATCGTGCGGATCCACGCACACGAACTTCCTCTTGTTTTCTGTATCCGTAATGACGTAGTTGATGGTGGTCTCCGAAGCGGTTCCCGCTGTTGTGGGAATGGCGATGATGGGAACAGAAGGGTTAGTTGTTGCCGCGGTTCCCTCCAACGACCGAACGTCTGAGAACTCGCGATTGTTTGCGATGATTCCAATTGCCTTGCACGTATCCTGAGGTGACCCACCGCCAATCGCAATGAGCACATCTGCTTTGGCCTCATCAAATGCCGCAAGCCCGGCCAAGACGTTTTCGATGGGAGGGTTGGGCTTGATGTCTGAGAAGACAACGTAAGGGAACGCTTCGTCGTCGAGCAAAGAGAGAACCTTCTGTGCCACTCCGGTCTCAATGAGTACGGGATCAGTGACAACGAAGGCCTTTGTGAACGAGCGGCGCCGAAGTTCGTTGGGTATTGCGGTGATGGCGCCAGGACCGAAGTACGCAGTCTGGTTCCAAACCATGCGGTTAATCATGTTTGTCCTCGCCTTTCAATGGTGTTCGAGCAGCGGTGCAACGAATCTCCACAACGATGTGGCACGAAACGCCGTCACGCATCGCCACTTTCAGGCTATTGAGGTGAACCTGCCATGTCATGGGCCAATGGTCGCCACCGCTCCGGAACGGAAGTGTGTGCACGAGTCAACCGGGTTGCGTGCAAGATGTGCAGCCGGATGCCGCCCGGCCAACGCTACGTAAGGAGCCCGGCAAGCGGTACGAAGATAGTGCGGTCAACGTTACGTAACTGACCGGGCAAACGGGGTACATGTACCCAGATCAACGAAACAACAAGCGCTGGCGAACGCTCACCGCATCACAGATGGGCAACCTCCGCATGAAGCGAAAGCTGCGCGGTTGTGCCGGGTGTGATGATGGGGCGGGCATCGCGGGCGCGTGCTGCTTCTACGCAGATAAACTGCGTCCAATCCTCGGCGTCCATATCTGCGCTCGCTGCCGATCCCGTTATGCCAGGATTCCATACCACCGCATTGGTGGCGTCGGGTGAAGAAATCTTGATTTCTCGCTGGTTCCCGGCATCTTGCAGCACGATCGGCGCGTCGAACGGATAGAAGCGGTCGACTGCTTGGCCGGTCAGAGCCTCAAAGGTGCCAGCTGGGATCGCTGCGTTGCTGTTCAGGCTGTCACGCCCACCCATCTCGATGCCACTAGCAACAAGGGCGCGCGCCTCCACTGCCCAGTACGCGTGGAGCGCGAGTTCTGGGCGGATCGTGTGATCTGACGTGTTGGTTGCACTGAGCTTCACCGACAGGCGCGCGCCGAGCCTTATCTCAAGCGTGAGGCTAACTTCAGTACTGAGTGGGGCTCCAACTCGTCCCTGAGGGAGTTCCAGTCTCACGACGACGTCGCCGTCGTCGGATTCATCGATCGACGTGAGTTCCCAATCCAGATTGCGGGCCCAGCCGTGACGGCCAGCATCTGACGGACCAAACCATGGGGCGATGACAGGTACACCTCCACGAATTGCCTGACCTGGTTCGAACTGAGAAGCGCTGCTCATGAAGAGCACGGGCGTATGGCCTGCAGGCTGCCATTGAGCCAGCTGCGCTCCTTGGATGTAGATCAGTGCGTTGACGCGTGGGGTGGAAATCACGAGGGCAGGCATAGCGTTGTGCGATTCCAGAGTTATCCCTGCGATGGGTCCATGAACAAACGGTAGTGAATCCACTGTGATTTCTTCGATTCTGTTCCACGTGCGTCTGAGTTCTCACTCGGGCGATGGGACGTGCGGGTGTAGCTAATGCCCACTCATCATGTCACAGAGGAGCCGCTCTGTGGTTCCGTGCACAGGTGGGACCGATTCCAAGATGCTGCCCGTTTGTCAGTAGAATGTTAGGTATGGCAACAACGAAGCTTCTCGCCAGTGTGGGCAAGGCTGTTCGAATTGTTGATTTCCTAGCACGAAGCGATGCGGACGGTGTTCCGTTGACACTTATTGCGCGAAGCTTGGATATCAACAAGACAACGGCTTACAACACGTTGGCCACTCTGCGTGAGTACACGTGGGTTGAACAGGACGAAGAGACTGGGTATTACCGTTTAGGGGAAGGCATTGGCCCCATCGCGTCCTACCACACCCATACGCAACGCATAGTTGACGAGCTGCACCCTGTACTTGTGGGAATCTCTCGGCGCTTCAATGAACTTGTTCACCTGGGTCGACTCACCGGAACCAGCATCATCTATTTGGACAAGGTAGAGCCGGACCGCGCTATTCGGGTGGTCTCCCGGATAGGCCGAGAGGCGGTTGCTGCACGCACAAGTCTGGGCCGCGCCCTCATCGCATCCTCACCCGAAGGCGAACGGTCGGTGGACTATTACCTGTCCGATCCATCTCTCAAGCTGGCACGCGAGGAGACGATCGATAGTTTGCGAGCGTCGCTGGAGTCCAATATTGAACTCTTTCCCACGCGCGGATGGACTCAGGAACTCGAAGAAAACGAGGCCGGCATCTGCTGCGTGGCAGTTCCGATTAGCCTGCCAGGTGGGGGAACGATGGCCATCTCAGTATCCACACCGACCGAACGCATGCCCGAGGAGCGGCGCGTTGAGTTCGCACGTGGCATCGCTGAGGAAGTTCGCATGCACGCAGATTCAATTGGTGTGAGTCTGTTCCACGATATTCGGTGACGTCGGGCGTGGATTCTGGCCATTGGGCTGTGACCTGGGCTGGGATTTGGGCTGAATTACGCGCCGTACTTGCGACTCTTACAGTCCTGCTCCGGTCAACCACGCGTCATAGACTTGCCCGCCAAGTTCTTCAAGGGCAGCGCCAAACGCCGCCGTGTCCCGGCGCAGGTCGCGCGGATCAATGCCATGCGCCGCAAGTTCGAACGCATTCCCGATGAACCACCTCTCCAGAGTGAGTGGGGAGACTTCGAGGTGAAACTGAAGTGCCAGCACGTTCTCCCCGCGCCGAAAAGCTTGGTTGTGGAAGAGCGGTGTAGACGCTAAGAGTTCGCAGCCTTCCGGAATGGCGAACTCGTCACCGTGCCAATGCAGCACGGGAGTTTCGCCCAACGTGCTTAACACGTTTCCGGATACGTCGGAAAAGGTGAGTGGCGCGAAGCCGATTTCGGTGCGTCCTGAGGACGAAACTTCTGCACCCAGTGCCGCTGCGATGAGCTGCCCGCCAAGGCACACGCCCAGAGTGGGAAGATTGAGGTCAAGCCTGCGCTCTAACCACGCGATTTCTTGGACGACGACGGGGTAGCGATCGGCGTCCGCGATACCAATTGGACCACCCAAAACAATTGCAAGCGACGCCGTGACATCGTCGGGCAGGGGGTCCACGCCCGCTTGGACTGTCTGGATAGTGAAGCCGCGGCCAAGCAGGATGGGTTCAATGATCCCAAGATCCTCGAATGCAACGTGTTGGACAACCAAGGCCGTCTTGTCCATTCCTTACCTCACTCACTTCGATACTGGCTGGCGGACTCTCATAGATGTGGGCTGACCTAGATGAGGCCGCCATGGGCAGAGTATGCCCACGCCACCGTGACGCTAGCTTAACTGCGGTCTCTGGTGGGAGAACGTGCGCGCACGCATAGATGGACATGCTTCGAATGAGGCTATTGGGCGGTTAGTCTATAGGTTAAGGTACTCGTTCCAGTCGAGTGCTCTGTGGAAAGGACTCTTCATGACTCAACCGCCAGTGCCACACGGACAGAATGTGCCTTCGGGCGATCAGCCAACTGGAGGTGGCCAGCACCAAGGGGCGCGGCCTCAACAGCCCTTCCAACAGCCTAGCGGGCAACCATATGGCCAACCCTATGGGCAAACGTACGGTCAGCAGGCCTCAGGTCAAGCATGGTCTAGCGCTCCGATGTACCCGCAGCCAACTCAGGATGATTCCGACAAGGGATTCTTTGGTGCACTCTTCGATTTTGAGTTCAAGAACTTTGTAACAATCAAAGTTGTCAAGATCGTTTACATCGTTGTGATCGTGCTGGCAGTTCTGGCGTGGATTGCCGCAGTTATTTCAGGTGCTAGTCGGTACGGATTCCTGGGATTCCTCGGCGCCCTAGTCTTCGGAGGGGTCGGGGCATTCCTGTACATTCTTCTGGCCAGAGTTGGGCTTGAGGTTTCTATCGCGCTCATTCGCACTGCTCAGAACACGAGCAAGATTGTGGAAAAGACCGACAAGAAGTAAACGTTCGATTGCCGCGAATGCCAAGCCCTCTTTGATTGGTGGTGCGAACCCCGGTCTTCTCGGGCCTCACGCGAGGCTGCCAGCGGTTTGTGAAGCGCTAGCAAGGATCACAAGCACAGCGATACGTATATACAAGAGTGGCGGGTGGGAAGATTCCCACCCGCCACTCGCGTTGAGGGCCGCGACAGTGTCGCAGCACGCTACCTGTTTCAGGCGGCGTAGCTCAGATGACCAAGTTCAGCGACGGCGCGCCGTGCGGCGTCCAGCCGGAACTGCGCGCGTTCTGCGCGTGAGGCCGATGCGAAGATGCCAAGCGTGGCAACTTCTGCTTCTGCAGACTTGAGTTCTGCCTCCGCATGGCGGAGCTGTTGAGTTGTATTGATATTCATTTCTTCTCCTCGTGGGCGGAGCGTTGAGGCTCCACGCCCGTTTTTTCCGTAGTCCCGCAGGTGAATGCGGGGCAGCGCAGGACTCAAGGAATGCCTTGAACCGGCGCGGGCAACCAGCAGCAAGTGCTGGTGCGCAATCTGTTGCGCGTGCTGTGCAAGTGAAAGTCCTGCTTGCGCAGGAGATTCACTGTACATCCACACAACGGGGTTTGGATAGTGGTTATTCCCAAAGTTTGAATTAGGGGGAAAGTGGCCTGAGCTCTCAGCATGTGCTGGGGTAGCCTTGGGTCATGGTTAGTGATACTTCATCAGTGCGGACCGAGTCCGATTCGATGGGGACAATTGACGTTCCCGCTGCACATTACTGGGGAGCGCAAACAGAACGTAGCCTCCACAACTTTGAAATCGGCCGCTCCACCTTCGTGTGGGGGCGTCCGATGATCCAGGCACTTGGAATACTCAAGAAGGCTGCTGCGCAAGCAAATGCACAGTTGGGGGAGCTTCCCGCGGACATTGCGGACCTCATACAGCAAGCGAGTGACGAGGTTATTTCGGGTGCTCTGGATGATGAGTTCCCGCTCGTCGTGTTCCAAACCGGCTCAGGTACTCAGTCGAACATGAACGCCAACGAGGTCATCTCTAACCGTGCGATCGAACTCGCAGGTGGCGTGATGGGCTCGAAGTCTCCAGTCCACCCCAACGATCACGTCAACCGTGGTCAGTCGTCAAATGACACGTTCCCAACTGCGATGCATATTGCGATTGTCAACGAACTCAACCTCAAGCTGTATCCCGATGTCCGTAAGCTTCGCGACACGCTGGCACGCAAAGCCGAGCAGTTTGGCGATGTGGTCATGGTTGGCAGGACCCACTTGCAAGACGCCACTCCAATTACATTGGGGCAAGTGATTTCTGGGTGGATTGCCCAGATCGATTTTGCAATCGAAGGAATCAAGTATTCTGATTCGCGCGCTCGCGAACTGGCAATTGGCGGCACGGCGGTAGGCACTGGGCTGAACTCTCATCCGGATTTTGGAAAGGTCGCTGCCCGGTATATCAGTGAAGAGACAGGCTTCAGTTTCAAGCAAGCTGGGAACCTTTTCGCCGCGCTTTCAGCGCACGATGCCTTGGTGCAAGTCTCTGGCTCACTGCGAGTACTTGCCGGTGCTTTGATGAAGATCGCGAATGATGTTCGCTGGTACGCTTCAGGGCCACGCAATGGAATCGGAGAGCTTCTTATTCCGGAGAATGAGCCGGGGAGTTCCATCATGCCGGGCAAGGTCAACCCCACTCAGTGTGAAGCGATGACGATGGTCGCCGTGAAGGTTTTTGGCAATGACGCAACCGTTGGGTTCGCGGGTTCACAGGGCAACTTCCAGCTGAATGTGTTCAAACCTGTGATGGCATGGGCGGTACTTGAGTCCATCGAGCTTATTGGAGACGCATGTGTGAGTTTCGAAGAGCACTGCGCCCGAGGAATTGAACCGAATCTGCCACAGATCAAGCACAATCTGGACATCAACCTCATGCAGGTGACGGCGCTCAATCGCCATATTGGATATGACAAAGCCTCGAAGATCGCGAAGAATGCTCACCTGAAGGGCATCTCGTTGCGCGAGTCTGCGATGGAACTGGAGTTTCTCTCAGCCGGCGAGTTTGACAAGTGGGTGGTCCCTGCACACATGACGCAGCCCACTCCAGCTGAAGAAGAGTAGTAGATCCGCGAGATTTGTTTGGGTAGGGGGTGTGCTTCCTGTGAAGTGCACCCCCTAGTTGCAGCTCATCTCCCCAACGGTATTGCGAGTGGCATCACCAACGGCGTCGGGCTGTGTGCAGTAGGCCGTTTCTGTGACAGGCATTTCACCGTCCGCTACTGCCGAGGTTTCTTCGCCAAAACCATGCCAGTGCTTAGCCTTCCACGGGATCTCACTGTCGCGTTCAGGTGGATGCGGCCCAGGCCGGAGCTGGTACATGATGAGGTCAACCATCTCCTCCGGCGTCTGTTCGAAGCCCGAGGTGATCCACTGATCCGTGATAGCGAAGGTTGTTGCGGCGTGTAGCGCGGTGCGGTAGCGGCTCACGAGGGTCTTGTCAGAGAGCCTCGCTATTGTCTCCTTGTACATATAGACGAAGAGGACGTAATCCAAATCGCGGGAGTAGATGAGCTGCAGAACGTCTTTGTAGGCAGACAAGCTCTTGAACTGCGTAATGAGATGTTCTTTGATGGCGGCTTGGTCCGCACGCTGGTAGGGGAGACGCAGCGCTTCGTGGTGTTCTGTCTGGGAGAAGATCACATCGAACTTGTATAAGAGGACGTCCTTCTTTGATGCGAAGTGCCTGTAGTAGGTGGCGCGCCCCACGTCCGCCCGATCCGTGATTTCGCTTACCGAGATCTCTGAGTATGGTTTCTCGGCGAGCAGCTCAAGAAGTGCATCTGCCATGCGATCCTTGAGATTCTCGGTTGTTCGGGCCTGGCGGGCCATGCGATTCATCCTCCTCGTAAAGCAGTGCACTGCTTTGTGTGAACGACTTCGTGATGTGTTCCTTTGACAGTATGCCACATTATTGGTACAACTGTCTCGTTGAAACAAATGTATATAAGAGTCACCTGTATCAGACGTCACGGGCGTCAAGGATGGACGAATGAAGATTTTTACGTATATAGGTAAGAGGGAGTGGGGTTTGGCCGTGATCGCGTTGTGCGCGATCGTGACGCAGGTCTACCTCGACCTCAAGTTGCCTGATTACATGCAGGACATCACCACCTTGATCGTCACGCCGAACTCCGAAATGAGTGACGTGCTTCAGCAGGGTGGATACATGTTGCTATGCGCGCTCGGCTCAATGTGCGCCGCTATCGTGACCGGCTTCTGCACCGCGATGATCGGTGCAACTCTGGCGAAGAACCTGCGTGGTGCAGTGTTCGACCAGACCATGGACTTCTCAATGGCAGAATCCAATCGGTTCTCGCTTTCGAGCCTCATCACCCGCTCCACCAACGACGTCACTCAGATTCAGATGTTCGTGGTCATGGGTCTGCAGATGGCGATTAAGTCACCGATTCTGGCCGTGTGGGCCATGACCAAGATCGCTGACAAGAACACCACGTGGACGATCGCAACGGCCATCACGGTAGTCATCGTTATGCTGTTCCTCGTTGTCATCATGAGTCTTGTGATGCCCAAGATGATGCGTATGCAGCGCATCACCGACGACCTCAACCGGGTCACCCGCGAACACCTTGACGGCTTGAGGGTTATCCGCGCATATAGCGCGCAAGGGTTCCACGCGAAGCGATTTGAGCATACAAACGACGAACTCACTGGAACGTCGATGTATGTCAACGCGACGATGGCGTTCCTCATGCCAGCGCTCACCTCAATCATGTCAGGATTGACTATTGCGATCTACGCACTGGGTGCGCACATGATCAACGATGCAGGTGCTCCAGAAGAACGCATGCTGCTGTTCTCGCAGATGATTGTGTTCTCTTCCTACGCAATGCAAGTCATTGGTGCGTTCATGATGCTCGCGGTAGTGTTCATCTTCTTCCCGCGCGCACGCGTTTCTTACCGTCGTATTAGCGAAGTGTTGCGTACAGACATCTCCATCAAAGATGGGCCGGTCACGCAATCTGGCGAGCGTGGGCTCGTAGAGTTCCGTAACGTCGATTTCCGTTATCCAGATGCCGACGACGACGCCATCCACGACGTATCGTTCACTGCACATCCTGGTGAGACGGTCGCGCTTATTGGTGCAACTGGATCGGGAAAGTCTTCGATCGTCAACCTCATCCCGCGCTTCTTCGATGTTCGCGGAGGAGAGATCTTGGTCGATGGTGTTGATGTACGTGAATGGAACCAGCGTCAACTCCGCAACCGCATCGCATACGTTCCCCAGAAGGCCACGTTGTTCTCGGGAACTGTCGCCTCCAATATTGATTACGGAACGGGATCCACGGAGATAACTCCGGCGGACATCGTTCAGGCGGCGCGCATTTCCGCTTCCTCTAAGTTCATCTCTCAGAAAGATGAGGGATATGGCGCTCACGTCTCCCAAGGCGGCACCAATTACTCCGGTGGTCAGAAGCAGCGGCTTTCCATAGCACGTGCGGTGGCACGTCAATCGGAGATCATGATTTTTGACGATTCCTTCTCTGCATTGGACTACCGAACGGACCGCGACGTGCGCGATGCACTTCGCACCGAAGCCAGCGAGGCCACCGTCATTATCGTGGCGCAACGAATTGGAACGGTTCGCAATGCTGATCGTATCCTCGTCGTCGACAAGGGACGGGTAGTCGGATCTGGTACCCACCAAGAACTCATGGATAACAACGCGGTGTATCGCGAGATTGCATTATCTCAACTCAGTGAGGAGGAACTGGCATGAGTACCTCTGCAGCAAGTGCTTCCGACGTCAAGACTCCAGAGCAGATCGAACTCGAGAATGAAATAGCAAGTGCTGCTGCCGGGCAGCGAGCTGCTGAAGAGGTTCGGCAGAAGCAACTGGAGTCCAGTGGCAACGCTGGCGGCGGCCATGGGCCGGGCAGAGGTCCCGGGTCTGGTGGGCACGGCCCGGGCGGGCGAGGTTCTAGCGGAGGGAAGCTGAGCGGTAAGGCCGTCTCGAATATCGGCCCCACGCTGAGCAAGATGCTTGTATTTGCGCGCGATTACTGGCCGCACATGATTCTGGCTGTGGTTCTGGCCGTGGTGGGTTCGGTGCTCAGCGTCATCACGCCGCACTACCTCCAGGACATCACCAACACGATAAGCGCAGGGTTGGCCTCATCCATCGATATGGATGAGATCCGGCGTTTGGTGATCATCACTGTATCTGTGCTGGTAGGGAGCTTCGTCTTCACCTACGTTCAAGCCCGCCTCATGGTGACGGCCACCCAGCGCACCTCACAGAACCTGCGTACGGCAATCAACACGAAGATTGATCGCATGCCTCTTTCGTACTTCGACCGAACGAGCCACGGCGATACTCTCTCGCGAGTAACGAACGATGTGGATACGCTTTCGCAGACTTTGAACAGTTCGGTGAGCACGATTATCACTGGCGTGGTCTCCATCCTTGGTTCAGCCATCATGATGTTTGCGACGGAATGGCGCATGGCGCTCTCTGGAATCGCAGCAGCAGTCGTGGGCTTTGCGCTGACCCTTATTGTCATGACGACCAGTCAGCAGTTCTTCGAGCGTCGCCAGCGTGAACTCGGTGCGCTCAATGGTCATATCGAAGAGACGCTCGCGGGCCACGTAGTAGTGCGTGCCTTCAACGCTGAACCCGTTGTGAAGGATGAGTTCAAGCGTCGCAACGACAAGCTCTATCAGAGCACTTGGCGCGCCGATTTCTTGGGCGGCATGATGATGCCAATCATGCAGTTCGTGGGCAACCTAGGCTACGTGGTGGTGTGCGTGGTCGGCGCAGTCTTGGTCATCAATGACACGATCTCGATCGGCGTGATCGTCTCCTTCATGATGTACATTCGCCTGTTCACGCAGCCGTTGGCAAACATCGCGCAGGCGGCTACTTCGTTCCAGAGCGCCTCTGCTGCAGGAACTCGCGTCTTTGAATTGCTTGACGAGGACGAAATGCCTGATGAGTCAGACAAGCCAGATCATGAGCATGAGGTGCGTGGCCACGTACGTTTCGAAGACGTTCATTTCAGCTATGTGCCGGGTAAGGAGATCATCCACGGATTCTCTGCAGATGTGTATCCAGGGCAGAAGGTCGCCATAGTCGGCCCAACCGGCGCTGGAAAGACAACCCTTGTCAATCTTCTGATGCGTTTCTACGACGTGGATTCAGGCGACATTTTCATTGACGAGGTTTCCACGTCAGACCTCAAGCGCGAAGATGTGGATTCGTTGTTCTCAATGGTCTTGCAGGATACGTGGCTCTTCAACGGGACTCTGCGCGAGAACCTTGTGTACCGCACGCCGGACGTGAGCGATGAACACCTGAAGGAAGTCGTTGAGGAAGTTGGATTGACCGAACTGGTGAAGCAGTTGCCGCACGGACTAGATACGGTGATGGGCGAGGAGAACTCGCTCTCCGCTGGCCAGAAGCAGCTTGTCACTATCGCTCGGGCGATGATTGCGGATAATCCGCTGCTCATCCTCGACGAGGCGACCTCTTCCATCGATACACGCACCGAAAAGATCATTCAAGATGCCATCGATACCTTGACGGAAGGGCGCACATCCTTTGTAATTGCGCACCGACTTTCGACAATTCGCAACGCAGACATCATCTTCGTGATGAAGGATGGCGACATTGTGGAGCTTGGCAAGCATGAGGAACTGTTGGCTCAAGCGGGCTTCTATGCAGACCTCTACAACTCGCAGTTCGATGTAGTTGAGTAAGGGCACGATCGAGTGATGAGGCCGCCGTGGCCTCCGTTCTAGTTCGGGGTGCCTGGTTGGCACGGAAGCTGGGCCGGTAGTCCGTGCCTTAGGTGCGGAACTCGAGTACTAAGGGAAGGCTGGCACGATGCGTGCCAGCCTTCCCTTATCTGCGTGTGCAGCACCTACCTTCTTGTCCCAGATGTGTCCCATGCCCCAATGGCCTGTGGAATATATGCCATGCGTGTAGTGTTGAGCTAAATAGTTAAACCTTGAACTAAATGGTGGTACGCAGTACTACCGCCCTAGAACAGTGGAGGATGCAGTGAACCAGGATCTGTTGCCGGCGGCCACCCGGATGGGACTCGTGGAACTGGATGTTCGCAATCTCGCGGCTATGTCCAGCTTCTATCACGAGGTCGTTGGCCTTGATGTCTTGAGCGAAGGAAACGGCCGTGTTGAACTGGGCCGCCAGCAGCCCGGATCGCTCACGGGTGGCACAACGGTTGTAGTCCTTCAAGAGGATCCGTCCCTTCCTCTGCGCCCGGAAGGTTCGGCAGGGCTCTTCCACACTGCGATTGTGTTCGAGAATCCTCGTGAACTGGCAGCAGCCGTTATTCGCATTGCTCAGAAGGTTCCTGAGTTGTTCACTGGTAGCGGGGATCATGCGGTATCTCAAGCTTTCTACCTAGATGATCCAGAAGGTAACGGCGTGGAGCTGTATGTGGATCGCCCCCGGGACACATGGAAATGGGACTCACGTGGTGTCTACATGACCACCGAGTACATCGATCCAAATGCCTTCGTCAACGATCACATGCCAGGTGCTGGCATCATGCTGCGCGAAGGCGGCAACGATCTGAGCTTGGGGCATGTGCACCTCCAAGTGGGTGACGTGGCCTCAGCCCACAGGTTCTACGTTGAAACGCTCGGATTTGAACAGACGTCACGAATGGGCAACTCCGCTCTCTTCGTTTCGGCTGGCGGTTACCACCACCATATGGCTATGAACACGTGGGGTAGTGCTGGGGCTGGTTTTCGGGCTCCGAGCCTCGGCCTTGGGCGGGTGGACGTGACAGTCCCAGATGACCAGGCGCTCGGCGCTGCGGCAGATCGCCTAGTGACTGCCGGGTTCGCTGTACGCAATGATGGAACAAGCGTAGAAACCAATGACCCATGGGGGAATACGGTCCGACTCGCGGTGTAACGCCAACTCCACAACTACAACTCAACTTGTCAAAACCCATGTGGCACTTCACATGCTCAGTGCTTGTGGCACTTCACATGCTCAGTGCTTGTGGCACATTGCCACGTTAACCAGGAAGCGGAACCATGCAGTTCGGAATCTTTACCGTCTCGGACGTCACCGAGGACCCAACAACTGGTCATCTCCCCAACGAGAAGGAGAGGATCGACGCCGTCGTCGCTATTGCGAAGCATGCTGAGGAAATCGGCTTGGACGTGTTTGCGCTGGGCGAGCATCACAATCCACCCTTCTTTTCCTCGTCTCCGACCACCACGCTCGCATACATCGGTGCGCAAACCGAACGCATTCTGCTTTCAACATCTACCACGCTGATCACCACCAATGATCCGGTGAAGATTGCCGAAGACTACGCGATGTTGCAGAACCTGTTGAACGGGCGCATGGACCTCATGATGGGGCGTGGCAACACTGGCCCTGTCTATCCGTGGTTCGGAAAAGACATTCGTCAGGGAATCCCCATGGCGGTGGAGAATTATCAACTTCTACGTCAGCTGTGGGATGAAGAGGTGGTGGATTGGGAGGGCCGGTTCCGCACGCCGCTTCGTGGTTTTACCTCCACTCCGCGCCCGCTCGACGGCGTCGCACCGTTCGTGTGGCACGGCTCCATCCGATCTCCAGAGATAGCGGAACAAGCCGCCTACTATGGCGATGGCTTCTTCCACAACAACATTTTCTGGCCCGCATCGCACACCAAACGTATGGTGGCGTTGTACCGCCAGCGTTTCGCGCACTACGGTCACGGGCGCCCTGAGGATGCGATCGTTGGACTGGGTGGTCAGTTCTATCTGGCGAAGGATTCTCAACAGGCCGTGCGGGAGTTCCGGCCCTACTTCGACGTCGCCCCCGTGTACGGGCATGGACCGTCACTGGAGGAGTTCTCAACAGAGACCCCATTGACTGTTGGTTCGCCGCAGCAGGTCATTGACCGCACTCTGGGATTCCGCGAAATGGTGGGTGACTACCAGCGTCAGTTGTTCCTCATTGATCACGCAGGTTTGCCTCTGAAGACGGTGCTCAACCAACTCGACCTGTTCGGCGCGGAGGTCTTGCCTGTGCTCAAGCGCGAGTTCGAAGCCATGCGAAAGCCGGGCACGCCCGAGGCTCCAGTGCACCCACGTGTGGCAGCTGCGCGCGCTGGGCAATCAATGGAGGAATACGCCGCCACCCAAAGCACAAAGGAACATGTGCCGGCTGGCGCAGTGGATGACGTGACAGGAGCAAGCTTCTACGCTCAGGCGGATTCAGATGCAGCTGCTGTTGCTGGAGTTGACGATCTCATCAAGCGGGCCCGCGGCCTGCACTGATGGTCTATTTGAGAGGGACTCATGACGATGAAGGTATTGGCAGTTACAGGCGGAATGTCAGATGGTTCGGCCTCCGTGCACCTTGCAACGGAGATTGCGCGGGCGGCAGCGGAAGCGATGGGTGGAGCGGCCACCGAAGTTGTGAGCCTGCGGCCATATGCCCGTGACATCGCCGATGCAATGGTAACTGGATTCCCAAGTCCGCATCTTGAGGAGCTCTTCACCAAGGTGGAGCAGGCCGACGCCATCGTGGCTGTCACACCGATCTACAATGCCCTTCCCTCGGGTCTGTTCATCAGCTTCTTTGACGTTCTGCCTGAGGACGTGCTGCGGTCAAAGCCGGTCGCGCTTGGCGCGACCGGCGGATCGCCCCGCCACAGTCTCATCATCGAGCATTCCATGCGCCCGCTCATGGTGTACCTGCATGCCGTGGTGCCCACGACTGCTGTGTATGCCGCAACTGAGGACTGGGGCGCACCTGGAGTTGGGTTCGATGCCACAGCGGGCCAGACCCTCGCTCAGCGCATCCAACGTGAAGGCGCTGAACTGGCGATGCTTCTTCTGCTTGAGTCTCACGCACCGCTGCATGCACGTGAGGCCGAAGCGCCCGAAGGCACACGTACAGGCGTGGATGGGGACCGCAACGAAGCCGTTTCGCAGGCAGAGGCCACCCGGTCAAAGCCTGAGAAGGCCAACCCGTCTGAGCTGGAGGATGCTACGAAGTACTTCCCTGACTTTGTGGACTTCGAGAAGCTGATGAAGTAGCGCCACTGTCACTTCAGGGAAATAGGCACCAGAGGATGTGGGGGTGTTCAAGGCGAACACCCCCACATCTCATCCAGGCAGGTACAGCGACTCGGGGAGCTTGACTCCCGGCCGCGTGTACACCATAAAGCGGTAAGGAATGCCGCTGGTGGATTCGGTCCATCCACGCGTTGGGTCAACCGAAGCAATGTTCCAGCCCAAAGGGATGGCGGGTGCGAAGGCATCGGCGTCCGGTACATCGATGTCCAAGTGGGTCATGACCACGAAATCAGCCAATGGCATCGCATCCGTATAGATTTGTCCGCCGCCAATCACCCACATGACGTCGGTTGTATCGGCGAGCGTGGCAATAGCATCATCGATACTCGATACCACTACGGCTCCGTCAGCAACATATCCTTCTTGGCGTGTGATCACCACGTTTGTTCGTCCCGGAAGTGGGCGGTACTTCGCATCGAGGGATTCCCACGTCTTGCGGCCCATGAGGACTGGCCGCCCGTGAGTAACTCGTTTGAAGAACGCCAAGTCTTCGGGCACGTGCCACGGTACGGTGTTGTTCTTGCCGATGGCTCGGTTTCTCGCTTGAGCCCAGATCATGCCTATCATGGCTCTTCTCCTCGCTGTAGTTAGACGGAAACGGCTCCCCGGATGGCCGGGTGATGCTGATATCCATCCGAGGCGTCGATGTCATCCATCTGGTAATCAAAAATCGATGCAGCCTTGTTCAAGTGCAATGTGGGGAAGGGATACGGAGCTCGGGAGAGCTGTTCCTTCACCTGATCGAGGTGGTTGAGGTAGATGTGGCAGTCCCCGCCAGTCCATATGAACTCTCCTACGTCCAACCCTGTTTGTTGGGCCAACATATGTGTGAGGAGGGCGTAGGAGGCTATGTTGAACGGGACGCCAAGGAAGAGGTCAGCGCTGCGTTGGTAGAGCTGACACGAGAGCTTGCCATCTGCCACGTAGAACTGGAACAGCGCATGGCAAGGCTGCAAAGCCATCTCGCTGAGATCTGCCACGTTCCAGGCGGATACGATTATTCGCCTAGAGTCCGGCGTGGTTGTAAGTTGCTCAACAATATGAGCAATCTGGTCGATGTGATGCCCATCTGGCGTGGGCCAGCTTCTCCACTGGTACCCGTAGATGGGCCCGAGGTTGCCGTCTGGGTCAGCCCATTCATCCCAGATCGTAATGCCGTTCTCCTTCAGCCACCCTGTGTTTGTGGAACCCTGAAGGAACCACAGAAGCTCACCTTTGACAGACTTCATCGGCACGAACTTGGTAGTTATCCGGGGGAATCCCTCCGCAAGGTTGAACCGAATCTGGCGGCCGAAGACCGATAGGGTTCCTGTCCCGGTACGGTCACCCTTGAGAGTGCCGTTCTCCAGAACGTCGGCAAGTAGGTCTTCATACGCGCGGTTGATGCCCATGCCACAAGTCTAGTCGGACCATCTGCTATACGAGGAGGCTGTGGCATCGTGGCACAAAAAAGGGGAGCACTTCAGCTGAAGTGCTCCCCTGAGCCCGCGCAGGCGAGAGGGCGTTGGTTCCACCCGTGCCTTAGCGGCCTACTAGCTTGTGCCTGTGCCGCAGACCTTATTCGGAGACGGCCTCTTGTGCGGGGGCGTCAATGACGTGTCCGCCAGACACGTGGTTCACGGTGACCTTGCGCGGCTTGGACTCCTCCGAGACCGGCAGTGTCACAGTGAGTACGCCATCGCGGTAATCGGCATCGATCTTGTCAACGGCTAGTCCGTATCCGAGCGTCAACTGGCGTGCGAATGTTCCTGTTGGACGCTCCCGCGAAAGCCACTTGACGTCGGCCGTGGAATCGGCCACGCGTTCCGCGCGCACCGTCAAGGTCCGCTCGTCGATATCGATATCGATCGTCTCTGGATCCACGCCAGGTAGGTCGATGCGGGCCACGAATTCGTCACCCCTACGGAACAAGTCCATCGGCATGGCTGCGGTGTTGGGGGTTCGCAGCGTGCTGTTCATGAAACGCTCAATGTCGCGGAATGGATCGCTTGTGTATGTTGCCATTGTGTTCATCTCCAGAATCTCACGGTTCGGGGAACTTCCCCGATCTGCTGTTTACAACGCTAAGTCTTGAGCTGATGTTCCGCAACTAAAGTTGAGTCTGGTTCGCTCAAGGTGAAGCTTGTGAATTGTCCTAGTTGAATGTCGCTCACCACCGCTGCAAACGGGAGGCAGGCAGATGACACAAACGACGGGAGGCAGGCAGATGAGACAAACGACGGGAGGCGGGCAGATGAGACAAACGACGGGAGGCAGGCAGATGACACAAACGACGGGAGGCAGGCAGATGAGACGAATAGGAGACGCCCACCCACGTCGCAGTGCAACGCTGGGTGGGCGTCTCCTATCGGTTTGATCTTCTAGTTCATTTCCTTGATGGTTTCGGTCACCAGAGCGGCATCCTTAGCGAGGAGCCCATCCACCTTTCCGGCCGCCATCTTCTCAACCTTCGCCCCCACGAACGGAATCTTTACGGCGACGTCGGCATCAACAAGAAGAGACGTGGCAGCTCCGGCAGCATCGGCAGTTGCGGTCATCGCGATCTTGACGGGAACCCCCTTCACATCCACGTTGTACGCAACCACGTTGCCTGAGGCGGTCCCAGTAATGACGGCCTTGACGTCATTCTTGACAAACGTGCGCGCTTGGCTCGGGAGTTTCTGGGCGGGAACGGCCACGGTTGTGGTGGCGACGTTGCCCGTCACGGTGTGTGTGTAATCAGTAACTCCCAGCATTGCCATGCGCTTTGCCGCGAGTTCATTCGAAAGCAGGGCGGCCACAACCTGTTCAGGGGTGGCTTCAACAGTAATCTTCTTCGTGATCTGCATGCCTCCATTCTGCCTGATTGGCCTTAGGCTGTAGAGGTGCCAACTCTGACGAATATTCTTGGGCGAACAGAACTGCTTTCACCCACGGACCGTGAATGGCTGCATCAACTGGTAGGGGACTGGCAGGTCATCTCCGATGTGGCTTTCGCGGACATCTTGCTCATCGTTCCAAATCAGGATGGAACCTTTACGATCGCGGCACATTGCCGCCCGGCCACCTCCGTCACGTTTTTCGACGACGACGTCGTCGGTCACGCCGGAACGGAGGATATGTCGCGTCTTGGCCCGCTTGTCTTGCAGGATGGGCGGCGCCGTTCTCTCGAAGTCTCGGGCCTGTTTGCCGATCTCTACCCGGTCAAGCGGGAGAAGAAGAACATCGCACTGCTGTGTGTGGCAAGTGCATACGTTGGCGATCGCGTTCCCAGCCAAGTTCTTTCCACCTACGAGGCTGTGGCGGACAGACTGTTCCATATGGTGACAACTGGCGAGTTCCCCTATGACGGTGCTCCAACTGGGTACCGGCATGGAACCCCTCGCGTCATTGATGGGTTTGTGCAGCTCAACGATGATGGTGAAGTTATCTTCGCAAACCCCAACGCGGTTTCGAATCTGCACCGGCTTGGCGTGGTGGGTGCCCTCCAAGACAAGGTGCTTGCCGAATTGGTCACTGACGTCATTGAGGACCACTCCCAGGTGGATGAATCACTGCCAGTGGTTGTGATGGGGCGGGCGCCGTGGCTCACTGAAATCGAATCGCACGGCACCATTCTCTCCATGCGTGCGCTGCCGTTGCGTGATGACGGGGTGCGCAAAGGCGCGGTCATACTGTGCCGCGACATCACTGAGCTACGCAGGCGCGAACAGGAACTGCTCACCAAGGATGCGACGATCCGCGAGATCAACCACAGGGTGAAGAACAATCTCCAGACTGTATCGGCGCTGTTGCGCATGCAGGCGCGTCGGGCCACAAATGAAGAGACGAAGGCAGCGCTGGACAATGCGCAACGCCGCGTCGGCACGATCGCACTTGTCCACCAAATCTTGTCGCAGACCATTGATGAACACGTCGAGTTCGACGACGTATTTGGCCCACTCTTGCGCATGGCCAGCGACATCGCGGCCACCGGCGTGGTTGTGCGCTCGCGGTTAGAAGGATCCTTTGGCCGCATTGGCGCTAATCAAACAACTGCGCTCGCAGTGGTGCTCAATGAGTTGGTTTCCAATGCCGTGGAACACGGACTGCCTAACGGCGGGAACCTGAGCGTTACCGCTCGTCGCGATGGCGACCATCTGACTGTTTTTGTGGACGACGACGGCGCTGGGCTCCAGGGCAGCAAGCCGGGTTCGGGCCTCGGCACGAAGATCGTCAAGACCATGGTTGAGGGAGAACTCCATGGCGCGATCGCGTGGGAGGACCGCGATGGGGGAGGGACCCGCGTTCACCTTGAGATGCTCATCGACGAATAGAGGGTGGCTACTCGGAGGACGGTCAGTAGGTTCTGCTGCTGTACACAACTTACAAAAAAGCAGTGCGGGAATCCGCCATTGGATTCCCGCACTGCCTAAGTATGGTCCACGCCTTATCGGCAGTCGAGGCCGTTGGTCCTAGCCAACGCTCGAGCGCCGCGCACGGGCCGTGCGCCGCTTGAGGGAGCGGCGCTCGTCTTCTGAGAGACCACCCCACACACCTGCATCCTGGCCCGATTCAAGTGCCCACTTAAGGCAAACATCTGAAACCTCGCAACGGTTGCATACGCGCTTGGCCTGCTCAATTTGAGCAATAGCCGGGCCTGAGTTTCCAATGGGGAAGAAGAGTTCGGGGTCTTCAGTTAGACACGCGGCCCGGTGGCGCCAATCCATGGAATGCACTCCTTTTCAACAGTGACAAGGGAGATTCCCAAACACTGAGTGGTTTTACAGAACTGTTATCTAGAGTCCCAGTTTTGGCTTGACCCGTAAAGAGGAAAAAACGTGACATTGTCCCCTGTTGAAATCACTTGAATCTCAGCGAAATATTGCTACGCCTAGTTTCGGCTTGAGCTTCGGCTACCTCGCGGCCTTTGATGAGCTGAGTCAGTGAGTCTCAACCGGCTCAATGTTGGCGGGTGTGTTGTTGCGAATGCTGCCCACTGCGCGGCTCACTCGATGCGCACGAAGGTCCCGATTTGGCCGCGATATCAGCGCCTTCGCGGCATGCAGGTCAGTCATGTCTGGATCCAGCCACGCTGCAAACTCGGAGGGTTCGAGCACCACAGGCATGCGATCGTGAATTGTATCGAGCGGAGGCTGTGCCTCCCTAGTCACGATTGTGACGGAGAGGATCCATTTCCCGTCTGAAGCCTTCCACCACGAGTACAAGCCAGCGAAGGCAAGGAGTTCGTCGTCGTGAATGAAGAATGGCGTCTTCGAATCTCCCTGACGCTGCCATTCGTAGTATCCGTTCGACGGCACTATGCATCGGCGCTTTGCGAGCGAGGGCGCAAACGATTTCTTTTCATCCACCGTCTCAAGTCGAGCGTTGATGAGCGGCGGCCCCGATGTGAGGTCCTTGGCCCACGGTGGTACTAAGCCCCAACGCGCCATATGCAGTTCACGGATGGGTTTCTTGACGGCCGCGTCTTGTGCGTATCGTTCGACGACGACGGCGACGTCTTGGGTTGGAGCCACATTCCATGACGGGCGCAACTCTTGAACGTCCTCGCCGATGTGGTCGAGGTTGAATGCCAACTGGACATCAGCAACAGACATGAAAGAGGCGTATCGGCCGCACATGTGGCCAGCCTACGTGGTTCGCAGCTCTGACGGGAGTCTGCCGTGTGGTCATTTCCCGTCCATGGGGAAGAATAGGGCTGTGAGCGATTTTTCAGAACTGAGTGACGTGCCTGCAGACAGCCGATCGGCCGCCTTGCGGTGGGAGGAGCTCGCTCCTCAGGTTGCGAGCGCACAGCGCAGCTACCATTCGGGGTTCAACGACATCACAGATGAACACTATGACCGAATGATTCACGAGATGCGCGCGCTCGAGGCCGCCTTCCCGGAACTGGCAGTCCCGGATTCTCCCACCACGGCTGTTGGAGCGGTGGTTACCTCGGGTTTTGCTCCTGTGACTCATCTCGAACGGCTGTTCTCATTAGAGGACGTCTTTTCCTTTGAGGAACTGCAGAACTGGTATGTGGGCCTAGCAACTGAAACCCACGGTGCCCTCACATGCACTGCAGAGGCCAAGATAGATGGACTAGCGCTCAACATTCGCTATGAAGCTGGCAAACTCACAGTGGCCGCCACCCGAGGCGACGGTGTGACAGGCGAAGACGTCACCCACAATGCCAAGACCATTGGGGCAATTCCAGAAACCCTTATGGGTTCGGGTTTCCCTGAGGTGATGGAAGTGCGCGGCGAGGTGTTCTTTCCTCTTGCCGAGTTTGAAACCTTCAATGCAAGACTGCGTGGGGAAGGGCTCAAAGAGTTCGCAAATCCGCGCAACGCAGCAGCCGGTTCGCTGCGCCAGAAGGATCCCAAAGTGACGGCTGCGCGCCCGCTTTCCTTTATTGCCCACGGTATTGGTGCGCTTCAGGGCGTTTCCGATATAACCGCTGCGCGGCTTGCCACGCAGGAGGGCGTGTATGAACTCTTCTCTGAATGGGGCATTCCCGTCTCTCCATACACTGAGCTCGTTTCATCGTGGGAAGAGGTTGTGGCCTTCATTCACAAGTACGCCGGAGCGCGCTACACCCTGCTGCACGGCATTGATGGTGCAGTACTCAAGGTCAACGATCGTGGGCTCCAACAAGACTTGGGTACCACCTCGCGGGTGCCGCGGTGGGCCGTTGCGTACAAGTACCCGCCTGAGGAAGTGGAAACACGCCTTTTGGACATCCGCACCCAAGTTGGCCGCACAGGCCGTGTCACACCATTTGCCGTCATGGAACCCATTAAGGTGGCTGGCTCGGTGGTGGCGCAGGCCACTCTTCACAACCCGAAGGAAGTGGAGCGCAAGAACGTGCGCATTGGCGACATGGTGGTGCTCCGCAAAGCAGGCGACGTGATTCCTGAGGTGGTGGGCCCTGTGCTGGCTGCACGTGACGGCAGCGAGCGCGAATGGAAAATGCCACGCACCTGCCCATCGTGCGGAACTCCGATTGCGCCAGCTAAAGAAGGTGACGTGGACCTTCGATGCCCGAACACAAAGTCGTGCCCGGCTCAACTCGCCGAACGGGTAAGCCACATTGGATCGCGTGGTGCACTCGACATCGAAGCACTGGGAGGCGTGACCGCACTATGGCTGACGAACCCAGAAGCCCTACGCAACGACGCTCTCATGTCACTTGTCACTGGTCACTCGTTGACTCTGGAAGATCCGATCACTGGGCGATCACGCACGATATCCGTTGCGAAGGAGTGGCTCGTGGATCGTGGCGTTATTGACCACGACGGCGCCATCATTCACTCCGAAGAAATCATTCCGGCAGCCTTAGTTCGCGAACTTGGTATTCCCGATCCGCAGAAGCCCGTACTGGAGACCGAAGCTGGTCTATTTGACCTGACTGCTGAATCGGTGCGCGACGTGTGGATATGGCAAGAGATTCGTAAGAGCGGTGAGTTGACAGGAGACTTCCGGCGAGTGCGTGCCGCATGGACCAAGCCGAAGTGGAAGCGCCCGCGTGGCCAAGAACCATTCCTCGATACGCCGTCAGAGCCAGGAAAATCGATCACCCGAGTCGTCGATGAGCTCAACACCGCCAAAACCAAGGAGCTGTGGCGCAAGATCGTGGCTTTTTCGATCCGTCACGTGGGCCCAACCGCTGCGAAAGCACTCAGCGATCGTTACCATTCGCTAGACGCCCTGCGGAACGCGCGCGTTGAAGACCTCGCGGAAGTGGAGGGTGTGGGTTCTATCATTGCCGAATCGTTCAGAGAGTGGTTCGACGTGGATTGGCATCAAGAGATCGTCGAACAATGGGCATCGGCCGGAGTCGTCTTTGCCGATGAAGTCAGCGAATCCCAAGCTCCGCAGACCCTTGCTGGTCTGACAATTGTGGCCACTGGTTCGCTGCGCGGTTTCACCCGCGACGGCATAAAGGAAGCCATCCAATTGCATGGAGGCAAGGCCGCCAGCACGGTCTCCAAGAAGACCGATTACGTCGTGGTAGGCGAGAACGCTGGGTCCAAAGCCACCAAGGCCGAGGCACTGGGTGTTCCGATCCTTGACGAGGATGCGTTCAACGCGCTCCTAGCAAGTGGCCCAGCTTCCGAAGCCTGACCGAAAGTGTGGCCTTGTGGTCCTGTGAGCGAGCGGCTCGATGACTAGTCTCGTGTGCGGGTGTGCGGGTGTGCGGGTTCTAGAACAGGGGAGCAAGCGTGCCAATCACACGTTCGCCCAGCCGCGCCATGATGGGACGTTGAGTCCATTCGCGCAACGTTAGCTCGCGAGAGTTGGTGAGGTCGACGTCGAATACTTTCTCCATAGTGCGTGCGAAGCCTTCGTCATACACGTCCAAGTTGATCTCGAAGTTCCCTCGCAGTGAGAGGCGATCGATATTTGCGGTGCCGACCGTGGACCACTTGCCATCAATAGTCATCGTCTTTGCGTGCACCATCGCGTCTCGGTACAACATGATCCGCACTCCGGCACGCAAGAGTTCCTCATAGTATCCGCGGCCGGCCCAGTCCGAATACACGTGATTAGAGTATTCGGGAATGAGGATTCGAACGTCCACTCCGCGGCGTGCTGCCAGCACGAGCGCCTCCAGCATTGGTTCATCCGGGATGAAGTAGCCCATTGTGATCCAGGCGTAGTGGGACGCACGGCTCAATGCGCCGATATACAGTGCGCTGATCGGATACACGTTTCGCGAAGGAGTGTTCTCAATCGCGCCAATGTCAGGATTCCAGTCTCCAGCACCGGCATCGGGAAGAATCGGATGGCCTTGCTTGCGGTACGAGTTCCACATGTGAATGAAGGAGTTCTCTAGCAGCCACGCGCTGGGTCCTTCGATACGCAAATGGGTATCGCGCCACTGATGAGCGTAGAGAGTGCCAATGTTATATCCGCCCACATAACCAATGTGACCGTCAACTACGAGTATCTTGCGGTGGTCACGTCCCTTGTCATGCGGACGGCCGGTGAAGATGCCTGGACGAACAAAGGGAAAGTTCATCGAGTACAGGTTTTCGATCTTGGGAAAATGACGGAAGCGCGGATCTTGGTTGAAGTTGCCCCACGTATCCATCACAACGTACGTCTGGACTCCGCGGTTTGCGGCCTCGATGAGCGCATCCCGGAACTCGTGGCCCGTTTCGTCTGCTTTGACGATGAAACACTCGAAGTACACGTACTCCTTCGCCGCACGGATGTCGGCGAGCATGGCATCGTACAGTTCCCGGCCAAAGGTATACACGGTTGTAGAGTTTGCACCCACCTGCGTGGTTTGCGGAGGCAGATGGGGGAAACGGGTCGTGGGAGGAGTGCGGCGCTTGCGCATGTGATCCACGCCAGAGACGGCGGCAACAGCCCCAAGTTGGATCGCTATCGCGCCTGCCGTACCCCACTTGGCTGATCTGAACGCCTGTTCACGTGAGGGGAGCTTGAACGTACGCATGGACTCACAATACCTTCGCACAACCTTCGAGACCATCAAGGGCTGGGCACTCCACCTTCACGTCTGTGTGAGGTTCGTGCTCCTATGGCAACGGGTGAGCCAGCATCATTGCGAGCCGTTTGCATGGTTCGCCACAGCAGATTCACTTTATTGAACGCCCGCAGAGCCCACAAAGGTAGACCGGGGGTTGAGAACCGGGGAGCGCGGGGCGCGCCCAACAACGTAGAATCACCAACATGTCGTCATTCTCTGTAGATGAGGTCGCGCGCGTCGCGGGCCTCGCACGAATTGCACTCACACAGGAGGAGGTCGAACGGCTCGCAGGGGAACTCGCCGTAATTGCTGAGGCAGTTGCGAAGGTTTCTGAGGTTGCCACCCCAGAGGTTCCTGCAACCAGCCATCCGATCCCCCTCAAGAACGTCATGCGCGAAGACATCGTGGTTCCCACGGTGGATCGCGATGAGGTCCTTGCCGCTGCGCCAGCCCAAGAGGACGGAAAGTTCCTCGTCCCACAGATCCTTGGGGAGGAATGATGAACGAACTGCTGAAGAAGTCCGCCCTTGAGCTGGCGGACATGCTCGCCGCGGGTGAGCTGACATCCGAAGAACTGACGCGTGCTTGCCTTGACCGCATCAAAGCACTCAACCCGCGCGTCAACGCTTTCCTCTTTATTGATGAAGAAGGCGCATTGGCGACGGCCCGGGAAGTGGACGCCCAGCGCGCGGCCGGCGAAAAGCTCGGACGCCTTGCCGGTGTTCCCATCGCCGTCAAGGACAATATGGTTACCCGTGGCAAGCCCACCACCTGCGGCTCCAAGATCTTGGAAGGCTGGCTTCCGCCTTATGACGCCACTGTGGTAACCAAGCTTCACCAAGCTGGGATGCCCATCGTTGGCAAGACCAACATGGACGAATTCGCGATGGGTTCGTCAACGGAGCACTCAGCATTCGGCCCCACCCGCAACCCGTGGGACACCACCCGTATTCCCGGTGGTTCGGGCGGTGGATCGGCAACTGCGGTTGGTGCTTTCATGGTGCCGTTTGCACTCGGATCTGACACTGGTGGCTCTATCCGTCAGCCAGGAGCAGTTACCGGAACCGTTGGCGTTAAGCCAACCTACGGAGCTGTTTCTCGTTACGGACTTGTGGCCATGGCGTCGTCGTTGGACCAAATCGGCCCAGTTGCCCGTACCGTGGCTGACGCCGCTGCACTTCAGGAGGTTATCGGTGGATACGATCCGCTGGATTCGACATCGCTCGATGAACCCGTTCCCGCGCTCGAAGCGATCGCAACTGGCGCCGTTGGGAAGCCTCTCGAAGGCGTCAAGATTGGCGTGGTCGAACAACTGCAAGGCGAGGGTTACCAGGCCGGAGTGCTTGCGTCCTTCAACACCGCGGTGGATGTACTGAAGAGCCTAGGTGCTGAGATCGTGCAGGTTTCCTGCCCGTCATTCGATTATGCGCTCGCGGCCTACTACCTCATCATGCCGGCTGAAGTCTCATCAAACCTCGCGCGTTTCGACGGTATGCGCTACGGCCTGCGCGTGGAGCCCACTGAAGGACCTGTAACAGCTGAGACCGTCATGGCCGCAACCCGTGAAGCTGGGTTCGGTGATGAGGTTAAGCGCCGCATCATTTTGGGAACCCACGTGCTTTCCGCGGGATATTACGATGCCTACTACGGCAGTGCACAGAAGGTCCGCACGCTCGTTCAGCGCGATTTTGCGGCAGCATTCGATCAGTGCGACGTGCTTGTTTCGCCCACCGCTCCCACCACAGCATTCAAGTTTGGCGAGAAGATGGACGATCCCATGGCCATGTACTTGAACGACATCGCCACCATCCCAGCTAACTTAGCTGGCGTTCCCGGTATGTCACTACCTGCCGGGCTCGCGGATGAAGATGGGTTGCCGGTTGGCTTCCAGATTCTTGCTCCGGCACATGGTGACGATGAGATGTACCGCATTGCTGGTGCTCTTGAAGCAGGGCTGGGTGAGCCTCTCGCCTCGAGCTGCCCGGCCGCAGATTGGGAGGAGAACGCCTGATGGATGAACTGATGGATTACGAGGAAGCCATTGAACGCTTCGATCCTGTGATCGGGTTGGAAGTCCACGTTGAACTTGGCACCAAATCCAAGATGTTCGACGGCGCCCCCAACGCGTTTGGTGGCGATCCCAATACGTTTGTTACCCCTGTTTCCCTGGGCCTGCCGGGCTCGCTTCCGGTGGTCAACAAGCAGGCAGTGGAGTACGCAGTCAAGATTGGCTTAGCGCTCAACTGCTCGATTGCTGAATCCTGCCGCTTTGCGCGAAAGAACTACTTCTATCCTGACCTCGTGAAGGCGTTTCAGACCTCACAGTCGGACGAACCGATCGCTTATGAAGGTTTCCTTGATCTGGACCTCCCTGATGGTTCCGTCTATCACTTCCCGATCGAGCGCGCCCACATGGAAGAGGACGCTGGTAAGAACACCCACGTAGGTGGCGATTCCGGCCGGATCCAAGGAGCCAAGTATTCGCTGGTTGATTACAACCGGGCAGGCGTGCCGCTGGTAGAGATCGTTTCACACCCAGCAACAGGCGTCGGTCGATTTGCTCCAGAGATCGCCAGCCTCTACGTGCGTTCGTTGCGTGATATCTTCCGAGCACTCGGTGTTTCGGAAGCTCGTATGGAGCGCGGCAACGTGCGAGCCGATGTCAACGTGTCACTTCGCGATAACCCGCACGCACCGCTTGGTACTCGCACGGAAACCAAGAACGTCAACTCCTTCCGTGGCATCGAGAATGCCGTGCGCTTTGAGATTCAGCGGCAGGCCGCGATTCTGGCTGCTGGTGGCAAGGTGGTCCAAGAGACGCGCCACTACCACGAGGAGGATGGCACCACATCGGCTGGGCGTTTGAAGTCCGATTCGGAGGACTATCGTTACTTCCCCGAACCAGACCTCGTTCCTGTTGTTCCGGCAAGGGAATGGGTAGAGGGCCTGCGCGCAACGCTTCCTGAGCTTCCGGTAGCTCGCCGCCGCCGGGTAAAGGAGGAGTGGAGCCTTTCAGCAGAGGAGCTACGCGACCTCGTCAATGCCGGGGCAATCGATGCTGTTGAGGCTACCGTTGCTGCTGGCGCTACTCCTGCTGGCGCGCGCAAGTGGTGGATGGGTGACATCGCCCGGTTCGCCAAGGAGAACGATGTGGAGCTGGAGGATGCTCCAGCAACTCCTCAGGACGTTGCCGAACTCGATGCCTTGGTCCAAGATGGCAAACTGAACGACAAGCTGGCGCGCCAGGCTCTGGAAGGAATTCTGGCAGGGGAAGGCACTGCTGCAGAGGTAGTTGCCGCGCGTGGGTTGGAGATTGTCTCTGACGACGGCGCGCTCACTGCAGCTGTGGAGGAAGCCCTTGCAGCCAATCCTGACGTAGCTGACAAGATCCGTTCCGGAAAGGTCCAGGCTGCTGGAGCGATTGTTGGAGCAGTCATGAAGGCTACCGGCGGCAAGGCGGACGCAGCGCGTGTCCGTGAGCTGGTCATGGAGCGCTGCCAGTAACTCTGGCGATTGTTATGACGATGGGGGCACCACATGGTGCCCCCATCGTCATATCGCGTGCTACTTCACGCGAACTCCTCACTTAGATTCGGTGGGGAGTTCTGGTTGCTGAGAACCGGTCTGAAGCGTGAACGTTACGGGCTCATCACAGATGAGGGTGTAGGGGGCTGTTCGGCGCGTCGGGCCGGGTAGGGATCGAGGTCTCCCGATGATGGAAGTTCTCACACTGCCCATCTGGAAGACCTCGACGTGTCTGATGCTACCCCTGTGGCGGGGTTCGCCTGCCCTGACCTGTCCTCGTTCTGTCGGCTCGATGAGCTCGGCTTGGAGGTCACCGGCCAACTGCTGGAGCCTGGCCGCGCGGTCCTCGCCTGCCGGGTCGTGGAGCCGGATCAGTGGTGCCGACGTTGCGGCTGCGAGGGCCTCGCGCGTGACACCGTGACGCGGGCGTTGGCGCATGAGCCGTTCGGCTGGCGGCCGACGACGTTGCTGGTCACGATCCGTCGCTACCGTTGCACCGGCTGTGGTCATGTGTGGCGGCAAGACACCAGCCTCGCCGCGGAACCGCGGGCGAAGCTGTCACGCCGCGGACTGCGGTGGGCGTTGGAGGGCTTGGTAGTTCAGCATCTCACCGTCGCCCGGGTCGCCGAGGGGCTCGGGGTGTCGTGGAACACCGCCAACACCGCGGTCCTGGCTGAAAGCAAGCGGGTCCTGATCGACGACCCGACCAGGTTCGACGGTGTGAAGGCCATCGGCGTGGATGAGCACGTGTGGCGCCACACACGCCGCGGCGACAAGTACGTCACCGTGATCATCGACCTGACCGGCATCCGCGACCGGACAGGGCCTGCCAGGCTTCTCGACATGGTCGAAGGGCGCTCCAAGCAGGCGTTCAAGCAGTGGCTGGCCGAACGCGACCAGGCATGGCGCGACAGAGTTGAGGTCGTCGCGATGGACGGGTTCACCGGGTTCAAGAGCGCCACCACCGAAGAACTGCCCGACGCGACCGCCGTCATGGATCCCTTCCACGTGGTCCGCCTCGCCGGCGACGCCCTCGACCGATGCCGCCGACGCGTCCAACAGGCCATCCACGGACATCGAGGCCGCACCAGTGACCCGCTCTACTCGGCGCGCCGGACCCTGCACACCGGCGCCGGCCTCCTCACCGACCGGCAGAAGGACCGGCTCACTGCCCTGTTCACGGGCGATGATCATGTCGAGGTCGAAGCCACCTGGGGCATCTACCAACGGATGATCGCGGCCTACCGTGAACCCGACCGGACCAGAGGCCGGGCCATGATGACCAGCCTGATCGCCTCGATCAGCCACGGCGTCCCCACCGCGTTGACCGAGGTGATCACACTGGGCCGAACACTGAAGAAGCGAGCCGACGATGTGCTGGCCTACTTCGACCGGCCCGGCACCTCGAACGGTCCCACCGAGGCCCTCAACGGCCGCCTCGAACACCTCCGCGGATCAGCACTCGGCTTCCGCAACCTGACCAACTACATCGCCAGATCACTGCTCGAGACCGGCGGATTCAGACCCGACTACACCCTGGATTGTGATGAGCCACTATGCGGGACGCCACTGTTCGAGCACGTGCCGACCTCGTGCCTTCCTTCCCCTTCTCCGCTCAGGATTCCCCGGTGGAGGGCGGTGCGAGCGCAGGGCGCGCAGCGGCCACCATCGCACCTCCGCAGGCAAAGCCTTCGAAGAACGAGCTGGGCGACGGGGTTCTCGAGAATGAGTGCCGGCGTTAAGGTCATTCGGCGGGGCCATTCAAAGATCCCACGAATTGTCGTGAACCTGGGGCTCCGGCTCAACGTGCAGCTCCGTCTCGCCGTGGAAGGCTCCACCCGCTGACTGACTCGGTTCGTTGGCCCGCATGGGGCGCGGATCGTGGCCTGAGGAATCCGGATGAGGGCGAGGGGCGAGTGGCGGACATTCTTTCATTTCCTCGGATTGGAAGTGAACATTCGACCACGGTCCGGGGTTCGGACGAAAGTCACTGGCATTCACAAAAGGGCTCCATAGCATGACAACGAGGGCATCAGCACCGATGCCGCGAATCGTCACATGCACGAGGAAGGAACTGCCATGAGCAGCGAAACAGTCGAAGCGATCATTCCGGAGCGCATGCTCGCCACCCCGTTCACCATCGGATCCTTGACCCTGCCCAACCGGACCGTCATGACGCCGATGGGCACCGACCTGGCGAATGCCGACGGCACTCCCGGTGAGCGCCTGACGGAGTACTGGCTCGAACGCGCCCGGGGCGGATGCGGCCTCATCATCTCCGAGATCACGCGCATCAACGAGGAGCACGGAGCCGGCACCCCGATGCAGCTCGCCGTCACGCGCGACGAGCACGTCGCTCCCCTGGCGAGGGCGATCGACGCGATTCATGCGGCCGGAGCGAAGTTCTTCATCCAGCTCCACCACCCCGGAGCGGAGGGCATTCCCCCGCTGTGCAAGGACGGGATCACCGTGTCGCCCTCCGGAGTCGTCGTGCGGACGACCAACGCTCCGACACGCGCGCTCGAGACAGAGGAGGTCGAGGCGCTCGTCGACGACTTCGTCCAGGGCGCGAGGCGCGCGAAGGAGGCGGGTGCGGACGGCATCGAGATCCACGGGGCGCACGGCTACCTCGTCTGCGAGTTCCTCTCGCCCCACTCGAACCGGCGGACCGACAAGTACGGCGGCGACTTCGAGGGCCGGATGCGGTTCGTCACCGAGATCATCGAGGGCGCGCGGGAGGTCTGCGGACCGGACTTCCCGATCTCCGTGCGCCTCTCCGCCTCGGAGATGATGGAGACGATCGGCGAGCCCGGTGAGGGAATCACCGTTGAGGAGGGCGTGAGGATCGCGAAGCGCCTCGAAGAGCTCGGCGTCGACCTCATCTCCGTGTCGTCGGGGACCTATGAGACGGGATCGACGGTCATCGAGCCGATCAACACCCCGCGCAACTGGCGCGATCCGATCATTCGCGCGATCCGTGACGCCGTGTCGATCCCCGTCATGGGCACCTCGATCGTGCGCATGCCGAGCCAGGCCGAGACGATGCTCAAGGACGGGCTCGTCGACCTGGTCGCGATGGGACGCACCTGGCTGGCCGATCCTGCGTGGACGAGGAAGGCGATCGAGGGCCGTGACGACGAGATCGTCCGATGCATCGGCTGCATGGCGTGCTTCCAGTCCCTCGGCGAGGGCAAGGGCATCATGTGCGCCGTCAATCCCCGGTGCGCTCACGAGACGGAGTTCCCCGAGATCCCGCAGCGGGATCTCGAAGGGAAGAAGGCCCTGGTCATCGGCGGCGGCCCCTCCGGCTGCGAGGCGGCCGAGCAGCTGGCGATGCGCGGAGCCGAGGTCGTGCTGGCCGAGGCGAGCGATCACCTGGGAGGGCAGGTCTTCCCCGGGTGCAACCCTCCCGGCAAGGAGGCGATGCGCTGGGTCATCGAGAACTTCGAGGTCCGTCTGCGCCTGGCCGGAGTCGAGGTCCGCTTGAACACGGAGATGACGGTGGAGGCGGTCAAGGACCTCGGAGCCGATGTCGTCGTGGTGGCGACCGGGGCGATTCCCTTCATCCCGAGGCTCCCCGGACTCGACTCGCCGACCGTCGTCGAGGCCGTCGACGTGCTCAACGGGACAGCCGCCGTGGGCGAGCGCGTCGCGGTCGTCGGCTCGGGCATGACGGGCCTGGAGACCGCCGAGCTCCTCCACGTCGAGGGGCACGACGTCGTCGGGGTCTACGAGATGGCGGACCGGATCGCTCCGGGGGGCTACCGGACGAACGTCGAGTCGGTGGCCTCCCACCTGCGCGCGGCGAAGATCGGCATGTTCACCGGCCATACGCTCCTGGAGATGACCGAGGACGGGGCCGTCTTCGACACCGGCGCGGGGCGCGAGCTCGTGGAGGTCGACACGCTCGTCGCGGCGATCGGGATGCGCCCGAATTCGGCACTCGCCGATGCGCTCGCGGAAGCCGGGATCGAGGCGCACCCGGTGGGCGATGCGACCGGCGTGGGCCGCGTCGCCGAGGCGATCGCCTCCGGCTTCAGGGCCGGTCGGGGCGCGTGAGCCCCGTGCCTCTCACGTGAGCCGCACGGCTCGCGTCCGATCATCCGCGATCATCCGAGATCGTCCGTGATAGTCGAGCGCGCGGGCCGCGGGGACCCCGCAGCGCGCGGCGCCCAGTCCTGCTCGGGGTGCCCGGGGCGTCGTCATCGCCCCGGGCACCCCGCTGCATCCGGGCCCGTGGGCCGATCCCGACTCCGGCACGGGCGCCGCGCAGGGGCGTGCTCGCCGGGAACTGCTCCCTCACGGCGACGACGAGGGCCCCGGGCGGTCGTCGAGGCCCGCGCCCACGGCGCGATGCGCATGGAGGGCAAGGGCGACGTCATGCGGGACGGGGACGTGGTGGAGCCCCGCCTCGACCTCCGAGGCCGCGCGCCGTCGACCGACCGATCGTCCCGGCCACGTTGACGGATGAACGCGGGGCGATGAGCGCTCGACCACGGCCGCGACGAGAAGATACAACTCTGTATCCGGCGGGAGTATCGTGGGCCTCGCCCGTTCACCAACACACGGTGCAGCGATCAACCGAGATTCGAACGGAGCCGCGAAGGGGCGGCACGAAGGAGGAGCTCGACCATGTACTACTCGAACGGCAACTATGAGGGCTCATCACAGATGAGGGTGTAGGGGGCTGTTCGGCGCGTCGGGCCGGGTAGGGATCGAGGTCTCCCGATGATGGAAGTTCTCACACTGCCCATCTGGAAGACCTCGACGTGTCTGATGCTACCCCTGTGGCGGGGTTCGCCTGCCCTGACCTGTCCTCGTTCTGTCGGCTCGATGAGCTCGGCTTGGAGGTCACCGGCCAACTGCTGGAGCCTGGCCGCGCGGTCCTCGCCTGCCGGGTCGTGGAGCCGGATCAGTGGTGCCGACGTTGCGGCTGCGAGGGCCTCGCGCGTGACACCGTGACGCGGGCGTTGGCGCATGAGCCGTTCGGCTGGCGGCCGACGACGTTGCTGGTCACGATCCGTCGCTACCGTTGCACCGGCTGTGGTCATGTGTGGCGGCAAGACACCAGCCTCGCCGCGGAACCGCGGGCGAAGCTGTCACGCCGCGGACTGCGGTGGGCGTTGGAGGGCTTGGTAGTTCAGCATCTCACCGTCGCCCGGGTCGCCGAGGGGCTCGGGGTGTCGTGGAACACCGCCAACACCGCGGTCCTGGCTGAAAGCAAGCGGGTCCTGATCGACGACCCGACCAGGTTCGACGGTGTGAAGGCCATCGGCGTGGATGAGCACGTGTGGCGCCACACACGCCGCGGCGACAAGTACGTCACCGTGATCATCGACCTGACCGGCATCCGCGACCGGACAGGGCCTGCCAGGCTTCTCGACATGGTCGAAGGGCGCTCCAAGCAGGCGTTCAAGCAGTGGCTGGCCGAACGCGACCAGGCATGGCGCGACAGAGTTGAGGTCGTCGCGATGGACGGGTTCACCGGGTTCAAGAGCGCCACCACCGAAGAACTGCCCGACGCGACCGCCGTCATGGATCCCTTCCACGTGGTCCGCCTCGCCGGCGACGCCCTCGACCGATGCCGCCGACGCGTCCAACAGGCCATCCACGGACATCGAGGCCGCACCAGTGACCCGCTCTACTCGGCGCGCCGGACCCTGCACACCGGCGCCGGCCTCCTCACCGACCGGCAGAAGGACCGGCTCACTGCCCTGTTCACGGGCGATGATCATGTCGAGGTCGAAGCCACCTGGGGCATCTACCAACGGATGATCGCGGCCTACCGTGAACCCGACCGGACCAGAGGCCGGGCCATGATGACCAGCCTGATCGCCTCGATCAGCCACGGCGTCCCCACCGCGTTGACCGAGGTGATCACACTGGGCCGAACACTGAAGAAGCGAGCCGACGATGTGCTGGCCTACTTCGACCGGCCCGGCACCTCGAACGGTCCCACCGAGGCCCTCAACGGCCGCCTCGAACACCTCCGCGGATCAGCACTCGGCTTCCGCAACCTGACCAACTACATCGCCAGATCACTGCTCGAGACCGGCGGATTCAGACCCGACTACACCCTGGATTGTGATGAGCCACGTTACGTGGTACTGATCGCCGTCGTAGACGTGTTCACCCAGATCAACGACTCTCCCGGACTCCTCGAAGGCCGTGCGTTCGGCCGTGACCAGTGGCGCTCCTACGTCTATCTGGAGCAACTCTGCCTCGCGGGAATCAGCCACTTTGGCTCCCACCTTCTGGATAGCAGAGATGGGCTTGATTCCGCGTTCACTCAGGCAGTGGTAGAGGCCTGAGCGGGTGAGTTCAGTGACCGAAGGTGCGTATTCTGCTGGCAGGGTGTTGCGCATGATTGCCAGCGGATTGTCCTTGCTCCATCGCAGCCGCTCGATTGTCACGATCTCATGCCCTTCGTCTACTTGAAGGGCGAGCGCTGTAGCTTTGTCTGCTAGGCGTACCTCGTAATGGAGCACATCGGTGCGGGGGCTGAGGGAAGCTTCCTCGAGATCGTCATAAAGGCTTGTGAGGGCAACTTGGCGTTGGATGTGTGGCAATGTCACGCGCGTGCCCACACCGCGCCTGCGAGAAAGCAGACCTGCTGAGACCATGTCCTGAAAGGCACGCCTGACAGTGGGGCGTGAAACATGCAGGCGGTTGGCCAGCGTTACCTCATCTTCGAGCAACTGACCTGGGGCGAGCACTCCGTCGCGGATCATCTGAGTGATCGGCTTTGAGACCTGCAAATGAAGTGGAGTCTGCGAAGCTCTGTCGAGGGAAATGGTAACTACGAATGGTTCGTCGATGTTGGGTTGATTCGCATCCATGTAATGCAGCCTTCTCAGAACTTTGGTTTGACAATTACGGACAAATGGCCTGAATCCGATTCTAGCGCCTGAACATCACAAGGTTTGTAGCTTCGAAAAAAGATCATGTTAGCAGGGCTGTTTTTGCGGCATTGCCGACGAAAGCGCGCGATCCCGGAAGTTTTGAAGAAAACTAGGTTCATGTGAAGTGACTCTGAAACCCCTATTGCTAGGTCGTGCGCCAATACAAACGTGTCGGGGCCGTTGAGTTCGTTTGTGCTGACGACGATCGTGACGGCGGCGTCGTCGGCAATCACGCAACTTTGGACCAAACTCGAATGGGACTAAAGTCTTGATATTTCGCGGCTTTTCGCGAACGTGTGCACTCTTTTCCAGCAACTTCGCCTAGGCTTCATTCCGATTGCTTTTTGTTCTAGAGAGGTCCCAAGATGGCGCTGACGAGCCCGAGCTACACAGTCACAATGCGAGTTCAACTTCCATCCCATCCCCGTGCAACGCAGCACCTCGTGGAGGCGGTTTCCGACGGCGGCGCCACAATCACGGGTATCGACATCGTCGAGTCACTGGAGGACTCCCTCATAGCTGAGGTGACCTGTGATTGCGTGAACTCAGCCCACGTTCGTCAGGTGAACGACCAGATTGAAATGCTCGTTGGAGTCAAGGTCCTCTCCATTTCGGATGCCACCTTGGAAGCTCATGACCGCGGCAAGATCGAAGTGTCGCTCAAGAGCCAGCTGCGCACGCGGCAGGACTTGGCACGTATCTACACCCCAGGTGTTGCCCGGGTGTGTATCAAGATTGCGCGGGAGAAGGAACTTGCCCGCAAGTACACAATCAAGAGCAACACTGTGGCCGTGGTGACTGATGGAACCGCCGTGCTAGGGCTCGGTGACATCGGCCCGGAGGCTGCGCTACCCGTCATGGAGGGCAAGGCGGCACTCTTTAAGCGCTTTGGCAATGTTGACGCATGGCCCGTGTGCCTTGACACAAAGGACACGGATGAGATTGTGAGTATCGTCAAGGCAATCGCGCCGGTGTATGGCGGCATCAACCTCGAAGATATTTCGGCACCGCGCTGCTTTGAGATCGAGGAGCGGCTGCGCGAAGAACTGGACATCCCCGTGTTCCACGACGATCAGCACGGCACCGCAATAGTTGTGCTGGCTGCACTCATTAATGCACTGAAGATTGTGGACAAGAAGATTGAAGATGTGCGGATCGTGGTCTCAGGTGTAGGGGCTGCTGGTTCAGCCATCATCCGCTTGCTCATGCTTCACGGCGCTCACGACGTCATCGGCTGCGGACGCCAAGGTGCGCTTGGGTCGTTCCGTGAGGAAGCCAACTCGCATCGCAATTGGCTCGCACAGAACACCAATCCACGCGGAGTGGAAGGCAGCCTCAAAGATGTACTGGCTGGAGCTGACGTCTTCATTGGCGTCTCTTCCGGAAACATCTTGACGGGTGATGACATCGCTACGATGAACGACGACGCCGTGGTGTTCGCGCTCGCAAACCCAACACCAGAGGTGGACCCGGCAGCTGCGGCCCAGCATGCTGCGATTGTTGCCACCGGCCGTTCGGACTTCCCCAACCAGATCAACAACGTTCTCGTGTTCCCTGGGCTTTTCCGCGGCATGCTTGATGCGCACGCTTCAAAGATCGACGACGAGATGCTGCGTGCAGCGGCCGTGGCGATAGCCGGAGTAGTGAGCGATGAACAGCGCAACTCCAACTTCATCATCCCGGGTGTGTTTGATGAGCGCGTGGCAACTGCCGTCTCCCGCGCAGTAGTGCGCTACTTCGCTGACGACGAAGCATAAGCAATGTAGGGGCGCTTCTGGGTGAAGCGCCCCTACATTGCTTGCTCGCTCATGGTTTGTTAGTTCGCGGACGCCGCCATGTGTCTTATCCACAAGAGGCGCCAGTGGGTGGCGCTGTAGTCAGCGGTGTGGATTGAAGCACACGGCGTAAATGGCCACAGTAGTGCGGGACGTTCGCGGTCTCAGTACAAAGTGGTCTTGACGCCAAATGCATCAATCACTGCTTGGTGTTCGAAGGCTTGAATACCTTCGCCACGTCCACCAATGGTGAGGTTGCGATATTCATACATCGCTCCGGCTTCCACATACTCCACCTTGTCAACGCCAGCCAAGGGTGATTCATCAGAACGTGCCATAATGCCGTGCTTGGACCACAACACAATCTGGTGGTCACGCAGGGATTCAACGTTGTTGCGTCCCAGCTCTTCGCCTCCCGGAACCATGAAGTCCAGTACCTTAATGCCTTCGGGAACCTGAACAATCGTCTCTGGTTCCCACCGGAAGACGGCGTGGTTGAAGTCGTCGTCGTTACGAAGCGAGGCAATGTGTGAGAGCGTAACCAAGTAGGGCGGCTGTGCGTGTAGAACAGCTTGGAACTCAACTCCGCGGCGAACAACTTGGTCCTCATGGACTCCTAAGTGGGAGTTGAACTCGGAGGTGGGCTTGGAGTACGTGCGATCAGAAGACCTGTACCACGTAGCCGTGGTTCCGGTTTTGTCGATCACCACTGCACTCACATTGGCCGTAGGGTCCGCGTGTATTTCGCGAAGGCGGCAACCTGATCCGGTAACGAACACGGTCCAGCCTGCTAAGCCTGGAACGGCAACTGGCAGCTCCAAAGTGGAGGTCTCAGGGAAGAAGTCCGCCACATCGGTGGGAGTTTCCTTGATGGATACTGATATGTTTCCGGCGCCGGCTTCACAAGCGCCCATATGGTCAAGACGAGCGCCCGCTTTGCCCATGGAGGCGAGGATTCCGGCGGCGGTGGTTGGATGAGTCATGAGATTTCCTAATCTTGTCAGAGAGCGACAGAGCTGTTGGCGAATACGCGGGCCTCGGCAGCTTCCCAAAGCTGGCCGTGGTCTCGTGGGGAAGCTGCATCATGGTCCTTTCATCCACCCAGGCAGATCCGGACAAGGAAGCTCGCCTCCTCCAGACTTTCTCCGGCCAGGGTGTGCGTGGAATCCTCCTGACTCCCACTGACGACACTCTCAGTTCCGCTCGCGAACTCGCCGCGCGAGGCGTCAAAGTAGTCCTGTTTGATACCACCGTCGCACCACCAGACATGTCATCTGTTGGGGTCGACAACGAACGCGGTGCCGAGTTGGCCATTCGCCACCTTCTGGACCTCGGTCACCGCCGCATTGAGTTTGTGAACGGCCCAATCAATGTGATGCAAGCGCGCGATCGGCTAGCCGGTGTGCAATCAGCCATGCGAAGCGTCGGCTCGGAGGGCGCGTTACGCATTCGCGAAGCTGGTGCTTTCACTTCAGCTGCCGGGCGTGAGCTCTCGAAATCGATCGTCGCCGACCTCTGTTCCAACGACGGAACGTGCCTGCCGGCCGCTGAACGCTCGACCGCGGTCTTCTGCGCCAATGACATGCTCGCCTTGGGAGTCTTCGATGGTCTGAGAGATGCTGGGATCAGTATCCCCGGCGATCTTTCATTGGTCGGTTTTGACGACTCGTCCGTGGCCGCACAGACTTCCGTTCCGCTCACTACCATTCGTCAGCCGATGAGAGAGCTTGGTTGGACGGCAGCGGACATCCTCCTTTCCGACGACGACGCCATTCGCCACGAGCGGTTCTCCCCTCAGTTGGTAGTGCGTAAGTCCTCGGCTGCTCCGCCTACCACTTGAGTATTGGCTTCACAAAACTGAAGTCCGTTGCCGTTGGTCACTGAGGCAACATATGGCGTCATTCCGCGGTTTTCCTTCGAGGTGAAGAGCGTCACCGCCATCTGGTTTGTTCTGGTGTGGTGTGGGTGTGTATTGTTTTTTCTTGTCGCCGCGGGGTGTTGGGCTGTTTGGTCTGGTGTTGTGTGGTGGTGCTGTTTGGGTGTGTTTGCTGGTTGTGGTCTGGTTGGTTTGACTGGGTTGTGGTTGGTGAGTATGCTTGGGTGGTTGCCTCTTTCGGGTTGCTGTGCTGTTGTGGTGTGGTGGTTCGGGGTGTGGGTGTGGTGTTTGAGTACTTGATAGTGTGTGGATGTTTTGAGTGACTGTTTGGGCTCTTTGTGGGTCTGGATGGTGTGTTTTTTTGGGATGGCCTGTTGTGGGTTGTTCTGTTTGGGCTGTTTCGGGTTCTCGTTGTGGGGGTTCGGGGTGGTCTTATTTTTTTGTGAGTCTGTTGTCAGATTTCTCTGTTTTTTGTGGAGAGTTTGATCCTGGCTCAGGACGAACGCTGGCGGCGTGCTTAACACATGCAAGTCGAACGATGAAGCTCTTTCGGGGGTGGATTAGTGGCGAACGGGTGAGTAATACGTGAGTAACCTGCCCCTTCTTTGGGATAAGCCTTGGAAACGGGGTCTAATACTGGATATTCCTGGTCTGGCGCATGTCGGGTTGGGGAAAGTTTTTTCGGTGGGGGATGGGCTCGCGGCCTATCAGCTTGTTGGTGGGGTGATGGCCTACCAAGGCGTCGACGGGTAGCCGGCCTGAGAGGGTGACCGGTCACACTGGGACTGAGATACGGCCCAGACTCCTACGGGAGGCAGCAGTGGGGGATATTGCACAATGGGCGCAAGCCTGATGCAGCGACGCCGCGTGAGGGATGACGGCTTTCGGGTTGTAAACCTCTTTCGACACGGAACAAGGCTCTGCTTTTGTGGGGTTGAGGGTACGTGTATAAGAAGCGCCGGCTAACTACGTGCCAGCAGCCGCGGTAATACGTAGGGCGCGAGCGTTGTCCGGAATTATTGGGCGTAAAGAGCTCGTAGGCGGCTTGTCGCGTCTGCTGTGAAAATGCGGGGCTTAACTCCGCACGTGCAGTGGGTACGGGCAGGCTAGAGTGCGGTAGGGGTGACTGGAATTCCTGGTGTAGCGGTGGAATGCGCAGATATCAGGAGGAACACCGATGGCGAAGGCAGGTCACTGGGCCGTTACTGACGCTGAGGAGCGAAAGCATGGGGAGCGAACAGGATTAGATACCCTGGTAGTCCATGCCGTAAACGTTGGGCACTAGGTGTGGGGTCTGTTTCCATGGATTCTGCGCCGTAGCTAACGCATTAAGTGCCCCGCCTGGGGAGTACGGCCGCAAGGCTAAAACTCAAAGGAATTGACGGGGGCCCGCACAAGCGGCGGAGCATGCGGATTAATTCGATGCAACGCGAAGAACCTTACCAAGGCTTGACATACACCGGGATCATGCAGAGATGTGTGAGTCTTCGGACTGGTGTACAGGTGGTGCATGGTTGTCGTCAGCTCGTGTCGTGAGATGTTGGGTTAAGTCCCGCAACGAGCGCAACCCTTGTCTCGTGTTGCCAGCGCGTTATGGCGGGGACTCACGAGAGACTGCCGGGGTTAACTCGGAGGAAGGTGGGGATGACGTCAAATCATCATGCCCCTTATGTCTTGGGCTTCACGCATGCTACAATGGCAGGTACAGAGGGTTGCGATACCGTGAGGTGGAGCGAATCCCTTAAAGCTTGTCTCAGTTCGGATTGGGGTCTGCAACTCGGCCCCATGAAGTCGGAGTCGCTAGTAATCGCGGATCAGCAACGCCGCGGTGAATACGTTCTCGGGCCTTGTACACACCGCCCGTCACGTCACGAAAGTTGGCAACACCCGAAGCTCGTGGCTTAACCAGTTTTCTGGGGGAGCGGTCGAAGGTGGGGTTGGCGATTGGGACGAAGTCGTAACAAGGTAGCCGTACCGGAAGGTGCGGCTGGATCACCTCCTTTCTAGGGAGACACCTTTTTGCTTGGGCCTGTTGTGGTCTGGGTGGGTGTTTGTTTTTATGGAATGCTTGGGCATCTGCGCACTGTCAGGTTCTTGGGTTCTGTGCCCGTGCTGCTCTTGTGGCTGTCTCTTTTGTGGGGTGGTTGTGGGGTGTTGGTGTGGTGGTTGATTTTCGTATAGTGGACGCGAGCATCTTGGCTCATGCATCTTTTGTGGGTGTGTGGGTTGTGTTGTTTTTTGTTTTGTAGGTGTTTTAGGGCGTTCGGTGGATGCCTTGGTATGGAAGGCCGAAGAAGGACGTGGCAGCCTGCGATATGCCTCGGGGAGTTGGCAAGCGAACTGTGATCCGAGGGTGTCCGAATGGGGGAACCTGGCTGGGGTTATGCCTGGTCGCATGCGTTTGAATGTATAGGGCGTGTGTGGTGAGTGGGGGAAGTGAAACATCTCAGTACCCTGTAGAGAAGATATTCTGTGAGTAGTGGCGAGCGAAAGCGGAGGAGCCTAAACCGTGTGCGTGTGATAGCCGTCGGGTGTTGCGTGTGCGGGGTTGTGGGGCTGTTTGTCGATCCTCCGACTGGGGGTCGGGTCAGTGATAAACCGATGGGATAGCTGAAGGGTCTGGGAAGGCCTGTCGTAGAGGGTGAGAGCCCCGTAGGTGAAATCTTGTTGGCTGGCTATGACAGTGCCCGAGTAGCACGGGACTCGTGGAATTTCGTGTGAATCTGCCAAGACCACTTGGTAAGGCTAAATACCTTTCATGACCGATAGTGAATAGTACCGTGAGGGAATGGTGAAAAGTACCCGAGAGGGGAGTGAAATAGTTCCTGAAACGGGCGCCTACAATCCGTCAGAGCCTCCTTTGCTGGGGTGATGGCGTGCCTTTTGAAGAATGAGCCTGCGAGTTAGTGGCATGTGGCGAGGTTAACCCGTGTGGGTAGTCGTAGCGAAAGCGAGTCTGAAGAGGGCGTGAGTCGCGTGTTCTAGACCCGAAGCGGGGTGATCTACCCATGGCCAGGGTGAAGCACGTGTAAGAGCGTGTGGAGGCCCGAACCCACCAGGGTTGAAAACCTGGGGGATGAGCTGTGGGTAGGGGTGAAAGGCCAATCAAACTCCGTGATAGCTGGTTCTCCCCGAAATGCATTTAGGTGCAGCGTCATGTGGTTCCTTACGGAGGTAGAGCTACTGGTTGGTTGATGGGCCTTACCGGGTTACTGATGTCAGCCAAACTCCGAATGCCGTAAGGGTAGAGCATGGCAGTGAGACTGCGGGGGATAAGCTTCGTAGTCGAGAGGGAAACAGCCCAGATCGCCGGTTAAGGTCCCTAAGTGTGTGCTAAGTGGGAAAGGATGTGGGATTGCTGTGACAACCAGGAGGTTGGCTTAGAAGCAGCCATCCTTGAAAGAGTGCGTAATAGCTCACTGGTCAAGTGGTCCTGCGCGACAATGTAGCGGGGCTTAAGCACACCACCGAAGCCGCGGCTGCTCACCGTGTGGTGGGCGGGGTAGGGGAGCGTCGTGTGTGAGGTGAAGCGGCTTGGTGATGAGTCGTGGATTGCATGCGAGTGAGAATGCAGGCATGAGTAGCGAATGACGGGTGAGAAACCCGTCCGCCGATTGACTAAGGGTTCCAGGGCTAGGTTAATCCGCCCTGGGTTAGTCGGGTCCTAAGGCGAGGCCGACAGGCGTAGTCGATGGATAACCAGTTCATATTCTGGTACCGGTGAAGAACCGTCAATGTGTTTCATGATGATACTAACCATCCTTGATCTTGTGTCTGCCTTTCGGGGTGGGTGTGGGTGATGGCGTGGGACCTGAGTTGTGGGAGGCAAGCGTAGTAACAGGTGTGACGCAGAGTGGTAGCCCCGCGTGTCTTATGGCTTGGCACGTTTAAAGGCGCAGGCTGTTTCTTAGGTAAATCCGGGGAACGTGTAGCCGAGGCCTGATGGTGACCCCCATTTGTGGGGGGAAGTAGGGTGATCCTGTGCTGCCAAGAAAAGCATCGACGTGAGGTTTGAACCGCCCGTACCCGAAACCGACACAGGTAGTCAGGTAGAGAATACTGAGGCGATCGAGAGAATCGTGGTTAAGGAACTCGGCAAAATGCCCCCGTAACTTTGGGAGAAGGGGGGCCTGATCCTTGAAACACTTTGCGTGTTAGGGGTGAGGGTCGCAGAGTCTAGGGAGAAGCGACTGTTTATCAAAAACACAGGTCCGTGCGAAGCCGTAAGGCGATGTATACGGACTGACGCCTGCCCGGTGCTGGAAGGTTAAGCGGACTGGTCAGTCCTCACTTTGTGGGGGTGAAGCTAGGAAGTTAAGCCCCAGTAAACGGCGGTGGTAACTATAACCATCCTAAGGTAGCGAAATTCCTTGTCGGGTAAGTTCCGACCTGCACGAATGGCGTAACGACTTCTCTACTGTCTCGACCACGAACTCGGCGAAATTGCATTACGAGTAAAGATGCTCGTTACGCGCAGCAGGACGGAAAGACCCCGGGACCTTTACTATAGCTTGGTATTGGTGTTCGGTACGGCTTGTGTAGGATAGGTGGGAGACTGTGAAGCTGTCACGCTAGTGATGGTGGAGTCATTGTTGAAATACCACTCTGGCCGTGCTGCACATCTAACCTCGGCCCGTGATCCGGGTCAGGAACAGTGCCTGGTGGGTAGTTTAACTGGGGCGGTTGCCTCCTAAAGAGTAACGGAGGCGCTCAAAGGTTCCCTCAGCCTGGTCGGCAACCAGGTTGTGAGTGTAAGTGCACAAGGGAGCTTGACTGTGAGACAGACATGTCGAACAGGTACGAAAGTAGGAACTAGTGATCCGGCGGTGGCTTGTGGAAGCGCCGTCGCTCAACGGATAAAAGGTACCCGGGGATAACATGATCCTGCCCAAGAGTTCATATCGACGGCATGGTTTGGCACCTCGATGTCGGCTCGTCGCATCCTGGGGCTGGAGTAGGTCCCAAGGGTTGGGCTGTTCGCCCATTAAAGCGGTACGCGAGCTGGGTTCAGAACGTCGTGAGACAGTTCGGTCCCTATCCGCTGCGCGCGTAGGAGAATTGAGAAGGGCTGTCCCTAGTACGAGAGGACCGGGACGGACGAACCTCTAGTGTGCCAGTTGTCACGCCAGTGGCATGGCTGGTTGGCTACGTTCGGAAAGGATAACCGCTGAAAGCATCTAAGCGGGAAGCCTGCTTCAAGATGAATTCTCCCTCCAACATGTGTTGGGTGAGGCCCCCCACAGACCATGGGGTTGATAGGCCAGATGTGGAAGCCTGGTAACGGGTGAAGCTGACTGGTACTAATGGCCGACCACCTACAACACACACCCTCACCATGAGCATCATGGTGTGGGTTATAAACCTCTTGTTTGCGTCCACTATGCGATAATCGATCCCCACACCGGCGGATAAGCATACACACACAAAACCCGTATAACGTGACGGTGGTCATAGCGGCAGGGAAACGCCCGGTCCCATTCCGAACCCGGAAGCTAAGCCTGCCAGCGCCGATGGTACTGCACTCGCCAGGGTGTGGGAGAGTAGGACACCGCCGCCACACACACATTGGTATCGAGCCCCTAGCCCTGGGCACAACCGGACACCCGGCCCCCAGGACCAGGGGCTCGAACCACACCCCGAGGCCGTGTGAACACACCACAGCCCAGAGTCACTCGGCTCAACCACAGCCCAGGGTCACTCGGTTCAAAGGACCAACACTGCTCCACCAGTTTGCACACAAGCCCGACAAGCGTTGCAGAAATTGTTCGCAACACAGCAACATTTCGCAGTTTCTCCACATCATTGAGCAACCATTCTTTCATGTGAACAATGTGCGCTTTTACCGTTTTTCAAACTTCAGAAAGGCAAGGCAACCTTTGATAGGTTGCCCAAAGGCGAACACTTCTGCGTGTCACCCATCCACGCTGTGTTCACCTATGCCCACGTTCCCACGACGAAGTGCTAGAACTCTGAGGTTTTCACATGCCTAGTCATACAAAATTCTTACATCGAACACGATCCCACCCCGTTGGGACCGCATTTCTCGCCGGCGCGGTGATTGCTGCACTCTCTGGCATATCTGCAATCGCTGCTTTACCGGCGGCGGCAGATGATCTTCAGGTCACGCTGGTTGGCGACCTTCAATCAGAGATTGGCTGCACGGCCGATTGGGATCCTGCGTGCGAGGAATCAGTGCTTACCGCCACGGGCAGTGAGGACGTCTACTCGAGCACCTTTGAGATCCCCGAAGGCAGCTGGAACTACAAGGTTGCCATCGGTGGAACCTGGGACGAGGCCTACGGGTTGAACGGCGGCCAGGACAACATTCCGCTGACGATCGCGGGTCCTAGCCGAATCCAGTTCACCTTTGATATGTCTACGCAGCGGGTAGGCATCACTCCTGTCGATCTCAATACAACCACAACGCCGCAGGACTCGAATCTAGCAAGCGCTCCGGTGCGGGCAGCGGGAGAGAACGAGAACTTCTACTTTGTCATGACCGATCGTTTTGAGAATGGCGATACGAGCAATGACACCGGTGGACTCTCGGGCGATCGCTACACTACGGGTTTCGATCCCACTGATATCAGTTTCTATCAAGGTGGTGATATCGCTGGATTGACGAACAAGCTCGACTACATTCAAGGGTTAGGAACAACCGCCATTTGGTTGACCCCGTCCTTCAAGAACAAGGCGGTACAAGGAGATTCGGCGGGGTATCACGGGTACTGGATCACTGATTTCACTCAGATCGATCCTCATCTTGGCACAAACGCCGAGCTCAAGGAGTTCATTGACGATGCTCACGCCCGTGGTATCGATGTGTATTTTGACATCATTACAAACCACACAGCCGATGTGATTTCGTATGAGGAAAGTCAATACACATATGTGGAGCAGGCCGATGATCCCTATACGGATACCAACGGCAATCCATTTCTGATTCAGGATGTTGCGGGTAGTTCCTCGTTCCCCACATTGAGCCCATTGACGTCGTTCCCATACACGCCTGTGGTCACTGAGGACGAGAAGGATATCAAGGTTCCGGCGTGGCTCAACGACGTAACGAAGTATCACAACCGAGGTGACTCCACGTGGACAGGGGAATCTGTGACCCTTGGTGATTTCAATGGTCTTGACGACATCATGACTGAAGATCCTGAGGTAGTGGATGGTTTTGTGGATGTCTACGACGCATGGGTTGATATGGGTATTGATGGATTCCGAATCGATACGGTCAAGCACGTCAACACCGAGTTCTGGAATGTGTTTACCAAGGACATTTCGGAGCACGCCGCAAGCGTCGGAAACCCCGATTTCTTCATGTTTGGTGAGGTCTACGACGCCGATCCAACCAAGCTCAGTCCGTATGTACGCAACACAGACATGGATTCGGTGTTGGACTTCTACTTCCAACAGCAGGCGGTCTCTTACGCGACCGGTGGTTCAGCCAACCTGATGTCATCGCTATACGCTGGCGATGACTACTACACCACCGCGACGACGTCGGCGGCATACTTGCCAACGTTCTTGGGTAACCATGACATGGGCCGTGTGGGCTACTTCGCCAGAAACACTACAGACCCGATGCAGACCTCGCTGTTTGCCCACCAGCTCATGTACTTGACCAGGGGCCAACCGGTTGTCTACTACGGTGACGAACAAGGCTTCGTGGGTTCGAACGGTTCTTTGGGCGGCACTGATAAGGATGCACGCCAGTCAATGTTTGGCTCGCAGACGGCTCAGTTCCAAGGCGAGACGCTGCTAAGTGGCGAGAAGGCGGGCAGTGATGACCACTTCGATACTGACTCTGAACTGTATACAGATATCTCCGAGTTGGCGACACTGCGAACCAGCCATCCGGCGCTCCAAGACGGAGCGCAGATCGAGCGGCTTACGGATTCCACTGCTGGAATCTATGCGTTTTCCCGCGTCGATCGTGACGAGAAGGTCGAATACCTTGTGGTTGCGAACAACTCGTCTCAGGCGAAGTCGGTGCATGTTCCAACGCTGACGGACTCGGCGTCGTTCACACCTCTGTACGGAAGTACTACGGCAACTTCGTCTGACTCAGACGGGTACGCTGACGTGGCAGTTCCCGCAACATCTGCGGTCGTTTTGGTTGCGAACAAGACCGTTTCTGATGCATCGAGCGAATCCGATAGTACGATTTCCGTCAGTTTGCCGGCGGCTGGTGCTGCGCTCAAGGATCTGGCACCAGTTTCGGCACAGATAGACGGTTCGTGGCACGAAACCACGTTCCTATGGCGCGTTGTGGGTGATTCTGATTGGACGACACTCGGCACAGCTGAAGATACATCGCCGCGGGTATTCCACGACGTTTCGGACCTCGCGACCGGAACTCTTGTTGAGTACCGCGCTGTGGCGGTGGATGCCTCAGGAACAGTTGCGGCGACGTCGTCGTTCGCATCGGTTGGAAACAACGTCAGTACGGAGGTTCCAACCACCCCAGAGAATCCAACCTATGATTCCGTGAGCGTTCCGGGCAGCCATAATCAGGCGATGGGATGTGCCTCGGATTGGCAACCGGCGTGTGGTCAAGCGCAACTTAAGCTTCGGGCAGACGGGATATGGGCTGGCACATTTGACTTGCCTGCGGGTACCTATGAGTACAAGGTGGCTGTCAACGATTCGTGGGATATCAACTTCGGAGCGGGTGGAGTCTCTGGCGGAGACAATATCACGTACGTCCATCCGGGTGGCGAAGTCTCGTTCTATTTCGATCCGAACACTGGCATTTTTCAGAACACTTCCGAGGGGCCGATTGTGACCTTGGCGGGTGACTTCCAGTCGCAGTTAGGGTGTACCGCAAACTGGGCACCTGATCAGCTCTGCGCATGGATGCATGCCGATGACGCGGGAAAGTACAGGTTCAGTACGTCCAAGCTCGAGGCAGGTACGTACTCTGTCAAGGTTGCCCACGGGCTATCGTGGGAAGAGAACTACGGGCAGGGTGGCGTGCTAGATGGAAGCAATATCTCTTTCACGGTGACTGGAGGAGAGACGGTCACCTTTACGTATGACATCGAGACGCATGAACTCGTGATATCTACTGGAGATGAGCCGACGGGTGAGCCGACCGAGACGCCGACGGGTGAGCCGACCGAGACGCCGACGGGTGAGCCGACCCAGACCCCGACGGGTGAGCCGACCCAGACCCCGACGGATGGGCCAAGCGGTACGCCGACGGCGAGCCCGAGCAGCACGGGCGGTGTTGCAACTCCGACCAGCTCAACCAGTCCGAGCGAATCCGCTGCGGCAAGCCCAACTGTGGGGAGTCAGGGCGAACTCGCAAACACAGGTCCAAGTTCGTTGGCATGGGCGTTGGTGCTGGTCTTGTCCCTGTTGGGCGCTGGCGCAGTGATCCTCGTGGTTCGGAGGAACGCCGAGGCGGAGGAGCTCGAGTAGCCTAACTTGGCACGATAGAGCTAGTGATCATGGGGGTCGACGACGTCGACCCCCATGATCATGCCCGGCCACCGGCCGTCGTTACCCAGTCATGGTTCAGACCCGATCACGCGCCAAAGCGTGAGCTAATGCACGGCATCTGATGGCCCAAACGTGCTGACGAAGCGGTCTCGGCGGCTTATAGTTGTAGCGTTAACTAAATCCAATCATCCGACTTCTCGCCTTGGAGGCACTCATGACCAACTACATCATCGATCCCAGCCACTCGACCCTCGGCTTCACCGTTCGCCACGCAGGCATCGGCAAGACTCGTGGATCTTTCGAAGAATTCTCAGGCTCCATCAGCGTTGCTGACGAGTCCACCCCCGCCGGTGCGTCCGCCGCGGCCACAATCAATGCAGCATCTGTCAACACCGGCAATGGCGATCGCGACAACCACCTGCGTTCGGCAGACTTCTTCGAGGTTGAGAAGTTCCCAGAGTGGACCTTCACCTCCACAAGCACGTCGGGTTCCCGCGACGAATTCGTGCTTTCCGGTGACCTGACCATCCATGGCGTTACCAAGAAGGTAGACATCGATGTGACGTTCGAAGGCACTGCTACTGACCCGTTTGGCAATGAGCGTGCAGCTTTCGAAGGTTCGACGAACATCTCGCGCAAGGACTTCGGCTTGACCTGGAATAAGGCACAGGCCGCTGGCGGAGTGCTCGTTGGTGACAAGATCGCGATCACACTTGAGATTGAGGCCACCAAGGAGGCCTGATCCACCTAGGAGGCCTCGGCTTCCGGGGGAGTTGAGTGCCCGGAGGGCCTCACTTCCACTGCACTAATGGTTCCTGTGCTTGTCTTAGGTGAGCGCAGGAACCATTTCTGTTTAGTGCGGGCGCTGGGTTCCTTGCTGTTAAGTGGGGGACCTGTTTAGTGCGGGCGCGGTAACCATTTCTGTTTAGTGCGGGCGCAGGGTTCCTTGCTACCGCCGAATTGAGTGGAGGTCGTTTAGGGGCGGTGGGGAAGCGACTCTCACGATTTCTTCTGTGTCGGCTGCTGGGCGACCAACAAGGTCGCGAGCACCATGATGATTGCCGATGCTACTGTGATCGGCGACAGCCCAATCCCAGAGAACGCATCTACGACCAAAGCTGTGACCATCTGCCCGGCCACAACTGCGAGCGTCAGGCGGAATGTGCCAAGCCTGCGCACAGCCCACGCTGCGCAGAAGGTGATGCCAGCACCCACCGGCCCACCCAGATACATCCACCAGTTCGAGCTCCCTGGGAAGCCATACCCGTCGAGTCCACCCACGATCCACGATCCACCCGCGATGAGCGAGATAAGAATGGTTCCGCCGATTGAGCTTGTCAGAGTTGCCATGAGCGGGTTCCCGATATGGGCGACGACGGCGCCGTTACCCGCGCTTTGTACGGTGAGAATTGCGCCAGAAAGAAAGACGAGCACGCAGGCCGCAATGGCGATGATGAGATCGGCATCGCTGGTGCCGGATGTGATGGCAAGGCTCACCCCTACTAACGCGATGCCTGCGGCGAGGAGCCGACGGGTTGTGAGTGGGATTCTTGCAGGCAGTCCGACCCCGTATCGGTCCAAAATGAGGCTCATGATTGTCTGGCCGGCTACCGAACATACTGAGGTGATTGCAATGCCAACGATCGGGATGCCCCACGACATCGAGATGACAATTGGTACGCCGCCGATGCCGACGCAGTACCACCACCACTTGCTTTGGTGGCGGAGGATCCGCCACATGTTTGGGGCGTTGCCTCCAATGACGAAGACAAGAATCACGGCAAGAAGCGTTCCGATGTAGGAGACCCAGCCCGCAATGAGTGGACCTCCACCCGCCGCAGTGAATGCACCGTTGAAGATTCCTTGCACAGCCACGAGAGCACCAGACAACACTGCCACCAGCACCGCAGCAAGAGGAGCTTCGTGGCGGGCGGTTGCGGGGGAACTCGATGCTGCTGGCGGAACCGGAGATGTGCTCATAAGAGGAGCTTAGTGGGCGCGCGCCGCGCGGTTTGACATCCCGTTGATTGCTCAGCGTTGCATGCTGATTGCGCTGCTATGTGCCTTGTGTAGCTTCGGTGGGATCTCGGAATCCCTTCCAGACTTGCTCGGGGAACAGCTCATCGGAGAACGCAAGCCATTCGGTGAGCATGTCGGCGGCATCGTCGGCGAGCCACTGGTACTGCAACCCATCCATCGCGCTCATTGCGAGGGTGTAGAGCGCTTGGAATCGTGGCACATCATATTCCGTGGGAAGGGACCACTGCATCGTGCGTACATGGTTCCACAAGCGTCGCTGGCGGCCAACAAAGTAGTCATGGGCAGGATGCTGAGGCGCAAGTGCCTCCCCATTGAGAGTGGCAAAGAGCTTTACCATCTCAATGCGCCCCACGTTATAGGCGACGATGTTGAGGCAGTAGCGCGGGAAGAAGTAGAGGTGTTGACCGTTTGGGAGCTGACGGGATGACGAGGCGTCGATGAATTCGTCGGCTTCTCGGGTGTCATAAGCGCTTTCGAGGACCATGGTCAGGAGGTCCCCTTTGGAGCGGATGTAGTGGTAAAGGCCAGCTTCTGTGATTCCAACTTCGTCGGCAACATCCTGCAAAGCCATTCCCCAGAAGCCCTTTTGTCCGATCACTCGCGTCGCGGCGGAGATAATCTGTTCGCGTCGTTCGCTTGGCGACTTCCTTTTGCGCGCGTCCAGCGGAGCAGCCAGTGGGATTTCGCGAGCCAAAGGCGTGCTTGATGTGGCAAATGTGGTGGAGCGTGAGGATGCGTGGTTGCGAAACTGGTCCCATGCTTCGATTGTCATGTTGCCTCCTTCTAGCATCGACGCTGGTCAGATAACTCAAACAGGCTATACGGAATCAGGCAAGATTTCAGCCGATTCCAGCGGGCTTTCGCCCTTTTCGATCTGTTCATAATCAGTCGCTGATAAGTCTATAGATAAGTGGTAACATCGCATTTGATCAAGATGAAAGCGCTCTCAACGATGACGTTGATACGCGGTTCACGCATGCAACTGGACTCCCGGCTGCACAGCCGCTTCGAGCGCAGCGCCTGAATGGGGACAAGGATGAGATTCGGACAGTTCGACGACGACGCGATGGAATACCGCATCGACACGCCAGCCACACCTCTGCCGTGGATTAACTACTTGGGCAACTCTGACTTCTTCTCGCTCATTTCTAATACAGGTGGCGGCTATTCCTTCTACAAGGATGCGAAGCTGCGGAGGCTTACGCGCTACCGCTACAACAATGTGCCTGCCGATGATGGAGCGCGGTTCTACTACATCAGCCGGATGGTGCCTGCAGATGCGCCAGCAAGTGGCCAGGCACATCATGAACGTGGCGCCGAGGTGGAAGAACTTGTCCCAGAGGCTACGTGGTCTCCCGCATTCTTGCCGGTTCGCACGCCTCTCGATTCCTACGTGTGTAGGCATGGTCTGGGCTACACGATCATCGAGTCCAGCTACCAGGGAATCGCAACTGCGTTTACGGCCTTTGTCCCGCTGGGTGCGACCTGCGAAATCAACCGGTTGGAGCTGCGCAATGAGACCTCCGCTCCTGTGACGCTCGATGTCACGGGCGCTGTGGAATGGTGCTTGTGGAATGCGGTGGATGACGCCAATAACTTCCAACGCAACTTCTCCACAGGAGAGGTGGAAGTAGAACGAAACGCTGACTCCACCGTTATCTACCACAAGACGGAATACCGCGAACGCCGTAATCACTACGCCTACTACTCGGTCAATGCCCCGGTGCTGGCATTCGATACCTCGCGCGATGCCTTCCTCGGTACTTTCAACGGGTGGGATCGCCCTGAGGCGATTGCCCGCGGATCACTCTCTGATTCCATTGCCCATGGTTGGTCTCCCATTGGAGCGCATCGCGTTCGGGTTGAGTTGGCGCCAGGTGAAGCCCGTACGCTCGTGTTCAGCACCGCATATGTTGAGGTTTCCAAAGCCGAAAAGTGGGAGGATCCTGATGATCCGGCAAAGGTTGGGATCATCAACAAGGCGCCGGCCCATGATCTGCTTGCTCGCTTCAATACACCCGAGTCGGTGGAAGCAGCTTTCAACGAGCTCCGCGAACACTGGCTCAATCTGCTTGGGATTTTCCATGTAGATACGGGAGATGCCCGCCTTGACCGCATGGTGAACATTTGGAACCAGTACCAGTGCATGGTCACCTTCAATATGTCGCGTTCGGCTTCTTACTACGAATCCGGGACGGGCAGAGGAATGGGCTTCCGCGATTCCAATCAGGATCTCCTCGGATTCGTCCACCTCATCCCGGATCGCGCTCGCGAACGCATCCTTGACATCGCTGCCACCCAGCTGCCCGACGGATCGGCGTGGCACCAGTACCAGCCACTGACCAAGCTGGGAAACGCGGAGATCGGCGGAGGCTTCAACGACGATCCATTGTGGCTGATAGCTTCCGTCCATGCGTATCTGGCGGAAACGGGAGATGCATCGATCCTCAGCGAGCTGGTCCCGTTTGACAACACGCCGGGAAGTGAGAGGACCCTGCTGGAACACGTGCGCCGGTCGTTCAGCTACTCAACTGCCCACCTCGGCCCCCACGGTTTGCCCTTGATTGGACGTGCGGACTGGAATGATTGCCTGAATCTCAACTGTTTCTCTGTCACCCCTGGGGAGAGTTTCCAGACGGTTGAGAACAATGACACCGGCGTAGCCGAATCCGTGTTCATCGCAGGAATGTATGTGCTGTATGGCGGCCAATTCGCAGAAATCCTTGAACGTTGGGGGACCAGTGTGACGGCCGCGGGGCAGGTAGATTCGAGTGAATCGGATATTGCGGAAGAAGTCTCGTACGTTCGCGACGCCGTCGTCGCCATGTCCGCGACTGTGGAGGACGCAGGGTGGGATGGCGCATGGTTCCGCAGAGCCTACGATGCCTATCAAAACCCCGTTGGGACTGCCGCCGATTCCGAAGGACAAATCTACATCGAACCGCAAGGTATGTGCGTTATGGCGGGCATCGGTGTGGCCAGCGGAAAGGCCAAGCTCGCGTTGACTTCGGTTAAGGAGCGCCTCAGTTCAAGATGGGGAACGGCACTGCTCGCACCCACCTACTCGACGTACCGGGTGGAGCTTGGTGAGATCTCGTCCTACCCCCAGGGATACAAGGAAAACGGTGGGATCTTCTGCCACAACAATCCGTGGATATCGATCGCACATGCGATTGTGGGGAACGACGCCGCCGCCTTCGACGTATATCGCCGGACCAGCCCTGCATACGTAGAGGAGCATTCCGAGATTCGGCGCACGGAACCCTACGTGTATTGCCAGATGGTGGCAGGGCCAGAATCCGCATCTTTTGGTGAGGGCAAAAACTCGTGGCTGACTGGAACGGCAGCCTGGACCTTTGTGAACGTCTCCCAATACCTCTTGGGAGTGCGGCCGAGCTTTGACGGGCTGACGATCCAGCCTCACCTACCCGAAGAGTTCTCGCATCTGCACATCACGCGCATGTTCCGCGGGGTCAGGTATGACATCACAATTGAACGCACCGGTCACCGCTCCTTGACAGTGGATGGCACAGAGGTGGCAGGAGACACGATTCCGTTGAGCGCCGCCGGTGTGGAATCTGTTCACGTGGAGGCCACATTCTGAGGTGCGCGTAAAGCCCAGCGCATGCGCCTTCTGAAGAGGGACAGCGTAATAGAGCTGCCCAATGATCGCCCGGCAGCAGATGGCAGCTCGGCCGCTGGCAACTGGGCGGGTGGGAAGCAGATTGCTTCCCACCCGCCCTACCACATCAGCCTTCGGTAGTCTGCGCCTTAACGCGCGCTTCGATTGCCGAGCCGACCTCCTCATCGATGTTCTTCCAGTACCTGAACACATGAGAGAGCACAGGCTCACGGACGGAGCCAACTAAGCCACCCGTGACTGTCTCGATAAGGCGCTCGCGGGCGGCGTCGTCGTACACATCCCGAACCAGAGTGTGGGCCTGCCCAAAATCATCATCTAGCTCATGGAGAGAGTAAGCCGAGCGAACCAGCTGGCCATCAGACTCCCAACCGTTCTCCACAATGCCGTCGTCATCTTGGTAGGCACGGCCGTAAGAATTGGGGGAGTAGACAGGAGCATCGCCCGAATGGAAGAACTGCATCGAACCCTCCTTGTCATATGAGTTGGTCGCGTTCTTGGGCTGATTCACGGGAAGCTGGTTGTAATTGGTACCAATGCGGTTACGTTGTGAATCGGGGTAGGAGAACACCCGGCCCAACAGCATCTTGTCAGGCGAGAAGCCTGTTCCAGGAACGAGGTTCGACGGGCTGAAGGCGGCCTGTTCTATCTCTGCAAAGTGGTTCTTGGGGTTCTCATTAAGGGTGAAACGGCCAACTTCGAGCAGCGGGTAATCTGCGTGCGGCCACACCTTGGTCAGATCAAAGGGGTTGTACTTGTAGGTCGCCGCGTCAGCGTACGGCATGATCTGCACCTTGAGGGTCCACGAGGGGAATTCACCGCGCTCAATGGCATCGAAGAGGTCCCGGCGGTGGAAGTCGGCATCGGTCCCAGCCATCTGCGCTGCTTCGGCGTTTGTCATGTTCTCAACTCCCTGATCCGTTAGGAAGTGGTACTTGACCCAGAACTTCTCGCCGGTTCCATTGACCCACATGTAGGTGTGGGACGAGTATCCGTTCATGTTTCGCCACGTGCGGGGAAGCCCTCTGTCACCCATAAGATATGCAACCTGGTGTGCGCTTTCCGGAGAGAGTGACCAGAAGTCCCACTGCATGTTGTTATCACGTAGGCCGGAGGCAGGCAGACGCTTCTGAGAGTGAATGAAATCGGGGAACTTCATGGGGTCACGGATGAAGAACACAGGAGTGTTGTTTCCGACCATGTCAAAGTTTCCTTCTTCGGTGTAAAACCGCAGCGCGAATCCGCGCACGTCCCGCCAGGTATCTGGCGAACCCAACTCGCCAGCCACCGTGGAGAAGCGGGCCAACATGCGAGTCTTCTTTCCTTTCTGGAGGAAGTCAGCTTTTGTGTATGCGCTGACGTCGCCCAAAACTTCGAACTCACCGAAGGCTCCGGAGCCCTTGGCATGAGGGCTGCGTTCGGGTACGCGCTCGCGGTCAAACCGAGCAAGCTTCTGCACCAAGGCGACGTCGTGCAGCAAGATCGGGCCATCGGGTCCAACCGTCAAAGAACTCGCGTCAGATTCCCGTGGCGCTCCATTCTCAGTGGTGGATGGATGTGTGGCATCGAATGTAGTCATCGATTCTTCTCTTTCTGTACGTTGCCATTGACATGAGTAATGTGCGTTGCCATTGGCGGTGATACTTGGCATCGACCAGCAGGTATGCGCCGCTGATGTCAGCCACTTGTTGGTGGCAGTGCGATTGCACTGCCAGGTCATATGAGCGTGGATCTGTGTAATAACGCCTAAAAATGGGCGCACTGATCACCGGCCTTGGGTGGGTCGTGAGAGTTACGCAGTGATCTACGTGTGGAGGTTAGGGGATCCTGAGATGTGGTCCGCACTGTGTGAGACGTGAACGAGATCGGGGAGCGCGTAACCGAGAGGATTGAACGCAGGACCAGGAATGGTGAGCGCGTGACCGGGATGAGTGTGCGCGTGACCGAAGACAGGTTTCCCTACGCGATATCTGTTAACCGCTAGCTTGGGCAGTGACTAGGTTGAGCCATTCTGAGTGACTAGGTTGAGCCATTCTGATCCAAAGGTCGCCTACTCTGAACGTGCGAGGCAAGCTCAGCTTGCGGCTTCCTCGGATCTCACCTTTGCTGTGCAAGAGGAGCACAAGCCGCGGTACACGACTTCCGCTATGTGGACAGTGACCCCGCTTTCTTCGGGTGGTTCCATGCAAGGTGCATGTCCGGTTTGACAGGGGACGTCTTCGATTCGGCCGCATTCATTGCATACCAGGTGATGATGGTTATCGTGATGCTCCAGTTCGTAGATTGAGCCATGTCCGTCAGTGATGACGCGGCGGACGATGTGGTGGCGGGAAAGTGTGTGGAGCACGTCGTAGACGGCCTGCTTCGATGCTGTGCCCAGCTGTGCACGCACCGAAGTGAGTATGGAATCTGCATCGGTGTGGGGATTGCTAGCAAGAGCTGTCATTGTGGCTAGCCGGGGGGCGGTCACCCGCAGGCCGGCCGAGCGCAGCATCTTGTCGAAGTTCTCGTTCTCCACGGTCATCACCTTAACAACTTATTTGGACAAGTTCCAGAAACGGAAACCTTCGATTCTTCGAACCGGTGTCTCAATCCGTGAACATTCGAGTGTTTCGCACAGTTTGGACTTCTTCCAATCGGCCTGAAACGGCCTTGATAATTCGCCGTTCCTGTGCCATTTCTGTAGAGTTTAGTTCCGCTGGCATCCAATAACGAAATGTCTTTGTTGCGAAATCAAGATTAGGTAATGCTAACCTTACCAAGGCGACTGTTGGGTGTCGCCACTTCTCCCGCGAACTGCTGGAGATATATGGAAAGGACAAGCATGTCGTCATCGCTGAAGGACAGGCTCATTGCGGGCATCGCTGGCCTGTCAGTGCTCGTTGGTGGATTGGCAGTAGCTGGTGCTGCATCGGCTGATGGGCCGCAGACCAAGGCATCTGCCACAGAGACACTCGATGGGTCACTTAGTTGGGGTATCAAGCAGACGTTCCGCAACTATTTCTGGGGACCTTATGCAGATGGTGCTACCACCGCATCTGGTGGTGCCAGCGTAACCGCGAATGATTCTTCTGGGCTCTTCACTTATTCGCTGGCTGAGGGTCAATCGTTTGACGCAGCTAATCCTAGCGATCTGACTTTTGAGGGCTCAGTCAACCTCACCGCCCACGCGGGCGCATTGAACTTCACCCTCTCTGACCCAGTCCTAGACATCACTGGCACAACAGGTGTACTCAAGTTGACGGTTACAACGGATCCGGCGGGCGGAACGCCCACCAATTATGGCCAGATCAGCTTCGCCACTATTGCCAACATAACTGTTACTGGCGATGAGCTGACTCCTACCATTACCGCCACGGGTCTTGCGCTCACAGCAGAGGCGGTCCCCATCCTGCAGAGCTACAGCGCAGGCACGGTACTTGATGATCTGACCGTATCCCTCACAAAGACGGTCACCACTGTGGATCCAGATCCAACCGCATCGGCCACTACCCCCACGGATGATCCGACGGCCACGCAGTCCCCGTACGCTTCTGCAACACCGTCTACGCCGACGACGTCGACCTCTCCCACGGCATCTGCACAGACGTACGATAAGGGCGCGTTGAACTGGGGAATCAAGTCAACGTTCATCTCATACGTCTCTCGCTTCGGCACAGTCACTGCCGGTGATGGCGCAACAGGTACGTTCAGTTTTCCGCTGGCCAGTGGTCAAGACATTGATCTAGATGACCTTACGAGCCTCGCCTTTACTGGAAACGTCCATCTTTCGGCGCACGACGGGGTCCTTGATATCACTCTCTCGAACCTGAGCGTTGTCCAAGAAGAAGGTAAGTGGGTTCTCAAGGCCACGGCATCTTCTCGGAGCATGGGCACGGGTGAAATGGTTGAGTACGGAGAGATCGTTATTGCCGAACTCGACGGTATCAATGTTGCCGTGGACGACGACGTCGCCACGATCACCTTCGCAAGCGCCGTGCTGAGCGAAGCGGCTGTGCCCGTCTTCGGCTCCTACGCAGCTGGCACAGAAATGGATCTTCCGGCCATTACCCTCACAGCCGCTACGGCTCCCACCACCGAGCCAACCGAAGGACCCACCACCTCTGCACCAACCACCGCGCCAACCACGTCGGCACCCACCACGCCGGGCAACACCGCGTCAGCCACCCCGGCCCCGTCAGCAAGCTCGTCCGCCACGGATGTCAAGGAATGCACGGTTGATACCGCACAGACCCGAGTAACCTCCGGTTCCTTCTCATGGGGCATCAAGTCTTCTTTCACCACCTACATTCGCAGCTCCATTGCGAACGGTGGATGGACGCTGAGCGGCGCCACATGGAACGGCTCGAACTTCGGGTTCTCCGCTTCTGGTGGTCTCTACAACACGAGCACCCGCACTGGAACGCTGTACTACACGGGCTCAGTGCACTTCACGGGGCATGACGGCGTCTTGGACTTGACGATGTCCAACCCCACGCTGAAGATCTCGGGTAATTCGGCCACGCTTTCGATGATTGTCAAGGGAAGCGATATGGCTGGCACTGTCACCAACTATGGCACTGTGGCGATTGCGAATGTGACATTGTCAAACGTATCGGTCTCTGATTCGAAGCTCAGCTACTCCAGTTCATCGGTGGCGTTGACGTCCACGGGCGCCAAGGCGATGGCGGGGTTCTATTCAGAAGGCGAAGCCATGGATCTTCTTTCGGGTTCGGCTTCTTTGACGCCAAACAGCCAGTGCGATCCTGAGACGGGCGAGCTGAGCGTGTATGACGCATACGGCAACTTGGCCTATACGGGCACGAACACTGCTGGTGTCGCGCTCGCTGGTTTGCTCATGATCGGTCTGGGCGCGACCGCTCTGGTGGTTCGCCGCCGTGGAGCCAAGGCCTGATTAATCCTTAGGGGCCTGTGTGGTTACGACGTGATTCGTAACCACACAGGCTTTTGGGTGAGTGCGGCCTGGTGAGAGGCCAATGTGAGAGGAAAAATGAAGAAGCGATTCTTCGCAGTCGTAGTAACCGCAAGCCTGCTGTTGGGGGGTTGCGGTGCTTCCAATTCTGAGAGTGATGCTAGCGCAGCTGGTCTGCCCACAACCGCGGCGGCAACGCCTGAGGCCACACAGACCTCAGAGGCAGTAGAACTTCCAGACCCGCACACCATGACGGGTTTGACAGAGGCGGCCAGTCTGCCTGATCCGCAGCCTTTGGACGATGATTACCCGCAGAAGCTGCCTGCGGCGGTAACGGACGCCGAGGGTCGATCAGTCACTGTTACTGATACTTCTAGGGTCCTCGCCCTTGACCTCTATGGCACGCTCTCTCGCACGGTCATCTCGCTCGGATACGGTGAGAACCTCGTCGGCAGAACAGTATCTTCCACCGAAGAACAACTAGCCGATCTGCCGGTGGTTACCGAAAACGGGCATTCGCTCAATGCAGAAGCGGTTCTTTCTCTGAACCCCACTCTGATCATTGCCGATCGCTCGATCGGCCCGACGGAGGCCATTGAGCAGCTTCGTTCCGCAGGTATTCCCGTGGTGATCGTGGATTCTGAGCGTTCCATCGATACGAATACCGAACTCATCGAGCAGATCGCAAACTCCCTCGGTGTGCCGGAGGCAGGGGCCGCCCTTGCCGAACGAACCGAACAAGAAACCCAAGCTGCTCTGGACCAGATCGCCCAATGGACGCCGGAAGTGCCCCTTGCGGCAGCATTCCTCTATGTCCGCGGCACCGCGAGTGTGTTCTTTATTCTGGGCGCTGACGAAGGCGCTGACGCTCTTATCACTTCCTTGGGCGCTACCGACGTCGCCACCGCCAACGGAATCACCACCACTACGCCTGCTAACGCGGAGTCTCTTGTGGCGTTGAATCCTGAAGTTATCCTCACCATGACTGAGGGCTTGGCATCGGCTGACGGCTTGGATGCATTTCTTGCGCGCCCCGGAGTGAGCCAGACAAGAGCTGGGCAGAACTCGCGTGTGGTGGCCATACCTGATGGCATAGCTCTCTCCTTTGGCCCCCAAACGGGCGATATCCTGCTCTCCATCGCGCGGGCTATCTACGGTGTGGAGGACCCGCGATGAGCACCACAGCCGAGCCTCGCGTGAGCGTGGGTGACGCGCATCGGATTGTTCACCACGGAATTGCACGCCGGCGCCAGCGTCGAATCGTGACTTTCGTGTGCCTGCTTGTGGTGCTCTTCCTGTCGATCCTGGTTTCGTGCGCGATGGGGCAATACCCGATCTCGGTTCCAGACGTGATGCGTGGCTTCTTTGCGCACTTCGGTCGGGCGCGCGAACCTACTGACCCCGTGGTGATCTCTACTCTGTGGAGCATCCGCTTCCCCCGAATCGTCTTGGGTCTTGTGGTCGGTGCCGCATTGGGTGTCGCAGGTACTGTGATGCAGGCAGTGTTTTCGAATCCGCTGGCCGAACCTGGCGTTATCGGAGTCTCTTCTGGTGCCTCAGTAGGCGCCTCGCTAGCAATGGTTTTTGCGCCCACGGCGCTCGCGGGATTTGGTGTGCCGGTGGCAGCGTTCGTCTCTGGCCTTGCGGCAGCGTTGATCGTCTATTTCGTTTCGCGTTCAGGTGGGCGAGCTGAGGTTCTCACTTTGGTTTTGACGGGAATCGCAGTTACAGCGGTCTGTAGTGCACTGACGTCGATGGCAACCTATATCGCACCGACGACGGCGCGTGATCAGATCGTGTTTTGGCAGATGGGTTCGCTAAACGGTGCAACCTGGACCCAAGCGGCCACCGTTGCGGTCGTGGTGGGTGTTGGAGTCTCATGGGCGTGGCACATTTCCGCGAAACTAGACACGCTGGCATTGGGGGAGAGAGCTGCGGGTCACGTTGGAATCAATGTGCAGTCACTGCGCATTTCTTCGATTGTCCTGGCTGCGTTGCTCACTTCGGCAGCCGTTGCCTACGCCGGAGTCATCTCATTTGTGGGCCTCATCGTGCCGCACGTGCTGCGATTGGCAATAGGACCCTCGAATCGTTACCTTGTTCCGGCATCGATGCTTGGTGGTGCGCTTCTCATAACGCTTTCTGACATCGCTGCGCGCAATCTGGTTGCTTTCTCTGATTTGCCCATCGGGATTTTCACTGCCTTGGTGGGCGGGCCCACGTTCTTCATCCTCTTGCGCCGCAGGATTCGTCCTGGAGGCCATTCATGAGTACACCAACACGTCTGCCAATCCAGGTTCGGAGGATCCCATGACGCGGCTCGCAACTGCACTGACCGCTTCGAATATCGACTTCTCGTACGGCGAGAAGAAGATTCTCCACTCAACTTCGATCGAGGTGCTTCCGGGGCAAGTAGTGGGGTTGCTGGGCCCAAATGGCACAGGGAAATCGACACTTCTTGGAGTGCTTTCAGGAGATCTTGATGCGACTTCGGGAAGTGTGGAGCTGTTTGGCCGGCCGCTCACGAGCTACGGCAGGAAGGAGTTGGCGCAGACTCGTTCCGTCATGCCGCAGGCGTCCGAGTTTCCGTTTGCCTATCTGGTTCGTGACATCGTGGCGATGGGACGGTCGTGTTGGTCCGGTTCGGATAACGAGGACAGAACCATAATCGAGGATGCCATGTCTAGCACAGACGTGTGGGATATGGCAGATCGTGACGTCACCCGGCTTTCAGGCGGTGAGAAGGCACGTGTGACGTTGGCGCGCGTGATCGCTCAGAAGGCGCGGCTGGTGTTCCTTGATGAACCGACAGCTGCGCTCGATATCTCTCATCAGGAGCGCACCATGGAAATGTGCGGGCAGATGGCTGACGAGGGTTGTGCAGTGGTAGCGGTCATGCATGATATTCAATTGGCGGCGGCCTACTGCGATGCCATTGCATTGATGAGCGGTGGCCGGATTGTTGCTTACGGCAAGCCGCGAGAGGTCCTAACCACGGAGGCATTATCGGAAGTCTATGGTTGGCCCATCAGCGTCATGGAGTTGGCGACCGGAGATTTAGCGATTATTCCGGGACGCACCGCCCGCTCGGCGCGGAGCAGTGCCGAAAAGTGGGGATGACGACACGCGTCGCCATCTTGGAGGTTCGGTGGGGTTAGGGTAGCCTAACTGCGTGGCGCGATTCGTCACTTTCGAGATGCTTATGTTGCGAAAACAAGGGGAAGCGCCGTGGCAAGAGAAGCCCGAGGCAAGAAGGCCAAGCGGCCGTCCTATAAGAAGGTCGTGTTGTCACGGCCAGGTCAGCGGGATATCAAGCTTGTTGCGCTAGGACGGTTGCTTTCCGCACTTGGCGTGGGTACAGCTCTGGTTAGCGTGGCACACATTGTGGGTTCGTACTGGGCTGGCGAGAGTATCGAGCAAGGGCGTTGGGTACTTCCCATCATGGCAGCCATCGTGGCAGGCGCTGGAGCCTTCTATGAGATCTGGTACGGAGGGCGTGCGGCGCGCAACGAAGAGAAGCGTATTCGCCATCGTCTCCTTGGCACGGTGTTCGATTCGGCTTCGCTCCCAACCGATGAGGAGTCAGGATTGGGCTCAGGCAAGCTCATCACTCTCATGACGGACAACGCCGAACGCGTCACTGAATACCGCCAAGTGTACTTCGGTGCAACGGTTGCGGCTATGGCCATCCCGTTTGTCACTCTCGCCTACGTTGCGATCGCAATTGATCCGGTAGTTGGCCTCTCAATCATGGTGCTGTGCCCGCTCATCCCCGTCCTCATCGGCGCATTCATGAGCCTCTTCCGCAAGACCTCAGCTAACTCACGCAAGGAACGCGGCATTCTTTCGGGTCAATACCTTGACGCCATCCGAAACCTCGTGACAATTCGTCTATTGGGTGCAGGCCCACGCACGGAGAAGCACTTGCGCGAACAAGGCGAACGCAACCGTGGCGCCATTATGAAGTTGCTGGCAGGCAACCAGATCGTCATCATCATCATGGATGGCCTCTTCTCACTCCTCCTCATCTGCTGCTCCGCGTTCCTAACCGTGGGCCGTTACCACGCCGGCGCGCTGGACCTAGGCGAAGCCCTCGCCGTCATGTTCTTGACGGACCTCCTCATCGAACCGTTGGTGCAGGTAGCAGGCTTCTTCTACATCGGGATGGGCGGCATGGCCTCGGAGCGGGCGATCGGTTCGTACCTGGCGTCGTCGTCGAAAAACAACGATTCCACGTCCCAAGGGACCGCGATCACCGATGCGGGCAATATGGCCATAGCAGCCAGAGACCTCGAATTTGATTACGGCCGCGGAACGGTGCTGGGCGGTATCAGGCTAGATGTGCCGCGCGGGGCAAAGGTGGCAATCATTGGGCGATCGGGCGCTGGAAAATCAACGTTGCTTTCGCTGCTGCGGGGCTCACTCCCACTTCAAAAGGGTGGAATCGCGATCGACGGCGCCAACGTGAACGGTTTAGGCTCCACGGAGGTTCGCAAGCTTACTGCGTCTGTCTCTCAAGCAACGTGGCTCTTCACCGGGACCATCGCAGACAATCTGAGGATTGCGGCGCCCGAGGCCACGACCGAAGAGATGTGGGAGGCTCTGCGCAAGGCCCAGGTGGCTGATGAAATCGAGCGCATGGCTCAGGGCATTGACACGTACGTGGGCGAACAGGGCGTCCTCATCTCTGGAGGGCAGGCCCAGCGGATTTCGCTCGCCCGGGCACTCCTTTCTGGGCGCCACATCCTCCTCCTCGATGAGCCGACCTCCCAAGTGGACATCGAATCGGAGGAACGGATCATTCAAGCAATTCGTGAGCTTGGGCCTGAATGGACGCTGCTCATGGTGACTCATCGCCGTGCGCTACTTGAAATCGCTGATCAGACATGGGAAATGAAGGGTGGCGTGCTTTCACCGTTCGTCACACAGGTAGGGAGTGCACAGTGAGCCACACAGTACGTGAGACGCCGAAGCCGTCTCAGGTTGCCATGTCAGCAGCTTCGCCCGCATCTCCGGCGAGTTCTGGAGATACAACGAACTCAACGAATCCGCCGAGCCCAACGCTCCGCCAGCTTCTTATCTGGCTGACCGGAATCACCCGGCCGGTGCACAAACCTCTCTACGTCTCCACCATCTTCCGCATTATCAATCTGACGCTGGATATAGTGCTGTTTGGTCTCGCCGGAGGCGGGGTTGTGGCCATCGTGGCGGACTCTGCGCGGGCGTGGCCGATCTTCCTCTGGTTGGTCGTGGTGGCCATAGTCAAGGCAACGGCGTACTACCTTGAGCAGCTGACCGGCCACTATGTTGCGTTCAAGGCACTCGAACTCCTGCGCACAGCCGTTTTCGCCAAGCTGTGGCCGAAGGCCCCGGCGATCGTCACGCATTCGAAGTCTGGTGACATCCTCACGAGCCTTACACGCGACGTCGACCGAATTGAGGTGGTCTACGCTCACACGTTCGCTCCCGTGATCTCGGCGTTCGTGGTTCCCACGGCAGTGCTCATCGTTACGGGTGCGAATGTGGGGTGGGGCATCGTGTTGGTCCCAGCCATCTGCATCGCGCTGGCACTCCTCGTGGTTCCCTTCGTTGGATTCAAGCGGTCGATGGATGCCACCCGTGGAACGCTGGCGATTCGCCGCGAACTCTCCCATCACATCTCCGATTCCGTCTTTGGTGTGGAAGAAGTGGTGAGTTACGGGCGCCAAGGCGAACGCCTAGACCAGACCGATGTGCTGGGTGAGAAGGTGGCACTTTCCTCGAGCACCTCGAAATCGTTTAACGCTTTCCGCCGCGCTGCAAACGTCATCCTCATGCTCGCTTCCGTGATCGGCGTGACGATGGCCTGTGTGTCCGCTTCTGATTCAGTGGTGCTGACCGCGGCACTAGCGGCCGGAACGCTCCGACTCTTTGAAGGCCCGCGTGGCATTGAGGACGCCGTCGGCTACCTAGACCACTCCTTTGCCGCGGCCCGCCGGCTCTGGGAAATCAGCCACGCTCCCGAAGCGGTGTCAGACGGTCCGCGCGTGTACTCGCCGTCGTCTTCGCCAACTGTGACCTTTGAATTGGTCTCCTACGCCTATACAAACGAGGATGGTAGCCCGGCAGGGTTTGCGCTCGACGACGTCGCCGTCTCGGTTCCAGCAGGTACCCGCACGGTCTTTGTGGGTCCATCGGGTTCAGGAAAATCCACAACAATTCAGATGCTCCTGCGCTACGACGATCCGCGGTCTGGACGCGTATGCCTCGATGGCGTGCCCGTCAGTGAATACACGCTCGATTCCTTGCGCGCCAATGTTGTGGCGGTCTCTCAGAAGAACCAACTGCTCAACGCAAGCATCTGGGAGAACGTTACGCTGGGCGCGCCGGAGGCGAGTGAGGATCAGGTGTGGAGGGTATTAGAAGCTGTTCACCTGGACAAGGAGATTCGCAGCATGCCCGAAGGTCTCCAGACCAGCACAGGTCAGGGTGGCTCCGCACTTTCGGGTGGCCAAGCGCAGCGTTTGTGCCTAGCGCGGGCATTGCTCATGAACCCGCGGGTGTTGGTGCTTGATGAGTTCACGGCTAACTTGAACGTGGATCTTGAGCAGGCAATCCGCAGCGATATCGCCGCGGCGCTTCCCGGTGTGACGATCATCGAAGTGACCCATCGCCTCGAATCCGCCGCCGACGCGGACCACGTCGTGTTGTTGGACCGTGGGCGCGTGGTGGCCCAAGGTGAACCACGCGAAATGGCTGGATCCGATGGCACGCTTGGAGATTTCTTCCGCCGCAACGTGTGACGTGTGGGCGCGCATGGAACAAGCTGAGTGATTCGCGCGTTGCTGAAGTAAGCTCCGGGCCGCGGTACAACGGTGGTTCTTTGGGGGCGTTGTGTAATAGTTCGGGTGGCGGGCGTCATCCATCCCTCGCGGCCCGGACTAGTAAGCTGGCAGCAACCGCTTCCTTAGGAGGAGTCATGCCTACGTTGCGCTCCGCAACATCGACCACCGGCCGGAACATGGCCGGTGCCCGCGCCCTGTGGCGCGCCACAGGAATGGGATCTGAAGACTTTGGCAAGCCAATCATTGCCATTGCTAACTCGTTTACCCAGTTTGTACCGGGCCACGTTCACCTCAAGGACATGGGGCAGCTTGTTAAGAGCGCAATCGAGGAAGCGGGCGGCATCGGCCGCGAGTTCAACACCATCGCTGTAGATGATGGCATTGCAATGGGACACGGCGGCATGCTCTACTCGCTGCCTTCACGCGAAATCATTGCCGATTCTGTGGAGTACATGTGCAACGCGCACACCGCCGACGCCCTCGTGTGTATCTCCAACTGCGACAAGATCACCCCGGGAATGCTCATGGCGTCGCTGCGCCTGAACATTCCGACGATCTTCGTTTCCGGCGGTCCCATGGAATCGGGTAAGTCGGTTGCCGGCGTGATCGATCACAGCATCGACCTCATCGACGCGATTGCAGCTTCCGCCGATGATTCCATTACAGATGCTCAGCTCGGCATGGTGGAAGAGAACGCGTGCCCCACCTGCGGTTCGTGCTCCGGCATGTTCACAGCCAACTCTATGAACTGCCTGACTGAAGCCTTGGGCCTTTCGCTTCCGGGTAACGGATCCACCTTGGCCACCGCGCTCAAGCGCAAGGATCTGTTCGTTGAAGCCGGCCATCGCATTGTTGAGTTGGCGAATCGGTATTACAAGGACGACGACGATTCGGTGTTGCCCCGTTCTATCGCCACGCGTGATGCTTTCTTGAATGCAATGGCCATGGATATCGCGATGGGTGGTTCCACCAACACGGTGCTTCATATTCTTGCCGCGGCACAAGAAGGCGACGTGGATTTCAATTTGAAGGATATTGACGAGCTTTCGCGCCATGTCCCGTGCCTGTCAAAGGTGGCCCCAAACTCCACGCAGTTCCATATTGAGGATCTACATCGCGCAGGTGGTATTCCAGCGCTTCTCGGTGAGCTGTACAGGGCGGGCCTGCTGCGCGATTCAGTTCATTCTGTGCATTCGTCGGATATGAAGTCATGGCTGGAGAAATGGGATATCCGTGGAGTAGCACCGAGTCCGGAAGCCATCAGCTTGTTCCACGCCGCGCCGGGTGGTGTGCGCACCACGCTGGCCTTCTCACAGAACAATGAATGGGAATCCCTCGATACCGATTCCCAGGCTGGGTGTATCCGCGATCTTGAGCACGCTTACACAAAGGATGGCGGGTTGTGCATTCTCTTTGGCAATCTGGCCGAAGATGGGGCAGTGGTTAAGACTGCTGGTGTGGACGAATCCCTGTTCCACTTTGAAGGTCCTGCCCGTGTGGTGGAGTCCCAGGAAGAGGCAATCGAACTCATTCTCTCCAAGTCGGTGAATCCGGGCGACGTGGTGCTCATCCGCTACGAGGGACCAAAAGGCGGGCCCGGCATGCAGGAAATGCTCTACCCAACCTCCTTCCTCAAGGGGCTGGGCTTAGGCAAAGTGTGCGGTTTGATCACTGACGGCCGCTTCTCTGGCGGGACATCTGGCCTTTCTATCGGCCACGTTTCACCAGAAGCTGCTTCAGGCGGCCTTATTGGGTTGGTTCACGAAGGCGACAGGATCGTTATTGATATCCCGTCACGCACCCTCAAGGTGGACGTTCCCGATGAGGAACTCGAAGCACGGCGTAAGGCTCACGGGCCAACCCCATGGAAGCCAGCGAACCGCGACCGCCCCGTATCAAAGGCATTGCGCGCATACGCCTCTATGGCAACCTCTGCGGCTACCGGGGCTGTGCGCCACGTGGAGTGATACACGCTAGGTGGTGTGAGCCAGATAGTGCAAGCCCCGTGGTAGCGGCTGCACTGAAAGACTGGTGGCGCTGCTGAATCTATGAGATGGGCCGCGTTCCGGGTGGAGTGCGGCCCATCGTTTTGTAGCGCGGAATGTGCGCTACGTAACATCGGGACAATCGACCCCAATTGCTGAGTGTGACGTACGAGATACTTAAGGAGCCGCTTCGGCGGTGCAATCACGATGATTCGAATGCTGATGTTCGATTCATCACCTGAATACGGATGAAAGTAGCGCCGGCCAGCATGACTAGTGTTTTTACTTATCTGGAAGAGCAGCCCATTGTGCTGCTCTTCGCTCTTATTGGCTTTGGAATGGTCATTGGCCGCACCAAGGTAAAGGGAGTCGGGTTGGGAGCGGCAGCAGTACTGTTCCTCGCAATCGGAACTTCTGCATGGGCGCAGGCCTACGGCATTGAAGTTCGCGTTCCACCTGTCATGGGCACGTTTGGACTTGCGCTCTTCGCCTTCTCAATCGGCAACAACTCAGGCGCCACCTTCTTTCAAAGCCTCAAGCGGGCGGCGGGCCCAATTGCAACGATGGTGTTGCTTTTCATCGTCGCAGCCGCTGCAGGTCTTCTCATCGGACGTCACGTCTTGGGGATGGACACGGCAACCATTGCGGGTACCTTTGCTGGTGCCACCACGAATACGCCGGCGCTCGCGGCAGCAGGCGAGGCCTCTGGTGACCCGGGCGCTGCCACCGTTGGATACGCGGTGGCCTACTTGTTCGGTGTGATCGGAATGATCATTGCTTCTGGAATGGCGCTGCGCCACGCAGCTGAGGATCTGGACAATCCAACTCCCGTTACCCACACAACCATCCGAATCGAACGCGATGACAATCCGACCGTTGCTGCATTTGTGAAAGAAGTTGATGGCGCGGTGGAGATCTCGCGCCTGCGGCGAGGCGAAGAGGGAAAGATCTGGGTTCCCGATCGCACCGACATTCTTGAGCGCGGTGACCTCATGACGGTGGTTGGCGAGGTAGACAAGGTCAACGAAGCAGCTGCCTTGGCTGGTCACAAATCCACCCATTCGCTGCGATCGGACAGGCGATACCTCGACTTCCGGCGCATCACCATCTCACAGACGCGCTTCGCAGGCATGACCGTTGGGGAACTAGACGTGCTGCTCGAAGAGAAGTGGGGCGCGAAGATCTCTAGGGTACGCCGAGGTGATTCGGACATGTTGGCAATCCCGAACTTCATGCTGGAGCTTGGCGATCGTGTGCGCGTTGTGGGTCCAACCTTGAAGCTGAAAGAGATTTCGAGGTTCTTGGGCGATTCCTCGCGAGGACTCACTGACATCAACCCGGTGGGCCTAGGTATCGGCTTGGCGCTTGGCGTGATGTTGGGTGAAGCAGAAATCCCGATTCCTGGTGGAGGTCACTTTTCACTGGGCGCCGCCGCAGGCGTGCTTATCATGGGCCTCATCATGGGCAAGTTGGGGCGCATTGGCCCTGTGATCACAGCGCTGCCAAACTCTGCGAATGCTGTTCTGGGTGAGCTGGGCCTGCTCATGTTCCTCGCACAAGCTGGTACCAACGCCGGTGGTCAGATTGCCGTGGCGTTCACTGGTGGAAGCTGGTGGAGGATCTTGGTGCTTGGCGTCATCATCACTGCCATTATGGCCTTTGGTCTCTACTTCTCAATGCGCAAGATCTTCAAGGTTGGTGGGACAACGCTTTCGGGTCTGCTGGGCGGTGCCCAGACTCAGCCAGCTGTGCTGGCCTTTGCTAATGACAGGACCGGCGCGGATCCTCGCGTGGCGCTCGGATACGCGTTGGTGTACCCCGTTGCCATGATTGGCAAGATCCTCGTGGCTCATGTGTTGGGTGGAATGTAGACGGTAGCTGTAAGCGGGGTTCCCCGGAAGTTGCACCAACTTCCGGGGAACCCCGCTTTTGTGCTGTGAAGCCGGTGAGCCGACCGAACTATTCGTCGGGACTGCTCGCGGCTACGATTTCCTCAATTGTTCTATCTTCTGGGATGAGCTGCGAGGGAATCGTGGTGATGGAGTCACCCAATGAGGGGACCGGGTGATGCTGGTCAAAGAGCCAATTGCGATCTGTTGCCATTCGCGCCACTGCCAACCCCACACCGATCGAGGTAATCACGAGGATCACCGTGACGACTTGGGACAATGCATCGGTGACTTGACCATTGTTGATGGCAACCACTGCGCGATAGAGCGGCACGCCCGGGATCATGACCACCACAGCGGGCACCGAAAGGGTGACGCGAGAGAACTTGCTGACGTTAGAAAGAGGTTCGGCCAGCAATCCCGCGGCCAAGGCGGCTAGACCCACAGCCGCCAGCCATGCCAGCCCTGCGTCTTGGGCAGTGAGGCGCCCAGTATTAATAACTGCGCCGATCGCTGCTGCCAGAAGGCAGGCCTTCTGCGGTGCGTTGAAGAGCATTGCAAACCCGTAGGAGGCAATAAAAGTCATGATGGCGCGCCCACAGAACAGTGCCCAGGGCGCCAGAGTGTATCCGTCATCCGTGGGAAAAACCGACCACGAAAACACAGCGGTGGTGGCCCACACTGCAACCGCAATCGCGATCAAGAGCATGGCCACATATACTGCGCGGGATATCCCCGCTGAGAAATCCTGACGAATGATATCGAGGATCGATGTGACCAACGGGAAGCCCGGAATCAGGAAGAGAATGGCAGAGACTGCACCGGCTTCATGCGTGGAGCCAATTGCGTTGACATGAACAAGCCCCCACACCAGGCCAATGTAGATCGTGACGGCAACAACGCCGCACACCAGCCATACTCCGAAGTGATTCATGTGGCGCTTCATGAGGCTCTTGCGAAGGAGCTGACCAAAAAGTGCCGCCACCAAGACGGCTAGACACTCAACAACGCCACCCTTGTTGAGGAAGCAGAATCCCGCACAGGCAACACCGGAAGCGATGGCGGAGACAAAGGGGGAGTAGAGCGGGCCGCGTGCTGCGATCACATCGAGTTCGGCATCGGCCTGTTCAACTAGGAGCTGATCGGGCAGTGTCATGACAAAGTGATTGAGCCGGTCAATCCGGGCAGCGTCCACCCCCATCGCGCGCTGTTCAGCTATTTCGGTCCGAAAGGTGCCGTTGGCGTAGGACGTGGTGGTGATTTCGGTGTAGGTCACTTGAGCATGGTGTTCTTCGATACCCACGGCCCTTGCCAGCCGAGCCATTCCATCTTTCACACGAAAGGATGAGGCTCCGGCTGAGAGCAACATAACGCCCAGACGCAGGACAACTCGGGACTGGTGAGCCAGTCGCGTGTGCGCGGCGAGCCGTTCGCTCTCCGAGGCGTCGTTGACGGGCAAGTCAGGATTGTTCACACAAAAAACTCTAGTTTGCCCTCTCAGGCACGCCAAGGACCGAAAGCACAAGATTGGACCTTCGTCCGTGTGTTCTATACAACGTCGCGGCGGGACCTAGGGTCCACCTCTGACCGGCTAGTTTGCCGTCTCACGAGCCAAATACGCATCCAAGACGTCATCATCAACAATGCCACGAAGCGCGGAGGCGGCTTCCTCGGGTGTGGAGAGAATAGAGGAAACGCCGTTCCAATCGGACTGGACCACCTCGCCGTCTTCAGTCCAGTGGGTGGAAGCGAGTTCGCCATTGGTCTCGATCTCCCACAAGTTGAGGCCAGGACTCCAAATGGATGCTTCCTGTGCAACCCCGTGGAAATCGGCGGGGGAGAGCACATGGTAGGAAAGCGTTTCTTCCGAATCAGGAGCCATATGGGCGATTGCTCCCTTCAAGAGCAGGAACTCCATATAGCTGGGTACTGCGTCTTCTTCCTCAATGAGGGTCTCAGCATCAATGACGATGGGGTCGTTGCCGTCCTCGCTGTAGGTGGAGCGGCGCCACTTGGCGTCCTCCAGCGCAATTCGACTGGTGATCCGGTGGGATTCTGGCTTTCCGAAGATGATGTCGGTAAGAAGCTCGGAATCATCCCATGCTCGATAGAGCAGCCCGATTGGGGCGCCTTTTGAGATGTAGATTTCCCATCGGGTCTGCATAGTCATGCGGATAATTCTATATTCGTCTGGCGGGCCGCTTTGCACATTCCGGCAAGCCGTCTTCAACCAGATCGCATAACGGGAGGTTGGTGGCCCTCTGGAGAGGCACGTATGGCAGCCATCAAATCCTACGATCGTGTTACCGGCGGCTGGGAACGCGCATGCGAACACCCGCGATGAGTATCTGTTAAACGTTGACGCGACGCCAAAATGTGTGGATTGCGGGCGACGACGTCGTCGTTCCATTGGTTCCGAATAGTGAGAACATGGACCAATATGTGAGACAAATGCTTCTTGGGTTGGCATGTGCCGCGCGCCTCAGCTAGGCTCGCACCATGACGAAATCACTGGTACTTATCTAGCGCGGCACAGCCCAGCTAGTCATGTGCCGCGCGCCCCTCGAAGGATCGAGGGGTTTTTTAGTGCCCGTGGGCGGGTACACATTGTGAATCCACCCCTTGGAGATCAAGGGACTGTAGAAGAAAGAAGGAGGGACACATGGCAAAGTCACCGACACCTGCTGATGTGGCCGCCGGCCGTGCTCCAATGACGGAAGCCGCCGCAGAGCCGCACGTCATTCGCGAAAAATCAACAGGCGCACGTTCGATCATTCGCTCCCTGGAAGAGATTGGCGTCGATGTAGTGTTCGGCCTGCCCGGTGGCGCGATTCTTCCGACTTACGATCCGCTCTTTGATTCCAAGCGGCTCACCCATGTTCTGGTTCGCCACGAACAGGGAGCAGGGCATGCTGCCGAAGGCTATGCGGTTTCTACCGGCAAGGTGGGCGTATGCATCGCCACGTCCGGACCGGGCGCCACCAACCTAGTTACCGCCCTGCTCGATGCCAACATGGACTCCATCCCCATGGTTGCCATCACCGGGCAGGTGGGCGCCAGCCTCATCGGCACTGACGCCTTCCAAGAGGCCGACATCGTGGGTGCCACCATGCCTGTGACCAAGCATTCATTCCTTGTCACTGAGGCATCGGAGATTCCCGCACGCATTGCTGAAGCTTTCTACATCGCCTCCACCGGCCGCCCGGGCCCCGTACTCGTGGACATCACGAAGAGCGCTCAGGTTGAAGAAGCGGACTTCATCTGGCCGCCAGTGCTGGACCTGCCCGGCTACCGCCCGGTCACAAAGCCCAACATGCGCCAAGTACGCGAGGCCGCCCGCCTCATGGCAATCGCCCAGCAGCCCGTGCTGTACGTGGGTGGCGGCGCGATTCGCGCTGATGCCTCCCCGGAGATTCTGGCGCTCGCGGAGCTCTCCAAGTCACCAGTGGTTACAACGCTGACTGCTCGCGGCGCGATTCCGGATTCGCATCCTCAGAACCTTGGAATGCCGGGCATGCACGGAACCGTGCCGGCGGTTGCCGCACTGCAAAAGTCTGATCTCATTGTTGCCCTCGGTGCGCGATTTGATGATCGCGTGACTGGCAAGCTGGACGCCTTTGCTCCCAATGCGAAGGTGGTCCATGTGGATATCGATCCCGCTGAGATCTCCAAGAACCGCGAGGCCGATGTGCCGATCGTAGGTGACCTCAAGCTGACGGTTGCGGACCTTGTGGAGGAACTCAAGGCTGCTTATGGCCAGTACGGCCGCCCGGACCTCAACAATTGGTGGAAGCAGCTCAACCATCTGGTGGAAACCTACCCAATGGGATGGGCGGAGCCGAAAGACGATCTCATGTCCGCCCAATACGTGGTCTCCCGCCTCTCCAAGGTTGTTGGGTCCGACGACGTCATTTGGGTCACGGGCGTGGGCCAGCATCAGATGTGGGCGGCGCAGTTTATTGATTTTGAGCATCCGCGCCAGTTCATTAGCTCTGGTGGAGCCGGAACGATGGGCTTCGGAGTGCCCGCGGCTATGGGCGCTCAGGCAGCCAACCCGGAGAAGACCGTGTGGCTGATTGACGGGGACGGTTCATTCCAGATGACCAACCAAGAGCTGGCTACCTGCCGTCTCAATGGCATCAATATCAAGGTGGCGATCATCAACAACTCGTCACTCGGAATGGTCCGCCAATGGCAGACCCTGTTCTACAACCAGCGCTACTCCAACACTGACCTTGAGACTGGTAAGGGTACGCAGCGCATCCCTGACTTCGTCAAACTCTCTGAGGCATACGATTGCGTAGCGTTCCGCTGCGAAGTGCCCGAGGATGTGGATGAGACGATCCGTCAGGCGATGAACGTGACGGACCGACCCGTCGTCGTCGACTTCGTGACGTCCCCAGAATCCGAAGTGTGGCCTATGGTTCCAGCCGGGGTGCCAAACGACGAAATCATGTACGCCCGCGATCTGCGGCCGGCATTCAACGAAGAATCCAACTAACGAGGGAGAGGAGACAAGCATGAATACCCGACATACGCTTTCCGTGCTCGTGGAGAACAAACCAGGCGTCCTCACCCGAGTGGCTGGCCTATTCGCGCGCCGCGCATTCAACATTCACTCACTGGCCGTGGGGGAGACGGAAGATCCGGATCTATCCCGCATTACCGTGGTGGTGGACGCGGCCGAGCTGCCGCTCGAACAGGTGACCAAGCAGCTCAACAAGCTAGTCAACGTCATCAAAATCGTGGAACTCGAAGAGAATTCCTCGGTTGAGCGCGAACTCCTGCTGGTGAAGGTGGCTGCCAACGATGCCTCCCGCGCCAACGTGCTCCAAGTAGTGGACCTGTTCCGTGCCCATGTTGTGGACATGGTTCCGGACACAGTGACGATTGAGGCCACCGGATCCTCCCACAAGGTGGATGCGTTCCTCGCGGCGCTGGAGCCATACGGCATCAAGGAGATCGTCCAGTCTGGTGGCGTGGCCATTGGCCGTGGCTCCCGGTCGCTTTCCGAGCGCGTTTCGCAGGAGATTCAACTCCGCAGGGCGTGAGTTGGTGATGAGAGTTGGCGATGTGTTGGTGATGAGGTGGCGGCCGGCGTTTGTTCGTGACGTGCGGGCGCACCGGGCCCAACAGATCGACTCGTGAACTACGCACAAGAACCTCAAGCTTTTTTCATATAGTTAGACCGAATTCAAGCCCAACTTCTAAAGGAGAAGAACCGTGGCAGAGATTTTTTACGACGACGACGCAGACCTTTCGCTGATCCAGTCCAAGCGCGTTGCGATCATTGGGTATGGCTCACAGGGGCACGCCCATGCGCTCAACCTTCGCGACTCAGGCGTTGAGGTTGTTGTTGGCTTGCGTGAGGGCTCGTCATCCATCGAGAAGGCACAGGAGCAGGGCCTCGAGGTCAAGTCTGTTGGGGACGCGGTCAAGGATGCCGACGTAGTGATGATTCTGGCGCCTGATCAGTCGCAGCGCACCATCTGGGCGAACGATATTGAGCCTAACCTCAAGGATGACGCCGCGATCTTCTTCGCACACGGCTTCAACATCCACTTTGGCTACATCAAGCCTGCTGCTGGCCATGACATCTGCATGGTTGCTCCCAAGGGCCCGGGCCACACAGTTCGCCGCCAGTACGAAGAGGGACGCGGCGTGCCGGTCCTAGCGTGCGTGGAGCAGGATGCTTCAGGCAAGGCCTTTGATCTGGCACTTTCCTACGCCAAGGGAATCGGCGGCACTCGCGCAGGCGCAATCAAGACCACGTTCCGCGAGGAAACTGAGACGGACCTGTTCGGCGAACAAGCAGTGCTCTGTGGCGGCGTTTCCCAACTCATCACCTACGGTTTTGAGACTCTGACCGAAGCTGGCTACCAGCCTGAAATGGCCTACTTCGAGGTGTGCCATGAGATGAAGCTCATCGTTGACCTCATCAATGAGGGTGGCCTCACAAAGCAGCGCTGGTCGTGCTCGGATACCGCTGAATACGGCGACTACATCTCTGGCCCGCGCGTGGTAACCCCGGATGTCAAGGAGAACATGAAGGGCGTTCTGGCCGATATCCAGAGCGGTGCGTTCGCCAAGCGCTTCATCGACGATCAAGATGCGGGCGCACCGGAGTTCAAGAAGCTCCGCGCCGAGCATGCCGAAGCTCCAATCGAGAAGACTGGTCAGGAAATCCGCAAGATGTTCTCGTGGAACACGGGCGTCGACGCCGATTACCACGAGGGTCAGGCTCAGCGCTGATCTAGCACGTGATGCGGGCGGCGTGGCTGCCAGCGGGCCGTTGGTCTAGTGGCGGCACGTGCATCATGAGCAATAACTGAAGAAGTCAAGAAGTGGGGGTCCAGCTAAACAGCTGGACCCCCACTTCGTGCCCCGCCTGCGCGGTTGCTTATGCCGTCAGTTTTCGAGATTTGTCCGAATGTTGAACCTCTCATGATCGTTCGCTGTTGGGGCAACGCCGTCGTGTAAGCCTTGGGTTTTCGTCGTTGAGCCGTACAGGGAAGAAAGGCCCAATAGGCATAACGGCGCGGTTTCTGGAGACCCGATGGCGCTTGTTTGTACAGTGCAGCAAGCCCAAGAAGGTGGCGGCACGCATTGTGCGAAGTCTCACCCAATGAAACAGTCCCTCATCGGTGCTCCGAGGGACGGACGTCGTGGATGAAACGACGTTGAGCGCTTAGGCTGGAAACCGTGGACAACAATTTGGACATCGCCGCTGTAAACCTTCGCCTCGAACTGCTTGGCCTTCCAGTGCCGAGCGGAACTCAGGGTGCCGATGCGACTCACTTAGTCGAACCGATCATCGCGCGTCAGCGCGAACTGGATCGCCGGCTTGCGCATCGCCTGCCCGCCGCGGATTCACGCATCCAAGCATTCTTGGATTCTTACCTAGAGGGGACTGGAGCTGCTCCGAAGCTCCCGCGTGAGACCTTTGTGCTCGATCAGCGCGGGCTCTCCCGTACGCTTTCGCTTCCACTCAATGGTGATTCCTTCACGTCAGAACATCTGACTAGTTACCGGATTCTCAATGGAGTTTTGCACAATCCGGCCAATGACCGGCGCACGACCAAGGGTGTATTCCACATCGCTGACGGTGGTCTACCCGTGCAAGATGACAAGATCGAGGTGCCGCGCGAGGTGTTTGGACGCCTTCTCGAGCACGCTTTCCAACCACCGGAAGATGCGCTCACCTTGCCATATACCGCGGGCACTGATCATCCCGTTGGCTGCTGGGTATCTCTGTTGCTGCGCCCCGTCGTCGTCCCAGGAGTTCCCGGATTTAGCCGTCAACGTTCGATGGAAACTCGTTTCTTTGCACCAGGAACACTGGTTGCAAATCTCGATTTCGTTGAGGGTATCTTCGGAAACGGCGGGGATCCGTACCTGCCAGATTTCGATGCTTCCTTGGATCCGGAGGCGTGGACTGGGCATACGGGACTCGTCGTTTTGGCACCGCATCTCACCAAGCTCACGAAGAAGGAACTCGGCCTTCCTCATTACGACGACGCCACAGAGCGCCAGCGTCGCGATGGTCAGTGTTGGTCTGATCCGAACGAGCTGTATAACAACGGTGGCGCTTTCAAGTGTTGTGCTCGTGATGAGCGTGGTGTCATTACTACGGTTATCGCGGATAACTACTTCGGCTATTGCAAGAAGGAAGTTAAGGCACAGATTAGCTATTCGGCAAATCTCTTTGGTTTGGTCGAAGAGGAACATGCTGGCGGCGCTCGAGTTTATCCGCAGTACAACTTGGGCCAGCACTACACGGAATCACATTGCGATGCGAGCTACACGCTTGCGGAGATCGTAGAACGGGATCCGCAACGCTTCGTGCCGCAAGCCGACGGCTACCTGTTGGATCTCGAGAACAAGAACAACGTTTTCGTGCCAGCAGGCACCACTTTCAGCCTTCGCACCAGCACTGTTTCGTGGAAGATCAACGGAGCAAAGCACTCTGTGCCGCTTCACAACGGCACGGCCTATGTGCTTCCTGATGGTTATCAAGTCCATCTCGCTCAGCTTGAGAATGATCCCTCGCAGTGGACGCTGATCGGCACCGCGCCAGAAGCGACCACGTGCCATAAGCCGGCAACGGTCTCAGGTGGTGGGAAGTCGGAGATTTCCAAGGCGATCTCCGATGCAGTCATTAATGGCGATGCCTACTCAGCAAACTTCGATGCTGATATGAAGGAAGTTGGAGAAATCCTCGCTCGCGATTTCCAGTATCGATTTGTTGATCCGGCGAACGTCAGTCAGAACAGCCGGAGGATTCTCTCCGATCGTCGTTCTGTGGGTTCAGTTATCAAGCTGTTGACGCCCAGCTCGGATTACACGGACGAATACAATGCGTGGCTGGATTCCATCCCGGATTACATCAGGGAACTGGTGTTTATCGTCAAGCGTTTCTATCAGCCAGAATGGGGTGAAGATTGGCTGAGCCACTTCACAACTGGCGTGGTTAATGGCCGCAAGGGCACCTCCCTTCGCCTTGATGGGGACAAGATTCGAGTCTCAATGCTTCGCGTGGGTTATGAACCCGATGGATCGTGGCGGCTTTTTGGCTTGCGCCATGACTTTCACCCAGCCGCGAAGGTTCAGACGGAGGATGACATCACGGCGAGCATCGTTGCTCCAGGCAAGGATGGCGGGCTCTCACGCAAGTACGTTCGTAACTGCGAGGAGTTGCTTTTCCAGCGCCCAGACGAGGCGATTCACCGCGGCTATGACAAGCAGGCGGAGAAGGATATCGCAGGGCCGGATACGTTCCTGAGTAACTACGAGCCGCTTTCACGGGAACAGGCCGTTGCACTGGTTGAGGATGCTGTTGGATTCAGCAGCTACACCGAACCTATGCAGGACGTCATTCGCAAGGCCGCATTTGGTGATACTGATCAAGCGGGCTATGTGGTCTCTTCGGCGCATCCTCGCCTTGTTGGTGGCAAGCCTTCAAAGAATCCCCGCTACCTGCAGATCCGCCCGGATATTTCGCATCCGGAGGCAACGGCGAGTGCAGATCTTGCGTCCCGTATTCATGCGCGGATCTCAATGGCAACGCCGTTCGAATCACCTGTTGATGTGATCGCTGCCGGCCGTCGTAATAATCCTGCCGACGACGGCGTACCACCACTTGCTTCATACGCTCCGTTGCATTACATGGAGCTTCCTGAGCTGTTCATGGAGTTCATCAGTTCGATGACAGGCAAGTCGCCATCGACCACTGGTGCCGGATCTGAGGGCGCGATGACCAAGGGGCCGTTCAATGCGTTGCCCTCCATTGTGGATCTCAATGCTGCATTCTTGTCCTTCGCGCTAACCGGGTATGACGGCTGGCTTTCTTCGGCTGGCTATGTGGGGCCGCAGGTGCGCGTTGATCACGACATCAGCATGTTGATTCCGGAAGTATTCTCGCGAATGTCTTCGGAGGAACGCTCTGCAAAGAATCTTCTTGCGGAGGGCTCGCTGGAGCCGGTGGCTGATCTGATGGTGGACGGCAAGCTGGTGGAAGCCAGCCGCTTGGGCTATCGCATGACCAAGCGCTTCGCCACAAAGTACTTTGGACGTATCTTCCTACATCCGCATCTAGTGTTTACGCAGGAGATGCTGCGGCCTGAGCTTCAGGATGAAGCGGTGTATGCGGAATCGGTGGCCACGATTGTGGAGACTCATAGGCGTGTGGCTCAGTCATATATCGACGACGGCACCTTGCCGCTGGGCGTTCCCCCGATCAGGGCGTTGCTTGAGATCATGGCGAATGGCCATTCATCTGAGGGTTGGACGCTGGCCGACGAGGAGTTCCGTGGCATGTTTGGGCGGGAAAATGTACTCGCCTCCGACTGGTACAGGGAACGCCTCGAAGCACAGCGAGCCTCGCAGATATCGTTCGCAGAGCGTGAAGTGGCTGCGCTGGAGGACTTCCTTAATCGGCCGCAAGGTGACGCCGCTAAGCGACGCCTCAATCTAGCTGATCGAAAGGCTCGTCTTGTGGCCGAACGTGATCGGCTGCGTGAGGCTCCGCTGGAGGAACTGAGTGGCACGCTGGGCCGCCAGGTAACGTGGGATGCCCGCTGAGCAACTGGGCGCCTAGCTCGGTGTAGGCAAGCGGCTCGCCGGACTCAATTGGGGCCGATCCAAGGCTCAGGTCAATTGGGTTTGCCGGTGTCTTCTTGCCCCTGACGTAAAGGATGCCGGGTGGCAGTGAAAACTGCCACCCGGCATCCTTGTACTTAGTGTTGAACATCTGTCCATTCTGATCATGGTCCGGGCGTTTCGAACATTTCTCCGCTCATGTGGGCCTCGTAAACGTTGGCTCGGACCATCACACGGTCACAAGACTCACGTGCGGTCGAATGTATCCGAGATCAACTTGATCCAATCATTTTGTGGTAACGCTTCCACATTCACGAACTCAGGGGAGTGCGTTCCCGTGCAGCCGAGATGGTCGATTCTCAGCTGTGGGCGTTCGGGGCCAGCTAACGCATCGAAGTAGTCGTTGGAGAGCTGGACTGCTCTGGCCGTCTGTTTGACAGTTGGAAGGTCCTTGAGCGCTCCTTCCGGGCCTACCCCCAAGAAGAAGGGAAAGGTGGGTGCAAATGCCTTCCGGCCTAAATAGGAAGTGAACTGTGGCTTTCTCAATGCGCTTTTGATTTGCTCGAGTCTTGTTCCATCTGAGACTTCCACGAGAAAAACGGCATCGGCAATATATGTGCGGTTCACGATTGACGTCTTGTTCTGGCCATCAGGCGTGAAGTTCGCTCTCTTGCTCCACCTCCTTCCTGTCATTAGCAGATAGGCGCGTTCTTGGTACTCGAGATCCTCGTCGCGGGGATTGATCGTCTGAAACTCGTCAACACGATTTCCGAGACGATCGGAACGCACTGAGATGCTCGTATCCCGGATCCATTCTTCCCACTCGCCACGACGCCATCCCATTGCCGCCGCCAGCAGACCTTCCAGTCCACTCCTCGTAGGTCGTGCCTCAGTTCTCACCACGTTTCCAGTGACTCTAGGGCCAGCCCATGATTGAAGTGGGCCAGCCAATCTGAGATAGAGAGACTCAGCCATTGGCGCCATACGCACGTATGGGCAAGGTGCACCGACGGTCTACGACTTTGACGGCATTCGGTTGATTCCTCGTCGGCAAGCTGCACAGAATGGGGAAGCTCTGTAGAGAGAGGCGAGGGCCATTAGTCCGCTCCCCGCGCACGCGGGGGTATTCCTATTCATTACGAGTGAATCGCTCTGCCGACTCACCGTTCCCCGCGCACGCGGGCGCATTCTTGCCGTTACCGACCCCGGGCTCGGCTCCTACACATGTTTCACGGACACGTAAGGCCATCCATGGTCCAGCTTCAAGAGAGGAGCACGCACGTCGCGCTGCGTCCTCGCATTTGGGTTCACCTTCGGTTAGTTACAGATTCACTCTTGACCGAGCGAAGCGGTTGATCTTGGTCTGTCCAGGACAGAAGGTGAATTCGCTCCTCTGACGGGCGATCATGGAACGCCATGGCGATAGGTCTTCTCCCGCAGATCAAAGGATGATTTAGGCCCACGGCTGCTTTGGGCCAGATATGGTCCGGGTCTAGATTGACTCTCATATCTACTGTGTGATCCCGAGATCTGGCCGCGCGCAGCAGCCTGCACTGCCTCAGCCCGGCGGTACATGCAGTTCTCCGGAAGCCCTTCGCTTAATCGTCATTCGAACCGCTGAACGATGAATGCCCTTAGATCCGACTGAACGGCGCTCAAAGAGTAATGCACCGCAGACGCAGCCTAGAGGCTAGTAGGCTTGGGGGACCACGATACTAACTGAACGAAAGGCACGGCCATGGCCAAGCGATACGGCCTCTTTAGCTTTCTCGGCGACGTCATCATGACCGTCATCACCGCAGGGTTCTGGCTCATCTGGATATTCGTTCGGGAGATGCGGCATCGGCGTTAAGTAGCCGGCATCGGCAAGAATGTGCGTACCCGCCACCGGCGGGAATGCGCATAGCCTGCGTCGGCAGACCTCCGTGGCACGTCCAGTTTCACCACGTGACTGGCTCCAGTTTCACCACGCGAACGGCTCCAGTTTCGCCACGCGAATAGCTCCGGCACCTGCCACGTGACCAGCTCCGAATCTGCCGCGTGGCGGGCACCGTTACCTGCCACGCGGCAACAACCTAACGGCCGCCAGTGACCTCTTCGAGGGCGCCATCGGCGATATGCAAGACTCTATCTACGTGCTCCACAAGCCGTTCATCATGGGTCACCATAATGATTGCCGTGTTACGGCTGCGGGCCTGTTCGCGCAGAAGGTCCGCCACGTCAAACGCTCGGCTCGTGTCAAGCGCCGCGGTAGGTTCGTCTGCAAGTATCAGCGCGGGGGAGCCATATAGTGCACGTGCGATCGCCGCACGCTGTTGCTCGCCGCCTGAAAGCTCACGCGGATACTTCTTAGCTAGTTTGAGTATCCCAAGCGAATCCAGCAGTTCATCGCGATCCTTCTGCCGCGCAGCCCTATTCCCAGCAGCACGGTCGTGCAACTCGAGTTGCTGATTGACTGTCAGAAACGGCACGAGGTTCGCAGACTGAAGAATGAATCCAATTGACCTTAAGCGCGTGCGTGAGCGTTCTTTATCATCCATCGACGCGAGGTCTTTGCCATCCACAAAAACTGATCCGCCCGTGGGTGCTTGAAGTCCGCCTAACAGCGTCAACAGCGTTGATTTCCCAGAACCGGACGGCCCAATCAGTGCGATGAATTGCCCTGGTTCTGCTGCGAAGTTCGTGGGCTTGAGCGCATGAATCGTCTCGTCACCCTGAACGAAGTCTTTGTACACGTCATGTGTTTCAGCAATTGCCATGATTACTCCTATCGCAGCGCTTCCAGCGGATCAATCTTGGTCGCGCTTCTCACGGAGAACAATGCTCCAATCAAACTGAATACCACGATAATCGCCCCAATCACGATCCAGAAGAAGACTGGAATGGTGAATGGCACGCCATCAGGAAGAATGACCCCAAGCGCAGTCGAAACGGCAACCGCGAAAACCGAGCCAAATATCGAAAGAAATGCGGTCTGCCATAGCACGGACCACCCGATCATCCCATTTGATATTCCCTGGGCCTTCATCACCCCAAATACCTTCTGTTTTTGCAGCGTAAGCACGTACGTGAACACGCCGAGCACAACCGCAGATATGATAATCAACGCTGCAATCATCAACCCGAAAGTGATGTTCTGAGCCGATACTCCCGGAATGGCGTTGATGAAGTCTGTTGTGGAAAGCGCCGTCAGATCACCGCTGACGCTGGCGGTATCCACATCCCCGTCTGTTGCAACACCGCTGACCATTCCGTCATACTGAACGCCCAGGGCCTGCCAATCTGCAATAGAAATGTACATGACGGGATACGAGGAGTACGTGGCGTTATCGGTGAATCCTGTGATCGTCAGTTCTTGATCCGATTGTGCAAGCGTAAATGTATCGCCTATTGCGTATCCCTCATCACGCATAGATTCGTCGACGACGGCGTCGCCGGGCTGCGCCCACACGTCACCTTCAGTCAGTTTGGGAGCAATGAATGAATCCGCATCCATACCCATCGCAAATGCGTTGACTTGCGATCCATCGGACTGTTCCACTGTGACGGATGTGAGGCCAAATAGGGCTGTGTCAGTGCCTTGAAGGGCGGAAGCCGACTCTTCTGGGACAAAGGATGCTAGGACTGACTCGTTCGATGTGGACGACAAGTACACGGTACTGGCGGGCCAGCTTCTGATGGAACTCGTCATCGCGCTGTTCAGTCCCACCGCCAACCCTGTCAGGAAGAACACCAGCAGGCCCACCAGCGTGATCATCGCCGTGATGAGGGTGTAGTGGCGCACCTCGTGTCGGATTTCGTTGAATGCTAGAAACACGATGCCCTTCCAACTGATGAATTCCTGCTGATAGCGACAGGTGTCGCAGTGCCGTACATTTTATACATTGTGACACCGAAACAATTGGGAGGATAGTGGCGGCGGGTTGCTGGGCCTCCAGTTTCACTGAAAGGGGAACCTCACCGCGCCAGACGTCTGCATCTGGGTGTGTGACCTAGATATAAGCCACCGATAGTTGTGGTGAGTACCTATTTCACGGCAGTGTGGATCATATGCGTTCAAGAAAGTGGCGCCGAGCAATCGCGCTGGCAGCAGGGGGAGCCGTGGCTGCCCTAAGCTGCGCCTGTATCGGCATCAATGTCTTTATTTCCACCTCCACGAACGATTCGGTGGTGGGACTGGCGCAAGCGTCGCAAGCGGGTGCGGACGCCGTCGTCGTGCTTGGAGCGAGGGTGTATGCAAACGGGACTCCCAGCCCCATACTGGAGGACCGCCTTCACACAGGGCTCGATCTGATGGAAGCCGAGGCGGCGCCAGTCATTGTGGTCTCGGGGGACAACTCGGCCCAAGCAAACTACCAAGTGGACGCGATGGCTCAGTGGTTGGTGAGCCACGGGGTGAATGAGTCAGCGATTGTGCGGGACGATCAGGGCATCAGCACATATGACACGATGTGGCGGGCGCGCCACGAGTACCGATACTCATCGGTGATCGCAGTGTCGCAGGATTTCCATCTGGCGCGCATCATCTGGGACGGAGAACGGCAAGGGCTCGAGGTAACGGCAGTGCGCGCAGACCGCCAAGAGTACGAGAAGGCCGTGCAGTGGCGGGCGCGTGAATGGCTGGTTCGCACCAAGGACTTCGTCATGGGGTTCGTGAGGCCCGACGCCGGCGTAGTGGATCTGTAGTTTCTGTGAATAGGAGGCCGTTGTGGCTGATTGTCCAACGCGGAGTTCGTGCATCAGCGCGCGCAATCAAGAGCGTTAGGATTCACTACCAAAGAGAAGTGATACTCAGGGGGCACATATGGCAGACGGTAATGGCGGCGTTCTTGCAAGCATTTCGGAGGCAGGCGTCAGCTTGTGGCTGGATGACCTTTCGCGCCAACGCTTTAATGATGGAAGTCTAGACGAGCTGATTGCGCGCATTGAGGTGGTAGGCGTGACCACGAATCCGTCCATTTTCGATGCCGCCATATCAAATGGCGCGGTGTACAACGGCGCCCTCGTTGCGGCGAACACCGCAGATCCAGAGCAAGCCGCCTTTGCCGTCATGATTGAGGACGTGGCCAAGGCATGTGACGTGTTTGCGCCCGTGTTTGAGGCAAGTGATGGCCGCGACGGCCGCGTCTCCATCGAGGTCTCGCCGCTTCTGGCGCACGATACGGCCGCCACGGCCTCCCAGGCGGTGGAGTTGTGGAAGAGGGTCAACAAGCCCAATGCGATGATCAAGATCCCGGCCACGAAGGCAGGCTTGCCGGCTATCACGGCTACGATCGCCCAGGGTATCAGCGTGAATGTCACGCTCATCTTCAGCCTGGAGCGCTACCGTGAAGTCATCGATGCGTATATGGCCGGCCTAGAACTGGCGATTGCCGATAACAAGGATCTCTCCCAAATTCGATCGGTAGCATCGTTCTTCGTCTCCCGCGTTGATACGGAGGTTGATCGCAGGCTCGCTGAGATTGGCGACGACGCCGCCGCAGCGTTGCGTTCGAAGGCAGGACTCGCCAACGCACGCCTCGCGTATGAGGAGTTTGAGAAGTCGATTGCCACAGAGCGTTGGCAAGTGCTTGAAGCGGCCGGGGCCAATGTGCAGCGCCCGCTGTGGGCGTCCACTGGTGTGAAGGACCCACGCTTGCCGGGCTATCTGTATGTGGCTGGGCTCGTGGCGCCAAGCGTGGTCAATACGGTGCCGGAAAAGACGCTTCTGGTGACTCGCGATGAGGGCGTTTTCGAGGGTGACACCATTCACGGAACCTACGACGATTCTGCTCAGGTGTTCGCGGATGTGGAGAAGGCCGGCGTTGATTTCGAGGATGTCACGCGCGTGCTCGAAAGTGAGGGAGTGGACAAGTTCATTGCCTCGTGGAAGTCGTTGCTCGCGACCGTGGAGAAGGCCCTAGCGCAGTAGTGCAGAATGGCACGATATGGCGGTTTTAGTGCCACTGTGTGACGATTGTGGAAGGGTGCCACGTGAACGCTGTGGCACCCTTCGCAGCGTCCATGATCTGAGACCGTTGTCCCACCCTTTGAGCACAGTCCTAGCATTGAATCCATGACACGCTCTCTTGATCTCGCCGTTATTCCTGGCGATGGCATCGGCCCCGAAGTAGTAGCCGAAGGCCTGAAAGTCCTTGATGCCGTTCTTGCCGGGACTGATGTAGAGGTCAGTACGCAGAGCTACGATCTGGGAGCTGCCCGGTGGCATCGCACGGGCGAGGTTTTGCCTGATGAGGAGCTCGAATCCATCAAGGGGCATGACGCCATCCTTCTGGGCGCAGTGGGCGATCCTTCCGTTCCGTCCGGAGTCTTGGAGCGCGGCCTGCTGCTCAAGCTCCGCTTCTCTTTGGATCAGTACGTCAACCTTCGCCCCAACAAGTACTACCCGGGCGTTCCCACACCGCTTGCCAACCCGGGCGAAATCGACTTCTTGGTAGTTCGCGAGGGTACCGAGGGCCTCTACTGCGGCAACGGAGGCGTGCTGCGCGAAGGCACCCCACATGAGGTCGCAACTGAGGTTTCCGTCAACACCGCGTTTGGTGTGGAGCGTGTGGTGCGCTACGCGTTCGAAAAGGCAAATGCGCGTCCGCGCAAGAAGCTCACCTACGTTCACAAGCACAACGTGCTTGTGAACGCCGGCCACCTGTGGCGCCGCACGGTTGAGGCCGTTGGCGCAGAGTACCCCGAGGTGAGCGTGGACTACCTGCATGTTGACGCCGCAACAATCTTCCTGGTCACCGATCCAGGCCGCTTCGACGTCATGGTTACCGACAACCTGTTTGGTGACATTCTGACGGACGAAGCAGGTGCAGTTACCGGAGGCGTAGGACTGGCAGCATCGGGCAACATTAATCCCGAAGGTGCCTTCCCCTCCATGTTCGAACCCATCCACGGTTCGGCCCCCGATATTGCTGGCAAGCAGTTGGCAGATCCCACGGCAACCATTGCTTCCGTGGCGCTCCTCCTGGACCATCTGGGATTTGCGGAGCAAGCACGCAAGATTGAAGCAGCAATCGACGCCGATATGGCCGACCGCGCTGCCGCCGCGGAAGCCGGCGCCCCGCTGGTGCGATCCACCAGTGAAGTAGGCGAGGCGATTACCGAACTGCTCGTCTGAGGGGTTGCACAGCTTCGCAGGCGAACGCAGGTGAGCAATCCTCACCTGCGTTTGGTGCATCTGGCTGGCATCCCGATTCTTTCCGCCACCCTCGTTCGACTGACCCAGACAGAGAACGAACGTCGCGATCCATATTTGAGTACTCTTGAGACCAGTCACAAGAAGGGACTGTCATGACAACGTCGTTTACGCCCACGGCTCTGGAAGTAGCAGCAGCCGAGGCCGTTCCGAGCGCCGATGAACTTGCTGGAACGTATGAGCTCCAGCCCAACAACAACAAAGCCACGCAAGAGGTCCGTGAAGCCAAGATGGCTAAGCTCTTGTTTGGTAAGGACTTCTCCGATTCCATGGCGCATGCCACTTGGACCACGGAAGATGGCTGGCACAACCGGGCCATTGAGCCCTACGGCGCCTTGTCGCTAGATCCGGCGGCCGCGGTGCTGCACTACGGTCAGGAAGTATTCGAAGGCCTCAAGGCCTACCGTCACGATGATGGTTCCATCTGGACGTTCCGGCCCACCTACAACGCGGCTCGCCTCAACCATTCAAGCCGCCGCCTGGCAATTCCCGAACTCACACATGAAGATTTCATGGCATCGATCGTTGACTTGGTGCGCGCGGATAACGAATGGGTGCCTGATGTTCCTGGTTCCTCCTTCTACTTGCGGCCGTTTATCTTCGCTTCCGAGGCCTTCTTGGGCGTGGCTGCGGCATCGCGCTATGAGTACTACGTGATCGCATCTCCATCCGGCCCCTACTTCACTCACGGATTCCAGCCGATCAACGTGTGGGTTGAGCCCACCTACCATCGCGCTGGCCCGGGTGGAATGGGAGATGCCAAGACGGGCGGAAACTACGCCGCCTCTTTGCTCCCCAAGGTCAAGGCACACGATGCCGGCTACGATGAAGTGCTCTTCCTCGACGCTAAGACGGACAAGAACCTTGACGAACTAGGCGGCATGAACGTCTTCATCGTCATGGCAGATGGTTCGATCAAGACTCCACAGCTGACAGGCAACATCTTGGCAGGCAATACCCGCTCCTGCATCATTCAGCTGCTTCGCTCCCAAGGTCGTAGCGTCACCGAGGAAACGATTCCTCTGGCAGAACTGCTTGAAGAATTCGGTTCCGGTCAAGCAGTGGAGATGTTCGCGTGCGGCACCGCAGCAGTGGTCACCGCGATTGGCTCCTTGACCAGCGAGGACTTCCACGTGAAAATCCCAACAGGTCCCACCACGAAGAACATCTACGACGAACTCACGGCCATTCAGCTTGGCCATGTTGAAGACACGTTCGGCTGGACCTACCGCCTGATGTGAGGATGGACCGTCACGTGCACGGCTCCCCGCCGGTCAGGGGGCTCCGGTACTTCCCAGCCCTGAAGGATGCATCATGAAGATCGACGTTTACGACGTGACTCTGCGCGACGGTGCGCAGCAGGAGGGCATCAACTTGTCTGTCTCAGACAAGTTGGCGCTCCTGCCGCTCATCGAGTCAATTGGTGCGGACTATATTGAGGGCGGGTGGCCCGGCGCCATTCCGCGGGATACCCAGTTCTTCGCTCAAGTGGATCAGAGTTCGCTTCACACTGCGAAGCTGACTGCTTTCGGTGCCACCCGCAAAGCTGGGTTGACCGCCGCCACCGATCCCCAGATCGCCGCCTTGATCGATTCGGGTGCGCCCGTTATCACGCTGGTCGCAAAGTCAGACATCCGCCACGTGGAGCAGGCCCTGCGTACCACCCCCACGGAGAACCTTGCGATGGTGCGCGATTCGGTGGAGTACGTGCGTTCCCAAGGCCGCGAGGTCATGATCGACGTCGAACACTTCTTTGACGGCTACCGATTCGATCCGGAGTACACCACATCCGTTGTGGCCGAATCGTTTGCCTCCGGCGCAAAGTGCGCTGTGCTCTGCGATACAAACGGTGGATCCTTGCCCCACGAGGTCTTCCACATCGTTCACGAGTTGCTGGAACGCCTGGCCGCCGTTGGTATCACCGATCCGTATCTGGGCATTCACGCGCACGACGACGCCGGATGCGCGGTTGCGAACACGATCGCTGCGGTACGCGCTGGGTGCCGTCAGGTTCAGGGAACCATCAATGGCTACGGAGAGCGCACCGGCAACGCAAACCTACTCACGATTATCGCGAACCTCGCGTTGAAGACGGACTTCGATGTTGCCACACCAGAAGAGCTTTCGCAGCTGACGTCCGTATCTCACACAGCTTCGGAGATCACAAACATCTCTCCGTATGGGCGCCAGCCATACGTGGGTGCGTCCGCGTTTGCGCATAAGGCTGGCCTGCACGCCTCAGCCATCCGGGTCAATCCAGATCTCTACCAGCACACTGATCCATTGGCCGTGGGCAATGACATGCGGATGGTCATTTCCGATATGGCCGGGCGCGCATCCATCGAACTGAAGGCCAGAGAGTTCGGAATCGATCTGGCTGGACGCAAGGATGCCCTCATCGCGATCACAAACCGTGTCAAAGCGGCTGAAGCTCAGGGGTACACGTACGACGCTGCGGATGCGTCCTTCGAACTGTTGGTGCGCGCCGTCGTCGGCGAACTTCCCGAATACTTCCAGGTCGAAGCATGGAGGGCGAACATCTCTACGTCGCCCAACTACTCCCAAGCGGGCGATACCTTCTCGGAAGCCACAGTCAAGTTGTACGCGGGCGGGCGGCGCTACATGCGAGTGGGGGAGGGCGTGGGCCCTGTTGAGGCGCTAGATCGTGCGCTGCGCACCGCGTTAAAGAACGTGTACCCCGAACTGCTGGCCATCGAACTCATCGATTTCAAGGTGAGAATTTTAGACACCCACCAGGGCACGGGTGCGACCACCCGCGTCATGATCGAACTGTCGGACGGGCACAAGGTGTGGCACACGGTGGGCGTTGGTGCCGACGTCGTCGAGGCCTCATGGGAGGCGCTGACCGACGGCTACATCTATGGGCTGATGCGTGTTGGCGTGGAACCTCGCGTTGATGAACCGAGCGGGGATTGTGAGTAACAGTTCTGCGGCCGCACGCACTACGCAATTTCGCGCGGCCCGAACACCGCGGTGCCAACCCGGATGATCGTAGATCCTTCTGCGATCGCGATATCCATGTCATGAGTCATGCCCATGGAGAGCTCGGTAGCGCTCGCGATACCCGCCGCGATTAGGGAATCGCGAAGCGTGCGCACGATCTGAAATGAGTGTGCGATCCCGGCCGTATCCTCTGTGTGTGCGCCGATGGTCATGAGGCCAACGATGCGCAAATTCGGTAGCTCGAGAACCTGACTGGCAAGTTCGCTGACTGCTGCTGGCTCGATCCCGTACTGGGATTCGGCGCCTGATGAGTTCACTTGGAGCATGACGTCGAAGGGGCCGTGAGCCTCCCCGGAATCCCGCCGCACCTGTTGGAGCATATTGATGCGCTTGGCCAGCTTGATCGAATCGAGCGTTTCAATGCACTGCGCGTACTGAACGGCTTTCTTGGCTTTGTTCTTCTGGACGTGCCCGATCACATGTGTGCGATGAGCGGGCGCGTTGGCTTCCTGAAGTGCGGTTTCGGTGGCCTCGAGCTGTTGAATTATGTTGTGGCCCATGAGCGTGCCGCCCGCGGCCAGTGCCGCCATCACACGCTCTGGTGCCTGATATTTGACGGCCAGTTCAATTGCTACGTCAGTGGGTTTGCGCCCGGCATTGATGGCAGCTTTGGCCACCTGCTCCTGTAAGGCTTGGAAGCGCCCGGCGATCTCTTCCACGGGCGGCACAACTGTGAGGTCCACAGCGTCTTTCATCTATCGTTCTCCCACCGAAATAACGGAGAGGCGCAGGCTGTTTTGTTCGTCAGATGCATCCAGATCCACAAGCGCCCAGAAACCCCACGAACCATCACCTCGTCCATCATCAAATGTTTGGCGCACCAGCCACAGCCGGCCCTTCTCATGCGCGTCAGCGATGCGTTGAGCGTGCTCCGCGTCCATTCCCGCGTCAATAAGTGCGGAAGGTTCGACGGCGTCGTCGACCTCAAAGTATGCAGACCCACGCGCGGCGTTATCAATACCCACGCTCTCATACTCATCGAAATAGGAATCGGTGGCATCAGCCCAAGCGTCGCCGTCCCAGACTGGCGCACCCGGCCACAACGGGGCACTGGCTAGAGTATCTAGGAGGTCGTAGTCCTCGCGTTGGAGGGCCTCCACACGGCGGAACATGGCGTTTCGTACGGCGGTCCGAAGGGCATGCCGGTTGCGCGTGAACGCAACGTTGCCATCGGAATCGGCACCGAAGGCAAGCTCGCGTTCTCCGCCCTTGGGATCGCCTTCAAGTTCCGTAATTTCTTGTGTGGTCAGCGTTCCGTCCCGCAGCGCTTCCCATTCATCGAGCAAGGATGAATCCACGGATCGCACCAACGCGCCGAGCCAGTCGATGATCGCGTCGAGTTCCTGCGTCCGCGCCTCAAGCGGAACGGTTTGGCGGAGAGCCTTGTAGACATCGGTGAGGTACCTCAGTACCACGCCCTCTGAACGTGCCAGATCGTATGTGGAGATGAGTTCGGAGAACGTGAGGGCCCGCTCCACCATCTCTCGAACGACCGATTTTGGTGAGAGCTCGTATTCGTCTACCCACGGGTTTGTCTGACGGTAGGTTGCCAACGCGGCCCGAAGCTCCTCTGCGAGAGGTTGAGGCCACATAATCTGGTCGGCTTCGGCCATGCGTTCGTCATACCCCATACCGGCGGCCTTCATCCGGCCGATAGCTTCGCCCTTCGCTGCGCGCTGCTGCGCGTAGAGCAAGGGGTTGGGGTTTTCCTGCACCGACTCCATTACGCTGACCACGTCCAGCGCATATTCTTCGGATTCCTTGTCAAGAAGTGAGAGCGCGGCCAGAGCGAATGGCGCCAGCGGAGAGTTGAGTGCGAAATCATCGGGAACTTCGTGCGCGAATCCAATTGCTGACTCCCCAGGATGAGCCTCTTGCCATTGCAAATCGTGATGCACTAACACGCCGGCCGCATGAAGAGATGAGTAGATCTCTACCTCGCGACGAAGCAGAGGGTTGGATTCGCTTGTGGGTTCGTGGTTATCGGTGAGGAGTTTGGTGGCGGCTGCCACCGCATCCCCGGGGCGCTGCAGAATATTGAGGATCATCGCGTGGTTGACGTGCATATGCGACGTCAGAGTCTCTGGTTCGGCGGTCTGAAGGTAGTCAAAGGTCTTCTCAGACCACAGCACCACACCTTCGGGTGCCTTCTTCTTCTGAATCTTGCGTAGCTTCTTTGGATCATCGCCCGCCTTGGCTATCGCCCGTGCGTTCTCTATTTCGTATTCGGGTGCTTGCACGACGACGTCGCCGACGGTATCGAACCCTGCGCGCCCGGCTCGCCCGGCGATTTGGTGAAACTCTCGAGCCGAGAGATGACGCGACTTGGTTCCATCGAACTTAGACAGCGATGTGAGAAGGACCGTGCGGATCGGCACGTTGATACCCACACCAAGCGTGTCAGTGCCACAGATGACTTGGAGGTGGCCTTGCTGGGTGAGGCGTTCAACCAGCCTGCGGTACCGGGGGAGCAGGCCAGCATGGTGAACTCCAATGCCGGCCCTCAGCAGTTTGGAAAGGGTCTGGCCGAACCCGGGGCCAAATGCGAAAGACCCTATCGCAGCCACGATCGCTGCCTTCTGCTCCTTTGTGACGAGGTTTATTGGCAACAGCGCCTGAGCTTGCGTGACGGCTTCCTTCTGAGAAAAGTGCACCACGTATACAGGGGAGCGGTGAGTGACCGTCATTTCCTTCACGAGCTCGCCCAGAGGCTCACGGGAGTAGAAGTAGCTGAGAGGTACCGGCCGGGGTGCATCCTTGATAACGGACACATGGCGGGATGTGCGGCGCTCGATGTCTTGCTCAAGGAACGTGGTGTCGCCGAGGGTTGCGGAGAGCAACACGTGTTGGGTGGAGGAGAGTTCCAGAATCGGAACTTGCCAAGCCCAACCGCGCTGAGGATCACCATAGAAATGGAACTCATCATGAACCAGCACGCCGATGTCTGAATCGTCTCCGTTGCGCAGAGCCATGTTGGCCACGATCTCAGCGGTGGCACACACAATCGGCGCACCGGCGTTAATCGATGAGTCACCGGTAACCATGCCGACGTTCTCAGCACCGAACACGTGAATGAGGTCGAAGAACTTCTCTGAGACAAGCGCCTTAAGCGGAGCGGTGTAATAGGCAGTCTTGCCGTTTGCGAGCCCGGCAAAGATGGCGGCGAGCGCCACCATCGATTTCCCCGAGCCCGTGGGTGTGGCAATGATCAGGTGGTCGCCCTCAAGGGCTGCCAGAAGAGCTTCTTCCTGATGTGGGTACAACGGACGTCCGGTGGAATCAGCCCACTGTGTGAAGGCGTCATAGATTGAATCCGGTGTGGGATCGATGCCGAATGCGTCCTCGAGCTTGTCGAGTGCAAGGTTGAGGGCTGGTTGAGGAGAAACGCGAATCCCTGGGGACTCTGAAGAGGAAGCGGCCACCTATCAAGGGTGCCATACTGCGGGTTTCGATGCTGAGCGGAGAGCATCGCGGAGCACGTGACGAACCTGACTCGAACCACGTGAAACATTGATATCGCGCCGAAATGTAGGTTGGCGTGAGGCCTCAAAGAAGCGCAGGACCTGAAAAACGCGACTCGTCGATTTGCCTGAATCCGCGAACGTGGGTAAGTTATTTCCTTGTCAGCACCGCTAGCTCAACTGGCAGAGCAATTGACTCTTAATCAATGGGTTCAGGGTTCGAGTCCCTGGCGGTGTACAGAATATGAAACGCCCGGCTGAAAAGCCGGGCGTTTTGCTTTGCACCGTAACGCTACTCAGAACAGCGAGGCGGCCATGGGGTTTGAATGGGGGTTAAAGGCCAAAAGTGGTGTTTTTATTTTGGTGGGTGTGTTGCGGTTTAGTGTGATCGTCCTGCCCAGCCTTTTCGGGGCCAGAGGCCTTCTTCTTTGGTGAGTGCGGTGTCGTAGTGGACGGGCATGTCCCCGACGGTGGGTTTGAGTTTGGCTTTGGTCTTTCTCTTTGGGATTGTGCGGCGTTGTGGCCTGCCAGCTGTGTTCCATTCTCGGAGTATGTGGCTGGCTGATTGAGGGTTTTCGGTTGTGGAATGCAGGTACCAGTTGATCATTGCTTGCATGTGTGTTTCCGTCATTCCCCGATGTGCGTAGGTGAGTGCGCGGATGCGTGAGTTGATTGATTCGACAGGGTTCGTGGTGCGTTCCTGTGGCGGGTCGAAGTCGAGGAAGGCGAAGAGGCTTCCCTCTTGTTGGAGGCGTGCCAGGCGGTGGTAGACACGCCTGTCACGTTCATGGGTGTACCACCATGTTCGCCCTTCCCGACGCTGGGAGGCCGGGACATCACGGGCCCAGGTTCGTTCCGTGAAATAGGCCTGGTACTGGGTGTGGAGCTGGACAAGCAGACCAGACCAAGCCGCTGCTTCCTGCCGGGTTTTGACTTTCAAGAGTCGGATGGATAAGCCATAAAGAGCTTTCCCTGCAGGGGTGGCAGGACGGTGGGTCAGATCGCGTAGGTTGTTGCGGTGAACATGGACCAGGCAGCGTTGAACAGGAGTATCAGGCCACAGGTCATGGAGGGCTTTCAGGGCTCCACCGGCCCCGTCGGTGGTGACAAGACAGGGAGGAGCGATCTGGTCCAGTAACGCCATGTAGGCGGCTTTCGTTTCGCGTGTCGTCCACTGCCAGGTAACAACATGACTCTGGCTACGAGCGATCAGCAGGCACCAGCCGTAGGGAAGGTAGATGCCGTCAATGAAGACTTGGGAGTAGACCTCGCCTGTTGGTTCTACCTGCGGAGTAGGAATGCTCCAGCACCATTGCCAGTCACGGCGCTGAGTTCTCAGGCTGGTGCCAGTCATGTGTGCCTGTGTGCTGGTGCCCGTCACATATTCAAGGAATCGGGTCAGAACAGCTGTGTCGGTAATATCTGGCCGTCCAGCACTGAGGCGGTGTGGATCTTGGCCGCAGGTCGCGCACCGGTATCGGATTCTTCCGTTGCGGTACCCATTCTTCAGGACTGGGCCACACGCGCAGATGGAGCAGGGTCGTGTTGATCGTTGTCTTCCCACACACCCATATGCAGGCATTCCAAGGCGCTACCACATAACCAGAGGAAAGTGGGAGAAGCAGACACAATCACGCCTCATCTTGCCTCACAAGCAAGACGATCCCGACCTTTCCCCACCATCACACCGAAAACCCAGACATAAAAACACCAATCCTGGCCTTTAACCCTTGAATGGGGGGTCGAACTGACCGCTGCGTAGCTTCCGTCCTGAGAATGTGGATCCAAGGTTCTCTTCCTGGGTAACGCACTGACCATGAAACGCCTGGCTGAAAAGCCAGGCGTTCTGCATGTAGGTGCAACTCTGTTCACGAACGGAAGAGCTTGGGGCGCCTCCTCGAGGTGTCAGTCAGGGTTCTGAGTGGGCCGATTATGGGACGGTGCAGTCCCATTTCGTTGCAAACTCTGACTCTCATGTTCTCGATTTGGTTCATATTGTAGCAACGCGAACGACCCTTCAGGCTGGATCTGTACCGGTACCATTAAGGTCAGGCTCCCCTTGTGAAATGCTGTCAAACTCGTGAGAAAAGGCAGAATTGGCGAAGAAAAGATCTTGTTACAAATGTGGCATATATCAGTCAATGAGCTGCTCAAATTGTACCTCGGGGTGAAGAAAACACTACAGTAACGTGATTAGTGGAAAGATCTACCAAACTGACAAGATATGAGATCGTTACAATCTGACTGTCGAGTTATCGAAGTGTTACAGCTAAAGTGTGAATCAATAGTGGCGTGAGTCTCTTCACGTTATCAACGATTTATTCTGGGAGGTGAGAACCAGAATGCACAATTTGCGCAAATCTCGACTTTTAGCATTTGCTGTGGCGTTCGGCATGTTGATCGGCCTTATAGCGTCCATGGTTCCTGCGTTCGGAGTGGACGCAACATCAACTGTCGCTGCTGCAGAGGACTCTGCGGCATCCTCTGAGCTTTCTGTGCAGGATGCAGATTCTGAGGGATCTGAAGATGCCACCACTTCACCAACACCGCAATCCACCACAACTACAACTGCGGCGCCGGAAGTTACGACTCCAACCACAACTCCAACCACGGCCCCCACGTCGACGGCCACAGCTTCGCCGACGCCATCAGGTACGCAGAGCACCACGGCCGCAGAGCCAGATCAAGTTACCGCGGCACCGCCAGACAGCGAATCAGACCTCTCAAGCAGTGACGCGCTTATCACGTCAGACGACGTGGCAATTACTCCGTTGCTCGCAGGCCCGGATGGTTCAGGCTTGACTGCTCCCTATGTGTACTGGAATGTCCAGACGTCCAGCGGCACAAAGGTCGGTGGAGCTACGGTGACATTGCAGGGCCCGCGCGCGGGACGCACCAATTGGGGATCTTCGATATCGGTGCTGGACAACACAGGTCAAGCTGGCTACAGCGGCGCGGATGTGGACACTGATCCCGGTGAGTTTGCCGTGATGTGGATCGGCTCCCATCGAATTTCCGACTCAAATAGGTATCGGATTCGTCAAGAAACACCACCGGCAAGCTACAGCTTCACAGCGGGGGACGATTGGGATACGATCTCCGGCAACTCGAACTCGCCAAGCGCCGGTCAGTGGAATAACCGTGTTCACGGATTCAGCTCCATCCTCGTGGGCCAGAACGGAAGTTACGCCGCACAGTGCAGTTCGGGATATGTGTATGGCGTCAGTTCATCAGGTCAGATCCAACAGATCACCCCGGCTGGTGTAGTGACAAACATAGGCTCCAGCGTTTCTGGTGCCAACAGCTTTAATGGCCTCGGCATCGGCCGTGGCGGCGACCCAATCTATGGGTACAACAGGTCAGGAAATCAGGCGGATAACGCGACGATCTACAAGTTCAATACCGCGACAGGGGCATGGGCTTCCGTTACGTCGGCGTATGACACCAACCTGGGAAACGGACTTGTTACCGGAGCAGTGGACCTCAATACGAGCGTCTACTACTTCGGAGGGTTCACAAGTAACGGCTCGCAGTTCCATCTGTGGAAGCTTGTGGGCACAAGTGTTCAGTATGTGGGCTACTTTCCGACAGGATCAACGGCTACAGCCCAGAACGGCGACATGGCTTTTGACTCACAGGGAAACCTGTTTGTTGTCAGAGGAAGCGGAGACACGACTACTGTCTATAGCCTGACTGCTTCGGATCTAGGCTCGGCGACAGGGGGGCGGATAACAGCTTCTCAGTCAGCGAGTTTCACCACTGAGTCAAACGTCAACGGGGTCACCTTTGATGCTAGTGGCAGGGGTTATCTGGGGACCAATAACACTGTCTATTCATACACGATGCCCAACTGGACGGGCAGTACCAACGCGATTACGAGTGGAACTTACTCCGGAACGGATCTGGCCTCGTGCTCGTCACCGGCGACCATCGAAGTCGAAAAGGTCGTCAACGGAAGAGTCGATCCGAGTGACCAATTCAAGTTAACGCTTCGGCAGGGCAGCACCGATCTTGGTACGGCCGAAACCTCTGGTGCATCTACGGGTGTACAGACTCAGCGGATTGGACCTCTCCCGACCGCGCGGGGCGTGACTCTGACCTTCTCGGAGGTCATGACAAGCGGATCGGTATCGTCTTTGAGTAAGTACGCCGCTCAATGGCAGTGCACGGTTGATGGGGTGGCCATCAGCGGTGCCAACGGCACGGGTAGTAGTGGAACTGTGACCATTCCGGCCACGGGTGCTGCAGTTCTCTGCCAATTCACAAACTCTCCTCTGGTTGCCACTGTGCACGTGAACAAGTTGATTCAGGCGAATGACGGAACCACGTCACCACGCAGTGGCTGGATCGTGGGGTCTGTGGCATCGGCAACCACCGGGACTGTCTCTGGTGAGCCAAGTGCTACCACGCAGGCAACAAACAGTTCGGGAACGGCCACGTGGAGCTACACATTTGGTGCAGCCACAGGACGAGCTTCGGTAGTTGTCTCTGAGCAACCTAGTGATGGGTATCAGTTCGTCTCCGGCCAATGTGACATTACAAAGGCAAACGGCGACGAATCCACGGTTTCGCTCAGTTCAGTGACATCCGCTCCTATTACTGGTGTTGGACCTGGAGACGTACTTGACTGTACCTACGTCAACAAGGCGTCACCTGGAACCTTTGCCATCATGAAGGCTTTTGACAACTCGGTGCCGTCAGGTTCAGGCAACTCTACGGTTTTCACGGGAGACTACAGCTGCCTCATCTCTGGCCAGGTCGTTGCAACCGGAACATGGACAAGGACCGGCACGGGTGCGGCGACGCTTACACCCGCGGCGGGATCGCCAGCGGCCAACGCTATTCCGGCCGGAGCAACTTGTTCAGCCACTGAGAATCAGCCTACGGGCAGCGGCGGATTGCCGAACACCTCGTACGAATGGGATACCTACTCCGCGAGTGCCGCAGTCCCTATTTCTTCCAACCAAACTGGCACAGTAACTGTCACAAACAAGGCCAAGCGGATCTATGGCAACTTCTCCGTGACGAAGTTCGTGCCGGTAAGCAGCACTGTCGACAGCGGAATGACGTTCACGGGTACGTGGACGTGCAGCCTTGGTAATGAAGTCAAGACAGGAACCTGGGGCCAGATCGCCGCGGGTGCCACGTGGACATCAACCAACGCAGATGCGATTCCACTTGGCGCCACGTGTTCTGTAGCTACTGAGGTTCGCCCCGGTTCTCCTGTTGCTGGGGACCCGTCATATGTGTGGGACGGTGATGCAGACCTTGGTACGTCTGTAGCTGCAGTCAACACCACTCCGCTCAAGATCATCACAGTCACGAATAAGACGACTCGCGTTCTGGGTTCTGTCACGTGGACCAAGGTCGACGGCGAGGGCATCACGCTTAGTGGCTCTGAATGGTCAGTGAAGGGGCCGGGTGCTTCGGGTGAGACTGTCGCAGTCCTTGATTGCACAGGTGCTCCGTGTGCCGGGCCAGACAAGGATCCCGTGGCAGGGCAGTTCCGCATGGAGAACCTCTTGTGGGGCGAATACACCCTGACTGAAACAAGGGCACCGGCGGGCTACTACCCGGCTGATCCAGTCAACTTCACGATCGGGGAAGGTTCCCTCGATCTCACGCTTGAACCAATTGTCAACCTTCCGATTAACGGTCCGGACCTGCCCCTCTCGGGCGGAATCGGACGTGACGCATTCTTCATCGGTGGAGCTCTCGTCGTCGTGATGGGGCTGGGTGGTATGGGCCTCGTGCGCCGCCGCAATCGCCGTTCGCAGGTTTGATCCTTCCAGACCCAACCTTCTTCAGATCACCACATGACGGCGATCTTGCATAGCTTGCCAATCCAACGAGTCTCGTTCTCAGCTCAGCCGCACAGGCGGCTGAGGTAAGAAAGGAAAACACATGTCCACGAACAGAACTAGGCTGCAGCGGTTTGCTGCAGGCGTAGGTGCTATCGCCGTCGCAGTGACCGGCGCACTAGCCATGGGAGTCGCTTCGGCCGACGAGGGTGACAAGGCAGTCGCCTCCAACGTCGCGCCCGGGCAGCCTGGGGCTCCAACAGCTGGAACTCTGACAATTAATAAGTACTCGGGAGGCCACACCGCCACTCCGGACCCGGATGACCTCATGGACGGAGTCGAATTCACGGTGACCCGGGTTGGACGATTGGTTGCGGGAGTGTGTACCCCGATTGATCTGACGGTCGACTCCCAGTGGGCCGGCCTCACGGACTTGTTCGATTCAGCACCAGCAGCGCCCACTGGCGACTTCTGCCCCACAACCACAACATACGTTGATGAGACAGTAGACGGTCAAGTAGTCTTCGACTTGCCAGTTGGTATCTACTACGTTGTAGAGACTGGAGACAATGGCGGAAACAACATTGTTTCGAAGGTTCCTAACTTCTACGTCTCAATCCCAACTTCCGCGGGTGAAACTGCCGATGGCTGGAACTACAACGTTGTGGCCGACCCCAAGAACCAGGTAATGGACGCGCCATCCAAGGTCATCGCTGAACAACCATCAGCCCTAGTGATTGGCAGTACCGTCACGTGGACCTTGACGGTGCCAGTTCCAACGTTGAACAACGATGAAGAGTTCACCGAAGCAGTTGTCAAGGATGTCCTAGACCCGCGGCTTGCCTATTCATCGTCCGTTGTGAAGATCAATGACAATACGATTTCGGCAACGAACTACGTGTTCGACCCAACGGGTCTCACATGGACGTTCAACGATGATGGCAGGGAGTTGCTTGATGCAGCTCAGGGCGGCACAATCACCATTGATCTGGTCACAACGGTCACATCTGTAGGTGACGGTGCGATCCCCAATGACGATTACTCGAGCACATTCAACGGCACGACGGTTCCCGGCGGGCCAGTCCCGTACACCTACTGGGGCCAGTTGAAGGTCCTCAAGGCCGATAACTCGTCGCCTGTCAAGTACCTCAAGGACGCAGAGTTCACGGTGTACTTGCCTAATGCAGGTGGCCAGTGTGAAGCAACCGCACCCACTACTGGCGCGATTGCCACGGGAGTATCCGATGCAAATGGTGTTGTGCAGTGGGCTGGTGTAACGCCAACTAACGTGCTCGGGCTGTGGATCGCGAACTCCAATACACCTCTAACTGCCCCCACGAAGGACTACTGCCTATATGAGACAAAGGCTCCGGCAGGCCACACCGCCTCCGCAGCCGGGCAAAAGGTCACTATCTCGGTTGGCACGGCCGCAGTGAGGGAAGTGACGGTAGTCAACTACAAGACCGATGGCCCAGACCTTCCTTTGACCGGCGCGCAGGGAACGGCCGCCATGACCATCGGCGGCCTCCTCCTGGTGGTTGTGGGTGGAGGAGCGATCGCGGCATCCCGTCGTCGTCGTAACTCAATGTCCTGAAGCCATCCCTTAGCGAACTGACATGAGCTGGCGGCGGTGCCGAAGGTACCGCCGCCAGTCTCATAAACTGACTTGGAAGGCAGAGCGATGAGTGTCGATACGGCCACAACCGGCAATACTGTTCACAAGGATCGGACATGGAGATTCCCGTGGCTACCATTCGTGGCTTGCCTCGTAATCCTGGCCGGTGTGGGTTTGTTTCTCTATCCTCATGCCGCTTCGTGGTTCTCACAGAAAGAACAGTCGCGGGTAACAGAACTTGCCCAGGAGGCGCTGGAAAGCCCTCCATACGATGACGCCTCTTATCGTGACAATGAGCTTTCGCTCGCCCACGCTTACAACGATGCGCTCGCTTCCGGTGCAGTCTACCGGGCGAACGAACGGTTAGCTACGGGCCAAGGTGATTCAACCGCCCTCGGGTTCACCTACGATGATCTGCTTAACAATGCGGACCACGGATTCATGGGCAGACTGCAGTACTCTGCGCTGGACATTGATCTGCCGATCTACCATGGCACGAGTGATGAGACTCTTGCGATAGGGGTCGGGCATTTGGAAGGCACGTCACTGCCAGTAGGTGGGGTGGGGACACGTTCGGTTCTCACAGCTCATCGCGGGCTGCCTTCCGCTACGTTGTTCACGCATTTGGATCAAGCGAAAGTGGGGGATACCTTCACTATTTCGGTCCTAGATCAAGTTCTCACCTACAAGGTCATTGAGTTCCAAGTGATTGAGCCGTCGGAAACCAAAGAGATCCTCGCGGATCCTGATCGTGACCTCGTCACGCTCGTCACCTGTACTCCTCTGGGGATCAACAGCCATCGAATCCTTGTTACGGGGGAGCGGATTTCGCCCACGCCGCTTCAAGATGTTACCGCGGCTCAGGCGACATCGGATCTACCCGGATTCCCGTGGTGGGCGGTCGCACTTGGCGGTTCACTGATCATCGCTGCCGTCTACATATGGCGTTCGGGGTACTCGCTTGGACCGGCGAAGCCCATCGGTGAGGACCAAGCTCTTTGATGGAGCCTTAGCTTTCTTGGGTGCCGGACGCACGCCTTTTGGTGAGCATTTCGCACAGTTTGCGCTGTTTGGCGCAGCGTAACTGCGCCTGTATCAAGAGTGAATGGGCGGGATCGTCTTCTGGAGAGAAGCCGGCCCGCCTAAGCGCATGGATGAGGCAGCGATCTCTGGCTCACGTGGGCGCTCAGAGATTCCAGACGAGTGGAACTAGGATGATCTTTACGACGATCGAAAAGGCAAATAGCGCCGCATATGCCGAAGAGATCCGTTCATCGGCCACCTTGGATTCGGCCGCATACAATACTGCCGGCTGACCGAGGAAACCCGCCACGCCGCCTGCGGTTCGCGGCGCTGAGAGCTTATTGATCCACTTCCCGGCTACCACAACGCCCAAGCAAGAAACGAGGGCCACCACCAGCGCGAGGAGCCCTGCCCGCCACGCCATCGACGATGTCAGGACCGAGGCGAACTTGGGCCCTGCCGTCAACCCGAGTCCTGCCAAGAAGAGCAGCAGCCCGAGCTGGCGGATGGTCAGGTTGGCTGCTTCAGGTAGCGTCCAAATGATCGGGCCCGTCTTGCGTAGCGCGCCCAACATCATTCCAACGATCAATGGCCCTGCCGCTGGCCCGAGCGAGAACTGCGCACCACCGGGCATCGGTAACGTAACGGTCCCAAGGAACATTCCCAAGACCAACCCTAAGCCGAGTCCCAGAGCGTCGATCTCAGAGACCTGCCGTTCCGAATCTCCAAAGAAGTCTTGGACCGCATCCAGTTGGTCCCGTGGTACCACGACGGCCACCCGGTCACCCATCTGCAATGCAAAATCGTCGCGGGCCAAGAGATCCAAGTCTCCGCGTTTGACCCGGGTAACGACCGCACCATAGGTGGCAGGCAGGTTCAGTTCAGCAATTGTCCGCGATGCAAGGTCGGGGTTGGAAACGACAATTCGTTCGAAGTCAACGTTGCTTCGATCATCGGCCAAGTGGATATCCAGAATAGTGCCCACATGCTGTGCGGCAGCTTCTACGTCGGCTGGCACACCTACGATCACGACTTCGTCGTCGACCTCCAAATCTTCACCGGGAATAGCAACACGCACAGTGTCGCCACGGTGAAGGTAGGAAATACGCACCCGCTGTTCCCGCCATTCGGGAATATTGCGTAGATTGACATGCCGATTCACGCACACTGATATCGATGTGAGGCCTTGGCCCACCAGCGAAGGCGTGTCCTTTTCGCCACGCCAGGCACGCCCGGAAATCATCGAAACTACGAGGATGCCCACCACCACACCGATCGGATATCCGAACGCATAACCCACCGATGGTTCACCGGAACCAGCGATGCGGCTGGCGGCGTCGAGCGCAGGAGCGGCCGTGAGGGCGCCCGTAAACAAGCCGGTGGCCAGCGCTCGCGGAACATCGAGGAGCCACGCAAAAAGGAGTGTCACCACTGCACCAAGCACCGAGCAGACCGCGGCCGTAGCCATGAGCGGGAGCTGGCGGCGCACCTGACTAAAGAACGCCGCACCCGCGCCCACGCCCACCGTATATACAAACAAAGCGAGTCCGAGCGACTGGACGATTGCCATGCCGTCGCCCAGTTCAGGAGCAGCTGCCGATAAGGCGAGACCAATGAACAGGGCGCCCGCGGCTCCCAACCTCACCTTCCCAAATGGGAAAGCGCCCAGAATCGCGCCACCTGCAACAACAATGAACAGGGTGAGAAGAGGGTTATCCGCCAGGATTTCGATCATTTGTCCTTGGTCCCTTTATGACATACGGATGCGGCACTCACATGCTGCTGCGATCGCCGAGACGTACGATGGCGGCAGCTCGCGTGCCAGAGACGTTCGCCTCAACTTGTGCATTCTCCATCATACTGAGCGAACAATGCGCGTGATGCTCACCGGATTCAGTAAGATTGGAAACATGTCTGCTCCAATCGTGACGCTCATTACAAGCGCCGATCTTCCGCACCTTGATCCTGACGAAGCCGGTTTGCCCGATGCGCTGCGAGAACGCGGCCTCGAGCCACGGATCGAAGTCTGGAGTGACCCCTCGGTTGATTGGACCAAATCGTCCCTCAACGTCATGCGATCCGTACGCGATTACGCCAAGGATCGCACCGCCTTCCTGGAATGGGCAACATCGGTTCCGCGGCTCCTTAATCAGCCATCGGTGATCAGGTGGAACTCTGACAAGCATTACCTGCGTGAGTTGGCCAAGCGTGGCTTGCCCACCATTCCCACCACGTGGTTGGAGCCGGAAGAGCATTACTCGAAGCATCAAGTGCACACGCGTTTCCCCGCGCACGGCGACTTCGTGGTCAAGCCAGCCGTATCATCGGGCGGGCGCGGCACCGGGCGCTACACAGCTACTGACCCCCTGTCCCGCGGCGAAGCCATTCGCCACGCGAAGCACGAACTGGACAAGGGCCGCTCCGTCATGGTGCAGCGCTACCTCTCAGAGATCGATCGCAGTGGCGAAATCTCGCTCATTTACTTGAACGGCGTTCCCTCCTACCGCGTGGACAAGCAAGCAATGCTTCATCCTCGTTTCCGAGCCGGCGATACCGTTCAAGAAGAAGTGGTTGTTGGAACAGCCACCGCTTCCGAAGCCGAATGGCGTTGGGGTGAGGAAATCCGCAGCGCCCTACACAGCTATATTGCAGACGAATCCGGCCGCGATGAACTGCTGCTGTATAACCGCGTGGACTTGGTGCGCGGTGGGCCGGACGATGAACACGAGTTCTACGTCCTGGAGGTTTCTCTCATCGACGGCTCCCTTTATCTCTCTGCAGATCCAAGCCACATGGCCAAGTTCGCCGACGCCGTCGCGATGCGCGCTTTTTGGTGACAAGACTATAGCGGCTGGATGTGCGGCGTGATAAGCGGCGCATTCTGGTTGGGAACTGGTGAGCATGGCGCGCCCAAGAAACCTTGAGAAGCGAGAATCAATCCGCATCATTGCGGAGAGATTGATGATGGAGCACGGCTACCGCTCCACGTCATATGCCATGATCGCCGAACAAGCTTCGGTTCCTCGCGCACAGGTGCAGTATTACTTCCCAAAGAAGGCGCAGATCGTAACGGGCCTTCTCAATAGGGCGCTAGATCTTTCCATTCGTTACATTGACACATACGGTTTGCGGGGATCTGACGGCTACGCGACGCTGTTCCGAGCCGGCCAGATCTACTTCACGTTCCTGTTTCAAGATGAACAGTTGCGGCGACTCACCTTGGATGTGATGGCCGATCGCGAGATCTCTTCTGAACTCCTATTTCTCAACCAACGGTGGGCAGATGATTTCTTGAGTCCCAATCTGCGGGTTGAAGGCGAGTCTGAAGAAGCCTTCGCAATGGTCGTAGGCGGAACCTATGACCTGTGTTATCTCCACCTCAGCCGCGGTGAGAAGGTCGACGTCGTCGGCACTGTCCGGCGCATGCTGATCGCGTTCATGACGCTCACGGGCACTGGGGCTGCGGATGCCCGACGTGTACTAGAGGGCGCCGAACTGGACGCGAAGAAGACCTTTGACTTGGCACACAAGATGCGGCGAGAACTCCCGGAGATGCCGCAGTCCTGAGATGGGCTGTGTGGGCCTGTTGTGTGAGGTGCTGGGCGCTTGTGTGCTGGGTGCTGGGCGCTCGTGTGCTGGGTGCCGGGCCAAGGTGTGGCTCGAAGCGATCTACGGCATCGGGCGGAGTGCGGGTTCGGGTGCGTTCTGCGCAGTCTTGCGTGGTAGGCGCGCAGTGGCCACAACATTCCAGACTGCGCCAACCACCGCAATTGCACCAAGGAAGAAGTACCCGGGTTCGTTGAACACAGCAGCAGCCTGCGTCCAGTAGCCAATGCGTGGGGCAAACGTGAACAGCGTGCCGACGATCACGAACCAGCCAAGCACAATCGAACCACCCCAGCGGCTGCGGCGGCGTTGAACGATGAGAAGTGGGAACACAGCCACCATGAAGTTGGTGGACATCGTAAGGGTGAGCAGCATCGGATCACCTATTGCGATGCGTGCAATAACGAATAGTGCGACCGCGAGGACGTAGTAGGTAATTCCACGAGTCCACGCAGATCGTTCGCTGACGGGGCCATCGCTGTAGGTACCCCAAAGCTCATCGCGTTCGTGTCTGACGGAACGGTATAGGCAGTATAACTCGATGAAGACGAACACAATGCAGCCGGCCCACATGACCTTGAAGGTCCAAAAGTCCACTTCGTAGAACCACTGGTGGAATAAGAGCACGAACGTCAGATCATGCGCAAAGTACCACGCATGCTGGTAGAAGTGCCACGGGGATAGCTTCTCCCGGATCTGAAGCGCGATTGCGTAGAAGTACTGGGCGAACCCGATCACCCAGACCATGACTGCCGCAATTGAGAATGCAGTGGGATTTTCCGCTGTTCGGCTGACAACTTCATCGATGGTGTACATGGTGGCCCATTTCCTGCTGTGACTGGCGCCTAGACCTCAATGTTATACGCGTATGGAAAACACTAATAGCACTCCACCTTTTTGGCAACAGGGTTTGGGGAAAGATGGTGGTGGGCCCGCAGCGGCGGTGGTAAGACCTGCAGCGGCGGTGGTAAGACCTGCGGCGGCGGTGGTAAGACCTGAGCTAGTGGTGGGTGTCACGATGCGGCGATTCGGCACAACGCAGTTCGTCAGATATAGTTGTTGTTCGTTGCTGGTATTCCAGTAACCAATGGTGGATGTAGCTCAGTTGGCAGAGCACCTGGTTGTGGTCCAGGGGGTCGCGGGTTCAAGTCCCGTCTTCCACCCCAAACGGGTCAGGTGTGAACTTGCGACCAAGGGGCCACCCTTGGTCGCGGTTCGCGCCTGGCCCATTTTCTTCGCCTCGGCGGCCCAGCTCAGGGCGTCGGCGTGGAGGCCGGAGAGGCTCAGTCCGTCATACGGGTTCCGGTAGCCGACGCGCACGTCGTTGTCCTCGTCGATGTAGATCGCCCTGAACAGTGCTTGGTTGCACAGTCGGCGGTTCGCGTCGTCGGCGTGCTCGTAGAGGTCGGCTGCGTTGGACAGCAGTTTCAGCGAGTCGTCGAGGTTCGCCCGCGCGTCGGCATAGTGGCCGTGGTGAGCGGTGATCCGGTGCTCGATGGTCTCCAACGACGCGGTGATCCGGTCCTGCTCCTTCTTGAGCAGGTCGAGCGGGATGGCTCCGGCGTAGTGGGCTTGCAGCAACTTCTGCTGCTCGCCTTCGAGTTGGGTTCTCCGGGACGCGAGGTCGGCAAGTTCGGCGGCTCCTTCGGCCATCATCTCGTCGAACCGGGCATGGATCATCGCCGAAACCGCCTGCGTCGTCTCGGGATCGAACTGCACCTTGGCATAGAAGCGCTCGATGAGCCGTTCGACCTGCTCGATGAGCATCGCCTGCCGGGTGCAGTCGCCTCTGCCACCATGCCTGCTCGCGCACACGAAGTACGGGTAGATCGTGCCCTGGCTGCTCTTGGCGTTGCACACCAGTAGCCGCGAGCCGCACTGGCCGCAGAACACCGTCCCCTTCAAGTAGTGCTCGTGGACTTGCGTTGCATCTGCTGCCCAGCGGTGCGTGCCGAGCACGGTCTGCACCTAGTCCCACACCTCGTTGGGGACGATGGCCTCGTGCGCTCCGGCATAGGTCACGCCCTGGTAGCGGACGCTGCCCTTGTAGTACGGGTTCGTCAGCATCCGATGCACCGACGACTTCACGATGGGTCGGGACGGTCGCCGCGGCGACGCCGCTGTCGTGAGCCCGCGCGCTACGAGCTCCTGGTGAAGCTGGCTCGTCGTCCAGTCGCCGGATGCGAACACCTGGAACGCCCACCGCACCAACGGGGCTCGCTCCTCGTCGATCTCGACGGTGCGTACTTCCCGCCCGAACTCGTCGCGCACGCCGACGTTGCGGTAGCCGATGGGTGCCTTCGTCACGGTGCCGCCCTGCGCGGCCTTCTGCGACAGACCCTTGACGACCTCGGTGGCGAGGTTGCGGGAGTAGAACTCCGCGATCGAGGACATGATGCCGTGCAGCAGCATCCCGGACGGGGTCTCGTCGATGTTCTCCGTGGCCGACACCAGCGTGACGCCGGCGTCCTTGAGGGCGAGGTGGATGGTCACGTCGTCGGCTCGGTTGCGGGCGAGCCGGTCGACCTTGTGGACGATGCAGTAGTTCGTCTTGTGCTTCGCGACGTACTGGATCATCCGCATCAGTTCGGGCCGGTCGGCCTTGCGCGCGGACTCGCCCGCGTCGACGAACTCCTCGATGATCGTTGCTCCGAGCTGGTCGGCCTTGCGCTGGTTCGCCTCGCGCTGGGCCGGGATCGAGAAGCCCTCCGCCTGGCCGCCCTTCTCCGCCTGCTCCTTCGTGGAGACCCGTAGGTAGGAGACGGCGAATGATCCGGGGAACGGGGTGGGCGCTACGAGGCTGTCTATCGCGGTTCGGTCCGCGTCGATGATCGTCATGGCTCTTCTCCACAGTCACTGGTCCTGCCGACGCGGACTTGTGAGAGCGGATGTTGATCGTGAGAAGAGCCCGAAGGCTGTAGGACTAGGCCGAGTCGGCCACATTTACTTTGCCTCGCCGTGGCGGCGAAGCGCTAGGACCACAACATCCGCCATCCGCGACGGATGCCTCCATTCTACGACGACGCGCTCGCGGAGGCACGAGGGCGCTTCGGTCGCGTCGATCCCTCCGAACGGCACGCTCCCGACTGTTGGAGCGCCAGGCGGATCAGCAGCTCGCAGAGCTTGTCCAGGTCGGGCGGCTCGTGGAACTCGGCGCGGATCGTCAGCTCGCGCTCGCTCTGTTGACGCTGCCCGGTCTTCCGTTCATAGCGGCGCGCCACGATTCACACCTCGCCCGTCTCCGGGTCGATGCCCGCGAAGAAGGCATCCTCTGCTTCCTGGCGCGCATCCACCATGTCGATCACGAACCGAACGAAGTCTTCGTCGCGATCCGTGATCGGTGAGTCCTCGATGGGCTGAGTGGGGTCTTCACCGGGCCAGCTCGTCTGGCGAGTCGGGCGGTCTCGGTCGAGCCGCGTACCGCAGGCCGACACCCAATCACGAAGGCGGGCACGGGCATCGGCGAAGTCGCGGTGCCAGCCGAGCGGTGCCGACCCATTCTGCTCGGGGTCGTATGCGCACAGCCAGTGCAGGTGCAGCGCCGACAGTTCCCAGAGGAGCTCGGGGTGACGGTGCCAGTAGGGCGGAACGACGCTGGCCGGAAGTCCGTAGGTGTGGCGAAGCCAGTCCACCCAACGGTTCAGTTCGAGCAACTCGGCTTCGAGATCGTTGGCGGTCAGCAGATTCCAGTTGACCGGATGCGGCGGCTCGGGCACGTCGAAACGCGGGGACGCGAGACCTGCCTCGGGTGGCATGTCGTCGTGCTCAGGGTGGAACTGATCGCTCATGGCGGGATCGCTCACATTCCGATGGCAGCCGCGGTGGACGGCGCGGCCTGCTGAGGTCCGGTGAACGCCGCGGCGTCTCGGCCGGAAGTGCGTTCGCTGCGATCCACCTCGTAGCGGTTGCGGGCGAGGTCGTGTCCGATGCGCGTCGCGATGAACTCCTCGCCCTCGTACCGCTGGCCGTTGCGCTCGTAGGAGTAGTCGCGCACCCGTCCGTCGGCGATGATGTTGTCGCCCTTGGCGAGCCGCTCGGCTCCCTGCTCGGCAGCACCGCGATACGCAATGAGGTCGTGGAACGTCGTCTCCAGTTGCGTGAAGGAGTTGTCGGGCTCCTTGCGGTAGTGCTCGATGCCGACCTTCATGTAGAGCCGTGCGTCGCCGCGGTCGGTGTAGCTGAGCTGCGGGTCCGAGGCGACAAAGCCGGAGATGGACTGGTGGGTACGAATGGCCATGATGGCGTCCTCCTGAACTCGGGCGACCAGCCGTGTGTGGCCGCTGTGTCAGGCAGGTGCGCTTCGGCACCCAGACGCAGCGTCAGGTGACGGGGCGGTGGCGCAGCAGTGTTTCGAGTTCGTCGCGGTCGCTGCGGAGTTGCGCGGCATCGGGGCGAGTCGGCCAGGCGCGGAGGTCGGTGACGATGGGCGGCGCGGAGCGCAGCATCGCAATGCCGGTGCCGAATGGCAGGGTGCGGATGCGGTCTGGCGGCAGGATCGGGACGCGGCGGATCGAGCGCTGGTTGGAGCGGGTGCCGTGGTCGCCGAGGGTCACGCTGTCGGTGTACTCGTCGCGCTCTCCGATGAGCGTGGAGAGGTCTTGGAGGTCGCGGCTGTTGGATGCGCCGCCGAGGATGATCTTGACGATGCTAGCGTCCCAGATCGCGCCGGCCTGGTGTTCACTCCACCTGTCGCGAGCCTGTGCGAGGGACTGCAAGACCGGCATTGTCGTGATCCCGGTGCCACCGCCTTCGGCCATGAGCGTCGGAAGTGACGGCAGCGGGGCGAGATTCCCGATCTCGTCGAGCGCGAGCAGTAGCGGCGGGTCGAGCCGTGCTCCGGGCGAGCGGGCGGCAAGTCGGCGGGCGGTTTCGATGAGGTCTTCGACGAATGCCGCGACCAGCGATGCCGAGGCTCCTGCTCCTGCTCCGGTGGCGAGCAGGTACAGGGTGCCTTGTTCGGTGAGGAAGGTCTCGGGGTCGAAGTGCTCGTGCGGGCCTGACGTGACGGCATCGAGTACGCGCGGGTCGGCGAGTGCGGCGAGTGCGAGGGAGACGCCTTGCCAGATGCTGTCGCGGGTCTTGGGGTCGGCGTCGATCATCGCGGCCAGTGAGTCGTTCCAGCCCATCGCGGCGTTCGGGTGTGAGTTGAGGATGGCGACGGCTTCGGACGCGGCGCTGGGGTCGAGGGTCCATCTGAACAGCTCGGCTGGCTGGCGGCCGTCGAGCGCGGCGGCATGCAGCAGGCTTTGGAGTGCGGTGCGGGTTTTGCCTTCCCAGAACCCGCCGGACTCGACCCCTCCGGCGCTGAGTCCTGTGGCGGCTGCGAGGCCGTTAGCGCGGATCATCGCGGTCAGCGGATCGTCACAGCCGCGAATGGGCGACCAGCGCAGCCCGGCGGGGATGCCTTCGGCGAGGTGTTGCGGGTCGAACACCGCGACCGGTCCGCCCCTGCGGCGTCGGGCGCGGAGGGTCGCGGTGAGGGTGTCGGGCCTGGTGCTGGTGGTGACGACCGCTCCGGGTGCGTCGAGGATCGCGTTGATGACGACATGTAGGCCCTTGCCTGAGCGGGGTGGGCCGATCAGCAGGATCGAGTCTTCGACAGATGCCCAGACCTTCGTCCCGCGACTGGCACCGAGGAGGTAGCCGACATCCTGCGGGGCTGGTGATTCCAAGGAGGGGCGCAGTGTGGCCGCGCGGTGCAGCAGTGCCTTCGCGGATGCTGCGGTCTTGACTTCATGGCTGGTCGCGATCCCGGCAAGGCGGTGCGGGTCGGTCTCGGTCTTCCGCGTGTGGCGGCGCAGCACGATCCACACCCAGACGATCCCGGTGGCGAGTCCGCCGAGCAGTGCCGCGCTGACGAGCCAGTAGGCGACCGGGTTGAGACCGTCGGCACCGAGCGCGGTTGCCGGGTCGCCGGGGTTGAACAGCACGGCGAGTCCCGCCGCTGCGCCGGCGTCTGGCTGGGGTGTGCCGGTGAGGAACGCGGCGACACTGCCACCGGCGCGGAGAACGAGGGCGATCCCGAACATGCCGATCAGCCCAATGAGGGCGGCATTGGTGAGTTCGTCGCCCATGCCCCCGGCCTGCCGCTGGTTCATGTCAGCCGCCGCACCGCGAGCGTGCCCGAGATGCGCCCGAACAGGATCACCTCGTGTGTGCCGTCGGGTAGGTCGTCGAGGTCGATGAGCGTCCGGGCTTCGCCGGTCCCGGTAGCGTCGGTGTGGGAGACGATCGTCGCGACAGCGACATCCTCGCCAGGCACGAACCCGCCCGCGGTGACCTCAGCCAAGCGCGGCACCCGTCGGGCGTGGCGACTTCGACGAGTTTCCGGCGCAGGGGTCTCGGACGGTGCGACTGCGCGTCGGGGTTTGCGGGTGCGGAGGATGTCGGTGAAGACGCTGCCGTCGTTCTCGCGCACCTCGACTCGGACTGCGATGGTGCGGTCGTTGGTGATGGCATCCATGAGCGGCCCGAACGTCGCGCGCGTCCAGTCGCCCGCGTCCGGCGACGCGAACGGTGTCCCATCGACCATCGCGGCGAGGGTGCCGTCTTCGGCGACGGTCACGAGGACATGCGGCAGCTCGACGGGAGCCGTGTTCTCGTCGTCGGTCGTGGTGGATCGGCGTGGGCCATTGAGGTTCATCGGTGGCCTCCGGCTGCACGGCTGCTGGTGTCGAATAGTGCGAGTTCGTCGGGGTGGAGTTGGTGTTGGCAGACGAAGCTTCTGGCCTTGATCCGCCATAGGCCTTGTCCGACGCCGAGGTTTGGCAAGAGCTGCTGCTCGGTGCCGGTCAGGCCGAGAGCGGTAGCGGTCGGTCCGAGTTGGTCGGACTCCTGCCGGTACACGATCCGCGTCTCGGCGTTCGCAAGCAGTGAGTTGGCCAGCGAGCGCATGGCGGAGCCCTGGTCGCCCACGTTGTCGAGGTCGGTGAGCTTGTGGAAGATCAGCATGTTCGCGATCCCGTAGTGCCTGGCGAGTCGCCAGTGCGCATCCATCCGCCGCAACAGAGCCGGGTGGGACATGAGCCGCCAGGCCTCGTCGTAGATCACCCACCGCTGCCCACCGTTCGGGTCGAGCAGCGCAGACTCCATCCACGCCGACGAGCACGTCATCAACACCGAAATGAGCGTCGAGTTCTCGGTGACCCGCGAGAGATCGAGCGAGATCATCGGCAACGACGGATCGAACGCGACCGTCGAAGGCCCATCGAACAGCCCGGCCAGGTCACCGGCCACGAGGCGGCGCAGCGCATGGCCGACAAGCCTGCCGTCCTCGGCCAACCTGCCGTCGGCATCCGCACTCGGGGCGAGGATGCGATCAACGACCATCGGCAGGATCGGCACGTCGTTCTCCCGCACCGTCTGAGTCAGGGCGATGTCGATCGCGGTGTGCTCCAACGGCGACAAGCCGCGCGCGAGCACGGTCTCCGCGAGGGCGCCGATCAGGTCACGGCGTCGCGCAGCGACGGTCGAGGCCCACTGCTCATCCGAGAGTCCGCTGGGCCGGTGGCCTTCGTCGAGTGGATTCAGGCGAGTGTTGAGTCCGTGGCCGAGGACGATGGCGCGTCCGCCGACGGCGTTGGCGACGGCGGTGTGTTCGCCCTTCGGGTCGCCGGGCACGTATACGCGCCGTCCGAACGGTAGCGAGCGCGTGTAGAGGGACTTGGCCAGCGATGACTTGCCGGAGCCGACGATCCCGGCCAGCACCACGTTGGGTGCGGTGATGATGCCGCGTGCGTAGAGCACCCACGGGTCGTAGACGAAACTCCCGCCCGAGTAGAGGTCTTGGCCGACGAACACGCCATCGGCGCCGAGACCGCCCTCGGCGACGAACGGGTACGCACCCGCCAGCGTCGCCGACGTGTCCTGATGCCGCGTCAGATGGAACCGACCCGGCGTGCGCAACTGCGCAGCGCCAGGCTCGCCCGACTTCGGCAGGTAGCTCGTGGCGCGCCGCTCGGCACGCTCATCCTCGGCCTTCGCCTTTGCAGCGGCGAGCGTGATCCTTCGCTGCTCTGCGTGGAGTCGTGCCTCGGCCTTGCGGCGCTGCTTGCGGAGCTTCCGCCGTTCCTTCGACGGCGCCACCAGAACGGCGGTGTGCAGCCGTGCTCGATCCTCGGTCACAGCACCAGCCCCCGCGACTGCTTGACCGCCGTGATCTTGGCCGGCTCGAACCACGACCTGTCCCGCTTCGCCGTTGGTAGGTCGGTCCGCTCTGGGGCGCCCGGCGACGAGTACGACGCCAACAGCTCCGGCCCAGCCTGCACCGGAGCGGACTCGACCTGTTCGGCGTCCTGGGGCTCTGCATCCGGTTCGGTGTAGCGGTGCAGCAGCGACACGTAGCCGACGTGCGGGTTGACGACCAGCGCGTAGTCGCCCGAGAGCGCCACTTGGTCGCTGGTACCCTCGCCGGGTTCGTCGTAGACGTACCCGTTCTCCAGCGCGGCCTGCGTGGTCTCCTCGCCGTAGTCCCACTGCGCGAGGAAGTCCACCGCATCGACATGCCCCAGCTCGCCGAGGATGCGCAACGGCCAGTCGGCCTCATTGCCCTGTAGGAACACCACGTTGACCCACCTGGACGGCGCGGCCTCCTCGACGGCGGGCTCGGGGTGCCAAGCGATCCGCCCCGCAGCGATGAACCCTTCCGCGAGCCGGTCGTAGGCCCGGTCGACGAGGTTCGCGGCCTGACGCAACTCTTCCGCAGCAGCGGGCGCCTCCCGCACGCCTGCCTCGTGGTTCCCGTCGTCATTGAACGCGTGCGCGGCCTTACGCTCGTGAACATCGGCGATCTGGTCGAGCACCTGTTGCAGCGACCGCATCCCCGACGAGAGGTCGCCGATCACCCCGTACATCTGCGCGGGCAGATCGAACGTACGGCTCGCGTGAGCCAACCCCCGCAGAGCCTCGGATGCCTCCGCGGCGTCGGCAGTCGAATCGAAGAACGTGGGCATGGTCGGCCTCCTCGGGAGTCGTGTGATGAGGAGGTGCGCTGCCTAGCACCCCGGCGCTGTCGGAGGCGGCTGATATACTTGACGGAGGCGTCGGAGGGAGGCACAAGGCAGTCACCGGCGAGAAGGAGAGCCCACATGGACGACCCGCGTGACGAGTCCGATAGCGACGATGCCGTTGGCAGGCAGCCCTCGGAGGATGGTCAGATCAGGTCCGACGCACTTGAACTCGCAGCGTCCACGACCCTCGTCGAGGTGACGCCAGGCGTCGCAGTCGTATTTGGCGAAGTCCCCGACGGTCTTGAACTCATCAGCCTTGACATGGTGCCGTCCTTTGACCGTGCTCAGCTCGCCACCGCTCTCGGTTCCTTCGGCAACGCAGGCACGATCGTCGGGAACGTCGCGGAGGCTGTGTCGAGCGCGCAAGGCCTCTTCCGCGTTAACGATGCGACGCTGTCTCTGTTGAAAAGCGGCGGTGAGATGGCCGCGAAGGACGGCGCGAAGCTCGGAGCGATCTTCAAGAACGGTGAACTGGTCGCGCAGGCACGCTTCATCCCCGCGTCGATGACGGCCGCCACGGCGATCGCAGCCATCGGGCCGGCTGTCGCCATGATCGCGCTTCAGATGCAGCTCGGTGAGATTTCGGGCCTCGTTCGCTCCAACATTCAACTCACGACGCAGACGCTCAAGGCCATCCGGAACGAGCAATGGGCAGAGCTTGAAGGACTGGCGGAGTCCGTGGATGAGGCAGTCAAGGAGACCCGCGAACTCGACGCCATCACGGACTCTGTCTGGGAGCCCATTGCTCCTAGCGGTCCCAACATCCGCAAGCAGTTGAAGTTGTACCGCAAGAACGTGGCTGGCCATGTCCATGAACTCGGGAAGCTCGACGGTCGTGCTCGCCGCCAGTATCTCGAATCTAACGCCGAAGCGATCGTCTTCGATACGTACGCGCTTCTCAGCTCGCTCAAGACCCACGCGGAGTACCAGACTGTCCGAGCTGCCCTCGCCAGAACACGAAGCACCAACGACGAGAGCGAGGCGCAGCTCTTCGACCGGATCGCTCGGAACACTCCCGTCGAGATAGACGAATCGCTCTCCGAAGTGCGTTCGCTGACCGAGTCGCTCGTCCGGGAGTTGCGGATCATCGCCGAACTCCCTGGCCGCGCCACCGTGCCTCTCACGAAGAAGCGGAAGGACGCAAAGGCGTCTCAGCTCACTTGCGGGCAGCTCCTGGAAGCCATCGAGCCCTTGGCCGACATGCTCCATCCTGCCGTCGACATGCCTGCCGTTCCGGATACGGTGTGCGCACCCGAAGGGCTCGATCTTGATCCCTATCTGCACGTGCTTCGGTGGTTCTTGGAGGACGGAGAGCAACTCCGCAGCATTGCGTTCCCATACGAGACCGGCGCGCACAACCTCACAGGAGTGGTGCCAGCGCTCCTGGCCAAGCGTGTCGATACCGCCTGGGACGCGCTCGCCCCAGGAAGAGCCGGCGCGATCGTCGAAACACTCACGTCCAGCACCTTCGTCGCGGTAACTGACCGTCGAATCGTCACCGCGACACCGAAGACGCTTCTACGCCGTGGCGAGCTTGGCATCACGTACCCACTCGATGAGGTGAAATACGTGCGGCCGAGAACGAATCACGACGAGCGAGTGCGGCCAACCATCGGCGTCACCACAGAACGAAGTGATGTCCAGTGGATGTTTCCTGCTGATGCCGACCACGAGAGCATTGATGCCCTGGTGACCGCGATCGCAGACGGCGCCTCTGGTCGCACCGAAGCGCGGGCTGCCATCGCTGCTGCTGAGTCACCGTCCGCGTAGCCTCTACACCTTGCGACACAGCGGGAGTGCGGCGGCGGTGAACGCTGCGGCTTGCTGTCCGACGAGGAGCCGGGTCTCGCAGGATGCTTGGATCGCGGCTTGCTCGATGGCGGCGACGGCTGCGTCGAGCTCTTCGACGGTGGGTGCGGAGACGGCGATGAGGCCGGTGTAGCGCAGGATGCCGTGGCCGGCGGTGAGGTCGGCTTCTTGCTGGAGCACGTCGTGGTATTCGGCGGTCTGGGAGGCGTCCTCGATCTGGCCGATCTTCGAACGTTGGGTTTGGTCGGAGATGTGCTCGACCTTCTTCTTGCGGATGTCGCGAGCGGCCTGGTCGGAGCGCATCGGGGTGCAGATCAGTGAGAACGACCGATGGATGCCGGTGGACAGCAGCACCGGCGACAAGAACCCCGGATACACCAGCGACCGCGGCCACTCGCTGACCCAGAGCACCGCGTGGTGAGCGGAGTCGGTGCGCAGCCTGCCCCAGGTTTCCGTGACCGCAACCGGCCCCGCAGTCGCGAGCGACTGGCCGAGCCTCCCGTGCCGCTCCAGGGTGGCGGCGATGGCTGGGTCGTAGGCGGAGCGCAGCATGACCGCGATCTGCCCCGGGGTCATCCATCCCGACGGTGAGAGGTCGGCGGAGCGGAGCGCGGCGACGAGGGTATTCATCTCTTGCCGCAGCACGGCGGCGGCACCGCGTATCCCGCCTCCCGCAGTCCTGATCTGCCGCGCGCTCGTCTTCATGTCCAGCGACAGCGAGAGCGTGGTGGCGTGGCGTTCGCCGGCGGGTCCGGCACGGTTGATGAGTTCGGCGTAGGTGTCGGCCGCCCACGAGCCGTCGGGGGTGCCGTGGGTGGCCCACCATTCGGCCAGGCCGGTGCCGGAGTCTGGGAGGGTCCGCTCCAAGACCTGAAGAGTGGCGATCCGTCCGGAGCGGCAGACGGTGGCGAGCACGCGACCCCAGGAGCTGACGCGGCGTTCCTGTTCTCCGGGGCCGAGGAGCACGAACGCGGGATGGGTGACCTCGCACACCACCGTCAACGTGGCGGCGTGGGGGTCGTGGATCATCCCGACTCCGGTCTCGGGGTCGGTGTACTCGCGCAGCCGTCCCATGTCGCCGGGCAGTGCGAGGGTTCCGACGGGACGCGGGATGACGATCCTGCGTCGGTACAGTAGTTGTCCGCCGGTGGTGCGCCACAACCACCAGCAGGCGATGGGCAGCCATTCCACGATCGGTCGGCCCGCGATAGGTATCCAGGTAAACGCGGCAGCGAGGACCCAGACCGGGGCGGTGTACGCCAGAAGCATCCCGTCTCCGGCGTAGAACGCGCCGATCAACGTCGCTCCGCCGACGGCGAGGGTGATGAGCTGGGTCAGCGAAAGGCCGAGAAGGACACCGCGTCGGGTGAGGCGGGAAAACTTCACCGGCACCAGCTCGCCCGGGGCCTGCCGGTCGTTGTTCATGCTGTTCATCGTCTACTCCTTCGTGGGGCGCGGCGCGGGCGGCGGGGGCTGCTTCGGCGGCGTGCTCGCCCTGGGCTCCGAGCGTCGTCCCGGCCTTGGGTCCGGCGGTGGCGGCACCCTTGGCGACACTCGCTCCGATCACCACGCCCGCGGCCACGGGACCGGCTGCGGCTGCGCCGCTTCCGCCTGCTGCGGCACCTCCACCGCCTGCCGCTCCTCCGCTGCTCGCGGCGGGTGTCGGTGACGGGGTCTTCGGCGGCGGTGGCGCGCTGCCCCCGCCCCCTCCGCCAGAGCTTCCACCGCCACTGCTGCCGTCGAGTACCTTCTTCGGCTCTGCGCCGCCTTGCGGCCTGGACGGGACCGGGATCGGACGGTTGAGAGCGCTCTTGGCGTCCTGCTCGGAGCCGATCGCGTGGTACATGTCGAACCCGACGAACGCGATGAACTTGTCGGTGAGATAGGGCGCGAACGCGGCCATCGCCATCAGCACGATCCCCGCGATGGGATCACTGACCGACGCCAGGTCCGCGTCGATGGGTGCGGACACCTGGGTGATCGCGACCAGGAACATGACGACGAGGACGAGCTTGGAGCAGATCAGGGCGACGACGAACATCGCCCACTTCCCGATCCATCCCCGGCTGGCGTCCCAGGATGCGCCGCTGAACGCGAGCGGCGCGAACACGACCGCGACCAGCAGCAGCGCCTTCCTCACCAGCAGCGACAGCCACACGATCGCGGCGGCGGTGATGTTGATGCCGACTAGTCCGGCGGCGAGGAGGGCGATCTTGTCGCCCATCGACTCGGTGGTCTCCCCGGCGGCCTGCACGATCCCGATGCACAGCTGATCGACGACTTCCAGCAGCAGTGCCGTGAGTGTGATGGCCACGAACGATCCAAGGACAGATTTCGCTAGCCCCAATGCGGCGTAGTTCAGCGCGCGAGGAGGGTCGCTGGTTTCGGCATCAGGCGTCGACTAGTTGCTCGTTCGCGCGTACGGTTGGCGCTTCGGCAGCAGACCTCTGGAGTCGCCGCTCGTGAACACGAACGCGCGCGAGGAGCCCCATGCAGACGAGGCCGTTCGCTAAGAACTTCAACGCGTTCCAGATGCACACGAAGAAGACGACATAGAGCCATTTCGATGCGCCACCGTCGACAAGAGTCGAGACGTAGCTTGCAGCGAACAAGTACGGCACTGACAGAAGCATCGCCGGTGCGGCCCACTTGAGGCCGCTGCGAGTGCGGAGTGTGGTGATCGCAATATTGCTAGGCATGAAGCGCCGCATGAAGCTGCGAACGTAGATGCTGATGATCCAGATCAGGCGAAACATGGTGACAGTCCTCTCCAAGTCGAGGGCGACAGGAGGAAGAAAACTGTTCAGCCAAGGCCGTTGAGTTGTGTCACCGATTGTGGCGATGACGTAGCAGGTAGAGGCCGCCTGCCCTCAGCATACGCCGAAGGCTTGTGTGCTGGGAACCCGAAATTCCAAATAGTCGCTCAACCGAAAACAGAATCCCACGCACTCAATCCAAGAATGTCGGAGGGTAATGGCAATATCAGTTATATGGACACGATGCCGATGATGGTGCAGCCCGAGCTGAGTGCAGCTCTTCCTTTGCATCCGCTCGAAGACGGGCGCCTTGGTCTCTACGCTTGGCAGGAAGAAGCATTTTGAATTGGCCTGGTTCTTGTTCCGACCGGTTTCCCTGTCAGCCGGTCGGTGACAGAAGTGTCTCGGTTTCAGCGTAGTACGCCTGTTCGACCTCGATCGGAGTACGCATATCGAGTTCCCCGTGGAGCCGCTCATGGTTCCAGCACCACACGTATTCGAGGGTCGCAAGCTCGACCTGCTCGACCGTCCGCCAGGGCCTTGCTGACGGATCAGTTCGGTCTTGTAGACCTTCATGGCGCCCAGCAGATCAACCAAGAAGCGACTCACAGCACCCAAGTAGCTGGTGAGCCACAGAGAGGAGCTCCGAGCACGACTTGATCTAGGTCAAGGCGGAGGCTCTGTCAACACAGTAGTCTGGGTCGTGAAGGCCAGGAACCTCCTGGTCGATCCCCGTTTCGGGGTGAAGCGAAAGGACTCATCATGGCGAACGCTACTGACACCACCCACACTCTGCTGCGCGCCGAGGGTTTCTCGTGCCCGTCGTGCGTGACCAAGATCGAGAAGCAGGTCGGCAAGCTCGATGGCGTCGAGAACGTGACGGTGCACTTCGCCTCGGGTCGCGTTGAGATCGACCACGATGAGACAAGAAGTTCCGTCGACGATCTCATTGCTGCTGTCGATAAGGCCGGCTATAAGTCGAAGGCCACCGCGTTCTAGCCAAACGGCTCCTAACGCACTAAGTTCACCAATTCGAAAGGCGGCACATTCGTGAAAGCGTTCCGTAAGTGGCGGTATGGCAACTGGTTCATTCCCGTTGTCTCGGGCCTCCTCATTCTCGTGTCGTTCGGCGTCGAAAAGCTCTTCGGCGGCAGCTGGAACGTCACGGTCGGTCCGCAATGGTGGATCGACGCTGGCGAACACGCCCACGGTTCTGGTCATGTGTTTACCCTTGCGAACACGTTCATGCTCGCCGCAGCAATTGTCGCGGGGTACGGAATCGTCGTGAAGGCCGTCCGGGCACTGCTCGTAAAGTTCATCAGTATCGACCTGCTCGTATCGATTGCAGCGATCGGCGCGATACTCATCGGCAACTTCTGGGAAGCTGCCGCCGTGACGTTCCTCTTCGCGATCGGTCACGCACTCGAAGCCGGCACGATGAACAAGACCCGTGCAGCGCTCGCTGAGTTGGTCGCGGTGGCACCCGACGTTGCAGTCGTGATGCGCGACGGTGAGCAGGTCGAGATCGCCGCACATCAGGTGCGCATGGGCGAGATCGTGCTCGTAAAGAACGGAGCGAAAGTTCCCGTCGACGGGCAGGTCGCGTCAGGCACCGGAGCGATCGACGAGGCATCGATCACGGGTGAGTCGATCCCTGTCGAAAAGACGAAGTCAGATCACGTGTTTGCGGGCACGATCTCGCGGGGCGGATTCCTACAGGTCATGGCGACCGGCATCGGAGCCGACACGACGCTCGCGCGCATCATTCACCGTGTCGAAGAAGCGCAGGATACGAAAGCGAAAACGCAGGCATTCATCGACCGATTCTCGAAGTGGTACACGCCCGCGGTGATGGTACTCGCGCTTGCGGCGGGCCTCATCTCTGGTGACGTAGTGCTCGGCCTCACGTTGCTCGTGATCGGTTGCCCGGGCGCGCTCGTCATCTCGATTCCCGTGGCGATCGTAGCGGGAATCGGCCGCTCGGCCCGCAACGGGATTCTCATCAAGGGCGGCGAGTACCTCGAAACCTCGGCCAAGATCTCGGCCGTCGCAGTCGATAAGACGGGGACTCTCACCGAGGGCCGCCCGGTACCCACCGACATCGTTGTGCTCAATCCTGAAGCGGATCGGCGCGAGGTGCTTCGCTGGGCAGCCGCCGCAGAAGCAGGGTCCGAGCACCCACTTGCCCGCCTGATCCTCGACACCGCACGAGAAGAAGGAGTGGCCCCCGAGGGCCTTCCGGGATCGGTCACACCGGTCGTGGGCAAGGGGATCGTGGCCGACGCTCACGGCAAGCGGGTACTCATCGGTAACGTGCCGCTGCTCGAACAGTACGGGATCGTGAACGACGCGGGGGCGGCTGTGGCTGCGAACAAACTGGCAGCGGCAGGCAAGACCCCCATGATTGTTGCGGTCGATGAGAGCGTGCTTGGCGTAATCGGTGTCGCAGATACGATCCGCGAGGATGCCCCCGAGATGATCAGGCGCTTGCACGCTAGCGGGGTGCAGAAGGTGGTGATGCTCACCGGAGATACGCGCCTTGTCGCCGAAGCCATCGGTGAGGCGGTCGGTATCGATGAGATCCATGCTTCGTTGCTACCCGAGGACAAGCTCGACGCTGTCGCGCGGTTGCAGCGCGAGGGGCACACGGTCGCGATGGTGGGCGACGGCGTGAACGACGCCCCGGCCCTCGCGACCGCCGACATTGGTGTTGCCATGGGCGCAGCGGGCTCAGCGGTGGCCGTGGAGACGGCAGACATTGCCCTGATGGGCGACAACCTCTTGAAACTGCCCGAAGCAATCAGCCTCGCCAAACGCACCGTGAACGTCATGCGCCAGAACATCTGGATCGCGCTCATCACCGTTGTCGTGCTGCTCGTCGGGGTCTTCGCAGGGGGTGTCACGATGGCTATCGGCATGCTCGTGCACGAGGGATCGGTGCTCATCGTAATCCTCAACGCGATGCGCCTGCTGCGCAACACCCAAGGAGCCACTGCGTTGTCGAGGAGTGAACGCGCCCGAGCCGCACATGAAACAGGCCGCCCGGTCGAACCAGCCACGGCCCAGAGTTCATCCGAACTTCCATCTTAAGAAAGGACCACACACATGAGTGAGAACCAGTTCGGCGTCGGCGAGAAGGCGACGCACTTCATCATCGACGAGGTCGCGAAAGCAAACACGAATTTTCGTCAGGTGCTCTGGACGGGAAAGCATTCCCAACTCGTTGCGATGACGATTCCGGTGGGCGGGGAGATCGGCGACGAGGTGCATGACACCACCGACCAGTTGCTGAGTTTTGTGTCGGGCAGCGGAGAGGCCGACCTTGACGGCGAGACGCACACCGTTGATGCTGGCGACCTGTGCGCTGTCCCGGCCGGTACTCGCCACAACTTCCGCAACACTGGCGATGAGCCTTTGGTGCTCTACACCGTCTATTCACCTCCGGAGCACGCAATTGACGCGGAGTATGCCACGAAGGAACTCGCTGATGCGGCAGAGGCTTCGGGTGAAGACGCTCCGCCACAGGCAACCACGTAAGTGTCACTCACCTGGAGAATGAGGAGAAGTCAATAATGTCGAAAGCGCTGGTCTTCGTGGAGAATGAGGAGAAGTTAATAATGTCGAAAGCGCTGGTCTTCGCCGCCTATGGCGGCCCCGAGACGCAGGAACTCGTTGAACGCCCCGCTCCGGCGCCTGGGCCTGGAGAGCTCGCGATCGAAGTGAAAGCGGCCGGGGTGAATCCTGCTGACTGGAAGATCCGTGCGGGGCAGATGGGCTCCCACTGGCCGCTTCCCGCACCGATGGGCCGAGAGGCCTCCGGTGTCGTCACCGCCGTAGGCGCAGAGGTCGAGAACTTCGCTGTCGGTGACATGGTGCTCGGCCTCGCGGCCAAAGGACAGGGAACGTTCGCGAAGCACACGGTGTTGGATGCGGCACAAACCGTCCAGAAGCCCGAAGAGCTTTCCTTTGCTGACGCTGCAGCACTGCCTGTCGCAGGGGCGACTGCGTATGACGTGACGCATCAGATCGAGCTGGAACCTGGTCAGGCGATGCTGATTCTTGGCGCCGGAGGTGGGGTCGGGCTGATGGCGGCGCAGATCGGCAATGTGCACAAGTTCACGGTCATCGGTGTGGCCAGTGCAGCGAAGCAGGAACTGGTGGAGTCGACCGGTGCGGCGTTCGTTGCCTCCGGGGAGGGTGCGGCTGACCGGGTGCGTGCCATCGCGCCGGAGGGTGTTGATGTGCTCATCGACCTGGTCGGTGGGCAGGCGCTTCGTGATCTCGCGGTCGTCGCCAAAGACCCGAGCGTCATCATCAGTACCGCAGACCCGACCACCGTGCAGCAACTCGGTGGCGTAGCGGTGGTGCGCACGCGTGAAGGGCTCGAGAAGGTCACCGGCGTCGCGCAGTACGGTCTCGTCGACCCGCAGGTGACGGACCGGTACAGTCTCGATCGGGCTGCGGAGGCCGTCGCCATGGTGGAGGCTGGGCACACTGCCGGCAAAGTGATCATCGAACCATGACCCAGCGGCCTGAGGCACCGACGGACGCCGTATTCACAGCAGCACGGACGTCTGATCCTGTGGCCTCAATAAACCGGGTGGCCGATGCATACGGGTCGCCTGAGGTTGATATCGAGGGCATTCTCGGCGCCGAGATCTCACCGGATGACCCTGACCGTGCGGTCATCGAGCCGTGGGCCGCGGCAGTCGATGGCCCCATTCTTGATGTCGGCGCGGGTACCGGGCGTTGGACCGGTCACCTGGCACGCCTCGGACACACGGTGAAAGGGCTCGAGCCATCGGATCGCCTCATCACGATTGCCCGAGCCAGACATCCCGCGGTTGTGTTCCATCACGATTCCATCGAAGATCTCGCCCGTTGCGAGACCCGCTGGGGCGGGATCCTCGCCTGGTATTCGACCATTCACATGAGCTCAGAAGAGCTCCTACACGCGCTCGCAACACTGCGCACTCGGCTGGGTGACGGCGGATCGCTGCTGATGTCCTTTTTCGCGGGGCCGCGGCGGGAGGCATTCGACCATCCGATCGCCGCCGCAAACCGGTGGCCGATGAACAAAATGGTCGAAGCCCTCACCTACGCCGGGTTCGAGGTGATCGGGCAGCGCTCGAACCTGCGGACGCCACACGCGTACATCACTGCACGCGCCACCCCTGGCTTCAGCTGAAGCGCGTGTGTTGTGCCACGAGTCGCCATACTAGAAGGGAAGGGAAGGATGCCGTTGGCTGTTTCAACCGATGTGGATGCTGATCCAGCAAATGATCTCTGCGTGGCCCGTGTACCGCTGTTTCAAGGGCTCACACATGCGCAGCAAGTGGAAGTTGCGGGATTTGCACGTACCGTCCGATTAGACGCTGTCGAGCAGGCGTATACAGCAGGCTCGGATATATCGCAGTTGATGGTGGTGCACACCGGTCAGGTGAAGATCGCTCGTACAAGTGCGGCTGGGCACGAGCAGGTGATCCGGGTCCTCGGTCCGGGCGACTTCATCGGAGAATCCGCGTTTCTCACCGGCACGAGACCCGATCACGCAGCAGAAGCGCTCGTGCATACCGAACTGTGCGTGTTCCGTCATGCCGATCTCGGGCGTCTCGTCGAGAAGCATCCGAGCATCGGGCTGCGCATGCTGCAAGGAGTGAGTCAGCGCTTGGAAGATACTGAGGCGCGGCTGGCTTCTGTCATCTTCGGAAACGTGAGATCTCGTCTCGCCGATTACCTGCTCTCGCTCCCTGCGACGCCAGGGCCGCGAGGAGCCATCGACGTGACGCTGCCGCTCGCAAAGAAGGACATCGCTTCGCTCCTGTCCACGACACCAGAGTCCCTCAGTCGGCAACTTCGCAAACTCACCGACACCGGGGTGATCTCACAACAGGAACAGGGGCGGATCACGATCACTGATGTGACCGCACTCTCAACCCTCTCGAAGAGAGACTGAGAACAGCACCGTGCCAGCCCAGACCATCGCCCCACGTACCTCGGAAGCGTCACACGCAATGTCATCGACGGGGGAATTTCTTCGCAACCGCAAGCTCATGATGTTCGTGCTCGTCGGTTTGGCGACCGGGGTTATGCTCTGGCTGACCGGCGCAGAGATGGCTCTCGGGGTCACCGCATACTTGGTGCTCGGTATCGTGATCGTGATCACCGCGATCGACATGTTCAAAGATCTGATGCGCGGGCATTGGGGGCTCGACATTCTTGCGGTCATCGCCATGATCGCGACACTCGCCGTACAGGAACATGTCGCGGGGCTCATCATCGCGTTGATGCTCACCGGAGGGGAAGCACTCGAAGACCTCGCCGCTCGCCGCGCGAGCCGAGAACTCGACCAACTGTTGAGCCGAGCCCCAGCATTCGCGGGTCGAATTCACCCGGTAACAGGTGAGGTCGAACGCATCGCGATCGAAGAGGTGAAAGTCGGCGACGAACTGCTGGTGCGTTCCTCAGAGATCCTCCCCGTCGACGGGGTGCTCCTATCGAATCACGCGACGATTGATGAATCATCCGTGACCGGTGAACCGATCCCGGTGAACTACCACGCGGGCGACCCACTGCTTTCTGGAACGGTCAACAGCACGACGAGCTTCACGATGCGCGCAGAAGGTGGCAGCCGATTCGAACTACGCCTCGATCGTACGGTTGGTCGAGGAGGCCGTGGACTCCCGGGCACCGATGGTGCGACTCGCCGACCGTTATGCGGTGCCGTTCACCATTGTGTCATTGCTGATTGCGGGCTTCGCGTGGTTTCTCAGCGGGGACCCGGTGCGGTTTGCCGAGGTGCTCGTCGTGGCGACGCCGTGCCCGCTGCTCATCGCCACCCCGGTCGCGTTCATGGGCGGGATGAGTTCCGCGGCAAAGCTCAACGTCATCATCAAAGACGGTGGCGTGTTAGAGGTGCTCGCCCGGGTCCGTGCAGTCGCATTCGACAAGACCGGCACCTTGACCGAAGGTAAAGCCGACGTCGTCGAGATTCACCCTGCTGCTCGCGCCGTAGACGAGACGCTGCAGCTCGCGGCCGCCGCCGAGCAGTACTCCGTGCACGTGTTCGCCGATCCGATCGTGGCATCGGCACGCACACAGCAACTTGAGCTTCCCGAAGTGGTGGCGGCCGACGAGGTGGCAACAAACGGTGTCCTCGCCTCCCTGGCAGACGGCACCTCGGTGCGAGTGGGCAAGCCCTCATTTATCGAAGAGGTGACCGGGGCGATCGATCGACCCGTACTCTCAGCTGGGGAGACGGCCGTCTACGTATCGGTCGGTGACGAGCTCGCCGGAGTGATCATCTTGTCCGACCCGATTCGTGAGCAGTCTGCAGAGACGGTGTCCCGTCTTCGCCGAGCAGGCGTAGCCGAGATCGCGATGGTGACCGGTGATATCACGTCGACCGCGGAGTCTGTCGCACACGCGGTCGACATTCAGACGGTGCACGCTGAGACCACTCCCCAGACCAAGGTGCGGATTGTGCAGGCGATGCGGCCGAGACCCGTACTCATGGTCGGCGATGGGATCAATGATGCCCCGGTGCTGGCGGCCGCCGACGTCGGTGTTGCGATGGCGGGCAGGGGTGCAACGGTCGCGAGCGAGTCAGCAGCGGCGGTGATCACCTCGAACGACATCGCGCGAGTGGCAGATGTGGCCTATGTCTCGCGGCGCACGGTGCAGATCGCCCTCCAGTCGATCTGGATGGGCATCATCATCTCAGTCGGTTTGATGCTCGTCGCCGCATCCGGCTATTTGCCGGCGGTGGTGGGAGCGCTGCTGCAAGAAATTGTTGACCTTGTGGCCATTCTGTCGGCGCTCCGCGCGCTCCGAGCGCACCGGGGTGCGCGGCGCGAGAGCCCTGCTCGGCGGGAAGTGCCGGTAGGCTAACCCGCGAGGCCGACTCACACAGTCACGATCGGATCAGCCGGTTGACCGCGGCAGTGGCCTCCTGAATCTTCTCGTGGGCGGCCTCGTCGCTAAGCTTGGCGGCATCGAGCACACAGTGCTTCAGGTAATCATCGAGCAGCCCCGTCGCCACCCCCTGCAGCGAGCGGGTGAGCGCACTGACCTGGGTCAGAATGTGGATACAGTAGTGCTCTTCGTCGATCATATTCGCGATGCCCCGGGCCAAACCTTCGATTCGTTTCATGCGCTGCAGGTAGCGCTTCTTATCGCCGATATACCCGTGGTGCGACGCGTGCGATTCAGTGGTTGATGACATGTGCTGATCCTGGGCTGCGTGAGGTCAGTTCGTGCGTTCGAGCACGGCGCGAGTGCTGGCTTCTGGGCTGAGATCGATGCGGCGCAAGAGCTGGGCATTCAGCGCCACGACGATCGTCGACAGCGACATCAGAATCGCTCCGACCGACATCGGCAGCACGAACCCGACGCGGTCGAGCACACCGGCGGCAAGCGGCACCGAAATCAAGTTGTACCCCGCCGCCCACCACAGGTTCTGTTTCATCTTGCGGTAGGCAGCACGTGAGAGTTCGATCACTGAGAGCACCGAACGCGGGTCAGAGCTGGCGAGGATCACCCCTGCCGACGCGATCGCCACATCGGTGCCCGCCCCGATAGCGATACCAACATCGGCTTGCACGAGGGCGGGGGCATCGTTGACGCCGTCGCCGACCATCGCGACAGCCGTGCCTTCGTGTTGCAACTCGGCCACCTTCGCGGCCTTATCTTTGGGGCGCACGCCCGCGAACACACGGTCGATACCGAGTTCGCGAGCAACCTCCCCCGCGACGGCTGCAGCGTCACCGGTGATCATCACGACCTCAACACCGAGCCGATGCAGTGCGGCGAGGGCATCGCGCGACTCCGGGCGAATCTCATCGGCGAGCTTCAGCCCGCCGATCATGATTCCGTCACGAACGACATGCAGAATGATGGCACCGTCGGCCCGCCAGGCATCGGCTGCACCGATCTCGGGCTGCCCGGTTTCTTCCAGAAGCCGGGGCCCACCGACCTGAATCTCGTGGCCGGCCACGGTGGCGGTGACGCCAACCGCCGGTGGAGAAGAGAACCCGGTGGCGGGTGCAAGGCTGAGGCCTCGGTCGCTCGCCGCGGCGACGATCGCTTTGGCGAGGGGGGCTCGCTGTCGGCCTCGGTCGCGGCGGCCAGGGCCAGCAGGGCGTGCTCGTCAACATCGCCGACTGGCGCGACACCGGTGACAACCGGTTCGCCCTTGGTGAGTGTGCCCGTCTTGTCGAAGAGCACCGCGTCGACTTGGCGCATCGTCTCGAGCGCGAGACGATCTTTCACGAGCACCCCGCCGCGAGCCGCGCGCTCGGTGGCGATGGAAACCACGAGCGGAATCGCCAAGCCGAGCGCGTGCGGGCAGGCGATCACTAGCACGGTAATGGTGCGCATCACGGCCGCATCTGGGTCGCCCACGAGCATCCAAACGATCGCGGTGATGACCGCTGCGGCGAGGGCGAACCAGAACAGCCACCCTGCAGCCCGGTCGGCGATGCGCTGCGCCCGAGACGACGAGTTCTGTGCGTCGGCGACGAGTCGGTTGATGCCGGCAAGTGTCGTGTCGTCTCCGATGGCGGTGACTCTGACCCGCAGCCCCGAATCGGTCGCGACCGTGCCGGCGGTCACCGCATCGCCCTCGCTGCGGGTCGCGGGGTGCGATTCGCCGGTGATCATCGATTCATCCATGGCTGCACGTCCGTCAACAATCATGCCGTCGGCCGGCACGCTGCCGCCCGGGCGCACGATCACGAGATCATCAACGCGCAACTCCGCCGGGCTCACCGTGACGGCCGTTTCACCCTCGACCCGCTCGGCTTCGTCGGGCAGAAGCGCCGCGAGGGAGTCGAGCGCAGAAGTGGTCTGGGCGAGCGAACGCATCTCGATCCAGTGCCCGAGCAGCGTAATGACCACCAGCAGCGCGAGTTCCCACCAGAATTCGAGCTCGTGATGCAACAGCCCGAGTGTTGCGCCCTACGATGCGAGGAAGGCCACGGTGATGCCCAGGGCGATCAGCAGCATCATGCCCGGTTTGCGGGCCTTGATTTCGCTCACCGTGCCCGTCAAGAATGGGGAGCCGCCCCAGACATACATCACGGTGCCGATAACAGGTGCGATCCACGTGGCCCAGCCTGGTACTGAATAGCCGAGGATCATGGCAAACATTGGCGAGAACGCGACGACTGGCACCGCGAGCACGAGATTCACCCAGAACAGGCGCCGAAACTGTGCCACATGATCGCCGTGGCCGCCGCGACCGCAGTGGCCCATATGGCCAGCGTGACCACCGTGATCCTCGTGCCCAGTGCGCTCGTGCTGCTCGTGGCCACTGTGAGGCCCGTGGTCGTGCCCGTGGCCCGAGTGTGGCTTCGTCATGGGTGTCTCCTCTCGGCTGGGCGACCGGGCCCGGTGTGCTAGGCAGCCTGCTTGGTGATGGACGTGAAGCCGCGCAGACGCAGGCTGTTGCCAACGACGAAGACGCTCGAGAACGCCATCGCCGGCGAGCATTGGGTTGAGCATACCGAACGCTGCGACCGGAATCGCTGCCACGTTATAGGCGAACGCCCAAGACAGGTTCGTCTTGATGGTGCCGAGCGTCTTGCGTCAGAGTCGGATCACATCGACAGCGCTCCGCAGATCGCCGCGCTACTGCCTTTACTCACCGACCTTCAAGCAGTTCGTCTTCCGACCCAGACTTGTAGAGTGAATGGCAGAAGCTGTTGAGAAGTACCAGGCGCTACTTTGCCGTGCGCCGGTCGAAAAGGTTTGGTCAAAGTCTGACGGGTTGCAGAGGAGATCGAGTGCCGTCGCACTGGCGGCGTGACTAGAACTGTCACCTATCCGTGCAGCACTCCCGTCTGTGCGTTCGGCTCACTTAGCTGGACAGGCAGCACTTGAACTTGCTGGTCTTGATTCTGCCGAGTTGCCGACTCTTGCAACGGCAAGTGATGTAGATCCGCAGCAGTAGTTCTGGTTACACCGTCCGAATGTCGAGCGTAGGGTGGCAGTTGGACGTTGATTGGCCAGGCGTGATAGAGGAGGGACTTCTCAGGGAGAGTCACGTCGACAACATCAATCGTCTTGCGGACGTTGCCAAAGTCGGCAATTGGGAGGCGGTATTTCGTCTTCTTGATCGAGAGCGATTTCTGAGCGTAAATCAATGGAGAATCGCTGGTGACTCTTGGTTCACACCACTTCACCAGGCAGCTTGGCTCGGCGCCTCATCCGAGGTCGTGGATGAACTCATCCGCCGCGGAGCATGGCGTTCGTTACGGAACGCTGAAGGCGATCGTCCAATCGTTATTGCTTTGAAACGCAATCATCAGCATCTTGCTGATGCTCTGACCGTGCGTGATCTGAGCGACAACGAGTTGCGAAAGTTTACTGCATGGGACAAGCACCTATCTGAACTGATTCAGGAACGTACCGAGTCTTTGGAGCCCGTAAAGATTCGGCCAATCCCTTCCGAGATCATCGCGTTGGAGACATTGGACAATCTGTACTTTGGTTATCCAGGTATGTACGGCAGCTTCTCGATGTCGATATTCAAGGGTCGATTGCTGGTTGAGAGTTGGAGCCGAGTCGTTGGCGGTTCAGGCCAGGCCCATGTCATTACCGAGAGCGGTTGTGTGCTTGTCGAGGAAGGCTTCGTTTAAATTCTCATGGTCGAGGCTTGATCGACGAGTGCCCCAGCTGCGACTAAGGAGATGCGAACCTGCTTACGGTCGACACCGAGAGTGCGTGAGATAGCGCGCATTGAGATGCCACCGCCGTGCAGCTTCACTATCTCTGCGGCTTCCTCGATTGTGAGGCCGTGCTGGCGGCGCACGACGTTGCTCCGGGTGAGATGCTTCGAGAAGGTTGCACGGTGCACACCATACTTCTGAGCGAGGTATCCGACGCTGAAACCAGTGAGGTAATCGTCGACAAGTCGATCTACTTCTGCGGGGGTGAGAGAGGTTTGAGGTTTTCCAATCCTCCTTACGCAAGGCCCTCGTACGTCGTGAATCGGGGTATTATCGGCCCGCTGCGATACCCGGTATACCCCTCGTTTCCAGCGAGAAATCAACGATTTCAGCTTCGGGGTGGGGTTTGAGAACTTTCTACGCAGGGACCCCAATCTTTCTGTTGATATTTCCCCACTTCAACAACTCGCTCCAGCTGTGGGGCATAGGTGGGATCGCTGCCGAAGCGAGCGAAGGCTATCCCAAATATTTCCGGTGGCAACTCCAACTGTTCTTGTTCGGGTCCGCAGTGTGCACGCCGTCAGGGCTGGGTCCGTTTCAGGTGCTGTGCCGTGCGGGTCAGGGAGAATGCGTCACAAGTCCGGGCCTACTGTTGCCGGGGATAACGGTGGAGTCGATGCGGCCGGCCTCCCGCCTGTGCAATCCGTCGGTGGCGCGGATCTTCCGTGAGGCCGGGATCATGGAGCAGTGGGGTACGGGCCTCCAGCGCGTCTTCGAGTAGATTGCCGAGGAGGTTCTCCCCGAGCCTCGTATTGAAGAGGTGGTGGACCGGCTGCGCTTCACTGTCTACGTGCCCTCACATGCCCCGGATGCCCCTCTTGGTGCCATCGTTGACCATCAAGACGGCTCCCCGAGTGAGCAACGAGTGAGCAACGTGTGAGCAACGTGTGAGCAAGTCAAGTGAGTATCAAGTGAGTATCAAGTGAGTATCAACCGTGCGTTGGGAACATACGGTTTGTCGATGCTGCGCACCGTGGTGGACAAACATGCGACTAAGGATGCGCTCTTGGAAGGTACTGGGCTCTCAACCGCATATGGCAATTACACACGTCACGTATTGCCACTGCTTGATGCTGGACTCTTGGAGTACACCCTCCCGGAGAATCCTCGTCATCGTGGACAGCGCTACCGATTGACGGACTTGGCTCGGCGCGTGCTGACAGAACAGGACCACGAATGAGTTTGCTGACCTCAGTGCTGCCGCACCTCGAAGAACAGTTCGCCCACCAGTGTTTGGTGTTCTGGCACGATCCCGATGGTGACTACGCCGATGAGCTGGCCAGCGTGAATCTACCGGGTGTGACCGTGTCGGTGGTTTCCAACGATGAGTATGCTGCTTGAGCACCGGATGCTTCATGAGCAGCCGGATGACAAGTTTCTCGTCTATCGGCAAGGTGTCGTTCCTGCGGGGATCGGGAACTGGCTGCGTGATCTGGAACTTGCCTATGGGATGTTCACTGCGGAGGTGGTTGTTGTCTCCGTGCCTTTTGGTTACCCAGTTCAGAATGGTGAAGACCGATCAGCTGGTGAAAGGCAAGAACGGATCTACTATGCATCGAAGGGAGCCCGCTTACGGCAGTAGCCCAAAAGAAGCGATTCAACTCAATCTCCGGTTACTGGCAGATAGTCGTCCTTGAGGATTCCTCTGGCTTCTAGTCCAGCGCGGACGAAGTCCTCAGCGAATAACGTCGGACTCGTCAAGAATACTGAATCGGAATAAATGGGGCATGTCAGAACAAGCTTGAAGTCGTCGGACCAGATGTAGGTGGGAAACTTCAGGCTCTGTTCTAGATGAGTTACGGGTTCCAGTCGTACGCTGAAATCTGTTGTATCCCATGGTCCGATATGGGAGCTAGAGAGGGTAACTGTAGGAAATTGGGTACCGCTGCCTGCCGTGTTCTCAGTATCTGACTGGCTTGTCTCCGCATAGACCTTGGATCTAGCAAATATGAAACTGTCTTCAATCGAAACTGCAGAGGAAAGAACGTCGAGAAGTCGAGTGATCCAGCTATTCTGCGCCTCTGCGAGCGGGTGAATAGATTGTGCCTTGTCTTCATCAAGCAAGTCATAGAGCATTGTGTCAGCGCGCAAAGATGTGCCAGCAGATGTAGCGAGTTCAGACCAACAAAATTCTTGGACGTCGCTCTGACCAGAAAACGGCAGAAATAGTCGTGACGAGTTGAAACCAAGTCCGAACGGAACATATGCGCCCTGTCGTAGAGGGTCTTCAGAAAATGGTGGAACTCTGTGTGATATACGAATCCTCAACTTGATGATTCTTAGGTTGAACTATAAGTCATCCTGATCCGTACCATATGACAAGTTCGTACACTCTAGAGACGCTTGAAGTGCTTGTCGAGTCTGGGCTGTCCTGTTTAGATGTCATGCGGCAAAGGTCGGTGCGAAGGTGCTGCTGGTCGGCAACGACGTCCAACTCAAGCCCGTCGACGCGGGCGGCGCCTTCGGACTTCTTTTCCACGACCGGGGAGACGCCTCCGAGCTGGTGGATGTCCACGGCTTCACCTACGCATTGGAGACGACCGCCTTCCTGGACCCGCGCCACGGCCGCACCAACATCATCGACGCCTACGATGCGCACGGCAGCATCCACGAGGGGGAGACCGAGCAGATGCTCGATACCATCTACACCGCCTAGCGCGCCGACCTGCTGGCGGGCATAGGCGACTTCTGGCCGGGAGAAGCTGGGTCCGCAATCGCGATCGGTGGACCATTATTGATGCCTGCGACGACGGATCCGTCACTCTCCAGCGCGCCGGTGCTCAATGGGGTGGAACCGTCATCGCTCCAGCCGACTACGTCGCTGAGCATGTGTAACTCGCGTACGCCGTGACCTCACACCGTGCCCGAGGCATCACCACCGACACGGCCCACGTGCTCGTCGATTCCGTCATAACACGGGAAAACCTATGTGGCCATGACCAGCGGACGCGACGCCCACGTCGCCTACGTCGTCGTCGACCAGCCCGATGCTTCTCGCGGTTTCCGCATCCCGGCGACAACCAGGCCGCCACCGGCCTCAGCGTCCTCGACGGCGTCCTTCACATCCGGACGCCGACTTGTTGGCTCACGAAACGACCGTCGACGAGCGGGAGGCCTAGGGATCGATCTGGTCCCTCCGACCGCAAAAACCCAGTCCATCTTCTGCTGCAGCTTCTCAGATAGGCTCATCGATTTGCGTGAGATGGAGCGGTTATCTCGCTCTACGTCCAGCGAGAATCTGTGCGGCATCGTGCTAAAGGATCGCTCACTGGCCGCTTGCCAGCGTGAGCGATGACGGGCTGGGCAGACCCGGCACGGTTGAACACAGTGTCCAAACCTCATTGGAGCTCTCGGCGCCCGCAGATCATTCGATCAGACTCAGCAAGGCGGCACGCGCGTTGATTCCGAAGTTCTCCCGGTAGACGGCATCAGGTACGCCCGCGCCAGTGTTGAGCTCCCTGTTCTGCGACAAGCCTACGGCCAGCAGTTGATCAAGCTAGTTCGACCAGTGTCTGAGGGCCGGCGCGTCGTCCAGGCGCTCGACCAAATCAATCGTATGTACGCCACGACCGCCGTCGGATTCAGGCATAGTGGCATCAAGGCTCCACCTGCCCAGAAAATGTACCGCGAGCCACCTTCTCGGCTATGCCTTACCAATCGGGAAGACCTACCCATCGCGTCGGCCCAAGTGAAGTCGATGGTGAGCGAATATGATACGCAGAGACTCTGCAAAGCAGACTAGAGTTAGGGCCGTGATGAAGACTCAACCATATAGGAAGCTAACGACCGCCTTCCTTATTGCTTCGATGGTCGTGCTTTCGCCTGCCACCCAAGTCTTCGCGGATGATACGAGGTACCAACTGGGTGAAGACTCGCTTGTGAATACTGGTAAAGACAACGGGTTTTCGAGAACTGATGCAATTACCAAGGACGACGTGCATTGGGGCTGGCAAATTGGTGGTTTTTACGTAAGCGATTTCACCCGTGTGACCGAAGAAGACGGCAATCCAGTGTTACTGAAGAACGTTGGTGATGAGGTTGCCCTTTGGTTTGAGCAAGAACAAGATATTGACCGCTTGAACGGCGATGACTCTCTTTCGGTCGCCGAAGATAAGAACGGTTGGGATCAACGCCTTCAGGTAGCCCAACAGAACTTTGGACGCGGCATGCTGATTGTGAAGCATACCGATTATAAGAACGACACGAAGACCACGGTCTACAGTGACTTTCTCTCTGCTGAAGCCACTACGACGGCCGCGACTCAAGTCGGGCTATTCGAGGAGGGCGACTATGAGGTCGCGCTTGACTACGAGTTAAAGAAGCCACGGATCAACCTATTTGGATGGAAGCCGGCTTACGAGTACACCGACTACCAAATCACTTTCGAGTTTTCAGTTCGGAATGGGAACAGCATGGTGTTCCCATTCGACGTCAAGACCGGCGAGGAACTGACAAATGCTGCAGCTACCCCAAACGGGTTTCGGCTGGACCTAGCGAGATCCAGGTACCTAGACATCGACATTAGGCGTGAAGTTCTCAATGAGAGCAGCAGTGGGCTTGTCGAAGATACTCGATTCAACAAGCCCGCGAAAGACGGCAGCGAGTACACGGATGAAGGCACCTACACCATCACCGTTCACAACCGATATACCGATCAAGAAACGGAAAAGACAATCTACGTCGGCACAGACGAAGTGCTTAAAGCTCACGCGGCTACAGGACGATCGATATCCTCAATCAATTCGATGCTCGCGGATGGGGCAACCATCGCCGAAGACGGATCGATCAAGCCAGTAAACGGACCAACAATCGGAGTTGAGTCCGACAACGCAGCAGGTACTGACAGCGGAGACACCGGTAGTAACGAGAGCGATGGGCAGTCAGGTCAAGCCTTGGGAGATGCACCATCGGACGTGCCAGCGCCTCAGTTGGACACTGAGGCAGGTCGAGTTATCACTGGCCTCGCTGCAGTTATTGCATTGGTTTCTGTGTTCGCCATATTCCGACGCACGCGACGCGCTTCTGAACCTTCCCAGATCAATACCACGGAGAACGATTAGTCATGAAGCGACTCTTGGCAATTCTCATCTGTTCAGCACTTCTGCTTTCAGGATGTTCAGATCACTCTGAGCCCGAGAGTGCACAATCGAGTTCGAGCACCGGTATTCGTGAGTCTGACGGCACCGCGCCGACTGCACCAGATTCTGACCTAGCCTTCGATAGCCTCGATGACCAAGATCTCTTGCAGTATGTTGAAGACACTGTCTATGCCTCAGCCATTGAGGGGTTGAGCAGTGACGACTACAAAGTTGAGCAGGTTGTGGCCACCTATGTCTCCAAGGATTACCTAGAGGAACTGAATTACAACACGCAGGAGAACATCTACTTCGGGTACAAGCTGTCAGAGATCGAGGCCCAATACGAAGGCACAAAGTACGTCTTCGCGCTCAACGCAGCCGGCGAAACCGAGGTCCGACCCTTTGAAGCCTATGACGGTACCTATGACCAAGTCCTCAAGGATGTTGCCATAGGTACCGGTGTCATTCTGGTCGTGGTAACAGTCTCTGTGATAGCGGGTACGATTGCCGCTCCAACTGGCGCAACAGTGAGTACGCTTTTTATGGCATCAGCAGTGACTGGCACCAAGTTCGCGCTTTCATCCGCTGCCCTTGGTGGGGCTGCGAGCGGGATCGTTGAAGGGTTTGAAACGCGAGATACTGAAGCCGCACTTAAGGCTGCAGCTTTGGGCGCTAGCGAGGGGTTCAAGTGGGGAGCCATCACAGGTGTCGTGGCTGGTGGTGCTACCAAAGTGCTAGGAATTAGCCGACCCGGGAAGCAGATAATCCGGACTCCAACGGAATCCGAGGAATATGCGCACAAGAAGTATGGCGGTGTCACGCAAAAATCGTACTTAGCTGGTAAGGAAGTTAGCTACGGGACTCCTGGTTCCACCAGGATAGATATCGAAGGAAACCTCAACGGTGTACCAGACGCAATTGAAGTTAAGAACTGGGATTTGAAGAATAATCTGAAGCAGTTGTCTGTGGAATTGAAACGGCAAGTCTCGCAGCGAACGATTGACCTTCCAGCAGGTGAAACCCAAAGAATCGCGCTCGATGTCGGAGGGAGAAACTACTCTCGAAAATTCTTGAAAGAGGTTAAGGACTTCCTTGTCTCAGAACTCGACCCGATCTACCCCAATATCCCTATTGATTTCCTGAGGTGACACACGATGTTACAGAGTTCTGATGACCGTCGCACTTTAGATGTCGGCGACGGCGATCTGACGTGGTCGGTTCTCTCTACCGTCGACACTCATTTGACTTATCTAGCGTCTTCGGTGCCATTGGCAGTTTCATTCTTGAAGACTGGCATTTGTTCAGCTGATAATGCACAGGAGACCGCGCGTCAGATCAACTTGATTAGGGATGCACTCACCCAGGTTCCGCCCGAACTTGCGGTCTACGACCAATCGGATCTCTCAAAGCAGGCGCCGTGGCTCGGGAGGCTCAGCCCAGTCATTACTTCTTGCGGCAATCTGTACATAACCCCGGATGGCAAGGACCTGCTCTTCGAGCTGGTGAGTATCCTTTCGTACGCGAGCATCCTTGGAGTCGATATAGTTACGGTCGGTTAGATACGATATTGATGAAGGTGGCAGCGAGGAGGAAGCCTGTTGCTCACACTGCCGCCGTCACTGAAGGGCTCCACAGAAGTGTCGATGTTGACGGCGCCTATTCGTTCTCATTACCAAGCACCCCGAGCATGATTGCTTGGAAGCCCTCTGGCGCACCGATCATCTCCATTCTCATCAAGTCATGAGGTGTTGCAATGATCTCTTGTGCCGGAGGCCAGCCCCGCAGCTAGCATGTTTCACGCAAACTTGCTGAGCGCACAGGCTTATCAGAACGTCAGGTTCGTAACTGGACTTGTGAGCGTCGTGAGGTCTACGTATCCCGCGCAGATGAGAAGCGCACTGGTGAAGACGAAAGGCGTAGTCGTCGAGACGGAAAAGCTATTCTTCCGTATCGACGACTAGTCATTTTCCGGTATCACTGTCTCTTATCTTGTCGTCTTTTCCGTAAATGGAGGAAAACAGCAAAGACAACTCCCGAAGATATCGCAAAAGCAAAATCCGCTACACCTCTATGACCAGCAATCCACAAGCCAGCAGCTACTATGACGGCGACGCATGCGCCACCCCCAACTGTTCGAGCGAACATTTGATCTTCTTCCAGCCAGCTGGCAAACACGATGTCGCTGTTTTGTGCTCCACATTACACGGGACTGCTGCATGGTTAAGTGGCATTTGGCTTGGCTAGTTTTTGCTGGCCTAGGAGGATGTTGTGATGTCTACTGCGTATCCAGAAGTGTTCCGCTAGGACGCGCTTCGGGTGGCCGCTGCCCGCGCACTCCGAGGCGGTTGAGTCCCCTCCCTTTCGGGCGGCGTCGTGGGGTCTCGCCTCATTCGCGAGGCCCGCTCGGGTACGGGTACGGGTGCGGGGCTCATTCAAAGACCAGGACGATCTTGCCAACTGTTTCTCCGGAGCGCAGCCGGTCCGTCGCCTGCTGGAAGCTGGTGACGTCCAGCTGGGAGTCGATGACCGGCGCGATGTCGCCGCGGGTGACCGCGGGCAGAACCTGATCGCGAAGCGCCTCTAGGATCGGAACGGTTTCCCAATCCCGGGAGAATCCGAACGAGACTCCGTGCACGGTCAGGTGCCGGTACGACAATGCGTCAAGGTTGATCGTCGAGACAGGTCCGTCGAGGCGGCCGATGTTCACCACGTGCCCATCGACAGCGGTCGCGGGCAGGCAATGGGCAAACGTATTACCGGCGACGTGGTCAAGGACCACATCCGCGCCCTTCCCGTCCGTCGCGGCCAGCGCCGCCTCGGTCAAGTCTTCCTCTCCGGTGACGATCACGGCGTCCGCGCCCAGGCTCATGAGGAGGTCCTTCTTGGCTGCGGTCCGAGTTGTCGCGACCACGCGCGAGGCCCCGAGGGTCTTGGCGATTTGGATGCCGATCATGCCGATTCCGGTGGTCGCGCCCGTAATGAGTACGCTCTGCCCAGACTTGTACTCTGCGACGCTGAGTGCGCCGAACTCGGTCAGCAACGCGGTCGGCAGCGCGCAGGCCACCTCCGGCGCAAGCCCGTCTGGACGCGGCAACACAAACCGGTGATCAGCGACTAGGTACTCGGCGAAGGCGGACGGGAATGTCCCCATCACAGCATCCCCGATTCTCCAGTCGCCAGCGTCCGGGCCGACGGCGGCGATCTCGCCGGCATATTCAAATCCAGCGATCGCCTCCTTGCCGGTTCCGCCCCTGCTGGGGTCTGCCTCGGCGAGCATGGGCAGGTCGGCATTGTTGGTGGCCGACGCCCTATTGCGGATGAGGACCTGCCCGGGCCCCGGAGTAGGGGTCGGCACCTCGTCAAGAATCCACTCGGGTCCCCTTCCGAGCAGGAGGGCTCTCATTGTATCGGTCATGGTCGGATGCTCCATTCGTACTCGTATGCATTGCGTGTTCGTCGTCGTCTCGTGACGACGACGTGGATCTCGTAGGCGCTCGATCGAGGCAGGTTTCTACGTGGACCAAAGGGGCATGTCGGATCCTTCCGTTGCTGCCGTCTTCACCAGTTACGTCGGCTCAGAGGTTCTCGGTAAAGAACGATGTGAGCTTGTCGAAGGGGATGAGGTCGATCTTGTCGTACAGTCCGACGTGGTTCGCGCCGGGCACGGTCAAGAGTTCCTTGGGTTCGGCGGCGGCGGCGTACACGTCCTCGCTGAAGTACAGCGAGTGGGCCTCGGCACCAGCGATGAGCAGGATGGGGCGGGGCGAGATCCATTCGATGTGCTCCAGCAGTGGGAAGTTCACGAATGACGGGGTACTGGTGATGGTGAACTGGCTGAGAGCGTTGTGGTGGTAGCCGCGAGGGGTGGAGTAGAACTCTCCGAACTCACGAGCGATCGGGTTGGTGTTCTCGTCAAAGCCGATCGCTCCGATCTTTTCGCGGTCCACGAACGCACGGGTTCCGAGGAAGTCGACGCCGGCGTGCGGGTGACGTTATCGTCGAGGTCGAAGATGTAGTTGTCCATGGTGTTTCTCTCTTCACGTTTTCGTGGATATTCGTTCGGTATGCGGGCTCGCGCCCACCACGGGGCAGCGGAGCTTGGCGATCCGGGTGTCAGTCGGTGTAGACATCCTTGGCCATGCTCATCGCGGCCCAGGGCTTGGGCCAGCCTGCGTAGAACGCGGCATGGGTGAGGATTTCGGCCATCTCTTCGGCGGTGACGCCATTGGCTTTGACCCGTTCGATATGGCTCTGTAGAGCGGGGGTGAGTACGCCGCCGGCCATTATCGCCGTCACTGTCACGATGCTGCGATCCCGCGCGGAAAGCTGGTCCTCGCGGGACCAGACCTGCCCGAACAGGACGTCGTCGTTGCTCTTCCTATTTCCAGCGTCTTTATCGTTGGTTCACTTATCGATAGTCCTGCGCGACGGGCGGTCTCACCAGAGGAAGGATTCATCCTAGGGGCGGATGCCTCCCCCTCACGCAACGGCGCTGTCCGGGACCATTGGGGACATAATGAACCCTGGCATGCGGCAGAACGAGTTCGGCACCTCCCTCACGGCTCGCTGTGGTTCTAAGGCGTCCACGCAACAATTCGACGATGCGACCGACGACGACGCGAGCAAGCGGCCGCATTCCTCCGGGAGCCGCGACGCATCCGGCTACCCGCTGTCGGAGTCAACGGCGCACTTCCTGGTGGTCATCTCCGGGCAAAGGAACGACTGAAGCCTTGTCCGGACCGAACGAGGCTTCGGGCTGACGCGAGGCGGTCTCTTTCGTAGGTGACCAACGCGTCGGAAACCTGATTGGGCCGAGCGTTTCGGAGGAAGTTAGCGAGGCTAGCTGCGTCGTCGAGGCTGGCAGCGAAGCCGCTGCCGGTCATCGGCGTTGGGACGTGCGCGGCGTTGCCCACCAAAGCGGTACGTCCGCGGACCAGCCGGTCAGGTACGTACTCGGCGATCGGGGTCGCGGTGATGGACCGGCAGTCTATTCAATAGGGGAGGACAGCACTTCGTTCGTTTACACTGTCGTGCTGACGTGTGACCAGCAACAGGAATATCGAGTGAGCCTTCAGAACGAGGATGGTGCGGAACTGGCATGGACGTCTGGGGCTTCATGTGGGGGCCCAGCGTTGGGAGTATTTACATCGCCTTCATTGACGGAACCGGCAACACAGGTTGTGGTTGGTGTCCCAGCTGAGACACAGACAGCTTTGGTTGTGTACGCCTCAGATTCTCAGTAAAAAGTCACCGTGAGAGAGGACGAGCGCATGAATCTTCGTTGCTCGTCGTCGGCTCAACTTGGTCCGCGTGCCCTTGAACGATCGCTCAGCATCGGCGCGCGGCTTCGACTCCAGCGTGGATGCCATGCTTGGAACACTTCTTGAGTAGGCTGTAGCCAGCCGAACGAAAGTGGAGAACATGGACAGGCAAGCGCTGAGTCGATCCGACTGGTTGACGGTACCGAACATCATCACCGTTGTGAGGCTCTTGCTGTTACTGCCTATCTGCTACCTCTTCACGGTTGATGGTGACCCAGTTCTTTCGGCAGTCCTGCTGGTTGTTTTTGGCGCAACCGATTGGTGTGATGGATTCATTGCCCGGAGATTCAATCAGGTCAGCAGAGTCGGGGAAGTTATCGACCCGATCGCGGACCGCTTGGGTGTGGCGCTGATCGCCGTCTTTCTTGTGGTGGGACAGCATATTCCTTCCTGGATCGGCTGGGTCATAGTCCTGACTGACCTGACGTTGGCGTTTATCTTTCTCATCTTCCGTGGCAAGTACCGGCCGGGCGTGAGTTATCTTGGCAAAGTCCGCACAGCAATTCTCATGACCGGGCTTCCCCTCATAGTGTTCGGACGAATAGAGGGGCTGGGCTTCCTCGGATCTATCGGCATGACGGCTGTTTCCGCCGGTGCCCTGCTGCATGCCATCGTGGGATGTACGTACGCTTGGGCGATGATCAGCTCGCGCTCGGAACAGGACTAGCAAGGTTTGGTTGGATATACTGCAAGAGCCAGATTCGCTCGGGAGAAGAGTTCGATCATGTCTGATACCAAACCTTCTGTGCTGTTTGTGTGCGTGCACAACGCCGGCCGCTCGCAGATGGCAGCTGGCTTTCTCCGGGATCTTGCGGGAGATGGCGTTGAGGTTCGTTCGGCCGGTTCGTTGCCTGCGGATCGCATCAACCCGATGGCTGTGGAAGCCATGAGAGAGGTTGGAATCGATATTACTGCTGAAGAGCCCAAGGTCCTCACCGCTGATGCTGTTCAGGCTTCAGATGTGGTAATTACGATGGGTTGCGGTGATACCTGCCCTATCTACCCCGGTAAGCGATACGAGGACTGGATTGTGGAGGATCCGGCGGGCCAAGGAATCGAGTTCGTGCGGCCGATCCGCGAGGAGATCCGAACGCGAGTCGAGAGGCTGATCGCTTCGTTCGAAGAGTGATCCCTTCTCATGTCGCTCGGTTTTGGCCTCCAGTTCACCCTGCCGTAGCGCACATACACAACGCCCATCTCGAGCGCGCGGACCTCAAGAAGTTCCAGATTGGCGCGGTTTCCTCCATGTGGAAAATAGGGGACACTGCCGCCAACCAGCACGGGATAGATCCTTAGCCGGTATTCGTCAATGAGCCCCAGCTCAACCGCCTGCGCTGCAAGTGTGGCTCCACCAATCGCAATATCGCCAGCGCCAGGTTCGGACCGAAGCCTTTCGATCTCCTGTGCCAGAGTGCCCGTAGCCAGCCTCGCATTGCCCGCAACCGATGTGAGGGAGTGCGAGAAGACGAGCTTCGGCAGACCGCGCCACAACCGCGCGAACTCTTGGGTGGAAAAGCCTAACGCGTCGTCGTCGGCGTCGTTCTCCCAAAACAGCATCGATTCGTATAGGCGACGGCCAAGGAGATGGACCGATGCTCTGCGTACCTCATCGGTGGCTAGGTTGAAGATCTGTTCGTTGGGTACGGACCACTGAAAATCGCCGTCGGGGCCGTAGATATAGCCATCCGCTGAGGCGGACATTGAGTATGTAACCTTGCGCATCGATCGTTCCTTTCAACCGAGCTTCACCTCTACATCAAACGACTCAGACGTACACCAGACCGTTCACACGTACACCAAACCGTTCACACGTACACCAGACCGTTCACACGTACACCAAACCACTCAGACGTGCACCAACCCGCTCACACGTTCGCGAGGATGGGCTCTGTGAGATCTTGCTTGGTGTTCCGGTTCCGGGCCGCAAGGACCTGAGACATGTTCGCCGTTGCCCACTCCTCGAGCGCTTTAAGCGGCTCGCGAAGCGTGAGCCCCAACGGTGTTAGTTCGTATTCAACTCGCGGTGGAACTTCTGCAAAAACAGTGCGAGTCACCAGCCCGTCATTCTCAAGTGCGCGCAAAGTCTGCGTGAGCATCTTCTGCGAGACGCCGTCCACTTGGCGAGCAATCTGTGAAAACCGGAGTGGTCCCGCCTGCAAAGTGCCAATGATAAGCACCGTCCACCGATCTCCGATGCGATCCAGAAGCTGGCGTGTGGGGCAATCCCTCACGTATGGATCCCATTGTGGTTCTGACATGTGACGTCTCCGTTACCTGATTGTGCCATGGTTACCAGAAAGTGCCTACTTACCAGCAGATGGTAACTCTTCTATGGTAACTAATGACGTCGTGAGAAGGAACCCTCGCTTAGCCGCTCGGTCGCTGAGATGCCCTTCCCGCACCCCACCAATCCGAACAAGGAGAATCAAAATGGCACGAATCGTCGTTCTGGGCGGAACCGGATACGCAGGCAGCAACATTGTGGCTGTGGCAGCAGGCAAAGGGCACGAAGTTGTTTCCTACAGCCGCACGCTTCCCGCAACTCGCGTTGAAGGCGTTAACTATCAAACCGGAGACGTCCTTGAATCCTCGCTACTTGAACAAGCGGTAGTGGGGGCCGACGTCGTCGTTTCCGCACTTTCGCCACGCGGAGCGCTTGAAGGCGCCGGCAAGCTTCGTTCAATCGAGGGTGAAGTGGCTGAGCTGGCAGCGAAGAACGGCGTGCGGTTCGGCGTTGTAGGTGGCGCCGGTTCACTGCTCGTTGCCGAAGGTGGCCCGAAGGTTGCGGAAACTGACGGTTTCCCGGATGGGTTCAAGGCGGAAGCGGCCGAACTCACCGGAGTGTTAGATGATCTGCGCGCAAGCGATGAATCGCTCGACTGGTTCTTCGTCAGCCCCGCAGGCGGTTTCGGTGCTTGGGTTCCTGGCGAAGCCACGGGTGTGTTCCGGGTGGGCGGCGATGTTCTGCTCGTTGACGCCAACGGCGATTCGAATATCTCTGGTGCGGACCTTGCGCTCGCGATCGTCAACGAAATCGAAACTCCGGCCCATCGCCGCGCACGATTCACCGTGGCGTACTGACCCTGGCGCGCGAGCTGATCTTTCGAGGCCACGCAGGCCTTTGGTGGTTAGCCGCTCAGCATCTACCTGTCTGCTGACGGATGCCGGCTGGGCCACCTACACCGCACTCTTCGATTGAGTACGCACGATTGTAGACGATTATGTACCTCTGCCCTCGGGTTGGCTCTGACTACTAACTCGAGGGCAGAGGCACCTTGCTGGCCAAGTCACCTAACGTGGCCGCGCCAGTTCACGTACCTAACGCGTGGCCGCGCCATCCTACTCACCTAATCCAAAAGGCAAGTCCTGGTGATTTGCGGCAATCTCAATCAATCGGTTGTATTTGGCAACACGTTCGCCGCGTGCGGGAGCCCCGGTCTTGATGTGCCCGCATCCTGTTGCAACTGCTAGGTCCGCAATAAACGTATCGGGGGTCTCGCCAGACCTGTGTGACATGAATTGGCGATACCCAGCTCCAGCGCACACCCTCATTGCTTCAAGAGTCTCAGAGACTGTGCCAATCTGATTGAGCTTAATGAGAGAAGCGTTGGCCACTCCCTTCGATATCCCTTCGGCAATGATCGCCGGATTTGTGCAGAATAGATCGTCTCCCACCAGCTCGATGCGGTCCCCAAGCCGATCTGTGAGGGCCTTCCAGCCATCCCAATCGTCTTGAGCAAGCCCATCCTCCAAGAGCCACACGGGATACTTCTCCACCATGAGCGCATATCTTTCGATCATGTCCTCGGAGCTGAACTCTTGCCCATTCACGCGATAAGTGCCATCGTTCTGGTGGAACTCTGAAGACGCCGGATCCATTGCGATAGCCACGCCATCCCTCCCGGCCGTGTATCCCGCATCCTCAATGGCTGCCACGAGTAACGCCAAGGCTTCCTCTGGTTCGTGCAGTGCCGGGGCGAATCCACCTTCGTCGCCCAACCCGGTGGCGAATCCGGAATCGGCGAGTCTCCGCCTGAGGCAACTATAGACTTCCGCGCCAGCGCGCACTGCTTCAGCTATATCCGGTGCGCCGACAGGCGATACCATGAACTCCTGGAAATCGAGCGGATTTGGCGCATGGACGCCGCCGTTCAGCACGTTGAAGCACGGAACGGGGAGGCGCCGGCCTTGGCCGCTGATTCGCGGTAGGTAATCCACGAGCTCCACCCCCGTAGCACCCGCGAGCGCCCTCGCGTATGCCATCGAGACGCCGAGTATGGCGTTTGCTCCTAGACGTGCTTTGTTGCTTGTTCCATCCAGATTTATCAGTGTCTGGTCTAGGTCTTCGAGCGACGCGAAATCTCTTCCGACGACGACGTCCGCGATCTCACCTTCTACGTTTGCCACGGCTTTCAAAACGCCAGCTCCGGCGTATCGCGCGGGATCGCCGTCGCGCAATTCCGTAGCTTCGCGCACACCGGTTGAGGCGCCGGAAGGAACTTGGGCTGTTGCTACGGAGCCATCATCAAGAATGAGCTTCACAGCGACGGTGGGGCGGGCCCTAGAGTCAAGTATCTCTAGGGCACTCACAGATTGAATGATGGGATGAGTCATCTCGCACTCTCTCTACATAGTGTGCGAGACGACGGCCTCATGCCACATCCACACACAGTGGATAGGCACCATCAGCCGTCTGGCGGTTCGGGCATGCAAGCCCCGGCGGGTTCCATCGCCGTGTGTCCAGCATACCGCTGCTGCAGCGTGGCGTTAACATGACGCATCATGTTAACGCCGAACCGTTCTACACAGAACATGCGTATGTAACGGGAATACTCGCCACTGTGCCACCACCTGTCGCGTATACACGGAACATGCACGCGCCTCAGTTCGAGTGAAATACAACCTCAAGGCACCCAGCGTTTCCTACCGCGTCCTGCTATCGCGGGGTGATTTCGACTGAGGCGGCCTTTGGGCCTGGCGCAACCATGAGTGGAAGGTAGGGGCTTCCCGCATACTTGGTGTTATAGGCGGCGTCGATGCGTAAGCCCAGTTGGTGCTCGTCAATAGGCGTGAACTCAACCTGGTATTCGTTACCAGCGGCGGTGATGATCCCGGCGCGCTGCGCAACTGCAGATGCGTACCAGCGCCCGTTGATACCGCTATATGCGCGAACGAACAGGCGCCTGTCAACTACCACCGACCAAATCCAAGTCAGTGTGCCGGGCGTGACTCCGTCGGCACGGTAGGGGGCGATGTGGAGATCGTCAGTTCGAGCGATCTTCTCGATTTGGTCGGTGTTCCACGAAGTCATGATTCTCCTTGTGAGATTGTAGTTGGATAGTTCGTGCAGCCTTGGTGCACAGCGTTCTTTCGTGAGCTGTGCGTTCGATCACCGGGAGGGCACTATGGCCATACGTGACGACTTCACGCATGGGAGCTCTTCCACGTTGCATTGAACTCCATACAACCATCCTGCAGCGCGGCACCGGAGCCGATACAGATCCTGCCAGTACCCCTTTACGTAATTCCCGCGGCCTAATGCATGAAGCATAAAGATGGAGCACAGGATCCGCGGTCACAAAGTCGCGGCAGAGCGCGCCAATTACTAGGCCAGGCATAACATCGTGCGCCATTCGCGAAGCAAGAAGTGTGGGAGCCGCCCGTTTGTTGGGAATCTAGATCTCGAAGAAGGAGCTTCTGCTCGGTGTGAACGCCATGTGCTGATCAACGAGGGGAGCTCGTGTTGCGCAGTGAAGCTGGATCGCGTGCCTAGAGAAGCTGTTGGCGCTCTGCGGCCGCAACTGCCTCCTGCCTGTCCTCAGCTCCAAGCTTCCTGAGAATGTGGCGCACCTGAGTGCGAACGGTGTTGATGCTGACCACCCGACGTTCGGCAATCTGAGCATTGGTCAAGCCACCGCGGATAAGAACCAGTACGGCGTGCTCTGAGTCTGTGAGGTTCGCTTTGACATACGACCGCTTGAAACGTGGATCTTTGCTGCAAACCTTCATGTAGTTCGCAATAACTGGTGGAAGGTCCTTGCGATGGGTGCACAGAAGTGTGAAGTCCTCGGCGCTGAGGAATCGGAACGCGAATCTGGCAAGGCCCAGATTATCTAGTTGCGTTAGCGAGGCGAGCTTCGCGTTTGAGGCACTGGTATTGCCCAGTTGGGCATGGGCTGCCGCAGCAAGGACTGCCTCAATTGCCTGTGTGCGCGGCATCTCTGGATGTGACGTCAAACGGGAGAGTTCACCCATCGCTCGGTCGGGGTTTTCCGTTGCAATACTGAGCACCGCAGATGCTACGATGGTAAACCAATCGTCAGGAACGGAAGTCTCAAGGACTTTGGCTGCTGAGGCATATTCACTGCGGGTTACGTATGCAAAACTCGCGGCCGCGGCTACAAAGGGGCTACAGCGCCAGTCAATCCAGTCATTTCGTTCCGCCTCAACGATTTCCGCAATTGTTGTACTCGGTAACAGGTGTGGATCGGTGATGGCTTGCAGCAGAATCACTAGGGCTCGCCGGGCCGTATTGAATATTTGGGATCCAAGTTCTCGGTAACGCGCCCTGGTGAGGTCCCTCGCGCCATCATTGTCGCCAATATCGACGTGAGCCATTGCAAGAATCCGGGCGTTTCCGAAGATCTCGTCTGTGTTCTCTAGGCTGCTTGTTCCAAACAATAGGTCAATAGCGTCCAAGAATGCGTGGTCGTAGTTTCTGGAATACCGAGGCTGGCGCAAGACTCTTCGTGCAAAGGGAATAATCTGGTGAAGATGAGCGTAATCGTCAAGTTGAGCGCACACCCAAATGGCAAGGAATAAATATGATTCGCATTCATCGATGAGCGATTCGTCGTTGAAGATCTGCGAATACAGTTCTGCTGTAGCATTGGGTCCAATTTGCCGCCAGAGTTCATGAATACTGTTGTAGGCACTATCCCGGTCTCCTATGAGAGTCTCAGCGATTACCCGCGCGACTGAGATGCGCAGAGACTCAATACTGTCAAGATCGTGTATGGGAGGCAGCTTTGCCTTTACACGCCTGAATGCTGCGCGAGACTCCCGAGTTGCCTGGCCAGGTGATCTATGTGCAACTGCGAGAAGAGAAAGAAAAGGGTGGTCCTGTACTTCGCGCAAAGCGATGCGTTGAATAACCGACTGGAGAAGAGGATCAGCCGTGAGCAGGTATTCGCGAAGATTCTTGGAAACAATCGTTTCGGCGTTCTCAAAGTCCGAAGCAATAAGCAGATAATACAGCTCCATTGACGTGTGACCAGCGGCAAGAGTCGCTTTGCGAAGATCTGCTTCCTCGATGGGGAATATAGATGGCAAAGGGGAGGTGACTAGATCCTGCCATATAGGTGGAGACCAATCAAACACGTGCTGCCCAGTGGAGTGTTCCACTGCAGGAGTTCCCATTGGAAGGTTCCTGAGCCGTAGAAAGTAGAAGTGTAGATGGCTGGCGTTTATCATCTCAGCATTGGCATGCACTCCGCTACGCCCCCTAAATGAGTGAAGCGCCCGCTCAAGGATTTGGGCGGAAAGACGGCGAAACCGGCTTGAAAGCGCAAGGGTTTGTAACATAATGCTTGTTTCCCACACCTGGCTTGGCACCAACCGAAGTGAGTCCAATGGCGCCAGATTCTGCGCAAAAGTGAACAGACGCCATTCAGAAGTACGATCCGTGGATAGTACTTCGTCAAACATCTGCCGGGCTACCAGTGGGTAGGCGAGAAGTTGGGTGCCGCAATCAGGCAGCTTTTCCAGTGCTAGGGCACCTGAAGCTGCTTCCGGAAAGTTGAGAATTGCCAACTCAGACAACTGGGAGGAACTGAATGCAAGGCCGTCTTCGTTTACCACCGAGAACTGAGGGAGTTTGTCAGTGTCAACAGGTGGATTATCGATGCTGGAAAGATAGACGCGTAGGCGTGGATTGCGCTCGGCTGCTTGGCGAATTGACTGCCAGAGTGGATCGTGTTCTGTGTAGATTACGTCGTCGATAAACAGTACACACGGATCCTTGTGGTCGGATGATTTCAAGATGCCAGATACGGTTTCGCGATCGACACTCCAGATAACACTGTTGCCCTCATCGTGAAAGCGTGTCCTAAGCTCTCTCAATGCGGTGGTTCGTCCCCATCCGGGCACTGCGCAGAAGGCGAGGAGCCTTGGAAAGTCGCTAAGGTCCGTGATATTGGCATACCTCTGCACTGTGTTCCAAGTGTTTCTACCGTTGTGCCAGATCCCAATTCGTCTGGGTTTCGGAATAGGGGATTGGATGGCTTGCAGATGATGAGGCAAGGGCTCCATGCGATGAATCCTCCTCTGCCAGTTCCATGCACAGGCTCTCAATGGGACTAACGTGCCGGGTGAAGGCAATTGCTTGCCATGTCGCTTTCACGTCCGTGCTAATGCACTACCTTATCAACAGTAGTGGGCGTCAGCAGCGGTAATGTGTGGTGTGGTTCATACTGAGGATAATATATACGGGTGATCTTCAGCAGAGTCCTCATTTCGTAGTTAGATTTCGAAGTAAAGTTCCCGTGACAGCCTATCGATCTATGCACAGGGTAATCTCTGAAGACTGTGTGAGAGCGGTTTCATACTTGAGGTAGTCCGCAATCACCTTGCGGCAACAATCTCTGGAAACCCGGGGAAGTGCTCTGGAAACCCGGGGAAGTGAGAGTGTGATGGTACACATTTCGACAACGAGGCCGGCGGGGCGCAGGCCCGCGATCATCGCTTTTGCGACGGCGGTGGCCCTGGGGTGTGGTGGCGCCTTCATGGGTTCACTGGCCATGGCGGACAGCGATACGACAATAACCAAGATCAATCCATTCGAAATCAATGGCGGTTTCACTATCCTCTCACGTGGGGACGCGAGCCTAAGCAACGGTGAGCTTGAGGGTTCTGTGGCGGCGTTCGGTTCGATTTCCACTGAGAAGGGCTCTCCATTCCAGCTCAAGCAGGAAACGGCGGGGCAAGGTGATTTCACCGTCCCGCTCATTGATGGCACCCCCGTTCGCATCTTGGCCTCAAGTCTTGGTACGGGATCGTTTGAGGTCTCAAATGAGGGAGCCGATTCCGACACTCCTGAAGGCAAAGCGGTGGTGAAGCTTGTCAATACTGACGGCCTTTCGATTGAGGATCGCGGGTTTGCTCGCCTTCAGCGAGTTGCTGATCAGAACTACATCGACCTTAAGGCTGCCCCAGTCACTTCTGAGGTGAGCAATTACAAAACGGAACAAACCACTGTTGAAGGCTATTTCACTGGGCTTGAATCAACCATCGCCTCCACAAATACGTGCATGTCTGCGATGTACGCTGAAGATTCAGCTACTGCCAATAAGGTGACAGTGGAGCCGAGCGGCAACATGGTCACGCTCTCCGGCTTTGATGCAGACAAGCCAAATTACGTGAACTACTCGGACCTCGTCGATGAGAATGGGAATCCGTTGGTAGTGAAGCTGGCCGAAAGTTACGTTCCAAGTGCAGCCGCGCCATTCGTCGTTCGAGTGGAGGCGGGAACCACCACGCTAGGCAAGATCGGCGTGGAGGGATGGAGCTCCGACAAGAATGCTCAACAGGGTTACTCCTCCTACATCCTTGTTGATGCCTCAGCTGTTTCTGGATCTCTCAAGATCGCTGGTTTGGAGATGGGCGCTGTTTGGGCTCCGAACGCGGACCTGAGTTATGGATCTGACACGACTACGAATGGGCAGTACCTCTCCAAGTCGTTCACCAGCTCCGGTGGCGGAGAGATCCATCAGCACACGTTCAAGGCATCGTTGCTGTGCGCCACGAGTTCCCCGACGGAAGAACCGTCGACAGCTGCGCCAAGCACGGATGCACCAAGCACGGATGCACCAAGCACGGATGCTCCGACGACGGACGCTCCGACGACGGACGCTCCGACGACGGACGCTCCGACGACGGACGCACCAACGACGGATGCACCGACCACGGATGCACCAACAACGGACGCACCAACGACCGATGCACCAACGACCGATGCACCAACGACCGATGCACCAACAACGGACGCACCAACCAGTGACGATCCGACCACTGGCACGCCAGTGACAACGTCACCAACCACAGACAAACCAAAGGACAAGCTACCCAACACGGGTGCAAACGTCGGCAACATGGCGATAGCTGGAGTGATCCTGCTTCTCGGTGGCACCGCACTTTTCGTACGGAGCCGTAAGGAATCCTGAATAGACATGTGAGCCGAGCTACGAGAGGAAAGTGAGCTTCTTCGAGTAGCGATGAGGGCCTAGTTCCGAGCGCAAACGGAACTAGGCCCTCAAATGTCTTGGGCTGGTTGGTGAGCCCGCTCCTGCCGAGAGGAGAAGGTGTGTGAACCTGACGCCGCTAGATGACGAAGTTTGAACCGTCATCCTTCGGGCGTTCGAATGTGAAGGTGTTCAGGAACTGCTGAGCTCGCTCAGTCTGTGGGCAGTCAAAGAACTGTTCGGCGGGCGCTTCCTCAACTATGGAACCGGCGTCCAAGAATATGACTCGGTCAGCAATCGCCCGTGCGAATTGCATCTCATGAGTGACGATGAGCATTGTCATGCCGTCGGCTGCCAAACCAGCAACCACATCCAGCACTTCACGCACCATTTCTGGGTCTAATGAGGCCGTAACCTCATCGAGGAGGAGGACCTCTGGTCGCATCATGAGGGCGCGCACGATCGCCACACGCTGCTTCTGACCACCGGAAAGCTGACGCGGGAACGAATCGGCACGGTCTGCCAACCCAACTCGGTCGAGCAGACCGAGTGCCCGTTCCCTTGCTTCTGTCTTGTTCTCTTTGCGTACCTTGAGTGGGGCAAGCAGAAGGTTGTCAATGACAGTTAGGTGGGGGAACAGCTCGTAGCTTTGAAATACCATTCCTACGCGTTCGCGGATTTTGTTCCACTCGGTCTTCGGGCCGGTTATGACTTCGCCATCCAGCGCAATCGAACCGCCCTGGATGTCCTCTAAGCCATTAATGCAGCGCAGGAGGGTGGACTTTCCACAGCCTGACGGTCCGATTACGGCTATCACCTCGCTCTTCTCCACAGTGAGGTTCATGCGATCCAGAACCAAGCGTTCGCCGTCGTAGATCTTGACGATCCCATTGAGTTCAAGGACCGGCTTTTCGAATGAATCTGCCATATCAATTAGCCCATTTCTTTTCGAGTCGGCGTGCTCCCAGTGAAAGAGGGAAGCAGATGAGGAAGTATGCAAGGAAAATGACGCCGTAGATCCACAATGCGGCATCGGGGTAATCGAAACGATTTGCGTCGATGATCTGCTGGCCAACTTTGAGCGCTTCGATCACACCGATCAGTGCAATCAGAGTGGTCGTCTTAATCATGCGCGTGGCCAAGTTGATCGAAAACGGCAAGAGATGCCGAACCGCTTGGGGCAGGATCACTGATCGATACGTTTGGGCGTGGTTCATACCTAGTGCTTCCGCGCTTTCGTACTGGTGGCGCGGAATGGATATGAGTGCACCGCGAACGAGGTCGCCCATCTCTGCCGCTCCCCACAGGGTGAAAACCACCACGGCGGAAGCAGCGCCAGACAAGTTGATGCTCGCAACGCGAGCGAGGCCAAAGTAGACCAGAAAGAGCAGGACGAGCTGCGGCATGATTCGGATGAAGTCGAGGTATATCCGCATCAATACGCGCACTACCCGATTCTTCGAAAGCATTGCAATGCCAACGAATACGCCAATGATGGAGCCGAGTATGAGCGATAGCCCAGCGATCCACACTGTGGTCCAGAGGCCACCAAGCAACCGGAGGAAGTTGGAGCCTTCGAAGAGCACACTAATCCCCAAATCGGCCATGGCGCACCTTCCTCTCCAGATAGGCAGCTGCGAGTGAGATCGGCAGCAGAATGACCAGATAGAACGCCACGAGCATCCACAGCGCGGTCCACGTGTTGTAATCCATCCCGATGAGATCCTTCGTGACGTATACGAGGTCGGGTAGCGCCACGACCGAAACTACCGACGTCTCCTTGATGAGGAAGATGACGTTCGCCGTTAGGCCTGGCATCGCCACTGCGAATGCCTGAGGAAACACCACGTAGCGGATGGCAGTGCGAGTCTTCATGCCGAGGCTGAGTGCGGATTCCATTTGAATAGACTCGATGGATTCGAGTCCGCTGCGAAATGCCTCCGCCATGTACGAGCCGCCGAGGAAAGTAAGTCCAATTACGGCGCAGGCTTCTGCGGACCACACGATGCCAAGTTTGGGCAGGCCAAAATAGATGAAAAAGAGCTGAACGAGCAACGGAGTGTTGCGGGACAGCTCAACATAGACGTCAACAATCTGCCGCGCTACAGGTATGCGCAGGTACTGGATAAGGCTGGCAACGAGTCCGACGGCAAGTGAGTACACAATGCCGAAGAAAGCGATTCGAAGGGTCAGCCCGGCAGCCTCCACATAGAGGGGGAAGTATTCAGCGATGACTGTTACGTCCACGATGATCCTTGAGAGTTTGTGGTGCAGGCGCACGGAAGCGGCGCGTTGCTTGTGCAACGCGCCGCCCGTGGGGAATTAGTTGTTGGAAATGAGAAGGTCCTCGGGGTCGACGTCGTCGCCATACACCGGAAGAAGGGTGTCCTGGTAATCCTGAAGGAAGAAACCTTCATCATTGAGCGTAACCAGCTCATCGTTCAACCAAGCCAAGAGGGACGAGTTGCCCTTCTGAACTGCAGCAGCGATCGTGTCCGGTGTTCCTAGCTTGGTGATGCCAGTGGCGAAACCGTCGTGGGATCCAGTCCACGCAAGGGCCTCGGTGTTGTCAGTGACCCATGCATCACCACGGCCGTCGATGAGGGCGTTGGTGGCTTCGGTGTACTGTTCGTACTTCGTGACGTTGGCGTCCGGGTAGTTCTCATCTACGTATGTTTCTGCAGTGGTTCCCTTGACCACGATGATGTTGGCATCGGCCAGCTGGGACTCGTCTGTAATCTCCGAGCCGACTGGTGAAGCAACTCCGAGGGAAACCTGTAGGTAAGGATCAGCGAAATCAACTTGCTCGGCACGTTCGTCGGTCACGGTGAAGTTCGCAAGAATTACGTCAACCTTGTCTGACTGAAGGTATTCCACGCGAGCGGAAGCATCAACTGGCACCCATTCGATCTCAACACCGAGGTCCTTGGCGATGCGCTCGCCGTACTCGATATCGTATCCAACGTAGTTTCCATCTGAGTCGACGGAACCAAATGGCGCCTTATCGGTGAAGACTCCAAGCCGAACTGTGCCGGCGGACTGAATCTCTTCGACTGTGCGGCCAGCTGCATCATCGGAACTTGATGCTGAGTCCGCGCTGGAGTCGCTGGAGCAACCAGAGAGTGCCAGAGCAGATGCAATGAGTGTGGCACCGATGGCCGCGAAGCGGTTTGTACGGGATGAGCGAGACATGTGGATCCTCCTTTTGAGATAGGTTGTAGGGTAAATGTTGCGATGTGCTGGACGTTGTTAGGATTCCACCATGGTGGAAATCTCGGAAGAAAACTTTGAGGAGTTGGTTTCTGAGGCCCTCGACGCCCTGCCTGAAGACATGGTGGGTGGACTTGACAACGTGGTGTTCATGCTGGAAGACCGCAACGAGGATGGGCAGGAGCTGCTGGGACTCTACGAGGGTTTCGCGGTGACCGATCGTGGGGAGTATGGATATGGCGAAATGCCTGATCGGATCATCATCTATCGTGAGGCGCACGCAAAGATCTGTGCGACTTTGAGTGAACTGCGTGAAGAGGTTCATGTCACCTTGGTTCACGAGATCGCTCATTATTACGGGATCGACGACGATCGCCTTCACGATCTTGGCTGGGGCTGAAGCCCTTTCGGGTGTGGCACTGTGGCCTGCTCGATCCTTTGTTGATCGACACAAGTAGGTCACTCGGTGCTGCATACTTACCCTACGGTAGGGTAAGTTATGGGCTGGGAAGGCAACATCCCTAAGAGACTGCGGATTAGTGCACAGCTTCGGCAATCGCAAGGGCCTTCCCAGCAAGCGCCTAGATCCGCCAAGGAGAACTGATGAGACGAAGCACAGATGTAGCCCTTATCGCCGTCTTTGCAGCCATGATCGCCGCGTGCGCGGTGATCCCGGGCTTCACAATTGGCCCAGTTCCCTTCGTGGTCACGATCGTGATTGTGTTGCTTGCCCCATTGGTGCTCGGGGCATGGCAGGGAATGCTTGCCAACGCGCTCTACGTCCTAGCAGGGCTTTTTGGGCTACCCGTTTTTGCGGGAGGTGCAAGTGGCCCAGCTGTGCTGCTCGGACCAACGGGGGGATACCTCGTGGGATATATTCTTGGCTCATTTGTGGTTGGTGTTCTCGCGGCGCAGGTGCTGCGCCGCGAGGTTTCCGGCCCGCGCGCAGCGATAGGACTTATGGCGGCAGCGGTGGCAGGCGTGGTGGTCATTCATGCCGCGGGTGTGGCGGGGCTGGTGATCAATGCAGGCATGAGCCCCAGCGCAGCCGCGTTGACAACCATCGGGTTCTTTCCGCTTGATGTCCTCAAAGCTGGCATCGCCGGGTTTGTGGCAGTCACGGTGCTGCATGCCTTCCCGCGCCTCATTCCTGCCGCCGCATGATTTCCTTTCGCGGCGTCCGTCTCGATGTGCTAGATGTTGCATCCGGGAAGCGTGGGACCACCAAACGCATCCTCGGGCCTGTGAACCTAGATCTTGGGGAACGCCGAATCGCACTCATCGGCGCGAACGGATCGGGAAAGTCCACCCTCCTCAAGTTGATCAACGGACTCCTTGCGCCCACTGAAGGCGAGGTCAGCGTAGACGGACGTGACGTATCGCGCCACAGCAAAGAGATCCGTAGGGAACTCGGATATGTCTTCACTGATCCTCTTGCGCAACTGGTGATGACCACACCGCTGGATGACCTCGAGTTGAGCCTGCGGGCCATCATTCGCAACAAGGCTGAACGGCGTGATCGTGCGCTTGCGATTCTCGAGGATCGCGGCCTGGACCACCTCGCTCACCAAAGCATCTATGACCTATCCGGGGGAGAGAGGCAGTTGGTTTCGCTCTCCACCGTCCTTGCTGCTGGCCCACGCGTCCTCCTCGCAGACGAACCCACCACTCTCCTTGACCTGCGCAACCGCTATCTGCTTCACGAGGCGCTCCTAGGAATCGAGCAGCAGCTCATTGTTGCCACCCACGATGTGGATCTAGCGGCACAGATGGACAGAGTGATCGTGATCGACGACGGCGTAGTGATATCAGATGGTCCACCCGCCCAGATGATTCCCGCGTACGAACGCTGCATGCTGCCGGGCAGAAGGTGGGCCAGAACAGGCCGTGCATCGAAGGGTGTGATCGAAGAGCTGGCGAGTCTGCCAGAGCCCGGGCCCACACGGCATTCGACCAGAGGGCTACACCCCGACGAGGGGAGTGTGTGATGGGCTCGAACTTCTTCGGGCACTATCTGGCGGCACCAAGCCCGGCCCATCGTCTGCCAGTGGGGGTCAAGTACACGCTTCTCTTCGGAGTTGGGGTGGTGCCATTTCTTGTGGGTAATCCTGTGGTAAGTGTGGCCGCTGCGCTGTGCGGTGCCGCCTTGCTCGTGTTGTGTGCGCGCGCGCCGTTGAGTTGCCTCCGAATCGGAGTGCCGTTCTTCCTCATGATGGGCGCACTCTGCGCGTATCACGCTTGGCGGGGTGACCCGTGGCATGGCATTACATACGCGTGTGGCCTTATGGCATCTATCTACCTCGCCCGGTTCGTTACCGTGACTACGCCCGCCAGCGCCGTGATGGATGCCATTGCGTGGGCCGCGCGCCCGTTGCGCATTGTGGGCGTAAAGCCGCAGGTCGTGGCACTTTCCTTGGCACTTATGTGGCGCAGTATTCCCGTCATGATCTCCATTCTGGGTGGAGTTGGAGATGCTGCACGCGCTCGCGGTTTGGGAGTGGCGAGGATTCGCCTCATCGTTCCCGCAATCGTCTCGGCAGTCGGCTTCGGCATCGCTACCGGCGAGGCGGTCAAAGCGAGGGGTCTCCAAGACTAGTTCCGTCGCGATCTGGTGGCCCGACGTCGTCGTCGGCAGATGTGCGATGAACTGAGGGTTGTTGGTCCCACACGTGTGGATCTGAGGAAACGCTGTGAGCGTGATCCTCATTACCTCACGATTGTGTGACAGGAAACATTGGTGCAATACATGCCTCTGACCTGCGAAAACGCTAGATATGATCCGTCTCATCTATCGACATACATCCACAGTGTGGGACGCTGATCCCAGATAATGGTCAGCGGAAAAGGAGAACGCATCATGTCAGCAAGCACGGCGCCTGCCAAAGCGCCACTCAATTCACCTGGCCGGGTCATTGCCGCCAGCCTGGTGGGAACTACTATCGAGTTCTACGACTTCTACGTGTACGCGACCGCCGCAGCGCTCGTGTTCCCGAAGTTGTTCTTCCCCTCAGAAGACGCCACCACGGCACTCATCTCCTCGTTCGCTGTTTTCGGCGCCGCGATGGTAGCTCGTCCTGTTGGTGCCATCTTCTTTGGTCACCTGGGAGACAAGCGCGGCCGCAAAACTACTTTGGTCATCAGCCTGCTCACAATGGGCGTAGCTACTTTCCTAATCGGCTTGCTGCCCACCTATTTCCAAGCAGGCATCTTGGCCCCGATTCTGTTGCTTGCTCTACGCCTGTGCCAAGGTTTCGCACTTGGCGGCGAATGGTCGGGAGCCGCACTTGTGGCAACGGAGAACGCACCTGAAGGTAAGCGGGCCCTCTACGGCACCTTCCCGCAGCTCGGCGCGCCGATTGGCTTCATCATCGCCAACGGGCTATTCCTGCTCATCAACTTCGCGCTGCCACACCCAGACGGGCCGACCATGCAGTCTGAAGCGTTCCTCAGTTGGGGCTGGCGCATACCCTTCTTGTTCTCATCCGTCATGGTCATCATTGGCCTGTGGGTGCGCCTGAAGCTTGTGGAATCTGAAGCGTTCACGCGTGCGGAGAAGAAGGGCGCTATCTCGAAGCTCCCGCTCTCCAATACCCTTCGGTTTCATTGGCGTGCGCTCATCCTGGGCACCTTCATCATGTTGGCCACATATGTGCTGTTCTACCTGACCACCACTTTTGCGCTGACCTACGGCACAACAGCTTCTGATGCAACGCCTGGTGGGCTCGGCATTAATTACACCGATCTCGTACTCATGCAGATCATCGGCGTGGTTTTCTTCGGGGTGTTCACGCTGATCTCTGGTCCGGTGGCGGACATGATCGGGCGCCGCAAGCTGCTTATCGGCGTGACAGTTGCCATCATCGTGTTTGGCCTGAGCTTCCCGATATGGCTGACCATGCGTGAATCCCAGCTCTTCACGGGTGGCATGACTCAAGCGTTCCTTGTGATTGGCTTTACCCTCATGGGCATCACGTTTGGGCCGATGGGAGCAATTCTGCCGGAGCTCTTCCCAACCAATGTGCGCTACACGGGTTCGGCCATCGCCTACAACGTCTCCTCAATCCTTGGCGCGGCCCTAGCGCCGATCATTGCGGTAGCGCTGTGGAGCAAGGCAGGTGGAAGCACATGGATGGTTGGCGTGTATCTCGCTTTCGCAGCTCTGCTGACGCTTATCTCGCTTATCTTGGTCAAGGAAACCAAGGATACGGACTACAACGCCGCATCGGTTGAGGATGAGAACCTCAATCGGTCTCGTGTGGTTGAAACGGTTGCTTGATGTGACCCTCGCACAAACGAGCGGCGGCGTTCATTGGAACGCCGCCGCTCGTTTCTTTACTGTTGTCTACCGTTCCGTGTATTCGTGATTCCTCAGTACGGGGATGGGGGCAAGGTATTCGCCGACGTCGTCGCCGAATATCCGATCGCGACCAGTGATGGTGCGGGGCCGGCTACTTGGAAGCTGCGGTGTCCTTAGCGAGTGCCACCGTGCGGCCACTGACTTTTGCGGCCACTGACTTGCACTCGCTAGTGGATGGGCCATCACCCTCTGGCATGAGGACGCCGCGGTAGTAACGGAGCTCATCGATAGAATCGTAGATGTCTCCCAGTGCGCGATGGTTGCCCGTCTTTTCAGGAGCTGCGAAATAGAGGCGGGGGTACCAACGTTTGGCGAGTTCCTTGATGGAAGAAACATCGACGATTCGATAGTGAAGGTGTTCGACTACTGACGGCATGTATTTCTCAAGGAACGTCTTATCCGTACCCACCGAGTTGCCTCCCAGCGGAGCTTTTCCGGCTTCTGGGATGTGTGAGCGAATGTAGGCCAATACGGTAGCTTCCGCCTCGGCGAGCGGCAAACCTTGATCCCATTCCTTGATGAGCCCTGAGTTCGTGTGCATCTGCCGCACAAAGTCACCCATGTGATCAACGGCGGCTTGTGATGGCTTGATCAGAAGGTCGATGCCTTCGTCTGCCGGGTTCAGCTCTGAATCAGTAATAACTACCGAGACTTCCACCAACTCATCAATGCCTAGGTCCAGGCCTGTCATTTCGCAGTCAATCCAAACAATTGGATTGGTCATCGCATGGTAACTCACAGGGTCATCCTACTAGCAGGTCACCTTCCATGTGTTTTCAAGGAGTTATGTCTGTGTGATCGGCGTCTCGGAGTTGATAGGCTCGAATGGCTAGGTGGTGATCCGAATCTCTGGTGGTCGCGTGAGAAGCGGGTCTCCAATTGAACATCGGGGTTCACCCTGTTAAAATGGACTTAGTCCAGAAATAGTTGGATTGTCATGGGCTGTGTAGGCCCGCGAATCCTGATAAGGAGAAAGCAATGGCACAACCATCCGCAGTAGTTGAAAAGGCCCTTCAGCAGTCGCTTGTAGATCTCACCGATCTCGCTCTGCAGGGAAAGCAAGCACACTGGAACATCCAAGGGGCGCGCTTCCGTTCCCTTCATCTCGCACTCGATGAAATCGTCGCTGAGGTTCGTACCGCTTCCGACGACGTCGCCGAACGCCTCGCGGCCATCGGTGGCACGCCCGATGCTCGGGCCGCCTCAATTGCATCGCAATCGGGTCTCAAGCAGTTCGATGCCGGCAAGCTATCAGTGGACACCGTCTACCCAGCTTTCGAAGAGCTTCTGATGGGCACTTCGGATCGAATTAAGGCCACTCTCGATGAGGTCGACGCCGTCGATCACCTCACGTCCGATCTCCTTACTGGTATCGCAACAGGCTTGGAGAAGCAGGCGTGGATGCTTCGGATGGCGGCGCAAGAAGGCTGATGTAGGCGGCTCATGGGGTGTCACGAACAAGTGGCGCCTCATCCGTGACTTACACGTGGCGTGGGACTTGGTGTGGGCAGTGTTTGCAGCACGTTCCGCGCCACAGCCATGTCTAGTGCCTTCCTCAGCTGATCGGGTCACCGGAAAGCCCCACCGGTTGGTTCACTTCATAGAGAAATCGCGTAGGCCGCGGAACGTCCCTTCTACAGTTTCAACCTGGGTAACGCGAGCAAAGCGCGGGCCGTTGTGTAGGCGCTTGAGCATTGTGGCTATGGCGGGCTCTGGCCCTTCTAGATGTGCTAACACATCGCCATCTGGATCGTTGCGAACCCAGCCGTGCACACCCAACTCATTGGCCACACTCCATGCCCAATACCGGAATCCCACACCTTGTACAATTCCGGAGATTCGGACTTCGACCGCTAGATTGTGTTCGTTCAAGGAACCTCCCCTCGTGGCGACTCTTGCGCGAACGTCACTTCATTGTGTCAAATGTTTACCATTTTGAGGCTAATAGCGGGCAAGTGTGCAGATAGATCGTCATAGAGTTGAACCATGTCACGTTCACGATTTATTACTGTGCCGATAGCCGCAGTCATAACGCTCTCACTTCTTGGATGCACATCGGCAGATGAACCTGCCGCTTCGCCTAGTTCTTCAACCCAAGAATCAATCGCCGCTAGCCCAAGCACTACTGAGACTTCGCCTTTGCCGGAGGCGACCACACAATCCGAATCAAACACGGTGGATCTTGGTGACGCCTACCACCGAGCCGATGGTTTGATACTCACTGTTCAACCAGGCATTCGGTTTATTCAGGGGGATGAAGGGCCGGGATCTGACGACTACGTAAGTGGATACGAAGAATACCATTCGACCTATGGGTCCGGTCAAGAAGGCGCAAAGGTGGACCTTACTTTTGTGGCTACAAACAGCAACGTGCGCAACTATAGTACTGATGGAATGTCAGATGATGAACTGATAGACCTATCGGGGTTGAATGTCTCGCTCTATCGCTCAGGTCAGGAAGGGTTTCGTCTCGAGTTCAGTTCCGATTGGAGTACGCAAACCACGGTTGGAACTGGCATGAACTATATCTGGTCATGGCTATACATGGTTCCCAGTATCGACGACGTTCCCGATTGGCATGATCTGACAGTGACCATTTCAGACAGCAATTACCCAGAGATGGGAACTGTCACATTTGCACCTAGTTCGACGCAAGGCTGAGGTAGCTGCCGTCAGCATGTGAGGGCGATTCTCCACAGCAAAATAGGTTCCCTCCCAGTCAATACTAAACTGGCAGGGAACCTTTCTTTGAGTTTGGTATGGCGGTCTCTAGTCCTATAGCCGCCGATTAATCAGAATCAATCAGAATGAACCCTCGATATCGCTGACCACAACAACCTTTTCGTTCACAAACTCCTTGAGGCCAAGATCGATGAGCTCATGACCGAAGCCAGAACGCTTGACCCCACCAAATGGAATATCGGCCTTCACGCCGGTCGGCTGATTGATGTACACCATGCCGGTATCCAGTTGGCGAGCAACCTCTTGGGCCTTGTGAATATCGGTTGAGAATACGGAACCACCAAGGCCGAAAGGTGAGGAGTTCGCGATACGAACAGCGTCGTCGGCATCTTTGGCCTTGTACAACTGGGTGACCGGTCCAAAGAACTCGGTCTCAGCCGTAACGGAGTCCAACGGGATGTCCGTCAAGAGTGTCGGGCGAATAAATGCTCCTTGCTGGGGCACGGGAGCGCCGATCTCTTCAATGGTGACGCCTTCAGCAGCAGCCTTGTCGAGCTTGACTTGGACTTCGTCTGCTGCAGACTGGGATGAAAGTGGGGCAAGAGTGGTTGCAGGATCCATTGGATCACCGGCGACGAGCTTTCCGACACCAGCCTTGTACAGATCGAGGAACTTGTCATACACACCCTCAGTCACGATCAACCGCTTGGATGAGACGCAGACCTGGCCGCCATTCCAGTGGCGTCCGAAGACTGCCCATTCAGCAGCCTTCTCAACTTCAGCATCATCGAGGACGATGAACGCATCTGCGCCACCGAGTTCGAGTGTGGACTTCTTGAGATACTTTGAAGCCAACGAGGAGATCGCAGCGCCAGCTGCCTCCGATCCGGTGAGTGCTACTCCTCGAACGCGTGGATCCGAAATGATCAGTTCGGATGCTTCATGTGATGCGAAGACGTTGGTCAGAACTCCCTTGGGTGCCCCGGCCTTGATGAGAAGTTCTTCCATCGCAATGGCGGCCTGAGGAACGTTAGATGCATGCTTGAACACCACAACATTGCCTGCCGTGAGTTGCGGGGCGGAGATGCGGATGATCTGGTAATACGGGAAGTTCCAGGGCTCCACCGCGAAAAGAACTCCGAGTGGATCGTTCACCAGCTGAACGTCAGTATCTCCGAAACCTTCTGCGCGCAGGAAACGTGGGGTGAGGAACTCTGCACCAAACTTGACATAGTAATCAAGCATCTTGGCAGAAAGCTCAACTTCGGCTTCAGCTTCTCCGATGAGCTTGCCCATTTCCAGCGTTAGAATCTCAGCATATTTCCGATGATTGTCGCGCAGAATCTGTGCCGCCTTGGCAAGAATAGTTGCGCGTTATTCGGGAGTAGTTTTCTTCCAATCTTGGAATGCGGCGTTTGCTTGTTCAATTGCCGAATCAATGTCTTGTGGAGTAGCTGTTGGGAATGTCTTGACTACTTCACCCGTGAATGGATTGGTGGTGGCGTATGCCATGGTTATCTCCTGAGAGGCGGACCCTGTGCTGTGTTTAAAACTCCAACATCCTTCGGGGTCCACCGTTGTTACGTGATCAATGAAAGGACTTCTGTCCTAGAACACTCCACGATGACTCGTAGATCACATTCATCTATCGATTCTCAGCGATGGGCACTGAGGAAAGAGCGGTCACCACACAGGGTTTGGCATGTCCTCAGTCGGTACTTTCTCCGGCAATCTAAATACGTAGTAGCAATTCCATGCTGCGATTGCCACGCATACGATTCCGGTGAGGTAGAAGACTGCAGTGTTGAAGACGTTTGGCATGGAGAGTACCCACATGTTGGCGTTCGGTAGGAAGGTGTTGATAGTTCCGCCGAGGATAATGAGCGCAAGGGCCTTGCTGGTTCCTCGCCGACTGTTGAACTGTGTTCCGCGCTCACGCCACAAGATGCCAGGTGCTGTTGCAATGAGCATGTTGGTGAACAAGAACCATTGCATTATGGATCCGGGACCCATGAAGCTGATGAAGATGTTGACTACCGCATACATGTCGGCCAGAAGCATGATGACGGCCCACGAGCTGTCGCGGGCCTTCTACAGTGACTTCGTTGTCTCTCACCGGAAGGTAATTCATATGGTCTTCTTTGACCAGAAAGCCATGCCAGACCACTTGTCTGATCAAGTAGAGGTACTCGCAGATGCAGTGGCACATGGCCTTGCCGGTTCCGACCAACCTGAAGCTGTGGCTGGTGGTACCGTCCTCGTCTATGGTGTTGCGGCACTCGTTGCGCGCAACGAGGATTTGGATGGTGAGCACCTTCGAAGCCTCGTGAACGCTGTACTGAACACAAGTGGCCGGTGATCTGCTCTTCTACCGCTTTTGAGCGCCGTGGGTAGCTGAGTGCGTAGCTAACCGTTTCCGAATCTGCAGGAGTGTTCAACTCCCACTTTCTGGCGGTGTACCAGCGAAAGGTGTGGTGCCCCCAAGGCGACTCGAACGCCTAACCTACGGATTAGAAGGCCGTTGCTCTATCCATTGAGCTATGGGGGCCGATGCGTTGTGATGATCCGTGTGGAGTCATTCAGCGCGTGAAGCCAGTTTAGGGAAATCGCGCCCACGAAGTGGCTCGTCACCGCGATCCGAGCAACGCCTAGCGGCGTGCCCGCAGCCGGGTGAAGTGATCAATCCGCGGGTCTGAACTCACCAAACCCAAGAGACAAATTTACCCGAGCACAGCCAGATCACAAACTGGAGGCTGCCCAGCGCCTTGTGATCTGCCCTTTTCGTTGTGATCCGTTGGCAACATGCGCACCGAGTTTGTGGGAATTGTGGGGCAATGTGACAGACAATGGAGGAGTGAAACCCAGAACGACATCTCGCCAGCTGGCCGATCTTGTGGAAAGAACGGTCTCAGCGCTGGAGAATGCCCGCCTTCCGCTCGAAATGCCGGGTTCACGGGAGCTGGCCGAATCCAGAGTGCAACTGCTCACTCAGCTCGAAACCCGCATTCTCCCGCACTTGCGCACAGCCGAACTCCCAGCCGTCGTGGTGCTCGGGGGATCTTCGGGCGCCGGCAAGTCCACACTCTTCAACTCCGTGCTCGGCACAGAGATCTCGCCAGCCTCGGTACTTCGCCCAACCACGCGCACTCCCATCATTGCAGTGCACCCGGATGATGCCCCCATCCTCAAGGGCCACGCCCTTCTCAAAATGGGCCAACTCGAAGTCCTCGATTCGGCGCTCAAAGGCATCGTGCTAGTTGATGCACCCGACCTGGACTCCGTGGAGGCCGCGAACCGCGAACTGTCACACCGCCTCTTGGATGCCGCAGACATGTGGGTGTTTGTCACCACAGCATCCCGATATGGAGATGCCGTCGCATGGCGCACGCTTGAGGACGCGAATACGCGGGGTATGACCACCGCCGTGGTACTCAATCGCGTTCCTGATCGCTCCCGCCTGAAGATCCGGATGGATCTTCAGGCGCGTCTGGCCAAGCTAGGGCTTGATGAAGCGCCTCTGTTACTCGTCTCGGATGCGGGCCCGCACGAAGGCTTTCTGCCGGAGGAACTCATCCGGCCCATGAGGGAATGGCTCGATTCGATGGCCAACTCCCACATTGGTAAGGCACTTATATCGCGCACCACCGAAGCGATGTTCCCAGCACTGCGCACCCAGCTTATTGAACTCGCTGAAGCAGTGGAACTGCAGGCCAATTCAGTACAGGACCTCGCAGACCGCGCCAGCATCGCAGCGGCCCAGCCCATCGTGAAACTCACGACGAACGCCAAGAATGGCCGGTACGGCCAAGGGGCGCCCACCACCTCCTGGTTGTCATTTGCCTCCACCGGCGCCACCCTGGCCAGTCTCGCAGTGGGCGAAGCTCCCGGGTTCTTTCGCCGCCACGATTTTGCTCAACGTGACGGAGCCATCACCACAGTGTTCGACGCCGTTGTGTCAGCACTTCGCGTGGGCCTCCAGCAGGGAATCTTCGCCACGGATGAAGGCATTCAGTACGCCTGGCGCGAGGATATTGTTGAGACCTCGGAATACTGTGAACGTGGGCATGCGGGCGTCGTCGTCGACGAAATCGTGGCAGAAACGATCGCTTCGTGGAAGAACGACCTGTTGGAGCTAACAGCCGGTGCCCCAACCAACCCGTGGTTTGGCAAGCACGGCCTAGCCGCACTCCTGGGAAGTGCTGCCGGAGGGGTGGCCGGAGCCGAAAAGGCCTTGAGCTCGGTCAAACTTCAGGGCGCCTTGGGGCCCGCGCGGGATCTGCTCAGTTCGCGGCTTGAAGAAGGCATTCAGCGAGTCGTGGATTCCTACCGCGCGGTTCTTGACCAGATCGAGGTGGGCAACGGGCGCCAGCTGCGCGTGCGCGCCAGCGAATATCTTGATCGAGTGTGAGACGGGAAGGCGGAAACCACATGAACGGAGAGTCTGACGTGGAAACGGTACCTCGAGCATCTGACCATTCGGTCTTTCCAGCGGCCGAACCGGGAAGCGACGCACCCAATCCCGCACACACCACAATGCGAGATGTGCAGGACCGCCTTCAGGGCCTTCGGCGGGCGATGGAGGCAGGTTCCGAGTACCTTGACCCATTCGCCACGGCTCGGGCCAAGGATGAGTTGCGCCGGGCAGAAAGCCGTCTCACAGCAGGCATGGGTTTAACAGTGGTGTCGCTTGTGGGAGGCACCGGATCCGGTAAGTCCGAACTCTTCAACACGATCGCGGAACTGCAGTTCTCCCAGGTGGGCGACCTTCGCCCAACCACCACTCAAGCCAGTGCCTGCGTGTGGAACGCTGACGCAACCGAAGTGCTCGACGTCCTTGGGGTAGACCCGCGCAGGCGGATCCGCCATGACTCCATCCTGACAGCAGGCGACAACGAACTCGATTCACTCGTGTTGCTGGACCTGCCGGACCACGATTCCGTCGCGTTTGAGCATTCCGCAATTGTCGACCGCCTCCTGCCTAATTCCGACGTAGTGATATGGGTGCTCGACCCTCAAAAATACGCTGACCACCTCATTCATGATTCCTACTTGGCGCGCATGCGCGAGCGCAAAGACCACATGATCGTTGTGCTTAACCAGATTGATTTGGTGCCAGAATCTGGACGCCAACTTCTTCTCGACGACGTCCGCCGCCTTCTGGACGAGGATGGACTCGACGGAGTTCCTGCCTACGCCGTTTCTGCGAAGTTGCGGTTGGGGCTTGATGATGTGCGGGCACAGCTGAAGCTTGCTGTAGCAGACACCGCGTCGGGCCTATCTACCGCTGTAGCCGAACTGGACGCCATCCGGGTACGCCTTCTCACGGGCGTTGGAGCCTGCGAGCCAGACATAGACGGATCAGGCCTGCAGGCTGCCACCAACGAAATCGTGAATGCTAGCGGTATACCTGCCGTGGCGGAATCCTTGCGGCAGGCGGGCCAAATCTTCGGCAGGCCCGCGCTTGCGAAGCCGGAGCAAGCTGCGGCCTCTATGGTTGCTGCTACACGGGATTCGTGGTTGGCGCACGCTCGCGTGGATCTGCCTCCACTGTGGCGTGAAGCCGTGAGCAATGCTGCCCCCGAACCAGAAAAATTGCGCAGGGCGATTTCCACCAAGGTTCGCGCCGTTCCAGTGCCCTCCGTTCCTGTCCTTTCCAGAGTTGTGGTTTCCGTACTTGGAATTCTCTTGGGCTTGGCGGCCATCGTGTGCGCGGTTGTGGGGATCCCGAGCGCGGTTCTTGGTGTTCGTTTTGCGCTCGCGGTTATTGGAGTTGCCGTTGCTGTGGGGCTGTGGGTGCTTGCCCGAAGGCAGAAAGCGTCCCGTGCGGGGCGAGTTGCAGAGGAATACGAGGAAGCTGCGCGTTCCGCCGTTGCCCAGACGATGAGTGAACAGCTGGTCGAGCCAGTAGCGAAGATTCTCGATCAGCATCGGCGCACGCGGGAGGCGTTGACTGCCTGATCTGTTTCGGATCAATGCCCGTTACACAGCCGGGCGCAGCGCGATGCTCTTCCACAGTCTCGAAGCGCTCGGCCTCCTTGTATGTGGTGGTTCCGGCAATCTTGCCTCACACCAACAAAGGAGGGCATCACATGTCGAACGAAACCTTTCTCACGATCCGCGGCTTTGCTGGCGCAGATCCAACGGTCTTTCACAACGAATCCGGGCGGGTCACTGTTGTGATTCGTGTGGGCGTCACAGCCCGCAACTTTGATCGCAGGCTCAACACATACTCAGATGGGACCACCGCGTGGTACTCCGTGCGATGCTACGGAGATCTTGCAGAAAACGTCAGCCGTTCCATTCATAAGGGAAGCCCGGTACTGATCCGTGGCAGGCTCAGCCCACGAACGTGGACGGACAAGGACGGGCGGACTCGAACGGACTACGCCATTGCCGCGGATTCGGTTGCCATTGATCTGAACACGGGCTGGGCAACCTTCGTGCGGACCCGCAAACAGAGCCTCGAACCCATCGAAGGTGAGCCAGCGCATGCAGCAAGTGCTGATGACGAGGCTCCGCCACCCTCTCTGGACGCTATGCACGGGGAAGAGATAGCCGAACCCGTGGAGCCGGAGCTGGAGGAATCAGCGGCAGGCGTCTTGCAGGCATTGGCGTAGAGATCCAGCCCGCGAATAGTGACTAGTGCACAGGCGACTTTGCGTTGGCAGCCCTGTATCCTTGTACGGGGCTGCCAACCAAAGGTGCAGCCAGCACGGCACGGATAATAGGCGGAATGGAGCTTCGTGGCTGAGTACATTTACTCAATGGTCCACGCGTACAAGCGCGTGGGTGACAAGACGATTTTGGACGACGTCACAATGGCGTTTTTGCCCGGCGCCAAGATCGGTATGGTCGGTCCGAACGGAGCGGGCAAGTCAACCATTCTCAAGATCATGGCCGGGCTTGATGAAGCTTCAAATGGTGAAGCTCGCCTAGCCCCGGGTTATTCGGTGGGAATTCTCCTTCAGGAGCCGCCTCTTGATGAGACCAAGACGGTACTGGAGAACGTGCAGCTTGGCCGCGCAGAGATGATTGGCAAACTGCATCGGTTCAACCAGATTGGCGAGGAGATGGCCGATCCGGACGCTGATTTCGATTCGCTTATGGATGAGATGGGTAAGCTACAAACGGAGATCGACGCTGCCAACGCGTGGGATCTGGATGCCCAACTCCAGCAGGCCATGGATGCATTGCGCTGCCCGCCAGGGGAGACTCCCGTGAACGTTCTTTCTGGTGGCGAACGCCGCCGTGTGGCCTTGTGCCGGCTCCTCCTTGAGGCTCCTGACTTGCTGCTTCTTGACGAACCTACCAACCATTTGGACGCCGAATCGGTGCTGTGGTTGGAACAGCATCTGCAGCAGTATGCTGGCGCAGTCATTGCAGTGACCCACGATCGATACTTCCTTGACCACGTTGCATCGTGGATCGCAGAAGTGGATCGCGGCCGCCTCTACCCCTACGAAGGTAACTACTCCACTTACCTTGAAACCAAGGAAAAGCGACTCGAGGTTCGGGGTAAGAAGGATCAGAAGCTCGCCAAGCGTCTGAAGGATGAACTCGAGTGGGTACGCTCCTCGGCCAAGGGGCGTCAAGCCAAGTCCAAGGCTCGTCTCGAGCGCTATGAGGAGATGGCTTCGGAAGCCGAACGCACCCGCAAGCTTGACTTCGAAGAGATTCAGATTCCACCGGGGCCGCGCCTCGGTTCCATCGTCTTGGAGGCCAATAACCTTCAGAAGGGCTTCGATGGGCGTACGCTCATTGACGGATTGTCTTTCACATTGCCACGCAACGGCATCGTGGGCATTATCGGACCAAACGGCGTTGGAAAGACAACTCTGTTCAAGACGATTGTTGGACTCGAACCTCTGGACGCTGGCGAACTGAAGATCGGCGAAACCGTCAAGATCTCCTACGTGGACCAGACGCGCGCCGGAATCGATCCTGAGAAGTCGCTGTGGGAGGTCGTCTCCGATGGTCTTGACTTCATTCAGGTCGGAAATGTGGAGATGCCCTCGCGGGCCTACGTATCAGCATTCGGCTTCAAGGGTCCAGATCAGCAGAAACTGGCAGGAATCCTCTCTGGCGGTGAACGCAACCGTCTGAACTTGGCGTTGACTCTCAAGCAAGGCGGAAACTTGCTCCTCCTTGACGAACCAACCAACGATTTGGACGTCGAGACTCTGGGATCTCTCGAGAATGCGCTGCTTCAGTTCCCTGGTTGCGCCGTTGTGATCACCCATGATCGCTGGTTCCTTGACCGTGTTGCCACGCACATCCTCGCCTATGAAGGCACTCAGGAGAACCCAGCAAGCTGGTACTGGTTCGAAGGCAACTTCGAATCCTACGAGAAGAATAAGGTTGAACGTCTGGGCATCGATGCCAGCCGTCCGGCAGCAACTACCTATAGGAAGCTGACTCGTGACTAGTTCAGTTGTCGCCTCTGGCGCGAACGCGCTTTACCAGATCGGAAACTTCGCCTACATCGCAGGATCCATCGTCTTCGTGGTGGCGATTCTCGTTGCCGTGGTGCACATGATCCGGAACCGTTCCTCTGAGGAACTGAACTCTGTGGAACCGCCGTCTGTGAGGACGCCTGATGAGCGCGCCGAGCCAAGCGAACCTGTCTCCCAATAAGGCTGTGGCACTACGTGCCACGTAAGCTAATGGTGTGGGACCATGACGTAATGTTATGGTCCCACACCATTTCTTGTTCATATGCACGTGAACGGTGTCAGGCGCTCGACCAGCGTGTCAGAACCGGCTGAGTACGTACCCGTCGAGTCCACTTACACTAACTCCGTGCAGTCCGGGTCTCTCCGTCTCGACTGCGTGCGATTCGACCAGCTTCTGCTCATGAGGCGCTTAGGTCTCACAATTAATCGTCCTGATTAGTTACGGTCCGGATGCGAACCATGCCCTCCTGGGACATTGTGGCAATGTGCTTGCCATGCTGATAGAACTTAGCAATGGTCAAACCACGGCCATTTTGTGCCGATGGGCTCTCCAGATCAGCCAGAATCCAGTCCGAGATATCAAAGTTGCGGTGCCACCATATTGAGTGATCCAACGTGGCCAGTGACATGTTTGGATCGCTCCACTGCAAGCCAGTTGCGCGCATAACCGGTTCAAGCATGATCTGATCGGCGGCATACCCGAGCATCGCGCGTTGAAGGAGCCGGGATGTTCCGTCGGGCATGGGTGAACGCGTTCGCATCCAAATCATTGTGTGTGGATCGCGCTTCTCCGCCACCGTGGTAAAGATGTTCCCGTCAACAAAACGCATGTCCATGGCGTTCGTGCTGGACATGATACGCCCAAGAGCGTTGTTCATCTGGTAGAAGAAGTCCACCGAAGATGGCAGGGTCTCGGGTGCAGGGGCGGTAGGCATGGGCGTGCCGTAGGAAGGACCCGGCTGGCGAAGCTGGAAGGATACACGAGCGCTAAATATGATGCGCCCGTTCTGAAGTGCGCGAGTACTTCGTGTGGAAAACGATCGCCCGTCGTTGAGCTCCGTCACTTCGAATTCAGTGGGAACGTCAATGGCCCCGGGCCGAAGGAATGCTGCGGTAATGGAATGGGCGAGCCGTTCCTCAGGGCCGCCTGGCACGGTGTCAGCTGCCGCCAGAGTCGCTTGCGCCAAGACTTGGCCGCCATAGACGCGGCCAGAAAGCTGAGGCAAGTTGGATCCCACATACCGTTTGTCTCCGACGCGTTGTAGCCGCAATGGGTTGAGCAATGAGGCAAGTGGTTCCGTGTCGCAATCCGGCAGAAGGATAGTGCTGGGCATCCGCAGCGACCTTTCTCGGCAGTACTAAAGACTCTGCCATTTTACTTGAGAGCGAGCTGCACGGCGTGTGAACTTGTCACCTCGCGATGTGAAGAAAGTCCCCTGTTGTGGCCGGCAAAACGTGATAAGCCCCATGCTTCCAGCATTCGGAAGAAGCCGATTGCTCCTCAATGCCAAGGCATAGGGTTAGCTGGAAGCGCCCCGACCTACGGCTGTGTAAGAAGTACTGTCAGGATGCTGAAAAAACTTGCAGAATCTGGCAAGATTGTCGGTAGTCGGGTCGATGAAGACCCAGCAAGCCGCGGAGGGTGGCATTGATGAAGAGTGCTCCAAGCAGAGAGCTATTGTGCTCGCTTGCAGAGGCGTATGGAGTAGACACGGAATACTGGGCTTTCGGCGGATCTCTGACGCAAGTCGCTGATGAGACACTCATTAAGGTGCTTGCCGCGATGGGCGCAGACGCTGCGACGACGTCGTCAGCAGAACAAGCGATCAAAGACTCAGTACTCAAACCGTGGCGCGAAGTGTTGCCAGAATGCACAATCGTGCGGGTTCACGGCCAGTACACAATTCCGGTACACCTGCCGCACGGTTCCTCTGTATCCGTGCAGGTCACGGAGGAGTCAGGCCAGGTTCGATGGCTCGCCCAGATCGAGGATTTCACTCCGCCACGCGAAGTTGATGGGGTGGTGCTGGGGCAGGCGTCCTTTGCAGTTCCCGAGGATCTGCCGCTCGGATATCACACGCTGGGTGCCACAATCACCCTTGCAACAAGTTGCGGATGGGGTGAAGAAGGCGCACAAGTTTTGGTGGAAGCGCCGCTCATCGCAGTGCCACAGATGCTGCCGACGCCGTCCTCACGCGGCGCACGTAGCTGGGGAGCTATGGTGCAGCTGTACTCGGTCCGCTCACGCGAATCTTGGGGAGTGGGCGATACGGCAGACCTGAAGGAGATCTGTTCGGCATTCGGCGCAATGGGCGGAGACTTCGTGCTCATCAACCCACTCCATGCCGCCGAACCCGAAGGTCACATGACACCTTCCCCGTACCTCCCGGTTACGCGTCGTTTCTTTAATCCCCTCTACATCCGGCCAGAGGATATTCGGGAAGTTGGCTACATGCCAACTGAGGCTCGGTCAAACGTCCGGTGGGCCGGTGAACGCGCCAAAGAGGATTCGCTGCACAACCGGATTATCGATCGTGACAGGGCATGGGAAGGCAAGCGTAAGGCACTCGAGATCATCTTTGAGCAGCCTCGGTCTCAGGCGCGCGAACGGGATTTTCAACACTACCGACGCGCCGAGGGGCAAGGCCTGGAGGACTTCGCATTCTGGTGCGCGCTGCGCGAGAAGTACGGTGAGGATTTTCCCGCCAAGCTTTCGCGCCCGGATACACCAGCTGCAACGGTGGTTCGTCAGGAGCTTTCTGATCGCATCGACTTCTACACGTGGATGCAGTGGATCATTGACCAACAACTCGAGGATGCTCAGCGTAGTGCTTTAGATTCGGGAATGAGCATCGGGATTTTCCACGATCTCGCGGTGGGTGTGCACGCCACAGGATCTGACACATGGTCTATCCCTGAAGCTTTTGCACAGGGCGTGACGGTGGGCGCCCCACCAGACATGTATAACCAGCAGGGCCAAAACTGGTCGCAACCGCCGTGGCGGCCCGATTCTCTTCGCAAGATGGCCTATGCTCCGCTTCGCGACATGGCCAAGACTGTGCTGCGCCACGCTGGCGCACTTCGAGTGGATCACGTCATGGGGCTCTTCCGTCTGTGGTGGATTCCCGAAGGTGCCGATCCGTCGCAGGGCGCCTACGTCCGCTTCGATCAGGAAGCCATGGTTGGCGTACTCATGCTCGAAGCAGCGCGCGCCGGCGCGATTGTGGTGGGCGAGGATCTAGGAAATGTGGAGCCATGGGTACGCGACTACCTGAGTTCTCGTGGAATCCTCGGAACATCCGTTATGTGGTTTGAACAGGAAAGCGACGGCCAGTTCCGGCGGCCAACGGACTACCGCCGCGAAACTCTGGTCACGGTAGATACACACGATCTGCCGCCTGTGGCGGGGTATCTTGCCGGTGAACACGTGGTGCTACGCGAACATCTCGGACTCTTGACGGAACCTGTGGAACAGGTACGTGCCGAGGCGCTTGCTGAGAAGCAACACATGCTTGCACGCCTACATGAATATGGCTTGGTGGGGGAGAACCCGCGCGAGCAAGAGATTGTGGAAGCCATGCACCGCTACATTGCCCGCACTCCAGCCGAACTTCTGGCGGTTGCCCTCGTGGACGGAGTGGGTGAGCGCCGCGCGCAGAACCAGCCGGGTACGGATAATGAGTACCCGAACTGGCGTGTGCCACTAGCCGATGGTTCCAATCACCCTGTGATGGTTGAGGATCTGAGCACGAACGAACGCTTGCTGTCACTTGTGCAGGCGTTTACGGGAGAGTTACGGGAACGTTGAGCGCGCGTCACGATGAGAAACGGGCGTCAGCCGTGATTCTTCATCGCAGTTGGCGCAACTCGCACGGGTGTGCGGCACGATCGCCCGCCAAACTGTAGGCTTTCAATTGGAATATCGTAGAGGTCCGCGAAATTGCGGAGTCAGGAGCGAAGTCATGAACATTGACGCTTCGAATCTGTTGGCTGGTCTTGGCGGGGCACCGAACGTTCTGGACGTTGAAGCCTGCATTACGCGCCTTCGTGTGGAGGTCAATGACCCCGCCTCGGTGGATGAGGATGCGCTACGCAAGGCAGGCGCCTTTGGAGTTGTTCTCCAGGATTCCGTGGTTCAGGTGGTTGTTGGGCCGGTTGCCGACGATTTGACGGACGAAATCAACGAACTCCGCAAGGACTGATGTGACTGGCCTTGTGCTTGTGGCACCCGTCTCCGGAGACGTGGTGCCAATGGCCAACGTTCCCGACCCGGTGTTTTCTGCTGGACTCGTGGGGCCCGGAGCAGCGATTGAGCCCTTCCAAGGCGGCCTTACAGTCGTTGCGCCGTGCGATGGCACGATTGTGAAGTCAAAGCCTCACGGGATCGTCATCAGAACCGACGCCGGCGTAGGCGTGCTAGTTCACTTGGGTATCGATACCATCCGGCTGGATGGCGCGGGTTTCACTACGTTGGTGCGTGAAGGGCAGTACGTTACAGCTGGTCAGCCAATTGTCCTATGGAATACATCGGTGGCTGTGGAGGCGGGCTACGCGTTGTGCTCCCCATTGATCGTGATGGGGGTAAAGCCAGAGGCAGTCTCTGTGATTGCCCAAGCCCCGAAGGTGGAAGGCGGCAAGCCTTTCCTGTCAGTCGCCACGGTGGATTCCTCACAAGAGCCAGATCTAGGCGGGGTCTGACCAGCCCTGCTTTCGCAGGGCCCTAGCAGCGAGCGGGCAGAGAACGGATCGCGCATGGCTCAGCTCAGCTGCACCGCGCTTATGCAGAGGGAGGCGGACGATGTCTATCGTCCGCCTCCCTCTTGCTCTGGCGCTCTAGTTCTTACCTGCAGCTTCAGTTCTTGTCTGCAGCCTGTGCACGAACAGCGCGCTCCGCGCGATCCACCTGCTCTGAGACCAAGCGAATGCACGCTGCTGCGGCATCCTTATGCTCAGCTAGCCACGTATGTCCAAGCTCCACGATGTCCACACCAAGATCGGTGCGTCCTGCGAGTTGAATCGGGTAAGCGTACTCGAGCATGTTCTTGGCGATCTCCACGGTGTGATCGTTCCACTGGGCTTCGGCGTCGGCATAGTAACGCTCAGCGAACGGAACCATCGACTCTGCGGAGGAACGCATGATTCCCAAGCAGAGGTTACGTTGCACGGTGTTGGAGACGTCCTGGCCCGTGATATCCGACCATACCGATTCGCGCACAGTTGGATCAGCGAGTGCGCCACGTGCCTGTGCGGAGTAGATCTGGCCGTACGATGTTGCGTCGCGATCAAACTCTGCGGCAATCTCTGCCTCGCCAATCTGGCCAGCTGCCGCCAGCGCCACGATAATCAACCAACGCTGTTCGGCGTCGACCTCAAAACCGGACGGGACGCGCGCACCTTCGAGCCAACCGGCGATCTGGGCAAGCTGTTCTTCACTCTCAGCGGCGCGCATGGCAGCGCCAGCGATCTGAAGCTGGTGGTCCGAACCCGCAACGGATGTTGCAAGAATATCGAAGAGCACTGCAGCTGCCTTGGACCGCAGTCCGTCTCTATTCTCCAGTGAGGAGTAGAGGTTCACCGCAGTATTCACCTGGGCGAGTGTGTAGCGCAACACGGTGCCGTCTGTTTCATCTGGCAAGGCTCTGAGTGCGATATCAACGTATGCGGAAGCAGGCATCAGACCGTCGCGGCACATGTCCCATGCCGAGAGAAGCACGCTGGTCCGGGCCAGATGATCCTGCACTGCGAACTTATCGAGATTCTCAACCGCGAATGCCAAGGATTCTTGATCCAACCGGAACTTTCCGTAGGCATAGTCATAATCGTTGACAAGGATCAGCCCAGGGCGGTTCTTGCCAGCGAACTCGGCAACCTCGGTACGCTCACCATCCACGTCGAGTTCTGTAGAGAGCACGCGTGTGAGCTTGCCATCCACGACGTCGAATCCGCCAACGGCCATGCGGTGCGGGCGGAGGGAGGAACGTCCGTCAGATTCCTGAATCAAGGTCAAGGATTCGATCGTGCCGTCTGCCGCCACCTTCACCTCAGGGGTGAAGATGTTGACGCCGGATTCGCCCAGCCACAGTTTGGTCCATTCGCTCAGATCGCGGCCAGATGCGGCTTCGAGTTCTGTGAGCAGATCGGCCAAGGTGGCGTTGCCCCACGCGTACTTCGCGATATAGGAGCGTACCCCCGCAAGGAATTCGTCGAGTCCCACCCAAGCGGCCAGCTGCTTGAGCACAGATGCGCCCTTGCCATAGGTAATGCCATCAAAGTTGATGAGTACCGTTTCTAGGTCTACGACGTCCGCTGCGATGGGGTGCGTGGAGGGAAGCTGATCTTCGGAGGTTGCCCAGGACTTCTCCGATGTGAGGAAGGTGGTCCAGGCGTCGGTCAAGCGCGTGTTCGCGACTGCCGCAAGGTGGCTCATGTACTCAGCAAATGATTCGTTGAGCCACAGGTCATCCCACCACTTCATGGTGACGAGGTCACCAAACCACATGTGGGCTTGTTCATGAAGAATCGTGATGATGCGACGATCGATCATCGCGCCGGTTGGCTTGGTACGGAACACGTAGCTCTCAACCAGAGTCACGTTTCCGGGATGCTCCATGGCTCCGGCGTTGTATTCAGGGCAGAAGATCTGATCGTACTTGCGGAACGGGTAGGGGTGGCCGTAGTTCGCCTCATAGAACTCGAAGCCCTGTTTCGTGATGAGGAACAGCTCCTCCGAATCGAGGTATTCGGCAAGGGACTTGCGTGCCCACACGCCCAGCGGAATCTCGCGACCATCGGTGGAGATGTAGGAATCGTTGTTGAACCCCTCGTATGGGCCAGCCACGATTGAGGTGAGGTACGTGGACATCTTCTCCGTCGTGGAGAAAGCCCATGTAGCGACGCCGTCGCTCACAATCTGAGGTTCTGGCGACGGCGAGTTGGAGAACACGCGCCACGACGACGGAGCGGTGACAGTGAACGTGTAAACGGCCTTCAGATCAGGCTGTTCGAAGTTCGCAAAGACGCGGCGGGCATCGCCCACTTCGAACTGGGAATAGAGGTATACCTCACCGTCGGCAGGATCCACGTATCGGTGGAGTCCTTCACCGGTATGTGAGTAGTCCATGGTCGCCTCGACACGGACGGTGTTGTGCTCCTGCAGATTCGCAATGGGGAAGCGGGAGTCCGCATAGGCAGAGGTATCAAGATCCTCGCCGTTGAGTACAACTCGCTCAATGCTGTGAGCGATGATGTCAAGGAAGGTGGAGGTACCCGGCTTGGCTGAGAACTCAATCTCAGTAACGGAACCGAAGGTGGTCTCCGATTCTCCGGCTAGATCAAGCGCAATTGTGTAGGCCTCGGTGGTTACGAGCCCCGATCGAATGGCGGCTTCTTCACGCGTCAGGTTTGTGCCCGGCATGAGTGTCCTTTCTGCTAAGTTTTCCGCCCACTAGCCTACGCGAGTCGAGGGGAGACGCGCCCATCGGGCGGTTGGGTGGGGGTGCGTTGGGGAGGTTGAAGCGTGAGCTTCAACCTCCCCAACCATCAAGCACTACCAGATGCGCACCCGTTCTTCTGGAGGTAGGTAGAGAGCGTCGCCCTCAGTTAGGTCAAATGCCGTGGCGAAGGCATCCACGTTCTTGACCACACCGTTGCACCGGAACTCTGCAGGGGAGTGCGGGTCTGTGGCGATGAGAGTCTGGAGCAGCTCAGTGCGGCGCTTCTCCTGCCAGATGCGGGCATAGGAGAGGAACACTCGCTGAATGCCGGTCCAGCCTTCGATTGAAGGGGCTGTTTCGAGTGTGAGACCTTCACGCTCAAGTGCAACGCCATACGCCTTGAGGCCGATGGACAAGCCACCCAGATCGCCGATGTTCTCACCCAATGTCAGAGCGCCTTGTACGTGATGTGCCGCCTCGCCTTCGAACTGCTCAGGGATGTAGACGTCGTACTGAGCCACTAGTGCGGTGGTGCGCTTCTCAAACTCCCCTCGATCCTGGTCAGTCCACCAGTTCTTCAAGGAGCCGTCAGCTGAGTACTTTGAGCCCTGATCGTCGAATCCATGCCCGATCTCATGACCAATGACGGCGCCGATGCCACCGTAGTTCAGGGCGTCGTCGCGCTCCGGATCAAAGAAGGGGAACTGAAGAATCGCAGCTGGGAACACGATTTCATTCCACGTGGGGTTGTAGTAGGCGTTGACGGTCTGAGGTGACATAAACCATTCGCTGCGATCAACAGGCTTTCCGAGTTTGTTGATCGCACGGTTGAACTCAAACCTAGTCACTTGGCGAATATTCTCTGTAAGGTCTGTGCCGATCGTCATGGACGAGTAGTCAAGCCACTTGTCCGGGTAGCCGATCTTCAGGTTAAAGGAGTCCACCTTCTCAAGAGCCTTCGCCTTTGTGGCTTCACCCATCCAGTCCAATGAGCCGATCGAGCGGCGGTAGGCCTCGAGGAGGTCCTCAACCAGCAACCGCATTTTTTCCTTGTGCTCAGGTGGGAAGTGCCGATCCACATAGATCTTGCCCACAGCTTCACCCAGTGATCCGTTGACCAGTTGGATGCCACGCTTCCAGCGCTCGCGCTGCTCAGCGGTGCCGGAAAGAACGCGGCCGTAGAAGTCGAAGCTCGCCTTGTCGATTTCTGTGGTCAGATAGCTGGCTCGCGACCGGAGGATTCGCCACTTTGTGTAGGCCTTGAGATCCTCCAGTTCAGCGGTGGCCCAAACCTCAGCTGCACCGCGCAGGGCGTCAGGATTGAGAACGAGGACTTCCGCAAGCTTCTCATCTGTGAACCCAGAAGCGCGCAACGCCTCAGACCAGTTGAATCCGACGGCGGATTCGGCAAATGCGCTGAAGGTCATGAGGTTGTTGATCTTGTCGGTATCACGTGAATCGACAACACTCATGTGCTTGGCAGCGATCTGCTCTTCGATGCCAAAAACGGTACTGGCAGCCTCGCGGGCCTGCTCCTCACTTAGGCCGTAGCCCAGCGCGAGGAAGGAAATCATGAAGTCCTTATACTTGCCCAGCACTTCCGCGAATTGGGGTTCACGGTAGTAAGCCTCATCTGGCAACCCAATTCCGGACTGGTACAAGAATGTGATGTAGCGGGTGGGATCGTTAAGGTCTGAATCCACATCGAGCCCGTAGAACGAACCCACGCCTGTGGGCATGAGAGTGCCGATGGCCCGTGCCAATGCATCCTTCGTATCCGCTGAATCCACGAGTTCAAGGTCTGGCTTGAGTGGGGCAGTACCCAACGCGTCGGCCTTCTCCGTGTCCATCCAAGAGTTGAAGAGCCCAGCGATTTGGGCAGGTTCACCGGAAGTTGGGCGGGACTCAGCAATCTCTTCGATGATGGTTCGAACTTGTTCTTCAGCTTGAATGACAAGAGCCATGAACGAACCATCGGAAGCGAGATCACTGGGGATCTCATGGGAGTCAAGCCACGCGCCGTTCACAGCGCGAAATAGATCATCTTGCGGACGCACGGTGGGATCGGCGCCTGAAAGAACGGCAGCCAAGTGCTTGTCAGAAATCGTCATGTTCACAGCATACGCAGCCGTACACGCTCGATCTTTGCGTTCATCGGCCTGCGAAAACATCTACCATGGGTTCATGCGTGTTCATATTGCAACAGACCATGCTGGATTCGAACTCAAGGAGTTCCTAGTCCCGCAGCTACAGTCCGCTGGCTACGAGGTAGTAGATCACGGATCGGACGTCTACGATTCACTCGACGATTACCCAACTACCTGCATCCCCTGCGCCGAAGCAGTGGCGGCAGACCCTGGCTCGCTCGGTATTGTGCTGGGAGGATCGGGCAACGGCGAGCAGATCTCCGCGAACAAAGTGGCCGGTATTCGCTCGATTCTCGCTTGGAACAAGGAGACGGCACAGCTGGGCCGCGAGCACAACAATGCCAACGTCATTTCGATCGGCGCCCGAATGCACCAGCCTGAAGAGGCACTAGAGTTCGTTCTCGCGTTCCTTGAAACGCCATTTAGTGGGGATCCGCGCCATCAGCGCCGCATCGATCTGATTAGCGCCTACGAAGAGCAACGCTGAGCTAGGTGCAGAAGACTTATCGAGATCGCCCAGTTTCGAGCTAGATCCCACAGTCAGATGCAGATAGCAACTAGATATAGATAGCTGGGTCGATCCAGAATCCGGTGGGGGCGGGCTCCCTGTTCTTGGCAGGGACGCCCACGGCCGTCGCATGCGCCGGAACGTCATGCACCACAACGGCGTTCGCTCCGATTCGGGCACCGTCTCCGATGAGAATCGGGCCCAGAACTTTCGCTCCAGCGCCCACGACGACGTCGTCGCCAAGCGTTGGGTGCCGCTTGGTTGCCTTCAGGGATGTGCCACCGAGGGTCACGCCGTGATAGAGCATGCAGTCGGCGCCGAGTTCGGCGGTTTCCCCAATAACAACGCCCATGCCGTGATCAATGAAGAGGCGCGGACCGATCGTTGCTCCGGGGTGAATTTCGATGCCAGTCATGGCTCGAACGAATTGTGAGAACAAGCGAGCGGGAAGTTTGAATGCGGGATAGTGCACCCACACGGCATGGGCAATCCGGTACGCCCACACGGCGTGCACTCCTGGGTATCCGAGGGCGACTTCCACGTTTGATCGCGCGGCCGGGTCATGGTCTCGGGCGGCCTGAAGATCTTGGTGCAGAGTCTTCATGAAACGATGGAATCTTCCGCCCATGTGATCTCCCTGTGTTGCGCTGTGAAAAGACCATTGTTGCAACGATCTTGAGTTGATCATACGGATTACGCCCCCAGATGATCTATTCATGACCACATTGGGGGCGTAACTCGATATATTCAGCTGTGCTCGGGGGTTGCTGAGCGGAGAGCTCTAGGCATGCATAGCCGTGAGATCAGTCGAGCAGACCTTCGAAGAGTGGTGTGGAGAGGTAGCGTTCGCCGAAGTCGGGAACGATTGCCACGATCGTCTTGCCAGCCGCCTCGGGGCGCTTGGCGATCTGAAGTGCGGCATTGAGGGCTGCACCCGATGAAATGCCAACCAGAAGGCCTTCCTTGGTGGCAGCATCACGCGCAGTAGCGATGGCGTCATCGCTTGGGATTGCGATGACCTCGTCATACAGGTCGGTATCGAGGACATCTGGTACGAAGTTCGCGCCAATGCCCTGGATCTTGTGCGGGCCAGCCTTGCCTTCGGAAAGCAGTGGTGATTCTGCGGGTTCGACGACGACGAGCTTGACGTCCGGGTTGTGGCGGCGCAGCGCGCGACCAGCGCCGGTGATGGTGCCGCCGGTGCCAACGCCTGCAACGAAGTAGTCAATCTTGCCGTCAGTATCAGCCCAGATCTCTTCACCAGTGGTCTTCTCATGAATAGCTGGGTTTGCTTCATTTGCGAACTGCGAAGCGAGGATGGCGCCGGGGGTGGCTGCAACGATTTCGTTAGCCTTCTCAACAGCGCCCTTCATGCCGCCGGCGGGCTCAGTCAAAACGAGTTCAGCGCCGAATGCGCGAAGCAGTGCGCGGCGTTCCTTGGACATGGAGGAAGGCATCGTGAGGATCACCTTGTAACCGCGCACAGCGCCAACCCAAGCGAGCCCAATTCCGGTGTTGCCCGAGGTTGCTTCGACGATAGTGCCACCGTGGGTGAGCTGGCCGGACTCCTCGGCTGCATCGATGATGGCAACCGCGATGCGATCCTTGACTGAGTTTGCTGGGTTGTAGAACTCCAGCTTGGCCAGCACTGTTGCGCCATTCTCTTCGCCGAGGTTGTTGATCTTTACGAGCGGGGTGTTGCCAACCAGCGTGGTGGCGTTTTCATAGATGTTTGCCATGATCTCTCCTTGAGGTGGCTAATGACTTCTTGACGTTGTGGTTCTTCAGAACCAAATCCTTGGGTCCGATGCGGTGGTGAATCCGCCGGGCAGAGTGCCAGTTGCTGGCGCGGAGAGCGTCGAGTGCGTGCGCATCGCGCACCATTGAAGCCCGACGCTCTAGAGACACCGGCAGTGAGGTGAGAAGAGGAGAGCTGCGATATTGGTGTTTGACAACGTGCCGCTTCCTTCCTGCTTCTGTGATCCGGTCATTACGCATCCTAGTGTAGAACTAACCAACCATAAAAGTAGGAATAGATGCGAACTAGTCTCAGTGTGTAATACACATCACGTGAATGCATGCTCACAACACCGTCATCTAGCGAGCAATAGCCACCCCACGCGCGATCACACCACAAGCCTTCTCAACCGGAGTTAGTCCGGCAGGCTCAGCAATGATCCTGCCGGAGGAGAGGCGCGCGAGCGCTGCCACGACGTCGTCGTCGGTGGAAATGGTTGTCTGGACGCCGGAGGCAACATACGTTGTCTCCACGTGCCAACCGCGTGCGGAGAAGTCTGAGATAAAGCGCCCAGCTTCACCGTGTGGCAAGAGGGTGGACCACTTCTTCACTGTCACACGTTCGGTGAGTGGTGTTCCTTCAAGGCATTCGCGCACTGATTCGGAGTAAGCGCGCACTAACCCGCCCGTGCCAAGCAACGTCCCGCCAAAGTATCGGGTGACCACGGCGACGACGTCGAAGAGTGGGATTCCCGCCAAGACGTCAAGCATGGGACGGCCTGCCGTGCCTGCGGGTTCGCCGTCATCTGAGGAGTGCATGACCGGCAGGGAATCTGGCATCGTTACTGCAAAGGCTGTGCAGTGATGGCGGGCGTCCGGTGTGGCTGAGCGCTCGGATTCGATGACTGTGCGAGCTTCTTCGGGTGAGTCCACGCGGGCAACTAAGGCGATGAAACGAGAGCGCTTGATCTCAAGTTCGTTGCGTAGCACTGTACCGCGAGGGAGAAGGAGATCGCTCATAGAGTTATTGTGGCTGATGGCTGACGGGTGTGACCAAGTACTCTGCAGGCTTGCCTCAACAGCAGCGCTTCCAGAATGGCGCAGAAGCGATCAGTTAGGTAGACTAACTGCTTGTGCGCATTGGCCTCGTGCCGATGCCAGAAGACTGACGGGCCGCCACCGGGCGGTCGAACGAAGGAGAGGAGGGCATCATGCCAGTACCCAAGCGGAAGATGTCCCGCAGCAACACACGCTCTCGCCGTTCGCAGTGGAAGGCCGAGCTCACTGAGCTCCAGACCGTCCGCGTGCAGGGCCGCGAAGTGCGTATCCCACGTAAGCTTGCCAAGGCTTACCAGGCAGGTTTGCTGTCGGACTGACGCAATGACGTGAGAAGAAGGGCTTGTCCAGAAATGGACAAGCCCTTCTTCTTATGTGCGGGCGGTGGGTTCTTGTGGGGCGTGAGTGAGTTCTTGTGTGGGCGTTGGCAGGTTCTTGTGTGGCGTGAACACGGCTTTGCGGTCAGCATGTCGCGGCGGTTCGCCCGCGCTGTGCACTGGCGAACCGCCCCCTGAACTCCGTGCGGGGCCCAGAGTGTTCTGAGGGCCCCGCTGAGGAGGAAACCGGGTCAAGCAGCTCTGTTGAGCTGGTTGATGTGGGTCCTTACGGCACCCAGGCTCGTCTGGCGCCTCTTCTTAATCGCCACGAGCTCCACGACGAATGCGATCGCGGCCCACACCACCAACACGGCGATGGCGTTGCCAACCGTGGCGCCGGTCCCGGTAATGAGGGTCTGCAGCGCGCCGGCCGTGGCGGGCATCGGAGTGGTCGAATTGATCATGGCGAGGAAGCCGCCTTGTGTCTGGGATGGGATAATGATTCCCAGGCACACCGCCTGCGCCACGAAGAGGAACAACGAGATCGCGATTCCTCCGCGCCGGCCGCACGCAGTCAACAGGGCTTGTTGCACGGCCGTCAAAGCGACTGACGCCAACAGCAGGATCAACAGGGCAGCGAAGGCATGTGACATCTTAACGCCCGCGAGAATGAAGGTAACCCAGAGCGCGAGCGCTTGAATCACCGATAGCACTGCAGCGGGCCACAGTGACTGCACGGTCAACGCAAACGGAGTGGCGGCAGATTCGATCCTGCGGCGGTTGATGGAGCCGAGGCACAGGATAGCAAGCAGTGTGCCGATCCACAGTCCCGCTACGCCCGCGGCGCTGGCGAATGCGGTCATCACCGAGGTGTCACCGCCTTGGTCGCTCACACCGACAGGGGTCGCAATGGCGCTTGCCATCTCTGATGCCTGGTCATCGGTGTATGTGGGGATGGCGTCCTGAGCTTGGGAAAGCCCATCCGCCAACGTTGATGCACCTTCGGTGAGCTGAGCTGAACCGTCCGCAAGGGTCGCTGCACCTTCAGCCAATTGATCTGCACCATCGTTAGCGCTGGCTGCGCCTTCGTCCAGACTGGTTGCTCCTGTTGCTAGCTGCGAAGCGCCCGACGTTACGGCGGACGATGACTCATTGAGAGTCGCGAGTCCCTCGGAGAGCGTGGTTGCTCCTGTTGCTAGTTGCGAAGCGCCTGAGGTTAGCGTGGATGCGTTCGTTCCAAGCAAGTTCGAGTTGATTGAAGTGGCCAGCGTGCTGATACCGTCGGAGACGGCGTGTGCGCCGGCGGAGAGCTGCTCAAGTGCATCTTGACCCTCCGAAAGTGTGGAGAGCTGGGAAGCTGCAGCCGTCGCTTGATCTGCACCCTCACTCAAAGAGGTGCCGAGCGTTGAGGCGCCTGAGGCAATCCCGTTGGCAATCTGGGTAGCCGCCGCGCAGTAATCAGTCTGATCGCTCGGAACACTGGTCAGTCCGGCCGCCGTGAGCTGGGCGGTCTGGAACTGGCATGCCGCGATTGCTTGCGTGAGCTGTGTGCCTGCGGTGTCCGAAATGGTGTTTGCCGCGTCGGCCGCAGAACCCAACTGATTGGGCATCGTGGCCAGCCCGCTGACGTCCACGGATGCAAGCGTCGTGTTGAGAGTATCGATGCCCGCTGCTACCGTGGCTGCGCCGTCCTTCAGGCTGGTTGATGAACCAGATTGGGCTTTGGTGATGCCTGAGTAGACCTGAGCGACACCGCCGGTGTAGGCCGCGACGCCAGAAGAGAGGCTCGAAGCTCCGCTTGCCAGCGTCGAGGCGCCGGAAGCAGCACTGGAGACGGCATCCGTGTAGGTTCCCACGCCGTCTGCCAGCGTGTCTGCGCCAGAGGAAAGCTCGCTGGTACCGCTGTGAAGTGACTCCAGCCCGGTAGTGAGTGATGCCGCGCCATCTGCCAAGGTGGAGGCGCCCTCGGCAGCAGATTCCTGACCTTCGTGAAGCTCCTGCGCGCCACGTGCCGCGTCCCCGATTGAATCGGAGATAGTGGTGGTGGCAGCCAAAGACGTGTCCAGATAGGAGACCGTCAGAGTGGTTCCCAGATCGTTGGCGGCGGAGGTAACCAGAGCGCTTGTCAAGCGTCCGACCACCGGAGAGGAGCTGGAAGAACTGACTTCGACCTGTGGAACGGTGGTCGAATCTCCTTGAAGCACGTCGGCGACTTGCCGGGAGAACGTTGACGGAATCGTCACAACTGCGTAGTAGGTACCCTCGGCGAGCCCAGACTCCGCAGTATCAGCTGAGACCACAGACCAGTCAAGCGTGGTCTGATCAGGGGCCGTCAGACTGGCGAGCATTTGGCGCCCGGCAGGGAGCGTATCGCCTGAATCCAGCGTCACGGGTTCGTCAAGGTTGACGATCGCAGCAGGGATTGCATCGATGTTGTCCACTGAGTCGCTCGTGGCTACCAATGTGGTCAGCCCGAGCAGAGCCGGCAAAACCATGACCAGCGTCAGGAGTATCGAACGGCGCTTCATTGATCTCTCCAATCGTTTGCCTCGTTTACCGAGGTGGTAGACGTTCCAACGGAACTCGACACAAGGTCTCGGGCAGGTGCGTGGCGGCGGTGGATGGGTTGTCCTGCCGTGCCCAGATCGGTTTGGTCTGTAGGTTTCAGATCATCTGGGACCGCCAGTGCGAGCGGTCCGGTCACAACCACAGTTCTTCCTTCTTCCAGTAGTTGGCGGACTCGTTTCCAGCGGCGCCCACCCGGATCGTCGACGACGACAACCTGAGCCCGGTCCGTGATTTCGTCGTCCCAGTTGTGAAGGGAGGTTGTCATGCCTTGGGCGGATGCCGTGCCGTCGGGCAAACAGTTCCGTCCAATGATCACCTTTCCGGATGTGGCGCGAAGCCGAGCACCGATAACGGCGGCAAGCGAAAGCCGCGCGGCGACGTCGTCGGTCCGAACAACAGCCAACTCACCAGAAGCAAGAGCGAGCGATAGCCCATCGATAGCAACATCGCTGCCTTCAGAGACAACCAGATTCTCAATGCGGACTGTGGACGGACCATTCTGGGCCACCCATTGCGTGTGCTCGAGGTTGCGTTCCAAGCCTTCACCCTCGATATCCACTACGGGCAGAAGGCGGTCCAACCAGCCGGGGAGCCACCATGCCTGTTCGCCCAACCAGTACATCGCCGCGGGAATGAAGGTCATGCGGACCAAGAATGCATCAGCCGCAATGCCCACAGTCAGTGCCACAGCGATTGGTTTGATATAGACCATGCCATCAGGGATAAACGCGGCAAACACGCTGGTCATGATGATGGCGGCCACGCTCACAACTTTTGCGGAACCCACAAAGCCCGCTTTGACGGAGGCTTTCGCGTCATGCGTCTTGATCCATTCTTCGCGCATACGAGAAACCAGGAACACCTCGTAGTCCATAGCCAAGCCAAACAAGATGCCCATAACGATCACGGGAAGGAAGGATATGACGGCGCCGGTTTTCGTGACGTTGATGGCATCGGCAAACCAGCCCCAACCCCACACGGCGCCAACCGCTCCCATTCCTGCTCCAAGGGAGAGGAGATAGCCGAGCGTGGCGGTGATGGGAACGGCGATCGAGCGGAACACCACCATCAAGAGGACGAGCGAGAGGCCCACAACCACAGTTCCGAATGGGAGAAGCGCGCTGTTGAGTTTGTTCGCAACATCGATTGCGATTGCCGTGCGGCCGGTGACCATGAGGTCCGATATTCCAAACTGGGCTTCGTAATCTGAAGCGTTTGACCGAATGGTCTTCACGAGGTCTGTGGTTGCTTGATCAGCTTGCCCCTCTTCCGGAAGTATCTCGATAAATGCCAGCGAACCATCCTCATTTGGGGTCTCCAACGCAACTCGAGCGACCCCGTCGAGCGTCCCGATTTCATCTGCCAGATCTGCAACTACTGAGACCGGGTCGTCCGTCTGAACGATGTTGGCAATAACGATGATGGGCGAGTTGTACCCTGGTCCGTACGCTTCGGAAATGGCATCGTACGTATCGCGTTGCTGCGTGCCTTGAGGTTCGAAGCCGTTATCCGTCAGCGCAAGGCTTACGGCAGAAATGGGAATCGTGCAGACTCCGAGAATTGCGATGACGGCAAGGATCGTGGCGGCGGGAAACCGTGTCACAGCATTCACCCAGCGGGAAGCCATGGCACCCGTCTTTCGGCCGTGACGTTCCTTAGGGGCAATGCGCTCGCCCATCAGGCCCAGCATGGCCGGGACAGCGGTGAGTGCCACACACACGGCAACTGCCACGGCAGCGGCGGAAGCAATACCCATGGAGGTCAGAAATGCGATGCCGGCAACTGAAAGTCCGCAGAGGGCCACAATGACAGTGGTTCCCGCGAATGCCACGGCCGAACCGGCCGTGGCAATTGCACGGGCGGCAGCTTCCTTGGGTTCGATGCCTTCGGCCAGGTACTCGCGCGCTCGCGAGATGATGAACAATGCGTAGTCGATACCGACTGCCAGACCGATCATGACGGCGAGAACGGGTGTGGTCGAGTTGATTGAAACAAAACTTGCGACAAACACGATGCCGAGAATTCCGACGCCAACACCCAGCAAAGCGGAGATGATTGGAGCTCCGGCGGCCATAACCGATCCGAATGTAATGAGGAGCACCACGGCGGCTATGATGACGCCGATGATCTCAGTGGCGGAAAGCTCGATCGCTACGGTTTGGCCGATGGTGCCTCCCAGTTGAACGGTCAGGTCGGAGTCGCTGGCTTCGGCGGCGGCGGCCAGCGAATCGAGCTGATTTGCAACTTGGTTTGCCTTTTCGGAGGCTGCGCCTACCGCCGATCCGACACTTGAATCGCTTTGGATTTGAACGAGGGCGGATGCACCGTTATCGGAGATGGTGTTTGTCGATTCAGCGAATGGATCACTCGCTGTGGAGATGCCATCGATATCACCTGCTGCATCCACGAACTCTTCGATGGTGGTTTGGTGAACGGTGATATCCCCGGACTTTGAGGTGAATAACGCCTGCTCACTGGTGCCGGCAGCCTGCGGCAGACGTTCGCTCAAGATGGTTAGGCCGTCGAGAGATTCGCTGTTTGAGATCTCGAAGGTGTTGTCGAGATTCATACCAACGGCGGCAACCGCCGCAGCGAGGGCGGCGAGGAGGGCGAACCATATGGCAAGGACTCGTTTGCCATGGTTGGCGCACCAGAGGCCTAGGCGATGGAGAGAGGAGGACATGCAGTGCTCTTTCGAACGAATCGAGTGAATCAGATGAAGCGGGAAGTGAACAGTATTTCAATACAGTAATATATTCAATACAGAAGTGTATGCAATTCGGTTGTGAATGCATATTGTCAGCAGCGTGAGCCCGAACACTGCAAGATATGGTGTGAGGATCTAGCTGAGCAGACCGGATACTCTGGATGTCCGAGCCCGGTCAGTAGCGGTGCAAGGTACTGGTGCGCAATGGCCCGCGAACACTTGAGGAAGGGAGAAGTCGTGAATCAGTCCTACGAGAGTCTCCGAAAGCGTGAGAACACAAAGGCGCGGCTACTTAGCGCTGCCACAGAAGTGTTCACTGAGAAGGGTTTCTCCGGCGCTCGAATCGACGAAATCGTCAAGTTGGCGGGATTCTCGCGCGGCGCTTTCTACTCGAACTACTCTTCTCTGGAAGAGCTTTTGCGTGATGTGTTGGTTACCCGTGCGGCTGGCCTGTTGGATGTCATTCAAGATGCCGTGGAAGCAGTGGAGGAGCCTGCGAGTGTGAAATCGCTCGTGGAGATTCTGGTTGCGATTCAGCCTGAAGGCCGGACTCTTTATATCTTGACCACGGAGTTCACAATGTTTCGGCTGCGGAACCCAGACCGGGCTGATTTTGGTGTAGCCGATAGGGAGAACTTCAGCAAGCTCCTGAGCAAGACGGTCTTGAGTGCGCTTGACCGGCTGCACCGCACACCCATTATCGACGTCTCCAACCTTGCCGACATTTTGGTCGTGCTGTTCTTAGATTATGTGGCAAGAAGTTCGCTCAATGAGGCCCGCGGTGGCACTACACAGTATCTGGAGCAGATCGTGGAAGGGATCCTTTTTGGGCTCAGCCTTCCCAAGACGGATCAGGAACCTGGTGAGGTGACGGCAGAGAACCTTGCAGCGGCACGTGATCTCATCGCACGAATCTCGAGTGGACATTGCGGAAATGAGGGTGACGGACTCACCGTGACTAGCGGGCTTATTTAGTCTCCCCGTGCGAGAAGGCCGTCATGGTGCGTGCCTCGGCCGTCTGCTGAAGGCATATTTTCCGGGTCAAAGTGGCGCTGTGTCTGTGCCGCGAGATAGTGCGGAGCTTCTTAGAGGTGAAGGTGGATCTGCCTTAAGCAGTGAAGGTGAACCGTATTACGCAGTGAAGGTGAACCCGCCTTGTGCGCTTACGCTTTGCTCCACCAAGGCAGCTGCGATAGTTTCGGCTGGCGTTCCATGCCTGTGGCGATACTCATTCTGGCGAAGAGCTCTCTGTTGCACATTCCGACTGTCGGGGTAGCGGGACTCGAACCCACGGCCTCCCGCTCCCAAAGCGGGCGCGCTACCAACTGCGCCATACCCCGTGACCCATTACTGGGACTTGTTCATCTTAGGGGAAAGGACATGCAAAAAGCACATCGAACACTTGTGGGAAAGGGAACCGTGATGGTTAACACGCTTCGGCGGAGCACGCCGATGTGAATTCTGGGCCACCAACCTGCTATTCTCGTTGAGCACGCGAGTGTAGCTCAATGGTAGAGCCTCTGCCTTCCAAGCAGATCACGCGGGTTCGATTCCCGTCACTCGCTCCAACACACGAAAGACCGGCACCACAACGAAAAGTGGCTGCCGGTCTTTCATTGTTTCAGGGCCAAAACGGGCTTATTAGACACATTATTAGACACATTTTGGGCGTCAAACCCGCCCCGATACCGCACAGGTACCACGCCGCACACTCGCGCCGTTCGACTGAGGGTTCCTTAACGTGGTCGACGGAGTATCACACGTCGACAATGACGCTGTTGATCTACGAGAGACACCGCGGTCCTCCCGGAAGTCGCCGCCAAGGACCTGCAGCACGCAACCCAACTCTGCCAGCCTCTCTCAGAGGGGTTCGGTTACACAGTTTGTGACCCCGCCAGTGGTGACAATTGCGGTGAACATTTCAAAGACCTTCGTCAGCGCTGCTGCAGCGCTGTCGCGATTAGAGTCATTCGGGAACACCTCGCAGACTCGAAAGCAGAGATCGAGAAGCTCTCCACGCGCCCAGACGCTCTGGAGTTAGAGCGTGACGATTAAAAGAAACGCCTCGCACTCGAAGAGCTCTACTCGGCTTCACTCCGCTCGTACATCTTTGCTCAGCCTTCTTCTTGATTGTGTTTTGATGATCGGAGCGCAGAGTTGAAGAGAGATGATTGCTGACCAAACGATGAGAACCAGAGGAGGATTATTGATAATCAGTGATGGAGCCAGGTTCCAGATCAAGAGGGCAGCTATGACCTCAATAGATATCGGTATTCCAACAACGTGAGCTGGCAATAGGCTTTCGTACGATCCAAGAAGGTATATAGAAACAGCGGAGAGTGCTCCAATGACAACTCCGAGAATTACGACCACTATGTTGCCGGAAACAAGAGAATTTCCCTGCAAATAGTTCCCGGAGAAGTTAGCACTGTATATCTTGGTGGCAATCCCTGGGATCAATAGGAGCACCAGACCGCATAATGTTGCCGCAGCTATCTGCAATACTGTTTTTGTCTTCATGAAACCCCTAACGGTCTGCCCATAGTTCTTTCATACGGACCAATTATTTCGGTGAGCCTATCAGCGGGTATGTGTTCGAAGACACAATAGTGGACACATTTTGGCAACGATGTGGATGAAACTTGTCCTAATTTCGACCTGACTGGCGACCAGGTTCGAGTAGAACGGTCTGTGACTTAGGGCGGAGGAAGGGTTAGGGGGTGCGGTCGTCGTTGGTTGCTTTTGCTGCGATCTTCATGTCGCCGTGGACGTGGTTCTTGACGAGCTTTGTTTGGTCAACCAGCATCTCGGTAATGTGCTGTGGAAAGCCTGAGTCTGCGAGTAGTGAGATCTTGGAGTGACGGGCTTCGTGAAGTAGATAGTATTCGGCATCGCCGAAGAGCTCACCATGACTGTTGCGAGTTCCGTTGGGCGGCCTTTTGCGCGTCTCTCTACTCTTAGCGATCGGCTTCACGGTTACGTGCATAGCCGAGGCGTGTGACCTCGACGTCGTCGCCCTCCTTGATCCGGAATGTTCCCATATCTCGGTCGAGATAGGGGAGGGAATGTACTTGCAGTGTGAGGCGCATGGTGCGGCGACGATGGCGTCGGGTTTGAGTGTCGGGTCGAAGAGTAGGTGGACCCAGTGGAGGCCCGAGATTTCGCCTGCTCTGGTTCCGTGGAAGACGGCGAGGAAGAGGCGTACTGCGTCGGGGTGCATGGCGTATGCCTGAGTGAAAGTCGCTGCAACTTCTTGTTTGCTCATGGAGGTGCGTTTCGAGGATTTCCCGGCGCCGGATTTCTTCGCCGCGAAGAATCGTTCGGGCACCCGGTAGCCGTCTGCGAGTGCCGCCACCAGCATCTTGTTGAGGGCCCGTTGGGCACTGTTGGCTGTGGAGAGGCTGCGTCCGGATGTGCGTGCTGCCTCTCCGACTTTGCGCATGTGTGCTGCGGTGAGGACTTCGATCTCCACGTTCCCGATCTGAGGGATGATCCACTGGTTGAGGTTGGATGCGTCTCCGTGCTCGTTGACGGTTCCAGTGTCGTAGCGTCCGACCCAAATTTGGAGGTTGGAGTCCCAGCTGAAGGAGCCTTGTCCGTATGGCAGGTGGCAATCGCCATACCCAGTTCCCAGCCATCCCCACCCGGCTCTTGGCAACCATGGACACTGACACCCAGATCGCCCAGCTCTTCGCCACCGCTCACCACCGCGCCCAGGCTTACAACACCATCAATCATTGGGTAACCATTGGGGCAGAGGCGTTAGCCTGCCGTGCTTCTTCGATCTCTGCCAAGAGAGGCGACCTGAGGAACGATATGTATCTCCCGTGTTGAAAGATTGACCGATTCGTCAACCGTGTAGAGATAGTCAACGACCTGCTGGTGTAACTTGGCTAAAGCGGTGCCTGCGTGTGGTGGTCTTCATCTATTTCGAGTTGCCACCCACCTGACCAGCGCGTGGCAAGTATGTTGATTGCTGTCACTGTTTACTCCTTTGGATTGCTTTCAAAGCGTCGCGGACCATTCTTAGCGAGCAACACCCACAAGAAGCAGGCACAGATCCCGAAAGAGAGCCTGAGAATTTGTCGGGAGGATCCATATTGTTGTCGATATGAGCACTTCAGACTTTCCGGGTGTAAACCCGAACTCGCCCCAAGGTCCACAATTCACACAGCAGCCCTACTTCAGTCAAAGCCAAACACCTCAGCCCACCACGAAGCCAAAGAAGCCCTGGTATAAGAAATGGTGGATCTGGGCCATCATCGTCATCGTCATTGCGGCGGGGTCTGGCCTAGGAAGTGGCGGCAACGACGGCGCAAGCACAACTCCAATTCCACAACAAGAACAGTCGGTGACGGCCACCTCCGCCCCGGCCGGAACCACCAAAGCCGGAACCACCGAAGCCGGAACCACCGAAGCTGCGTCTACAGAAGAGGTGACCACCGAAGCGGCCGAACCTGAGGTGCCAGCAGAGTACAAGGCTGCGCTTACGAAGGCAGAGTCATACGCAAGCATGATGCAGATGAGCAAGGCTGGAATCTACGACCAACTGACCTCGGAGTACGGCGAGGGCTTCCCTGCCGACGCGGCCCAATACGCTATCGACCATCTTGAATGGGACTGGAATGCCAACGCACTCGGCAAGGCGAAGTCTTACCAAGAGCAGATGGCGATGTCCACCTCAGCAATCTATGATCAGCTAGTCTCCGACTATGGCGAAAAGTTCACCCCAGAAGAAGCTCAGTACGCTATCGACCATCTCGGATAGCAAATAGGTCGAAAGAAGTAGATACCCCGACCAACTGGTCGGGGTATCGGTATGTAAATGGGGAACAACCTTGCTCAAGAAACCAACCGACTCAACTGCCATCGCCGGACCCTCCGTCATCCTCGCCTTCATCCACATCAAGAAGCACACACCGCATGAGCGCAACCGGTTTCTACCTCTCATGCGCAAAAGTAGGGACCTGATTGTCCTATGGCCTCAAGCCTCGAGAAACGCTATGGATTCGAAAAGTCCAAGACTGATGCAGTTGAAGATTCCCACAATCTCTTGTTCGGCAGGCGTAACATCTCAAATGAGAGAAGTGAAGAGAAGGCGAGTAAGCAAGAACCTAGCTGATCTTCTTTGCGAATAACATTCATCAATGGAGATGATGTGGAATTTTCGGACTCATCTGAAGCGCCCTGGGTTTAGTGGAGACTCAGCTCATTTGATTTCAACCAGTTCTTGGGCGCTGGTAACCCCAGCATAGAACGATTCCTCGAACTTCGTTGGAGGCACATCACCGAGGTAGCCATGGAGTCGTTTCGTGTTGTGCCAGTGCACCCACCCCAGCGTCGCGAGCTCGAGGTCATCGACCGTTTTCCACGGCCCCGGTTTCGCGGGCCCGCGCACAAGCTCAGCCTTGTAATAGCCGTTCACTGTCTCAGCGAGCGCGTTATCGTAGCTGTCGCCAACGGTCCCGATCGAGGGCGTCGCCCCGATCTCGGCGAGGCGTTCCCCATAGCGAATGGACGTGAATTGACTGCCCGCGTCGCTGTGACAACGCAGCTCGGGAAGATGCCTGCCGCGTGACCAGCGGGCCATTTCAATCGCATCGAGCACCGTCTCGGTCTTCATGTTCGATGCACATCGCCAGCCCACAATCATGCGGCTGAACGCGTCGATGATGAAGCACACGTAAGCGACGCCCTGCCAGGTGGGCACGAACGTCAGATCTGTCACCCACAGCTGATTCGGCGCATCTGCATTGAAGACGCGGTTCACGAGATCGGGATGCCTCGGCATCTTCGGATCAGGCTTCGTGGTCTTGACCCGTTTCTCGCGCCGTACCCCTTCAATCTGAAGGATTTTCATCAGTCTCGCGACTTGGTCACGACCGATATCGATACCCGATCGCTGGGCTGCTTTCCAGAGCTTACGCACCCCATAGACCGAGTAGTTTGACTCCCAGAGCTCGAGCAACCGTGGCGCGACCTCCGCGTCCCGAATTTGCCGGGCTGATGCCGGCCTGCCGTTCGCGGCGTAATACGTAGACGGGGCCACCTGCAATACCTTGCAGATGCGCTCGACCCCGAGCCTGCGTCCAGCAACAATATCGTCCTTGTTCGCGTTGATGAATGCCACTACATCTTGTGTTGGCGGTCGAGCTCCGCCCGAAGAAAGACGCGGCCCGCTTCAAGATTTCATTCGCGCGCTTGAGCTCGCGCACCTCTTGTTCAAGCTCACGCATCCGAGCCTGCTCGTCGGTCGTGACCCCGGCTTTCACGCCGTCATCGATATCAGCCTGGCGCACCCAGGCCCGCACCGACTCAACCCCGTAACCGAGCTGCTCGGCCACGCGCGAGGTCGTTCCTTGGCTCGTACCGAGCTCGACGCGAAGTGTGCGCACCATCCGGACCGCAGCGGCTTTCTCTTCAGCCGAGTAGCGGCGTCCCTTGTTCTTGTGTTGGGCCATGAATCTATTCTCCATCCGTAACTCTGGAGCCTCCAACAAACCCAGGTCGTATCACATCAGAGAAGGTTGCAATGTTGTCCAGTTCTGGTGCTCTAGCAACTCGGCCACGTGCACTGTTGTGCACTTCTGGTGGAGTTGAGCTTGTGAAAGCACTATTGAAATGAAGCAAGATCCTTTGAGGTCAGGAAGGAAGTTTGGTGTGCGCGAGCATCTTGCAGGAAGTATTCTCGCATGTTCATATGTCTTTCTTTGTTACGTGACGTACGAGATGGCATCCAAAGATATGGGATTCTTGATACCAGTACTTATCTCTGGAGTTGTCGGGCTTGTGGCCAGTCAGATGATGGTGCTAAAGCCTAAGAAAGACAATCCGCATGAGACCGCCGATCAGAACCGATTGGAAGTCAAGTAGACACATGGTGGGCGTCAAGCGTCATTCACTGTAAATCCACACGATGCGGCGAGGAAGAGGCGCTCGGCAAGGGAACAGTTCAGACTTACTGGGCTTGCTCTTCAGCTTCTGGCAAGGTCGCTGTTGCAGGCAGAGTATCGCCAGTATCCAATTCAACTCGGCCAAAACTCACCTTGTCAGCCTTTTCAGAATCCGCTTGGCTCGTGCTCTTGAGTACCGATGGGTTTGATGATCTACCTGAGGTGGCCTCATAGATTCCCGCTTCCGTTCCCGTCACGTAGTACTGGGAAGCGAGGTCTCCAGAAAGACCGGATGGCGTCAGGTATAGAAGGTATACCTGATCTGCATTTAGTATCTCGACACCCGTTTGTTGGTCAACAGATCCGATTTGACGAACTTCGACTACGTCGCCAGCCTTGGCATCTGCGCCTTTCACCACGCGGGTGACATTGAACGACGAAACTGTGAAGTCGTCTTCTTCGGTGATATCGCGAACCACTTCTTGGGTAGAAACAGTTCCCACAACGATCAAGTCTGAATCATCGGACATCTCAGAAAGAGAATCGCAAAGCGTGACTCGGGAAACGTCGCCAGTCGAGGTAGTGTCGTTCGGATCAATGGACGACGTCGCCGAACAGGCAGCACCTAGACTGCCAACGAGCGCGAGGATCAGTAGTCCTCGTCCGGCGGAAGATATGGTTCTTAAAGACATTAAAACCACCTCATTCAATGTGTCTCACTACAGTGTATTGATTCCCTGGATTTCATCCGAGGTTAGGCTGCGCACTCTTGCGCCGTCATTGCTTTGCATTATTAGCTACATAGCAAATGTGTTGAGTGAGGCCACTCGATCGAGAATGGGTGCCTCGGCAAAGCCGTCAAAGTCAATGTACCGCTGGCCAGGAACCCAGCCATCTACCACGGCGAGGAATCGCTGGGTCACGGCGTCGTCGTTATTGGGAAGAAAGCACTGGTATTCGGCATATCCATTGACGGTGACGGTGTGGCTGGCATAGCTGCCGTGCCACATATTCATGAGGAGAGGGCGTCCGGCGTCGATCTCTTCGCGGGCCACGCTGTAGAAATCGCCGGTCAGTACGGTTCGGCACTCCACCTCTACGCCGTAGCTGCGCATGACCTGCCGTGTGATCAGAGGGATGCGCAGTGGATTGGTGCCGCGGCCAACGAGCGAGGCTAGCCCACGGCATTGCCGCGCTACGTGCGAATACAGCGAAGACCGGAGAACGGGCACGCCGGCGTGGTAGCTCTGCGCAAGCAAGTACTCGAGCACCCGTGTGATGCCGGTGGGCACGCAGTTGTTGTGACCGCCCATCGAACGCATCGTGAACATCTCCACGGGCAGGGTGACCGCTGCGGTCCTTCTCACCCGAGTAGCACCATAGCGGTCGCGCAGGTAGGTGGGCACAAGGAATACCTGGCCAAAGTTGCCGTGGGTCGCGGTCGCAGAATCCTGCCCTTGAAAGGAGATGAGCGTTCGATCGTCCATGCCTTCATCCTAGGTCCAGCATCATCACGTGGGCCGTACAACTAAAGTCCGAATCGCAGCAAAGATTACTTTGTCGTAGAATTGGCCGGTATGCGCGCACACTGTGCGGCGCCCACAAGCAAGCGGAGGCAGGCCAGGCGGCCCAATCCGAATCAATAAAACCCGGGCGGCAAGTGCCGTCCCCCTCGTCAACTGAGTGGAGAAACCCCCGTGAAGAGCTCCGTCGAGAATCTCGAGCCCACCAAGGTCAAGGTGACCGTTGAGGTGCCGTTCGAGGACTTCAAGCCCGCCATCGATCGATCCGCAAAGCAAATCGGCAAGCAGGTCTCGATTCCTGGATTCCGTAAGGGGCATGTCCCAGCCCGCATCATCGAAGCACAGTTCGGTCGCGGCGCGATCGTCCAAGAAGCCGTTAATGACTCCCTCGACGATTACTACAGCGAAGCCATTCGCCAGAATGAACTGGTTCCGCTTGGCCGCCCCGAGGTTGAGGTCACCAACATACCGATTGAGAACGATGACACGTCCGATCTGGTTTTCACCGTGATTGTTGATGTACGCCCAGAGATCGTTTTCCCGGATCCAGCCACCATCACCCTAAACGTTGAGTCCGTTGCCGTTTCTGACGACGACGTCGAAGAGCGCCTGACCTCCCTGCGCGAGCGTTTTGCCACTCTCAAGGAAGTGGACCGCGCCGCCAAGGAAGGTGACTACCTCACCATCGATATGACCGCCAAGATTGGCGACGAGGATATCGATTCCGTTTCTGGCGTTTCCTACGAGGTTGGCTCCGGCACGATGCTTCCGGGCATGGATGAAGCCCTTGTTGGTATGTCCGCTAACGAAACCAAGACCTTCACCGATACACTCGCCGGCGGAGAACACGAAGGTGAAGACGCTGAGGTCACCGTGACCGTGTCTGACGTGAAGGAATCCGAACTTCCTGAGGCCGACGACGACTTCGCACAGCTCGCTTCCGAGTTCGATACAGTCGAAGAGCTCAAGGCTGATCTTCGCGAGCAGGTTGGCAAGGATAAGAAAACCAACCAGGTTTACGCCGCCCGCGATCTTCTGCTCGAAGAGTTCCGCAAGACGATCGAGTTCCCGCTGCCCACCTCAGTCGTTGAAGCTGAGATCGCGTCCCACTTGGAGCGCGAAGGTAAGGAACTGGATGACCCGCATGGCGCCGAAGTCCGCAGTGAAGTTGAAGAGGCCATGCGCGATCAGCTCATGCTCGATGTTCTGGCCGAGAAGTTCAACACCCAGGCCGATCAGAATGAACTGTTCAACTTCCTCATTGAACAGGCACAGGCCTACGGCATGGACCCCAATCAGTTCATTCAAGCTACCGCTCAGACCAACCAGCTCAGCGCATTCGCTGGCGAACTGACTCGCGGCAAGGCACTGATCTCCGCGCTGCGCCTCGCAAAGGTTGTTGACGCTGACGGAAACGAACTGAATGTTGCCGACGTCGTCGGCGAAGCTCCTGAAGGCGAGATCGTTCCGGATTTCTCCGCAGCGCCCGCACCAAAGGCCGCAGCTACGGCTGGGGCTGAAGAAGCCGCTCCCTCCGAAGCTGCTGAGCTCTTCGATCCGTCCACTGCCAAGGTAGACGAGGTCATCGCCTACGTTGCAGGTGCAGACGATGCAGAGCGCGCCCGCGTCCTCGAGGCAGAGAAGGCCGGCAAGGCACGCAAGACCCTCATCGAGAAGCTCTCTGCCTGAGAAGCAAACCGATAAGTCGAAGGCGGAGTCGCAGTTGCGACTCCGCCTTTTGCGTTGGGCATAAAGCTCCGCTTACCATGCGCCTTCAGCGAAAAACAGCCAAACTCAGATGAACCTGCTGAGCACAGCGGCTACAGTCAAGTGAACAAGCTTCCGGGGACATCTTCGGAACGGTCCGGGCGTTGCCCGGCGGAGGAAGGATTACCACGTGAACACCACGCCCCAGTTGGCTGGCGAGTCAGCCCAAGGTTTTGGCCTCGGCGACTCCGTTTACAACAGGCTCCTCAAGGAGCGCATTATCTGGCTCGGCTCCGAGGTCCGCGACGAAAACGCAAACATCATCTGCGCCCAGATGATGCTCTTGGCCGCGGAGGATCCAGACAAGGATATCTACCTGTACGTCAATTCGCCTGGCGGATCGATCACTGCTGGTATGGCCATCTATGACACGATGCAGTACATCAAGCCTGACGTTGTGACAGTGGGCATGGGTATGGCGGCATCGATGGGCCAGTTCCTCTTGACGGCTGGCGCACAAGGCAAGCGCTACATTACCCCGCACACTCGCGTGCTTCTGCATCAACCCCTAGGTGGGGCCGGTGGTACGGCAACTGAGATTCGCATCAATGCGGACCTTATCCTCAAGATGAAGTACGAGCTCTCGGCCATCACGGCCGCGAACACGGGCAAGACGGTGGAGCAGGTTATCGAGGATTCTGACCGCGATCACTGGTTCACTGCTCAGGAAGCGCTTGAGTACGGATTCGTTGACCACATTATCGCCAACTCGCAGGCCATGATGGCGGCCTCTTCGCAGGAATGAGAACAGCATGACTATCAACTTCAACTCTGCGGGTCAGCTTCCTCAGATGGTGGCGGCTCAGTCTCGGATGCCCCTGGCACAGGTTGCTGGCGGCATGGCCCCGGCGATGCCGTCAGCGCGTTACGTCCTTCCGAACTTCGAAGAGCGTACGCCCTACGGTTACAAGCGGCAGGATCCTTACGCCAAGCTCTTTGAAGATCGCATCATTTTCTTGGGTGTGCAGGTCGATGACGCGTCGGCAGACGATGTCATGGCACAGCTCTTGGTTCTTGAATCGCAGGATCCGGATTCTCCGATCACGATGTACATCAACTCTCCTGGTGGATCCTTCACTGCTTTGACGGCCATCTATGACACGATGCAGTACATCCGCCCTGAGATTCAGACGGTGTGCTTGGGGCAGGCCGCTTCGGCTGCTGCTGTGTTGTTGGCAGCGGGCGCCCCTGGGCGTCGTTTGGCGCTTCCTAATGCTCGGGTGCTCATTCACGAACCGGCTATGGAAGGTGCGCAAGGTCAGGCGTCTGACATTGCTATCATAGCCGATGAACTCGACCGCATGAACAAGTGGCTGTGTGACACTCTGGCATTCCACACAGGCAAGGATTCTGAGGAGATCGCGAAGGACATTCTGCGGGACAAGATCCTCACGGCAGCACAGGCCAAGGATTATGGCCTTGTGGACGAGGTCCTCGTTTCTCGCAAGATCACCGCGAAACCGTGATCGATACGTATTAACCGATAGGGTGAGGCATTTCTGCCTCACCCTATCGGCTTTTTTGGCCATCCGTGCTGGTGACGTGATGCGCGTTGCCGCGTGGAGACGTGACGTGGTCGCCTGGATGGTGTGAAATGGTATAGCAGGCTCGCCCACGAGCCATCCACTACTTGAGGGAGTCGGGATGCCCCGCACAGCCGATGCTGCAGACATGCTGAAGTGCTCGTTCTGTCAGAAGAGCCAGCGCCAGGTGAAGAAGCTGATTACTGGTTCAGGTGTGTACATCTGCAACGAGTGCGTCGAACTGTGCAATGAGATCATTGAAGAGGAACTGGGTGCTGAAGCCTCGAACTTCTCATTGGACTCCCTCCCTAAGCCCCAAGAAATCGCCGCCTTCCTTGATGAGTATGTTGTGGGCCAAGCAGCGGCCAAGCGCACGTTGTCTGTGGCCGTCTACAACCACTACAAGCGTGTGCGCGCGGAACAACTGCCCAAAGGCTCCGAGGATTCCGTAGAGATCGGGAAGTCAAACATCCTGCTCCTCGGCCCAACTGGCACAGGCAAGACCTACCTCGCCCAGTCATTGGCTCGGATGCTCGACGTTCCGTTTACCATTGCAGATGCAACGGCGCTCACGGAAGCCGGTTACGTGGGTGAAGATGTTGAGAATATCCTTCTCAAGCTTATTCAAGCTGCCGACGACGACGTCAAGCGAGCCGAAGTCGGCATCATCTACATTGACGAGATCGACAAGATCTCCCGCAAATCAGAGAACCCCTCCATCACTCGTGATGTCTCAGGTGAGGGCGTACAGCAAGCGCTGCTCAAGATCATTGAAGGAACAGTTGCTTCCGTACCTCCGCAGGGTGGACGCAAGCATCCACAACAGGACCTTATCCAGATCGATACCTCGAACATTTTGTTCATCTGTGCAGGGGCGTTTGCGGGTATGGAAGAGATCATTGCTTCTCGCGCGGGCAGGCGCGGTATCGGTTTTGGCGCGCATCTGCACGATGTCGATTCTCAGGCAACTATTCTCAACGAGGTCACGCCAGATGATCTGCATAGGTTCGGTCTCATCCCAGAACTTGTAGGCCGCCTTCCCGTCATTGCTACCGTGGATGCCCTCACTGAAGACGATTTGGTGCGCATTCTTCAGGAACCGAAGAATGCGCTAGTCCGCCAGTACCAGCGCATGTTCGAATTGGATGGGGTTCGCCTCACCCTGACCGAAGGCTCCCTCCGCGAGATCGCCCGCGAGGCTTTGGAGCGTGGCACAGGGGCGCGTGGCTTGCGTTCCATTCTTGAGAACCTGCTGCGTGAGCAGATGTTTGAGATTCCTTCGCGCGCAGATGTGGCGGAGGTTGTGTATGATGCCGCCGCCGTGACGGGGACGGGTGAACCAAAGCTTGTCTTGAAGAAGACCCGTGAGACGAGCGGGCGCTCTGCATAGGCTTATTCTGGGAGGGGCGGGCATACGGCTCCACACGTGTGACAGAGAGGTGACAAGAATGGCAGCAGAGATGCCGCACATGGCAGCAGAGATCCCGCAGGAACTCGAATCCTATCGGCACACCATTGATAATCTGGACGCCGCTCTTATCCACATCTTGGCTGAGCGGTTTCGGTGCACCCAACAGGTTGGACTGCTCAAGGCAAGGCAGAAGCTACCCGCTTCAGATCCTGGTCGCGAGGAACGTCAGATTACCCGTCTGCGGGAGCTGGCAGCCGAATCTGGGCTGGACCCGGTCTTTGCGGAAAAGTTCCTCAAGTTCATCGTGGCAGAAGTGATCCGCCACCATGAGGAAATCGCGGCAGACCATGAAGAAAACGGGTCTGCCAGCTAGAGCTATCACCCCAGCTGGCAGACCTAGTTCGCTGCGTTAGCGAACATCACGTTGTGTAGAGCTGCTCGATGGTATCAGCGAAATCGGCCAGAACGGCGTTGCGCTTGACCTTGAGGGACGGCGTCAAATAGCCGTTCTGCACGGTGAAGTCCACTGGCAGAACGGTGAACTTGCGGATGGATTCAGCCCGAGAGACAGCTTCGTTTGCTCGCTTAACGGCGCGGTCAATTGCAGCGAGAACCTGAGGATCGGCAATCGCCTCAGTGACGGTACTGGGTTCGAGCCCATGGTTCTTCATCCAGGCCGGAAGCATTTCTGTGTCGAGTGTGACAAGTGCAGCAATGAACGGCTTTCCATCGCCCACTACCACCACCTGTGAGATGAGTGGATGGCCACGCAGCCTGTCTTCGAGAACTGCGGGGGCAACGTTCTTGCCGCCTGCAGTCACGATCAGTTCCTTCTTGCGGCCGGTGACCCACACGAATCCGTCGTCGTCAATGGTGCCGAGGTCGCCCGAACGGAACCAACCATCGTCGGTCAGCGCTGCCTTGGTGGCCTTGTCATTGTTGTTGTAGCCGAGGAAGATGTGGTCGCCTTGCGCAATGATTTCGCCATCGTCGTCGACTGATACACGGGTGCCGGGATATGCGCGGCCTACTGAGCCAATCCGCTGGGCTCCAGGCAGATTCACGGTGGTAGGGGCGGAGGTTTCCGTTAGGCCGTAACCTTCGATGACTGTGATGCCTACGCCACGGAAGAAGTGGCCGAGCCGTTCGCCAAGTGGTGCGCCACCTGAGATGGCGTACCGGAGGTCTCCTCCGGTGATGGAACGCAAGGTCTGGTAGACCAGCCTGTCACCGACCTCGTGTTCTGCCCTTTGCAGGGCAGTGACGCCTTCAGGCGTATCCATGGCGCGCGAATATGCGATTGCTGCCTTCGCATAATGCCTAAACAGCTTAAGCTTCATGCCGTGCCCGGCTTTCGCATCGGCCGCGTTATAGATCTTCTCGAAGACTCGTGGGACGGCCAGAACATAGGTGGGCTTGAAGGACTGCATGTCTGCCACAAGGTTCTTTGTATCAGGGGAGTAACCCACCACAGTGCCGCAATAAAGTGCCATGAGGTTGATGAAGCGGGCGAACACGTGAGCCATCGGCAGGAACAGGAGTGTGCGCTGGTTTCCGTTGACGATGGCAGACAGATTGTCATCCAAAGGGCCATTGATAGCAACATGAAGCAAGTTGCGGTGGCTGAGCCGAGCTCCCTTGGGGCGCCCAGTGGTGCCGGAGGTGTAGATGATGGTTGCCAAATCGTCAGCGTGGATAGCGTCGATGCGCCGGTCGATTTCGGAATCATCCTCCAGCTTGCCCAGTGCGGAGATCGTGTTCTGGGCGCCAGCCTCAATCACAAACGTCTGCTGAAAATGCTTATGACGCTTCTGCAACGAGGTGAGAATCTCGCCCATTTGAGTGGTTTCGGCAATCGCAAAACGAATCCGTGAATCCTCGATGATCCAGGCGGCCTGTTCTGCTGAGTCCGTTTCATAGATCGGCACGCCTTGAGCGCCAACTGACCAAATGGCCAGATCGAAGAGGGTGAACTCATAGCGAGTGTGGCTCATAATTGCGATGTGATCGCCGGGCTTGACGCCCAAAGCGATAAGACCACGAGCGACTGCTCGCACCTCTGATTCGAGTTGACGCCAGGTGACGGGAACCCACGTGTTGATTTCGGACTTACGTTCGATGGCCACATGGTTTGGCTTGTCGCGTGCGATCTTCCGGTAGATCCATGGAATGTTCATGGTCTCGGTAATTGTGATCTTGCCGGGCGTGAAGGACTCCGGATGCTCTGGTGTGGCGCCCTCGCCGGGCTGGGCATCATTCACGGTGCTCATCGGTTCTTTACACAGCCTCTCTCTGGTCTTCAGGGTTACGATACCGTAACTTGTGTTTGCGTGAATGCGGCTCTGGCGGGTGCGCTTGGAGTGAGTGCCAATTCTCATGCACGCGTACGATGGCTGACATGGCACAAATCCTCCAGAATTCTGACGAACCGAGCGCAGTTCCCACACCCGACGCGAAGCCCGACTACTCGAACCCAGCATTCAACAGTATTCCGGCCTTCGTGCGCACCAGCCGTATCGTATCCCTTTCTGCTGATCGTGTGAGTGGGCGGGTTCTTGAAACACGGCGCACCATCAATGAAGCGGGCACCGAGTTCGTTGACCAACTTGTTGAGGTCAACCCTGATGTGAGCCGGGCACTGACACACGGAATCAAATCGGCTAGCCTCTTGGCGATCGGGCAGCGAGGTGAGGTCTACTTCTCGCGAGAGGACGCCACAGATGAGGAGAAAGGATCGGCGCTGTGGATGCTGCCTCCAACAGGCGAAGCGCGCGAGATCCTTCGCCACCGTGAGGGAATCGATTCTCTTGCGGTAACGCGTTCGTCTCTCGTGCTCACGCTCCCGCTCATGCCGGGAACCTCGACCTTGGAAGAGTCGAACACCGTGGCCAAGAAGCGTGCCGACGCCAAGATCTCCGGTGTCCTCCACGAACGATTCCCGGTGCGCGCATGGGATCACGACCTCGGGCCGAGCGAGCCGCACCTCTACACAGCACCGTTGCCAGATCTCGATGATGTTGATGGCGCCCAACTTGAGCTTGAAGAAGTAGAGCTGCCACAGGCGCCGGAAGCCGTCGACGAGTGGAGGCTTGACGGGGCAGTTCCGTCTCACGATGGCAGGGTGGTGGCACTCACCATGTCCACCCGTACCGGCATCAGTGAAGGTTCTCAGGTGTGGTTGGCTAGCTTGGATAACTCGGAACCGGCGCGCAAGCTTTTTGCTCCGGCCGGCGAGGACGCGTGGGCGCGCGCATTCAGTTCGGACGGCTCGTGGCTTCTCGTGGAGACCGAGCTGCCTCCGCTCGCGGGCCAAGCCCTTGGGGCGGACCTGTATCGCGTGAGTCTAGATGGCGATTCCGCAGTGCTCACTGCTGCTTTTGATGAAATACCGTCCGAAACCGTTGTGACCGACGACGACGTCGTATACGTCTGTGCGGATCGGCGCGGTCGCGGTGGAATATACCGGCTCCTTCCAGAGGGCAACGCAGAACTTGTAACTCCGGATGATGAGTTCTCATACTCATCTCTGCACTGGCTTGCACCCGAGGGAAAACTCGTGGCTTTGCGCTCCTCGGTTGCCGAGGCGAACCAAACGGTATTCATCGATCCGCACACAGGGGAGACTGAGACTACCGCCCGAATCGTGCCTGACTTGGAGCTGCCCGGCGAGCTGACGGAAGTTAGTGCTACCGCCGAAGATGGCACGCCGCTACGCGCTTGGCTTGCACTTCCTGAAGGTGAAGGCCCGCATCCTATTGTGGTGTTTGCGCACGGTGGGCCGTGGGGATCCTGGAACGGATGGACGTGGCGATGGAACCCGTGGGTGTTTGTGGCGCGCGGGTATGCGGTGCTGCTTCCGGACCCGGGGATTTCCACTGGTTACGGCCACAAGATGCTCTCCCGTGGCCACGATGCAATAGGTAGGGAGCCGTTCACAGACATCCTCACCTTGGCGGATACTGCAGTTGCTCGCCCGGATATAGACGAAGCTCGCCAAGCCTTTGCAGGTGGCTCCTATGGTGGATACATGGCCAACTGGGTGGCGGGCCACACGGGTACCCGGTTCCGGTGCATTGTTTCTCACGCCGCCTTGTGGAACGTCGAGTCCATGGCGCGCACCACAGATAACGGTTCGTGGTACTTGTGGATGACAGGCGAAGTTGAGGGTGAAGGACCTCAAATCGCTAACTGGTCACCACACAACTCTGCGGACGCGATCAAGGTACCCATGTTGGTCATCCATGGCGATAAAGACTATCGAGTGCCCCTTGGTCAGGGGCTCGAATTGTGGCAGGACTTGCAGCGCTTGAGCCCGGAACTTGGACATAAGTTCTTGTACTTCCCTGATGAGGGGCACTGGGTTCTCAAGCCCGCTAATGCTCAGATGTGGTATGAAACCTTCCTTGAGTTCCTCGATACACATGTGAAGGCATAACGGGTGCAGGGTTAGTGGCCTCATAAGAGGCGCGGAAGAATGTGGGGCGGGTTGGGAACCTATTTCCCAACCCGCCCCACATCTAGCCCTTCGGTGCGCGCAGCGCGCCTAGGCCACCTACTTGTTCTTAGGCTCTGGCGGATCTAGCTCATAGGCCGCCACGGCCACAGCACCTTCAGCTGAATCCTCAACTGTGAGTTCGCCGCGCACATGAGCCGCCCGCACCAGATCGGTCAGGACTGCCTCGAGGCGCTCGCGATCACTTTTTGCGACACAAACCGTGAGGCTCGCATAAGTGGTGCGCTGAGAGACCTTGTTCTCGGACTTCACTTTGCGGAGCACGGTCAGCGCTTCACCGGCCACTCGCAGGATCTCAGCATCCCCGCCCTGCGCCGCGGCGCGCAGCGGCTCGGATGTGGGCCACGACGCGTGGTGGACTGAACCAGTGCGGTACCAGTGCCACACCTCTTCCGTTGCGAACGGGATAAAGGGAGCGAGCAGACGCAGGAAGGTGTCGATGGCAATGTTCAGCGCAACCTGCGCCGACTTGGCCGTGGGATCCTCGGAGTATGCGCGATCCTTGACGAGCTCAAGGTAATCGTCACAGAAAGCCCAGAAGTAGGTCTCGGCAACTTCCAGCGCACGGGTGTGATCGTAGGCTGTGAACGATTCCGTAGCTTGATCCACCACATCTGCTAGGCCGGCCAATACGGCGCGATCGACTGGTTCGGTAACGGCCTGCGGATCAAGATCCACAGCTACCCCTTCGCCGGCCATAGAGAGAGCAAACTTGGAAGCATTGAGCACCTTCATCGCAAGGCGGCGCCCGATCTTCATCTGCTGCTCATCAAACGTGGCGTCCACACCCAAACGGGCAGAGGCCGCCCAGTAACGGACAGCATCCGATCCGTGCTTCTCCAATAGGCCCATCGGAGTCACCACGTTGCCCTTGGATTTGGACATCTTCTTGTGGTCGGGATCCAAGATCCAGCCTGAGATCGCCGCATGCTTCCATGGCTTCTCTGCAAATTCGAGGTGCGCACGGACCATCGAAGAGAACAACCAGGTACGAATGATGTCTTGACCTTGTGGGCGCACATCCATTGGATACACGCGTTGGAACAGGTCGTCGTCGGTCAGCCATCCTGAGGCAATCTGCGCGGAAAGTGACGAGGTAGCCCACGTGTCCATGATGTCCACTTCGCCAGCAAATCCGCCCGGAACCCCGCGTTGATCAGCGGTGAAACCGGCAGGAACATCGGAGGAAGGATCAACCGGGAGCTGATCGAAATCCGGGGTGATGACGTGTTCGTACAAGACCTCGCCAGATTCGGCAATTCGGTACCACACCGGGATGGGCACGCCGAAGAAGCGCTGGCGTGATACGAGCCAATCGGTGTTGAGCCCATTGACCCAATTGTCATATCGAACATGCATGAAATCGGGGTGGAACTCGAGGGTGTTACCGGCCTCAATGAGGTTCTCACGCAGCTGCTTGCCGTTTGATTCGGCGTATTCGCGCCCACCGTTGCGGATATACCACTGGCGTGACGTGACGATCTCAAGGGGCTTGTCGCCCTTCTCAAAGAAGTTCGTCATTCGGTTCGTGGGCTTGGCCTCGCCGATCATCTCGCTGGACGCCTGCAGCGCTTCCACCAATGCCTTACGCGCAGAGAACGTGGTCTTGCCGGCCATCTCTGCATACATCTCACGTCCGCGTTCAGAAGTGATCCATTCTGGGGTCTCGCGGATCATGCGGCCGTCTTTGCCCAAGACGGAACGCATGGGAAGGTCCAGTTCACGCCACCACTGGACGTCAGTCAGATCGCCAAAGGTGCAGCACATGGCGATACCAGCACCCTTATCCATCTCCGCGGCGGTGTGCGCCACAACCGGCAGCTCCACATCAAAGATGGGGGAGGTGACCGTAGTGCCAAACAGGTGCTGATAGCGTTCGTCGTCGGGATGTGCAATGAGGGCTACACACGCAGGAAGAAGTTCAGGGCGAGTGGTCTCAATGACCACATCCTCATCGGTGCCATGGAAAGCCAGCGCGTGGTAAGCGCCCGGGTATTCGCGGGCCTCGAGTTCTGCTTGCGCCACTGCGGTCTGGAACGTCACGTCCCACAACCCGGGGGCTTGGGCCTGATATGCCTCATTGCGTTCGAGGTTCTTGAGGAATCCGGCCTGAGCAACCTTCTGTGCCTTTGCGCCGATGGTCTGGTAGTGCTGCTTCCAATCGACCGAAAGGCCGAGGTAGCGCCACAGCGCCTCAAACTGGCCCTCATCCTCGGCGGTGAGCTTCCAGCACAGTTCAATGAAGTTGCGGCGCGAAATCGGCTTCTGATCTGCAAACTTAATGGACTTACCATCGCCGCCATCGTGAGGTGGCACAAAATCGGGTTCGTACGGCAGAGAAGGATCGCAGCGCACCCCGTAATAATTCTGCACACGGCGTTCGGTAGGTAGGCCGTTATCGTCCCAACCCATGGGGTAGAAGACTGACTTGCCTTGCATGCGCTGGAAGCGTGCCACGGTATCTGTATGCGTGTAGGAGAAGACGTGCCCGATGTGCAGCGAGCCGGATACCGTGGGAGGCGGGGTATCAATCGAGTACACCGACTCGCGGTCCGCTGTGCGATCGAAGGCGTAGGTTTGATCCGCTTCCCAGCGAGAACCCCAACGTTCTTCGAGTCCTTCCAATGTGGCCTTGTCCGGGACCTCCGTGTGATCGAGGAGCTCGGATGGTTGCGTTTTTGTCATGGTCTCTATTGTTCCACGTTCTGGCCGTCGCCACATTTCCCAGGCTCCGCCACAGGTGTGCGCTGTATCGCTCCACAGAGGCACCGGGGAGACACTCAATACGCCGCTATCCTTACGTCAGAAGCGAGTACCTCATCCACATTTCTGGTGCTCTTACCGCAGGGTTGGGAGAAACGCATGTACATGATCGCACCGGTCGTGGGCGTTCCGGTAGTTTCCAGTGGCGACGACGTCGCCGCCGTCATCGCGGGCCCGCTTAACGCGTTGGTTTGGCCGGATGGAGGGCGCTCATTATGGGGCGACGACGTGGTGGTTCTCGCAGGTAAGATCGTGGCCAAGTCTCAAGGACGTTTTACTGCCCGCGATGAAGGGATGGCAGAACGCTTCGAGGAGTTCGACGCAAAGAACTTGCTCATGTTTCGCAGCGTGCCGCGCAAACTGGCCCTGTATCGACCAGAGAACCCGATCGAGGCGGCCGCTCAGATACGGCGCGGGCTCGCAGCTCGCTTTGGCGGCAGGCCTGCTGTTATTATCTCCGGCTCAGAACGCGAGAGACGGCGCGGGTACGGGCGGCGTGATGTGGCACTGGGAAGCGCAGGCGTGGATCTCGAGACGCCAGCGGGGGAGGCAATTGTTGATTCTCTTGCTGCAGCTGCGGGCTTGGCAATGAACCAGAATCCGGAGTGTCCGGTGGTAGTCATTCGTGGGGTTACTGGCGTTCTGACTCTCCAGGATTAGTCAGGATTGCAAGCGCGGCGCCGAACCCTCAGCTTTGCATCTGCACGTCGCGGTCAACAGAGGCCTGGATACCTCGAACAACTGCGGCGGAGAAACCAGCTTCCTCAAGGGCCACTACCCCAGCCACAGTTGTGCCGCCGGGGGACTGGACGGAGTCAGCGAGCGAAGCTGGGGTCAGGCCTTGTTCAAGTCCAACTAGGACCATCTGCGCGCTTCCCAATACTGCTTGGGCAGCAATCTTGACTGCTTGTGCTTTGGGAATCCCATTTCGAACTCCTGCGCGCGCCATCGCATCAATGTACTCAAAGGTGAAGGCAGGCGAACAACCAGCGAGGGCCGAAAAGGTGGAGAAGTCCTTCTCTGTAATCCGCGTGATCTCACCGACGGCATGGAACACGTCTTCCACGGCCACGAACTGGGCCTGCGAAACTGCTGGGCCCGCGCACAGCGCCGTCATAGACTGCCCGATTGCTGCGTTGACGTTGGGCATAGTTCGAATGATGGGCTGATCGGGAGTCAGGTGGCTCGCCAGTGTCTCAAGCGTGGTGCCTGCGGCAACGGACACGATAACAGTGTTATGGGCGATGGCGGACTCACGTACGGAGTCCAAAACGCTGCCAACGGCGTAGGGCTTCACCGCGATCACAACGATGCCGTCATCCCCAACGGCATCGACAAGGTCAGTTGCCGTGGGCGCGCTCGTAACACCGAGCTGCGTTGCAATTTGAATGGATCGCTCAGGTGAGGAACCACAGACGAAGATCTCGCTGGCCGGATACAAGCCCGATTCGATGACTCCACGCACAATCGCGCCGCCCATTGCGCCTGCGCCAATGAATCCCAACATGATGCCTCCAGATGGTGTGTTGCTCCAACGAGTGTTGCGCTGCTTCAAGAATCTCACGCCGTCGCCCGTGAGCGGAATACATCTCGCCAATGATCAGGCGGCGATGGCGTGGCAAACGCACATCGCCCCAGCGCAGCACTCGTGTGGAGGGGAGTGCGTATTCGTGGGAAAATGGGGGAGCAGCAGGTTTAGCTGCGCAGTCTTAGATGGGAGTTGTCATGGCACGTGGACGGGTACTGGTGACTGGGGCATCCTCGGGGATTGGCGAGGCAACTGCTCGGCGGTTGGTAGAAGAGGGTTTTGAGGTTATCGCCACTGCGAGGCGCGAAGCGCGCCTCGCAGAGCTGGCGCGGCAGATTGGCTGCCAGTACTTTGCTGCAGACCTGACCGACCCGGAGAGTGTGGCTTCGTTGGTGGCGTCTGTCCAAGAAGGTGGAGCTCTCACAGGATTGGTGAACAACGCTGGAGGCGCACTAGGTGCGGATCCCGTAGCGGGCGGCAAGCTTGATGATTGGGCCCGCATGTATGAGATGAACGTGCTGGCGACCCTTCGCCTCACGCAAGCCTTCCTCCCGCAGATGCGCGAGCATGGTGGTGACATCGTGTTCGTAACCTCCACTGCCGCCCATGAGACCTACAAGGGTGGCGGCGGATACACGGCAGCCAAGCATGCTGAGCTCATGATTGCCCAGACCTTGCGGATTGAATTAGTTGGAGAACCTGTCAGGCTGATTGAAGTAGCTCCTGGAATGGTGAAGACTCCGGAGTTTTCCCTCAATCGTCTGGGCAGTGAGAAAGCTGCTGAAGACGTCTACGCGGGTGTAGCCGAACCGCTCTTAGCGGAGGATATCGCGGACGTCATCGCGTGGACGTTGACGCGTCCGCGCCACGTCAACATCGATTCCGTGACGGTGCGGCCTGTGGCACAGGCAAACAGCTGGACGGTTGCTCGTGTTCCAGATGCGGATGCGGCACCGCTGCCGCGCACCGCGCTCGCGGATATCGAGTGACGGAACTGATTGGCGATCTAGCCGGGCTGTGAGAGCAACTGAAACAGGAATGACGGTTTTTCACGACTCGGGCGGACTTCGATGTGGCAGTTTCAACCGCCACATCGAAGCCCGTTCTTCATCAATGACCTGCGGAATGATGCCCACTTGCATTCTTTGCAGGATCTCTCATGGGTTTTCGCAAGAATGAATGCGAGAAGTTCTCTCATTTGACTTGACGTGGTCGCCGTCACGGTATTAGATGAAGTTATTCCTGAAAGCGCTCTCACAGATGAGAACCACGGCGCGATGAAAGCGCTCTCACTGTGAGATTGGCTTTTGGGGGTACGCATGGCATGCGAAAAACAAAGGAGTTTTCATGCGCGGACGACGTTCCCTTGCCGCACTCGCGGCATTCAGCGTTCTTTCCATTGGGCTTGCTGCTTGTAGCTCAGTTGGAGCGGACTCTGATTCAACCGCTACCACCGGCAGTGGCGATACAAGCGATTCAACAGAGCAAATCACTCTGACGGTCGCCACGTTCAATGAGTTTGGATACGAAGGCCTGTACCAGGAGTACATGGATGCGCATCCGAACATCAAGATTGAGGCAAAGAAGGCAGCTACGTCTAACGAAGCTCAGCAGAACCTCAAGACAGCACTCGGCGCCGGATCAGGTGCCGCTGATATTGAAGCAATCGAAGTGGACTGGCTGCCGGAACTCATGCAGTATCCGGATCAGTTCACCGACCTAACTTCCGATGCAGTGGAAGGCCGCTGGCTCGATTGGAAGACCGCTAGTGCAACCACTACCGATGGCAAGCTCATCGGCTACGGCACTGACATCGGCCCAGAAGGCGTATGCTACCGCTCGGACTTGTTCGAGCAGGCCGGGCTTCCTACTGATCGTGAAGAAGTGGCCGCATTGCTTGAAGGCGACTGGGATACATACTTCTCGGTTGGCAAGCAGTTTACGGATGCAACGGGTATCCCGTGGTATGACGCCTCCGTAGCTACCTTCCAAGGCATGGTCAACCAGTTGGCAAATCCGTTGGAGAACTCCGATGGAACTCCAATTCCTTTGGCTGACAACACTGATATCAAGGACATCTACAACACGGTTCTGACTCAGTCTGTTGACAACAACCTTTCGGCCGGCCTCGAACAGTGGAGCGACGATTGGGTAGCCGCATTCCAGAACGACGGCTTTGCAACCATGTTGTGCCCAGGCTGGATGCTCGGTGTTATCGAAGGCAACGCTGCTGGTGTAACCGGCTGGGACATCGCTGATGTTTTCCCTGGCGGTGGCGGTAACTGGGGCGGTTCCTTCCTGACCGTTCCTGCTCAAGGTAAGAACATCGATGCCGCCGTTGAGCTCGCTCAGTGGTTGACGGCTCCTGAACAGCAGATCAAGGCATTCGAAGCAAAGGGCACCTTCCCCTCTCAGGTTGAGGCACTTTCCTCTGAAACCTTGCTCTCTCAGACAAACGAGTTCTTCAATAACGCTCCGACCGGCCAAATTCTGGCCAACCGAGCCGATGCTGTTGAACTCCAGCCCTACAAGGGTCCAAACTACTTCGCGATCTACAACATCCTTGCCGACGCTCTGAACCGTGTGGATGTTTCAGGAACGGACGATGCTTCATCCTCCTGGGACAAGGCTCTGAGCGACTTCGACGCCCTGGGAATCGGCTGATCTCTGGTCAGTTGGTTTCACTCAGAAACCGGCGTTTCTTCTCCTGATCTGTGAATCTGGCGGCCCGCTCTATAAAGGGCGGGCCGCCCCTATGAAGTAGGCAAAGAATGGCACATTCTGTTCAAAGCGTGAGTGCTAGCGTTGGCGGCACACCTGAGACCGCCACCACCAGCACTGAGCCCACGAAAGTGGGAGACGCCGTCGAGGCGCTGACGGCTCCAGAGCTGCACGTGGCCAAGCACGAACGTGCGGCATGGCGTCAGAAGCTCAGTCGAATAGATGAGAAGGTATCCCCGTATCTCTACGTGAGTCCGTTCTTTATCGTCTTCGCGATTGTGGGCCTGTATCCACTCTTGTACACAGCGTGGGTCTCGCTGCATGATTGGACACTTCTTGGTGGCCAAGGCGAGTTCGTGGGATGGGATAATTTCGCATCCGTTCTCTCGGAGCCGCGATTCTACACGGCAGTGCGAAACACCTTCTCTATTTTCATTCTCTCGTCCGTTCCCCAAATCATCGGAGCGATCCTCATCGCCGCAGTTCTCAATGCGAACCTGCGTGCCAAGACGTTCTGGCGAATGGGAGTCTTGCTTCCATACGTGGTTGCACCTGTAGCAGTCTCACTCATCTTCTCGAAGATGTTTGGAGATCAGGCGGGCCTCATCAACACGATTATTGGCTACATTGGCATAGACCCAATTGGTTGGCACGCAAACGCGTTCGCCTCGCATATCGCAATTGCCACCATGGTTAACTTTCGTTGGCTCGGTTACAACGCGTTGATCCTCCTAGCTGCGATGCAAGCCATACCCACGGAACTCTACGAGGCCGCGATTGTGGATGGAGCGGGCCGCGTTCGCCAGTTCTTCAGCATCACAATCCCTCAACTCCGTTCCACAATCGTGTTCGTGGTCATCACCTCAACGATCGGTGGCTTGCAGATCTTTGACGAACCACGAACATTCGACACGATGGGACGAGGAGGTTCGGACGGTCAATGGCAGACCCTTACTCTGTTCCTTTATGAAAGAGGTTGGGGCGCTCAGTCCGACTTCGGAAAGGCGGCCGCAGTTGCCTGGTTGCTCTTCCTCCTTATCATTTTGATAGGCATGGTCAACTTCGCTCTGACGCAAAGGATTTCGTCAGGAGAAGGCAAGAAAGGGAAGAAGCGATGAGCACCGGTCTCAGTTCCGCTCCGGCAGTCCAGCAGATGGCTGGAAAGGGAGCAGCGAGGGCATACTCGCGTAAGCAGAAGCATGCGAGCTACGGGCCAAATCGTCGCCCGCGATGGTACACATATGCGCTTCTGACCCTGTTTATTCTCGTGTGTTTCTACCCTTTGTGGTACGCAGTTCTGTTGGCCTCCTCTGATGCGGCCAGCATTGCACAACACCCCATTCCCTCTCTCATTCCTGAGGGCAACCTCTTTACCAATATCAACCGCGTGCTGAACGCAGATATCAACTTCTGGCAAGCTGTTATCAACTCGATCATCGTCGCGGTGATTACCTCCATCTCGGTTGTGTTCTTCTCAACACTGGCTGGATATGCGTTCTCCAAGCTTCGCTTCCGTGGCCGCGATGGTCTGCTGGTCTTCATCATTGCCACAATGGCAGTTCCAACCCAGCTCGGCGTGGTTCCGCTGTTCATCGTCATGTCGAACCTTGGGTGGACAGGCAAACTGGTGTCAGTCATTGTCCCCGCAATGGTTACGGCATTTGGCGTGTTCTGGATGACCCAGTACTTGCGTGATGCCCTTCCGTTTGAACTCATTGAAGCTGCCCGCGTTGACGGCTGTTCGATGATCAGGACCTTTGTGTCGGTTGCTCTGCCAGCCGCCCGCCCGGCAGCTGCGATGCTTGCACTCTTCACCTTCGTGGGATCATGGACCAACTTCTTCTGGCCATCGATTGTCCTAGGCGCAAACAACCCCACCCTTCCGGTGGCGTTGAAGCTGCTGCAAGCGTCCTACTTCAAGGACTACTCGCTCATCATGGCAGGCGTGGTGGTATCCACGGTCCCGCTCATTCTGCTGTTCGTCTTCGCAGGCAAGCAGCTGGTTTCCGGCATCATGCAGGGAGCAGTGAAGGGCTGATGGCCACGTTAAGCTTTCCGCCATCATTCGTCTGGGGAGCCGCAACAGCGGCATACCAAATTGAAGGTGGTCACCGCGAAGACGGACGCACGGACTCAATTTGGGATGCATTCGCCAAGGTTCCAGGCGCTGTTTCGGGCGGCGCTGATGGCGCTATCGCATGCGATCATTACCACCGGATGCCAACCGACGTGGCACTGCTTAAGGATCTGGGGATCACAAACTACAGATTCTCCACGTCCTGGAGCAGAGTGCGCCCAGATGGATTGCCAAATCCGCGAGGTTTGGACTTCTATTCGAGGCTCGTGGATGAACTGCTCGAGGCAGGGATTACGCCGTGGTTGACGCTCGAGCATTGGGATCTACCCCAGAGTATTGAGCAGAGAGGCGGGTGGCGGGTCCGCGAGACGGCGCAACTCTTCGCCGATTTCACCACTGATGTGGTTGCGAAGTTGGGTGATCGAGTTTCGCATTTCATTACTCTCAATGAACCGTGGTGTCAGGCGTTCCTTGGATACGGTTCCGGCTACCATGCGCCGGGCCGGGCTTCGGCTGCGGAGGCAGTGGACGCCGCTCATGTTCTCTTGTTGGCTCATGGTTTGGGACTCGAACGGATCCGGGAGCTGGCACCCTCAGCGAAGGCGGGAATCGTGGTCAACTTGACTGTGGCCAACCCGTTGGATCCGCAGAATCCGGCCGATCAGGAGGCCGCTCGGCTAGTGGAAGGTGCTCAGAATAGGGTCTTCTTGGACCCGATCTTCAAGGGCTCGTATCCATCTGACATCCTCGAAAGCATGGCCGGTGCAGGCCTTGGCAGGATCGCGCAACCAGAGGATTTCCGCATCATCAGTGCTCCCATGGACTTCATAGGAGTGAACTTCTACAACGGTTGCCAGGTTGCTGGCGCTGGTGCACACACTCAGCCTTCCGAGGGCACAGCGGCGAATGTGCCAACGCCGGCCGGCAACGATGCCACCAGTGAGGCCACCAGTCAGGCCACCGCGAAGCCAAGCCCGTATGTGGGCACCGAAGGCGTGCGCTGGGTGCCACGAGCACTCCCACACACAGCCATGGATTGGGAGGTTTGGGCCCCTGATCTCACAACGGCTCTGGTGAATCTGCATGAGGAGTACTCGGGACCCGCCGGAATCCCAATCTACGTCTCTGAAAACGGCGCTGCATACGACGACGTCGTCGACGATCACGGTTTTGTGGACGATTCCGGTACCCGTCAGCGCTACATCGCCGAACACATCACGGCTGTCCATGACGCGATCGAAGGCGGGGCAAACGTAGACGGATACTTTGTATGGTCATTCATGGACAACTTTGAATGGTCACAGGGTTATCGCGCGCGCTTTGGAGTGGTTCGGGTGGACTACGATACGTTGGAGCGGATTCCAAAGGCGTCAGCCGGTTTCTTCAGTGAAGTGATCACACAGAATTCCATCTCAGAATCTAGGCCGGATCTACAGAGCGTGCTGAATTAGCGAGCGCACTTGCATTCTGGCTGCTGGCTACGGCAGTTGAGGTACCGAAATGAGAAGAAAGACCAACGCACCCACGCTTGACGACGTGGCGCTCGCGGCTGGTGTCTCCAGAGCTTCAGCCTCCCGGGCAATTCGGGGCGAGGTGAGGGTCTCACCGGAAGTTTTGGAGGCCGTCCAAAGGGCCGTCAAGGACCTCGGATATGTTCCCAACAGGGCTGCGCGCTCGCTTGCTACGCAGCGTGCGGACGCAATTACAGTGATATTCACTGAGACCGTTGAGCACGTGTTTGGCGATCCATTCTTCGCCACCACCATGCGTGGAATCTCAGAAGTGCTGGACGCTGCGGGCAAACAGCTCGTGCTGTTGCTACGGACCTCCACGCATGACCACACGCATATCGGGTATTTGACAGCAGGGCACACCGACGGCGTGGTGGTGGTCTCCCACAGGACAGACGACGAGGTGGGCGAGGCGCTTGCAGCTCTCGACTTGCCGGTTGCTTTCGTGGGGCGCCCGCCACAGCAGATGTCCACGGCCAACTACGTGGACACTGACAACAAAGCCGGCGGCGCTCTGGTTGCCAACCACCTCCTCAAACAAGGCTGCCGCAAGCTCGCCATTGTCACAGGAAACCTTGAGATGCCAGCGGGCATCGATAGGTTGGAGGGGTGGCGTCAAGCCCTCCGGGATGCCGGAGTGGACGCTTCGGGGGTGTACGAGGCCGATTTCACGGTCACCACGGCCTATGAAGCCACCCTTCGTTTGCTTGAGGAACACCCAGACGTTGAGGGCATTTTTGCAGCTTCCGATCTGATGGCAATGGGTGTGGCACGTGCGGTTGAGGAGAAGGGGAAATCGATCCCCGACGACATTCGCCTGGTCGGATATGGAGATCTGCCGGACGTCTCCGAGATGCGGGTTCCGCTGACCACAGTGGTGAACCCCGGTGTAGAGATGGCCCGTCTAGCAACCCGCATGGTGCTCGATGAAATCACGGGCGATCTGGTGGATGGTTCGATCATCGTTCCCCCGAAGCTCATCGTGCGGCAATCCGGCTGAGTGGTTCTTGGTTTGGCTGAGCAGTGCTTGTTCATTAGGTCTCCTTGAGTTTTGCGGCATGGATTCATACTCATAACGTGAGATAAGATCTTTCCTGTGTTGACCCGGCTGCACCGCGTGTGCAGGTATCACCGGCGAGCATTTGGAAGAACAGGTGCGGCGCATCGCCAAACCTCAGTAGAACCAAACGGTTGGACCCGTTACAGTCCCCAATGAGCGGCCACGCCTTCTGGTGCGGCAAGCGAGGTGGTACCGCGGTGGCGAACGCCAGTTCACCCATCGTCCTCGCCTGACCGATTCCACCAAGGAGAGACATGAGCGAGCAGGCCCACTATCCACTCCATCGCGATGGCGCAGTGCAGGCGTCACCCGAGTTTCCCAAACTCGAGGAGGAGGTGCTCGCTTACTGGAAGCAGGACGGCACCTTTCAGGCGTCCATTGATAACCGTCCCAGCGGCCCCAAGGGAGCAAACGAGTTTGTTTTCTATGACGGACCGCCATTTGCCAATGGTCTGCCTCATTACGGCCACCTTCTCACGGGCTATGTGAAAGACGTCGTCGGGCGCTACCAAACAATGCGTGGCAAGCGCGTTGAGCGGCGTTTCGGCTGGGATACTCACGGTCTGCCAGCGGAACTCGAAGCTGAGAAGATCCTCGGGATTACAGATAAGTCGCAGATCGAAGGCGAAGGCGGCATCGGTATCCGGGCGTTCAATGAGGCCGCACGCAGCGGCGTCATGAAGTATGCGACCCAATGGCAGGACTACGTCACTCGCCAAGCCCGCTGGGTTGATTTTGACAACGACTACAAGACGATGAACCCCGCCTTCATGGAGTCTGTCATCTGGGCCTTTAAGCAGCTCTATGACAAGGGGCTGATCTACGACGGCTTCCGCGTTCTGCCGTATTGCTGGAACGATCAAACGCCATTGGCCAACCACGAACTGAAGATGGATGATGACATCTATCAGGATCGCACTGACCAGACTGTCACGGTGGGCTTGCGTCTAGAGACAGGCGAGTTGGCTCTTATTTGGACGACGACGCCGTGGACTTTGCCCTCAAACCTCGCGATCGCGGTTGGACCCGACATCGAGTATGTGGTTGTGGCTCCATCCGAAGGTGAACTGGCGGGGGAGCGGGTTGTACTAGCCAAGGCATTGCTCGCCTCCTACGCGAAGGAACTAGGTGAGGATCCCGAGGTGGTTTCCACCTTGACTGGATCGGATCTGGTGGGGCGCCGGTACACGCCAATCTTTGACTACTTCGATACAGACGAGGACCGCAGCGAGGGTCAAGCTCCGGGACCCAATGCCTGGACTATCGTCGCGGGCGACTTCGTGACCACTGAAGATGGCACGGGCTTAGTGCACATTGCGCCGGCCTTCGGCGAAGATGACATGAACGTCTGCCGCACCGCTGGCATCCGGGCCGTCGTGCCTGTAGATGACGCCGGCAAGTTCACCTCTGCCGTGCCGGATTACGAAGGCGTACAGGTATTCGAGGCCAATCGTCTGGTGATCGCGGACCTTCGGGAAGGCACCGGAAACCTTGCTCACCGTGATCCCTCAGTACGCGCCAAACTTGTCCGCCAAGCTTCATACAAGCACTCCTACCCACATTGCTGGCGGTGCCGTAAGCCACTCATCTATAAGGCAGTCAGCTCATGGTTCGTGGGCGTGACCGAGTTCCGCGATGAGATGGTTGAGCTTAACCAGCAGATCACGTGGGTGCCGGAGCATATCAAAGACGGCATCTTTGGGAACTGGCTGGCAAACGCGCGCGATTGGTCTATTTCCCGCACCAGATTCTGGGGCTCACCAATTCCCGTGTGGAAGTCGGATGACCCAGCATTCCCTCGCGTTGACGTGTACGGATCGTTGGAGGAACTTGAGCGTGACTTCGGGCATGCGCCGATGAACGATGAGGGAGAGGTGGATCTCCACCGCCCATACATCGATGAACTAGTGCGCCCGAATCCTGATGATCCCAGCGGTAAGTCGATGATGCGGCGCGTGCCAGATGTTCTGGACACGTGGTTTGATTCTGGCTCCATGCCGTACGCGCAGGTTCATTATCCGTTCGAAAACCAGGATTGGTTCGAGAACCATTACCCGGGCGATTTCATTGTGGAGTACATCGGCCAGACTCGTGGATGGTTCTATAACCTGCACGTGCTTGCCACGGCGTTGTTCGACAGGCCGTCGTTCCTCAATTGCGTCTCCCATGGAATCGTTCTGGGCGACGACGGACGCAAGATGTCAAAGTCTCTGCGCAACTACCCAGACCCTGCCCGCGTGTTTGACGAGTACGGTTCGGACGCCATGAGATGGTTCCTCATGAGTTCCCCGGTTGTCAGGGGCGGCAACCTCATCGTCACCGAGGACGCCATTCGTGACACAGTGCGCCAGATCCTTCTGCCACTGTGGAACACGTACTACTTCTTCACGTTGTATGCGGGTGCTGCCAACCACGGCGAGGGATTCCGCGCTACCTACCTTGATATGTCCGATCCTTCGGTGGTTGCCGGGCTGGATATTCAGGACCGCTACCTGCTGTCACACACTCGGAAGCTGGCCACCACTGTGCGGGCCCAGCTTGACGCATATGACATCCCCGGGGCTTGCCAGAGCGTGCGCGAGTACATCGACATCCTGACTAACTGGTACGTTCGCACTTCCCGTGATCGCTTCTGGAATGAGGACGCGGGTGCATTCAACACTCTTTACACCGCTCTGGTAGTTCTCAGTGAGGTCAATGCGCCGCTGCTGCCCCTTCTTAGTGAGGAAATGTGGCGCGGCCTGACGGGTGGACGGTCTGTTCACCTAGTGGATTGGCCCGAAGTGCCAGCGACCGTGACTGATGACGCCCTCATGGCACAAATGGATGAGGTGCGCGCAATCGTCTCGGCCACTCATTCGCTACGCAAGGCACACAAGCTACGCGTTCGTCAGCCACTCCAGAGCTTGACTGTGGTCACCACTCAAGAACTTGGCCAATACGCGGATCTCATTGCCAGCGAAGTGAACGTCAAGGCTGTGCTGTTCCGCGATGCAGAATCCTCCGGTATGGAGATCAAGCGGGAGCTGGCAGTGCTGCCGCGCGAGCTGGACCCGTCTATGCGAAAGCTGACGTCAAAGCTGTTCAAGGCCGCCAGGGAGGACGCTTGGCACGAATCCGAAGGCGGGATCGTTCTTGAACTGGGCGATGAGGAAGTTGCGCTCAGTGATGGCCAATACACGCTGACCACACAAGTTGTTTCTGAGGAAGGTTCAGTTGCCACCGTTCTTGACTCAGGTGCATTCGTTTCACTTGACACCACTTTGACGCCTGAACTCGAGGCTGAAGGGTATGCCCGTGACGTGGTTCGCGCTGTGCAAGATGAACGCAAGGCAGCAGGACTCCATGTGGCAGACCGCATCAGCCTGACCCTGACAGTCCCAGATGAACACGTTGCTGCGGTGGAAGCTCATCTGGAGTTCATCAGCCGTGAGACACTCGCCCTCGAGGCGACAGTTGCAGGCGGGTCATCCGATATTCAGGTTGCCGTGGCAAAGTTTGGCCGCGCCTGAGCACGTGTGTGCCACACAATGAAATAACGAGCACCGATGGGCGTTTACCCCATCGGTGCTGTAGGGCTTAAGGCCGGGGCCGGGCGAAGATACTCTTCGCCCGGCATTGGCATCTGCGAGAAGCTAAGGGGAAACAGATGACATCAGGTACACCTGACGATTTCGACGTGGCCGATGGAACTGAGTCGGATGACGAACGAGAGGCGCGTGAAAGCCAAGAGGATGAGGCCTTCGACGCGGCCCTGAAAGCTGTGATCTCATCGGGGCTCATCGCGGGTCCAGACGCTTCAGTCATTGAAGACGTCCTACACGAGGATGCGGATGCCGCTTCAGACGTCGATGAAACCCAGAAGCTCGCCGCAAAGACGGAACTCGATGCGCAGGTCGATGCGATCTACCAGTCCATCGTCTCCCGCGCACCCGAACACAAGGTGCAGCCTTCTCTTCAACGAGTGGCGGATTGCCTCGACCTCATGGGGAACCCGCAGCGAGCCTACCGGGCCATCCACATCACGGGAACTAACGGCAAGACCTCCACATCTCGCATGGTGGAAGCCCTGCTGCGCGAACGCGGCCTTCGAACGGGTCGTTTCACTTCGCCGCACCTGACCACAGTGCGCGAACGGATCAGCATTGACGGACAAGCAATCACCCGCCAGGACTTCGTAGACACGTGGGAGGACGTCGCACCATTCATTGATCTCGTTGATGCGCAGTCCCAAGCGTCGGGTGGCCCGCGTATGAGCTTTTTCGAGGTTTTCACGGTGATGGCCTACCAAGCCTTTGCCAACGCGCCGATCGACGTCGCCGTCGTTGAAGTTGGAATGGGCGGACGCTGGGACGCAACAAACGTCATTGACGCCGACGTCGCCGTCCTCGCACCCGTTGCGCTCGACCACGAACGCTGGCTCGGTTCCACCGTTGAGGAGATCGCCGAAGAAAAACTGGGGATTATCAAACTGGGAGCCACCGTTATCAGTGCCGCGCAGCAACCGAGTGTTACCGACATGGTGCTCGAACGGTGCCGCGAGATGAAGGCAGACCTCATCATGATGGGATACGGCCTAGAAGTTGTGGCACGGGAGACCGCAGTGAGCGGGCAACTTGTGACGATTCAGACCCCGGCGGCACGTTACGAGGACGTGCCAATCTCTCTCAAGGGCAGCTTCCAAGCGGACAATGCAGCCTTGGCACTCGCAGCTGTGGAGGCACTATTTGGCGGTGTCGCTCTTTCCGGCGACGTCGTGGAACACGCCCTCATGGCAGTTTCCTCACCTGGACGTCTGGAAGTGGTCAGGTCCTCTCCCACAATCGTGGTGGACGCCGCGCACAATCCACACGGCGCACAAGCCACCGTGGAAGCTCTTCAGGAGTACTTCCCTGGCCGTCTCATCGCCGTCGTCGCCATGATGGCAGACAAGGACGTCGAGGGGTTCCTCGGAGTACTCGAACCCGTCTTTGACCAAATCGTGGTAACCGGTATGCCAACAGATCGTGCAATGCCAGCAGACGAGCTGGCCGAAATCGCTGGCGACGTCTTCGGAGATGACCGGGTCCATCTGGAATCCGACCTAGCCAACGCCATTGACGCCGCGGCTGCGCTCGCGGAGTCGGATACGGATGAGCCGATGACCTACCCAGCCGTGGTGGTCCTCGGATCGATCCAATTGGTGGCGCGAGCGCGCACCCTCATGGGACGGCCCGCTCCTGACGGAGCGTGAGCTTAGCAGGTCCACCAGCGCAACATGGATAACTGAATCAAATTGCAGGGCAGCTCCGAACTGTGGTCATATTCCACCGTTCGGAGCTGCCTTTTTGCAATGGATATGAAACGAAACATGGGAGAATGGCACACATGACCTCTGAACGTATTCTCATTCTCATCAAGCCCGATGGCGTGCGCCGCAACCTCACTGGCGAGGTTCTGAGGCGAATCGAAGCCAAGGGTTACACCCTAGAGAACATCCGAATGGCTGAAGCCACCCCGCAGATTCTCGCAGAGCATTATTCGGAACTTGTTGATAAGTCGTTCTATCCGTCTATCGTTGATTACATGACATCCGGTCCACTCGTTGCGGCCATCTTTACCGGTCAGCGTGTCATCGAAGGAGTTCGCTCCCTCGCTGGGGCAACAGACCCTACAACCGCTGCTCCCGGCACAATTCGTGGGGATCTTGCTCGTGATTGGGGCAGTGATTCCGTCGAAAACATCATTCATGCATCTGATTGTCCTGAAAATGCCGAAAAGGAAATCGCTCTGTGGTTTGCGAAGGTGCAAGCCCAGCGCTAAGAAATAGGAGAACATCATGAAGGGACTCATTAACGACCCGGAGAAGGTAGTGGACGAAGCTTTGGAAGGCTTCGCTCGCGCCAATTCCACAATTGTTGCACTTCACACCGATCCAAACTGGGTTGGCCGCGCTGTAAAGCGTGAATCTGGCGTGGCTGTCGTCTCCGGCGGCGGGTCGGGACACGAACCTCTTCATGCCGGGTTTGTGGGCGATGGCATGCTGGATGCCGCCGTTCCGGGAGCAATGTTCACGTCTCCCACACCAGATGCCATTCTTGCGGCAATCGAAGGCGCAGATACTGGCGACGGCGTGGTTCTGATCGTAAAGAACTACACCGGCGACGTACTTAACTTCGAGATGGCAGCTGAACTCGCAGAAGCTTCCGGCCACCAGAGCAGGATCGTGCTCGTTGCTGACGACGTCGCGGTGGAGAACTCCACCTGGACGGCCGGCAGGCGCGGCGTGGCTGGCACAGTGCTTGTTGAGAAGGTCGCCGGGGCAGTCTCTGCCGCAGGCGGCTCGCTCGATGAAGTGGCGAAGGCTGCGGAGGAGATGTCGGCGAAGGTCCGGTCGATGGGTCTCGCATTGCGCGGCTGCACGGTTCCCCACATCGGTGAGCCCGGGTTCGAGTTGGCTGATGACGAAGTAGAGATGGGCGTTGGCATTCACGGTGAGCCTGGCCGCGCACGAGTTGCGATGGCTAGCGCTGACACGCTGACAGACGAACTTGTTGACGCAATTATCAAGGACGGCGAGTTCACCGCTGGAAACCGGGTGATCGTGTTGGTCAACGGCATGGGTGCCACGCCTGCTTACCAGCTGGACATCGTGTATCGCCGCGTAGCGCAGCGATTGGATGACCTAGGGATCACAATTGAGCGCTCGCTTGTTGGCAACTACGTCACCAGCTTGGACATGGAAGGCGTCTCTGTGACGCTCGCCTCCGTGGGAGAAGATATGCTCAAACTGTGGGATGCGCCAGTTCACACCGCAGCGATTCGGAAGGGATTCTGAGACATGGCACTTGGAACAGATTGGGTTCTGCAATGGACTGCGCTGGCGGCACAGGCCGCCCATGAGCACAGAGTAGAACTCATTGAGTTGGATCGCGCCATTGGCGATGGTGACCACGGCGAGAACTTGGACCGCGGATTCACTGAGGTGGAAAAGCAGCTCGAGTCTGCCACGGCGAGCGATCCGGCCCAGGTGTTCCGGACCATTGCTACCACCTTGATTTCCAAGGTTGGTGGAGCATCAGGGCCTCTTCTGGGAACTGCGTACCTGCGCATGTCCAGTTCGGCAAAAGAACAATTGGAACCCGGTGACCTCGCCGCTATGATTGAGGCGGCAAGCCAAGGCATTCAGATGCGTGGTAAGGCAACTGAAGGTGAGAAGACGATGGTTGACGCGTGGGCTCCCGCAGCCCGCGCTGCTGCTGCCGCTGCCGCCTCCGGGGCCGATTGCATAGGTGTGTTGGAAGCTGCGTCCAAGGCCGCAACCGATGGGGCTGAGAATACTCGGCCTATGGTAGCGACCAAGGGCAGGGCTTCCTACTTGGGTGAACGTTCAGCCGGGCACCTAGATCCAGGAGCGGTATCTTCTTCCTATATCCTCGAAGCGGCAGTAAGGGCGGCACGTTGAGTACAAACGTTGGATTTGTTCTAGTTTCACATTCACCTCTGGTAGCCACGGCTGTTGCGGATCTGGCTGCCGAAATGGCACCGGATGTCCAGATTGAAGCCGTTGGCGGCGCACCCGTCGGCGGCTTTGGTACGGATGTCAACGCCGTGTTTGCAGCATGTGAACGCGTGGAAAGCACATGCGAGCGGGTCGTGCTCATGGCGGATCTCGGCTCGGCACGCATGGCTGCCGAGATGGCGATCGAGCTCACGGAGTTAGCCGAAGATGGGACCCCTCGCCGAGTGATCGGACCTGGTCCATTTCTCGAGGGTAGCGTTGCGGGCGCGGCGAAAGCCCAAACCGGAGCAAAGCTGGCCGCCGTCGTCCGTACGGTGGCGAGTGCCTTGGAGATGTGGCGTGAGCACATCAAACCTGAGAACACCGTTGTGCTTTCCCCAGCCACAGGTCAGAGCGAAGGCTTCCAAACTCAGGTGACTGTTGTTGACGATGAAGGTCTGCACGCTCGGCCAGCGGCGCTCTTAGCACAGCTAGCCAGCGAACAACCATGCACCATCCTTATCAACGGAGTCGCTGCTGATTCGATGATGGATATCCTGCTTCTGGGAGTGAAGAAGGGTGAAAGCGTGATCATCTCAAGTCCTGATCCGCACGGGGAGGAGCCAGTGAGGATTGTGGCTGCCGCCCTCGCTGCAGGGCTGTCTATGTGAGGAGTGCAGACGCGGTGAGTGTCTGATCCTACAAGAGGCATGAAGAGGTGCTACCGATGGTTCACATTCGGTAGCACCTCTCTTTGCCAGCAAACAGCTTGTCTGACGCCTTCCAGCCGCACGCGGCCCACCCGTGCCCCAGGCCGTGAGCTGCGTGTTGGCGTGGCTGATTTAGTTCGCGCGGCCCCGTGCCCTATTGTGAAGGCGTGCACCTCAAATCGTTGACCCTCCGAGGATTCAAGTCCTTCGCTAAGTCAACAACCATGCGCTTTGAGCCTGGAATCAACTGTGTTGTTGGTCCAAACGGCTCCGGGAAATCAAATGTTGTGGACGCGCTCGCATGGGTGATGGGCGAACAAGGTGTAAAGAACCTGCGTGGCGGGTCGATGGCCGATGTCATTTTCGCTGGCACTACAAAGCGGGCTGCGCTCGGGCGCGCTGAGGTTTCCCTGACGATCGACAATAGTGACGGCGCTCTTCCCATTGAATACAGCGAAGTGACGATCTCCCGTACGTTGTTTCGTTCTGGCGGTTCGGAGTACGCGATTAACGGCACGGATTGCCGGTTGCTGGACATTCAGGAACTCCTGTCGGATACCGGAATGGGCCGCGAGATGCACGTTATCATCGGGCAGGGCCGGCTGGATCAGGTACTCACTGCCACGCCAGAGGATCGCCGGAGCTTCATTGAGGAGGCGGCCGGAGTACTCAAGCACCGGCGGCGCAAGGAGCGCGCGGTTCGCAAGCTGGAATCGATGGCCGTGGATTTCACTCGAGTGGACGACTTGGCCGCTGAGTTACGCCGTCAACTGGGGCCACTGGCTAAGCAGGCTGAAGCCGCTCGCCGGGCGCAGATCATTCAGGCGGATGAACGCGACGCGCGCGCCCGCCTTTTGGCAGACGATCTGGCTCAAGTACAAGCTCAACTGTTGGCGAAGACGCACGATGAGAAGCGTATCGATGCTGCCAGACAAGCCAACGCTGAAGCCGTGGCAGCGGTGCGGCAGAATCTCGAGGAACTCGAAGCCGCAGTGGCTGCAGCAGATCCCGAACGTGCCCTTCTGACTGAGCAGTGGGAGCGGTTAACATCCCTCGAGGAGCGATACCGCTCGCTCAGGCAGCTTGCCACCGAACGCGAACGTTCCCTCACAGCGGCATCGCACGTCCAGTTCCATGGCGAGCGCCCCGAAGAGATCCGAGAGCGTGCCAAGCGTGCCCGCGAAGAAGAGGAGGCGTTGCACAAGGATGTTCATGAGGCTGAGGATTCACTTACTTCCGCCATTACTCAGCGCGAGGAGTTGGAAGGCCGTGAACGTCAGATCGAGCGCGACCTTGCCGATCTCACTCGGGCGGATGCTGATCGCCGGGAGAACGCAGCGAGGCTGAGTGGCCAAATCAATGCGGCCACGTTGCAGGTTGAGTCTCTCGAGCAGGAGCACGTGCGTGTGGCGGGCGGCAAGGCCGCCGCACGTCAGCGCGTGGCGGAGGCTACCGAACACATTGCACGGCTCGAGGAAGAAATAGTGGCCGGTTCTGGTACCGATGACGTACTGGTTCAGGAGCACGAAGAGCATTCCCGCTCCCTTGCAGCAGCTACGAGCAAGAAAGATGATGCACGCCGCGCCGAACAGTCTGCTAGGGAAGCGGTGGCATCGTGGACGGCAACTGCCGATGCTCTGGAGCTCTCGCTGCAACCTGAGGATGCCACTGCTTGGATCCTGGGCCACCAGAGTGGCATATCCGGCCTGCTGCGTGACTCGATCGTCACGGTCGGTGGGTGGGAGAGTGCCCTCGAGTCGGCGCTCGCAGGAGCGGCACAGGGTGTTGTGAGCACGGACGTTTCGAGCGCTGTGGATGCTCTACGTGCCGCTCGAGAAGCCACGGCCGGCCATATTGAGATAACAATTGCAGGCGGCAGTACCCGAGATGACTCCTCAGACTCACGAGCTCGCGCCGCATTGGCCGCCACAGGCCTCGACGCGGATGCTGCGGTTTGCGCTCTTGACGTGGTCTCGGTTGAGCCCTCCGCCGGCGCCGCGGTGGCTGACCTCTTAGCTGGAGTGATACTCGCAAAGGATTTGGTGACGGCTCGGCGGCTGATTGAAGCTGGGGCCGATTTGGTTGCAACAGTGGATGGTGACGTCCTCACGGCCCGGAGGGCGTGGGGTGGCGAGGTTTCGATAGCGTCAACTCTGGCGCGGCAGAACTCATATCGTGAGGCACGTGACCGCGCTGTGGCTGCACAACGTGACCTCGAGAAGGCAGTCGACACACGCCGTGAGGCAGAGCAAGCGGAGCGGGAGGTACAGGGAGTCTACGAGTCCACGGCCTCTCAGATGTCTGCTCGTAACTCTCAACTCGCCGCAGCCTCGGCCGAACTTGGCATGTTGCGGCAAACTCTTGAGGCGGCAAACGCCGAGCTTGAGCGCAATTCGAAGAGGCAGGACGCGCTCGCTCGCGAACTCGTGGAGCGCCGCGCGCACGCTGATGCGTTGGTGGAGCGGAAGAATGCTACATCGGATGACGTGGACAACGCGCAGACACTGACCGCCTTGGCGGACCAGCGGGTAGACGCGCACGAGCGCACACGTTTGGCACGTGGGCGCGAGACGGAGGCAAGGCTACGGCTGCGCACTCGGGAGGAGCGGCTGAGAGCAGCCACGGGCACTTCGCAAGCCCTTGAACGCAGCGCGGATCAGGTAGCTGAGCGAATCGAACGCGAAGAGCGGGCTGCAGCACGCAACGCCGGGGCGGCACACCAAGCACAGGTCATCGGTGGCCTAGCAGGTAGGGCACACAGCGTGATTCAGCAGCTGCGCCAAGAGATCAGCCACAAGCGCTTGGAAGCTGAATCCTCCCGGTCACTTCACGATTCTCAGATACACGAAGTCCGGGCAAAGTTGGATTCCCTCATGATTGAGGGGCGCAAGCTCGACGACGACGGGCACAATCAAGCGTTGCTTCGAGCAGACCTGCGCGGACGGTTCGAACACATAGCGGCCCGCGCGATCGACGTCGTCGGTATGGACGCCCAGACCCTCATAAATGAGTATGGGCCACATGTCATGGTTCCAATGATCGACGGTGAGGTTCCCTACGTTCGTGAAGCTCAGGAGAAGCGTCTTGCGAAGGCGGAACGCGATTTGGCTCGTTTGGGAAGAATCAACCCTTTGGCGCTCGAGGAACACGCCGCGCTCGAAGAGCGGCAGAAGTACCTATCCGGGCAGTTAGCAGACTTGAAGAAGTCGCGGGACGACCTCCTCCAGCTCATTCGTGACCTAGATTTCCAACTTGAGACCGTGCTGCAGTCTGCCCTTGCGGACGTTTCGGGTGCGTTCAAGACTGTATTCGAACGGCTGTTTCCGGGAGGAGAAGGGCAGCTCGTGCTCACGGATCCCACCTCGCCGCTCACCACCGGAATTGAGATCGAGGCGCGACCTGCGGGAAAACGAGTCAAGCGGCTATCCCTCCTGTCCGGCGGTGAACGTTCGCTCACCGCGATTGCCTTTCTCGTGGCTATCTTCATGGCGCGCCCCTCCCCGTTCTACGTGATGGACGAGGTCGAGGCGGCGCTCGACGACGTCAACTTGTCGCGCTTGTTGAACATCTTCCGGGATCTTCAGGAATCATCGCAGTTGCTTGTGGTGACGCATCAGAAGCGAACGATGGAGATCGCTGACACCCTGTACGGGATCACGATGCAAGAAGATGGAGTCACCACTGTGGTCTCTCAGAGAATGAGCGATATCGCACCTGAGTGACACGCGCAAGAACGGTTACCTATTCGGTGGTGGTTTTGATCCATCTGTGACCAGAAGTTAGGAAATTGTTATTTGCCCTTGATATGAGTAGCGTCGAGTGTTATTGACATCACCTGCAATGGGTGAGTGCTGCCCGGTTTCACTCAGAGAATCTCGGCGATAATAGAAGGCGTGATCGCTGCAATTCTCATTACCCTCGTTTTTGTTGCTGCAATTGTGGGAGTCTACGTAATGGTGTGGGCCTCAAACCGTGAAGACGTTACTGAATGGGTGGCTGAGTCCGTGGACGCGTGGCGAGCCGATGAGCTCACCACGAAAGAGTTTGACGTTCATGTTTCCGATACACATGTTTCGGCGTTATTCACAGAGTTTCCCGAAGCTGAGGAAGCGTACGTCACGCCAGAGTCCGTGGAAGAGAACTGGAACCGGATAGTCACGATGGAGCGTGAGGCCTCAGATCGCGTCAAGCTGGCTTCTGCGCCAGTAGTCGAACTGGTAGCCGAAACGGCCTCACGAATTCGGCGCCCTGAGGGAGAAAAGCAGTCTCCCAAGACAGCTGCGTAATACACTTCATGTGAGCGCTGGCACCGCTCCTGCCCACCTCATTCACACATACAGTTGCGGCACGGGTGGAATTCTCACCCTAAACTGCGCGAAACTGGAGCAGTGGATACCTCACTCATCATTGTCATCAGCGTCGTCGCTTTGCTTCTCGCGGTTGGCGCGATCGCAGGACTCATTGCGGCCTCGCGTCGTCGATCACAGATGGAGTTGCCCTCTTCACGTACCGAAACAATTGGTACTACCGAGGCACCAACTTCGCAAGCCGCTACATCAAGCGCCCACGAGGTGGCAGAAGCCGGGATCACATCTGAGCCCGAGATATCCGCCCAACCCGTTGAGCTCCCCGAATCCGTTCCATCACGCATGCAGCGTTTGCGTGCCCGTCTGGCGCGGTCGGGCGGGCTCGGTCAGTCCATCCTCGCAATTCTCTCTCGCGGCGATCTTTCCGCCGCGGATTGGGAAGAGCTCGAGGATACGCTGCTGATCGCGGACGTCGGTTTGGAGTCCACTGGCGTGATCATGGAACGCCTGAAGACCCGCACCAAAGTGGAGGGTACTCAAGACCCGGCCCGAGTGCGCGCAATCCTGCGCGATGAACTGCTGGCACTTGTCGATCCAGGAATGGATCGCACCCTCAATCTGGTTCGCAAGGAAGGCACTGACGGCCAGGTTGAGCCCGCCAGCGTGCTTGTTGTGGGCGTCAATGGCACAGGCAAGACCACAACGGTTGGGAAGCTAGCCCGCGTGCTCGTGGCTGAAGGATCTACGGTTCTGCTTGGAGCGGCGGACACGTTCCGCGCTGCAGCTGCGGATCAGCTGACCACATGGGGCGAACGGGTTGGGGTTGACGTTGTCCGATCAGATCGTGAGGGAGCGGATCCGGCTTCGGTTGCCTTCGAGGCAATTCAAGAGGGCCGGGAACACGGAACCGATGTGGTTCTGGTGGATACTGCCGGCAGGCTTCAGAACAAGGCTGGCCTCATGGACGAACTCGGCAAGATCAAGCGTGTTATGGAGCGCCAAGCGCCCGTGAATGAAGTGCTGCTGGTTTTGGATGCCACTACCGGGCAAAACGGGATGCGCCAGGCGCAGGTGTTTGCTGAGGTTACGGGCATTACCGGAATTGTGCTGACCAAGCTTGACGGCACCGCAAAGGGCGGGATCGTGGTTGCTGTTCAGAAGGAGCTCGGAGTCCCGGTCAAGTTTGTGGGACTCGGTGAGGGCGCGGATGATCTTGCTCCATTCGATCCAGAAGGTTTCGTTGACGCACTTCTCGGATAAAGCCTGAGCAAAAACATCGCTTGTTTTCCGGCCCTTAGGGCAAATTTGGGGCGCAGTTCCTTGGAACTGCGCCCTTTCTTGTGACCCACATCTCGACGAAACATACTTGTAACGCGAAACCTGAAAACTGTTACACGAGCGAAACTGCCACGGTAACCGGGTGAAATGCTGTGCAGGGACACTAGATGGCATGAGCCGGCCGAATGTGCCGGACGTTAGGAGGCCATCATGGATGCCCTTGATACGGGCGCGACCGCGTGGATGCTGACCTCAGCATCACTCGTTCTGCTCATGACCCCGGCGCTTGCTTTCTTCTACGGAGGGCTTAGCCGGTCCAAGTCAGTCCTCAACATGATGATGATGTCGATAGGTGTTCTGGCTGTCGTCGGAGTTATCTACCCGCTTTGGGGCTACTCAATGAGCTACGGCCCCTCGGACATCGGCGGAATCTTCGCTAACCCCTTCGACGGTTTCAATCTCTCAGGTCTGATCTACACCGCAGACGGTTCTTTTGCTCTGGACGGCATGGGCGTTCCGGTCATGGTCGGCGTCGCATTCCAGGCAACGTTCGCCATCATCACAGTCGCACTCATCTCAGGTGCTATTGCAGACCGTACGAAGTTCTCCACGTGGCTCGTGTTCACTGCTCTGTGGGCGACTCTCTCTTACTTCCCCATGGCACATATGGTCTGGGGTGGCGGCCTTCTCTCCGGTTCAGAGTCCGGCCTTGCTGCCAAGATCTTCGGAGTTACTGACGGCGCGGCAACAGTCGCCCCCATCGACTTCGCTGGCGGAACTGTGGTTCACATCAATGCTGGTATTGCGGCACTGGTTCTGGCACTCATCATCGGCAAGCGCAAGGGCTTCCCGACCTCGCCGTTCCGTCCCCACAACGTCCCATTCGTCATGCTTGGCGCCGCGCTCCTGTGGTTCGGCTGGTTCGGCTTCAACGCCGGCTCGGCTTTCACTGCCGACGGCCTCGCTGGCCTCGCTTGGGTCAACACCACCACCGCCACTGCAGCTGCAATCCTTGGTTGGTGCATCACTGAAAAGATTCGCTTCGGCCACATGACCGCCGTTGGTGCCGCTTCCGGAATCGTGGCAGGCCTCGTCGCAATCACGCCAGCAGCTGGCGCGCTGAGCCCGGCCGGTTCGATCCTCCTAGGTGCGATTGCTGGCTCGGTTTGCTCGATCGCCATCTCGCTCAAGTACAAGCTTGGATACGACGATTCGCTCGACGTCGTGGGAGTCCACCTCGTCGGCGGCCTCATCGGCACCGTTGGTGCAGGCTTCCTCTCCACTTCCAGTGGCCTCTTCTACGGCTACGGAGTGAAGCAGCTTGTGGTCCAGATTGTGATCGCCGTCGTGGCGCTCGTCTACTCTGGAGTCATCACGGCTATCATCGGATTTGCGTTGAAGGCCACAATGGGCTGGCGCGTCAGCGAAGATGATGAGGTCGTTGGAATCGATTCCGCCGAACACGGTGAATCCGCTTACGATCAACCCGTCGGCGCCTACTCCAAGGAGATCTGATAATGAAGCTTGTAACTGCCATCATTCAGCCCCATCGTCTTGACGAGGTCAAGAAGGCCGTCATGGCCGAGGGCGTCAAGGGAATGACCGTCTCCCAGGTCAACGGATATGGACGTCAACGCGGCCACACAGAGGTCTACCGAGGTGCAGAGTACACGGTTGACTTCCTTCCCAAGGTCAAGATTGAGATCGTTTCGGCCGACGACGAAGCCAAGGGTTTGGCTGAGATCATCGCCACCGCAGCCCGCTCGGGCCGTATCGGCGACGGCAAGATTTGGATCAGCACTGTCGACGACGTCATCCGGGTCCGTACCGGAGAGATTGGCGACGACGCACTCTGACAAGCCTCGCTCAGGTAAACCACACACAGCCTGAGCGAATATCTGAAGAGGACACATCACATGAGCGCGCAGTATGAGGAATCAATCCTTGCGCTGCGGGCCGCACGCAGGGAGGTGGTGCCGCAAGGCGCCGCCTCCCGCGCTGCATGGGCCGCTATGACGCAGAAGACAGTTGTTGAATTGTGGGACGGCGTCACCGCCGCTCAGGGGTTGTCTCCTCAGCCCGAGGGAATCGCTTTGGCAGCAGTCGGTTCCCTCGGACGAAAGGATGGTGGACCGGAATCTGATCTGGACATCCTTATCATTCACGATGGCGGCAAGCACCCAGAGTTACCCCATGGCATGAGCGGTTTAGCTGATGCGCTGTGGTATCCGATTTGGGACTCCCATGTGGAGCTTGATCATTCGGTTCGTTCGCTGGGTGAGTGCCGCGGAGTAGCGAAGGCCGACCTCAAAGCAGGCTTGGGTTTGCTTGACGTGCGCTACCTAGCGGGCGATCCCACGATCGTGGAGAAGGCCACTTCCTCGATACTCCAAGATTGGCGTTCAGCCGCACGGCTTCGTTTCGATTCGGTGGCTGAAGATCAAGTTGATCGCAGGCGCCAGTTTGGGCGCTTGTCCTACCTCATCGAAGGAGACTTGAAAGAGGCCGCGGGGGGTATGCGCGATGCCCTACTCATTAAGGCATTGGTGGCCTCGTGGCTCGCGGAACGCCCCGCGCTCACATACGAACCTGCATACGAGTTCTTGCTGGACGTAAGGGATGCTCTCACGAGCGTCACTCGGCGGCACAACAACGTGTTGCGGCTCGAGTTCCAAGACGACGTAGCGTCGTTGCTTGGCTTCACAGGTGAGACAGATCAGGATCCGGCCGATGAACTCCTAGCGGCTGTCTCTGATGCAGCTCGCACTATTCGAGCGGCTTATGCAGATACGCTACGGCGTGCCCGGCGTAACGCTTCGACGTCGTCGAATCGATGGCTCCAACCGCGCATGATTCGCGGACGGGTTGTGCCTCCTCATCTGACGGAGGTGGCTCCTGGCGTAGGTGAGCGTTCGGGAGAACTCGTACTCACTGCGGCTTCGAATCCGGCGGACCCGCGCGTGTTGCTGGCAACAGCCAAAGCCGCGGCCAGCAAAGACCTGCCAATCCGGCCCGCAACCCTCCTGCATATGTGGGAGTCGGGAGCCGGCCGCGCCTTGGGAGAGGGCGGAGCGTGGCCCGAATGGGCCAGAGCGGACTTCGAAACGATACTATCGGCGGGCCATCCGCAGGTCTCGGTGTGGGAGAGCTTGGACATCGCTGGAATAATGACCGAGCTGATTCCCGCATGGAGCTTGGTGCGCAACTTGCCCCAACGTTCGGCCATTCATCGCCATACAGTGGATCGCCATCAGATCGAGGCCACAGCCAACTTGCCCGATTTGCGTTCGGCCTCGGGGGCAACCCTGGCCTCCCTTAGCCCTGCTCGCAGATCAACGCTGCTTCTGGCCACCTTCTTCCACGACATGGGCAAGCGACCTGGAGTTCCGGACCACTCTGAACGCGGCGCACACATGATGGAAGGAATTCTTGCGCCCATGGGCTACAGCGAATCCATCATCACCGATGTGGCGCGGTTGGTGCATTACCACCTGCTTTTGGGAGCTCTAGCAACTTCCGCGGATCCTGAGGATCCGGACACAATCAACCTCATTTCAGATGCCGTTGCAGGGCAGAAGGAGCTTCTGGACTGCCTGCATCTGCTCACTCAGGCTGATGCGTCCTCATGCAAGCCGGAAGCGTGGGACATCTGGAAGGCCACCCTGGTGGATCAGCTCGTTGGCCGTACCTACTACTCGCTGACGTAGACTAGTCACAGTACCGTTCACTCTGTAGAGGTAGGCCTGTGTTCGATTCACTTTCCGACCGCATAACCGGATCATTTAAGAACTTGCGTTCCAAGGGAAGGCTCTCGGCTTCAGATGTCGAAGAGACAGTCTCTGAGATTCGCCGCGCATTGCTCGACGCCGACGTCGCACTGCCCGTTGTTCGATCATTCACGGCAGCAGTCCGGGAGAAGGCCACGGGCGCCCTCTCATCCCAGGCACTTAACCCATCGCAACAAATCGTCAAGATCGTCAACGATGAGCTGGTGGAGATCCTCGGCGGCGAATCGCGCGAGATCACCTGGTCACAGCAAGGGCCCACGGTCATTATGCTTGCGGGCCTGCAAGGTGCGGGCAAGACCACCCTCGCAGGCAAGCTTGGGTTGTGGATGCGCACGAACGACCACAAGGTGCTGCTGGTTGCATCTGACTTGCAGCGCCCCAATGCCGTGACGCAGCTGGAGGTTGTGGGTAAGCAAGCCGGCGTTGACGTGTGGGCACCTCAACCGGGCAATGGCGTGGGCGATCCCGTCCAGGTGGCCCGGACGGGCGTCGAACACGCGCGTGAGAACGGCTACGACGTCGTCGTCGTCGACACGGCCGGCCGCCTTGGCGTAGACCAAGAAATGATGCAACAAGCCATCGATATCAGGGCAGCCATTGATCCACACGAAGTGCTCTTCGTCGTGGACGCGATGATCGGCCAAGATGCCGTGGCCACGGCAAACGCGTTCAAAGACGGCGTGGGATTCACTGGCGTGGTGCTCTCGAAGCTCGACGGCGATACGCGCGGTGGCGCAGCCCTTTCGGTACGTGGAGTGACAGGCGTTCCGATCCTGTTCGCCTCGATTGGCGAAAAGCTCACGGAGTTCGAACGCTTCCACGCCGATCGCATGGCTTCCCGAATCCTCGATATGGGAGATATTCTCACTCTCATTGAGCAGGCTGAACGCACGTGGGATGAGCAGCAGCAGGCCGAACTCGCCGGAAAAATGCAGTCGGGTGACTTCACACTCGCCGACTTCATTGACCAGCTCAACCAGATCAAACGTATGGGCTCCATGAAGAAGATCATGGGCATGCTGCCGGGAATGGGCCAATACCGCGACGCGCTTGAGGCGTTTGATGAGAGCTCCGTGGACCGTATCGAGGCCATCGTTCATTCGATGACTCCGGGCGAACGCACTGATCCCAAGATTCTCAACGGTTCGCGGCGCCTGCGTATCGCCAAAGGTTCAGGCACCACGGTTCAGGAAGTCAACGGCTTAGTGGACCGCTTTGAACAGGCAAAGAAGATGATGAGCCAGATGTCGCGCACTGGTATGCCGGGTATGCCGGGCATGCCTGGAATGCCGGGCGCTGCTGGGGGATCTCGCAAGGTCAAGCGTGCACAGAAGAAGACCTCTGGCAACAAAAAGGGGCGTTCGGGAAACCCGGCAAAGCGGGCGCGGCAGGCAGCGGAAGCGCAAGCTGAGGCGAACCTAAAGGCACAGCAGGATTCCAAGCCCAAGGGCAACGCATTTGGTGCCTTTGGTGGATCCCAAGCCCCGGCCACGCCTCCCTCTATGGAGGACATCGATATGAAGGATTTGCAGCGCTTCCTGCGCTGACGCGCACATCATGACCAACTATCACTTGGCCGGTACGCTTCGTGGCACGAACCTGCCAGAGCTGTGGATCACGAACGGATTGTTCTGCGAAACTCGCCCGGAAGGGCCCGTCACCGAAGTCACCGGCTTCGTGTATCCCGGCTTGGTGGACGCCCATACCCACCCAGGGCTATCGCACACTGCCGAAATGGTCGACGATTCCGAGGTGTTGCGGCGCCTAGCGATCTTGCGTGCCCAAGGTGTAACCGTGGTCCGTGAGATGGGCGCGCAGCGAGATGTGGGCCACCTTGCGGCTCTGGGCCGCACCAAGGTGATCAGGTCAGGCAGGCACCTTGCGCGAACTAAGCGATACCTGCGATACCTGCCGATTGACGTGGAGCCAATGGATCTTCCGGCTGCCGCTGCAGAGCAGGCGGCCCGGTCCGATGGCTGGGTCAAGATCGTGGGCGACTGGATTGATCGCTCCGACGGCGCTGGGTCTGATCTCCAGCCACTGTGGCCGCGCGAAGCCCTCGTGGACGCCTTTGCCGCTGTTCACGAGCTGGGCTGCAAGGTTGCTGTGCACACGTTTGCTACAGATGCTATTGACCATCTGCTTGAGGCCGGAGTCGATTCCATCGAACACGGCACCGGCATGACGCGTGACCATCTCATTGAGGCCCGCGAACGAGGCATTCTCATTGACCCGACCATGCGCCAGATTTCAACCTTTGAGAAGATCGCACTTCAGGCTGTTAGGTATCCGGTCTACCAAGAACACATGATGGCGATGCATACGCGCCGTGCCGAACAGCTTCGTCTCATGATCGAGGTGGGAAGCCACATCATCATGGGCTCTGATACCGCAGAGGACCTTGCTGAGCGCGGTCTGCCAAGCGAGCTCAACCACTGTGTGGCTGCGGGGATGAGCCCGCAAGCCGCGATGGCGAGCGCTTCCTACGAAGGGCGCAGGCTGCTTGGCCTTCCGGCGTGGCAGATCGGAGCACCCGGCGACGTCGTCGTCTACAACACGGATCCCGAACTGAACATCGACGTAACGTGGAAGCCGGACCTCGTACTCATTGATGGAAAGTCAGCCGAGTAGGTTTCAGGAAGTCGGAGGTTCGGAGAGGCCAGCGCCACTAGCTTCTTCGGGATCTTCAGTGTGGTCAACGGGCAGTGGTACAAAGCCATCTGGGATGTCGTCATACGAACGCGGATCCTCAATAGGCTCAACGTGAATGAGCACCCGCAGGCCCGGAACGGCGGCACGCAGCTGATCGATCACGTCCTCTGCCCGTTCGTGACCTTCTTTCACGCTCCACGATCCTGGTACCAACATGTCCACATTTGCGAAAGAATCGCGGCCTGAGCTGCGCGTCTGCAGGCCATGGAAGGAAATGCCATCACCTTGTGCCGCCAGAACGCTCACGATCGCGTTGTTCTGTTCCTCCGGCAGAGTCACATCCATAAGGCCTGAGAGCGAAGACCTGATCAGCCGCACACCAGTGACAGTGATATTGATACCGACCAGCAAGGCCACGATTGGATCGAGGAGATTCCAACCGGTCAGCGCAACGAGGCCCACTCCCACTAGCACTCCCACGCTGGTGACCACATCCGTGAGCAGGTGCATGCCATCGGCTTTGAGTGTGGGGGAGCGATACGTCTTGCCCGCGCGGAGAAGCACAGTTCCCACGGCTGCGTTGATGAGGGAGGCAAACACGGAGACAGCCAGACCAATTCCGAGATTCTCGAGAGAAGCAGGGTTGAGGATCCGCTCGATCGCAGTGAAGATGATGACGGCCGCGGCCGCGAAGATCATGGCGCCTTCCACAGCGGCGGAGAAGTACTCCACCTTGGAACGGCCATAGGTGTACCGCGAGTCAGCTGGCTTCGCTGCTTGTACAAGTGCGAAAAGCGCAACGACGGCGGCGATGAGGTTCACGCTCGATTCGGCGGCATCCGAAAGCAACCCAACCGATCCTGTGAGGAGGAACGCTCCGGTTTTCAGGACAATGGTTGTAACGGCCGCGGCTACGGAGAGCCAGGCAAACTTCGTCAGATTGACGATCTGCCGGCTATCGGACTCGTGGTTGCTCACATTGCTCACCTAAAGATTCTGGGCCAAAGGTCCGCTCCTTCCCAAGGCGGCGAACCCAAATGCGGCTAAGTACACTCAGTTCGGAGGACCGAAGCAAGATCATCCGGAGCCTGCAATTCTCAGGGATTTGCCGGCCGAAAAGGGGAAGGGCGGCCTACAGTTATGTGCCGGAAGCCACGAGCCGCGTTCCCGAAGGCGATTGCCGCGCTACCTCCTCTTCTGGCACAATGAAGCGTTGTACTCGGTCTGGCTGAGCTCCCTCTCTTCGCTCACCCCAGTCCTTGTCTCGGAACTCGCACGCCACGTCCCCCGTGCCGTGAGTGCTTCCAACCAATTCAGAACCAGGAGTGACCGCACAAGTGGCAGTCAAGATTCGTCTCAAGCGCATGGGCAAGATCCGTGCACCTTTCTACCGCGTCGTCGTCGTCGATTCGCGCAAGCGTCGCGATGGTCGCGTCATCGAGGAAATCGGTCAGTATCACCCGACCGAAAACCCTTCAGTGATCAAGATCGATTCCGAACGCGCACAGTACTGGCTCTCCGTCGGTGCACAGCCGTCTGACTCCGTCAAGGCACAGCTCAAGGTGACTGGCGATTGGCAGAAGTTCAAGGGCCTCCCGGGCGCCGAAGGCCGCCTGAAGGTCAAGGACGTAGTGGATGTCGAAGCTAGCCGTAAGGCAGCGGTTGAATCCGTCCAGAACGATGCTGAGAAGCGCCGCGCCGCGGCTGCTGAAGCCAAGGCCGCTGCAGCTGCAGCTGTCGCAGAAGCGCCGGCTGAAGCAGGAGAGGACGCCTGATGCTTGCCGAAGCCCTGGAGCATCTCGTTCGTGGAATTGTGGATTCGCCCGACGACGTCGAGGTTCAATCCCGCAATACCCGCCGTGGTGAGCTCCTCGAGGTCCGCGTCAACCCTGACGATCTCGGGCGCGTCATTGGACGCAATGGGCGCACGGCCAAAGCGCTGCGATCGGTGATCACCGCTCTATCGGGCAAAGGCTCGGTACGCGTGGATGTCATCGAAACAGACCAGCGCTGACGTCTTACTCGAGAACCGGCCCCAATCCGTCGATTGTGGGCCGGTTCTTCGCATACATAGTGTTTTGAGGCGCAAGCGTTTCGCGCCCGACGAATGGAGAAGCAGTGCAGCTTACAGTTGCGGTCATCGGTGCAGCGCACGGACTCAAAGGTGAGGTGCGCCTTGATGTGCGCACAGACAATCCGGAAAGGCGCTTCGCAGTGGGAGGAATGCTGGAGACCGATCCTGCAGAAGCTGGCCCGTTGACGATAGAGCGAACGCGGGAGTACAAAGGCGCAACATACGTGGTTTTCGAGGAGTGCCATGATCGGACCACAGCCGAACAACTTCGTGGCGTGCTTCTTACTGTTGAGACCGATGAAGATGAGGTAGTCGAGGAAGACGCGTGGTACGAACACGAGTTGGTTGGCCTCGAAGTGCTTGATCCCGACGGCTACACACTAGGTGAGGTCATCGCACTTGAGACCCTCCCAGCACAGGACATTCTTGTGGTGCGAGAACCCGATGGCATCGTCACACGCGTGCCTTTCGTACACGAGATCGTGACGGATGTGGACCTAGAAGACGGCTGTGTGGTGGTCGAGGCTCCGGCCGGATTGTTCTCAGAAGAAGACATCGTGGTCTCTCAGGATCAAGAGAGCTCGGTGCAGGGTGAGGAACGTGGTGCGCAGGGCGAGGAACGTGGTGCGCGCGGTGGAAGTCACGTAGCTCCGGAAGAGCGTTCGTTGGAGGGGAATCTTTCCTGATGCGTTTTGACATCGTTTCTGTGTTCCCAGAGTTCTTCTCGGTGCTGGATCTATCCCTCGTTGGCAAGGCACAGGAGCGCGGAATACTCGATGTCCAGTCTCACGATCTACGCGACTGGACAGACGATCCGCACCGAACTGTCGATGACACACCTGCCGGTGGTGGCGCTGGAATGGTGATGCGCCCGGATATCTGGGGCACCGCAATCGATTCGCTCATGGAGAGCTCTCAGGGGAGACGTGGTTCGCGAACCATCCTTGCCATTCCCACGCCTTCTGGTGTCCCGCTTACGCAGCGCACATGTGAACGCTTGGCTCAGGAGGCCAGCCAGATCATCATCGCATGTGGTAGGTATGAAGGCATTGATGCGAGAGTCTCAGAGCACTACAGCAGTGTGGGCATCGAAGTTCTTGAATATTCCCTTGGTGATTACGTGCTCAATGGCGGCGAGGTGGCCGCGGTCGCACTGGTTGAAGCCGTAGGCAGGCTCCTGCCGGGGATGGTGGGGAACCCGGAGTCTTTGGTCGAAGAATCGCACGGAGCTGCCGGATTGCTTGAGTACCCGGTATACACGCGCCCCCAAACGTGGCGGGAACAAGCAATTCCGCCGGTCTTGACTTCCGGAGATCACGGCGTTACCGCACGGTGGCGGCGCGATCGGGCCATTGAAAAGACTGCGGCCCGCAGACCAGACATGATGAGGCAGTTGGACTCTGCCAGCCTAGACAAGCTAGACAAGAGGAAGTTGGCATCGCTGGGATGGCTCGTGCCTGCGCAAGCCGATCATCCTGTGCCCATGAATGCTCGTGTGGCGCGGGCTGAGGATATTGCTGCGGTGGCTGAACTGGCGGCCGCAACCTTCCCTGACGCCGCGCCGGATTACCTTAGCGATGTTTCCATCCAAGCTTTCATTGCTGAGAACCTCACGCCAGATACCTTCACAACTTACATTCACAGCCCCGATTGGCTCACTATGGTCCTCGTGGATTCTTGTGGCCGGATAGTGGGATACACGTTGAGTCTCGTTCCTGAATCCGATGGGGTCGCAGGGCGTGATGAAGGCGCGCCAGTTGACGCCGTCGTCGGAAACAAGGCACGCAAGGGGCCACTAGTGGAGCTTTCGAAGTTCTACATCGCCAAAGCTTGGCGAGGAAGCGGTGCCTCAACGATGCTCTTCAACGCAACACGTGTAGCGCTTCTTGAACGAACTGGCGAATGGGAGGAACCCTACCTCTGGTTGGGGACCAACGCCCGGAACAAACGCGCACAGAAGGCATATAAGGGCCTTGGTTTTGAGCGTGTGGGAAAGCGGACATTCACTGTTGGTGAGCAGGACAACTCGGACGTTGTTTTCGCGCGGCTGCTACGTATGGCATAATTATTAAGCTTCCTCGCTATCACAATGCGCAGGACCTGCCGCAGGGGGTCGTGCATCGGCGAGTTCCTTGACTGACGGCGATTATTCGCCCTGATAACGCTTGTGGCCTGCGCGCACGAGTGGAAAGAGAAGAAGAAATGCAGACTCTCGACTTTGTCGATGCAGCCCAGCTCCGTGACGATATCCCGGAATTCCGCCCTGGCGATACCGTTCGCGTCAACGTGCGAGTAGTTGAAGGCAACCGTACTCGTACCCAGGCTTTCCAGGGCGTGGTTATGGCCCGCTCGGGTTCTGGCATCCGCGAAACCTTCCTTGTTCGTAAGATCTCGTTCGGCGTGGGTGTGGAGCGTACCTTCCCGGTGCACTCTCCCGCGATTGAATCCATCGAGGTTGTCACTCGTGGCGTTGTGCGCCGCGCCAAGCTCTACTACCTGCGCGATCTGCGCGGCAAGGCCGCCAAGATCAAGGAGCGCCGCGACGAGCCCAAGGCCTGATAAAGCCTTAACCAACAGCTGAGAGGGAGCCCGTTCCACTGGAATGGGCTCCCTTTTTGTCAAGAACTGGTGTGTTGTGGCGGTGTTGCGGGCGACTACCGCAGTGCCGTGGAGTGCGTCATGTGGCCAGTGGCATCATTACATCTCTGTGGGTTCCCGCGGTGGTCTTAATGCAATGGCGTACCATTTCAGCAGTAGGTATCAACGGAGGGGACACATGGCAGAGGAGACTTCGCCGGGACTCGGAGAAGCAGAAGACGCAGATGAGCCGATGCCACCCTCGTATCCCCCTGCGGAATCTAACTTAGGTCGCCATAGCATTCGAAACGATGCACAGCTTTCCGGTCAGGAGGGCCTCGTGAGCGATCCTGAAACGGCAGCTGACGATGCTGCTGAGGAAGCCGCTCAGGTGCGCACATCCTGGCTCAGGTCCGTTTTGGAGTTCGCGGTCATTGTGGTTGCAGCCTTGGCAATCTCAGTGCTCATCAAGACCTTTTTCATGCAGGCATTCTTCGTGCCGTCAGGTTCGATGGAGTCGACGCTAATTCCGGGGGACCGGATCGCCGTCAACCGCATGGCGACGTCAGCAGATGAGATTGCCAGAGGGGACATCATCGTGTTTGTTGATCCGGGCAACTGGCTCGATGATCAGGAAGATACGCGCTCGACCTTCAAACGCACAGTTGAGAACGGCCTACAGGCGGTTGGTCTCCTACCAGCTAACACAGGGCATCACCTTGTCAAGAGAGTCATTGGCATAGGTGGCGACACGGTGGCGTGTTGCACCACGAACGGCAACTTGACCGTCAATGGCGCGGAGCTCGATGAGTCCTACCTCGATGAGGGTATGGCACCTTCGGAGGAGACTTTCAGTGTTACCGTACCCGAGGGTGAGCTGTGGGTTATGGGTGACAATCGTTCAAACTCAAAGGACTCGCGATATCACCAACTGTACGAAGGAAACGGATTCGTTCCTGTTGAGAATGTGGTGGGCCGCGCTTGGGCGATCTTCTATCCATTCTCGCGACTGGAGCGACTCCCAGATGTTTCGAGCGTATTCGCGAATGCGCAATGACCACGAAGATTTCGTTGGTGCCATCGCGTGATGTGGAGCTTGAGCTGCTACGTGACCTCACACAAACCTGCGGTGAGGGCGCGATCCTCGCTGCGGTAGACGAAGTGGGGCGCGGAGCTTTGGCAGGTCCAGTCAGTGTGGGGGTTGCGCTGATCGATAGGGGAACGTCAGACCGTTTCCCAGATGGCTTGCGTGATTCCAAGCAGCTTTCGCCGCATAAGCGTGAGATCCTCGATCCGTTGTGCCGCGCGTGGCCGCTGGCGCTCGCAGTTGGTCATGCACCACCTAGTGTTGTCGATTCTGAGGGCATTATTGGCGCGTTACGGAGGGCGGCCGCCAATGCGCTTGTCCAACTGAGTGCTGCCGGGCTTGTACCTGATGGTGTGTTGTTGGACGGATCGCACAATTGGTGGAGCTCAACCACTCTTTTTGACGCCGAGTCTGTGTTGCCCGATCTTCCTGTACGGATGCAGGTGAAGGGTGATGCCCAATGCGCTGCTGTTGCTGCGGCATCGGTGGCGGCGAAGGTGGAACGCGACGCCCTCATGGTGGAACTTGCCGCAACTTATCCGGGATACGATTGGGCGCATAACAAGGGATACTCCTCAGCCAAGCACATTGAGGGTTTGAAGCTGTTGGGTCCCTCGCCGCTGCATCGCATCTCATGGAATCTTCCAGGAGCAAAAGGAGCCTCAGATCATGAGTGACATCGAAGGTTACGAAGCAGATCAGGAACTCGCGTTGTACAAGGAGTACCGCGACGTTATAAAGATCTTCCGCTACGTTGTTGAGACCGAGCGTCGCTTCTATCTTGCCAACGATGTGGACGTCAAGGTGCGCGCTTCATCGGGTGGCGATGTGTTTTTTGAGGTCAACCTCGTGGACGCTTGGGTGTGGGATATCTACCGCACGAGTCGATTCGTTCGTTCCGTCCGCATTGTCACGTTCAAGGACGTGAACGTAGAAGAGTTGAACAAACAAGACATCACGCGCGAGCTGGATCTTCCAGAGTGAGTCCGCGCGGCCTGGCAGAGTTGCACAGCTTGCGTTCGCGGTAGGCTTTTCCACATCCATTTTCGCGCGCCGACGACGGCGTCGTGGGGTCGCGTTGTATTGACGCATGACTTCGAAACTCGACCATATTCCCGCCTTTCCGGTCAACGGATCAACGCATGAAATCGGTGCATGGGGCGAATCCTTAGCGTGCAAGCATCTAGAGGCACGCGGTTTTCTCATCCTGGACCGCAATTGGCGCACGCGGTATGGCGAGCTTGATGTTGTGGCATGGAGTGAACCTGACGCCACGCTCATTGCGGTAGAGGTGAAGACTCGCCGCGAGGGCGGTCAGGTTCCCGCAGTTCTTGCCATCTCGCGTCAGAAGGTTTCGCGCCTACGCTCCATGCTCGGCCAATGGCTGGCCGTGCATGAGGTTCGTTCGTCGGCTCTTCGAGTTGATCTTGTGGCCGTCACTGTTAATGATGCCGCGGGATGGTATCTGGAACACATTGAGGCGATCGCATGAAGTTCGGCAGTGCCCGCGCCGCCTCAGTCATCGGAGTTGAGGGCCGTCCCGTACTGATAGAGGCCGCACTTCTCTCCGGCCTACCGGCATTCACCGTGGTAGGACTTCCCGATGCGGCAGTGACTGAATCGCGTGAACGCATCAGATCGGCATTCGCTGCGGCCGGTGTCACCTTTCCGCAGAGCCGCATGACGGTCAACCTTTCGCCAGCTGACACGCATAAATCGGGAACAGGCTTCGATCTGGGCATCGCGGTGGCGATTCTCCAGGCCATGGGTGGTCGCTTCTCCAAAGATCACACCATGTTTGTGGGGGAGTTAGGCCTCGATGGTTCGGTGAGGCCCGTGCGCGGTGTGCTGCCAGCTGCTCTGTGTGCCGCACGGGAAGGCGTTACGTGCCTATTCGTGCCATACGGGCAAGCTGCGGAGGCGGAGCTTGCCCAGGTGGATGTGAAAGAGGTGTGGCATCTTGCCCAGCTCGCTCGTTCAGCCGGTGTGGATGCACGTGCGGTGCCACCTCCGCCGGCTGGGGCACCAACTCGAAGCAGCGAGCAGAAGGTAGCTCCCGACCTCAGCGAGGTTCGCGGCCAGGAGGATGCCAAGCTAGCGCTCGAAGTAGCTGCTGCAGGTGGCCATCACCTTCTCATGACTGGTCCTCCGGGAGTAGGAAAATCTATGTTGGCTTCGCGTCTGCCAGGTCTCCTGCCCAAACTCACTGCAGCGGAAGCGGTCGAAGTGGCAACCATTGAATCGTGCCTCGCGGAGTTCTCTGGAACGCTACCCACACGCGCTCCGTATGCTGCACCCCATCACTCGGCGAGTGCCTCAGCGTTAATTGGGGGAGGGTCCGTCCCACGCCCAGGCGCAGTGTCGCGCGCGCACTGCGGCGTTCTCTTCCTCGATGAACTGCCAGAGTTTCCTCAGGGTGTTCTCCAAGCGCTTCGGCAACCCATGGAGTCGGGGGAGGTTGAGATCCATAGAGCACGAGCGATGGTTCGGTTTCCGGCGCGATTTCAGCTGGTGGGCGCTGCCAATCCATGTAGGTGTGGCCGGTACTTTGATGGACCCGGCGCGTGCACGTGCTCTTCGCGAGACCGCAGGGAGTATTTCCGGCGGATCGGTGGGCCAATCCTCGATCGTTTCGACCTCAACATCGTGGTGCGGCGATTGACCCGCAGCGAGCTGGCTGCCGATGAAGGGGAAGCAACTGCTCTGGTGGCACAACGCGTCTCGGAAGCTCGCGATCGCCAAGCAGTCCGGTTCAATGACCAGCCGTGGTACCGCAATGCGGATGCCAAAGGCTCGTGGTTAAGGCGCAATACACAGGTTCCGGCATCGGTAGCACGGTCGCTTGACCGTGCAATGAATGAGGGACTCGTGTCACTTCGCGCGGTTGACAAGATCTTCAGGATCGCGTGGACATTCGCCGATCTTTCGGGCCATCGCAATCCCAGTGCACAGGACTTTCAGCAAGCGTTTGTATACCGAGTTCAAGGAGGATTCAATGGGGCATTCTGAGACGATTACGAGCAGTAACCTCAACGGCGTCCCAACCGCTTCTCCTTCGCTTCTGGCGACGGGTGATGATGTATCTCTGGCGACGGGTGATGATGTATCTCTGGCCATCGACGACGAGCGCCGCGCAGCCATGATCTGGACACGCCTGGCCGAAGGTGAGGATCACGCTGCAGTCCAACTCGTTGAGAAGCTTGGCTATGCGGGTGCTTTGGATTGGCTCTGCACGGCTATGGACTCCGGAAACACTGCACCCGCGATGAGGGCGCACGTTGAGCGGTGGGCGAATCGCGTCGATGAAGCTTCCTTTGATCGGGATAGGGAACGGATCGAACGTATCGGTGGGTTCATGTATCCGGGAGACTCGCGTTGGCCGGAACAACTCAATGATCTAGGAATGCAGCGACCACTTGGGTTGTGGTTCCAAGGCGATCGCGCGGCGCTCGAGCGAGTGCAGCTCGCGATGGTAGGTTCCCGGGCGGCCACCTCGTATGGGACTCGGATGGCTAGCGAAATCGCGTGGGGAGTGACCGAACGCGAATTCGGAATCGTCTCAGGCGGGGCATTTGGAATCGATGCCACCGCTCACGCAGCATGTGTGCGGGCACAAGGGCGAACCGTTGTGGTATTCGCTGGTGGGGTAGACAAACCGTATCCAACTGCTAACGCCGGGCTATTCGGAGAGGTCCTCGCGACTGGTGGGTTGTTTCTTTCGGAGAACCCGCCAGGCTCAGCTCCACTTCGTCATCGGTTTCTTGGCCGTAACCGCATTATTGCCGCACTTGCAAAGGCCTGCCTTGTGGTTGAGGCTCCCTATCGATCGGGTGCATTGTCCACCGCACGGCATGCCCTGAGTATTGGCAGAGACGTGGGCGCCGTACCCGGCCCAGTGACGTCGCCATGTTCGGCAGGATGCCATCGTCTCCTGCGCGAAGGGGCACAGTGCGTCACCACCACCGCTGAGGCAATTGAAATGCTGGGCTACGAGTATGGAACAAGCGAGCAGCTTGGTCTGCCTATCCCCGCAGCACATGACGACCCAATGAGCGGAGACCCAGTTACGGTGCGCGTTCGCGATGCGCTTCCCAAAATGCGCCCTGCGCCGCCGCCACGAATCGCGCAGCTGGCTGGAGTGGGGCTATCTGCCACGCTGAGTGCCCTGGGCGCCTTGGAGATGGCTGGAGTTGCAGAGCAAGTTGGAGGATTGTGGCGATTGAGCCGCTAACGTTGCAGGCCGGAATATGCTTGGGGTCATGCAAGCACGCATTGAGGAGTTATTGGACGGCTACCAACGCGAACTCGGCCCCCGCCGCGGATTGTCAGATCTGACGGTGGAGGCATACATTCACGAGGCACGTTCACTCCTTGAGTACCTCGCGGCCTCTGTTGGGCTAGAACCACATGATCCACTCAATCTGGAAAACCTAGAGCTAGCAGATGTCAGGTCATGGCTCGCTCGTTTCCAGCGAGCAGGCCAATCGCGCTCCACTCTTGCACGCCACGGTGCCTCGATCAGAACATTTTGTTCGTGGCTATATCGGTCTGGATACTCCGGCCAAGACGCCGCCGCACGGCTAAAGTCTCCCCGGCCAGACAACGAGCTTCCGCACGTTCTCAGCCAAGACCAGGCGCGCCACCTACTCAACTATGCCCACGAACGCGCAAAGGCAAACGATCCCGTCAAGGTTCGTGACTGGGCTGCCGCGGAGTTGCTCTACGCCTCCGGGCTACGGATCAGCGAGCTGTGCTCACTGGACGTGGCCTCGCTCGGTGCAGACTCAACCGTGAGGGTGATAGGAAAAGGAAACAAGGAGCGCATCGTGCCCTATGGCGTTCCCGCCACCAGAGCGCTCATGAGGTATCTGGACCTGCGCCCGGGGCTGATTAAATCGCCCACGAAGGCACTATTCCTTGGTGTCCGTGGGGGGCGAATGAACCCGCGCCAGATGCGAGAAGTGGTGCACCGTTTGGCTGCGGAGGCTGGGGTACCAGACATCTCTCCACACGACCTGCGGCATTCGGCCGCCACACATCTCTTGGAAGGCGGTTCAGACCTGAGAACCGTCCAGGAGATACTGGGCCACAGCTCGCTCCAGACAACTCAGCGCTACACACATGTGAGCGCTGAACGCCTACGCAGTGCATTCAGCCAGTCGCATCCCCGGGCCTGATCAGCCCTACTCCCACAACCGGATCTCCACGGGTTCAATGAGGCCGAGCGGGTCGATGTACACGTCACCTGGGAACTTGGCTCCCCAGTGCAGTACGGGAAGTGGCCCAAGATGGCCGAGCACGAGTGTTCCTATCACATCCCCCGTATCCACGAGATCGCCTGTGCTCACAGATGGATCCACGGGCTCATAGGTGGTGCGCAGGCCATTGGCATGCGCAAGAGAAATCACGCTGCGATCGTTGATCCGACCAGCGTAGATCACCACACCGCTACCCGCAGCTAGGACATCTTGGCCTTCTGACATTGCCAAATCCACACCTCGATGCCCGGGTTTCCACGGTTGTTCAGGATTATCAAAGCCGCGAATAACGGGCACTTCGCTGCCGCTCGGCCAATCAAACGAACTGGATTCCCCAGCTATCGCCATCGTGGCCGTGTCCCTCTCTGGGCCCATGACGTGGACAACGCTGGAAGAATGATCACCTCCCGAGTGGTCAACAGTCACAGCGGCATCAAGAGACGAGATGGCTAAGCAGAGAGCGAGCATGGCTAGATTGAGCTTCATGGCATCAGCATGAAGGCGATCGGCCAGTGCCTGGGCAGACGCACGAATGTGTGTGGATGGGCAACCCCCAAGCCTGCGATGGGGAAAGCGGAGAACACGTTGTTCCGTCGTGGCGGGCCGGCGAACCCTCACGGACGTATTGGGAATAGGAAGCTGGAAAACCAACCAGCTACCAGTTCTTCGGAGGTGATCCGTGATAATCCGAGCAGAATCGCGCAAATGTTGCCAACACCACCGCATCCATCCAGAACTGCGGTAGAGCGTGAAGGACAACTGCGGGTAGGCTGGTCGGGCAGTCGGCGTAAGCTGGCTGACTTCGCGCGCCCAGAACCATTCCAATGGCTCGGATGCATCGGTCCCAGGTAATGGGAAGCATCCGTGTGGGCGCTAGGGCGCTGAGCAACCCTGCCCAGCGTGTCAACCGAATGCGCACAACAATGTGCGCGCTAGAAAGGACGACCATGGCCGTCGTTACCATGCGCCAGCTGCTTGAAGCTGGCGTCCACTTCGGGCACCAGACCCGCCGTTGGAACCCGAAGATGAAGCGTTTCATTCTGACTGAGCGCAACTCTATCTACATCATCGATCTCCAGAAGACCGTTAATGACATCAACCGTACGTACGACTTCGTCAAGGAGACAGTCGCACACGGTGGCAACATTCTTTTTGTCGGCACCAAGAAGCAGGCTCAGGTCGCTATCCGGGAGCAGGCAGAGCGCGTTGGTATGCCTTACGTGACTGAGCGTTGGCTCGGCGGCATGCTCACCAACTTCCAGACCGTTGCTGGCCGTATTCAGCGCTTGCGCGAGCTCGAGCAGATTGATTTCGACGACGTCGCCGGTTCCGGTCGCACGAAGAAGGAACTTCTCATGATGCGTCGCGAGAAGGAAAAGCTTGACCGCACACTTGGTGGCATCCGCGATATGGGCCGCACTCCTTCTGCAGTGTGGATCGTTGACACCAACAAGGAGCACTTGGCCGTTGCCGAGGCGCACAAGCTCAACATCCCCGTCGTGGCCATCCTCGATACCAACTGCGATCCTGACGAAGTCGATTTCCCGATTCCGGGTAACGACGACGCCATTGGTTCGGTTGGCCTCCTGACCCGCGTTGTTGCCGATGCAGTTGCTGAAGGCCTCCTCGCTCGTGGCGCATCCCTAGGCGAAGCTGTTGAGCAGCCTATGCCGGAATGGGAGCGCGAGATGCTTGAGAACGCTGAAGAAGCGGCTGCCCCGGCAGAAGCTAAAGAAGCAGTTGCCGCAGTTCCAGCTGAAGAGGCTGCACCTGCAGTCGAAGATGCGGCCGCACCTGCTGCTGAAGAAGTTGCTACCGAGACCGCCCCGGCCGAGCAGGCCTGAGAGATCCAAGGAAGAATACGTACATGGCAAACTTCACTGTTGCTGATGTCAAGGCTCTGCGCGAAAAGACTGGCGCAGGCATGATGGACGTCAAGAAGGCTCTCGACGAAGCGGATGGCAACCTCGCCCAAGCTGAAGAGATCCTTCGCGTTAAGGGCCTCAAGTCGATCGCTAAGCGCGAGGGACGCACCGCTTCAAACGGTCTCGTCATTTCCAGCGTTCAGGATGTGGCTGACGGCCAGCGTGGCATTCTTATCGAGATCAACGCTGAAACCGACTTCGTTGCGAAGAACGAAAAGTTCATCGGCATGGCAGATGAGATCCTCGAAGCAGCCGTCGCAAGTGGCGCTGATTCAGTTGATTCTCTGCTTGCTGCTGAACTCGGCGAAGGCACCGTCAAGGACCGTGTTGATGGCTTGGTTGCCATCATCGGCGAGAAGATGGAAGTCTCTCACGTCGAGGTTCTGACCGGCGAGCATGTGGAAGCATACATGCACCGCACTAACCCTGACCTCCCGCCGCAGGTTGGCGTTCTCGTGGCCACCTCGGCTGCAGGCGCTTCTGTTGCACACGATGTGGCTGTGCACATCGCTGCAATGAGCCCGAGCTACCTGGACATCGCTTCGGTCCCACAGGACGTGGTGGATAACGAGGTTCGTATCGCAACCGAAACGACCATTGCGGAAGGCAAGCCTGAGAAGGCTGTTCCCAAGATCGTCGAGGGCCGCATGCATGGCTTCTACAAGTCAGTGGTTCTGCTTGAGCAGGGCTTCGCACGTGACCCTAAGGTTTCCGTTGGCAAGGTTGTCAAGGATGCTGGTGGCGAGGTTACCGGTTTCATTCGCCTTCGCGTAGGCGCTGAAGCAGCCTGAGCTTAGACACATAAAGTTGGGGCCCAGCCAATTGGCTGGGCCCCAACTTTGTCTCAAGCTCTAGTTTCTAAAGCCGTGCACCGGTGATGGAATGATCCCACCGCGGGCCATGAAGGCCGCCGATGAATAGGGACTGACGGCCATAACGGGAGCTTTGCCTAACAATCCGCCAAATTCCACCATGTCGCCCTCCTTAGTTCCAGCTGCTGGAATCACGCGAACGGCTGTTGTCTTGTGGTTCATGATTCCGATTGCGGCTTCGTCAGCGATCATGCCGGCGATGGAGGACGCCGGGGTGTCACCCGGTACTGCCACCATGTCCAGACCAACGGAGCAGATTGCAGTCATGGCTTCGAGCTTTGAAAGCGTGATTGCGCCCAATGCGGCGGCTTCAATCATTCCTTCATCCTCAGAGACCGGGATGAAAGAGCCGGAGAGTCCTCCAACGCGCGAACAGGCCATTAGGCCGCCCTTCTTCACAGCGTCATTAAGGAGCGCCAGCGCGGCAGTCGTGCCGTGTGCACCCACGCGTTCCAACCCCATTGCTTCAAGGGCACGGGCCACTGAGTCCCCAACCTCTGCGGTCGGAGCCAAAGAGAGATCGACGATGCCGAACTGTACCCCAAGACGTTCGGCAGCTAACCGCCCAACTAGTTCGCCCATGCGAGTGACTTTGAAGGCGGCTTTCTTCACGGCCTCTGCGACGATATCGAAGGGTTCTCCATCTACTTCGTCAATTGCGCGCTTGATTACGCCGGGCCCAGAGACTCCAACGGAAACAACACAATCGGGCATCTCGACTCCGTGGAAGGCGCCAGCCATGAAGGGGTTGTCTCCCACGGAGTTTGCAAACACCACAAGCTTTGCAGCGCCGAGGCCACCGGGGGTGGCGTGCGCGGCGTCGACAACTACTTGCCCCATCTTGGCAACGGCATCCATATTGATACCTGCTCGCGAGGAACCGATGTTCACTGAGGAGCACACGATGTCGGTAGTGGCCAATGATTCTGGGATGGACTCCATAAGGTGAGTCTCAGCAGCGGTGGACCCCTTCTCAACGAGCGCTGAGAAGCCGCCAATAAAGTCCACACCAACGGCTTTGCCCGCGCTGTCGAGCATGCGTGCCCACGGCACGAGATCAGTTTCACCTGAGGCTGCCGCCACCAAGGAAATGGGTGTGATCGAGATACGCTTGTTGATGATCGGAATGCCCAGTTCGGCTTCGATGCCTTCACAGACTATGACCAGATTGGCCGCACTGGAAGTGATGCGATCGTAGCAGCGCTTGCGCGCCTTTTCGCCGTCGGAATCTGCGCAATCTAGCAGGGAGATTCCCATCGTGACTGTGCGGATATCTAGGCGATCTTCCGCGATCATGTTGATGGTCTCAAGAATGTTTTCAGCTGTGTCCATTGCCATGATGTGCCTCAGAGCTTGTGCATGGCGTTGAAGATCGCCTCAGATTGGATTCGGATCTCTAGACCCTGTGCTTCTCCTACAAGACGCATGGCATCCTGCAGCTGGGCCAGTGGAGTCTCTGTTTCTTCGAAGTCCACCTGGAGAATCATTGTGAAGTAGTCGCCCATCAACGTCTGAGAGACATTTGTGATGTTGGCTTTCTTCTCCGCAAGGCCGGTGGCAACAGCCGCAATGATGCCGGTGTGATCAAGCCCGGTAACAGTCATAATCGCTCGCATGGCCCAATTCTCGCACGGCAGTGCTTTCGAACTGGAACTGGGCCGCCGATTGGAAGAGTCGTTCCGGCGGGGGACCATGACCAGTAGCTCTTGTGAGATGACTGCCGCTGCGAAACAGACGCTGGTGGGCACCGGGGCTCTGGCCGCGCACGCGGACGCGGATATGCAAAGAGTTATGGGTGGCGCTGATACGCTTGTAGATCGAGGGCCTCAACTGCGCAGACCCGCGAAGCATGTTCTGGAAGGAATCCGATGGCAAGCCCGGTTCTTGGCGATCTTAACCACGACCAAACTCGACGAGTTCTTCTCAAACTCTCCGGAGAGATGTTTGGAGGCGGGGCTGTAGGCCTAGATGCCGATGTCTTGACCCGAGTTGCTGCTGAAATCGCGGAGGCAGTTCGCGAAGGTGTGCAAGTGGCCATCGTGGTTGGAGGTGGCAATTTCTTCCGCGGAGCTGAACTGCAACAGCGCGGGATGGACCGGGCGCGCGCCGACTACATGGGCATGCTTGGAACCGTGATGAATGCCATCGCTTTGCAGGACTTCATTGAAAAGACAGGCACTCCCGCACGCGTCCAGACAGCCATCCAGATGACTCAGGTTGCTGAACCCTATGTTCCGCTTCGCGCGATTCGACATCTTGAAAAGGGCAGGGTGGTCATATTCGGAGCCGGTGCCGGTATGCCCTTCTTCTCTACAGATACAGTTGCCGCGCAGCGCGCACTCGAACTGCATTGCGATGAGATCTTGGTTGGCAAGAACGGGGTGGACGGCGTCTACACCGCTGATCCGAAGTTGTATCCGAATGCGGTGAAGCTTGATCAGCTGACCTACCAAGAGGCGTTGGTAGATGGCATTAGAGTGGTTGACGCCGCAGCATTCTCACTCTGCCAAGAGAACGCACTGGCCATGAGGGTCTTTGGAATGGCCGAAGCCACAAACGTAACGCGTGCGCTCAAAGGGGAGAAGATCGGTACCCTTGTCTCGGCACACAAACTCGAACTGGAGAACTGACATGAGTGAAATGATTGATGAGGCCCTCCTCGACGCTGAGGAAAAGATGGAGAAAGCTGTTGAACGGGCTCGCGAGGATTTTGGCAACATTCGCTCTGGCCGTGCGAATGCTGGCATGTTCAGTGGCATCCTCGTTGACTACTACGGCGCACCTACTCCGCTTCAACAGCTCGCGTCTATTGCGATCCCTGAAGCTCGCACGGTACTGATCTCTCCGTTTGATCGCAGTGCGCAGGCAGCTATCGACAAGGCGATCCGCGAATCCGATTTGGGTATTAATCCGACCGACGACGGCAACGTGCTGCGGTGCGTTTTGCCTCTGATGACCGAGGAACGGCGCCGCGACTACGTCAAAATGGCAAAGACCAAGGGCGAAGAGGCACGAGTCTCGGTGCGTGGTGTCCGGCGTAAGGCTAAGGATGCCCTCGACAAGATTAAGAAAGACGGCGATGCCGGTGAAGACGAGGTCAAGCGTGGCGAAGATGAACTTGAATCGCTCACGAAGCGCTTCGTAGAGCAGATCGACAAGTTACTCGAGGCCAAGGAGAAGGACCTTCTCGAGGTCTGAGAGCATGCCCGCGTCATTCTCTTCACTGTGGGCGCGGATTAGTCCGCGCCCACCCAGACCGCCAGAGCAGTCCAACTCAAAGGCGGGCCGTAACCTGAAAGCTGCGGTGCCAACGGCACTTGTCCTGCTTGCAATCGTTGCTTTGGCTGTGCTCGTCAAGATCGAGTTCTTCGTCGTGGTGATCGCACTGGCTTTGTGCATTGGAATGTGGGAGGTTGCGGGCGCATTTATGACTCGCGACATCCATATCTCCATCTTTCCGTTGTGGATCGCCACGATTGCGATGGTTAGTGCCACATGGTTCGGGGGACTAGCGGTTGGGCTGACGGTCTTTCTCTTATCCTGTGGCGCCATATTCATCCTTCGTGTGCGGGACGGGGAGAAGCGCTCGGGGTGGGACGCTGTGGCTTCCATCTTTGCTCTGGGATGGATATCGATGCTCGGATGCTTCGCTGTAGAGCTCGCCTCCTTGCCTGATGCTCCGTGGCTGGTAGCGCTTCTCATTCTCATGCCGGTGGCTAATGACACGGGTGGTTGGGCATTTGGAGTCTTGTGGGGCAAGCATCCGATGAGTCCTAGGATCTCACCAAAGAAGTCGTGGGAGGGCTTTGCGGGTTCGCTCGTCGTGGCGTTCGTCGTGGCCTTTGTTCTGGTCGTGGTGGCACTTGGCAAACCGTGGTATCTCGCGGTTTTGGTGGGAGCTGTGGCGGTGGCGTGCGCAACGCTCGGTGACCTCTCGGAGTCCATGCTCAAGCGCGAACTCGGGGTTAAGGACATGGGCACGATCTTCCCAGGTCACGGTGGAATGCTGGACCGCATCGACTCGATACTGATGTGGGCGCCGTTCTGCTGGCTCATCATGTATCCAACGATCGTTTCCTGAACGCGAGTACTGCCACATCCCCAAAACTACCTAGACGTGGGAGAATGTTGTAACTATGGCTTCTCAGTCTTCTCATTCCCTTTCCCACTCCACCACTACGTCTGATGCGGCATCAGCCCCCCAACCGGAGGTCAGCCGATCCGTCACCAAAGTGAACCGGCAGGTGATGCCCGCGGTGGAGTCCGGCCCCCGTCCGGTCTTTACGATGACTCCGGCACGCAAGGGCAAGCCACCCACGCACCTCGCTGATCTGAGCGTGGCTGCCAGAAAGAAAGCCGTGGTAGAAGCGGGTTTCCCTGCATTTCGGGCAGATCAGCTTTCCCGTCATTACTTTGAGCGCCACGAGGCTGACGTCCTGAGCATGACGGACCTCCCGTCTTCTTCACGGGAGGAGATCACACAGACCTTCTTCCCAAAGCTGCTCACTAGGGTCCGAGACCTGAATGCAGACAACGGCCAGACCATCAAATCGCTGTGGAGCCTGTTTGACGGCGCCATGGTGGAGACCGTGCTTATGCGGTATCCGGGTCGGGCCACACTGTGTATTTCCTCCCAGGCCGGCTGCGGAATGGCTTGCCCGTTCTGTGCAACGGGTCAAGGTGGGCTCACGCGCAATCTCTCAACAGCAGAGATCGTTGAGCAGGTTCGCTTGGGTATGGTTGCGGCAGAATCTGGTGAGCTGGGTGGAGGCCCCACCCGGGTCTCCAACATTGTGTTCATGGGCATGGGTGAGCCGCTAGCCAACTGGCGCCAGGTGCAGGCTGCTCTCCACCGGCTGATTGAACCGGCACCATCTGGGCTTGGGCTTTCCGCTCGCAATGTGACGGTCTCTACTGTTGGGATGGTTCCACTCATCGCCAAATTGGCGGACGAGGGCTTCCCCGTCACTCTTGCGGTGTCGCTTCACGCCCCTGACGATGAGCTTCGCGACCCCCTGATCCCATTGAACTCCCGGTTCAAGGTAGATGAGCTGTTGGATGCCGCGCGGTTGTATTTCGTCAAAACCGGCAGGCGAGTTTCGATTGAGTATGCACTCATTCAGGACATGAACGATCACAAGTGGCGTGCGCAATTGCTGGCCGACAAGCTCAATAGCCGCGGCCACGGCTGGGTCCATGTCAACCCAATTCCGCTCAATCCCACCCCCGGATCGATCTGGACGGCGAGCCTGCCAGAAGTCCAGCAGACGTTCGTGGATACTCTTCTTGATGCGGGTATTCCGACCACAGTTCGTGACACCCGCGGATCTGACATCGACGGCGCGTGTGGCCAATTGGCAGCGGAAGTTGTTCATACCTCGGCGCGTGCCCAAAAGGCCGCGGCAGCAGCAGAAGCAGTGATGGCTTCGCGCCACAACGAAGAGGAGGCTCAACGCGGTGAGTGAGGATACTTTCGAGCGAGTCGGTAGGGTCAAGTGGGGATACAACCCCGCTCAAGTTGACGAGTTCTTGGCGCTGGCCAAGGAAGCGTACGGCAACCCTTCCCTCAGCGGTTTCGACGAAGGAACAGTGCGGAACGCGGCATTCGACCGTAGCCGCCACGGATATGTTCCTGATGAAGTTGACGCCGCGCTCGATCGCTTGGAAGCTGCCTTCATTAAGGCCAAGCGCGCACGTATCGTTGCCTCATCCGGTGAAAACGCCTGGCTCAACGAAACATATTCGGATGCGAAGAGCCTGTACCCGCGCCTACTGCGTCCACGTGGAGAGCGCTTCAAGGATGCCGAACAGTGGGGATACAAGAAGGAAGATGTTGACGCCGTTATTGATCGGTTAGCTGACTACTTCGATGGCAAGACCGAACTCTCATCCCAGGAACTGAGGGCATGCGTCTTCGAGCAGTCGAAGAAGTCCAAGGCCTACGATCCTGCGGTGGTGGACGTCTACTTAGAACGCGCCATGTCTGTTCTGGTGGCGGTTGAATGACAGCCACACGGCGGCCGCGCGGGGTCGTCATATTGGGTTCCACTGGTTCCATTGGAACCCAGGCACTTGATGTCATCTCCCGCAATGAAGAGGATTTCGTTGTGCTTGGCTTGGGTGCCGGCGGCGCTCAGGTTGCCCTCCTCGCAGAGCAAGCAGCACGGTTCCATGTTCCGGCTGTGGGCGTCGCCTCCGAGCGCGCACGGGGAGAGCTTGATCAGGCACTGAAGTCGGTTGGTCATCGCGGCGCCAGTATCTTTGCTGGCCCAAACGCCATGGCAGATCTCGCCTCCCAGTGGAATGAATATGGGCGCGAGGCCCTTGTTTCTGTTGGTTTGAACCAACCCATTGCCGACGACGTCGTCGTCCTCAACGGAATCACTGGTTCCGTTGGTCTGGTTCCAACCCTCGCTGCGCTTCGTAGTGGGGCGTTGCTGGCACTGGCAAATAAGGAGTCGCTCGTGGTGGGCGGGGGGCTTATTGCCGATGCAATGACACGCCCAGGCCAGATTGTCCCGGTAGATTCGGAGCATTCAGCCATTGCTCAGGCGCTGCGTTCTGGGGTTCACCACCGTGGTTTGACCTCCTCACTTCAGGATGGAGCGAGTGAGGTTCGGCGCATCATCCTGACGGCGTCCGGCGGCCCTTTCCGGGGCAAACACCGTCGCGAGCTCGGTTCGGTTACTCCACAGCAGGCTCTCAATCACCCAACCTGGGCGATGGGCCCCGTTGTCACAATCAACTCATCAACCCTGATGAACAAGGGCCTCGAGCTTATTGAGGCGGCCTACTTGTTTGATGTGCCTCCGGTAGACATCATCCCGGTGGTGCATCCCCAATCTGTTGTTCATTCGATGGTTGAGTTTCGCGATGGTGCCACGGTTGCCCAAGCTTCGCCGCCGGATATGCGGTTGCCGATCGCTCTGGGGTTGTCTTGGCCTGAGCGCCTTTCGGATGTCAGTGTTCCCAACAGTTGGGCAAGCCCAGTGAACTGGACATTTGAGCCTCTGGATCTGGAGACGTTCCCGGCAGTATCTTTGGCACGGCATTCGGTGGCCACATCGGCGCTGCACCCCGCGGTTATGAATGCGGCGAATGAGGAATGCGTTGCCGCCTTTCTCAATGGGCAGATTGGCTACCTTGATATTGTCGATACGGTAGAAGAGGTTCTGGGAGAATTCACAGCTCCCCAGTCCACCCTTGATCTTGAAACAGTGCTGGGCACTGAGGATTGGGCGCGTCATCGCGCGCATGATGTGATGACAAGGCGCGCACGCTAGCGCGCGGAACGGGTGACTGATGGCCCTGCTAGGGATTCTTTTTCTCATCGTCGGGCTGCTGGTCTCGGTTGGACTACACGAACTCGGCCACCTCATTCCGGCAAAGAGATTTGGCGCGAAAGTCTCGCATTACTTCATCGGATTCGGCCCCACATTGTGGTCAACCTACAAGAACGGCACCGAGTACGGCATCAAGGCCATTCCTTTGGGCGGATTCGTGCGAATCTCGGGAATGCTTTCTCCTGGGCGGGCCAGCCGTCGCACCGTTGGCAGTGATGGAAAGCCAACGATGGCGGAGGAAGCCCGCCAGCAGAGCGCTGCGGAGCTGGAAGAAGGCGAGGAGTCCCAGGCATTCTGGAGGCTTTCTGTACCCAAGCGCATCGTGGTGATGTTTTCCGGGCCCTTCGTCAATCTCCTTCTCGCCGCCTTGTGCATGGCAGTGGTTATGTGCGGAATTGGTTCCGGAGTCGCGTCTAATCAGCTCTCCGCGGTTCAAGCGTGCGTCACTACTTCTTCGGAGTGCACGGATTCGGATCCGGTATCGCCTGCCTCGGCCGCAGGTCTGCAGGCTGGAGACGAGATTGTTTCCTGGGGTGGAGTTGCCGTTTCCGATTGGGCCGATATTCAGCGTGAGATCGCGGATGGCGGTACGGAATCAGCGCCCGTCGTGGTCGTTCGTGACGGTGAGGAACTCACGCTGACGGTCCAACCAGTTGAGACCGAACGCCCACAATACGATTCTGACGGAAATGCTGTGACCGACGACGACGGCAACGCGGTTACGGCCTCGGTGCCTTACGTTGGGATCTCACCGGCCTACGCATTGGAGCGTCAGAGCATCACCAGTGTTCCGGGCTCGGTGTGGAGTTTGGCCACTGGCACTGCCGCAGTGGTGGCGCGTTTGCCTATGGAGTTGTGGAACACTGGCGTGGACCTCGTAACGGGCGCTGATCGCTCGACTTCGGGAGTGATTGGGATCGTGGGGGTTGCGGACGTCGCGGGATCGATCACGTCTGTCCAATCCGATCAATACACGTTGGTGGCGCGCATCGGTGATCTCCTCATGCTCATTGGCTCCCTGAACATGAGCCTCTTCATCTTCAACCTCATCCCGTTGCTTCCCCTTGACGGAGGCCACATCCTTGGCGCGCTCTATGAAGGTGTGCGGAGGCAGTTTGCAAAGCTGCGCGGCAGGCCGGATCCAGGACCCGTGGACATGGCGCGGGCACTGCCGCTGAGCTACGCGGTGGCGGTCTTCTTCGTTCTCATGACAGTGTTCCTTGTTGTAGCCGACATCGTCAGCCCGGTTATCTAGCGCGGGTGTTTGTTATTGGCATATCTGCCGATGGCAGACCCACTGCCGGCGTTTTTGAGCGCTGCGCCCAAGGAAAGAGGCGTTTCTTGGGCGCCGGTGGCGCTGGGTGAGGGACCAGTGACACGTCACAACAAGCAAGGGTCCACATTGTTGGAGCAAAGTGGAATACTAGTCCGCGTGAGTATTGCACTTGGTATGCCGTCCGTTCGTCCTGAGCCGCAGGTCCTTGCCCGTCGCAAGAAGACCCGGCAGATCCATGTTGGAAACATCGCTGTGGGTGGAGATGCGCCCATTTCGGTGCAGTCGATGACCACCACCAAGACATATGACATCGGGGCTACCCTTCAGCAAATCGCGGAGTTGACCGCAGCTGGATGCGACATCGTGCGCGTGGCCTGCCCAACGGATAAGGACGCGGAGGCGCTGCCAATCATTGCGAGGCAGTCTCGCATTCCAGTCATTGCGGATATTCATTTCCAGCCGAAGTACGTCTTTGCGGCAATCGAAGCCGGCTGCGGCGCTGTTCGCGTGAATCCAGGCAACATCCGCAAGTTTGACGACAAGATCGCAGACATTTGCAAGGCGGCAAGTGATCACGGAACCTCGCTGCGTATTGGCGTGAACGCTGGGTCGCTTGATCCGCGCATCCTCAAGAAGTACGGTTCAGCAACTCCCGAAGCCCTCGTTGAATCGGCAGTCTGGGAAGCCTCACTGTTTGAAGAGTGCGGATTCCACGATTTCAAGATCTCCGTTAAGCACCATGACGTTGTGACGATGGTTCAGGCTTATCGCATGTTGGCTGAAGCTGGCGATTGGCCACTCCACCTTGGCGTGACTGAAGCTGGCCCCGCCTTCCAAGGCACCATTAAGTCCGCAGCGGCGTTTGGCGCACTGTTGGCCGAAGGTATCGGCGATACGATCCGCGTCTCACTTTCCGCGCCTCCTGTGGAAGAGGTCAAGGTTGGTTCCAAGCTCCTAGAGTTCATGGGCCTGCGTCCCCGCAAGCTGGAAATCGTCTCATGCCCCTCCTGTGGCCGCGCTCAAGTTGACGTGTGGACTCTGGCGGAGAGTGTTGAGGAAGGTCTCAAGGGCATTACCGCACCGCTGCGCGTAGCCGTCATGGGCTGTGTTGTTAATGGTCCGGGGGAGGCGCGTGAGGCTGATCTAGGATGCGCTTCTGGAAACGGAAAGGGCCAAATCTTCGTCCACGGCAAGGTTGTCGAAACCGTACCTGAAGCAGACATCGTTGAGACCCTTCTTCGCTACGCGAAGAAGATGGCTGATGAGATGGCTGATGACGCGGACGGAGCGCAAACCGGTGTCGACGTCGTCGCGTACTGACACATCTGGATTCGACATTATGCGATGGCCAGGGAGGTCTGCGACGACTCTTCGAAGGTTGTACGGAATTGATCGCCCGAAAGCGATCGAGTTCCTGGATCGTGATCCAGTCAATTCCGTGCTCGCTCGCGCCAATCTGGACAATGCGGGTATCGGCGCTATGAGTGCGCTTGGACTGTTTGACAATCCGAGGCATTCGATCAGTGCGCTCTCGTGGGATTCCGGAAACGTCATTCCCTTGGGATTTGATGATTTTGGCTTAGACTTACTCGCTGATTCGTTGCTTTCCCGATCTAGAGTGTGTTCATCGCTCGTTGGACCGGCACAACAAGTGTTGGGCCTGTGGGAGCGGCTGGAACCCGAATGGGGGCCCGCTCGCGATGTCAGAGCGCGCCAATACTCCATGGTTATTGAAGAGCCATCTTTGGTTGAGCCTGATCCGCTGGTTAGGCGCGCCACCACTTCCGAGCTTTCGCTCGTATTTCCCGCTTCAGTCGCGATGTTCACGGAGGAAGTGGGTTATGATCCCACTCTCTACGGGAGTTCATACCGGCGCCGTGCGGAGGATCTGGTCTCCAACGGGCTGACCTTCATCAAGCTTGGGCCGGATCCGGACGGCGTGCATGAACGCGTGATCTTCAAAGCAGACGTGGGCGCATTGGCTGGTGGTGTGGCACAAGTTCAAGGGGTGTGGACTGCACCGGATCTGCGCGGGCAGGGCCTCGCGACCCACGCCATGGCAGCCGTTGTGGCTCAGATTCTGGCCACCTTGGCACCAACAGTTTCGTTGTACGTCAATGACTTCAACACAGCAGCTGTGGCCGTGTACCGCAAGGTGGGGTTCAAGGCTGTGGAAGATTGGGCCACGATTCTCCTGTAACCAGTGGGTGGCCTCACCCGAGCTAGCGGGTGGCCCCAGTCGGGCTGGGACTGAGCCGGATACTGCTCATGGAGCTTGTATGCTTGGTCCGTGCTGAAAATGTCATCTCTCTTTGTTCGCACCCTGCGCGAGGATCCCTCGGATGCAGAGGTTGCAAGCCACAAGCTTCTGGTTCGTGCCGGATATATCCGCCGCGCCGCTCCCGGTATCTACACGTGGCTTCCTCTGGGCTTGAAGGTTCTACGGAAAGTGGAAGCCGTGGTCCGTGAGGAAATGGACCGTTCTGGTTCTCAGGAAGTACTGTTCCCTGGCCTGCTTCCACGCGAGCCGTACGAAGCGACGAACCGTTGGACCGAATACGGTCCCACCTTGTTCAAGCTGAAGGATCGCAAGGAAGCCGATTACCTGCTGGCTCCAACACACGAAGAGATGTTCACACTCCTCGTGAAGGATCTCTATTCCTCCTACAAGGATCTTCCCCTTTCCTTGTACCAGATCCAGACCAAGTATCGCGATGAGGCGCGGCCGCGCGCTGGCATCATTCGCGCTCGCGAGTTCGTCATGAAGGATGCGTATTCCTTTGATATCGACGACGCTGGTTTGGACGCCTCGTACAACACGATGCGAGAGACGTACCAGCGCATCTTCAATAGGCTTGGCCTGCCATACGTCATCTGCTCGGCGGTTTCGGGCGCCATGGGAGGTTCGCGCTCTGAGGAGTTCCTGTTCCCGTGCGAGATCGGTGAGGATACCTTTGTTAGGTCGGCTGGTGGATACGCGGCTAACACTGAGGCTGTCACCACTCCGCCACTTCCCGAGCTGGACTTCTCCGATGTGCCAGCTCCTGAGGTTGTGGAGACACCCGATGCCACCACGATTGATGCACTTGTTGAGGTGTTCAACGCTCAGCGCCCGCGCAGCGTAGCTTGGCAGGCTTCGGACACTCTGAAGAACGTTGTGGTGGTAGCAACGTCTCCGGAAGGCGGGCGTGAGCTATTGGTGATCGGAGTTCCAGGCGACCGCGAGGTCGATATGAAGCGGGTGGAAGCCGCCTTGAGCCCGTGCGAAGTTGAGATGGCTGGCCCAGAGGATCTCGAAGCCTTCCCTGAGTTGGTGCCGGGATACATTGGTCCTCAGGTCATTGGACCGCAGTCCGATCGTCGAGGGGACGCATCCGAAGAGGACGCTCCTGTGCTGCGATACCTGCTGGATCCGCACGTTGCGCGCGGTTCGGCGTGGATCACGGGCGCAAACGCTGCGAATGAGCACGTGTTCAACCTTGTGTATGGCCGGGATTTTGAAGCCGACGGTCAGATCGAGGCTGTAGCGGTGCGCTCGGGCGACGAGGCACCGGACGGATCCGGAGCTCTCGAGATCGCACGTGGCGTTGAAATCGGCCATATCTTCCAGCTCGGACGAAAGTATGCCACGTCCCTTGGTCTTACCGTTCTCGACCAGAACGGCAAGACTCAGATCGTGACGATGGGTTCGTACGGCGTGGGCGTCTCGCGCGTCATGGCGGCGCTTGCCGAGGTTAATCACGACGACGTCGGCCTCATCTGGCCAGCCGCTATCGCACCGGCCCACGTTCATGTGCTGGCCACGGGCAAAGACGAGGAAGTGTTCTCAACCGCAGCAAGCCTCAGCGCTGAACTCGAAGCCGAAGGCGTCGAGGTCCTTTTTGATGATCGCAAGAAGGTCTCCGCTGGGGTGAAGTTCGCTGACTATGAGCTGCTCGGAGTGCCTTTTGCCATCGTTGTTGGCCGTGGCTTGAAGAATGGGGTAGTCGAGGTCAGGGACCGCCGCGAGGGTACCTCGGTGGAGGTACCGGTGGCCGAAGCGTTGGCCAAGTTCCATGAGGTCTCGGGGCTCTAGGTGTGACTTCGTCTGCTGAATGGCGGGGTTCTTCGGTCGCTTCGTGGCGGGGTCAGGTGACACCGATGACCAGGGTGCTCTGTGCGGCTTCGATGACGTCGTTGGTGATGGTGTCGAGTTCGTTGATCTTCAGGACCCGCTGGATCTGGGGGAAGAGGCGTTCGAGGAGCCGGAAGTTGTCGCGGGTGATCCGTGCGATGGCTGCGATGGCTTGGGCGTCGGTGAAGTCGTCGGGGTCGAGGGTCTTGCCGAGGGATCGCCAGTGTCGCTCGAGGACGAACAGCAGTTCGTCTTGTCCCAGGGGCCGGTACTGGTGGGCGAAGCCGACTCGGCTGTAGAACTGGGGGTAGTGGCTGAACTGCTTCTCCAGGCCGGGCATGCCGATCAGGATCAGGGCGATGTCGTCGCGGTCGTAGCGATCGCGCAGCAGTTCCAGAGCGGCGGGACGCAGTCGTTCGGCCTCGTCGACGATGATCAGCTCCACGTAGTTCCTGCCGTGTCGCCATCCCCAGGCCTCGGGAGTGGCCGTGCCGGGAGGTACGAGGTGCTGCTCGATGCACATGTTGGTGCGGGTGATGGCTTGGGTCAGCTCGTCCTTCAGGGTCCGCGGGGTGGTCAGCACGCTGGGGGTGTAGAGCACGGTGCGGCTCCGGTTCAAGGCGGCGTAGATCTTGGCGTCGTTGTCGGAGCGCGGCCCCCAGTAGGTCAGCAGGTCATGAGCCTTCTCGTAGTGTGCGTAGCGGCGTGCGGAGAGTGTCTTTCCTACGCCGGCTGATCCGAAGCACAAACCGATGGTGTGCCCGCGGCGCACGGCGTCGGCGAACTCGGTGAAGCGGCGGTGCTCCTTGGTGACGATGAAGCGCTGGCTCACCTGAGGTCCTCCTTGTAGATCTTCAACGCCGACCTCGGCGCCGGAGTCGGTGCTTCGGTGATCCGTGGCGTCTCGGTAGGTGCGGCCACGAGGGCGATGCGTTCGTTGATGCCGGCTCGCAGCGCCCGGCGGCGGGCGTTGCGCGCGGCCTGGATCTCCTTGAGGCTGACCTTCTGGTCGTGGTGCTCTTGGTTGACGGCCTTGCAGACGAATTCGTCGTGATCGAAGACGCGGATCTCGGTGATGTCGCGGGGGTCGTAGCGGATCACGACCGAGCGTCCGACGTAGCCGGCCAGAGTTGGGGAGACGTAGCGCAGGCCCTGGAAGCGGATGCCATCGCGGCGCACGACGCGGGTCTTGGCGACGGTCAACAGCAGTCTGTCGAGGTCTTCCAGGCTCTCGGGCATTCGGGGCAGCCAGCCGTCGGCGATCCACGCGCTGCGCGGGGAGGTTCCGAGCTCGCTGTGCGTGCGGTCGTTGTAGGTGGCCACGAACGCCTCCAGGGCGCTATCGAGGGCGGCCAGGGACAGTTTCGGTGTCGGCCAGGGGTGCCCTTCGGTGATGTGTCCGGGCAGGGTGGCGAGTAGCTCGGTGTTGATGGTGCCGAAGAACCGCTCGATCTTGCCCCGTCCCTGGGGTCGGGCGACGGTGGAGTGGATCAGTCGGATGTGGAGGTCGACGGCGGTGTGGGCGAGCTGGTCACTGGTGAAGTCGCTGCCGTGGTCGACGTAGAGCACGTCGGGCAGGCCGCACATCGGCCAGGCCGGGTCGGTCTTGTGCCAGATCGCTTGGCGCAGCGCCAGGGCGGTGTTCATCGCCGACGGTGCGCCCAGGAAGATTGTGTAGCCGCAGACCGCCCGGGAGCAGTCGTCGAGGATCGTTGTCAGCCATGGCCGTGCGGGCTTGCCGTCGGTGCCCACCACCAGGATGTCGAGCATGGTGTGATCGGATTGCCACATCGCGTTGGGCAGCTCTGCTTGCCGGCGGAGCACCAGCTCGTGCTTGTCGCGGTAGGACGCTGCGCCCTCCAGGGCGAGGGTGACCATGCCGGGATCCAGGGTCCGCACGATGTCCCACACCACCGAGTAGGAGGGGACCGGCCATCTCCGGGCGGCGCAGATGCCGGTGACTTTGCGGTGGATGGTGGCGATGGCCGGCCGCGGCTTGCTCAGTGCCAGGCCCTCGATCAGGTGGACGAGGTCGGGCGGAAGGCGGCGGGAGCCGGTGTCCGCTCGTGAGGCTGTCTCCAGTCCGGCGTAGCCGTCGGCGCGGTAGCGGGCGTGCCAGCGCTCCAGGGTCCGCAGCCCTACATCGGTCTCGCGAGCTAAGCGCGCGAGGGGCACCTGGTCCTCGACGTGGAGCCTGAGGATTCGCCACCGCGCTCGAGCGTCCACGACGCACCTACTGCAAGGCGTTCTCGCTCCCGCGCTCGGCGCGCTGAAGGGCGCGGTAGACCGTGGAGCGGCCCACGCTGAACAGCTCGGCCAGCTCGCCCACGGTGTGCTCGTCGGCGGCATGTAGCTGGACGAGGTGAGCTTCTTGCCGGGGGGTGAGTTTCGGTGACTTCCCGCGCAGCCGGCCCTTGGCCTTGGCGACCTTCATCCCCTCGCGGGTGCGGGCACGGATGAGGTCGGCTTCGAACTCGGCGACCACCGCCAGCACGTTGAACAACAGTTTCCCCATCGGGTCGGTCGGGTCGTACACCGATCCGGCGATGCTCAGCTTCACTTCCCGCGCCGCGAGGTCGTCGGCGATCTGGTGGGCATCACGGACTGAACGCGCCAGCCGATCGAGCTTGGTGACCACGAATGTATCGCCGTCCCGACAGGCAGCCAGCGCCTGCCGCAGGCCCTCACGGTCGGCGTTGCGGCCCGTGAGCCCGTGATCGACGTAGATGCGCTTGGGATCGACGCCGAACGCCGCGAGTCCGTCACGCTGCGCGGTCAGGTCCTGCTCGTCGGTGGAGACTCGGGCATAGCCGACCTTCAAGGGGGACATGCTCCCCAGTGTGTCATATAGCCTCCCTTCACCGGACAGTTCACCGGACGGGTCTTACGGGACAGCCCGCCAGGCGTGCCGTCGTTCCTCTCGATAAGTAGCGGTGGTGTCCGGTGAGGGTTCCCCTTACGGGCATGCGATCTGGGCTGACGCCTGTGGCCGAGTGTTCAGTGTGTGCTGTATAGTTCAGTCCATGCTGACTATTGCTTCGCGTCTCGACGTGATGAACCGCCTGGGTCGTGCACTGGCCGACCCCACTCGATCCCGGATCATCTTGACCCTGCTCGACCATCCCGCTTACCCGGCGGAACTGGCCCGAGATCTGGACCTGACACGCCCGAACGTGTCCAACCACCTGGCATGCCTGCGCGATTGCGGGATCGTCGTCTCCGAGCCCGAGGGTCGTCGGACACGATATGAGATCGCCGATTCGCACCTGGCGCAGGCGCTGACGGCACTGGTCGATGCCACCCTGGCAGTGGACGAAGACGCCCCGTGCATCGATCCCGCCTGCTCGCTTCCCGGATGCGACGCAGCTGGGGTGGGCGCATGATCCTCACCTCGGTCTTGCATGCGGTGGGCCTGTTCGCAGCGACCAACATCGACGACATCATCGTGCTCTCCCTCTTCTTCGCGCGAGGGGCAGGCCAGCGCGGCACTACCGCCCGCATTCTGGCCGGCCAGTACCTCGGATTCGCCGGCATCCTCGTCGCCGCGGTCCTGGTGACTATCGGTGCCGGAGCATTCCTGCCCTCGGCAGCCATCCCGTACTTCGGTCTCATCCCTCTGGGCCTCGGCCTCTGGGCCGCATGGCAGGCCTGGCGCGGAGACGATGACGACGATGACGACGAGGTCAAGGTTGCCGGCAAGAAGGTCGGCGTGTGGACAGTCGCAGGCGTCACCCTTGCCAACGGCGGCGACAACATCGGCGTCTACACACCTGTCTTCCTCAGCGTGGAACCTCTCGCAGTAGTCGCCTACTGCATCGTCTTCCTCGCGCTCGTCGCGGTCCTGGTGGCCCTGGCAAAGTTCGTCGCCACCCGCCCCCCGATCGCCGAAGTGCTCGAACGCTGGGAGCACATCCTCTTCCCCATCGTTCTCATCGGCCTCGGCATCGTGATCCTCGTCAGCGGCGGAGCCTTCGGACTCTGACGTAGCGGCAGCGATCCAAACGGCCCCGACCGGGCGCACCCCTCTCGGTTCAGACCGCGACACCTACCTGCAGCCAGTCCTGCGTGATCGCGGCAACAAGACCGCCACGGAGCGCTGCAAAAACCCCGCCACCAAGCGAACGAAGCCACACTCTAGGCGCTAGAGGCTTCAGGTAAACATGAAGGCGGGGCAGGAGAATTCTCCTGCCCCGCCTTGCCGCGCCGAGGATTCAGTTTGAGGCGTCAGCTATGGAGAAGGTGGAGCGTTCACCTGATGAGAGGTAGAGCGAGCAGGTGTATCCGAGGATGGCTTGCCGCCCATCGGAATCGGCTTGCGCCGAGGCGTTCAAAAGCTGGCTGCTCAGCTTGCCCAATGCGACAGAAGTGAGCGTCTCCTTCTCTGCTAGGTCAGGGTATGCAGCGAATGCTTCCCGGGAGTCCTTGGTGCCCGTTTCAAGGATGGCTTCCTCGAATCGACTGACGGAGTCGATTCGAGCCAGTTGATCGTCACGATCTCCTACAGCCATGTTGGACGCATCGGTTTCGAACCACTGGCGCGCGGCATCGGCCACTTCGAGAGTGGTCTCGCTGGCGGCGGCGCTGCCAGCGGCGTTGATGGTGAAGTCCCAGCAGCCCGGAGAATCTACGCCTTCAGTGTTTGCGAGGTCGATGGCAAGGAATCTGCTCAGAAGGGCAACCGCGTTATACGTGGCGCGGTCGCTTTGAGCGGCGTTATCACTGGCGCTGAGAGCCGCGTCAGAGAGCTCAACTAGCTGGGAAACAAGGTCAGCACTCGTGACATCCGCTGGAGCAGCCGTATTCACCGGATCGTTGGTGTACCCGGAAGGTGCGCCGCTCGGCCACGCAACCCATACGCCACCCAGCACGTCGGTGATTTCGGCGGCGCCCGCAGCGACGGTTGCAAAAGTCTCATTATTCGCGTCAGCGCTGGCAAGTGAGGTTGCTGAACTCTGCGCTATCGCAGCCAACTCTGCCACGTCCTGGCGCGCCACTTCCGCCGTGAAGGGAGAATCTGGAGTTGCGTTCTGATTGTCGAATCTGGCTCCCATGGCGGCCAACACACCAGCAAAGATGGCGATTCCGACAATCGCAGAACCGGCAAATCGCAAGGCCGAACCGTTGTATATGGGCTTTGTTGGCACCGAATCGGGGGCCTCAGGCAGTGAGTCAGAGTTGTGCACATAACAATCTTGCCATGGAGGGTCGCAGATGCAGCGTTCGTATGGCGTGTTGGCCGCGGTTGAGGCCTGCCCATGCACACCTTTCGTCGTGAGGATGGATTGGTGCTAGGCAACTGCGCAAACCAAGCGTTGCCGTCTGACCCGCTCGGGCAGGTACGCTAAAGGCATGGCACAATCCTCGAAGAATCCGCGTCCGAAAGGCAAGCAAGCCAAACGGCAAGATGCGCGCGGCAAGCATCGAAATGATGCAACCGCATCCGTTCATACCAACAGCAAGGCATTGAGCGACCGCATCTGCGCAGAGGTCAAGCCAATTGTTGAATCTCATGGGCTCTACCTCGAACAGGTCAAGGTTGGGCGCCAATCACGCGGTGCGTTGGTGAGGGTCACGGTTGATCTTCCAGCCGGTCCCGGTGGTGTGGATTCTGAAACATTGACTGACGTTTCGCGGGCACTGTCCGTGAGACTGGACGACGTCGACTTGGTTCAAGGTGCCTACAACCTCGAGGTGTCAACGCCTGGAGCAGAACGTCTTCTCACTGAGCCACGTCACTACTCTCGTTCGATCGGGCGTCTGGTGGCTTTTCGGCTGACAGATGGATCCACGCTCGATGCTAGAGTAGTCAGCCTTGATGGTGACAAAGTCACTGTGGAAGGTGGCGCCGTTACTTCTATCGCCATGAGCGATATCGCCAGGGCCCGGGTCCAAGTGGAGCTTGGCCGGGTACAGGATGCAGATCTTCCGGAAGATGAGGACTAGGAGACCATCGTGGATATTCAGATGAACGAGCTCCGCATTGTTGAGAGCGAACTTGGGATAAGCGTTGATGTCCTGGTTTCGGCCATAGAAGATGCGTTGCTGTACGCTTACCAACGCGTTCCGGGCGCAGTTCGTGGTGCACGCGTGGAGATGGACCGCATCACGGGCAAGGTCACAGTGTGGGCACCCGAAGTTGATGAGAACGAGCAGAAGATCGGTGAGTTCGACGACACGCCGGGAGATTTCGGCCGCATCGCCACCGCCACTGCGAAGTCAATCATTGCCCAGCGCCTACGCGATGCTGAGGCGGACCGCGTACTGGGATCTTTCAAGAACAAGCAGGGGCAGGTTGTCTCCGGAGTCGTACAGCAGAATGCTGGCAAGAACGGAGAATCACGCGATCTCCTTGTCGACGTCGGTGAACACGAGGCGATCCTCCGCGGCGAAGAGCAAGTCCCGACTGAGCATTTCCGTCATGGTGACCATATTCGAGCTCTGGTACTCGAAGTTGCCGTGGGACCCCGTGGAGCTTCCGTACGGCTGTCGCGCACCCATCCTGACTTTGTGCGCCGCCTCTTCGAAATGGAAGTTCCAGAAATCGAAGACGGCATCGTTGAGATCGTGGCTCTTGCCCGCGAAGCTGGGCATCGCACCAAAATGGCAGTGTGGTCGTCGGAATCTGATATCAACGCTAAGGGTGCCTGCATTGGTCACAATGGGCAACGAGTTCGTGCCGTCACCACCGAACTGAACGGTGAGAAGATCGATATTGTGGATTACGACGACGATCCGGGGCAGTTCATTGCGGCCGCGCTTTCGCCAGCCAAGGTCCTGCGAGTCGATGTTCTCAGCCGTGATCAGCGCCAGGCGCGTGCTATCGTTCCTGATGGCCAAACGTCACTTGCAATCGGTAAGGAAGCGCAGAATGTCCGATTGGCGGCAAAGCTGACTGGCTGGTCGATCGACATTCGTAAGGAGTCTGAGGATCCTCGCAACGGGCTCACATCTCCGGAGCGTGGCTTGCCGGAGGAGTGACGGGAATAGGAAAACCTACTCCAGAGTTCACTACTAAGGTGACGTCTGCACTGGCGTCGTCGTCTAACTGAACGTACGGGAGGCTATGTCATGAGTCTCACGTACGTGACGTGCGCTTCTGAACGGGCATAACCCTGCCTGTTCAGGCTAAGATATTGAGGGCATCTGCGATAGAGAAGGAATGACTGTGTCACCAAACCCGCGCACCTGTGTGGGCTGCCGTCGCAAAGATGTCCGTAAGAACCTCGTAAGAATCGCTGCCCGCGACTCCGCTGCTGAAGTGGATGAACAGGCAACAATCCCGGGCCGGGGAGCTTGGATTCACCCTGATCCAGGCTGCCTCAACAGGGCCAATCGTGCTCATGCTTTCGAACGTGCGCTCCGTGCGCAGAACCTCGACATGACAAAGATTGGCCTGTGGTTGGAATCAATCGTTTCTCGTGACGTCCATGACGGAGCGAGTCAAGAAGCCAAGAAAGCGGGTAGGAACCCGATGGGCACCCGATGAGTACCCAGCGATGAGCTGCCAGCAATAAGGGCCAGCGCGTGGCGCAGGCCCCCTACAAAGGAGAACTGTGGCCAAAGTCCGCGTCCACGAACTTGCCAAGGAATTGGGCATTACAAGTAAGAAACTGCTTGAAGTGCTCAAGGAGAACGGTGAGTTTGTTAAATCCGCCTCGTCTACGATCGAGGCTCCTGTTGTGCGTAAGGCACAAGAATTCGTTTCGTCGCATCCCGACATCGTTGAGAAGAAATCGGCTTCCCGCGCGCCTTCAGCTGCGCCGGCTCAGCCGAAGCCAACTCCGGTCATTGCGAGTGAAACGCCAGCCAAACCTGCTCCAAAGCCAGCAGACAAGGTGCCAGCTGCACCCAAGCCCGCGGTTGAGAATCAGGCACCGGCTGTAGAAACTGAATCGAATATGCCGGCTTTTTCGTCTGCTCCGTCAGCTCCGACTGCGCCAGCACAGAGCTCGGCAACACCGGGTCCTCGCCCACGTGCCAACTCTCCCAAGCCTCATCTGCCACGCTCAGATGAGCGACGCCCATCGCGCGGCGGTCAAGGCCGGGATGGTCAAGGCCGGGATAGCCGTGATGGCCAGGGTCGTGATAACCGTGAGAACCACGGCCGCGACAACCGTGATAGCCGCGACAATCGCGACTCGCGCGGTCGTGGTTCCAACCAGCGTGGCGGTGCGCCGCGCCCCGGTGGTGGCGCTCCGCGTCCGGGCAACAACCCGTTTGCCACTTCACAGGGAATGCCTCGGCCAGGCGGTGGCGTGAAGCCACACGCTCCGCGTCCGGGCAACAACCCGTTTGCTAACTCTCAGGGAATGCCGCGCCCGCACGGCGGACGTGACGCCAACGCTTCCGGCGGTGGTCCTCGTCCTCAGGGCGGCGCACGTCCAGCTCCACGCCCGCAGCGTCCTGGTGGCGCACGGCCGAGCCCCAGCATGATGCCTAACCATCAGGACTCCCAGCGCCCCGCTTCTGGCGGACGCCCGGGTGGCCGCGGACGCGGTGGTGCACCGGCTCGTGGTGGCCAGGGAGCGGCTCCAGGAGCAGCTGGTGGTGCAGCCGGCGGCCGTACAGGCGGTCCAGGCTTCACTCGCTCTGGCGGAAAGTCCCGTGGTGGTTCCACTGCGGGTGCATTCGGCCGTCAGGGAGGTCGCCCTTCGCGCGGTCGCAAGTCGCGCAGGACAAAGCGGGAAGAATGGGAAAGCCAGTCTTCGCCGATGGTCGCTGGTCTCGATATGCCACATGGCGACGGCTCGACGGTTGTCCGCATTCGTGCGGGAGCCTCTCTGGCCGATTTCGCCGAGCGCATTGGTGCCAACCCGGCTGGTCTGATTGCTGCTCTGTTCCGCATGGGCGAGATGGCTACAGTAAATCAGTCTCTTGATGAGGATACGTTCAAGCTGCTTGGCGCTGAGCTGGGCTACGATGTGCAGATTCTTTCCCCTGAAGATGAGGATCGCGAGATCCTAGAGCAGTTCGACATCGATTTGGATGCCGAAGAGGCAGGGGAGTCTCAAGAGAACCTAGTGCCGCGTCCACCGGTCGTGACCGTTATGGGCCACGTTGACCACGGCAAGACCAAGTTGCTGGATGCTATTCGCCACGCGCATGTCATTGACACGGAGCATGGCGGCATTACGCAGCACATCGGCGCCTATCAGGTATCCATTGAATATGAAGGTGCACAGCGCGCCATCACGTTCATTGATACCCCGGGCCACGAGGCGTTCACACAAATGCGTGCTCGCGGTGCGGACGTTACCGACATCGCGGTTCTGGTTGTTGCTGCCGACGACGGCGTTATGCCGCAGACGGTTGAAGCTATCAACCACGCACAATCTGCAGGCGTCCGCATCATCGTCGCTGTCAACAAGATTGACGTCGAGGGTGCGAACCCACAGAAGGTGCGCGCACAGCTGACCGAATACGGGATCGTTGCCGAGGAATACGGCGGCGACACGATGTTTGTTGACATTTCAGCCAAGCAGCGCATTGGCATTGAGGACTTGCTCGAGGCAATCCTCTATGTCTCCGATGCAGAGATCGAACCGAAGGCCAACCCGGATCGCCCGGCACGTGGCGTCTCAATCGAGGCAAAACTCGATCAAGGACGCGGTGCGGTGGTAACTGCACTGGTTCAAACCGGCACGTTGCGTGTTGGAGATTCGCTCGTGGTTGGAACGGCACATGGCCGAGTCCGCGCCATGTTCGATGAAGATGGCAACGTGGTTGAGGAAGCGGGCCCGTCGCGTCCCGTCCAGATCCTCGGTCTGTCCTCTGTTCCTTCGGCTGGTGACAACTTCCTTGTTTCCGACGACGATCGCACGGCACGCCAGATCGCTGATAAGCGTGAGGCGGCTAAGCGCGCCGCGACCTTGGCGAAGCGCCGCAAGCGGGTCTCTCTTGAGAACCTCAACGACGCTTTGAAGGAAGGGAGCATGCAGACTCTCAACCTCATTCTCAAGGGCGACGCCTCCGGTTCTGTCGAAGCCTTGGAGTCCTCGCTTCTCGAAATCGAGGTTGGCGAAGAAGTCCAGCTGCAGATCATCCACCGTGGCGTCGGTGCAATCACTCAGAACGATGTCAACTTGGCAACAGTCGACAATGCAATCATCATCGGCTTCAACGTGCGCCCGGCAGAGCGCGTCACGGACATGGCTGATCGTGAGGGCGTAGAGATGAAGTTCTACTCGGTCATCTACAAGGCGATTGAAGATGTTGAGGCAGCGCTCAAGGGAATGCTCAAGCCGATCTACGAAGAGGTCCAGCTGGGCAGCGCGGAGATCCGTCAGGTATTCCGCTCTGGCAAGTTTGGCAACATCGCAGGTTCGATCGTTCGTTCCGGCACGATCAAGCGTGGTACAAAGGCACGTTTGGTTCGCGACGGCGTTGTTCTGGCTCCCGAGTTGGAGATCGCGTCATTGCGCCGCGAGAAGGACGACGTCACCGAAGTTCGCGAAGGCTACGAATGCGGTATCACGCTAGGCTACAAGGACCTCGCCGAAGGCGACATCATTGAAACCTACGAAATGCAGGAAAAGCCGCGCGACTGATCACGCGCATAATCGATTGGCGGCGGGCTGCTCATATGGGCAGCCCGCCGCCACAGATGAAGGGACATGGCCATGCCAAATCCACGTGTTACTCGCGTTGCTGAGCGCATCCATGAGATCGTCGCATCGATGGTGACCAGCAAACTCAAGGATCCCCGCCTCAACCTCGTCACTATCACTGACGTGCGCGTGACGGGAGATCTGCAGCACGCCACAATCTTCTATACGGCCTACGGCTCAGAGAACGAGCTTCGGACGGCTGGCCGCGGTCTGAACGCAGCCAAGGGACTCATTCGCTCGCAGATCGGTGCTGGTCTTGGTCTCCGGCTGACACCCACCATCGAATTCGTTGCGGATGCACTTCCTGAGACGGCGCGTTCATTCGAGGATGCGTTGACCGCCACGAAGTTCCGTGACCAAGAGATCACCAAGGCTTCCGCAGGTGCACAATGGGCTGGCGAAGCTGATCCCTACAAGTCGTCTGAGGAGTCCGCTGAGGAAGCGTCCACTGAGGAAGCGTCCACTGACTCCGAAGAAGGTTCGGCTGACGGTGACGAATAAGGAGTTCGGTCAAGCTGGCTCGGCTCCGCAGGAGCCAGCCGGCGGCGCCAAGCAGTATCGCCGGAGAGAGATGCCTTGGGGGCGGCTTCCCCGGCCGAGCCGCGATGGGTATGAGGAACCGAACGGCCTCGTCGTCGTCGACAAAATGCAGGGCGTGACTAGCCACGATGTGGTTGGGGCGATGCGTGCGTTGGCGGGTACCCGAAAGGTCGGGCACGCGGGCACGCTAGACCCGATGGCTACTGGCGTGCTGTGCGTGGGTGTCGGGCGAGCCACCAAGTTGCTGCAATATGTGACTGGCACGTCCAAGGAGTATGTGGCCACAATTCGGCTCGGGCTCGAAACTACAACGGAAGACGCCGAGGGCGCGATCACACGGGTCCTGGGCTGCGGTTCTCTGACCAACGTCTTCGAAGATGATGGGAAGCGCTTAGCGACGGCGGATGAAATTGCCGCGCGCATCGAAGCGGCAATAGCTCCACTTCGTGGCGATATTCTGCAGGTTCCGAGCGCGGTCAGCGCAATCAAGGTGGGCGGCAAGCGCTCCTATGACTTGGTGCGAAATGGCGCGCAGGTGCAACTTGAGGCCCGTCCGGTGCGTATTGGACGTTTTGAGGCGCTCGGACTACCCAGTTCCACTCGAGTGGAAGCCCATGGTGAATGGGTGGACGTGTTGGATCTTGACGTCATTGTGGAGTGTTCGGCTGGCACCTACATTCGCGCGCTGGCCCGTGATCTTGGCGATTCGCTTCACACTGGCGCTCATCTGATCGCCTTGCGACGCACACGCGTTGGATCGTGGACAGTGAATCATGCTTTCTCCATTCCGGCACTCGCCGAATACGTGGCCACAGGTGAGCCTCTACCGATGGTCAGCCTCGCGGATCTGTGCCGGGGACTTTTCCCTTGCATTGAGGTCTCAGGAGAAGAGGCAGCGCTGCTTCGCAACGGGCAGTTCATTGAGAAGCGGCCGTGGCCCGCGGCGCCTGCGGGCTGCGCTCCAGGTGAGGTTGCCGTGGCATTCTCCGATTGTGTTCCCGTGGCACTCATCTCACGGCGCTCAGGCAAACTCAAGCCTGATCTTCTTCTCAGCCTGTAATAGTTCGACCGGTGTGAGGTCCTAGGTCCCGCTCATTCATTTTGACATGGGACAGACTATATACATACATAGACGAGCGTTTCGATATTGTCGATATTTGTCTACAAACCGATCACTTGCTTATGTGCCGAAATAGGAGAGACCGGATGAATGTCCGGAAGGCATGGCAGCCGAAGGAGCCCGATGAAGCCGCTCTACGTCATTACGAATCCCGCGGATAACGTGGCAATTACTACCCAACCAATAGCGCTTGGCACCGAACTGATGCCTGGTGTGGTGGCACGTGAGGAGATCCCACAGGCGCACAAGATTGCTCTCGAGGACACACCCAAGGGTGGAATCGTTCGCCGCTACAATGTGGTCATTGGCTATGCGAAAGAGGCGATCGCGCAGGGTTCATGGATCAACGAGTTCATGCTCGATCTCCCGCAGTCACCCGACATCGAGGAGTACACGTTCCCCGGTAAGCGCGATGTCACACTCCCGGACCCACCGCGCACTACGTGGCTCGGTTACGACAACGGACCAGATAAGTTCGCTGGGACGAAGAACGTACTCGGCATCATGAGTTCTGTCCAATGCGTCAAAGGCGTGCTCGCCGTGGCCGTTAAGAAGATGAAGGACGAACTGCTTCCCAAGTATCCCAATGCGGACGACATCGTGCCGATCGATCACGCCTATGGATGCGGCGTCGCAATCGACGCACCGGACGCGAAGATCCCGATCCGATCACTGAAGAACCTCATGTATAACCCGAACTTTGGCGGGGAGATCATGGTGGTTTCACTTGGGTGTGAGAAGCTCACCGCAGAGCGCCTTCTGCCTCCGGAGATGATCAATCGTGACAACGTGGTTGTGCTTCAGGATTACGAGGGCTTTGAGGCCATCATTGAGGCACTTGTGGCTTGCGCCGAGCCCAAGTTGGCACGCCTTAACCAGCGTGAACGCACACCACTGCCGCTCTCAAAGCTCTGCATTGGCATGCAATGCGGTGGGTCAGATGCCTTCTCCGGACTTTCGGCAAACCCAAGTGCGGGATACGCCTCCGACATGCTGGTCAAAGGGGGTGCAACTGTCATGTTTTCCGAAGTCACTGAAGTGCGCGATGGAGCATATCTCATTGCTGACCGATGTGAGGACGAGGAGACTGCTGCAAAGTTCCTAGCCGAAATGGCTTGGTATGACAGCTACTTGGAGAAGGGCGGTGTGGACAGGTCTGCGAATCCTACTCCTGGCAACAAAAAGGGTGGACTCGCCAACATCGTCGAAAAGACAATGGGCTCGATCGCCAAGTCGGGCACTGCCACTATCACTGAGGTAATCTCGCCTGGAGAGTTGCCTACGAAGCATGGACTGATGTTCAACGCGACACCCGCCTCCGACATCGTCTGTGGACCCATGCAGGTAGCCTCGGGAATCACCCTTCAGGTGTTCATGACCGGACGGGGTACGCCATATGGGCTGGATATCGCGCCTGTTATCAAGGTGTGTTCGCAGAGCGATCTCAAGAAGAAGTGGTTTGACATCATCGATGTCAATGCGGGACAAGTGGTGGACGGCGAGAAGACTATTCCCGAGGTCGGCACCGAGATCTTCAACTTGATTCTTGACGTGGCTTCAGCGACCAAAGAGACGTTTTCACAGAAGTACGGTCTGAAGAACGACTTCATCGTGTTCAACCCAGCTCCTATCACGTAATGGCTGCAGGGCTAGCGCCGTAGAGGCTTACCACAGCATGTGCCCGGATGTGATCCGGGCACATGCTGTTTGTGACCGCCCGGACGGGATTACATGGGCTATGGACGGTAGGCTTGTTCCGTGGAACTGAACCAAAATGAATCAAACACGGAATCCTGCGGTTGCGGCGGGCACGCTAAGGCTGAAGAAAAGCTGGGCGGCTGCGGTTGCGGCGGGCACCATTCTGATCAGGAAGTGCGCCATGCGCATTCTCCCGAGGCCGAGGAAATGCGCGCTGAAGGACATCTGGATCTTTCCGAAGGCCGGCGTAATCTCGGCCTTCGGTCGGCAAAGTGAGCCGCGCTATGCAGGTTTGGCACAGCGAGGAGGATATTCCGAGCGAGTTGGGCCGAACCGTGGTGACGATGGGCATTTTCGACGGCGTTCACAAAGGCCACCGAGCCGTTCTTGCCAAGACCGTTGCTGAAGCCAAGGCACGAGGCGTCATGTCCGTGGCGCTAACGTTTGATCCTCATCCGGCAACCGTCCATAATCCTGACAGCCCTATTCACCTAGTGGCGACGCTTGGAGACCGGCTCGATCGCCTAGCTGCCGCTGGCATTGATGCCACCTTTGTGCAGCACTACACACTCGAATACGCACAGGCCAGCCCCCGAGAGTTCGTGGCAAATCAGCTCGTGGGTCAGCTTCACGCCGAAGCGATCGTGGTGGGCCAGGACGCTAGGTTTGGCAAGGGCAACGTTGGTGACGGTGACATGCTACGGGCCCTAGGTTCCCAACTAGGTTTTAGTGTGTACCTTGTCTCTGACGTAGGCGACGACGCCGGTCATCGCTGGTCATCTACTAGGGTCCGCGAACTCCTTTCGATGGGTGATGTCAGCGGCGCTGCGATGGTTCTGGGGCGTCCTCACCGGATTCGTGGCGAGGTAGTTCACGGCTTCCAACGCGGGCGCGAACTTGGATTTCCTACGGCCAACCTAACAGGGGACAACCTTGGTGAGGTGCCAGCCGACGGCGTGTACGCCGGGTGGCTTGTCAGGCGCGTTCCAGCCTCCAGTGCCGCCGAGTACCTGCCGGCCGCGATTTCTGTTGGAACCAATCCGCAGTTTGACGGCGTGGAGCGCACAGTGGAGGCTCACGTGCTTGGCCGTTCCGACCTCAACCTGTATGGCGAATCAGTGGCGATTGACTTCATTGAGCGGCTCCGCCCGATGTTCTCATTTGGCTCCCTTGATGAGTTGCTAGTGCAGATGGATGAGGATCTGCGCGGAACTGCCGAGGTGTTGGGTGTACCCACTGCCGGGCGGGTGGATCCCAAGAAGATCAAGGCTATCTAGCAGGTTTGATAGCGGGCCGTAAGGCAATTGGTGGCAGGCAGTGAGGCGAGGCGTAAGGCAGTGAGAGAGGAAAGCCGGTCGGCAAGCTCACAACTGGCCTAACCGCTGGAAAAACCCGGACATGGTAGACTTCTTGAGCCGTTAGATCGGCCACGGATGTGTCATTGCCTGGGAGAACATGCCCCAGTGCTCTGTGCAACGGAACCAATAAGGAGAATCATGGCGCTCAAGCCTGAAGAAAAGCAGCAGATCATTGCAGAGTACGCAACCCATGAAGGTGACACCGGTTCGCCCGAGGTTCAGGTTGCACTGCTCTCAGCTCGTATCAAGGAGCTCACTGAGCACTTCCGCACACACAAGCACGATCACCACTCACGCCGTGGTCTGATGCTCCTCATCGGTCAGCGCAAGCGCCTTCTCGCATACCTTGCTGAAGAAGACATCGAACGCTACCGTTCCCTCATTGCTCGTCTCGGCTTGCGCCGATGACTAACTGATAAGCGGCCTGGGCATATTGCCCGGGCCGCTTGTAGTTTGTTGAGCCGAATGGCGAATCGTTAACAGCCACAGTGAGCCCGTGTGTTCACGCAAACAACAGACAACTCCGAATAGAATTCGGTAGTCTGCCAATGGCTGAGTGGCTTGTTCGCCGCTCATGCCACAGCAAACTGGAGGCCCCCGCCTCCACGATCGACAAAGAAGATAGACCCGCACCCGGTCCTCGGTGGTGGCCTACGGAAGCTGTTCCGCGGGTTTTTACTGATGGCCGTGTCGGGAGCAAAAGAAGGAGGTCCCTGTGGAGGGTCCTGACGTTCATTCTTCCGAGGCAGTCATTGACAATGGCTCTTTCGGAACCCGCACAATCCGTTTCGAGACGGGCGTTCTCGCCCGTCAGGCAAATGGCTCAGCAGTCGCTTACCTTGACGGTGAAACAACCGTGTTCGCCGCCACCACGGCATCTAAGTCGCCGAAGGAACATTTTGATTTCTTCCCGCTGACCGTAGACGTGGAAGAGCGCGCTTACGCAGCTGGCCGCATCCCTGGATCGTTCTTCCGCCGCGAAGGCCGTCCCGGTACTGAGGCCATCCTCGCCGCTCGCCTCATCGACCGTCCGTTGCGCCCCGCATTCAAGAAGGGCATGCGTAACGAAGTTCAGGTTGTCGCAACTGTACTGACGATTCACCCGGACGATGCGTACGACGTCGTCGCCATCAACGCCGCTTCACTTTCCACCTCCCTTGCTGGCCTGCCGTTCTCCGGCCCAGTTGGTGGTACTCGCATTGCGCTCGTTGACGGCAAGTGGATCGCATTCCCTCGCTACAGCGAAATGGCACGCGCCACCTTCACGATGGCAATCGCTGGCCGCATTGTTGGCGACGACGTCGCCGTCATGATGGTCGAAGCCTCCGCTCCGGAGAACGCTGACGCTGTTATCAAGGTCGGCGGCACCAAGCCCACCGAAGCAATCGTGGCCGAGGGGTTGGAAGCTGCTAAGCCAGTTATTCGCGAGCTGTGCGAAGCGCAGATCAAGCTCATTGAGGAGTGCGGAAAGCCCACGGGCGAATTCCCATTCTTCCCCGATTACACGGAGGATCAGCTAGCGGCTGTTGAAGGCGTGCTCGGCGATCGTTTCGCTCCGATCTTGGGCATTGTTGCCAAGGCCGAACGCGATGAGGCTCTCAACACTCTGACGGATTCTGTGGTTGCCGAACTGGCAGACCAGTTCCCGGAGCTGGAGAACATGGTGGCCGCTGCGGTCAACGCAGCTTTCAAGAAGACAATGCGCCGTCACGTACTCACTGAAGGCGTCCGTATGGACGGCCGCACCCCGGTTGAGATTCGTTCCATCAGCGCAGAAGCCGGTGTGCTACCTCGCGTTCACGGCTCTGCACTGTTCCAGCGCGGCGAAACCCAGATCTTGGGCGTTACAACCTTGAACATGCTGAAGATGGAGCAGCAGCTGGATAACCTTTCTCCGGTTACCCGCAAGCGCTACATTCACCACTACAACTTCCCGCCATACTCGACTGGTGAGACCGGCCGCGTTGGTAGCCCCAAGCGCCGCGAGATCGGTCACGGCCACCTTGCTGAGATCGCACTCGAATCCCAGCTTCCTGAACGCGAAGAGTTCCCCTACGCGATTCGTCAGGTCTCTGAGACCATGGGCTCGAACGGTTCATCGTCAATGGGATCTGTGTGCGCCTCGACCCTCGCTCTGCTCAACGCTGGTGTGCCGCTGAAGGCCCCTGTTGCAGGTATTGCGATGGGCCTGATTTCAGACACGATCGACAACCAGACTCGTTTCGTCACACTGACAGACATTCTGGGCGCTGAGGATGCACTCGGCGATATGGACTTCAAGGTTGCCGGCACACGCGAGTATGTCACGGCTCTTCAGCTTGACACCAAGCTGGCCGGCATTCCTGCCGCAGTGCTGGATGCCGCTCTGGGCCAGGCTCGTGAGGCACGCCTCGCGATCCTCGATCTCATGAACGAAGCCATTGGTGGTCCTGATGAGATGGCGCCAACAGCACCACGAATCATCTCCGTCAAGATTCCTTCCGACAAGATCGGTGAAGTCATCGGACCCAAGGGCAAGATGATCAACCAGATCCAGGAGGATACCGGCGCAGACATCACGATCGAAGAAGACGGTACCGTCTTCATCGGCGCGAGCAATGGCGAGTCTGCTGATGCTGCGCGTTCGGCGATCAATGCGATTGCAAACCCACAGATGCCTGAGGTTGGCGAGCGCTTCGTGGGCACGGTTGTCAAGACCACCACGTTCGGTGCGTTCGTTTCCCTTATGCCGGGCCGCGACGGCCTACTGCATATCTCGCAGATTCGTCGGATGGTGGGCGGCAAGCGCGTCGAGAACGTGGAAGACGTGGTCAACGTCGGTGACAAGGTCGAGGTCGAGATCTCCGAGCTGGATTCACGCGGCAAGGTTTCGCTGGCTGCTGTTGTCGATGGCGTTGCCGTCACTGAGCGCGATTCGGAGGAGGAAGGCGAACGCCGTCCTCGCAGCGACCGTGGTGAGCGGGGCGATCGCGGTGGCGAACGCGGTTCGCGCCGTGGCTCCCGCCAGCGCCGCCGTACCCACTCGGATGATGCAGGCGAAGGCTCAGCTCCCGAAGGAGAGTGAGTCAATCCACCGCTGGCAGGCTGTGGCTTGCGAGCGGTGAGATAGTGATGTGATAGGCAAGCGGCCCAGAAGGTTTCTTCTGGGCCGCTTGTTTCCATTACGCTGGCATAGTGGTTGCTGCAGATTTCACCGAACGTTCACTCGATCTGGATGCCGAAAAGGAAATGCGGCTTGTTGACAACGGCCTTGTCACTCGCCGAAGTATCCTTCCCGGCGGCATTCGCGTTCTCACTGAGGAGATACCCCATCAGCATTCGACCTCGGTTGGGCTGTGGATCGGAGCGGGTTCGCGGGATGAAGCTCCGGGATCCGAAGGGTCAACCCACTTCCTTGAACATCTTCTCTTCAAGGGGACGAAGAAGCGCAGCGCTAAGGATATCGCGGAGCGCATCGACTACCTTGGTGGCGGATTCAACGCAGCCACGGCCAAGCAGTACACCTGCTACTACGGCCATGTATTCGACGAGGATCTATTCGACGGCCTAGATCTGCTCACAGATATGGTCACCGGCGCCCGGCTTAGCGCTGAGGATATGGAGATGGAACGCGGCGTTATCCTCGAGGAACTCGCCATGTATAACGACGACGCCTCCGAGGTGGCGCACGAAGCCATTCCAGCCATGGTGTTCCAGAATCACCCGCTTGGACGCCCGGTTGGTGGATCGAGGGAGTCAGTGACAGCGCTGTCACATGATCGGCTGACCGCCCATTACGGTTCAAAATACCGATCGAATGAGCTGGTGGTGACGGCCGCGGGCGCAATCAATCACGATCAGTTGTGCGACGATGTGTTGCACTTGCTTGAGATCTCAGGATGGGATACTTCGTCGCCTGCCGTTCCCAGCGAAAGGCGATACGCCAGCCAAATCGAATACGCCCAGCCCACACGCCAGCATCTCAATCGTGCCGTAGAACAAGCAGCTGTAGTGCTCGGAATGCCTGCGATGGATCTGTTCGATGAACGCCGTCCCGTCATTTTTGCGTTGAACGCGATCCTCGGTGGTGGCACATCATCGCGGTTGTTCCAACAGATTCGCGAGGAACGTGGGCTGGCCTACTCCACGTACTCATTCCCGGCCAACTTCCCTGAAGGGGGAATGTTCGGACTCTACGCTGGATGTGCACCAGATAATGTTTCTGCTGTGTCCGAGTTGCTTGGCGCATGCCTTGACGATTTGGCCGCCAACGGCGTCACTCAAGACGAAGTGGAGTCTGCCTACCGGCGTGTACGTGCAGACATCATCTTTGACGCCGAGCGAATTTCAAGCCACATGAATCGGCTTGGGCATGCGGAACTCATTCGCGGCACACTCGTGTCCCAAGATGAGCAGCTCCGCCGGTCACGCGCTGTGACGGCGGAACAGATTACCGAGTTGGCACGGCAGTTGGCATCCGGTCCTCGTTCTCTGTGCACAGTGGGTCCGCAGGGCTAGACACCTTTCCGAACTACGTGCCACACGAGAGAGTGTGGGTAACTAACGCCGTTCCACAGCCCAAGGCCTTTCAGCGAACATCTTTCTGCTCGGTGCGCCTCAGACGGTAACCTGATTTCATGACGATCAAAGTGGCAGTAATAGGCGCAGCAGGCCGCATGGGTAGGACGGTTTGCGATGCGGTAAGCCAGGCGGAGGATCTGGAACTTGTGGCCCAGATTGACGCCGGTGTTTCCATCGAGGGAAATCTCAACGGCGCACAAGTGGCTGTCGAGTTCACCGTTCCCGCGGTGACTGAAGCCAACGTCCATGCGCTGCTGGACTGTGGGGTCGACGTCGTCGTCGGCACAACCGGCTGGACGGAAGAATCGCTTGCGCGTGTGGGTGAACATGCGGATGCCACACGACGTTCGGTGATCATCGCGCCGAATTATGGGCTTTCCGCGGTATTGCTCATGAGCTTCGCGGAAAAGGCGGCGCCGTATTTCGAATCGGTGGAGGTAATTGAACTACACCATCCAGAGAAAGTGGACGCTCCATCAGGAACGGCCACAACCACGGCCAAGCGCATCTCAGCAGCCCGGGTGGCCGCTGGTGTTGCCGCCAGCCCCGATGCTACGCAGATCGATCCGGAGGGAGCGCGAGGCGCCAATGTTGAGGGCGTGCACGTCCATGCAGTTCGCCTTCGCGGTCTGAACGCGCACGAGGAGGTACTGCTCGGAAACCCCGCGGAACAACTGGTGTTGCGCCAAGACTCCTTTGATCGAACAAGCTTCATGCCGGGGGTACTGCTCGCGATCCGCAATGTAATGGGGCGGGGTGGGCTCACATATGGCCTAGATAAGGTGATCGACCTCTAGAGCGCGCGATCTCTCAGGTAGTCTACGAAATAATCATGAGATGCCGGGCAAACAAAGGTGGCACAGCGGCCACCTTTCCCGGCGCTGAACCGACTGATGAAGGAGGGGCCGATGAGTGAAACCCCACGCAGAGTAGGTGTGCTGACCGCTGGAGGCGACAGCCCAGGGCTTAACGCCGCCATTCGAGGGTTTGGCAAAGCTGCCATCTCGCGTTATGACATGGAGCTAGTTGGCTTTATCGATGGGATTCGAGGGTTGGCTGAGAATCACACACGTCAACTAACCTCAATTGACCTCGCGGGAATCCTCACCGTGGGCGGGACGATCTTGGGCACCTCGCGCGACAAACCGCACAAGATGAACGTGAACGGCGAAATCGTCAACATGGTGCCCACCATCGTTGAGAACTACCACAAGAACGATCTGGACGCCCTCGTGTGCATTGGTGGTGGCGGAACCGCGAAGAATGCCATGAAGCTCGCAGAAGCCGGGCTCAACGTCATCCACCTTCCTAAGACGATTGACAACGACATCGCGCATACTGACACCAGCTTCGGGTTCTCCACTGCGTTGGGAATCGCCACTGAGGCAATCGACAGGCTTCACTCCACAGCCCATTCCCATCACCGCATTGTGGTGGTAGAGACCATGGGTCACAAGGCCGGCTGGCTGGCGCTGGGCGCTGGGATCGCCGGGGGAGCGGACATCGTCCTTATCCCCGAGATTCCGTACGAGGTCAATGCGATCGCCGCCTCGGTTGAAGAACGCGCGCGTTCTGGGCACAACTTCTCAGTTCTTGCGATTGCCGAAGGTGCACTGAGCGTCAAAGACACGGCAACTCTGGCAGCAGCGGAATCGCTCGTGAGGACCGCAACCTCGCCTGAAGCGAAACGGGCAGCAAAGGAGTACCGGCAAAGCGTCCTGAGCGGGCATCGTGACAACGCCTTTAAGCTTGCCGAAGAACTCGAAGGAATCACCGGGCTCGAAGCCCGCGTGACAGTCTTGGGATATGTGCAGCGCGGAGGTACGCCGGATGCGTCTGACCGTCTGCTCGGCACAGTTCTGGGCGGTGCCGGAGCACGTCACGTGGCTAACGGGGAGTTCGGAATTACTGTTGCCGCTCGCGGCCAAGGATCCGAACCTGTGCCACTCGAAGAGGTCGCCGGTTCAGTCAAAACCGTGCCTCTAGACCACCCATGGGTCACTGCCGCACGGGATGTGGGAACGAACCTCGGAGACTAGGGGGCTTGGGAAACTAGGCCGCTTGGGAGTCTCTAGGCCGCTGGGGAGTCTGAGAAGTCGGCAAAGCTCACGGGAAAAGGCGGCGGTATCCTACGGGGCTGGCATGTAGGCATCAGAGAATTCTAGGCCGAACGCCCACGATCACGTGATCGTGGGCGTTCACTCTGCCAGCAGAGCATGCCAGCAGTGCTCGTTGACCAAGACGCCGCCCACGTCCACTGCGCGGCGCAGTCCCGCAGGCGCAAAGCCTGCGGCCTGAAAGAACTTGATGTGCGCGTCGTCGCCCGCCAACACCCATGTCTGGATCTCAGTGGCTCCCTGTTGGCGGGCGGTGTCCGTTGCCGCAGCCAGAAGGCGCGATCCGTGCCCTGCCCGCTGCCGTGCCGCGGGAACTTCCAAAGCCGTCACTTCCACCACAACCCGTTTGGCTGCTTCGCTACTGCGCTGCTCCGCGACATTTGCCCGCGCGGGTGTCACGACCACGTCGTCGGACACAACAGTGGGGCAAAACGCGACGAATCCCGCTATGACGCCGTCGTGAACTGCAACGAGTACGTGATGATCGGAGGAAGGTGGGTTCGAGATGGTGCCAAGCCACGCATTGGCGAACACACGGGCGTCGATCAGCGCCTCCACGTCAGCAGCGAGGCGTGCGCCCGTAGCTGCCACCAGCTCGGCTTTCATCGTTCGTGCATGAATATCGCCCATCGCAGAGGCGTCTAGGCCAGTAGCAGGACGAACAAACACATGTGACTCGCTCATGCCCACTAGGCTAGCTGGCACCGCGTTGGTCCGCCCAATTGACGTCCGTCCGAATATCGGGTCCTTGCCACGCAACGTCTTCGCGCACGCTAGAGTCATGAAGCATGAGTGAGACAACGCAGGTCCCGCAGCGCGCATTCGGCTCTGTCGCCGTTGCGATGGTGACACCGTTCCATGAAGGCGGCGCCCTTGACATAGATTCCGCCGTGGCCCTAGCCAACAAGTTGGTTGACGATGGCTGTGACGCCATCCTCCTTTCGGGTACCACTGGGGAGTCTCCCACCACCCATCAGCCGGAGAAGGATGAGCTTGTTCGGGAGGTCAAGAAGAGCCTCGGAAACCGTGCGATGGTGATCGCCGGCGCAGGTTCGAATGACACTGCGCACGCAGTACGCGTTGCGCAAGGTGCACTGGAATCGGGCGCCGATGGCTTGCTCGTTGTGGCTCCGTACTACAACCGCCCATCTCAAGAAGGCGTGTACCAGCATATTCTGGCAGTCACCCAAGCCACAGATCTGCCCGTCATGATCTATGACATCCCGGGGCGAACCGGAGTCAAGCTGGAGTTGGACACTCTCAAGCGCCTCGCGGAGCATCCACGCATTCTGGCTGTCAAAGACGCCACAGGCGATGTGGCTGACGGTTTTGTGAAGATGGACGTCACCGGGCTCGAGTATTACTCGGGCGACGACGCCCTGAACTTTGCGTGGCTCGCACACGGAGCGTCCGGTGTTGTATCTGTGGCCGGGCATATCATTGCCAAGCAACTGCGCGCGCTAGTGACAGAAGTCGACGCTGGCGATTTGCCTGCTGCGCGCGCTGAGGCCGCACGCCAGCGGCCCGTTATTCAAGCGATTATGGGTGGGGGCCAAGGTGCGGTTATGGCCAAAGAAGCCCTCAAGCTTGCCGGTGTGCTGCCTTCAGCCACTCTTCGGCTGCCGCTTGTGGGAGCATCGAAGGGGCAGATTGCTGAACTCGCCCAAGTGTTGCGTCACAACGGATTGATGTGAGCCACAGCGCGCCCAAACGATGAACAACAACGCATATGTGCATGTGCCCGCCAATTCGGGTTGATCTCATGCGACAATAGTGCTGTGACTGACCACGTGATGCCTGCTCCTTTGTCCAACGATGCCGTTCGTATCATTCCTCTTGGAGGGTTAGGCGAAGTCGGGCGCAACTGCAATGTTCTGGAGTATCAGGGCAAGCTCGTCGTCGTCGATTGTGGTGTGCTCTTCCCGGAAGAAAGCCAACCCGGCGTTGATCTCATACTTCCTGATATTGATTATCTGAAGAATCGGATTAACGACGTCGAAGCCATTGTGCTCACGCACGGCCATGAGGACCATATTGGTGCCGTTCCCTATCTTCTGAAGCTTCGTAACGATATTCCAATTGTCGGTTCTCAGCTGACCATTGCATTTATCGAGGCAAAGCTTCAAGAGCACCGCATCAAGCCACATTCCCACATCGTGGTGGAGGGTGACGTAGAGAATGTGGGGCCGTTCGAGATGGAATTCATCGCGGTGAACCACTCGGTCCCTGATGCTTTGGCTGTATTTGTGCGGTCACCCGAAGGCAACATTCTCATCACGGGGGACTTCAAGATGGATCAGCTGCCAGTTGATGGCCGCCTGACTGATCTGCGAGCCTTTGCCAAGGCCGGTCAAGAGGGCGTAGATCTGTTCATGTGCGACTCAACCAATGCTGAGGTTCCCGGCTTCGTACGGTCTGAATCAGAAATCGGTCCGGTTATCGACGATGTATTTGCTCATGCACCTGGGCAGATCGTGGTGGCTTCCTTCTCGTCACACGTTCATCGCGTTCAGCAAGTACTCAACGCCGCCGCCCACCACGGGCGCAAGGTTGCCTTCGTTGGCCGTTCGATGGTGCGCAATATGACCATCGCTGCTGAACTCGGCTATTTGGACGTTCCGGCCGGAGTGCTTTTGGACCTGGGATACATGCGTGACATCCCTGAGAATCAAAGGGTCTACATGTCCACTGGTTCTCAAGGTGAACCGATGGCAGTTCTAGCTCGTATCGCATCCTCGACTCATCCGAAGATAGCGGTGGGTCCAAGCGATACGGTGCTTTTTGCGTCCTCTCTTATCCCTGGCAACGAAAACTCCGTGTACCGCCTTATCAATGGGCTCATGCGTCTTGGTGCCCGCGTCATCCACCAAGGAAACGCACGTGTTCACGTATCGGGTCACGCTGCTCAAGGCGAACTGCTCTATTGTTACAACATCCTCCAGCCGGCTTTTGCTATGCCTATTCACGGCGAAGTTCGCCATCAGGTGGCAAACGGCGGCATAGCAGTCAAGACGGGTGTTCCGCCAGAGAATGTGATCCTCGCGGAAAACGGTTCCGTCATAGATATGCACGATGGAGTGGTCCAACTGGTAGGTTCTGTGCCATTCCACGAGATCTATGTTGACGGATCCTCGGTTGGAGACATCACAGAGACCGAACTCAAGGATCGCCGCATACTCGCGGAAGAGGGCTTCATCGCCATCTTCGCTGCTGTAGATGCCAAGGCTGAGCAGATTGTGACAGGCCCGCATATTCAAGCCCGCGCCATGGCGGAAGATGAATCTGTGTTTGACGATATCCTCCCCGAAGTCACGGTGGCTCTTGAGGAAGCTCTGGAGAAGGGCATGGATACGTACGGCATGCAGCAAGCCATGCGCCGGGTCATGGGCCGGTGGGTCTCCCGTAAGCTTCGCCGCTCGCCCATGATCATCCCAACTGTTGTAGAGGTCTAGCTCCTATCCGATAGGAAGCCCTAGTCGTGTAGCCATGCCCTGATTTGATCGCCTTGGTTCCAATCTGCTGAGAATCTCGAGACACCGCGTTTTTGCGTGTTCAGGACTACGATGTGAGCCATGGTTTCCGATGAAGCAAGCGCTGAGGCAATCCGGAAACGGTTTGGCTTGGCCAGTTATGATGCAGCAGTTGTCCTTGGGTCTGGCTGGGGCCCTCTCCTTGACGCGTGGCCGGACCCTATCGCAGCCACAACGTATGCGGAGGTTGGATTACGCCCGCCTGTCGCTCCAGGGCACGCCGGCCAGCTAGTCGCTTTTGAGCATAAGGGGCATCGCACTCTGGTCTTCTCGGGTCGCACGCACCTGTATGAGGGGCACGGGCCCGCTGAAGTGAGCCGGAATGTTCGGGTGGCGGCGGCTCTGGGCGTCAAGACGCTCGTGCTAACCAACGCGAACGGGGCCCTTTTCCAGGATTGGCCGCTAGGCCAGATCATGATGCTGACCGATCACCTCAACCTCACCGGTACTTCGCCTCTTCACGGGGCGACCTTCGTAGATCTCACGGAGACCTATTCTCTCGGCCTGCGCCAAAGAGCTCGCCACGAGGCTGAACTCGATGGAATTGATTTGGTTGAAGGCATCTACGCGATGCTTCCTGGTCCTCACTATGAGACAGCCGCGGAGGCACGAGCGATCTCTCTCCTCGGAGCTCAGGCGCTCGGAATGTCCAGCGTTCTGGAAGCCATCGAAGCGCGAGCGCACAGAATGGATGTGCTCGCACTCTCAACCGTCACAGCACACGAAGCCAGCGGTGAGATTATCGATCCTGATGAAGTTGTGGAGATTGCAGGACGCGAAGCGGGACGTTTAGGCCCGTCTATCTGGCGGTTGATCGAGGGTTTAGGGGTGTAAGAACGCGTCACATGGCGGCGCGCCAAGTGCAACCCGCCGTGGCTCGCGCTAGTGTTCTAATGTGAGTCCACGAGTGCCCAAAGAAGAAGCGAAGAAGAGGCGTCCCTCCAGCAGGTCTGGTGCGAACCCCTCTCCTCGCAGTGAGCCGGCGCCCGCGGTTGAGCGCAAGCCCATGTCTGGCCTCAAGCGAGATGCAATCGCATTTGGCTTCTTGGCGCTCGCGATTATCGTGGCGCTCAGGGAATGGTTCAACTTGTCCGGATTGCTCGGCGGAGCAATCCACCATGTGACCTCCGGTGCGGTGGGCCTCCTCTCAATTCTGGTTCCGGTGCTGCTTCTCTTCATTTCGGTACAGTTCTTCCGCGCGAGTCCGCCCGCCACGAATCGCCGTATTGCACTGGGTCTCTTCCTCATGATTCTTTCGATTTCTGGCATTCTCCAGTTGGCGGGCGACCCAGCGAGCCCCATCGAGAACTTCGTGGAAATTGAGGGAGCTGGTGGCCTAGTTGGCTGGGCGATTGGCGCGGCCTTGAAGACCTTGCTTTCTGCATATGGCGCGTATGCGGTGCTCGGACTCCTTCTGATCTTTGCGCTGTTGTACATCACCAACACAACTGTCCACGACATATGGGTCTGGATTCGTGGCTCCAAGCCCACAGGTGATGAGGCCTCCGAGGTTGCAAACCGCGGAGCGTCCGCTTCCATTCCATACGATTCAGCGCATGAGATCGACGTCGCTCCAACCCCCACCCGCCTTCTTCCCAGGAGGAGGCGTTCAACTGCAGATGCTGAGCCCACGGAAGTGGCGCCCGCTATCGAGGCCACCAATGAGGATGAGCTGGCTCGTCAGGCGCTTGAAGCGGTTGAGACACCCAGTTCGCAACGCAAGCGCGCATCCAAGCGCAAGGCGCCAGAGACAGTGCGGGAGCCGTCTGATCCAGACAGTCAAGCTACCATCGCCGGTGTTCTTCCTTCGGACCTACCCGCTCCAGGTATCAGCAACGTAGGCGTTGAAGGGCAGCAACTTGCATTGGACCCCGATGTAACCTATCGACTGCCGGATCTGGGCGACCTCAAGGCGGGACTACCGCACAAGGAAAAGACGGAAGCGAACGACCGCGTCGTCGCCCAACTAACTCAAGTGTTCACCGATTTCTCAGTGGATGCGCAGGTGGTGGGATTCTCTCGCGGACCCACAGTTACACAGTATGAGGTTGAACTGGGCCCAGGCGTCAAAGTCGAACGCATCGGCGCACTGTCAAAGAACATCGCCTACGCGGTGGCCTCAGCGGATGTGCGCATACTTTCACCAATTCCTGGCAAGTCGGCTGTGGGAATCGAGATTCCCAATGCAGACCGCGAGACCGTTCTGCTTGGGGATGTCCTCCGCTCTGGAACAGCCCAGAAGGCTTCGCATCCTCTCACCGTGGGCGTGGGAAAGAACGTTCAAGGGCAGTTCGTCATCGCTAACCTAGCGAAGATGCCTCATCTCTTGGTGGCAGGTGCTACAGGCGCGGGTAAATCGTCTTTCATCAACTCGATGATCACGTCAATCATGATGCGTGCGACTCCCGATCAGGTGCGCATGATTCTTGTCGATCCCAAACGCGTGGAACTCACGATCTATGCGGGTATTCCGCATCTCATCACCCCGATCATTACCAACCCGAAGAAGGCAGCTGAGGCCCTCGACTGGGTGGTCAAGGAGATGGATGCGCGCTATGACGACATGGCTGCGTACCACTTCAAGAACATCAACGATTTCAACGCGGCTGTGCGTGAAGGCAGCGTAGCGGCTCATGATCCACACCGAACACTTGCGCCGTACCCTTACCTCCTCGTGGTTGTAGACGAACTAGCCGATTTGATGATGGTGGCCCCCCGCGACGTCGAAGCGTCCATCCAGCGGATCACACAGCTTGCTAGGGCCGCTGGTATCCATTTGGTGTTGGCAACTCAGCGTCCTTCTGTAGACATCGTGACGGGCGTCATCAAAGCAAACATCCCATCGCGCCTCGCGTTCATGACCTCATCGCTTGTTGATTCCCGGACAATTCTGGACCAGTCAGGCGCCGAGAAGCTGATTGGTCAGGGCGATGCGCTCTTCCTACCCGCGGGTGCCTCAAAGCCGATTCGCCTCCAAGGAGCGTGGGTAGACGAAGAAGAGATTGAGCGTGTGGTTGCCCACGTCAAGGGGCAACTCCAGCCGCATTATCGCGAGGACTTTGAGGAAGTTGAAGCCCAGAAGAAGCAACGCGACGAGATCGGGGATGATCTTGAGGTGCTGCTCCAGGCTGCTGAGATAGTTGTGACTACCCAGTTTGGCTCCACATCTATGCTTCAGCGAAAGCTGCGAATTGGGTTTGCTAAGGCGGGCCGCATGATGGATTTGCTGGAGCAGTATGAGATCGTGGGGCCATCAGAGGGTTCGAAAGCTAGGGCAGTGTTGGTTTCGCCTGAGCAGCTCGAGGACTGTTTGGCCGTGCTTCGTGGCGAGCGCCCCACGTTGGGCGACGTCGAGGAAGCTGATTCTCCCGGCGTCATTGAATCCGAGTCGTCAGAAGATTGGGGAGAGTGGGACGGCGATGATAGTGACCGCGAACCAGCAGGTAGCCCGGATTCACCAACCGTCGTGGATAGGTACCCACGTGATCCGCTAGACCACGCCACTCAACCCTCCGCCACAAGTTGGTACGACGATGACGACGACGAGGGCGAATCTGGCGAGGATGCTTGGCAGCTCACAGGCCGCTGATGGGCGCCAACGGACGGGCGAGGATTCTTGGAACTCCGCTAGTGCCGTTAGGGCGCTACTGGCGCGCAATGGAGACTAACGTGGATTGCCCTGTTGGTGCCACGGTTCGCTCTGAGGAGCCGTCCGCTTCCATAACCGGGTACGTAGCGTCCGCACGCGCCTGAATTTCGGCCGCTGAAAGCGACATGCCGGTGCCGCCTTCGCCATTCATCAGCCTATTGAGTAGGAATAGGTGATCTGTGCGGTCATCCTGCGTGACGGCCGTCCATTCGAGGTTGGTCACGTGTGCAGAGCCCTCGGGCGGAACACTTACTGTAGCGGTAGTGAGGAGGCCCGTGGTGACCCGGTACCCGTGGTTCTCGATGGTCTGACCGGAAATGAGATTCCCCATGGACCACACCACCCACATACCTTGGCCGTCCGGCCCGCCATCCACCTTGGTGACAGGTTCAGGAACGTGTGAATGGTTCCCGAAGATCACGTCAACTTCTCCGGAATCTGCCAACTCTTGTGCGATGAGTGTTTGTTCCTCAATGGGATCAGACACATACTCTGTTCCCCAATGCATCGAGACCACAACGAGGCCCGCACCTTTGGCGCGAGCTTCTTTCGCATCCGCGATGATATCTTCCACAGAGTTATTTCCGAGGCTTCCCACCACGTTCCATGAGTAGGGGTGTTCGGCCGGGATGGGTATTCCGTTGGTGAGCGTGGTGGCTGAGATATGAGCGATCTTCAGGTCACGTCCGCCGGTCTCCAAGGTGTAATACTGGATTTCGTCGGCTTCTTCTTGGGTACGAGCGGTTCCAGCGTGTCCGAGGCCCTCAGCCTCCAAATGGCGGATTGTGGACTCGACTCCGGCAAAGCCACGGTCCATTGAGTGGTTGGTGGCCAGTGCGCAGCCATCCCAGCCCATGTGCTTGAGCGAAGTTGCGATCTCTGGTGGAGCGCCAAAGTTGGGGTAGTTGGACGGCTCCTGACCGTCGGGGACAATCGGCACCTCAAGGGCGCACAGCGCAAGGTCCGCACCGCTGATCCAGTCGGAGATCCCCGAAAACAGTGTGGTGTAGTCGTAGGTGGATCCATTCCACGCGGCGGCGTTGACCGAAAGGTGAAGAAGAATATCTCCGCCGGCGACGATGGAGATCTCGCTGGGCGTGGCCGTTGAAGTTGGCTCCGGAGTGGCTTCAGCAGTGGGGGAGTCAGAGGCTTGGGCAGCTGGAGGCTGTGAGGACGCTGGCGCGGAACTTGCTGATGTACAGCTAGCCAACGCAATCATTGTGCACGTTGCTGCCAGAAAAATGTGAGTGCGGCGCATGTTTTCCCCTCGTGATGTACAAGCATTCTATCGGCGGTGGTTCGAGAAGAACACGGGACGGGCGGCTAGGCTTGGCATGTGAGTAGCCATCAACGTGAACCGAGGAATGAACCTCCGGTTCTCAATATCGCCAACGTCCTGACAATCGTTCGCCTCATCTTGGTGCCAGTGTTCATTTTGGTCTACTGGGAAGCCACTCCGGGACGCGCGTGGATTGCCTGTGCCGTCTTCGTGGTTGCTGCTATCACGGACAAACTGGACGGCTATTTGGCCCGATCACGGAACCTTGTCACTGATTTCGGCAAGCTCGCTGACTCGATCGCAGATAAAGCGCTGATCTCAGCGGCTCTCATTATGTTGTCGTGGCATGGGTACTTGTGGTGGTGGGTCACGGTCCTCATGATTGGCCGCGAACTGGCCATCACGCTCATGCGGATGGCGTTGGTGCGCAGGCAAGTCATGGCTGCTGGCAAAGGTGGCAAGATCAAGATGGTCTTCCAATCTGTGGGCATTGGAATGCTTCTGGCTCCTTGGCATTCATTCTTGCCCGGAACGCTGGCAACAGCGGCTATGTGGCTGTGCTACGCGCTGTTGGGTATTGCTCTGTACTATTCGCTCAGCTCGGCGGTGGGATATGTACATGATGCGCAGCGGATCATTCGGCAAGCCAAGGAAGCTGACGATTCGCAGGATTAGCCCGCTGGTGCGGTGCGGTTTGCAGGGGAGTTGAAGCACATGGAGCGCAAGTTACCTAGTGCAGACGAAAGTGTCCGCGCAATTGTCGACGAACTCAAGCGGCGCGGGCTTACTCTCGGTTGCGCCGAGTCTTTGACGGGAGGAGCCCTGACTGCAACGTTTGTGGCAGTGCCCGGAGTCTCTGAGATTTTGCGTGGGGGTGTGGTCTCCTATGCAACTGATGTTAAAGCGTCGCTGTTGGGTGTTTCCCGCGATCAGCTGCTGCTGACAGGTCCTGTGGATGGCGAAGTGGCTCTCCAGATGGCACGCGGTGCGTGTTCAGTTCTGGGCGCCAACATTGGATTGTCGACGACGGGCGTGGCTGGCCCTGGTCCAGCCGACGGACATGAGGCTGGGACTGTGTGGATCGGACTTGCGGGCGTGCTCGGCGAGGCAAACCGGCTCTTACGGTTGAGTGGTACACGATCACAGATCCGTTCGGGCACCATCGATGCGGTCATTGAGCTCCTGAGGGAGTCTCTGTGGGGAGTTCTCCCTCACCAGTAGACGTAGTTTCTCAGGACTTCCCCAGCTAGCGTGTGAAGGATGGCACGTAAGCACCGGCTCAGATTTGAGTCTTGCGACGAAACAAAACTTGAGTGGCATCCACTCAAGTTTTGTGCTTTACTGATTTAGGTAACTTGAACGGGAACATAATTCCAACGTTCGACGTTGAGAGAGTTGATGAGCATGGAGCTACGTACCGGCGTCAACCGGAAGAACGATGAAGTAATCCATCAGACTGTTGAATCAATGCACCGCGAACAGGCGCTTCTGCGCCGTGAACTCGGTGAGGTGCTGCGCGAATATCGCCAGCGTCAGGGCCGCACGCTTCGCGAGGTGTCCTCGGGCGCCCGGGTTTCACTGGGTTACCTCTCAGAGGTAGAGCGTGGTCAAAAGGAAGCCTCCTCTGAGTTGCTTTCCTCGATTTGCCGCGCACTGAACGTGCCGTTGAGTCATGTTCTGCGGCTCGTCGCGGACCGTATCGACCTCATTGAAGGCCGTATTCCTCCGCACATGCGAGTTCCAAATGCGGTGCCGGATGAGCTGGTGCGCGCTGAACTTGCAAAGCTGAACTGATGCGAGAATCCGAGTTCTGGGCCGCGGTCGATTGGGTATACCCCAATGGACGTGGGCACAGCTTGGCAGAGGATTTGGTCCTTTCCGCGTTGGGTGATGTGAGCCCACGTGAAGCACTCGATGCGGGGGAGAACCCACAACGGGTGTGGGAGGCGATGTGCGATGCGATGGACTTGCCTTCCTCCTACTACTTCATTAATCGTGTGAAGCCGGAAGATCGTGACCGTTTGGTTGGCTGAGAGTTGCTGCGCAGTTCACCGCCGGTAGTGACGTGGCTGGCGGTAGCTGCTGTGCGAGTTGCATTGGAGCGAGTGACGCGGCTTGGCTGCTAGGCCGCCGGCTGATACCGCACGTTACGTGAGTCTTTTGTGACAATGCTGTGGAAGAAAGCGCCTCATCAAGATGTGTGCGTGTTGCTCTTTATCGAACGGACGTTCGAGAGTAGTGTGTTCCACAGGTCCCGGGAGTGGAAGGTTCTGCACAGTGCAGTTCAGTCTTCTTTTTGTGTCGGAGGTTGGGCATAACGTGGATCTCGGATAGCCGCTCGGCGAGGGCGGGCTCCGAACAGACCTGTTCTGACCGCGCCGCATGAGCGGCATCGATACAGAGGAATAACGATGGCTAAGTCCAGCTCCACTTCCAGCGTGCCCGTCACAAAGGCAACTGACCGTGCTAAGGCGCTCGATGTAGCGCTTTCTCAAATTGATCGCCAGTTCGGCAAGGGTTCCGTCATGAAGCTGGGGGACAAAGTCCACACAGCTGTTCAAGTCATTCCCACTGGATCTGTTGCTCTAGATATTGCCCTTGGCATCGGAGGTTTGCCACGCGGACGCGTTGTTGAAGTCTATGGGCCAGAATCCTCCGGAAAGACCACAGTGGCACTACATGCTGTGGCGAATGCTCAAAAAGGTGGCGGGATTGCTGCCTTCATTGATGCTGAACACGCCCTTGATCCGGAGTACGCCAAGAGGCTTGGCGTTGATACCGATTCGCTCATTGTCTCGCAGCCAGATACTGGCGAACAAGCGCTTGAAATTGCGGATATGTTGATCCGCTCAGGTGCGCTTGACATCATCGTCATCGATTCAGTCGCCGCCCTTGTCCCAAAGGCGGAAATTGAAGGTGAGATGGGTGATTCACATGTTGGTCTGCAGGCACGGCTTATGAGCCAAGCCCTACGCAAGATCACCGGTGCTCTTTCCGCTTCGGGTACCACAGCAATCTTCATCAATCAGCTGCGTGAGAAGATCGGTGTATTCTTCGGCAATCCTGAGACCACCACGGGTGGAAAGGCACTGAAGTTTTACGCTTCTATACGCCTTGATGTGCGTCGTATCGAAACCCTTAAAGAGGGAACCGATCCAGTTGGAAACCGGACGCGTGTCAAGGTCGTCAAGAACAAGATGGCGCCTCCATTCAAGCAAGCAGAATTTGACATCCTGTACGGCCAAGGTATTTCGCGTGAAGGCGGAATTATCGACATGGGTGTCGATCTGGGAATCGTCCGTAAGTCTGGCGCATGGTTCACCTATGAAGGTGATCAGCTTGGTCAAGGTAAAGAAAAGGCGCGCCAGTTCCTCAAGGACAATCCTGAGATGGCAGCTGAAATTGAACACAAGATTCTTGTCAAGGTAGGAATTGCTGGGGAACCAGGAACAGAGTCTGTCGTGCCTGAGGGTGAGGATACGGACGTCGAATTCTGATGTCTCCGCGCCGTACTCGTGGCACCCACTCCATCGATGGAGAGCTCAGCCGTGATGAACAGCTAGCGCGTGGTCGGGATATTGTGATGAGACAACTCGCCATGGTGGACCGATCACGCGCTCAACTGGCGCAAGCCATGGAACGCAGGGACGTTCCTTCCGATGTGGCCGAGGAGGTTCTCTCCTATTTTGAGTCGATTGGCTTAATCGATGATGCCCACTTTGCAGAGGTGGTGACCCGCATGCGGCTGGCTGAGAAGAAGGCTTCGCGCAGGGCCATTTCCGAAGAGTTGCGCCGCAAAGGAGTCGATCGTGAGCTCGTCGAGCAGGCAGTCTCTACTATCGACCCCGAAGAGGAGCTTGAAGGAGCAGTTCAGCTCGCATTCAAGAAACTCGCAAGTAGGTCCGGCAACCCAGAAACTCTGTATAGACGCACCTACGCAATGCTTGCGCGGCGCGGCTATTCGCCGTCGCAATGCACACTGGCACTACGCCAGGCACAATCTCAACTTGCAGAAGCAGAGCTGAGTTCTGACGTACCCGAATGGCAAGAAGATGTGTAGTGCTGTCAAACGCGATGCATGCCTCATGCGGCATGCTGGTGATTTGGATTCTCTCAACTAGACTGGTCGGCGATGTCTGAACTACCGATTACCTATGCCATCCGTACCCTTGGCTGCCAGATGAACGTCCACGATTCCGAACGTCTTGCGGGCCTCCTTGACGCTGCGGGCTATGTGCCTGTTGCGCAGGTCCCGGACAAGGCGGCGCGTGCCACGCTGGCCGGCGACGAGGGTGCGGACATCGTTATTCTCAACACGTGTTCGGTGCGGGAGAACGCTGCCAACAAGCTGTTCGGTAACCTCGGGCAGCTCGCATCTGTCAAGCGAGATCGCCCCGGCATGCAGATTGCTGTAGGGGGCTGCCTTGCCCAACAGATGCGAGACGGCATTGTGGAAAAAGCACCGTGGGTGGATGCCGTGCTTGGCACCCATAACCTCGACGTCCTTCCAGCACTGCTTGAGCGGGCTCGCCACAATCACGAGGCTGCCGTGGAGATTGAAGAATCGTTGAAGGTATTCCCTTCAACCTTGCCCACGCACCGTGAGTCGGCATATGCGGCCTGGGTTTCGATCTCCGTGGGCTGCAACAACACGTGTACCTTCTGCATTGTTCCCCATCTTCGGGGAAAGGAACGTGATCGCAGGCCAGGCGACGTGCTCAACGAGGTTAATGCAGTTGTATCTGAAGGCGCGTTGGAAGTGACTCTGCTTGGGCAGAACGTCAACTCATACGGCGTCGGATTTGGTGATAGGCAAGCATTCGCTAAGCTCCTGCGCGCATGCGGAGAGGTTCCTGGCCTAGAGCGAGTGCGCTTTACCTCACCCCATCCAGCAGCTTTCTCTGATGAGGTCATCGCTGCGATGGCTGAGACTCACAACGTGATGCCGTCACTACATATGCCACTTCAATCAGGCTCTGACTCGATTCTTCGAAAGATGCGGCGTTCGTATCGATCAGAGAAGTTCCTAGGCATCCTTGAGCGTGTGCGCGATCAGATTCCTGACGCCGCCATCACAACTGACATCATTGTGGGCTTTCCTGGTGAGACCGAAGAGGACTTCCAAGCGACCTTGGATGTTGTGGAGAAGTCTCGGTTCAGCTCAGCATTCACTTTTATCTATTCACCACGCCCGGGTACTCCGGCCGCGGACATGGAGGAGCAGGTCCCCGAAGCCGTCGTTGCAGATCGCTACCGGCGGCTTTCCGCGCTCCAGGACAGAATCTCGGAAGAAGAAAACCGTAAGCAGGTTGGTCGCGCTGTCGAAGTGCTCGTCTCGGAGAGCGAGGGCCGCAAGGACCGCGCCACACACCGCGTGAGTGGCCGAGCAGCTGACAATCGGCTCGTCCATGTGGCACTTCCAGATACCTTGCCTGAAGCCGAGCGGCCCCGGCCAGGCGATATGGTGCGTGCTGTGGTTACCCACGCTGCTCCCTACCACTTGGTGGCAGATTCGGCCTCTGAAGGTGGACTGTTTGAGGTGCGGCGCACGCGGTCGGGCGACGCATGGCAGGCCCGCGAACGCCGGACTGCCGAACTGACAGCGGAAGCGGAAGGACGGGCACCTGTTGCAATCGGCATGCCAAGCATTCGGACCTCCCTCCCAGTGGCATCTTCGCGGCCTGCGGACTGACCAGTGATAGTTTCAATCGTCGGCCCAACTGCTTCAGGCAAGACGGCCCTGTCGCTTGAACTCGCGGCGCTTCTGGGCGGGCCAGACTCAGTTGAGATCATTTCTGCTGACGCCATGCAGCTCTACCGCGGTATGGACATTGGCACGGCCAAGCTTCCGCTGGAGCAACGCCTGGGAATCCCACATCACCAGGTCGACGTGCTTGATGTGACAGATGAAGCGAGTGTGGCTGCCTACCAGCGCTCCGCGCGATTGGATGTTGCAGACATCCAATCGCGCGACAGGATCCCGATCGTTGTGGGCGGATCAGGGCTGTATGTATCTGGTCTGCTCGATGAGTTGGACTTTCCGGGCCACGACTCGCGGATCCGCGCGGAACTTGAAGCCACCGTGACCATGCAGGGGCTAGCTCCGCTGGTTGCGGAGCTAGCCCAGAAAGATCCCCGTGCTTACGCAACGATGGATGTAGCGAACCCCAGACGAGTGGTTCGGGCGTTGGAGGTCATTCGTTTGACAGGCCAGCCCTACACGCCACGCTTCCCTCGGCACACCTCCCACTTCGAGTCCGTGCTCATGTTTGCAGTTACTCGTGAGAAAGCCGTGCTGCACGATTCCATCGAACGCCGCGCACAGGACATGATGAAGAGTGGTCTCCTTGAAGAGACGAGAGGGCTCATTGATGTAGGTCTGCGCCACGCACCAACTGCGTCGCGCGCTACTGGATATGCGCAGGCACTTGACGTCATTGACGGGAACCTCACCCCGCAGGAGGCGATCGAATCCATAGCTCTTGCTACGCGACGGCTCGCAAAGAAGCAAGGCACATGGTTCCGTGCTGATCCGCGTTTGACGTGGTTTGATCTGACTGACGGTGATATCACGCGCGTGGCCCGTGATATCGCATCCCGCATCATGGAGATAGGCTAAACACGTGATAATCCCTGAGCTTGAAGGCGTGACCCTCACCAAGGGGCACGGTGCTGGCAACGACTTCGTGCTGGTTCCAGACCTAGCTGGTCAGCGCACCATCAGTGAACAGACTGTTGCAGCTATATGCGATAGGCATCTAGGCGTTGGAGCCGACGGTCTGATCCGTGTTGTGCGCACTGCGCATGTGCCTGAAATGGCTGATGTTGCCGCGGCCCATCCTGAGGCCGAATGGTTCATGGACTATCGCAATGCGGACGGCTCTGTTGCGCAGATGTGCGGCAATGGTGTGCGGGTGTTCGTGCACTATCTGAGGATCCAGGGCCTCATCGATCTGGTATCGGGTGAAGAGGTTGCCGTGGCAACCCGTGGCGGAGTTCGTACTGTTCGGTTCAACGATACTGACTACACCGTGGATATGGGAGAGTACGGCCTGCCATTCGGCCCCGGCGGAGCAGATACCACCGTCGACATTCCGGGAGTTGGGATCCGGCCTGCCGTCTCTGTCACGATGCCTAATCCACATACCGTGGTGCTGTTGCAGAACCTCGCAGAACTCGAAGCCGCGGATCTTCATCACGCGCCACAGTACGATCCGGTTCCGAAAGACGGGACTAACCTTGAGCTTGCCGTGCCAGGAGAAGTCACCGCCATGCGGGTCCTCGAACGAGGCGTAGGTGAGACTTTGGCCTGTGGAACTGGCACGTGCGCTGTGGCACTCGCTGTACTACTTGCTCGCGGCGACTGTGCGGGCAGAGTTGAGATAGATGCTCGAGGTGGCCACCTTTCGGTGCTCATTGAGGGCGGCCGAGCATTCCTGACTGGTCCAGCTATCCTCGTCGCCGAAGTGAATGTGCTGGGGATTGCGGGGCACTAAGCTCCTAGCCTTCGTGGGAATCCACAACGTCGGCACGGGGGTGGCGGGTAGCCTCAAAGACTCGAAACCCCTTGGCTGAGCCGATCTTCTCGCATCCGAAACCTTGCTTGTGAAGCCAGTTCTGAAGGGAATCTGCGCCAAGGTTCTTTTGCACAACGAGGTAGGCGACGCCGTCGTCGGACAAGACGGTGAGCCAAGTCGAAAGAAGCGAGTGCAACTCCGCCTTTCCAATACGCACGGGAGGGTTGGACCAGATAAGGTCAACCTTGCGGTCGCCCAACTGGGCGAAGGCTTCCTCGGGAGAGAATACAGATCCACTAAGACCCGCTCGCTCTAGGTTCTCAGCCGTCAGTTTCCGGGCGCGTTCATTGACATCAACACCCCATACGTGGGCGCCGGGTGCTGCCGCTGCAAGTGCCAGCGTGATGGGGCCCCAGCCGCAGCCAACGTCCACCGCGATGCCCCTGTGCGCTAGGAGCGGATCCGGGACTTTTGACAGCAGAACAGCCGTTCCCTTATCGACGCGATCATGTGAGAAGACACCGCCTTGGGTCACCACAGAATAGGGATTGCCGCGCAGAGTTACCTCGCGCAGGACTGGCGCTTCGTCGGATGAGGGGCTGGCGGAAAAGTAATGCTCTGTGCTCACGAAGGTAGTTTACCCGAGCCTGCTCAGCGCACGCTTCTGCGATGTGAGATTATTAGAGGAGCCAATTGAAGGAGTACACAACGTCCACAACATCAGGGTCCGATGTGGCCCGAACGAACGACGACGCCGCCAACCGTGACGCCTTAGATCACGATTCCGAGGTGGATGTCCACTCGCGCGAAGGCACCGCGCTTCAGGCGGACCCCGCATACACAGGTTCATGGTCTGGAGATTCACTCGACCGTGAGGAACGTACCTCATTGCGGCGTGTGGCGAGCCAAGAAACTGGCGTCGAACGCGAAGAAGGCGTCGATATTGAGTACCGTCAGGTCAGGCTCGAACGAGTCGTCTTGGTGGGGTTGTGGCTGGATGGCACGCTCAAGGATGCAGAGGACTCCCTACGGGAACTCGCCGCTCTGGCAGAAACTGCTGGATCCGAAGTGCTCGACGGCGTGATTCAACACCGCGACCTGCCCGATCCAGCAACCTATCTCGGCTCAGGAAAGGCCAAGGAACTGGCCGAACTCGTTGCAGAGCTTGAAGCCGATACGGTCATCGCCGATTCGGAGCTGGCACCCTCCCAACGCCGTGCACTTGAGGACATCGTCAAGGTCAAGGTGATAGACCGCACCGCCTTGATTCTGGATATCTTTGCTCGCCATGCCAAGTCCCGCGAGGGCAAAGCTCAGGTGGAGCTCGCTCAACTAGAGTACTTGCTCCCGCGCCTGCGTGGTTGGGGTGAGTCCATGTCCCGGCAGGCCGGTGGCCGAGTGGCGGCCGGTGCAGGTATTGGATCCCGCGGCCCTGGCGAAACCCAGATCGAAATGGACCGCCGCCGCATCCGAAATCGCATGGCGAAACTCCGTAAGGATATTCGGCAGATGACGCCTGCTCGTGAACAGCAGAGGTCTGAACGCCGCCGCACCAAGATTCCATCCGTCGTGATAGTCGGATACACAAACGCGGGGAAATCCTCGCTCCTTAATCGGATCACCGGAGCAGGCGTGCTCGTTGAGAACGCTTTGTTCGCCACCCTCGACCCCACTGTGCGTAGAGCGCGCACCCCTGAAGGGCGCGACTTCACAATCTCTGACACAGTTGGGTTTGTTCGCAACCTGCCAACTCAGCTAGTGGAAGCGTTTCGCTCAACTCTTGAGGAAGTGGGAGAGGCTGACGTGCTCTTGCACGTTGTTGACGCATCGCACCACGATCCCGTTGGTCAGGTACAGGCGGTCCATGACACCCTGGCTGACGTGCCAGGCATCCACGATGCTCACGAGATCATCGTGCTCTCCAAAGCTGACCTCGCCGATCCCGTTGACATCGCAACTTTGCGATCACGCTTTTCGGGTGCCGTCGTCGTCTCGTGTTTGACCGGCGAAGGAATCGACGACCTCATGGAGGTCATCGACCAAGCGTTGCCCCGCCCCGCAGTGCAGGTGCAGGTTGTGATCCCGTATTCAATGGGATCGCTGGTCTCACGCGTATATGCGGAAGGTGAACTCCTAGAACCCGTTGAGTATCGCGACGGCGGAACGTGGATCCACGCGATGGTCTCCGCCGGATTGGAGGCCGCACTCACCGATTACATGATCGGTGAACCCGAAGCCGCCGCGGCGCCCAATCCCGACGAAACCAAGTAGGTCACGTGGGCGCTGATATCGAGGATCTTCTCGATGCCGTCGTTGCCCAGCTGGGCGGAAAGCGCCGTGAAGGCCAAGTCGAAATGGCCCAAGCGGTGGTGGACTGTCTGGAAGTGGACGGGCACCTCCTCGTTCAGGCTGGCACGGGAACGGGTAAGTCGATCGGCTACCTCGTTCCCGCCATGAAGTGGGCAATTGAGAACGATTCGAGAGTCATCGTCTCGACGGCAACCCTCGCATTGCAGCGCCAAATCGTGGCCCACGACGCCCCGCGGGTAGCCGAGGCCGTGTACAACGCCACCGGGAAGTCTCCCCGAGTCAGCCTCCTCAAGGGCTGGAACAACTACGTGTGCCTTCGAAAGGCCGCGGGCGGGTACCCAGAGGATGATGCTCTTCTCTCCCGTGCCTCAGGGGAGTACGGTGCCAGTTCCACTGGTGAGGAGGTTGTGAGGCTGCGCGATTGGGCGATGTCAACCGACTCAGGAGACCGGGATGACCTTGTGCCAGGCGTTTCTGATCGAGCATGGCGGCAGGTTTCCATCGCCAAACCGGAGTGCCTAGGGTCCAAGTGCCCCCTGCGTGGCTCCTGTTTTCCAGTTCTCGCGCGCCAACAGGCCGATGAAGCCGACGTCGTCGTCACAAATCATTCGATGCTGGGTATCCAGAGTGCGGGAACTCCCGTCCTTCCAGAAGCTCAGGCCTACATCGTTGACGAAGCACATGACTTGGTGGACCGCGTGACGAGCCAGCTCACAGCATCCGTATCCAAAGCAGACATAGCGGCTCTCGCGCGGCTCTTGCGCCGTGAGAAGATCCTTGCAGTTGAGCTAGAAGATGCAGGCGATGGGATTGATACGGCGCTCGCGGACCTTCCCGAGGGGCGTATCACCCAGTTGCCGGAGAACCTTCAGGATGCGTTGTTGCGGCTCTTGGGAGAGTTGCAGCAGGCAGCTGTTGACGTGGGAGAGCTGCCAGGCAAAGAGGAAGCAGACGCCGCTGCCAAGGCCGTGGCACGCAATCGGGTGCAGAGCCTATCTGAGGTGGTTGATCGGCTTCTATCTGATCAGACCTCACAGGGTGCGCTCGTACCGTGGGTCGCGCGTGATCTGGACGATCGAGCTTCACTGTATGTTGCGCCACTTGACGTCTCAAACTCGCTTGCGGACCAGCTCTTCGAGGGGAAAGCAGCGGTGTTGACGTCAGCTACTTTGGAAATTGGCGGCAGCTTTAACCACGCCGCCCGCGAGGTGGGCTTCCTGTATCCGAGTCAAGGGCCGTGGACTGGCATCGACGTCGGCTCTCCTTTTGACCACGGCAAGCAAGGCATCTTGTACGTCGCTGCGCACCTTCCCACACCGGGGCGTGACGGTTACGGTAACGAGCAGCTCGATGAGATCGTGGACCTCGTGCGCGCATCGGGTGGCGGGGCGCTGGCCCTCTTTACCTCACGTCGTGGGGCGGAAGCTGCTGCAGAGTATGCGCGTGAGCGCCTACAGACGCCAATTTTCGTTCAGGGCGAGGATCAGTTGCCCACTCTCGTTCGCGAGTTTTCCGACGACGACGCCGCGTCGCTTTTCGGTACGCTTTCGCTGTGGCAGGGAGTAGATGTTCCGGGACGAACGTGCCGGCTAGTCATCATGGACCGGATTCCCTTTCCTCGGCCTAATGAACCACTCACGCAGGCGCGCACCAAGCGTGCTGAAGAATCCGGAGGCAACGGATTCATGGAGGTCTCGGCGACTCACGCGGCTCTCCGGCTAGCCCAAGGTGCAGGCAGGCTTCTCCGCAGAATTGATGACAAAGGCATGGTGGCTGTGCTTGATCCTCGATTGAGGAAGGCACGGTATGCAGGTTATCTCATGGCATCCCTGCCGCCGCTATGGCCCACAACAGATAAGAGCACTGCAATCTCTGCGCTCGAGAGGCTTGCGCGTTTCGAGCAGGAATGACATCCGTTCAAGCTTGCAAATCGGTCTGAACATCGGCCCAAGCCCACGACGTGGCGCCAAGGTCCGTACAATGAAACATGAAAGCAGAACAACCTGCTCCGAATCAGTGAGGTGCACATTGTCCGACAATCCCAATCCTGAAGCTGAAGTTGAAGCAACACCAGTTCCGGTGGTTTCCTCCGGCAAGGTAACTGAAGTCAACACAAAGGTATCCGTCATTGGTGCTGGAGCAGTTGGCTCAGCCTGCACATACGCGATGATGATCAAGGGCGTTGCACGCCATTATGCGATGTATGACATCGCTGAGGACAAAGTTAAAGCCGAAGCCCTCGACATCGCCCAGGGTTCCCAGTTTGCCCCAGTTTCAACCGTAGTTGGCTCATCCGATATTGAGGTCATCAAGGATTCGGATGTTGTGGTGGTGACGGCTGGTGCCAAGCAGAAGCCGGGGCAGTCGCGACTGGACCTAGCCGGGGCAACCATCAACATCATGAAGAACATCCTTCCTGCTGCTGTTGAACAGGCACCCAACGCCATTTTCCTCATCGTCTCCAACCCCGTGGACGTTGTTACATACACTGGCTTGAAGATCTCCGGCATGTCGCCAGATCGTTTCTTTGGATCAGGTACAGTGCTCGATTCGTCCCGCCTTCGCTATCTTGTTGCTCAGGACTGTGGGGTGGCTCCTCAGACTGTCCACGCATACATCGTTGGAGAGCATGGCGATTCTGAGATCCCGCTGTGGTCTAGTGCGATGATCGGTGCAGTTCCGCTGCTTCAGTGGGGTGAAACCGCCTCCGGAAAGACTTTGGATGACCGTGAGCGTGAAGCCATTCATCGCGAAGTTGTGAACTCTGCATACAAGATCATTGATGGAAAGGGCGCCACAAACTACGCCATCGGGCTTTCCGTCTCTCACATCGTGTCCACCATTCTGCGTGACGAGCGCCGGGTGTTGCCCGTCTCTTCGCAGCTCAATGATTGGCTCGGAGTCTCCAATGTTGCCATGTCTGTTCCAACAGTCGTGGGCCGCGATGGTCTTGGCCGCAGGCTCGTTCCAGTGGTAACCCCTCGCGAATTTGAAGGACTGCGCGCGTCGGCTGATTCTATTCGCGCGGTGGCCGCCAAGTTCGGTTACTAAACGCTTGTGCGCTTGTGATTAGCGCTCAACGTCATTGTGAGGCTGGGGTGCACATCAACAGATGTGCACCCCAGCCTCACAATGCATAAGCCCCTATATCGCGCGCAACACAGTCACAACACGACCAAGAATCGCCACGTTGTCCGCAGGAATGGGGGAGTAAGCGGAATTCCGCGGCAGAAGCGTGACATGCCCAGCGCGCCGCTGGAGAACTTTGACTGTAGCTTCACCATCGAGCATGGCAGCCACAATCTCTCCGCTCTCTGCCACCGACTGACGGCGCACCACTACCCAATCGCCGTCGCAAATCGCGGCATCGATCATGGAATCACCTGAGACCTTCAGCGCGAACATCTCGCCCTCGCCCGTGAGGCGGCGGGGCACGGTGAACACATCCTCCACAAGCTGTTCGGCCAAGATCGGTGCACCAGCCGCGATCCGGCCAACTACGGGCACATTGACGGGCGGTTCCACGGCGACGATTGAATCGCCGTCGTTGAACGATACTGGATTGCTCCGAACACTAGGTGAGACAGAGGGAAGAGGTAGCTCAGTCACGGATGCCCGCACGTCCTCGCCGAACGAAAGCCCCAGGTCCGTCAGTTCCATTGTGCGTGGACGCCGGGTGTCACGCCTCAAATACCCCAGATCAGTGAGGCAATCGAGCTGATACTTCACGGACGAGGTAGAGGAAAGGCCGACTTCGTCACCGATCTCGCGGATGGTTGGCGCGTAGTGGTTGCGCAACATGTGCGTACGGATGCACATGAGAACCGCAGCCTGCCGCTCGGTCAGAGTTGCTTGATTCGCCATCCGTACCTTCCTTTTTGGCCGCAAATTTGTCGGCCCACAATGTTTGACTGCTTCTACAAGGTTACCGGTCATTCGGGCGCTCAAACACACGTTCAGGCGGCGAGTCGAAATCTTGTTCTAGACACGATGAAACCTAGGCGCTAGAGTACAAACAGATGTTCGACGAACAATCGTTCGAAAGGAGCCAAAATGAGTGTTCTGGAGATCCAGCAACCTGACGCTGGTGCAGCAGCCCACAATGCTCGTCGCGATGGTGCGGTGGCCTTGTACCCCATTCCTTCACTTAGTTCACAGGCTGGCCGCCGCAAACCGGCAACTGGCAATCGCGCTCTGCGCGCCGTACCTACGGCTGATTCTGCGGAGTTCGCGCACTCAGTAGGCCAGCGCGCAGCTATCCGTGCTGATGTAGAAGCAGCTTTCTCGCCGCGTGCTGGGCGGGCCATGCTTACGTCGCTGGGTGCACCAGCCAAGGCCACAGCAGTAGGCACGCGGAACGCGGCAGGCGTTGCAGTTGACCTTGATAAGGTGCTCACTCTTGTTGTGAAGGCACTGAGTGCGCTTCTCCTTGTCGCTGTTCTTGCTGTGGCCGGTTTGATGGTTGGTTCGCTTTTCTTGGCAAGTCCCGGTGACGTGTTGGTTGTTCAACCGGGTGATACGTTGTGGTCAATCGCTAGCACGGTCACGAATGCGCCGGATACCAGCGCAGTTGTTGCGGATATTCGTGACCTCAACAATCTTGGTTCTGACGCACTGACCGTGGGGCAGAGTATCGAACTGCCTGCCTACTGATTCCCTGACCGATCGGTGTCCGCACATAGTGCATGACGTCCGCTGCGTCGGTTGCTTGAACAGCTTCGTCGTGAGCCAGCATCAGTTCCTCAGCCAATCGGTTCGGCAACCCACCGTTCCCATCGGCTTGTCAGTGTGGCCACGGCTCTTCGGCTAGAGGAGTTCCTAGTAGCGTGCTATGGAGCGTTTGCTATGATCGCTGAGTGCACTGTCCTTTTTGTCACCATCCGGATTCGCGAGTTATTGACTCGCGAACAAGCGACGACGGCCTCTCCATCCGGCGGAGGAGGGAATGCCCTGCCTGCAAACAGAGGTTTTCCACCCTCGAGACGGCAAGCTTGATCGTAGCGAAGCGATCAGGAGCCACGGAGCCTTTCTCCCGCGAGAAGATAATCGCGGGAGTCGGCAAGGCTTGTCAGGGACGGCCGGTAACAGATGACGATTTGGCGCTCCTCGCCAGCCAAGTTGAAGAGCGCCTGCGAGCCACCGGTAGTGCACAGATCTCAACGCATGAGATCGGTTTGGCAATACTTGAACCACTGCGCAAGCTGGACGACATTGCGTTCTTGCGTTTCGCGTCCGTCTATGAGGGATTTGAAACTCTTGACGATTTCGAAACTGCCATAGCAAAGCTTCGAGCTGAAGAAGCAGATCTGCCTACTGATGACCACACGGGTCCCTCAGATTCCTGATGGTTCTGCGGTACGTGGGTGGGCATTGCGGTAACCAAAGAGAACTCGGCATTACGGTAGCCAAGAAGAACTCGGCATTGCGGTAACCAAGAAGAACTCGGCATTGCGGTAGCCAAGAAGAACTCGGCAGCACTGAAAGCTCAATACCTCTGCGCGGGAGGACCCCACTTCTCTACGGTGACCACCCGCGCACGGTGTCTCAGCGAATCAGTGGAGTGATTCCTCATCCGAGTCGATTGGTTTCTCATCTGGTTCCTGCGAAGATGCTGCACCAGCGGCCGGCGCACCATTCGCGGTGTGCGTTTCGGCCTGCGCTTGTGCACCTGAACCGGGGTCGGTTCCTTCGGATGAATCCTCTTGGGTGGCCGCCTCGCTTTCAGCTGCAACTTGATGAAGGCCGAACCCAATGCGACCATCCTCATCTGTCTTGAGCCTAGCGTTGAGCTGTTCAGTAGCCTGTGAGATCTGCTCGCTTGCCAAGGTCAGCTTCTCCTGAAGCTGTTCCTTGGTCGCATGCCACGTTTCGGTCACATTCAAAGAGAGTTCTGAGACGGATTCGGCAACCGATGCTGTCAGGGCCTCGAGTTTGTCTGAGGTAGCTTCTGTAAGTTCGGCAGCCTTCTTCCGCCATTCGCCGGATTTGAGCTCGTACTCTTGGAGTTCGTCGCGCACCGCGCGGCGTAGTACCTTTCCCAGCTGTGAGCGTGGCAAATCTTCTGCGATGGCAATGGACTTTGGCATGGCGTAGTGAGAGAGCTTATCTTGTGTCCACCTGCGAACGGCATCGATATCAACGATGGTATCGGGCTCTAGCACCAGTACCGCCACAACAGACTCACCACGGTTCTCATCAGGCATACCAACTACTGCTACGTCGCGAACACCCGGCATGGACTTAATGGCATCTTCCACCTGAGACGGATACACGTTGAAACCACCGTGAATGATCATCTCCTTGCGACGATCAGCCATGACGAGGAACCCGTCATCCCAACGGCCAAGATCTCCGGTGCGGAGCCAGCCGTCGTGGAATACGGCGGCTGTCTCATCAGGCTCGCCCAAGTATCCAGAGAACACTTGAGGCCCACGAACGAGGATTTCTCCCACATCGGCGGCGTCCTTGCTCGGGTCGTCCGGGTCAGCAAGGCGAATCTCGGTGGATGGGAAAGGAATCCCGAGAGTGGATGGGCGCCGATTGATCGAGACAGGCGAACCGGCAATGATAGGGCTCGCCTCGGACATGCCGTATCCCTCAATAATGAATCCGCCAGTGGCTTCCTCCCATCGAGTGGCGAGGTCTGGATCCAGGGCCATGGCACCGGAGAAAGCCCATTTGATGGAGGTGAGGTCTGTTGCCTTTCCCGCCTCGCGTTCTTTCACGGCCTGGGCAAGAACACGTTCGAACATGGGAGCAACCCCGGGGAAGAGGGTGATGGGGTAGCGACGCTGACCAGCAAGTAGGGAGGAGACGTCAAAGTTGGGCAGGATCACCAACGTGGCCGCTTGAGAGATCCCCACGCCGAGCACAGTCTGGAGCCCGAATGCATGGAAGAATGGCAAAACACCAGCGAAGACTTCCTCGCCTCTGCGCACACCTTGGATCCACAGCGTGGTCTGGGTGATGTTTGCCATGAGGTTTCGGTGGGTGAGTTGGACGGCCTTGGGTACGCCAGTGGTTCCACCTGTGTGGATTAAGACTGCGCGGGAATCAAGGTCGATTCCGGAATCAGTCTTCAAGATGAACTGGCTGGCACTAGGGGCTTTCTTGACAACTCTGTCAAAAGAGAGAATGCCATGTGGCACATCGGCGCGTAGTTTCGCCCGCTGCGCGCGTGCAGACGCAACAGGGAGAGTCAACAACAAGCGCGAGAAGTGGGGGAGTTCCCGAGATAGGTCAACTGAAAGGTACGTCCTGCCCCGGTCATCGCCGTCCTCAGTCAGTTTGGCAAGCGTCTGCTCCCAGACCACCACCACTTTCGCTCCATGGCGCGCCAACTGTTCGTGAAGCTCGGCGGATGGCGCCAGAGGATTATGCTCCGCCACTACGGCGCCCAGGGAAAGGGCCGCGTAGAATGCCACCACGTGTTGCGGGCAGTTCGGCATAATCAGGGCTACTACATCGCCGCGGCGTACCCCACATCGGTACAGTGCAACCGCGGCCTTCCGCGTCTGATGCGCGAGTTCGGAGTAGGTGATGGTCCGCCCGAGAAAGTCAATTGCAATGCGATTGGGATAATCTTTGGCAGACTGCCACAGAAGCGAACCCAAAGGCCGCGTGACTGGTTCGATCTCAGCTGGTATGCCGGGAAGATAAAAGGGCCGCGCCGATGTGGATTCACTCATGCTTCAAACCCTAGTACTCACGCCTGAGAACTCGAAGCCGAATGTTCTGAGGAGAGTCCGCGAGATGTTCGACGGCGTGAGCCGGAAGCTCCGTGGAGACGTCGGTCACCATGTAGCCAATCTCTCCTTCTGTTGCTAGAACCTGAGTGTTGATGTTGGCTCCCTCATCCGCAAAGATCTGGTTGACTCGCGCCAAAGCGCCTGGCATGTTCCTGTGGATCCACGCGATGCGATACAGAGAGCTGCGCGACGGCGTGGCCGCGATGTTCGGAAGGTTGACCGATAGTTCGGTTGAACCCTTTCTCCAGTAATCCAAGAGCTTTCCAGCCACGAAGTAGCCAATTGACTCCTGAGCCTCGAGGGTGGATCCTCCGATGTGCGGCGTCAAGATGACGTTGGGGAACTCAACAAGCGGGGAGTCGAACGGATCGCCATTGCCATCTGGTTCTTCAGGGAATACGTCGATGCCAGCTCCCGCGAGTGAACCATCTGCCAGCTTCTCAACGAGGGCGTCGATGTCGACGATCGAACCGCGCGAAAGATTGATAAGTATCGCGCCCTTCTTCATCTGTGCAAACTGCGAGCGACTGAAGAAACCCCTATTTGAGGGGCGCCCGTCCACGTGCAAGGAGACAATGTCAGCTTGGTTGAGGAGCTCATCCAAGCTTCGGACGCGTTTCGCATTGCCGATGGTCAGGCGTTCGGCTATGTCATAGAAGATGACGCGCATGCCCATAGCCTCAGCCAGTACCGAGAGCTGCGTTCCGATCGAGCCGTATCCGACGATGCCAAGAGTCTTGCCCCGTACTTCGTGGGCGCCGTTGGCAGACTTCTTCCACAGTTTGGAGTGCAGTGCGGAGTTCTTCTCAGGAATGTGACGGGTCAACGCGATTGCTTCACTGATGGCCAGCTCCACAACGGAGCGCGTGTTGGCGTATGGCGCATTGAACACAGCGACGCCGTGTTCGTTGCACGCTGCCAGATCGATCTGATTGGTGCCAATACAGAATGCGCCAATCGCTGTAAGGCTGGGGCATGCCTCGATGACTTCGCGAGTCACGGTGGTCTTAGATCGGATGCCAAGGATATCGATTCCGTCAAGAGCGTCTATCAGATCCTGGCCTTGGAGGGCGTGGGAGACTCTGATGATCTCGCAGTCGGTCTTGTTGAAGACCTCATCGGCTGACTGGTATGGATTCTCGAGCAGGAGTATGCGGGTCACGGATCAACAATGTCCGAAAAACCCTGGCGCGGCAACATCAGCTCACATCCCGGGCTTTTTCGCGTGAATGCCCTCGGGCTCTTAGGCGTGCATGCCTTCTGGAAGTGCAGTGGTATGAACCACCCGCAGCTGCCGCGTTGGCCTAGTCATGGCTACGTAGAGACTTCCGGGCCCCTCCTCCAGAACCGCAGCAGGTTCAAACAGCACGACGACGTCGTATTCGAGCCCTTTGGACTGATACGGAGTCAACACCTGGATGCGTGCGGCAACATCATTCCCATCAGTGTCGGTAGGCCAACGTTGCGCTGATTCAGATGCCAGGATGGCCGCTGCGACCCGATCGTGCATGGCTTCGGGGGCGATGACTGCCAGAGTGCCGCCGCCAACGCCATATTCTGCATCCATAATGAGGCAAGCTTGTGAAATCTCCATGGCGAGCACCTCATTCACGGTGTCGATTGTGGCCGGGCTATCTACAAAGCTGTCCGGAAGGTCGCGAGCTGCTTGGACAGACGCCACCCTGGCTCCCGCTGCGAGCAGCGTCCGGCTCGCGGCATTCAGAACAGTTGCTGGCGTGCGGTAAGAGATCGTCAGGTTCTCCTGACGTACGTTCTCACCGAGGCGGCCCAGCAGGGACCGCCATCCGCCTTGCGGCGCGCCCTCTGGGCGTTGGTCGAGATCTCCTACCACGGTGAAGGATCGGCTCGGGCAGCGCCGAATAAGCATCTCCCACTGCATGGGTGAAAGCTCTTGTGCTTCGTCTACCACCACGTGGCCGTATGTCCATGAACGGTCAGAGGCTGCCCGTTCGGCGAGCGTAATGCGCGGGCCAGAGTCCGCCAGCCGCTCCGCCATCATCCCGGCATCGAGGATCCCGCCGCCGAGATTCATAGCGGACATCGTCTCGCTGACGTATGAGGAGAGTTCGGCTTGGCGAGCCTGTGCGGCTGAACGTTGCCGCCTCTCAAAATCGTCATGGAACGGGCCAAGGTGTTCGGCAAGTTCATCAAGAATGGCGATGTCAGCCGGGGTGAAGCCCGAACCCTTGGGACGAATGAGTGCGCTGAGTTCACTATCGCTTAACTCGCGGGCCACTTCCCGAAGAAGTTCGGGGCGCGAGTAGAGGCGTTCAAGCAGCTGGGAGGGTGCCGATGGCAGCCAATGGAGGTTAATCTCACGGCGCGCATCTGTGGACGCGGCGACGTCGCCGATAATCCACTCATTTTCTGCCAAGGAGAGGTCTTTTGCATCAGCTACGCGGCGGGCAAGCAGGTCAACGAGCATTCTTGCGTAAACGTCGCGTGCTTCATTATGTGAGGTGCCTGCGCGGCGGGCTTTGCTGTGAGCGGTTTCCACATCTCGTGGGGTCAGGCGAACCTGGACTCCGGAGATGGTGAGGGTGACAGAACGCGAAAGTGGACGCTCAAGTACCTCGCGGACAGCGCGCTTGGCAATCCTGCGCCACACGAGGCGACCCTTGATCTCGCCAGCGTATGCAGAATCTACAGACGTAGCTCGAACACCGGGCATGAGGCCAGCGATTGTTGTCGAAACAACGTCTGATTCGCCGAGAGAGGGAAGGACCTGATCGATGTAGCGGAGGAACACGGGGGAGGGCCCCACAATGAGCACTCCGGAGCGCGATAAGCGTGCCCTCTGGGAGTAGAGAAGGAACGCAGCGCGGTGGAGGGCCACGGCCGTCTTACCGGTGCCGGGGCCACCTTGCACTACGAGGACGCCCTGAGATTCGGCGCGGATGATTCGGTCCTGTTCGGCTTGAATGGTCGCGACGATGTCAGACATCTTTCCGTCGCGAGCCTGATTCATGGCAGCCATGAGAGCGCCTTCGCCCGTGAGATTGAGGTCATTGCTCGTGGCATTGGAGTCGAGTAGTTCGTCTTCAATGCCGGTGACCTCGCGGAAACGGGTCTGGATATGGCGGCGTCGAACTACATCGCCAGGATGGGCGGCCGTGGCCTGATAGAAGGCTTCTGCTTGCGGTGCCCGCCAGTCCAGCAGGATGATCTCGCGATCCGAGTTCTTCAGACTGATGCGGCCAATGTGTTCGTTAGTTCCATCTTCAAAATCCAGGCGGCCCAGAACAAGACGATTCTCCACGTTACGAAGCCGGGTGAGGTTGTCCTCATAATGACTGGCAAAGGAATCCCGCTCGGAGAGTTCCCCGGCGCTCTCTTGGCCCGTTTGGCTACGAACGGTGCTCAGCCGATCAGCGTACGCTGCGCGTTGACTATCTAGAGCGTGGTAAGCATGGTCCACATAGTCCTGCTCTTGAGCGATGGCGCGTTCACGTGGCGAGCTTTCAGTCACTAGGTGGCCTCCGTGGGTGGTGGGCAAAGTGTGTTTACCCAGTAAGAAAACTGGACCATCAATTATCGGGCATACGTCCGCATTTCGCCAACAATGGTTCGCCGGTGGGATAAATGCGGCTCGTGCCACGCCACTGTAGTCTGGAAGCGTCGAAGATTGAGCACAAACGGATTACTATTTGCACGGTCCGATCCATGTGAGTGGTTTCGACTGTAAGTGATCGGCTTGGCACGTCACGTTGTGCCGGTGCCCGTCGGAAGGAGAGAGTAGTGGCGCATTACGTTTCATTTCCCGATGAGGTGCCTGAAGGTCCCATTGAGAATCTGGTAATCAACCTCGTTGATCCTGCAACCGATGCCGGTGCTGTATCGCGTCTTATCGCCCATTCGCTTGCACCACTCGACGGTCAGCCTGCGGCATTGTTCGATACGGATCCTTTGATGGATTATCGCGCGCAGCGTCCGTGGGTGAACTTTGAAGATGGCAAACTCGTGGGATTGTGGCGCGATGGCCTTGTCCTCTCAAACGCGCGGGATATGGAAGGACAGCCCTTCCTCCACCTCCACGGCATGGAACCCGATTTTCACTGGGAGGCATTGGTCTCTGACATGCTCGACATCGTCGAGCGGTTTGGTGTGCGGCATATCTTTGCTTTCACCGCCATTGGTTCGGCCACTCCGCACACGCGTCCCGCTGACATGGTTGTCCGAAGCTCGGATCCGGACACCAATCCGGAGGTGCTGGAAGCAAACTTCTGGTTCCAATCATCGTTTGCTGACTACCTTGAGTTCCAGACCTCGCGGCTCGATCTAGGCATGACCAACGTTGCAGTCCGAGTGCCGATGTACTTAGTGGGTCATCACTTCTCGGCTGGCGCTGCGGGCGTTCTTAAGATGGTCTCCAGCTTGTCCGGTCTGCGCCTGCCCGTGGGAGATCTGGAGCAGGATTCGGCAGGTCAGGTGGAGGAACTCGCGGAGCTCATGGAGCAAAACGAGGAGCTCAAGGGCATGATCGCAGCCCTTGAGAATGACTATGACCAAGAAGGCGCCACCCAAGGCTTCGTTACTGCGCCGGCAATGGAACTCGCGGTGCCAAGTGTTGATGAGATCGGGCGAGCAGCAGAGCAGTTCCTTGCACAAGCCGATATCACGCTACCGAACCCCGCTGAGACGGACCAGTACGATCCGCAAGGACTTATCCAGCGTATTGCTGAGTTCCGTCAGCGAAATCGCGTCATGGAACAGAACGACGACGGCAGGCCACGGTCCCGTTTTGAAACGAACGTTCGTTTCGGCGACGTCGTCGATAGAGGTGTGCGGGAGGCGTTCGAGGAGTCAAACAACGGCAAGTCGAAACGGGTTGAAGGCGAAGGATCTCAAAGGTCTGACGGATCGAGTGAGCCGGAGCACATTGATACTCCGCCGAATTCGCCCGATACCGCCCAAACCCAGCAAGATGACCAGATCGATGGAGCCGGTGCGGCTGATCCAGAGCCTGAGCAGGAACCGTCCGCATCCGATAACGCCGATAGCATAAGACCAAGTAATGACAAAGAGTTTCGTCTCTGGCCACGGCGCCGGGGCCGGCACGCACGTCCGAAAGACGAGGACAGGTAGACCACGTGGCTGAAGCGGGATCAAAGCAGTCCAGATCCGCATACTTGGTATTCTTCGCCGCCGAAGCCATTTACATTATGGCGATTGCTGGGCGCTCCAGCTTCGGAGTGGCTGGGCTGTACGCGATGGATCGATTCGCGATTAACGCTTCGACTTTGTCCCTCTTCACGGTCATTCAGTTAGCTGTGTATTCGGGTGCCCAGATCCCCGTCGGTCTGTTGCTGGATCGCATTGGAGTGCGCAAAGTCCTCGTGAGTGGTGCGGTCATCATGGCTGCTGGCCAGATCGTCCTAGGACTGACCACATCGCTTCACGTGGCGCTCGCGGCCCGGATTCTCATCGGCCTTGGGGATGCCACGGCTTTTAGTTCGGTGTTGCGACTCATCCCCGTGTGGTTCACGCCCTTCGCTGCACCACTGATGACTCAGATGACGGGCATGCTTGGACAGATTGGCCAGATCATTTCATCGATCCCATTCGCATTTGTGTTGGGGCAGTTTGGGTGGTCTCCAGCTTTTGTTGGTCTGGGAACGGTGGCTGGGCTTGTGTCCATCATCGGGTTGGTATGGGTTCGAAACTCTCCAACGGACAGTGGCCAGCAGGTCCGGCGTGTTGACCCGCAAGAGCAAGGGCAGAGCGCACGGGACGTCATGCGGGAACCTGGCACATGGTTGGGTTTCTGGACGCACTTCACGTGTGGATTCCCCGCCACAGTGTTCCTCCTCTTGTGGGGCACACCGTTTCTGCAGATCTCACAAGGACTTTCTGCCGGAACCGCAGCTGGGCTACTCATCCTTCCACCGTTGGCGGGGGCCGTGGTTGGACCAGTCATTGGGCGCATGACTGGCGCTCATCCTCTCCGCAGATCGTGGTTGGTGTACGGATCAGTGGGCTTGTGCGTGGCGACGTGGATTCCGCTGTTGGTTATGGATTCCGCGCTTCCACTCTGGTACCTGGCCTTGTTCTGTGCGCTGCTTTCGATTCCTAGCTCGGCTTCGAGCATCGCTTTCGATTTCGTGAGAACATCGGTGGACGTGCGCCGCGTTGGGACGGGCAATGGGCTCGCCAATATGGGCGGATTCTCCGCCTCTCTCATCATTTCCTGGGTCATTGGGCGCATTCTTGACCAGCTAGCGCCGGGTGGGGATTACAGCCGGGACGATTTTCAGATAGCGATGGCCAGCCAAGTTATCTTCATCGTGATTGGCCTCATTGGAATCGCGTATTTCAAGAACAAGGTCCGCAAGAAGATGATGCAACAAGGAATCATTGTTCCTCCGCTGCGCGAGGTGTGGGAACGCTATCATCCAGCCGCTACAGTGCTGGACAGCCGGACAACCACATATGAGGCCGCTGTTGAGGCATCCTCAATGGAGTTAGCTGCTGCCTTAGCGGCAGACACCGTGATAGAAGCGGAGAATGCTGCACAGGTGAAAGCCGTGAGCGATGGAGATGGACACGATGATGCCGCAGGAGCGGCACCTCACACAGTGGGGTCACCAGAGGAATCGGGAACGAGCGTAGACCACAACTGACCTGGAGCGAGGTCGGCGTCGCGAAATGGGCGGGCGCTTTCGGCTCGTCGTCGTAGTTCGGATTCCCCAAGGACCTTTGCGGGTAGTGGGAGGCGCCGCACATCCCGTTCTATGGTGTCCATTGCGAAGTCGCGGTCTGAAGCGGCGATGACGATGTTCCCGAAGCGCCGCCCCTTCATGATGGCTGGATCGACGATTGCCATGACGTGGGCAAAGGTACCTGTCAAAGCGCTGACTTCCTCACCAAACACCGAAAGTCCAGTCGAAGCGATGGAGTTGAGAAGATAGACGCCTCCCTCCGATAGGACATCGTGGGCGCGTGCAGCGGACTCAAGCGTCCTGAGCTGAGAAGGCACGTGACGGTTTGCAAATGCGTCGCGAACAACCACATCCCATGTGCCCTTCGTAGTATCGAGGGCCCTGCGTGCCTCATCAATCCGGATCCTGAGGCGCGGAGATCCTGGTAGGTCGAACCACTCACGCACGGAGCGCGCCAGGATCGCGTCAATCTCAATGGCTAGCTGCCGCGAGTTCGGCCGGTCAGCGTCAAGTGCGCGAGCGAGTGCGCAACCAGCCCCGCCCAGATGGAGGACGCGAAGGGGCTCTGCTTCGGTAAATCGCGAGTCTACGATGAGCCGAATGTGCTGCATGTACTCGAACTCGAGTTGGCGCGGGTCAGCGAGGTTGAGTGCCGATGATTCTGCGCCATCGAGGTAGAGCGTGGCGAGATCTCCGGCCAGCCCCACTTCGGCGTGTGCAAATGTGGTGCGCACGATCCCCTCTGGCAGTCGATCCCGCTGGAGAATCTGATCATTAGGCGTGTGGGAGGTCATTCGGGTTCTTCTGCTCACGGAACTCAGCTTATCGTGGCAGGTACCTGCGCCGCCTCGCACGAGTATGACGTGCCAGCAGCTCACTCACTATAGTGACGTGCCAGCAAAGCACTCATGAGTATGTCGTGCCAGCAAAGCACTCATGAGTATGTCGTGCCAGCAAAGCACTCATGAGTATGTCGTGCCAGCAAAGCACCCGGCAGCAACGATCGTCACGGGTCAGGAACGATCGTCACAGATCAGGAAGGTGCTCGTGTCTGGGACTGGCGCTCATACTGTGGCGGTGCTCACGCGTTAGGCTGGAGTTAGTTAGGAGGAAATGATGTCACGAGCTCCTCGATCTGCAGCGGCCAAGAGAAACTGGGGTAGTGATGACTCCCAGACGAATATCCTCCACATCGATATGGACGCATTCTTCGTTTCTGTGGAGCTCTTAGAGCACCCAGAGTTGGCGGGTAAGCCTGTGGCGGTTGGTGGCCGTGAGCGGGGAGTGGTTTCAGCAGCATCGTATGAAGCGCGTGCTTACGGAGTGAACTCAGCGATGGCGGTGGGTCAGGCGTACCGGTTGTGTCCTTCCATCATCATGCTTCCTCCGCGAGGGGATCTGTACCGCGAGGTCTCACGCCGAATCATGGCAATCCTCGCCGATGTGACTCCCAAGATTGAGCAGGTCTCGGTCGATGAAGCGTTCCTTGACGTCTCTGGAGCCCGACGGCTCTTCGGGTCTCCGGTGGAGATTGGGCAGGCACTGCGTCACAAGATCCGCTCGGAGGTTGGAGTACCCGCCTCTGTTGGCATTGCGGCCACAAAGCATGTTGCCAAGGTGGCTTCTGCCCACGCCAAACCGGACGGTCTTCTTCTCATCCCTGCATCGCAGACTGTGGAGTTCCTCCACTCACTTCCCGTGGGAGCGCTGTGGGGAGTAGGCGAAAAGGTGCGGCAGAAGCTTGAGGTTCAGGGAGTTGAGACCGTTGCTGATCTCGCGAACCTCGGCGAAGAGCGGCTCGTTCGCATCCTTGGTCAGGCCAGTGGAAGGCACCTCTTCGCACTGGCCAACGGCGTGGATCCACGCCAAGTTGAGGTATCCCGTCCCGAAAAATCAGTGGGTCGCGAAGAGACCTTCTTCGACCATGTCAGTGATCGGGAGGAACTAGCACGTGTGTTGCTTTCTCAAGCCCATGACACCGCCAGACGGCTGCGCGCCATGGGTCTAGTGGCGCGATCCATCAGCATCAAGGTTCGTTTCGCTGACTTCACCACGATCACTCGCTCCACAACCTTGGCCCAGCCCAGCTCGGTTGCCAGTGATCTCTACGCGGGCGCAATGCGGCTGCTCGCAGCGGTGACAATCAGGGGAGATGGCTTACGGCTATTGGGAATGCGTGCCGAACAGCTCATAGATCCAAGTGACGGGATCCAGCTGGCGTTTGATGACGATCCTCGCCGCGCCAAGGCAGAGGCTGTCATGGATCTCGCTCAGGTCAGGTTTGGCCGGGCAGCACTGCGCCCGGCGGCGCTGATCGAACATGATAACTCGGGCACCGAGGAGGATACTCAAGGTTAGTTGGGCTGATTCTTGGGGATTTCTTTACCAGCACAACCTTGTTAACTACCCTTCGGCTACGCCTAGGGGATATTCTTAGGGCACGACGATCGACGAGGAGACGAAATGCCTCTTTCAGAATATGAGCGCAAGATGCTTGAGGAACTCGAGGCCCAGTTGGCCGACGAGGACCCCAAGTTTGCCGACACATTCAAACCTGAACCTTCCGCGGAAGCACGGTCGATGGAACTTTCCATTCGGGACCTCGTGCTCGGCCTCCTCGTTGCAATTGTTGGAATTGCAGTGTTGGTGGGTGGAATTGCAATAGAACAGGTGATCGTTGGTGTACTTGGCGTAGTTGTCATGTTCGCCGGATTCTGGTTTATCGCTTCAGGCTTCAGGTCTGGACCATCGCAGGGCAAGGGCACATCCAAGGCCTCCAAACCTGACCCAGACGCATCTGGGAAGTTCATGGACCGGCAAAACCAAGAGTGGGAGCGTCGGCGCCGCGAGGGCCGGTAGGTTTCTTCTCTGTGGCACCGGCAGCGTGAATGGTACCGCTAGCATGACTGGTGTGTGCCACCCAAGCAGGGCTTGGCGTGCGCCGCGGCGCGGCTTGGCAGGGCTCTAAGACTCTCAATCCCACCAACTCAATATCTTCTCTCACGGGAGGTCAGACCATCTGGTCTGACCTCCCGTGTTGTGTGCTGCCCGCGATCTTCCGCCCCACTTCGCTCCACCTCCAAAGAGGGGATGCACTGCGCCGATAGCCAACCCCAGGAAATCTCCGTCATCTCCTCTACACTCCTGCCGTCTTCCTGTGACATCTCCGGAGGAGCCTCAGCGAGAGGGGCGAATTCCCCTCCACTCCGATTTCTCAGCAATTTCAACGAATATCCGAAATGTGGTTGCGCCCGGTGACGTGATGTTGGAGCATTGTGGAGTAAAGTGGAGCTACGAAAGCAAAGAGGGGGTGAATGCGGTGTTCCTCGGTACATATGAGCCACGGCTTGATGACAAGAGCCGCCTCATTCTTCCCGCCAAGTATCGTGACCAACTCCAAGCTGGGCTGGTCATGACTCGTGGTCAAGAACACTGCCTGTACGTCTTCCCGCTCGCCGAGTTTGAAGGCATGCAAGAACAGCTCCGCCAAGCTCCACTCACTTCGAAAGAAGCACGCTCTTACCTGCGCGTGTTCCTTTCTGGTGCAGTTGACGAGATCCCAGATAAGCAAGGCCGCGTCACAATTCCGTCGTCCCTGCGTACCTACGCAGGATTGGAACGCGAACTTGCCGTTATCGGCACGGGCAACCGGATCGAAATCTGGGATCAGGCGGCGTGGAACGCCTATCTCACCGACCAAGAGTCAGCCTTTGCTGATCGTGAAGACGAGGTTATCCCGGGACTCTTCTGAGTCCCGGTTGGTGATCTTCTTCTGCCTATCTGAGGCAATTCCCCAGTTTCAGATAGGCGGGAGAGGACCACTGATCGGGCCGGATTCCCAGATTTCAAGAGAAAGGAACTGTGGATGCGGGACCACTTTGCTGCACCTCATGGTGCTGAGTCACCTGAAGGCCCTCACGGCGACTTCTCTCCCATTGACCCAAGCGGGCCACGCGCAGCCGGCAACGCCCTTCACAAGCCGGTCATGCTCGACGAGTGCTTGGAATTGCTCGCCCCCGCCTTGGATGGGCGCACGCCAGTCATGATCGATTGCACGCTTGGAATGGGCGGGCACACTCAGGCATTCCTTGAGCAGTTTCCGCTGTTGACTGTGGTGGGAATCGATCGCGACAAGGATGCTATCGCTTTGGCATCGGAGCGCCTGAGCGGATTTGGTTCGCGGTTCCAACCGGTTCAGACCACCTACGACGACGTCGCCAATGTGGCCTCCACGTATGGAACCAACGGACGTGTTGATGCAGTTCTGATGGACCTTGGCGTCTCATCTCTACAGCTTGATGAAGTAGAGCGCGGCTTCTCATACGCTCACGATGCTCCACTGGACATGCGGATGGACACGCGGAGTGGGCGCACAGCCGCGGATCTGCTTGCCACAGAGCCTGTTAAGGAGATCGCCCGGATTCTCTCTACGTATGGAGAGGAACGATTCGCAATGCGAATCGCCCAGAGAATCGTGGCTCGGCGTGATACGGATCCAATCGTGCGTACGCGAGATTTGGCTGAACTTGTCAGAGACGCTATTCCGGCAGCAACTCGCCGAACCGGTGGAAACCCGGCAAAGCGCACGTTCCAAGCCCTAAGGATCGCAGTCAATGATGAGCTTTCTGTTCTTGAGCGGGCAATGCCTGCGGCAATCTCAGCGATTCGAGTAGGTGGGCGAATCGCCGTCGAATCCTACCAATCGCTCGAAGACAAGATCGTGAAGCGAGCGCTGGCCGAGGGCGCCACGTCGTCGACCCCTCCAGGGTTACCGATGGAACTACCGGGCCACGAACCCTACCTCAGACTTCTCACACGAGGGGCCCGCAAAGCGAGCGCCGAAGAAATCGCCGTCAATCCACGCAGTGCATCGGTTCGCCTCAGGGGTGCCGAAAGGTTGCGTAACGAAGGGAGCAACTCATGAGTGCCGTGTCAAGTTCAGCTGTGCGTTCGGCTGCTCCACGCCCAGTTATTCAGGGACTTCCTGAGCTCTCCGTGGTGCCCACTCCGGCCAAACGAAGTGGCTTCATCGGAACAGTTTTGGCGTGCGCCGCACTGTTCGTGGGCGCTTTCGGATTGGTCTTCTTCCTCAACACTCAGATGGTGGCTTCTGCATTCGAGATTCAACAGATCAACAAGGAACTCAACGTCGTGACTGCTCATCAGCAGACGCTTGAAGATCAGGTTGTGGGCGTCTCCACGCCTCTTGGCCTTGAGCAGAAGGCGAAGGATCTCGGAATGGAACAAGCAACGACGATCCTCCACCTTGATGTGGACACGGGCGCGATTGTGAATCCGGACCAAACCCAGGCAGCCTCAGGAAAATAGATGCCGAACTTACGAGATAACCCCAAACTGCGCAAAGCGAGTCAGGGACTCTCGAACTGGCGGCATTCGTTCACGCGCCAATCAATGCCGGTTCGCAGGTTGCGTTCATTGACGGTGATGTTCATGGTCTGTGCTTCGCTGCTGACTGTGCGGCTCGTTGACGTTCAGGTGATACGGTCCGCTGAACTGGCTGAGAGCGCATCATCGTTTCGCACGCGCACATACACGCTGCAGGCCAAGCGTGGCGACATCGTGGACTCATCGGGTGCGGTGCTCGCCACTTCTGTGGAACGCTACAACGTTGGAGTGAACCAGAATCTCATTAGTTCGTACGTCGTTACTGACGACAACGGCAAGGTGACCGGTACGGGAGCAGCCGCTGCGGCGGCGGCCCTGGCACCGCTTCTCGAGGTCGATCAGGCAACACTTGGTGGCACGCTTCTGGGCGGTCAAACCAAGTCCACATTCGTGTACATCGCGAAGGATATTTCGCCTGAACTCTGGCGCGAGATCAACGCACTCGGTATTCCCGGTATTGAGCCTGAGCAGTACATGAAGCGCATCTATCCCAATGGGACTGTGGCGGGAAATATCCTCGGCTACACAGGCGAGACCGGCGATGATGACACAGTGACGGGCCAAGCCGGAGTTGAGAAGTCGGAGAACAGCGTCTTAACCGGAACTGACGGTTCGCTGACTGTACAGATTGCTTCCGGTGGTGCCGTGCTGCCCAACGGCGAGAAAACGCAAGTTGCAGCTGAAGATGGCGATACAGTCAAGCTGACGATCGATCGAGACCTACAAAATACTCTTCAGGAGGCCGTCGATTCATCGGTCAAGGAAAACGACGCCGAATGGGGCGCCGCCGTCATAATCGAGATCGGCACGGGACGCGTCTTAGCGCTGGTGGATTCGAACTCTCCTGATCCCTCTGATCTTTCGGCAACTGATCCTGACGATTGGGGATCGCGTGCGGTCTCTTCTCCTGTTGAACCGGGATCAACGGGGAAGATCATCACCTTTTCCGCTGCAGTTGATCAGGGTACTGTGACGCCCCTGACCGTCTATCAGGTTCCTGACTCTCTGACCATGCCCAATGGCCAGACCATTCATGACAACGATTCGCATGGCACGTCCACTATGACCGTGGCTGGCATTCTGGCAAAGTCGTATAACACGGGGCTTATCCAGGTTGGCGATACGATCTCAGACGAAACACGATTCAACTACATGAGGAGCTTCGGGATCGGATCCAAGACGGGCATTGAGTTGCCCGCAGAATCGGCCGGAATCCTTTCCGATTACACCACGTGGGACAATCGAACGCGCTACACCACAATGTTTGGTCAGGGTTGGGCGTTGACCACACTTCAGCTTGGCCAAATGGCAGCGACAGTTGGAAATGGTGGCGTGTACGTTCAGCCACACCTAGTCGATTCGACCATTGACTCCTCAGGCACGGAAACCCCTACGGTTCTTGAAGAATCACATCGGGTGATATCAGAGGACACCTCTCAGACCATGATCAACATGATGCAGGCGGTGACCGATTCGCAGTCCACGGGATGGAGGGCTCGCGTCAACGGGTACAATATTGCGGGCAAAACCGGAACGGCTCAGGTCGCCGACGAGAACGGCAACCTTACCAAGCGTGTGGGCACCTTCGTTGGTATCGTTCCTGCCGAGGATCCGCAGATCGCGGTGGCAGTGGTGGTGTACAACGCTGCGGGCGCTGGTTACGGAGGTGACGTGGCGGCTCCGGTTTTCAGTGACGTGACAACGTTCGCGGTCAGGCAGTTGGGAATCTCCCCATCAACCCAACCGCTGTTCAAGTACCCGTGGTATGAATCGGAGATCGAATCAGATGACAAGTGAGTTGCGAGAGCTGGCAGAACTGTGCGGTGGGGCCTGCCATGGCGATGTCGCTGTTTCTGGGGTGACCTCGGATTCTCGTAAGGCTGGTCCGGGTATCCTTTTCGCCGCGGTGCGGGGCCAACACGTTCACGGCGCGGTCTTCGCTGAAACCGCCGTTCAGCAAGGTTCTCCCGCTGTCATTACAGACCATGATGGCGAAGCGCTTCTCACGTCACACGGTGTTGCGGTTCCCTATATTGTGGTCGACGACGTCGCCGCGCGGTTGGGCGAGGTTGCAGCTCAGATCTATGGTCGTCCAGCAGATTCGCTCCGCACTTTTGCGGTGACAGGTACAAACGGAAAGACCACCACCGCATATATGGTGGACAACATTTTGACCAGCTTGGGACGCACAAATGGGCTCATCGGCACTGTGGAGATTCGTTTAGCAGGGGAGCCGGTGCCGGCAGCGCTGACTACACCGATGCCTGCTGACCTTCAGGAACTGCTGGCAGATCTCGTTTCGCGGGGCGGCACGGACCTCGTTATGGAGGCTTCTTCCCACGCGCTTGCACAAGGCCGCACCGATCCCATCCAGTTTGATTCAGTGGGCTTCACCAACCTGACGCAAGACCATTTGGACTTCCACAAGACTCTAGACGCCTACTTTGAGGCGAAAGCATCACTTTTCACGGAGAAGAAGGCGCGCAACGCCGTTGTGACTGTCGACGACCAGTGGGGCCAGCGCCTCTACATGCGCGCTCAGGAAGAGGTTCCGGGCACAGTATGGGCACTCGCCGTTCTGGGTGACTTGCCTCAGGGCGCTGTGGGTTGGAAGGTCACCGCCATTCTCCCTGAACAAGGGCGCACTCGCGTGACTCTAGCCAGCACAAATGGTGAGGAGTTCACCTTTGCCACGGAGCTCCCTGGCGATTTCAATGTGGCGAATGCTGCGTTGGCGTTGCTCATGGTCGCTGCTTCGGGTGTGCCCGTGTCCGATTTGCCGACGCTTGTCAGTCCTGCAGTTCCAGGCCGGATGGAGCGGATCGACGTGGACGGGCGGACTGTTGGGCCACGCGTCGTCGTCGACTTTGCGCACAATACGGACGCGCTCATCAAAGCGCTGGAGGCGTTGCGTCCAACAACGCGTGGGAAGCTCATCGTACTGACGGGGTCCGCCGGCGATCGTGACAAAGGCAAGCGGGCAGCGATGGGCGCCGCGGTGGCAAGGCTCGGCGATATTGTGATCATCACGGATGACGATCCGCACAGTGAAGATCCTGGCGCGATCCGAGAGGCAATAATCGCGGGAACCGCGGCGTTTGACACGCCCGTCATTGAGATTCCCGACCGCGGGCAGGCAATTGAACGGGCGATCACGATGGCCGGTTTGGACGATACGATTCTTCTAGCGGGGCGAGGCCACGAGACGATTCAAGATGTTGGGGGCAACCTCGTAGAACTTGATGACCGAGTCGAAGCCCGGCGGGCGCTCGCTCAGCGTGGGGTCCACGAAACTCAGGAGATGAACTAATGATTCCGGTGACGCTGGCGCAGCTGGCCAACGACTGCATGGGTGACCTCGGAGGTCATGCAGAGGCTCTGGTCACGGACATCTCGACCGATACCCGTTCGCTCAGTGGTGGCGAACTGTTCGTAGCCATTCGCGGCGAACGTGTCGATGGCGCTTCTTTGGCTGGTCAGGCAATACGCGCCGGAGCCGTCGGTGTGCTCACAAGCGATCCTGAAACTGCAGTGGCTTCTGGCGCGCCAGCCGACCGCCTCGTCGTGGTTCCTGACGTGGTGCAGGCCTTGGGTGCCGTGGCGCGCGGGAATCTGGAACGCGCACGTTCATACGGAAATCCGGATCTGACCGTAGTAGCCGTTACTGGTTCCGTTGGAAAGACCACCACCAAAGATCTGCTTGCTGCAATTCTGGCCGAGCGCGGCCCCATTATTGCGCCACCGGGCTCATTCAACAATGAGATCGGGTTGCCCATGACAGTCTTGCGCGCTGATGCCAATACTGCGACGCTCGTGCTTGAGATGGGCGCTGACCACATCGGCAATATTGAATACCTGACCTCGATCGCATCACCGGATGTTGCGGCCGTACTCATTGTGGCGCGCGCGCATTTGGGCGAGTTTGGTGGCATAGAGAACGTGGCGCGCGCGAAGTCCGAGATCATCGTTGGTTCCAGGCCCGGAGCCACTGCCGTTCTCAATGCCGACGACGCCCGCGTAACCGCCATGCGTTCGCTGGCGACGGGTCCAGTGGTCACGTTTTCTGCCGTCGGTAATGCTGACGTCTTTGCTTCCGATATCACCACCGACGCAGCCGGTCACGCTTCGTTCGTCCTGCACCACGGCCAGGAGTCACTGCCCGTCACACTTCAGCTGGTAGGCGTACACCATGTCAGTAATGCGCTGGCTGCCGCGAGCGTAGCTATCGCACTGGGAACCTCGCTTCGTCACGTTGCCGGCGTACTCAGTTCATCGGGACCCGCCAGCCCGCATCGCATGGATGTCCGTGTAGTTGACGGCGTGACGATCATTGACGACTCATATAACGCCAACCCAGACTCCATGCGCGCAGGACTCGCTGGACTTGGACACGTCGGTTTGGGACATCGAAAGATTGCCGTACTGGGCGAGATGCTTGAACTCGGCGATGCTTCTGCGGCCGAACATGCGGCTTTAGCTTCAGTTGCCAAGGAGGCCGGAGTAGACATTCTGGTGTGTGTAGGATCTGGCACGCGCGCCCTCTCTGCATCTGCGATCGCAGAAGGGTTGAATGTGATTAATGCGGAGAATCCTGATTCTGCGCTGGTTGTTTTGTCCAAGACTCTCGATCCTGGAGACGCTGTACTCGTCAAGGGATCCAACGGGTCCGGTGTATGGCGAATCGCCGATGCGCTTAACGGGAAGGGAAAGTAGATGCTGTCAATTCTCGTCGCGGGTGCGGTATCGCTGTTCGTCACACTGCTCGGCACGCCAGTACTCATCAAGGTGCTTATCAAGCACCAGTACGGTCAGTTCATTCGGCAGGACGGTCCCACTGCGCACCTGACCAAGCGTGGCACCCCAACCATGGGCGGGTTGGTCATCATCTTTGCAACGCTGGCGGGATACTTCGTTGGTAACCTCGCCACAGGTCGTGGGCCGAATGCGTCGGGCCTGCTAGTCCTCTTCCTTATGACTGGCTTGGGCTTGATTGGCTTTCTCGATGACTTCTCAAAGATTCGCCACAAGCAGTCGCTTGGACTCACACCATGGGCGAAGATTCTGGGGCAAGCGATTGTGGGAATCCTCTTCGCTGTGCTTGCCGTGCAGTTCCGCGACGATGCGAATCGCATGCCCGCTTCGTTCCGTATCTCCACGGTTCGCGATACCCAAATCGATCTAGCCTTTGCCGGAGTTGGTATAGGCATAGTTCTGTTTGTCATTTGGGCGAACTTCCTGATCACGGCATGGTCCAACGCAGTCAATTTGACCGATGGCCTCGACGGCTTAGCCACTGGCGCCTCAATGATCGCGTTCGGGGCGTACACAATCATCACGATCTGGCAGATGGGTCAAGTATGTGAGAGCGTGCTGAATCCGGCTCCCGGATGCTACGACGTTCGCGATCCTCGTGATCTGGCAATTGTGTGTGCTGCAATCATGGGCGCTTGCTTTGGATTCCTGTGGTGGAACACGTCTCCTGCCCAGATCTTTATGGGTGATACCGGTTCGCTCGCTTTGGGAGGAGCCTTCGCGGGCCTCTCGATCTTCACGCATACCGAATTCTTAGCTGTGATCATTGGCGGACTCTTCCTCGTTGAAGTTCTTTCGGACGTGATTCAAGTCGGTTCCTTCAAACTCACGAAGAAACGAGTCTTCCGAATGGCTCCTCTTCACCATCACTTCGAGTTGAAGGGGTGGAAGGAAGTGACGGTGACCGTTCGTTTCTGGATCATTGAGATCGTGTTCGTGGTGATTGCTCTTGGTTTGTTCTATGCGGAATGGTTGGCGCGTCAATGACACTCACAAATCCTGGGGCACGGGAACTGGACGGCAAGCGTATAGCGATTGTTGGGTTGGGAAAGTCAGGGCGAGCTAGCCTCAAGGTCTTGGGTGAACTCACGCAAGCAACGCTGTCTGCTTGGGACGCGGATATGACTGCGCTGGCGCGCATCGCCGGTAGTCGCGTTGATACCGCGGGCAGCGATCTGGATGCCGCAAGCCTCGCGCGAAAGGTCCTTGCATGGCACCCGGACATCATCATTCCTGCCCCTGCCATTGCCGAAGTTGGGCCTTTGTTTGAAGCTGCCCGCGAGGCAGATGTTGAGCTGTGGAGCGAGATCGAGCTGGCTTGGCGTTTGCGGGCGATGGACGAACAGGGTAACTATGCGCCGTGGCTGTGTGTAACTGGCACCAATGGGAAAACCACCACCGTCTCGATGGTGGGAGCCATGCTTAAGCAAGCTGGTCTAGGTGGATTACCCATTGGCAACGTTGGAAACCCCGCCGTTCTGGAGACCACCAGAACAGACGCCGCTGCGCCGAAAGCTTTTGTTCTTGAGCTTTCTTCGTTCCAACTAACCACCACCCATTCGGTATCACCTCTTGCATCTGTCTGTCTGAACTTTGCCGATGATCACCTTGAATGGCATGGTAGCCGCGAGGCATATTGGGCCGCGAAGGCGCGGATCTATGAGCGTACTCAGGTGGCATGTGTGTACCCGGTGGGTGACTCAATTGTCCAGCGCATGGTTGATGAGGCCGATGTGGTGGAAGGTGCACGCGCCATTGGCGTGTCTGCAGACGTTCCCGCCGCAGGATCCATCGGCATTGTTGAGGGCGTTGTTGTCGACAGGGCCTATCACGCGAGCCGATTCAACGAAGCCATTGAACTCTTTGAGATCTCGGATATTGCGCACCTCGCTCCGGCTGGTTCACCGCTGCCCGAACACATCGTCAAGGACGCATTGACGGCGGCCGCCTTGGCACGTGCTGCCGGAGTCAGTGGTTCTGACATCAGAGCGGCGCTGCAGTCTTTCGAATCAGGCCATCACCGCATCGAACTCATCGCAACCCTCAATGGCGTGCGGTATGTAGACGATTCCAAGGCCACGAATGCACATGCCACACTGGCATCGATCGCTTCCCAACGCGACGGCTCAGTGGTTTGGATCGCTGGGGGAGTTGCAAAAGGTGCGCGCTTCAACGAGCTAGTGGGCGCCGTCAAGTCCAAACTCCGCGCCGTCGTCGTTATTGGTGTTGATCAAGAGCCATGGAGGGACGCTCTGGGCCAAATCCCCGATGTCCCCATCCGCTGGGTGGATCCTTCCACCACCACGCCGATGGAAGACGCCATTGCACTATCACGTGATGTGGCGCGGCCAGATGACACTGTGCTGCTTGCGCCTGCATCTGCCTCGTTTGATCAGTTCAGTTCCTATGCACAGCGCGGCGATGCCTTCGCCGCTGCGGTCCGAGCCAGCCGTGCTTAGCCCGGGAAGCAGGCGCCGGTCCGCTGCGGGTCCACAGGAGCCCGCAGCTGTTGCGGCGTCACCCGAAGCTCCTTCTGAAAGGGGCGAACAGATTCGTGCCGTTATGTATCAGTCGATCATCGTACTGATCGTTGTCACGAGCGTTCTTGTTGTCTTTGGCGTGATCATGGTCTATTCGGCGACTGCTCCCGAGAGTATCCGCGACTCCATGTACAACTCGAATGTCTCTCGCTTCTCCACAGCCAATAAGCAGCTTGTTTTGGCCGTGATGGGATCAGTGATCGCCGCGGCTATGGCATTCGTGCCGATGCAGGTTTACCAGCGTCTTGCAAAGATCTTGTTTGGTCTTGGTGTTCTGCTTCAGCTAGCAGTGTTTACCCCGCTCGGCGTGAACGTAGGCGGCAACACCAACTGGGTGGGAATCGGAGGATTCACACTCCAACCCTCTGAGTTCCTCAAGCTCGCAACCGTGGTGATCTTGGGTGTTGAACTCAGCAAGGTGAAACCTGGCGAATCTGACTGGCGGAAGTTCAAGATTGCGGGTGGATGTGCGCTTTTTGGACTGATACTCATCATGGCGGGCAAGGACATGGGCACGGGCATGATGTATGCCCTCCTGTGCGTCGGCATGTTCTGGTTGGCAGGCCTTCCGGGAAAAGTGTTCGCCTACCTTGGCGGGCTTGGAGTATTGGCCGCGAGCATCTTGGTGGCCGCGAGCCGTTCCCGGCTGGAACGCGTGATCAGCTACTTCCAGAATCTGTTTACGTTGCCCAACACGTCCACGCCAAGTCAGTCGGACTTCGCGCTGTGGGCATTCGGCTCTGGTGGTATTGGTGGATCGGGCTTAGGAACTGGCGCCGAGAAGTGGCCAGGTAACTTGGCTGAGGCCCAGACTGATTTCATCTTTGCCGTGGTGGGGGAGGAACTCGGCTTGCTTGGATGCCTCGTGGTTATTGCTCTCTTCATGATGCTCGGCTGGGCTCTTCTGAGGATCTCCCGCTACCACCCCTCTCGGTTTGCTCGCCTCGTCTCCGGTGGTGTCGCGGTCTGGTTGTGTGGGCAGGCGCTTGCAAACATGCTTGTTGTGACTGGCGTGTTGCCTGTGTTTGGCGTGCCGCTGCCATTCATCTCACAGGGTGGATCGTCAGTAATGGCCTGTGTGATGGCCGTGGGCTTGGTTATTTCATGTGCGCGCGCCGTACCCGGTGTCAAAGAGTCTTTCCGGGTGCGAGGACGTCTAGCCTCCCGTGCCCGGGTTCTGCTGCGAAAGGGATGAGTGTGTCTGATCTACGTGTCGTATTGGCCGGTGGCGGAAGCGCTGGTCATGTTAATCCGCTTCTCGCTACGGCTTCAGCTCTGCGTGATGCGGGCGCTGGGGTTGTGGCTGTTGGCACCAAGGAAGGACTGGAGGCCGACCTGGTTCCCGCTGCTGGATTTGAGCTGCGCACGATCGAACGTGTGCCGTTTCCACGCCGCCCTGGAGCTGCCATGGTGCGCTTCCCAGCACGTTATGCCGCCGCCGTGCGGCATGCGGGTGAAATCCTCGATGAGTCCCGGGCTGACGTTGCCGTGGGTTTTGGTGGGTTCGCTTCCACACCCATTTATGCAGCGGCGAAGAAGCGCGGTATCCCGGTAGTGATTCACGAGCAGAATGCCAAACCTGGACTGGCCAACAGATATGGTGCTCGATTCGCTAGCGCAATTGGGCTCACCTTTCCTTCAACCAAGCTTGCGGCCAAGGTTGGTGTGACCCGTACAATCGGGTTGCCTTTGCGACCGGCTATTGCTGGCCTTGCCGCTGATCGTGCCGTAGATCCGCGCGCCCACCGCGCTGAGGCTGCACAACGGCTTGGCCTGGACCCTGACCGAATCACACTCGTGGTGACCGGAGGATCGCTTGGCGCTCAACACCTGAACGAGGTGTTTACTGAGGTTATGCCCCAGCTCGCTGGTTTCCAAGTGTTTCACCTAACCGGACGCGGCAAGGATGCCAAGGTCGCGGCGGCTGCTGCAGACTTGGCCGATTACCACGTGCGCGATTACCTCACTCAGATGGAGGATGCCTATGCGGTGGCTGATCTGGTGGTCTGCCGGTCAGGCGCTGGAACCGTGGCAGAACTGAGTTCGTTAGGACTACCAGGTTTCTTTGTTCCGCTTCCCATCGGAAACGGTGAACAAGAGCTTAATGCTGCCGACGTGATTGCTGTTGGCGGCGCCAAACTTGTGCGAGATAAGGACTTCACGCCCCAGACGGTGCGATCCCAGATCGTTGCGTTGCTCCGCGATCCGGAGCAACTCGTTTCCATGGGATCGGCCGCTCGAGGCGTTAGCCCCACCGATGCCGCTGGACAGCTAGCCCAGATGATCATTGAAGCTGGAAAGAAGTAATCATGAGATTCCATTTTGTAGGAATCGGTGGCGCGGGGATGTCGGTAGTAGCGGAGCTTTTGCACAGCCAAGGAGCAACTATCTCTGGTTCAGATGCCAAGGCTTCCGCTGTGACGGCACACCTTGAAGGGCTGGGCATTGCAGTCAGCATTGGTCAAGCTGCTCAGAATGTTCCGCGCGACGCCGTCGTGGTGGTTTCATCCGCGATCCGTGACGACAATCCGGAGCTTGCAGCGGCTCGTGCTCATGGTCAGCGAGTTCTTCACCGATCGCAGGCATTGGCACTGGCAGCTGAGGGCCGTGACTTTGTGGCCGTGGCCGGTGCGCATGGCAAAACCACCACATCAGCGATGATTGCCACGGCGCTTTCGAAAGTTGGGTTTGACCCGTCGTGGGCGATTGGTGGCAGCGTGACGGGCTATGGAGCAGGCGGTCATTTGGGTTCGGGCCAGGTCGTGGTGGCGGAGGCAGACGAATCGGACGGTTCGTTCCTGAACTACCAACCGCGCATTGAGGTGGTGACGAACGTCGAACCGGACCACTTAGACCATTACGGAACGCGAGCCGCCTTTGAGCAGGCTTTTGTCGAGTTTTCGGAGCTGCTTGTGCCCGGCGGACTGTTGGTTGTGTGTTCCGACGACGACGGCGCGAAGCGTCTGGGAATGCAAGCCATCGAGAACGGGCTACGCGTAGTGAGCTACGGCCGCGGTTCCGGCATAGGTGGCGAAGAAAAGCACGTCAGGATCACCCAGGAAACCCATGACGCAGGGGTAGCCTCCGGAGTATTTGACGACGGCGTGGCGCGCTATCCAGTTACCTTGCGGGTAGTGGGTGCGCACAATCTGCTCAATGCCGCTGGAGCGTGGGCGGCTGGTGTGGAACTTGGAGTTGAGGGTACGGCCATGGCTGCTGCTCTTACCGAGTTTGCAGGCACGGGTCGGCGCTTCGAGCTTCGAGGCACAGTCCATGGCATCACCGTGGTGGATGACTACGGTCACCATCCAACCGAAGTGGCTGCCACGTTACGGGCTGCACGGGAGCGCGTGGGAGATGGCCGGGTATTGGCGATTTTCCAGCCACACTTGTACTCGCGTACCCGCAACTTTGCCGCCGAGTTCGCGAAGGCGCTTGAACTGGCTGACTACGTGATTGTGACTGGCGTGTATGCCGCTCGCGAGGATCCGATGGACGGCGTGGACGGTTATCTCATTTCGGACAAGATGGCTGGTGGCGCGGCCTTCGTCGAGGATAAGTTTGAGGCCGCGCGATCCATCGCACACGTAGCAAAGCCGGGCGATATGGTGCTGACTATCGGTGCAGGTGATGTAACAGAACTTGGACCGTTCATACTGGAGGAGATTGCCGCGTTATGAGGCCACCGCGCCGACCTGGCCGCCCCCGATCCTTGGGTGAAGCTCAGCCCCGCACCAGCGGCGGGGAGGTTCGCCGCGCCTCAGATCCCCGCGCGATCGATGACATAGCAACCGCAGCTTTGAGCCCCGACGAGGCTCGACTTCTAGCCGATCCGAGCAACTACCCGGTGGTGGGGCAAGAGGAACGTACTCCCGCGTCCCAACGGACGGACGTTCAACGCCAAACCTCCGCAGGGCACAAGAGAGTCGCGAAGAATGCCAACGATAAGGCGGTCCAGCACGGGTCGGTCCACATGGGCACTGGCGAGGTTGCGCGTACCAAGGAATCGCACGCTCCTGATCCTCAACCTGCATCCGAATCGGCTGTCTCGGCCTATGAGAGTGCTCGCCGGAAGATGGCGAGTTCGGTGGCGTCCTCACGGGAGTCAGAGCCGGATGAGATCTCGGCGCGCAGGCGTGAACGGCAGGCAGAGCGCCGCCGCCTGTGGGGCAAACGGGCATTGGTTGGCCTCGGTTCGCTGGTCATCATCTTGGGTGTTGTTTGGGCACTGTTCTTCTCTCCGCTACTCGGGGTGAAGTCGGCAAACGTGCAGGTCACCGGTATCTCTAAGGATTCTTCAGTATCGGCAGCCGATATTCTGGAGAGTATTTCCGAGGCAGACGGAACCTCGATTCTGCGGATCAATGTGGGGAAGCTTGCCACAGAAATCCAAGACAAGGTCTCACTGGTCAAGACGGCAACCGTCTCGCGCGATTGGCCCAATGGATTGACCGTTGATGTCACGCTACGGACTCCGGTGGCATGTCTTGTAGTGGACGATTCTTGCGTCGGCCTGGATTCGGACGGGGTGCAACTTGAGCTTCCACAGGAGAGCGCTGACGCTTTGCCGCATCTGACCACGCAGAATGGCGAAGCTCCCACGAGTGAGACTATGGAGACGATGTTGGTGGTGTTGGCTGCGCTCGATTCGGGCACAAGGTCCAGCGTTGCAAGTATCGAAGTGGATGAGAATCTGCAGGCAACATTGACGTTGTCTGGTGGCGCAACCGTGTTGTGGGGCGATACCGAGGATAGCGATCTCAAAGCCACTGTCCTCAAGGCGCTCATGACTCAAAACGCTCAGTACTATGACGTTTCTGCACCCACGGCTCCGGTTACTCGCTAACTCAAAACAGGTTGTTTTCAGGCAAAAGTGCGACACACCGCCTAGGTCATTGATCGTAGAGATTTAGACCTCTACCTTTTGCGCGAAGTCAGACGCGAGAAACCTCAAGTTCAACTTGAGGTCTGAAAGGATGAGAACATGCCTGCTCTCAATAACGCCGCAAACATCAAGGTCATTGGTGTGGGCGGTGGCGGTGTTAACGCCGTAGATCGCATGATCCAAGATGGCCTAGCTGGGGTTGAATTTATCGCAGTCAACACGGACGGCCAATCGCTGGTGAAGTCCGAAGCCGAAACCAAACTGGACATCGGGCGCGATGTCTCCCGTGGTTTGGGAGCCGGCGCGGATCCAACTGTGGGCAAACGCGCCGCGGAAGAAAATCTAGAAGTCATTAAGTCCGCACTCGAGGGTGCAGACATGGTCTTTGTAACCGCTGGAGAAGGTGGAGGAACTGGCACGGGTGCGGCTCCTATCGTCGCCCAGATTGCTCGAGAGAGCGGTGCCTTGACTGTGGGTGTGGTTACGCGCCCATTTGAGTTCGAAGGCCTCCAGCGCGCAAATAACGCCATTGCGGGCATTGAGAACCTTCGTAAGTCCGTTGACACGTTGATCGTCATTCCTAATGATCGTCTGCTGGAAATCGCAAATGATGAGCTCTCAGTTATTGAGGCCTATCATCTTGCGGACGAGGTTCTACGCAATGGCGTCAAGGGAATCTCGGACCTCATTACCATTCCGGGCCTTGTGAACCTCGACTTTGCGGACGTTAAGGCAATCATGAAGGATGCCGGTACCGCCTTGATGGGTATTGGATCGGCTACGGGCGAGGACCGAGCCATGCTCGCTACTGAGAATGCGATCTCGTCTCCACTGCTTGAGGCTTCGATCGATGGAGCACACGGCGTGCTGATTTCCTTCCAAGCTGGTGAGAACTTCTCCCTGAAGGAGATGAACCGCGCATCCAAGCTTGTCAAGGAGTCGGTGGACCCGAACGCCAACATTATCGTTGGCCAGATCATCGACGAATCCCTTGGTGATGAAGTCCGTGTGACCGTCATTGCCGCAGGATTCGACGAAACCGAGGATCACCTCCTCAATCTCGGGCGCCAGAGCGGGAATCAATCGGCCGGCCCTCGCCATTCGGCGAGCTCTGCTGACCGTGGGGTTGAAGCCCGCACGGCTCCCGAACGCCGAGTGGCCCAGGCGGTCTCGCCCCTTGTGCAGGGAGAGATTGCTAGTCCAATTCACCCGGTAGCAGAGAGCGTGAGCCCTGAGCTCCCCTCCGTTGCCGAATCTTACACACAGCAAGAGTCGCGCAACCGCCAGAATCTGACGATCCCGGCATTCCTCTTCGAAGAGGAGTAAATAGCTTCGGCGTCATGCGTCGAGGGGCATCTCACGGTGTCTGACTTCATGCGGCCCGTGCCTTTCAGGCACGGGCCGCTCTTCATAGTTAGTATGTGAACGATGAACGTCATTGAGTGGGTTGCCGATTTCCGTGTTCCACAGGGGCGCGTGCGCGCTGGCTTCACCTCGCGCCACGGAGGAGTTTCCACAGCTGGCTATGATTCACTCAATCTCGGCTTTCATGTGGGTGATGCTCCCACGCACGTGCAGGCTAATCGCGCGATCTTGGGTGCGCAACTCGGCTGCGAACCAGCGTGGATGAATCAGGTGCATGGGTCACGCGTGGAGCTAGCGCAACCAGGTGTGACGGCCGAGGCGACGGACGCCCTTGTGGTTGCACGTGGGCCCAGCGGTGGCACTGGCCCTCTTCACAACGCTGGTGACGATGCGGTGCTGGCAGGTGGGCCACTGCCGTGGCTTAGTGGTGAAGCAGACGCATTCTGCGCCCACCCAGCAACGCAGAGGGCTTATGCAGCTTGCGTAATGGTTGCTGACTGTATCCCACTGATACTTGTAGACCAGACTGCGCTTCGTGGTGCTGCCGTTCATGTGGGTAGGGCTGGGCTCTTGGCCGACATCGCGACGCAAGCCATTCGATCGTTGGGTGGCCCAGCCTCACATCTTTGCGCCTTCATCGGTCCCGCAATATGTGGGAAGTGCTACGAAGTGCCCGAAGCCATGCGCGTTGATGCCGCTCACCGCGTGCCCGAATGTGCCAGCGAGACCTCGTGGGGCACGCCGTCGATCGATCTCAAGGCAGGGTTGAAAGCGCAACTCTCGCGTGCGGGCATCCAACATGTCGCAGATGTGGATATTTGCACGTTGGAGGATGATCGCTATTTCTCTCATCGCGGCGGTGGCTCCCAATCTGGCAGGTTTGCCGGCGTTCTTCAGGTAATTTGCGACACGCCCAGCGAGCCTCAAGTACCTTGAGTGCCCTGTCTAATACCTTGAAACCAGCTGGCTCTCGGATTCTGGAAAAGGACAAAGTCATGGGATTTATGCAGAAGTTTGTCGATAAGGCGACTCTGGTCGACGAAGAGTACGACGACGAATACCTCGACGACGTGTACGAAGATGAAGAGGAAGTGGCCGAGGAACCGGAAGTCACGCCTATCCGTTCCGTAGCTCCGATGCCCGATCTTTCCCGTATCGTGACAGTCCGCCCACGCTCGTTCAACGATATTCAGGCGTTTGCGGACGAGTTCCGTAAGGGACTGCCCGTAATCCTCAATCTCGCCGAGACGAACGAGGATGACCGCCGCCGTATCGTCGACTTTGCGACTGGGGTGTGCTATGGTCTGCGTGGCCTTTTAAACCCAATCTCTGATGACGTGCTGCTCATGACTCCACATACGGTTAAGGTCGAATCACGTCGTTCGGAGCCCACCCGTACCTTCTGAGATGCGAACGATCTTTACACTTCTGTATTTAATATGTGCCCTGTACACGCTGGTCTTGTTGGCTCGGATTATTCTGGATCTGGTCCTGAGCACAGCGCGTGATTGGTCGCCGTCGGGATTCCTCCTGGTCATCGCGAACTTCGTGTATCGAGTGACGGATCCACCGCTCCGATTCCTCAACAAGTACATTCCACCGCTGCGGCTCGGTGCCATTCAGTTCGACATGGGATTCCTTGTGTTGTTCTTTGGCATTCAGATTCTCCAGTCCATTTTTGCGCGACTAGCGTAGTCACGTTTCGTGGGGCTGGTGTGGTAGATCCAGTTCGCCATAATTCGTCGACGTGGCTTTGCTCCCATGCAGCTTCCCGAAGTCTTAGGATGCAGCCACTCTTACGGTGAGACTGACCTCGCGCGTTGGTTTTGTTTTCCAGACTCGTGAGTTCACACTGCGCAATCTGTGCTGCTCCGTCCGAATCGTCACGCAGTTTTCTTTTCCACAAGGAACACTCGCGTGTCTTGGTGTGCGCGCTTTGCCAACGCGCGCAGTATTTTCGGGTAATCTTCTACTGTAAGTGACGGCCAGTACGTCACGCACAGCTCATTGGACCGATTCATAGAGGTGAACACTTATGGCGCTGCTTACGGAACACGACGTTGTCAACATGCGCTTCAAGGAGCCACAGTCAGTCAGCGAGGGCTACGACCAAGACGAAGTCGATTTTTTCCTTGATGAAGTCGCCGAAACGGTCGCTCAGCTCGCTAAGGATAAGGCTGCCCTTGAGAACCAGGTGAAGGTTGCCGAGGCTCGCGTAAAGGAACTCGAAGGTTCCTCCGCTTCGGCAGATCAGAGCCCCGATTCTGCAACGTCAACCGCAGCATTTGCTAGTACTCAGCCAAATGAGTCTGAAGCGGCAACAGGAATGCTGCTGCTTGCTCAGGAACTGCATGACAAGCACATTCGTGAAGGCAAAGAGGAAGGTGACCGCCTCATCGCGGAAGCCCAGTCTCGCAGCGAACAGCTTGTTGGCGATGCACAAGAGCAGTACAACCGCACGCTCGCTCAGCTTGAACAGGAACGTGGTCTGCTCGAACGCAAGATCTCCGAGCTTCGCGATTTCGAACGCGACTACCGCACCCGCCTGAAGAGCTACCTCGAATCTCTTCTCTCCAACGTAGAGACGGGTTCGGCGCCAGGCGAGGGCCTGCACAACTGATAGCCCAGCATCTGTATTATGAATCGGCGGCAGTCACATTGGCTGCCGCCGATTTCTTGTAAGGAGCACGATGAGATCTCGACGCAGCCTCTTCTTCACGTGGTTGGTGTGGGCGGTGTTGGTTCTGGCCGCCGACCAGCTGACCAAGGTATGGGCATTGCGCAACCTTGTGGAAGGTGAACGCCATTCACTGATTGGTGATGCGCTTGGCCTACAGCTGCTCTTCAACCCAGGCGCTGCCTTTTCCTTTGGTGTAGGTACCACGGCAGTCTTCACCGTTATCTCAACGATTGTGGTGATTGGCTTACCTTTCTACACGTTGAAGTCAACATCCCGCGTGTGGGTAAGTGTGCTGGCTGTTGTCTGGGGCGGAGCCGCAGGAAACCTCGTCGATCGTCTCTTCCGTCAGCCAAGCTTCGGCCGAGGGCACGTGGTGGACTTCATCGCCTACGGCAACTGGTTTATCGGAAACGTGGCCGATATTGCGCTGGTGGCTGGCATCGCCGTCGTCGCAATACTGACGCTTGCGGGTGTCGCATTCACGGTGGACCCAGGTGATGAGGCGGGCGGTGAATTCGGTGGCGAGATCGAGGGTACTGGCGAACGTGCAGATGATCCACATCACACGGACGTAGAAGAAGATGGCCTGCAGAACACAGCCCTAGAAGAGGCCAGCGCGCCGGATATGACGGGACTCCCTCACATTGAACCGGGCACTAGTGACGATTCGCCAATCCTCGGTGAGGGAACCGATGCGTGAGAAGCGGTACTACCCAGTCCCAGATGGCTTCCATGGCGACCGAGTGGATGCGGTGGTAGCGCGCCTGACGGGAGCCTCGCGCGCACTGTGTGCCAAGTCGATCGACGCTGGCGATGTGCTCATTGACGGCAAGATGGCCTCGAAGTCTGACAAGGTCACTGCAGGCCAGCTTCTCGAAGTCCTCGTGCCCGAACCGCCACGCGTGGAGGCCGTCCCAACGCCCGCGGATCTACCGATCCTGTACGAAGACGACGACGTGGTCGTTGTAGACAAACCAGCCGGGCTCGCCGCACATCCTTCGCTCAACTTCGAAGGCCCGGACGTACTTGGTGCGCTCTTAGCGATGGGGAAGAGGCTAACGACGTCGGGGCCACCCGAACGCAAGGGGATTGTGCATCGACTCGATGTGGGGACGTCGGGGTGCATGGTCGTGGCAAAGTCTGAGTGGGCCTACAGCGTGCTCAAGCAGGCATTTCGGGACAGAACCGTTGAGAAGATCTATCACGCTTTGGTACAGGGACATCCGGATCCGAGTGCTGGAACGATCGATGCACCAATCGGCCGCGACTACCGCCACCAGTGGAAGATGGGAATCCGTCAAGATGGGCGGCATTCTGTGACTCACTACCAAACGCTGGAGGCAATGGCAGGCGGTTCATTGCTAGAGGTACACCTTGAGACTGGGCGCACGCACCAGATTAGGGTCCACATGGCTGCAACCGGGCATCCATGTGTGGGAGACGAGATGTACGGAGCCGATCCGTCACTCACCCAGCGGCTGGGCCTGACAAGGCAATGGTTGCATGCCACGCGGCTCGGATTCGAACATCCGAGCTCGGGAGAGTGGGTGGAGTTCGTTTCGGAGTACCCAGACGATTTGCAGCACGCACTTGATGCTATGCGAGAAGGAGTGTTCACGTGATTGAAGAGGTAACCACGCGCGAACAGTTGGAGCGGTGCTGGGCGATCCGGCTCGAGGTCTTTGTGGAGGAGCAGAAGGTCTCCGAAGATGAAGAGATCGACGCAATCGATCTGCTCGAATCCACCGTGCACTTCTTGGCCTCGCGTGACGGAGTGGATCTTGGCACGGCCCGAATCGTTGCTGAGGAAGCAGGCCGTTGCCACATCGGGCGCGTGGCCGTGCGCAAGCTAGCCCGCGGCACCGGCGTGGGCCGGGAACTGATGGAAGAAGCAGCGCGTATCGCTGTTGAGCGGTACTCAGACAGTCGGGGCAACCTAGAGATCGCCATCTCGGCACAGGAACACGCGATCCCGTTCTACGAGTTGTGCGGATATGTGCTGGTACCTGGCGAGCGCTACCTCGATGCAGGGATCTGGCATCGTGACATGGTGGCCCATTTCTCCGGGCAATAGGTGGGCCCCACAGGGTGGTTCAGTTCCATGGCGTGTCGGGGGCTTTGACGCGCCGAATGGGGCGCGAACCCGCGTGAGAATTTTGCGACGTTTTTTCGTCGAGGAGGCTCGCTAGAATGGTTGGCATGGCAAAAGACTTCGCTCACCTCCATGTCCACACTGAGTATTCGATGCTGGATGGCGCTGCGAAGATCAAGAAACTGGTCAAGGAAGCCAAGGCTCAGGGGCAGAAGTCAGTTGCCATCACTGATCACGGCTACTGCTTTGGGGCTTACGAATTCTACAAGGCCTGCAAGGACGCAGATATCAAGCCGATCATCGGCGTCGAAGCCTACATGACCCCCGGAACATCCCGCTATTCCAGCAATCGGGTGTTGTGGGGCGATGATACGCAGCGTTCGGACGATGTCTCGGCTCGCGGTGCCTACACGCATCTCACACTCCTCTCATACAACAACACGGGGTTGCATAACCTCTTCCGGGTGGCTTCACGGGCCTCGCTGGAAGGGCAGATGGGCAAGTGGCCACGTCTGGACATGGATCTTCTTGAGACCTACCACGATGGGCTCATCGCCACCGCCGGATGCCCATCGGGTGAGGTTCAGACCCGCCTGCGCTTGGGTCAGTTTGATGAGGCCTATGCTGCTGCTGGCCGTATGCAGGACCTCTTCGGCAAGGAGAACTACTTTGTCGAAGTTATGGACCATGACAATCAGATCGAGCGGCGGGTGCACAATGACTTGCTCGATCTAGCCAAGAAGATTGGTGCGCCACTTCTGGCCACCAACGATTCGCACTATGTGACAGCGAATGATGCTCCAATCCAAGACGCCATGTTGTGCATCAACTCTGGTTCTACACTTCAGGATCCCAACCGCTTCTCGTTCGATGGAACTGGCTACCACCTGCGTTCGTCACAAGACATGTGGGAACTGTTTGGCGATCTGCCGGGTGCATGCGAGAACACCTTGGCAATAGCCGAACGCTGCGACGTGTCCTTCCGCACCGCCTCCGAAGGCGCGAACTTCATGCCAGAGTTTCCCGTTCCCGAAGGAGAGGACGTCACATCTTGGTTTGTGAAAGAAGTGGAGAACGGCTTACACGGCCGATTCGGTGAACATATCCCCGCCGATGTGCGGGAACGTGCGGACTACGAAGTGGGCGTCATCGTTCAGATGGGTTTCCCGGGTTACTTCCTTGTCGTTTCTGATTACATCCGGTGGGCGAAGGAACACGGCATTCGCGTTGGACCTGGCCGAGGCTCAGGCGCTGGCTCGATGGTGGCGTATGCGCTGCGCATTACAGAACTTGACCCCATCAAGTACAGCCTCCTCTTCGAACGATTCCTCAACCCGGAACGCGTATCGATGCCCGATATCGACGTCGACTTCGACGAACGGCGCCGCGGCGAGGTCATTGAGTATGTAGAACGAAAGTATGGGGCAGACAAAGTCTCCCAGGTAGTCACCTTCGGAACCATCAAGACCAAGCAGGCACTCAAAGACTCCTCTCGTGTGCTTGGCTACCCGTTTGAGATGGGAGAACGCCTCACAAAGGCGCTTCCTCCGGCCGTTCAGGGCAAGGACATCTCGCTGGCAGGCATTTACAACGAGCAAGACGATCGTTACAAAGAAGCCGAGGATTTCCGCCAGCTGGTTGCAACGGATCACGATGCGAAGAAGGTCTTGGATCTGGCTCAGGGCCTCGAAGGTCTGACCCGTCAGTGGGGTGTGCACGCCTGTGCCATTCTCATGTCCTCTGTGCCGCTTACAGACGTAATCCCAGTCATGAAACGGCCAGCCGACGGCGCCACCATCACCCAGTTCGAATACCCGCTGTGCGAAGAACTGGGCATCCTCAAGATGGACTTCTTGGGTCTGTCAAACCTGACAACTATTGACGATGCCCTCCACAACATTGTGGCTAATGGCAAGGACCCGGTTGAGATTGAGTCAGTTCCACTTAATGATCAACCCACGTTTGATCTGCTAGGGCGTGCAGAGACACTTGGCGTGTTCCAGCTTGATGGTTCTGGAATGCGCGCCCTTCTCAAACAGATGAAGCCAACCGAGTTCGAGGATATCTCCGCGGTTTCAGCTCTGTATCGCCCAGGCCCTATGGGCATGAACTCGCACACAAACTACGCGCTGCGGAAGAACGGGCTTCAAGTGATCTCCCCGATCCACCCGGAGCTTGAGGAGCCACTAAAGGATGTGCTTGCAAGCACATATGGCCTGATTGTGTATCAGGAACAGGTTATGCAGATTGCGCGTACCTGCGCCGGATTCACAATGGGTCAGGCAGACACGCTTCGCAAGGCCATGGGTAAGAAGAAGATCGATGTGCTGAACAAGCAGTTCGAAAGCTTCTCCAAAGGCATGCTTGATAACGGCTACTCGAAGGAGTGCATCGATACGCTGTGGGGCGTATTGGTTCCCTTCGCGCAGTACGCCTTCAACCGCAGCCATTCGGCCTGCTATGGCCTTATTTCCTACTGGACGGCCTACCTCAAGGCCACCTACCCAGTGGAGTTCATGGCGGCCCTGCTCACCTCCAAGAAAGACAACAAGGATAAGCTTGCCCTCTACCTCGGCGAAGCGCGCCGGATGGGTATCACGGTTTTGGTTCCTGATGTCAACGAATCACTCTCCGATTTCTCCCCGGCGGGCGCCGAGATTCGAGTCGGATTGACTGCTATTCGTAACGTTGGCGCCAACGTGGTGGAAGGGATCATTCAGGCTCGCGAAGAAAAGGGCAAGTTCACCTCATTCCAAGACTTCCTCGACAAGGTGCCGCTACAGGTATGCAACAAGCGCGCTATTGAATGCTTGGTCAAAGCAGGGGCTTTCGATTCTCTCGGATACACCCGCCGTGCATTGCTCACCCGCGTTGAAGAGGCCGTGGACGCCGTCGTCGCACTCAAGAAGAATGAAGCCGCTGGCCAGTTTGACCTCTTCGGCGGAGCTGGCGTTGAACTCGAAGGCGGACTTGACGTAGTTATCCCAGACCTGCCCGAATGGGATAAGAAGGTGAAGCTTGATCATGAACGCGACATGCTCGGCCTGTATGTCTCCGATCATCCGCTTTCCGGACTGGAGCACGTGTTGGAGCGGGGAGCCGACATCACCATTGTGAGACTCATGAACGAGGAGGCGATTCCCGATGGCTCTTCGATCAATCTGGCGGGGCTCATCACATCGGTTCAGCCACGTATCTCCAAGAAGAACGGCAAGATGTGGGCCACGATCACGCTTGAGGATCTGACAGGTAGCACGGAAATCAACTTCTTCCCGCAGACCTATCAGACGGTCTCTACGATGCTCACCCAGGATCAAGTTGCAATCGTCACCTGCCGAGTGCAAGATCGCGATGGATCGATCCAACTCTCCGCGCAGTCCATGACCCTGCCTTCGGGTGATCTCATGCCGGATTCGCCGTTGGATCTCCAGCTGCCTGAACGCATGTGCACGCAGCAACTCATGGCCAACCTTGCAGTGATCCTCAAGTCCTACCCGGGCTCATCACCGGTGCGGCTGCATATCCGCAGGCCCTCTACTACCGCTGTGGTTCAGGTATCGCAGGAGTACTACGTGAAGCAAGGCGCAGGCATGTTTTCAGATCTGCGCGTGTTGTTGGGCCGCAACTGCCTTATGCAATAGGGCGAATGCCAAATAACGCAGGTACGCCGTGTGGTTTGGTCCAGACGTGCGGGCGGGCCGGGTCAACACCCGGCCCGCCCGCGTTCGCGCCTGTGCGCAGTTACTCTTCGAGGGCTACGAGTTCCACGGCGATCTCGCCGTGGACTGTTTCCAAGGCCACGACGTCGCCATCACTGAGGTGATGTCCGCGGCGGGTTTCCACCACGCCATTGACCGTGATATCACCCAGCTCAATCATCTCGCGAGCTTCGGAGCCTGATTCCGCCAGCGAGGCAAGCTTGACGAACTGGCCAAGCTTAATAGGGAGGGTAACTTCAATTCTGTCCATCAGACTTCCTGCGTTTCGAGTGTGGTGTGGTTGGCTACGGCGGAATCTACTTGCTGATGCGCCGCTTACGGCGTCGCTTGAGAACAATATAGGCTCCACAGCCCACAATCACAGCGCACATCACGGCGATTCCGGCTGGGGATCCTGCGGCAGCGGCAATTGCTGCGTTCCACACGGCAAAGCCAATAGTGGAGTAAATCGCGGCCCACGCCACCCATCCAGGGAACGCCGCAAGGGCGAACCGGGGATAGCTCAGGCCAATGATACCGGCGGCGAGCATAACGAATGACTGCACGCCAACCGTAAGAAATGCCAGGGGAATAGCGATCCAGCCACGACGCCGCACCGTCGCCATGGCTCGCTGAGTGGTAGGTAGATTAGCCCACGTCCAGATCCTCAGAGGGAAGCCAGAGGTAGGAGGTGCTGGTCTCAACATGAGATGGTTGGCATAGCGGCCCAGAGCGTATGTGGCACTCGATCTAGCAAATGCCCCAAACATGAAGAAGGCAAACAAGAGAGCGAAGGGCCCCTCGGCAATGAATTGGGGGATTTCGTTCATGATGCAAATCCTATCGGAGGGAGCTCAGGGTTCACGTCTTGGCAGCGCGGATTGAGCACTGGGCGCACAGCCCTGAGAGCTCGAGCGTATGTTCCACTTCAGAAAACCCTGCCGAAGCCGCAACTGAGCGTGCCCATTCCTCAACTCCTGCACCGGAGACCTCAACCGTGCGTCCGCAGGTGCGGCAGACCAGATGGTGGTGGTGCGAACTCGTTTGGCACCGCCTATACAGGGTTTCGACGTCGAGGCGCAGTACGTCCAGTTCGCCGTCGTCGGACATGGACTGAAGCGTTCGGTATACGGTCGCTAACCCAATCTTCTGGCCTGCCACCATCATCTGTTCGTGAAGTTGTTGTGCGCTAACGAACCCTTTTTGGTCCGAGATCATCTGAGTGATCGCCGCGCGCTGGGCCGTCATGCGTGCGCTGGGCATTCTTGACTCCTTGAGGTTGCGTGGCGGGAACGCATTCCGGCGATCGAACGAACGAAGGCCACGATTGCATAGATGGCAATGAGGATGACCACGATTGTAGCGCCCGGGGATGCGGCAACGGAGTAGGTGATGACCAGTCCAGCCACGCACACCACTGCGCCGATCCCCTGAGAAATGCGCATCGTGTGGACGAACGACGTGGAAAGAAGCTGAGCGATGGCCACGGGCACAATCATGATTGCCGATACCAGAAGCACACCCACGACCCGCATCGATACCGATACGGTGAGGGCGGCAAGCACTGCCACAAGAATGTTCAACAAACGAACGGGCAGGCCGGTGGAACGTGAGAACTCCTCGTCATGGGACAGTGCGAAGAGGGCACCACGCAGGCCGATACCCACGAGCACGATGAAGACCGCCAGAATGACGGTATACCAAACGTCTGCAGTTGAGACCGTTGCGATAGAGCCGAAGAGATAGCTGGTTAAGTTGGTAGTGGTGCCGCCCGCAATGCGGATGAGCAGGACGCCGCCAGCAATACCCCCATAGAACAACATCGCAAGTGCCACGTCGCCGCCAGTTCGGCCGTGTTCGCGAACTATTTCGATGAGAATCGCGCCCACGAGTGACGCAAGGATAGCGCCAGGGATAGCCAGAGCATCATTGGGACTGATACCGAACCAACCTGCTGCCAACCAACCGAGTGCGACGCCTGTAAGGGAAACATGGCCAATACCGTCACCCATCAAGGCCATACCTCGTTGGACAAGATACGTGCCCACAATCGGGGCCGCAAAGCCCACAAGCAGCGCGACTACAAGGGCGCGCTGCATGAGTGGGGAGGCAAGCATTTCGATGATCACGGCATCTCCGTTCGAAGGATGGGAGCGTGGTGGGAAGTAGGGGCTGGAGATTCGTGGGGATGCACGTGATCATGCTCAAGATCGTCATGTCCCGGATCGGGGCGTGGCGGGGCTCCATCGCGGCGAATATGACCATCGCGGAGTTCGATTGCGCGAGTCATGAGAGATTCGAGTTCTCCCATTTCGTGGAGCACGGTAACCAGAGTCAAGCTCTGTGACTGCAAATTGGCAAGGAGTTCGGCCAAGGTCTCGCGTGACTCCCGGTCGATTCCTGCTAAGGGTTCATCTAGGAAGAGGAGATCAGGTTGGCGCACCAGTGCCCGCGCAATGAGTACGCGTTGGGCCTGACCACCGGAGAAAACCTGAACGTGGTCATTCGCGCGATCTGCCAAGCCGACGGCATCAAGCGCAGCCAAAGCAGCTTCGCGCGCCTTCCGGCCGCGGTCTGCCCACAAACGCTTGCCAGGGCCAAGCAATCCAGCTTTCACCACCTCGAGCGCGGTGGCTGGAACTCCAGATCCAGCGCTGACGCGTTGCGGCACATACCCAATCTCATCCCAGCTCACTTTGTGCCTGATGGAGATATCTTGTCCGAACAGTTCGATGGATCCGGAGGCGAGCGGCACCACCCCGAGCATTGCGCGAACCAGAGTTGACTTGCCTGAACCGTTGGGGCCAAGTAGGGCGACGGATTCGCCAGCAGAAACCGAAAAGGTGATGCCATGAAGGATCCGGCTGTTGCCGAGAACCACTGACACATCACGCGCAACGATTGGAGCGATGGATGTTTCTCTGGCCATTGTTACCTGAATTCGTATGTGGGGATGCCCCCAAATGGGGGAACGGATAGCGCTGAAGGACGGAAAGGAGGAGGGCATTCGCACGCAGCAGCAGATTTCGCGAGCGCGAGTAAGAGCACGCACCATGACCGCGAGACATAGAGTCTACTGGCAGTCGAGTGCAGTGCGAAGTGCGGAGAGATTGTCGGTCATTGCACTGACGTAGTCCCCATCTTCTGGCTGTGCCTCCAGAGTGTTGAGGACTTTGGTGGTGGCACCGGTTTCAGTTGCAAGAGCATCGGCGGTTTTCGATGACACGAGCTCTTCAGTGAAAACGGTGGTTGATCCGGTGGACTCGATGACCTTCTTCATTGCAGCAAGGTTTGCGGGGCTCGGCTCGGACTCTGGATCGATTCCCGAAATTGATACTTGCTCGAGGTCGTATCTATCGGCGAAATAGCCGAATGCAGAGTGGCTTGCCACAATCGTGCGCCGCTCGCAGGTCTGGAGGCCGGCTGCGAGGGAGTCATCTAGGTCAGAAAGGGAAGTCTGGACGGCAGAGAGGTTTGCGGCGAACAGATCCACGTTTTCGGGATCTGAAGTGGCCAACTGCTTCTCGATTGCGCCGGCAGCCGCTTCCATTCGATGCGGATCCAGCCAGAAGTGAGGATCTGTGGTGCTGTGACCATCGGAAGACTCTTCTTCGGAAGCTACTGAGTGATTACCGTCGGTATCCTCGCTCAGTGGCACAAGGTCAACCGTGGAGGTGAGATCGAGGATAGTCGGGCCAGAAATGAGGGCGACGGCGTCGTCGAGAGACGGCTGGAAATCCGGCACGTAAATGATGGTATCGGCGTCTTCGAGCTTCGCAATATCTTTGGGTGAGAGCTCGAAATCGTGGGGTTCCACGTTCCCGGGAGTTATGAGGGTGACGTCAACCGCATCGCCGCCAATCTGCTCGGTAAGCCATGCGATGGGGTAGAAGGATGCAGAAACCTGAAGCTTGCCGTCTGACGAGTTGTCAGGCGTGCTGGCCAAACTGGAGCATCCGGATAGGCCCAGTGTGATTACCGCACTTGCTGCGAAAGCGATGTGTGTCTTCTTCATGAGAACGATTATCACTATTGATGAGAATGATTGTCAATTTCAATCAAAGTGGTGTGTGCAAGGCCGCCGTGCGGAGCGATACGCAGCGGGATCTGTGAGGTGGCTAGGATGGTGGTCAGTCCGTGCCAGCCGGGTACGGACCCAATTCGCATCATCCAGATGCGTAACGAAAGGAGTACGCGTATGGCCAAGTCGGCCCCCTCGCGCCTCGACAACGTTATCTCCCTCGCCAAACGCCGTGGCTTTGTGTATCCATGCGGCGAAATCTATGGCGGCACGCGCTCAGCTTGGGACTATGGCCCACTGGGTGTGGAGCTTAAGGAGAACATCAAGCGCCAATGGTGGCGCTACATGATTACTTCCCGTGACGACGTCGTGGGCTTGGATTCATCCATCATCCTTCCCAAGGAAGTGTGGGTGGCCTCCGGTCACGTCGGTGTGTTCACGGATCCGCTCACAGAATGCCTTTCCTGCCACAAGCGCTTCCGCGTGGACCAGATGCAAGAGGAGTATGCGCAACGCAAGGGGCTAGAGGACCCTGACGCAGTTGAGCTCACTGAGCTGCCATGTCCTAACTGCGGCACTCGCGGCCAGTGGACCGAACCACGCGACTTCAACATGATGCTCAAGACCTACCTTGGGCCCGTGGAAGATGAATCCGGATTGCACTACCTGCGGCCGGAAACGGCTCAGGGTATCTTCATCAACTTCCAGAATGTGGCGACCTCGGCACGCAAGAAGCCGCCGTTTGGCATTGGCCAGATCGGTAAGTCTTTCCGCAACGAGATCACCCCAGGAAACTTCATTTTCCGCACTCGTGAGTTCGAGCAGATGGAAATGGAGTTCTTCGTGGAGCCCGGCACGGATGAGGACTGGCACGAATACTGGATCAATCAACGCCGCGATTGGTACACAGACCTCGGCATTAGTGAGGAGAACCTTCGCTTCTACGAGCATCCACAGGAGAAGCTCTCCCACTACTCCAAGCGCACTGTTGACATCGAGTACAAGTTCGGATTCCAAGCTTCGGATTGGGGTGAGCTGGAAGGTATTGCCAATCGTACCGATTTTGACCTTTCGACCCATTCGAAGCATTCGGGCAAGGATCTCTCTTTCTTCGATCAGGCCAGCGGCGAACGCTGGGTGCCCTACGTCATCGAGCCTGCAGCCGGCCTAACTCGTTCCCTCATGGCTTTCCTGTGTGAGGCATACGTGGAAGACGAAGCTCCCAACACGAAGGGTGGGGTGGACAAGCGTGTTGTGCTCAAGCTCGATCCGCGTCTCTCCCCGGTCAAGGCGGCAGTGCTGCCACTCTCGCGTTCTGAGAAGCTATCGCCCGTTGCGCGAGAACTCGCGAGCAAGTTGCGTAAGTACTGGAACGTTGATTTCGACGACGCCGGAGCCGTTGGCCGCCGGTACCGCCGCCAGGATGAGATCGGCACGCCATACTGCATCACGGTGGACTTCGATTCTTTGGAGGACAACGCGGTAACCGTGCGTGATCGCGACACAATGGAGCAGATCCGTATTCCAATCGATGAGGTGCAAGGATTCTTGGCGGGCAAGTTGATTGGCTGCTAATCACTGAACCAATGCGGTGAAAGGCTCGGGTGGTTGCCGGTACTTCGGCAACCACCCGAGCCTTTCTGTGAGGTACGTGCTACTGGTGTGTGGCGGGGTCTCCGCTAGTCTTGACTGAGCACAAATACCAGATGGCGGGAGAGGATGCATGGCCGGGGTAGCAAACACAGGAACCATGACGGGCCAAGCAGTTCAGCTTGGTGCGTTACGGTTGGGCACGCCCGTCATGCTGGCACCCATGGCTGGAGTCACGAATCCTCCATTCCGCCAGTTGTGCCGGGAGCAAGGCGAAGCCGGCATGCGCGCGGCAGGATGCGATGTTGACGCGCCCATGCGCGAGGCTGGGCACATTCCCGGGACCTACGCGCCTGCGGGCTTGTGGGTGTGTGAGATGGTAACAACTCGGGCGCTTGTGGAGCGCAACGCTGAAACGATGAACATGATCAAACCGGATCTAGGCGATCCGGTCCGTTCGATTCAGCTGTATGGTGTGGAACCGGCCACCACAGCCGAAGCTGTGCGGATACTTGTGGCGGAGAATCGTGCGGACCACATTGATCTCAACTTTGGCTGCCCGGCCCCGAAAGTCACGCGTAAGGGCGGCGGTTCAGCCCTTCCGTGGAAACTCGACCTTTTCCGTGAGCTCGTGACGGCCGCGGTTGCGGCTTCGCGTGCTGCCAGCGTGGATCGCGACTTCGAAGTGCCCATCAGTGCCAAGATCAGGATTGGCATCGACGAGGATCACCTGACGTTCTCCGATGCGGCACACATTGCCGAAGATGCAGGAATCGTGGGACTCACTCTCCACGCCCGCACGACGGCGCAACACTACGCGGGTCATGCCCACTGGGATGCCATCAACGAACTTGTGCAGGCAACCGCCCTCCCTGTGCTGGGCAATGGTGACGTGTTTGGGGTGGATGACGCACAGAACCTCATGGAGCAGACGGGAGCCAAGGGAGTGGCCGTTGGGAGGGGATGCCAAGGCCGCCCATGGGTCTTCCACGATCTAGCCGCCTATCTTCACGGTTCCGCGGCCCGCGCGCTACCTACGTTGGCGGAGGTGGCGCAGACTCTTGTTCGTCACGCTGAGCTCTCCATCGAGCACTTCAACAACGATGAACACCGCGCTCTTCGCGAGCTGCGCAAGCATATGGCGTGGTATCTTCGTGGATTTGCAGTCGGCGGCGAAGCCCGGAACGAACTCGCATTGGTCTCAACCCTTGACGAATTGAAGGACCGCTTGGGAAACCTTGATCTCGATCAGCCTTTCCCTTCTGCTGCAGAAGGGCCTCGAGGCCGGGCAGGGAGCCCAAAACGTCCCCACCTTCCAGACGGATGGTTGGACTCGCGTGTTCTGAGTGCAGAGCAACAAGCGAAAATCGCGTTAGCCGAAATCGGAGTCTCGGGCGGCTAATGCGTACCGCTGGTGACTAGATGGCCTCTGGAAGCGTCTCGATGGTGGCGTCTGACGCGCTGAGCCAAGCCACACCGCCCGGCGCCAGCCACACGCCCTCGGGATCAGTGGTTGCGGCATCGTCGGAGACCACAAGAGTGCCGGATGCTTCCTGGAGCAGTGCTGAATTGTTGCTGAAGTTGGCAACGACGACGATGCGGCCGACACTCAGGCTCACTACGTCAAGCTGAGGATCCATGTCAATGAGAGTGATCGGAGCGGTTGCGAGGCGGTATTCGTTCCGAATCCGAAGGGCTGCCCGAAGCGTTGGGGTGATGTCCAGACTGGATCCAACTGTCATCATTCCGGGGAGAGCCAGGCGCAAAAGGGCTGCACCTGTGGGTGTGAGAGCTCCGTGAGTGCGCTCAAGAGTTGTCTTTCCTACATACCAACCCGGGGTAGTGCCAAAACGCCGGTAGGAGCTATAGATCTCGTCAAGTTTCGAAGCGAACGCTGTGGCTCTCCAGGGGCCGCCATCCAGCAAGCCATGGAAGAGCACGTGCACCCAGTTCTCTGCCAGAACGTGCAGAAGAGCGTCAGTATTTTCGGGAGTGTGGCTGAGTAGAAGGGCAGCGCCTTCGCTGAACTGCGCGGTGAGTGCCAGGAGCGGAAGCATGGCCGTGGCAACTTCGTCGTCGTCGTGCCATTGACTCATAACAGCGATACCTTTGGCGCCTGATTGGAGCCAGCGGCGGGCGGCGGGAATGTTGGCGACCTCATCGCGCGTATCGAGCCGCACGATGATAGATACGCCGATCTGCTCGGCTTTGGCCATCACACGCTCAAGGTAATCCGGTTCGTCTGGGACGGTTGAGGGCACTGAGACGCTGGGAATCTGGAAGCGCCCGGCGCGCGAAATATCTGCGCGCACGCCCTCAGCCTGGGTGTGGTTTGACTGGTAAAGAGTTTCCTGATGCCACCACTGGCCCGCACTATTGGCTGGGAACAGTAGTTTCGCGCGCAAGCTCCCAGAATCCGCAAGGCTTTGGAGCGGAGCGAGCCGCGTGGAAGCAACCTCTGTACTCGATTTGCCGGAGGATTCAGGCGCAGAACTGCGGTCAACAAGGATGTCCACAACTCTTTAGTACCATCACGTGCGGCCCTACGCAAAGGTAGGCTCTACTGCGTGGCAGACAGGTATAGTGCGCAAGATCGGGAACGATGGGTTCGTGAACCCGCGAAGAACCCTAGTCGAACAGAGTTTGAACGCGACCGCGCCCGCGTTCTGCACTCCTCGGCCCTGCGGCGGCTTGGGGCAAAAACGCAGGTACTGGGCCCGGAATCCGATGATTTCGTTCGCACCCGCCTCACTCATTCTCTTGAAGTCGCACAAATCGGGCGATCACTGGGAAAGAACTTCGGGTGCGATCCAGACATTGTGGAAACCGCTTGTTTGTGCCACGATTTGGGGCATCCACCATTTGGACATAACGGGGAAGCGGCGCTTAATGAAGTTGCTGAGTCCGTGGGTGGCTTCGAAGGCAATGCGCAGACGCTTCGGCTTCTCACACGGCTCGAACCCAAGCGATTGACTCCGGATGGCGAACCGGCCGGGCTCAACCTCACACGCGCCACCTTGGATGCCACGATCAAGTACCCCTGGCTAAACAGGGAAGGGCCGCCGCTCTCGGATGGTTCGGCAACGCCCAAGTTCAATGTCTATTCCGACGACGAAGCCGTGTTCCGGTGGATACACGGCGAACATGGCCATGCAAAGTGTATAGAGGCCCAGATTATGGATCTGGCGGATGACATCGCGTATTCGGTCCATGACGTCGAGGATGGAGTAGTGCGCGGTTTTGTGAAGCCGGAGGCTCTGCGCGATTCCATCCAGCAACAACGCATCATAGCCGCCACTCAGGACTGGTACGCAATGCCAGATGCCGGGCGCCTGGAGGCCGCACTTGATCGCCTGCTCGGCGAGGAACTGTGGCCCGGCGGTTTCACTGGATCGTACCGAGATTTGGCCGCTATGAAGGATCTGACCAGCGATCTCATCGGCAGATTCGTTTCTGCTGTGTGTGAGGCCACCTACCGTGAGTATGGCGAGGATCCTTTGGTCAGGTATGAGGGTAACGTGGTGATCCCGGACGATATCTGCGACGAGATCACGGTACTCAAGGGCATCGCCGTTGAGTACGTCATGCTGCCACGCGAGTATGAACCCCTCTACTACGAGCAGCGGACACTCCTTTTCGACCTCGTGGATGCAATCGCAGCCAATCCCCACCATCTCGAACCTCACTTCTACGACATGTGGAAGCGCGAGGATTCTGATGCCCGGCTTCGGGTAGTTGTTGATCAGGTGGCTTCTCTCACTGACCAGTCAGCGCGTCAGTGGCATGCCAGATTGTGCGGGATGCTAAGGAACTGAATCCGCGTCAGTGCGGCGGTCGCTGGTTGCGAGCGAGGATCATTTGCTCTGACGGAATTGAGGTTTCGCTTGGCAGCCGAGTGTCAAGGTGACGTAGGCCAGCTAATACTTGTCGCCGCCAGCTACTAGACTGTCCCCATGCCTGGCCTTATCAGGCGGGAGGACATCGACGAAGTCCGCGCCCGCATTCGGATCGACGACGTCGTCTCGGGATACGTTGCGCTCCGCACGGCCGGTATGGATTCCATGAAGGGCTTGTGCCCGTTTCATGATGAAAAGACTCCGTCATTTCACGTACGCCCAAACGTTGGCAGGTGGCACTGTTTCGGATGCGGTGAGGGTGGCGATGCTATCTCGTTCATCGAGAAGGTTGAGCACATCTCATTCGTTGAAGCTGTGGAGCTGTTGGCGCGCAAAGCTAACGTGCAGCTCCACTACGAGGAGGATGGCCGCACCGGGCCGCGCGATCAAGGCGGACCAAGCCGAGCTCGATTGATTGACGCACATCGTGTGGCAATGGAGTTCTATATCAAGCAACTCCACACCCCGGATGCGCAAGCTGCTCGCACAATGCTCGCTGAGCGCGGCTTTGACGATGCGGCGATCGCCCACTACCAGATCGGTTATTCGCCCGATTCGTGGGATTCGCTGCTCAGGGAGTTGCGCAACCACGGTTTCAGTGAACGCGAGATATCTGTTTCTGGCCTTGCGACCCAAGGTAACCGCGGTATGTATGACAGGTTCCGCGGCCGAGTCATGTGGCCGATCTTCTCCATTACTGGCGACCCGATCGGATTTGGCGCACGCCGCCTGAAGGATGACGATAATGGCCCGAAGTATCTCAATACTCCTGAGACCCCCATATACAAGAAGTCGCAGGTTCTCTATGGACTCAACCTCGCAAAGAAGGCAATATCGCAAGAACGCCGCGTCGTCGTCGTAGAAGGCTACACGGACGTCATGGCAGCGCAACTTGCCGGAATCGAGTGTGCGGTGGCCACGTGCGGTACGGCGTTTGGTACAGACCATGTCAAGATCGTTCGGCGCCTCATTGGTGATGGCGCAGATCCGGCCGCTGGCGTCATGCTTTCCAATGGGAAGTCCTACGGTGGCGAGGTCGTCTTCACCTTCGACGGCGACGCCGCGGGCCAGAAGGCCGCGTTGCGCGCATTCCAGGAGGATCAGTCATTCGCCGCGCAGACGTTTGTAGCCGTTGCTGAGAACGGTATGGATCCATGCGAAGTCCGAATGACGTACGGAGATGAGGGTGTGCGCCAGGTCGTGGCCGCACGCCGTCCTCTCTTCGAGTTCGCGATTCAGTCTGCGCTTGCGGGCCTGCCGCTCAACACTGCGGAAGGCCGTACCGCTGGGCTTCGAGCCGCGGCGCCTATGGTTGCCTCAATCCGCGACAGAGTGTTGCGTGGGGAATACACTCGCCAGCTGGCTGGATGGCTCGGCATGGACGAAGTGACTGTGCGCATGGCGGTTAAGGGCGCCGCGCGTCACCCACAGGCTCGGCGGGGGAACGATTCCCAGTTCGGCGGTGCTGGTTCTCAGTTCGGGGGTGCTGGTTCTCAGTTTGATGGCGCACGGCAGGGGAGCTTTGGACCGGCCGGTGCGGGTGGGCCAGCTGGCATGGGGGCGGCTCGTGGAGCGGTCCAAGGTAGCGAACAGCAATCATCGGGGAGCCAAGGCGGTGCAGAGCTTCCGCGCGAGCCTGTACTCAGACCGCGCAACCAGCTGCGTGATCCAATTGAGCGGGTAGAACGCGAGGCCCTGGAAGTGTACTTGCAGGTGCCGTGGTATGCAGCCGACGCGCTCATGGATCAGTTGCCACCCCAAACCTTCCAAGTGCCCATTCATGCGAGTGTCCATGATGCCATCCGTGCCACAGGTGGAACTCAATCCTTCACCACTCGATTTGATGAGCTCAGAGAAAAGGGTTTGACTGAGGAACAGGCTCGGCGCGACGCCAGTTCGTGGTATATAGAGAGAGTATTGCGCAACTCTGACCCTATCGTGGCGCGCGCTGTGAACCAGCTCGTGGTGGAAGATCTGCCAGAGAACCGGCAAGATCGAATGCGGTGGTACTCGTGGAGCATCGCCATGGCCCTTATTCGTCAGGGCATCACACGTCAGATTGCCGACGTTCGATCCGAACTCCAGCGCACCCCGCCAGCAGATGAACGTTATAGCGCGCTCTTCGCTCGGCTTATCGAGCTTGAGAACCAGCGGCGGGCCTGCGATGAGCAGATTGAGACACCTGAAGCGTGATACGTGTGCTGAAGCTGATACCTACGCCGATTCAGAAGAATCAGCTTTGAGCCGCTATTATGGTCAAGGTTGCAGATGGAGGCTTGCTCGGATCTGCTGCTAGCCCCCATAGCTCAGTTGGTCAGAGCAGTGGACTCATAACCCATCGGTCACAGGTTCAAGTCCTGTTGGGGGCACCAATAATGGCGGAATACCGCCACTTTCCTACGTCACTGAGCCGTCTAATTTCGCCAAAAACGGCAAGAGTCATCGGAAAGTCATCGGAAAGTCGATAGAAAGTCGTCGTCTATTCCAGGTTTTCGACCATGCTTTGCAGGATGTGAGAGGCGTCCGGTCCCAACGCTCGATGCCAACACCAATCGTCAGACTGCGGTTTTCGCATACTGGCACGATGACGGTTTGGCCCGAGAAATGATCCGTGATGAAGCATCGCACCACAGCCAGCTTCGGATTGTGAAACGCCAGATCTCAGCTGGGGTGGGGTGGAGCTCAGATGTGATCAGGCGTCGGCGTCGCGCTTCATTGCGGCGTTCAGGCGCTCCACCTTGCCTGTGATCTCGCCAGAGCGCCCCGGGCGCAGATCGGCCTTCAGCACGAGCGAGACCCGGGGAGACACCTCTGCCACGGCCTCGCATGCGGCTTTGATAACCGGCATGACGTCATCCCATTCACCTTCAACGGTGGTGAACATCGATGTGGTCTCCTGGGGGAGGCCGGAGGCTTGGATGACTTCGACGGCGCGCGCAACGATATCGCTCATGGAGCCGTCAGGATCGGACGTAGTTGATGGTGCAATAGAGAAGGCAAACAACATAACTTCATCCTAATCCGTGTTCACGGTGGTGATGTCTTGGCGGGACGAAAGTCTGAGTATAAGAAGATCGATATTCTGTATGTACCTAGACCGAAATGGACGTAGCCTTGACTGGTCGGGACGAACGTCTCACTCTTATCCTGTCAAGGATGACAGGCAGGTTATCGCCGTCAATGAGGACGGCTCAGGAAGGACCATACGATGACCGAAACCATGCGCGCCGAGCGCCTGAACTTGGAAACCAAGGAAGTCACAGTCGAAGATGTGCCAATTCCGGAACCAGGACCGGGCGAGGTGCTCATCAAGGTTGAGTATTGCGGTATCTGCCACTCGGATATCTCGCTCATCAATGGAACTCTGCCCAGCTCGCTTCCCGTCGTGACGCAAGGCCACGAAGCCTCGGGAACCATCGCTGGAATCGGAGCTGGCGTCAGCGGTTGGGATCTGGGAGACCGCGTCATTCCTTCGGCCGGCAGACCATGCATGAAGTGCCGCAACTGCCGCCGCGGCGCCTACACAGATTGCCTGCACATGCAGGTCATGGCATTCAACTATGACGGCGCTTGGGCTGAGTACTGCATCTCTCCGGCCGCTGGCCTCACCCGAATTCCCGATAACGTTGACTTCAAAGAGGCTGCCATTTTGGCCGACGCCGTCGCCACACCGTACGGCGCTGTTGTTCGCACGGCAAAGGTTCGTCCAGGTGAGGCAGTTGGAGTCTGGGGTCTGGGTGGCGTTGGAACGCACATTGTGCAGATTGCTCGGATTACCGGAGCCGTACCGATCATCGCTGTGGACGTGGATGACGAAGTGTTGCGCCGGGCTATGAAGTCTGGTGCTGACTATGCTTTCAACTCGAAGGATCCAGATCTGGTTGAGAAGATCCATTCGGCAACGGGTGGGCGTGACCTCAATGTCGCTTTCGATGCGGTGGGTATCTCGGCGACCTTCTCCAAGGCCATTGAGTGCTTGGGTGTTGGCGGGCGTCTGGTCTCTGTTGGCATGTCAGCTGAGAAGCTCTCGGTTGGCCACGGCGCACAGTTCAGTATGAAGAGGCTGACTGCCTCGGGTCACTTCGGGTACAAATCTGAGGATATTGCAACGCTGGCCGATCTCTTGAGCTTCGAACGTCTTGACCTGAGCCGTTCGATCTCAGGGGTGATCTCATTGGAGAACATCAAGGAAGGCATTCGCCAGCTCGATGAACATGAAGGCAGCCCCATCAGGATCTTGGTGCGGCCGTAGCGTGCGCGTGCAATAACGCCTTCACAAGGGTGGCTCACATCCTGGACCAGTTCCAACGTGTTCTGGCACCGATGTGGGCCACCCTTTTCGCCGACTGCAAAGAGGCCCTGCCGCACATGAGTATGCATCTGCAAGGATGAATGGAGCGACCCGATAGAAAGGTGCCTGACATGGCGAAGAAAGTTGCTTTTGTTCTCAAGCGCGGCGTTGAACAGCCGGAACTCACGGAACCGTGGGCGGCCGTGAAGGAAGCGGGCTATGAGCCGGTTCTCATTTCAGACGCCCCCGGTGAAGTCACTGCGCTCATCCACGATTGGGAACGAGGAGAATCCTTCCCCGTCGATCTCGAACTGAAGGATGCCAATCCGGATGACTATGCGCTACTCGTGTTGCCCGGCGGCACGTTGAATTCTGACAAAATTCGCACTGTTCCGGAAGCGTTGGCTTTCGTCAAGGCATTCGTGGATGCCGGTAAGCCAATTGCGTCGATCTGCCATGGCCCGTGGATTCTCATTGAGGCAGGGGCAGTCAAGGGCAAGAAGATTACCTCCACAGCCCGCATTTCGACGGATCTCAAGAATGCCGGAGCCCAATGGATAGATGAGGAAGTGGTCATTGATGGCAATCTCATCTCGAGCCGAAGCCCGCGCGATCTTCCGGCATTCAACAAAGCAATTGTAGAGGTGCTCGGCTGAGCCCTCGCCAAACTGGACGGCGCCCGCCTCTAGGTCTTGTGTCCTACGCCACATATTCGGAATACTCATAGCTAACTCGGCACTGTGCCGAGCTTCGTGGTGAGGAGTGCATGATGCAGAAGATCATTCCGAACATTTGGTTCAACAAGACTGCGCCCGAGGCGGGCGCCTTCTATGAGGCGATCTTTCCTGGCTCAAAGGCATCAATTGATTCGTTCTACCCGACCCAAGGTCTGATGGACTTCCAAGAAGACCTAGCCGGTGAGGCCTTAACTGTCACCTTCCAACTTGGCGAGTACCGCTTTGTGTTCATCAATGCGGGTCCGGAGTTTCGGCCAAACCCCCGGATCTCATTCATCCTCAACTTCGACCCGCTTCTGTTTGGTAATGACAAGACGGCAGCGCGCCACGAACTGGATCGCGTGTGGAAAGCACTCGGCGAAGGTGGCGAGATACGGATGGATCTCGGAGAGTACCCGTTCAGCCCGCATTACGGCTGGGTCGAAGACAAATACGGGGTCAACTGGCAGTTGATATCGTCGGATCCCGACGGCGCCCCGCGCCCATTCGTGATTCCCGCGATGCTGTTTTCAGGAACGTCAGACTTCAAAGCCGAATCCGCAGTGGACTTCTACCTAGATGTGTTTGAGGATTCGGAGCTCGGAGATCGGTTCTATTACCCGGAGCAAGATGGCGAAACCGGTGGCATTCCTGAGTCAGTACATAGCCGGCGACCGGTCATGTACTCCGATTTTCGGATTGGCAATCAGTGGTTCGCTGCCACAGATTCTAAAGATGACATGCCATTCAGCTCCGATTGCGGGGTCTCATTCCAAGTTGATTGCCGAGATCAAACGGAAATTGACTCTCTATGGGAGGCGCTTTCAGCAGTTCCCGAGGCAGAGCAATGTGGTTGGCTCGCTGATCAGTTCGGAGTAGCGTGGCAGATCGTTCCAGAGAATATGGAAGAACTCATGCGCCGCCCCAACGCGTGGAACAACATGATGGCAATGCACAAAATTGTCATAGATGACTTCTAGAATCCCGAGTAAGACAATTGGATATGTTCCAATCTTGACGGCAGTGTTGCGCACGGTTCGGCCTGGCACATTCGATTCATATCACGAAGTATTCTATTTTGGGGACTCGTCGAGTCTGTGTACCTGACCTGCAGTTTGTCAAGGTTTCATGCATCTATCTGCCGTGAATCTTGCTGGGCAGAAGCTCACAAACGTGACTGCAAGTTGCGAAAAAGCGCCTCATTTCGGGTAGTGAGGTGTCACAAAGTGACGGAATGACAAGGATAGCCACACACACCCACTTTCAGCGAAAATTTTCGGTATTCCCCAACGACTCCCTTTCATTTGTCATGGTCTTCTCAGACTGGTAGCGTCTCACTCGCAGACGAAATGTTAGGGCTAACATTTTGGTCGGTCCGGGGCCAATGAGGGCCACGGGCGGGTATATATTGCCGCCAGGAACGGGTGCCAGCGGTGTCACCGGTTCCTTCTACAACGACGCCTAATGGCCGGTTATTGGCCATTATTGGGTTGCATCTTTGGAGTATCGGTGTTCGGGATTTCACTTGATGAAGCAATTGTCATACTTGCGTTGATGGCGCTCATTGTTGGGCCTAAGCGACTTCCGCTACTGGTGTCGCGGCTGACCGAACGGATTCGTCATATGAAGGTACTGTGGCGAGCTGCCAACGACCGTGCCGATGCAGACGCGGTGGCTCTATGGGCCTCCTCAGGCATCAACTCTTTCGATCCACGTTATCTGGTCCAATCAGATCTGGTCGAAGATGACGCGCAGAGTTTCGTGGCACTTCCGCCTCCCGTGCCAGCCCTGCCTGAAGATGCTTCCACGAGCTCAGAGCAGGGGATCGGGAACGTTGCCTGAGGCAACCTTCGCAATGCGGCGATAAGTGAGAAGTACATGTGCGCTGCGCTCAATGCCGAGCGTGGAGTCGTCAGCAGAATCAGTACCGCGTGGAGCGGTTCTGAACAAGAGAAAGCAGATCATGAACCAACATGAAAGAGAAGGGGTCCATGGTGATGGTCCATTCACGGATCTCGCGCGAGCCAAGATCTCACGGCGGTCGTTTCTGGAAGGCGCAGCACTTACCGGTGTGGTGGTAGGGGCCAGTTCCCTTCTGGCACGCTCGCCGGCCGCAGCTGCTGCCCAAGCATCACGTGTTCCGGTAGCGCAACTCAGTGGGATAGAGCAGCAACGTGCAGCAGTGACCGGTAGCGTTGTTCCACTTTCGAAGGTCAGAGCTTCTCAGCCGAATCAGTTTGAACCGGATGTTTGGGTTAATCGTCCGTTCGGTCTATCTGACGTGTCCATTGATAGCGGTGTTTACAAGCGAGGTCAGGATCAAGGCTTGGCACTCGCGCGCGCCTACTCCGTGGATCGGATACTCGCAGTGTTCCGTCGCAATGCGGGGCTGGACACGAAAGGTGCAACACCCCCAGGTGGTTGGGAAGAGTATGGCCCGGCTCCCGATACTCAGAAGTGGGGAGCAGCCGAATATGTGCGTGGGCAGAACAAGGCAGGAGCAGGTGGATTGCTTCGGGGCCACTATGCTGGCCATTTTCTGTCGATGATCTCGATGGCCTATGCGTCAACTGGTGAGGCCGCACTCAAGAGCAGGGTTGACGAACTGGTGGTGGGTCTCAAGGAATGTCGGGATGCGCTAGCGGCGCAAACGTATCAAGGCAAACCGCGCTACTCTCATCCCGGATTTCTTTCCGCCTACGGGGAATGGCAGTTTTCCGCACTGGAAGAATATGCGCCATATGGAGAGATTTGGGCACCCTACTACACTCTTCACAAGATCCTCGATGGGCTCAACAACGCATATCTATTGACCGGCAGTCAAGATTCACTAGAGCTGGCTGAGGGAATTGGCCGATGGGTCTATTCACGGCTATCAAAGTGCACCAGTGATCAACTGACCAAGATGTGGTCGATCTACATTGGCGGTGAATATGGTGGCATGAACGATTCGCTAGTGGACCTGTATTCGGCGTCGAAGGCCACGGATCGCGACGTGTTCCTCAAAGCTGCCCGTCTGTTTGACCTTCCCACACTCATCGACGCATGTGCACAAGGGCGTGACACTCTCAACGGCAAGCATGCAAACCAACATATTCCTCAATTTGTTGGATACGCGAAACTCTATGCGGTCACCGGTGAGGAACGTTATCTCAAGGCGGTCAAAGGATTCTTCGACATGATTGTGCCAGGGCGTATGTACGCCCATGGCGGCACCGGAGAGGGAGAGCTTTGGGGCCCTGCCGATACGGTGGCCGGCGATATTGGCTCCCGTAATGCCGAATCGTGCGCAGCATACAACATGGTGAAAGTCGCGTGGCAGCTCTTTCACATCACAGGAGAACAACGCTATTCGGATTACTGCGAACGTACCGTTCTCAATCATCTTCTTGGCGGGCACCGCGATAAGAACTCCACTACGTCACCAGAAAACCTGTATATGTTTCCGGTACATGCTGGGGCTCAGAAGGAGTACGGCGACGGAAACATCGGAACCTGTTGCGGTGGTACAGGTATGGAAAGCCCGATGCGCTATCAAGAGACGGCCTATGCGCATTCGGCCGACAACACGACACTCTTTGTCAACTTCCTTATGCCGTCAACCCTGACGTGGCAAGAGAAGGGGCTTGTCCTTCGAGTTTCCTCCGAGTATCCGCTGGATGGAAAGGCGACACTCGAAGTTGTGTCAGCACCTTCGACGTCTCTTGAGATTGCCATCAGGGTTCCTGAATGGGTCACGGGAGAGGCATCCGCTGCCGTTTCTGGAGCAAAAGTGACCTCGTCCGGGGGAGCATACATCCGTATCAAGCGGACATGGGCGGCGGGTGACATGATCGCGCTTTCTGTGCCCATGCGGGTGTGGGTAGATCCCACGGTGGATCGTCCCGAACTACAAGCGCTTCGTTACGGTCCTGTGGTCTACGCTGCCGTTGGGAAGACGACGAAGTTTCCTCAGATCTCGTTGTCTGCGATGTACGACCTCAGCGGTGGGCTGAATCACGCAGCGACGTGGAACGGTACGTCTCTCATACTGGCCGGACGCGAATTCGATCCGCTCTACGCCGGTCACGATATCTACTACAGCACCTACTTCGAACGAGTCGAGAAATCGATCGCCTTCGGCGGGCAGGACTCTGGAGTCCTCAATATGCAGGGAGCCAACGGGTCAGCATTCCTCGACGAACTATGGACGGCAGCACCCTTCGCTAGTCGCGCTGACTTCCTCGAACGCGTGCGGGATCTATCCAAGCAGTACCAAGATTCGGGAGCGATGACATCTAAGGACCGCCAAAAGGTCCTCCTCGCTGCCTCACGCGCACGAATGGAGAAATGATGGTGCACAAACAGGAATCGCGCCCGGCACGCGGGAAGCGTAAGTGGATCGCCGGGCTCGTGGCCGCGCTCGCGTTGGGTGGCCTCACGGTCCCAGTACAAGCCGCAGATACTCCCGAACTAGTGAATGTTGCCAGCCAAACAAGTGAGCACGAACCCGAAGTGACTGTCAGCTACGTTCCCGCGTGGAACAGCGCTGGCGCGCTCAACAATGGATCAAGTGCGGCACCCGGTCATGGAGACGTGTGGGGGACATACGGCGATTTCAGCGCGTCGCATTGGGCACAGTATGAATGGGATACCCCCGTCACAGTGTCAACCACATCGGTATGGTTCTGGAACGATGCTGCAAGCGCCGGAAATGTCCTCAATCCGCAGGATTGGACATTCCAATACTGGGATGAAGAAGCAGAGGAGTTCGTCGACGTCGTCGCCGAATATCCAGTTGCCGCCGGTGACGGTAGCGTGCTTGGACCCAACACCGTCGCATTCGATCCAGTGAAGACCACGAAAGTGCGGATCGTCCTCAACGCTCAAGCAAGAGATGATTCTTGGTTCTCTGTGGCGGCCACAGAATGGGAGGTCATGGGATCATTCACGGAGGAAGAGCCGGAGCCTGTAGACCCAAGCGCTCCGATTGACGTCGAAGCGGTGCATGTGCGGACAGCTGTTAACCAGCAGCCAATACTCCCAAACAATGTGTGGGTCCTTCCTGAAAATGGTCCATTGAGTTACTCAAAGGTGGAGTGGGCAAGCGTTGATTCTGCAGCTCTTGCTGAGACTGGCAAGTTCACGGTTGCAGGAACACTTGCAAACGGAACAACCAAGGTTCAAGCCACTATCTATGTTGTGGCCGATCCAGATCTGGATGTCGAGAGTTTCGATTATGCTGCCACCATCACCACCCCCGGGGTTGCCCCTGTGTGCCCTAATACTGTGGTGGCGCATTATGCCGATGGCTCGCAGAGTTCTCAGATTGGAGTCACGTGGGAAAAGGCTGATCCGTCAACCTACGCTGAGGCGGAATCCTATGGAGACATTTCCGGAAGTATTTCCGGTGCGGAAGAACCTGCCCTGTGTACATTCTGGGTGGTTGAGCCTGCCGTAGCGGTTGATACACCTCCTTACGTAAAGGTTGATATGGCGGATTCGCCCACCGCGACTGGCTGGTACACACAACGTCCTGCGTTCACCATCATCGCGCAAGAACGCACTTCGCCCATTGCCTCCGTCGAATACTCATTCGGTGGGGATTGGACGAAAGCTAGTGCGGACGCCGTTCAGATTCCAGGTGAAGGCCTCGTAACGGTCTACGTGCGGGCTACTGACACCGAGGGTCGAGTAGGAAATGCGGAGGCACAACTCAAGGTTGATACGAAGGCCCCGAGTTCCACCTTCACAGTGGCCGAGGATTCAGAGGGCAAAGTTGTGACTGTTGACCTCGCTGCTTTCGATGGAGAAGTGGGCAGTGGCGTGAGCCGAATCGTGTATTCGATGGGGCCATCGGCTGACCCCGAAAGCACTGAGAACGATATGTGGGCCACGTATGATGAACCGTTTACGGTTGCACGTCGCGATGTCCCTATGTATGTTCACGTCCGCGCTCAGGACGTAGCTGGCAATCAGGAACAGACAAATTCGATGACCGTGGATGCTCTCAAACCCACGGAGCCAAAGGATGATCCTCGCCCAGTTCCTGAGAAGAGCAAGGGAACTAACGCCTTCTTCCAGGACACCGTCAAGGATTCAATCGCACGCACAGCGATGACAGTCGCATCGGCGACTGACGTGCTTGCGGGAGATTGGGATGGCGATGGCGTTGACACCTTGGTTCTGCGAAAAGGAAACGTATACACCTTCCTCGGATCGAACAGGACCGGTGCTGACGGCACTTCTGTCACGTTTGGGACGACGACGTCGATTCCTGTGGTTGGCGACTTTAACGGTGACGGTCTGGACGATCTTGCTGTTCGTGCCGCACGCAACAACAACTTCTCCATCTCGTACAACCGCGGCGGAGCCATCCCGGGCGGTAGTCCGGACAAGGTCATCACATTCGGGCGTCCGAGTGACGTCCCGATCGCTGGCGATTGGGATGGCGATGGGACCGACTCACTGGGTGTGCAACGCGGCCGGCACTTCCTGCTTCGTAAGAAAGTCTCCTCAGGTGCTGCGAACATTTCGTTTGCCTATGGGAGGCCTGGTGACACGCCAATAGTCGGCGACTTCGATGGTGACGGCAAGGATGCGATCTCCATTGTCCGTGTGACAACTCTGCACGTGAACAACTCGCTACGAGCGGGCGCGGCAGAAAGCCGAGTCGTCTACGGCCGAGTCGGGGATATACGAGTCGCTGGTGATTGGTTCGGCAAGGGCTTCGATTCAGTCGCTGCCATTCGGTACTAACAAAGACGCGCAGTTCCCGCATAGAGCCCCAGGGGTAAGAGCGGGAACTGCGCGCAGACCCATCCATAGACCCAACAAAGGAGATTCGTCATGTTCGCGAACATGCGGCCAATAGAAGTTGCTGTCATCATTGCTGTCATCGTGCTGCTCTTTGGTGCGAAGAAGTTGCCTGAGCTCGCCAGAGCATTGGGAGAGTCACTGCACATCCTGAGGAAAGAGGTAAGTGAGGCTCCGAGCCCATCCGCACAGGCGTCCGTAACTAGTGGTTCGAATACAACAACTGCGCCAACACCACCAGCCGTGCTGGATTCTGCGACCTCTGAAGCGAGTTCAGCCAACCCCGCTCCGATGGAGCACATGGGATGAAAAGAACGGGTGGGTGGCACCCGATCATCGGAAGAGGGACCGCCTCCCACGTTCGAGGCGGTCCCGAATCTGACGGCCCTCAAGCGGGCACGATTGGTTATCATCTCAAGGAGTTGGGCAGACGCCTGCTGTGGATTTCAGCGGGGCTGACCATCGGGAGTGTGATCGGGTGGTGTGTGTACCCGCACGCCTTTGAGTTCATTCAGCAACCGCTGTTAGACGCCGGTGGTGCCGATGGCCGAATGACGCTGCTGAACTTTCCACGGCTCGGCAGCGCTCTTTCCACGCAGATCAAGCTTTCGATATTCCTCGGATTCCTGATATCACTTCCGTGGACTGCTCTCCAAGTGGGTGTGTATGTGTGGCCAGGTCTGGCCAAGCGGGAGCAGCGGGTCATCGCGGTGCTCTTGATATCCGCCACGCCGCTCTTCCTCACGGGAATCGCCTTTGGCTGGCTGTGCATGCCGTCGACTATCGCGGTGATGGCGGATTTCGCACCCGCCTCTACAGCCACAATGGTCAGCGCCGAAGACTATCTGACTTTCGTCATGCGAATGCTTGTCTCTTTCGGTGTCGCATTTCTTCTTCCCATCGTCATGGTGGGCTTGACGATGATGGGGGTCATGGCAGCTTCGGCGTGGCTTCATGGTTGGCGCGTTGCGATGATAGTTGCTGTTGTCTTCGCGGCGGTCGCTTCTCCAAGCGGAGATATCGCCACTCTCGCGGTGCTCACCTCACCAATTGTGTTCCTCTACTTCTCAGCAATCGGCATTTGCGCAGGATGGGAGTGGTGGCAGGTGAAGAAGCTGACGCGGGGCGATAAACACAGTCCGAAGAAGCTCATCACCGATGTTCACTGAGCCCCGTTGAGCTGGGATCACTGAGCGGAGCCGCGAGTCCATGGTTCTACCGATCGCGTTGGCCGCCAAGTTCTGGTTTCTGGGTATCAAAGAAACCATGTGCGGGTCACACTGTGAGAATGAGCGTGCCACGCCGGTCTGCCAAGGTCTACGGGCTACCATCGCAGTATGCCTTTTCGTCCGCAACGCCCGCTCGGCCGCCATTTCACAGATGGAACCGGCCGAGGGTGGTCTCGCCACACTGAGAACGCAAAGCGGAGCTCTGGGACCAGCCGACCGGCTACGGCTCACAACAGCGTGGCGAAGTCGTCAGCGATCATGTTCCTTGGCACACTCACGTCCCGCGTCCTTGGTCTCATCCGCTCTCCAATCCTCTTGGGCGCAATCGTTGGTATGACCTCACCAGCGGCCAACTCGTTCGACGTCGCCAATAAACTCCCGAACCTCATCTACATGGTGGTAGTAGGTGGTTTGGTCAACGCGGTGCTGGTACCCGCGATTGTTCGGGCGACGAAAGCTTCTGACGACGGCGGCGCCGCCTTCATCAACAAGCTTCTCACGATGGCAATCGTGTTCCTCGGTGCAGTCACTGTTGTGCTGACTCTTGCGGCACCAATAGTCGTGAAGGTATTCGCAGCCACGATGTCCCATGAGTGGTACTCATTGACGGTTGCTTTTGCCTACTGGTGTTTGCCGCAGATCTTCTTCTATGGCTTGTACACGGTTCTGGGCCAGATTCTCAACGCACGCGAGAGCTTCGGGCCATACATGTGGGCGCCGGTTCTCAACAACATCGTGGCGGTCGTTGGCATGATGGCCATGTTGGCGATCTACGGTGGTTTCGATTCAGCCACTGCGAGTGATTCAGGTATCTGGACTGGTGACCGCATCGCGATGCTAGGCGGGGTGTCAACGTTGGGGATCGTAGCTCAGGCACTGATCCTCATCTGGCCGATGCGCAGGCTTGGTATTCGTTTCACACTCGATTTCCAGTGGCGCGGTGCAGGGCTCGGATCTGCAGGCAGGGCATCTTGGTGGATCTTGCTGACGATGGTTGTGGGAATGATTCCTACGGTCGCGCTCTCCAATGCAGCTGCGAGTGCCACCAACAGAGCAGAGACGCTCGGCATTCCTTTTGAGCAGGTGGCGGGCAACTTTGCATACACCACCGCATATACCATCTACTCCATCCCAACTTCGCTCATAGTGGTCTCCGTTGCCACCGCGATGTTTACTCGCTTGGCGCGTCACGCTGCGGAGGCTGACATGGTCTCCATGCGCAAAGACATGTCCAAGACACTTCGGATGGTCTCCACACTCATGGCCCTCTGCACAGTCTGGATGATCGTGCTCGCGGTTCCAGTTTCCCGAGTGCTCGCGGCATCTATCTCGGCGGCCGAAGTAGTCACCCTCTCTAGGGTTGTCATTGCTATGTGCCTTGGCCTGGTAGGCGTGGCTGCCGTCAACGTTCTCAACCGCGGGTACTACGCCACAGAAGACACCCGGCGGGCCTTCCTCATCAACCTCCCGTTCCAAGTCATTGGCCTGGTGGGATATGCGCTGTGCGCATTCCTGCCGCCGGTGTGGATAGTGGTGGGTATCGGCCTAGTCATGTCGATCACTAACACTGGCGCAGCGTTTGCGCTTGGGCGCGGTCTTTCCCAGAGAATGGGTGGGATTGATGGTGCGAAGCTGTTTTCGAGTCACGCCAAGTTACTGGGAATCAGCTTCGTGACGTTTGTGGTGGGTGAGTTGCTCATGCAGGTCATCACGCGTGTATGGGCCGTGGATGCAAGCGTGCTCCTAGCGGCGGCATCCATCGTTATAGTGGCGCCGATCCTTGGCCTCGTCTACGTGGGTCTCATGAAGCTCCTGAGAATGGAAGAGCTGGAATCTCTGGAAGGCCCCGCGCGGGCACTCTTGCGCAAGTTTGGTATCAAGAAGTGAGTCATATGGAATCGCACTACCCGCCCGACCCTCGTCCCATCCTGCCTGTCATTTTTGGCTTTGACATTGCCGACTATGCTTTCGCTCGGATCTTCCATGAGTCACTTGGAGTGCGCTCTCTTGTGATTTCTGAGATTGCGCGTGGCCCAATCAACGACTCGAAGATATTCGATGTTCAGTTCGTGGCTAAGTCCACGCTGGGGAATGAGGATCGTTTCATTTCTCTACTGCGCCAGATCTCCGCTGAGCACCCCGATGAGCGCCTCATCTTGTGCGTGAATACGGATGAGGGCGTGGACTTCGCAATGAAACACGCGTCAGAACTCGAGCCCCACTGGTTCCTCCCATACGCCTCTGCGCAAGCCGTTCAACGCGCAAACTCCAAATCATCTATGGCGGATCTGTTTGCCTCGCTCGGGCTTAATGCTCCGGCACGAACGATTGTGGATCTGACGTCGAGGGAAAGCTGGGATGCGGCGCTCGCGGCCATTCGGTTCCCCGCCGTCGTCAAACCAGAGAATGGTGCAGACCTCGATGTGTTGTGGAAGAAGGGCCTCAAAAAGGTCATGCCTACCCAGAGCCCAGATGAGGCCAGGCAGTACTTCGAGTCTCTGGCAGATAATGACGTCACCGTTCCACTCATTGCACAGGAACTGATCATGGGAGATGACACCACCCAGTGGGTGATCAACGGTTACGTGGATTCGCGTGGAGTGGTAACTGCCGCCGGGTCTGGCAGGGTGCTTCTGGGGCTTCACCAACCCAACCTCATTGGCAATGCGGCGATGATCCTGTTGGAGCACAACGATGGGCTCATTGAGGCCGCCAAGCGCGTGGTACGTGCCGCAGGCATGCATGGTTTCTTCTCCATCGACGTCAAGTTCGATTCCCGCAACGCTCAGCCATATTGGCTCGATCTCAATCCTCGTATTGGCCGAGGCCACTATTACCTCAAGATCGGCGGCATAGATCTGGTAGCCGCGATGATGGCAGATATGCGCGGCGAAGAGATCACCTACCAAACCAACTCGCTTGATGGTATCTACACAGTCATACCCTCGAACCTAGCCAATTCGACCTACATCCAAGATCCGCATCTGTTGCAGAAGGTAAAGGCGGTCAAGCGCCGTCGTCGCCCTATTAACCCGCTCCAATATGCGCAAGATCGCCATATCAGAAGGACGATCTATCGGTGTGTGAACAATCTCAACCAGTTCCGCCAGATGCGCCAGTACAACCCTAGGCCCACCCAGACTGGTTTCTAGGGCTCTTCTGGCCTTTGGACGAAGAACGAAGCTGACTGGTCAGCTCTCTCCTCATGGCCCGTCCGGCAGGTGCGGTTCACATTGCTCCTCCATCTGTGGACAATAGAGGTCATGGAATTCTCCGTGCTTTCTCCAGACAATTACCAGAAATTCGTCAACTCTCAAGAGCGCTGTTTCTACACGCAACTGGTTGAATACGGAGAAGTCCGTCAATCTGATGGACTTGAAGTGGAACGGGTGGGGTTGGTTGAGTCCGGCCAGATCCTCGCCGCCGCCACCATCGTCTACCAACCGTGGAAGAGGATCTTTCGCCGCGCCACGATTCCTTACGGTCCCGTCCTCAACTGGGACGACGACGTCCTCGTGGGCGAGTTCTTCCGGCAGTTGCGTGCCTTCATCGCGGCCAAGCGCTCAGTGTTGGCTATCCGAGTTAACCCATTCGTGGTGCGCCGGGAGTACGAGGACATCACGCCTGGTGAGACGGTTTCTGCGGCGGCAATCATGGATCGCGTGGCTCAGGAGCTAGGCGGCACGTTGCTCCACAGGGAGTTCTACGAGGACTCCAGTGTGCAGATTCGGTTTGCCTACACCAAGGACATCGGCGGCATGACGTATAAGGAAGCTGCAGCGTCCTGTGGGCAGGTCGTTCGGACTGCATTCAACCGTAAGGGGACGAACGGCGTTGAGGTTCGCTTCCTCGGTCCGGATCGAATTGACGTTCTAGCGCGGGTGCTTGAGCACACCGCCAGCCGCACTGAAATGTCCGAGATCAGCAAGAAGACCATTGAGTATTACCGTGAGCTCATGGAGCGCATGGGACCGGATGGTGCTTTCCTTCCAGTTGCCATCCTCAATTGCCCCACAGCACTCGCAGACCTAGATGCCGAACGCCACGAGGTTGAAGCGAAGGTGGCTGCGCTTGAAGAGGCTCATGAGAAGGCGGAGGCGGAAGGGCGCGCCGTGGGAAAGAAGCAACACAACGCGCTGAAGGAACACCGTGCACGCTTGGAGGTCATCGCGCGCCGCGAGGCAGAGGTGCGTGAGGTGCAAGCCGACCATGGTGATGAGGTTGAGCTCGCCGCGAGCTTCTTCGTCCATTCGCCACACGAACTGGTCTACCTCGTGTCCGGCGCCTATTCCGAGTTCCAAAGCTTCCAAGGCATTTATCTCATTCACCGGGCGATGTTCGAATGGGCAACAGAGCACGACGTGCGCTGGTACAACATGTTCGGCATTTCCGGCGACTTCTCTGAGCATGCCTCTGATGCGGGAGTACTCCATTTCAAGCGCCAGTTTCGCGGCAACGTGGAGGAGTACGCGGGAACATACGACATCCCCGTTCATAAGCACCTTGCAGCTTGGACGGGAATGATCGGATGAGCGGCCCGGCAACCGTTAGGCTCTACTTCAGGAGGAACACGAATGCCACTAGATGAAACAGACGAAGCGGGCTTGTCACACCACGCTTCAGAGCCCGATTCGATCTCTGACGGGAATGGGGTACTGGATCCGAGCCCGCAGGTCAGGGCGGTTCTGAGTGACGAGGAGCTAGCGGAACTGAAAAGGATTCAACGCAAGCGCTTCATCGTGGCTGCTATCGCAGGCGTAGTGCTCATGATCGTCGCCTTCTTCGCTGGTCGGAACTTGGCGGATCGCGGTTCGGACTCGATTGGGACGCCTGAACGGGCGGTATCTGTAGTTGTCTTAGTTCAGCCGCATGCAACGCAAGATTCCAACGCGCCCACACCCACGGAGGGCGAAGAATGCTGATGTTCCACAAGAAGCCCGCAGCCGTCGCGAAACTCGGCGGCCACCCATTGGGCTACATCCGCATTGAGAACATGGCTGGCCTCTCCGCCACACACAGTACCGACGACGTGGATACCAACGCTTCCACTTCTCCCGTCTGGTTTGTGCCGTTCGCGGATCGCCTCGTCGTCGTTGGCGATCACACGGAAGAACTCGAATGGTCGGACTTCGAGGGCGCAACCTGGGACGAAGGTGCACGCCTCATTCGCATGGTTTTTGTGGAGCCTGAGAGGAAGCCTTTCTTGGTCCGCATCGCTGAGGATGAGGACCAGAAGATTGTCTGGGTAGTGCGGGAGCGAGTCCAACGTTCAATTGTCTATCAGGAGCACGCGGTACTTCCTTCGGGTGCGAAGGCGCGCGGTATGGTCCGAAGGGACCGAAGCGAGAACCTCTTCACACAGGTCCTTGTAGATGGGAGAAGTGAGGCCGCTGATGAACCGCGTCTGGCGGAACTCGAGCGTTCTTTGCGAGACGTGACGGGCATGGAGCCTGAGGAGGGCTGAGACGGGGAGTGGTAGGGCGCGATGGCAAGGGTACACGCCGCTCACGGGCCCATCTCAAGGGGTGTGACCTTGCAAACGCCTTTCTGATTTGCCAGCCTGAGCGAGTCCCAACTAAGCTATAACTCGTTGCGATCCCGCGTAGCTCAATGGCAGAGCATCCGACTGTTAATCGGACGGTTACTGGTTCGAGTCCAGTCGCGGGAGCAAGAGATGGCCGGTCGCCGCAAGTGACCGGCCATCAGCATGTGGTCTGCGTCCAGTTGGAGCAGGCACCACACGTGGCGCATACCCCACGCAGCCTCTTTTCCCTAACCCATGTGAGAGAATCTGACCATGTCATTTCGCGAGATCCGAATTGTTGGCGACCCAGTACTACGCACGCCGTGCTCACCCATAAAGGAAATCACACCTGGTGTGCGTGCGCTTGTTGAAGACCTCCTTGAGAATGTCGACGACGACGGACGTGCAGGACTCGCAGCAAATCAAATCGGCGTCTCATTGCGGGCGTTCTCATGGAACATCGAAGGCAAAGTGGACTACATCCTCAACCCTGTCATCGTTGCTCTGGATGAGGAGCACTATCAGGATGGTGACGAAGGGTGCCTTTCTGTCCCTGAACTCTGGTTCCCATGCAAGCGGTCTTGGTACGCTCGCGCTGAGGGCATTGATTTGGACGGAAAAAAGAAGATCGTCGAAGGCGATGGGCTCATGGGGCGGTGCATTCAGCACGAATGTGACCACCTTGATGGTCATCTCTACATCGACCGTCTGGAAAAGTCCGTTCGCAAGAAAGCGATGAGGGCAATCAGGGAGCTGTGATGAGCGATCTCAAACGCACGCTGTTGTTGGCTGGTGGTTCAGGTTTTGTGGGAGGCCGCATCAAATGGGAGGCGGCGCGGCAAGGATGGGCTGTCAGGCAACTGGTTCGCGATTCGTCGTCACCGTGGCACTGGGATCCTGATTCCGGGTCCATCGCGGACGGCGTCCTCGATGGAGTGGACGCCGTAATCTGCCTTAACGGCGTGAGTTTGGGTAGGCGATGGACAGCTGCTTACAAGGAGAAGCTGTGGCGCTCTCGCGTGGACTCGGTCTCCACGTTGGCTCACGCTGTGGCTAAGGCCCACGCGGACGGAAGAATGGGCTCAATGGGGAGCTCTCCCGAGGGTCCTGTGTTCCTTTCGGGATCTGCAATCGGATTCTACGGCTCGCGCGGTGATGAGCTTCTGGACGAGGATTCGACGCCGGGAACTGGTTTCTTGGCCGAACTGTGCGAAGCGTGGGAGAAGGCTGCTCAACCTGCTGCAGATGCTGGTTTGCGCACTGTTCAGCTCCGCACAGGCCTTGTCATGGGCACCGATGGAATGCTCCTCAAAATGGTGTTGCCCCTCTATCGCTTCAACCTGGCTGGACCGTTGGCTGGGGGAAGAAACTGGATGAGCTGCATTTCGGGGGAGGACATCGCACGGGCCATTCTGTTCGCAGCAGAGCACCTGTCAGGTCCGGTGAATCTGACAGCTCCATATCCGGTGAAGAACAAGGAATGGAACAAGGAACTTGCGCGTGCTCTTGGGCGTACGGCGTTTCTGCCAGTGCCAGGATGGGCCATCAAAGCTGTGCTGGGCGAGTTTGGCACCGAGGCAGTTCTAGCTTCTCAACGCGTGCAACCCGGCAAGCTTCTGGATGCAGGCTTCACTTTTCGCAACCCTACGATTCAGAAGATCTTCGCCGCCGAAATGTAGCGCAGCGGTGAGGTAGGGTGCAGAGGCGGCGGCCAGTTGCAGCATTGGGGGAGCCTGCCGTGGCGGGACACATTCAGCGCCACCCAGCGGCCAACCTGATCTCAGAATCAGCATTCTGTAACTGTTGGCTCGTAATCTGTGGCACAGTAGACGTGTTCGAGTTTTCGAGTCAGCGCTCATCATCTGTGTATCTGAGGAATGAGCAAGATTCCGATTCGGGCACCTGCCTAAAAACGCGTTTCGGCACTGTCAGGGGGTAGCAAGGGGAAAGCCACCCGCTCTCAGGAGGAACGCAAGATGAACAAATACTCCACACGTGGTGTCATATTCATCCACTCGGTGCCACCAGCCGTTCAACCACACGTTGAATGGGCAGTATCCAGCGTGCTTGGATACGAGGTGCACATGGAGTGGACGCACCAGCCTGCTCTGCCCGGGATGAACCGGGCAGAGACTTCGTGGACCGGTGAGATTGGCACGGGAGCCGTGCTTGCCTCCGCACTGGGCGGATGGGAGCACTTGCGATTTGAAACTACCGAGGATCCCACCCCTGTGAGTGAAGGCGGCCGGTGGTCCTGTACACCCGGACTTGGGATCTTCTACGCCCAGACTGATCTGGCTGGCAATGTTGTGATTCCGGAGAACCGGTTGCGTTCGGCGCTGGAGGAATCTGCAGGCGACTCGGATGAGCTGCAGCGTCTCCTTGACTTGGCTCTTGGGCAAGCGTGGGACGACGAACTAGAGGCATTCCGGTATGCCGGTGCCGGGGCACCGATCCGCTGGCTACATCGCGTGGGTTGAGATGCGCAACGCAGGCCAACAGGCTATTTAGGCACTCGGCCGGGGAGTTGCGGGGACTTTTCGCATCGGGCAGGTGCTTCCAGACGCGATGACTACGGCTGAGGCGTCAGGGAATCACGACCTGATTCGGAAACCTCAAGGCCCGGATCCACAACTTCAGCAATAAGCTCCGCAAGGGTCGAAGCTTCACAGACGATGTGATCTTTGATCTTCCTGTCCGAAGCGGCTTCCAGTGCTACGGCGATAACCCAGCGCGTGACGTCGTCGACCTGATCAAGGCGAAAGCCCGGCCCAATTTCGATTCGACTCGCGCGGTCAGAGGGGGTGGAATCAGCCCCTTCTTCGGGTGAGATTCCGTAGCCGTCGCGGGCCAGAGCCTCACGCGCGGCGGTTAGTGCAGTTGAGTAGTCCATAACATCTTCCCTCGTAATTGGATAGGCTCAGGGCATGGCGTTTCTGGACCTACTTCGTCAACTACTCAAGCATACGGAGGAATCCGCGCAAGCTACGGCTCAGCGCGCGGAGGGGTTGCGTGCCCAGCTGCAGGCTGATCCCAATGATGTCGAGGCGTTCGAAGAGCTCGCGCAGCTTGTTCGCGACATGGACCGCCAGTCAGAACCTGTCGATCCACTAACGGCGGATACATCCTCTCGAATTCCGATCACGGCGGACCTTGCACTGTGGGCGTTGGCGGAAGAGATCGGAGCATCACCACATGCGTGGTATCCGCTTGTCGAACTCGCGCGGCTTTCAGTGGACTCAGATCGCGAGGGTGCTTTGAGGCGTGTATCCGTTGCTGCGGATCGCGATCCGACAGGGAAGGCACTGGCAGCAGGTATTCGGGTGTTGCGCGATGCCGATCTTCCTCATGATGCGCTGAACTTGGGGCTTGGGCGCTGGCGCCCGGGAACGCAGGTGTTCGAAGCCGGGGAACAGGTGGTACGGGCTGCAATCGAATCGGGACATGTAGCTGAAGCGAGTGCCTATCTGAGCGAGCTGACGCTTGAGGGCCACGAAGGCGAGGTTGCCTCGCTTGAAGAAGCAATACGATCCGCGAAGGAGAACTGATGGCACATTACGTTGAGATTCACCCAATCGATCCCCAGCCGAGGCTCATCGAGAAGGCCATTGATCATGTGCGGGCCGGTGAGGTCATCGCCTTTCCCACAGACTCCGGGTATGCGATTGGTTGTTCCCTTGGCAACAAGGAAGGCCTAGAACGAATTCAGGCAATCCGACACGTGGGGGATAAGCACCATTTCACCATGTTGTGTCACAACTTCGCGCAGCTTGGGAAGTTCGTGATCGTGGACAACTCTGACTTCCGGCTGGTCAAGTCACTCACGCCTGGCCCGTATACGTTCATTCTCAAGGCCACGAAGGAAGTCCCGAGGATGACCTTGAATCCGAAGAAGAACACGGTTGGAGTCAGACTGCCAGACCACAAGATCGTTCAAGCACTCCTTGCCGAGCTGGGAGAGCCCATTCTCAGCTCGTCCCTTATTCTGCCGGGTGAATCCGATCCGATGACGGAGGGATGGGAGGTCAATGATCGGCTGGGCAGCGTGCTCGATGTTGTGATCGACGGCCCATGTGGTGAAGAAGGCCCCACCAGCGTCATCAACCTTGTGAAGCGTAAGATTTCACGGGTAGGTGCAGGCGACGTTTCAGGAATCACACTTTGAGAGCAGTACTCTTCGACTTTGACGGAACTTTGGCGGATTCGGCGCCAATCATCACGCAGTGCCTGTCTGAGGTTCTCAGAGAACACGCAGGTATCAACCTAGAACCTGCTGCCTTGCTGAAGTATGTGGGCCCTCCTCTGCCGGATACCTTTGCGGAATTGGGCCTAGACATCCCCAGAATGACCAAGCTGTATCGGCAGCGCTACCTCGAAGAGATGCTGAGCACTCCACTGTTTCCCGGCATCGAAGTAATGCTTCGCAATCTGAAGGCTCGCGGTGTTCCCGTGGCTGTCGCTTCGTCCAAACCTCTCAATGCAATCAACATACTGATCAATCACCTCGGTATAGCCGACCTCTTCGATGCTGTCTGTGGTGCAAGCCCTGATGAGACCAATGGTTCAAAGGCGACTCGCGTGGCTGAGGCACTCACGTCTCTGCGGCACCAAGGCGTAGATACTACTGATGCGCTGATGGTGGGGGATCGTATCTTTGACATCGAAGGCGCCGCCGCCAATGGGCTGCGGTGTGTACTCGTTGAGTGGGGTGAGGGACCGGCTGATGAGCAAGCATTGGCTTGGCGCACTGTTGGAACCGTGGCCGCACTCGAACGCCTTATTCTGACCGAGACGTTAGAGAGGGCCGACGTCCCGGCCTGATCGCCCGTTCTGGCGTCCCGGCCTGATCGCCGGTTCCGACGTCCCGAGCTTGGCGTGTGGCGTATGGGCGCGGGTCTATTCCTCGGTCTTTGTCCCAGCAAACTGGGATTGGTAGAGCCTGGCATAGGCGCCACCAGCCGCGATGAGCCCATCGTGCTTGCCCGTCTCAACCACGTCTCCATGTTCCATGACGATGATGAGGTCCGCGTCACGAATCGTGGAAAGCCGATGGGCGATGATGAAAGACGTACGCCCGCTGCGCAGTTTGTTCATGGCACGCTGCACGAGCATCTCTGTGCGCGTGTCCACTGATGAGGTCGCCTCATCCAAGATCAAGATATCCGGATCCGCAAGGTATGCTCGCGCGATTGTGAGCAGTTGCTTTTCTCCTGCCGAGATGTTGCCACCTTCATCGTCCACAGGTGTGGCGTACCCACGAGGTAGTTGCCGGATCATCCGGTCGATCCCAGTGATACGTGCCGCTTCGACGACGTCGGCATGTGTGGCGTCTTCTTGGCCAAAAGCGATGTTCTCTTCGATTGTTCCTTCAAACAGCCAGGTGTCTTGGAGAACCATTCCCATGCGTGCACGCAATGAGTCCTTTGAGATGCTGGCGGTGGAGACGCCGTCGAGCAGAATCTGTCCGCTGTCGATTTCGTAGAATCGCATGAGCAAGTTGACGAGGGTTGTTTTCCCGGCACCGGTTGGCCCCACAATCGCGATTGACTGGCCGCGGTGCACGTGAAGTGAGAGATCATTGATCACCGGTTTGCCGGGGTCGTAGCTGAACCTGACGTTGCGGAACTCGATGTTTCCCTTGCGTTCATCTGCGGCAACCACATCTTCGTAGACGGCAGTGGCATCCTCATCCATTTCCGGGGTGTCAAGGAAGTCAAACACGCGTTCGCCCGATGCCGCGCCCGACTGAATGAGGTTGGCCATTGAGGCCACGGTCTGGATGGGGTTACCTAGTTGCCGCGAATACTGAATGAATGCCTGAATACCGCCAATAGTCAGACTTCCGTGGATCACCTGAAGCGCACCTGCAACGGAGACCACCACGAAGGATAAGTTGGTCACGAAGGTCATGACGGGCTGAGACATCTGGGAGAGGACTTGGCCACGGAAGCCCGCATTGAAGAGCTTGGTGTTGGCCTCTTCAAAGACGTCTTCGAACTGGTCCTGAAGGTTGTATGCGGAGACGACGTCGAGGCCAGTGAACGATTCTTCGACAATGGCAGACACCTCGCCCGTCATCTTCCACTGCGCACGGAACTGCGGCCGGGATCGGCGCAAGATCGCCAGTGTAGCCACCACACCTAGCGGCAGCACTGTCGCTGATAAGAGGGCGAGACTCCACGAGATCCAGAGCATCATGGCGAGGATTCCAATGAGCTGATAGATCGCGTTGATGAGCTGGCTGAAGGTTTGCATGAGAGTCTGTGTGACGTTGTCGATGTCATTTGTGACTCGGGAAAGGAGGTCGCCGCGCTGCTGTTTGTCTAGATACGACAAAGGTAGACGGTTGATCTTGTGGTGGGCATCCGCGCGAAGCTTGTACCCCAAGTTCTGAACAACAATGCGTATGATCGCACCGGCGCTGAACTGAAGAATCCCGGCTATCGCGTAACAGCCGACCACGATGAGCAGAAGGCGGCCCAGCCTTTCGAAGTCGACAGCCTGATGGGCGCTAACAGCATCGACCACTATATTGGTTGCATCGCCCAGCAGCTTCGGTGCAGCAACGGTGCCAGCTGTGCCAACAAGGGACATGATCAGGATTGCTGCGATCTGCAGGCGGGCTGGCGCAATGAGTACGAGGAGCCGCCGGATCGACCCAGACAGGTCACGGGACTTGGAGTAGGGTTCGGCTCCACCGCCTCCGGAATGTGGTGGCATTATGCGGCCTCCTCTGCAGATAGTTGGGAGGAAACGATCTCTTGATATGTGCTGCACGAAGCCATGAGCTGTTCATGCGTGCCTATCCCGGCGGTCTGGCCAGCCTCAAGAACGAGGATGGCATCGGATTGCCGAATCGTGGCAACGCGTTGCGCCACAATCAGGATCGCCACATCACCCACTGCTTCACGTAGCCCGAGGCGCAGAGCGGCGTCGGTGGCAAAGTCCAGGGCGGAGAAGGAATCGTCGAAGATCAGCAGGTCAGCGGTGCGATGCCCAGATGCATCTGGAAGGCAGCGGTACAGAGCGCGAGCGATTGTCAGGCGCTGGCGTTGGCCGCCGGAGAGGTTTTTACCCCCGGACTCAACCTGAGTGTCCATCCCGTTGTCAAGGCTGTTGACGAAGTCCCACGCCTGGGCGGCACGCAGGGCGCGTTCCACGCGCGAGCGGTCGATCTGGTCAGTGACACGGAGGCGTCCTGCAACATTGGAGGCCACTGTTCCTGAAAACAGGAAAGCTTGTTGCGGAATGATAGCGATGCGAGCACGCAGTTCAGTGAGATCGAGTTCGCGTACGTCAATACCGCCTGCCAGAACTCTTCCAGCGCTTGCTTCGATAAGGCGCGGAAAGAGCCGCAGCAAGGAGGATTTGCCAGATCCTGTGGACCCAATGATCGCAGTGGTTGTGCCGGGGTCAAGCCGCATGCTGATCCCCTCAAGGACGGGAACCTCGGCTCCAGGATAGGTGAGGCTGACCGATGCGAGCTCGAACGTGAGCGCACCAGCGGGAAGAGTCCGTGGATTGGGCGGAGTGGAGATCGATGGCTTCGTATCTAGAATCTGATTGATACGGGTTGCCGATACGTCCCCACGGGGGAACAGCATCGCCATCATTCCTGTCATCATGACGGCCGTCAGGATCATCATGAGATATGAGATGAACGCTGCGAGGGATCCGACCATCATGGCACCTTCGGCTATGCGATGGCCTCCCACCCATACAACCGCGGCGCTGGATGCCCCCACTACAACGTTGGTGGCGGGCATGAGAAACGCCCAGAGCATGCCGATCTGAAGCCAAATGGAACGCAGATCGGAGTTCGCGCCCGCGAAACGATCTTGCTCCCTCCCTTGACGCCTGAATGCACGGATAACCCGGGCCCCAGTGAGTTGTTCGCGAAGTAGGGTCGAGATTCGATCGATTCGTTTCTGCTGTACGGAATAGCGTGGTGTAAGGGCGCGCATCACTAGCAGGATAATGAGACCCAGAACTGGGACCACTATGAGAAGCAAAAGAGAAAGTGGTGGATCCTGCCGAATAGCCATGACGATGCCACCCACTCCCATAATGGGTGACGTGACGATCACAGTGAAGGTTAGCAGCACTACCATCTGCACCTGTGTGACATCGTTTGTAGTACGAGTGACCAGTGTTGGAGCGCCAAACTCGTGTTGATCAGTTGCGGAGAAACCCTGAACGTGCCGAAATACCTGCTTTCGCAGATGGCGTCCGAGCTGCATGGCTGTGCGTGAGCCGAAGTAAATCGCACCCATTGCACACATGATCTGCACCAGAGTTGCTACCAGCATCTCGATGCCGGTGCGGTAGATGTAGGGGAGATCTTGGTTGGCAATACCGACGTCGATGATCCTCGCGTTGAGCGACGGCAACCACAAGTTGAGCAGGATCTGCACCAGCTGAAATCCAAGAATCGCAGCAAGCGCGCCCTTCCGGTGCCGCAAGAAGTCCCAAGCCAAATGGACAATTGTCACGCATACCTCCTCACATCAGATCCAACCTTGCCAGAAGGCACCGTCAAATTACACCGAGATCACTTCCAGCGGACGGCCAGAAAGCTAGCTGAACGGTCAGGACGTCGTCGTCGGGAAAAAAGGAGCGGCAGCACCCTTAAGGCACTGCCGCTCCTTGACTAATCAGCCAAATCAGATCTCTTCGGCCACAGATGCTGCGGCGTTTACGTTGAAGAGGTCGTACTTGTCGATCGCCTGCTTGACCACGGAACGGTCAACCTTGCCCTGATCTGCTAGAGCCTGAAGAGCCCGAACAACCATGGAGGCGGCATCGATCTTGAACTCCCTGCGAGCGGCCGGGCGGGTATCTGAGAACCCGAAGCCGTCGGCACCCAAGGTGTAATAATCACCCGGGATCCACTGACGGATCGAATCCTGAACCTGATGCTCAAAATCGGAAGTGGCGATGAATGGACCTTCAGCTCCCTGAAGCTTGGCGGTCAGGTAAGGCACCTGAGCGTCTTCTTCTGGATGGAGGAAGTTGTGCTTGTCCACGGCAAGGGCGTCACGGCGAAGTTCGTACCACGAGGTGACGGACCAAACACCGGCCTGAACGCCCCAGTCCTCAGCAAGCATGCGACGGGCTTCGTGAGCCCACGGTAGGCCAACACCAGAAGCGAGGAGCTGGACGCGCTGGCCGTCTCCCTGCGGGGCATCCAGCTGGTAGATGCCCTTGATGATGCCGTCGACGTCAACGTTCTCGGGTTCCGCTGGCTGATGGATTGGCTCGTTATACACCGTGATGTAGTACATGACGTTCTGATCGCGGCCATCAGAACCGTCTCCGTACATGCGTGTGAGGCCATCCTTGATGATGTAGGAAACCTCGTAGGCGTACGCCGGATCATAGATCACCGTTGACGGGTTGGTGGATGCGATAACGGGGGAGTGGCCGTCCAAGTGCTGGAGGCCTTCTCCTGTCAATGTGGTGCGGCCGGCCGTTGCGCCAATTACGAATCCGCGAGCCATCTGGTCAGCTGCCTGCCAGAACTGATCGCCTGTGCGCTGGAATCCGAACATCGAGTAGAAGATGTAGAACGGAACCATCGGGAATTCGTGTGTGGCATACGAGGTAGCCACTGCCGTGAAGGCGGCGGTGGAACCGGCTTCGGAAATGCCCGTGTGCATGAGCTGACCTGAAGTCGATTCCTTGTAGGAGAGCAGCATGTCGTGATCAACTGCGGTGTAGTGCTGGCCAAGAGTGTTGAAGATCTTGGCAGTTGGGAACATCGCGTCCAGACCGAACGTGCGCGCTTCGTCAGGGATGATCGGGACTATGCGGTAACCGAAGTCCTTGTCCTTGACCATGTCCTTGATCAAGCGGACGAGCGCCATAGTGGTGGCGACCTTCTGCTTGCCGGAACCCGACTTCAACATATCGAAGTGCTTGTCCGCAGGCATAGCCACCCCGCCCGCATGAACGCGGCGCTCGGGCAAGAAGCCGCCCAGCTGCTGGCGCTTTTCGATTGCGTACTGCAACGCGGGCTCGCTTGCATCTGGCTTGAAGTAAGGAGCGCTATACGGATCCTCCAGCTGTGAATCTGGAATATCAAGCTGGAGCGTATCGCGCAGGAGCTTGAGATCTGCCGAGTTCAGCTTCTTCATCTGGTGAGTGGAGTTCTTGCCCGCGAAGTTGCGGCCCAAGAGGTAGCCCTTGACGGTATGAGCCAAAATGACTGTTGGCTGGCCCTTATGCTCAAGTGCTGCCTTGTAAGCGGCGTAGACCTTGCGGTAATCGTGGCCACCGCGCTTGAGGGACCAAATCTGCTCGTCGGTCCAGTTGGCAACCATTGCCTTGGTGCGGGGATCACGGCCGAAGAACTCATCGCGAACGAACGCGCCGTCGTTGGCCTTGTAGCCCTGGTAATCGCCGTCGAGCGTGGTATTCATCAGGTTGATGAGCGCACGGTCCTTGTCAGCTTCGAGAAGCGGATCCCATTCACGGCCCCAGATGACCTTAATGACGTTCCAGCCGGCACCCTTGAAGAAGGCTTCCAGCTCCTGAATGATCTTGCCATTGCCGCGCACCGGGCCGTCGAGGCGCTGGAGGTTGCAGTTCACCACGAAGGTCAAATTGTCGAGGTTCTGCGATGCAGCCTGCTGGAGTAGGCCACGCGATTCGGCCTCGTCCATTTCGCCGTCGCCCATAAAGGCCCAAACGTGCTGGTCGGACGTGTCCTTTAGACCGCGATCGTTGAGGTAACGGTTGTACCATGCCTGATAGATGGCGCCCGAAGGTCCAAGGCCGAGCGAAACGGTGGGGAACTCCCAGAAGTCTGGCATCTGATGGGGGTGCGGATAGGAAGGAAGGCCACGGCCGCCAGACTGGCGTGACGCCTGCTGGCGGAAGGAATCCATGTCGGCTTCGCTCAGGCGGCCCTCAAGGTAGGCACGAGCATAGTTGCCGGGTGCTGAATGCCCCTGGAAGTACACTTGATCGCCGCCGCTGGGGTGGTCCTTGCCGCGGAAGAAGTGGTTCAGGCCAACTTCGTACAGGGTTGCTTGTGCGGCAAACGAGGAAATGTGGCCTCCGACCCCGATCCCGGGGCGCTGCGCACGAGTGACCATAACGGCTGCATTCCAACGGACCCACCGGCGGAACGTGCGTTCGAGGGCTTCGTCGCCCGGGTAGTACGGTTCATCCTCAACGGGAATCGTGTTGATGTAAGGGGTCACAAGGTTTGTAGGAACGTAGATGCGCTTGCGGCGCGCCTGGCGTTCCATACTCATCAGAATGTAGCGGGCGCGCGGGCCACCGCTTGTCTCGATGAGATCGTCAAGTGAGTCAACCCATTCTTGGGTCTCCTCGGGGTCGATGTCGGGCACTAGGCCAAGCTGACCGTTGATGAGCGGTGACAGTTCCGATTGTGAGCTCACTGAATCTTCCTCGTTTCGAAGCCGGTGTCATGCGTCGGGGCCGTGTCTGATGGACGAAAGTCCCGGATGCGGTTCAGTCTATCTCCATGGTCACGGCGTTTGGAGCCGGTTGTTGCGGCCTATGGTGTGAATTACGCGTCGTTGCTGTGTTCTAAATTACGCCAAAACTAGGTGCGGTGACGTCTAGGACTTAAGTTCGTGTTTCATGGCGTGCCGCACTTCGCTGTGGCCGGAGGGTTGACGATTGATCTGGTCTTGTGATGAAGGTTGATCTGGATTTGCGCGATCAACCTCTTTCATTCTCACATCTTCGGACCGAATGGCGGGGCGAACTTGCGAAATACCGCCGAATGTTGTGGGCTTATACCTATGAGATCGTTCGGTTTCGCTGAAGGAAGTGTTGTTCAAGAATACGGCTACGACGACGACGTCGATTCCACGTTGAGGGAAGAGATCGCGAAGTCCACGGGCCAAGAGCTGGTGGATGAGGATTACCCCGATATCGCGGATGGTGCCATCGGATGGTGGCGCGACGAGGATGGTGACGCCGACGATCTAGCAGACTTGCTGCTTGATATGAAAGCAAACCTCGAGTCTGATGCCGCGCTGTGCTGGATTCTGGTGCCCGGGCCGCGTAAAGATGGCCACGTCACAACGGACGTCATTGAGGAAGCCGCTGAAACAGCTGGCCTCATGGCAACCACAAGTGTGGCGGTAAACGAGGGATGGCAAGGCGTTCGCCTGACTGCCCAGGGCCCTCGCCGCTGATCTGGCTGCTAATCCATATAGTCCCTAAGCTTGCGGGTCTGTTGGAGTAACCCGATTCGGATTACTCCAACAGACCTGCTAACATCTTCTAGTTGCCGCTTTGGAATCGCGGCAACAATCCAACGCCTTCGGGTGATTGGGCCTATAGCTCAGTTGGCTAGAGCGCCACGTTTACACCGTGGATGTCAGGGGTTCGAGTCCCTTTGGGCCCACGTAAGTTGAGCAAATCGAAACCTGCCCCGCCTGAGTGCGGGGCAGTTTTGTTTCTGCGGTGACTTCGGTCGGGGCATCGATGCTGGTGTGGGCGAGGACGCTGGCGGTGGTCTGCTCGGGGGTGTAGGTGGCGTTCTCTTCGTCGTCGATGGTGATGTGGGTGAACAGGGCGCGGTTGAGGATGCGTCGTTCGGCTGGTTCGCACTTGTTGTAGGGCTCGTCGAGGTCGACCAGGAGTTCGGCGAGCTGGTCCAAGCCCATTCGGGCGTCGGCGTAGGTGTCTGAAGCGCCCTGGGTCTGATGGAGACTCGCGCTATTTGGTTCCGACCAGCAGATTGCGGTCGGCTTGGACAGCATAGAACGCGTTCTCGAACTCGACGGGCGGGACGTCGCCGAGGTAGCCATGGAGACGTTGCGCATTGTGCCAGTGCACCCACCCGAGCGTCGCGAGCTCGAGGTCCTCGACGGTCTTCCACGGTCGTTGGCGGGCAGGTCCGCGGACGAGTTCGGTCTTGTAATAGCCGTTCACCGTCTCGGCCAGGGCGTTGTCATACGAATCGCCGACGGTTCCGATCGAGGGTGTCGCGCCGATCTCCGCGAGGCGTTCACCGTAGCGAATCGACGTGAACTGGGCGAGTTCAACCGGTCGACGCAACACCGGGCTGTTGAAGCGAGCATAGCTGCTCGGCGAACACCTCCGCCGGGGTGCGCCAGCCGAGGACCTTCCGAGGTCGGTTGTTGAGAGCGAGAGCGACCGCTTCGAGGTCCTGGGCCGACCACCGCGACAGGTCGGTGCCTTTGGGGAAGTACTGCCGCAGCAGCCCGTTCGTGTTCTCGTTCGTCGGTCGTTGCCAAGGCGAGTGCGGGTCGGCAAAGAACACTCTCGTACCGGTCTCCAGGGTGAGCTGCGCGTGCCCGGAGAGCTCCTTGCCGCGATCCCAGGTGAGAGTCTGGCGCAGCTGGATGGGCAGCGTAGTGAGCGACGCGGTCAGTGCGGCGTTCATCGCAAGAGCGCCGTAGCCGCCGAGCGCGGGCCCGTTCTTCACCGCGGGCTGCTCGCCCCAGCCCTCCAGGCGGGGCAGGTGCACCAGGATCGTGGAGCGGCTGGAACGCTCGACGAGGGTGCCGATCGCAGACCTGCCGGTGCCGATGATCAGGTCGCCTTCCCAGTTCCCGGGAACTGCGCGATCAGCGGCCGCAGCGGGCCGCTCGGAGAGCACCACGTCGGCGGTGACATGCCCCTGAGGCTTGTTCCGTGACCGCTCTCGCGGCCGGCGCAGGGCCCGCCCGGTGCGCAGACACGTCACCAGCTCGCGTTTGAGCGCGCCGCGGCCCTCGATGAACAGCGACTGGTAGATCGCCTCGTGGCTGATGCGCATGGACTCATCATCGGGGAAGTCGATCTTCAGCCGGTGGGAGATCTGCTCCGGGCTCCACGCCGTCGACCACCGCCGGTCAGCCCGACGGGGCTTGTTCAGCCCCTTCCAGGGCTGCGACCTCGGTCCTGTGACGATCGTGCCGTCAGGGCGACGCACGTGCCCGGCAAGCCGCTCCTGGACGTACTGGCGCAGCCGCGGGTTCTCGACAAGCTTCGCGGTCTGGGGCCGCTTGGCGGCATGCTGGGCCTTCCACTGGGCGACGACCGCGCGGTAGTCCTGCTTGCCGCCACGAGTGGCGGCGTTGCGGCGCAGCTCTCGAGAGATCGTTGCGGGGTCACGCCCCAGAGTGCGGGCGATCTCACGCACGCCCTTGCCCTGGACCTTGAGCAGCGCGATCTCCTCGCGTTCTGCGAAGGTCAGGTAACGGCCGCTGGGCTCGGCCAGCGAGATCGGTGGCATGCCGCCAGCGTGGCGAAACCAGCGGCTCCCGACCGGCACAGACACGCCCACCATCAGCGCCGCCTCGGCTGAGGTGATGCCCGTAGCGATCAGCCGCCAAAACTCCCGCTGCACCGCTCGCGAGGGTTCCGGACGACCGGGCGAGCACATCGCGGGCCTGAGAGCTCGATCGGCACGCCACTGTCGGCGAAGCCCCTCGGGCATCTCGCTGGTCTTCCTGCTCCAGACCGCCGTTGCCATCCCTGAACACCTCCGAGGTCAAGGTGTTGCGACGACCGGTTGAATCCGCCCTGAGAGCCCGCGTCGCTGTGACAGCGCAGATCGGCGTGGTGGCGTCCGCGGGACCAGCGGGCCATCTCGATCGCGTCGAGGACCATCTCGGTGCGCATGTGGGACGCGACCCGCCAGCCCACAATCATCCTGCTGAACGCGTCGACGATGAAGCACACGTAAGCGACGCCGGCCCAGGTGGGCACGAACGTCAGGTCCGTCACCCAGAGCCGGTTTGGTGCGGTCGCGGTGAACTCGCGCTTGACGAGGTCCGGGTGCCGCGCCGACGCCGGATCCGGGCGGGTGGTCTTCACCCGCTTCGACCGTCGGGCGCCCTCGATCCCCGCGACCCGCATCAGCCGGGCGGTCTGATCCCGACCGATCACGATCCTCGCTCGTCGGGCCGCCTTCCACAGCTTGCGGACCCCGTAGACGCGGTAGTTCATCTCCCACAGCTCGACCAGCCGCGGGATCAGCTCCTCGTCCCGCAGCGCGCGAGCCGAGGGGGCGCGGGTCTTCGCGGCGTAGTAGCTGCTCGGAGCCACCTGCAGCAGTCTGCAGATGAGCTCGACTCCGAGCCGGCGACCGTCGACCAGGTCGTCCTTGTTCGCGTCGATGAACGCGACTACTTCCGGTAGTGGCGGTCGAGCTCCGCCCCGAAGAAAGACGCCGCACGCTTGAGCACCTCGTTGGCGCGGCGAAGCTCCCGGTTCTCCTGCTCAAGCTCCCGCACCCGCTGCGCTTCGGCGCTGCTCACGCCCGGGGTGACGCCGTCGTCGATGTCGGCCTGCTTGACCCACATCCGCACGGACTCGACCCCGTAACCCAGCTGCGTCGCGACCCGCTGCACCGTCCCCTGCGTGACGCCGAGCTCAGCGCGCAGCGTCCTCACCATCCGCACCGCAGCGGCCTTCTCCTCGCTCGAGTAGCGACGCGTCGTCGGCTTCCCATTCGCCAGTTCCTTCGGCATGACTCCATCCTCGTTTCCAAGGTCAGGAGCCTCCAACAAACTCAGGGCGCTTCAACCCGAGAACGCGCGAGACAGTGTCGAGGACATAACCAGCTCCTTCGGGTGCGTGGGCTGTACTGGCCGGGGAGATTGGTCAGTCGTGGGAAGGGGTGGCTGGTTCCCACAGATCCGTGTGGGGACTGTGCTCGTTGTGCGCGTGGAAACGACCCCGGAGAGACTCGCTTGGGGTGGGGAGTTGTGGACTCGCATCAGGCCTTCCCTGCCTCGCCAAGCGTCTTCCTCGGCATTCGGAGCTGGCCCAGCGCCGCGAGGAGAGCCGCTGTCGCAAGAGGCACGAGGCCGGAGGTGATGAACAGGGTGTGGGTGTCAATGTGGCGGCTGAGGATGCCGGTGAGGGCGATGGACAGGGGCATGAAGGCGATGGAGATGAAGAAGTCGAGGCTGGCGACCCGGCCGAGCATCTCCAGAGGGACGTGCTCTTGGAGCACGGTGCCCCAGATGACCATCCCGATCCCGATCAGGCCTCCGTAGATGGCGAGGCCTGCGCCGATGGCCCACGGGTTGTTGGTGAGCGCGGGGATGGACAGCGGCAGGCAGCCAAGCGCCCAGACGCCGACCATGGCGGGCAGGAAGCGTTCCGGTGTGCGCCACGATCCCGCCAGGAGGGAACCAATCAGCCCGCCGGCGCCGAGGGCAGCCAGGATAGCCCCGTACAAGGCCGGTCCGTTGTCGTGCGAGGAGCGCATGAGAGCAGGCAGGAGAACTTCGAGTGGTCCCGTTACGGCCAGTCCCATGACGGCCGCGAACAGGACGCTGGAGCGGACCCAGCGCGTGCGAGCGACATAGCGGAACCCGTCGACCAGGTCGGTGATCGGCGAGGCGGCCGAAGCGTCGGCCTCGGTCTCGGCGGGGGTGGGGGCGGGGAGCTGCAGGGCGGTGAGCAGGGCCAGTCCGAGTGTTGCTGCGATGAGGTACCCGCCCGCGGCGGGCACGCTGGCACCGATGATTGCTCCGACGGCGGCGGGTGCAAGAGCCTGTCCGACCAAGGGGCGGGTAGCACCTTCCAGTCCGTTGACGGCCATCAGGTCATCGCTGTCCACCAGCACGGGCACCAGCGCGGTGTAGGCGGGGAAGAAGAAGGCGGTTGAAGCTCCGATGATGAAGGCAGAGGCCGCGAGCATCCAGAAAGTGACTGTGTCGAGGATTGCGGCGGTGGACGTTGCGGTCGCGATCGTGAAATTCAGGGTAAGCACGCCCACGATGACGGACTTGTTGGGGATTCGGTCGGCGAGGACGCCGGCGGGGAGGGACCCGACGAGAAGACCGATGCCGCTCCAGGCCACGACACCCGACAGTGCGGCGGGCGTGGCACCCAGGTCGAGGGTTTGCATGGCCAGGTAGAGGGCCCAGGCGCCCTGGGCGAAGATGGTCAGCACCATCGCTGCGAACAGCCGGCGGTACGTGCGAATAGTCAAGGGGTGAAGCGGGTTCATGGCATGTCCTTCGGGTCAAGGTTCAGGTGAGGCCAGTCGGCCAGGTCATGGAGCATCTGCCGGTCATGCGTGGCGACGATCACTGCGCAGGTGGCCTGCAGGAGCTCGGTAGTGATGTCGTCGACGAGGCTCGAGGACAAATGATTGGTGGGTTCGTCCAAGAGCAGCAGGTCTGGGGCCTGGGCCAAGCACATGGCTAAATGAAGACGGCGTTGCTGCCCTTGCGATAGACGCCCCACGGGCGTGCCGGTTGCAGAGGCCTCGAGCAACCCGAGCGAGTCCAGAGCTGGAGCCGGGGATCCGCGGCCCAGCTTCGCCAGGTACGCTTCGTACGCCGCGTGGGCGGAGCTGGAATGATCCCAGTCGGGCACCTCTTGGGACAGCAGAGCGATGCGGGCTTTCGGATTCACTCGCACGCCTCCCGTGGTGGGGGCCAGCCGCCGTGCGAGAACTGCCAGCAAGGTTGACTTGCCCGCCCCGTTCGGTCCGGTGACCACCAACCGGTCCCCGCCGTTCACGTCCACCGAGACCGGTGTGTCCAACCGGTCCTTCACGGTGAGTTGGGTGGCGTTCACGATGCTCTGTCCGGCACGGGTCGACGAGGCGGGCCACGCCAGACGCAGTGGTGGTGCCGGCACGTCGATCTCATGTCGTTCCAGGTCTTCGACGCGTCGGTTGAAGGCCTGGACCACTCCCGCAGCGCGTGTGGCGCGTTGGTGCTTGCCTGTGCCCTTGTCTGGCCTCCATCCGCCCTGGGACAGTCGCGATCGTGCTTCGGCTGCAGCGCGTGTCAGTTCTGCGTGCTGCGCGACCTTGGCGGCATGGTCTTGTTCCCACGCGAGGCGTTCTCGTCGGCGGCCTTCGATCCAGCCTTGGTAGCCGCCCGCGTAGGTTCGCGGCACGCCATCGCGGGTCGGGTCGAGATCCAGGAAGGTGGTCGCCACGTCATGCAACAGAGCGCGGTCATGGCTGACCAGAGCCAGACCACCGGGGTGGCCACGCAGGCGCTCAGTGAGGAAGGACAGTCCTGCAGCGTCCAGGTGGTTGGTGGGCTCGTCCAGCAGGAGCAGGTCAGGGGTAGATCCAAGTGCGACGGCCAGCCGAACCCGGTAGCGCTGGCCCACCGACAAGGTCGACAGAACGCGAGCGCGGTCGCTGCAGGCGTCCAGGCCTGCCAGTGCGATGTCCACGCGCCTTTCGGCATCCCAGGCATCCAGCAGCGTGGCGGCCTCGAGGGCGGCAGAGTAGGTATCAGCCGCGTCGTCGCCTGCGGCGAGTGCAGCGCTCGCCACGTCGAGTGCCTCGAGCGCAGACCTGGAGGGAGCAGTCGCTTCGGCGATGAGGTCGCCTACGGTCCGGTTGCCCTCGGTGGACATGTCCTGCTTGACCAGGACGAGGGAACCCATCTGGGTCACTAATCCCGAGTCGGGTGTCAGGATCCCCGCCAAGGCGTGGAGCAAGGTGGTCTTGCCGCGGCCGTTGTCGCCGACGATCGCCAGGCGGGACCCGGCGGAGACCGTGACGTCCACCCCGCTCAGGACATTCTTGTCCCCCAAGGTGATGTGGATTGATTCAGCGCGGATGTGTGCAGCAGGCCCGTGAGGCGTTCCGTTCCACACACACGAACGCAAGGTTGGGGTGATTGGCATTGCATACTCTCAGCTCGTCATGGAGCCGGGCAGCACAAGATCGCCGCCCGACAGATGGCCAGGACGGCAGACGAGAGATCAGAAGGGGTCCCGCCGCCGTCAGCGGGCGGAACGCAGCTTCATCGAGGCGATGCCTGAGTACATGGAATCAACTTTACCTAGCCCGGTGAGTCTTTGTCGAACAAGTGGCGCATGCGGCAATCCCAGTTCACGGCGAAGTAGGGCAGCCGGGTGGCCGTTACAGCGAGCACAACATCAAGAGCTGCCACGCGTCTTGCAGATCGAGGTTGGGAGGCTGCCGGCTCACCTGTGTGACGAGCAGGTGAGGGGTGGTTTGGGGGCTCTTCGCAGTTGAGGGTGTAGCGGGCGGCGCGTCGGTGCCTGGGTAGAGGTCGAGGTCTCCCGAGGATGGAAGTTCTCACACTGCCCATCTGGAAGACCTCGACGTGCCTGACGCTACCTTCGTCTGCCCTGATCTGACCACGTTCTGCCGCCTGGACGAGCTCGGCCTGGAAGTCCTCGGCCAGCGGCTCGAGCCCGGCCGGGCGGTCCTGGCCTGCCGGGTTGTAGAGCCGGATCCCTGGTGTCGGCGCTGCGGGTGCGAGGGCACTGTCCGAGACACGGTCACTCGGGAACTGGCGCACGAGCCGCTGGGTTGGCGACCTACGACGCTGCTGGTCACGGTCCGCCGGTACCGGTGCACCGGGTGCGGGCACGTGTGGCGTCAGGACACCAGCGCCGCAGCCGAACCACGCGCCAGGCTGTCGCGTCGTGCGCGGCGCTGGGCGCTGGAGGGGCTGGTGGTCGGGCACCTGAGCGTCGCCCGGATCGCCGAGGCGTTGGCTGTGTCGTGGAACACGGCCAACGATGCGGTCCTGGCCGAGGGGCGTCGGGTCCTGATCGAGGACCCCGGGCGCTTCGACGGCGTTGCGGTCATCGGTGTCGATGAGCACGTCTGGCGACACACCCGCCACGGCCACAAGTACGTCACCTTCGATCATCGACCTGACCCCGATCCGCGACGGCACCGGTCCCTCCCGGCTGCTGGACATGGTCCCGGGCCGCTCCAAGCAGGCGTTCAAGTCTTGGCTGGCCGACCGGCCTCAGGCGTGGCGCGAGGGCCTGGAGGTCGTCGCGATGGACGGGTTCACCGGTTTCAAGACCGCCACCGCCGAGGAACTGCCGGACGCGACCGCGGTCATGGACCCCTTCCACGTCGTGCGTCTCGCCGGCGACGCCCTGGACAGGTGCCGTCGCCGGGTCCAACAAGATCTGCACGGTCACCGCGGCCGCGCCGACGACCCGCTCTATCGCGCCCGCCGGACTCAGCACACTGGCGCTGACCTGCTCACCGACCGCCAGCGCGAGCGGCTGACCCGCCTGTTCGACGTCGAGGAGCACATCGAGGTCGAGGCCACCTGGGGCATCTACCAGCGCATGATCGCCGCCTACCGCGATCCGGACCGATCCCGCGGCCACCAGATCATGACCGAGCTCATCGCCTCGCTGAGCCACGGCGTCCCGGCCGCCCTGACCGAGCTCATCACCCTGGGACGGACCCTGAAGAAGCGAGCCGCGGACGTCCTTGCCTACTTCGATCGCCCCGGCACCAGCAATGGCCCGACCGAAGCGATCAACGGCCGACTCGAGCACCTGCGTGGCACCGCGCTCGGCTTTCGCAACCTCACCAACTACATCGCCAGGAGCCTGCTTGAGACCGGCGGCTTCAGACCGCGGCTACACCCTCATCTGCGATGAGCCGAACAAGATCAAGCGCATCTGTCGAGTCGGTGTCGTGACCATAGACCACAAAGACATTCTTGTTTAAGCCGGGCTTCGGTTGAAAGCCAACCGCGTCGTCGCCATCCACAAGGGGCTCGCCTGCCTCTTTCCAAGCCTTGAGTTCAGCCGCCAAAGGCGTACTTTTGCCTTGTACCTGAACCGTCCCAGTCTTGAAGAAGTTGATCACTTCGTCCGACTTGGCGCGAACCTGGATACAATGCTCCTGGTCTTTTGTCTCATATTCCACCCCGCGTTGAGTGAGAAACGCTTCAACCTCAGTCTGATTCATGGCCTGTGCCCTTTCGCTTCTGATGAGTTCCTGCCAGAGACCTGAGTTGCTGCATGCCTCGCGAGCGAATCGACTTTTTCGTTTAGCGGATGACCAGCATGACCCTTCACGTGTTCCCATTCGACATCACGTGTTTCGAGTTCTGCGGCAATCAGTTCGAGGCACTGACGGTTTTTGACCGGTTTCTTGGCGGCCGTTCGCCAACCATTCGCCACCCAATTGGGAAGCCATTGGGTAAAAGCGTTGATTACATACATGCTGTCAGCTTGGATCAAGAGCGGCACCCTTGGATCGTGCGCTCTGAGCGCCTCATAGACGGCACGAAGCTCCATGAGGTTGTTGGTCGTGTCAGCCACGCTCCCTGAGTCGCAACGACCATCGGGACATGCCCAAGCCCACCCACCTGGGCCAGGATTTCCTAGGCACGACCCGTCGGTGGCGACCGTAATCCGTTCGCCGCTCATGTGTCCGATAATACCGAGCGCGGCAGTCATGTCTCTGCTCGCGAACTGCTGTCGGCAACTGAGTCTCAAACCTGCTGCGCGCTTCTCAGGCTTTCGCAATGTGGAAGAAGTGCCTGCTTAGCGCATGTTGTGGTGCTTGAAGTTCTCCAGCACGCCACGGTGGTCGATCAATGCCTGGTCGTAGCTGTCTTCCCCGCCGAGCAGAAGCACCCACGGCCAGTCAGGGATGCGCTGCCCAGCGTCGCGAAACGCGATCTCCGCGAGTGGCACGTTCCGGTCGTCCTAGGACCAGCCTTGTTCACCCACGTACTCGCCCGGCATCGCGCGGTAGGCCCCCGAGTTGCTGGCGTTCGTGCGTTCATGAAGCAAGCTCATCCGGTACTCGTAGCCGTGAAAGGTGTCCCCATAGTCAGAGGGCTCGGGGATCAGTTCGTCAAAGATCGCGCGGACGTCGGCTTTGAGCAGGTGGCTCAACGGATACGTCCAGCCATTGCCGCCGCTCCACCTGGGAAGAGCGTTCACCGATTCCTTGTCGAGGACTCGGTAGGGGTGGATGACCTGGCAGGCAGGCAAGCGAATCCTCGTTCCCGTATCTACGGCGCCCATGACCTCGGTGGCGAGTTTGATGAGCAGGTCGTCTCGTCCTCGCCGTGTCGCAGCGACGCCTATGGCAGTGTGCGCGATGAGCGCCGGGTATAGCCGTGCTTGTTAGAGCAGTTGCTGAACGGGGACACCCAGGAGCCGCGTTGTGCTGGTATCGAGCAGGCGTTCCAGGACGTCCATCCAGAGCCGGTCATGGGCTCCGTCGGGGTCGTGCCACGCACCGGTCACAAGTAGTGCGCACAACTGTCGAGATTGTTCCCGATGTGCTTCCAGCACGTCTTGGAGAGCTGCTGCGTCGAGCCCGTCGATGGAGAGCGGCTGGTTCTTCACGCCTTCGATGACTTTGTCGGTTGCTCCCATCACCAGGTCGTGCAGGTCGATGCGGTGCACAGGATCGGGCAAGTAGCGCTTCAAGCGTGCCACCGCCATCGCGGTCGTGAGCGGCGGCTCGGCGAGACGGTCGAGCACCTCCAGTGCGGAGGAAAGGTCGCTGAACATCTCGTCAGCTCCCGCGGTCGGGATCACGTGGCCCGAGCGCGTGGCAAAGAGCTTCTGAGCGTTGACGCCCTTCCGGCTTCGCGCATCCCAGTACAACGGATAACGACGGTTGGGAGTGGACTCGATGAGCCGAACCAATGCGGTGTCCCACTCGGCTGACCATCCCGAGACAATGAGGCCGTACTCGTCGAAGACGCGAGCGAGCAGCGTTACCCATTCGTCCGGGTACTGGTCGAGCTCGGCCGGAGTGTTTCGGGAACCGAGATCGAGATAATCCCCGTGGACCTTGATCACTGTGGCCGGCGCGTGGGCGAGCGGCTTCATGCCGTTGACTGCCTCCGGCCGCGCGATCACCTGTGGTGCTATCCCGACCGCATCAAGCGCCTGCTCCATGAGCCGGTCGAAGTTCGTTGTCACAATGACCTTCACTGATCCCCGCTTGACTAGCTCGGCGATCGCGAGGTGCCCCCTGCTCGGCGTCTTGATTCCTTGTTCTCGTTCGTCATCGGACGGCTCGAAGAAGTCCGCCAACAAGCCCTGCCTGGTCGCCGGGGTGGGTGCAAGCGCTTCAAGAAGCGACGAGTACCCAAGGGGTTCTCCGTGGTGGTCGTGCCACCACTTTTCGGGGTCACTGGCGGCATCCTCAATCGATGCGGGGTCCTCGACGGCTGCGACCCGACGCACCAGTTCGGTGACGACACCCCATCCAGTAGGCACACCAGCGCCGGTGGACACGCCGGAGCCCAAGAGCAAGGCGTAGACGCCGGGCTGTGCTTGCATCGACGTCGCGAGCATCGCCAGCGGTGACAAGGGGTTGCTCATGTGCCTTCTCCAAGATGGTTGCTGACGAATCGCTGCGCCACCTGGGGTAGTGACCACCAATGCCCGCCGAAGCCAAACGATTCGCGCTCCGCGCTGGTGAATACCTGCGTCATCGCTTCGGCGACCTTGCGCTCGTCGGAGGTGGGGAACATTGCTGCACGCGCGTCCGGATCGCTGGCGACGACCTCGAATGCTGGATCAGACCGGTCCTGGTTCATCGCTGATGCGGCCGGGTACCCGCTTCCGTGATGCTTGCCCTCGGCGGCCACGATCAGGCAGTAGAGGATGTCGAACTGGCAGAGGGAGTTGAAGAGCGCGTCGTCGTGGGCAAGGTCGCCGGGGTCGGGCACTGCGCTCCCGGGGACATCAGCACCCAGGGCCGGTTGCTCACTCATCAGCACCCGCGCGGCAGAGATCATCAGCCCGCCCTTATCCTTTGGAAAGAGATCCGCACAGCTTGCATCGACCTGTCCGTGTCTGATCCAGGACGAGTAGATGTAGATGTCACCGCTTGGCGGGTAGGGGCGAAGTGCGAGGTCGTGAACGACGGACCACTGTCGAAGGCGGACCGCGAGGCTGCCAAGGACGTACACGAGCGTGATGATGTCGAGTCGCGCGGCGGCGTCGCCATGACCGAGCTTGGCATAGGCATCGAAGAGGCTATCGATGGCTTTCTCGGCAATGGCATCACGCTCGAAGTACATCGCGTGAGCCGCAAGGATTGTGATCTTGTCCAGAGCTGTCCGGCGCTCATCGGGGTTGCTGACGAGTGCGGTGGCCTGTCCGAGGAACTGTCGCAGACGGATGTCGCTGTCGGCTTCCAAGTGCGACACCACCGCATCACCGAAGGCGTCGCCTGCCATCTCAACCGCCAACGGCACGAGCGCGGGTCCGGCGCCGCCCGTCCTCATGGCAGCGGCCAGGTCAGCGATCAGCGAATCGACGTGTGCGCGGGCCTCCTCACGGAGTCGCTGGTCGCGGTGACTCAGCGGATCGTTCCAGTGCGCGTGGCGAAGCGCAGTGTTCCTGGCACCTTCGCGAACAAGGACATCTCTCTCGCGGAAGACCAACACCTGCTTGCTGTTTGGGCCAGAGAACTGACCCAGCTTGCTCATCGGCACCGGAAGCCCGTCCCGATGGTGAGGCAGGTAGATCAGGACGACCTCATGCCCATCGACCTCGTGTACCTGCGAGATCACATGGATTTCTCCTTCGATGTACTTCCTGATCGTGTCACCCAACCGGGCACCGTCGAAGCGAGCGCGATCAACGATGGTGCCGGTAGGAAGCGCCAGGGCGCCGTCGTCATTGACGCCGACCAGGATGTAGCCGCCAGGCGGTCTGTTGCTCATCGAGACCGCGTCCTTGACGAAGTTCAGCTCATCCTGCTTGACCGTCAAGTCCAGCTCGGCCTTGAACTCCAAATGCGTTTGCTCGGGCAACTGGAGCAGCTCGACCAGCTTCTCCCGATCGGTGCGTCCATCAACGACGATCAAGCTCCATCACCGCCGTCATCGACACGACTGTCGGGAGAGGGCTGAGACCCGCGCTGACGCAAACGACCGGGGGACGCCATGGCCTTCGAAGGGCCCGCTTCCGGGCGCCCCCGGAAGTGTGGTGATTGCCGCACGACTCTCCCTTCGTCAGCCTCGCTCGTCCAAGCACCTCCCGTGCGAATGCTCAGCGATCATGATCCAACTCTACGAGGCGGGTGGCACCGAATCGAGTTGCCACGACGCGCTGTCGGTGACGCGTCCCGTCGGGAGGTGAACCAGTCCCTTCGCTCGGGCTGTGCGGCTCTCGAGACACACGTGTGGGCGAGGCGAGTCCGCGGCAGTGGAGCGCGCGTGCTGGTGGCGGAGGTCCTCCGCACTGACATGGCAACGTGCGTTGGCCCACATCCAGTGGCATCTCGGCGGTAGAATCGTGATTGCCATCAGTAAACAGGCGGTCCAGGTTCCGCCGCGATCGCAAGCAAAGGGGCGCGGAGTGGCGGGCATCGAATCTGAGGTCTTGGACACCTTCCTGGCCGAACTGACCGCAGTTGATGACGTGCCGTCGCAGGTGACCGAGAGCCTTGCAGCGTTGCTGGCGGCGGACAAGCTACCGAAGCCGGACCAGCTTGTGGCGCTCTACACCGATGCGAGTGGTGAGTCAGCGCTGTGATCCAGGTTCAGAAGCTTCGCATAGAAGAGTTTCGCGGCATCCGCGACCTCGACCTCGACCTGGGCAGCAGTTCCTTCGTGGTGGTCGGACCGAACGGGTCGGGTAAGAGCGGAGTGGTCGACGCCATCGACTTCGCGTTGACGGGCAACGTCGCTCGCCTCAGCGGAGCTGGCACGGGCGGCATCTCCGTCGCGAAGCACGCGCCGCACGTGCACCAGCGGGATAACCCAGCCGCTGCTAGCGTCACCTTGACGTTCACACACCCAGCCAGCGGACAGACCGGCACTCTCACTCGCAGCGTGAAGACCGCAGGCCAGTTCACCCTAGAGCCCAAGACTCCCGAACTCGTCGCAGCCGTGGAATGGGCTGCTCGCCATCCTGAGCTGATCCTGTCTCGACGTGAAGTCATTAAGTATGTCAACACCGAGCCGGGGAAACGTGCCCAAGAGGTGCAGGCTCTTCTTAAGCTCGACCGTATTGACGAGACTCGTCGACTACTCAACACGGCCCGCACCAAGACGAGCGCTGCCGCCAGGAGCGCGGACGACGCCGTGAAGTCCGCAGAGGATGCCGTCAAACGCGGCCTCGACATCACCGATCTGCTGCCGAGCGAGGTCACGGTGGCGGTCAACAAGAAGCGTGAAGTGCTCGGCCTGGAAGCGCTGCCAGCAACCACCCTTGAGACTGACCTCAGCGCCGGAGCCAGAACCGACGACAGTCAAAGCACTTTCAACCGAGCTTCGGCCATCCGGGACATCGAAGCCGTCACCAGCTACATGGCTGAGCACGAAGACCTAGACAACGCAGCGAACGACCTGGACGCGGCGTTGAGCGATCTCGATGCCGATCCCGCAGTCCTCGACTCGTTAAAGCACCGCCAACTGGTCGAGACCGGCCTGCCACTAGTCATCAGTACCGCCTGCCCGCTGTGCGACCTGGAGTGGCCCGACGTCGCGTCGCTGCGGAAACATCTGAACGATAAGCTCACTCGATCCGAGACCGCCGCAACGCTCCAGCAGCGCATCCAGACCGCTGCGGGCAAGGTGATCGGGCAACTTCGCGGGGTGCGGTCCCTGATCCAAGCGGCACAACCGCACGCTGTCACGATGGGACAGTCTGCGTTGCAGACGTCTCTCTTGGAGTGGTCGAATGACCTTGCCGCGTTCGAAGCGAAGCTGACGACAGTCGAGTCCGTCCGTGACGAGTCCGAGCGCGTCACCACCGATCCGTTGGCCGCTCCGTCACCGATCGCTGATGGATTGAAGGCGCTTCGAACGACGATCGAAGCACTGCCGGACCAGACCGCAACTGAGGCTGCACGGACATTCCTCACTGTCGCTCAAGACCGCTGGACGCAACTACGCCAAGCGCGAGCGAAAGCAACCAAGGCAACCGCAGCTCACAAGGCGGCGAACGCGGCCTACGAGAAGTACAACTCTGTGGCAGATGCGGCACTTACGACGCTCTACAAGACCGTCGAGGCTGACTTCAGTAGCTTCTATCGGCAGATCAACGCCGACGACGAGTCATCCTTCAAGGCGGGGCTGTCACCGACCGCCGGGAAGCTCGACCTTGAAGTTGACTTCTATGGGCTCGGCATGTTTCCACCCATGGCTTACCACAGCGAAGGCCACCAGGACGGGATGGGGGTGTGCCTCTACCTGGCCTTGATCCGCCAGCTCCTCAAATCGGACTTCCGGCTCGCCGTTCTCGACGACGTCGTCACCTCCGTGGATGCCAACCACCGCCGACAGTTCTGCAAGCTGCTCAAGGACGTCTTTCCCGACGTCCAGTTCATCATGACGACCCACGATGAGGTTTGGGCGCGCCAAATGCAGTCCTCGGGTCTCATCGCTCGACGTTCTCTCGCTCGGTTCCACGGTTGGACCGTCGATGGGGGACCGTTCTACGGTCAAGGTGGTGACTTCTGGACTCAGATCGAAGCCGACCTCGCTAGCGACGATGTTCCTGGCGCTGCTCACAAGCTACGGCGCAATCTGGAGTCGTCCCTAGCCGACATAGCTGCAAGCATCCAAGGCCAGGTCGTGTTCCGCGCCGACAACAACTACGACCTCTCATCCTTCTTCTCCGCAGTCAAAGGCCGGCACGGAGATCTGCTCAAGAAGGCCACCGCCTCAGCGAACTCATGGAACCACGACGCAGCGAAGCAGAAGGTCGAAGGGCTGAAAGACGAGCGAGCGAAGGCGATCCTCGCCCAGGACGGAGAGAACTGGGCAATCAACGCCCTCGTCCACAACAACGACTGGGCAACCATGACGAAAGCAGACTTCGTACCGGTCGTTGAAGCCTGCAAGCAGTTCCTCGGACTTTTCACCTGTAGCAACGATGCGTGCGACGGGTGGATCTACGTCCTCGGCATCCCCGGAAAGGAAGAAGAACTCCGATGCTCCTGCGGGGACTTCAATCTGAACCTGCGGAAGAAGTAGCAACGGACTTCCTCGTGTGCTCCCAAACAGTCGCGCGATGCACATCGAACCGCCTCGCAATCGACAGGACGCTGTCGCCGTTCTCTCGGGCTGTTCGGATAGAGTCCACTTGCTTTGCCGTCAGGGGAGTTCTAGCTCGTCTCCTTGGGTTTGCGACGACTCCCGGCTCGTTGACGGTGGCGCCGTTCGACGCATCAGCGACACCGAGTTTCGCCTGATTCCACGCGGAACTCAGCCGCTCGAGCCTCTGCCAGGTGTTCGGTTTGAGTCCACCCGCGTCCACAATAGAATGGATGTTCAAACCCGCGACGTGCGGGGGTTGAACATCCCTTGCTTGTCGTCGCTGTTCGTAGGCGAGTGCCTCTGCGTGGAGTGCCGGGTCGAGTAGTTCCCGGTCGCATATGCCTCGAACGCCCACCGCACGAGGGCGGCGCGGTCCGGGTCAACACATTCGCCACCGCTTTGTACGCGGGACTCACGATCGAGCAGATCAGCGACCTTGACCTCTCCTATACGCCGCCGCTCGGCTCGCCGTGGGATGCCGGACAGGTCGCGACCCAGGCGTGGTCGACCAGGCACACTAGCGATCCGCGATCATCGTCAGCGATCTGAGCGCGAACTCGAACTGATACTGTTCACTGCTAACGGAGACCCGGTCATCGCAAGCAGGCCGGAAACCCCGACTGGCGGGTCTGCAAGAAGGGGGACGACCGCCATACGATTGGCTGTCGAGTGGACCCGCCTCACATGCTCTGCTTCGTTGGCGGCGATGGTGCGTAGGAATGGTGAAGCCGGGTTGGCAGCGGCGACAGAGTCATTTACGACCCATCCCCAAGGGGTAATGCCTGCCCGGCCAAGGTCCTCCTGCAACTGTTCAGCTTCGAGAACGGGTGTTGTTTCTGGAAGTGTGACAATGACGAGTTTCGTGTACTCCGGGTCCTGAAGCCGCATCATGGGCGTGGTGTATATGTTCTCCGTGCCCATCTGGTGCATGACTTCGCGGTGGTAAGACCCGGTAGCGTCCAGCAACAGGAGCGTGTGCCCAGTTGGGGCAGTATCCATGACGACGAACTTATGCCGAGCCTGACCGATGGCCGCGGAGAACTGGCGGAACACCGCGACTTCCTGAGTGCAGGGGGAGCGTAGGTCTTCGGCGAGCTGTTTACGGCCAGTCTCATCGAGGTGCGCTCCCTTGGTGGAGAGCACCTCTTGTGTGTATTCGACAAGGGCTGCGTCCGGATCGATTCGTTCTACGGCGAGGTTGTCCAGGCCATCATTCATTGCTTCTGTCAACCCTCCGGCCGGGTCGGTTGTGGTCAGCAGAACGTCGTTGCCGCGTGTGGCCAGGGTGACTGCGATTGCCTCGGCAATTGTGGTCTTTCCTACGCCGCCCTTTCCCATGCACATGATGAGGCCGTTCCCTTGGGCTTCTAGAGAATCGATCAGTGACCGTAGCGAGGGAAGTTCTTGATCGTGCCCGGTCGGCAAGGGCGTCTCCGACTGAACAGTGGATTCGACTGCTCCTCGGTGCATCGTGAACATGTCGCGCAGGCTGGTGACTCCCATGATGTTCCATGGGCGCAGTTCGAGGATGTCGCGCGGTAGCGATGCGATGCCCGCAGGCATGGTCCTCATTGCGTGCTGTTCCCGGCTCCGGATCGCAGTCTGGAGTGGGTCTTTATCGCCAGCGTCGGGCATGACCGCATTGATCACGAGGTATTGGTTTGCGAATCCGACATCCAAAAGCTCGCCACGCGTCCTCTCGGCCTCTCGGAGGGCGGAGTCTTGCGCACGGGCGACGAGTACAAGCCGCGACAGCTCCGGGTCTGCAAGAGCATCGACGGCGGCCGCATAGACCTCGCGGTGTTTGTCCAGACCTGACATGGGCCCGAGACACGACGCATCCCCTTGCCCGTTATCGATGAAGCGGCTCCAGTCGCCTGGGAGTTGGAGAAGACGGATCGTGTGGCCAGTGGGGGCGGTGTCGAAGACGACATGATCGTAGCCACGAGTGCGGTCCGGTTCGGCCAGCAGGTCAGTGAACTCGTTGAAGGAGGCGATCTCGGTGGTGCATGATCCGGAGAGTTGTTCGGTCATCGCAGCGATCTCTGCGGCGGGCAACAACGCCCTCACCGGACCGACAATCGACTCGCGGTATGTGGTCGCAGCTGCCTCCGGGTCGATCTCCAGAGCATCGATGCCAGGAGCTGCCGTCAGCGAAGTGATGGTGTTGCCAATGAGTTGCCCGAAGACCTGCCCGACGTTTGACGCCGGATCGGTGCTCACCAGCAGCACCTTCTTGCCACGATCGGCCAGCGTCACGGCGGTGGCGCAGGCCACCGAGGTCTTGCCTACACCGCCCTTGCCGGTGAAGAACACGAACTTAGGCAGGGCGGTGAGGATTGTCATGTCGATAGGAAGCTGCCCAACGTCAGTTCGCGGATTCCTTCGAGTTGTCATGTCATTCAGCAGCATGATCCACCCCCGCAACAACTCTCTCCCGACGCCTGGGCGGTTAGTCCCAGGTCCTCGTGGACGGGGTCGCTGCCGCCTAGTAGTGCGAGCCGTTCGAGCTGGGCTCGGTCCGGGTAGGAGCCGGTGGCCACGGTTACCCCGTCTACTATGACCAGCGGCAGGCCGGCCGACCCGACCACGTTGAGGAAGGCGCAGACAGCCTCGTTGTCAACGAATGCTCGGGGATCATTCGCTAGGTTGTGGCGAACCACCTGAACACCGTGAGATGTCAGGTAAGCGCAGTCCGCCGTAAATGAGATGAGCGCTTGGCTGGGGTCCGTTCCGCACACACCCGTGTTGCAGCACAGTGCCGGTTCGAACACCTCGATTACTCGTGATGAGGGTCGCGTTCCTTGGGCGAGGTCAACGTTCTGTGTTGATGACATGAAACAAATCTCCTTAGATATGGGTGGTATTGCGGCGGGTTCGTGAATGGCGACCTGTCTCGATGAACAGAAGTGCCGACGTGGTCAGGGCGGGAGACGTCTGGACTCGACGTGAGATGGCACCGCAATCACGGGGACCAACCACATCGAAAGGGCGTGTTGATTGTGAAGCCAACAGCGCGGACCTGCACCGGCGACAGTCAGGACTTCACTGCGGCTTGGCAGCTCGGATGATCGCCCCGTGCATGCCTGGCGCAACCTCGTGAGTGAACTCCACCGAGGTGTCGACAAAGCCGACAGCCGCGAGTCCGTCAAGGTACTCCGAGCGGGACATGGCTCCGGCTATGCATCCGACGAATGACCCCCGTTCTGCCCGTTCGGCGGGGGTCAGGGCGTCTTCGGCAACTACATCGGAGAGCCCGATCCGGCCACCGTTCACGAGGACGCGGAACATCTCGGCGAGCACAGCCGGCTTGTCGGTCGAGAGGTTGATGACGCAATTGGAGATCACGACGTCGACCGCGGCATCGGGCAGCGGCACCGCTTCGACCGTGCCCTTGAGGAACTCGACGTTCTGGGCGCAGGCCTCGGCGGCGTTCGCGCGGGCCAACGCCAGCATCTCATCGGTCATATCCACGCCGTAGGCGAACCCGCGTGGTCCGACACGGCGGGCGGAGAGCAGAACGTCGATCCCGCCACCGGAGCCGAGGTCGAGCACCCGTTCCCCTTCTCGCAGATCGGCCACCGCCGTAGGATTGCCACAGCCCAGACTCGCTAGTACAGCTTGACTGGGCAGGTCATCGGTCTGGGACGTCTCGTAGAGAACCGACCCGAAAGTCGTCCCGACCCCGGCTGACACCGCGCCGACCGCCGGTTCACAGCACGAGGCTGCCGAACCGCAACAGCCACCGTCGGCGACGGACCGAGCCGCGTCTGCGTACCGCCGCCGCACCTGTTCCCGGGCAACCTCATCCTTACCAGTCATCTACATCTCCCATCGACGAATCTCTATACGACCCATACTGCACGACATATCGACATGTGTCAATGTGAGCAGTAATATGAACGCATGAACATAGCGACCGCGAGTCTCGCCCCTACCAACGCCACCTGCTGTGAGGCGCTGACAGTGGAGGCTGTTTCCCCAGCGCACGCTGAACGGGTTGCACGAGTTTTCAAGGTGCTCGGTGACCCCACCAGGGTGATGCTTCTGTCCCTGATCGCCACCAGTCCCGAGGGCGAGGCGTGCATCTGCGATCTGACCGGACCAGTGGGGCTTTCCCAGCCAACTGTTTCCCACCATATGAAGCAACTCAGCGATGCTGGTCTCGTCACACGAGAACAACGGGGCAAGTGGGCCTACTTTCGGGCGATGCCTGGAGCCATCGACGAGATCACGAACGCTCTTGGCTTCATCGTCCGTGTGCCAAAGCAATGACCTCTTCGATCCGGAATACTGATGTCGAGGTGGTTCTACTCTGTCATTGCTCGCCGTGAGCGACTAGCTATCGACCATGTTGAGCAGTCGTGACAATTGCAATCACACAGATGCAGCATATTCCTGGGATTATTGTCAGTTCACATCGCTCGATTAGTTCTTACCAGCATTTGCAGGCTCTTCCAGCTCGATTCTTAGAATGGGATTCCTTGCGGCAGCAATTCACATCTGAGGTCCAAGCGAGATATTTCGGGAGGGGGCTGGAAGATGATTGTCGGTTTCACCGCGGTGATCTGCATCATTGCCACACGCAGTGCTTTGACTTCCAAGGAGACCAAGGATGTGCCGACGGCGAAGCTGGGTCTCGTTTGATGTGAGGTCACGTTGAGGCGCGTTTTACTGCCTGTCATGACATTCTCATGGATGCTTCGGGATCCCCAGATAGTTCTTGGAGAACTTACGGGAGGTTCTAGGACTTTTGTCATGTCGCTAGGTGAATACAATATCTTCACCTCTCCTTACCGTTGCAGTTAGATCGTGTAGTGCTGCGGGGGCTGGGCTCGATAAGAAGTGCCGGTTGGCTCAATGTCTCTGTTCTCATTGTCGAGGCGGGACCAACCTTCGACAGGTGGTTGCGGTGTCTTTTCTCGGTGTATCCCGTGCGTCTTCTTTTAGTCGTTTTCGATGGATGAGCGGAGTGGGCCTTCTGGTGGCCTGCGCGATGGTCATGGCGGATGCGCCGCCAGTCCTCTCCGACGAGCCCAGCACAGATGAGGCTACCGCCAACAGTTCCAGTGACGAGCAGCTCATCTCGCCCGTGACAGGCGAACTCACGGCTTCCGACGAGTTCTCAGCGCAGTTGCTGGCGCGGTTGCGTGGCGAGCGCGTGGAGGATCTGTCCCAGCGCACGGAACGGGGCTCTCTTTTCGCTTTGCCTGATGGACAGTGGCAGCAGGTCGTCGCCACGGGTCCGGTGTGGGTTCGGCTCGGAGGAGACGGAACCGCCAACGAGGATTGGGCCGCCGTGGACGAGACCCTGCGCCAGCGTGAGGATGGTGCATACGGGCCCGTTGCCCATTCTGGGGAGGTGCTTGTTTCCGGTGGCGAATCCGCCGGAGACGACGGCATCGCCACCGTCGCTAGCGTTCAGGATCCAGTGACGGGTTTGGTCAGCGAGTTGACTTGGCCCGGCGATCTTCCGGTGCCGAGCGTGGAGGGGCCGCGGGCGACGTTCGCTGCCGTCCAACCGGGGATCGACATGGTTGTGCAGGTCACCGGTTCGGGCGTCGAGAAGTTCTTCATCGTGAATGAACGCCCGGAGGAGGGAACAGAGATTTCGCTCCCGGTGACCGTCGCGGCGGACGGCGCCACGAGCCAGGATACGGGCGATGGTTCCGTTGAGTTGGTAGGTGATAACGGCGTAGTGGCCCGAGTGGGGTCGCCAGCCATGTGGGACGCGGCAGCCGACGGGCAACTGGCGAATCCACTCACGCTTGAATGGGAAATGTCCACGCAACAGAGTCTGTGGGCTCTTGCGGAAACGAAGAATACGCCTCCGAAGGATGAGGGTTTTGACGCGGATGACTCTCCTTCTGCGCAGGAACCGGATGATGAACCCAGAGAGGTCGGCGTGACCGTGCCGGTGCCGACGAGCGTGAATGTATCCGAAGAATCTGCCCAGGTCTTGTTGCAGCCGGCAGAGGACTTCCTTCAGTCTGAAGGTGTCGACTATCCGTTGATCGTCGATCCGAGCGTGTCGATCGGAGTGGCTTTTGATGCATTCGTGCAATCGGGAGTGACCGGCGATTTTTCATCGGATCCTGAGCTCCGATTGGGCACATTCGACTCCGGGAACACGGTTGCTCGTTCGTTCCTGGGATTCACTACCTCTGCGGCCAAAGGGGTCAAGGTCACCTCAGCGCAGATCAACCTATGGGAGTTCTGGTCCTACTCATGCAACGCCCGCCAGTGGGATCTGTGGTCGGTTTCGGCGGCGTCGAGCGCAACTCGATGGACCAAGCAACCGACGTGGTTCCAGAAGTACTCGTCCTCGACCGCGACGAAGGGATACTCCTCCTCGTGTGGTGCGGGGTGGGTCTCCATCGATGCGACATCCTGGGCACAGGCGGCATCCAATAACGGTGATGCCACGAATTGGGTTGGTATTCGGGCTGCAAATGAGTCAGACAACTTTGGATGGAAGCGGTTCAATTCCGGCGACGCTGTATCGGGACGCCCCACATTGTCCATCACCTACAATTCGTACCCCGCCACTCCCGGATATACGACTATTCCACGTGGCCAGTACAATTGGTGGACGGATGGGTCCGGCAATAGGAGCCTCTATGTGAACAGTGCTCGGCCTTCGTTCTCTGCTTTGGTGAAGGATCCTGATCGGGGCCAGGTCAAGGGGCGCCTGCCGACTCGATTCCTCATCCCTTTCAGACACTTAAGCCGCACCAGCAGGCTCAGCCAGCAAGGTCGTGTAAGCCTTACTTGTTGAGAGTGGCTTGGTCAAGCACCCGGAGCCCGTTGAGCGTGCGGGGGTATCCAATGAATGGAATCAACTGGGTGAGGACATCCAGAAGCACCTCGCGAGTGTTGCCAATGTTGAGGTTTCCTTGAATGTGACCTGCCAGCTGCGGTTCGCACCCTCCCAATGAGACGAGCATTGTGAAGGTCAGGAGCTCACGAGTCCGAACGTCCAAACCGGACCGAGTGACGAAGTCGCCGAAGCAGTTTCCGGAAAGGGCACGCTGGATGTGCTGTTCGTCGTCGGGAGCGTTTTCATACATGGCGGTGATCGAATCGTGCCCAAAGATATCGCCCTGAATGGCGCGTCCGGATTCCATGCGGTCTGCGGGGCTGGTAGTTGCCTGGCCTTCGAGGGGAAGTCCGATACCACGGTCTGTGAAGAGTTCGTTGACAGCGATGAGAAAATCGAGAACCTTAGACATGCCGACATACGGCACTGCCTGATACACCACTGCCTGATACACCACTTCCTTTATCTGCACCGGGGTTATTCCAGTGTTGAGCGCGCCGGCGGCTAGCGCACGGAACTCTGCGTGCGCCTGCGCTGCGATCGTTGAGGCGAGCTGAGTCAGCAGTCGGGTCTCCTTGGAAAGGTTGCCGTGTGACTGAATCTCGTCAAAAGCGAAGTTGTCGAACACCTCGATCAGCTCTGGGTCCGTGATGGACAGAGTTGAATTTCGCTCGGGAAACAGTTCGTCATGATTCTTCTGTGCGGTGTGTGATGGCATGTCTTCTCCTTGACTTGTTATGGTGGGCGCTCAGTCCGTCACATCCCTAGGTGTGGGGTCTCGCTTCGAAAAAGGCTGTGGGAAATGAAGACCGGAGGAGGCGGGTGCGGTGCGGCATACTCGCCCCGCGCAGAATCCAGCACGATCGGTCGCACCCCATTAAACGCCAGTTCTTTGTGGGGTAGGAGTTGCTGGTCATACGGGTACCAGCAGTACCTCCTACATGAACGGTTCCGGTTCTAGGATATGGCTATGGATCTTCAGGGTGATGCTAAAGAGTTCTTGACGTCGCGCCGGGCTCGAATCACGCCTGATCAGGCCGGATTGCCTGCATACGGGGGCAAACGCCGAGTACCCGGATTGCGGCGCGAAGAGGTTGCAATGTTGGCGGGCGTGAGTGTGGATTACTACATTCGTCTGGAGCGCGGCAATCTTTCTGGTGTTTCCGACGACGTCTTGGAGTCGATCGCGCGCGCACTTCAGCTTGATGAGGCCGAATACGAGTACCTCTTTGATTTGGCGCGCCGGTTACCGGGTTCGGCAACTGGACGGATGCGTTCCTACCCTTCGAGTATTCGCCCGGTTGTGTATCAAGTTCTCGATGCAATCGTGGATGCTCCGGCCTGGGTGCGCAACGCCCGCCATGATCTTCTGGCCGCCAACCGTCTAGCCGAGGCTCTGTACAGCCCGATGTTGGCTGATCCGCGCCGGCCAGCTAACACGGCTCGATTTACGTTCCTTGATCCCGAGGCGAAAATCTTCTTTGCCGATTGGGAGCGTGCGGCTGATGACATCGCAGCTATGCTCCGTTCGGAAGCAGGGCGCCATCCCCATGACAAGGCGCTCTCTGATCTAATTGGTGAGTTGACCACGCGCAGTCCGGAGTTCACCAAGCGGTGGGCATCCCATGACGTTCGATTCCATCGCACTGGATCGAAGCGTCTGCATCACCCGGTGGTGGGGGATATGACACTTAACTTTGAAGCAATGACGCTTTCATCCGATCCTGAGTTGACGCTGCTTGTGTACACGGCAGAGCCGGGATCATCTTCAGCTGACGCGCTGGATATGCTCGCCAGCTGGGCTGCTTCCGAGCCGAGTGAGTCGCTGCACGCTGGGGAGGGCTCGCCGAAGGGAAATTGAGCCCTCGAGGCGTACATACTCCATTGCCCAAAGCGTTCGGCTCACAAGGTCGTGCAGTATCACCGGCCCAATTCTCTGGACTAAGGCAATGAGAGGCATTTCCGCAGAGTTCACGTGCGGCCTAGAGAACGGGTTCCCGCGTGCCACTATCGCCTGCCCGGCCTCCAGTGGGACGCTTGGGTAATGGTGCGGAACTGGTGCTGCCGATTTCGAGATCCCAAATAGAAAGGCGCGCCCATGGACGTTGAGAGCGTGATTGAAGTTGAGGGACTGACGAAGTCTTTCGGGAAATTCCATGCGCTGACGGGTCTAGACCTGACCGTTCGGAAGGGCGAAGTGCACGGATTCCTAGGTCCCAACGGCTCCGGAAAATCAACAACTGTCCGTGTGTTGCTCGGATTGCTTCGGGCCGACGGCGGATCGGCTCGCGTACTTGGAAAAGACCCGTGGCGCAACGTCGTCGACCTTCATCGAAGACTCGCCTACGTTCCCGGGGACGTTTCGCTGTGGCCGTCCATGACCGGCGGTGAAGCGATTGATCTACTGGGCTCACTGCGGGGAGGGCTCGACGAAGCGCGCCGGGCTCAACTCATAGAACGATTCGAGCTGGACCCCTCAAAGAAGGGACGGCAATACTCAAAAGGAAACCGCCAAAAAGTCGCAATCGTGGCGGCCCTAGCCTCTAATGTGGAGCTCTTGATTCTGGACGAACCCACTAGTGGGCTCGATCCGCTCATGGAGAACGTATTCCAGCAGTTCATCGGTGAATCGAAGGATCGCGGTGCATCTATTCTTCTCTCCAGCCATATCCTCGCCGAAGTTGAGACTCTAGCGGACCGCCTCTCGATTATTCGGGAGGGCAGAATCGTTGAGACTGGAACTCTCCGCGATCTGCAGCGCCATACCCGGACCGATATTCGCGCCACTCTTGAGCACATTCCGGATCAGCGCGTGCTCGCCGGTCTTCACAATGTCTCTATCGAGGGCAACACTCTCACAGCCCAAGTTGATTCTGACCTCATCGGCCGCGCGATGACCGAGCTCTCCGCCTGTGGCCTCACGTCGCTGACGGTGGCACCGCCGTCCCTTGAGTCCCTATTCCTGCGTCTGTATGGAGATGCGGACGAGGATGAAGTACCGGGAAGGTCTGAAGCCTCCACCCCCACAAGTCGTGGGATCTCAGGGAAGCACAAGGAAGGCACGGCGACTCAATGAGAGGCACGAGTCAGCTGCTCCGCACATTGGTCAAACACGACGGCCGCAGGTTTGCCCCGTGGCTCCTCATCGTGACGGCGCTCTCGGTTTCCTCTGTAATCGCCTATCCCTTGGTGTTCCCATCTCAGACGGACCGAGCAGCTTTCGCGGCGACAGTAGGATCCAACCCGGCACTCGGCCTCATCTTTGGTCCCGCTTTCGATCTGTCTACCACAGACGGTTTCAACGCATGGCGTTCTCTCGCATTGGGTGGTTTCCTCACGGCCCTGTGCGTGATCTTTGCAGTAATCCGTTCGACCCGAGCGCAGGAGGATTCAGGCCAAGCAGAGCTGCTGGCATCGGGCGTGATGGGACGGCAAGCGCGTTTGAGTGCTGCAGTCGGGCTCGCTCTGTTGGGGTCAGTAGCGATTGGGTGCGTCTCTGGCATAGTCACCGCCTTGTGTGGTGGAGATTGGCAGGTTTCTTTGCTGCTTGGCGCCACCTTCGCGGCCACCGGATGGATGTTCACCGGTGTGTCGGCAGTTGCGGCGCAACTGGGTACTGATTCAAGAAGCGCAAACTCCTTAGCAGTCGGCTTCCTAGGTGTCCTCTTTGTGCTGCGTGGATTCGCCTACTCAGTGGACGCCCAAGAATGGACCATCTGGATCAACCCATTGGGATGGATGACCCAGACTCGTCCGGCTTTTGAAAACGATTGGTGGCCGCTCCTCTACGCCCTGGCGTTTACCGTGTTGGCGCTGGTCGTGGCATATGCCTTGCAGACTCAGCGTGACTTTGGCCAAGGTGCGATTCCACCCCGTCCGGGGCCAACACGCGGCAAAGTGCGCACCACCTGGCGCCTTGCCATTCGGCTCAATCGAGGGCCAGTTGTGACGTGGGCGATTGCTTTCGTCATCCTCGGAGTTGTGTTTGGGTACTTTGCCACATCGGTGCAAGACCTGCTGAGCGAAGATGCTTCGGTGGCACACATACTGGCATCTGGGGCTGCCAGCTCCGAAGAGCTCGTTTCCGCCTTCATTGTGACGATCCTCAGCATGGTGGGAATTCTCGCAGCAGTGTCCGGAGTGCAAGTGGTGATGAAGGTACGCAGCGAGGAAATAGAAGACCGGGTAGAGCCAATCATCGCTGGCTCAGTTCGTCGATCGCGATACTTCGCGAGCAACGTGCTCCTCGCGGCGCTGTCAACCGCTGTAAACATTCTTATCGCGGGAACGATCATCGCATGGTTGGCATCCAGTGCTGATATAGGAGTGCAGTTCTCTGATGTCTTGGTGCAGGCAATCGCCACCATCCCGGCATCATGGACAGTAGTGGGCGTCTCCGTGGCGGTCATTGGTGCGCGGCCAGCCGTGACGCTCGCGGGATGGGTGGGGGTAGTGATCTCATTCGCGCTCACGATCCTTGGTCCCACCTTTAAGCTCTGGGATTGGATACTGGGTATTAGCCCGTTTTGGCATGTCCCAAACGTGACTGGAGCTGACGTGGATTGGACCGGCTTGGCGTGGATCAGCCTCATCACAGTGGGATTCATCGTGGTCGGCCGTCAGGGATTCAGGAATCGAGATTTGGCTCGTTAGGCGAATCCTCTGTCACCGGCGTGGGTAGATCCTTGTGTGAGACAGATGCCCGTTTATCACTGGCACAAGTAGATGTTGTGATATGGCTCTCTCTGTATCATTCTCTTGCTATCTTCTATTAGTAGAGGATGTGAAAGAGAGGTGGGTCACAATGGCCGAGATTGTCTTCTTTCATCACGCCCGCGGATTGACTGATGGTGTGAAGGCGTTTGCGCAGACCTTACGGGACGCGGGAAACGTGGTCCATACACCTGACCTATTTGACGGACTCACTTTTGAATCTATCGACGACGGCGTGCGCCACATACATTCTCTTGGAACCAAGGTATTCGCGGAACGGAGTGAAGCTGCAATTAGCGCCTTTCCCAGCCGGGTGGTCTACGGCGGGGCTTCGTTCGGGGTACATGCCGCCACGACGCAGATACTCAGGCACACCGGCGCGTTGGGTGCCTTCTTCTTGTATGAGGTTCCTTTGCCTTCGTGGTGGGGTGTCGAATGGCCCCTGAATGTACCTGTTCAGGCACATCAGGCTGAGTTTGATCCGTGGCGCCAACCAGAGGTGGAGGCGCATTTTGCTGAGACGGTTCCGGGTTCAGAGCTGTATCTTTACCCCGCATCTGGGCACCTGTTCCTTGACTCGGACTCAGCAGATTTCGATTTGGGGGCCGCTCAGCTGGCGACCCAAAGGATCTTGAGTTTCGTGGCTGGCCTGCCAAACGTCTGAAACAACGAACTTATGTGGACGTGTGCAAGAAGGCGCCGCCGCGCAATTCCGCAAGAAATAAAACGTTACAGAGTGCGTGATTCATAGAAGAAACAACCACGTCTGAACGATTTACATCCCGAATTAGGAAACATTTACTCCACACGTCTGGCAATCGATCTCGTGTGCTGTATAGGATCAATGTGACGGCCGCCACGATTACGGCCGATCGCATTTCGCGCTGCCTTCGATTGCTGAAGGCTTCAACTCTCATGTACAGACTTCACTCCTGCTGTTAGGAGCCCTCAAATGAGTGCGAAAAAACAACGTATTGACAACAAACATCGGCTAATTGCGCTAGCTGTAGCAACCGCATTGACGGTTGTATCATTTCCTTCTTTGGCTTTTGCCGACGAACCTGCTGTAACCGATACCTCGACCTCAGACGTAGTGGCGCCAGCCGCGGTTCCTGAGCCTGCGGCCGAACCAGCTACAGAGCCAGCCGTCGAACCGGTAGTTGAGCCTGCGGCAAGCGAACCTGCCGTTCAAGAACCAGCCGTCACGACTCCACCTCAGGAAGCAGCAACGCAACCTGAGACCCAAGCTGGAAAGGCGCCAGCGCCAACACCCACGAAGACCACACCAACCCACAAGACCGTGACGCCGGGCAAGCCTAGCGTTGACTATGTCAAGTGCCTTCCCTATGGCAAGACGGTGCTGGATCTGGTAACCGTTCCGTCCACCGCCAACATTGTCTACACAAAGTCAGTATCCGGAGCTGGTCCATCAGCAACAGTGATCGTCAAGGCCACTGCAGCTGAAGGTTTCAGGCTTGTCCTAGTACAAGGGTCCGGATGGGAACCTGACAAGGTCCTCAAGAACACGGCAACCTACAAGATCACCTTCCGACATCTCAAGGATTGCCCGAAAATCGCGATACCGGTACCCCCACAGGTGACAAACCCAGAGTGTCTGGCCGATGGCTCAGTATCGAAGGGCTCGGTTGTGCCGGCGGCAAATACAGAGTCGATCACCTACAAGGTGGACGAACAGCGCGGTGGCAAGCCCGGCGATGAGCAGGTCTTTGTCGTCACGGCCAAAGCAATCAATGGATTCAAGTTCTCCAAAGAGACGATAGGCGAGGGCTGGACCCTAGGCGGAAAGAATGACATTGCCACCTACATCGTCAAGTTCACAGATCCTAGGCCGTGTGTTGTTATTCCAACTGATCCCACGGTAACCCACCCTGTCTGCAAAGCGGACGGATCGGTGAGCGAGGGAATCGTGCAACTACCGGCGGATACTAATGCGATCCGTTATGAGAAGCGCGTGGAACGCGATGGCAAGGATGGCAAGGGAAGCACCACAATAATCGTGGTTGCCACAGCCCAGAAGCATGTGAAGTTCTCCGCGGAGAGCCTTGGTGAGGGTTGGGTCTTGAAGAGTGACAAGGTGGCAACCTACACCGTCAAGTTCACAGATCCGCGGCCGTGTGCGGTTACCCCAACTGATCCCACGGTCACTGATCCTGTCTGCAAGGCGGATGGAAGTGTGACTAAGGGGCAGGTGACTTTGCCTGCTGATACTCGTCAGATTTCGTATGGTTTGTCCGGAAAGCACGAGAAGGCTGGATGGGATGGCCAAGCTGGCAAGTATGGCGATGATAGTGCCTATGCGAACTCTCATAAGGGCAATACGGTCATTGTCACGGCGACTGCTCATAAGGGATTCAAGTTCACTGCGGAGAGCCTTGGTGAGGGTTGGGTCTTGAAGAGTGACAAGGTGGCAACCTACACCGTCAAGTTCACAGATCCGAGGCCATGCGCGGTTACCCCAACCAAGCCCACTGTTACTGATCCTGTCTGCAAGAAGGACGGTTCCGTCACAATGGGTACCGTGACTCTGCCGGCCGATACCAAGGCGATTCATTATGAGAAGAAGACCGACAAGCATGGCAATATCATCATCATTGCCACAGCTCAGAAGGGATACACATTCTCAAGTGCAAGCGTTGGCGAAGGCTGGCAGCTTTCGAAGTACAGCCACAAGGTCAGTAAATCTGACAAGGGCGACTGGGGGAGCGGTGATCGCACGTACGGTGATGGCAATGGTTACGACCGCGGCCATCATGGCAACTGGACCAACTCCAAGGGAGTGAAGGTGGCAACGTACACGGTGAAGTTTGCTGATCCAACACCATGTGCCGTTCCGCCCAAGAGCACACCGAAGGCTCCAGTAGTCGTTGTTAAGCCATCGGTAACGCCGGTATACACGCCGGTCCACGCACTTGCGAACACGGGTGCTGATTCCAGCAGCTTGTTCATCGGTGCCATTGCCCTGATCGTTGCCGGAGTTGCAAGCGTCGCGCTAGCTTCGCGCCGTCGCAACGAAGAGTAAAGAAGTGAAGGTGTAGTCGGCTTCAAGCTGCACGAACTTCATCAATAGCTGAATGACAGTGGGCAGTGGAACGCGTAATCGTTCCCCTGCCCACTGTCGACTATGCTGGCGTGATTACTCGAACGAAGAGAAGGCAAGGAATGTCGAAAGTCGCGCTAGTCCGTAAGCCCGGTCCGTTACTTGACAACGGAATCGTTGATCACATCGAGAAAGTGGCCGTGGATATTCCAACAGCCCTACAGCAATGGGCGGGGTATGTTGACACACTGCGCGCCGCCGGCTGGGAGACGATCGAGGTCGCGCCAGCTGATGATTGCCCGGATGCGGTGTTTGTAGAGGACTCAGTGGTCATGTTCAAGAACGTTGCGGTCTCAACGCGCCCGGGAGCTCTGCCGCGGCGCCCGGAGCCCGCTGGCACCCGGGACGTGGTGGAGAAACTCGGCTTGTCTCTCAATTCGATTCGCGAACCCGGAACGCTCGAAGGAGGCGACGTACTCAAGGTTGGCAACACCGTGTACGTCGGGCGCGGAGGGCGTACCAATGCTGAAGGAATCGCCCAGTTGCGTGCAATCCTCGGCCCACTTGGCGCACAAGTCGTGGCGGTACCGGTCACGAAGGTCCTTCACCTGAAGACGGCCGTGACGGCTCTGCCTGATGGCACAGTGATCGGATACCCGGAATATGTGGACAATCCCGCCATCTTCGAACGCTTCCTGCCTGTTCCGGAACCTGCGGGAACCGCCGTGGTGTGCCTCGATGGCTCCCACCTGCTCATCTCTGCTTCGGCTCCACGCACGGCCAAAATGCTTCGTGAACTTGGATATGACGTCACGGAGGTTGAAATCAGCGAGTTTGAGAAGCTCGAGGGCTGCGTCACCTGCCTATCGGTGCGAGTTCGCTGCCTCGCTACCCCACCTGTTGGGTTCTGATCTGAAGCACTGTGGCGTTTAGCAAGGGAGCGGGCACTGCGAGCTGCTGAGCGCGCAGAGCCATATCACCGAGAAGGTGTTCGGATTCCTGAGCATTCCCATTCATGAGGTCGCGGTACAGGGACGAAGTGAACGTGGAGTGCGGTTCTGTCAGCATGTTGACCGTCTGCTCATGCGTTGCTTCACTTACGGGATATCCCGATGCCGCGGCCACAGCCTCGCATTCGGCAACGGCGTCAAGGATCATATCGTGCCCTCCAGCAGCGATGATGTCCCCGATGTTTCCCCGGAACAGAATTGTGGTGACCCCCGCTGCGGCAATGAACGCCCACTTCTCCCACAAAGAACCAGTGACGTCCTCACGAACGATCAATCGGATTCCGGGAACGTCTAACGCCGCGGCGACGTCGTCGGGGAGCTTCCGGCCATGGACGCCACCCACAATCAATTCGCATAGGTTTGTCAGCTGAACAACGGTGTTGTCTGGATCGAGAGTCGCCATAATCCGCATGATTCCGCCCCGGACGCAGCCGGGAAAGGCATCCTCGAACATGGCGTTGTGGGCCATTCCATTCAGGAGAGGAATGATGATGGTGTTAGGGCCAACGGCGTTCTTCAGGTTCTCGATCACACTGGGGAGAGCCGGTGCTTTGACTGTCACCAGGATCAGATCGTACACATCGCCGGGTTCTGGCGTGACGATCGCTTTGGCAGGATATGACGTCGTACCGGACTTCCGACGAACGCGGATTCCTTCAGCGGAGATCTCCTCGAATCGGCGTTCGCGCACAAGGAAGGTCACGTCGCGGCCAGCCTCCACCAGCTTTTCGCCATAGACTCCGCCGGTTGCTCCTGCACCAACGATGAGAATTCGCGCCATGGGTTCCCTCCCGCACATCGCCACGCTGACCGTAATGAGCAGCATCGAGCGAAGATAAGACAATTGAGTTGGGCGGCGATAAACACCGCGCCCTCGATGAGATTACTGCAAACCTACCCTTTGGTCCTGCAATTGTGAGGGCAGGCAATTCTTCGTGAAAGTTTCCCAAATTGAGAAGCATGCCACCTACCATGGTTAGTATGACAACGACGTCTGGCAGGATGACTGATTCTTGGTTCCTCAAAGGGCAATGGGACCATTTGTATGACACGCATGTGCGGCATATCAATCGCTATATTGACAAGCTCTCCCAAGAAAACCCATACGGTTTGCACCTCCCTTACCTTGCCCCGTGGCACGGTGCTTCAGATACTCGGGTGCTTGCTCTCCTCAGTGGCGCATCCTCCATGGGGCAGCGCGCCACCGGGAATGACATGATATGCACTGAGAACACCAGTGACTTGTCCATGCAGTTGCGACGGCTCATGAAGCTTTCTGGAATCAACCGGCAGCAGTTGTCGCCATGGTTCACGAATCCGTGGGCGTCTGCCGATTCGGTGGAGGTTCCCGATTCGGTGGAGGTTCCCGATTCGGTGGAGGTTCCCGATTCTGTGCAGGTTCCCAATCAACAATGGGCACCGGATGAGGTTCTCAAGGGCCTCTTGGCGCTCATGCCCAACCTGCAGGTCGTTCTGTGCTTGGGTGATGAGGCAGCCGCAATGTGGCGCGCTGTAAGTGCGGATCCTGAGGTTTCGTCGCGAAGCATACGAGGATTCTTCACCTATCTACCTAGCCAACGCCTTGCGGATGCAGCCACCATCGAGCACCAAGAATCGACCTGGCGTGATGTGGCCGAGTACCTTCGCATTACCCCCGAACCCGATGGAGTTGCCGGGTAACCCGTTCACCACAGTGCCAGTCCACCTTGGTAACGTTGAGCAACGGAAAGGATTCACATGCGTACATTCACCACAAACGGAGGCCTCGAACTTCCGGTTATCGGTTTCGGCACCTATAAGCTCAACGGGAATTCTGGAGCGGATTCGGTGGCGCAAGCCATCGCAAACGGATACCGGCTCATCGATTCGGCCTTCAACTATGAAAACGAAGGCGCTGTGGGTGAAGGTGTGCGACGTTCCGGGATCACACGTGAACAGGTCATCGTTACCTCAAAGCTCCCGGGCAGGCGGCAGAGATACGAATCGGCCATCAAGGCTGTGGAAGAGTCAGTGTTCCGCACCGGCTTGGGCTACATTGATCTCTACCTCATTCATTGGCCAAATCCGCGAGTGGATAAGTACGTCGAGGCGTGGCAGGCGCTCATCGCTGCGAAAGATGCAGGCCTAGTTCGCCATATCGGTGTGTGCAACTTCTTGCCCGAGCACCTCACACGAATCATTGATGAGACCGGTGTGGTTCCCGAAGTTAACCAGATCGAGCTCAACCCATATTTCCCGCAGCTTGAATTGGCAGATTTCAACAGCAGTCAAGGCATCATCACGCAGGCATGGAGTCCACTGCGCAGAGGCGAACTCCTTGAAGATCCCGCAATCACCGCACTAGCTGCCAGTCATGGGGTTACGCCCGGTCAGATCGTTCTGGCTTGGGAAGTTGCTCGCGGAGTCGTACCGATTCCGAAGGCTTCTTCGACCGAACGTCAGCTGGAGAACTTGGGTGCGCTCGACGTGGAGTTGAGTGAGGCTGACGTCGCCACGATCAGTGCGCTTGGACGCCCTGACGGCCGTCTCTTCGAGTCCGATCCAAACGTTCACGAAGAGTTTTGAGGATCACAACCAACCATTTGCCCACATTTCAGACCGTAACTGAGTAGAAACGCCTGCGAAATATGCGCCCCGTAGCCTCGGGGCATGCAGTTGGCATCCCATTTCAGAATCACAAAGTCAGCGACTCTAGCTATAAATGAAGAAGTTTCGGCGCTGCGTGCGGCGGGAGAACACGTCATTCACCTCGGATTCGGGGAGGCGGGGCTTCCGCCGCATCCTCTTCTGGTGAATGCACTTCAGGCGGGTGCCTCACTTAACCACTACCCGTCCACAGCAGGCGCGCGGTCAACTCGGCAAGCGATCGCGAGCTTCTTTAGCCGTGACCGTGGGCTCCCAACGGAGCCGGAGCAGATCGTTACGGCTCCCGGATCCAAAGCGCTTATATACGCACTCATGCAGGCAACGGATGGCGCTGTTGTTCTCACCCGGCCTTCGTGGGTCTCGTATGGTGCGCAGGCGGCTCTTCTGGGCCGGGAAGTGATCTGGGTGGACGCTCCCGTTAACGAGGGAGGGTTTCCTGAGCCCGACGCGCTGGCTAGTGCACTTGAGGATGCAACGGCAGCGGGCCTCAATCCGCGGCTTATCGTCACTACTCTTCCTGATAATCCATCGGGTTGCGCCCCACTTCCAGAGACGGTTCGCCGCGTTGCCGCGCTGGTAGAGCGATATGACCTCCTCCATGTTTCAGATGAGATCTACCGCGAGCTCATTCACGATCCCGATTTAGACGTGCTGAGCCCCGCAGACGTGAGTCCAGATCACGTCTTCGTGACTGGTGGTCTATCCAAGTCGCTCGCTTTGGGAGGCTGGCGCACAGGTTTCCTTCGAGTTCCGGCCACAGAATTTGGAAGTATTGTGCGCGACGCCGTCGTCGCAATCGGAAGTGAGATCTGGTCGGCTATGCCGGCACCGGTTGAGCCTGCGCTGGAGCTTGGAGTCAGTGGTACGCCGCAGATCCAAGAACGGATCGTTGAGAGCCGGCGCCTCCATGGCCTTGTCGTCAATTCTGTATATGACATCCTTGTGGACCTCGGAGTGAGGTGCCGCAAGCCTGTGGGTGGGTTCTACCTGTATCCGGACTTTGGACCTCATCGGGAGGTTCTTGGTACCAAAGGAATCCTCACCTCCGATGACCTGGCTGAGTCGTTGCTTCGCTCATATCACGTGGCAGCCCTGCCCGGCACCGCCTTTGGCGACCACCCCGAAAACTTGTGCCTGCGCATGGCCACATCCATGCTCTACGGCGCAACGCCAGAAGAAAAGATCGCTGCCCTTGATGCTGCAGATCCACTTTCTTCACCTGTCATTTCCACGAACCTCAAGCAGCTTAGGGAGGCACTTACCGCTCTGTTGTCATAAAACAACCATTCATGAACCACGACGTGAAGGAAACACACATGAGTATCAAACGACGCTTTGCTGCTGCAGCAGCAGTACTCACCACCGCACTCATCCTCACCGCATGCAGCTCAGGTACGGCCTCCGAGGAGGCATCCGGCGATGTGTCGCGAGGTGGCGGGCTCACTGGAGATACGATTCGCATCGGTATCAAGTATGACCAGCCAGGCCTCGGACTCAAGGAAGGAGATACCTTCTCTGGGTTCGACGTCGACGTGGCACGGTACGTCGCGAACGCGCTTGGTTATGACGACGACCACATCGACTGGGTAGAATCCATTTCGGCTCAGCGAGAAACGCTCATCCAGAATGGATCTGTGGACCTCATCTTTGCGACGTATTCGATAACGGATGCTCGCAAGGAGCAGATCAGCTTCGGTGGTCCATACTTTATTGCTGGCCAAGACTTCCTTGTCTCAGCTGACAACACGTCGATCACTGGCCCGGACGATATCGGAAGTTCAATTCTGTGTTCGGTGGAAGGCTCGATTTCCGCAGAGCGAATTCGCGATGAATACTCCTCTGAGGTCCAGCTGTACCCTGCTCAGACGTATTCCGAGTGCGTAGAACTGTTGAGCGCGGGATCTGTGGACGCAGTCTCGACTGATGACATCATCCTTGCTGGCTTTGCTGCACAACCACAGTACGAGGGGCAGTTCAAGATTGTTGGTAACCCCTTCACTGAAGAGAAGTACGGCGTTGGCTTGGCCAAGGGCAACACCGAACTGTGTGAAGCAGTCAACGATGCGCTGACAACTATGTTCGACGACGGCTCGTGGGAGAAGGCACTTTCCGATAACACGCCTTCGGACTACTCACCCAATGCCGAACTGAATCCTCCAACATTTGAGGGGTGCGAGTAATCGGATGTAGATCCGGCGGAGGGGAGTCTCCCCTCCGCCGGGCTGAGTTGGAGGTTCCCTATGAGTGCATTACAGGAGCTGTTCGGTCAGTTCGACATCATCGAGGCGTTTTGGGTGAACATCCAGCTGACGGTTCTAGCTGGAATCTTGGCATTCGTGCTCGGTGCAGTCCTGACCATCATGCGCATTTCGCCTGTCCCAAGTTTCCGAACGGCTGGCAACCTATATGTTTCGATCGTGCGAAGCATCCCCTTGACTCTCATCATCTTGGGTTGCTCGCTTGGCCTGTGGGGCCAGCTTGGAGTGGAGTTGGCTGACTCATCGAGCCCAACGTTCATAGCCGTAAACAGCTTCCGCTTGGCTGTGCTAGGGCTCTCCCTCTACACGGCATCGTTCTTCAGCGAGTCGCTGTACTCAGGCTTCAACACAATTCCTGTGGGGCAAATCGAGGCTGCCCGATCCATTGGAATGAACTTTGGTCAGATTATCAGCCAAGTTGTTGCTCCTCAGATGCTGCGCGGGTCAATCGCACCCATTGGCAACACGGTTGTGGCATTGGCGAAGAACACCACTGTGGCCCAAGCGGCTGGTGTGTTTCAAGCCGCATCCGTGCTCAGTGCCATGCTTGAGTTCCGCCCGGACCTCCTATTCTCCATCTTCCTCATCATCGCATTCGGGTGGACCATCATTGTTCTGCCGGTTGGGATGCTCTTTACATATCTCTCAAAGAAGTTGGTGGTGGCACGATGAATCCACGTCTCTTTGACGCGCCAGGTCCCAAGGGTCAGCGCCGAATTCGAGTTGCCAACGTTATTGGCGTGCTTTTGGTTGTTGCCTTCTTCGTCTGGATCGTGGTGGGACTATACGGACGGGGGCAGCTTGCACCAGCAAAGTGGCTTCCCATCTTCACTCTCAATACGTGGCAGTACTTCTTGCTTCCGGGTCTGGTCTCCACACTCAAGGCTGCCGCACTCTCAGTGCTGTGTGCCAGTGCTCTGGGAGTCATCATGGGCTTGGGACGCTCGAGTCACAATCGCCTGATTCGGGCTGCCTCAACGGTCTTTGTGGAGCTGTTCCGCGCAATCCCTGTGCTCATCATGATGTTGTTTGCATATGCGCTGCTCGCTTCCTCTGAGTACATTGATGCCTCGAATGCGCCGTTCATGGCTGTAGTACTTGGCCTGACTCTCTACAACAGCTCGGTCATGGCCGAACTAGTGCGGAGCGGAATAGCCGGTCTGCCGAAGGGACAGCGTGAAGCAGCGCTGGCGATTGGCCTAACACCCAGCCGCAGCCGCATCTACATAGAGCTACCCCAGGCGGTAGCCGCAATGCTTCCGTCGTTTGTCAGCCAACTAGTGATCATCTTGAAGGACACGGGCCTCGGGTACTTGGTGAACTATCCCGAACTGCTCCGCCAAGCTCGACTTCTCGGATCTACAGAGGCCAACCTCCTTCCGGCGCTCATTGTTGCCGCAATTATCTTCATCATTATTAACAATGCTCTAGCGCAGTTTGCTAAGTGGCTAGCGAAGCGCGGCAGTAACCGAGCCGCTGGAAGAATGGCACAAATGCCCGCGCAGGTGAGCGTTCCTGTGTAGCATCTCCCCACGATCTGCCCGGTGCTCCTGCGTCTCGGGCACGGATCCCGCGGTGCCATAGTGGACCGCGGGATCCTCTCTTTCCGAGTGAAATCTGCAACTGTTACACAGCGGACACACAGGGCACAATCGGCGGAAATATTCGTTGCGTAGAGTCATTTCATGGCAAACAACACTGAAGAAGCGTTTGAAGTCCCAGCCGCGGATCCGTCGTCGAAAATGATCGAACTGGTCAACGTCAATAAACACTTTGGTTCGCTCCATGTCCTCAAGGGCACGAACCTTACCGTGCACGCGGGCGAAGTTGTTGTTGTCATTGGCCCATCGGGTTCGGGCAAGTCCACCCTCTGCCGCACTATCAATCGCCTTGAGGACATCGAAAGCGGAGCAATCCTTATCGATGACAAGGAGATTCCTAAGGAAGGCCGGGCGCTGGCAAAGTTCCGAGCCGAGGTGGGAATGGTGTTCCAATCCTTTAACCTCTTCTCAAATAAGACAGTTCTTCAGAACGTAACTCTGGGTCCGATCAAAGTTCGCAAGATGAAGCCGAAGGATGCGGAGGAACTTGCCCGAGCTCTTCTGACTCGAGTGGGGCTGACTGATCACATCCACAAGTTCCCCGCGCAGCTTTCAGGAGGTCAGCAGCAACGTGTCGCTATTGCCCGCGCGCTTGCCATGAAGCCCAAGGCGTTGCTCTTCGATGAACCGACTTCCGCCCTGGATCCCGAAATGGTCCAAGAAGTCTTGGATGTTATGCAAGGGTTAGCCAAAGACGGTATGACGATGGTGATCGTGACACATGAAATGGCGTTTGCGCGCGATGTGGCGGATCGGATCATCTTCATGAATGACGGCGAAATCCTCGAAGATACGCCGCCCGCGGAGTTCTTCTCATCTCCCAAGACAGAGCGCGCGAGGAACTTCTTATCGATGATTTCGTGGCATGAATGAGTAGTGCTGAGGTTGGGGTCGAGGCCTTTGGGCGTCAACCCCAACCACGTTGAGACACCTTGTGGCGATGTTGGTACACATCACCACGTGCTCGAGTGTTTCCTGTGCGCTTAGGAAAGCCGCACGGCTGTTCCGGTAGCAACCACCATCAACATGTTTCCTTGTCCGAGTACCTCGTAATCGAATCGGAAGCCGACGACTGCGTCGGCGCCGATGCTCGCGGCACGTTGCTCCATTTCTCCAATTGCTGAATCGCGCGCTGCAATGAGTTCATCTTCGTATCCCGCGCTGCGGCCGCCAAATACGTTGCGGAAACCTGCTCCGATGTCCTTCAGGACGTTGATTCCGGCAATGGTTTCGCCGTTGACAATGCCAAGATAGGCCGCAACGGGGTGGCCTTCAACGCTATTGGTTGTTGTGATGAGCATCAGTAAGCCTTTCGGTTGGGAATGAATTGACTCTCGAAAGCGTAGTTTTTAGTGAGAGTTTACGTGACAAGATCACATCCTTGAGGAAGGACTATCCATGAGCGACTCAACGGCGCAGGCTTCAGGCACATCAGAGGGAATTGAGTTTTACGGCGCGGATTGGTGCACGGACTGCCGTCGCTCCAAGAAACTTCTTGACGAACTCGGGGTCACGTATATCTACCATGATCTTGAGTCAGAAGATGGCGCTCCCGAGCGCGCCACAGCAATCAGCGGGCAGAAGCACATCCCGGTTCTGCAGTTTGCTGATGGCACTTTCCAAGTGGAGCCAAGCAATGCTGAACTCAGGGCTAAAGTGGTGGAACTTGGCCTTTATTCTGAGTGAGGCCCGAGGTTGTCCTGCCGATCACATACCGGAATAGTTAAAGTATTAACTAAGTTCTCCTGAGTGGGTCGCGGAAGGCGCGATGAGATCCATCGCAAGGTTGCGGAAGGCAACCGCCAACGCCCCACAAGAAAACAGGAGACATGATGTCCGAGAAGGCGCAAGCAGGTCAAGTAGTACTTAAGGTTATTGAAAGCTGGGGAGTAAAGCGCATTTACGGCTTGCCTGGAGGATCGTTTGATTCGATGATGAACGCGATCCACCTTGAGAAGGATAATCTCGATTTCATTCAGGTCCGTCATGAGGAGGCTGGATCGCTCGCTGCCTCGGCTGAGGCGAAGCTGACCGGGCGAGTTGGCGTCATGTTTGGATCTGCCGGGCCGGGTGCGATTCACCTTCTCAACGGCTTATACGATGCGCGTGAGGATCGTGTGCCAGTCCTCGCTTTGGTCGGCCAAGTGCCGCAGGCATTCATGAACATTGACTACTTCCAGGCGATGGACGAGGGGCCTATCTTTGACGATGTGGCAGTCTACAATCGCACGGCAACCACGGCGGCGGGCCTTCCCAAGCTCATTGACGAAGCTATTCGTCAGGCGTACGCACATCGCGGCCCCGCAGTAGTAACCATCCCAAAGGATCTGGCGTGGGAAGAGATCGATGCGGCCGTCCCAACTTCCGCGAACTACTACTCGGATCCCGTCTACCCGCTTCCTGTAGCCTCCAAGATTGAGCAGGCCGTAGAACTCCTATCTCAAGCCGATCGGCCGCTGGTCTACTTTGGAATGGGTGCTCGGAACGCCCATGATGAGCTTCTGGAGCTCTCCTCAAAGCTCAAGTTGCCACTCATCTCCACTCACCCAAGCAAGGGGAGTATTGCGGATGATTTCCCAGCCTTCCTAGGTTCAGCTGGCCGAGTGGCCACCAAACCTGCCGTTGAAGCCTTGAGCGCTGCGGACGTCATTGTGTGGGTGGGCAATGACATGCCGTTCGCTTCGAAACTTGTGAACTCTCATCAGAAGATCATCCAGATCGATGTGGACGCTCAGAAGTTCGGAAAGCGCTTTGCAGATGAGCTCTCTATTCTTGCCGATGCCAAGGTGGCGTTGCGCGCCCTCATTGACGCCAGCCCCGAGTTGCCGGGCACCGCGTTCTACCGCGCCAGCCTTGCAAACAAGCAGAACTGGGAGGAATGGTTGACTACCTTTGCGAATGATTCACGTACGCCACTTCGAGTGGAACCGATCTTCCATCTGTTGAACGAGGTTTCCAAGCCCGACGACGTCTTTTTGGTTGATGTCGGTAACGTCAATATCAACTTTGCCCGGCTCGCTCATCTGACACCGAACAACAAGTGGGCGACTTCTGGCAAATACGCCACTATGGGCTTCGCGGTACCCGCAGGTATAGCTGCCAAGGCAGAGTACCCGGATCGCCGTGTGTGGACCCTCTCCGGTGATGGTGGCTTTGCAATGCTGAACGAGGAGATCCTCACTCAAGTGAAGTACAACTTGCCCGTTATCAACGTGGTGTTCTCAAACCGCACCTTGGGGTTCATCGAGGCCGAGCAGCGCGATGATTCTCATCAGCCGTTATCAGGCGTGCTGATTCAAGATGCGGATTGGGCCAAGGTCGGCGAAGGTATGGGTGCCGTCGGGTATTCGGTGAACACTCTGGACGAGGCGCGAGCAGCGTTCGAAGCTGCTAAGAAACTCGACAAGCCGAGTGTTATCGACGTCAACATTACCGGTGACATGCCGTTTACCACGATGTACATGCACCTCTCCGACCACGATGATCCGGAGGCCGTGAAGGAGTTCCAGGCCAAGTACGAGGCTGAGGATCTCAGGGCCCTTGATTACTGGATGGAGCAGGCCAAGTAGTGGGGAAGTAGGCGTGGGGCGGGCTCATCAACGCATGATGTGCCCGCTCCTCTTGCTTAGACCACCATCTGTTCGGGCTGATACCTAGAATCTTTCCTATGTGCCGTGCATCTGTTTTCCGCAACCGCAGGACTCTGTGGACCATGGATCAGGTGCCCGCTGCTCACGTTCTTTGCGGATAAGGAGTTGATCCATTGCGCTATCCTGGGCACGAACATCTTGGAAGGAACTCAAAGCATGACCACAGAACACGTAAAGAAGCGCATCACAGTAGTGGGGGCCGTGATCGTGGACGGTGGGAATGTCTTTGCCGCTCGGAGAAGTGAGCACATGTCGCTACCCGGCATGTGGGAGTTCCCCGGTGGGAAGGTGGAGGCGGGAGAAACGCCACAAGATGCTCTGCGCCGTGAGCTCATGGAAGAGCTGCGGTGCCACGTTGAGGTCGGCCAGCTGGTTGAATCCACCGAGTACGAATACGACTTCGGTGTGGTGCATCTGACGACGTTCTTATGCACGATGAATGGCGATGCGCCTCACCTGACCGAGCACTCTGAAATTCGATGGGTTCCCACTGCACAACTTGATGATCTGGAGTGGGCTCCAGCAGATGTTCCCGCAGTCGAATCGGTAATGAAGCTTCTCCAATGACCTCTTCTACCGAATCTGCGCTGAGCTCTGATACAGCATTTGGGTTTATGGATGCACATACCGCTTCCATGCAGCTCTACAACCCGGTTCTCATCGAAAATGAGAATGAGAACACGATGTTGTACGCAATCCTCAAGGAGATGCGCAGGTCCAACCGGTTCGATTTCTCGGTGGCGTTTGTGGCGCCGAGCGCGTTGGCGTTGCTCAAGCAACACCTCCTCGATTTCACAGGCACGGGCCGGATAGTCACGGGAACGTACTTAGGTTTCAACTCTCCAGAGGTCTTCAGAGAACTCCTCGCTCTGGACAACATAGAGGTTCTGATCTATCCAGACCACAAGGGCTCGTTTCACGCAAAAGGCTACATCTTTGAACAGGATGAGATCACCACAGCAATTGTTGGTAGCTCAAATCTCACCCGTGGCGCACTACTTGAAAACAAGGAGTGGAACTTACGGTTTTCAGCCATGCCAGGTGGCGATATCACTGGGCAGCTCAAGCAGGCCGTTGATCGCCAAATCCGCGATGCCGTTCCCCTCACCCAAGAATGGCTCGAGGAGTACCACGCGCAATATGTTGCTCCGGTCCGTACTCCGGGGAGCCGGTTAGGGGGCGCATCCGCGGATCTAGATAGGTTTGGTCGCGGCGAAATCATCGCGAACTCTATGCAGCAAGAAGCCTTGGAGTCCATTTCAGACCTGCGCAACTCTGGTGCTCGCCGAGCGTTGGTTATCTCTGCAACCGGTACCGGTAAAACGATTCTGGCTGCCCTCGATGTCAAGTCAGCCGCTGCCAAACATATGCTCTTCGTGGTGCACCGCGAGCAGATCCTTGACCGCGCCATGGCAGATTTTCGCCGCGTGCTCGGTGGCGATTCGTCGGACTACTGCAAGTTCTCTGGCAACGAGAAGCGGCTAGATGCCCGCTACGTGTTTGCCACAGTGCAATCCTTGGCGCGCTCCGACGTGTTGAGCGCCATTCAGCGAGACACCTTCGACTATGTCCTCGTTGATGAAGTTCATCGTGCTGGTGCCGAGACCTACAGACAGATTATCGAGTGGTTTACGCCCACGTTTCTTCTGGGAATGACGGCCACACCAGAACGCATGGATGGCTTCGATATCTTCCAGTTGTTCGATTACAACGTGGCTTATGAAATACGGCTTGCTAGGGCACTTGAAGACAAGATGCTCGTGCCGTTCAGCTACTTCGGAGTCACTGACTACGTGAACGCGTCGGGTGTGACTGTGGAGGACTCCACTGATTTGGCCAAACTGGTGGCTACTGAACGCGTCAGGCACCTCGTGGAGAAGCTGACGGTGTATGGACACACAGGCCAGGTCAAGGGATTGATGTTCTGCAGTCGAAACGATGAGGCGAGGGAGCTCTCCGCGCTTCTCAATGAGCAGCGCGTCAACGGAAGGCAGCTGCGGACGATTGCGCTGAGCGGAGCCGATTCGATTCTAGCGAGGGATCAGGCAGTAGACCGTCTCGAGGCCGGCGAGCTCGACTACATCATCAGCGTTGATGTGTTCAACGAAGGCATCGACATCCCGGCCGTGAATCAAATCGTGATGCTCCGCCAGACGAAGTCGGCAATCATCTTCACTCAGCAGCTTGGCCGTGGCCTGCGCAAGTGCCCTGGCAAGGATCACCTGCGAGTCATCGACTTCATCGGGAATTACAAGAACAACTACCTCATCCCTATTGCACTCTCAGGTGACAGTTCCCTTAACAAGGACGTAATACGCAAGAGGCTCATTCGTGCTGATACTGCGGGCACGGTGGCTGGAGTCTCGAGCATCAGCTTTGACAGGGTGTCGTCAAAACGAGTCCTGGACTCCTTAGCGGCCGTCTCGCTCAACAGTCTGGCCAACCTTAAGCGCGCCTTCTTTGACATGTCTGCAAGGATCGGAGCGACGCCTAAGCTTTACGACTTTGCAAGGTTTGATGCGATTGATCCGGTGGTCATGGCAACCAAGGAGAAGAATTACTGGAGTTTCCAATACAAGGTCAAGGCTGCTCCTTCGGGTCCGTCACTTTCGCAAGAAGGTTATCTCAACTTCCTTTCGGGTGAGCTACTGAATGGGAAACGCCCACACGAACTCGTTCTTCTGAATGCTCTCATCCAAGGTGAGCGTGTCACTGAGAGAGAGTTAGCGAACATCTACTCAAGGTTTGGTCTAGATAGTTCGTCTGCGCTTGAGAACACTGTGGTCAGCATCTTGGCTTTGAGCTTCTTCACACAGACGCGGCGGGAAGCGTACGGCAGTCAGCCGCTGATTGACTATCGCAAGGGTGTTTACACGCTCTCTGCCGGATTCGAAACAGAACTGAATGAGGATTCCTACTTCACAAGCGAAGTCGAGGATCTGATCAGGACTGGGCTGTTTCTGTCTCGGCACAGATACAACGGATCGGGCCATCTCTTAGTGGGTGAGAGGTACTCGCGTAGCGACGTCTGTCGGCTCCTCAACTGGAGTTCAGACCAATACTCGACCATGTATGGGTATAAGATCGACGAAATGTCGGGAACCTGCCCCATCTTTGTCACGTACGCAAAGAACGTTGGCATCAGTGCAAGCACAAGGTATGAGGACGAGTTCGTCGATCCCCAAACATTGAAGTGGTTCACAAGAAGTCGGCGAACGCTCTCATCGTCGGAGGTTGTCACCATCACAAGTGGTGCCACCAAGCTCCACTTGTTCGCAAAGAAGGATGATGCGGAGGGGCGAGACTTCTACTACCTCGGACCGGTGCATCCTCGCGACGCAAGGCAGGAGACGATGCCCAGCGATCAGGGCACGTCGTTGGACGTTGTTTCCATGATGCTGGATTTGGAGATTCCTCTGCAGCCGAGTCTCTACTCATACTTCGTCCAATCGTGAGCATCGGGGGAGTACCTCAAGTTGAAAGTTCAACATGAGATACGTCACAGGGCCAAACTCGTGTTAATTCAAGAGGGTGGGATCAAAGTCACATCTCATGGTGCTTCACCAGTTCCTGTACGCCTCGGCTGCGACCTTGGGCTGACCTTTCGGCGTGGATCCGGCTATTTTGGACGATCTTCGGCCATCTCGAATATATACATAAACAGGTGTGATTATGCGATTGGGTGAACGGTCTGACACTGCTTCGTGACCAGTAATGAAGCTACGATGGTGGTCAGCTTTGTCGCGATTTGGTGGAAAGGTCCGGCGCGTCTGGGTGGAAAGTCCCGCTATGGACATCTTCTTGGAGAAGAATTGTCCAAGAGTTCGGGCGTGTCGGTGATACGGTGAGCCCGTTTGCGATTGGTAGTGAAGCTGTTCAACAATCATTGTTGTGGATGACATCGATAAGAAGATTCTGGCAGAACTGCAGGTTGACGGCCGTTTGACCGTCACTGAGCTTGCCGAACGAGTGAACCTAAGCGTGTCCCCTTGTCATCGACGCCTGCGCGCGTTGGAGGCAGATAAGGTGATTACCGGATACCGCGCGCTCATCGATCCGAGTTCGGTCGGATACGACTTCTCGACCATCGTCTTCGTAACTCTGCGTGATGGCGACAATCAGACCATGACGCGATTCGAAGAGGAGCTGGAACAGGTCCCAGAAGTCGTTCGAGCAGTGCGAATGTTTGGTGAGCCGGACTACCTCTTGGTGGTGTGGACCCATGATGTGACCGCCTTCCAACACCTCTATGACGAGCGTCTTTCTGCCTTGGCTGGTGTCCAGCGCCTCACCTCAACAATCGTCATGAAGACTGTGGTGCCGGAGCGTTCTGTACCACTCTGATCTTCTCAAACACAGCAGGGTTTACCGGTCCACCAGCTCACGCACCACGTCTTTCGGGTCAAAGGCTGCGAGCGTGGATTCGTTGAGGTAGTCGCCTGGTGCCGGATCGGTGTAGTGGTGACAGGCGTCTGGCGGCCACAGGGGTGCGTAGTACTTACCCTCGTCACTCTCAACCCAGATGTTGGGGTATGCCTCGTAGTATTCGGCGCAGGCTTGGTCGGTTCGTGGCTGTGGTGCGGTGTGAAGAGCCTCAGTGAGAGTGGCGATGTCGCCGGTGAAGGCTCTGAGCCAGTAGCCAACGAATTGAGATTCCCGATCGTAGGTGGCCACGCATAGCGTGGCACTGACAAGGTCTACGTCTGATGGCAGCGCAGTGCGGCGGATGATAGTGGAGTTTCCACCGGGGCGCTCCAGAGCGTTCGGATACAGACCGGGGAGGATTCTTCCGTTTTCGACGACGACGCTTGATGCCACGAGTGCTGGATCCTCACCGGCCATGCAATCGATTCTGGTAAATGGACCGGATGAATCCGCCGAGGTTGGCTCTGTCTTGGGTGGCGTGGAGGTGGAGGTTACTGACGATGGCGAAGTGGTCGGGTTCAGTGGAGTGGCGCTGCCACTCGATCCGGGGCTGCTCACGGACGTGCAGGCGGTTAGGGTCACTATCGCTGCTACCAACAACACTGTATGTACATAGTTGCTACGCATGAACTCTCCTCTCACGTTGCAGTCTAGAACAGCAAGAATGCACTGAGGGAGAGGTATGTGCGCCCTACTGAGGCGCGTTGGTATCTAGCTCGGGGGAGATCGTTGGGTGGCTCGGTGTTTGGACGCGCCACCCTCGCCGTTCCTACAGAGCGAGTTTGAGTGAGCCGTTGGATGGCGCCTGACTCCACGGATCCGCGGGTAACGCCGCCTCCTGCAAAGATTCCTTGGAAAGCTCCTTGCGAGGTGGGTCGGCCGGACAGGATGAAACCAGTGGCGGGTCAGCTGGACAGGATGAAACCAGTGGCGGGTCGGCCGGACAGGATGAAACCAGTGGCGGGTCCACGGGGCACACTGTGCCATCAACGGCATCCATCTGTGTTGTGGTCACCTTGAGCCGGCCGTCCGGATCGAGCTTGCGAAGGACCGCGAGGCTTACGTCGGCGAGCTGCTGGACGCCGTCGTCGCCCAAAGACTCCAGGCCGGAAAGAATCATCTGGCGCGCGGCGGCACTGTAAACAGGCTGGGCCCGCTTTTGCGCTTCCAATCCGGCATCGGTGATGAACGCATTGGTGGCCCGGGCGTCGGAGGAACACTTCGCGCGGCGCACAAGCCCCTTCTTCTCCAAAGCTGAAACCACGCGGGAAAGGCGGGGGAGGGTGGCGTTGGTGCGCGAAGCGAGCGCTGTGAGGCGCAAGTATCGTTCCGGTGCCTCGGACAAGGCTTCAAGAAGGGTGTACTCGAAAGAGGTCATGCCGGCTGGGATGAGCTGGTGGTCCAGGGCGGTTGGTAACAGCTCCAGAAGTGCGTGCAAGCGCGCGATGGCAACTCGCTCTTGGTAGGTCAATGTGTCGGACATAAGAAGATTCTACCTCATAGTTGTATGTTTAACTATGGTGATCTATAGTGATGGTTGTACCTACAAGTAACTGACGTGTGGTTCCGGATTCTTAGGGCCTCACGAACCATCCTCACACAGAAGGAACAAGAACATGACCAGCATTTCTATCTTCGGCAACGGCAACATGGCAACCGCAATCGGCGGTGTGCTTTCAGCAGGTGGCGCCGATGTTCAGTACATCACCCATGAGGAGTCCGGATCGGCTGCGATCTCTGGCGAAATCGTGGTGCTCGCTGTTCCATACCCGGCCCTAGATTCCATCGTGGCTGATTACGCCGGCCAGCTCGCGGGCAAGACGGTAGTAGACATCACCAACCCGCTTGACTTCCAAACCTTCGATTCCCTCGTGGTTCCCGCTGGTAGCTCGGCTGCAGCGGAGCTACAGGCTAAACTTCCCTCGGCAAACGTTCTCAAGGCATTCAACACCACGTTTGCCGGCACTCTCGCTGCCAAGACTGTTGGTGAGAACGCGACCACCGTGCTGGTGGCCGGCGATTCCACGTCCGCCAAGGACGCGCTCATCGCAGCCGTCACCGCCGGTGGTGTTCAGGCACTCGATGCCGGTTCGCTCAAGCGCGCACACGAACTAGAGGCAGTTGGCTTCCTTCAGCTCACCCTCGCTGCCGCTGAGAAGATCTCGTGGACGGGTGGCTTCGCAGTGGTCAAGTGACCAGTCTGCACATCGTTTAGTCAGGCACGGTGCTGGGAGCAATGCTCGCGGCACCGTGCCTGACTGTTTGCGTGGGCGTGTCAAAATGGAGGCATGAGTTCTGCAAACCTGACCAGAGAAGAGACGGCTGCCCGCGCGGCCGCGATCACAGTCAAGACCATCCGGGTCGAACTCGACCTGACGAATGCACGTGATCACGAGAATCTCGGTTTCCCCACGACCACCACGCTGGAGTTCGATGCGCAGGAGTCAGAAACGTGGCTTGACTTCATCGGCCAGAGCGTTGAAAGCGTAACGGTGAATGGCATTGATCGCGCCGTCGTGTGGGATGGAGCGCGAATCGCGCTCACAGATCTTGCGGAACACAACGTCGTTTCCATAGCTGCGGTGGGTTCATATAGCCGGACGGGTGAGGGCCTTCACCGCTTCCTTGACCCGGCAGACGGTCAAACCTACCTCTACACCCAGTACGAACCCGCTGATTCACGCCGTGTTATGGCGTGCTTCGAGCAGCCCGATATGAAGGCGCGCACCACATTTGCTGTCGCAGCCCCCTCGTCCTGGCAGGTTTTGTCCAACCAGAGTGTGGTTTCTATGGCCGACGACGGCGCGGAAAAGCGCGTTGAGTTCGCGCCCACGTTGCCGCTTTCCAGCTACATCACTGCGGTTGCCGCAGGGCCTTACCACCGGGTTGATTCAGAGTGGACGCGCGCAGATCTGGTGGTCCCGCTCGGCGTGCTGTGCAGGGAGTCGCTTGCGAAGAACCTTGATCCGGATGAGATTCTCGAGATCACAAAGCAAGGCCTCGACTTCTACGCAGATCACTTCGATTTCCCTTACCCGTGGGGCAAGTACGATCAGATCTTCGTTCCCGAGTACAACTTGGGCGCCATGGAGAATCCCGGCCTCGTGACCTTCACGGAGAACTACGTGTTCAGGGGTGCTGCCACGCAGGCGCAGCGTGAAGCGCGAGCTAACACAATACTGCATGAGATGGCCCACATGTGGTTCGGCGATCTGGTCACCATGAAGTGGTGGGATGACCTGTGGCTGAAGGAGTCTTTTGCCGATTACATGGGTTCGCACGCATCCGTTGCGGCCACGCGCTTCACGCACGAATGGGTGACTTTTGCCAATTCGCGCAAGGCATGGGCATACACGCAAGATCAGCTTCCCACCACGCATCCGATCGTGGCGGACATCCCGGATCTGGAGGCTGCCAAGCTCAACTTTGACGGCATCACCTATGCCAAGGGTGCGGCAGTGCTCAAACAGCTTGTTGCCTTCGTCGGAGAAGAGCGGTTCTTTGAAGGAGCGCGGCGCTATTTTGCAGCACATGCGTTTGCGAACACCACACTCGATGATCTGTTAGTGGAACTTGAGGCGGCTTCAGGCAAAGACGTACGGGCCTGGTCACACGCGTGGTTGGAGACCACAGGTATGTCCACTTTGAGCCTTGAGACTGATTCTGAGGGTACGTGGATCACACAGACCGATCCTCGCCCGCACACGCTTCGTGTGGGCATCTACCGAAGGGATCCAAGCGGCGTCCTCAGGCTCCTCGAAAAGATCCCCGTAGACATTTCTGACGTCCGGACACCCGTCAAGCTTCCGGAAGCTGATCTGGTGCTTGTGAACGACGACGACTTGACGTTCGCGAAGGTGAGGTTGGACCCGAAGTCTTTGCATTCAGTGAAGCAGTCCCTTTCCACGATTGAAGATGATATGCCCCGCGGGCTCATCTGGTCGGCGCTCTGGAATGCAGTCCGCGACGGAGTGCTGCCAGTGGATACTTACCTCGAGGTTGTGCGTCATCACGCTCAGGCGGAGACGAATGTTGGGGTGGTAGGCGTGGTGTTGCGCCACGCGCTCTACGCGGTCTGCAACTTCACGCGTGATCCGCACACAGCTAAGCGCCAATGGTTGGAGACCACTCGCAAGGGTGCATATGAAGTCGAAGGCGACTGCCAGTTAGTGTGGGTTCGCGCGTTTGCGGCAGCGGCGGAGTTCTCGGACGCGCAAGCGCCGCTTATCCGTGAGCTGCTCGACGGCACATCCGCACTGCCGAGAATCGAACTAGATACTGACGTGCGTGGTCGATTCGTGGTGGCTCTCGCTGCCACGGGCTACCTGTCAGAGGAGGAAATCCACGCCGAACGTCAACGCGACAACACCGCGAGCGGCCAAGCGAACGAGGTATTGGCACTCAGCGCGCGCCCGATCGAGGAGGTCCGGCTTCAAGCGTGGAACAGTGCGTGGACTTCCACAACTCTGTCCAATGAACTGCTCAGCTCCACTATTGCGGGATTTACAGCGGGAGCGCGCCGCGATCTGACCGCCCGCATGGATTCCGAGTACTTCAAGAATATCCGTGAGGTGTGGCGGACTCGAAGCATTGAAATGGCTCGAAGGATTGTGCGTGATCTCTACCCCGCAATGGAGACTACCGAACTAGCTGATCGTTGGCTTGCGGAGAACCAAGATGCTCCAGGAGCACTTCGGCGCATTGTCATCGAACAGACGGATAACTTGGCTCGAGACCTGAGGGTACGCGCTCAAGGATAACGAGGGGCCCAACCTCCATTCCCTGAGCCCGGCCACGTCATCCCTTCGTCAGCCGCTCGGACCCAAGCGCATCGATCAAGGTGAGTATTCCACCGCTCAGTGAGGCACTATCCAGTCCCTCCTGCAGCAGAATCCTGTTAGCAATGTGGGCTCTGACTCCAGACTTGCACAGCAACCTGATACCGCGTCCTTGGGCAGCTCCGCGAACCTCGTCGAGGCGTTCGCGGAGCTCGGTGTGGGGAATGTTTAGGGAGCCCGGGATGTGCATGGCATCAAACTCTGCCCTGCTCCTCACATCGAGAATGAGGTGGTCCTTCTTCAAATCGTCCAGCTGTTGCGCGTACCACAAGGTCAACGTGCCATCGAGCAGGTTTTCAGCGACCATACCGATGAAGTTGATCGGATCCTTGGCACTTCCATATGGCGGTGCATACGCCAGATCAAAGTCAATGAGCTCAGGCGCTGTGGTTCCGTTTCTCATCGCGGCCGCCAGAATGTCAATGCGCTTGTCTACACCTGCCTTACCGACGGCTTGAGCTCCGAGCAGCCTCCCATCGCTGCGGCCAATGTGAACGATGATGGATAGCTGCTCAGCTCCCGGAAAGTAGCCAGCATGCTGGTTTGGATGGAGGTGGAGCGTGTGGAATGAGGTTCCGGCAGCTTCGAGTGAGGCTCTGTTTGCGCCTGTCATTGCGACAGTTAATTCGCCCACGCGAACGATTGCCGTGCCGAGAGCACGTGGAATCGGCCGGGCCCTATCGCCCAAGAAAATGGCGTCTGCGATGAGCCGGCCAGCCCGGTTTGCTGGTCCGGCAAGGGCCACTGGCCGCGCAGCGCCCGTCACCTCATCGGTGCTCAATGTGGCATCACCAGCGGCATATACTCCGGGGAGATTGGTCCTGCCATGTTCATCGGTGACGATGAACCCTCGATCGCATGTGACGCCAGATTGCTCAAACGGTCCCGTATCGGGGCGCGTACCAACGCTCAAGACGACGACGTCGGCTTCCAACGCAGTCCCGTCAGATAGACAGACAGAATCAACCTGAGGACCGTGCTTGATTTCTACTGCTGAGCGCGAGGTAAAGAGATGAACTCCGAGTCGCTCCAGTTCGGAGGCAACGCGGGAGGCAATCTCATCTTCGAGTGGGGGAATGACGTGGGGTGCGAGTTCAACCACTGACGTTTCCACGCCCATCTGGGCGAATGCTTCAGCTGCTTCAATACCAATGAAACCTGCTCCAAGAACCACGGCTTTGCGTGCGTGCTTATGGATGCTTTCCCTGAGTGCGATGGCATCTTCGACTGTGCGCAATGTATGTACTCGCGGCGAGTCCAGTCCAGCAATCGTGGGGCGCAGTGCTTGCGTACCGGGCGCGAGGATGAGTTCATCGTATGGGAACTCGGTGGTTTGCCCGCTGCCGTCGGTGGCGAAGACAACTTTGGCTTCGTGATCGAATCCGGTCACCTCATGGCCGATTCGAACGTCTAGGTTGAGGCTGGCTTTCAACGACGCCGGCGTTTGCACCAGAAGATCATGTGGTTCTGTTATCTCACCGCCAACAAAGTACGGAAGCCCGCAGTTTGCAAAGGATGGGTGCTGGCCGCGTTCGAGCACAGTGATCTGTGCCGATTCGCTGAGTCTTCTGGCGCGCGCGGCCGCGCTCATTCCCGCCGCAACTCCGCCAACAACCACGATCAAGTGGGAGCGGCCTATGGGAGGTTGCCTGTCAGTGTGCATGAGCATTACTTGGCACCTCGGATTCGGCCGAGGAATCCGGTTTTCCTTGCGGCCAAGATTTCCGCTTGCGTGTGCTCCCCATCGCACCACTGGTCTGCCGGAACTCGCGCCTTAACGCTGGCAATGTGTTGGCCGCAACCAGACCATGTTGTTTTTCCGCATACCTCGCACGTGACTGGGCTACACATGTTGGGTGATTCCTTTCGTCGGACGACTCGCATACCCTAGGGAGTATATCAGAAGATACCCCACGGGGTATACTTTGGTCAGAAACTCTGGTCAGAAACTGTGGAGAGGAAGCTATGGGACGGGAACCACATGCACGTCAAGAAGAGGCAAAGATCCTCAACCGACTGCGCCGCGCCAATGGGCAACTCGCTGCGGTCATTGCCTCAATAGAGCGGGGCGAGGATTGCCAAAAGGTGGTTCAGCAGCTGGCGGCAGTTTCCAAGGCTGTGGACAGAGCAGGGTTCCTCATCATTTCGTCCGCCATGAAGAACTGTTTAGCGGAGGAAAACGAGGGCGATTTGACCACAGAAGATCTCGAGAAGCTCTTCTTGTCTCTCGCGTGAGCCACCTTGCTGCTGGCATGAATGCTGAATGACGCCTTCGGTGGGAGGTTGCTCCTGTGCTGGTCTCGTACACGCCCCACGCGCTGACCCGCGACTCGTGGTTCTGGGAGGGATACTCCAGTGCGGGTTAGCCTTGTGTCATGAGTATTCGAGTGCACGACGTCGTCGGCGCAATGGAGCGCCTCTTTCCGCCTGAGACCGCCGAGGCGTGGGACCACGTAGGGCTAACGATCGGAGATCCGGACGCGCCAGTTTCACGCATCGCATTCGCGGTGGATCCTTGTGAGGCCTCGGTAGCCGAAGCGCTGACACGCCAGGCAGACATGCTCATCACGCACCATCCGCTCTACCTTCGCGGAACGCATTCGGTTGCCACAACCACAGCAAAAGGCCGTTGGACCACAGCGCTGATCCAGAACGGGGTCGCCCAGTTCTCCGCCCACACCAACGCGGATGTGGCCGCGTCCACGGCTGCGCTCGCGGAACTGCTCGATGTGACGATTGAACAGCCGTTGGATCCTCAGACAGGTATTGGCGGAGTGGGAGAACTCCAATCCCCGCTCACACTGGAAGCCTTCGCCAGACTCGTCTCCAGTGTGCTGCCCACCGTCCCTGCTGGCATCTTGGTAGCTGGGGAGCTTGACCAGATAGTCTCGCGCGTGGCGATATGCTCCGGCTCGGGTGACTCCCTCCTGCAAGCAGCCAACGAATCTGGTGCCGATGTCTATGTGACTGCTGACCTACGCCACCACCCGGCAACCGACCACTTGTGGAACGGCGGATGTGCGCTTGTGAGCGCCACGCACTGGGCAAGTGAATGGCCTGTGCTGAGGGTTATGGAGCGGCGCCTGACGCGCGAACTTGCGCTTGTTCACGGCGCGGATGCCGAAGGAATCGAAACCTATGTGTCCGCCCTATCAACGGATGCATGGGCGATGCGGCTCTGAGAGACGCTCGCGGGCTTAGCCACCGCGGCTGGCAACCTAGCCCTGCCAGCGTGAACTCGAACATCCCACCTCCCAATTCGGTAAGGTCAGAACATGGCACAGGCACCCGTCACCGATCAGCTGGCACTCCTAAAGGTCGCGGAACTCGATTCCCGCATCGCCAGGTTGGAGCGTGAGAACACCAAGCACCCGCTTCGCGAAAAGCTTGGAGTCATGATGAATACTGCCGCCGCGCGGGCCAGATCCAAACAGGATGCGCAAACTAAGGTTGGCCAAGCACAGGATGCACTTGCTGCAGCGGAAGCTACTACGTCTTCACTTCAGGCTCAGATTGCGGACAAGGAGTCCAAACTGAACTCGGGGGTTGGCCTGACTTCCCGCGATCTGCTCGTCTTGCAAAGTGAAATCGAATCCCTTCGCAAGAGCTTGGATGCAGCTAGCGATGCCGAGTTCGAAGCGCTTGAAGCGGTGGAGAAGGCGGAAGGGCTGGTAGGGAAGTTCACGGCCCAGATTGCAGACTTGAAGGATCAGATCTTGGCGGATCGTTCCGATCTCGAAGATGCAGTGGCAACCATCGTCACGGAACAAGAGGAGCTCCGTGCGCAGCGATCTGTTATCTTCGATCCTCTAGCAGAGGAACTGAAGAAGATCTATGATCATTCGCGTGCCAGCGGCGGATACGCCGTGATGGGGATGCGGCCCAACGGTATGACGGGCGCAGGCGTGACTCTTTCACCAGTCGAAGTTGCCCAGATCAAAGCGCTGCCCCCAGAGCAGATCTACCTCTCGGAAGATTACGACGCCATCGTGGTGCGCCTTCCCGAATAGCGTTCGCCCATTCCCACCATCTCATCGTGACCGCGTTCGCGTCAGGACTCGATCGCGTACCTTCAGTTGATCACATACCTTCAGGGATAAGCACGAGATGGCGCCGATTATCCTTCTGGGTTACGCGGACCTCGCCGAGCGTGCGGGCAACATCCGCCACTTCGTCGGTCTTTGCGTCCAACAGTGCCCGTGTGAGCAGTCCTCGGTAGCGCTTGGCCATATGCGTCACAACCTTGCCGTGAGAGTCCGTCACCTTTGTATCCCACCAGATTCCGCGTGGGTCCCACACTTGGTAAGCGCCAGAACGCATGTCTACGACGACGTCGTCGTGGTTCAAGAAGTCCGCTCTCTCAAGACGGTGGCGCCAAAATGATTTCAGTGCGCCGGTGATGGGTAGTGAAACGTTGATGGAAAGGCGATAACTCGGGATAAGGTCCTCGGCGGTGGTTGCACCAAAAAGCCCGGAGAAGATCACCACGTCATCACCTGCATGCAGCTTGGCTGCCTCATACAGAACGCCCGTGTAGACCTCCCGGGCCGGCGCACAGGGAGCATTCCACAGATCGCGTTGGGCCTCAACTCCACCGGCGATACGTTTGCCCACACGCAGCACCGACAGGGCTTCGCGTGAAGTGGAGACCGTAATGAGTTGCTCAATTGCCTGATGGCGGGCTTGCGTGAGGTCGGGCCAAGTCATCGCACTGAGGTCCAGGTGAGGACCAACGGCGGGAGCTGACTTGCCCTCAGAGGGCGGCAGCAGAATATGCATACAGGCGATCATAGATGAGTTGCCGTAATCCCTGCCCCTCAGCAGCCCAATAAGTGACTGAACTAAAAGTGTGTGCCTGGTGCGAGAATGAGCCAGAAGCGCGGCTCGTGGGATCCATGCGTCATGGTCGGCAGCAAAGCTCACCCGATCCGATGCAGGGGTGGCAGGTTCAGTGGGCTAAGATCATAGGGCGAATGAGTCGGCTAGGCGGCCGCGTGATCTGTGCGCAAGCGCGTGGATCCCGAGGAACGTCCGGGCTCCACAGGGAACGGTGGTGGGTAACGCCCACCCGGGGTGACCCGCGGGATAGCGCCACAGAGAACAAACCGCCGCTGCACAGCAGCGGTAAGGGTGAAACGGCGGTGTAAGAGACCACCGCGCCTCAGGTGACTGAGGCGGCATGGCAAGCCCCACCGGGAGCAAGGTCAGACAGCGCGCATAGGCTTCCCGTCAAGCGCGCGGGTGGACTGCTTGAGGCCTGTGGCAACGCAGGTCCTAGATGGATGGTCGCCACTGCGCAGAAATGCGCAGTACAGAACCCGGCGTATCGGCCGGCTCATTCGCCTTGCTGCATTCTCAATACTGCGGCGCGAGCCGTCAGAAACTCTCAATACTGCGGCGCGAGCCGTTAGAACGGTTCGCTGCCCGTGTTCAGTCCCTGTATGTCAGTCTCGCTTTCCAACTCGCCGTTGCGTGGCTTTCTTGGCATCTTTGGATGACTTGCGCTCGGCTTTGGCCGCCTTCTTCGCGGCTTTGGCTGCATTCTTGGTGGCCGCCTTTTCCGCCTTCTTCGCAGCCGCCTTATCTGCCCGCGTCTCACCGGCAGGTATGCCATATGCGAGATCTGGTTGTTCGCTCAGCGGAGACGTTGAGCGGGCTCGAGCCTCGGCTCGAATCCTGTCCCGATTGGATCGGATCTGCGCTCTTACTTCGGGCGTCAGGTCAAACGCGCCGTCTTCCTGAGCAGCCATCAATGCGGATCCAACTATTCCGGCGGAATTCAGTAGCTCGGCGGGAATAATGGGGGCACGTGTGCTCAAGAGGGGAACAAACTTGTCTGCCTTCTTCGAAATGCCACCGCCGATGATGAACACATCGGGGGAGAACAACATCTCGACGTGGCTGAAGTAGCGCTGAAGGCGCCGTGCCCACCGTTCGTAGGAGAGCTTCTCACGTTCGAAGGCAGAAGTGGCGGCCTTGGACTCAGCATCGTGGCCATTGATCTCGAGGTGGCCAAGTTCCGTGTTGGGAATGAGCGTGCCGTTCATGACGAGTACTGTTCCGATTCCAGTACCCAGCGTGACGACCATGACAAGGCCCTTACGATCTTCGGCCGCTCCGTAATGGACTTCGGCATACCCCGCAGCATCGGCGTCGTTGACAACAGTGACTGAGCGGCCCAACCTGTCCCGCATGAGACGGCGTACATCCACTCCGGTCCACGATTTGTCTAGGTTGGCGATCATGGGCGCAACCCCGTGGATGATCGGAGCAGGAAAGTCGATGCCGATCGGAATAGAGGCATCAAGATTGAAATGGCCAACCAGTTCCGCAACGGTATCGGCTACCGCCTGCGGAGTGGCTGGCTGTGGGGTCGCAATCCGATATCGAGGTGCAAAGAACTCGCCGGTCAAGAGATCGACGGGTGCTCCTTTGATTCCCGAGCCGCCGATATCGATGCCAAAGGCGATGTTCGTGGGATAGTCGCTCATATTGCACTCCTTCGTTTTCCGGCCCCACAGAGCCTTTACAAGTGTGGCGCTAGATCTGGGTCAGATGGAAGAGTCAGGATTTCAGCGCCGTCCTCTGTGACCACAAGTGTGTGCTCCCATTGAGCAGTGCGGCTACGATCCTTGGTGACCACAGTCCATTCGTTGTCCCACTGCTCCCATGCGATGTCACCAAGCGTGAGCATGGGTTCTATGGTGAACACCATGCCAGGCTCCATCACTGTTGCGTAGCTCGGGGCGGCGTCGTAATGAGGAACGATCAAGCCAGAATGGAATGCTTCCCCCACACCGTGCCCGGTGAAATCCTCTACCACCCCGTACTGAAAACGCTTCGCGTAGGATTCGATGACGCGCCCGATCACGTTGATTTGGCGCCCGGGTTTGACAGCCTTGATGCCGCGAAGCATCGCGGTGGCGGTGCGCTCACACAGGAGTCGCGATTCTTCATCGACTTCGCCAGCGTAGAACATCGCGTTCGTGTCACCATGAACGCCGTTCTTATAGGCAGTCACATCAAGGTTGATGATGTCACCTTCCTTGAGCTCAACAGAATCGGGAATCCCGTGGCAAATGACCTCATTAATGGAGGTACATATGGACTTCGGAAAACCCATGTATCCCAAGCATGATGGGTAGGCGCCATGATCACACATGTATTCGTGAGCAATGCGATCTAGGTAATCTGTTGTGACGCCGGGAGCCACGGCCTTTCCAGCCTCATACATCGCATCGGCGGCAATGCGGCCGGCCTCACGAATGTGCTCAATCGTCTCAGCATTCTTAACGTCGGAAGCTGTGATTACTTCGGGTCCGCTGTGAAACATGTATTCCGGTCGCGGAATGCTGTTCGGGACGTGAAGCTTTGGTGAAACTGTTCCGGGAACGAGTGTTCCCAACGGTGCTCGATCTGCCAACATAACATCCAGTCTAGGCTTCCTCGCTTCAAGGTAATAACGTTGTTCGTACGAGCAACCGGACATGTGGTGCTCATGGGCACGAGGTAGGTGGAGTCAGATGTCAGAGCCAACTGAGTTCTACTACAACACCAAGACAGGAGAGGTTGAGTTCGGCAAGCAATCTAGCTGGCTACATCGGATGGGGCCCTATGCCTCGTACGACGATGCTGAACACGCCATGGAATTGGCTGCCGAGCGTAACCGCGAATCCGACGCTGAAGATGAGGAATGGGAAGGGGAGTGGGCCGCCGAGCGCGATGTCAACCAAGACGGCGAACCTGATCTTCCTCCAGCACGGACCTGAGGTACGTGGGACTCTCGGGGTCATAAGAGCTTCGGGCCAGGCTGGTTTCGTGCGTTAGCTGGGGGCTTGCTCTGAGCTAGCGCGGAAGGCAGTAGCGCCCAGCACAACCTAAACGAGTTCGAGCGCCAGCTGCGTGACATTACGCGGCTGGCGCTCGAAGGCTGCTGAAGTAGGTTTACTTGAGGAAGCTGTGTGAATCGTCGGGGAACTGGTGGCTCTTGACGGCGTTGCAGTAATCCGCTGCCGCGCCCCGCAAGGCGTCACCGACATTGCCAAACGTCTTTGAGAACGAAGGCGACCACGTGGTCATGCCTGCCATGTCTGTCCACACCAGAACCTGGCCATCGCAGCCGGCACCAGCGCCGATTCCGATGGTGGGAATGGAGAGGATCTTCGTGATCTTGGCTGCGACCTTTGCGGGAACCATCTCAAGAACCACGGCAAACGCACCAGCATCTTGGACGGCGACGGCGTCGTCAACTAGACGCGCTTCCTGTTCCTCACCACGGCCCTGAACCCGTGGCCCACCAAGGTTGGACTCGCTCTGTGGCGTGAATCCAATGTGGGCACACACCGGGATTCCCGCGGCGGTTATCTTTGCGATTGTGTCAGCTTGACGTAGGCCGCCTTCGAGTTTGACCGCATTGGCACCGGCCTTCATAAGCCGCACGGCCGACCGCACCCCTTGCGCGGGCGCCTCCTCATAGCTGCCAAAAGGAAGATCAGCCACGATGAGAGGACGCTTGGCACCTCTGCAGACCGAAGCTGTGGCCACGACCATCTCGTCCAAAGTGACGGGGATAGTTGATCCATAGCCCAGAAGAGTGTTGCCATAGGAATCACCAACCAAGATCGTGTCCACACCTGCTTCTTCGAGGATGTGGGCCGTGATGGCGTCGTAGCACGTGAGCATCGTAATGGGTTCGCGGCGTTGCTTCATCTCAGCGAGATGTTGGAGGTGTATCTTTCGAGGACGTGCGGAAGTTGAATCCGTCATCTTTCTCCTAAGTTTGTTCCTAGCACTATCCTAGACCTCAGCCCAATCTGGGCGCATAATCGCACCTGAATGGGCGATATAGCTAGCTGCCTTCCCAATGGGGAATACGCTTGTTCTGAATCGGCGTGGGGAAAGGAGTGCTCGTGGAGTCGATCATCTCCTATTTTGCCGTCACCCCCACCGAATTCTGGGTTGGTGTGCTGCTCATCGTGGTGGCAGTGATGGTTTTACTCGCGGCATTGCGACCGGAACGGGAGTACCGGGATCTTCCGCGCGGTGTTTTTCCCGACGACGGCAAGCTCCACCCCACACGACGTGCTTCGAGCAGTGAACCGCCTTTGCGCACAGCGCTGCCAGAGATGAGCCCAGCTGAAGCAGCGCTCATAATCCGCGAGGCGGATGGGCCCTCGCTCACCATCGTGACCTTGGTGGACCTCGCGGCGCGCGGCTTTCTTGAGTTTACTGAGTATCGCCAGTTTCCAGGCGCACCACCGTCAGTGGTTGTTGTGTTTCTCAAGGAAGCGGATAGCACGTGCACATCCGAAGAACGCTACCTGTTGGAGATCTTGGCTGACCAAGGTGCGGCAGAGAGTAACGCTTTCGTCCTGCGCCACCCGTTTGATCTTCCTCGATACCGCAACACCTTGGAGTCGCTTGGGGTGCCACCTCTCGGATTGCCCACTGCGCGTTTGAGTGGGCTTCGCAGTTCGGTTAGTGACACTATGGCGGAGATCGTGTCGCATCGTTTAGAGGTGGAAAGAGAATGGTTTCGCACTGCTCGTCAGAAGCTATCCAATGCCGGGGCGTTGGAGTTTCTTGGCGGGGCAATGGGCGCAGCTGTCTCCATCTTCTTGATGCTGACCAGTTCACTGCGCCCGTTTTGGCTTCTGGTATGCGGAGTGCTCGTTCTTCTGGGTGCGATTACGATCCTCGGAGCTGCAGAACGAACTGTTGAAGGATCTGTAGCCCGCGACCAGGCGTTGGGCTTTCGGAGGTATCTTCTGGAGGCCCCTCGTGCAGGTGGGGCGACTCTAGAGCAGTTCGCGCATCTGGCTGGCTGGGCTGTGGCGTTGGATTGCGCGCACGAATGGGAGCAGAGCATTGAACGCCTCAGCGTGGGAGACAATCGAAGGGTTGATGAGGTGTTTCCCTGGATTGTGTACACCACTTCACCGCTTACTGAGCTGCGTCAGATCCCCGAGTTCATCAAGCTCATGTTCGCGCGAATCCACTCCGCTCCCGAGGCCGACGATACGCGTGATGACGATACGCTTGGTGCGGGGCTGCGTGGTTGGCAGAGTTCGCCGTCCACTGAACAGTGAGTCGCCCGCACGCGCTCCGGTCAATGGCACAATAGTCGTGGCAGAGCGATGTGAGGAGACCAATGGACCGTCAACAGGAATACGTGCTTCGGACAATCGAGGAACGCGGAGTACGTTTTGTCCGATTGTGGTTTACCGACGTCGTTGGGCAGCTCAAGTCCGTCGCGATCGCTCCTGCAGAACTGGAGGAAGCATTCGAAGAAGGCATTGGATTCGACGGCTCCTCAATTCAAGGTTTGACTCGGGTACTTGAATCCGACATGTTGGCTCGCCCGGACGCTGCCACATTCCAGATCTTGCCATGGCGCGGTTCCGATAACGCAGTTGCTCGGATGTTCTGCGACATCACCACACGCGATAACGAACCGGCGCGGTCAGACCCGCGCACTATTCTCAAGCGCACACTCTCCAAAGCTGCAGAGATGGGGTTCACCTGCTACGTCCATCCCGAGGTGGAGTTCTACCTGTTCCAGCCTGAGACTTCAGCTGACGCAGTCCCCGTTCCCATTGACAATGCCTCCTACTTCGACCACGTCTCGCGATCCACAGCCCACGATTTCCGTAGGGAAGCCATTCTCACGCTCGAAGAGATGGGGATCTCGGTGGAGTTCTCACACCACGAAGCAGGCCCGGGCCAAAACGAGATCGACCTGCGCTACTCTGATGCGCTTTCGATGGCGGACAACCTCATGAGTCTGCGCGCTGTGATCCAAGAAGTTGCTATTCACCAAGGTGTTCAAGCATCGTTCATGCCCAAACCACTGGTCGATGCCCCGGGCAGCGGCATGCACACCCATATCTCCTTGTTTGAAGGTGAACGCAACGCATTTGCGGATCCCACAGGTGCCTACGGCCTATCCAAGACTGGGCGGCAGTTCATGGCTGGTCTGCTGCGGCACGCCCGGGAGATCGCGGCTGTGACCAACCAGCATGTCAATTCCTACAAGCGGCTATGGGGTGGTGACGAAGCGCCGTCCTACGTGTGCTGGGGTCCCAACAACCGCAGCGCCTTGATCAGGGTTCCTGCATACAAGCCTCAGAAGACTCAATCCGCGCGGCTCGAGTTCCGTTCCATTGATTCCGCAGCCAACCCGTACCTGGCATTCGCCGTTATGGTGGCTGCGGGTTTGGCGGGAATCGAAGGTGACTACGAGCTTCCCGAACCCGCGGATTCTGACATTGCACAGATGAGCGATATGGAGCGGGGCATTCTGGGAATTGAGGCGTTGCCTGAGTCGTTGAGTGAGGCCATTGCGCTCATGCAGAAGTCTGAACTGGTAGCCGAAACCTTGGGTGAAGACTGCTTCGACTACTTCATCCGCGATAAACACCACGAATGGCAGCAGTACCAGCACCAAGTCACACCGGCTGAACGGCTACGGTTCCTATCCACGTACTGAAAGCAGGGTGCGAATGCGCGAAATAAGCCACACCCGGCAGCTGCGCCACGCTGGGTTCATCGATCCCGGCAGAGCTGAAAACCTTCTGGCCGAACCTGTTCTACACAAGCTCGACATCACGCGCTACATTGAGGAATTCTCCGCAGTTTCTGACCCTGATCAGTGCCTGTTGGCACTGATCAGGCTTGGGGAAAACTGTGCGGATCAAGGTAGATACGACGTTCTCCATGACCTGATCAGCGATCTAGGGCCGCGTTCCGCACTGTTTGCATTGCTCGGTATGTCCAGTGCGTTGGGGGACTTCCTTATCTCGCACACCGGTCAACTCGATGCGGTGCTCAGCAGTTTCCGTACGGATAGCAATACCGAGGCCAGTGAAGAGCGATTCGGAATTCCACCGGTTTCGCTCGCCTCGGAGCGGGAGGTCGCTCTGCGCGCTGTGGGTGGCGATCCTGCGTCCATTACTCCGGTTGCGCGCTTGTCTGGTGCCGCTGGAGTCAACGCAATGCGGGTCACCTATCTCACTAGGGTCTGCACCTTGGCCGCAGCAGACCTCACCTCTACGGATGTGCTCGGTGCCATGCCCTTGGTTGGTGCCGCTATGTCAGACATCGTGGGAGGGGCACTTGACGCTGCGCTCGCGGTAGCTCGCGCCGAAGTTCCGGGTTCTGAACGAGTTGGCCTGACCGTCATCGCGATGGGGAAGACGGGAGCGCGCGAACTCAACTACATCTCCGACGTCGACGTGGTGTATGTTGCGCGGTCCTTGGAGATTGACGGCGAGGAACCTCTTCCTGAAGCAGAGATGCTGGCAATCGCAACGAAACTCGCAGCGGCTATTGGAAAGGCTGTCTCCGCACCCGCTGGAGAACCCGGCTTATGGATTCTTGATGCCGCGCTGCGGCCAGAGGGCAAAGATGGTCCGCTCGTGAGAACTCTGGAATCTCACGTTGCCTACTATGAGCGTTGGGCAAAGGGATGGGAGTTCCAAGCTCTACTCAAAGCCCGTCCCATTGCGGGAGATCTCGAATTGGGTGCCGCCTATCTGGAAGCACTATGGCCTTTGGTGTGGACGGCTGCTGGTCGCGAGAACTTCGTGGAGGATTCGAGGGCTATGCGGCGGCGCGTGGAAGATCATGTGCCCGCGCGCGAAGAGAACCGCCAACTCAAGTTGGGCAAGGGCGGCCTTCGTGACGTGGAGTTTACGGTTCAGCTTCTCCAACTGGTCCATGGACGAGCAGACCAGACCTTGCGGGTCCGTTCGACGCTTGAGGCGTTGGCGGCACTGCGAGACGGAGGATATGTAGCGCGTAACGATGCGCTCGCACTTGATCATGACTACCGTTTGCTCAGAACTCTTGAACATCGGATTCAACTCCAGCGTCTCCGGCGTTCTCACCTCGTTCCTACCAATACCACTGAACTGCGGCGCATCGCGCGCTCGATGCATACAGATGGCATCACCACAGAAGCCGAACTCGAAGAGGTGTGGCAATCCACGCGACGCCAAGTACGTGGGCTGCACCAAGAGATCTACTATCGCCCGCTCCTGCCCGAGGCCGCCAGGCTTTCAGCTGATGACATCTCGCTGAACTTCGACGCCGCTATCGCGCGATTGGCTGCGACGGGATACCGGGATCCGGTGGGAGCACTCAACCATATCCGTGCGTTGACCGCGGGTGTATCACGCACCGCAGCTATTCAGCGCCAGCTTCTGCCTGTGATGATCGGGTGGTTTGCTCAGGGTCCCGAACCTGATAACGGGCTCCTCACATTTAGAGTGCTCTCAGAGAAGATGGGCCGCACCTCGTGGTACATGCGGACCTTACGTGACGGTGGGGCGGCTGCCGAACGGCTGTGCACGATCCTTTCATCCTCCCGCTACCTTGCCGATCAGATCCCCAGCCTGCCTGAATCGGTCAACTGGCTGGTAGAGACTGGCGATCTGCTGCCCTTAACCCGCGAACAGCTTGACTTGGAACTGGACTCGCTCATTGGGCGGCGCAATGGAGCATCTGAGATTGCTGCAGCAGGCAGGTACCTGCGCCGGCGCGAAATGCTTCGCGCCGGCATGGGTCAGACGCTGCGGATAGTCAATTCAGTGGACTCCAGGGCAGCGGTTTCGCATGCGGCAGACATTGCGCTGGACGCTGCCCTTCAGGCAGCCACGCTTGCCGCTTGCCAAAAGCTTGAAACTGAGCCGCTTTCGCGCTACCTCATTGTGGCAATGGGACGCCTTGGGGGAGAAGAGATGGGGTACGCCTCGGATGCGGACATCCTCTTTGTCCACGATCCTCTTCCGGATGTGGACCCAGAGGCGGCTCAACGCCTCGCGCTGGAAATCGCCGCTCAGGTGAAGGCGCTCCTTCAAGAACTCGGCCCGCAACCCCCGCTCCCGGTGGACTTTGACCTGCGGCCAGAAGGCCGGCAGGGAATGCTCACCCGCACCCTTGCTTCTTATGCCGAATACTATGAGCGCTGGGCCCAGACATGGGAACGGCAGTCGCTTCTTCGTGCTAGACCCTGTGCGGGCGACGCCGATCTGGCAGCCTCCTTTGTTGCGCTTATCGATCCGTATCGATATCCAGCAGATGGCCTGTCAGATTCTGAAGCTCTTGAGATCCTCCGCATCAAGGCTCGTGTGGAGACCGAACGGATGCCTCGCGGAGTCTCGCCACACCACCACCTCAAGTTAGGGCGTGGCGGACTCTCTGATGTGGAGTGGACGGCCCAACTCATTCAGCTCAAACACGCAGGAAAGTGCGCGAAGCTTCGCACCACGTCCACGCTGGGAGCTCTAGACGCTGCTGCCAGCGCGGGTATCATCAGCGAAGCGGATGCCGAACAGCTCGCGACTGCATGGAACCTCGCTTCAGAGATCCGGGACGCAAATTTCCTCGGGACGGGCCGATCGTCGTCGTCGAAAATCGATGTACTGCCCCACAATTTGCTCGATTTGGCGGTCGTTTCCTCGCTTTTGGGCCATGACGTCTCATCACGCCATGACATCGAAGAGGAGTATCTGAGGGCATCGCGGCGGTCGCGCGCAGTAGTTGAACGGGTTTTCTACGGCAAGTGACTATATCCTTGAAAGGAGATTTACACAGCACAAAAAGGAGTCGCCATGCGAATTCATCTCATACGGCACGGACAGACGGAGATGAACGCCATCCAGACGATTGACACGGTATACCCAGGTGCTTCGCTCACCGCAAAGGGACGCGAGCAGGCGCAGGCGCTCGTTGGACGGCTGGAAGGCATTCCGTTTGACTCTATCTACGTCTCAAATCTCGTTCGCACGCATCAAACCGCGGATCCGTTGGCCAGAAGTCGAAGCATCACTCCAATTGAACGCGATGGTTTCCGTGAAGTTGAAGCTGGTACGTGGGAACGCGGCTGCACAGAGTTTGACTACAAGGGCTACTACAGCACCATGATTCGCTGGATGCAGGGTGACCTAGACGAATGCATGGGGGGCGGAGCTAACGGGCGCGAGGTCCTTGATCGTTACGATTCCGCAATCCGCGAGATTGAGCTAACGAGAGCTGAGAGTGTTGCCATCGTGTCCCACGGGGCGGTCATCTCCTACTGGGCCGGGCTGCGCGGCGCGGGCCTAACTAGGTACCACTGCATAGAACGCCATCTGGACAACACGGAAATGTGTGTGCTTGAAGGGAGCCTAGATAAGGGCTACCGGGCGCTCACGTGGATGGGCGAACCTGTCACGCTGTGACGCCACTGTGCACGTTTGGGCGCCTGATATCTCAGACGCCCAAACGTGCGGAGTAATTGATCCCTAAGTTTCTAGAGGCCTTTCCGCGTGACAAAGTGCCACGAGGTCTTGTCAATCAGCCACCAGCTACAACACCTTTGCAAGGAAGTTCTTGGTGCGTTCATTGGTCGGATGATCGAATACGTCGGAGGGAGAGCCTTGCTCAACCACGACCCCCTCATCCATGAACACAACATGGTTTGCCACCTCGCGTGCAAAGCCCATCTCGTGCGTGACCACTAGCATCGTCATTCCTGAACCCGCCAAGTCTTTCATGACTGCGAGTACCTCGCCCACGAGCTCGGGGTCCAAAGCCGACGTAGGTTCGTCAAAGAGCATGACATCTGGCTCCATGGCGAGCGCACGGGCAATTGCCACGCGTTGCTGCTGCCCACCCGATAGCTGGGCGGGGTAGTGGTTGGCGCGATCAGACAACCCCACCTGTTCGAGGAGATTTGCTGCCTGTTGCCGTGCTACCTCCGGCGCAATCTTCTTCACCTGAACGGGAGCTTCCATGACGTTTTCGAGTGCCGTCATGTGCGGGAATAGATTGAAGCGCTGGAAGACCATTCCGATAGCGGAACGTTGAGCTGCCAGCTCGGAGCTCTTCAGCTCATGGAGGCGTCCGTCCGTACCTTGGCGGTAGCCCATGAGGCTTCCGTCCACCACAATCGAACCAGCTTGAATCTCCTCCAACACGTTCACACAGCGCAACAACGTTGACTTGCCGGAACCTGATGGACCCAAAATGGCGCATACCTCGCCTGGCGCCACCTCGAGCGAGACACCGCGCAGCACGTGAAGATCGCCGTAAAACTTGTGGACATCGTGAATCTCAATCCTGCTCATTTTCACGGTGTCCATTCTGCGCTGTTGGATTCGGGAGTGGTCTGAGCCGCGTTGATGGCACTCTGGCGCGAGACTCGTTGACGCGCTTTGGCCCGGCGGCCCCCGCGCGAGGAGCGAGTGGAATCAGACTTGCCATAGTAGGCCTCCAACTTGGATTGTCCCACCATGAGAATGGATGTGATGACGAGGTACCAGATTGCAGCCACCACGAGGTACGGGATTTGGAGCAAGCTGTGGGTACCCAGATCGTTCGTCACCCGCGTCAGCTCCAGGCTGAATGGGACGGCTGTAACCAGCGATGTGGTCTTCAGCATCGAAATGGTCTCGTTTCCGGTTGGCGGTACGATCACTCGCATTGCCTGGGGCAGAATGATGCGGCGCATGATCTTGCCCGGAGACATGCCCAGAGCGCGGGCAGCTTCTTCCTGGCCGGAGTCAACCGAATTAAGGCCGGAACGCATGATCTCAGAGAGGTAAGCCGCTTCGTTAAGACCAAGTCCCAGAATGGCAGCAACTGCAGCAGTGAAGATGTCATACGTGCGGAATGAAACGAATTCCGGCCCAAATGGAATACCGAGTGAGATTCGAGGGTAGAGAACGCCAATGAGTCCCCAAAAGATCAACTGGGTATAGATTGGCGTCCCGCGGAAGAACCAAATGTAGGTCATCGAAACCCAACGAAGAATGGGATTCTCCGACCTGCGCATAATCGACAAGATCATGGCTAAGACGATTCCAATAGCCATGGAACTGACCGTCAGAATAAGGGTCCAACCGATGGCCTTGAAGATCTGCGGCTTGAACAGGGTGTCAAAGACGATATCCCAGTGGAAATTCTGGTTGGTTATAAGCCCGTTAGCGATCATTGCCGCCAAAACTGCCACTACTGCAGCGGAGGCCCAGCGACCCCAATGCCGAACGGGCACGGCATGAATGAGTTCCGGTAGATCCGAAGACTCGTCAGAATGTGTATGGCGGTTCATGATTAGAGAGCTGGGTTGATTTCAGCTGTGGTTGCAACTTGGTCTGTGATACCCCAAGCGTCGAAAATGTCCGCGAGAATACCCTGGTCGATGAGGTACTGAAGAGCAGCCTGTGTTGCTTCGGCCAGTTCCGTATCGGACTTGGCAGTGGTAATGCCGATCGGCACAACACCAGTGGTCTCGCCAGTGGTCTCGAGTTGGCCAGCGGTCTGTGACACGGCGTAATCGGCAACGGAGGAATCGGTGTACATGGCGTCAAACTTGCCGCCTACCAATGCCGTGGTGACAGCGGACTGCTGATCGTAGCGCTGGACATCCAAGTCGCCATCGCAGTTCTCTGCCAGCGTGGCGATCTCTTCATCTTGGACGGTTCCGGTCTGAACCCCAACAGATGTGCCACAGATATTGGTGGGATCGAAATCGGTGTTGCCCGCTGTGACGGTCCATGTGGAGCCTGTTGCGAAGTACGGGATCATGTTGAAGTTCGCCATGCGATCCTCGTTGACTGAGATGTTCGCAATGGCCATTTCGAACTTGTCGGGCAGGCCAGGAAGAATCGTCGAGAACTCCGCATTCTGAAGGTCCAGTTCGAGGCCCATGACCTTGGCGAGTGCGTTCGCGAGATCGATGTCGTAACCAATGGGGGTGGTGCCATCTTCTGCGTAAAACTCCGCGGGAGCGTAGTAGATGTTGTCACCCACGGTCAGCTTGCCATCCTCGGAAACGGCGGCGGGGACCATGGCTGCGATGTCGTCCACCTTTGTGATCGACGACGTGTCGTAGCCAGTGGTTGCTGCTGAAGTGCTGTCTGACGTGGAATCAGACGAACTATCGTCGCTACCGCAGGCTGCAAGGGTGAGAGCGAGTGCTGCGGCCAGTGCAGCGGTTTCAAAACGACGCATGAGGTCCTCCTGTTATTCGCGACAAGTGTACTCATCGCGGTATCTGGTCAGTTACTCCACATCTAGGATACCTAATCTATGCATAGCTATACAGCTTTGTGTATATAGCGGCGGATATGGCTTTCGTTACATCCGGACTGTCAGCTGGGCAACTAGCGAATCACCAAGGAAAAGCGGCATAGCATACTGAGATCCTCAATGCGAAATGATGCAAAAATGGCGGAGCCCGGAACCGAACGAATCGGTTCCGGGCTCCGCCAGAATCTGGCGTCAGAATGACGCCAACCTCCGAGTATCAGATATCAAAGTAGAGATCGAACTCGTAGGGATGAGGGCGCTGACGCAGAGGAGCAATCTCGCGCTCCATCTTGTAATCGATCCACGTCTGGATGAGATCCTCAGTGAACACATCGCCTTCCGTCAGGAAGTCGTGGTCCTCAGCAAGGGCCTGCAGAGCTTCTTCGAACGACTCAGGAACCTGAGCGATCTGAGCGTGCTCTTCCGGAGGCAACTCGTAGAGATCCTTGTCGATTGGATCAGCTGGTTCGATGCGGTTGCGGATGCCATCCAAGCCAGCCATGAGCTGAGCAGAGAAGGCGAGGTAGGGGTTCGCCGAAGGATCGGGAACGCGGAACTCGATGCGCTTTGCCTTGGGGGACGAACCAGTAACTGGAATGCGAATGCACGCCGAACGGTTACGGGCTGAGTACACGAGGTTAACGGGAGCTTCGAATCCTGGCACCAAACGGTGGAAGGAGTTGATCGAGGGGTTGGTGAACGCTAGCAGTGCCGGGGCGTGCTTCAGCAGGCCGCCAATGTACCAACGTGCGAGGTCAGAAAGACCGCCGTAGCCCTTCTCATCAGCAAAGAGTGGCTTGCCATCCTTCCACAGAGACTGATGGCAGTGCATGCCAGAACCATTGTCTCCGAAGAGTGGCTTGGGCATAAAGGTGACAGTCTTGCCGGCTTCCTTGGCGGTGTTCTTGATGACGTACTTGAACTTCATCATGTCGTCTGCTGCGGTCTTGAGAGTATCGAACGTGTAGTTGATCTCCTGCTGGCCACCGGTGCCGACCTCGTGGTGGGCACGCTCCACAACAAGGCCCACTTCTTCGAGCTTCAGCGACATCTGATCGCGAAGATCGCAGTAGTGATCGTTAGGAGAAACAGGGAAGTAGCCGCCCTTGATGCGGGTCTTGTAACCAAGGTTGCCGCCTTCTTCTTCGCGGCCAGTGTTCCACCAGCCCTCTTCTGAATCAAGGCTGTAGAAAGAGGAACGAACATCGTGACCGAAGCGGACGTCGTCGAAAATGTAGAATTCGGCTTCAGCGCCGATGAACACAGTGTCAGCAATGCCGGTGGAGACCAAGTAATCCTCGGCCTTCTGGGCGATGTTGCGAGGATCGCGGGCGTAGACCTCTTCGGTGAAGGGATCAACGATCGAGAAGTTCATGACCAGAGTCTTCTCTGGGCGGAACGGATCCACGAATGCTGAGGTAACATCCGGAACCAGCTTCATATCGGATTCGTGAATCGCTGTAAAACCACGAATGGAAGAGCCGTCAAACATCAGGCCATCAGTGAACACGTCATCCTTGAATGCCTTCACTGGAATGGTGAAGTGCTGCATGACGCCCGGAAGGTCGCAGAAGCGAACGTCAATGAACTTGACGCCTTCTTCCTTGGTGTAGGCAATAGCCTCTTCAGCGTTTGAGAACATTCTGTCTCCTTTTACCGTCCGCTCGGTCTGGCCCCGGCGGTGATAGTTACAGACTAGGTGGCTGCAGTTACCTGAGGGTCACCTAATTGTTTCGAGTATGTTACAAGTGTTGTGATTTAGCTCGCTCAATGCATGATGCCCCACAGCTTTTGCTGTGGGGCATCATGCGCACACGGAAGATGAAGCGACCGTTACTTGCCGCGAAGAGCTCTACGGCTCATGCGGGTCTTGTAGGGATCAATGCCCTTAGGAATGGGCAAATTGTTCGAATTAATCGCATCGAGCCGACGCGAGAGGGCAGCAACTTCTTCATTGGAGATGGCCTTCGGAAACTTCTTGATGGCTCGTTCGACCTTATCAAGTGTCACTTGACCCTTATCGTGGCCTGACATCACTACGTTCACTGGAGCGTTGGGTGCCACACGTTTGATGGCACGCCTTTCGTCATCAATCAAGCCGCGAACCCGGTTGACCGGGCCCTCCGTTACAAGGACAATTCCGCGGCGGCCGATGGCACGAAACACCATGTCCTGCGTGCGTGGGTTGAATCGAACAGGCTCTGTCTTGACGTCCCAGCCACGACCAAGGTTCTCAAGAATCGCAGATGTGGCGCCGGCCATCCCATCGAGCTGAAGGTAGCTGGCTTTACGAACTAGGCGCGTCAAGAGAAGCAGGGGGAGCAGGAAAGCGAGCATCACACCGGTGATGCTCCAGATGATCCAATTACTTGTGAGTGCGCCAAGTATGACGCCGAAAGCAATTCCGGCGGCCGCTGCGCCCAGAAGGCCCCACGGGAGCCAAGAGTACGTGCGCTTGGTGATCTTGTAGGCGTCACCTAGATAGTTCCACCAGTGCTTCTTCTTTGCTTTGCTTGGCTTGGAATCCCGTGCCATCATCTTCCTTTCGGCGTGCAGTATCACTGATTCTAGGCGATTGGAGTCTGTAGTCCCAATGCGGCACGTCCCATGAAGGACATGGAGTGCGCCACGCCAGTCGGGGGTCTTGCACCTTCGTGCAAGACCCCCGAGCAATTGCGAATCAATTGTTGGCTTTCTCGGTTCAGATGCCGAGGTCAGCCTCAAAATCTCCAGACTCAAGACGCTTCTTGAGATCCGAAAGGTAACGTCCGGCGTCGGCGCCGTCAACAATCCGATGATCGTAGCTCAGCGCCAAGTAGACCATCGATCGCAAACCAATCGTCTCGTTGCCGTCGGCGTCGCGAACAACTCCGGGACGCTTCGTGATCGTGCCAACGCCGAGGATCGCGACCTCAGGCTGGTTGATGATCGGTGTATCGAACAGAGCGCCAGCGGAGCCTGTGTTTGTAATCGTGAAGGTGGAGCCGGAAAGCTCTTCAGGCTTGATAGAGCCATCACGGACGCGCGATGCCACGTCGTTGATCGCCTTCGCAATTCCACCGATGTTGAGATCGCCGCAGTCCTTGATAACTGGAACCATGAGTCCCTTGGGGCTATCCACAGCCATTCCGACATGCTCGTGATCCCAGTAGTGGACGTTCTTGCCGTCAATTGAAGAGTTGATCTTCGGGTGTGACTTCAAGGTATCCACTGCGGCCTTCACGAAGAATGGCAGGAATGTCAGCTTGGTGGACTGCTTGGCTTGGAACTCATCCTTCTTTGCAGTGCGCAGTGCCACAACCCGAGTGACGTCCACTTCGATGACGGTGGTGAGCTGTGCAGAAACCTGCAGAGACTCCACCATGCGCTTGGCAATCACCTGACGCATGTGGCTCATCTTCTGGGTGGTGCCGCGTAGCTCAATACCCGTAGCCGATGGGGTGGCCTTGCCAGCGCGTGCCGGAGCTGCTGATGTAGCTGTAGGTGTTGCTGGGGCTTGAGCGGCCTTGGCTTCGGCGGCGGCCTTGGCTTCGGCAGCCTTCTTAGCTTCAATCGCTTCCTCGACGTCCTGACGGCGAACGCGTCCGCCTACGCCAGTTCCCGTCACTGCTGCCAAGTCCACTCCGCCTTCGCGGGCGAGCTTGCGCACGATTGGGGTGACGTAGACGTCAGCTTCCGCCGATTCCGCGACTGTGGCTGTTGCAGGAGCCGGAGCCGGGGCAGCGGCTTCAGGAGCCGCGGCAGCAGGCGCTGCAGGAGCAGAAGCTGGTGTTTCAGGAGTAGCCGGGGCAGGAGCTGGAGCGGCGGCTGGAGATGCCGGAGCAGGAGCCGCCGGTGCAGAAGCCACGCCGTCACCGATGATCGCGAGGACGGTGTTGACGGCGACTGTGGCATCTTCTTCAACCAGAATCTGCTGAATGACGCCTGCAACCGGTGAAGGGACTTCGGAATCTACCTTGTCAGTGGAAACCTCGAGGATCGGCTCATCCGCTTCCACCGAATCGCCAACCTGCTTGAGCCAGGTGGTGACAGTGCCTTCGGTGACCGATTCGCCGAGTGCCGGCATCTTCACTTCGACACCGCTCGCCGCGGGGGCCGGCGCGGGGGTCGGAGCTGATGGGGCCGGTGCTGCAGCCGGTTCGGGAGCGGAAACTGCCGGTTCGGGAGCGGAAACTGCCGGTTCGGGAGCTGGGGCGGCGGCAGCAACAGGAGCCGCGCCCGCACCAGAACCATCACCGATATAGCCGAGGACGGTTCCGACTTCGACTTCTTCGTCTTCCTGAACCAGGATTTGCTCGAGGATACCTTCTGCGGGAGCGGGGACCTCAGTGTCAACTTTGTCAGTGGAGACTTCGAGAATTGGTTCGTCGAGCGAAACGGCATCTCCCACGTTCTTCAGCCAAGTGGTGACCGTTCCAGTAGTGACGGACTCGCCGAGTGCCGGCATCTTGATGGGTTCGGACATAGTTCCTTAATCCCTCTCTCAGTTGTGAGCGTGAAGGGGCTTGCCGGCAAGAGCAAAGATGGCCTCGCCAACGGCCTCGTTCTGTGATGGATGTGCGTGAATGAGACCCTCGAAATCCTCGGGTTGAGCTTGCCAAGCGACCATGAGCTCACCTTCGCCAACCTGTTCACCCATGCGGGCGCCAATAGCGTGGAAGCCGACAATCGGGCCGTTCTTTTCGCGGACCAGTTTGACGAAGCCTTGAGTCTTGAGCATCTGAGACTTACCGTTGCCCGCAAGGTTGAATTCGACGGTTTCGACGTTTTCCTTGCCGTACTTCTCTTCAGCCTTGTTCTGGTTGAGACCAACAGAGGCAATCTCAGGGTTGCAGTACGTGACGCGGGGGATGAGGTTCTCATCAAGCGGACGGGGGTCAAGGCCAGCGAGCTGTTCTGCGATGTAAATTCCTTGGAGGAATCCACGGTGAGCGAGCTGGAGCCCGGGAACGATGTCGCCAACGGCGTAGATGCCGTCAATGTTGGTGCGCAGGCGTTCGTCAGTGAGGACGAATCCGCGTTCCATATTGATGCCAGCTTCCTCGTAGCCAAGGTTTGCCGTGGCGGGGCCTCGGCCAATCGCAACGAGAAGGTAGTCGGCGGAGAACTGCTTGCCGTCTTGCGTATGAACCGTGACACCGTTGGCATCCTGGTCCACGTGATCAAACATGGTCTTGGTGTTGAACTTGATGCCGCGCTTGCGGAAGCTGCGTTCGAGTACCTTTGAGACTGCTTCATCCTCATTTGGAACGAGGTGAGGAAGTCCTTCAATGATCTGAACGTCAGCGCCGAATGAGTTCCACACAGAGGCGAACTCAACGCCGATCACTCCACCGCCCAGGATTATCGCCGAGCCTGGCACCTGAGACATGTTCAGTGCTTGATCAGAAGTAATGACACGATCGGTGATTTCGAGGCCGATTGTCTTTGAGAAGGACCCGGAGGCGAGGATCACGTTCTTGCCGCGGTACTGGACGCCATTGACCTCAACGGTGTTCTTGGAGACCAAACGGCCCCATCCGTTCACAACCTCAATACCGCGGGAGGAGATGAGGCCTGTGAGGCCCTTATACATCTTCTCAATGACACCGCCCTTGTAGGCATTGAGAGCGCTCATATCAATGCCTTGGAACTGTCCAAGAACACCAATGGAAGGGCCTTCCTTCATCTCATCGGCCACTTCGGCTGCGTGAAGCAATGCCTTGGTAGGGATGCAACCGCGATGAAGACAAGTGCCGCCAACCTTGTCACCTTCAATAAGGGCGACCTTCAATCCGAGTTGCGCTGCTCGCATTGCGGCGGCGTAACCGCCACTGCCTGCACCGAGCACCACAATGTCGTAATCTTGCGTGTCAGCCACGTACCTCTCCCTTGAGCTAGGAACGGACCAGTCGATCGACTAGTCCTTACGTCCTAATTATTGACGCTTGGTCTGCGAGTTTCACAGCTATTACATTGTGCCACGAGCAACATTATCCATGTGCCCTGTCCCACATGCAGTCTACAGTCTTCTTAAACAATGGCTAGATTGAGCCATTTTGCTGAGCTCAAGAATGCTCGCTGCTGGGGTGCTGGCGGCGGCTCTGAGGTGCCCCGTTTTCGTGGCATCTTACACAATGTGACGTCTATCCCGTTCGGTCCTGTTGGTCACGGGGCATTTGTGTGGTTTTTGTGGTTTCTACCAACCATTTGCGCGCTATTTCGGCTCAGACGTTCTGGGCACTCCGGCGAGGATGTTCTAGACTAATTCGCTCCGGATTAGTTGGCGAGCCATAGGTACTTCGGTTAGTTCAGCAGTGAACGAACAAGGAGCCTTGATTGCGGTGTCTGGCCCACGGCCCTACAGCGGGATAATCTTTTTCTATGGGACTCTTTTCACGTAAGAAGCCAGAGAAATCTGAAGGTCAGTCACGGCGAAGCCAGCATGCTGCCCAAGCCGCAACCCTCAAGCATTTCGAGGGCTTCGTTGCGACCAAGTTGGGAGTCGAATCGTATTTTGAGCCAGCCACTCCTCGCGAGCAGGCGGCGTTGTTGCTGGTTGCCCGTGATGGTGAATGGACGCGCAGAAGAGTCCCCGATGCCGCGGCTGGTGCTCAGCTGGCAAATACACTAGGTATTCCGTTTTATGAGGTGGTCAAGACTGGCTACCCAGATTCCATGCGGCAGTGGAACCTGCGCCAGCAGGGGCGCTAATCCGGAGCTATGGCGGCCCCGTTGGAATGTGGGGCCGCCAGCCCAAGAATCTCAACTTCGAGAGGCGCTCACCGCGCCAGATGTGAGATCAGCGTGCGCACGCCGAATCCTGTGGCTCCCTTCGGTGTGTATCCCCACGCCTCGCTTGTGTTGAACGAAGGTCCAGCAATGTCGATGTGGGTCCATGGAGTTTCGCCAACGAAGTCCTTGAGGAATAGGCCGGCTACGAGCATCCCCCCAAACCTGCTGCCAGAGTTCTTCATGTCAGCGATGTCCGATTTCAGGGACTTGCGCAGATAGGAGGGCAGAGGCATGGCCCACATGGACTCACCCTCGTCCTCGGCTGTCTGCGCAAGGGAAGAGACGAGTTCGCTGGTACCCATAAGACCTGCACAGCGAGCCCCCAGCGCCACGATCTGAGCGCCAGTTAGGGTGGCGACGTCGATCACTTCATCGGGCGATTCCTTGATTGCCTGAGTTAGGCCATCTGCGAGCACTAGGCGGCCTTCGGCATCAGTGTTGTTGACCTCAACTGTTGTGCCGTTGGAGATCGTCAGCACATCGCCCACACGAGTCGCAGACCCCGACAGCATGTTTTCGGCAATGCACAGCCAAGCTGTCACGCGGACCGGCAGATTGAGACGGGCGGCAGCCCAAACAACTGCAGCTACGGTGGCGGCTCCTGTCATGTCCGTCTTCATATCAATCAGACCAGCGTGGGTCTTCAGACTCATGCCACCCGAATCAAAGGTGATGCCTTTTCCGACCAACGCCACATGCCGCGTGGCACCTGCCGGAGCCCATTCCACGCGCATGAGGCGCGAAGGAGCAGTGGACCCGGCACCCACGCCGAGTATTCCACCGCAGCCTTCCTGTGCCAGTGCTTCTTCATCCCACACGCGCGTCGAAATCGATGTTCCTTCCACCATCGCGGCGACGGCATCGACCAAATCGGTGGTGCGCAGATCGCCAGCGGGAGTGTTGACTAGGTCCCGAACCTTGTTTTGGGCGGCGACAAGGATGCGAGTGGTTTCGAGCAGTTCCTCGGTTCGCGGCACATCGGAAATAACCGTTATGGCGTTCACAACGTTGGTTTTCTCCGAACGGTAATCGTTGAACTGGTAGGCGCCAAGCAGTGCCCCTTCGGCAATGGCTGAGAACTCTTCAGCATTCGTGTGCTGCACCTCAACCACAACGTTTTTAGCCTTGTCCACCTGGCGAAGCGCCGCACCAACGCATTCTCGCAGAACTGTAGGGGTTGGGTCTTGTCCAACAAAGACGGCGTAGATTTGCTGACCCGGAAGTGCCGGGGAGACAATTGGAATGATTGTTTCCGGGGCCTGCGATGCTGCTAGCGTTGTCAGAGTTGCCGTGACATCGGTTTGTGCTTGTATTGGAAGTACTCGTGACCGAATGTCGCTACTGGCGGTTACGCCAAGGATGATTGCTGCGTTCGGCGCTGCTTCGTATACAGCTGTTGCGTTGATTGAAGTCATGGCAGTAATGCTATGCGTTGATCGGGAGGACTTCTTGAGCTCGGAACCCGGGGGACTGCACGATGAACGGCAGTCCACTCATGGATGGCCGTTGGTTTTCCTCGCTTTGCTATGCGTTGGTGCGGCTATCTTTGCGTGGCGCGGTATCGTCGCGTCCACCGAACAATTCACCACAGGTGAAATTGGAACCGGAGTCGTCACGCTCGCCGCAGTGAGCACGTGGGTAGCTGGAGCAGTTGGAATTCTTCATAATGGCAGGCGAATGCGACTGCTCGCTTGGGTTATGTGGTCCATCAACGCCGTTCTTCCGTTTGCATCTTCAGTGTTCGACGACGCACTCGTCGCGTACGTCAGCCCGTGGTTCAGTGCTGGCGCAACGTATTTCTACCTCCCAACCATCGGCGCGATTCTTGCGTTGATATGGCTGGGCTGGTCTTCTCCATCTCAGATTGCCACTCGCAACGGAGGCTGACATGATCTATCGGCTCATCTACGACAAGCTACTAGTCCACACGGATGCAGAGGTGGCTCACCGCATAGCCATGGACGTAATCGGATGGTTCGGGCGCAGTGCCCTAGCTCCCGTGTGCGCCGCCACAGTGGGAAACACGGGCGGTGGAAGGTTTGAAGGTCTGCTCAGTAAGCCGGTCCCAGGGCGCCTTGGAATGGCGGCAGGTCAGGACAAGAATGCGACCGCCATCTTGGGAACCTTGGCTCTGGGATTTGGATTCACAGAGATTGGTACGGTCACGCCTCTCCCACAGCCCGGCAACGAGAAGCCTCGCCTGTGGCGAATCCCCGAGAAGAAGGCATTCCGCAACCGGATGGGCTTCAACAACGATGGCGCCGACGTCGTCGCTGACCATCTGTGCGCTGTGCGCGGTACGAGGCGCGGCAAAGACGCGATAATCGGCGTAAACATCGGCAAGAACAAGTGGGTGAGCGCTGCAGATGCCCCTAACGATTACGCAACGTGCGCCCGCAAACTCGCACCGTGGGCCGATTACTTGGTCATTAATGTCTCGTCACCCAATACGCCGGGTCTGCGTGACCTTCAGGCTATCGACTCTCTCAAGGTGATCGCCGGAGCCACACGGATGGCTGCCGATTCAGTGACGGACCATCACGTTCCGGTGCTGGTAAAGATTGCGCCTGATTTGGCTGACGAAGACGTGGCCGCTGTGGCAAAGATGATCATCGATACCGAACTAGACGGTGTAGTCGCAACCAACACGACCATCAACCACTCGTACGGCGAAGGTGGCCTTTCAGGGGCGCCAGAACTGGACCGCGCGGTGGATGTGGTCGGCCAGCTTCGCGCTATCCTCGGCCCCCACAAACTCATCATTGGAGTGGGAGGCATCTTCACGGTTGCAGACGCCTATCGAATGGTCAACGCAGGCGCGGACTTGTTGGAGGTCCTCACCGGGTTTGTGTATGAAGGACCGCTTATGCCAGGCCGTATCAATCGCGCGCTCGCAAAGACCGCAGGCTGAAGACCACAGGCTGAAGAAGAGCCGCGGGCCCGCAGGCCATGTGGCTGCGGGCCCGCGGGTCCACTGTGGGTGTCAGGCGCGAGGCATGCTCGCGCACTTCAATTGCCTGCCCGAAGGTTACTTGCCGCGAGAGCGGCGTGCCTTGCGCGCTTCCTTGAGATCTGCCGGTGAGCCTCCCGCAGGGTAATGCCCGAACTTAACCATGGGCTTTGGCATGCGCCACCTAGGGATGTAGAAAGTGCGGCTAATCATCTGCCAAGTGAAACGTGCCGGCACGCGCCCTTCGCCAAACTTGTGTTCGATGAGGATCTTCGCATTACGCACGGCCCACCACGAGTCGAGAAGCATGAGTGCGAAGAGAACATAGACGGAAGAGACCAGCCACACAAACAAGGTTTCACTGATGCTCTGCAGGAACATCGAAAGGACCAGCACCACGGCCAGAGGCATGAAACCTACTCCGAGGCACGGACGTGCGTCTAGGTAGTCGCGAGCGAATCGACGAATGGGGCCCGCGTGCTGAGCGGGCATGTTGCGATCGTCGCCCGTCTTCATTGCGTGCTGCTGCTTCTGCCATTCTGCATCGGAGCGGGCACGGTTCTCCGCCTTGAGCGCCTTCTTCTCTTCCTTCGTCATCTTGGTTCGATCAGCAACGATCGGACGACGCTGGGAAGCCTCGACATCCCGCCGCTTGGGAGTGGGAGTTCCCTTGCTTGGGGTGTAACCCTTTGGCAGCGAACTGTCGCTGGGCTCAAACGGGCTCGTCGTTGATTCGGGGTCCTTCTTGCGACCGAACACACTCACTCCATCCAATATGGGCGTCCACAGGGACGCTGATCATCTAAACAATAGTCTAGGTGGCTGAGCGTCTCCGCTCCATTTCGTGCCCGCAGGCAGTGCAACGCGCCACGATCTTAACGGAACTGCGGATACCGCTTGGGCTATGGGTCTACAGAAACAGCTAGGCTTGAAGAATGACACGTCTTGATGATCTCGCTGCGCGCGTCGATGCGCAGATGCCCGCCATTCGCACCGAACTCGAGAACCTCGTCCGAATTCCATCGGTTTCGGCTGCATCTTTCGATCAGTCTCGAGTGCGTGAGAGCGCAGAAGCGGTCGCTGCATTGGCGCGAAACCGCGGTTTGGAAGCAGAAGTCATTCAACTTACTACACCGTCCGGGTTGGTTGGCCGCCCAGCTGTGCTGGCACATCATGAGGCACCTGCGGGTCAACCCACCGTTCTCCTCTACGGTCACCATGATGTGCAGCCAGAAGGAGCGCGGGAAGGATGGTTATCCGAACCGTTCGAACCCGAGGAACGCAATGGACGCTTGTACGGGCGTGGCACGGCAGATGACAAAGCCGGAGTGATGGTGCATATGGGTGCTATCTCTGCGCTTGCCGATGATCTGAATGTGGGCGTAACTCTGTTCATCGAGGGTGAAGAGGAGTCGGGTTCGCCCACTTTCCATGACTTCCTTGAGACCTACAAAGATCGCCTTGAAGCAGACGTCATCGTGGTGGCAGATTCGAACAACTGGAAGGTCGGTACGCCGTCGCTGACCACGTCTTTGCGCGGAGTCGTGGCACTCTCGGTCACAGTAGAATGCCTTGACCACGCGCTTCATTCTGGTGCTTACGGTGGTCCGGTGCTTGATGCAGTCACACTGATGTCTCGGCTCGTCGCCACACTCCACAATCCTGATGGGTCAGTAGCGGTTGAGGGTCTTGTTTCCTACGACGACGCTACCGCCAACTACACCGAAGCAGACCTTCGGGCTGATATGGGCGTGCTCGACGGTGTGGAGCTTGCAGGCACGGGCACCATCGCCTCGCGTCTGTGGACGCAGCCAGCTATCGCTGTTATTGGCATGGATGTGACCAGCCTAGAGAAGGCATCCAACACGCTTATTCCAGCGTGCACAGCTCGCCTCTCAATGCGCATTGCACCAGGGCAGAACCCCGCAGAGGCGGCAGAGGCGCTCTCGCGTCACCTCAAGGCATTCGCACCGTTCGGGGCGCGCGTCACCACAACGATCGAAGAGGCAGGACCATCCTTCAAGGCGTCTGGCGATACACCCGCGACCAAGGCGGCACGCTGGGCACTCGAAGCCGCATGGGGGAATGAATCAGTTGACATTGGTGTGGGCGGGTCTATTCCGTTCATCTCAGATCTTGGCGCGGTATTCCCTGAGGCGGAGATTCTGGTGACTGGAGTGGAGGATCCAGATACCCGGGCTCACTCGCAGAACGAATCGCTGCATTTAGGAGACTGGCGCAATGCAATACTCGCCGAAGCCGCGCTCTTGGCGCGCCTCGGCGGCCACCTGTGAAAGTAGTGCTCGCAGGGTCTGCGCTGCCTGGTATCCGGGCAGCGCAGACCACCCGCATTGCCGCCACCGCCTGGGAGCAGATGAGGCCCAGCGATGAGATTGCTTCCTGGGTGGTCTCTGACGGCATCTCTATGCCACTTGTGGGATCTGGCCTTGATGACGTTTTGGCGACCGCGCAGTCCCGAGTGGAGGAACGCGGAAGCGTGGATACTCGCCATTTTGCCCTGCGCACGGGCAATGATGTTCTGCTGGACTACACCACATTATTGGCTGGAGTGCCGGCAGAGGGATCTCCTTCTTCGGCTTTGGTCGGCCACGACCTCCTGTGGGCGGTGGATTCGGGAGTCACACATGCGATTCTGGCACTACCAGTTCCAGGCTCGATAGATGACATGGGTTATGGTTTGCTAGCCTCCTTGGCCAGAATGCAGACACATCTTCTGGGAAGCCACAGCTCGCAAGAATCAGAGCTTCCGGCAGTCCCCGAGCTCGCAACGGCGCTGGCACAAGCCAAGGAACGGCTCGGCGGTTTACGAATCACGTTGCTGGCACCAAGTGAGCAGCGCCTTCTTGGCCTTTCTGGCGTGGCACGCAGCTGGATGCAGCGCGGAATAGAACCAGCGGTTGCCCAAGCAGCCGAGCGCCGTATTGGAGAGTTGGCCAGCCGCGTTATCGAAGCTTCGGCACATACCCGCAGAACCTCACTCTTGGCTGACGAGCTGACCTCGCGAGGTATATATGCAGGAATCGGTGGCGGCCTTGGATTCATGTTTGAGGCGCTGGGAGCCAGCATCTTTCCGGTGGGGGACCTGACAGTCCGGGACCGTCTCACCCCAGATATTTCGAATGCGGATCTCGTCGTCTACATCTCAGGTGCAATCAACGACGATCTTCCTTCAGGTCTTATCAGCGCACTAGACCAAGCGAAAAAGGTGGGTGTTCCCGTCGTCGTCGTTTATGACTCTGGTGCGCTGCGCAAAGGCGAGTTGCCAAGCCTAGGGCTCAATGGTGCGTATGAGCTGAGGCCCGACTTCGCTTTTGAACCCCCTGAAGCGATTGACGAGTTCGGCAGGCTTCAACCCATCTTGTTCGACATGATGACCCGAGTTGCGCGTACGTGGGGCTGGGATTAGCGGCGTGTCGATATCTTGCTTGCCTGAGGAAGTGTTGGAAAAACAGGAAATGAATGTGCCAATGGCGAAAAGCGAGAGGTAGGTCGCTAGTGACATTCAGGTTTGGGCACTAGGCTTGTACGGTAGACACTTTTCGAGGAGGACCGTCATGACTGAGATTCTTGACACTGCAACTCACAACGTGACCTTGACTGATGAGGCATCAACAAAGGTTGCCACATTGCTGGAGCAAGAAGGCCGCGATGATCTGCGCCTTCGCATCGCAGTACAACCAGGTGGATGCTCTGGCCTGATGTACCAGCTCTACTTCGATGAGCGTCTCCTTGATGGCGATGCTGTCCGTGATTTCGGTGGCGTTGAAGTGGTGGTAGACAAGATGTCCAAGCCGTACCTCGATGGGGCGACCATTGGGTTTGCTGATTCCATCGAACGTCAAGGATTCACCATCGACAATCCAAACGCTCAGGGCACCTGCGCCTGCGGTGAGTCGTTCCACTGAGTTTCACGGAAAGAAATATGCGAAATCGACTTCTGGCCTCAGCGCTTGCTGCGGGCCTTCTATTCAGTGTTGCCGCGTGCAGCAGCGGCGACGCCTTGGAGTCGGAGAGTAGCGCCTCGGCGAGCTCATCGGCAAGCTCAATTCCAGCTCCGGACGTCAAGTTCACGTCCGACGGGATGCCTACCCTCGCCTCCGACAGTGATGGCAACCCATCCCTCGAGTTCCCGGATTCGGATGCTCCGGCCGATCTGACAGTCGACATCCTGGAGGAAGGCGACGGCGATGAGGTGTCATCTTCCGATTTCGTGGTTGTTGATTACGCGGGATTCGTATGGGGTGGCACCGAAGCGTTCGATTCGTCGTTCGCCAACGGTTCCGCCGCAGCCTTCTACCTGAGCAACCTCGTAACTGGGTGGCAGTACGGTCTCGATGGCACCCATGTCGGTGACAAGCTGATCATCTCCATCCCGGCTGACTACGGCTACGGCCCATCCGGTGGCAACGAGTCCGCGGGAATATCCGAGACTGACACGATTGCTTTCTACATTGAGATTCATGATCGCATGGATGCTACAAGTGCTGGTCAAGCCGACGCCTCTGTTGAAGTGACATCTGATGACCTTCCTCTGAGCTATGTGGGCGATCTCGGTGCACCGATCACTGAGGTCACCATTAACGACGGCGAGGCGGAGCCAACAGAGGTTTCGTCGACGATCATCGCGAAGGGCTCCGGTGACGAGGTCGGCTCTGATGGCACCATGGTCATTGCGTATGCTGCTTCAACGTGGGATGGATCAACCGTTGAAAATACGTGGACAGGGGAGCCGTCGGATTCCATCCTTGGCCCTCAGGCCGTGACAGTTGGATATGGCACCATCTTTGACGCGTTGATCGGAACACCTGTTGGTTCTCGCGTTTTGATCCTCATGCCCGCCACGGATGGTGACGACTCCACGTCAGCCACCGCGGCCTATGGAATTGTGGCGGATGTTCTGGAGTATCTGCCGGCGTCGTCGACCTCCGATGGAGCAACCGACGACTCAACTGAGTAATCACTAAACAGTGCAAGGGCCGGTCCGCGTATCCTGTGCGGACCGGCCCTTCCTGTTGGTTGGACAGCGAACGGGCAGCAGATTTCGCTTGTCAACACTGGCTCTCAGAGCGTCCGTGCGCAGCGGGTTTGGTCAACCTTGGCGAAAGTCGCGCCAGTTTGGCGAACCGAGCGCTGCTCTGGTTGGGTGGCTGGTCTGCCGCGCCCGCTAGACGGGCTAGGACCACATCCAGACGGGTTAAACCTACCTCGCTTTGAACCGCATCAAACTGGTGGTTTCCCGCGTTCAAAAAGCGGACCCAACGCCTACCCAAGCGGGTTGTTCGGCGCTCACGTGGCGGCTTCTTCAGCGTATACAAGATGGTGGAGGGGATGCAGCTCACGAGCTGCATCCCCTCCACCATTGCGCTATGTAGTGAGATTAGCGAAGGATAAGACCCTCGGTCTTGGACACTGCGTTGGCGAGGCGCTCAGAAACGTCCGCCCAGTTCACGATGTTCCAGATGGCCTTGACGTAGTCAGCCTTGACGTTCAGGTAATCGAGGTAGAAGGCATGCTCCCACATGTCCAGCATGAACACAGGTGTGACGCCCACGGGGACATTGCTCTGCTGATCAAAGAGCTGGAAGATGATGAGCTGACCGGCGATGGAATCGTATCCCAGAACGGCCCAGCCGGAGCCCTGAATGCCAGTGGCTGCAGCGGTGAAGTGCGCTTGGAACTTCTCAAATGAGCCAAAGGCATCGTCAATTGCGGAAGCCAACTCACCCTCGGGGCGTCCGCCACCGTTCGGGGAAAGGTTCTTCCAGAAGACTGTGTGGTTAGTGTGGCCACCAAGGTTGAATGCCACGTCCTTGGAGAACTGGTTCACCTTGGAAAGGTCACCAGCGTCGCGGGCAGCCGCGAGATTGTCCAGTGCGGCGTTAAGGCCAGCGACGTATGTTGCATGATGCTTGTCATGGTGAAGTTCCATGATCTTGCCCGAGATGTGGGGCTCAAGCGCTGCGTAATCGTAGGGAAGTTCGGGAAGAGTATAAACGGCCATCGGTCCTCCAAAGAACTGGTCGAGGTTGATAAATCCGACTCTGGCAACGCTAATCGTTCAGGGCACTCCATCGCAGAACCACTGGTGAAGTGGTGGGTGCAAATCGTGATGCACTGAATTTCGTGCGCCGCCACGTTCTTAATTATAGGGACGATTGTCCCGATTGCCAGATAGTGGGTGTAATTCTGCCAACAGCCGATCAATATGGCGATTCGCTCGTGTTTTTGCCCGTATTGGGCGTGGTCTCTCATCAGCTTCAACAAATCGCTACTATTGACGATGGGCATATTGCCACTGAATTTACTTGCACTCACGGAGGTTGAGATGGTCGAAGAACTCACGTCGAAGGTTGGCTACGTAAACGTCCTCGTCTTTTCAGACGATGCCACAACCCGGCGGGAGATCGTGACTGCTGTTGGCCGCCGCGCGGGCAAGGGTCTTCCTGAAATTGTCTGGAAGGAAACGGCTACGGCCGATGCCGTGATGGCTGAGGTTCGCGACGGTGACTACGCACTGCTGATCTTGGATGCTGAAGCACCCAAGTTCGGAGGAATGGGCGTTGGCAAAATGATCCATGATGAGATCGATGCTGACATCCCGTTCATCACTGTGCTTGGCCGCCCGCAGGATGAGTGGCTTTCGCGATGGTCGGGTGCGGCAGCTGTAGTGTCCCACCCTGTTAACCCACGCGAGCTTTCCGAGACGGTTGCGCGCATTCTCAAGACTAGGATTTGAGATGCAAGAAGAACGTACCTGGCCTGAGCTCACCACGCGCCTGATTAGAGGTGAAGACCTGTCAGATCGGGACACGTCGTGGGCCATGGATCAGGTTATGTCTGGCGTCACTTCACCGATTGTATTGGCCGGATTTCTCACCGCATTGGCTACCAAAGGTGAAACTTCAAACGAATTGCGTGGCTTGGCTGATGCGATGCTGGCCCATGCACTGCCCATCTCGATCGATGGCGAAGTCCTTGACATCGTGGGCACGGGTGGTGACCGCCTGCGGACCGTCAATGTTTCGACCATGGCAGCGCTCGTTATCGCTGGCGCTGGCACGCCGTTGGTAAAGCACGGAAATCGCGCTTCTTCCTCTGCTTCCGGGTCAGCTGATTGTTTGGAGGCTTTGGGCGTCAATTTGACGATGTCCGTGGCCGACGTCGAACGCTGCTTCCGCGAGATTGGCATTACGTTCATTTTCGCAAACGTCTTTCATCCTTCAATGCGCTATGCAGCGCAGGCTCGTAAGGAACTCGGAGTGGGTACGGCGTTCAATGTCTTGGGCCCACTAACAAATCCGTCACGTCCAAAATCGTGCGTGATCGGCGTTTCAAGCGAACGGCATGCGCCTATTGTGGCAGGAGTGCTGGCGGATAGAGGAACATCTTCGATTGTCTTCCGGGGCACGAATGGTATGGATGAACTTTCTGCAGTGACCACCAATCAGGTGTGGGAGGTCCGCGACGGGAACATTGGCTATACCGAGTTCGACGCCGTTGCAGAGTTAGGGCTAGCGCAGGCTTCTGTTGAGGATCTACGTGGCGCTGATGCTGGCTACAACGCCGAAGTCGCTCGCCAGGTATTGGCGGGTGCCGCTGGCCCAGTCCGCGATGCAGTCATCCTCAATGCCGCGGCGGCTTTCGTTGCCGAGGGCAGGCGCGAGGGCGTTCGCCCGAGCGATGGGTCTTTGGTGACGAGGCTTTCTGTGGGGTTGGATATTGCACGGAAGACTATCGATTCGGGCGCAGCGCAGGATTTGCTTAAGCGGTGGATTGAGTTCTCCGAATCGGTCTCTTGATCCGAACCTCGCATGACTCGTTCTGAGAGACTCTCAGTGATAGATAGGCGGGGAGGCAAGCCGTGGCTTGCCTCCCCGCCTATCTATCACAACTATCAGTCGAGCCCGATGTGGAATGCCTCATCCAGATCCGACTGCGAAAAGGTCTGGAAGGCCAAGTAGGTGGTCATTCCGATAACGCCCTCAACCTTGCCTATCTTGTCTGAGATCACCTGTGCGAGATCGTCGTGTTCGTCGACTCGTACCATCGCGATGATGTCAATATCTCCAGTGACTGAGAAAACTTCGGCAACTCCCGGGATCGCAGCTACCTTCGAAGCAACTTCGGGAATCAAGGATACGTCGGCATCGATCAGAACAATTGCGGTCAGCATAGAATCTCCTCAGGAATGATGTGCGCCGTTCTCACGGCCAGAGATCAGTCTAGTTCAACCCCGGATCGTACCTTAGGCAAATCATGACGCGCGGCCGCGTTTCTTGGAAGTGCCAGCGGCAGGGGACCATCGCATTCCAGCAGACGAGTGTTTGGTTTCCACAACCATTTGAGCAGCATTTCCGTCTCCTCTACCGGTGCGGCGCCACAAGCAAACTCAGGTTGCGGAACATCGTGGCAGCTCGCTGCTAATCCTGCAGCTACGCTAGGTGGATCTTCTTCCCCTTGCGCTACAGCGCTTCCGGCGAGCCGTCCATAACGAATAACAACAATCTCCCAGCGTTGTTCTTCCTTACACACCGCAATGACCTGCCGAGCCTGAAGGAGCGGCAGAAGCCTCTCTTTGCGCCGCTGTGTGGCAATAACAGAGGTGAGCCGATCGCGTTCTACCGCTGCCTGCTCAAAACGTTCCTGTTGGGCCAACGCGGTGAGGCGTTCCATCTGGGTGGTCCATAGCGGATCAGATTCACCACGGAGAATCGCGCGCGTATCTTTGAGCGCCGCGCGATCGACTTCTCCTGATACCACGCAGGGCGCCGCACATTTGCCCATTGCCTGAAGATGGCAGGCCGAGGAGCGTGATGCTGGTGTGAGCGGGAGCCGTTTGGTACATGTGCGAAGCGAGGCGACGTCGGCGATGAGTTCGCCTGCACGTTTTGCCTGCCCGAGTGAGGTGAATGGCCCCAAAGATGTTGGAGCATTGCTGGCTGAGAGCGAGCGGGTGGCCTTTAGGCGAGGATGAGGTTCATCCGTTAACACCAACCATGGGCGGCGTTCAGGGTGGCGAGAGCGCCGATTGTACGGAGGATCGAGTTCAGCGATCAGACGGAGCTCAAGAACGCTGGCTTCAAGGACTGTAGCAGTGGAGGTTGCCTCCACACTGACTGCGAGATCCACCATTTCAGCAATGCGTTTCCGGTTCTCTGCCGCAGTGAAGTATTGGCGCACGCGCTTGTAGATGTTGACTGACGTACCAACGTACATGACGTTATGGTCTGGGCCGATGAAGCGGTAAACCCCCGGGGTATGAGGCAGCCCATCGGCAAGAGTGGACTTGCGGCGCCGGGCAGCTGGCACAGGATCAGACGCTGTGACGAGATCGTCAAGGTGGGTGACTCCGAGCGGCCCGAGCCGCCCGAGAATGGTGTGGAGCACATCAACTGTGGCACGCGCATCGTCAAGAGCCCGATGAGTGGGGCTGGTGGTTGCATTGCAGATGCGGGCGAGCGTCCCAAGCTTGACGTTGGGTGCTTCATCACGGGTGAACACCCTTCTGGCAAGTTTGACGGTGTCAAGAATCTTCACGCGCGGCCATGGCAGTTCAAGGCCTGCTGCCGCTGCTTTGAGGTGGCCAACATCAAATCGTGCGTTGTGAGCCACGAGTACGGTATTGGGATCACTGCCGAGGAACTCTAGAAATGCTGGCATGACAGCCGAAATATCGGGAGCTTCTATGGTCATAGCGGTGGTGATGCCCGTCAGAACTGTGATGAATGGGGGGATAGGCACACCAGGATTGACAAGTGTTGCAAATTCCCCAACCAACTCACCTCCGCGCACCTTCACCGCGCCGAATTCGGTTATGGAATGTAATTCAGGTTTGCCGCCGGTGGTCTCTAGATCGACCACAACGAATGTGACGTTCTCAAGAGGCAGCCCGAGATCGTCAAAACTCAACTGGCCAACCGGGCCACGGTAGTGGTCCAGTTCAAGCCGATGCCCAGGGGCAGTGGAGTTCAGCGATTCTTTCACATGTCCAAGGCTACGGTCATGAGGGGACAGATTCTGATTCCTGAAGTCTTCCGACCTGTCGTAATCGGGTGTTCAGAAAGTCACAGGCGCGCGCCGTCGTCGTACGGATCAACGTCACCTTGGTCGGGAGAAGTCGCGAACGCAGCGATAGCGGCGAGTACAAAAGCGGATACGCCCACTATCGTGGCACCGACAACTCCGCCTGGAATCACTGAAAACGCCATGAGAACTGCAACGGCAAGGGCAACTAGAGCTCCACCCCACAGCAGCGCTGAATGCCGATGGGCCGAGCCTACGGGTCCATTAAGAGATTGGTCTGCTGGAGCTTCTGGACTCAAATAGAAGGGTTCGTCCGCGTTTGTTTCCGCAACTGCTTCCGCATCTGCTTCCTCGCCGGGAGACCAGTCGCGCGGACCATTCAGTCCGCCGTTTGGGTCTGAATAGGTGAGAACGGAATCGCGGCCATCCTCAGAATCGGAGTCTGAATCCACACGTGGTCTCGCAACATGAAACTGGTCAGGGCCGGCCGAATCGAGTGCCGCTTCATCCGTAATGGCATTCAATTCGGCGGCATATTCAGCCCACGTGGCTTCAAAACTGTCATCAGGTGTGCCTGGTCCCGGGGTCTGTGGCATAGGTCCTAGCATACCGCCGCTAGAATGGACGGGTGATTAACACCGAACACGACCTTAGGGAAGGTTAAAGATGACTGTTCGCCGCGTCGCTCTCCTCACTGCAGGTGGATTCGCACCTTGCTTGTCCGCTGCTGTCGGTGGCCTCATTGAGCGCTACAACGAAGTTTCTCCAGACGTTGAGATCATCGCCTACCAATACGGCTACCACGGTCTTCTGACCGGCAACTATGTTCTTGTAGATGACGAGGCACGCAAGAATGCAGCCATTCTCAATCGCTTCGGTGGTTCGCCCATTGGCAACTCCCGGGTGAAGCTGACAAATGCCAAGAACCTCGTTGAGCGTGGTCTGGTCAAGGAAGGCGAGAATCCCCTCGAAGTCGCCGCTGAGCAGTTGCGCAAAGACGGGGTGGATGTTCTCCACACTATCGGTGGCGATGACACCAACACCACCGCAGCTGACCTCGCCGCCTACCTCCACGATCATGACTATGAGTTGACGGTTGTGGGTCTGCCCAAGACCATCGACAATGACATCGTTCCTATTCGCCAGTCACTGGGTGCATGGACTGCGGCAGAAGAAGCGGCAGATTTTGCGCAGCACATCATTGGCGAACACCGTTCAAACCCGCGCATGCTCATTGTCCATGAAGTCATGGGCCGCAACTGCGGTTACCTGACCGCTCAGTCCGCCTACGATTACCACAAGTGGGTTGGCAAGCAGGAGTGGGCACCAACCATCGGTCTATCTGAAGAGCGCTGGGACGTTCACGCGGTGTACCTGCCAGAGATGTCCATCGATCTGGATGCGGAAGCCACACGCCTCCGCGCCATCATGGATGAAATCGGCAACGTCAACATCTTCCTTTCCGAGGGTGCTGGTGTGGATGAGATCATTGCTGAAAAGGAAGCTGCCGGCGAAGAAGTTCAGCGCGATCCGTTTGGTCACGTCAAACTTGACACGATCAACCCTGGTCAGTGGTTTGCTAAGCAGTTCGCTGACCGTATTGGCGCTGAAAAGGTCATGGTTCAGAAGTCTGGATACTTCTCCCGCGCATGGCATGCAAATGCAGATGACCTCCGGCTCATCAAGGGCATGGTTGACCTCGCAGTGGAGTGCGCACTGGCTGGAAAGCCGGGCGTGATCGGCCACGATGAAGAGAATGGTGACGTACTTACCAACATTGCGTTCCCGCGGATCAAGGGAGCCAAGGCCTTCGACGTCACGCAGGGTTGGTTCACTGAAACCATGGCATCGATCGGTCAAACGGTTCAGGCACGCTGAAGAAGCGCGTGATGAGTCCACGAGCACGGCCTCTTGGTTGAGGAATGCTGGGATCTTTGCGTGCACAATGCACGTGAGGATCCCAGCATCCGTCTGGCGGAACGTGTCATTCCGGCATCCGGCAGACGGATAGAATCGGATGCATGTTTGACGACGCAGATGAGGAAACGTTGGCTGCACTCTTGGCCTGGCGCGATAAGCCGGCCAAACACCAGCCTGCTTGGCCAGACAAAGACGAACTGGATCGAGTTGTTGCTTATCTGCGCACCCTTCCACCTCTCGTCTTTGCAGGCGAATCGGACAAGCTGAAGCAAGAGATGGCTCAGGCCTCCCGTGGTGAAGCCTTTGTGCTTATGGGTGGAGACTGCGCTGAAACCTTTGCTGACGTGCGTGCGGATCGAATTAGGGCGCGAATTCGCACAATTCTCCAGATGGCGGTAGTGCTGACATATGGAGCCTCCGTACCCGTGGTCAAGATCGGGCGCATGGCGGGTCAGTTTGCTAAGCCTCGGTCAAACGACATTGAGACTCGTGACGGCATATCGTTGCCTTCCTACATGGGCGACGCAGTCAATGGGCACGAGTTCACGCCGGAGGCTCGCATTCCGGATCCGGAGCGCTTGATCTCCGCGTACCAGCACTCGGTTGCCACTTTGAACCTCGTGCGCGCATTCACCACTGGTGGTTTTGCGGACCTGACGAAGGTGCACGAATGGAACAAGGGCTTCATGGCCAATCCGGCTTACAGCCAATACGAAGCGATGGCGGGTGAGATCGATCGGGCGATGCGCTTCATGCGCGCTGCAGGGGTCTCCCATGATTCTTTCCGCACAGTGGACCTGTACTGTTCGCATGAGGCGCTCCTCCTTCCCTACGAGGAAGCGATGACCCGCATAGATTCACGCACCGGTCTCCCATACAACACATCCGCACATCTCGTGTGGATTGGAGAGCGCACGCGTGATTTGGAGGGCGCCCACGTCGAGTTGCTTTCTCACGTTCGCAATCCAATCGGAGTCAAGTTGGGGCCGACGACGAAGCCTGAAGAGGCTATTGCCCTCATCGACAAGCTCAATCCAGAGGGCGAACCCGGCCGACTGACGTTCATCAGTCGCATGGGTGCTGGCCTTGTCACAGAGAAACTGCCTGCCTTGGTTGAGGCAGTGCGGGCAGATGGGCGGCCAGTCACCTGGGTGACAGATCCGATGCACGGCAACACGATCACGGCGTCGAACGGTTTGAAGACCCGCCGGTTGGGTGACATTCTCACCGAGATCAAGGGATTCTTCACTGTTCATAGCGAACTGGGTACACATCCTGGTGGTATCCATGTCGAACTCACTGGCGATGATGTCACCGAGATTCTGGGCGGGTCTGAAGAGATCGTCGAGGACACCTTGACTGAACGCTACGAGACCCTAGTTGATCCACGCCTCAATCACCAGCAGTCCTTGGAGATGGCGTTCCTCGTGGCGGAAGAGCTGCGGCACATCGAGATCTGAGATGCCCTTGTCGGGTCTCGCTACCAGTTGCGAGGCGGGACCCGACGCTCAGATTATCGAGTCCTCAGATTCTCGAGTCCTCAGATTCTCGAGTCCTCAGACAATAGCGCCGTCAGACAATCGAGATTGTGATGACGCTGCCTTTGGGGGCCTTTCCACTGCTGGGAGACTGCGAGTAGACAAGCCCCAGAGTGACGCTCAACGCGTTCTCACTCTTTACTGTGAATCCGGCGTCTGTGAGAATCGAGATCGCGTCCGACTTGGTCCGACCGATCACATTGGGTACATCAATCATTTCGGGCCCAAGCGACACAGTGATGGTCACGGGATCGTTTCTGAAGAGGGTGCCCTCGCTGGGATCTTGCGAGATGACAGTTCCGGCGGCCACGGTATCCGAATACGCCTCCGCCGCGGTTGGGGAAAGACCTGCTCCTTCGATCGCCGCGACCGCGTCGGCTTTGCTCAAACCAACCGCGGATGGGACGGAGATAGGTTCACGGCCCAGCGAAATCGTCACTGTAATTGTGGAGTCGTGATCAACCAACGTTCCTGACTCGAGGTCTTGCACCACCACGTAGCCCTCTTCCACGGTCTCTGAATAGGACTCCGCGTGGGCGTATGTGAGGCGTGACTCGGCAACCGCTTGTTGAGCTTCGGCTTCCGTCTTGCCCGAAAGATCTGGGACTTCGACCTGTTCAACACCCAAAGAAACAGTGAGAGTAACAACTTGGTCAGTTGGGACGCGGGTGCCGGCATCTGGGTCTGTGGAGATAACCAAGCCTTCGGCGACGTCGTCGGAAAACGCCTCTTCACGCGCAGCGCTCAGTCCCTCACTCACTAGCGTGCTTTCAGCTGCCGAATACTCTTGACCCGTAACATCGGGAATCGCCAAACGCTGCCCAGGACCGGCCAGGAAATACCATGCTGTGGCGCAAGCGATCAGAGCTACCAGCACGATCGCGAGAATCAGCCGCGTGGCCTTTCTCCGGCGCGGCGCACCTGGTGGCGGAGGGGGAGAACCTTCGGCCACAGCAGCGGGCTGCGGGTGGTCCGCATCAAATAGCGTGAGGGCTCTGGTGTGGCCAGTGGCTTCATCTCGATGCTCTGAAGGAGGCTGCTCTTGGCCCATGATGAGGGTGTGATCAGCGGCAACGGGCGCGCTTGCCGGAATCGTGGGTATCACTGGGATTCGGCGAACAAGATCTTCCTCCGGCACTGATGCCCGAGCTGCTTCGAGTGCCTCAAGTGCCGCCGTAGCGTTAGCGGGGCGATCCGCCGGATTCTTTGCGGCAAACAGCCCAATAAGTGAGTCGACGGCCGCAGGCAGCCATGAGGCTTGTTGGGCCACGCGAGGCACCGGAGAGTTGATGTGCTGGTATGCGGTAGCGATGGGTGTTTCACCAGCAAATGGAACACGTCCGGTCAGGAACTCATACAGCATGATGCCAACACCGTAGATGTCGGCCGGCGCTTCCACGACGCCGGAGGAGGCCACCTCGGGAGCCATATAGGCAACTGTGCCCATCACGGCCGACGAATGAGAAGTAGATGAGACGATGCGAACCAACCCGAAGTCAGCCACTTTCGCGTGAATCTCAGGGCGTTCGAAGACGCTCACGGGCGGGAGGGGACTGGTTAACATGACGTTCTCCGGCTTGATGTCCCGGTGAACGAGGCCCATACGATGAGCCTCTGCCAAGGCCTTGAGTATCTGTTCGGTGATCTGAAGGGCTGTTCCCAGGTTGAGGCTTCCCAATCGGGCAAGTTCAGAGCGAACGTCCGGGCCAGGGATGTATTCCATAACAAGGTAGGGCTGGAGTCCAGCGGCGTTTTGCCACATTCCCTGATCGTGCACGGCAACAACGTATGGACTGGAGAGTTGGGCCGCAGCGCGGGCTTCCTTGTTGAAACGTGCGGAAAAATCCGGCTGATCAGCCAAGTGCGGATGAAGGAGCTTGATCGCGACGTCGCGTTCCAGCCTCTTGTCCCGGGCGCGGTACACCGTTGCCATGCCGCCGCGGCCAACCCGCTGGAGCACGGCATAGCGGGAATCCACAACCACGCCTACTAGGGAATCTGTTTGCACCACAGGCCAAGATTACCTTTTCGGCAACATTAGGTATGCGTTCACGCGCCACGGTGGCGAAACAGGGGGCCGCGCACTGCGGTCTCGTACACTAAGGAGTGGAAGAGTGTTCCCGCTCAGAATCGCGCCATGGCAGCCTTGACCTTGGCAACGTATGCCACGGTGTCCGACTTCATCCCGTTCTTTTTGACCCCTGCGAGGCCCTGGTAGTATCCCGCAATCGCTTGGTCCTTCGAACTAGCGTTCCGGTCAAGGTATCGGATGATCGCGACCCCAGCCACAACGTTGTCATACGGGTCCAAGAGGTTCAGTTCGCGGCCCACCATTTGTGACGCCCATACACCCGATGATGGGATAACTTGCATGACTCCCACAGCATTGGCGGGAGAGACCGCACGCGCATCAAACCCTGATTCTACGTACGCATGCGCCAGCGCCAACGTTGGATCAACGCCCATTGAGATAGCCACTTGGCGAACCATTGTCTGCATATTCGCCCGCGAGGGCACGGTCATCGCGTTCAAGGCTGCCTTGTTTTGGTTGGCAGCTGCCGTTGTTCCCGAGGAGTATGTGTAGCCAAGAAACGTGTTTGGTACAGAGGTAGTGTTCGACGTCGTCGTAGACGAAGCTGTTGTAGTTTTTCCTCGGATAGTGAGCTTCTGGCCGATAGAGATGCGGTTGACGTTGGTGACTGCGCTGGCGGAGGCGATCGCGGAAACGGTTGTTCCGTATTTTTTGGCAATACTTGAGAGTGTATCGCCCGACCTGACAACGTACGTTTGCGACGCCGTCGCGGAACTAGTGGTGTTCGACGACGCTGCGGTGTTCGACGTCGGCGTGGACGAAGAGGTTGTTGTTTTTCCTGGGATAGTGAGCTTCTGGCCGATAGAAATGCGGTTGACGTTGGTGACTGCGCTGGCGGAAGCGATCGCGGAAACGGTAGTTCCGTATTTCTTGGCGATACCTGAGAGTGTATCGCCCGACTTCACAACGTATGTGACGGCAGTGGTCTTGCTTGCCACGAGTTGCGCGGTTGGCACGGGGATCGACAGGTGCTGACCAGTCCTGATTGCTGAACTGACTAGCTTGTTAGCGTAGGCGATGACCGCGGCCGCGGTGCCAGTGGACTGTGCGATGGACTCGAGAGTGTCACCTTCGCATACGCGGTAGTTCATGTCTGTGACGGAGGTGGCTTTCTCAGACGTGGTCTGACGGGCCGAATCGTCCTGAAGCACAGGGGCCTGCGCGGCCACCGTTGGCACGACCATTCCAAGTGTGGTGGTAGCGGCAAGAACCGCTCCTGACGTTCGAATGATGCGGGATGCCTGCATGGTGACCTCCAAGTGGTAATGGCACGTGCCAACCACTATGACCTGTTTTGGACTGTCGTGGACTGTATATGTAGATGTTACACGAGTTTATAAAGTGACAAATGGTGAAGATGTGAAAATGGTGAAAGTAGAGCTCAGCTCAGTCTTCTGCGAAGAACCGCATGATTTGGCAATGACAAACGTTGCATTGAACGCAATACGGGCTGGTCAGTTTCCCGGGGTGGGCCAGAGACTATAGCCTGAGAGGGTGACTACAACTCCACAAGCCCAGTGGCTCTCAATCCCCGAGGTTGCCGAAATCCTTGATGTGCGCCAACGTGAGGTTCGGGCTCTTTTGTCTGATCATTACTTGGCGGCGGCTCGCCGCGGGGAGAACCGCGCCCTCATGATTCCGGCGGTCTTCCTCACCACGATTGATGGTTATCCGGCCCCTGTTGAGTCGCTACACGGTACGCTCGTGACCCTTCACGACGGCGGGCTGAGTCCAGACGAATCGGTGGAATGGATGCTCACTGAAGAGCCGACACTTGGCCGTTCACCTATTCAAGCCCTTCTTGATGGGCAGGTGCACGCAGTGCGAATCGCGGCAGGGATGCTCGCCATTTAGCGGCTTTGCTTGCTGGCTTTGCTTGCCCGGCTTTGGTGGTGGCGTGGCCCTCTTATTCTCACGTCCTAGCGCCCTCCCTGGTGAGAGCTGCCGGATTCCGTGCTAGGTCAGCCTTCTGTGAGTTCCAAGAGTCGGCGCCGTGCCACGGCGAGTTCGTCCGCTGTGACGTAACAGGAACCCACCGATCCGGCCAGACCTTCGGCAGCAAAACGGACAGTCAGCGTGGTTTGGGTGTCGAGGCCGTCAGCAGCGAAAGCTTCCCGCCACATAGCGGCGTCCCGTTCTAGCAGTTCTGACGTTGGTTGTTTGCTCCCCAGAACTTGCATGAGGGACATGGGCGAGAAGATCTGCTTGACTACCTCGTTCTGTGTGGTCAGCGTTCTGACGTAAGCACGCATCAGCTTGCCTGGGCGATTCTCCGAAAGGTCCACGTGAGCGTGCACCTCATCCCAAAACCGCTGCGCAACGTCCTCCAGCATTGCCATCTCAAGGTCGCTGCGGTTGGGGAAATGGTGCGTCAGCGCCCCCTTAGATACTCCTGCGCGGGTGGAGATAACCGCCAAACTCACTCCGGCGCCCTCTTCTGCGAACAGTTGTGCGGCAGCATCGATGAGTGCGCGCCGGGTGCGTTCCTTGTCCCGGGTCGCATCTTGGCTTTCCAGGTTCTCAGTGTTCGACATGAGTACTAACCTTCGTGGTTGGCGTGGAGGGGATGAGCCGCCAAGCCATCGTGGCCGCAATGAGCAGAAGGACGGCCGCAATGCCAGCGGTGATCTGCATGCTGTGTGTGAACGCATGTTGCACAATGTCTAGCAGTTCCGCGTTAGATGAGCCGATGGTGCTCACGGCGTTGGCAAGAGAGTCCTTCATCGCTTCCGCAACGGTATCACTGGTGCCTTGCGGAATAACCAGAGTCGATCGATAGAGGGCCGTCTGGAGCGAACCCAGCACTCCGATTCCTAATGCCACGCCCAACTCATAGGCCGTCTCTGAGATCGACGAAGCGGCGCCAGCGCGCTCAGGTGGTGCCGCTGAGACAACGGCATCAGTGGAAAGGGTCATGGCTAGACCTGTGCCGAGCCCAATGATGGCCAGTGAGATACCCAAACCGATATATCCAGGCAGGCCTTCGCTGAAGCCCAATCCTGCCAGGCCGATAGCACCGATGATCAGGCCCAAAGCAATAGCACGCCCTTGCCCCAGCCGGGCCAGCACTCTCGCCACGATAAGAATCACCACTATTGAAGCGATGGTTGCTGGCATTTCGGCTAGGCCTGCGCGCAGCGGCGAGTATCCGCGAACCAGTTGCAGGTACTGCGAGAAGAAGAACAGCAGTCCGTAGAAAGCGAAGATTGCCAATGCGTTGGATGAGACTGCGCCACTGAAGGCGGGAATCTTGAACAGTGAGATGTCCACCAATGGAGTCTCCAAGCGGCGCTGCCGGCGGACAAACAGGAAGCCCGCGATCAGGCCCAGTATTACCGCGCCACCTGCGATAACGTCAATGCCGTCACTTATGGCGTGCTTGATGGCGTAAACCACCGCAACAATAGCCAACACGGAAAGGCCGGCACTGATCACATCGATGCGCCCTGCCTCTCCATTTCGAGACTCGGGCAACAGCATGACGCCGAGGATAACGATGAGGGCGATGACGGGTACGTTGATGAGGAAGACCGATCCCCACCAGAAGTGCTCCAGCAGAAACCCTCCGACAAGAGGGCCAATTGCGCCACCGGCCGTCGCGCCAGCCGCCCAGATGGCAATCGCTCGCGAACGGTCTGAAGGGTGGAGGAAAACGTTGCGGATGATAGACAAGGTCGAGGGCATGATCGTTGCTCCTGCAACGCCCAACAGTGCCCGGGCAGCGATCAACACTGCGGCGTTCGGTGCGAATGCGGCAATGGCTGAGGCGATGCCAAAGCCCACGCTGCCAATCAAAAGCAACCGCTTACGGCCCACTCGATCTGCAACGTTGCCCATTGTGACCAGAAGGCCTGCAAGCACGAAAGAGTAGATGTCACCGATCCACAGCGTTTGAGTGGCCGTTGGGCCGATGTCGGCAGTTAGGGCCGGAACAGCCATGTAGAGCACTGTTCCATCGATGGCCAGCAGTGTCACAGCCAAGATCAGCACGACAAGTGCTGACCATTCCTTGCGTCCGGCGCGTGGTGGGGCGGAGATAATCTCAGTCATGCGCACAAGCTAACAAACCAATTGGTTTTTTATAAAGAACGTTCGGTTCCTTGTGACTATTTGCATATCTGAGGGAGCTGGTCAGTTCCGATCTAGGAAGCGCGCGCTGCCAGAGCGGATGCAATAGCTTCCACCATCTCCACGCCTGCGGGGCGGGCACCGTGTAGAGAGAGTTCGGCGATTGCCGAATTGGCAGCGAGCTCCCGTTCGGCGATCATCTGTTCGTGAGCGCGTCGGGCACCGGTTTCCTCAACAATGGAGCGCACCCGGATGACATCGCTTGCGGTGAGCGCGTTGCCGCAGATCCCTTCGATCCATTCGGCGTCGGCCGAGGAAGCCGCATCTAGCGTAAGTGCCAGAAGTACCGTGCGTTTTCCCTCGGCAATATCTCCGCAGGCAGGTTTGCCCGTGGTGGCTTCGTCTCCGAAGATACCCAGATCATCGTCGCGAAGCTGGAATGCCTCACCGAGTGGCGTACCGATCTCGCCGAGCGCATGAAGGAGTTCCGCATCGGCTCCGCCCAAGATTGCGCCGATCGTCAAGGGGGCTTCGATGGAGTATCGCACTGTCTTGTGGTTAATGACCGAAAGCGCCGTGCTGATGGCCTGATCAACGGAGTTTGTATGCATGTTTTCCGCGCGAACATCAAGGAACTGGCCATAGGCCACTTCTGCGCTCATCGTGTGGAAGATTCGGCTGGCCTGTGTGAAGACCTGTGCCGGCACATATTCGCTTGTGCGGGCAAATTCAACCATCGACTGGGAGAGGAGAAGGTCGCCAAGCATAATCGCGGCAGCTGTTCCAAAGTCAGTTGCCGATCCACGCCAGCCCGCCTCTGCGTGGTCGGATGCAAATCGTTTGTGGGCGGCAGGCATTCCGCGCCGAACGTCTGAATCGTCGACGACGTCGTCGTGAACCAACGCTGATGCTTGGTATAGCTCCATCGCAGCGCCAGCGTGAATGGCAGCGGGGCTCGCGCCGGAGAAGGCACACGAGTACCCTGCCAGAACCAGAGTGGCGCGCGTTCGCTTTCCTTCAGAGAGCAGGGAACGAGCGGGTGCCATGAGCTGGTGAAGTGCCACGTCCTCAAGACCTGTATTAGCCATCCAAGACACAGAGTCCATGTTGGCCACGAGGGCCGCAGCCACATCTTCTTTGAACGAGGTGAAGTCAACAGTCATGTTCTCAAGCCTACTGGGTGGCCATTGGTGTCTACGTCAGGAACCCGAGCGGTGGGCACAGCAGTTGTCGAATCGCGCGGCTTGTGGGGCGCGCTGAGTTCCACAAACAGGCCTTAATCGCTGACGCTCCACAACTGCAAATATGGGCACCTCAGCTTTGCCTCGCGCATGGTGGGCTTGACCTATGAACACAATTACGCTGCGCACTTTTGAAGAATCCCTCATCCTGATCCCGCATCTCCTCGGGTATCAGCCACGTCACCACGTTATCCTCCTCAGCCTTGACCATCGCGGCTCCGATTCCACAGGTAGGGCCGCTTGCATTGGGCCGATGGTAGCCGTTGATCTCACCCAAGTTGAAGACATTGCGACCCTATCGAATGCGCTGCGGGAAGCAGCGCACAGGTGCCGTGTGACGTGCGGGGTCTTGGCCTTCTTTGATGCCGAACCGAGCCATCTCTCGGGTGGTGCGCACATCGAAGTTGAATCATCGCTCCGGTCCCTGTGTGAAGATCTCCCGGGCCAGATACGCGCTTTTCGTGCGCGTCCAAGCGGTTGGGTGGATCTCGAACGGCCCGATGATGTGCGTGGGTGGGAGGTGCTCGAAGCAAGCGAGGTGGCGGCAGCACTCGTATTTGCTGGCAGCTCTCCGCAAGAGTTTCCGCCGCCCACTCTAGTTGCATGTAAATCCGAACAAGAACTGGAAGTCGCACGGCTGGCAGGGCTGCGATGGGTTGATACGAACTCACATGAACTTGAACTAGCGGGCTGCCGGCTTTGGACCGAACTCCTCGAAATGCTTGATGCCTCCATAAGTGATGTAGCGGCGGGTTTGGCGGGTGAAGCTAACGCCGCGCTCGCACTTGATGGCGTCCGTGACCGCGTACTTCTCCACGCATTGTCGCCTGGGGGAGCATTACCTTTGGAGTCCGTCACTCGTGAGGCTCTCACGTCTAGATTGAGTGAGATCATGTACCTCCGCCCGGCTGCGAGGAAGTGCACGATTGTGCGCAATCTCTTCGATGAATGCGCGGCCTATGCGCAACCAGATGATCCGCACGCTCTTGGAGCGTCGGCATACCTCGCGTGGTGGATGGGTTCGAATACGCTCGCAGCAGCGCGCGCCCACCAAGCCTTGGAAGCAGAACCTCTTCACAACCTTGCGCTCCTCCTGGCAGAATCCATTTCCTCGAGCGTGCTGCCGCCGTGGGCTGAACATGCACTTTCAGGTTGATTAGCCGGTGTCCCAAAAAAGAGCGTTCTTTGGAAGTAGTCTTGGGTGAAAGATCACTCATCGGCTGCAGCCCGTGGGTGTGCTATTTCGAGGTGAGGAAATGCCATGACAGTAGTGGTTCCAGTACACAGCGGCCCCGAAGGTGAAGCGGCCTTGAACGCCGGAATAGCATACGTTCGAGAATTCGGAGGTAGGCTCCTCGCCGTACTGCACCGGCCCTCCTCACAAATCAGCAATGAAGATTTGGACCAAGAGATCGATGAACTGAGTATGCGGCTGGAGGCAGAGGAGATCGCTTTCACCGTAGTACCCAATACCCGTTCAGAAGACCTGGCAGCACTCATCTCTGGAACCGCGAAGACGGAGGCCGCCAGCCTCATCATCGTTGGGCTTTCTGAAGCCAGCAATCACGGCAAGCTGGTGTTGGGCACTCAGGTCCAGCGCCTTCTACTCGAGGCGCCATGCGCTGTGCTAGTGGTCCGCGAGGGGCAAGTACTGCCGCAATCACAGCAAGGCTGACCGGTGGCAGAGCTCCTACGTACGGCGCTGTACGCCGAACACCAGCGCCAATCGGCCACCTTCACCAGCTTTGGCGGTTGGGATATGCCCCTGCGGTTTGGCTCAGATCGCGGGGAACACGAAGCGGTCAGAACCCACGCTGGGATCTTCGATCTTTCACATATGGCCCAGATCGAAGTAGAAGGTCCACATGCTGCACACGTACTGGACTACTCGCTCACTGGCTTGCCGTCAGCCCTCGAAGTGGGACAGGCACGCTACACGCTCATACTGGCAACAGATGCGGGGATCATTGACGATCTCATTGTGTATCGGATCGCCAGTTCCCACTTTCTGGTAGTCGCAAACGCTGCCAACCGCTTGGATGTTGTGGATGAGTTGACGGCGCGGTCCATGGCGCTCAAACAGTCGCAGGTCAGCATTTGCGACACCACTGCGCATAGGTCACTGATCGCAGTTCAAGGGCCAGAATCTACATCTGTTGTCTCTCAGATACTGCCCGCAGCCGACCGCGAGCGCTTCGCCAAGCTGCGTTACTACCGGATGATGGAGGTTCGCGTGCAGGACCTACCCATTCGCATCGCGCGCACCGGATACACGGGGGAGTGCGGCTATGAACTCATGCTCCCTGCGGCAGGTGCGGTTGATGTGTGGCGCCAACTGATCCACAGCGGTCAAGAACATGGGTTGACACGCTGTGGCCTAGCAGCACGCGATACGTTACGGCTTGAGGCAGGCATGGCACTCTATGGTCACGAACTTGATCGGTCAATCTCTCCGCTGGACGCAGGGCTTGGTAACACCGTTGTTGACCACACTTTTGTGGGGGCCACAGCGCTCAGTGAGCGTCCCGTGGCGTGGAATCTATATGGTCTGATTGGTCAGGGACGGCGTGCAGCACGGGCAGGTTGCAACGTCTATGCAGGCGGGGGTCTTGTGGGCACGATCACGTCCGGTGTGCTCTCTCCTACGTTGGGTCGGCCCATTGCACTGGCACGGCTTGTGCCGAATCTGCCCGCTGGCACCTATCACGTGGACGTTCGAGGGAAACTCCAGCCTATGGAGACTGTGGATCTGCCCTTCTATTCGCGCAACCGATCCTCACATACCCACAGCTAACAGCATTCGTGCAACTTGAATCACGCAAAGCACGGCGGCGACATAGGATGAACGTGACGTTGATCTCGTAGTTTGGAGCAATAATGACGTACCCCGCTGATCGGCAGTATTCGAAAGACCATGAATGGATCACCTTGGGCAACCCTGCCCGTGTGGGCATCACGCAATTTGCTGCACAGGCACTCGATGAGGCGGTATACCTCGAACTTCCGGAAGTGGGTTCGCAGGTGAGAGCCGGTGAGCCTTGTGGCGAGATCGAGTCGGTCAAATCGGTATCAGATCTCGTTGCTCCTGCTTCGGGAACGGTGACGGCTGTAAACGCGGCCGTCGTCGAAAATCCGAAGCTCGCCACGGACGATCCCCACGCAAACTGGCTGTACGAGATCGAGGTACGTGAACTCGGAGACCTCGTCAGTAGTGACGAGTACGACGGCTTGGCCAAGGAGTAATCATGGGGTTCGCCTCACGCCACATCGGGACATCGCAGTCTGATCAGCAAGCCATGCTCGAGGTGGTGGGTGCCGCGACCGTGGAGGAACTCATGGACCAAGCAGTTCCCAACCAGATTCGGTCTGAGGGTCGGTTGCACCTACCTCCGGCTGCCACCGAGCAACAGGTAGCTCGTGAGCTCGCGCAGATGGCAAGCCACAACACCGTGCGGACTTCCATGATTGGCCAGGGATTCTATGACACGGCCACGCCTGCGGTGATTCGGCGCGGCATCTTGGAGAATCCTTCGTGGTACACCGCCTACACTCCCTATCAGCCGGAGATCTCCCAAGGGCGGCTCGAGGCACTTCTGGGGTTCCAAACGGTCGTCAGTGAACTGACCGGGCTCCCCATCGCGGGAGCTTCGTTGCTCGATGAAGCAAGTGCTGGCGTGGAAGCTGTGCTTCTGGCAGTCCGAGTACATCGCGGCGAGCTCCGCAGGGTTGCCGTCAGTAGTGATCTGTTCGAAGCGAGCAAGGCAGTCTTGACGAACCGATGTGATGCGCTGGGCATTGAGATTCGTTGGGTGGACGCCACCGAGAATCTAGACCTCACCGATTGCGCAGCGCTGGTCGTGCAATACCCGGGTGCCGGGGGCGTGGTTCATCCTTATCACGCGTATACAACGATGGCAGATCAGATCCATGCCGCCGGCGGAACCTTTGTCGTGATTGCCGACCTCCTAGCATGCTCCATGCTGGTGCCGCCCGGACGCCTCGGTGCGGACGTCGTGGCTGGATCAGCCCAGCGCCTCGGCATTCCACTGGGTGGCGGTGGGCCTCACGCTGCCTACATCGCTACCACGCAGGCCAACGAACGCCAACTTCCGGGGCGGCTCGTGGGAGTATCGCGTGATAGCGCGGGGCATCCCGCGTTTCGGCTCTCGCTTCAAACTCGCGAACAGCACATCCGGCGCGAGAAGGCCACTAGCAACATCTGCACAGCACAATCACTTCTTGCGATCGTGGCTTCGATGTACGTTGTCTACCACGGGCCCGAAGGCCTCAAGAACATTGCTGAGACCATCCACGCTCACACCCTCGATCTGGCCCGCAAGCTATGTGATAGTGGGCACCGCATTACTCATAAGGCCTTCTTCGACACCGTGGAGCTTGAGATTCCTGGCAGAGCAAGGCCTGCCCAGCTCACGCTCCTGGCCAAGGGGATCGCTGTGTATCTGCATAGCCCGAGCCACTTACGGATCTCTTGCGACGAACTAACTGAGACGTCGACGATTGACGCTATTGCACAAGCGTTGGAACCATTCGCTGATTCGGGCAAATCTGAGCAGATTGAGGAACTCCCCGCGGCTAGTTTGCGCACCGATTCTTTCCTTGAGCAAGCAACCTTTCACCGCTACCGCAGCGAAACAGACTTGATGCGTTACATGAGGCGCCTAGGTGACAAGGATTACGCACTGAATCGAGGAATGATCCCACTGGGTTCGTGCACCATGAAGTTGAATGCAGCAGTGGAAGTCAGCGCAATGACACTCGAAGGATTTGCACATATTCACCCGTATGCTCCACCCGAAGATCATGCAGGCTTCGAACGGCTGGCAGAGGATCTGGAGCGTTGGCTCTGCGAAATCACTGGATACGATGCTGTTTCACTGCAGCCCAATGCTGGAAGCCAGGGTGAGCTAGCGGGACTTCTGGCAGTGCGGGGCTACCATCGCGCTCGCGGAGAGGCGCGCGACGTGTGCCTCATTCCTGCCTCCGCGCATGGAACCAACGCGGCTTCGGCCACATTAGCGGGCTTCCGCGTAGTAGTTGTGACAAGCAAACCGGACGGATCAATCGATCTAGAAGACCTCCGATCCAAGATCGCGGAGAACAGAGATCGCATCGGTGCCATCATGCTTACGTATCCATCCACGCACGGAATATACGAAGAGTCGGTTGGTGAAGTCATCAGCATGGTTCACCAATCCGGAGGCCAGGTCTACATCGATGGCGCCAACCTCAACGCAATGGTGGGGTTTGCCCGTCCGGGCGACATGGGTGGCGACGTCTCCCACCTCAATCTCCATAAGACTTTCGCCATACCGCACGGAGGGGGTGGCCCGGGAGTGGGCCCAGTGGCGGCAAAGGCGCATCTTGCGCCCTACTTACCCGGCTTTCCGGGCCGCCGGGAGAGCGCGCTGCCCGGGAGTGGCGCGGTGGCCGCCGCACCATGGGGTTCGGCGAGCGTCCTGCCGATTTCATGGGCCTATATTCGCCTCATGGGTGCTGAAGGATTGTCAGCTGCTACGGCGAGTGCGGTCTTGGCGGCCAATTACATCGCCGATTCCCTCGACCATGTCATTCCTGTGCTGTACCGCGGTTCCAGTGGCCGCGTCGCCCACGAATGCATCTTGGATGTACGCGGTTTCAAACAAGCCGGGATTTCGGTCGACGACGTCGCCAAAAGGCTTGTTGACTATGGCTTCCATGCACCCACTATGAGCTTCCCGGTGCCAGGCACACTTATGGTTGAACCCACTGAATCGGAGGGACGGAGCGAACTGGATCGATTCTGCGCGGCGATGCTATCAATAACCGAGGAAGTGACCAAGGTGGCCACCGGTCACTGGCCGCGAGAGGACAACCCACTGATCAACGCGCCACACACAGCTGAGGTGGTCATCGCTAGCGAGTGGAATCATCCCTACAGCCGGGAGATCGCCGCGTATCCAGCCGTCTACGGAGTTGGAACAGAAGTCTTAGATCCGGAGCTCGCGCGCTACATGGTCGAGGACAAGTATTGGCCGCCAGTAGGGCGCGTAGATGGCCCATGGGGTGACCGCAACCTGCAGTGCACGTGTCCGCCACCCGAAGCATTCACTGCCTCGTGATACCGATCCCGTGGCTACCGTGCAACTCTATTGGTACACCGTGACCTAGCGCCGCGCAATGGATGCACCAGCCGCGGTAGCGGCGCGCTGGTTTGACGTGGCCAGAAACACCTTGCAATTGTGGGAACAATTGCCGATCATTTGGCGTTGCCGTAAGTGTGCTGAACTGAATTCTGCCCATCAAGCGGTAGAATGTCTGTTCGTCATTCGAATAATCCTCATGTGAAAGGTCTCAAGTGGCAACAAAGACCGCCAAGAAGCCCACGGTTGATTCCGCTCAGGTCGACGTACCTGAAGAAGTCTCAACAGCGAACGCAAAAAAGGCGCCGGTTAAGAAGGCACCTGTAAAGCGCGCCTCCGCAGGTAAGGCGGAAGCTCCAGAGGAAGTTGCCATCCCAGCCAAGCGCGCCCGCAAGGCTTCCGGCAAGAAGGTTGCCAAGGGGCAGGCTGAAGAAGCACCTGAGGTTGTAGCCTCCAGTGATTCGGATGACGCAGATTCCACTTCTTCACCTGAAGATCTTGACTCAATCAATCTGGAACTGGATGACGTTTCGGATGCCGATGTAGTTGTACCCACCACAAGGTCATCGGAGGATGTTTCCGTTGATTCGGATTCTGATGAGGATTCAGCCGCAGACGATGCTGGGGATGACGAATCGGGAGAATCCGATCAGAGTGATGAATCCACGGCTGGCGCAGCCAAGCCCAAGGTGGAAGAAGCACCGGTGACATCAAAGGGTGCCTTCACTATGAAGGACTCCGATGAATCCGATGAACCCGCTGTGCGGGTACATGTGGCTGGTGCCACGGCGGACCCGGTGAAGGATTACCTTAAGCAGATCGGCAAGGTTCCTCTGCTTAATGCGGAAGAGGAAGTCGAACTCGCCAAGCGCATTGAGGCCGGCCTGTACGCAGAACACATTTTGGGTAGTGGCGCCTTGGATCCACAGTCCGATCGCATCTACATGCGTGAGCTCAAGGCGATTTCACGAGATGGCCATCAGGCCAAGAATCACCTCCTCGAAGCCAACTTGCGCCTCGTTGTTTCGCTTGCAAAGCGCTACACCGGCCGCGGAATGCTTTTCCTCGATCTCATTCAGGAAGGCAACCTTGGTCTGGTTCGCGCCGTAGAGAAGTTCGACTACACCAAGGGCTACAAGTTCTCTACGTATGCAACGTGGTGGATTCGCCAAGCAATTACCCGGGCAATGGCCGACCAAGCCCGCACAATTCGCATTCCCGTTCACATGGTTGAAGTCATCAACAAGCTGGCCCGTGTCCAGCGTCAGATGCTTCAGGATCTCGGACGTGAACCAACCACCCAGGAGCTCGCTAAGGAACTCGATATGACCGAGGAAAAGGTCGTTGAGGTCCAGAAGTATGGGCGTGAACCCATATCGCTTCATACGCCACTTGGCGAGGATGGCGATTCTGAGTTTGGAGACCTCATTGAGGATTCCGAAGCCGTTGTCCCAGCAGACGCTGTTGGCTTCACATTGCTCCAAGAACAGCTCCATCAGGTGCTCGATACGCTTTCGGAACGCGAAGCTGGCGTGGTCTCGATGCGCTTTGGCCTGACAGACGGCCAGCCGAAGACCCTTGATGAGATCGGCAAGGTGTACGGCGTTACTCGTGAACGTATTCGGCAGATCGAGTCCAAGACAATGTCAAAGCTTCGTCACCCAAGCCGTTCTCAGGTTCTGCGTGACTACCTAGACTGACCCGCAACTAGACTGACCCGCAACTAGACTGACCCGCAACTAGACTGACCCGCAACTAGACTGACCCGCAGTTGGGAAAGTGGAAGGTGGCGCTGATTCACTGAATCGGCGCCACCTTTGCATGTGGCGCGGCACCCGGAGCTGAAATCATCGGGGTGGTGTGCCTTGATATGCACGTATGAGGTTCTAGAACAGACTGACTGGCCAGTCCAACGCGCCGGCTTGCTGGAGGGCAGGCAGCCACGCCGCAGGCTTCGTCACGCTACCCTGGCGGGATTTTGCCTGCTGCGCATACCGGATGCCCCGCGATTCGGCCAACATATAGTGGCGCAGCAAGTCTGCCGCTCCCCACGCATCTACCAACGCACGATGATGGCCACCCAAGGAGATCCCTGCCCGTTCGGTTGCCGAAACAAGGCTGTGACGGCCCTCCGGAAGATAGATCTTCGAAAGCTCCATCGTGCACACCGTGGCCTGCGCGGGGATAGTCATAGGGTAAGAAGAACGCTCGAACTCAGCGTTGAGGAACGCCACATCGAACACAACGTTATGAGCCACCACCGCACGTGTCTCAAGAAGAGATGTGAGACCGGGAAGAATCTGGGTGAACGTTGGGGCCGAAGCGACGTCGTCGTCGTAAATGCCGTGGATGAACTGAGAGGTGACAGGACGCAGCGGATTGACCAACGTGCTCCACTCATCCTGAAAGGCGCCCGAAGAATCCAGGAGTACAACCCCAACTTCGATGATGCGTTCTTGAGTGGCTCGAAGGCCGGTTGTCTCGCAGTCGACCACGGCAAATCCGGCCATTGCGCCTCCTTGGCTGATATTCCAGATAGATGGCGGTTGCGAACTCGTAGGCAACAAGCAAATCTAGCAGACTTCCGCCGCGGGTGAACTCACACGGCCGGATGGGAATGTTTTTTGGGCATCGTGCTTTTATTGAGATGTGAGTACACCAGTGATTGAAGAGAAGAACCTGACTGCGGCAGATCGCTGCGACGCGTGCGGTGCGCAAGCATACGTGCGGGCCGTCATGCCGTACGGAGAGTTGCTGTTCTGTGGTCATCACGCGAATCAGCACCTCGCAAAGCTGCAGGAAACTGCAGTTCATATCGTTGACGAACGCAACACTATCAAGTGAGGTTGGAAGGTTGGGCGGTTCCCGCCCAACCGATCTGCTGAACAGGATGCGAACAGCATCGTGAGTTTCCACCCGTTGAGCGCGCCGGTAAAGAAATCCATCGGCTTGGGCACGTAGCATGTTGGACGTGTCAACGAACGAAGCCTATACCGCGCGCCACCTGCAGGTCCTTGAGGGCCTAGAAGCTGTGCGCAAGCGCCCTGGAATGTACGTCGGATCCACGGACTCTCGTGGTCTGATGCACTGCCTCTGGGAGATCATTGACAATGCCGTGGACGAAGCCCTAGAAGGGTATGCCTCATCGATCGTTGTGACACTTTTCGCGGACGGTTCCGTTCAGGTCAACGACGACGGGCGCGGAATCCCTGTGGACATCGTGCCAGGCGTGGGACTCAGCGGCGTGGAGACCGTCTACACCAAGCTGCATGCAGGCGGCAAATTCGGTGGCGGATCATATACCGCTTCGGGTGGTTTGCACGGAGTAGGTGCGTCCGTAGTCAACGCTTTGTCTGAGCGGCTGGACGTTCAAGTTGACCGCGGTGGCAAGACTTACCAGATGCAGTTTCATCGCGGGGAGCCGGGGCGATTCGAGGATGAGAAGAGGGCTGCTTCGCCCCACAGCAGGTTTGTTCCATTCACGGACGGGTCAGAACTCGACGTCGTCGGAAAAGTAGCGCGAAAGAAGACCGGAACCCGGGTGCGTTACTGGGCTGATCCTGAGATCTTTTCAGCCGATGCTCAGTTCTCCTATCACGAACTCGAAGATCGAGTTCGTCAAACGGCTTTTCTTATTCCCGGACTCGGGATATCGATTATCGATGAGCGAGGCCTACCCGGAACGCCGGGCGCGGAAGGTGTCCATAAGGAAACTTTCCATTACGAAGGTGGAACTGTGGATTTCGTGGACTTCCTTGCCACGGATCCAGCGGTAACTGACTCGATCCATCTGGTTGGTTCGGGGACATTCACGGAGAACGCTCAGGTGTTCGACAAGGAGTCTGGAAGCCTCGTCACGCAGGAGGTGCTGCGCGATTGCGACGTTGACATCGCACTGCGGTGGGGGACCGGATATGAAACCCGCATCGAGACCTTCGTCAACATCATTCGGACCCCCGGGGGCGGTTCCCACCAGACGGGGTTCGAACAGGGCTTGATCAAGCTCATGCGCTCAATGATCGATTCGAACTCTCGGCGCCTCAAGCTCACTGCTAAGGACCCAAAGATTGAGAAGGATGATGTCCTAGCAGGCCTCTCAGCAGTGGTAACTGTGCGATTCCCAGAGCCTCAGTTCGAAGGGCAAACCAAGGAGATACTCGGAACTGCTGCCATTCGGCAGATCGTCTCTGGCGTGGTGGAGAAGGAACTTGGTGAAGTTCTTTCCTCTCCGAAGCGGGATCAGAAGACTGAGACCAGCAGGCTCCTCGAGAAGATCGTTGCGGAGATGCGCGCGCGAGTAGCGGCCCGAATGCATAAGGAGATTTCGCGCCGGAAGAACGCTTTGGAGAGTTCGTCATTCCCAGCGAAACTGGCTGACTGCCGAAGTGAAGATGTGGAGCGCACAGAGCTCTTTATCGTGGAGGGCGATTCGGCGTTGGGTACTGCGCGCCTAGCCCGATCAAGTGAATTCCAAGCGCTGCTGCCAATACGTGGCAAGATCCTCAACGTCCAGAAGGCCTCCCCAGCCGAGATCCTCAAGAACGCGGAAGTTGCTGCGATAATCCAAGTGGTTGGGGCAGGATCAGGCCGCACGTTTGATGTCTCGGCCGCACGCTACGGCAAGGTCATCATGATGACTGATGCCGACGTGGATGGTGCACATATTCGTACGCTACTTCTGACACTCTTCTTTCGGTATATGCGCCCCCTGGTTGAGGCCGGGCGGGTGTATGCGGCGGTACCGCCACTCCATCGCATCGAGGTGGCCGGAAGCGGGGGCAAGAAGGGCAGATTCATCTACACATATTCCGAAGAAGAACTGCACAGCGAGCTTCGCAAGTTGGAGCGCACAGGCAAGCATTACAAGGATCCGATCCAGCGGTACAAGGGTCTAGGCGAGATGGACGCTCACCAGTTGGCCGAGACCACAATGGACCCGGCCCACCGCACTTTGCGGCGCATTCAGATGGAGGACGAACAAGCATTGCGTGAGGCCGAACACGTATTTGAACTCCTTATGGGCAACGATGTGGCCCCCCGACGTGACTTCATCGTGGGGCATGCCGATAACGTAGATCGTGACCGCATCGACGCATAGATGCATATTGCATCGTGACCACGACCGGTACACTCACAGTGAGTGCAATCCAACAGGAGGGTTATGACGGCTGTCGCTCAACCTGCGTCTTGGGTCCCCCTGGGACCAGAGCAAAGTCGGGAGATCTGGAGTCTTATCCAGACAATTGAGAAGCATGACGGTACAGCGTTTCGCACGTCACAAGCTGAAGTCGATTCGTATTTTGATTCGGCATATCTGTGGCGGGCTTCTGGAGTGCGCACTGTTTTCGGTGAACTCATTGCCTATGGCCTTTCGCGCATGCCGCGGCTGCATGGGGACTCCGTTGAGATCATCATGTCTGGCGGAGTGCACCCTGACTATCGGTCCATTGGGTTGGGCGCAGGACTGGTTGAAACGCAGCTCGCCACGTCGGAGCAATTAGCTCAAGGTGAGGTTCGCCGCGCCACAGCCACCATGCATGTGGATTCTGAGAGCGCCGACCTCATGGATCTTCTTGAACGAGCTGGATTTGTGAACACTTCTTCCTACATCCAGATGCGGCGCAAACTCGACGATTTCGTTCCCAATATAGAGATCCCGGGTTTCATCAGTATCGTGGAACTGAGTTCTCTGACCGACGACGACATACGCCGCGCCCATAACGAAATCTACTTCGAGCTGGCCGGGCAGGGTCCGATGAGTCCTGAACAGTGGACGGCTGAACGCGCATTCCTCATGCGCGAATGGAGTTTCGCTGCGCTGGACCGCAGGGGCGATCGGCCGCGATTGGCAGGCTACATTCTCTCCGCCAAATACGACCAAGAGTGGGCGGATATCGGGTGGTCCGAAGGCTACATCGACGAGGTCGCCGTACACGAGGAATGGCGACGAATGAACCTCATGACCGCTCTTCTGAGCTCCGCAATGGTGGCTTACCGTAATGATGGAGTGGAGTATGCGGGCATCGACGTCTCGATTGATCCGCAGGCTGACAACCCGTTTGACAGGGTGCGGCTCTTCTCAGACTTCGAGTTTGAAAAGACTGTCCAGACCTTCGTTATGTCACGCCCAATCGACCTCCAGCCCACCGCTATACAGAGTTAATCGCGGTCGGCTTCTGGCCGCTTAGCTATCCGATAGTTGTAATCACAGCAGTCAAAGGAACCCCAGAACCATCGCGGCGCTCGTCGATCTCCGGCAAATCCAGCGGCTGGCCAGCACTACCAATTGCGCGTAGGGGAGCGCCACCAACGTGAGCCAGCTGCAAGCAATCTTCACCTCGTAGGAATCGATGCGCACGAACGCCACCTGTGCCGCGACCCTTGGAAGGAAAGCGATCCAACGGCGTTACCTTAACGGAACCAGCTACAGTACCGGGAAGGGCTTCAGAGCTACCGGTGACGGTAGCAACGAGTGACCCGGCGACGTCGTCGCCGCGAACCACGCCGAGCGCGATGACATGTGCGCCTTCTAAGAGTCTGATACCTGCAACTCCTTTGCCTGTGCGCCCCTGCGGGCGCACAGCATCTGCCCCAAACCTCAGTAGCTGGGCATCACTCGTTACCATGACGATCTGGTCGGAGTCCTGGCTGTGGGCGGCACCAATCACCTTGTCATCCGCGGCAAGGCCGATCACATCCCATGAGTCCTTACCTGGATGTGCCGCAGCTAGCCGCTTGATCTTTCCTTCCGCGGTGGCCATCGCGATTGGCGGCGCATCTTCAGCCAGAGATACGAGGGCAACGACGCGCTCGCCCTTCTCGAGAACGAGGAGCTCATGGATGGGCGTGCCACCCGCGAGGCTCGGTGCGCCGGTCGTAAGCGGCAATGCGGGCGCAACGATGACATCTAGCCGCATGAGCCTACCCGCCGAGGTGAGTGCTCCAACTTGACCGCGAGCGGTAGCCGGCACAGAACTGACGATAGCGTCGTGGGCTGACCGTGTGCCTTCGGTGAGGGGGGCCAAAGCTTCCGTTGTGCGTGCTACGAGCCCGGTGCCTGATAAGAGCATCCAACATGGGTCGTCTGGCGTCTCCAGCGGAACTTCCTTGGATGCTGCGACAGGATCGGCGCCATCGGATTCAAGCAGAATAGTGCGGCGAGGTGTGCCGTACAGTTTGGCCACCTCGGCCAGTTCGGAGGAAACCACCTTGTGGAGGGCGGACTCCGATGCCAGGATCGCCTCGAGTTCCGTGATTTGCTGTGTCAGCTCATCGCGGCGTTGCTCCAGTTCAATCTGCGAGTATTTGGTGAGGCGGCGCAGGCGCAGCTCAAGGATGTAGTCGGCTTGAGCCTCCGACAAGTCGAAGACTTGTTGAAGCCGGGCCCGCGCCGCCGCGGTGTCATCAGAGGTACGGATAACGGCAATGACGTCATCGATGTTGAGGACCGCCACAAGAAGACCTTGAACAAGGTGGAGGTCCTTCTGAGCCTTATCTAGGCGAAACTCAGTGCGCCTGCGCACCACGTTGACCCGATGGTCAAGGAACACCTGCAGAAGCTGTTTCAGTCCGAGCACGCAGGGCTGGCCATCAACCAACGCGACGTTGTTGATTCCGAACGAATCCTCCAGTGGCGTGTGTTTGTAGAGCTGGACCAAAACGGCTTCCGGGTTGAAGCCATTCTTCACTTCCACAACGAGGCGCATCCCGTGATGGCGGTCCGTCAGGTTCTGAACTCCTGTGACGCCCTGAATCTTCTTGTGATTGATTGCATCCTTGAGCTTCTCAATCACCTTCTCTGGGCCAACCAGGTAGGGGAGTTCAGTGAAGACTATGCCCTTCTTACGGGCAGTGACGTTTTCAATATGTGCGGTCGCGCGAGTCTTGAATATGCCACGACCAGATTCATAGGCTGCTCGAATGCCATCTAACCCCACGATCTTGCCGCCTTCGGGCAGATCGGGGCCGGGAATGAACCGCATGAGGTCATCCAGCGTGGCGTCAGGATGTGAGAGGAGGTGGCGCGCCCCTGAAACAACCTCAGTGAGGTTGTGAGGGGGCATGTTGGTGGCCATGCCAACGGCGATCCCAGAGGATCCATTGACAAGAAGGTTCGGGATGGCGGCAGGGAGGACGTCCGGCTGCATCATCGTGTTGTCATAGTTCGCCACCATGTCCACGACGTCTTCGTCCAGAGATGCTGTCATGGCAAGAGCGGCTGGTGCTAACCGGACCTCGGTGTATCGGGGGGCTGCCGGGCCGTCGTCGAGCGATCCGAAGTTACCGTGCCCGTCAACCAACGCAAGTCTCATCGTGAATGATTGCGCCATCCGAACCATGGCATCGTAGATCGCGGTATCGCCATGGGGATGTAGGCGACCCATCACGTCGCCCACCACCCGCGAGGACTTCACATGCCCTTTGTCAGGGCGCAACCCCATCTGGCCCATCTGGAACAGAATGCGGCGCTGAACCGGTTTGAGACCATCGCGGGCATCCGGCAGGGCGCGGGCGTAGATCACGGAATACGAATACTCGAGGAATGACGTGCGCATCTCCGTGGAGACGTCGATATCGACGATGTTTTCCTCAACGGGAGTGGGCTCGGCAGACTTTCGCATGGTTGTAAGTATTCCTGCCCGTCACGCTTTGGCCAAAACGCCATCCCCGCTTGTGTCTCGTGATCTTCCTGACGACGCTCGCTGGCAATGGTGCACAGCAGGTAGCGATGATGAGAGAATCGGGAAGTGATGAACGAACGGCATGGAGAATTCTGGGCAGACCTCACTGCTCGAGTATCCGAGGAGTCCCCGATTCTGGAGGATGTCTCCGCAATTCTCAAGGGCTACGGGCCCATCCGCTCCTATTTCATTCGGCCAGAGACGGTCTTTGATCAGGATTCGGTGTTTGACTCGATTGGGGTCTTCGTACTGACGAAGTCTCACTTAATCATTGTTATCTCCGATGTAACCTACGAACTCAGCCCCACAGGCGAGTTCGTCACCACTACGCAGGTGGTTCAACTCTCCCAGATTCGTGACTTCCAAGTGGTTCGCCGGCGCGTGCTCGATGGCCCAGAACGGGGAGCGCTTGGAACCGTCCAGCTACGGTTCAGATGGGGTGCTGGATGGGCGGCGGATATCCGTCCCGCTAGCTGCGATGATCCCACATGCGAGGCAGACCATGGTTACCTCGCAATGGTTTCTGGCGACGACGGCGAAATCCTCCTCGATCCATCTTTGGACCCGGAGATTCTTGCACAGGGCTTGCGCTTCATTGATGAACTGACGGCCTGCTTGGCTGCCAAGGCGTGATGAGGAGAACAGCATGAGTACGCTGCCATTTGGATTCGTTGCGCCCGCTGAGCGTTCGGTGCGGGCAACCTTGTCCGCCGCGCTGGACGCTGTGGGACTTGCAACCACAACTAATGAGTCACATTCTGCGGCAGACCGCGAGCTTCTTGGGCTGCCCGAAGCGCCGCGGGTCTGCTTCGTCTTGGTGGATGGCCTCGGCGCCCAGAACCTCGCGGCTCGTTCTGGCCACGCTGGAACTCTGCGTGCTTGGCACGGTGCGGAACCGCTGACCTCTGTGGCGCCCTCAACCACAGCTGCTGCGATCACAGCCGTGGGTACGGGAGAACTTCCTGGCCGCACGAGCATGTTGAGTTACTCGCTCCGTTCTCCCGCGAGTGGAACAAACTTTTCGTTGATCAAGTGGGAGGACCCGGCACTCAACCCTGTGGATTGGCAGAGCGAGCCAACTCTCTTTGAGCGTCTGGGAAAACAATCTTCCTCATGCGTCTTGGTGCAACCTGCCGCTTACGTCGGATCAGGGCTCACCCTCTGTGCCTTGCGTGGTGCCTCCGCTCGCGCAGCTGAAGCGCTCGAGGATCGTGTTCATGCGGCAGCCCGCGCACTTCGCACCGGCGCCAAGGCCGTGTACCTGTACTGGGGGGAAGTTGATCACACCGGGCACAACAAGGGTTGGCTCTCTGAAGCGTGGGTGAGCGAACTTGAACAACTCGATGCTGGTATGAGGCTCCTTGCGCGATCGGTACCCAAAGGTACGCTGATTGTTCTCACAGCTGACCACGGGATGGTGGACGTTACCGAACGTATAGATGTTGGAAGCGTGCCGGGTCTACTGGATGGCGTCGATTTGGTTTCTGGAGAGGAACGGTTGCTTCATCTGTACACGCACGATGGTGAAGCGGTTGCTGCCCGCTGGCAAGAAGAGTTCGGTGAGCGATCGCTCGTTCTCACTAAGCAACAGGCGATCGATTCAGGCCTGTTTGGCAGCGTGAGCGAGCATGCTGCTGGCGTCATGGGAGATGTGCTCGTTATGCAGAGCGGAGCTCTTTCGCTCATCGACGGGCGTGGGCGCGATCCACGCCAATCTTTCATGGTAGGAGTGCATGGCTCTCTCACCCCTGAAGAAATGTTCGTTCCGTTGCTTGTAGAGGTGGTCTAGGTGGCCGAGCTGGTCTTTTTCTCAGGGACGATGAACTGCGGTAAGTCCACACTCGCACTTCAGACTGCATACAACCATCAGCAACGAGGATTGCACGGACTCATTTTCAGCCGTGGCGACCGCGCCGGTGAAGGCAAGCTCTCTTCACGGATAGGCCTTGAAGAGAACGCTATTGAGGTCCTGGCACATACCGACTTCTGGAGAACGGTTAACGCCGAGCGTTTGAGAGGCAAGCGGGTCGATTTTCTCATTTGCGATGAGGTTCAGTTCTACACGCCAGACCAAGTTGAGCAGTTAGCCAGAGTGGTGGATGAAATCGAGATCGACGTGTACGGATTCGGTATCACGTCTGACTTCATGACGCGGCTCTTTCCGGGCTCAGCCCGCATGATTGAACTTGCGGATCGGGTCGAAGTACTCCAAGTTGAGGCCCTGTGCTGGTGCGGGAAACGAGCTACTCACAACGCGCGTACTATCGGCGGCGTTATGGTCACTGAGGGCGAGCAAGTGGTGATCGGCGATGTAGATTCTGCTGACGTGGGCTATGAAGTACTGTGCAGGTATCACCACACCAAGCACATGACTGCGGAGGTGGCTCATGCCAGTATGGGCCCAGATCCCATCAATCACGTGACGCTCGATTAATGGCTGAGGAGCTTGGCAAGCGGAGGTGAGAAAACAATAGACTCCTTCACCGCGCCGGTCAAGCTGTTCCTCTGCGGGTTAAGCTATTCGTCCTTCTTGCCAAAAACGATTTCATCCCATGAGGGCATCGTGGGGCGAGCAGCTCCGCGCTTCTTCTTGTGCAGCTGTGCATCCTCATCTTCGACGCCTCGCACAGCCTTCTTGGAGGAAATGCTCAGCAGCGTGGCCGAGCTGTCTGAAGGGCGTTGAGCCGGCACGTCTAGATCTCCAGCATCTCCCGGAGCTGCATCAGGATCTCGGCGCCGCGGCAGGCTCAAAATCGTGGCATCTTGGACGGCAGTGGGCTCACTTGTAGCTGGATGAGCACCGGCAAATTCTGGTTCGGGAGCTTCCTCATCTGCCTCAACAAACGTGGGCATTGGGCGCTGCTTTCCTCGTTGAGCATCTAGGGAAGCGAGCACCTCTTCGATCCGATTCGCCTGCGGCGCTGTTTCCGGTTCTTCAGAAGAACCCGAAGAAGGATCGGGAGCCTGCTCAGGAACTGGGGGAGTATTGGGGTGACGCCAGGGTGTACTGGCCCGAGCCAGCTGGGTCTCGGAAAGCCATGTCGCTTCGTCGTCCACGGCCTCAAGCGCTCGCCTATCTAGATCAATTGTCCAGGTAGCCTTTCGATCTCTGTCCGCAGAAGTGAAGTACGCAACCAACTGCCACGGCCGCCCTTGTTCCCGAGTTGCATCCCAGCGGATTTCTGTTGGGCGAACACCGCGTGAAAGCAGGCGTGAGGCCACAACCTCTTCAACTGTCAATGCCCCAATCTCACGGCCCATCGGGAACATGCGGGCGGTTCTCGCTGTGTACTCGCGCTCTGCAAGGATCGGATGCGCCAACGTGCCAATGCGCGAAGCAGGAAGCGCAGAGAGTTCGCAAACTTCTTGAACCGATCTGCCCTGCCTGATGAGTGCTTGGATCTCCCTGGGGCTCATCTGCCGAGCGGGGGTTTCATGTGACTGTGAAGCATCGATGTCTTGGCGAAGTGCCGCTCGCAACGCGTCGTTAACCGGAAGTGAATAGCGATTGCCATTCACATCGTTCAGCGTAAGATTCTCCCCGTCTGGCTGAAGACCAAGCAGTTGGAGTTCAATCATGGCTCCCCTTCAATACAATCCTGCCTCAAGCGTGCCATCACTTGGGCTCGGCGTGGGGCATTGTGGGATGGTGTGTTTGCGACATCTGAGTCGAGGTGATTGCGACTTCTGGCGCGCTGCAGCTGGCCTTTGTGAAGCGGTGAGTAGTGCCACACGCTCACCGCGAAACAAGTCTAGGATCAACCCGAAAACTCTGGTACATTATGGGCGCACTCAACAACAGAGTGGGAATAAAGAGGGAGATTGATCGTTCTGGTGAGACAGGGCGTGACAACCCACATTCACTTCGCCTGGGTGACCAAGGTGGAAGCGAATGGCAGCGACGAAATGACGGGAGCGTGAGCGACCATGGCAACCGATTACGATGCACCACGCAAGCAAGACGAGGAGCTCCGTGAGGATTCACTTGAGCAGCTAAAGGCTCGTCGCTCCGATCAGCAGTCGGGGACGGTTGACGAAGATGAGGTAGAAGCGGCTGAGGGCTTTGAGCTCCCGGGCGCAGACCTCTCCAACGTGGAGCTATCAATCAATGTGGTTCCAGCGCAAGATGACGAGTTCACTTGCTCACAGTGTTTCTTGGTACACCACCGTTCACAGCTGGCGTATGAGGAAGACGGACAGCTCGTGTGCTCGGAGTGTGCGGCCTGAGATTGTGGCCTTAGACGGTTGTGCGGGGAGGTTCGGCTCGGCGCCGAACTTCCCGGCGCAAAAACACCGTAGGCCGCACTCGAGATAACGAGCCTTCCCGTTCGGGGTAACACACCCTGCAAGGTAGACTGACGTATTGAGCAGAGCGTAAACGATGCGCTCTCTCATTCCTTTACATGGGCTGGAAAGTGACATAGGCATGGGGCTGTTTTCCCGGAAGAAAGTATCGGATGAGGTCGCGAGCGTTGAATCCGAAGCTGCCGAGGTAGCGAACGCCGAAATCCCATCGATAGGGCCGTGGGATGAATCGGACCATCCTGAACAGGGCGCACTGCTTGACGCTGGTGCGCTGTGGATCCCAGCCGTCAAGGGAGCCTCAATCCAGTTCTCTGTTGATCAGGGCCGCAAGGTTGTGTTGGGCGTCGTATTTGTATTCAACCAGACCGCCGTTCAGCTTCAGGTTTTCGCAGCCCCCAAGTCCGCCTCTTTGTGGGAGGATGTTCGGGCTGAACTCATTTCGTCCATTGCTAACCAAGGCGGTTCGTCACGGGAGCATGATGGCGAATACGGTCCAGAGATTCGCGCGCAGATGCCCGCCCCCGGCAAGGCCAAGACTGTCCAGCCAGTGCGGTATCTGGGAATAGATGGGCCGCGGTGGCTTCTTCGTGTCACGGTCACAGGCAAGGGCGCAGTTGATGAGGTAGCAGCAGCCTCTGCGCTTCATGCGGTTCTCGACGATCTTGTGGTGGTACGTGGCCAGTCACCTCATCCACCGCGTGAAATCTTGCCGCTTTCGGTACCCCGTACAAAGGCACCAGAAGCGGAAGAACCTGAGCGCATGAAGCTTGAACTTCCTCGCCGTGGACCGGAGATTCAGGAAGTGAGATGACCGCGCAGGGCCGGCGCATCAATGTTCGGGGTACGGTCGATGCGATCACGTATCCCGGGTATCAATGCGAGCCTGTCGTGACGGTGATGCTTGGGGTTGGTGACCAAGAGCTAGTCCTCAGTTTTCTGGGGCGTACAGACCTTCACTCGGTCAATGTTGGCGCTGTGCTGCACGTCAAGGGCACGCTCACTAGTCAGCGTGGTGTCCCAACTGTCTTTGATCCGGCCTATACCGTCATTACGAACTGAGCTGGAACCGAAAGGACCTCACATGAGCCACACGCCACCCTCCGGCGATGAACCCCTGATGTCAGGAAAGGGGACAGGCGGCCTCAGCTCGATCCTCGCTGAGGATTTTGACGTCTGGCAGGCCGTGGGTGGGGTACGCGGAATGTGCGAAACCACTGCGCCAAGTCTCATCTTTATCCTGACGTACACCGCGACGGGCGCACTCGTGCCATCCGTAGTTGCTCCGCTTGTTGTTGCAGCCCTCGCGATTGTCGTCCGGATTGCGCAGCGGATCGACGTCATTCCGGCGCTTGGGGGCGTCGCAGGTGTGGTTGTGTCGGCAGTGTGGGCGTGGCGAAGCGGCGAAGCTTCGAACTTCTTCGGACTTGGCCTGTTGACAAACGTTGCCTACCTCGCCGTACTCCTTCTTTCGATACTCGTGCGGTGGCCTGCCTTGGGCCTCTTCATCGGTTTCATGCGAGGCGACGCCACTGGTTGGCGTACGGATCCTCGTCAAGCACAGACGCGCCGCCGCTACACACAGATCACATGGTTGTGGGTGGGTCTTTTCGCAGCACGCCTGCTCGTTCAGGCTCCGCTCTTCTTCGCGCAAGCTACCACCGCGCTTGGAGTGGCTCGCATGCTCATGGGCCCTCTGTTGTTCGCACTGGTCGCCTGGTTCTCGTGGATGATGGTTCGCAACCTGCCTCAGATCGCCGTGTCCCCTACGTCCGATCCCGCCACCACGTCCGATTCCGCCACCACGCCCGATCCTGCCACCACGCCCGATCCTGCCACCACGCCCGATCCTGCCACCACGCCCGATCAGTCAGGAACGTCCGGCGGCCCCGCCGGATCGGAGCGCGGCGAACGCGACTAGATTTCGTCGTCGTTATCGACTGAAACGAGGAGTTCCTGGACCAACTCGAGATCGTCTTCAGCGCCCTCGGAACAGAGCAACAGAATCTGATCGCCAGCCTCGATCGTAAGATCCGGGTCTGCTGCGAACGGGACACCATCTCTCACGATCGCGTTGAGAACGATGGTTGGGGGTAGCAATACCTCGGAGACGGGCATTCCCACAATCGGGGCCGTTGCAGGCAGAGTTGCCTGTGCCAAAGAGGCTCCCGACTTCTGGAACTGAAGTACTGTCACGAGGTCGCCGTCGGCAACGGCATCCTCAACTAACGTTGTCATGATTCGAGGAGTAGAAACGGGAACGTCCACACCCCACGTGTCATTGAACAACCATTCATTCTTGGGGTTGTTCACACGTGCAATGACGCGCTCCACCCCGTACTCCGTTTTGACAAGGAGCGAGACAACCAGATTCGCTTTGTCGTCACCTGTTGATGCGACGACGACGTCGGCCTCCTCAGCTCCGGCGCGCGTGAGTGTCTCAACTTCGCACGCGTCGCCGAGGATCCAATCGGCCTCAGGCACGGAAGCGACTTTCATAGCGCTTGGCTCTTTGTCGAGGATCGTGACTTGGTGTTTGGAACGGACGAGTTCGCGCCCAATCGAACGCCCCACAGAGCCTGCACCGACAATGAGGACCTTCATAGGGATGCCTCCTTCATCGGGTTGATAAGAACGTGCTGGGCAGCGCCCGCCTTGTTGGTAGGAACGATCAGGCGAATCTGGTCGCCTTCTTGAATGACCAGATCGTAGGCGGGCATCATGCCTTTTCCGAGCCGAGTCACATACGCAACGTGGGCACCGGTGGCAAATTCGATATCTCCCACGGTGTGCCCAAACCACGTCTCATTGAGGTCGACTTCGACCAAACTTATTCCTGCCACCGAGTCGTTGTAGTCATAGTGAGGGCCCAGCGGAATGAGATGGCGCAGCACTTGGTCGGATGTCCACTTGACAGTGGGGACAGTGGCGATGCCGAGCCGTTCGTAGATCTCTGCGCGCGTTGGATCATAGATTCGAGTTACAACGTTCGTCACGCCAAACGTTTCTCGGACCACTCGCGCAGCGATGATGTTGGAGTTGTCACCTGAGGAGACGGCCGCAAAGCCGTGGGCGTCCTCAATACCAGCCTGGATGAGAGAGTCGTGGTCGAAGCCCACTCCTGTGACCTGTTGACCGGAGAAATCCTCGGGCAATCGCCGGAAAGCGTCAGGATTCTGATCGATGACGGCCACAGAGTGACCAATCTTTGCGAGGTTGAGGGCAAGGGCGGAACCAACTCGGCCGCAGCCCATGATGACAAAGTGCACGATAAGACGCTACCGCACCATCAGCTGTTGCGGCATGCATACGTCATGAGTTGCGTTCTTTGAAGTAATCTCAGGGTGATGGTCATTTCTTCTCAACGCAAACCTTCTCCGTTGGCCCGGGGAACGGTTGCCCTTACGATGGTTGCATTGGCAGCAATTGTCTCACCTCGCCTGCTTCTTCAAGCTCAAGATGAGCCACTGAGCAGTGGCGTGGCGTACACCTCCCAGATCATCGCGCTCATAGGTCTGGCCATTGTGTATGTCGCGGTGTACTGGGCAGCCCAGATCGTTCCTCGTAGCTCTTCCCAAAAGGTTGTCTCAACATACTTGGGCATCGGCGCAGGAATCGTCGTCTCCGCCGCCCAGTTCATAGCGTTTACGGTCTTGGCGGTCCAGGGAGCTGCTCTGGCTGGCGAGTCTGTGGATTCGATTGTGGCGTTGGGCCAGTGGAAACAACTTGTAGTGATCCTTGTGCTGATCATGAGCGCGCTGCCAGCGCTCTTGAGATGGAATATCCCATGGCGCGTGTTTCTCGGAGCTGCGTTGGTTGGTGTGGTCGCACTGACAATCGTGCTGATCGGTAGCCTCGTTCTTGAGTTGACGGGAGGAAGCTCGGAGTTCCTCTCGGGAAGCGGGGCATCTGAGCCATTCACTTTAGAGAACGAGAACTGGCGCGTTGTACTTCGTACCGTCATGGCAGCTAGCTTCCCAGCGGCGCTGCTCGTACTTGTTTCTGAACGGCCAATGAAGACCACCGAGTACCGCCGAGTTTCGCCTGAAAGCCTAGCGAAGGCACTGGTGCCTGCCATCGTCATGATGAGCCTCACGTTGTACCTAGTACTTGCCACTGGGATGAACGATCACGAGCAGACTCTCCCTGGGGTGTACTTCGCTGGCTTGGCGGCTGGGCAGATCGCGCAAGTAGTCGTCGCACTGGCTTTTGTTGCTACGGGCTGGGCTGCCAGTTCCATCGGCTTTTGGTGCCTTCCACGCCTTGTCAAAGAGCTTGCGATGGACCACGTTCTTCCCCGGCATCTTGCGTCCGACGACGTCGTGCGAGCTCGCGTCACGATCGTGTTGGGAACGTTGGCCGTTGGCTGTGCGCTTTCCGGGTATCTAGGGTTCTCTGTGGCCGGAGTCATGATCTTTGTGTTCATGATGGCGGTCATCTTCCTGCTGTTCTGCATGGCGATGGCGTTTCGTGGACATGCAATCTTGCAGCAGTCGATGGATCGCGCCGAAAGGACCGGGGCTCGAACGTCCATGTGGGTCTTTTCTGGATTTGCAGTGTTCGGTGCTGCGGCCATCGTAGGCATCGCAGTGGCCGGGTATCAGTGGGCGCTTGTGGGTTTGCTCTTACTTGTGGTTCCATCGGCCTTGCTGGTGTTCTTTAGGCGCGGGCGCATCCGAGTTGGTGCTCGGCTTGCGGCTAGGGATCTGACACGCGGACGAACATTACCAACCCGAGTGCATGGAGTCGTGCTCGTCAACCAACTTGACACCCCGGCATTGCGTGCTCTGACATTTGCTCGAGCCGCACGGCTGACAACTCTTACGGCAGTCACGGTAGACTTTGACGCCGAGGCAACCAAACGCCTCCGCGAGGCTTGGAAGGAAGCTGCGATTCCCGTCAACCTCACTGTGCTAGGTACGCCACAGGGTGCCAGCACTACCAACATTGTTGAGTACGTTCGATCTCTACGCGCTTTGCGCCCGGCCGACATCGTGATGGTCTATGCTCCACGAGTCATCTCCACGGGCATGGGGCAGCGGTTTTTCGTTCGCCACTCGACTCCACGAATCATCTCAGCTCTGCGCACGGAGCAGGGCGTCGTCATATGCGAGGTTCCTTTCGTGCTGTCGGCTGAGTCTGAAGAAGGATGACATGGACACCATTGAGCTTGAACTGACCGATATCGCCCACGGCGGTTCCTGCGTGGGCCACCTTGACGGCAGGGCTGTCTTTGCCCGTTTTGGCCTCCCAGGTGAGACCGTCAGGATTAAGGTCACCAAGGAGAAGGCGAAGCTCATTGAGGGCGACGTGGTGGAGGTTATTGCCAATTCTTCTCCGTATCGGATCGAGCATCCGTGGCCAGCAGCCGGTCCGCTGGGTGTTGGTGGCGCGGAGCTAGGCCACGTGGCTTTTGGCTACCAAAGCGTGTGGAAGACTCACGTGTTGCAGGCAAGCATCAGGCGGGTGGGTGGAGAATCTCTCACCCAGCACCTCGAGAGTCAGGGTATTACTCCTGAGGTTCATTTCTTCGACGACGACGCCGCCACTTCCGGTTGGCACACTCGTACTCGCGTGGAATTCGTCGTCGACCCAAACGGGCAACTTGCCATGTATCGCGAAGGCACCCACGATCTCATTGCGGTCTCGGAGCAACCACATGCTGTGGAACAAATCGATGAACTCGACCTCTTCTCAGGGGCGTGGCGTGAATGGTGGACGCCGGGGGAGCGCGTGCGGGCTGTGGTGCCATCTGGCTCGGATCCCGTAGCAGTTCTTGGGCGCCGGACGTTTGCATTCCCGGGTGTGGAGGTCGATCCTTACGTCCGTGAAGATGTGGTGGTAGACGGCTCGCTTTATGCATACCGGGTTCACGCCACGGGCTTCTGGCAGGTGCACAAGCGTGCCGCCGAACAGATCATTCGCATGGTAACCAAGGCTGCTGGTGCGGCCGAGGGTGAGAACGTGGTGGAGCTGTATTCGGGAGCGGGACTGTTGACTCAACCACTGGCCATAGCTGTTGGAAGTTCGGGCAGCGTGCGCGCGTTCGAAGGTGCACGGCAGGCAGTTGAGGATGCGCGAGCGAACCTGCGCGAGTTGCCATGGGCAAAGGCGCGCACTTCTCGGGTCGATGCAAAGCTCATCGAATGGGAGCCTGCCGACATCGTGGTGGCCGATCCGCCGCGCACCGGGCTCGGACTCGACGTGGCTGGAGCAATTGCGAAGGGTCCGGCCCGTCGAATCGTGCTCGTTTCTTGTGACCCAGCTGCCATGGCTCGTGATGTTGCGGCAATGGTGGAGGCCGGGCGCAAGGTTGTGGCCATGGACTCTATTGACATGTTCCCCAACACGCATCATTTCGAAGTTGTGACTGCTCTGGATTAAGAGCGCCGATTAGTGTGAGCTGGGCGGTGAAACACCGCCCAGCCGCCGTTTTGATGGGTGGTTAGGCAGCGTTCGGCACCCGTTCCGTGATATCTTGACGTCGAGATACTTTTTCGACACGAAGGAGAGTCATGAGCCTGGACAGCTTCCAAACGCGCAGTGCTTTGACCGTGGGAGACGCGGAATACGCGATCTACCGATTGGATGCAGTTCCAGGTCTCAGCCAGTTGCCGTATTCTCTCAAGGTCCTAGCGGAGAACTTGCTGCGCACTGAAGATGGTGCGAACGTCACTGCGGAGCAAATCAACGCCCTTGCAGCGTGGGATCCCGATGCGGAACCCAGTCACGAAATCCAGTTCACGCCAGCACGAGTAGTCATGCAGGATTTCACGGGTGTGCCCTGCATTGTGGATCTTGCTACGATGCGTGAGGCCGTCGCCACATTGGGTGGAGACCCGGACCAAATCAACCCACTCAATCCGGCCGAAATGGTCATAGACCACTCGGTGCAGATTGACTTCTTCGGGCGCAATGACGCTCTTGAACTCAACATGGACATGGAGTACCAGCGCAACGGCGAACGCTACCAGTTCCTTCGCTGGGGGCAGGGCGCCTTCGAAAACTTCAAGGTGGTGCCGCCGGGCACCGGCATCGTTCATCAGGTCAACATCGAATACTTGGCACGCGTGACCGTAACTCGCGACGGCGTCGCATACCCAGACACATGCGTTGGTACCGATTCTCATACCACCATGGTCAATGGGCTGGGCGTACTCGGCTGGGGCGTGGGTGGCATTGAGGCTGAGGCCGCTATGCTGGGCCAGCCGGTTTCGATGCTTATTCCGCGAGTTGTGGGCTTCAAACTGACCGGCACAATTCCTTCGGGTGCTACTGCTACTGACGTTGTGCTGACCATTACCCAGATGCTCCGCAACCATGGCGTGGTTGGCAAGTTTGTGGAGTTCTATGGTGCTGGTGTGGATCAAGTCCCTCTAGCAAACCGGGCCACCATTGGAAACATGTCTCCTGAGTTTGGCTCAACAGCCGCCATCTTCCCAATCGACGCTGTCACACTGGACTACCTGCGTTTGACTGGGCGAAGCGAGGAGCAACTTGCCCTTGTGGAGGCCTATTGCAAGGCTCAGGGGCTCTGGCACGATCCGGAACGTGAAGCGAAGTACTCCGAGTACATTGAACTGGATCTGTCTACTGTGGTGCCATCGATCGCCGGGCCGAAGCGTCCGCAAGATCGGATTGTATTGTCCGAATCGAAGGATTCCTTCAAGCGCACTCTTCCCACGTATATCACCGAGAGGACTGAAGAAGAAGCAGCGCTGACCCTTGAAGATGGCACTGCGACTCGACTTCGCAATGGCGATGTGGTTATCGCATCCATCACGTCGTGCACCAACACTTCCAACCCCTCGGTCATGCTGGCTGCGGGCCTTCTTGCCAAGAAGGCCGCACAGCGCGGTCTGACCGCCAAGCCATGGGTGAAGACCTCCATGGCGCCGGGCTCCAAGGTAGTAACGGATTACTATGAGAAGGCTGGCCTGTGGCCCTCGCTCGAAGCTCTTGGCTTCAACCTTGTTGGCTACGGTTGCGCAACATGTATCGGCAACTCTGGGCCGCTTCCACCGGTTGTGTCTGAAGCGGTGAATGAGAATGACCTTGCGGTGGTTTCCGTTCTCTCTGGAAACCGCAACTTTGAAGGCCGCATTAACCCGGACGTCAAGATGAACTACTTGGCATCCCCACCTTTGGTCATCGCCTACGCACTGGCGGGAACGATGGACTTTGATTTCGAGAGCCAGCCGCTCGGATCTGACGATAAGGGTGACGTCTATCTGCGTGACATCTGGCCGGATCCAGCTGAAGTTCAAGAGACGATCGATCATTCCATCAACCGGGAGATGTTCCAAAGCACATACTCTTCCGTGTTTGAAGGGGATGAACGGTGGAAGTCCTTGCCAACTCCACAAGGCGAGCTCTTCGATTGGTCTGAGGATTCAACCTATATTCGCAAGGCTCCCTTCTTTGAGGGGCTGACCAGCGAACTGACTCCCGTCAGCGATATCAGCGGCGCACGTGTACTCGCCAAACTTGGAGATTCGGTGACCACCGATCACATTTCACCGGCGGGTGCCATCAAGGCAGATTCTCCAGCTGGACGCTACCTTGCCGAACATGGAGTGGAACGCAGAGACTTCAACTCTTACGGTTCTCGGCGCGGAAATCACGAGGTAATGGTTCGCGGGACTTTTGCAAATATTCGATTGAAGAACTTGCTTCTCGATGGCGTAGAAGGTGGGTACACTCGCAACTTCTTGACCGGCAATCCAGAAGCGATCTTTGACGCTGCAATGGCGTATCAGGCTCAGGGCGTGCCGTTGGTGGTGCTTGGTGGTAAGGAATACGGTTCAGGATCCAGCCGTGACTGGGCAGCCAAGGGCACCTCACTCTTAGGCGTCAAGGCGGTCATTGCTGAGTCCTTTGAACGCATCCACCGTTCAAACCTCATCGGAATGGGAGTGCTCCCTCTCCAGTATCCGGCTGGGCAAACCGCCGATTCGTTGGGTCTTGTTGGCGACGAGGAGATCTCGATCGTCGGCGTCACTGAACTCAATGATGGAACTACCCCAGAGACTGTGCAAGTGCAGGCCAAGCGCGCGGATCAGAGCACACTCTGCTTCGACGCCGTGGTGAGAATTGACACCCCTGGAGAAGCCGATTACTTCCGCAATGGCGGAATCCTCCAGTACGTTCTGCGCCAATTGGCAAAGAACTGAGGCTAGTGGCAACAGAGGGAGGCGGGGCAGTTCAGACCCGCCTCCCTCTTTCCATGTGTCGGCGAACTCTGAATGAGGCGCTTCATATGGTGAGCGGTCTAGTATAGGACGGTACGAAAGGTGGTAGATGCGTGGGCATTCTTGAGCGGATCCATGAACCGGCAGACCTTCGGCGGCTTTCGCCGCGTCAGCTGGAGGAACTTGCTGCGGAGATCCGCGCTTACCTCGTTGAGAAGGTCTCTCGCACGGGCGGCCACCTCGGCCCCAACCTAGGTGTGGTTGAGCTGACGATGGCTATTCACCGCGTGTTTTCCTCTCCGAAGGATGCCATCGTTTTTGACACCGGCCATCAATCCTACGTACACAAGCTGCTGACCGACCGGCAGGATTTTGGAAAGCTGCGCCAAGAAGGTGGCCTATCAGGTTACCCGTCTCGAGCCGAATCTATCCACGACATCGTGGAAAACTCCCACGCCACCACTGCTCTTTCTTGGGCAGATGGAATTGCACGCGCATTCGAGCTGGATGGGGCAGAGGATCGCCGCGCCGTCGCGGTGATCGGCGATGGCGCCATGACCGGAGGAATGGCGTGGGAAGCGTTGAACAATATCGCCGAAGATTCGGAACGCCCGCTCGTCATCGTGCTCAATGATAATGGCCGCTCCTACGCTCCGACCGTGGGCGGAGTTGTACGTCGCCTTGAGCCTGTGCGTCGCCTTGATTCAATTCGTGTGAACCGAAGCTACGAGAACTTCATGGATTGGACCAAGCAGACCCTTCAGGATGCTGGAACGCCTGGGAAGATGGCTTACGGTGCGCTGCATTCACTCAAGCGGGGTGTCAAGGATATCTTCGTGGATGCAGGCATCTTTGATTCGCTTGGCTTGAAGTATGTGGGTCCAGTGGATGGTCACTCGATTCAGGACTTGGAAGAAGCGCTCACGCTGGCTCGCGATTATGGTGGCCCAGTGGTTGTCCATGCGATTACAGAGAAGGGCCGCGGATACAAGCCTGCCGAGGAAGATTCGGTCGATCGTTTCCACGCGGTGGGGAAGATTCATCCCGAAACCGGCCTCCCTGTGGCTCCCGCACGATTTGGTTGGACGTCCATCTTTGCCGAAGAGATCAACGTGCTTGCCCATGAGAACGATCGAATCATCGGCGTCACCGCGGCAATGCTGCGGCCCGTTGGTTTGGGCCCCTTCAGCGAGTCCTTCCCTGATCGAGTCATTGATGTTGGGATTGCCGAACAGCATTCGTTGACGATGTCTGCGGGACTAGCTTTCGCCGGTTTCCACCCTGTGGTTGCTCTCTATGCCACCTTCCTTAATCGTGGCTTCGATCAGCTGCTTATGGATGTTGCCATGCACAGAGCCCCGGTCACGATCATGCTGGATCGCGCAGGAATCACGGGCGACGACGGCGCCTCCCACAACGGTATGTGGGATCTTTCGTTGGCGGCCATGATTCCGCGACTGCGAGCAGCGGCACCGCGCGACGGAACTCAGTTGCGCGCGCTTCTCCATGAAGCCATAAACGTTAACGGCCCCACGCTTGTTCGTTATCCAAAGGGTGACGTTCCACAAGAAATCCCCGCCATCCGCAAAGTTGGGGACTTTGATGTAGTTGGTGAGCGCACCGCGCAGCTTCCAGGATGCAACGTGGCAGTTGTGGCCGTTGGGGCGATGGCCTCGAACGCTTGCGCCGCCGTGGACCTCGTGGCAGGCGACGTCGGTGTAACCGTCATCGACCCGCGATGGGTGTTGCCGGTCTCCAGTTCTCTGGTGGAGTACTTGGAAGGATTCGACGCCGTCGTGACGGTTGAAGACGGAATCGTGGACGGCGGCGTCGGTACGGAAATCGAACTGGCGCTTGAACGCTCCGGCGCTAGACTGCCCGTTGAGCGGCTGGGTATCTCCAAGAACTTCCTGAGTCATGCCAAGAGAGATGTCATTTTGGAACGCGAAGGCATGAGCGCGCGAGCGATCGCGCAGGCCGTATCTCAAGCGGCGGGCGTGCGGGTACGTCAGGTCCTCTGAGTCTGGCGGTATTGGTGGCGTTCAGCCGGTAGGAATGGCGCCCGCCTGCTACTGGCCGGGCGGCTTGGCCGGTCGTGGCGGGGTAATGGCGCTCAGGCTCGTTTTGCGGACGCTACGATCCAAGGCGCGCTGTTTTCAACCTGCCATGGTCTAGCGCCGAGCGCGGCCAGAAGCATCGGTATTTCGTCCGCATGATCCCAGCCATCCCACGCCAACTGCCGCTGGATTGCGGGCTTGAGCAAGATATCCTGGCGAATGCCTAGATCATCGGCTTGCGCGAGCACAGCAGTGCGCACCACAGACCAGCGGGCGGCTTCTTCCGGATGGCTGCGATCCCACTGCTTGACGGGCGGATACGGTTCCGGATTGTCCGTGAAACGGCGTTCTGGCAGATCGGTCAGAGGAATGCTCCACACCTCCGCAATAGCATCCCAATAGCTTGCGGCATCCTTGCGTCGCGCCCGAGTCTGCATCAGAGGAGAGGTGACAATGTCTTGGCGGGAGCGTGGCTTTCGCAGAGCGAGTTCGGCCAGTACCTTCGCGGGAATAACGCGCTCTGGCGCCAGATCACGCTTCTGTGCCAAGGCGTCGCGGTGATCCCAGAAGGCCTCAAGCATGGCCAACGAACGGCGGTCACGCAATCCCTGTTGGCGGGCGGCCTTACGCCACGGCTGAAGCTTCTTGGGACGCGGTTCGCGCAGCCGAACCTCTTCACATTCCTCAGTGAGCCACTCCAAGCGCCCGGCCTGCTTGAGCATCTGTGTGAGCTTGTCGCGCAAGTCGAGCAATAGCTCGACATCTAGAGCCGCGTAGGCGCGCAGAGCTTGGCCAAGTGGACGCGCAGACCAGTCAGAGTTCGAATGCTCCTTGGCAAGGCCAAAACCCAGTACCTCAGCCACTTCACTTTGAAGAGAAACGCGGGGGAAACCCAAGATGAGTCCGGCGATTTCGGTGTCAAAGACCTCCGGGGGATAGAGTCCGAGTTGGTGAAGGCAGGGAAGATCTTGATCAGCAGCGTGCAGTATCCATTGATCCTGTTGCAGGAGAGTGGCGAGCGGCTGGAGGCGGTCCTCAATCCCAATCGGGTCGATGAGGAACGTGCCAGCGCCTTCGCGCCGGATCTGCACCAAGTAGGCGCGGTCGGAGTATCGAATACCCATCGCGCGTTCTGTATCGATGGAGAATGGGCCGTGTCCAGAACCTAGGCGTGCTATAGCGCTGTCAATCTCCTCGTTTGTAACTTCGGGGACGCCTTCGCGGGGCTCGTCCAGTCTTGTGACGTCTACGGATTCGTCCACTACATCTCCTCGTTTACCGGCCGTATAGATGCTACGCCGTCTGGACCTAAGCCACACACCGCGGCTGCATAGGCCGCCCACGCCTGAAGATGGTCTGTCAGATCAACTGTGAGTGGAGTCCATGATGCGCGAATCTCCACGTCCGTACGAGATGAGGAGAGCTGGAGGCCACCAAAGGTCTCATTGTAGCTACGCGTTACGGTCCCGGTGAGGTTTGAGTAACGGGTCCCTTCGTCCTCCAGAGATTCGACCAGCCATGCCCAAGAAACCTCGCCGAGGAGCGGGTCAGCACTCATAGCCTGGTCCACAGGAGCCGCGACATATGTGACGATTCTGAATGTGCCGTCCCACGCAGGCTGACCGCTCGGATCGTACAGCACCACAAACTTCGCGTTCCCACGATAGAAGTCGGGATCTAGGCTAGGAGAATCGTTGACCTCTGCTTGTAGTGCCACAGCCCACGGTGCAATCCGCTGCGGAGGTGGGATTTGAGTCACGTGCAGTTCGTGACGAAACGTGTGGCCCTTGAGTGACTCCAGCGCAGTCAAGAAGTCGGCGGGCGCATTAATCTGGGACACAACATCACACTAGCGGCCTCGAGCTACGCATCTTCAAAGCCACGCCGGTAGGCTGGGCACCATGAAGCGCTCCAATCTAGTCGAATGCACAGATGCATCCTTTGTTGACATGGCTGTAGCAGCCGGAGTTGAACTACCGCTGGAACAGACTCCAGCGTGGGATCGATTTGATCTTGCAGCTGCGGGTAGGAGCCCTTGGCGCAAGCTCGTGTGGAAGGTCGATGGCACACCCCGAGCATTCATTGCGCTAACAAAGATGCGGGGGCGCGGGTTCACGTACTTGTGGGCAAAACATGGCCCGGTCTGGACTTCTCCTCAGCCCACTTCGGTGGAGGAAGCAGCGCTGCGCAAGGATGTGACGCGGCTCGTCAACGGTATCGACAAAAGGATTGCTTTTGTCCGCCTTCATGCGATCGAGCCAGCTGAAGATCTCCACGAACTGCTTCAGTCAGTCACGTATGACCGCACGGTCATTATCGATACCAGCCAGAATGATGAAGCTATCCTCGCATCTATGAAATCTCGCGGGCGACGTGATGTTCGTAAGGCTCTGCGCAACGATTCGATGGTGGTGGCCGACGAGACGGACCATGCGCTTGATGTGTTTCCGGAGCTGTACGACGTGCTGGTTGAGACCGCCGATCGGGACCACTTCGGAATCGCTCCGCTGGAAACCTACCTATCGATGCTTGGCTCACTCGGCCCCGAACACTGCCGGCTCTATACGGTACGGCGTGACGGAAGACCTCTCTGCTGGGGAATAGTCACACTGACTGCGACTCAAGGTACGTACTACTACGCGGCATCCACTCATGAGGGGCGCAAGAGCGGAGCGCCCGACCTGCTCGTGTACGCCATGGCTTGTTCTATGCACGCGCTCGGACGCACAAGTTTTGACTTGATGGGAATTGACTCGGCACGAGCTCCGCAGCTTGCAGGTGTACGTGATTTTAAGAAGAAGTTCCGTGACGAAGTCACCGATGTTCCTGGAGCTTGGGATGTCCCCACCAGGCCTGCCCTCTACTCCGGGTTGAAGAAGGCGCTTCACGCCAAACGGTCGATACGCGCGGGATTGAAGAACCTGCGCACTAAGGAAGCAGAATAATTACTCCCGGCTGATCGAACCGAACAGTCACCGCGCCTCTGACCTCAGTGATGTGCGGGTCTGACCACGAGAGGGCGGGCCTAGCATCTGACATTGGCACCGTTACAGTGGCAGGCTCCAACGCGAACACTACGTATACCTTGCCTCGCCGCAGGTAGCCAGAATCTCCGAGCCGGACCAGTTCGGTCTCAGTGAGACTCCCGCTGGCTAGATCAGGGGTTGCCTTGCGCAAGGCAATGGAATCGGTCATGAACCGCACGTACTCGCGGTGCCCCGGTAAATCGCGCTGGTCCCAGTCAAGGATGGAATCGGTGAATGTGCTCAAGGCTTGCGGCGAGGGTACCGTGGCGGACCCTCCCTCGATGAGGGAATCCCAGCCCTCGAACTCACGCCGACGCCCGGCCTCAACGGCAGGCCCCAGCTCAGGGCCATGATCCGTGAAAAACTGAAACGGTGTGGTGGTTGCCCATTCCTGGCCCTGAAACAGCATAGGCGTGAAGGGAGAAGCGATGAGCAGCGCACTCTGGACAGCAAGTGCTCCAAAGTCTGGTGAGCCAGCATCGCTGATTCGCGCGGGTCTATCGCCAAGTGCCCGGTTCCCCACTTGGTCATGGGTCTCAGTGGCCACCACGAAGCAATGGCCCGATACCGTATCTGGAACTGGACGCCCCCACACTTTCTGACGGAAGCTTGACCAGTTGCCATCATGCACAAAGACATGGCGGAACGCCTTCTCTAAAGCGCCGGGCAAAGTGAAGTCGCTGTAATACCCAAAGCTTTCCTTTGTGATGAGAGTGTGCAGCGCGTGATGCAGGTCGTCATTCCACTGGGCATCCATTCCCATACCACCGGTTGCGGTGCTGGTAATCATGGTTGGATCGTTCAGGTCCGATTCAGCAATGAGAGACACGATGCGCCCGCTTGCTCGCGCAAAGGCCGCCACCGTATCGGAAAGCTCAGCCAAGAAATGCCGGGGCGAATCATCGCGCAGGAATGCAACGGCATCCAAGCGTAGGGCATCCACGTGGTAGTCCCGGATCCATTGCATGGCGTTGTCAATGAAGTACGAGCGCACCTGATTGGCGTGCGAGCCATCTAGGTTCGCCCCGCGCCCCCATGGCGTCGTGTGATCCTCCGTAAAGTAGGGGCCAAAGCCCGCTAGATAGTTGCCATCTGGTCCTAGGTGGTTATAGACCACATCTAGGCACACGCCCATTCCGTGGGAGTGCGCAGCATCCACGAAAGCAGCGAACTGTGCAGGTCCGCCGTAGTTTTCGGTGACCGCAAAGATGTCCACGCTGTCGTAACCCCAGTTCCGAGTGCCAGGCACCGGCGCAATCGGCATGATCTCGATAAGGTCCACGCCCAGTGCCGCGAGGTCTGGAAGGCGCTCGCGGGCGCCAGCAAACGTGCCCGTGGGTGTGAACGTGCCGATGTGAAGTTCATACATGATGCTGCCGTGGGCAGGAATGCCGCTCCATTCGGAATCAGTCCATTCGAACGTCGTGGAAGCGACCACTTCGGAGGGGCCATGTATTCCCTCTGGCTGCCGTCGCGAGCGCGGATCTGGTAGCGGCTGCCCGCCATCGACTCGGAACCCGTACTTCGTTCCTGGCGGCAGTGGGTTTGACGCGATCCACCAACCCGAGTGGTGACGGTCTGGGGTCATAGGCGAATCGTGGTCTGTCCCCTCAACATGTACGCTGACGTGCTTCGCTTCGGGCGCCCACACCCGTGGCACAAAGGTCATCTCACACCCTCTCCAGTGCCGCGACGGGTAGCGTTCCTAGGAGAAACGCCAAATCCGTCACACCTCCGCTGAACTCAGCGCCTGTCAGCACGTCCTTCCACCGGCCAGAAGGCAAGACGACGTTGTGGCGTCCGAATCCACCCGAATCAGACAACGTCCGGTGCAATCGTTTGCACACGACGACGACGTCGGGATTCCCATCGATCGTTCGAGCGAACGCAAAGGCATGGCCGGTGGTGACGGGGAGTGGCGTGTAGCCCGATTGCTGTGAGGCGAAGGCTGTGGTGTGTTCACTTCGCAGACGCAAGAGGCGGGAGGTGACCCACAACTTTTCTTGATCGAGTGAGGGGTGCGAGGGAAGCCCACCGTTGAAGTCCAGTTGTTTCAGCGAGTCAGAAATGGCCGCGAAATCCACTGGTCGGCGGTTATCCGGGTCAACGAGCGAGTTCTGTATGACCTCTTCTCCTTGGTACACGTCACTTACCCCAACAAGTGTGAGCGCGAGCGCTTTCTGCGACAAGTTCGTTACTCGGCGGCACGCTGCCATCTGACTGTGTGCTGTGCTGAACGCTAGCACTGAGACTGGATCTGAAAGGAGGTGACGGGTGTAGGTAAACAGAGCCTCCTCTTTGGTCAGATCCGGAGATGTCCATGTTGTCCAGGTCTTTTGCTCACGCGCGGCCTTGCGCAGATAGGTGACAAGGCGCTCCGACTCTATGGGACCTTCATCGGTCCACGTGCCAATGATTGTCTGCCACAAGAGGTTCTCAATCTGACCGTCCAACTCCGCTGGTCGCTCGGCTGCGGTGTGGGCGCGCAGCGAGCTGACAAGAGCGCGCCATTCAACAGCCCATTCGGAGAGCACGGCGATAGCTGCTCGGGTGTCTTCACCACGCTTCGTATCGTGCGTGGTCAGCGTGGACATCGTGACGGGCCACCGTTGAGCTACGCGTTCCGCCCAGGTGGAAACATCATCAGGTGTGAGCGTGGGTCTATTGGGGTTTCCACCCACTTCCGTGGCGCTGGTCAGCGCAGTGAAGCGATAGAAGGTGGTATCTTCCAAACCTTTGGCCATCACAGCGCCGCTGACCTGTTGAAACCTGATAATCGCTTCAGCACGCGAATCAACGTAGGTTAAGCCCGCGGACCCGATCTCTTTGCCGAGGATAATGTCTACTACTACCTCGAGAGACTCGCGGCGATCCTCGGGAAGGTACTCTGCAGCGCGAGTTGCGGCGGAGCGGATGGCGTTTTCAGCGACGGAGCCAGGCTGTTCAGAAGGAACCACGTAAGCACGGTATCGATCCATTTCCACGAGGAGTGCGCCCAGAGCTTCTCGCAGTGATCGAGTAGTGTGGTCGCGCAAGCGCACATCTGTATGGCAGATCTGCGCGATGAGCATTGTCAGTCTTTCCATCTCCGAATGAAGGGAGGTGGTGATGATCTGTGCTTTCGACTTGCGTTCGATCGTTTCGTATGGGCTGATCGTATTGGACAGCTCTACGTATTGGGCAAGCAGCTGATTGACTCCGGAGGGATCAGTGAGAAGGGCATCTATTCGCCGCGAAGCGTCGTAGCCTGTTGTTCCCGAGCACTTCCAATCACTGGGTAACTCCTCATCACCTTCGAGGATCTTCTCCACAGCGATCCATGCGCCTCCGGTGGCCGCGTGTAGACGTTCGAGGTACTGGCGAGGGTCAGCTAGGCCGTCGGGATGATCGATGCGAAAGGAGTCGATGTATCCTCGGTCAAAGAGTTCGAGCAGAAGCGCGTGCGACTGGTCGAAGACCTCGGGACGCTCCACTCGGATCGCAGCCAGCGTGTCTACGTCAAAGAATCGCCGATAGTTCAGTTCTTCTTCGGCAACTCGCCAGTATGCCAACCGATAGAACTGACGATCCAACAGTTCTGTTAGCGGCAGGCTCTCCGTCTGGGCCCGCACTGGAAATACGTGCTCAAAGTAGCGCAGCACATGCTGTTCGCCGTCGTCCTCAAATCCGGGAACCACCATCTTTTCGAGTGTGATCTCTCCTTTCGCCAACACGGAACCGATCCGTTCCCCGAGTACTGGCATAAGGAGGCCGTCGTGGTTGTCCTCGAGGTCGATGTCAAACCAACTCGAGTATGCCGAGTCAGCTCCCCATCGCAACACGGACCACAGAGCTTTGTTCAGGTAAAGAGGAGTGGGAACGGCCATATGGTTGGGAACCACATCCACCACAATGCCCATTCCGTTGGCGTGTGCAGTGTCTGCGAGCCGTTGGAAGCCGGCGCGCCCGCCCATTTCTTGTGAGATACGCGTGTGATCGACGACGTCGTACCCATGGGTTGAACCAGGTGCGGCCTGCAGAATGGGGGAGCAGTAGACATCTGAGATGCCGAGCCTCTTGAGGTAAGGAACCACCTCGATGGCTTGAGCGAACGTGAACTGCGGGCCAAGCTGAAGCCGATACGTCGAGATGGGCTGCCTGCGCTCAGGGGCGGGAACATGCGAGTGAATGGCTGGGAATCTGCGTGTATCCGTGACTGAGGTCATAGAGAGAGCCTACCCGGAGTTCGGGCCGAAGCCCATGAGTAAGCTGTCCGCGATCAAACACTTGGTGGCGTGAGAGCGGCATATGGGCAATCAGGAATCGCTTGCCTTCCGGCGAGGTGGCACAAAACCAGGCGAGGTATCTGCGACGTCGTCGACCTCCTCATCCTCGAGATGGAAGGCGTTTGGATCCCAAAGTTCGTGGAGAAGCACGCATATTGCGCGGGGTGCGATCTCGAATGAATCTCCTGGGTGTTGTTCGGCGTCAGGGTCCCCGTGGGAACCCGTGTCTAGGACAATGCGCCAGGTATCTCCGTATGCCGCATCCGGAATCACAAAAGTGACAGGTTCATCGCTGGCATTGAACGTAATAAGGATGTCATCATCCTCAATGCGGTTGCCGCGCGCGTCTGGTTCACGAATCTCTGAACCATTCAAGAACACCATGAGTGAACGGGCAAATCCTGTGGACCAATCTTCATCCTGCATGAGTGTGGCATCAGGCCGGAACCACTCCACCTCACCAATAGATGTGCGCCCTCCGCGGGTGGACTCGCCAGAGAGGAAACGCCGCCTGCGAAGCACGGGGTGCTCTTTCCTGAACGCAATGAGGTTGCTGGTGAACGTGAGGAGTGCCAGATCTGCCTTGGTTAGCTCCCAGTCCACCCACGCGATCTCATTGTCCTGACAGTATGTGTTGTTGTTGCCTTCCTGAGTTCGTCCGATCTCATCACCATGCGCGATCATCGGGACACCTTGAGAGAGCAACAAGGTGGTCAGGAAGTTGCGAACTTGGCGGTCGCGAAGATGAACGACATCAGGATCGTCTGTCTCTCCCTCAACTCCGCAGTTCCACGAGCGGTTGTTTGTCTCTCCGTCATTGTTGCCTTCGCGGTTGGCATCGTTGTGCTTGTCATTGAAAGAGACAAGGTCGCGCAGCGTGAAGCCATCGTGAGCGGTCACAAAGTTGATGGAGGCCATCGGGCGCCTGCCCGATGACTCGTACAGGTCAGACGAACCTGTGAGCCGATACGCCAGTTCGGAAAGCACTGCAGGTTCACCCCGCCAGAAGTCGCGCACAGTATCGCGGTACTTGCCGTTCCATTCTGACCACAGTTGTGGGAATTCGCCCACGTTATATCCGCCCTCACCAACGTCCCACGGCTCTGCGATGAGCTTGACTTGGGAGATGATTGGATCCTGTTGGATGATGTCAAAGAACGATGAAAGCTTATCTACGGCGTGGAGCTCACGAGCGAGGGTGGAAGCCAGATCGAAACGGAAACCATCCACATGCATGTCTGTGACCCAGTAGCGCAACGAATCCATGATGAGCTGAAGAGTGTGGGGACTACGCATGTTCAGTGAGTTGCCGGTCCCGGTGGTGTCGAAGTAGTGCTCCGGGCTTTCCTCCACTAGGCGGTAGTACGAAGGGTTGTCTATTCCCTTGAAAGAGAGGGTTGGGCCCATATGGTTGCCCTCGGCGGTGTGGTTGTAGACCACATCCATGATCACTTCGATGTCAGCCTCGTGGAAGGTCTTCACCATCTCTTTGAACTCGTGGACCTGCCCGGTGTCATTGCTGGCACTGGTGTATCCGTTGTGCGGCGCAAAGAAGCCGATTGTGTTGTAACCCCAGTAATTGGATAGGCCCTTTTCCTGCAGAGAGGTGTCATTGACGAACTGGTGGCAGGGCATGAGCTCGATTGCCGTCACTCCCAGCTTTGACAAGTAGTCGACGATCACCGGATGGCACATACCTAGATAGGTGCCACGGTATTCCTCGGGAATGTCAGGGTGACGCATTGTCATACCCTTGACGTGAGCCTCGTAGATGATCGAGTTTGAGTAGTCGTGGCCCGGTGGGCGGTCCCGGCCCCAGTCAAAGTACGGGTTCACCACCACTGAAACCATCGTGTGGCCAAGCGAATCCAGTTCCTTGCGCTGTGACGGATCTGCGAAGTCATAGGAGAACAGCGCTTGATGGTTGTGTATCTGGCCGTCTATTGCTTTCGCGTAGGGATCCAGAAGTAGCTTCGAAGGGTCACACCTCAGCCCGCTGCTTGGATCGTATGGGCCATATACCCGGTACCCGTAGCGTTGGCCCGGACGAACTGCCGGGATATAGCAGTGCCACACTGAGCCGTCCACTTCGCGCAGTTCAACCGCGGTCTCATTGTCATCTTCATCCAACAAGCACAGCTCAATGCTCTCGGCTACCGACGAGTAGATTGAGAAGTTGGTGCCTGTTCCGTCAAAAGTTGCCCCGAGGGGGTACGCGTTTCCTGGCCAAATCTGCATGGCACAAGAATCTCACGTAATTGCCCATCTGTGGGAGGTTCACGCAGGCTTTCGCGAAACCTGCAAGGAAATGACGGCCCAAACGCTGCTGATTTCGGCCGAGGAAACGCCGATGAGCATTGGCGGGTTAAAGGCCAGGATTGGTGTTTTTATGTCTGGGTTTTCGGTGTGATGGTGGGGAAAGGTCGGGATCGTCTTGCTTGTGAGGCAAGATGAGGCGTGATTGTGTCTGCTTCTCCCACTTTCCTCTGGTTATGTGGTAGCGCCTTGGAATGCCTGCATATGGGTGTGTGGGAAGACAACGATCAACACGACCCTGCTCCATCTGCGCGTGTGGCCCAGTCCTGAAGAATGGGTACCGCAACGGAAGAATCCGATACCGGTGCGCGACCTGCGGCCAAGATCCACACCGCCTCAGTGCTGGACGGCCAGATATTACCGACACAGCTGTTCTGACCCGATTCCTTGAATATGTGACGGGCACCAGCACACAGGCACACATGACTGGCACCAGCCTGAGAACTCAGCGCCGTGACTGGCAATGGTGCTGGAGCATTCCTACTCCGCAGGTAGAACCAACAGGCGAGGTCTACTCCCAAGTCTTCATTGACGGCATCTACCTTCCCTACGGCTGGTGCCTGCTGATCGCTCGTAGCCAGAGTCATGTTGTTACCTGGCAGTGGACGACACGCGAAACGAAAGCCGCCTACATGGCGTTACTGGACCAGATCGCTCCTCCCTGTCTTGTCACCACCGACGGGGCCGGTGGAGCCCTGAAAGCCCTCCATGACCTGTGGCCTGATACTCCTGTTCAACGCTGCCTGGTCCATGTTCACCGCAACAACCTACGCGATCTGACCCACCGTCCTGCCACCCCTGCAGGGAAAGCTCTTTATGGCTTATCCATCCGACTCTTGAAAGTCAAAACCCGGCAGGAAGCAGCGGCTTGGTCTGGTCTGCTTGTCCAGCTCCACACCCAGTACCAGGCCTATTTCACGGAACGAACCTGGGCCCGTGATGTCCCGGCCTCCCAGCGTCGGGAAGGGCGAACATGGTGGTACACCCATGAACGTGACAGGCGTGTCTACCACCGCCTGGCACGCCTCCAACAAGAGGGAAGCCTCTTCGCCTTCCTCGACTTCGACCCGCCACAGGAACGCACCACGAACCCTGTCGAATCAATCAACTCACGCATCCGCGCACTCACCTACGCACATCGGGGAATGACGGAAACACACATGCAAGCAATGATCAACTGGTACCTGCATTCCACAACCGAAAACCCTCAATCAGCCAGCCACATACTCCGAGAATGGAACACAGCTGGCAGGCCACAACGCCGCACAATCCCAAAGAGAAAGACCAAAGCCAAACTCAAACCCACCGTCGGGGACATGCCCGTCCACTACGACACCGCACTCACCAAAGAAGAAGGCCTCTGGCCCCGAAAAGGCTGGGCAGGACGATCACACTAAACCGCAACACACCCACCAAAATAAAAACACCACTTTTGGCCTTTAACCCGCATCAGGATGAGCGGTGGGGCCATACGAAAAGGGTTAAGAGACAAAAGGGGGTCTGGACAGTTTTCCGTATCTTTTCGGGAGGCTTGTATGAGGGTTGTGTATTCAGCTGAGCAGAAGCGTGTGGCTGTGGCGACGTTCCGTAGGTTGGGTTCGTATGTCAAGACGATCCGGAAGTTGGGGTATCCGTCTCGGCATGTGCTCCATGATTGGGTGCATCAGTCTCGTCGAGGTCGCAAACCGGTCGTGAAGAGGCAGCCTGCCCGCCACTATCCATGGACTGTTAAGTTGAGCGCCGTGGAGCGGATGAATGCTGGCCAATCAGTTAAAGACATTGCTGGGGATCTCGGCATTGTTAACCATATGCTGTTGTATAAGTGGATGCGGCTATGGAACCAAGAAGGTGAGCGGGCCCTGATGACTAGACGTGAGAAACGCGAGGCTGATGGGTTAGCCACTCGAGCTCAACTAGAGAAGTCATTGCCGGATGATCCTGACGAGTTGCGTCGTTTGGCGGCCAGGCTTCTAGTGGAAAAGCATGTGTTGGAACACGAGCTTGATCTGGTAAAAAAAGACGGGGGCGTCATCCCGGGACAACTGTCGAACCTGAACAAGACACGCATCATTGACCGGTTGCGTGCTCGTCTTCCTTTCGTGATGCTGCTGGAGGCGTGCGCGATCTCGGCCAGTAGCTACCACTATTGTCGGGGTGTGCTTGAACGTCCCGACAAGTATGGCGAGCTCGCTGGCAGGATTGAGAAGATTGCTGGCGATTCGGGCTTTACGTATGGTTCTGCACGGGTCTGGCTCAAACTCAAGCGTCTTGGGGTGACTGTTTCTGAGAAGGTTGTTCGTCGTTTGATGAAAGAACATCAGATCCCGGTTTATTACGCTCACCGCAAGCGTCGCTATTCCAGTTATGAGGGAGAGACAAGCCCGGCCCCAGATGATCACGTCAAGAGGAATTTTCATGCTGATGAGCCTGACAGACTATGGCTCACTGATGTCAGTGAGTTTGCTGCTTCGGACGCCAAGGTCTATCTCAGCCCGATGATTGATTGCTGTGATGGGAAAGTGGTGGCGTGGCAGACGAGTCGACGACCGGACAAGGTGATGACGCAGTCGATGCTGGAAGCTGCGATCGCGAGTTTGCCTACCGAGCGCCACGACGCTTTACGTGATGATAAGGAAGCTATCCCACTGATTATTCATAGCGATCGTGGTGGACATTACCGGAGCGCTGAATGGATCGAGACCACGAAGGCTGCTGGGATCACCCGCTCGATGGGAAAGAAGGGATGTAGTCCCGATAACGCGGCCTGTGAAGGATTCTTCGGACGTATGAAAACGGAAATGTTCTACGGTCACACCTGGACCAGTGCCGCACAGCTCGAGACGGCAATCAATGATTACCTTATCTTCTATAACACAGAGCGCTTGAAAACATCCCTTGGAGGCACCATCCAAGAAAACCGTGACAAAATGGAGAAACCAGAACCATCCAGAAAACAGTCCTGACCCCCAAAGGTGGGTCTTAAGATCGGGTTTTTCGTTGCTGTGATCGTGGAAAGTCGCTGTCTTTAGGGTGGCGGGCCTTAATACGATTGCTTCCTTGAACTGGCAACAGTTATGTGCATGGGGTGAAGAAACTCAGCCCGCGTGCCCGTACCTGCCCGATCTGCCACCGCCCGTGTCGAAAGAAAGGCACCACACGAGCAGGCACACAACGCTGGTACTGCACCGAATGCCGTTACTCCTTCACCGCACCACGCGCAGACCAGCAACGCCTGGCACAGTTCCGCGAGTTCATCGACTACGTCACCGACACCCGCCCCCGCCGCCACCTCACCACATCCATCCGGACCTGGGACCGCGACCACGCCTGGTGCTGGACAACCAAACCGATCTGGCAACCAACCGGTGAAATCCATGACCAGATCTTCATCGACGGCACCTATATCGCCCACGGCTGGTGCGTGCTCACAGCCGCTACCACCCAGGGAATCATCGACTACCAGCTATGCGATCGTGAATCGAAAGCCTCCTACCAAGCTCTCCTCGCACGCATCCCAGCACCCCTGGTGGTCGTCACTGACGGAGCGCAAGGAGCCCTGGCAGCGATCAGGAAGGAATGGCCCACCAGCCGTCTGCAACGCTGCCAGGTCCACATCCAACGCAACATCCGCAGGGTCACCACCAGTCGACCAAAAATCGTTCAACACAAAGCCCTCTACCGTCTTGGACTGGACCTGACACGCATCACCACCAGCGAGCAAGCCATCGCGTGGCAAAAGAAACTCGCCGCCTTTCATAACCTCTACGACCCCTGGCTCGCTGAACGCACCTTCAAAGCCGACACCCCACCCGGCGTGGTCCCGGCATTCGCGAAACGGAACAAAGCCTGGTGGTACACCCACCACAACACCAGAAGCATCGTCAGATCCCTGGACACACACGTCAAAGACGGCGTCTTATTCACCTATCTCGACCCCAACCTGGAAACCACCAACAAGCTCCGATCGACCACAAACCCCCTCGAAGGCGGCATCAACGCCCCCTTGAAGGCCTATCTCCACGCCCACCGCGGCCTGACCGAACACCACATGTTGAGAGCGATGGACTACTACCTGTACTCCCGGTCCCTGAACACCCAGCCCATCACCGACTTCGCAACAAACATCGAACAACCCACACCACTACACGCCAACAACACTCGCCCAGGCCCAGCCGAAATCGACACCACCATCAACACGAGCGCACCCTGGGAAGACGGCCTCACAATCCGCACAGGATGGATCCGAAACTAACCCCGACACGCCGCCATAAAACCCACGTTTTGTCCTTTAACCCTACGAAAAGGTCCCTTGAGAATTCAAGGGACCTTGCGGTGGGCGATACTGGGTTCGAACCAGTGACCTCTTCGGTGTGAACGAAGCGCTCTACCACTGAGCTAATCGCCCGTATTGGCGTGCCTGATGAGAATAGCCCGAACGGAGTCGCTTTCGCAAAGCATGCGGGCGTGGCGTGCGCCTCATCGGCTCGGTTGGACATGGCGCGCGAAGATTGCCTATAGTTATGGAGCGCCGCCGGGAGCTAGTCTTCCCGCGGATCTGCTGCGGATGTGGCTCAGTTGGTAGAGCATCACCTTGCCAAGGTGAGGGTCGCGGGTTCGAGTCCCGTCATCCGCTCGGTGGAACGATGGTTCACCATCACCGCACGGTGGGTTGGCCGAGAGGCGAGGCAACGGCCTGCAAAGCCGTGCACACGGGTTCGAATCCCGTACCCACCTCGCTTGGGCGATTGGCGCAGCGGGAGCGCGCTTCCCTGACACGGAAGAGGTCACTGGTTCGATCCCAGTATCGCCCACTATGGAAGAGGCTCTGAAGGAATTCAGAGCCTCGAACATTGAAAAGTCGTGAAAACGGCACATATTGCGGATGTGGCTCAGTTGGTAGAGCATCACCTTGCCAAGGTGAGGGTCGCGGGTTCGAGTCCCGTCATCCGCTCAAAATCGGACCGGCGCAAGCCGGTTCTTCATGTATGGGCGATTGGCGCAGCGGGAGCGCGCTTCCCTGACACGGAAGAGGTCACTGGTTCGATCCCAGTATCGCCCACTCTTATCGGCTCTAGGGCCCTCACGCCTCTGAACAGCACACCCAACTAAGTCGAGTATCATAGACGGGGTGTGCACCTGCGTATGTGCTCACTTCTGTCAAGCGCGTGCCGCCGTATGTACGCGCCCAACATATGAGGAGACCACGTGTCCCAGATTTTGATTGACGATCACCCCTTCGAGTCTTCCGAACTCACCACCGGAATCGAATTCTATTCGGGGGAACGCACTATCATTGCAGTGCGGATCGATGGTGAACTGAAGGATCTGAGCACGGACCTGACGTCCTTGCCCGAAGGCGCCGTCGTCGAAGGTGTGGATGTGGCCAGCACTGACGGGCTCAACATTCTTCGCCACTCCACAACGCACGTACTCGCTCAAGCGGTACAGGATACGTTCCCCGACGTGAACTTGGGTATTGGTCCTTTCATTACGGACGGTTTCTACTACGACTTTGGCAACATTGATGCCGTGACTCCAGAGCTTCTTCGTGATCTTGAAAAGAAGATGAAGCGCATTGTCAAAGAGGGCCAGAGGTTCCAGCGCAGGGTGGTCACTGAAGGTGAAGCTCAGGCTGAACTAGCCGACCAGCCCTACAAGCTCGAACTCATCACCACCAAAGGTGGGGGAGCAGAAGACGCCGCGGTGGAGGTTGGCCACGGCGAGCTAACTATTTACGACAACGTTCGCCGCGATGGCACGGTGGCGTGGAAGGACCTGTGCCGGGGACCCCATGTGCCCAGTACTAAGCTTCTTGGTAATGGTTTCGCTTTGACAAAGGCCTCTGCGGCCTATTGGAAGGGCGACCAGTCCAATGATGGCTTGCAGCGCATCTACGGCACGGCTTGGCCAACCAAGGACGAACTGGTGGCCTATCAAGAGCGCATCCGTGAAGCTGAGAAGCGCGATCACCGCAAGCTTGGCTCGGAGCTCGATCTGTATTCGTTCCCCGAAGAAGTGGGCCCGGGCTTGGTTGTGTTCCACCCCAAGGGTGGGATCTTGCGGCACGTTATTGAAGAGTACGTGACCAGCCGCCACCTCGAAGCCGGCTTTGACTTTGTCCACACCCCTGAGATCTCAAAGGGTGATCTGTTCAAAACGTCGGGCCATCTGCCCTATTATGCAGACACGATGTTTCCCCCGATGAACGTTGATGAGGAAGTCGATTCCGAAGGAAATGTGACGAAGGCTGGTCAGGCTTATTACCTCAAGGCCATGAACTGCCCAATGCATAACCTCATCTTTAGATCGCGAGGGCGTTCATACCGTGAGCTTCCGTTGCGGTTCTTCGAGATGGGTCATGACTACCGGTATGAGAAGTCAGGCGTTGTGCACGGTCTGACCCGCATGCGTGGGTTCACCCAGGACGATTCCCATACCTACTGCACCCATGAGCAAGCTAAAGATGAGATCACTATGCTGCTCAACTTCTTCTTGGGAATCCTGCGCGACTTTGGTCTAACCGACTTCTATCTCGAGTTGTCCACGCGTGATGAGGATGGCAAGAAGAAAGACAAGTTCATTGGTTCGGATGAGGATTGGGCCGATGCCACTCGAATTCTCACTGAGGCGTGCGAATCGACCGGCTTGAATCTTGTTCCAGATCCAGGTGGCGCTGCCTTCTATGGCCCTAAGGTCTCGGTGCAAGTGAGGGATGCTCTGGGCCGCACGTGGCAGATGTCCACGGTGCAGTACGACTTCAACCAGCCGGAGCGGTTCGGCTTGGAGTTCACAGCCTCCGATGGCTCGCGCCAGCGCCCGGTCATGATTCATTCCGCCAAGCTGGGCTCTGTGGAACGTTTCATCGGGGTATTGGTTGAGCATTACGCTGGTGCCTTCCCTGCGTGGTTGGCTCCGGTCCAGGCACGAATCGTCCCCGTGGCTGAAGCGTTCGATGGATACGTCGCCGACGTCGCCGCTAAGTTGCGTGCGCAAGGCATCCGCGTTGAGGTGGATCAATCTGACGATCGTTTCGGTAAGAAGATCCGCAATGCTGCCAAGGAGAAGATTCCGTTCACCCTCATCGCTGGCGGTGAGGACGTTGAAGCGAATGCTATTTCCTTCCGCTACCGCGATGGGCATCAAGAGAACGGTGTGCCGATTGACGCGGCTATCGCCCATATTGTTGATGTGGTAAAGCGGCGCGTGAACGAACCTGAATATGAACGCATGGAGCCAGTAGTCACGGCTGAGTGAAACCCGAGTAGTGAGGTGGGGTGGGCATGACCTTCGAAGAAGCGGATTCCTTTCCAGGAGATCCCGATGGACTGCAAAGGTTGTGGACACCCCATCGCGCTGCCTATATAGGAGGCGAAAACAAGCCTGCCTCACCGGCTTCGGCTGAGTGCCCGTTCTGCCATGCGCCAACCGTGGACGATGAATCGGGCCTCATCTTTGCCCGAGGACAAAGCTGTTTTGGCCTTCTCAACCTGTACCCATACAACTCTGGGCACGTGCTCATCTGTACGTATCGCCATGTCTCGATGTATCCCGATCTGACGGAGGAAGAGCGCAGCGAAATGGCCCTGATGACCTCCCGCGCAATGCAGGTTCTGGGGGCCACGATGCATCCGCACGGATTCAACCTTGGCATGAACCAAGGTGAGGTTGCAGGCGCTGGAATTGCTGCGCACATCCACCAGCACATTGTTCCCAGATGGGGCGGGGATGCGAACTTCTTTCCGATCATCGCGCAGACAAAGGCAGTGCCAGCAATTCTCGGCGACACGCGGCGTGAGCTCGCTGCCACGTGGCAGAAGTTGTTCGGCTGAGGCACAAGAAGCCACCGTGCTAAAGGTTCGCCGTGTCTCTAATGGGCTTGGATGTTGTGCGGTCGGAGGGCCGCCAAGCAGGCCCCTAATGCCGCGATCTCGGCACCAGGCGGAACGAGGCTGATACGCCCGGCTACATTCGCGTGTTCGAGGAAGGGCGAATGGCTCGCGCGGGCCGTCAGCTCCTCGCGCAGATGCTCAAGTAACTGGGGGCCAAGCTCGCTGACTCCGCCTCCCAACACAATTGCGGCAGGATCCACACTGAGCGCCGTCATCGTCACTGCGTGTGCAAGCGCGCGAATCCACTGATCGCGGGCCTCGACGGCTTCGGGAGCACCAGAATCGGCGGCAGCAAAGAGTTCCTCACCAGAATGCCCTGCCTGTGCGCCGGGCCATAAGCGGTCAAGGGCTCGTCCGGATGCGTAGACCTCGAGGCATCCTCGCTGCCCGCAAGCACACGGCAATCCATTCTCCCGGTAGACCATGTGGCCTATCTCCCCGGCACTGCCGGAAGCTCCCTTGCGTGGAACGCCATCTAAGATGAACCCGGCAGCAAGCCCAGTTCCAACTGAAAGGAGGGCGACGTCGTCGCCAGATCCTGTGGTGCGGGCGGCACCGAGCGTGGCTGCGTCGGTATCGTTGACGAGTGTGACCGGAATGTTGAGTTCGGCCGCGAGGCGCTTGCCAAGCGGCACATTCTCCCCAAGAATCCCTACGTTGACGCCGTGGGAGACCGTTCCAGCCTGACTATCTACCACCCCGGGTATGCCTACGCCTACCGCGCGAAGCACGCCCGTGAGCCTACCGGCTTCCGGATCGCACAGGGCAGTGACCACCTGGCGTACTGTTGCCACCACGCCGTCAGGCCCGCGCTCGGTCGGGACCTTCATGGATCCGAGTACACCGTGAGCACTGAATGCGACAGCGCGAGTCTTGGTTCCTCCGACGTCGACCCCGATGGCAAAGCTCTCCGAGTCCAGCAGGTCATCAAGGAAGAGCGGTTTCATCCTTTCACCGCTCCCGAGACCAGCCCCGACGTCATTCGCCCTTGAACCAACATGAAGAAGATGATCACGGGAATCGCGATGATCGTTGATGCTGCCATAACTTGCGCCCAATCCACGCCACGATTCACAGAGGCGTTGAGGAATCCACGCAGCCAGAGCGGAAGAGTTTGCGAGGCTTGGTCAGGCAGCGTGACGAGCGCGATCGTAAACTCATTCCACGCCTGCAAGAAAGCATAAACACCTGAGGAGACCAAGCCGGGAGCGAGCAGCGGGAACGTTATACGAAGGAAGGCCTGCGTACGGGAAAGGCCGTCCACCATGGCGGCTTCTTCGAGTTCCACAGGTACACCGGCCACGAATCCCCGAAGCATCCAAATCGTGAACGGAATGATTGCAGCGGAATAGAGAACCGTGACGCCCAAAACCGAGTTCAATCCGAATGCGGGAACGTATCCGCCCACTGTTGAGAGCATCTTGTACTGGGCGATGAAGAGGCCCTCGGCGGGAAGCATCTGGATTACCAAGATGGAGACGATGAACGCTTTTCGGCCCCGGAATCTGAAACGACTGATTGCTAGTGCCCCGAGGAACGCGACCACCAACACAATACACACGGTGACCAGTGTGATAGTCAGGCTCATTCTCAGTGCGGGAAGGAACCCGGGATCAGTCATGGCCCTTGTGAAGTTCACGAGCGTGGCGTGGGTTGGCAAGAACGAAGGGGGCATCTGGCGTAGCCGGGCGTTTGGTGTTAACGCGGAGAGGAACATCCAGTACACGGGGAAGATCCATACAAGGGCGACGACGATGCCGAGCAGGTCGTTGAACAGCTTTCGGGGCCGGATCCGCAGTCGGCGCGAGGGCCTAGAGGAGATGCTGGCCGGCGCGGCTACGGTGGCGGTGGAGGCAGGGGCGGTCGTCACGCGTCCTCCTTGAGTAGTGAACGGACGTATGGCCAACTGATCACGATGGTCAGGGCCAAGACAAAGAGGGAAACAGCTGATGCGGCACCGAAATCGTGGCTGGCCATGCCGAGTTCGTAAATGAAGTTGCCCAGGAGGTTCGTTTCACTTACGGGGGCGCCAGCATCTTGAAGCAAACGGATTTGTGCGAACACGCGCAGATCCCAGATGAGTTGGAGCAACAGAACGATGGATAGGACTGGCCGGACCATCGGGATATAGATGTAGTGGAGCAACTGGAAGGGCGATGCGCCGTCCATCTGCGCAGACTCAATGACTTCTTCTGGAACCTGGGTGAGTGCGGCAAACAGAGAGAGCGCAACAAACGGAACTGACATCCAGATGATGATGACGCTGCCCACCACATAGAAAGTTGCTGGCTGGGAGAGCCACGCAAAGTGGTCAAACTGGTCTAATCCGATGCTGGTTAACAGCCAGTTCACGACGCCGGTGCGGTAGTCGAACAACCAACGGAAGATCGTAACGGCTGCCACCATCGGCATCGCCCACGCCAACAGCAGAGCTATCTGCACAATGACGCGAATGCCATTGTGTACGGCACGCATGAGGAGGGCAAACAACAGTCCGATGAGGACTGTGATAAGAGCATTTACCACACAGAAGATAAGCGAGCGGGCAACTACTGACCACAGGCGATCATCACTGAAGATGCGCGCGTAGTTGTCCAGACCCGCAAATGTAGGTGGCTGGCCGAACTGTTGAGCAAGTCCAAACTCTTGGAATGAGGTGACGATCTGCCAAAAGAGTGGGTATCCCAATCCGGCAAGCAACACGAGAATGGGTGCGATGAGAAGGAAGAAAGGTGCTCGGTTCGGCTTTCGGCGCCGTGGCGTGGCAGTGACGTCTGCGTGCGTTGGTGGAGCGATGGACATTCTGACTCCGGTGGGTTGGGGTGGCGGGGCCCTCAACTGGGCCCCGCCACGGTGTGTTAGTTTCCGTTGAGCATTGGCGTCAACTTGGCGTCATACTCAGATGCGAGTTCAGTGACATCGCCACCGTCGGCGATCTTCTGGAAGAGCTCTTCGTAGACGAATGCGCCCTCAATTGCTGCCCATCCGGGTGCCGCTGGGGTCAACTTGGAGTTTTCGGCGGTCTCGATCATCGTCTTGGCGAACTTGTCATCACCAAGTGCTGAGGTGTACTTGGTGTTGGCGGGTCCTAGGCCGTTTTCGCCAAGCATGGTCTGGTACTCCTCGGAGAAGATGATGCGAAGCAGATCCTCAGCGAGTTCGGGATTTGCAGACTTTGCCGAGATGGCAATGTTGGATCCACCTGCGAAGACGGGTGCTACGCCGCCGTCGACGCCCGGCAAGGCAAAGATATCGAACTTGGAGTCGTCGACCATGCCATCGCGAACCTCTTCGCCGGCGTCATTCTTGGTCAGATCACCGATCGACCAACGAGCCCAGCCCGGAGCCATGATGGTGGCTGCTTCAGGTGCGGCGCCGTCCGTACCATCATTGAGGAAGTCCCAGTAAGCGACGTCGCGTTCCGTAGTTGGCAAGTTGGAGGCGTTCATAACGACGTCTTGCCACATCTCCAAACCTTTTATGGTGTTGGGATCGGACAGTGTGGAGGTCCAGGTGGTGCCATCCACCGTTGCCAATTCGCCTCCGTTTGCGAAGACCCACGAGATGCCGTTGCGCCAGTCTTGGCCGCCCATGGCGAATCCGGATTGCTGGTCGGTTGTCAGCGATGTGACGGCATCGGTGAACTCAGCCAGCGTGGTGGGAACTTCCACACCAGCTGCTTTCCAGATGTCTGCGCGGTAGAACATGTAGCGCGAACCGAAGTAGTAGGGGAGCGCGTACTGCTTCCCGTCAACTGTTCCGACGTCAACGAATGATTGCAGCAAGTCCGACCCTCCCAGCTCCTCGTAGATCGGACTGAGATCTCGGAAGGCTCCGACGGTCGTAAATGTTGGAGCCTGCGTGTTACCGATTTCCACTACGTCTGGCGTGTTGGCTTCATCGGGCAGGGCGGTTGTGAGTTTTGTGACCAGATCGCTCCAGGCTTGCTCTTCGATCTTGAGCGTTGCACCGGTGTTCTCGTGGAATGTGGTGACAAGGTAGTCACGCAGTTCATCAGGTGTGTCAGATCCTGCGAGCCAGAGGGTGATTGTCTTGTCGGAGTTGTCCTGAGTGGCGGCAGTGGTGGCTGTGTCTGACGGGTCAGCGGCATCGCCGCCGGAGGAGCATGCAGTAACTCCCAACATTGTCAGCGCCGCAAGTGCTGCGATCGCCTTCGTTCGCTTGACCATCGTGTGGTCCTTTCTTCTGTGTGGTGGCCTTCGTGGTGGTTATGAGATACCGAGCTGACCCGAAAGCACGAGCACGGCAGCGCCTCGAAGTGCGCCGTCGACACCAATGCTTGAGAGGTGAACCCGGAGATTTCGGTGTGATCGTGGAAGCGTGCGCTTACGGATCGTCTGGTCGGTTGCTTGAAGCAATGGGGAAAGGTCGATTCCTTCTGGACCCGCGATGATGATGTCGGCAACGTTGAGAGTGGCCGTGACGGGTGCCAGTACTGTTCCTAACTGAACCCCAATGGCGTTCATGATCCCGACGACGTCGTCGCCCCATTCGCCAGCGGCGACGCAACGTAGTGCGGATTGAGAAAGAACCGTCTCAAGACAACCGGATCGGCCGCACGCACAGGGACGTGGTGGGCCGAGCGGGCCATGCGAATCCTCATCGATGACGGTGACATGGCCGATCTCTCCAGCTGCGTTGTCGGTTCCGTGTATGAGAGCCCCGGCATCAACAACTCCGGCGCCAACGCCCACGCCGATCGTGATGCGAAGCAGGGTGTCTGTGCGGGGCCTATGGAATGTGAACTCTGCGAGCGCTGCGGCATTGGCGTCATTTGCCACGCGCACTGGAATGTCAAGTTCCTCTTGAAGGAGTGAGGCCAAGGGCAGGTCAAACCACCCGAGATTGGGAGCTTGTTCGATGACGCCATCTGGCGAAATGATTCCAGGGGATGAGATTCCTAGGCCCAGGACGTGTGTGTCTGCGAGTGCTACTAGCTTGCGGCAGAAATCGGTAACGACGGGCACGGCCTGTGGTCCGCCGGGCAGGACGCGTGGTTCGTCCACGCGGTGGAGGAGAGTTCCAGTTAGCGACATGATCGCACCTGACATGATGCCGTCATTGGTCAAAGTCGCGGCCGCAATCTGCCAGTTGTCTTCAGACAGCCCGACGAGCGTGGCCCGCTTTCCAACCTTGCCTGGCCGGTTCTCTCTACCGAGTTCGGAGACCAAACCTTCTGCTAGGAGATCCTCTATGAGAGCGGAAATGGTGACACGAGTGAGGCCTGTTGACCGAGCTAGTTCCGCCCGTGACTCTGGACCGGACTGAAAGAGGTGCTGCAGCACGACAGACCGGTTTTGAGTACGAGCATCTGCTGGATGCGAGAGCGTCGTTTGACGAAGAGTTCGAGGCCTCATAAATGTTAGTAAAGCACACTTACAATTAATGTGTCGAATACCATGTATGAAAGAGGTCACTATGGTGGAGGTCAAGGGTATGGAGTCGTTTGCCAACAACGGATTAGTTCCGCGTCCATTCGATGTGAGAGTGGAGTTCGAAGAGCCGTCACGTTCAGCGCCTGTTCCATCGGAGGAAGGAGCGGCAAGAATCGCCACGTCGCTCCGAGCCACCGCTCGGGATCTGGGATTTGCGGAACCACTCACTCTGTGGCAAGAGCGCGAGGCATATCGCGTGATCTGGGATAAGGATGGAATCCAGGTTGATGCCGTTACTCCAACTGGACTGCGGCACGGCACAGCGGCCGCCATGCAGCTGCAAGCTCCGGCCCTAGGGACCCGGCTAACGATCCTCGATCGCCCAGAGTTCCCATGGCGAGGATTGTCCATTGATGTGGCACGTCACTTCTTTGGTGTGGATGACATCTGCGCGATTATCGACATCGCGGCTTCGCTGCGCCTCAACGTGCTTCATCTGCATCTAAGTGACGATCAAGGCTGGCGTATCGAGGTTCCAGAGTTTCCCGAGTTGGTCGAGCGATCCTCGCAGACATCTGTTGGAATGGACGGCGGCGGATTCTTCACAACATCAGATATTCGTACCATCGTGGATTACGCCGCACGCAACGGTCTGACAGTCGTGCCGGAGATTGACGTACCCGGGCACGTCAACGCCGCACTGCATGCACTTCCCGGCCTGAGTCCAACAGGTACTTCACCAGATCCCTACACAGGCGTTGAAGTTGGCTTCTCCACACTGTCCACACAAGCGGAACTGACCCACGAGTTTCTTTCCGCTATATCACGTACGTTGATGGGGGTCGACGTCGGGCCCGTCCACATTGGCGCAGACGAATGCCTCGCAACCACTCGCGATGAGTTCGATGCACTCGTCTCACAGATGGCATCCCATGTGCATAGCGAAGGCAGGTCAGTTGTCGCATGGCAAGAAGGAGCTTCCCATCTCAAGATGGGCGACTTCGTCCAACTGTGGGACGAACGCCAAGAAACGGAAGAACTGGCGGCGGCAGGCAGACGTGGAGTGAAGCTCATCGCATCGCCAGCGTCGCGCGCATATGTGGATATGAAGTACTCCGAAGAAGAGGCCTTGGGCACTACGTGGATGGGAACGGGTGAGCTCAGACAGTCCTTGGAATGGGACCCGCGAACAATAGCTCCCGCCGGCATTGAAGTTGCCGGCGTTGAGGCCTGCCTTTTCACCGAGACCATCCGAACCTTCGACGACCTCACATACATGCTGTTGCCGCGGCTCGCGGCACTGGCAGAAGTGGCGTGGGCCGGATCTGGGGTGGGCGAGTGGGCGTCATTCTTACCGCGAGTGAGCCACTTGGCACAGTTGTGGCAGAAGGAGGGGATCCGCTATCACTGTTCCCCCGGCATGCAGTGACTGCCGTTCAGCACGCGTGTAGGTTCGGCAGCAGGTGCCACCCCGCTAGACTATGCGATGGAATCGCCATCCGTATGCACAATCCCAGCCGGGTGGCAGAATCGGAAGTGAGTACAGATCATGCTGAGCCGAACTGGCCGCCCTCTTGCGGCTGTTCTCTTTGGACCAATTGCCCGTGCGTGCGTCAAGCTGCACATTTCTGCTGACACAATCACCATCACCGGGACTATCGCTGGAGTGGTCGCTTCGTTGACCTTGCTTCCGCTGGACCACCTGACGGTGGGCGCTTTGGTGATCGCTGCCTTGGTCATCTTTGACAACTTGGACGGGCAAATCGCCCGGCTCACAGGCACGGCTTCCAAGTGGGGTGCTTTCCTTGACTCCACACTCGATCGCATCTCGGACGCAGCCATCTTCTGTGGACTCCTCGTATGGGCGTACCTTCACGCAGATTCCTCCTACGTGGAATGGATTCTCATCGGCGGGCTCGGCGCGTTGGTCTTTGGATCCGTGGTGCCGTACGCCAGAGCCCGTGCCGAAGGACTTGGAATGACGGCCTCCGTTGGCTTGGCCGAACGAGCTGATCGCCTCTTCGTGGTACTTCTTGGAACACTTCTGACAGGAATGGAGCTTGGAGACTGGATCATGGCTCTCACCATGTGGATCCTGTGCATCACGGCTTTCGCAACAGTGATCCAGCGGATGGTCCACGTCAAGAAGCAAGTCAAGACGCTTGCGAATGAAGGGAAACTCTGAGCGTGAATCCAGTTCGAGTGTTCGCGCTGGCACAAGGCGCAGTAGATCACTTGCCCGAATCCGCCGGACGTGCGGTATTCGACGTCGTCGGCACTTTCGCTGGTCTCCTTCCCATCGGTGGTACCAAACAACTCCGGAAGAACCAAGCTCGCCTGCGACCGGGCATGAAGAGGCGTGAGGCGCTCGCGCTATCTGCCAAGGCGATGCGGTCATACATGCGCTACTACTATGAGTCATTCCGATTGAGCCGTTGGGACGAAGAATCGATTCTGGCTAGGGTCAGTGGTTGCACCACAGAACATGTTCGCGAAGAGCTACAATCCGGCTCTGTCACGGGCGCGTTGATGCACGCTGGCAATTGGGATCTGGCGGGAGCTTGGGCGAACATCGACCTCGCCACCGTCCACACGATTGCCGAGAAACTCGAGCCTCCCGAGCTGTTCCAAGGATTCCTTTCCTTCCGAGAGAGCTTGGGAATGACGATTTATCCCTTGGTGAAGGGAGGAGGCGCACTTCGTTCCTTGGAAGCGGATATGCGCGAAAATCACATCTTCACCCCGATGTTGGCAGATCGGGACCTCTCCGCTTCAGGCATTGAGGTTACGCTGGCCGGGATTCCCATGCTCGTAGCGCCTGGCCCAGCTCTTCTGGCTCAGCGCACGGGATGTGGCCTTTACCCGGTGTATATCTCCTATGAGAAGCTGGCGGGATCCCGCCGTGCAGCAGCGGGCACCAAGTGGGGAACCCGGATCGACATTCTCCCGGCCGTGCGAGCCACCACCACACCTCACTCTGCTCCAGCCGAAAGAGAGGCCGACATCGCTCGCATGTGCCAAGAGTGGGTGGACACGATCACGCCGTATCTTCTGGATCATCTTGAGGACTGGCATATGCTGCAGAAGGTGTTCGTGGAGGACTTGGACCCGGCGCGCCTTGCGAAGTCGCGTGCGAAGGCAGCAGCAGCCGCGCGCGGTGAAGACGTGAACTCTGCGGACTCCCAGGAGCGCCAGGCAAATCTTTCGTCAGGATGCGCTCAATCTGGTGATGCTCAGCCCAAGGGCACGCGGCGGGAGCATTCTCTGCCTGACAACCGGGTTGATGAAGCTTAAGGTGGCACAGGAATGAAGATCGGTATCGTCTGTCCATACTCGTGGGATGTTCCCGGCGGGGTCCAGTTTCATATTCGCGACCTGGCGAGTGAGCTCATTCGCCGCGGCCACGATGTTCGGGTCATCGCTCCCGCGGAGTCCTTCGAAGGTCTGCCGGATTTTGTCACTCCCACAGGCTCAGCGGTGGCCATTCCCTACAACGGATCGGTGGCCCGCCTATCCTTCGGACCACGCGTGAATCGGCAGGTGCGGGCGTGGCTTCGCGAAGGTGACTTCGACGTGCTACATGTGCACGAACCTTTCATCCCCTCGCTTTCGATGCTTGCCCTCATGAGCGCCGACTGCCCAGTAGTCTCCACTTTCCACACGGCAATGGATAAGTCGCGAGCATTGGAGATGGCATCGCCGTTTGTGCGTCCCATGTTGGAGAAGATCCAGACCCGTATCGCTGTTTCGCAGGAAGCCCGCCGCACGGCCGTACAGTATCTGGGTGGCGACGCGTTCGTGGTTCCCAATGGCGTCAATACAGCCGCTTTTGAGGACGCGGCGCGGGACAAGAGGTTTGAAGGAACTGCTGAGCATCCCACGCTCGGGTTTCTTGGTCGCCTCGATGAGCCACGCAAAGGCCTGCCCGTCGTGGCGCAGGCATTTCATGCAATCCGCGATCGCGTGCCGGGAGTTCGGCTGTTTGTGGCCGGACGCGGCGATGTTGTGGAGGCCGCTGAGATGTTTGGCGACGACGCCGAGGCGGTCACATTCCTCGGCGCTGTCACTGACGATGACAAGGCAGCTCTTCTCAGTTCCGTGGACGTGTATCTTGCACCCAACACAGGTGGAGAATCCTTTGGGATTATTCTCATTGAGGCTATGAGTGCGGGGAGCTTTGTTGTGGCCTCCGACATTCCAGCGTTCAAAGCGGTTCTTGGTTCTGGGAAATTTGGAGATCAGTTCCCCAACGAGGATTACGCTGCCTTGGCAAAGACGGTGGTGGACGCCCTCAGAGATCCTGAGCGCCGCGCCCAGACGGTAGCTCGTGCCCATACGGAAGCCCATCGTTATGATTGGGCCACGGTTGCTTCGCAGGTCTTTGCCGTCTACGAAACAGCCATCAGAATTGCCCAAGCCGGAGTGGATGAATGAACGCATCCGAATGGATACTGATCGTTATCATCGTGGTGGCCATAGTGGTCCTTGTCAGTACGCTTATGGCGCGCCGGCTGGATCGGTTGCACCGTACCGTTGTGAAGTCACGAAGGACCCTAGAACACGCACTGACTGCTCGGGCGCAGTACGCACACGATTTTGCAGACTCAGGGGTGTTGGATCTGGCTGGCGCCATTCTCTTGGCTGATGCCGCGGACAACTGCTTGCGCCAAGGTATGGAACCGATTGTGGACGATGGGCTCGATCGCATTGAGGGTTTCGACTTCCCGGCAGCTGGCGTAGACCGGCGTTCGCTGGAATCAGACCTTTCCCGAACACTTCGACTGACCGTGGATGAACTTGGCGAATCCGAAATTCCGGAGGAGAACCGAGAGATCTATGAAAAGCTGCAGCGGTCCCGGCTCGATGTAAGGATGACTAGGTCTTTTCACAACAACCATGTTGCCCAGATCAGCCAAGTCCGAAGGGCACCATTGGCATCCGTTCTGCGCTTAGCTGGTAACGCTCCAGCTCCCGCCACAGTTGATATGGATGATGAATGAGCCATCACCAGAGCTTCGGGGGCACCGAGTTCGCAGATACATCGGCACAAGCAGTCACCCCGGGGGCTGCAGCACCGAACGTCTCCTACACCGCACCGCGATGGAACGAACCCGCAAAGCACAGCCCACGCTTCTACATGGCTGTTGCGGGTTTTATTGTGCTCGCACTGGCTGCATTTGTGTATCTGCTGCCACTCTTGAGTGTGCGAGGAGTGGGCGTCACGATCTTCGTTGCAGGCCTTGCGCTGCTTCCCGTCGTCGTTATCCTTGCATTCATCCGGTGGGTCGACGAATGGGAGCCCGAACCAAGCTGGCTATTCGCCGTCGCATTTGCGTGGGGTGCCGGGGTCGCGGCACTCACATCGCTCATCGGGAACGGTGTGTTTGCTCAAACGATGGCAACTACTGCCTATCTCAGCGAGTTCCAGCAGGAGGTTCTGCCCATCGTTGTCGGTGCTCCACTCGTTGAGGAAGCGGCGAAGGGGGTGGGAGTGCTCGTCATCTACACGGTGTTCAGAAAGTACTTCAACGGCCCAATTGATGGCCTTGTATACGGAATGCTCGTGGGCTTGGGATTCGCTTTTTCAGAGAACATCCTGTACTTCAGTGAGTACTACGACCAGCTCGGAGCAGTATTTCAAGCTCGCGCTATCGAAAACCCTTTTATCCATCCACTTGCAACTGGCTTAACAGGTCTGTTCATTGGACTTGCTTCGGATCGTAAGGGATTCGCTTCACTCGTTTCGCTTGGATTCATCGGATACTGTTCGGGTGTTCTCGTTCATGGGTTGCATAATTACTCCGCGGTAACGGCAATGAGCAGCTCCACACGTTTTGCTTTTCAGCTCCCTATTTATATGGCAATGCTGTGGATCATTTGGTACTTGCGCGGCAAGGAACGCACGGACGTATCTGCGGTTCTGGCAGAATATGCCGCTGCGGGCTGGCTGACTCACAATGAGCTGGCCATGATTTCGAAGGTCTCCGCACGGCGCTCTGCCGTGGATTGGGCGGGCAAGAACCTTGCGAGCCTAGGTGGGCATGAAGAAGACGGCCGCCGGGCCATGGAACGATTCCAAGAAGAAGTGATTCGGCTCGGCTACAATCGCCATCGCGAACTGCGGCAGGGAAGCGTCAACAACCCCAGCAATCGAGCTGAAGAAATGCGCCAACTTCAGCTGATCAGCTACCTACGTGAGGTATTCACTGGCCGCCACATAGCGTCGGTTTGGTAGCGTTGTGGGGTGGCTATTCCAAACTTGAGTAACGAACAACGTGACCAACTGGTCAACGAATGGCACCCCGATGCGGACGGCATACTCTCGCGCAATGCTGCACGGATAGTCCTGTTCAACCACGCCGGTGCCACATTCTTGATCAAAGGCCACGACTTCGGAGATACGGACCATGCTTGGTGGTTCACCGTAGGCGGGGGACTGGAGCCGGATGAGTCCCCACAGGCCGGAGCGTGCCGGGAGCTATGTGAAGAGACCGGGCTTCAGTTTGAACCCGACCGTTTGGTCGGGCCGGTTATGAGGCGCCACGCCATTTTCCGATTCGCCTGGGAGACGCGGCGTCAGCACGAACTCTTTTTTATTGCCACTGTCACTCAGTCTGAGATGGAGAGAATCGGAAATTCGACACATCTGACAGCGCTCGAAGAAGAACTGCTCGACGAATACCGGTGGTGGGAAATCGAGGCCATTCCAGAGGCGGAGAGCCGTGGCGAAACCGTCTATCCGCAGAATTTCGCCAGCTATGCCGAGGCGTGGCGCCAAGGATGGGATGGTACGTGCACTGAAGTGTGGGAGCAGTAGGTCCACGCCACTGCGGGCCCAATAGCTGTGGACCATGTCAAGCTAGGTGCGGGTGCGAGTACAATATTCACGGACGACAAGCAATTTCTGAGGAGAACCTGTGTCAGGACACTCTAAGTGGGCCACTACTAAGCACAAGAAGGCCGCCATTGATGCCAAGCGCGGCAAGCTCTTCGCGCGCCTTATCAAGAACATTGAGGTTTCCGCGCGCACAGGCGGTGGCGATCCTGCTGGTAACCCAACCCTGTTCGATGCCATCCAGAAGGCAAAGCGCAACTCCGTGCCAGCAGACAACATCGACCGCGCAGTCAAGCGCGGATCCGGTGAAGGCGCAGATGCCGTCAACTACGAATCGATCATGTACGAAGGTTATGCTTCAGGCGGCGTCGCAGTTCTTATTGAGTGCCTCACCGACAACCGGAACCGCGCTGCATCCGAGGTTCGGGTGGCACTTACCCGAAACGGAGGCCAGCTGGCGGAACCAGGCTCGGTTTCCTACCTGTTCGCACGTCGTGGTGTGGTCGAGGTTTCCAAGACCGATGCCCTGACTGAAGATGACATCCTGATGGCCGTGCTCGATGCCGGCGCTGAAGAAGTCACAGATGAAGGCGACGTGTTCGTTATTGAATCGGATCCGAGCGACGTGGTGGCCGTGCGTACCGCTTTGCAGGATGCCGGGATCGAGTACAACTCAGCTGAGAGCGAGTTCGTGCCTTCCATGAAGGTGGAAGTGGATAAGGAAAGGGCAGAGAAGGTTCTGCGTGTCATCGATGCACTCGATGACTGCGACGATGTACAGAACGTCTTCTCCAATGTTGACATTCCGGATGCAGTTCTCGCGCAACTCGAAGAAGCTTAGCCATGAGGATTCTCGGGGTTGATCCGGGTATGACCCGGTGCGGCTTCGGGACTATCGATACAGAGGGCGGCCGGCGCGTACAGCTCGTTGACATGCGAGTAGTGCGTTCGGCCGCCGAACTGGCTCCTCACAAACGCCTTCTCATCATCGCAGATGGACTAGACGAGGTAATGGAGGAGTTCAAGCCCGACGTCGTCGCGGTGGAACGCGTCTTTGCGCAATCCAACGTTAGATCCGTAACGGGAACTGCACAGGTGGCGGGAATCGTGATGCTCGCCGCTGCACGTGCCAGTCTTCCCTTGGGAATGCACACGCCTTCCGAGGTGAAGGCGGCGGTCACGGGAAGCGGCCGAGCAGACAAACGGCAAGTTCAGATCATGGTTCAGCGGATCCTGCGCATGACGGAGCTTCCACGCCCAGCTGACGCAGCGGACTCCTTGGCAATAGCGATCACGCAGGCCTGGCGGGGCGGCGCCGATTCTCTGCACGCGGAACCTGATCGCGCTCAGCATGGCGGTGCGGGCACATTGCCGCGAGCAACTGGCCGCGATCTGACTGAAGCTCAGAAACTGTGGGCTGGCGCTGAGCGGATGTCGCGCCGACACGGCGCGGTGGCGCCACGCGCCAAGTAATATAACTGAGCTAGAATCTTCAAACATACGTTCGAGGAAGGCTTGCGATGATTTCCGTGGTTCACGGTGAAGTCCTCATGCTCAGCACTGAGGCCGCGGTTATAGATGTCAACGGCATTGGGTTACGCGTTCTGGCAACACCAGCCACGCTGGCCACTCTCACAGTTGGGCGCGAAGCCTTCCTCCACACAGCGCTTGTAGTGCGCGAGGATTCATTGACACTATTTGGCTTCGTGGATCTAGACGATCGCGAAACCTTTGAGATCCTCCAAGGAGTTTCAGGGGTCGGGCCGCGTATCGCACTTGCGATTCTTGCCGTCCACACGCCCGATCTACTACGCCGGGCAGTACACAATCAAGATGCGGCTGCGCTGCAACGCGTCTCTGGAATCGGGAAGAAGGGTGCACAGCGTCTGATCCTCGAACTGGGCACCAAGCTTGGCCCCGTGCGTGGATCTGGCCAGGCATCGGCCTCCGCCACTCCAGTTGGCAGCAGTGATGTGGTTGAGGCACTCGTAGGTTTGGGATGGCCTGAACGCGACGCCCAGCTGGCCTGTGATGAGGCTCAGGCCCAGTTCCCGGGCGGCGACGTACCAACCTTGCTGCGTGCCAGCCTTCAGGTTTTGGGAAGTAGGCGCTGAGCATGGATGATTCAAACGAACTGGTGACCGCAGAAGCTACCGATCTGGAGCGGGCAGCTGAGGCTGCGCTTCGACCACGCCACCTGGAGGATTTTGTTGGGCAACCAGTGGTGCGCGAACAGCTGTCATTGGTGCTCGAAGCCTCACTGCAACGGGGGCGCACGCCTGACCATGTCCTTCTCTCTGGACCTCCCGGGTTAGGCAAGACCACCCTCGCAATGATCATTGCCAATGAAGTGGGTGGTTCGCTGCGCCTAACTTCCGGGCCGGCTATTCAACATACGGGCGATCTGGCAGCAGTTCTTTCCTCCTTGCAGGAAGGCGACGTGCTCTTTATCGACGAGATTCACCGTTTGGCACGAACAGCAGAAGAAATGCTGTACCTAGCTATGGAGGATTTCCGTGTGGACGTGATGGTTGGCAAGGGGCCAGGCGCTACATCTATTCCACTTCCGCTTCCGCCGTTCACCGTGGTCGGAGCCACTACTCGGGCAGGTCTACTCCCAGCTCCACTGCGCGATCGTTTTGGATTTACGGGGCATCTGGAGTACTACAGCGATTCAGACCTGACCACGATCGTGACCACGAATGCGGTCAAACTCGGTGCTGACCTTGAGAGCAGTGCGGCCGGCGAAATCGCTTTGCGGTCTCGCGGTACGCCACGCATTGCAAACCGTCTGCTTCGGCGAGTTCAAGATTGGGCACAAGTCCGGGGGAGCGGGGTGCTGGATCTGGGCGCCGCACAGGCGGCGTTAGACGTATTCGAAGTGGATAAGCGAGGTCTGGATCGCCTGGACCGCGCCGTGTTGGATGCAGTATGTAAGCGCTTTGGCGGAGGGCCGGTTGGCCTGACTACGTTGGCCGTATCGGTGGGAGAGGAACCTGAGACGGTTGAAACCGTTTCGGAGCCTTACCTCGTACGTGAGGGATTCCTCGTGCGGACGCCTCGAGGGCGTGCCGCCACGCAACTGGCATGGCAACACCTAGGTTTGGTGCCACCGGAAGCATCTGGCACGCTCTTCGCCTAATGCGCTTGGGAGCGGGAAACGCCAGGCTAGCTGCCACAAAACTATGCAAGAAAGCCGCCGAGTTTGCGCAGTAACGACAAGCTAGTTGAGAATTGGCCCAGTTTTCCCAATGGGCCTGCATCCGCGTAGACTAGCGCGGTACTGTCTGCAATCTGCTAGGAGCTTCTGTGAATCCAGACGTAACATTGCTTATCTTCATTGCCGTGATGGTTCTCATGATCTGGTGGATGTCGCGATCGAGCAAGAGCATGCAAAAGAAGGTTGAACTGCAACGCCAAGAAGCGGTTGCACTCGGCAACAATGTGGTAACTACCTCAGGCTTCTTTGGAACGATTGTTGACATCGATGGGGATGCCGTTACTCTGCAGAGCCCGAGTGGTGACGAAACAGTGTGGCTGAAGAAGTCAATTAGCGCTGTTGCTGACCTGCCGTTAGCCGAGGTTGAGGACAATGTCCCAGCGGCAGACGAGGAAGATTTCGAAGCTCCGGATTCATACTCACCAGAATCGGAGAATACGCCATCAAGTGATCAGCCTTCCCAAGACGGCGAAATCAACGGTTCCACTCGGTTCTGATCAACCATCGAGAGATTTTTATATGTCGACCCGCACCACTTCGGTACGTCAAGTTGTTCCTTGGCGTCGCCTCGTCATGCTCATCGTTTTGTCAGTAGCGCTCATCGCTTCGCTTCTGGTCGGAACACTCACCACAGATAGATCACGCTGGATCCCCGAGTTCGCATTGGACTTGGAAGGTGGTACGCAGATCATCCTGACCCCGACCACCACGGATGGCTCGGAGATTACTCAGGAAGACGTCAATCAGGCTATCGAGATCATTCGGCAGCGAGTGGATGCCTCAGGTGTCTCCGAAGCCGAGATCACCTCTGAGGGCGGTCAGAACATCGTTGTGGGCTTGCCAGGTGAGCCTTCGCAGGAGACTCTCGACTTGGTACGCACATCCGCGGTTCTGCGTATGCGTCCGGTGCTGACTCTGACCACTACCGGTTCAGGAGCGCTCACTCCTGCTACCGTTCAGGCATATGACGAGGCCCAAGCATCGGCTTCTGCGTCTGCTGAAGCAACCGATACAGCGAGTGCGACGCCATCCGAATCGGCCTCGCCAGAAGCTTCGGCCAGTGCAAGTGCGAGCCCAAGTGCAAATGCCACCTATTCTCAGGCAGAGCTGGAAGAACAAGCCAAGCGTATTGCAGACGCAGACGGCGATGGAGTTCTTTCCGATACGCCCACAACTACTCCAGAGAACGCCTCCGACACGGCATGGATCACCGAAAAGGTTTACTACGAGTCGCTGATTCTTGACTGCACAAATCCGAACACCCAGTCCACATCAGCCGATGACCCCGCAGTGGCAGTCGCCGCTTGCGGTTCCAGCGGTGAGAAGTACATTCTTGGACCTGCCGAAGTTGAGGGCACAAATGTCACCCAAGCTACCTCAGGGTATGATTCCACCAAATCCCTGTGGGTAGTTAACCTTGAACTCAACAGCGCTGGTGCGGATGCGTTTGCTGCGGTAACCGGGCGCCTAGTTGACCTTGATTCTCCTCAGGATCAGTTCGCCATTGTGTTGGATGGCAAAGTCATCTCCGCACCCGCACCGAATGCCGCTATCACTGGCGGCAAGGCCATGATCTCTGGAGACTTCACTTCGGATGAAGCCGCGACTTTGGCCAACCAGCTCAACTTCGGTTCACTGCCGCTGAACTTTGAGGTGCAGTCTGAGGAGCAGATCTCAGCGACACTTGGTTCTGAGTCACTGACGTCAGGCCTCATCGCTGGTCTCATCGGACTTGCGCTGGTTGTGCTCTACCTGCTGTGGCAGTACCACGGCCTCGGATTCGTTGCCGCTGGTTCTGTTGTGCTCGCTACCGGCCTTTCCTATCTGATTGTCAGCTTGCTTTCCTGGACGATCGGGTATCGATTGTCGCTCGCGGGTGTGGTGGGCCTGATCATATCTGTTGGAATCACGGCTGATTCGTTCATCGTGTTCTTCGAGCGAATACGCGATGAAATCCGCGAAGGAAGAACCCTTTCGGCGGCCGTTTCTCATGGTTGGCACCGCGCCAAGCGCACCATCTTTGTTGCCGACGGTGTGAACCTGCTGTGCTCGATCGTTCTGTACTTCCTCGCGGTTGGCTCCGTGCGAGGCTTCGCCTTCACACTGGGTATTACCACAGTGCTCGACTTGGTGATCGTCTTGATGTTCACCTACCCGATCATGACACTGCTTGTTCGCACGAAGTTCTTTGGTGAGGGCCACCGCTTCTCGGGAATGGATCCGGCAGCGCTTGGCCGCACGCCGGTCTACCGAGGGCGTGGCTCCGCTCTGGATCGTGGGTCTAAGCCCGCCAAGGAGACCCGTGCAGAGCAGATCGCCTCGGCGGTCGAGCAGGGCATTGAGGACTCAGAAAGCTCTTCGGAGGAACGGGCTACAACCCCTGCTCCGAAGAAGACTGCGGTTGCCACGTTGGATGCGCGAGCCGAGGATGCGGCGCTCGTCGTCGACGAAAATGGGCACAGGCTTTCTCTTGCCGAACGTCGGGCTCAGGAGCGGCGCCGAGCCGCTGAGGGCGCGGCGGATTCTGATGCGGAGACGCCCGAATCAGATGACTCAGCCACCGAATCGAAGGAGGAGAACTGATGTCAATGAATAGCTTTGGCAATGATCTCTACACCGGGCGGAAGTCTTTCGACTTCATTGGTAAGCGTAAGATCTGGTTCTCCATCGCCTTGGCCGCTGTATTGCTCTCATGTGTGCTCGTATTCGCTAAGGGCTTGAATCTTGGAATCGAGTTCACCGGTGGCTCCCAGTTCACTATCTCCAATACGCAAGATACAGACCAGTCGGCTGCTTCTGACATCATGAGAGACGCCTTGGGCGATGAGAGTGCGCGCGTCACCCAGGTGGGCGATGCGTCGATACGCGTTCAGACAATTGCGCAAGATCTCACAAACACGCAGACGGAAGACATCCGTAATCAGCTCGCAGACGCCTACGGAGTCCCTTCATCCGATGTGACCTCTACCTATATTGGTCCGTCGTGGGGCAATGACATTCTTATGAAGGCCATTCGCGGCTTCATCGTGTTCGTACTCTTGGTCACCGTTGGCTTGACTCTGTATTTCCGAGGCTGGCGCAGTGCAGCGGGTGGAATCATCGCCCTTCTCCACGATCTGATCGTGACAGTTGGCGTCTATTGCCTGTTCGGTTTCGAGTTAACACCTTCGACTGTCATTGGCTTGTTGACCATCTTGGGATACTCGCTCTATGACACGATCGTGGTGTTTGACAAGGTCCGCGAGAACAATGCCAAACTGCTGACTCAGAACTCGTACACATTTGCCGAGTCGACAAACCTTGCTGTCAACCAGACGCTCATTCGTTCGATCAACACTTCTGTCACAAGTATCTTGCCAGTGGCGTCAATTCTGTTCATCGGAGTGCTGCTGCTTGGCGCCGGAACTCTGCGTGACCTCGCACTGGTCATGTTTGTTGGGCTATTGTTGTCTACGATTTCGTCCATCTTTATCGCCTCGCCTCTGGCTGTTCAGTTTGCTGAGTTGAATCCGGAAATCAAGGCGCATACGGAGAAGGTCATTGCGCTTCGCGAAGAACGTGCGGCGGCCCGTGAAGCAAAGATCGCAGCTGGTGAAGACGTTTCCGATCTGGACGATGTGGATTCGGCAGGACCTGCCCACGGCATCATTCGTGACGCCGGTCATCATCAAGGCGCTTCGGCCCAGCCGCGCCGAAAGAACAGGAGCAAGAAGTGAATGAAGGCTCTGTCTTCCCGCAGGAGACTGTGGCTCTCGTAGAGAGCCATCTTCGTGAGGTGCAGGATTTTCCGGCTCCCGGGGTACTGTTTCGTGATATCACGCCACTCATCGCTGATCCCGATGGATTTGGGGCACTGATCGATATCCTTGCAGAACGCTATCGCGGCAAAGTGGATGCAGTGGCAGGCTTGGAGTCGCGTGGATTCATCCTTTCGGCACCGCTCGCACTTGCATTGGGTGTGGGCATGCTGACGGTTCGCAAGGCGGGCCGCCTGCCTGGACCTGTGGTGGGAGTCGATTACGACCTCGAATACGGTTCGGCTCGTATGGAACTCCAGCCATTCACTGTTAAGGATGGTCAGCGTGTGTTGATCATTGATGATGTTCTTGCAACGGGTGGCACGGCTAATGCAGCGTTTGATCTCATTGAGCGTGCTGGCGGAAAGCCAACCGGGCTTTGTGTGCTTATCGAACTGGCCGCTTTAGGCGGACGTGAGAAACTTGAGGGACGCGACGTCGACGCCGTCCTGACGTACTAAGTGCAAGGAATTGGCCGCACGCGGAAGCGTGCGGCCTTTTCTTGTCTAGGCGACTATCATTACGCCAAAAGGGGGTAGACATGAGTGAGTCTCAAACACCACGGGTCAGATCGCGTCTCACGTGGTTGACGGGCAGATCGGCACTCCAGATACCAGCAGCACTGGAGCCTCTCATCCGCGCCCTCGGTACGAAGAGTGTGGATAAGGCACGGATTATTCGTGCCTACGAGGTGGCCGATAGGTGTCATCAGGATCAGAAGCGTAAGTCCGGAGAACCGTACATCACACATCCAGTGGCTGTTGCCACAATCCTTGCGGAACTCGGTATGGATGAGGACACGATCGTGGGCGCACTTCTCCACGACACCGTTGAAGATACCGGGTATACGCTCGAAGAGCTGCGCAAGGAGTTCGGTGCAACTGTCGAGCTTCTGGTGGACGGCGTGACCAAACTGGATAAGGTTGAGTTTGGTGAGGCTGCTCAAGCTGAAACCGTCCGCAAGATGGTTATTGCGATGTCGAAGGACATTCGCGTTCTTCTTATCAAGCTCGCAGACCGCCTGCATAATGCCCGCACCTGGAAGTACGTTCCAGAATCGAGCGCTCAGAACAAGGCACGTGAGACTCTGGAGATCTATGCTCCTCTAGCTCATCGGCTGGGAATGAACTCTATCAAGTGGGAACTTGAAGATCTCTCGTTTAAGGTGCTCTATCCTTCGGTCTACACGGAGATTGAGAGGCTTGTTACTGAGCGCAATCCCGAACGTGAGGCCTACATCGCCAAGATCAAGGCTTCGCTTGAGAAGGAGCTGAAGGCGGCCCGGATCAAGTGCACCATCACCGGGCGCCCGAAGCACTACTACTCGATCTACCAGAAGATGATTCTGCGAGGCAAGGACTTCGAAGACATCTACGATCTCGTGGGCGTGCGTGTGCTGGTTGAGACCGTCCCCGAGTGTTATGCAGCACTTGGCGTAGCCAACACGGTCTTTACGCCCATTCAGGGACGCATCAAGGACTACATCACCACGCCTAAGTTCAACCTGTATCAGTCGATTCACACCACGGTGATCGGCCCGGGCGGGCGATCACTTGAGGTGCAGATCCGAACGTATGAGATGCATCGCCGTGCCGAGTACGGTGTGGCTGCCCACTGGCGGTACAAGGAGAACCCGAACACAACCTCGGTTAACAAGAACCAAGGAGGAACAGAGGAGACTCAGCTCAATTGGCTTCGCCAACTGGTGGACTGGCAGCGAGAGACTGCGGATCCCGCTGAGTTCTTGGATTCACTGAGGTACGAGATCTCCGGCAATCAGGTCTATGTATTCACCCCGAAAGGTGAAGTGCTCGAACTGCCGGCAGGGTCTACCCCCGTGGATTTCGCATATGCAGTGCACACCGAGGTTGGCCACCGCACAGTGGGGGCACGCGTCAACGATCGGTTAGTGACGCTGGACCATCGGCTGGAATCGGGCGACAACGTTGAGATCATTACGGCCAAAGGTGATTCTGCGGGTCCGTCCCAAGGCTGGTTGGATTTTGTGGCCTCTCCACGCGCGCGAGCCAAGATCAAGTCGTGGTTCAAGCATTCACAACGTGATGAGGCTATTGAGGCAGGCAAGGACAAACTTGCAAAGGCTATTCGGCGGAAGAATCAACCAGTTCAACGGTTGATGAGTCACGACACTCTGCGGGGTGTTGCCCAAGATCTGAATCGCTCCGATGTAACGGAGTTGTACGCGGCGATTGGCCAAGGCTCGGTTTCTGCCGAGACCGTGGTGCGTCACCTGATTTCATCGCAAGGCGGCAACGCCGGTGTTGAAGAGACCTTGGCAGAGGCCGTCACACCTACTCGAATCCAACACCGACGCACGTCTGCTGGAGACAGCGCCGTGGTTGTGGAATCGATGGAATCTTCAGATGTGCTGGTCAAACTCGCAAAGTGTTGCACTCCCGTTCCACCGGACGCCATTGTGGGTTTTGTGACTCGTGGCAATGGACTATCGGTACACCGCGCCGATTGTCCCAATGTGGCCTCCCTTAGGCGCGAGCCGGAACGTTTCATCAATGTGGACTGGTCACTTGGAGCTGACGCCATTTACCTTGTCCACGTGCAGATCGAGGCGTTGGACAGGCACGGCCTGCTTTCAGACATTTCCCGGGTTCTTTCAGAACATGGAGTGAACCTGCTGCAAGGCACGATGACCACATCGAAGGAACGTGTGGCAAAGTCGAGCTTTGTGTTTGAGATGGCTGATCCCAGACACCTAGCACAGGTCCTGCAGTCCCTACGCAAGATCGAGGGAGTCTACGATGCCTATCGTGTGACAGGATCGAAGAAGGCAGAGCAACGCCGCGTTGGTGCTTCTGCACCTCAAGGTGATGTCAGTGATGGAAAGGTCATCTCGCAATGGTGAGAGCGTGTGCTGCGTTCCTCCAGGTAATGGGGGAGCGCAGCGGCAACTCCCGCCGCAAAGCCATATCGCGGACGCGTGGATAGTTCTTCTAACTCACGTTCAACATGCGCGGGGTCGAGTCCGTGATTGAGCAGTACAAACACCGCATCAAGAGCTTGAGAACTGCCATCAAGGACTAGGAGGTCCGCGGCCGTCCGAGCGGTCGTAGTGACGTTGAGCGGGCCGATTCTCTGTTGAGATCTTTCAGCGATGGCAGTGCGGAACATGTAGGGTGCTTTGGTGCGCCGTGGATGTGCGGCGCACACCACTGAAAGCTTCTCGGGATGATGCCAGCCGGTGTGGATCCACAGTGCGCTCCACAGGATTGCGACGGCGTCTGCAACCACAATGCGCGATATCAGCTCGGCTCTGAGAACAGGTAACGATGCCAAATCTGCGGGCACAGTGCAGCCGGGTGCGTACTCGATGAGCAGCCCTTGCCGAAGCAACATCTGAGTTTCGTGATCCATCTGCGGAGCGGTTCGCCACGTATCCATATGCCTATTGTGGGGTGCTCAGGTTACGGCTGCGCGGGTTATCAACAAGCCACCCAATACGGGTGTGGGAGGTTGCGATGATTCGCAACCTCCCACACCCGTACTCAGCTAAGAAGACCTACAGGCCTACAGATCCTTCTGCACTTGCGCCAGCCACGCCTCGCGGGCCTGCCGAGCGCTCGTGAGTTCATTGAGGGCCTTCTGATCTCCAGCAGCTTCAGCCGCTTCGATCTGACCATCGAGTTCGGAGATCAACTGCTGGAGCTGCTCAGCCATACCAGACGAGCGCTGCTGCTTTGCGGGATCGGTACGGCGCCACTTCTCTGCTTCTGCGTCGCGAACCGCTTCTTCGATCTCACGCAGACGGCCTTCCGTGCGTCCGATATCTGCGCGGGGAACCATTCCGATCTGATCCCACTTGTCCTCGATGTCGCGCAAGGCGGCACGAGCAGCTTCAATATCTTTCACAGGAAGCACAGCTTCTGCTTCCTTGATCAGTTCGAGCTTCGCAGCGAGGTTGCCAGAAAACTCTTCGTCACGTTCGGCGAAGTGTGTTGCCCTCGCATCGAAGAATCGCTGCTGGGCCCCGCGGAAACGCTCCCACAGCTTGTCATCATCCTTGCGCGCGGCGTGACCCGCCTGGCGCCATTCGTCCATGAGAGCGCGGTATGCGGCAGCTGTGCTGCCCCATTCGGTTGATTCGGCCATGGCTTCTGCGCGTTCGATGAGGGCGTTCTTGCGTGCCATCACTTCGCTGCGCTCGGATTCGAGCACGCCGAAGTGATGGCGGCGTGCCTTGTCAAACTGGCTACGCGCCTTCGAATAGCGCTGCCACAGAGCTTCCTCGGTGGTCCGGTCTATCCTTGGACCGGAGCGCTGCGCTGCCTTCCACTGCTCAAAGATCTGGGCGAGTTCTTCGCGAGAGTTGCGCCAATGAATCTTGTTCGGAGCGGTATTGGCGATCTCTTCTGCGCGCTCGATAAGCGTGGTGCGCTCCGCCAGTGCAGCCGCACGGGCTTCTTCGCGCTCTGCAGAGATTACTTGCGCCCGAGCTGAGATGGTGGCTTTGAGGGCCGCCGCTCGGCTGCGCAGGGACTCAACGTCACCCACAGCGGCGGGTTCGACAAGTTGCGCTTCGATTGAGCTCAGAGAGGCAGTGGCTTCGTCAGGGCTGATACCTTCAACCCGCGATTCCAGAAGTGAGATCTGTGCCTGAAGATCGAGGAACCGGCGCACATAGAGCGAAAGCGCGTCTTCTTCGGAACCGCCAGCTGCATATTGGCCGACGACGCGTTCGCCTTCATCCGATCGAAGCCAAACGTTTCCTTCACCATCCACACGACCCCAGGCGGCTGCACGAGCAGCGGCCGCTTCGTCGATTGCCTGAGCGGGTTTCGCGATAGCAGCAGCGACGGGGCGTGGCCGCGGAATCGGGTGCGGGACTGGCTTGGGCTTGGGTGTGGGAGTGGACTCACTCATAAGTGCTCCTCAGTGGAGACAGCACGAACCGCGCTGTGCGTTGCAATGATGGTAAACAGTCTACGATGTTTTACGCCTACGCTGGCACATCCGCAACCACTGAGGTTTCGGAGATGGTAGGACGGCTCACAGTATGCCACTTTCTCGAGCTTTCTTGGTGCATTTACGCCAGCACCGCAGCCGATCCCACCCTGCTGGGTCCACTTGTGGTGTCGACAAGCTTTCTTCATCAAGATCACGGTAATTTGTAGCCATGATCTTTCTGCGTTACTCACAGACATTAATCGAGGCAAACTGCTACATTATTGCGGATTCGGAAGCGAAGCAGGCACTTGTGGTGGATCCTGGGGCTGGTTCGGCACACTGGGTGGAAACCGCGCTCGCCTCCCACGGCCTAGAGATCAACGCGGTTCTCTGTACACACGGGCACTCTGACCACGTGTGGGATAGTGCAGTTGTGGCTGGAGGCGCCCCCGTGTTCGTGCCGGGGCCGGATCTGTACCGCATGGAGGATCCTTCCATGTATACGGCTGCATTCCGGCAAGCATTTGTTGACGCTTCAGGCCATGATTGGGAGAAGCCTGCCGATACACGCGAGCTTCCCGCAGCACTCTTGGAAGGTGGCGGTGCCCAAATCGTTCCCGGAATTGCCATGCGCGCACTTCCGGCTCCCGGCCACACTGAAGGCTCAACAGTGTTCTTGTTGTCTGGGTCAATCGACGACGACGTTGAGGCTGTCTCGCTTCCAGAGGGTTCCTTTGGTACCAGCTTGATGCTTTCTGGAGATGTCTTATTCCGTGATGGGGTTGGGCGAACAGACCTTCCCGGGGGAGATCCCGTGGCAGCAACAGAGTCACTTCGCACGTTGACCCAAGTCATTGCGCCCGCCACTGTGTTCTTCCCAGGCCACGGTGCGCCTTCCACGCTGGGCCGAGAGATGCGCCACTCGTTCTATCTGCGTCAGGCGATGGAACAGGGCCGATAGGATAGACGTATGAAGATTGCTCCCCTTTCTGGGTTTCCGGAATGGCTACCAGACGGCCGAATTGTTGAACAACAGATTCTTGATACTCTGCGCGATACTTTTGAACTACATGGTTTCTCCGGTATTGAGACTCGCGCTGTTGAACCGCTAGATCAGCTCCTCCGCAAGGGTGAGACCTCGAAAGAGGTGTATCTGCTCAACCGCCTGCAAGGCGGGGACGCTCAAGAAGCAGAGCTTGGACTTCATTTTGATCTGACTGTGCCGCTGGCTCGCTACGTGCTTGAGAACGCTGGCAAGCTTGATTTCCCGTTCAAGCGCTATCAGATTCAGAAAGTCTGGCGCGGCGAACGTCCTCAGGATGGCCGTTTCCGTGAGTTTGCTCAGGCCGATGTCGATGTAGTTGGCGCAGATACCTTGGCCTTCCACCATGAGATTGAGCTTCCACTGGTTATGGTGGATGCACTGTCAAAGCTTCCGATTCCGCGCGTTGTGGTGCGCGCATCTAACCGGAAAGTTGCGCAGGGCTTCTATGAAGCGATTGGTATCGACGACGTCGTCGAAACACTGCGAATTGTAGACAAGCTGGACAAGGTGGGGCCGCAGGTGGTCACCCAGATGCTCGGCGAATCCGTAGGTGCGAATGCGCAGCAGGCTCGGCTAGCGTTGGCGCTGGCCGATATCCGGGGTAGCGATGCTGGTGTAGCTGATCAGGTGGCGGCACTCGGCCACACTTCGGCGCTGTTGGAGGAGGGCCTGCAGGAACTGGTTCAACTGATCGAGGGGGCAAACGAGCTCCTTCCGGGTTCTGTGGTAGCTGACTTGAAGATTGCTCGCGGCCTGGACTACTACACGGGATCTGTGTTCGAGTCCACGATGATTGGCCATGAGGATCTCGGTTCCGTGTGTTCGGGAGGGCGCTACGATTCCCTCGTTTCCGATGGAAAGAAGACGTACCCGGGAGTGGGCTTGTCGATTGGCGTCTCGCGAATTATCTCGCGAGTCATTGGCCGCGGCCTCGTGGTTCCCTCACGCAAGGTTCCTACGTGTGTGCTCATTGCGGTTAATGACGAATCCGAGCGGCGGCATGCGGAACTAACGGCCGTCGCACTCAGGAAGCGCGGAATCAGCGCAGATGTCTCTCCAAATAGTGCGAAGTTCGGCAAGCAGATCAAGTTTGCTGACAAACGAGGTATCCCGTTCGTTTGGTTTTTGACGGATGAAGGCGAGCAGATCAAGGACATTCGTTCAGGCGAACAAATTGCTGCGGACCCAGCCACATGGGAACCTCCCGCTGCTGATCTTCGTCCAGGTTTACGAGGAGCATAGTGAGTATTCCCGTACCTCATTCGGATGTCGCCGAGTCCCTCCGGGTGCTCGGCAACGCCCTTGCGGGTGCGGAGTTTCCTCTTCCCACACCGCAAGCCGAGATCGCGCAGGACACGTGTGCGGACATCACGAACCAACTCAATGATTACGTGCTTCCGCGCTACGCTTCCCTCGACGCGCCACTTTTGGCCGTGGTAGGTGGATCAACGGGTTCTGGGAAGTCCACGCTCGTCAATTCTCTTGTGCGTGAAGAGGTCACAGTCTCTTCTGCGATTCGTCCCACCACTAGGCGGCCGGTCCTCGTCCATCGGCCTGACAATGAGGCAGCCTTTGCTTCTGACAGAATCTTGCCGACCCTGGCACGGGTCCGGTTCGATTCGCTGGCGAGCGAGGAAGATGCCGCCGGGCCGGCATCTCTTGAGCTGCGGTTGGTCTCGCACGCTGGCGTTCCCGAAGGGCTCGCAGTTCTCGATTCTCCCGATATCGATTCGGTAGTGGAGTCAAATCGGCGTTTGGCTGCTCAGCTCCTTTCGGCCGCTGACTTGTGGGTGTTTGTGACAACCGCTGCGCGATATGCCGATGCAATTCCGTGGGCTTTGCTAGATCAAGCCGCGGCGCGAAACATTGTGGTGGCTATCGTTCTCAATCGCGTGCCTCAGGGGGTCGGTTCTGAGATTCGTCCGGATTTGGTTCGTCGACTCGAGGAACGCGGACTAGGTGCAGCGCCACTCTTTGTGATTGGCGAGAAGCTTGATGCTGATGGTCTGATTCCAGAGGGCGACGTCGCCCCATTGCGCGGTTGGCTTACTGGCCTTGCGCACGATGCGACGGCCCGCGCGTCGGTTGCGCGCCAGACTTTGGGTGGGGCCGTTGATTCGATCGTAGCCAAGAGAGCTGTTGTGGTGTCTGCAGTCCAGGAACAGCATGAGGCCGTTGCGCATCTTGCGATAGACATCGACCGAAGTGTTGCCGGCGCCACCACTGCCGTGCTGAGCAGCCTGGAGGACGGCTCAGTCCTCAAAGGGGAGGTGCTGGCGCGCTGGCAGGAAGTTGTTGGCACAGGTGAATGGATGAGGAAGCTTGAGTCCGGCGTATCTTCGGTACGTGATCGAATTGCTGGATGGTTCCGGGGAACTACTCCAGACTCTTCAGTAATCAAGATGGAGCATGCCGTGGCGGATTCGCTTCAGGAGCTCTTTGTATCGTCACTCGATGAGGCCATCGCAACTATCGAAGCGGCGTGGGAAGTGCGTCCGGGTGGTCGAAACCTTCTCGCAGCCGTCCAGATCGAGGGATTAAGTAGCCGCGAGAGTCGGAGCAGTAGCGCGGCTGAAGCGGTGCGTGAGTGGCAGCGCAACCTTTTGAACCTCGTGAACTCCGAAGGTAAGAACAAGCGTTCAACTGCCCGCCTGCTTTCCGTTGGAGTCAATGCGGTGGGTGCTGCGCTCATGATCGTTATTTTTGCCTCTACATCGGGGCTCACCGGTGGGGAAGTGGCCGTGGCTGGAGGCACCGCTATTTTGGCCCAACGAGTGCTTGAAGCCGTCTTTGGCGACGACGCCGTGCGCCGCATGGCTGCCTCTGCAAGGACTGACCTCGAACTGCGTGCAAGAGCTTTTATGGAGAAGCAACTCGATCCATTCCGGGCCGTGGTCATCGGGTTGGGTGTTCCCGATGAACTCGCGGAATCGCTCGATCGGGACTTTCAGGCGGTTGCCAGTGAACGTGCAAAGGAGAACAACCGGTGAGCAGCACGTTGAGTGAAGGGCTCACAGCGCTGGAATCGGCACTTGAGATTTCGCAGGGCCGGATTGACCGTGCAGTGTGGGAGGAGTCTGATCGCGTACTAGCGAAGTGCCGCGAACGCCAGAACGTGGGCATGGACCATACTGTCGTGGTCTTCGCGGGCTCCACCGGCTCTGGCAAGTCCTCGCTGGTGAACGCCATAGTGGGCCAAGATGTGGCGCGGGTGGCGGCTACGCGCCCCACCACCAACCAGACGCAGGCCATCACTGCCTCTGACAGTGCTGATTTGCTCGACTGGCTTGGCATTACTCATAGAACTGTGGTGGATTCACTCCCAGTCGATTCTGGTTTGATACTCGTTGATCTGCCAGATATCGACTCCACGAGCGAGCACAATCACACGGTTGCTCGGCGCATCATTGATCGTGCGGATGTGGTGTTGTGGGTGATGGATCCACAGAAGTACGCCGACGCCGTCGTACATGAAGACTACCTAGCTCGCCTGACGCAATACGATGCCGTGACGTTAGCCGTGCTCAATCAGGCCGATACGATCACCCCTCAAGAGCGCGCTGAGGTACTGCCTGATCTGAGCCGGCTCCTAGCGGCGGATGGGTTGAATGTGGACGTCCGCGTGACCTCAACCGTGACGGGTGAGGGGATTGCTGACCTGCGGACTCAGCTGGAGGACATCGCAACGCAACGCAGAGCCGCGCTGCAACGACTTGAGGCTGATGTGCGCAGTGCAGGCGCGGCGCTCATCTCAGCGGTACGCGCGGATGGTGGCACAGCCGCTCGAAAGTCGGATACTTCTGATTTCTCGGAAGTTGCGCTGGCGTTGGCCAAGGCAGCTGGCAGCGGAGTTGTTTCCGAGGCCGCTGCGGCATCCTACGCGAGGCGAGCAAAGAACAACACCGGATGGCCTTTGACCCGGTGGGTCAGGCGGGCCAGTGCGGATCCGTTGGCGAGGCTTCACCTTTCGGTGCGTTCAGAGGACAAAGAGACTACGGTCACCTCGATGACCTCCTCTCCTGCTCTCAAGGGAAGCGCTATGGCTGCAGCAAGGCGATTCGTGCAAGAGTCCACAGGTCCGATGCCGCTGGAGTGGCGCCGCGAGGTGCGCGGTACGGCTCTTTCCCAGATGGAGAGCCTCTTGGATAAGTCCGATTCCTATGTTGGTCAAACGGACTTGGAGCAGGAGAGGACTCCCGCGTGGTGGAGGCTCTGGAATCTTCTTCAAATAATTGGCCTTGCTGCCGCAATAGCTGGTGGCGCATGGTTGATCGCAATTGCGGTGGGAGAGTGGATGCTCCTCAAGGTTCCTGAACCTCCCTATTGGGGCCCCGCGCCGATTCCCACTGTTCTATTGGTCTGTGGTTTGTTGTGTGGTTTCCTGTGTTCGATCGTGGCGCGATGGTTAGTTATGCGTGGTCGAGAAAAGGCTCGCCGCCGAATCAACGCGCGCATCATCGAACGCATTGAGGCCGAGGCTCGGGCTGGGGTGCTTTCCGTGCTTGAGTCCGATGCCCAGTCATATGAGCAGTTCTGGGCCCACGTGAATAAGCTGGTGCGGGTGGGGCTGTAGCGAGCTGGCCGGTTGTGTGTGGTCCTCTGGGGATCTGTGGCCTAGTGCACCGTAAACATGTGGACGGAATCAATGCGTAACCACGTATAGTTATGCATATGACAGTCAACGTTTCGGTGGCGGGTGCCACCGGATATGCAGGTGGAGAGGTCCTTCGCCTTCTTGCAGGTCACCCCGGTTTCACGGTGAGTAGCGTGTGCGCCGGTTCTTCGCAGGGAAAACTCGGGCAGTTCCAACCACACTTGCGCCAGTATGCAGATCGTGAGCTTGAGCCCACTGAGCCCCGCATTCTTGCTGATTCAGATGTTGCGATTCTTGGGTTACCTCACGGAAAATCGGCAGAGATCGCCGCGGCAATCCTCAAGCTCAACCCATCATGCATTCTGGTGGACCTCGGTGCTGACCACCGGTTGGAGAATCCTCAGGACTGGGAAGATTTCTACGGAACACCTGCCACCGATCCATGGACGTATGGAATGCCGGAACTCCTGCGTGCGAACGGCCCTTCGCAGCGTGAGAACTTGGTGGGAACACGCCATATCGCTGCACCTGGATGCAACGCCTCGGCAGTGACGTTTGCCGCCCAACCCGCAGTTGCTGGTGGTCTGACAGACGGTTCAGGAATCGTGGCAACTTTGGCCGTCGGGTACTCGGGTGCAGGGAAGGCGTTGAAGTCCCATCTTATGGCCTCAGAAGCCTTTGGCTCAGCAGTTCCCTACGGTGTTGGCGGCACGCATCGCCATATCCCGGAGATCGCGCAGAACCTTCGGGCGGCTGGCGGAGTTACGTCCACACTCTCTTTCACCCCAGTTCTCGTGCCCATGGCGCGAGGCATACTGGCCACCGTTTCGATTCCCGTGATTGCTGGCACCACCGCCGATGACGTGACTGATGCATACCGGAGCGCATACGCGGATGAAACGTTCGTTACCTACGTCGATGGATTCCCCACGTCGTCGTCGGTAACGGGCGCGAATACTGCGTTGGTTGGCGCAGTGTTGGATAGAAATCGCGAACGGCTAACTGCCATCTGCGCGATCGACAATTTGGTCAAGGGGACGGCGGGTGCTGCGTTGCAGGCGCTGAATCTGGCCTTAGGACTTCCAGAAGATACTGGCCTGACAGTGAATGGAGTTGCACCGTGAGTGTCACTACCCCCAAGGGATTCCGCGCCAGCGGAGTAGCCTGTGGTTTGAAAGACGGCGGAAGGAAGGACCTCGCACTAGTCTTGAGCGAGGGCCCAGAGTTCACTGCTAGCGCCGTCACCACGTCGAACAGGGTATATGCCGCACCTGTGGGATGGACTCGCCAGGCAGTTGCAAACGGTACGTTGCGCGCCGTGGTTCTAAACTCTGGCGGTGCAAATGCGTGTACCGGTGAAATCGGTTACGAAGACGCCGTCGCAACCGCGCATCTCGTTGCTCGCAGTGTAGGTGCGATTCCTGGCGACGTCGCCGTGTGTTCTACCGGTTTGATTGGCGAGTTGCTCGATATGACGTGCATTCGTTCCGGCATTGAAGAAGCTGTGTCCACGCTCGATCCCGACGGCGGATCCGATGCTGCGTTAGCAATCATGACAACAGATACCAAGGCGAAGGTGGCAAGCATCCACAGCGCTGCGGGCTACAGTCTTGGCGGCATGGCGAAGGGCGCAGGAATGCTTGCTCCTCAACTGGCGACGATGCTCGTTGTTATCACCACGGACGCATCTATCGATCCTGCGACTGCCCGCACGGCGCTTAAAGATGCAGTGGAGGTCTCCTTCAACCGCATCGATTCGGACGGATGCATGTCCACAAATGACACAGTGATTCTCATGGCTTCGGGCGCTTCTGGGGTATCGCCCGATCCTGATGAGTTCACGGCGGAGCTTTCGGCGCTCGCCCAAGATCTGGCAGCCCAGCTCATTGGAGATGCCGAAGGAGCGTCACACGACATCTCAATTGAGGTTTCACATGCCTCCTCTCAAGAGGCGGGTGTGGCAGTCGCCAAATCGGTCGCTCGATCCAACCTTCTCAAAGCAGCTGTGTTCGGAAACGATCCAAACTGGGGACGCGTACTTTCATCGCTGGGAACCGTACCTGAACGTGTTGCGCCGTTCGATCCCAACCAGGTGGACGTGGCAATCAATGGAGTGACGGTCTGCCGCGGGGGAGGCGTGGGTGATCCGCGTGAAAGTGTGGATATGTCAGAGCGACTCGTAACAATCTCCATCGACCTCAATGCCGGCGAGGACTTCGTGAGGGTACTGACGAATGACCTTACGTATGACTACGTGACTGAGAATTCGGCGTATTCCTCGTGAGTGACATTCTGGAGAGGCTCCAACGAGCTCAAGAAAAGGCCGAGGTTCTGGTCGAAGCGTTGCCGTGGATCCGGGAGTTCGCGGGCGAGGTCTTCGTCATCAAGTACGGCGGCAACGCGATGGTTTCCGAGGAGCTGCGCGTGGCTTTTGCTGAGGACATCGTCTTCCTTCACCACATGGGTATCCGCCCGGTCGTGGTGCACGGAGGTGGCCCTCAGATCAATAGGATGCTTGACAGAGTTGGCATCGAGTCAGAGTTTCGCGGGGGCCTTCGGGTGACAACCAAAGAAACGATGAACGTGGTTCGCATGGTCCTCACCGGTCAGGTGCAACGTGAACTCGTCTCGATGATCAACGTCAACGCACCATACGCGGTCGGTCTGTCCGGAGAGGATGCTGGCCTTCTGAAGGCGCGTCGTCGTACGGCACTCGTGGACGGTGAGCAAGTGGACGTCGGCCATGTGGGCGACGTCGTCGAAGTCAATCCGGTAGCTATCACGGACCTGCTGGAATCCGGGCGAATTCCCGTGGTTTCAACGGTGGCGGTTGACGTTGCCGCGCCGCGCGAAGTGCTCAACGTGAATGCTGACACTGCGGCGAGTGCCATTGCTGTGACACTTCACGCAAAGAAGCTCATCATGCTCACAGATGTTGAGGGCCTCTACCTCAACTGGCCCGACAAGTCCTCATTGGTCTCACACATATCGGCGAGTGAACTACGTGAGGTACTGCCGACCCTCGGTTCCGGAATGGCACCGAAGATGGAGGCGGCGCTGCGAGCGGTTGACCGCGGCGTGAGTCAAGCACACGTCATCGATGGACGCATGGCCCATTCGATGCTCCTAGAGGTTTTCACGGACGCAGGTATTGGTACGCAGGTGGCTTGGGATGGTCCTCGTACGCCATTTCCTCCGTCACATGATCCAGATTGGATGGTGGAAGCATGACCACAACTGCTTCAGATTCTTTCAAAGCCCGCTATTCTTCGGCAATTCTCAACACTTTTGGACCTCCGAGCCTTGTACTTGAGCGCGGCGAGGGCGTGTATGTGTGGGATGTCGATGGCAAGCGCTATCTCGACTTGCTCGGGGGGATTGCCGTCAACGCACTCGGATACTCGCACCCGGCGTTGATCGGTGCAGTGGCCAAGCAACTCTCAACGCTCGGCCACGTCTCCAACTTCTTCGCCTCGAAGCCACAGGTGGAGCTTGGAGAGAAGATTCAACAGATCTTCGCGGAGGAAGGATACGATCAGCCCGTTCGAACGTTCTTTGCGAACTCTGGCACCGAGGCCAACGAAGCCGCACTCAAGCTCACCCGTTTGCACAAGCCCGGTGGCAAGGTTCTGGCCCTCACCCACTCCTTCCACGGCCGCACGTTGGGCGCACTCTCCATTACCGACAAGCCTGCGATTCAGGATCCGTTCCTACCGCTGCCCGGCAATGTTGAGTTTGTTGAGCCCACTGCAGCTGCAATCGAGGCCGCTTTCGACGATTCCGTAGCGGCGATCTTCATGGAGCCGATTCAAGGTGAAGCTGGCGTTGTACCCGTTCCCGACGACGCCCTGACCACCGCCCGTGCATTGTGCGACGCTCACAATGCACTCCTTGTTATTGATGAGGTCCAGACTGGAGTCGGACGCACCGGTCGTTGGCTTGCCGCAGCACGATGCGTGAAAGCGGACATCGTGACGTTCGCCAAAGGACTTGGTGGCGGCATCCCAATTGGCGCCTGCGTTGGAGTAGGCAGTGTTGGTGATCTGTTCGGCCCGGGTAGCCACGGCTCCACCTTCGGTGGCAATCCTGTTGCCTGCGCCGCGGCGTTGGCCACCCTTGATCACGTATCTGGTCTCTTGGGTCACGTGACAGAGACCGGAGCGTGGCTGGAGAGTGAGCTTTCCAGCTTGGGATTTGAAGTCCGCGGCGAAGGATTGCTACGAGGCATCGCGGTTCGTGACTCCGCGGCCGTGGCACGCCAACTGCTCAACGCTGGATTTATCGTCAACGCACCAAATCCAACCACTATTCGCGTAGCACCTCCGCTTGTCATCACCAAGGAGGATCTTGCGAGTTTTGTTGAGGCTATGAAGGGCCTGGCGCACACTGAAGCAGGTGCCCAGTGACGGAGCCGTTTATCCCGGGAACACGGAGTGCTCGGCAGGCAAGGGTCGTTCAGATCTTGGCTTCGGAAAAGGTGACCAGCCAAAGAGCACTGCGCGATCGGCTCGCTGCTGAAGGCATCGTGGTTACACAGGCAACCCTTTCCCGGGACCTAGATGAACTTGGTGCGCTAAAAGTCAAGCACAGCTCGGGAGGGCAGTTCTATCAGGTGCCGGAAGTGCCTGGCGACCACGCCTCGCCACAAGGCGCACGCGCTTTCCTCGATCGGTGGCTTGTAGAAGTCCTGACAAGCGTTCAGCAGGCAGGCAATCAGCTAGTCTTGCGCACTCCACCCGGAGCAGCGCAACTGTTGGCATCGAGTTTGGACCGTGCGAACCTAGCCGGTGTGATTGGAACGATCGGTGGTGATGACACCGTTCTGGTTATCACTGAAGATGAGCACACAGCCGTTGAGCTGAAGAACGAACTCTCAAAACTCACGTAGTACACGCGTGCCGCCAGTGGCGGCACACACCTAATCGTTAGACATGATTGAAGAAGAATGAGGAGACGAAATGTCGCATAAGGAACGCGTTGTCTTGGCTTACTCCGGTGGTCTGGACACCTCGGTCGCAATTGGTTGGATCGGCGAACAGACTGGCGCGGAAGTTGTCACAGTGTGCGTTGATCTTGGTCAAGGCGGCGAGGATCTGGAAACCATTCGCCAGCGTGCGCTCGATTGCGGTGCGGTGGAAGCCTACGTGGCCGACGCCCGTGACGAGTTCGCGTCCGAATACTGCATGCCTGAACTGCAAGCCGGCGGACTCTACATGGATTCCTACCCGCTGATTTCAGCTATTTCGCGGCCATGTATCGTCAAGCACCTAGTGACCGCTGCGCGCCAGTTCGGAGCGACGACGGTTGCTCACGGTTGTACTGGCAAGGGCAATGATCAGGTCCGCTTCGAAAACGGCATCACGTCGTTGGCGCCAGATCTCAAGTGCATTTCCCCAGTGCGTGACCTAGCCATGACTCGCGAATTCTCCATCAATTACGCGAACGAGCACAATCTGCCCATCGAAACCACTCACCATAACCCGTTCTCGATCGACCAGAATGTGTGGGGCCGCGCCATTGAGACAGGATTCCTTGAGGACCTGTGGAACGCACCCACCAAGGATGTTTACAACTACACCGATGATCCCACGTATCCGCCACTGCCTGATGAGGTTGTCATCTCCTTCAAGGAAGGCATTCCTGTGGCGATCGATGGGCGCCCAGTGACCCCTCTTGAAGCAATTCAGGAGATGAATCGTCGAGCTGGGGCACAGGGTATTGGCCGCATCGACATCGTGGAGGATCGCCTTGTGGGCATCAAGTCTCGCGAAATCTACGAAGCTCCGGGTGCGATGGCCCTTATCACTGCGCATAAGGAACTCGAGAATGTCACTCTGGACCGTGACCAAGCACGTTTCAAGCGGACGATCGTTGACCAGTGGACCAACCTTGTCTACGAAGGCCAGTGGTTCTCTCCGCTCAAGCGTTCGCTCGATGCGTTCATTCAGGACACCCAGCAGTATGTTTCGGGTGACATCCGGATGGTTCTGCACGGCGGAAATGCGGTGGTGAACGGACGGCGTTCGGAGACCTCACTGTACGACTTCAACTTGGCCACCTACGACGAAGGCGATTCCTTCGACCAGTCCAACGCAAAGGGATTCATCGAAATCTTCGGCCTTACTTCCAAGCTCGCTGCGGCGCGCGATGTGAAGTTCGGACGCGGCGTTGCCATGGGCAACTCGAAGGTCTACTGAGTAGCTCAACGCTATGCGTGCGGTGGAAACACGTCAGGTGCGTTTCCACCGTACGCATGGGCACACTGCAGAGTGGGTCCGTACGTGGCCCGGGAGTAAGTTTGTTGAGTGAACATAAAACTCAGTCACCTCGTTAGTTTCGGGCTCGGCACAGGCGCGTTCGCTCTGTACCACAACGCAAAAGGCGTAGCCAAGCAAAATACTCCTTTCCGCAGACAGTGGGAGCGTCATTTGCTTTCCACTCTGCAGGCACTTGAGTTGCGCGCTCATACTGGTGAACCAATGCCACTCGTGTACGTAGCGCTCGGTGATTCGGCGGCTCAAGGCTTGGGCGCTAGTCGCTTTGAAGAGGGTTATGTTCCCCGAGTGGCAGCCGGACTCAAGGCCGCTACTGGGCGCGACGTGGCGCTCCTCAACCTCTCACTGTCTGGAGGAGTAGCGGCATCTGTTCTAGGCACTCAGCTTCCCCAGCTTGAGGGCCTGCGCGTTGCAGGAAAGCAACTCATGCCCGACGTGGTGACTCTGGACATCGGTGGCAATGACGTGGGCGTCGGTGAGCTCTCGCCCGAGGAGTTCGGGGACCAGATGTCCGCAATCGCCGATCGGATTCCCAAACCAGCGTTCATCGCGGACATACCTACTTTCAAACCGCTGCGTTCCGAGAAACGGGCGAGCGAGATGAGCCGCCATATTGAGCGATCTGCCCAAACCGACCAGATCAGCCTCATTCGACTCGAAGAGCTATCGAATTCTTTGACTACCTATGAGTACATATCTCGCTACCATGCAGGCGACATGTTTCATCCGAACTCGCCGTGGTATCACCTCTGGTCGCAGCTCTTCGTGAACTCTATTGCGGATGGGCTGGGATTCGAATCCGTGGATATGACCCACGTGCCCGAATGGGAGCCGTGGCTCGGCTAAGCACTCGTTCGGTGTGGCTCAATTAGGCGTCGGTTCCAGTGGTGGTTGACGGCAGTTTCTCGGCCCATCCGAGGGCTCCCGACGCCTGAACAGATAGCGTTGCGAGCTGGGACGCCGCCGACATAGACGCCATGGCACTTTGACCTGCACCAAGAGCTGCCGTGAAAGCGCCATGCAGCACATCGCCGGCCCCGAGGGTATCCGCGATCTGATCCCCAGCAACTTCAGACACGGGCAGGGAGAACGCCTTGTTATCCACGATGGCCTCAATCGAACCGCCACCATGAGTGCGGGCCACGAAAGGAATACCCTTCCACGCCAACGTTTCCACAAGGACGTCGTCGGCGACTCCGGGAAGGGTGAAATCCGAAGAAATGATGGCGTGGGTGACGTGCGGCAGAAGCGCCTCGATCCCAGGCTTGTAAGAACCACCGTCCAGAACAACTGGGATCTCGAGATTCTTCGCAGTGCGAGCCAGAGCCAGCTGCACATCGGGCAGGTGCCCGTCAATCAGCAGAGCGCTGGCCCCGTCAAGCACGTCAGCCTGAGGATATGTGTAGCTCCGCCCGGAGTTGTTAGAGGAAACCACAGCTCGATTCCCCTCGGCGTCAATAGTGACGCTTGAGATTGCTGGATCGCCCTCGGCAGCGAGGTCCACCACGGTCACCTCAGATTCCGCCAACCACGCCTTAGCAAGTTGGGCGAAGACCCCTGTGCCGATGGGAGAAACCAGTGTGGGGACCGCGCCAAGCACTCCTGCAGTACGAGCTGCGTTGGCTGCGGGCCCTCCCACATCGAGAATGGCAGATCGAGAGACGATCTTCTGGTTGGGGCCCGGCACCTGATCGACATGCTGAATGAGATCGACGGTTGTCAGGCCACAGAACACGGTACGCATGTATCTAAGACTACTGGGTCCCAGGCAAACGGCCTTTCCGATCGTGGCAGACTCATCTATCCTCGTGGCTGGATCGCGGCCATGTCAGCGCGTCGGCGCCAGCACCGCGGGCTCAAACAGTCGCATTGGTGCGCACTTGGTGACACTTCGCCCACAACGGGCATCTGGGAAGGCAGCGCACCGCACGATTGATTAGAATCGTGAGCGGTGCCCAACAGGGCGAAAATCACAAGGAAGGCAGATATGTCTGAGGAAGCCAGCGGGCTGAGTCCACTCGATGAGGCCGGCATTGCCGCTGCCGTCGAGGAAGCTGTGGCCGCCTTTGCCGCAGCCACAACGCTTGAGGAGCTGAAGGTGGCACGGCTCGCCCACAGCGGCGACAACGCCCCGATAACCCTTGCCAACGCCCAGATCCGCACACTTGACAAATCCGAGAAGCCGACAGCCGGCAAGCTTATGGGCGGCGCACGCAAGGCCATCCAAACAGCGCTTGCTGATGCCACTGCGCGCTTGGAAGCAGAATCCGAGGCGAGGATTCTCGCCGAGGAGTCAGTGGACGTGACTGTGCCCGTGCGCCGCTCCCCACAAGGTGCCCGGCATCCGTTGACGGTTCTCATCGCCGACCTCACTGATTTCTTTGTGGGCATGGGCTGGGAGATCGCCGAAGGCCCCGAAGTGGAGCACGAGTGGTTCAACTTTGACGCCCTGAACTTCGGGCCCGATCATCCGGCACGCCAAATGCAAGATACCTTCTACGTCGAAGGCGTCGAAAAGGTTGGCACAGAGGAGCAGTTCGAAGCAGTCTCGAACCTCGTGCTGCGCACCCACACCTCGCCCGTTCAGGCGCATGAGATGCTGCGCCGCGGAGCTCCCATCTACATTGCGTGCCCCGGAAAGGTGTTCCGTACCGACGCTTTGGATACCACCCACACCCCGGTGTTCCATCAGGTTGAAGGCTTGGCGGTGGACAAGGGCCTGACGATGGCGCACCTGAAGGGGACGCTTGATCACTTCGCAAAAACAATGTTCGGACCAGAGGCCAAGACCCGCTTGCGCCCCTCTTTCTTCCCATTCACTGAACCCTCTGCGGAAATGGATCTGTGGTTCCCTCAGAAGAAGGGCGGCCCGGGCTGGATCGAATGGGGCGGTTGCGGAATGGTGAACCCCGAAGTCTTGAAGAACGCTGGAATTGACCCGGATGTCTATTCCGGATTCGCGTTTGGAATGGGTCTAGAACGCACCCTCATGTTGCGCCACGGTATTTCGGATATGCGTGACATGGTCGAAGGCGACGTGCGCTTCTCGCTCCAGTTCGGCACCTTTGGAAGGGGTAACTGATATGCCACTCATCCCAATTGAATGGCTCGCCACTCATGTGGAGGTTCCAGCGGACCTGACTGCGGCCCAACTCGCGGCAGACTTGGTCAAGGTTGGTCTTGAGGAAGAAGAGATCCACAAGGCGGACGTGACAGGGCCCGTCGTCGTCGGCCATGTGCTCACGCGCGAAGCGAAAGAACAAAGCAACGGCAAGGTAATCAACTATTGCCGCGTGGACGTGGGGATTCACAACGATGAACCAGGCACAGGCAAAGAGAAGAGTGACCTAGCTTCGCGCGGAATCATCTGCGGCGCCCACAACTTCGAGGCCGGCGACTACGTGGTGGTCTCTCTGCCCGGCGCAGTTCTTCCTGGCGGCTTTGCTATCGCTGCGCGCAAGACCTACGGTCACGTCTCAGATGGCATGATCTGTTCCGCGCTCGAACTGGGCATCGGGAAAGACCACAATGGCATCATCGTTCTGGCGAAGGCCGACGACGACGCCGCGATCGCCGCACTTCCGCCCGTTGGTTCTGATGCTCTCGGATTGCTTGGCATTGCGGGGGAGACGCTCGAAATCAACATCACGCCTGATCGGGGATACTGCTTCTCGATGCGTGGAGTTGCGCGCGAGTATCACCATTCCACCGGCGCCAAGTTCACGGATCCCTGTGGACCAGACGTGGTTGTCCCGGCTGCCACCAGCGATGCATTTCCGGTCGTGGTAGAGGATGATGCTCCCATTCATGGTCGGGTTGGGTGCGATCGGTTCGTGACCCGCATCGTGCGCGGTGTTGATCCAAACGTGCAATCTCCACGATGGATGCAGGATCGGTTGACCCAAGCAGGTATGCGCCCGATCTCGCTGGCAGTGGACGCCACCAACTATGTCATGTTGGACCTCGGCCAACCGCTTCACGCCTACGACTTGGACAAGGTTGAAGGTCCGATAGTGGTGCGGCGCGCGCGGGAGGGCGAGCGCCTTGTGACACTCGATGAGGTGGAACGGACGCTGGATCCAGAAGATCTCCTCATTACTGACAGCGCTGGGGGCCACGCCAACCGTGTGCTCGGTTTGGCGGGAACCATGGGCGGTCTTGATACGGAAATCACGGCCGGCACAGTCAACGTTCTGATTGAAGCGGCGCACTTCGACCCCATTTCGGTGGCACGCCAAGCACGCCGCCACAAGTTGCCCAGCGAGGCGGCCAAGCGTTTCGAACGCGAAGTTGATCCGCTCATTGCTCCGATTGCGGCACAAGCCGTTGTGGACTTGCTTGTGGAGTTCGGTGGGGGAGAAGCCGGCGCGGAGGTTGGCGATCTCAACGCCGTGAGCCTTCCTACGGCGCAGGACTTCCATGTATCCGAAGTTGCTAGGCTCACCGGGCTTGATGTCCCGGAAGATCAGACCAAGGCAATCCTTGAAGATATCGGTTGCACGGTGGAAGGCTCCGGCGCTGTTCTTTCGGTTACTCCGCCAACGTGGCGTCCCGACTTGGTGGGCCCAGCTCACTTCGTGGAGGAAATCGCCCGGCTGGTTGGATACGACCAGATTCCCACAGTCGTACCACGTGCTGTGGCTGGGCGTGGCCTCACACTGGCTCAGCGTGAGCTCCGCGACGTTATGCAGACATTTGCTGAGACCGGTTGGGTACAGGTGTTGTCTTACCCGTTCGTATCGGCTTCCGCATTCGACAAGCAGGGAATTGCACCAGACGATGTGCGACGCACGGCAATTAGGCTTGCGAATCCACTCCAGGAGGACGCGCCCTACCTACGCACGTCCGTGCTGGATAGCTTGTTGGACATCGCGCGGCTGAATATTGCTCGGGCCAACCAAACGCTCGCGATTGTCGAATCTTCGCTGCTATCTCATCCTGCGGGAATCCATTCCGCGGTGGCCCCAGGCGTTGGTGCACGCCCAACAGATGGTGAAATAGCCGAAGTCATGAGCGCAGTTCCAGCTCAACCGCAGCATATCGCGGGTGTGGCTACTGGGCCGATGATCGCCCCCACATACGGATTCGAGCCGCAGGCGTGGGACTGGCGTGACGCAGTTGACGCAGCTTTCAGCGTGGGAAGAAGCGTTGGGCTTGGGTTGCGCGCAGCCAAAGCAGAGTACGCGCCGTATCACCCAGGGAGGTGCGCCCAGATCCTCGCTGGTGAAACGGTAGTGGGGTATGCGGGCGAACTGGCCCCGGCTGTGTGCAAAGCGTTTGAACTGCCGGTGCGTACCGTCGCCTTCGAAGTGGATGCTCATGCCATCTTCGCTGCCCGTGGCGATGCGCCCATCTCTGTGAATCCCGTCTTAACCAGCCCGGTGGCAAAAGAGGACCTCGCCTTGGTGGTAGACCTTCGCGTGACGGCTGCTGAACTTGAGGACGTAGTTCGCACGGCGGCGGGTCCACTCCTTGAAGACATCAGGCTCTTCGATGTGTACACGGGTGAACAGGTCCCTGACGGTAAGAAGTCGTTAGCCTTCGCACTGAGGCTGCGTGGCGATCACACGCTGACGGCCGATGAAACGGCCGGGATCAGGAAGAAGATTATCAAGCAGACTCACAAGCTGTTTGGTGCGCAGCTCAGGGCGTGAGCCAAAGGAACGCGGTTCGGTTGAAAAACCGAACCGCGTTTCCACATATAGAACCATTGCCAGCTTGTGGTGACCAACGGAGGCAGTCAACATGAATACAGATCAGCAGGCGGGGATACCGGCGAACCGAATTCTCATCACGGGTGCGTCTCGTGGCATCGGGGCCTATATCGCTGAGGGCTTGGCAAACTCATCGCGCACGCTCATTTTGGTTGCCCGAAAGGCGAGCCACCTCGATCCCGTCGCATCCGCTTGCGAGACGGCCGGCGCGGATGTGTGCATCCTCGGATGCGATTTGTCCAAACGCGAGTCAATTGCGCAGATGATCAAAGTGGTGCTATCAGATGGTGCACCGGACATGATCGTGAACTGCGCCGGTGTATCTGGCCAAGAGGTTGCCCCGTGGGAGAGCGATCCTGACCAGTGGTGGCAGACGCAACTCGTTAATCTGCGAGCGCCTTACCTCATCCAACGTTGGCTGGTTCCAACCATGCTCGAACGTGGCGGAGGGCGAATCTTGGATCTTTCGTCTGGCGCTGCGGTCACCGATTTCGAAACCAGTTCGGACTACTGGACATCCAAGACAGCCTTGTTCCGGCTGGGATCAAGCATGCATGTTGCAGGATTCGAACGTGGATTGCGGGTCTTAGAAATGGCACCGGGCGTGGTGCAGACCGACATGACGCGGCACATGAAGATGCACGAAGGCCGTACGCAGTGGACTGATCCAGAAGACGTTGTGGCGATTGCTAGCGCATTTGCTGATGGAAAGCTGGATGGGCTTTCGGGAGCATTCGTCCGTGCTGGTGTTGACTCATTGGGTAGTCTGATAGAAAAGTCGATCGCTGGAATCGGAGGCGATGAACGGCGGTTGCGAGTCACGCCATGGGCTAAGTGATTTGCTGGTGGCAGGAAGGAAGGCAACCATGCGAATCGGTGTGGTGATTGGTTCCGTACGTGAGGGTCGCAAGGGTGTGCAGGTCGGTGCGTGGATTGCGGGTCTAGCACGTCAGAGCATCGCTGGCGAAGTGGAGATCCTTGACCTTAAGGCCTTCGACCTGCCCGTCTACCATGACGCTGTGCTGCCCAGCGCTGCTCACAAGGTCTACTCTGACCCTAGAGTGACGAGGTGGAGTGAGGCTGTTGACGGCTGTGACGGCTTCATTTTTGTCACAGCCGAATACAACCACGGTATTCCCGGTGCCTTTAAGAATGCATTCGATTTGCTGGGGCCTGAATGGCTGCGCAAGCCCGTTGCTTTTGTTTCCTACGGTGCTGATTCGGGTGTGAGGGCCGTGGAACAGTGGCGTCCCGTGGTGGCAGCTTTGCAGATGTTTGGCGTTAGAGCTCAGGTTTCGGCATCAACCTTCGCCGAGTTCACGGACGGCAAGTTCACCCCGAACGACCGTCGCAAGGCGCAGGCTGAAACGTTGTTGACCCAGTTGACTCGAGCAATTCGCGCTGTGGAGTTGCTGCGGGAGGATGACGCTCGGCGCACGGGCCAGTAATACGTGCGGCCACCGAGCAATACCTGTGGCCATAAGGTTCCATGCAGCACGCACTGCGAACCATGTCATGTGGAACGCGAATGGCCCGGTTTGGCCGCCAAGTCAGCGAAGTCAGCCAAGCTGTGAACTGAAGGCGACAGAGTGGTGGCTCCGCAGAAAACCCTGCGGAGCCACCACTCTGTGTCAGCAGCATCCAGATTGGACGTTCTCCTCGTTGAACGTGTCACGAGAACGCCAGAACTCCCGTTGCGTTAACGGTTGTTTGTCAGGGTGCACGCGGTTGTGGCGCGTCAGGTAGTTCTCATAGGCGGCGTCGCCCATGACTTGCCCGATGTACCAGTTAACCTGACGCGCAGTTCGGATAACGCTGTGAACCAACCGGTGCACTGACTGATGTTGCGTGCTCATATTGACGGTTCCCTTAACGAAATCGAGCTTCAGTGACCGTTGGACTTGGCTGAGTGCCCCGGAATCAGCGCGGGGTCTCCAACGGTCTCATACTCGGCCACGAGGCGCTTTTCTAGAGGTGTGGGGAAGAGTTGTGACGGTGCGTAGTAGTTCGACTCTTGGAACTCATCTTCAGATGAACCGAAGGACTTCGTCCGCAGAGTCTGAACTACCCGCACGATAGCCGCAATCACGATCGAGGCCACCAGAAGGACAAAGATGATGGACATTGTTCCCTGGATAAATGTATTGCGAATAATCGCATCCTGGATAGCAATGGCATCGGCGTCCGTCAGCGTCTCACGTAGAGCGCGAGCATCGCGCCACTGCTGCCAGTAGCCAAGCGCCGGGTCCGTTGAGAATATCTTCTGGTATGAAGCCGTGAAGGTTGTGGTCAGATCCCACACGAACGGAATGAGTGGAATCCACACGTACTTGACATACCCCTTTCGGATGACCACGACCGTACACAGAAGCAGCGCGATAGCCGCAATCAGTTGGTTTGCGATTCCAAAGAGGGGGTACAGCGTCTGGATACCACCACGCGGATCTGTGACTCCCATGAGAAGCAAAGAACCCCATGACGCCACAACGACTGCGGTGGTAAGCCAAGAACCCATGCGCCAGCTTGGGTCGCGGAACTTCGGAATGAGGTTGCCAATTGCGTCACCAAGTTGGAAGCGAGATACTCGGGTCACGGCATCCACTGCGGATAGAATAAACAGCGCTTCAAACATGATGGCGAAGTGATACCAGAAGCCCATCATGGCCTTGCCGCCTGCGAATTGATGCATGATATTGGCAATACCCACAGCGAGAGTCGGTGCACCACCGGTACGAGAAACAACGGATGGTTCGCCGACGTCGTCGGCCACCGCGCGGATGGCCTCCGCTCCATTAACCGTAACAAGGTTGCCATCGGCATCGTGGGTTTCCCATTCGATAACGGGCTGGTTGCCGCTTGTATCAGACACGCCAAGGTTATTGATCGCTGCAGCGGCCACCTCAGCCTGGCTCTGGTAGTACTCTTCCGTGCCAGGTTCGCCTGTTATCTCAACTCCTGCCACCTTCTGCATCGATGCGGCAGACATATTCATGGAGAAATAGACGCCCTGATTGAGCGAAACCGCGGCCGCCAGAGCCATGATCGCAACGAATGACTCCATCAGCATGCCACCGTAGCCGATCATTCGGACCTGGGATTCCTTCTGAATCATCTTCGGAGTGGTTCCGGAAGAAACGGTGGCGTGCATACCGGAAAGTGCGCCGCACGCAATCGTAATGAAAAGGAATGGGAATAGAGTGCCGGCGAAGACCGGGCCGTCGGTGTTTGATGCAAACTCAGTAACTGCGGGCATTTGCACAATGGGACGCACCACGATAATGCCAACGGCAAGTACCGCGATCGTGCCGACCTTCATAAATGTGGAGAGGTAATCGCGTGGCGTCAGAAGCAGCCACACCGGTAGCACTGCTGCAAAAAAACCATAGATAACCATGCACCACACGAGGGCAGTGGGAGACAGATGGAAGAAATCTGAGAGTGTGGGGTTCTCAGCGACCCAGCGGCCACCGATGATGGCACCGATGAGAAGCGCGAATCCAACTAGGGAGACACGTGTGATGTTTCCCGGTTGGACGAAACGTAGCCAAAGGCCCATACCGATTGCGATCGGAATAGTGCATGCCACTGCGAAAACGCCCCATGGGCTCTCGGCAAGTGCGTTCACGCAAATCATCGCGAGCACAGCAAGCACAATCATGAGCATCACGAATACCGCGACGGTTGCAATTATGCCGCCGACTTTTCCGATCTCATCGATCGCCATCTGGCCAAGTGAGCGGCCACCGCGACGCGTCGAGAAGAACAGAATGAGCATGTCTTGCACTGCTCCGGCCAATATGACGCCAACGATGATCCAAATTGTGCCGGGTAGGTATCCCATTTGCGATGCAAGTACTGGACCGACTAGGGGGCCCGCACCAGCGATGGCTGCAAAGTGATGCCCGTAGAGCACAACGCGATTGGTGGGATCGAAATCCTTGCCGTTGTTAATGCGCTCTGACGGCGTTGCGTTGGCATCGTTGGGACGCATGATCTTGCGCTGGATATAGAGCGCATAGAATCGATACGCAATGGCGTAGGAACATACTGAGGTAATGACAAACCATATGGAGTTGACCGATTCGCCACGCATGATTGCGAGAACGGTCCACCCGATTCCTCCGGCCAACGCAATGCCAATCCATATGAGGATCTTCCACCACGTCCAGTGGGTGTGTGGTTTGGTCCCTACCGGAACACCCTGCTTGTTTCGAATGACATATTTTTCTTCATCTGGAGAGATTGCGGTTTCCTCGTCCAGTCTTGTTTCAGCCATAGGTGTGTACCCTTCTGAACAACGGCGGCCATTCTCCGCCTTCGGGGAGCCTCACTTCGTTGTAAGACCGGCTATATTGTATCCATCAAGATTGCACTTATGAGTGCAAATGGTCGCAATTGATCGAAGATCTTCTCTGTGCGATACTTTTTTGTTTACCCACTCGATACTGGATCTGTGTTTGAGCTGTCTGCCGCTCAGAGCTTCTGATTGCGCCTCAACTTCACCAGTTAATCAAGGTATGGTGGAATCCGAGTCGTTCCTTGTACACAGGAAATTTGCTGGGCAAACAGGTGCTTGCTCGGCCACACGATGACGGCGATGTCGTGTGTAGATTATTGGTTGAATGGAAGCCCGATATACGCACATCGGCCCTGCAACATGCTGCAGGGCCGATGTGTTGATGTCAGACTTTAGCGGAAATCGCGGCGTCCGCCACGGCGGTCATCGCGGCCGTAGCGGTCATCGCGGGAACGTCCAGATCCGTGCCTCTCATCGCGTGAGAAGCCACGCTCGGAGCGGCGGTCATCGCGGTATCGACGATCGCGGTCACCAATATTGCGCTTACCGCGGCCAGCTTGATCGCCACCACCAGAACGGAATCCACGGCGATCCTCGCCATCACGTCCGTGGCGTTCGCCCGGCCCACTGTCTTCTGAAATACGCAGCTCACGGCCAGAGACACGTGCCTCGGAAATACGCTGGCGAGCATCAGCTGACAGTGGTACGCCGATCTCCACCAAAGAGAAAGTGGGGAAGATATCGATATGACCGAGGTCAGAACCTCGCAGGCCGCCTTCATTGGTGAGGGCGCCGACAATCGCTCCTGGCTTGACGCGGTCCTTGTGACCAACTTCTACGCGGTAGCGCGTGGAGTGCTCAAGGCTGGAACGCTGCTTGCGTTCACGTCCGGGGCCGCGATCGCGGTCACGACGATCGGAACGGTCGTCCATATCCACGGTGAGCTTCTCCGGCTCTTCGCCGGCCACAGGACCTGGATCACGAACGCCGAGTGCCATGAGGGAGAGAAGCAGATCCTCGCGACTCATGGGGTTCTCAGACTCAGCTGCAGAAGCCTCAAGACCTTCAATCACCTCGCGGTAGACCTGAAGTCGGCCGATCTCAAAACGAGCCTTTGCGCGCTCAACAAGTCGTTCTGCGCGAAGTTTGGATACGGCTGCAGGAGTGGGAAGCTCCACCTGCTCCGTGTGTGAGTTGGTCTGCTTTTCGATTCGGCGAAGGCGTGAACGCTCCTTCGGAGTAACGAAGGTCAGTGCCTCGCCGGAACGCCCAGCGCGGCCGGTGCGACCAATGCGGTGGACATATGTGTCTGTTTCGCGCGGAACGTCGAAATTGACAACCAGGCCGATGCGCTCGACGTCCAAGCCGCGGGCGGCAACGTCTGTTGCCACCAGAACATCAAGCGAGCCATCGCGGAGGCGCTGAACGAGCTTTTCGCGATCGCGCTGCGCCACGTCGCCTGACAGGGCGGAGGCTGCCACGCCACGAACGGAGAGCTCAATGGCCAGATCCTCAGCTGTGGCGCGAGTGCGCACAAAGACCAGTGCGGCATCGGCGTCGGTAACAGCAAGAACTCGGGCGAGTGCACCAATCTTGTGACGTTCGGGCACAACAGCAAATGTCTGGTGGACGGTCGAAACCGTGGACGCCGGACGTGAGATGGTTACCTCGACGGGATCGGAAAGGTACTGGTCTGCGATCCGGCGAATCTCGCGTGGCATTGTCGCGGAGAAGAGTGCGGAGACTCGTTCCGTTGGAAGCTTGCTAGCGATCGTCTCGACGTCGTCGGCAAAACCCATGCGGAGCATTTCGTCAGCTTCGTCAAGAACGAAGTAGGAAACATCCTCAAGCTTGAGGGCGCCACGATCCATGAGGTCCATGATTCTTCCTGGCGTGCCAACAACTACCTGTGCGCCGCGTTCAAGTGCGCGAAGCTGAGGCGTGTAAGAAGATCCTCCGTAAACGGCAACGATGCTGACGTTGCGAGTATGAGAGGCGAAAGATTCCATCGCCTCAGCGCCTTGCATCGCAAGTTCGCGAGTTGGCGCAAGCACGAGCGCCTGCACACGGTGACGTTCCGGATCAATGTGAGCCAGTAGCGGGAGGCCAAAAGCGGCAGTCTTTCCCGTTCCGGTCTGAGCAACGCCGACGACGTCGCGCCGATCCATCAGCGGCGGAATCGCCTTTGCTTGGATCGCGGTTGGGTTCACATAACCCATGTCGGTGATGGCCTGAAGAATATCTTCAGGAAGATTGAGGTGAGCAAACGTTTCGTCACTGGAGTTGACGTCGTTCGATCGATTCTCTGCCGCGTTGGACGCGGTGAATTCAGACATATATATCCTGTGTTCTTCTGCATGGGAGCAGATGGATGGCCAGCGCGCGCTACACAAACCTCAAACGGAAACACTGCGCGCCTGCCGTACACACTTCCACACGGCAGAGAGCTGGGGGCGCTATCGCGCCTAAAGAAGCTTAATGGCATCTCACCGTATTCGATAGGGCGCACACGGTGAGATGCCACACCGCTAGGAATCAGAAGCTTGCCTCTGACTGGTGATGGCGAGCTGTTCGGCTTCCTGAGATCCCGGATGAGGCTGTACCCGGAATGCGATCACCACGGCAATTAGGGTCACACCGGCCATGAGTCCGAACGCTCCCATAAAGGCATGCGCGGTGTCAGGCAGAAGCAACGCATGCACAATTCCTGCGATCGCGACGCAGAATGCTGCGCCAAGGTTATCTGCCAACTGAATGCTCGCAGATGTGGAACCCTGACGTTGTGGTGGCGTCATCGCCAGACTGTGTACTGAAAGGGCAGGGAAGGCTAGTCCGATTCCAAAGCCAGACAAGGTCCACCCCATGATCACCACAACACCTGAGATACCGGGGATGGAGCCAAGGCACGCGATTGCAATACCGACGAGCTGCAGAAAAGTACCTGCAGCAGGTAGGAATGTGCGCTGGTGCTGCGAGCGCACCCGAGCTTGGACGCTCGAACCGAGAGCCCACGTTACGGAACCAACCGTCAGGATGAGACCGGCCTGAGCAGGACTCCATCCGTGAACATCTTGGAGGAGAAGTGGAAGGAATGCCTCAACCCCGAGGAAGGCTCCGTTGATGAGGCCGCGCAAGAGAACTGTGGAGGCGAGGCCGCGGCGCGAAATGAAGGTGCCGCGCGGAAGAAGGGGCTTGATAAACACAAAAGCGAGAATTGAAGAAATGACGATCGCCGTATACGTCAGTGGCGTGAAGCCTCCGGATTCGGTGCCCGACATCACCTGAAGAACGGCAAGTGATATGCCTGTGGCACATGCGCACAGCACTGTGGTACGAATCCGTGACGTGTCTGATGGGGATTGCGAATGCGGAATGCGCCGGGTGGTTGTGACCAAGATAGGAGCAGCGAACAGGAGAAGCGCTGGCACGATTCCGAACACGAGGCGCCATGACGTGTTCTCCACCAGAATGCCCGCAATTGCTGGGCCAATGAGCCCGGGGACCACCCACGCGGCCGCGAATGCGGCGAAGAATGCGGGTTGGCGCATCGGCCGAACGTTGTTGCCAATCAACGCATAGATCGGCACGATGCACAGTCCGGCACCAAGTCCTTGCACAGCTCGCCCAACCACAAAGATGACCATCGTTGGTGAGAACGTGGCGATGACCAGGCCGCTCACAAAACCTGCTAAACCGATGTACAGGCAGGATTGTGGACTGACGGAATCCGACCATGGCCCCGCAATCGCGGTGGTCATAAGCTGTGTGGCCAAGGGAACACCCATTGCGAGGGCATACAGATTCGCGCCGTCCAGAGCTGTGACAACAGTGGGCATAGCCGTCGCAACCGCTAGAGCTTCAAATGCGATGAGGGAGATTAATCCCACCGAAAGCCACAAGAGAACCCGCTCTGACTTGGCAGAAAGGAACTCGCGCGAACCTTGTTGTGTACTCACCTGCATCCAATCTCCCTTCGTGGCCGCGTTGTGGCGCGGTTGTAGTTTGTGGCCGCGTTGTGGCGCGGTTGTAGTTTGTGACCGCGTTGTGGCGAGCCCTTCCAGGAAAGCCGAATGCGTGCTCCAACGCTGAACACCCCAGCTACTGTTGCAGATTCGCGGGTCATTCACTAGTTCGCGCGATGTGATGCTATGCGCCATTGCGGTGCTGAGATGGGATGGCGTTGTGATGGTGGATAATATTGGGGTGGCTACCGCTCGTCTAGCGGGGTCCGTAACCCGCTCGTCTCGCGGGTGAACTGAACAGAGAAAAGAGGTATCGCGTGCTTCGCACACGAACTGCAGGATCACTTCGTGCAGCTGACATCGGCTCCACAGTGACACTCACCGGATGGGTTGATCGCCGTCGCGATCACGGAGGCATCGCCTTCATCGATTTGCGCGACGCTTCTGGAATTGCCCAAGTCACAATCCGTGAAGAGGTCGCCCACGAACTGCGTAATGAGTACTGCATCAAGGTGACCGGTGTTGTTCGGGAACGCCCCGAAGGCAACGCAAACGCGGCACTCGCTACTGGCGAGATCGAAGTTGAAGCTGACTCCATCGATATCCTCAATCCCAGTGCAGCGCTTCCATTCCAGGTTTCAGACCACGCTGAGGAATCGGGCCAGGTGGGCGAAGAGGTTCGTCTCAAGTACCGCTATCTCGATCTGCGCCGCAGCTCTGAGCAGCATGCGATCCGCCTGCGTTCCAAGGTGAGCCAAGCAGCGCGTCGCGTGCTTGATTCGCATGATTTCGTTGAAATTGAGACGCCGACTCTCACACACTCCACGCCTGAAGGTGCACGCGATTTCGTGGTGCCAGCCCGCCTGAATCCTGGCACCTGGTACGCCCTGCCACAGTCACCACAGCTCTTCAAGCAGTTGCTCATGGTTGCTGGTATGGAGCGTTACTACCAGATCGCTCGGTGCTACCGCGACGAGGATTTCCGTGCGGACCGTCAGCCTGAGTTCACCCAGTTGGACGTCGAGATGTCCTTCGTTGATCAAGATGATGTCATGGCCGTTGCTGAAGACATCCTGAAGAACGTCTGGTCACTTATCGGATACGAGCTGACCACCCCGATCCCGCGCATGACGTTCAAGGATGCGATGGAACGTTTTGGTTCAGACAAGCCTGATCTGCGCTTTGGCTATGAACTCGTTGATCTGACAGAGTACTTTGCCAACACACCATTCCGCGTGTTCCAGAACCCGTATGTGGGCGGCGTCGTTATGCCTGGCGGAGCGTCCCAACCTCGCCGTACGTTCGACAAGTGGCAAGAATGGGCAAAGGCACGCGGTGCGCACGGATTGGCCTACGTGACGATCTCTGAAGACGGCACGCTGGGTGGACCTGTTGCTAAGAACATCTCCGAATCTGAGAGAGCCGGGCTTGCTGCCAAGACCGGTGCGAAGCCCGGAGACTGCATCTTCTTCGCTGCCGGTGAGCCAACCGCTTCTCGCGAACTGCTGGGCGCTGCGCGTCTGGAGATTGGCAAGCGTTGCGGACTCATCGATCCCGATGCATGGGCATTCACATGGGTGGTTGATGCACCGCTCTTCAAGCCGTCTGGTGTTGCAAAAGCTGAAGGCGACGTCGCATTGGGGCAATCGGCATGGACCGCAGTGCACCATGCATTCACGTCACCAAAGCCGGAGTGGTTGGATAGCTTTGATACGGATCCGGGCAATGCGCTGGCCTATGCATACGACATCGTGTGCAATGGCAATGAAATCGGCGGAGGATCCATCCGTATTCATCGCCGTGACGTCCAAGAGCGCGTCTTTAAGGTGATGGGCATTTCGGCTGAGGAAGCTCAGGAGCAGTTCGGCTTCCTGCTGAATGCTTTCCGGTTCGGCGCACCTCCTCACGGCGGCATCGCTTTTGGTTGGGACCGTATCGTGGCTCTGCTCACGAAGGCGCCATCGATTCGCGACGTCATTGCGTTCCCGAAGATCGGAAACGGTTGGGACCCTCTCACCGATGCACCGGCACCCATTACGGCCGCACAACGCAAGGAAGCTGGCGTCGATGCGAAACCAAAGAAGAGGCCAGAGGCAACACCTGAGAGCCAGGAGATCGTAGCGCAGTGACGCAAATCGATGCGAAGGCATCGACGCTTCGACGTGTTGGGGGTGGGTCTGCCTATTGGCGGGCCCACCTCGCCGAATGGAGCGAGCCGATGCAAGCCGGACGGGTTCTACTTGATGTGTGCGAACCGGATGTTGGTGTAGTGCTTGTAGATATGCGTGGAGTTGAAAGGGATTTCGCAAGCGAGGATTTCTCAGCCGAATCCAACGTGACACTTTTTGCCCATGGTGACGGCCCGCGCATCGCAGAGGTTCTTGAGCAGCATTATGTGCACAATCCGCGCCCGGACTTTGCGATGGTGAGTCGTGGACTCTCCGAGTACCTTTCACAAGAAGTGTCGGCATGGTTACCTCGCAACTGGGGCAACTCATGGGATTTCTTCTGGACAGATGTTCCGTTGGCCGAAGTCCCCATGACTGGCGAAATAGTAGCGTTGTCACGTGAGGAAGCGTTGGATGAGATCCCCGCGTTCCTTGCCCAAGCTAATCCCACTTCGGAAGCCGCCGACGACGTCGCCGGATATCGTTGGTGGGTCGTGCGGGACGCGACTGGCCACATTGCTTCGACAGTTGGAGTGGCGGACGTGCCCATGTCTGATGGTATGAGCCGGGCATATTTGGCCGGATTAGGCACGCATCCACGCGAACGTGGGCACGGCCACGCTGCTGCTCTCATGGCGGCTGTCACCAACATCGAACTGCGCGACCACGATCTGGTCACCTTTGGCATGTGGGGATGGAACGATACGGCGCGCCGGTTGTACGGACGTCTCGGATTCATGAATGGCGGCCGCCAAGTGGTCGTTAGTGATTCGACTCTGCAATACAGCTGATTTCTCAACACGTCCTAAACTGGACAGCATGGATCTCTTTGAGAACGTTGGCACGGATGATTCGGGTGTTCCCACATTCGAACGTGGCCCTCTCGCTGTACGCATGCGTCCCCGCACGGTGGACGAACTGGTGGGGCAGGACCACTTGCTCGGAGCGGGTTCTCCTCTGCGCAGACTTCTCGAACCGGATGGATCGGTGCCGTCGTCGGTCTTTCTGTGGGGTCCTCCAGGTACAGGCAAAACTACTCTTGCCTACCTCATTGCGCGCTCGGGTGATCGCCACTTCGAAGAACTCTCAGCGGTTTCAGCAGGTGTAAAGGAACTGCGCGCGGTCATCGCTTCGGCCAAGCATCGGTTGGCCGCAAACGGAACTGAAACTATTTTGTTCATCGACGAGGTGCACCGTTTTTCCAAGACTCAACAGGATGCGCTCCTACCGGCAGTCGAAAACGGGTGGGTGATCCTCGTTGCGGCCACAACGGAGAACCCAGCGTTCTCTGTTGTCTCACCTTTGCTCTCACGGTCGCTGCTCATCACGCTGAAGGGTTTGACCGATAAGGGTATTGAGACTCTCATCGAACGGGCACTCACAGATTCGCGGGGGCTAGATAACAAGTTTGAGATCGACGACGACGCCCGTGAGAACCTTATCCGGCTTTCGGGCCAAGATGGGCGGCGCTCGCTCACCCTGCTTGAGGCCTGCGCCGATGGTGCCAGATTGCGCGGATCTGCCACGATCTCGCTCACTGACGTCTCGCAAGCGGCTGACGGGGCCACGGTGCGATACGACAGATCGGGCGAGGACCACTATGACGTTATCTCCGCTTTCATCAAATCCATTCGCGGCTCCCATGTGGACGGGGCGATTCACTATCTTGCTCGCATGCTTGAGGCAGGCGAGGATCCGCGCTTCATCGCTCGGCGCTTGATGATTTCGGCCGCCGAGGATGTTGGACTAGCTGATCCGTCCGCGCTGCAAACAGCCACCGCAGCGGCACAGGCCGTTGCTCTGGTAGGAATGCCTGAGGCGCGGATCATCTTGGCGGAGGCAACCGTCCATCTGGCTACCGCGCCCAAGTCGAATCGCGCCTACGCCGCTATCAACCAAGCAACTGCTGATGTGCGCGCTGGCAAGCCTGGCCCAGTTCCATTGCAGCTGAGAAATGATAGCTTTCGAGGTGCCCAAGAACTGGGGTACGCACAGGGCTACCAGTATGCGCACGACTTCCCTGAGGGTGTGGCACCGATGGAGTTCATGCCGGAGGGACTTGAGAATACCCAGTACTACCAGCCAACAGAGCGCGGTTACGAAGCGAACATCACACGCAGGCTCGCGCACATCCGCTCGATACTATCTAGCGAAGGCTGATAGTCTTACACAGTTGTCCATTCGGGCACCGTGGTTTCCTGTTTGGGAAGTTACGCAGCACCCTGGGGTCTTAGCCGTTTGAGTTGGCCCCGCAGCTGGTTCTCCAGCTGTGCATTGATATTCGACAGGAGAGAAATGTCTGCTAACCGTACACGTAAGCAGGTGCGTCAGTCGCGCGCACTCGGCATTGCACTGACCCCTAAGGCTGAGCGCTACATGCAGCGCCGCCCATACCGTCCTGGTGAGCACGGCCGTGGCCGCACCAAGGATTCCGATTACTCGGTCCGTCTGAAGGAAAAGCAGCGTCTGCGCGCCCAGTACGGCATTCGCGAGAAGCAGATGCGCCGCGTGTGGGATGAAGCTCGTCGCTCCGAAGGTCTGGCCGGCGAAAACCTCGTCGAGCTGCTCGAAATGCGTCTGGACGCGCTCGTGCTCCGTGCAGGCTTTGCCCGCACCACAGCGCAGGCACGCCAGATCGTGACTCACCGTCACATCGTGGTTGATGGCCGTATCGTTGATCGTCCATCCTTCCGCGTCAAGCCGGGTCAGGTTGTTCAGGTGAAGGCCCGCTCGCAGGCTTCCCCGTCGTTCTTGTCTGCTGCTGGTGGCGCCCACCGCGATGTTCTTCCCAAGGTCCCAGAGTACTTGGATGTGGAACTCGAGAAGCTTCGCTTCACCCTCGTGCGCCGCCCGAAGCGCGCTGAGGTTCCAGTGACGTGCGACGTTCAGATGGTCGTCGAGCACTACTCGCGCTAAATCGATATACGAGAACGCGCCCTTCGGGGCGCGTTCTTGCTACCCGGAGGAACAGTGGATATTTCACTCGGACAGATCGCCGGGCTCATTGCGGCCCTTGCCTTCCTTGCGCTCGTCATTGCACTTATCCGCCCGATCGGCAAGCTTTCGAAAGTACTCGATCGCTTGGCAGCCACAGTGGAAGAGTTGACACAGCACACTCTTCCAGCCATCGATGAGGCCGCGAAGACGGTCCGTGACGTCAACGGTCAGGTCGAACGGCTCGATTCCATTACTTCGGCGGCGGCCCGTACCACCGAAGATATTTCTGCCATGACTACATTGGTCACCTCAACGGTGTCTGCGCCATTCTTGGCGGTTCGGCGTGGTGCTGAAAAGGTGAAGTCGTCGTTCTCACGGCAGTCACCTGAGGCTGAATCCGATGCCGCTTCATCGGCCCGTGACTAATTCGTTGGCCCGTTGCCTGCGCCCGGTTCGGCGGGCTAGCGCGACACAAAGCTTTTGCGCGGCACTCTAGCCGCTTGGTTTGACATGGCCCGAGTGGGTCAGGAGAAGGAAAACAATGCGTACCGCTGAGATCCGCCAGCGTTGGCTCGACTACTTCGAGAAGAACGGGCATCACATCGCCCCGTCCGTCCCACTCGTTTCGCCGGACCCGTCAATCCTGTTCACGATTGCAGGTATGGTCCCATTCATTCCTTACATCGTGGGAACTGAACCTGCTCCTTACCCGCGCATCGCATCCGTCCAGAAGTGCATCCGCACCAATGACATTGAGAACGTTGGCAGGACCACGCGTCACGGCACGTTTTTTCAGATGTGCGGCAACTTCTCCTTTGGCGATTACTTCAAGGAAGGCGCCATCGATCTCGCGTGGGGTCTGTTGACAGCGTCTGTGGCTGAAGGTGGCTACGGCTTGGATGGTGACCGCATCTGGGTCACTATCTGGGACCAAGACGAGGTGAGCTACAACGCGTGGACCAAGACCATTGGTTTGGATCCGAAGCACGTTGTGCGGCTGACGCGCGATCAGATTTTCTGGTCCACAGGACAGCCTGGCCCTGCAGGTCCGTGCGCCGAGATCCATTACGACCGCGGCCCGGAGTTCGGGCCCGACGCCGTAGGCGGCACAGTTGATCCTGGCGGCGACCGCTACTTGGAGATCTGGAACCTAGTTTTTGATCAGTACCTGCGCGGTGAGGGCGAAGGTAAGAACTTCCCTCTGCTTGGCGATTTGGACCAGACAGCCATTGACACGGGCGCTGGCCTTGAGCGCATCGCTTTCCTGCTTCAGGACAAAGCGAACATGTATGAAACTGATCAGGTGTTCCCGGTCATTGCTACCACGGAGCAGCTTTCCGGCAAGGCTTATGGCGCCAACAGCGACGACGACGTCCGTATGCGCGTAATCGCCGATCACATCCGTTCATCAATGATGCTTATTGGCGACGGCGTTCGCCCTGGTAACGATGGTCGTGGCTACGTACTTCGCCGGCTACTGCGCCGCGCCGTACGATCCGTTCGTCTCCTTGGAGTCGACGACGTCGTCGTCCCAGCTCTCATCACAGCGTCGAAGGACGCCATGAAAGAGTCCTACCCTGAGCTGGAGGCTGGTTTCGACCAAATCCTCCAGGTGGCAAGTGAGGAAGAAGAGGCGTTCCGCCGTACGCTGGTGGCTGGAACCCAGATCTTCGACCTGGCGGTCTCAAAGGCCAAGAACTCCACTCTGACCGGTAAAGATGCATTCACACTGCACGATACCTACGGCTTCCCGATCGATCTGACTCTCGAGATGGCCGAAGAAAAGGGCATCAGTGTGGACGAGAAGGGCTTCCGCTCCCTCATGCAGGAGCAGAAGGATCGGGCCCGTGCCGATGCGCAGGCGAAGAAGTCTGGACATGTGGATGCCCATGTGTACCACGAGATTCTTGGCGCGCAGGGTGGCCCCACCCAGTTCCTTGGCTATACCGATTCGACCGCTGAGGCAAAGGTCGTGGCATTGCTGCAGAACGGAGTTCCCGTTCCTGCGGCGACTGCTCCAGCAGAAGTCGATGTGGTTTTGGATCAGACTCCTTTCTACGCCGAGATGGGTGGGCAGCTGGCTGATCGCGGCACCATCTCCGTCTCGGGTGGTGGGTTGGTGGACGTACAAGACGTTCAGGCACCGGTCAAGGGTCTGCATGTTCATCGCGGTACCCTTACGGAGGGCACAATCGCCTTGGGCGACAAGGTTGCTGCGTCCATAGATACGGACCGCCGGGTGCAGATTGCCCGTGCGCACACCTCCACACACATGGTGCACAAGGCGCTTCACGAATTCCTTGGGGAACAAGCAACTCAGGCTGGTTCTGAGGATGCGCCTTCACGGTTGCGTTTCGATTTCAGGCACGGCTCTCAGATCCCAACTGACGTGATGTCCGGGATCGAGGCGCGAGTCAACGAGCGCCTGCAGGAAAACCTTGCGGTCACGGATGAGTTGATGACTATCGATGACGCCCGCAAGACTGGCGCCATGGCGTTGTTTGGCGAAAAGTACGGCAAGATTGTACGCGTGGTTTCGATCGGCGACGAATGGTCGAAGGAACTGTGTGCTGGCACGCACGTCTCTGACACCGGCGAAATCGGTTTGGTGACACTCCTTGGTGAGGCATCCATCGGTTCGGGCGTGCGCCGCATCGACGCATTGGTTGGTGAAGGCGCCTACAACAAGGGTGCAGTAGAGCGGGCATTGGTTTCTCAGCTTTCCCAGATGGTGGGGGCGCGTTCTGAGGAACTTCCCGATCGTATTGAGGCGCTGCTCGGACGCTTAAAGTGCGCCGAAAAGGAGATCACAAACCTCCGCCGTGACAAGCTCCTTTCGGGCGTTGCTGGCGTACTCAACTCGGTCCATTCGGTGGGTCGCATCAAGGTCTACATTGACAACCTCGGTGAGGTTGCCAGCCAAGATGATGTGCGCATGATGGCAACCGAGATTCGCGGCCGGATCTCTGATTCCGAACCTGCAGTTGTGATCGCCACTGGGGTGGTTAAGGACCGTCCGGCGATCGTGGTGGCTACCACATCGGCCGCACGTGATTCCGGTGTCAAGGCTGGGATGCTGACAAAGCTCGCATCGAGGATTCTTGGCGGTGGCGGTGGCGGCAAAGATGACATCGCACAAGGTGGTGGCACTGATGCAACAAAGATCATTGCGGCCGAAGCAGCCATCGATTCAGAATTGGACAAATGAGGCGAGGCAAGCGTCTTGCTATAGACGTAGGTGAAGCTCGCGTCGGGGTCGCGATGTGTGACCCCGACGCGATCCTCGCGACTCCTGTCACGACGTTGACGCGCAATGGTTCAGACATCCGCAAAGCTCTGCGTATTGCGCGTGAGCAAGAGGTTATGGAAGTCATCGTGGGACTTCCTTTGAACATGGATGGCACGGAAGGTATATCGGCGCGCCATGCTCGGCATTGGGCAGACCTATTTGCCAAGAGAATCGATCCAGTTCCCGTGAGGATGGTGGACGAGCGGCTTTCGAGTGTGACAGCTCACACGCAATTGTCACAATCCGGACTCAACTCGCGACGGCATCGCAGTGTTGTGGACCAAGCGGCAGCTATCGTTATCTTGGAAACCGCGCTGGAAATTGAGCGCAGGACGGGTGAAGCCCCAGGTGAGTTGGTGCCGGTCCCGTCTCATGACGAAAGGTAACGATGAGCGACCTGTTCGATGAAATGGGTGGCACGGATCAGCCAGGCTCCAGGCGAGACAGGCGAGCCCACGCCCCACGTGAGGTGAAGGCCTCTCGCCGGAAGCATCGTGTGCGCACGGCATTTATCACCGGGTTCCTCATGATGATTCTCTCTGCAGCTGCAGTGGTGGTTGTGCCGAACTTCTTATCAGTGGATCGTGGGGTTTCTGACTATCCGGGGCCGGGTACCGGCTCTGTCACCGTCACAGTTCCTGAAGGCGCAACCGGGCGAGAGATCGCATCGATTCTCAAAGACGCCGACGTCGTCGCAACAACGAGTTCATTCATAGATGCGTACAATGCAGATCCACGCGCTTCAAGTATCCAGCCGGGCACATTTACGTTGAAGCTGCAGATGTCTGCCGCCGGGGCAGTGACCGCTCTGCTGGATCCTGCCAACAAAGCAAACATCACGGTGACCATTCCCGAAGGTTTCACAACATGGCAGGTGTATGACAGGCTTGCGTCAGCGCTTTCCGTTGATTCCTCTGATGTTGAAGAAGCCGCAGCGGGTGATATTGGTTTGCCCGCTGAAGCAGACGGCCAACCAGAAGGTTGGTACGCACCGCTGACCTACACGTTCGAACCCGACGTGACTGCCGCTGAGGCGTTGTCTGAGATGGTCTCTTCGCGTATCTCACAGCTCGAAGAGCTTTCTGTGGATCGATCTGATTGGCAGTCGCTTCTCATCAAGGCATCCATCATTGAACGCGAGGGCAATTCGACTGACTTTGCGCAGGTGGCGAGGGTCATTGAGAATCGGCTCGTGGATTCAACCGAAGTCAACGGTTACCTTCAAATGGACTCCACGGTTCTCTACGGTCTCGGAAAGACCGGTGGCGTGCCAACCTCGGATGAGCTTGCCGAGGACACTCCATTCAACACGTACCTTCATAAGGGCTTGCCCCCGACGCCGATTGGTTCAGCGGGATTGGATGCACTTGATGCAGCCGTTAATCCAGCTGAAGGCGACTGGCTGTACTTCGTCACCGTGAATCTCGATACGGGTGAGACGAAGTTTGCCGCCACGCTGGCAGAGCACAACGAGAATGTTCAGGAGTTTCGGGAATGGCTCGAGAAGAATCCGCAGAGCTGATCCTTTTCGCTGGCGGTCTAGGTGCCTATGACATCGATCTTCTTCGTGCCGGTTCCTCGGCCAGAATAGAGCCGTTGTCAGGTTCGCTGAATGAGGCCATTGGTGCACACACTCCCAATACGCTCGGAATCGTTATTGCACCCGAGGATGGCGTGGCGGCTATGAAGGCATGCCACTTGTCCGATGGCCTGGCGCGCGCAGTGGGCAGTGTGGATTCCATCGGCTTCTCGCGCAATCTACCTGGGGCGTATGGCTTCTTGGCGCTAGTAGGCGGGATTGTGGAGGCAGTCAGAGAGGCTGCAGGTCGCCGGTACATCTCTGGAAACGCTCACATCGAGGCGGCAGGTCCGCTTGCGTGGTCTGCCTTGGCGGCTCTAACGCAATTGCGAGTAACCGGTATTGATGCTGGGGGAGACCCGTTCAGCGGAGCTGTGGCGCATCGGTTGGGCATTGAGTTGGAGCGCACACATGTGGCGGATCTGGTCGTCTCTAATGATGAACGCGGCCTGACGCTGACCTGTGATTCTTTTGTGGTTGAACCAGCGCAAGTTGCCCTACACACGGCTGCCGCACAGCTGCGGTTGTTCACTTCTAGAGAGCCCGATGTGGCCGAGATGCGACGAGTGTTCCACAGGCACGCGCGGCGCGGATGAGGTGCGGAAGGTCTGTCTCACCTGGGGATTGCTAGGCACGGATGAGCCGCGCCTTTCTACCATCTCAGTGTGAACGATCAACTGTGGTCAAAGGCTCGGCTTACCCGCAATTCCATGAGCATTCCTGCTTTAGTGGGAATAGGCCTTGGAGGTTACGCGTGCGCACGATTGAGTGGCGTTGCGGGAGTGTTGGGTGCATGTGTGGTTGGTGCGCTGTGCGCTGCAGCGGCCGTTGACTGGTTAACACGCATTCTCCCTGATCCGTTGCTCTTGATCGCATATACATTCGCATTGGGCGCATCATCATCGGGCTCTGAGCTTCTTCATGGAGTTGCCACTGGTTTAGGTGGTCTTCTACTCGGACACTTGCTCCATCGCGGCTGGGGAGTGGGGTTGGGAGACGCAAAACTCCTCGGTGTTCTTGGCCTGTGGCTCGGAGAACCTTCTGCGCTTCTCGGTGCTCTTGTGGCCGCTTCACTGGCTTTGGGCCTGCACTCGTTTCTCATGCAGGCATTTCGCGGCATTGACCCGCGTGCACCTGTGCCACTTGGGCCATGGCTGCTTGGAGGAGCATGGCTGGTTGCCGCCCTCATATAGGCGATCGTGCGCGCCCACACTGTGGCCGCTTGGACCTACCCCGCGGGCGCGTGACAGAATCAGAACCATGTTTCGCTGGAGTACTGCAGGAGAATCTCATGGCCGCGCGTTGGTTGCCCTTGTAGAAGGCGTGCCCGCAGGGTTAGCTTTCTCGACAGAGGACCTCCGCTCGGCGTTAGCCCGCCGTAGGAAAGGGTATGGCCGGGGCGCCCGCCAAGCGTTTGAGCAGGACGTCTGCACGATTCTCACGGGAGTGCGCCACGGGAGCACGCTGGGTTCGCCTATTGCGATGGAGATTGGGAATTCGGAATGGCCGAAGTGGGAGACAGTGATGTCTCCAGATCCTGTGGATCCCGATGCTCTCAAGATTGACGCGGGTACCGGAGATGAGCGCGAAGTGGCACGGAATCGCCCGCTTACTGCTCCGCGCCCGGGGCACGCCGATCTGGTGGGCATGAACAAGTTTGGTTTTGACGATGCGCGTCCAGTTTTGGAGCGCGCATCAGCTCGTGAGACCGCGGCACGGGTCGCGTTGGGGGCACTGGCCAGTGCTATCAACGCGCAGGTTGCTGGGATAACAGTGATCTCCCACGTGGTGAGAATCGGCAGCGCAGTTGATCGCTCCGGGTATGTTCCAGTACCTGAAGATGCCGCAGCCTTGGACCGCTCTGCCGTGCGTTGCTTGGCGCCAGAATATGAGGCTGCAATGATCGCAGAGATTGATGCAGCGAAGAAGGCGGGGGACACCTTGGGAGGTGTGGCCGAGGTCTTGATCTACGGAGTCCCGCAAGGCCTCGGAAGCTACACCACTCCACTCTCCAGATTGGACGCCAAGTTTGCTGGTGCACTTATGTCTATTCAATCCGTCAAGGGCGTTGAGGTTGGCGATGGATTTGAGACTGCAGCGCGCCTGGGAAGCGAGGCACATGATGAGATCGTGCGTACCGAGGGGCGCGTCAGGCGCTTGACCAATCGGGCTGGCGGCATTGAAGGTGGTATGTCCAATGGTGAACCGATTCGTCTCAGCATCGCCTTCAAACCAATCTCCACGGTACCGCGAGCGCTGCGCACTATCGACGTGACCACCGGGGAGCCAGCTATGGCACTTCACCAGCGATCAGACACCACTGCCGTGGTGCCAGGCGCAGTGGTTGCGGAAGCCATGGCCGCGCTCGTCGTCGCCGAAGAACTCATTGAAAAACTCGGTGGTGACGCGGTTTCCCAGATGCGGGCAAACCTTGCCGCTTACCTTGACTCCATTCCGGAGGTGCGGCGATGAGCGTCAAAGCGGTCTTTGTGGGTATGCCGGGTTCGGGGAAGACCACCGTTGGTCGGCTTGTGGCGCAGTCACTTGGAGTGGAGTTTGCTGACAGCGATGAGCTCATCGAGCGAACTGCTGGGCGCACAGTGCCAGAGATTTTCGCCGACTCGGGTGAACGAGGATTCCGCAAGATTGAAGCCGAGGTTATCGCCACGGCACTCGAAGACTTCGACGGCGTGCTTTCGCTTGGAGGCGGCGCGATACTCACGGAATCTACCCGCGGTGTACTGCTCGGCCACCCTGTATTCCTTATTGATGTTCGCGAAGAGGAACTGGTGCGCCGTCTAGTTCACTCCTCCACAGTGCGTCCGTTGGTGCAACACGATCCGGTGCGGCAAGTCGCCGAACTTCATGCTGCACGAGGATCTCTGTATCGCCAAGTCGCCACGCACACCGTTGCGTCAGACTCTGGACCGGTCGTGGGCGTGGTCCGGCGAGTTCTCGACCTCATGGGGCATCCTGAGGTCGTGGCGGCCACGGGGAAGAAGAAACACACATCGCATGCGAAGGGAGAGACGTTGTGAGTCTCATCGTGCTCATCGGCCCCGCGGGAGCCTGCGTGCCGGAAGTCGCCGCCGCCCTTTCGCATGACTTAGGTATTCCGTGTGCAATCACAGACGAGGTCATCGAACAGATCGCTGCAACAACGCCTTCAGACATCTCATTGGATAAGGGCGAAGACACCCTCCGCGAGCTTGAACGCGAGGTGTCCTTGGCACTTCTTCGAGATGTGACCGCAAGCAGTGAGCGAATTCTGGCGCTCGGATCGGGATGCCTTGGAAACTCCTTGAGTGATGGCTGTTTTCTCCCCGTGCGCGAAGCACTAGCAGAACTCGCACAGGCAGGCGCTTTAGTAGTGTGGTTGACGGGAGACTTGACTACTTTGGTTAAGCGCACTGGCCTTGGCGGCCCGCGCATGGCCGCAGTTGCCTCACCCCGAAAGATCTTCTACAACCAACTGGCAGCTCGTGAACCTGTGTACCTGAGCGCTTCAACTACCTCAATTGACACCTCTGGATTGGACCTTGAGGCAGTCGTTTCGCGCGTCACAGCGGTTGTGACGGCCCAGTAGCGACGTGTCTCACGGACGATGGAGTGCCCGCGAGCTGTGAAATCGCGGTATTCTTTAGGACGGCAAGAGACCGCGTAGGTAGCTTCGTCCCATGATGATGGTTGAGGTGGTACCCGTGCGCGGCCCGAATTGTGGCGCCGTAGCGGCGTCATTCGATACAGAACGGAACCCGCGTGGCAACCACAAATGATCTGAAGAATGGCATGGTCCTACGGATCGATAACCAGCTCTGGAGCATCGTCGAATTCCAGCACGTCAAGCCTGGTAAGGGACCGGCCTTTGTACGCACCAAGATGAAGAACGTGCTTTCCGGCAAGATTATCGACCGCACCCTTAATGCTGGCGTCAAGGTTGAGACTGCTACGGTGGATCGCCGTGACATGCAGTACCTCTACAACGATGGCTCCGATTTCATTTTCATGGATCTGGAGACCTACGAGCAGGTGCTTGTCAGCCCCGAGACCGTTGGAGATGCCGCCAACTTCCTTCTTGAGAACCAAGAGGTCATCATTGCGTCGAACGAGGGCACAGTGCTCTTCGTTGAGCTTCCGGCTTCCGTAGTGCTCGAGATTACGTACACAGAACCTGGCCTCCAGGGTGATCGCTCGAACGCAGGCACCAAGCCCGCAACTGTTCAGACGGGTTACGAGATTCAGGTCCCGCTATTCCTCAACCAAGGAGACAAAGTCAAGGTTGACACCCGCACTGGCGACTACGTCTCACGCGTAACCGACTGATGGCGAAAAAGAAGAGAACTTCACGCTCCGTTGAGCGTCACCGCGCTCTTGACGTGGTGTTTGAGGCCGATGAGAAGGGCTACCTGTACGAGGATGGCCTTCTGCGCCTACTAGCCGATCGCAGAGTCGTCTCTACGGCGCAGGTTCCGATTCGAGAGTTCGGCACGGAACTGGTTGAGGCGTACGCCAGCAATCTGGATAACGTGGACACATTGATCGAAGCGGCCAGTGAGGATTGGGCCCTATCACGCATGAATGTGGTGGACCGCTCTATCCTTCGTCTGGCAGCTGCGGAGATGATGTTCATCGGTACCGGACGCGCTTTGGTTGTTTCTGAATGGGCAGATCTGGCCCGCGAGCTTTCAACAGATCGCTCGGTTGGATTTGTGATGGGTGTGCTCAATCGAGTCGCGGACATCCGAATGACAGAAACAGGTAAGGCTACCCAAGAGGAGCTTCCTGAGGTGTCCACCGCTGAGCCGGATCCGGACGTTGCTGGAGCAGACAGCTAAACTGATGAAGTGGGAGCCGGAGCATTCCGAGCTCCCACTTCTGCAGACAAGTGAATAGATCGAAGCCTTATGGCTTCGTCCTTTAAACCCCGTCCTGAGAGGCGGGAAAGGAGATTAGGTGTTAGAGGCAAATCGCTCTCGTTCAGTGATGGAAGCAGATGACATTTCGCGGTCGCTGCGCCGGATTGCCCACGAAATACTCGAGCGCAACAAGGGACCAGAAGATATCGTTCTGCTCGGCATTCCCACTCGTGGAGTGCCGCTCGCGAAACGACTCCAGTCCATGCTTGCGGAAGCTGGAAACTGCCCCGCAGTTCCGCTGGGAATTCTGGACATAACGATGTACCGCGACGATCTGGCGGCCCAACCCACTCGAGCTCCGCGTCCCACATCGATTCCGGAGGGCGGGATCAACGATAAGGTTGTCGTTCTGGTCGACGACGTCCTCTACTCGGGTCGCACCATTCGTTCCGCGCTTGAGGCTATCTCAGACATCGGCCGCCCGCGCGCCGTTCAACTCGCGGTGCTGGTGGATCGTGGCCATCGGGAGCTACCTATTCGCGCTGATTATGTGGGGAAGAACCTGCCGACTTCACGTAGTGAACGGGTATGGGTGAACCTTCAGGAATCCGATGGCGCTGATGCTGTTCGGATTGAGGAGGCCTGATATGAAGCATCTCCTTTCCACCCAAGATATGGCTCGTGAAGAGGCCATCCTTATCCTTGACACGGCGGAAGCGATGGCAGCTTCACAGCTCCGCACCATCAAGAAGCTTCCCGTGTTGCGCGGCCGCACTGCTGCCACACTGTTCTTTGAGGACTCCACCCGCACTCGGTTGTCTTTCGAAACGGCTGCCAAGCGCTTGTCGATGGACGTCATTTCCTTCTCTGCCAAGGGATCCTCGGTATCGAAGGGGGAATCCCTGAAGGATACCGCCCAAACAATCGTGGCAATGGGGGCAGAGGCGCTCATTGTGCGCCATAATGCATCAGGTGCTCCAGCACGGCTCGCATCGACAGGGTGGGTTGATGTTCCAATCCTCAATGCGGGGGATGGCACTCACCAGCATCCCACTCAAGCGCTTCTCGATGCGTTTACACTGCGCAGGCACTTCCACAACGGCGCAAATGTCCCAGCACCTGAAGGCTCCGATTTGGCGGGCGCGCGCGTGGTTATTGTTGGTGACATTCTCCATTCCCGCGTGGCACGTTCCAATGTTCAGTTGTTGACAACCTTGGGTGCTGACGTCACGTTGGTTGGCCCGCCTACACTCCTTCCCATTGGAATGGAGGAATGGCCCTGCTCGGTCTCATACAACTTGGACCAAGCGTTGGAAGATCAACCCGATGCCGTCATGATGTTGAGGATTCAGCGTGAGCGTATGAGTCATGCAGGTGGTGGATTCTTCCCCTCTCCACTCGAATACCACCGCGCATTTGGATTGAACGCGGTTCGGCTCTCACGCCTGAGTGACAATGCCATTGTTATGCATCCCGGTCCTATGAACCGCGGACTTGAGATCACTGCGGAAGCTGCGGATTCCCACCATTCAGTCATCATCGAGCAGGTTGCCAACGGAGTTTCCGTGCGCATGGCTGCGCTCTATCTTCTGCTTGCGCACGGTGAGGAGATCCAAAAATGAGCGAGTACATAATTCAGAACGCTAATCTCCTAGGCGAGCGGATCGTGGATATCCACGTGCGCGACGGCGTCGTAGTTGCGGTTGGCACGGCAGTCTCTGCTCCGCTCGCAACTGTGGTGGATGCCGCTGGCCTCATCGCTCTTCCGGGACTTGTTGATCCGCATACTCATCTGCGTGAGCCTGGCCGGGAGGATTCAGAAACGGTACTCACCGGCTCACAGGCCGCTGCTGCGGGAGGCTACACCTGCGTCAACGCAATGGCGAACACCAAGCCGTGCCAAGACAATGCGGGGGTCGTGGAGCAGGTGCTCAACCTCGGTAAGGAAGCGGGCTACGTGGATGTGCGCCCGGTTGGCGCGGTATCGAGCGCGCTGGCGGGCGAGCATTTGGCCGAACTCGGCGCGATGGCCGAATCCGAGGCTCGGGTGCGCTACTTCTCCGACGACGGGATGTGCGTTTCAGATCCCGTGCTCATGCGCCGGGCACTCGAGTACGTCAAGGCGTTCGACGGCGTCGTCGCTCAACATGCCCAGGATCCGCGTCTCACGGCCGGCTCTCAAATGCACGAGGGCGATGTTTCGGCCGAACTCGGGCTGGCCGGTTGGCCCGCTGTGGCAGAGGAAGCAATTGTGGCGCGCGATATTCTGTTGGCGCAACACGTGGGAAGCCGAGTCCACATTCTTCATCTCTCGACCGCAGGTTCGGTGGGACTTGTGCGATGGGCGAAGGCCCAAGGAATGCCTGTCACAGCTGAAGCGACCCCACACCATCTGTCCCTCGATCATTCGGAAGCCCGTTCCTATGACCCGCGCTTCAAAGTGAACCCACCACTGCGCACGCGCGAGGACATCGCAGCACTGCGTGAAGGCGTGGTGGATGGGACTATCGATGTCATTGGGACAGACCACGCTCCACATCCTGAAGAGGATAAGGACTGTGAGTGGGCTGCTGCCGCCAACGGAATGATCGGTCTGGAGACGGCGCTTTCCGTTATTCAAGAAACTCTCGTCCAGCCCGGGCTCGTCTCGTGGGCCGATGTAGCCCGCCTCATGAGTTTCGAACCAGCTAAGCTCTGCCAGAACGAGGGCCAAGGCCGCCCGATCGAGCCGGGCGAACCGGCAAACCTCTGCCTAGTGGACCCCACAGCTCGGCGTACCGTACTGGGCCGCGACGAACATTCAAAGTCCGCAAACACTCCGTGGGAAGGCCGCGAACTTCCCGGCCGAGTGGAGTACACGTTCTATCGTGGTGTGCCCACCTTGTGGCAGGGGACGCTGCGCACTCAAACCGAAATCGCTGAAGAACGAATGGGAGTGACCAAGTGATGGCACCAAATCAGAAGGATCCAGCAGTTGTAGTGCTGGAAGATGGAACCACATTCGTTGGACATGCATACGCGGCACGCGGCCGCACCCTAGGCGAGATCGTCTTCTCTACCGGAATGACGGGGTATCAAGAGACCTTCACGGATCCCTCGTACCACCGTCAGATTATCGTCATGACGGCTCCCCACATCGGGAACACTGGCGTCAACTCCGAGGATCCCGAATCCACGCAGTACTGGGCCGCTGGCGTTGTGTTGCGCGATCCGGCTCGCCGATCTTCGAACTGGCGCGCCACAGGTGAGCTGGAGGATTCTTTGGAAGCCCAAGGAGTAGTGGGCATCTGTGATATTGATACTCGCGCTCTCACACGCCATCTCCGCGAGCGCGGTGTGATGCGTGCCGGCATCTTCTCGGGCGCCGCCATCCCTTCTGGGGCTGCAGAGCGAAACCCGGCCGCCATCGAAGTTCTGCTCGGCATCGTGCGCCAACAACCATTAATGGCTGGGGCAAACCTCGCGGCGGAGGTTTCGACCGATGAAGCATACGTGGTAGAGCCTGAAAACGAACCTCTGGCCACAGTGGTTGCCGTTGATCTTGGTATCAAAGCACGCACACCGCAACAGTTGGCTGCCCGAGGTGCGCGCGTGGTGGTTGTTCCAGCCTCAACAACGCTTGCCAAGATCGAGGAGCTGCACCCAGACGGCGTCTTCTTCTCTAATGGCCCGGGTGACCCTGAGGTCGCCACCACACAGATCGAGTTGCTGCGCGGGGTCCTAGAAGCAGGATATCCGTTCTTTGGAATCTGCTTCGGTAATCAGTTGCTGGGCCGCGCGCTTGGCTACGGCACGTACAAACTGGAGTATGGACACAGGGGAGTGAACCAGCCAGTGTTGGATCGTTCCACTGGCAAGGTTGAGATCACGGCGCACAACCACGGATTTGCGGTGGACGCCCCAACAGATGGCCCCTCGAATTCTCCCTACAAAGACGGTCATTTTGGCCGCGTCGAAGTCTCACACATCGGATTGAACGACGACGTCGTCGAAGGCTTGCGTTGCCTTGACATTCCAGCGTTCTCTGTTCAGTACCATCCGGAAGCGGCCGCGGGGCCGCACGATGCTTCTTACCTCTTTGACCGCTTCATCGACATGATGACTGCCCATCGCGAGGATGCCGCCACAGGCGCAGCAGCCAGCGAAGGAAAGGACCAGATCTGATGCCACGTCGCACCGATATTTCTTCCGTACTCGTTATCGGATCAGGCCCCATCGTCATTGGTCAGGCGTGCGAGTTCGATTACTCAGGCACTCAGGCTTGTCGCATCCTCAAGGAGGAAGGCATCCGAGTGATTCTGGTCAACTCCAACCCGGCCACCATTATGACGGATCCGATTTTGGCGGATGCGACATACGTGGAGCCCATCACGCCTGAAGTGCTTGAGCAGGTTATCGCCAAGGAACGCCCCGATGCGCTTCTTCCAACCCTCGGTGGGCAGACTGCTCTGAACACCGCCATGGCTCTTGTTGAGAACGGGATTCTGGCTATGTACGGCGTGGAGCTCATCGGCGCGAACGCCGAGGCAATCACCAAGGGGGAGGACCGCGAGGCCTTCAAGGAGGTGGTTGCCAAGTGTGGTGCCGAATCCGCACGCTCAATCATCTGCCACTCGATGGCTGATTGTGTTGCGGCCGCCGAAAAGCTCGGGTACCCCGTGGTTGTGCGTCCGTCATTCACCATGGGTGGGCTCGGATCTGGTTTTGCCTATGATGCGGCCGACCTTGAGCGTATCGCAGGCCAAGGCCTTCACTACTCAGCCACGACCGAAGTGCTTCTCGAAGAGTCGATCATCGGCTGGAAGGAGTATGAACTGGAGATCATGCGCGACCAAGCGGACAACGTCGTCGTCGTATGCTCCATTGAAAACGTTGATCCAGTAGGCGTGCATACGGGCGATTCCATTACGTGTGCTCCGGCGCTGACCCTGACGGACCGCGAATACCAGCGCTTGCGCGACATTGGCATTGCCATTATTCGCGAAGTGGGAGTGGATACCGGTGGGTGCAACATACAGTTTGCTGTAGATCCCGCCAGTGGCCGCGTGATCGTCATCGAGATGAATCCACGTGTTTCGCGCTCTTCTGCGCTCGCATCCAAGGCCACGGGATTCCCGATCGCCAAGATCGCCGCCAGGCTCGCGGTGGGCTACACACTAGATGAGATTCCCAACGACATCACCGCATCTACTCCGGCTTCTTTCGAACCGACGCTCGATTACGTGGTTGTGAAGGTTCCGCGGTTCGCATTTGAGAAGTTCCCCGACGCCGATTCCACGCTCACCACCACCATGAAATCCGTTGGTGAAGCGATGGCGTTGGGCCGCAACTTCACCGAAGCGCTGCAGAAGGCAATGCGTTCGATCGACAAAATGGGTTCGGTGTTCCACTGGAAGGGCGAAGTCCCTGACGCAGCTGCGGTGAACGGACTGCTGAAGAAGGCTCGAACACCTACCGAGGGCCGGTTGATTCAGGTGCAGCAGGCGCTGCGCGGGGGTGCCAGTATCGCTGAGGTCTTTGAGGCAACGAAAATTGATCCGTGGTTCCTCGATCAGATCTGCCTGATTAATGAAGTGGCTGATTCCCTTGCGGAAGGCGATGCGGTCACTCCTGAGGTAATGGAGAACGCCAAGCATCACGGCTTCTCTGATCTCCAGATTGCGGAGATTCGTGGGATTAGCGAAGAGGCCGTGCGTCAGATCCGTTGGGCTTACGGGCTCCATCCCGTCTTCAAGACCGTGGATACGTGCGCCGCTGAATTTGCGGCCCGTACGCCATATCACTACTCCAGCTATGATCAGGAAACGGAAGTCGCCCCGCGTGAGCGCCCGGCGATCATCATTTTGGGCTCCGGTCCCAACCGTATCGGTCAGGGCATTGAGTTTGATTACTCGTGCGTGCATGCAAGTCAAACCTTGGCTAGCGAATACGAGACAGTCATGATCAACTGCAATCCGGAGACGGTTTCGACTGATTACGACATCTCGAACCGGCTGTATTTTGAGCCATTGACGCTTGAGGACGTGCTTGAGGTCTATCTTGCTGAGGCGGCCGCCGGCCCTGTTGCTGGAATGTTTGTGCAGCTGGGCGGGCAGACGCCGCTTTCGCTTGCTAAGTCCTTGGAGGCGGCGGGAGTTCCCATTATTGGAACCAGCCCGGATGCCATTGATGCGGCCGAAGATCGCGCTTTGTTTGGCGGGGTTCTCTCCGACGCAGGTCTTCATGCTCCGGCTTACGGCACAGCCACCAATGACAAACAGACCATCGATATCGCAACGCGAATCGGCTATCCAGTCCTCGTTCGCCCCTCATACGTGTTAGGCGGGCGCGGCATGGAGATTGTCTATTCGGAGCATCAGCTGCGCGACTATCTTTCGCGCCATGAGACATCTCGGACAGATGCATCACGCCGCTCAGCTCCACTTCTGGTAGATCGTTTCCTCGATGATGCGATTGAGATCGATGTGGACGCTTTGTATGACGGCCAGGAGCTGTTCCTTGGTGGAGTCATGGAACACATCGAAGAGTGTGGAATCCATTCGGGGGATTCGGCATGTGTACTGCCGCCATTGACTCTTTCGCAGAACGTTATGGAGCAGATCCGCACGGCCACTGAAGCGATCGCCAAGGGCGTGGGCGTACACGGTTTGCTCAATATCCAGTTTGGTTTGATGAATGACATTCTCTATGTCATTGAGGCAAATCCGCGCGCTTCTCGAACCGTGCCATTTGTCTCCAAAGCGACAGGTGTTCAGCTTGCCCAGGCTGCCGCATGGGTTATGACGGGCCGCCCAATCGCCGAGCTACGTCAGGATGGTCTCCTGCCGGAAAGAGATGCCACCGTGATCGATCTCGATTCAGCCGTGGCGGTCAAGGAAGTTGTGCTTCCGTTCAAACGTTTCCAGACTCGTGGATCGCGAATTGTGGACACCATTCTTGGACCTGAGATGCGCTCGACTGGTGAAGTGATGGGGTATGCAGATACGTTCCCCGTTGCCTTCGCAAAATCGCAGGATGCTGCTTACGGTGGGCTTCCGGATGAGGGCGTGGTATTCGTTTCGGTAGCCGACCGCGACAAGGGTTCGATCATCTTCCCGATTCTCCAGATGGTCGAACTCGGTTTCCAGATCTTCGCCACTCAGGGTACTGCGGGTGTACTCAAGCGCTACGGTGTGCCCACTACAGTGGTCCGCAAGGATTCCGAGGGCGCTGGGCCGCAGGGTGAACCGACGATCGTAGATCTCATTTCTGCCGGCCACATCGATATGGTTCTCAATACCCCCGGAACCCGTGAGGCACGTAAGGACGGCTACGCAATTCGCGCCGCAACCACTGCTGCCGACAGACCAATCGTCACAACGGTAGAGGAATTCGGAGCGGCCGTCCAAGCGATTGCGGCCCGTCGGAAGGGGCAGTTCTCTGTCATGAGTTTGCAAGAACACGATTCCATGCGGTTGGCACGGGTTGCACGATGAGCGACGGATTTGGAGTACGCCTTCATCGACGCATGGAAGCCTTGGGTCCGGTATGTGCCGGTATAGACCCGCATGCTGGACTTCTGGCAAAGTGGGAGCTTTCCGACGACGCCCACGGTGTGCGTGAGTTTTCCATGCGCACGGTAGACGCGTTGTGGGATCGCGTTGCGGCTTTCAAACCTCAGTCGGCCTTTTTTGAGCGGCATGGTTCTGCCGGTATTGCGGTACTGGAGGAGCTCCTCGAACAGTGCAGGCAGGCTGGCGTGCCGGTGATCTTGGATGTCAAACGAGGCGATATTGGTTCCACGATGGATGGTTACGCAGATGCCTATCTTTCTGGCACTCTGCGTTCAGATTCATTCACGGTCTCGCCATACCTTGGTCCAGGGTCACTGGAGAAGACGGCGCAGCGCGCAGCTTCAGGCGGTCAAGGTTTGTTTGTGCTTGCGCTGACGTCCAATCCTGAAGGTGCTGAGGTTCAACATGTCAGTCAAGACGGCACAAGCGTGGCAGGCCGAGTAGTCAATGCCGTGGCTGCATGGAACCGCGCGGTTGAACCTCAAGGGGTAGGTCCGTTTGGTCTGGTGGTTGGAGCCACTATTGGAGATGCAGCCACTCGCTTGGGCATCGACGTGAGTGAGTTCCCAGGGCTGTTCTTGGCTCCAGGAGTTGGGGCGCAAGGAGCGGGTGCCGGCGAACTGCGGGAGGTCTTTGGTGGGGCGCAAGACCGTGTTCTGGCCTCTGCCTCACGCTCGATACTCGGTGCGGGACCTTCCGGGCAGGGACTGCGTGATGGACTGAGTAGGACAATCGAGATGGTATCCGCTGCTCACAGGTGATGTGGGTGGATGTGCACAGGAGTCGATCTGTGTGCACATCTGTTCATTGTTGGTGAGTTGTGCCGTACTCGTAGGCGATTCAGCGCTCTGACCTGCAGGTTTGCCAAAACAGGGGTAGTCCTTGGTAATTAATGCTTGAAAAACCCCAGATTGTGGCAAATTCTGCGCTAAGAATGTATCGAGCTGGAAAGAGTTCGGTTCTCTTGCCAGGTGTGACTAAGTCTAGGAGGCGATCGTGGCGTTACCGGCACTGACGGTGGAACAGCGGGCAGCTGCTCTCGAAAAAGCATCTATCGCACGCCAGCGGCGTGCGGAGCTCAAGCGGGATCTCAAAGAGGGCAAAGTGAAGCTCTCGGAGGTCCTGGAAATGGCTAAGGAAGACGAAGTTGTTGCCAAACTTCGCGTGACAGCGCTGCTCAGTTCGATGCCGGGCATCGGGGCTGCGAAGTCGCAACACATCATGGAGCAGTGCCAGATTTCCGAGTCCCGCCGGGTGGCAGGACTCGGCAGGCACCAGAAGGAGGCGCTCATCGAGCGCTTCGGGTAAGGGCTGGGAGGTGTCGCACACATGACACCGACCGGCGCATCAACGCTTGGGTCGTGGCTGAGTTTTCGTGGCACGATGTAGTTCATGATCGAGCACATCGGCGACAAGTCAGCCCCGGCCCATCCATTTGTTATTTCGGGGCCATCTGGCGTAGGTAAGGGCACAGTTCTTTCCTACGTCGTCAAAGACCACCCCGAGATTTGGCTATCGGTTTCAGCCACCACCCGCCAGCCTCGGCCGGGGGAAGTTCACGGTAAGCACTACTACTTCCTTACCGAGGCAGAGTTCGATGCCATGGTGGATCAAGGTCAGATGCTCGAGTGGGCACTAGTACACGGAACGGACCGGTACGGCACGCCGCGCAAACCGGTTGCGGATGCGATAGCGGCTGGAAAGACCGCGGTTCTTGAAGTGGACCTCAAAGGGGCTCGCCAGATCCGCCAGTCGATGCCAGAGGCCACGCAGATATTCCTCGTTCCTCCCTCGTGGGAGGAACTTGAGCGCAGGTTGCGCGGTCGGGGCACCGAATCAGAGGAACAGATTGAGCGTCGTCTGGAGACTGCGCGCCAAGAGCTTGCGGCACAATCTGAGTTCGATGTGGTTGTGAAGAATGATTCAGTGTCCCGTGCCACGGCTCAGTTGCTCCACATCATGGGCATTGAGCGCTAAACTATTGGCTTGCACGCCGACTGAAGAGGTAAGACATGTTTGGAACCGTTCCGGAACCTGAAGGCATCACTAATCCGCCGATCGACGACCTCCTCGAGCACGTCGATTCAAAGTATGCGCTGGCTGTTTATGGTGCCAAGCGCGCCCGCCAGATCAATTCCTATCGCCAGGAAATGAAGCGCGGAGATGGCAACATCACGCACTTTGGTCCGCTCGTTGAGGCTGGTCCTGAGGATAAGCCACTTTCGATCGCACTTGAGGAGATTGCTGCAGGGAAGATCGAGTGGGGCTCTCCGGCAGAATGATATCGCTGAGGGCCTCCCACGCGGGGGGCCCTTTCCGTGTGGTCGTTGGTGTAACTGGTGGCATCGCCGCTTATAAGGCATGCACACTCGTGCGAATCCTCGTGAAGGCGGGCATCGACGTCACGGTTGTTCCCACTCATGCAGCGCTTGACATGGTTGGCGCTACCACATGGGAAGCTCTCTCGGGAAAACCTGTGTACGTGGACGTCACTGACGATGCGCCTCATGTGACTCACGTCCGCTTGGGCAAAGAAGCTGACCTCGTGGTGGTTGCTCCAACTACTGCTCACACCCTTGCCAAGGTGAGCGCTGGACTCGCAGATAACCTGTTGACGTCCACCCTCTTGGTAGCGACATGCCCCGTGATGCTCGTGCCCGCAATGCACACAGAAATGTGGCTCAATCCGGCAACCCAAACCAATGTGGCCACACTGCGCTCTCGTGGTATCGATGTGGTTGAACCGGCAGTAGGTAGGCTAACGGGTCCGGACTCTGGCCCGGGCCGCATGCCAGAACCGGAGACGATCGCTAGTCTTGTCTTCAAGCGGCTTGGAATGGGCGAAGAAGCAGAAGAAGCAGTGCCAGAATCTGCGCCCATTCAAGATCTGGCTGGACTCAAGATCGCAATCAGTGCTGGTGGCACCCGCGAAGCAATCGACCCCGTGCGCTTCATAGGCAACAACTCCACTGGAAGTTTCGGTGCTCACCTGTCCGCTGAGGCCTCACGGCGTGGCGCATCCACCCGGTTCGTTGGGGCAAACGTATCCGAATCTGTGGTGAAGCTTGCTGCCACAGCCGATGTTGTTGAAGTCGTCTCAACGGAACAACTGATGAACGCGATGGATGAAGCAGCGCATTGGGCGGACGTCGTCGTCATGTCCGCGGCGGTAGCAGACTTCCGGCCGGAAGTTAGCCATGCCTCAAAACAGAAGAAGTCGGGAGCAAAGACCCGCACACTTACGCTTGTCGAGAATCCTGACATTTTGGCTGAACTCGCGCATCACCGGCGCAGAGAAGGTCAACTCGTTATGGGATTCGCAGCCGAAACCGGTGATAGTGCCGGAACTGTGCTTGAGTACGGCCAGCAGAAGGCGCGCCGAAAGGGCGCTGATTTGATGGTTATCAACGAAGTTGGCACAGGCAAGGGATTCGGTGAAATACCGACAGTCGTGACCATTGTGGACGGTGCGGGCAACGTCATTGCTTCCGGTCGCGGAACTAAGGCGGACGTCTCGCGGGTAATCCTCGATGCCGTCGCTTCCGTACGTTCAGGTAACTGAGCGCACGTCACCCCAAAGGAGAGTAATGACATACCGTCAACCGTTCACGTCCGAATCAGTGACCGAAGGTCATCCTGACAAGGTGTGCGACCAGATCTCTGACACGATCTTGGATGCGATTCTCACGGAGGATCCTCACGCCCGAGTTGCGGTTGAGACCATGGCCACCACAGGGCTGATCCACGTTGCCGGCGAAGTTACCACTGAGGCCTACGTTGAGATCCCGCAGTTGGTACGCAAGACCATCTGCGAAATTGGATACACCTCTTCGCGCGTTGGCTTTGATGGCGATTCCTGCGGCGTCACCTTGTCCATCGGTCAGCAATCACCTGACATCGCCGATGGTGTAGATCGCTCCCTAGAAGAACGTGAAGCAGCCGGTCACGAAATCGATCGCTACGATTCACAAGGCGCTGGCGATCAAGGCCTCATGTTCGGATATGCCTGCAATGAGACCAAGTCGCTCATGCCCGTGCCGATTCAGCTCTCACATCGGCTTGCCGAAAGGCTTGCGCGCGTGAGAAAAGACAGCATCGTTCCGGGGCTGCGGCCCGACGGCAAGACTCAGGTGACGATCTGGTATGAGGATGACAAGCCGGTTGGTATCGATACCGTGGTTATCTCCACCCAGCACGATCCAGATATGGATCGGCGTTGGCTCACAGGTGCGATTCGCGACAACGTTTTAGAGCCAGTCCTAGAGTCCGAAGGCATTGACTTGGACATGTCCACCATGAAGCTCACCGTGAATCCTTCTGGGAACTTTGTGATTGGTGGTCCTATGGGAGATGCTGGCCTGACCGGCCGCAAGATCATTGTTGATACGTATGGCGGCATGGCGCGCCACGGTGGTGGCGCTTTCTCGGGCAAAGATCCGTCGAAAGTTGACCGCTCTGCCGCGTATGCTGCCCGGTGGGTCGCAAAGAATGTGGTTGCATCGGGTCTAGCAGCTCGCTGCGAAATCCAGGTCGCATATGCGATTGGGCAGGCGCGTCCGGTTTCCGTGCGCGTGGAGACGTTCGGAACGCAGACTACACAGCTCTCGCGTATTCAAAATGCCGTTGACAAGGTCTTTGACCTTCGTCCAGCCGCCATCATCGATCAGCTTGACCTGTTGCGCCCCATCTATGCTCAGACCGCTGCCTACGGCCATTTTGGCCGCGAGCTGCGCAACTTCACCTGGGAGCGTACCGATCGTGTTGACGAGCTGTTGCGGGCAATCTAGCTTTCAGCAGTTTGTGCACCAGCGCTGCGCAGGAGAGCCTGCGTAGCGCCCAGAAAACTGGGAGCAATTCTTGGCGGCTCGCATGATGGTCGCAACCTGTGGAAGTGGATGTTGCGACCATCATGCGGGCCCGCGATGTGTCGGGACCGTACGCTAACGTAAGAGTTATGAACGATTCCATTCCTGGGCTGGGAGAGGTTGCGGCCTCGGGCTCGCAAGGCACTCTTCTCTCCATGGAACTGGATGAACGCGCTTATCGCGGCGAAGTTCCCAATCCAGTAGCGCATGTGCATCCTCTCATGTCGCAACCCCACATGGATCGGGTGTTCGATTACGAGATTCCTGCTGCCATGTCCGATCAGGTGCGATTCGGAACTCAGGTCAGCGTTGAGATAGGGTCCCAGCGTGTCTTGGGGTTTGTCGTAGGCCGTGATTCGCTTACGTCAATGTCTGGCCGGCTGCGGCGCATTCGCCGCGTGGTCTCTCGGATTCCCATGCTCACGGCTCCGATGTACGCACTGTGTGTGGCAGTTGCGCAACGGCAGGCAGCTTCCGTCGCGGATGCCTTGCGTTTGGCAATTCCGAATCGGCATGCCCACGAGGAAGCAGAGTACCTTGCGGAACGGGTTGAACTGCCGATAATGGAGTCGCCGCACCCCCAAGATCCACGCGTGTGGGAGCCCTATGTAGGCGGTGAAGCATTCCTTTATCATCTGTCTGTTGGTCAATCACCGCGAGCAGTGTGCGCTGCGCTTCCGGGCAAAGCCGGAGGAATCGAGCAGATCGCTGCTGCGTGCGCCGCAACCCTAGACTCCCACAGATCTGTGGTCGTTGTGGTTCCCACAGCTCGCCGCGCAGCACGGATAGCAGATTCACTTGAGCATTTACTCGGTATTGAAGTCGCGCGTCTGGTATCGGAAGATATTCAATCTGTCCGCTACCGGAACTTTCTGCATGCGCTGGGAGGCGAGGCTCGGGTCGTAGTGGGAACACGTGCGGCATCCTGGGCCCCTGTTGAAGAACTTGGGCTGTGCATCGTGGTAGATGATGCTGCTCCCACATTGCGCGAACAGCGGGCCCCTTACTGCGAGGCACGCGATGTGCTCATGCTTCGCGCACACGGTGAAGGTGCAGGCTTCCTCGTCTTCTCGCCCTACGTAAGTGAACAGTCAGCCGCCCTCGTTGAATCTGGATGGGCGGCATTGTTGCGTGGATCGGATGCAGCAACCGTGGCGGCCTTGCCACGTATCTCAAGCCCGGAGCAATGGACACGCGATAGTGCGCAGTGGTCTCGGATTCCAGAATCTGCGTTCGCATTGGTGCGGCAGAGCCTGCACAACGGCCCAGTTCTGGTAGTGGTTCCGCGGGCGGGATACCTTCCCATCGTTGCTTGTGCCGCCTGCCACGCGTTGGCTTCATGCTCTGTATGCGGCGGTGCGCTTTCAATCGACCAGCCTCATGCACCAGCGCTCTGCCGCAGGTGTGGAGCGAGCTTTCCGGCGTGGAAGTGCCCCGAATGCTCCTCAGGGTCTCTGCGCGCTGCACGCGTGGGTTCGCATCGGACTGCCGAAGAGATTGGCCGGGCTTTTCCCGGAGTCGGCGTCATTCTTTCTGGGGCCCAATCAGCAGATGGCATCTCAGAAAACGTATCGGACCGATCACGAATAGTGGTCGCAACGCCAGGTGCAGAACCCACAGCAGATGGCGGGTTTGCTGCGGCTCTGGTTCTGGACTCACGGTTTCTTCTAGGGGAAGGGTTGGGGTCTGAAACCGACTTCTTGCGAAAAGCTGGCCGGATCGTGACACGGGTCAAGCCCGCTCGGGCCGGCGGGCATGTGATGTTTGCTGGAGGTATCGAGCCGCGCTTGTTGGAAACCCTAACATCTTGGCGTCATCCGGAAGCGGCGCACGCTCTGCTCGAAGAACGTTCCGCGCTGGCTCTACCGCCCACAGCTCGGTGGTTCGCTATAGCTGGATCGCTCCCGGATCTACGGCGTGTTCTAGGAATCATTCGCTCAGATCTCATCGAATCAGGGCACGGGCAAGCTCAGTCTTCGAACGAACAGCCTGCCATCCGGCCGTCATTAGAGGCAGTACTGGCTGGGGGCCTGCATGAACTCGTGACCGGAGTTGAACTGCTCGGGCCGTCTGAAGCCCGGCGTCCACGTGAACACACCATTTACCTGCGTACCACCTTGGGTGGGGCCAAGGCCCTAGCAGGTTCAATACGGCGCGGGTACTGTGAATACAGTGCAAAGTCAATCGGTGCGCCCTTGCGCATTGAAGTAGATCCAAACATGTAGTGCCTTGCACGTAGAATTGTGCGCGTGCGTATTCTATTTGCTGGAACTCCAGAAACTGCCGTGCCGTCCCTCCTGCGGTTGGTTGAAGCAGGTCATGATGTGGTGGCGGTCCTTACTCGTGCTCCTGCGCGTGCGGGAAGAAGCCACAAGTTACGAAACTCCGCTGTACATGACGCTGCGGAGCGACTGGGAATCCCAGTACTCACGCCAGCATCTCTCCGTAACGCTGAAATCCGTGAACAGATCGTGGAACTGGCGCCGCAAGCCGTGGCAGTTGTGGCATATGGCTTGATCATCCCATCGGAACTCTTAGATGTTCCCACTCATGGCTGGATAAACCTCCATTTCTCGTTGTTGCCCGCTTGGCGAGGCGCAGCTCCCGTCCAGTATGCAATTGCCGCTGGTGACGAAATCACAGGCGCCTCCACATTTCGCATTGAAAAAGGCCTAGACACAGGCCCGGTCTTCGGTATGGTCACCGAACAGATCAAACCCACTGACACCGCAGGTGATCTCTTGGAGCGACTAGCAGGATCCGGCGCAGAACTTCTGGCTCAGACTTTCAGTCTGCTCGAATCGGGCCAAGCTGTTGCTACTGCGCAACAAGGAGTTCCTAGCCATGCACCAACAATTTCAACCCAAGCAGCCAAGGTCAATTGGCAACATCCCGCCGTTGCAATCGAACGGCATATCAGGTCCCTGACCCCAGCCCCAGGAGCCTGGACCTTACTCGCGGGCAGCCGTGTGAAACTGGGCCCGGTCACACAAGTGCCCACGGTAACTGATCTCGGGCCGGGCGAACTGCGCGAGGACCTCGTGGGAACCGGCAGCCACGCACTTCGACTCGGCTGGGTGGCGCCCGCGGGAAAGAAGCAGATGCTGGCCACCGATTGGTTGCGGGGCGCCCGCCTAGAACCTGGAATGTCATTTGATCTGGAGGATGCAGAATGAACAAACGGCCAAAGCACTGGCATCCACGCCACAAGGAGTCCGATCCGGCACGCTTGGTAGCATTCGACGTCATTCGCGCAGTGAATGCCGACGACGCTTACGCGAACCTCATTATGCCCCGCGAAATCCGGCGCGCTGGGTTGCGCAGGTTGGATGCTGCCTTTGCCACCAACCTGTGTTATGGCACGCTCCGAATGCGAGGCCGGTGGGATGCTGTCATTTCCCGCTGTGTGCAGGATCGCGACATCCTTAGTATTGACCCTCCCGTGCTGGATTTGCTGCGCCTAGGATGCCATCAGCTTCTCGACTTCCACACACCCGTGCATGCGGCTATCAATGAGACAGTTACGATCGCGCGGAATGAACTTGGCCAGAACACGGGCGGATTCGTTAATGCAGTTCTGCGTCGCGTGAGCGAAAAAGCTGACGACTGGGAGGAGATCCTGCGGTCCTCTTCCACCTCTGAACGCGCCTTCATCTCAACGTGGTACTCACATCCGCGATGGGTCGTGGAAGCACTTGAGGAATCATTAGTAGCAAACGGACGATCATCCGATGAGCTCACGAGCCTTCTCGAAGCAGACAACACGCCAGCCAAGGTGGCGCTGGTGCCACGCGAAATCACGCGCGAACAGCTGGAAGCCAACCTTGAGCAGTTCCATGTGAGCTACCAAGGCGGATACCTGATGCCACAAGCAGTTCTGATTGATTCGGGTGACCCACACAGAATTCGCTCAGTCCAAAACGGCGCTGCGGGCGTTCAGGATGAGGGCAGTCAGCTTATCGCTGGGATACTCGCAGAAGCTCCGATCGAGGGGTCAGACGAGTTGTGGCTAGATATGTGTGCAGGTCCTGGTGGAAAGACTGCCACGCTCGCAGCTGTGGCCAGCCAGCGTGGTGCTCGGATACACGCTAACGAACCTTTCGCGCATCGTCTAGACTTGGTTGCCGATTCCGTGGAACCTTGGGCCGATACGGTGGCCCTGCGCCTTGGTGACGGACGCGAACTTGGTGTTATGGAGAGCGAAACGTATGATCGCATCCTCGTTGACGCACCATGTTCAGGTCTGGGTGCGTTGCGCCGCAGACCTGAGGCAAGATGGCGGAAGCAAGGCAGTGATGTCACAGATCTTGCGGTTCTCCAGAGTGAACTTCTGGCAGCAGCATTTGCGGCTCTGCGTCCTGGAGGAGCGCTCGTGTATTCCACATGTTCGCCAGTCCTCGCGGAGACCCACGCGATTGTCACAGGATTCTTTGCCAACCATCCGCAGGCCGCACTAGTTGACTGCGGCCCTATTGCTTCGTCTATTGCCGTGCGTGACGTACCTTCTCACAACGGTTTCATCCAGTTGTGGCCCGACAGGGACCAGACCGACGGAATGTTCATTGCGTTGATAACAAAGAACCAGAAGTAGGGAGATATGGAATGAGCGTCGTCATCTCACCGTCCATTCTGAACTGCGATTTTGGGCATCTCGCGGATGAGCTGTCCAAGATCGCACATGCCGATTACGCGCACGTGGACATCATGGACAACCATTTTGTTCCCAACCTGGCGCTTGGCCTGCCGATCGTCGAGGCTGCAGTAGCGTATTCACAGATTCCAGTTGACGCCCACCTCATGATTGAGGAACCAGATCGATGGGCGCCAGTATATGCAGAACTCGGTTGTGCATCCGTCTCTTTCCACGCTGAGGCTGTCCAAGCCCCGGTTCGGTTGGCGCGTGAGCTACACGCCATGGGAACGCGCGCCAGTTTGGCGCTTCGGCCTGCCACACCGATCGAGCCCTACCTCGACATTCTTGCGGAGTTCGATCAAATCCTTATCATGACTGTGGAACCGGGATTTGGCGGGCAGTCGTTCCTCGACTCTATGTTGCCGAAGATCGCAAGGACACGCGACGCAGTGCGCCGTTCCGGGCTCGATGTGTGGATCCAGATCGACGGCGGAGTCTCACGCTCGACTATCGAACGAGCTGCCGAGGCAGGCGCAAATAACTTCGTGGCTGGATCTGCAGTGTTCAAGTCTGAGGATGCTTCTGCAGAAGTTGATCTTCTACGAGGACTCGCCGAAAGCCATATGCACTGACTTCTGCAACAACGTGTTTTTGCGCTGTGATCCATAGCGGAACTCGTCATCGCTCCGACCCACGTGTTCCGGAATCTGATCCGTAGGTTTGGTGTGTGAGCTACGGCAAACCCGGCTACGCTGAGCTTCATGACCAAGAATGAAAAGGTGCCCAAGCTCAACAAAGATCTTTACGAAGCCGAGCTGGAGGAGCTGCAAGCCCAGCTGGTCGAGATGCAAGAGTGGGTCAAGCAGAGCGGAAGCCGCGTCATCATCATCTTTGAGGGGCGTGACGCTGCTGGCAAGGGTGGCGCGATCAAGCGGATCACTGAGCCTCTCAATCCGCGCGTCGCTCGTATTGTGGCCTTACCGGCCCCGACGGAGCGTCAGAGGACCCAGTGGTACTTCCAACGCTATGTGGAGCATCTTCCGGCCGCCGGCGAGATTCGGCTGTTCGATCGCTCGTGGTACAACCGTGCGGGTGTGGAGCGTGTCATGGGCTATTGCACCCCCGAGGAGTACCGCAGGTTCCTTCAGCAATGCCCTGTATTTGAACGACTCCTTGTGGATGATGGCATCATCGTGCTCAAGTACTGGTTCTCTGTCTCCGACAAGGAGCAGCTCAAGCGTTTCAAGTCACGACTGACCGATCCCATGCGCAGATGGAAACTCTCCACCACCGACCTCGAGTCGATTACAAAATGGGAGGACTACTCCCGAGCCAAGGATGACATGTTCATCCAGACTGATATCTCTGAAGCTCCGTGGTACGTAGTGGAGTCCGAGGACAAGCGAAAAGCGCGCCTCAACGTTATGCACCACATACTCTCCAGCGTGCCTTGGGAGCGCGTCGAGCTTCCCGAACTGAAGATTCCAAAGCGCCCCAAGTCCACCGGGTACCGCCGAATAGATCGGAGCCTGCAGAAAGAGGTACCAGACTTCGCCGCCACGATTACGTCCGAGCGCATGCCTGCGAGGTATGTGGATAAAGAAGATGAGGTACTCAACGGAGAATCACCTGAATGAGGTCTGGCGCCGGGAGTCGGATGTGGACGCCTGATTCCGAGCTGAACAAGTTGAGATAGGTTTCAGTTGCCCGCGTGCAATCCAGCATCTGCCAAAGTGGTGATGCTACGAACGTCACCGATGATGAAAGATGAACTCATGGACCAGAACTTCATGTACCTAGCGCTCGTAGTGTATTTCGCAGGACTACTCTATATTGGCTATCTCGCATATCGCAGAACTGAGACTCATGAGGATTTCATGGTGGGCGGACGAGGCCTGCCGCCATGGGTCGCGGCGCTTTCTGCTGGTGCTTCGGACATGTCTGGTTGGCTCATAATGGGTCTGCCTGGGGCGATATATGCCACAGGGTTGATTGAATCATGGATTGCGATCGGTTTGTCCATCGGTGCATATCTCAACTGGAAGCTTGTGGCACCTCGCCTCCGGGCGTACACCGAAGTGGCTCGGAACTCCATCACGATTCCCAGTTTCTTTGAGAACCGGCTCAAGGATAAGTCTCATATTCTTCGAATCGCCTCCAGTCTCATTATTCTTGTATTCTTTACGCTCTACGTATCGTCCGGCATGGTAGCAGCGGGAGTCTTCTTTGAGAGTTCATTTGACGGAAGCTACATCGTTGGAATGTTGGTGGTTGTAGGTATCACCCTTATTTACACGTTCTTTGGTGGATTCCTTGGTGCATCTCTGACAGACGTCGCCCAAGGCATCATGTTGTTGGTTGCACTCGGCGTGGTGCCTATCGCTGGGATCATTGCGGTGGGCGGAATAGGTGAGACAGCGCAAACCGTTAGCGCGGTGGCACCCGGAAACCTCTCCTTCTTCGGAACGGGAGAGTTCTCTTCCACAGTTGTGCTCACCATCGTTTCCGGCCTAGCTTGGGGATTGGGCTACTTCGGCCAACCCCATATTGTTGTCAGGTTTATGGCCCTGCGCAGCCCGAAAGAAGCAGGACGAGCGCGTCGAATCGGCATGTCGTGGATGATCATCTCGCTCACAGGTGCTGTGCTATCAGGACTAGTGGGCATTGCGTTCTTCTACAGTCGAAACGAAACTCTGCCGAACCCTGAAACGGTCGTCTTGCGTATGTCAACCCTTCTACTGCATCCTTTCTTCGCTGGTCTGGTACTCGCGGCAGTGTTGGCGGCCATCATGAGTACGTTCTCGAGTCAGCTCGTTGTATGCTCGTCAGCTTTGGTCGAGGATCTGTATAGGGTCATCAATAAGAAGCCACCTTCGGCGCGCCGCCTTGTTCTACTTGGCAGGCTTTGCGTCGTGGTGGTAGCTTTGGCGGCTCTTTTGCTAGCGCTGAATCCTGATGATTCAATTCTTGGTCTAGTCAGTTTCGCATGGGCCGGTTTCGGTGCAGCTTTCGGTCCCATTACCCTTCTCAGCCTCTACTGGCGTAAGCTCACCAATTGGGGTGCTTTGGCGGGCATGGTCACTGGCACTGTCGTCGTGTTCCTGTGGGATGCGCTGAATACGGGCCTGTATGAGTTGTTGCCTGCATTTGTACTCGCCACTGTGGCAGCGTGGGTGGTAAGTCTCGTAACGCATCAGCCCAACTCTGAGATCACTGATGAGTTCAATCGTGCGGAAAATCTGGCAAAGGCGTGACCGGCTTTTCCAAAGCGGTGGGCTGACTCCCGTTTTACATGTCTGGCCGGCAAGCGGCGAGGGGCAGTGGACGATGTTCAGACGGTTGGGTGTGGGCGTATCTCGGCATCCATGGATGGTCATTCTCACGTGGCTGGTTTTGACCTTGACGATGGCTGGGGCCGCCGCATTTGGGTATGGCCACGGCGGGTTGTTCGAGCGAATGGCAACGTCTGACTTCGTTGTGCCGGGTTCAGAGTCAGAGGCAGTCACGGATTCTACTGCTGCCGATCCGCAGTCTGGAGAGTCAGTCATCATCGTGGTCCAAGGCGTAGACCTCCGCGATGATTCGGATTCAGTGGCCGCGTTTGCGCAGGAATACCGGGGGCTTCTCGACGGCGTCGGTGTGGCTTCGGTTGTGGACCCGTTCTCATCGGGCGATCCAGCGGATTCTGCGTCGCAGGCAATGCTCTCCAGTCAGGGTGACGGCTACGTCGTCGTCGTACGTATGGAAGCAGACCTATCCGATTCTGCCGAGGCCAAGAGCCGCCAGAACTTGACGAATGGAATTCAGGAGTATGACGGGAGGCTTGCGAGCACGTTTGGCGGCGCCGCCACTGCTACAGAAGTCTCAGACGCGGCGATTTCTGATTCAACGATGGAGCTCATCCAGCGCGACTTGATCCGCGGAGAGAGCGTCAGCCTTCCCGTGGCAGCGGTTCTCATGGTGGTGGTATTTGGAGGCGTTCTTGCCGCCTGCATGCCTCTCATTGGTGCGATCACAGCAATTCTTGTTGGGCTCGGTTTGATCTGGGTAGCCACGTTCGTCATCTCAATCGATTCGTTTATTCTGAACGTTGTTTCGATTATTGGAGTGGCTCTTTCGATCGACTACGGGTTGCTTGTAGTTGCGCGATTCCGTGAAGAGGGCGCCAAGCTGATGGGAAAGGTGGACCTCGCGGGCCCGCGAGCGCGCCCAGATATCGTCGAGCCTGCCGTGACTGAAGCTGTTGCTATGGCTGGGCGAACGGTGGCGTTCTCCGCTATCACGATTGCCTGTGCCATATCCGGGCTTATGACAATGCGCCTGTATGTACTCAAGACCATCAGCTTGGGTGGAATCGTAGTTACGCTTCTGGCAGTTCTCGCGGCGATTACCTTGGTTCCTGCACTTCTCACCATCTTGGGCCGAAAGATCCTTGGAGTTTCGCCGGTTACTCGCGTCCCGGTATTGAGCGCCTTAGTCCGTATGGTGAGCGATTCCTCGTCCGACGACGGCGTGTTCTCACGGATCGCTCGGCGCGTTCAGGCGCACCCGTGGCGGGTCATGGCGGGCACGTTGGCGTTGCTTGTCATGATGACGTTACCGCTGCACAGCTTCACGATGCGCAGCAATATGAGCGATTACATCCCTCAGGATTCGGCTCTTTCACAAGCCTATGACACGCTTCAGACCAACTACCCAGCACTGGCAACTCCTTCGGTGCAGGCCGTAGTTGGCATTCCTGTGGAGGATTCGAACGCGGTGGTTTCAGCTATAGAGGAAATCAATGGCATAGATTTCGTTGTGGCGCAGCCGCTGGATTCCGATCCGACGATGACCCTCATCAACGTGCGAGTCAGCGCAGCCGATCAGACAGGCTCCGAAGTCAGCGCCGTGATGGAACAGATGCGTGACATGGATGTGGGTTCTCGTATGTGGGTTGGGGGCGCCGCGGCGCTCCAACGCGACATCGTCGACTCTATGACTGCCGACGCTCCGCTTGCTCTTGCCGTGGTAGTGGTTGCGGTGATGGTCCTGCTGTTCCTCATGACTGGATCGCTGTTGGTTCCTATCAAGGCGCTGATTATCAATTCTCTGTCTTTGCTGGCCGCCTTGGGCGCTACAAGCTTCATCTTCCAGCAGGGCATAGGTGTGCCCGTCACGGATGGACTAGTGGCGTTCATTGTTGCGTGCATGATTGCGTTCGGGTTCGGGTTGGCTATGGACTATGAGGTCTTCTTGCTAGCGCGTATCAAGGAGTACTGGGACGCGGGGGAGAGCAACGACCTCGCAGTCGAGAAAGGCCTGCAGCGTTCTGGGCGTATCATCACGTCGGCCGCAGCGATTATCGTGGCTGTCTTCATCGGATTTGCCACTGGCGAGATGATCGCTATTGAGCAAATCGGTGTGGCACTTGCAATCATGGTGGTCACGGATGCCACTATTACGCGCTTGCTTCTTGTGCCGGCCACGATGACGGTCTTGGGCAAATGGAACTGGTGGGCGCCGCGGCCGCTTCAGCGTCTGGCAGAGCGAGTTGGCTTCCGCGAATAGCCAGAGTAGCCGATGCCACACGGAGTGTGACCAGGCCGAAGTTGCGATTGCCGGTGGTGCATGAGCATAATCAAAAAGAACACATTGTGCTCCGGGGTCAGTGAAAGTCTGAACCGGCGGTAATAGTCCGCGACCCGCATTTGCGGTGGACAGGGTGGAACTCCCTGACCGACGGTTAAAGTCCGGATGGGAGGCGCACGTGATTCAGCATGCATGTTCGCTTTGGGCGTCATGCGCATGCTGTCTTTCGTTCGTGTCTGAATTCCCCGAAGCTGAGTAGGGGAGAGGCATCGTGAAGTCAAGAAGGCGCAAAGCTTGGGTTCCATCGTTGGTCCTTGGCATCGTGCTGCTTGGAGTGTGGTGGGCAACCACTACGTTCGGAGTTATTGACACCGCATTTCTGCCAACTCCTCAATCGGCTGTCGGGCGCCTGATCTATGGGCTGCAGCAGGGTTACCTTGCCACGGCCACATGGGTCACGCTTCAGGAAGCTCTTGGCGGCTGCGCGATTGCAGCAATCTTGGGCATACCAACTGGTTACGGCATTGCTAAGTCGCGGCTTTTTGCCCGCGCTGTGCAGCCGTACCTCGCTGCGGCCCAGGCGATTCCTGCGGTTGCAATTGCTCCCCTCTTGACCATCTGGATTGGCTACGGCAAGCTTCCCATCATCGTTTTGTGCACGATTATGGTGGTTTTTCCCGTGGTCATCTCCAGTTCAGTTGGTTTCCGGCATATCAATCATGATGTGCTGGGCGCCGCGCGGTTGGATGGGGCATCGGGCTGGACTCTCATTCGCTACATGGAACTTCCTCTTGCAGCGCCCGGGATTCTAGCTGGATTGCGTACGGGATTCACGCTATCGATCACCGGTGCTGTGGTTGGCGAAATGATCATTGGCGGAAACGGCTTGGGGATGACGCTACTCAGCTCCCAGGGTTCCGCGGACGTCAAAGGCATGTTTGCCACGATCATCTTGCTTGCTTGCTGTGCTATGGCGATCTATGGCCTGATCGCATTCGTTGAGCAGAGAGCGAACTACCTGATTCGTGATGCGCGCCCACGCTGAGTACTCAGCGCATCGGTTGGCGGGGGAACTCGCCGGAAATCTGCATTTGAGGAAACATGAAGAAGATTCTTGCTGTTGTTGTGGGCGCTACATTGGCGCTTGCGGGTTGTTCGAGTCAATCAGACGATTCAGCCACTGGGACTACAACGGATACGACGAAGCTCACGCTGGGCTTGACATACATTCCAGATATTCAGTTCGCACCGTTCTATGTTGCGCTGGAGAATGGGTACTTTGCTGATGAAGGGCTTGACGTGACGCTTCGCCACCACGGCTCCCAAGAGGCACTACTGGGCGCCCTCCAATCGGGCGAAGAGGACGCGGTGTTTGCCGGCGGAGACGAGATGCTCCAGGGGCGTTCAAATGGGATTGACGTGGTCAATTGGGCCACGATGTACCAGGATTATCCTGTCACGCTGATCGTTCCGGCTGATTCGGATATCACGTCGATCGCTGACTTGAAGGGTCATTCGGTTGGCCTCCCAGGTGAGTATGGTGAGAACTACTTTGCCCTGCTCGCGATGATGAATGCCGCTGGCTTCTCAGATTCGGATATCGATGTCCAGTACATTGGCTACACCCAAGCGGCCGCGTTGGCATCGGGACAAGTGGACGCCATTATCGGCTACTCGAATTCTGATCTTGTGACGATAGCTTCGGCGTTGTCAGGGGATGGCTCAACGGGTGCTGCCGATCTCTCGACTGTGCGTTCGATCGATCTTGTGGACGGCGGTTTGCCGTTGGTCGCAGTGGGTATGGGATCGCTTTCTGAGAACCTCAGCAAGAACAAGGAAGCTTACGTCAAGGTGCTGGCTGCATTGGATAAGGCGATCCAGTTCTGCACAGAGAATCCCGATGAGGCCGTGGATATCTCGGCTAAGTACGTCACAGATTTGGTCGACGACGACCGCAAGGCAAATGCCAAGCAGGTGCTAGAGCAGACGCTGAAACTGTATACGGCAGGAGATGTTTTCGGTGAACAGGACGCTGACCTGTGGAACTCGATGGGATCTTTCATGGATCAGAACGGGCTGCTGGGCGGCTCAGTGGACGTCACTGAGGCTTTCGTCGACCTGACCAAGTAGATCGGTTTGCCCTGTCGCGCGGCCCGTTCGCAACTGCATTGCGGACGGGCCGCGTGCTTTGCATTCAGGCCTTGTAAGCTGGGAACGTGAAGACTTTTGACCAGCTCTTTGAAGAGTTGTCCCGTAAGGCAATTGAACGTCCGGAAGGTTCGGGCACTGTCGAGGAACTTGATCGCGGCGTCCATGGCATCGGCAAGAAGATTGTGGAGGAAGCCGGTGAAGTCTGGCTTGCAGCTGAATATGAGAGTGACGAATCCTTGGCTGAGGAGTCCTCTCAGTTGCTCTACCACCTTCAGGTCATGCTGATTGCGCGTGGCCTCACGCTCGACGACGTCTACCGCTACCTCTAGGAAACACATGTTGCGAATTGCCGTCCCCAACAAGGGGTCATTGTCCGCGCCAGCGTCTCAGATGCTTATTGAGGCAGGGTACCGCCAGCGCCGCGATCCCCGGGAACTTGTCCTGACGGACGCTGAAAACGATGTGGAGTTCTTCTTCATCCGTCCGCGCGATGTTGCGGTGTATGTGGGTGCGGGAACCGTGGACGTCGGAATTACTGGGCGCGATCTGCTGTTGGATTCGGGGGCCGATGCTACAGAGCATCGCCCACTTGGCTTTGCCCGCTCCACGTTCCGGTTCGCTGCGCCTAAGGGAACCTGCCAGTCGATCGAACACATTCGCGGCAAGCGGGTTGCCACCGCATATGACGGCCTTGTGCGTCAGTATCTGCAGGAACACGACATCCCCGCTGAAGTGGTTCACCTTGATGGTGCTGTTGAATCGTCGGTTCAGCTTGGGGTGGCAGATCTGATTGCTGACGTAGTTGAGACCGGCTCAACTTTGCGTCAGGCCGGGCTCGAAGTCTTTGGAGATCCGATCCTCAGCTCGGAAGCTGTGCTGATTGTGGGTAACCACGAGATCCCTGAGGGTCTCGAAGTTCTGGATCGCCGCCTAGAGGGTGTATTGGTTGCGCGCCGCTACGTCATGGTCGATTACGATTGTCCAGCCGAGCACCTCGAAGAGGCGATCAAGCTGACACCGGGTTTGCAATCGCCCACCATTTCTAACCTGCATGAGGATGGCTGGTTTGCCGTTCGGGCAATGGTCCCACAAAACGCCACTAACAGAGTGATGGATAGCTTGTATGAAGCAGGAGCCCGCGGCATCATCGTGACGCCGATTCTGGCCTGCCGAGTCTGAGTTCGATTCCGCTACTTCGTTTTCAGAAGATCCGCTGCCGCGAATCCTGCCACCCCGGCAGCGAGGAAGGCGAGCGGATCTTCTGTTTCATTGCGGCCCATGGTTCGCAACGGCACTGGCGATGCGCTGAAGGCTTCGGAGAGGCCCGCTGTTGAGACGTCCAACCGCGTCAATCGGCGGCATGCGAACAAGGTGTCAAGCTGCTCAGAAACCAGCTGCCGCATGGAATGTTCGACTAACTGGGACAGGGGATCTTCAGAGGATAGCTCGGGAACTGGGCACAGCGCAGGACTCAGCGCAACGCGCGTTAAGGCAGTCAGGCTGTGGTGAGAAAGGCCAGCGTGGCGCCCGCGGGGATCTGCGTTGGACATCCTGAGCAGGCCGACTGCCTGCCCACCCAAAGTGTTGACAGCATTAACCGCTTCTCCAACGGATGTGCCGGAAAAGCCCCAGCGTGTTCCCGTGCCGAGGTTTCCTGGGCCTTGAGAAATGACTGCGATGTCCGCATCCCACACCAGCTTTGCGGCGAGAAGAGCGGTGTGTACGTTCACTGTCTCAAGCTGGCCCCCGAAAGCTTGTCCTGCTGTGATGGTGCCGAGTATGGCACCAGCACTCGTGAGCCCCGCGCACACCTGGGAGAACCACGCGGGCAAGGCACCGCCGTCGTCCATTATGTACGCGATACGGGCAGCTGGACGCTTAGCATGAATCGCTGCAACCACCGCTGGAAGTGCGGAATGCAAGTCCGCAACTACTACGGGCATACCGCTGATGGAATCGGCTTCTTCCAGGAGCTCATGCCATGGCGACTCCTGTTCATCGGCTCCCATGGTCATGTACTGAAGGGGCGTGTAACGAGCCTTGACAATGTGGCCCGGTTCAGGAGCTGGATCGGATGGGAGCCGATCGGGAATAGCAACGATCATGAGGTACCCACCGGTTCCCAGGCGGCGTGCAACCGCAGAAGCACTGAGCAGTACCCGGTCGCCGGGTTCTGGCGTGCCCACAAGTAAGGTGTACGCGAGCGCCCGGTGCATCGAGCCATCTTCCAAGGTCACGCGGCATTCACGTGCGTCGCCCCATGCTTTTGTCACTTCATTGACCGTACCGGCCCGCCAGATCATCACCTGCTAAGGTTATCAATCAACGTCTGGGCACCTGAGCGTGGTCAGGTCGGCTATTGTGTGATGCGTGAATGAAAATGGTGAATCTGGGCGTCGACTCACACAAGAACGGCAGCTTGCATTGCTCGAGTTCATTCGGTCCCACAACGGTGTCACGGCAACGCAGATTCGCGAAGTCGTCTTGCCATATGCAGGCCTTAGCGAGTTGACGTCTGATCGATACATAGTTCGTGACATCAAGGACCTGCGACGAGCCGGATATCCGATTGTCACTGATGGTAGCGCATACGTCTATGACCGATCGGCCCCACTGGTTGCAACAGTCTCTCAGCTGGACCTTGGCCTCCTCAAGGCGGCGCTCGGCGCAATGAGCAATAGTGACGAACGAATGTTCACTGTGCGCAACGGGCTTCAGAAACTCCTTGCAACATCCCAAGCATCCCAAGCATCGCAAACCAACGTGCGATATCTTCAAGCAGCAATTCCAGCAGGTGACTGCGTGGCGGTGGTGGCTCGCGCTATTCAAGATTCTCGAGTTCTTTCATTCCAATATCCAGATGGTGATTCTTCCGGGTACGCGACGTACGAGGTTGAGCCAGTCGAGCTTTCGGAGCATTTTGACGCCTTCTACGTCTCTGGGAACTCATCAAAGAACAAGGGTGCATGGTTTGAACGGACCTTTCGCATATCGCGCATACAAGAGGGATCCTTGGAGGCGGGTGATCCGTTTATCCGCCAGCCAGACCTCACCGCATCTACTCCAAACAATGCGTTTTCAGTGGCCAGGGCAGTGGTGGCGATCCGCCCCGGCACCTCGGCACCCTTTGCTCGGCGAGGGCAGACGTGCAATGAGCTACCAGGAACCCCAGAGGGTTGGCAGTGCTACGAGTTCGTCAACATGGACCGCAATCGGCTTGCAGAATGCCTCATGACCTACGGAGTTGACGTGAAACTAGTTGGAGACGATGAACTCGTTTCCCAGTGGCGTGCAAGGTTGGCACACTTGGCCGGGTTGGGAGAAACATCGTGATAGCCGTCTACGACGTCGTCGCTACACAAGCGATTCTGGTGTACCTGGATCGGATGCCCAGCCGGACCTCAACGCTGGGGGAGATTGGGAACCACTTCAACATGAAGTGGAGCAAAGTGCTGACTCTCCTGTGGGAAGCCAATACTGTGGACTTCCCCGGTGAGGCACCAAACTTTGACCTTTCGCTTCCGCTACCTGACTCGGCTCTTGAAGAAGGCGAGGAGCCCGCCAGCCCAGACTCAGTTGTTTCGCTTGGCGATATGAGCGGGATGGGCATGCCCCAACTCGACTTGACTCTCGACGAGGCACTCGTGATTGTGGCACTCTTGGACTCCCTACTGGAGGTCACGCCACCAGGTCCAGCTCAGGATGCGCTTTTGGAGGTGCGCGGCAAACTTCGCCAGTCGGCAGAGGCCGCCGGCTTCGGTGCTGCAGTGTGGGGGGAACCAAGCCTCCCGATCGACGGCGAATCGTTGGCCCAGATCGTGGCCGCAATTGAGACGAAACACCACGTCGTTTTTTCCTATTACCGCCCGGGCCCTTCTTTGCATGCAGAAGTGACCGAGGTGGACCTTGTGCCGTTCAGCATTCTTTCGGGACTGAACCCGGCTCTCCGAGGCTCCAAGAGCGGCGAAATCAGACGATACCGCTTGGATCGCATCGCCGATGCTCGCATTGGCAAGAAGGCATCGCGTGAGGAGATCAGGATTGCCAGAGAAGGGGTATCAGCAGAGGACTCCACCTCCAGAGAATCCCTCAATAGTGGAGGAAGTGCATGGCAGCCATCGGGTCAGCATGTGACGTTGACAGTGACCCGAGCGGGCCGTTGGGCTGCCGAGACTTTGCCGGGTACAGTAGCCACGGAACTGGAGGGTAAGCTTGTCATCTCAATGCCCGTAACCTCTGAGGATTGGTTGGCCGGCCTGGTGGTGCAATTGGGTGATGCAGTGGTTGGCATTGAGCCTCAGGACGTCGCAGAGAGAATGTCCGCTCGGTTCGGTCAGCTGTTGAAGGAGAATAGATGAAGGTCCTGATCACACTTGTTGTTATCGCCCTGCTTTGCCTTTATCTGTTCTTCAGTGTGCGCTCCCTCATCCGTTCTCTCAAAGGCTTGGGGCGCTCGGCCAGCAGCTTCGCCGAAGAAGCATCCGATCGTTTCAATCGGTATCCGCCGCTGCCTCCAGACCCACAGCTGTTACCTCCGACCGATTGCGCGAGGGTGCACCAAGCGATAGACGATCTAGGGCGGACCTCACGTGAGCGTTCGGCTGCCCGTCACACTCGCCTTGACCGTTCAATCGAGCGCTGGGGCACAGTTACCTCCTCGAGCTTTCCGCGCATGAACGTACAACATGCCCGTAACGGATGGCAGGACCGCAAGGTAGAAAAGGCTCAGATGCTTTCCAACGGTGATGTGCAGTGAGAATTGGCGTAGCCGTCAACCCGGCCAGTGGCCGGGGCCGAGGCGGAATGCTGGGGCAAGAGGCTTTCCGTGTACTCGAGTCCTATCCCGTTGAAATCGTTGATCTTTCAGGGCAAAGCGCTCGCCAAGCGTTGGCGAACTGCAAGGACGCTGTTGCATCCAACCGTATCGACGCGCTCCTGGCTGTGGGTGGTGACGGCATGGTGCATCTGGGCGTGGACGCGGTGGCCGGCACGGGTTTGCCGCTTGGAATTGTGGCAGTGGGCTCCGGAAATGACATTGCCAGAGAGTTCAGGCTTCCCATCCTCAACGTCTCAAACTCCATTCATCAAGTGATGAGCAGTCTGTTTGGCGAGCGTTCCCGGGCTACCGACGTCATGGAGATCACCGGATCTCATGGCACTACCCACGCCTTGGCGGTGCTTTCGGCAGGCATTGACGCGGCTATCAACTCGCGCACCAACCTCCTGAACTGGCCGAAGGGCAATTTGCGCTACTTGCGTGCCACAGGCGAGGAACTGGCCAACTATCAGACGTACGGTGTGAGGATTGAGATCGACGGCGTAGCGCACGCCGGCCCGGCTACCCTTATTTCCGTAGCAAATACTCGCTTTGTGGGCGGCGGAATGAACATCGCACCAACGGCGCGAACAAACAACGGCCAACTTGACGTCGTCGTCGCCTACGTGCCAAACGTTCGCACTGTCGCGTCACTCTTGCCTCTGGTTTATCTTGGGAAGCACGTGGCAAGCCCTCTGGTGCATGTCATTCGAGGACGCCACATTCGCATTTGTGAAGATCGCCAGATGGGCGGGCCTGCGCCGCTCGCAATGGCGGACGGCGAAGAAATTGGTCATCTGCCCCTCGACATTCGATGCCTTGCCGGTGGACTGGAGCTGCTCGTCTGATGCCTGATACCTCGCTTTTGCTCACGGACTATGTGGAATCGTACGCAGCGCGGGGCATTCACTTGGACCCGTTTCAGATTGAGGCATGTCAAGCCCTAGATAATGGCCGTGACGTGCTCGTTTCAGCGCCAACTGGCTCGGGAAAAACGGTGGTGGCGAACTATGCAGTGACCCTCGCCTTAGCCAGTTCCCGTCGCTGTATCTACACGGCTCCCATCAAGGCGCTTTCAAATCAAAAGCACGCCGAACTCGCACGGACTCTTGGCGAGGATAATGTGGGACTCTTGACTGGCGACGTCACCATCAACCGCGACGCGCCTATCCTCATTGTCACCACTGAAGTTCTTCGCAACATGTTGTTCCAAGGTGCTCCTGAGATCGACGACGTCGGATACGTAGTCCTGGACGAAGTGCATTACTTGGCTGACCGCGATCGGGGGCCGGTGTGGGAGGAAGTGATCCTCTCGTTGCCGGCGCACGTACGGCTGGTCTCGCTCTCCGCTACTGTGGCGAACAGCGGGGAAGTAATCGGTTGGCTGCGTTCCGTTCGCGGATCCACTGAACTCATCAAGAGTGATGTTCGTCCGGTTCCGCTTGACCAACACGTGGCGGTTGGCCGCCGAATTCTGCCTCTTTATGGCGAGGGGGATGAACCGTCATCGGCACTGATTCGGGCTCTGCGCGCCCAAGCTGATCGGGCACCGGAACGCCATGACCGGAGGCGGAGGCTGACAGATTCGGACCGCCGCCGGCTCATTGAAACGCTTGAAGATCGCGACATGCTTCCGGCTATCGAGTTCATCTTTTCTCGTAAGGGATGTGACATGGCGGTACGGGCACTTATCAAGGCCGATGTGTGGCTGACCTCCCGGGCTGAGCAGAATGCTATTCGCGAACAGGTGGATGAGCTGCGAGACACCCTCAGTGAGTCCGATCGCCGCGCTGTCCATTTTGAGACATCCGCTAGCGCTTTGGTGCGTGGTTTCGGAGCGCATCATGCAGGGGTCCTGCCTGCGTTGAAGTCTCTTACCGAACGGCTGATGGAGCAGGGCCTCCTTCGCATCGTGTATGCAACGGGAACTTTGGCACTTGGAATCGACATGCCTGTGCGCTCGGTGGTGCTGGAGGAACTACGCAGGTTCGATGGCCAAGGCTTTGTTGACCTCTCAGCCACCGAGTACACGCAGCTTATCGGCCGCGCCGGCAGGCGTGGAAAAGACCTCGTCGGGAACGCGGTGGTCATCGGTTCAGACGATCTCGATGCATGGGCGTTGGCCGATTTGGGATCTGGGCGGGTTGAGCCGCTCGTTTCTGCGTTCACGCCCTCCTACAACACTGTGGTCAATCTCTTGGCAGACCAAACCTACTCCGCTGCTCGGGACCTCATGGGTGCGAGTTTCGCGCAATACCAACGCAACGCGGATCTTGGCCAGATCGAGGCCCGCGCGCAGCGCATCCGGCGCGGCATCCAAACTGAGGAAGCCCACCTTACCTGCGAACGCGGCGACTTGGTGGAGTACCTGCGCAAACGGGCCGCGCTGGGACGCGCGGCCAAGTCTGCCCGCAAGCAAGCCAAGCGCACCTACCGAACTCGCATCGCTCAGTCCTTCGAAGCAGCGCGCACGGGAGTTCTGTATGCATTCGCGCGCGGCGGAGTGCTTGAGTACGGCGTCGTTCTCTCTGTGGGAGACGGGAAGCTGCGCATCCTCGATTGGTACGGGCAGATGAGCTGGCTGCGGGAAGGTGATCTCTCCTCTGAACTGAGGGAAGTCGGCGAGGTAGTTCTGCCCCATGGCCGGTCAATGCGTGACCGGGATGCTAGAGAGCAGGTTGCCGAGGCGATTATTGAAGCCGTTGATGAGCGTTCTGAGCTGGGACTTGATCGTGACTTACTCGACTCATGGGATCGATTCGCCGAACCTCGCGATGAGGTTCTGGCGGACCATCCGTGCCACACGTGCCCCGACCTAGAGGCCCACATCAAGGCAGGCGAATCGCTCCTTTCTCTTGACGCTAGACTCCGAGAGTTGCAGGAGATGGCGGAGAACTTCCACGACTCCGTGGGACGCGAGTTCGATAAGACCGTAGGCGTCCTTGTTGAACTGGGCATATTGCAGCGTTCTGATGAAGGCGTCCATTTGGGTCCTGGCGCTCCTATGTTGCGTGAGCTTCATGTGGATTCCGACCTGCTGCTCTATCAGTGTTTGTCCGAGTTGCGCGAAGGGCAACTGGACTCCGCGTCAATGGCTGGCTGGGCCTCCATGTTCCTGGCAGATGACAGGCTCGGTTCGTCCCTTCCTCATTCCGGTGCTCTTGCCGGACTGGCACGCAGGGCTGGCCAACAAGCCGAGTTCTTGCAAGACCTTGAGCTGCGTTATGAGATCACCCGAACCGGTGTTCCTACTCCGGGTTGTGCGGACATCTTCGCAGGGTGGGTTTCAGGAGCCACCCTTGAAGAGTGTTTGGCAGCATCGGGCATGGCGGCCGGTGACTTCATCACTGCCGCACGCCGTGTAGTTGATCTGCTGGGCCAAATAGCCCAAGCTGGTGGAGAATTCTGGTTTGCGGATGTGGCGCGGAAGGCGCGTTCAGGTATGCAGCGGGGAGAACTACTCTGAATGCGCATCGTGTCCTGTGGATTGGATCCGTTCTGGGCAGGTAGCCTCGAGTGGTGAAACAGCGGCGAGTTCTCCATTTCCTTTTGGCAGTTGGGGCAGGTCTATGTCTCTTTGGCGCATTTGCGCCGGTTGACTTCTGGCCCGCCGCATTTCTGGGCATCGCTTTGCTTGTGATGAGCCTGAGTGGCAGAACATGGTTTGGTTCTTTCGGGCTGGGCGTGGTGGCTGGCTGCGCATTCTTCATTCCGCTGTTTGAGTGGGCCGCAGTGGCCTCCGGCATACTCATTGCGCAGATCGCCCTTGGATTCGCAGAGGCGTTGTTCATTGGCGTTCTTGCGGTCATCTGGCAAGGGCTCATGCGGGGAAAGCGCACTGGAGCGAATGTTGCACTGACGGCAGCAACCATGGGACTGACGTGGGTGGCGATGGAACAGCTACGTTCTGAGCTGCCGTGGCACGGCATGCCGTGGGGATTGCTTGGCTTTTCGCAAGTGGATGGACCTTTGGTTCGCCTCGCGCCGTGGGGTTCCACGCAACTGGTGGGATTCGGCGTTGTTGTGGTTGGGGTGCTCGTAGCACGCTTCCTGAGCGCACTTTCCAAAGTCCAGTTGGGCCAGGGCGTGATAGCGGGAGCCAGTGCAGGGCTGATCCTCGTGCTGTCTATGTTCCTGCCGCTCTCCACCTCCGCAGATTCCTACCTCACTGTTGGCTTCGTGCAGGGCATCATTCCAGACGAATCGAAGCTACCTGCAGGGCAATCGCGAGCTCTCACAGTTACACAGAACCTCGTGACCGCTACTAAAGTCATTGATGGCGACGACGTCGACCTGGTGCTATGGCCCGAATCCGCTTCAGATCGCGATCCTCGCGAAGATGATGAGGCGCGTTCCCTCATCACAGAAGCTTCGGAGCGTCTGGGTGTTCCACTGTTGTTAGGTACCCAGCGGTATATCAATGGCTATCGATACAACGACTACGTCGTGTGGAGCCTCGACCAGAGTATTTCCGGCGTGTACTCGAAGCAGCACCCCGTTCCGTTTGGCGAATACATGCCCTATCGTGATTTCTTCCGAAAGTTCACGCCCGCAGTTGATCTTATTTCTACTGACATGCTTGCAGGCAGTAAGCCTGCGTATCTGGATGTTGAGCTGAAGGATTCCACGGTTCGCGTAGCCACGCCGATCTGTTTCGAGGTAGCGGACAACGCTATTGTCTCAGAAGCGGTACGTGCGGGCGCACAGCTCATCGTGGTTCCCACCAATAACGCATCGTTTGGCAAGACCTCTGAATCTGCTCAACAGTTCCAAATGACGAGGTTCCGCGCGATAGAACACGGTAGGACTGCCATTCAAGTCTCAACCGTGGGGGTTTCGGGAGTTGTTGAGCCGAACGGAGTGACGCGTGCGGTGACTCAGCCGTGGACTGAGGACGCGCAGGTGGCACGAGTTGGCTTGCGCTCCGAGCTCACTGTTGCGACGAGGATCTCAGAACCCGTGCGAATTGCGGTTTACACCGGCGGAGCGGCGCTTGGATTGCTCGCATTTATCCAGCTAGCGCGCAGGAGATAAGCTCCCTGTTCGAAACACTGGTAACGAATAGGTGATCATGCAGGAATCAATCTGCTCAACGGACTAATCGAAGGGACAGCCAATGAAGGTACTCATCACAATTCCAACCTACAACGAGCGGGAGTCTATCGAACCCATCGTTAAGCGAGCCCGCGCAGCAGTTCCAGAAGCCGACATCCTTATTGTTGATGACAACTCACCAGACGGCACAGGCGAGATTGCTGACCAGTTGGCTGCTGCCGACGAACATGTGAAAGTGCTACACCGGGCCGGTAAAGAGGGCCTTGGGCGGGCCTACATTGACGCGTTCAGGTGGGCAATGGGCCAAGATTACACCCATGTGGTGGAAATGGATGCGGACGGTTCTCACAGACCTGAGCAGCTTCCGCTTCTTCTTGAACGCGCGGCGATGTCTGATTACCCCGATTTGGTCATTGGTTCGCGGTATGTGCGGGGTGGAGAGCTCGAGGGTTGGCCGAAGTCACGCGAGGTACTTTCGCGTGCCGGAAACCTCTACATCAAACTGTGGCTCGGGCTTCCAGCAGCAGACGTTACGGCAGGCTTCCGAGTGTATGCGGTCTCTATGCTGGAGCGGCTCGATCTGGATTCAGTGGAAGCTAAGGGGTACTTCTTCCAGACCGATATGACTGACCATGTACACCGCATGCACGGGCACATCGTGGAGATGCCCATCAGCTTTGCTCAGCGCGAGGCAGGGGAGTCCAAGCTTTCCAAGAGTGTGTTCACCGAATCCTTGGCACGCACAACGAAGATTGGTGCCCAAAGGCGCGGCAACCAGTTGCTCGGGCTAGGGGAGAAGGTACTGGGGCGTATCAAAGGGCACTGAAAGAGCTTGGCTGTGCGAGGTGAGTCAACGTGCCCAGACAGGCCGTCTACCTGCAAGAATAATATTATGTCAGCGCAGCTTGATCCTCTAAATGTCATAACGATAAGCCGTGGGGAAGGTGAACATCTTCACGTTATGTCAGAACTGGCCTATCGTGCTCAGGCCCATGCTTGATCACGGTGAGCATCCAGCGCGATCGGGGCGGTAGAAGATGTGGTCCTGGCGGTAGAAGATGTGTATACAAAAATGGGGAGCCAACCGTTAGGTAGGCTCCCCATTGGGCTATTCGCTACTTGTTACGGCGCAACCGGAGGCGTCCGGAACGCAGCAACTCCAAGCGTTCGTCCAGCAGTACCTTCAGTTCGTCCTCTGAACGACGCTCCATGAGCATGTCCCAGTGGGTCCGAGGTGGCTTGACTGGTTTCTTGTCCAGCACTGGTGCGGCGTCGCGGAGCTTTCCCTCGCGGCCGCAGCGGCATTCCCACGTGGCCGGTGGCTCTGCGTCCAGAGCCATAGCAACTCCGAACTCGTGCCCCTCAGGGCAATCGTAGATAACCTGCTTGCGATTGACGAAGGCGACGCCGTCGTCAGACTCCAGAGAATTTGCGCCAATCTTCATTCCGCGCAGTGAACGTTCTGCCATGGCAGTCCTTTCGTTTGATCTGGATCAATCGTAAAAGGAACGTTGGAAGGGGCCGCGATAATCCCGGCAGAAATGGCCAGCCAGCGCGCTTTTTCGCATGTTGACACCAGGTCGAAAGCGGATGAGATAACGCCGATAATGTACATTATGTCAGAATAGCCGAGGCGTAGCCCCGTTGCCCATATGCCATATGTGGGGCAAACCGATCAGTCACTCCTACCCCAGCAGACCTCTACTTCACCAGGCCTCCACTACACCAGACTTCCACCTCACCGGAAGTCTGCCGTACCTTCCCTTTTGTCTCAACGCACTTCCGAGACACCAGCAATGTGCCAACTGATGTGTATGTGATGCACTTTGGTGGCGAACAAGGATATTCTCGGGCCATGAGACTCGGAGTGGATTTCGGTACAACGCGCACCACAGTTGCTCTTGTGGATCGCGGAAACTATCCGTTGGTGTCCTTTGATGATTCCGACGGCGACTCGCACGAGTACGTTCCCTCGCTCGTTGCGCTAGATGGTCTGAGCGTGGTTTACGGCTTCGAAGCGCAAAAGCTCGCCGAATCCGGTGCACCATTTCTCCGCTCAATCAAACGCTTGTTGGCCGCACAGGATGCGAATCTGGACTCCGTGGTGCAGATCGGATCGCGCGAGTTCAAAATAGTGGATCTTGTTACCGGCTTTCTCATACACGTAGGATCGCGCGTCCGGGCATTTGCGGAGGACAAGGATGGTCCTCTCGAGGCTGTGGTGGGCGTTCCGGCCCATGCCTACTCTGCTCAACGTTTCATCACGCTGGAGGCCTTCCGCCGCGCACGATTTGACGTGGTTGCGATGCTCAATGAGCCGTCGGCGGCAGGATACGAATACACGCATCGTCACTCAAGCATGATCAGTTCTCGCCGCACCAAGGTGCTCGTATATGATCTCGGAGGCGGCACCTTTGATGCGTCCCTGGTGAGTGCGGAGGGCACGAACCATGAGGTTCTTGCATCGGAAGGCAACAACCTTCTTGGTGGTGATGATTTCGACGAGGTGCTAGCTGTGTGCGCCCTAGAAGCGCTCGGGGTGGCACGCGATTCCATGAGTGATCCACAGTGGAGCCGCCTGTTGGAAGATGCGAGGTCAGCGAAGGAAGCCCTCCACCCCCAGACGCGCAGCATCGTTCTTCGAGTTCACGATCAAGAGGTCTCACTTCCCGTAGACGCGTTCTACACGCAGGCTAAGCCGCTTGTTGAGCAAACGCTTCTGGCCATGCAAGGACTCGTGGATCGCGATGCGAATGGGCAACTGTGCCTGCCAGATGACGTTTCAGGACTCTACGTGGTGGGCGGCGGTTCCGAACTCCCCCTCATTCTGCGCCAGCTCAGGGAGAGGTTTGGACGCCGCGTGCGCCGCTCCCCTTACAGCGCGGGTTCCACTGCCATTGGATTAGCGATTGCAGCCGACGAAGAGGCCGGGTACTCGTTGGTTGACAAACTCTCTCGCGGCTTGGGCGTGTTCCGTGAATGGTCGAGCGGCGCAGTGGTCTCGTTTGATCCCCTTCTGACACCGGATATGCGCGTCTCCCCCGGCGAAGGAGTGGCCATCACGCGGTCGTATCGGGCAGTACATAACGTCGGCTGGTATCGATTTGCTGAATACACGAGTGTGGATGAAGATGGCGCTCCACGCGGCGACGTCATGCCTTTGGGCGAAATAGCGTTCCCCTTTGACCCGAACCTCCGCAGCGGATCGATCAACCTCGCGATGGTCCCGGTGGAACGGACTGGGCCAGGCTGCCTCGTTGAGGAGGAATACCGCGTGGATCCACATGGCATTGTCTCTGTGACAATCCGTGATGCCGAGACCGGCTTCGCAATCACCCGTTCGTTGGGTGACTAATTCCACCACCGTCCATTAAGTGGCGTCATATTGGGAAAAGGTCTGATAAGCGTCCGAAGTATGAGACACTTTGGGTCTGTTATGTTTCACGATATGGGAGCAGATCGAGTTACCTATTCCGTGGTGAAATGCTGAGGTAATGGCTCAGAAGCACTCAGTTGACTTGGTGCCACCGGCACCCAAACTCGCAGTCTTGTCCCTCCAGCACGTCCTCGCGTTCTACGCGGGAGCGGTGATTGTTCCGCTGCTCATTGCATCGAGCCTGAACCTGGATGCGCAGACCACAATTCACCTCATTAATGCCGATCTGTTCACCTGTGGAATCGCGACCATCATCCAATCTGTGGGTATCACGAAGCATGTGGGTGTGCGCCTGCCGATTATTCAGGGCGTTACAACCACTGCCGTAGCCCCGATCATTGCAATAGGTCTAGCCGTTACGGGCGGCGAAGGTGGCAATGCTGCCCTACCGGCGATCTATGGTGCCATTATCGTCTCGGGACTGTTCACATTCCTCGCAGCACCGTACTTTACAAAGCTCCTGCGCTTTTTCCCTCCTGTGGTTACAGGTACGGTTCTTCTGGTTATGGGCACGAGCCTGCTGGCTGTTTCCGCTAACGACTTCGTTGGATATGCCGAAGGCGTACCGAGTGGGCGAAACTTGGCATACGGATTCGGCACTTTGCTTGTGATTGTGCTGGTTCAGCGCTTCTTTAAGGGTTTCCTTGGCACAATCGCTGTCTTGGTGGGCCTAGTGGGAGGCACGCTGGTGGCCGTGTTTTCCGGTGACCTAGATTCTGCGAAGATTCAAGCGTTCCACGACGCAGGCGCAGTGAGCGTGACAACTCCGTTTTACTTCGGTATTCCCGTCTTCACTCTGACCGGATGCATCTCCATGATCATCGTCATGGCGATCACGATGGTGGAGACCACGGGCGACGTGTTTGCCACCGGTGAGATAGTCGGAAAGCGCATCACAAAGAGCCACATCACGGCGGCGTTGCGCGCAGATGGCATTTCCACACTTCTCGGCGGAGTCCTGAACTCATTCCCCTACACGTGCTTCGCCCAGAACGTTGGTCTGGTCCGCATTACTCGGGTGAAGTCGCGATGGGTGGCCACAGGTGCTGGTTGCATCATGATTCTGCTAGGAGTTTTGCCAAAAGCGGGCGGCATCGTCAACATGATCCCGTCTCCGGTACTCGGCGGCGCAAGCCTGGCAATGTTTGCGAATGTGGCGTGGGTTGGCCTCCAGACCATTGCAAAGGCCGACATGAAGGATAACCGCAACGCAGTCATCGTCACCACGGCACTCGGCCTTGCAATGCTCGTGACGTTCAAGCCTACGATCTCTGAAGTCTTCCCTGCCTGGGCCCAGATCTTCTTCTCGTCGGGCATGACCATCGGCGCCATCACGGCAATTCTCTTGAACCTTCTCTTCTTCCATGTGGGACGCCAATCGGGCGAGGACGTGGTGGTCGACGAACGAGGAAAACTACTTGGTATCGATGCTGTGAATGCGATGTCGCGGGATGAGTTTGTTGACGCATTCGCTGCCGTGTTCAACACGCAGCAGTGGCCATTGGAACATGCCTGGGAGCACCGCCCCTTCGCACATGCTGCTGAGCTGCGTACCGCAATTCAGGAAGCCATTCTCACGGCAGATTCCGTACGTCAAGAAAGCCTCATCCAGGACTATCCCGATATGGCGCAACTTCTAGGCATTAACGGTGCGCAGGCCGTCTCTCGGGATATCGGTTCCATCGCGCTTGAAGGTGCCTCGGATGAACAACTCGAACAGATATCGGAGATCTCGGAGCAGTATCGCGCGAGATTCTCTATGCCTTTCGTTGGTTACCTGAGCCCACTCGATACCCCTGAACGGATCATTGAGGATGGCGTGCGCCGCCTAGATAACTCTTCGGTTCAAGAGCATGTTGTGGCTCTCTCACAGGTCGTGGAGATCTCCAACGATCGATTCGATATGTTGGTGGATGGGGCCAATCCGGTACGAGCTGCGTGGCAGGCTAAGTTCTCGGAGAACTAGATTCCACTGCCCCAGTTCGCTTGAGGGCCAGAGATGAGGGACGCCGGTGGCATATGCCCCCGGCGTCCCTCATTGGAATTGTGATGTGTTCTGTCCGGCCAAGTTCGCTCTAGACGATGTTCCGTTTTGCGGCACGCCGGCGCGCAAGTTCGTCTTCGACGACGACGGCGCCCGCTTCCTCCGCATGTTCTGACGGCAGTTCCGAGAGGCTTCCCTCAACTTCGCGCCACACGCGGCCCACAGCGATGCCAAAGACACCCTGACCGCCGTTTACCAGATCAATAACCTCGTCATCTGACGTGCATTCATAGACCGAAGCACCATCAGACATCAGTGTGATAGTGGCAAGATCATCGATGCCATAGGAGCTCAGTTGAGCCACGGCACGGCGGATCTGCTGCAAAGATACGCCCGTATCCAGAAGCCGCTTGACTACCTTGAGGACCAAGATATCGCGAAAGGAGTACAGGCGTTGACTACCGGAACCTGACGCGTTCTGAATGGTGGGCGAGACCAGTCCTGTGCGATCCCAATAATCGAGCTGGCGGTATGTTATTCCGGCGGCCTTGCACGCAATGGGACCGCGGTAGCCGGTATCAGCATCAAGGTCAGGAAGTGGATCACCAAAGAGCATCTGCTGCGCACGTTGCTTTGTTGCCTCGGGCGCTGACGAGTCGCTCATATTGACCTCCACTTGACCTACTGTTTCCCGCAGTTCAGTTACTTCAACGGTAGACTCACTGACCTGATGAATCAACGATATAGCAGCCTGGCATGAGACCGGTGCATCGGCGTGTCAGAACTTCGAGTTCTCCTTGAGGTATTTCTCACCGGTCCCTCAACTGAGCTGGCCGGACCGCAGGGCAAAGGCACGAAGCACTACAGCATTGAAGCGCAAAACTACTGATTAGCGCAGTTCCACTTCTAGGTTCTCCGCCAAAAGCGCCTTGTACATGTGAGAAATAACTGCAGCATCTTCAACTGCGTTGTTAATCACGCGCTCCCCTGCCACCGGGGTCTTCTTTGCTCGTTCGCTAGCCAGAGCAGATGTGATCATGACGGCATGGGCATGTGCAGAAGTGCGGACCGTCCGGACTTGGCGAAGGTCATATCCCTGACGTAACAGCATCGCCGCGTATCGCACGATCTCTGGTGCCTGGGAGGTGAGCCGTCCGCGGGGATCGGCGGTCAAAACGCCGGCTTTGACCATTGCTTCGACATCGGAGACGGCCACGCCCGTCAAGTCGGAGACCTCGACGAGCGTTAGACGAGTTCCCGGCTGCGGCCTGCGCACTTCGTTGTCAGGCAGCACCCGCATGCGGGCAGGATGAACGCCATCAGCAACTTCTCCCGAATCGAACTGGCGCAACATTTCCTTGATCTGGGACAGAGGGAGGAAATGGTCGCGTTGCTCCTCGAGAATGAAACGCAGGCGCTCCACATCAGAAACAGAGAAGAGCCGCTGATTGGAAGCCGTGCGGTGAGGACGAATCAACTGGAGGTTCTCGTAGTGACGAATCTTGGAGGCGGCCAGCAAAGGAAATTCGTGCCGCAGCTCCACGATGACGTCGCCAATCTTGAGCGTTGGCTCATGTGAGAGGTCAGTAGGCCAGGATTCGAGGCTCTCGCTGCTACGTGTAATGGGAAGGTTGGCTGCTTCACTCATGCTTGAGCACGGGAGGGGTAGAACGTCAGCCGAAACTTGCCAATCTGAACCTCGTCACCAGCGTTTAGTACGAGATCTTCGATCCGTTCCCGGTTGACGTACGTTCCATTGAGTGAACCGGAATCACGCACGCTAAAAGAGTTGCCGTTCCGATCAAAAGTGGCATGCCTCCGTGAAACAGTGAAGTCATCCAAGAAGATGTCCGAACGTTGGTGCCGTCCTGCTGTGGTCTGGTCCGAGTTGAGAAGAAAACGTGCGCCCATGTTAGGGCCTGCAAGAGCAATGAGCAACGCTGAGCCATATGGGAGTGACTCAATGGCGTGCATCTCATCAGCGGTGAGGTTACGGCGGTCAGAGATGCTGTCAACTTGTGAGGAGCCGATGGCAGAGAACTGCGAAGTCGTGGCCGCCTCACCAGTGGAAAATGCCTGTGTGGGATCATCCGATTCCGACATCTTGACCTCCTAAAACATCCGTCATGGCACGTGCCAATTATTGTAACAAGTCTATAACTGTCAAACTGTTGATTGCCAACGCAATCCCTGAACATGCGCGTAAAGCGCCTCTTGCATGAGGCCAGAAGGAATCAACGGTGAGAAAAAGCAGCGGTTGCGATGTGGCAGGCGGTGAGAACCGCCGCATCGCAACCGTGACAGACCCCCTGCCGCACGGAGACTAGCGGCGGTGCCCTAGCGTGGCTGGAAGAGTTTCCGTAGCACTATCTCCTGCTGACAGCTGGTGATATCGGATAACCGGACACGAGGGATCTTTATGGAAAGATTACAGATCCGCCCCGCGGTGACCAGTAGGACTAACGGCCTAGGTTGGCAATTGTGTCAGAATGTGCTGCCCCACGGCAGACGAAAACCTCGGTTTTTGGCCGCTTCCGCTTCCCTACTCACGGTGCATCTGCAACAAATCTAGAGTGTATTGGAGCGAAGCTCTGATTCCGAGCCGCGGGCGCTCCCGGTGATGCGCCAGATACCGGTAGGCCCCACGGCTCCGAGGGTTTCTACTGAGTCAGCCTCAGCGATCAGCGACTCGGACTAGCGACTTAATGACGCGGCGTTCGACCATCGCAGCGTATGCATCTTGGATAGCGTCAAGTTCGTATTCGCCGGTGAAGACTCGTCCAGGGTTGATCGACCCGTCAAGTACCTTCTCAAGCAAGATCTGACGAACATAAGTGGTCACGTTGGCGGGTCCGCCTTTCAATCCCACGTTTCTCCAGAAGAGAGCGTTGACATCCAGATCACGTGACTGAGGTACCCCAACGCGGCCAATCATGGATCCGGCACGGGCAACAGCAAATGCTGTCTCTGTGGACTGCGCAGTTCCCACGCACTCAAGCGTAGCGTCAGCTCCCACACCATTTGTGAGTTCGAGAACTCTGGCAACAGCTTCATCGCCACGTTCGGCGACGACGTCGGTAGCACCAAACTCACGCGCAAGGCGTTGACGATCCTCGTGGCGGCTCATAATAATGATGCGTTCTGCTCCACGTAGCTTTGCGCTGATTACCCCACAGAGGCCTACCGCGCCATCTCCGAAGACAACTGCAGTGGCACCTGGGCGCACATCTGCGCTCACGGCAGCGTGGTATCCGGTCGCCATAACATCCGCTAGTGTGACAAATGATTTGAGGAGGTCTTCCGAGTAATCAGAAGGCGTACCCGGAATCTTGATCAGGGCGCCGTCGGCGTTCGGTGCTCGCACGTACTCGGCTTGATATCCGGCATTTCGGCCGAAATTGGCGTTCGAACAGTTGGCGTCATAGCCAGCCAAGCACGCGGCGCAATGCCCGCAACCGTGAGTGAATGGCACTATGACGAAGTCTCCGGGGGTGAGCGTCGTAACGTCCGCCCCTACCTCAGTAACGATCCCAATTGCCTCATGCCCGACGGTATCGCCGCCGGAACGCTTTGCGATTCCTCGATAGAACCACAAGTCGGAACCGCACACGCTGGCACGAACCACTTTGATGATCGCATCGCTCGGTGCAGTCACCTGCGGCGCTTCCCGATCTTCAATCCGGACCTGACCTGGTTCAATGAAAACAGCAGCTTTCATGAGTTGTGCCCCTCTAACCTTCTGAGTTGACTGAGAACTAGATGGCTTTAGGCCATCTGCATGTGAAGTTTTTGCCCTGAATCGTCTTAAGGCAAGTGGTGCGTCCGCACAGTGATTCGGTGAGTCGATTCCGCGAACTGACAACGTCCCAATGCCCATGATTCCAACGACGATAGCCACATCCTGCGCCAGAGTTGACGGTTGTCGCAAGCAGTATTACATTAGCACTATCTACTAAACGGTTAGTAGATAGGTCGCCCATAGCGGTGGCCACGTTTTGGACAATGAGGTCAACGACATGACAGTATCGGACCCTTCTTTGGAAGACGTCGAGAAGGCAGGCGCACCAGCGTTGCTATCCACCGCTTCGCCTGAAACTGGCCGCACATTGAACCGAAGTGTTCTCATTCGGTTCGGAATCGGCTTCTTCTGCATTTCGCTTCTGTGGGCTATTGGCTTAGCCACGGTTGCATCCGTGCTTCTCCCGCAGCGGTTGAAGGACATCGGTGTAGATAATCCGGACGCAATGCTCGGAACCATTAACGCAGTCACCGCAATCGTCTCCCTTGTTTCAAACCTCGTGTTTGGAAACCTCTCTGATCGCACGCGTTCGCGCTTCGGCCGCCGCACGCCGTGGATCGTGCTCGGAGGAATTGTCGGAGGCTTGGGCTTGTTCGGCGTTGGCATGTTCGCCAGCCCAGTTATCCTCGCGTTCTCGTACTGCGTCTCGATGGTCGGTCTGAACATGATGCTTGCACCTGCGGTTGCCGTGCTCTCTGACCGGGTGCCGGAATCGGTCCGTGGAACGATGTCCACCTTCTGGGGCGTTGGTGTCACGATCGGTTACCCCCTAGGAGCCATCGTGGGAGCCCGTTTCTTGTCGGATTCCGGCGCTTCGATCTCTGGATTCGTCTTGGGTGGAATCCTTATGGGCGTGGCAGGTATCGCAGCCGCCATCGTGTGGCCGCGCGAGCGTTCGGCAGCTGACCTTCCGAGTGGCGCGCAGTCGTTTGGTGAAATCGCCCGTTCCTTCATTCCCCCCACAAAGGATTGCGGAGACTTCTACAAGGCTTTCTTCGGCCGCTTTACGATGCTTCTTTCCTACCAGATGATCAACGCCTACCAGCTCTACATCATTCAGGACTACTTGGGCGTGAGCACGGCAGATTCAGCCGCGGTAATTACGTTGGTCAGCTCGATTACGCTGGTTGTGGCGTTGGTTGGCGGGTTTGCATCTGGCCCGATTTCAGACCTTCTGAGGCGCCGTAAGCTTCCTGTGGTGGTGGCTTCGTTGCTCTTTGCACTAGGCGTGGCGATGCTGTGGTTCGTTCCAACGGTCACTGGCATGTTGCTCTTCGCTGGTATCGCCGGTTTGGGTTACGCGGTCTACTCCTCAGTTGATCAGGCACTGAACGTGGATGTTCTCCCGAACCCGGAGACCGCAGGCAAGGACTTGGGTATTCTCAACATGTCTACCACCCTTGGCCAGATGTGCGGCCCAATCATCACGTCGCTTATCGTGACCTCAACTGGTTCGTATGCGTTGGCCTTCCCAGTATCCATCATTTCGGCTGTTGTCGGATGTTTCTCCATCATGGCAATCAAGCGGGTACGCTGACGTTAGTCGATCAGCCCGATATTTCTCCTGCGGCGAATGCGCGTAACCTCACCTGGTCACGAGTATTCGCCGCAGGTGCATAAGGTAAGCAAAGGTCACAATGACGCCGTCCAATGCAGCATCCCCGTCCAAGACTTCTCGCCGCAGCGGGATTCGCACCGCTCCTGCGAAGAAGCCTCGTATCCGTCTGACACCCGAAGAACGCATCGAGCAGATTGTCACTGTTTCCACCAGCCTTGTGGCTCAGAATGGCTTCTACGGCTTGTCTCTGCAATCGGTAGCAGACGGCGTGGGAATCACCCAAGCGGGCCTGCTGCACTATATCGGAAACAAGGAGGGATTGCTCGAACTGCTGCTGGACAAGCGCTATGACAGGCAGGGTACTCCCAGCGATTACATTGCCACAGGTGCGCCATCCGCTGTTCATCCAGATGGCGTCAGCTTGCCTGGCTACTTCAGGTTCTTAGTTGATTTCAATGCCCGACGCCCGCAGCTTATGCAGCTCTATATGGTTCTGGGAACGGAAGCTGCAGACAAGAACCACCCGGCTCACGCGTACTTTCGGAACCGTCCGGACGACGTCTGGAACTTCTATCAAGAGACTACGTGGCGGCTTCCACCCTCAATCGTTGAGGCTGGCGGATTTGCAACGCTGCGCCCGCTTATCGAAATGGCTTTGGAGGCCATGGATGGCGCACAGGTGCGTATTTGGAGGTTCCCGGCGGTCGATCTGCGCGATGAATGGGCCAGGTTTGATGAACTCTTGTTCCCCTCTCCCCTGTGGGATGGCTACCGGTAGCTTCCGTGAGGAGTTTTTCGACGACGACGAGCGTCGAGCGGTCATAAACGGCTGGTGCCCGGTGGGCGTTCCCACCGGGCACCAGCCGTTTGCCGTAACTGCACGCTAGGACGCGCTGGCCTCACTCTCAAGGACGAGCACGCCCCACGCAGGGATACGAAGATCGCTGCCCTCAGTCAAGGGGGCACCGGGCTCCCCTGCGGTGCCAAGCACGTCAACGCCGCTGATTGGCAAGGCAATAGATACTTCCTTGCCGGAGTAATTGAGAACGTAGGTCACGGCGGCGCCCGCCGCATTGATTCCGCGGCGCACGGTCACCTTACCCGCAAGTTGCTGCGCCCAGTCGCTAACTCCTGCCGCTGATGCAACCTCAAGGAACACACCACGTAACACTGCAGGCGATACCATCGCGCCCACGTGCGTAATTGATCCACCTGTGGTGGTCCTCCGGACGATGGCCGGGCCCTCCCAAGCGTGATGATCATAGCTAGCCAGAACTTCACGGCCCTCATCTTCGCCTTCAACTGGCGTGAGCAGTTCCATGTATGTGCTTACTTCGAGTTCGCTTGCCGGCACGTGGGAACTGGAGAGGCTTCCTGAGAGCGTGACCTTTACGCCCTCCGGACGTGTGAACTGGTCCGTTCCCATTCCGAGGATGTTGGAAAGCCCGTGAGGTTGGCGATCCGCCCAGACCTGCACGTTTTCGTCGGCAACACCGGTTCGGAACGTGGTGACGAGGTGGCCTCCCTGCTGTACGTATTCACGCAACGTCGTCGTGGTGGAGTCTGGCGCGGAGTACAGCGCTGGAACCACCACCATGGCGTACTGCGCGAGCTTCTGAGCATCCGCAGTGGGAGGAACGATGTCTACTTCAATGTTCAGATCGAAAAGGGCATCGTATGCCCATCGCAGAACATCGTTGTAGGCAATGCTGGGGAAGAACGCGCGGGGAAATCCGGATTCGATTCCGAACCACTCGAGTGCAGTCAAGGCCTCGTTGCTGACCATGATGGCGGCCTTGTTGTGCTTGGTAAGACCGGTGAGCGATGTGGCGTGGGCAGCAATCTCATTGCCGAAATCCGCTGCTTCGAGATAGGTGGGATTCTCGCTGAAGTCTTGGCTGAGCAGGCCCTTCCAGTACGTTTCAAACGAGTTGTGAATGGAATGCCAGTGCCAATACATAATGCCCATCGCGCCCGACGCCAGATGCGAGTACGCCTGCAAACGCAACTGACCAGGGAAAGGTAGCCAGCCCATTTGACCTTGCGCCTGAGTCTCAAGGACTAGGTAGCCGGCACCATCCTTGATGGACCGGTTGACGTCGCCTCCAAAGGCGATCTCTTTGCCGGTTAGATGATCCTCGGTTGGGTGGTAAATATCGGTGCCAGCTAGCGTGACGGTCTCCGCGGCAGCAAAGTGATCCACTGCTGGCTGAAGACCAAAGCTGTAGCCGCGCCATTCGTAGTCGAAGTTGTGGGTTACGAACTGATCTGGACGGCGATATTCATCCACAATCGACCGCTGCCAGGCGAGGAATTCGGTGACGAGTCCTCGCCGGAACTTGTCAAAGGCGGCGGCGAAGGAGCCGTTGATCGTGCCGGTCACGTCCGGGAAGTCTTCCCAGCTATTGATTCGGTTGGACCAGTAGTTCAGTCCAAACGCCGCGTTCATCGCCGCTAGATCATCATGGAACTGCTCGCGCAATGAGGTTATGAACGCGCGCTGTACTGCCGGACCAGCGGTTTCGTAGTACTTGGTTTCGTTGTCTAGTTGAAAGCCGACGACGACGGTGCGCTCAGCGGTGTGCTCAAGGAGGGCACGAATGGCGCGTTCCGCGTAGAAGCGATAGGTGGGCGAGGTGATGTCCATGTTCTGGCGAGCGCCGTACTTGCCCTGCCCTGCAGGCGTTATGGCGATGACGTCGGGATGACGCGCGGCCATCCACGTGGGAATTGCATATGTGGGAGTGCCAATGATCACCCCGATTCCCGCTTCCTGGAATGCATCGAGTGCTCGATCTACATGGGTGAAGTCAAACACTCCCGGTTGAGGCTCCATAGTGCCCCACGTGGATTCGGCGATTCGCACAGTCGTGAAGCCCGCCTTCTTCATAAGCGCGACATCGTCAGCCAAACGGTCGCCTACGGTTGGCAACAGGTACTCGTCATAGTAGGCGGCGCCAAAAATGAGGCGGTCAGGTGTGGATGTGCTGGTAAGTGGTGTATCCATGGTTCCTCAATGTTGTGGCTACGGTGGCACAGTAATGCCACTATTAAATACTTAGTAGGTAGTAGATTTCAAGGTGAGGGTACAGCAGGCGTGGCTGAACGAACGTGGCTGAGCGAGTGTGGTTGAGCAAACTCGGCTGAGCGAGTGTGGTTGAGCAAACTCGGCTGAGCGAGTGTGGTTGAGCAAACTCGGCTAAGCGAGTGTGGTTGAGCAAACTCGGCTAAGCGAACGTGGTTGGCCGACGTGTGGGGAAAGACATGTCTTTGGGTGGCGGTGGCTCGATTCCCGCGGAGTCGGGTGTGTTGTGAACGCAATAGAAAGCTATCTAGTGATTGATAGACAGACCTATCTAGTGATTAGTAGGTAGTGTGATAATGTGACATCACTGTTCCGCAACGATGCGAGGAGACGCTCATGGAGAGCCTGATGGAAATGACAGACGAGAACACAGCAGCTACCCCAACGCTGACATGGGTAGTCACTGGTGAAGACTCGCAATGGACCACACCTGAAGGAAGCGCCAGCATCGCTCCCATGGAGACCATGCCGGATGCTTTCATCCAGGTCGACCAACCAGCTCAAGAGATCGAAGGCTTTGGCGCATGCTTCTCCGAGTTGGGTTGGGCCGCGCTTAGCCGCCTGACGCAAAGCGAACGGGACTCGATCATGGAGGAACTGTTCACTCCCGGGGTCGGTGCCAACCTCAGCCTCTGCCGAATGCCGATTGGTGCGAACGATTTCGCATCGGATTGGTACTCCTACGATGAAACTCCTGGCGATCACGCACTGGAGCACTTCTCCATCGAGCATGACCTTGCCACACAAGTCCCCTTCATTCACTCTGCCCAGGAACGCCAACCCAACCTCAAGCTGTGGGCCTCTCCGTGGAGCCCCCCAACATGGTTGAAGACCAACGGGCACTATGCGTGTGCCTTGCCGGTGGCGGGTTCTCCTCAGGCTGAGCACCCCAATGGTTTGCGCCCCGATCAGGTGATCGAAGAAGGCACAGATGGATTCGTCCTAACAGAAGAAAACCTGATTACCTACGCGGCCTACTTCGGGCGTTTCATCGATGCCTACCGTGAGCAGGGCATCGATATCTCGATGGTCATGCCGCAAAACGAGTTCAACTCTTCTCAGATCTTTCCGTCGTGCACATGGACGCCCAGCGGCTTGAGTTCCTTCATCGCGCACCTCGCTCCCGAAATGGACAAACGCGGGATTGACATCTTCCTTGGCACCATGGAACGACCGGACGATTCCCAGGTGGAGCAGGTGCTTGCTGATCCTGACGCTGGCCCCAACATCAAGGGCGTCGGATTCCAGTGGGCTGGCAAGGGTGCACTTCCATTCGTCAACCACGCTCATCCTGAGCTGCGGATGTACATGACAGAGCAAGAATGTGGCGACGGCAAGAATGATTGGCGTTACGCGCGCTATGCCTGGACGATGCTCCAGCACTACTTCGCCAACGGTGCAACAGCCTACGACTACTGGAACATCGCGCTGGATAAGGGTGGAGTGTCCCGTTGGGGTTGGAGCCAGAACTCCTTCGTGACGGTTGACCCAGAGGACAACACCTACTCCTTCAACTATGAGTACTACCTCTTCAAGCACCTTAGCCACTTCGTGCAGGCCGGTGCACATTACCTGCCCACACTCTCCTACACCGGCTACGAGAAGCTGATCAGCTTCGCTAACCCAGATGGCTCGATTGTGATCCTGGCCTTCAACGATATGTCGGTCGAGATGCCTGTTCGCTTGGGAGTAGGCAGCCACGTAGTGAGCGCAACACTTCCGGCCGATTCTTTCTCAACCTTCGTCGTTCCTGCCGAAGCGCTCGCAGAAGCCAAGTGATCACGCGCGGTAAAGACCGCAGCGCGTGAAGCCTCAGATGGACGTGGTGCTCGACGTACTGAAGTGTGCATCTGGTAGGTGGTGTGGTGGAACCCGGAAGAACGGGCTCCACCACACCACCTACCAGGCTGAGGCTACCTAGCAAAGACAGCGCTCAAAGCCCTAATTGTCTGACCGGGAGAATCGGTTTGACATGTTGTTGCTTGCTAGGAAAAGAACTCGGCCCAGCACTTCGTCAGTCTCATCCTTGATGTGGTCAACAAACTCAGCGTTGGCTGTGGCCAGAATCTGGCGCACGTCGTCGTCGGAAGCTGCACTGTTGCCCGAAAGCACGGCGTCCGTTGTGTGTACGAAAGCATGGCCGGAAGCAAGTGTGGTCTGCTGGTAGCGTTCGATCTCCGGAATCACTTCACTGAAGTGCGCGTCAGCAAGGGCTGCAAGCAAACGACTCGCCCAATAGAAATTCTCAGACGTGACCCGAGCTGTGGTGTCTGAGAGATAGGCCGGCACTTCATCCACATTCGTATAGAAGGGCACGAGTGTGTTGAACGGATTGGATGCGAACGCGATCCACTGAAGTGAGCGAGAAGATTCCGGACGGTACGGACGCACCTGAAGCACTGAAAGCTGGCCGTGGCGATTGATGCCGATGGGCCGCAGTAGGTGGTGAAGGTCTGCCGGGCCAGAGGTGCCATATGGATCGTAGGGAGTCCCCTGATAGTGAGAACTCAACACATACTTGATGTCCTCAATGGTTACCTTTCGTTCGGGCTTCCGACTCCAAGGGATGTTATCCGAAAAGGGTGTGTAATCCGCGTTGGGGCCATCCCACGTGTTGCTCGTCGGGTTTAGGAACCTCTGCATATACCAAGCTCGCGGCGTGTTATAGACGTGGTCCGAATCAGAGTGAGATCCGAAGGCGTCACGCGGATTGAGAACACCGTCTAGCGAGGTATCCAAGAAGTTTTCCTCAATAAACTGCTGAAGATCCGCACTGGCCAAGTGCTCGCGACCCTCGCCCATAGCATCCTGAAGGTCAAAGGAATCAATTCCCAGCTGATTGGGCATGGTGACGTAGGAATCGTCAGGGACTCGTTTGGCGATCCAGTGATGCCCTCCCACAGTTTCCAACCACCAGATCTCGTCAGCATCCGAGAAAGCCACGCCGTTCATTTCATACGTGCCGAAATGTTCAAGAAGTTCGCCGAGGCGCACAACGCCTTCACGTGCCGACTTAATGTATGGCAGAACAATGGTTAGGAAGTCTTCTTCTCCAATGCCGCCTGGGCGTTCGGGAACATAATCCGGATCATCCTTTGCGCCTTGAGCGGTTCGGTACGTGACTAACGGGTCCGCTCCCAGAACTCGCTCATTGCTCGTGAGAGTTTCTGTGGCGCTCATCGCCACATTCGCAGAGTTGATTCCGGCTTCACCCCAGATTCCCTCATGGTCGACGGCATTTGGCGCTGATGTATACCGAAGCGGATTCTCAGGCAGATCGATCGAAACGTGCGATAGGACGCTCGTGTACGTGCGGGGTTGGTCTTCGGGGCGCACAATCGCCACCCGCTTGGGATCAAACTCGCCATTTGCTGAGTCTTCATTACGGGCCACCAGCGGCGATCCGTCGAAGCTCGCGTTCTTTCCCACCAGAATCGTTGTGCAACCCATCGCATTCTCCCTCACATTTTGTCCTGTATTCATAGTAGGCGGGTCGGTTCGCGATCGGTAACCAGAGTGTGGGCGAACCGACGTCGTCGTCGGGACCAACCACCCACACATCACCGGGAGTTCGTCACAACACATCAAAAATGGCCACAATAGGGCGATTTCTGCGGTGTGGCGCGGATATCACCGTAGCTCAAAAACCACTCGATCTGGAAAGATTGTCTTTATGAACGCCGACGAACAGAAGCTCTTTCCCGGATCGTACTTCATCTCAAATGTCATCGACGCTGCCGAAGTAAAAGCGCAGATGAGCCGCAGGATAGTGACCGTGTACCTCATGCGTGCAGCGATGGCAGGATTCCTCATTGGAGTGTTCTACTTGGCCAACTATGCCGTCATATCGGCGTTTTCTGCCATTGACCCGGACCTCACGGGAGTTGGGAAGTTTGTTGGCGCGATCGTTTTTGGTTTCGCGCTGGTCTTCATCTACTTTTCGAAGTCTGAACTGCTCACCTCGAACATGATGATCACCACGATCACTGTGTATTTCAAAAGGATGAGGGTCCGCCGCGCAGCGCTTATCATGACGCTTTCGTGGTTCGGCAACTTTCTGGGTGGCGTGCTAGTAGCACTGTTGGTCAAGGGCTCCTCAGTGCTGGATGGTGCAACAGGCGAGGCCGTCATGCACAGCATAGATACAAAGCTTGGCTACCTTGACAGTGCCTCAGGCGTCATGGACCTCTTGGTGCGTGCTATTTTCTGCAACTTCCTCATCAATATCGCCATGCTCTTGGTGTACAACGGGTTCGTGAAGTCCGAAGGCGTCAAAGTAGTCGCCATGAATGTGGCGGTCATGCTATTCGCATTTCTTGGCTTTGAGCATTCGGTTGCCAACACTGTGTTCTTCACAACGGTCGGCATCGGCAACGGCATTGCCATCTGGCCCGCGATAGGAAATGTGTGCATTGCGCTCATCGGGAACTTCATTGGTGGCGGTCTGCTTATTGGCTGGTACTACGCGTTCATTAATGACCCAATGCGTCATCTTGGCAACGAGAGCAGCATTTCCGCACCCGCTTCCGAATCGATGGAAGGCTAATGGGATGGAAGGCTAATGAGGCTGGACCAACATGTTCAACCCTGTTAGCCTGTAACAGCTCTTGTTCCCCACGTTAGGACAGAAAATCATGTGGCTATCGGCTCCTTTCACACGCAAATAGCGCGCTGACTTCCCGATAGCCTCCGGCTCCGGCGTCAGCGCAACCACTGACTTTCAAGGAGCTTTATGTCTACTACTGTGGCGCCAGCCATTTCGCTGGCACATCTCACGTTTGTTTGGCCCGACGGAACGCCGGCGCTACGTGATCTGAGCGCGGCCCTGACTTCTGGGCATACAGGACTCATCGGTCCAAACGGAACGGGCAAAACAACGCTTTTGCGGCTCATTGCCGGAGACCTACACCCCACCTCGGGAGAGATCACGAGGACTGCTGAGGTGGGCTACCTTCCCCAAGATCTGACCTTGCGCACTGATGTCACTGTTGCACAGATGTTGGGGGTCTCTGAAAAGCTTCAGGCCCTTCATGCCATTGAATCGGGAGATTCGGACATTCGGCACTTTGATGCGCTCGATGATGACTGGAATGTTGAAGCGCGTTGCCGTTCGGCACTGGCCCGGATTGGCCTACATGATCTCGCTTTGGATCGAAGAGTAGGAACCCTCTCTGGTGGCGAGACCGTTCTTGCCGCGATCGCCGGACAACAAATCCGGGGCAACACCATTGTCTTGTTGGATGAGCCGACCAACAACCTCGACGCTGCGGCACGCACGCTTGTGTACGACGCCGTCGTCGCGTGGAAAGGCACGCTGGTGGTGGTAAGTCACGATATAGAGCTACTGAACCTTATGGACTCCACCGCGGAGCTACGCGACGGCGACCTTGTGTTCTTCGGCGGAAACTACGCAGACTATCAAGCCCACGTTGCTACAGAGCAGGAAGCCGCGGAGCGTGCACTGCGTTCCGCAGAACAGCACCTCAAGAAAGAACAGCGCCAGCGCATAGACGCTCAAACGAAGATCGCACGCAGGCAGCGCTCTGGCCGCACAGACCAAGAGAACAAGCGGATGCCCAAGATCATCATGAATGGACGCAAGCAAGATTCCGAGGTATCTGCGGGCAAACTGAAGGGACAATTGCAAGCATCGGTGGATGCGGCAAAGGCTGCGGTTGTGGAACAAGAGAAGCGTGTACGCCGCGATCCAAGCATTGCAATCGCGCTTCCGGATCCAGACGTTCCTGCCGGAAAGCGCCTAGCTGAGATATGCGATACCCGCGGGAATGGTCTGCTGATCCAAGGTCCCCAACGCATTGCACTCACGGGGGCAAACGGGATCGGTAAAACCCGCCTGCTCGAGACACTGATCCATCCTGAAGCCGGATCGCGAAGCGATCTTGACATGCGAGCATTCACGGATCGCATTGGATACCTCCCCCAGCGTCTTTCCCATGTGAATGATGCTCAGACGATCCTCAGCACAGTTCTGGCGGCTGCACCCGATGTGGCATCCGAGGAAGTGCGCGCCCAGCTGGCAAAGTTCCTCTTTCGAGGCGATGTGATCTACCGCAAAGTCGGTGAACTCTCAGGCGGGGAACGGTTTCGGGTGGCACTTGCAACTCTGCTCCTGGCCGTGCCTGCGCACCAACTACTCATTTTGGACGAACCAACAAATAATCTGGACCTGAAGAGCATCGCGGAGTTGCTTGATGCTTTCTCTGCCTATCGAGGCGGAGTCATTGTGGTCAGTCATGATGAAACCTTCCTCGAACGTTTTGGAGTCGATATTCGAGTGACGTTGGATACGGAGGGCCTCACCGTGGATCGGTTTCGGAGGTCCGTGCGTTAGGGATAAGTGAGTCGCGGCATCCGCGGCGCACGCATAGATAGGAGGGTCTTGTGAATCAGCAGAACGATCACGCAGCAGCGGATTCGCGCCATTCGGGACATATGGATCATGGAGCTATGGGCCACATGGACATGGAACACGCGCCACATGAGAAGCACGTAGCCGGCGCGCCGCATGAAGAGCACATGGCTGGCCCACGTTCGGGCCACGCCTCCGAGGTTGGCATGGACCACGGTCACATGAACCATGAGGAAATGGGCCATATGAACCATGAGGAAATGGGCCATATGAACCATGCCAACCATGTGGAACGGTTCCGACGTTTGTTCTGGATCATGTTGGTTATGGCAATACCTGTAGTTGGTTTTAGCGGGATGTTTGCCGACGTGATCGGATATAAGCTCCCAGACGCCGCGTGGGTTTCTTGGATTTCACCAGCTCTTGGCACCGTAATCTTCTTCTGGGGCGGTTGGCCGTTCCTGACTGGAGCTGTGGGTGAGCTGCGTGAGCGCAAACCAGCAATGATGACTCTGATAACGCTTGCTATATCGGTGGCTTATGTTGCTTCACTCGGAGCTTCCGTGGGGCTTCTTAGCCACCACCTTGATTTCTGGTGGGAGCTGGCACTTCTTGTTGTCATCATGCTGCTTGGGCATTGGATTGAGATGCGCTCGTTGGCGCAAACCAGCTCCGCCCTGGATTCCCTAGCGGCCCTCCTTCCTGACCAAGCTGAACGTGTCACGGGAGATACCACTGAGATGGTAGCGCCCGCAGATCTAGCGGTTGGCGACGTGGTGCTGGTGAGGCCAGGAGCCGCAATACCGGCCGATGGAAAGATCGTCACAGGCTCCGCAGCAGTCGATGAATCCATGGTGACTGGTGAGTCCACAGCCGTGCGCCGCGTACCTGGTGAAAACGTGGTGGCGGGAACTGTTGCCACGGATTCCGCACTGCGCGTGCAAGTGACCGCCGTGGGTGATGCAACCGCCTTGGCCGGAATCCAGAAACTGGTAGCAGACGCGCAAGCCTCTAGTTCGCGTGCCCAACGTCTAGCTGATCGCGCGGCGTCTTTGCTCTTTTGGTTTGCGCTGGGGGCTGCAGCAATTACCGCGATTGTGTGGACAGCGGTAGGTTCTCCCGACGCCGCCGTGATTCACGTCATCACGGTGCTCGTGATTGCCTGCCCGCACGCACTCGGCTTAGCAATACCGCTGGTGGTTTCGATCGCCACCGAGCGCGCTGCTCGCGGCGGAGTGTTGATAACGGATCGCTTGGCTCTGGAATCTATGCGAAATGTCGATGCCGTGGTGTTCGACAAAACGGGAACCCTCACCAAAGGTGCACCCACACTCAGTGACATAGAAACGCAGGAAAACTGGCGTGCCGACGAAGTACTGGCCCTCGCCGCAGCAGCTGAATCGGAAAGTGAACACCCGTTAGCACGTGCGATAGTCGCTGCTGGAAGCGCGCGTTCCCTAGCAGTACCGCCAGTCCTGAGCTTCACATCCATGCCGGCCTTGGGCGTTAGCGCCACGGTTGGAGACGCCACGGTTGAGGTCGGTGGGCCGCTTCTGCTCAAGGAGCGCGGACTCTCCGAAGTTCCGGCAACAGAGGCATGGAAGGCTGAGGGTTCGATTGTGCTCCACGTCGTCGTCGACAACAAGGTAGCTGGTGCGTTGCGATTGGCGGATGAGATCCGGCCAGAATCTCGCGAAGCCGTTTCGGCGCTACACTCCATGGGTACTGACGTCATTATGATGACGGGCGACGCCGACGCCGTCGCCCAGTCGGTAGGGCGAGAGTTGGGAATCGACCGGATCTATTCTGGCGTGCGCCCGGAGGATAAATCAGCTCGGATCGTGGAACTGAAATCCGAGGGAAAGCGCGTGGCGATGGTGGGCGACGGCGTCAACGACGCACCCGCGCTCGCGCAAGCGGATGTTGGCATCGCGATCGGTGCCGGAACCGACGTGGCTATTGGTTCAGCAGGTGTTGTTCTTGCCTCTTCCGATCCCCGCTCTGTTCTTTCCGTTGTCGAACTCTCCCGCGCTGCCTACCGCAAGATGCAGCAGAATCTGTGGTGGGCCGCCGGTTACAATGCGATCGCCGTGCCTCTGGCCGCAGGTGTGCTAGCTCCCGTCGGATTCGTTCTTCCGATGAGCGTGGGTGCCTTGCTCATGTCTGCGTCGACTGTTGTGGTTGCCTTGAACGCTCAATTGCTTCGCAAGCTGGATCTCACACCGGAGGCCAGCACGCGCCGGCTGCTCGGCGAATAGTCGGATTCTGCGGCTGGTGTGGCTGGTGGCAGGTGGCAGCTTCGTTGGGTGAAGAGGCAACGGGCTGGCGGCGCGCTAGAACTTACCGCGAGCCCAGAAGCCGGTGGGGATCCGGTCCGCTTAAGTTAGGAGCGGGTCCCCACAGTCACCATGGCCATCACATGGTCATCTCCCCAAACGGCCATCGCTTGAAGTTCGTCATCCGAAACCGGCATCGTTGAGGTTTCGATCCACGTTTCCCCGAGTTCGGAATCAATCCATGGATCGTGAACGATGACCGCGTCCGCAGTAACTGCCCACACCAGAATCCAATGCGCAGCAGTCTCGGCGTTCAAGATCTGCTCATCAATAAGCAGCGCCACTGGACCGTGCTCCGCAACATAGGTTCGGATATCCGCAACTGTGAAAGGTTCTATGCGAACGCTCGCACCCGCCTCCACGGCACGCCCCAGATTGTGGGCATGAATCGCCTCGCGAGAAGCTCCCTCCGTAAACGAACCTGAACCTTGTTCGTGGAGAAGCAAACCCGGCCGCGATACCCAGACTTCTGTTGGTATTGCGCGCATTGCCAGCGCAGCGCCCAATCCATAAGGATCTGTGCCGATTCCGTAGGTTGCATCCCGCCACACATCGATTTCGCAAGCGAACGAGTCGCCCACATCTGTGCCCATGAGGAGGCACGCCGGTCCGCAGGTGAACGGGGTGCGCTGATATAGGTACCGGGGAGCTGCACGCAGAGGCACGTGTTCGAGCCATTTTATCTGTGGCAGAGGTTGCTCAGGGTGTGTGGTTGATACTGCGTCCCCATCCACCGGTAACGCCATTCTCGAGAATCCGAGACCTGTCAGTGCTGAATCTGGGAGCCGGGCTTTAACTAAGGTTGCACCCAACGCGCGTGCCCGTTTGATCTCTTGGCGCATCAGCGCCTGTATCTGTGGGAGATCGTGCCCAAAGAAATCGATGATGCACAGCTGCTTGGTTCCGCGCCGATGAACTTCCCACAAGAAGTTCTCTTCGTGCGCGGCCAGATGAAGGATCTGCGCACCGCCGGCACTTGCCCAAAGTCGTGCCTTGTCCGGAGGCACCCCTTGCGCGCAAAGCTCATCATAAAGTCCTGATCCAGGCTTAAGTTCAACTCCGCTCATACGCTCACACGGCTTCCTGGAACGGCAGCCAAGAGGCTCGATGTGTACGGGTGGCTCGGTGCGGTCAACAGACTCTCAGTTGAACCGCTATCCACGATCTGGCCGTGTTTCATGACAACTAACCGGTCAGTGACCTGACGAACCGCTGCCAAGTCGTGAGTTATGAACAAGAGCGTGAGGCCGAGTTCCTTTTGAAGCCCGGATAACAAGGTCAGTATCTGATCTTGCACGGAGACATCCAGTGCTGAAACTGCCTCGTCGCAAATCAATATGTTGGGATTGGGTGCGAGCGCTCGAGCAATCGCCACTCGTTGACGTTCACCACCCGAGAGGTGAGCGGGATAGCGTTGACTGTAGGCCCGCGGCAACCCCACCTGATCCAGCAAGGTTGAGACGCCTTCTGGATCGAGGCCCGACGCCACCAAGGCTTCACGAATCGTGTTGCCCACAGAAATGGCGGGATTCAGAGCAGAATACGGATTCTGGAAAACGATCTGAACGGCCCTGCGTTGGTGCTGGGTCCATGCGGCCCGTGAACTGGGCTTGGCAAATCTGCCTGGTTGTGGAGGTAACTGGAGGTCTACACTTCCGCTGTCTAGAGATTCCAGCCCAACGATCGCACGAGCCAATGTGCTTTTTCCTGATCCCGACTCCCCCACTACACCAACGGCCTCGCCGTGCCGTAGCTCTAGACTGACGTGGTCCAGAGCCCTGACGTGACCAAATTCTTTGACTGCGTCCGAAACGCTGAGCCTAATCGGAGCAATCTCTTCCTTTGCACGCGGAATCGGGCGCGGGCTTGGCCCCACCACACTTGGTTCGGACGCAAGTAGTGCTCGGGTATACACAGACTTGGGAGACGAAAGAACTTCGGACACCGATCCGGCCTCTACGATATTGCCCTCTTTCATAACGACGACGTCGTCGCCATAATCACGTGCGATCCCAAGATCGTGTGTGATGAGTATCAGTGCCATGCCGTGGGCATGGCACAGGGTGTTGAGAAGGTCGAGTATCTCCCGTTGAGTGGTGACATCAAGGGCTGTGGTTGGTTCATCGGCAATGAGAATGGAGGGCTTGGGATCGAGCGCTGCGGCAATAGCAGCTCGCTGGAGCATGCCGCCGGAGAGCTGGTGCGGATATGCCCGCGCTGCCCAGTGCGGCAAACCAACGTCACCGAGATGATCAATCGTTGCGGCAGTCGCGTCGCGTCTCCTGTGTGGTTGCTGTGCAAGGATCTGCTTAGAAAGGCGGTGAGTCGGTGAAAAGGATGTGAATGGATCTTGGGGAAGCCACACAATCTCGTGGCCGCGCAGCCGTGCGAACTGGTGCGTACCGGCGGATAGGTCAAGTTGCGTGGTTCCAATCTGCACAGTGCCAGTTGCAGTAAATTCCCGTGGTAGCAACCCAGTCAGTGCCTTTGCCAGCATGGATTTGCCTGCGCCAGATTCTCCGACAACCACGAGGGTTTCCCCTGAGCTAACGGCTAGCGTGATATCTTGAACGATCGCCCGGCCCTGTCCGGTGCGCACGCCAACGTCTGTGGTGATAAGTGCGTGAGTCACGCTTCTGCCTCCTCAAGCTCGCGGTGTTCCAAGTGTTCAGCCCACCAGTCCCCTGCCAAGTTGATCGACACCGCGGCCACGATGATCAAGATGCCAGGAACGAGCGCTGCAGCCGGATTGCTGAAAAGTAGGGAGCGCGCATCCGAGAGCTGCCTGCCCCAATCAGCATCTTGTGGAGAGACGCCCAGACCCAAGAATGACAGCGAGGAGAGCGAGACCAAGGCAAATGCGATGTTGACGAAGAAGCTAGCCCACACGATGGGGAAAACGTTAGGAAGCAGGTGTTTGGCGAGGATCTGCCATGTGGGCAAACGGAGCACCCGTGCTGACTCAAGGTAAGGCTTGGGGAGTTGTTGTAGTGCCGCGGACCTAACCATGCGTACGTCAGACGGCGAGAACAAGATGATCAGTACCACAACAGTGAGCCAGTAACCTCCTCCGGCAATGCCGGCGATGACGATAGCAAGCAGCATGACCGGCAGTGCCAAGAGGATCTCAGACAAGCGGGAGACCATGGCGTCCCAGAGGCCACCCCAGTATGCCGAAGTCAGACCACCGATAATTCCAATCACCATAGAGCCTGCAGCGATAACTACTGGGCCGATAAGAGCCGAACGGGCGCCGGCAATAGATAACTGCCAGACATCACGGCCAAGTGCATCTGTTCCAAAGATATGTGGCAAACTGCCCGCTGGGGTCACGCCAACGCTAAGGTCCTGCCGAAGAGCATGTGGGGCAAGAACTCCCCCAAAAACAATCCACACAATGAAGATCGCAATGAATGCCCAGCTGAGTGCAACGGACAATGGAACACGGCGTCGTCGACTCATGACGCAATCACCTCTTGCGAGCGCGAATGGGTGCGCAGTGCAGGATTGAGCACCGCAGCCGCGAGGTCAACCAAGAACATCGCCGTTACTATGACAACCGCAACCAACATAGTGACCGCTTGCACTACGGGTACGTCCTTGAATGTGATGGAGTCGGCCAGCAGTTGGCCAATTCCAGGAAGTGCGAACGTCGTCTCAATGAGAACCGTAGATCCGAAAAGCGAAGCCAGTATGAGGCCTGACGATGTGATGATTGGTATTGCGGCATTCTTCATGTAGAGGCCCGCAATACGCTGCCTTCCGATCCCGCGAGACGTGGCAAACATGACGTAGTCTTGGCCAACTTCTCGCGCAACGGATGTGCGTGTGACTTTAATGATCATGGCGGCAGTGCCCACCGCAATCGCCAAAGATGGCAGAACCAAGTGCCACATCTGATCCCAGAATCCGTCTCCCATTCCGTACACCGGGAACCAATCAAGCATCACCGAGAACAAGTAGAGGAACACGAGTGCCAATGCGAAGCTTGGAGCGCTCACTCCCACTAGTGCCACGCCAACGATTGTTCGATCTGTCAAAGATCCGATCCGGTGCGCGGCAATGAAGCCCAGAGGAATCCCGATACCCACCGCGAAGGCAAAAGCGATCACGGTGAGCGAGATGGTTACAGGTATGCGCTGCCCCAAGACATCTGCTACGGGAACACCCGAGCGAATGGAGTCCCCAAAGTCCCCGTGGAGCACCCCCTGCAGCCACCTCCAGTACTGGGCAAAGAAAGGCTCATCGAGGTGATACTTCTGGCTGATGGCAGCGAGAGCTTCTGGGGTTGCCTTCCGAGTGCCAATAAGATTCTTCGCAAGGTCACCGGGTGCTAGATACAGAAGCGAAAATACTAAGAAGGACAACGCCAGAAGCACACCAACTGCTTGGCCAAGGCGAGTCAAGAGGTAACGCACTACAGCGGCCTATCCGATGGATGTCAGTGAGGCTGCCCATGGAGTCATGAAGAAATAGGCAGTGTAATTCTGCGGCGCTAGGTTATCGGTGAAAGCTGTGGCCGATACTCCCCACCACGCCGGCGCGTAGGCAACATCAGCTTGCGCGATCTCATTTGCCGCAATAATCGATTCCGCACGTGTCAGATCATTGAGATCAGTTGAGGACGAAGCCATGTGTGAGAAGACCTCATCGTTTTCGTACTGAGCGGGATTACCAGGATTGAGCAACCAGCCGGGTATCTCGCCCGGATCACCCGTGGTGGGTAGGTACCACATGTAGTAAAGACCGTAATCGCCTGTTCCAACCTTGGATATCCATTCCTCGATAGGAACTTCTGTGACTTCAAGATTGATACCAAGCTCTGAGAGGTTGTCTGCCAATGTCAGTGCCGCTTGTCCCAACTGCGGCCCTGAGTTCGGGTAAGTGAGCTCAAGATCGAAGCCGTTCGGAACCTTTGATTGGGCGAGTTCGGCTTTCGCTGCGGTGAGATCAAAATCGAAGGTTGTGAGTGATGACAGGAGCTCGCGTGCCTTATCCTCGCCGATGCTCGAGCCAAGTTGAGCAGGGCTTGAGAGACCCGTGGCAACCTCACCTTTTCCATGGAGCACCGTGCTGACTATCGATTCGCGATCCAAGGCGTGCGCAACTGCTTTGCGGACGTGGATATCATCAAACGGCTCAACCGATGCATCGAACGTTAGTCCCACATAGGAGCGATCTGAGACGTACTCTACGGAAGAACCGGCAATCGAATCCCAGTGCTCACTCTGATCAAGCGATATTCCGAGCGAGATGTCAGTCTCACCGGATTGTTGGGCGAGAAGCCGGGTGTTCTCATCTGGGATGAACTCGACGTCGATCTCCTTGACATCTGGAGTACCTCCCCACCACGTATCCACTGCGCGGAAAGTGACATGTGAATCAGGTTGGAATTCGACCACTTCGTAGGCTCCTGTACCCAAGATGAGGTCTGCTGACGAACCATAGGTACCGGCGTTTTCATAGAAGCTGCGGGAAGTAACCCACAAACCGCCCACAGCAGTTGGAGTCCACGCAAAGGCAACATTTGCTTCGGCAAGCGTGAAGGTAATTTCCCAATCGCCCGTTTGCTCGACGGTAAGCCCTTCGGGCCAATAGATCGACGTGGACGGTGAGCGATCAGGGTCGCGAGCGAGATCGATGGAGAACAGGATGTCGTCAACCGTAACTGGTGTGCCATCGGTGAACTTCGCGTCTTGGCGAATAGAGAACACATAGGTGGTCGCATCGGGTTGCGACCATGCCTCAGCTAAGGCCGGCACCAACTCTCCGTCAGCGTTTACACCCAACAATCCCTCGCTCGTGATTGTTGCGATCTGGTAGTTGAGACTCCCTGCTTCTTGGGCCACATCTAGGGTGGATAAAGAACCAGGTAACGCGATGGTGACGTCGTCGACGGTGTCACTGCCAGCAGAAGAGGTGGCATCTAGACCTGAGCTTGAGGAGGGTGCGCAAGCGCCAACTCCGAATGCGGTAACGGCAGCGAGTGCCAAGACGAGGCGAATTCTGGGTACAGACATGGTGAGTCCTTAGGCAGATTTGGAGTGCGTGGAAGATGAGGTAGGGCTACCGGTCTTATCCGAGGGTCGATGTCACATGTGCCGAAAGCCTAGGTGGCAGAAGCGTTTTGTTTATCGCGGCTTCGCGAGATATGCCGTGAAGCGAAGCCGCCGTCACATACAAGGACGAACACGTGGAATCTGGCAACAGGAAATTGCACCCATGGTTGTGCTGTGCACAATCGGGGCGATGCAGTTTGCTGTAGTTGCCATGCCGGAAGAATATCTACTAACCGACTCGGAAAGTAGGAGTTCTCAATATTCGAGACTCACGCCACATGTGGTTATGCCGCGTGGACTGTGCGGGATCGAGCGTCAGGATGCTCGTGATGCCGTCCTCTAGTCGCAGTGACAGTGTGAGGCCGTCGTGATGGTGGGGTTCACGTGGGTCGCCGAAGACGAGTTCGTGGAGGTATGTACGTCCGTTCTCGGGATGCTCGCGAATACAGGCTACGACCGGTTCGATGAGCGTGAGGACGACGTCGATCGTTTGCGCCCCTGTGGGCCCGAACGAGATTCCACTCAGATTCAAGGAGAATAACCATGCGAGCATTCGTGTTTGACAAGTACAAGCAGCCCGTCCACGAGGCCAATATCCCCGAGCCGACGCTCGGAGACCAAGACGTCTTGATCCGAGTGGAGGCCGCCGGGCTGTACCACCTCGACGAACGGATCGCTGTTGATCGGGCAGACGTGGCTCTCGCGCCGATGTCGATCAGTACCGTCGAGGCAGCGTCTCTGCCGCTAGTGGCACTGACCGCTTGGCAGGCATTAGTGGAGAAGGGCAACGTGCAAGCAGGCCAGAAGGTCCTCATTCACGCTGGTGCGGGCGGAGTCGGATCGATCGCGATCCAACTCGCCAAGTGCCTCGGAGCCGAGGTTGCAACAACCGTTTCGGGCAAGAACGCGGACTTCGTCCGCGAACTCAGTGCCGACGTGGTTATCGATTACCGCACGCAGGACTTCGAGGCCGAGTTATCTGGCTACGATTTTGTCCTCGATCCTCTCGGTGGTGACAACCTCATCAAGTCGCTCAAGGTTCTGGAGAGTGGCGGCAAGGCAGTCGGGATTTCCAGGCCTCCCACCCCCACTTTCGCGAAGGCCGCTGGCTTGAGTCCGGCGCTGCGGCTGGCGATCACGGCAATGAGCCGCAAGGTTCGCGCCCTTGCACGCCAACTCGGCGTTTCCTACGAGTTCTTGCTCATGCACGCCTCTGGTGACCAGTTGCGAAAAATTGCCGAACTTGTCGACGCCGGCGTCGTCCGTCCCGTCGTCGGAACCACCTTCCCATTCGAGCAGACCGTGCAAGCCCTGGCTTCTCTGGGCACAACTGGTGTCCGCGGCAAAGCCGTCATCATCGGCGCGGACCAGCCCGCATAACACTACTCTCGAAGAAGCCGCCGCTGACGCCCACCGTTTCATCACGAAGGGTCTCGGCTACGACAAGATCGACATCTTCTCCTTCTCGATGTGCGGCATGATCGCTCAGGATCTCGTCGTCGCTCATTGAGGAAGAGTCACAGCGATCTGAACGCGAATGTCTTCCAAAATCTGTTCCACTGTGCTGTCGATGTGTTGGCTGGAAGCCATCGTGAGGAACAGAATCGAGGAGACAACCCGGGCCAAGGTCGCCGCGACCTTTTCGTCTAGTCCAAGATGCTGGGCGAGAAGGGCAGCGGTGGCCTCTTCGGTCTGGGCGACAATCGCGAGCGCTTCGGCATGGTGAGGTTCGGCCGAGTCACCGAACACCGAGCCCACACCGTTGGATGTGGTGGTGACAGAGGTGAACTCAAAAGCGATCGTGTCTTTTGCTCCGTGGGCGGCGTGCGCAGTGAACGCGATCGAGCCCAGGTTGGTGAAGATCTCCTCCCACGCAGCGCGGATCGCGGATCGCCCGATCACGGGCGGTGTCCCGTGTGGGTCGGCACGGGTGGCATCGGGCGCAAACAGCGCGGCGATCCGTTCCGGGTCGCGCGCATTGAGGGCGCTCTGGTAGTTCGTGACGGTCTGTTCGAGTCTTGCTCGTGATGGTGTCAGATCTGAGGATGTCGGCATGGTTGTTCTTTCTTTCTTTCTTGCGGTGGATGAGGGCAGGATCACACGAGAATGACGGGTTTAATGACGTCGATTGTGCAGGTCGCGACGGCCATCACCTAGGTGACGGCGTCGTACGGCCCGAGTCCGGGGTCAGGTTCGGGTAGTTCCATCCATCCGGCGTGGTCCTTCTCGCGCAGGACGAATCCGCGCGTTAGAGGTTGTGCTTTGTCTCGTTGTTGGCTGCGGTCGCGTGCGGACGTTTCAGGCGCGCCCAGACCCGCCCGAACAGAACATCGACGTTCAGTGACGCCAGTTGCGGGGCGAAGTCTCCCAGTAACTGCTGTGCTGAGGTCAGTTCCGGATTTAGGGGCGAGTCAGACATCAAGGGTTCCTACCTGTTGTGAGCGGTCGGGGTTTGACCGGCCGCTCTTCGAGAGTGCCAGGGTGCGAGCTCCGGAGCGTGACTCCCCGCGGGGTCGACGACGGGTGATGGTGAGCGCGGCAGTGAGCGCGGCGACGGTGACGAGGACCGCGTAGCCGGTGGCGATGTCGGAGACCTCTACCGTCTTGGCGAGCTGGCAGGCGATCAGGCTGGGAACTGCCGCACCGCTGTAGGAAATGAGATAGACGGTCGCCATCAATCCGGCGCGATCGGCCGCCGCAGTGCACTGCAGCAGTGTCGCCAGACCTGCGGCGCTGACAGCGCCCAGAGCGATTCCCGCCAGGAAGCTAGCAGCAAGGAACGGGCCGATGACCCCAACATGCAACGCGAGCACAGCGATCAGCGCCGCCACGACAAACACGCCAAGACCTGCCCGCAACGCAGTAGCTTTGCGCGCCCCGCCCGCAAGGAGCCCGCCGAGAGGGCTGAGGACCACCACGGAGGAGAACACGACCGCAATCACGAGGGGGTTGCTGGTGCCGAGGTGGTCGACGGTGATTGCTGGCGAAAAGGCCTGATAGAACCCGGAGAATGACCACGTTGTAACCTGCGCCGCACCCACCGCGAATAGCAACCGGCCTCGACCCTCCGGCACATGCACGCGTGGTACGAGGGACCGCATCGCTCCGGCACGGCGCACCACGGTCTCCCGCGAGAACATGAGCAACACAGCAAGGAGGACCAGCACGGCGGCAGTGAGCTGGAACATCAGCGTACGGGAGGCCGGCCCGTACTCCGCGAGTGCGCCGGAAAGCATCGCGCCGACCGGAAGCGCGAACGGTGGCACCGTCCCGGTCAGGAACGCAGGCAGCCACCCCGGGCTGGCGGGGGCTAGATCGATCACCCACGACGCGAGGGCGGTGGACGCCATTCCGCAGGCGGCCCCCTGCAAGCACCTGCCTAGGATCAGGATGGGAAGGGTGTGCATGTTCATCAGAACCACTAGCGCGCAGGTCGCGATGAGCACCGCCGCAATCCCGACCCGTTTGCGACCCAGATGATCCGACAGACGCCCAAGCATCAGCAGCGACAAAGCGGTCGCCGCCAGATATGCGACGGTAGTGATCGCCAGATCGGTGTCGGTGATGTTGTACTCCACGCGATACCGCGCGTAAAGCGGAATCGGTGTCCCTGACGCAAGGAACACTGCCGCCAAAGCGACAGCACCCGACGCAAACCCGGCAGAACGGGATAGTGCCCGCCGCTGGCCTCCAACCATCATTTCCTACTTTCTGTTGTACACGGGGATGCCCCTGCCCTTGCCGTTGTCGTTTGCCGCAGCCCCCCCAACGCTTTCATATGGCCAGAAGGTTCCCGTGGTCGCCGAGCTGCTGCGTAGTCCTCGCCGGGTTGAGGGCGGTCGTGACAACCTGGTGGGCGGCATTGAGGGCTTTGCGGGCAATCTGGGTGCCCAGTCAGCGGCCAACCCCGGTTAGCACATCGACTTTGCTCATAAGAATGGGTTTCCCTAGCTCTATCACGTGGGAGACGATGTTGCTCGAGTTCCATAGTGATGCGATATAGCCGGCCTGTGCAGGGGAAAGATTTATACTGTGAGCGTTTGCTCCGCCTCACCTGCCAGCTCGGTGGTGAAAGACTGCTGCAATGACAGATGACGGAGCTAGACGCGTTCTTGAGGGCTTTCCGCAACAGGCAGACGTCTCGCCAGGTCGGGATGATCGACGTCGAAGGTTCTCGGCGTTTGATCGGACTACGGCCTGAAGCTGCCTCATGACCAAAGCGATCAAGAGACGCCGAGACTCCAGAAACGACGAAGTCCCGGAAACCCTTGAGTTCCCGGGACTTTCTAGTCGGGATGACAGGATTTGAACCTGCGACCCCTTGACCCCCAGGTAGACGGTTCAGCCCAGATCCTTGATTTTCCGGGCATCTCTACCCCTCAAACTGCCCCATTTCAGGTCATGGATTGCATGGTTTGCTTGCATCAGGTCCCGGCTCTTGGTAGGTCTCCGCACCTTCGGCCGGGGTTTACGTGGGGTTTATGGAAGGGTCGCGAGCTCCCCTCCTTGTCAGGTAGGACCGCTGTCCCTACTCTCAGGTCACCGTCAGTGTCACAGCGTGTTCTCCCGAAGGCAGTGTCCAAGCCTCTAGTCGCTCCCTCGGAGATACCGCTTCCCCGCAACGATGTACGCATGTATTTGCTGCGGCGACGTAGTAATAGATCCCTCTCCGCGGCGACGGACAATACTGAAAAACGCGCCCTCAATCTTGCCTTCGACTATCGCGCCGTGTACGAGGTATGGTTGCATCTCTTTGGATTGCCTGGGGACAAAGATTGCAAGCACGCTGTCGGTGTTGGTTACCGGGAACTTCTCGATTACCAAACCATCAACTGGCGGCACGATCCGTGCATCCAACAGATCCTGAATCTGCTGAATGTTGAATACAGTATCGACGACGGGTGTGACGCTCCCGATCACATTTCCGCTGCCAGACGCTTCCCTGTAACCGATGATGAGGATCGCATCGACATCTCCGTTAGCAAAGCGAGCAACGTCTTGTGCGAGCTCAACCTTTGCTCGTTTGCCAGTGTCGCCGGGGGCAGAGATCTGATGCATCTGAGTCTTTACTTCGAGATAGTTGGACTCTTCCTCCCCGATGAGCGCCTTGAAGTGCCCACCGCGCAGAAGGTTTAGCAAGTCGGTAGCGTCGAGCGGCCCGTCCTGTGTTGCCGTTACGAAGTCTGCGATCGCGGCGGCACCTTCCATAAGGACCGACATGGCGTTGGCAGGATCAGTAGCTACATAGATAACTACGTCGTGCGCGGTCACGGCCAAGGTCTCGATGGTTTCCTGTCGGAAGCGCTTGTCCCACTCGCCATCTCCATTCCACTGAGCGAGCCTGTCTTCTGGCTTTTCACCGTCAGGCAGCAGAAACTCCACCTCCGTGATGTGACACTCGTAGGCAGCGGCAATGCTCGCCAGCTCGGCCGCAATCTCCTGCGGATTCTTCTCCGGCTGGGTCGGGTAACGCTGCTTGATCACCGCAACGATCGATTCATCTCTGATGTCGACGTCGTATCTCTTCTCAATGTCCCAGATGTCTTCGTCGACGGGAGGGCTTGTCCGGTCCACGATAAGCATCGTGCCGTAGCAGTTGTCGTTGATGGCTCTGCCAAGACTGCCGACATTGGCGAGCCGAAGCTGGGACTCGGCTGCGACCAGCGGTCCATGCTTAATGCGCTCGATGGTCCAAGTTCCTTTATCGATGCCGAGGCTTCGTGACCGGTCCATGACTTCGCCTGTGACCTCGGAAGGGAGCAATCGCATCTCGTTGCCTTCTTCGTCATAGGCGATGACATACACATCGACGCCCACAGGTTGTAGTGCGGATTCTTCGGGGTTAACCATGAGTGTCAGTTAACTTGTGAATGTTGCCGCAGGCACGTATAGCGCGGTCGAGGTGTCGTACTCGTAAGTTGTGATGGGCGGTAACGTGGCGATGGCAGTTCCGAGCAAGAAGGCGAAGCCTGCTGGCCCTGCAATGAAAATATGGATCGAATCGATGCCACTCACCTGAGAACGAACGTTGCGGATCGCATCAACGGTCAGATGAACGAGAGAAGCCACCTCGTCCGGGGCAACTGGCATAGCTCGTGTGTTGCGCCCTGCGGGCGATCCAATTGTTAGAACCGCGCGCCACGCAGGTAAGACCGAGCGACTCCGAGCGAAGGCTTCAGATACATCGTCGCTGATGTTGACACAAACAGCGAGAGCGTTAGCAGACGTATCCCTGTATACGGGTCGAGAGGCCTTCCAACCGCGTTGATCTGCGATCGAGGCGTCAGTGGCGTCAGATACTCTCCAGGGTGTCGTCGTGTGGCCATCGGGCTGGCGTTGTAACCAGGCGGGGCTCCGACCGTCTCTGCCTGAGTAGGTAGAGCCAAGGAGCATGGCTGTCGGAACGGACGGGGTCCCAATTAGGTGCAGATCAGTGACAGGCTCCGTGAGCTGCTTTAATGCCGCCGCAATATCGTGCGCTGATTCGGACATAGTTGTCCAGTCTTCGCTGCGCGGGGATGCGTCTTTGAAGTGTCTGGTCCAATCGACCGCTAGGTCCACACCTGATGGAGCGACCATCGTGCCCTTCGCATGGACCACCACCTGAGCAACCCGTGGCGACGGCGTTGCCTCCGAGATCTTCCTGATCCTTTGTTTCAAAGCGGCGTTAGCGATCTGGGAGATATCACTCATCGAAGCCCACGGCGCAGCCACCTTGGTGAGATTCCAGGTGCTAAGGTCTTCCACACCGAGAGTGTCGGCAAAGAGGTCCGAGACGTCGTCGTATTTCAGACGATTGGCAAGAACGATGACGAGCCAGAAGTTGCTATCGCGTCGGTAACGACGAACAGCCTCTGGAACCTCAACGTCCCTAATGATTGGGCTGTCTTTCGCGTCGGGAGTGAGCCAAAGGATCGCACCGGAGGTTTTGTCGTCATTGAGGACGGCGCGAATTGTTGCCTCGGTTGGCTCATTTGGAAGGTTGTCTACGTCTCGCCAACTCGGGATACCTCGGTCACCGAGCGTCTGAACGAGCGCGGTTGTCTCTCGCAGTCGTTTTCTGCGGTAGGAAAGGAATACGGGGCCGCGCGGATCAGCCATTGTTCGCTCCAAATGGGCGCGTGGGAACGAACGACGCTGCAGCTGCGCTAAGGGCCTCTGCAGTGATGGGCGTGTCGTTACCGTAGGCGTTAAGGACGAGGTCAGGCACGAACCGTTGTCTGAGGTCAGAGTATGTGGCACCCCATCCTCGTTCAGCGTTGGATCCAAGCAGTCGTGCGGCTTCGTCGATTGTGGTTGGGGTGATGTTTGTCCCGGCGAGGGCTTGGGTGAGGACATGCGCTCGTTGTTCCTCAGACGGGCGTTCGAAGGTAAATACATGAGCCGCGCGTCGCGCTATTGCGGGATCGAGTGCGTCGGATCGGTTCGTGCACATGATGGTGAGGACGGGGAGTTTGTCTCGGCGAAGACTGTCAATGGCACGGATGAGTGCGTTGACGCCAGCACGATCCTCGTGGTGCATCTGTGCGAGCTCACGGGATTGAGCGATGGCGTCGGCTTCGTCGATGAGGAGGATTGCGGCGCTGCGGACCTTTCCCTTGCTATCGCGTGCTTGGCCAAGCGAGGATCTGACATGCTCGAAAGCTTGGGTGATGAGGGTGCTCATTTCACCGACAAGGCCTCGCCCACGCGCGTTCAGGCTGAGTGGGTAAAGGGAGAGCATTGGGAGTTTCAGGGAGCGGGCGATTGGATCTCCGACAGATTCGGCGAGTTCCGTCTTGCCCGTTCCGACGTCTCCGGCGAGAACGATTAGGGGGGTGCGCTCCTCGACGGCATGAACTGCATTGAGGGTGGACCGGTGATGCTTCACGCTCCAGCATTCGAGCACCTCGGGGTTGATCAGAACGCTCGCTTCGTTCACGAGTCGCTGTTTGATCTGGTCGATGCCAACGAGGGCGTCAAAGCGCTCTCGAGCTGACGGATCTGGGTATTCGAGGACGTTGCCGAAGAGTTCACTGTTGGCGGTCATGATGGGCGGAAGGTCTTTCGTTCGATTGCAACGCCAGCGCTGCTATATGTGCGGTCGGTGTGCCAGTATCCGCTGCCGTCGCCTGGAAGGTCGCCGGTACTTCGACTAACGGGGTGTTTGGCCTTGATTGTGCTCTTCTCGGACGCGGTGAGGGTAAACCATGCTGGGGTGTACGACATGAAGTTGAAATGTATCGCCCCGGCAACGTTGGCTCGTGCGTAGATTCCGCCGCTGCAATCATCGGTGCCGCCGACCAGGTCTCCGCTTGCGTTGACTCGGTATTGCCAGGAGATGATGCGTTGGTCTTTCTTCTTGAATCCGAACTCGTATTCCTTCACGTACCCACCGGCAAGCATCACAATGAGCTCTTCTTGGTAGTTCACGATCTGTGCTTCGGAGGGCTCACCATAGAAGTTTCGACACTGGTACATGTCGCTGACGACCTTGGAGGCAAGGTGCTTGGCATGGGTAAGCGTAAACGTTTGACTGGTGGAGTAGGAACTGGTCATTGGCGTCTATCCTTTGAAGGTGGGACCAAGGAGTTCTTGCCAGTCATCGACTGCGCGACCTTTGGTCGTTGCAAAACGAGCATCGGTGAGAGCGTCGTACGCGGACCCAGCCGCATCGAGAATCTTGTCTCGTCCGAAGTTGTCGTACCGGCTCGCGACGTTGTTCTCCGGGTTCACGGGATCGAGAATCTCAATGGGATTAGATCCGCGAGTCGGGAACGTGGACGTATAGTCGGTGAATGTCACCCGTTCTTCGAGCCCAGTTTTCACAATCCACTCAAAGAAGGTTTCCAGAGCTCTCGGGTAATCGGTAAGCTGCACGCCTTCATCTGCGAGATGAGCCCAGATCAGCTCAATCATGAAGGACTTGAATCTGAAGTCGGGATCGGTTCGCGTGACGATCTGGCGCTTCCACCATTTGGTTATGCGGATGAGTTCCAGAAATTCCAGGCCATACGTCTTGCGCCGGTTTGCGATGAAGTCGAGGTGAAGCCGTGTACTCGTCTTCAGTCTGTCTCCAGTGTGCTTCTTGATGAGATAACCCACATCATTGGCTTCGCCTTCGTAAAGCACCGGAACAACATCGACATCGAGGCCAGATCCGCGATAGTGAACCGTGACGCAGTGTGTCTGCTCTTCGAATTGGTCACGATCCATGTTCGTGGTGGCCTCGTAGAGACGATCCGCCAGCCACGGGACGAGTTCTGAATCGTCTTCCGGAGCTTCTGCCGCTTTGACATACACGGCAAGATCAAGATCGTTGACGCTCTTAAGCGCTGTGCTCTTTGCAACGCTCCCGGCATGGAGACTCTTGACAAGGCCGTATGCAGGATCGGCGGCGATCTTTGCAGCAAGGCGATCTCGGAGTCCGTTAACTTGACTACGGTGCTTGACCGCGTCAGTGTGGGGCAGATTGATCCGCTCAGCAGCGAACGCAGCAATCTGCGCGTGGGTTATTTCTGTCATTATTTCCTCTTGAGTCCTAGTGGTTTCCGCAGATTCGTATCGACGTCGCGTCCGACGCGATGGAAAAAGATACTCGCGCTGCGATGCCAGGGCATGTTGGCGCACCGACATGAATGGGCAGAGGCTCGTCGCCAGGCAAGCACCAAACTGTTCGCGTTGACTTCTGGCAGCACTTCTCTGTCACTACCATCGGTTCAAGCCCCTTGCATAAGCTCTACGAGGATCGGCATCGCCGACGACGGGTTCGGCCCTTTGCGCCCTGGCCGCATCTCAGGATCAATCGCTCGAGCCGTAACACTTGCGCTGTGCACCTGATGGAACGGGAACGACTGCGAGAGGATCTTGCCTTTGACGAGACCGAGCCTGGCAACAAGATCGTCAAGCTGCGTCGAGGTGAGCACCGAGCGCTTGTCCTCAACGTGCCATCGCAGCCATGCCTCGAACTTGAGGTTCGAAACCAGAAGCCGTATCTCCTCTCGTTCAGCTAATTGAACGGCCGCAGGCAACGTCTGGTGTTCATCGACGTCGACCAGACACACGCTCTCGTCATAGCCCTTGTCGTTCTGTGCCGCTTCGTCCCTCTTCTCAACGCACTTCTGCACGACTTTCAGCGGGTCCTTGCCCACCGAAACGGGCTTGACGATAGCCGTAGCGCCCTTACTTCGCAGGTAGCGGTTCAATCCCTCAACATATTGGGGCTCGGTGCGGGTTCCTTCCGTGACGACAAGGATGCGTCGTGCAGGTTGCCGATGCGGCCTGGTGGGGCGTCGACGTTGTCTGCCCGCCACTATTGCTGCACCTCTCCGGTATCAACGAGAGCGGCGAACAGGCTCGGCGAGAGCCTCGGGGTTCCGCCGTATCGTCCTGTGAGGTAGCGCTTTGCAACGTTGGCGTCGGGGTGCTTGGGGAAGTCGGCCAGGCAGGCCAGCTCGGTCACTCCTTCGTTAGTTTTGTCGGTAAGCCAGATCTGTTCTGGTTCCAGGCGGACCTCGCTTAGTGGTGAGAGGACATATGACTCGTGGCTGGTGAAGATGAGCTGCGCGTGGTGTGCGTTGACAAGTGGGTCTGCGAACGCGCCGAGGAGCACCTCTAGCAGATGTGGGTGCAGGCTTGCATCGATCTCATCTACCAAGAGCAGCCCACCTCCACGGAGTGCTTCTAGCGCAGGTACTGCGATCGCGAGCCAAGCGATGGTTCCATCGCTCTCCTCTTCTACGGAGAATGGCGGGCAGTCGTCAGCGGTTCCCTGGTGAGTGAGGAGAAGACGCCGTACAACCTGTTCGAGTTCATCGACTTCGAGTTCCTCTTGCTCTTCGTCTCCGTCGTCCTGGCCTTCGCCGCTAGCGTCTTCGTCGTGCTCTTCGCGCAAGTCGCGTTCGAACCGAAGGACTGCCCGGCGGATCCGTTCCGGAATGTTTGTTTCCTCGATATCAACCTTCATGACACCGATATCCGCAACTTGAAGCAATGCTTCGAGGTCAGCGAACGTCACGTCGCCATCTGCTAGCGAGTCCGCGAGGCTCCTCAAACGAGCCGTCCGGTGCGAGTCCTTCACTAGAACGATGTCGAAGCTCTCGACAAGGTCATGAGCGAAGGCGTGGATTGCTGAGTCTCTCAGCAAGAGTGCGCGGCTGAGAACGAGTTCTCGGGGCGTCACCTCGATCTTGGAGCCAAGGCGCTGATGGAACGTGAACACGTTCTCTTCGCGATCGCGCTCCAGCAGGGTGCGCCAACGCGAGCTAGGAACGTCACGTAGCCACTCGCGTTTGATTCCATCCCGATCAACCTCGAAGCCGTACATGTAACGGCGTCCGTCGTGGACAAGATCAAGCTCGTAGAGGCTCGTTGAAGTCTGCGAGTTCCCGTCAAGCTTGAAAGGTGCGCGCCGCATGGACTTCGCCTCCTGCCACACGGTGGCAGATTGCCTGATCGCGGTGAAGGCGTAGCGGAACGCGTCCAGAACTGCGGACTTGCCGGTTGCATTGCCCCCGAAGATCCCAGCGAGCGGGTAGCTCGCCGCGCTCCAGTCGCCATCCTTCGGCTGGAGAGTCTTCAGCGTAGGGCGCGTGAGATCGACCGCGACCTCGTCGCGGATGCTCTTATGGTTGCGCACAGTGAAGCTCAGTAGGATCATGTAGCCATGATAGCACCGAACGCTCCGTATTTTACGTTTTTCGAGTGAATCGGATGGCTCATCAAAACTGTTCCGGCCTTAGCGTTTCGATGAGGCGTGCTTGCAGCGGGTTACATGACCAGCCATCGTGACCCGTCGGCCTCATACGGACTGCCCCGGTCCGCCGAAGCCTCCTCCTAACTCTCTACAGATGACACCCATCTGTAGAGAGTTAAGAGGGCAAAGAGCTGACTGCCTCGCGGCTGCGATCAGCTCGCCTTCCCAAGGGCATTCTCCAAGAACTCTGCCGTGATCGGGTCCACGGTCTCGTTGCGGCGTATGTAGTGCTCTCTCGTGATGGAGGGGTCGCTGTGACCGAGGAGTTCGGAGGCGAGTTGCAGTCCTCCGATCTCGTTAATCGCGGTCGCGGCGGTGCGGCGGAACCGGTGCGGGGTCACGTCCGCGACCCGGCCTTGTCCATCACGTCCCTGAGCTGCCTGCGGATGTTGTTGGCCGTGTGCGGTGTCCCGACGCGGGTCGCGAACAGCAGTGCATCCGGGTGCGGGAAGCGGATCTTCTTGAGACGTGCCTGGACCGCCTGGAGTGCGAATCCCGGCAGGGCGACTCGGCGAACGGAGCGAGCAGTCTTGGGGTGGTCCTAGCGGTGCGTGGGTTCACCCTTTCGGCTGATGATCGTTCCAGAGATGCGCACCGAGGGGATCGGGACCGCAAGGTCGAGGTCTCCGACGCGGATCGCAAGGAACTCGCCGATGCGTGCTGAGGTACCGAGCATGACTTCCACGATCTGCCCGAGTTGCCCGTCCGGTTTCGGCCCTGCCTTGATCGGTCGCTGTTCCCAGGCGCTGATGCCAGTGCGGATCGCTTCGAGCTCGCCCCAGGTGAACACGTCCGGGGTGCGAGTGGGGCGACGGAGCCGGGAGACATGATCCATCGGGTTGCGAGGGATGATCTCATGGCGCACAGTAAGTCCGAGCGCGAGCCGCAGGACGACTCGGGCTTGGCGTGCTCGGTTGTAGCTCTTCTTCGCAAGTTGCTTGAGGAAGTAGTCGCAGCGGGCCACCCCGATCTCCCTCAGCGTGACCTCCTTGAAAAAGGACAGGACGAGGGTCCGCATGTTGCGCTCATAGAGCAGCCTTGTCGTACGCGAGAGCCGGTCTTCAAGGTCCATGTCTTCGAGCCAATACGACACCAGCGCAGGGAAGGAGCTGTCGGCGCTCATCCCGGAGAACCCAGGGTTGAACAGATCCCGTTCGGAGAGCTTCTTCTTCAACTCGCGTTCTGCGGTGGGTCTGGTCGCGCCAGTGACCTGGACGTGTCTGCTCTTACCATCCCAGTCCCGGTACCGGGTCCGAGCGACGCACCGTCCGCCGTCGGTGCGCCGGGTGCTTACGACGCCAAAAGCTCCGATTGGGGTGCGAGGTCTAGCCACGGCTGGCCACCTCCGGCGTGGAATTCATGCGGAAGAGGACGGCTTGGTGGTCGTTATTGAGCTGTTGGCACATCCGTCCAGTCTGTCGAGAGAGACTGCTCACCCTCGTAAGGTGCCTTGATTCTGAAGGGTTGTCTTCGAAACACTGGCAGTAGCGTTTCTCTAATGGAAGTGGATCTTGAGGCGATGTACCGAATCCGTCTGCGCTCGCTCATGTGGGCAGCAGGCTTGTTGAAGGAGCTGCGCCATTCTCGTGACGTCGAGGCTGTGGCAGTGGCAGCGAACTGGGGACTCTATGCTGTGTACGACCTCTTCGAGGCCTACATCGTTATCAAGGGCATCCAGAAGAACATGACGCAAGACGATGCTCTGTTCGAGTCAACCTCGGGCGAGGTAGTCGGGGGGCTGATGTTCGTGCGTGGCGAGAAGACACATCGCGCGAGACGCGTTGATGCTCCCAGCCCGTTTAAGGATCTCCCATACGACTTCGCTGATCTCACCGACTGGACGTGGTCCAAGCTCACGGCAATGCCGACCGACCCTCGTTACGCTCGGCGAGCGGAGTGGTACAAGGGGCACGTCTAGGATCGCCCGTTATGGGTGCCACTTGAATCTGCGGAGTATTGGTTCCTCGCCAACTGGCCTGCGGAAGTCCCTCGCTCCGAGATCATTGAAACGTCCGACTGGGTGGAGGGTGTGCGCCCGTTCTATGACTCAATGTCCGACAAGTAAGTTGCGGACTAGAAAGTGACGACAAATACTGCCGCGCTACACAGGCCTGGGTTATCTGGAGCCTCTGTGTGACCGCATCTCACGTGCCCGTGCGCGAGCGAGCAGTACGAGGCTCCACGGTCCAAAGAAGAAGAACTTCAGCGCATTCCATAGGGCGAGGAAGAACACGAGGTAGAGCCATTTGCTCCAGCCCTGCTCGATGAGCCCGGTGCAGGTGACTGCGATCAGCAGGTGGACGACGCCGAGGAGCATCGCGGGGATTCCCCATTTCAGGCCGCGTCGGGTGCGCAGCTTGTCGAGGAGGATGTTGGTGGGCATCCAATGGCGCAGGAAGATGCGGGTGTGGATGCTGGCGTTCCAGAGCCGGTTCAGGAGCATGATGTGGGCCTCACTTTCGCACGCAGGACTATCGCAGTGTGGCCGGTCCTGAGTGGTTGAATACCCGAGACGCGTCTCGAACGGTCTGCCTCACCCCAGCTTGCGGGGATCGGCGCGTGGTTGCTCCTGCCACCATCAGGCTACCCACCGCTCCAGCAAGAAGGAAGGCCTCAAGAACCGAGGCGCTTTTACGTCGTGGTCTCTAGAGCCTGCGCTCATTCCGCCGCTGCGCGACCTCCCGGACTTGATCGCCTGCAACTTGGTTCAAGCGTGCGAGTGCGGCGCGGGTGCGTTCGTAGTCGAGGCGTTGCGCGTCATCGGCGGGCACCTGTCCGAGAGCGCTTGTCGAGGTGAAGCCCCAGCGGTCACGGTATGCGGCGACCGCGCGAACCATCTGTTTCCGGGTCTCGTGGTCGAGGTCTCCGAGCATGGCCAGTCACGGTGCGGGCTGATCGATCGCGGCCTGGGTGAGCGCGTCGAGACGTTCGCCCATGAGTTGCTCTCGCTCGTCCAGTGCTGTGCGCATGGCAGGGTCGGTGACGCCCGTAGCTCGGGGAACGAGTTCTGCGATGAGCTGGGTTGCGCGTCGCGGACTGGGTGGGTAGGTGCTGGTGATCTTTTGGATCCGGTACCGCAGCAGTGACCTGAGATCATCGACGCCATCGAGGTTCCCGGCCTGCACCACCCGCGGAAGTAGTTGGTCGATGTCGTGGCCTGCCGCTTCGAGGCGACGCAGCTCAGTGGTAAGGATTCCGAAGGACTCTGTCTCGACGAGTTCATCGAGCACTTCGGTGGTGAGCCCTCCTTGTTCGAGGAGGCTGGTCCAGCGGTGTTGCTGAGCTTCTTGAGCAATGGTCTCGTACTCCGCCGCGAACTGCGCCAGCGATCCCCACGTTTCTTGCTCGGCGGTGATGGTGTCGTGCGCGGATGGTTCCGCGCCGACGTGTTGCAGGATGCCGTAGAGGATGCTCCTAGCGGTCATGTGGAGGTCGTCGCGGTGCTGGTGTTCTTCGAGGTGGTGTTGGTCGGTGGCGATGCAGGCGCGGTTGGTTTCCCGGCCGCGGGTCATTGCGACGTAGAACGATTCGCGAGTCATTTCCGGCGACGACACGATCGCGTGCGCGGTCGTCACGGTCGATCCTTGCGCACGGTGCGCGGTGATCGCGTAGCCGAGGTGCCCTAAACGCACTCACCTGTGATCGTGCGCGTGTGCGCGGTTGTAGTTTACCGGTCGGTGAGAGTTCACTCGCGCGACCGACTGATCATCGCGGGCAGCGAGATCATGAATCGTTAGACCGTGGTCGTGTTTGGTGGGTTTTGAGTGGTGGCTGCTCAGGCATCGCGTTCCAGACTCCGGCCCACTGCTCTGGTGTCAGGTCTCGCGGCAACGCGCGTGTGTCGATGCCACTCTGCCTCAAGAGTTGCTTGGCTTGTCCAGGATCGAGGCGGCCCGCGTTCGCGATGATGCGCTCGAGGGTTCCGCCTCGACCGGTGAACACCGCGCGTACGAACTGTTCGTACCGGCTGCGCTGTGAACCGGGAACGAGAGGATGGTTGCGTCTACTGATCTGGATGATGCCCCCATCAACGCTGGGGCGTGGGCGAAAACCCCAGGAGGGAACCCGGCCGTGGAGGTCGAAGGTAAACCAGGGCGCAGTCTGCGCAGTCAGCATGGTGGAGCCACCGATCCCGCAGCGCTTGCGTGCGACCTCCCATTGAGTGAGGAGCACGGCCTCGGTCCAGGTGCCGCCCCGGAGAAGCCGTCGCAGAATCGGAGTGGTGAGGTGGAAAGGGATGTTCCCTACGATCACGGGATGGTCGAGAGGAACGGTGAGCGCGTCGGCGTGATTGATCGTCACGCCTGGCAGTGCGCTTTGGAGGCTTGCGATCCGATGCTCGTCGATGTCGATCGCAGTCACTGGCCTGCCGAGTTGCGCGAGAGGCCTCGTGAGTGCACCGGCTCCAGCGCCGAGTTCAAGGATCGGCCCCTTCGTCGCCGTAACGAGGGCTGTGATCTTGCTGATAGTGGGTGTGTGGGTGAGGAAGTTCTGGCCGAGTTCGTGTCGGCCGCCGTGGGATGAACGAGGCATGTTCGCGCTCCAAGAAAGAAGGATGGGTCTGCTGAAGGTTTGGTTGACTATAATTTCTTTATTTTCAAGCCGCTAACGCGACTGTTTCCATCATAACCATCTCGAACTCGACAGGGGTCAATTTGCCGAGCTTTCGCTGCCTGCGTTTACGATGATATTTACCCTCGATCCAAGAAACAATCGCAAGTCGTAACTTGCTCCTAAATGCCCAACTTTTACGGTCAAGCACGTTCTTTTGCAACAAGCTGAAGAACGATTCCATCGCAGCATTATCCCCTGCCGCACCTACTTGACCCATCGACTGTAACAAACCGTTTTCCTCTAAAACATGCCGATATTTACGGGAACGAAACTGGCTACCCCGATCTGAATGCACCACAACACCAGCCGGGTAATCACGCTGCAATAGCGCATTCTGTAAAGCATTAACAGCAAGACTTGCTTTCATTCTGCTGTTGATCGAATAACCCACAATGCGGTTAGAGAACACGTCTTTAACCGCACAAATATAGAGACGGCCTTCTTTCGTGTGATGCTCTGTAATATCGGTCAACCAAAGCTGGTTAGGTTTATTAGCTGTGAAGTCGCGCTTAACTAGATCATCACTAACAGGCTCACCCGCAGGCACATATTTACGTTTACGTTTACTAATCACTGACCTGATCCCAGCTTTGTTGCAAAGTCGCCACACACGTCTTTCAGACACCCTAAACCCAAGCGATTGCATCTCGTCGGCAAGGAACCTGTAACCAAACTCAGGATCATCCGCATGTAACTCTAAAAGTTTCTGCGTCAGCCCTGATTCTTCTACCTCTCTAGCCGAGACTGGGTTTTTAACCCATTTATAGTAAGCCTGCTTACTAAACCCGAGCACCCTGCCCGCCACTGCCACAGGCACCCTTACTGGGCGATAATCTTGGGCAGCCATTTCTTGAACGAGAGGGTATATTATTTTGGGTTTTTGATATGTATCTGTGACAAATAAGCGGCAGCCCGGCGTAGCACCTCGTTTTCTTGCTCCAGTAACCGGTTACGGCTAATCAATGCCTGGATTTGCATATTCTCATTACTGTCAACCTCGTTAGAAGCGGGCAAACCTAAACGGTTTCTTTCATCAGCAGCAACCCAATTACTTATTGCTGATTTAGAAACACCAAGATCGCGACAGACCTGCGATTGAGAGTTACCAGCATGAACCAAAGCAACAGCATCTGCCTTAAACTCATCAGAATATTTAGCCATGTTAACTATCCTTCCAGACCCCACACACGGGACCTAAACATTAGTCAACCAAACCTTCAGCAGACCCGATGGAGCGCCTCGGAAACAGGGCAGAGCACAGAGAAAAAATGGGTGCGCAAGATCGCCGTTCCGAGACGCGAATGGTCTCTCGGATGGACGACGCGCGAAGCGTTCAGCGAGGCGCGCCGTTAGGCGCGGCGGTCGCGGACAGCAAGCGTGTGCGTCGCAGCGAACACGCAAATCAAGTTACCCATGCCAAGCATCATACCCGACGCCAGGATAGGTCATGTGGACCACAGGAACTGCGTGACTGATCACAGGCCGCGCGCTGGTCCCTCGCGGCGCGGGTCATAGCGTTGGGGATCGTTCGCAAACGGACTATGCAGTTGCCTGGCCCGTTCCGTTGCCTGCTGCCGACCACGCTCCTGCTCGGCGCGCTTCGTCTCGATGAGCTTGGCGGCGACGTTCGTCGGGAGGCTGCGGAGTTCTGCACTCTCGACGCGAAGGAAGTCTGCGCGGGTGCGAGCATCGCGGGCATTGCGTCGAGGGTTGAGGGCGCGCATCCCGTACTGGTGAGCGCGGGCATTCTCAGCCCCGTACTCGCTTGCCAAGAGCGCCAGCCGTTCGTTGCGGTGACGGTCAACCGTTGTGGTTCGTTCGGTGCGCGCGGTTTCGACAGCTTGGTTGGCTTCGCTCACGCGGGGATCGGCTTCTGCTCGCCGCTCCGCGACCTGTGTAGCCCATTCGGGTAGTGCGCTGCGGGTTCGTGGCGGTTCGGCGTCCCACTCATCGCGAAGGTGTACTCGGATGGTTGCTGCTTGTTCGCTGGCGGCGCGGTGCTCGTCGCGGGCCTTACGCCGCCCGAATCGCCCGACAGTGGCGAGGCGTGTGCTCGCTGTCCTCTCTGCTTCTACTCTGGCAAGGTACGTCGCTCCGTCTTGTTCGGCTTGCTTGGTGAGGGGCGCGGCGACCTTGGCACGCACCCGCGCGGCCTCTTCCTCGGCCTGGCGAAGCGCGGCGGTGCTCTCGTCGCTCTCGGCCCGGTGCGCAGCGCGTTGGGCATCGAGCCGGTTGGCGGCCTGCTCCCATCGATCCGCATGCCGCTCAGCACGTTCGGCTTCCCTGTCGAGTCTGGCGAGTTCTTCGGTGACGCGCTGGATCGGGCCGTCCTTGACGATGCCACGCACGGCTTCGGCGGCTTGTGCGGTGGCGTGGTCGAGGCCCCGGTCTGCGGGATCGCGCTCCGTCGCTGCAACGAACTGCGCCCGAGCCTCCGCCATATCCTCGGCAACAACGTGCAGCCAGTTGTGCTCGCGGCCTCGGGTCATGCCAACGTAGACGCCTGCCGCGCTCGTCGCCTCAGTCAGCATCGTGTGGGAGGCGTTGACGGTTGCGCCCTGGACGCCGTACGCGGTTGCTGCGTAGGACAGGTGCGCGTGTTCACTCACGTACTCAGGCGGGAGGGCGACGGTGCGGGGGTTCCTGCGCCCGCTGCCGGTCTCGCGGGCGTACACGGTGCCATTACCAGCGACGTGCTGCACGATCCATTGCTGCCGGTTCGCCACGCCAAGCGCGGGGTCGTTCCTCCTCGTCTGGATCAGATCACCCCGACCGATAGGCAGCTCGTCGCTGCCGGTCGCCGTGATCGTGTCATCAACCTCGCCTCGCTCGACCCGCCCCATGCGGATGCGCTCGTTCAACGCCGCTGCCTTGTCGTTCGAGGCGACCGTGATCGCCTCACCCTCAGTAGCTTGCTCTGTGATGTGCTGCTGGGCTTGTTCCTCGTCCGCGTGCAGTATCACGAGGCCCATGGCAGTGAGCCGGTCGAACACCTCGCCGGGGTTCTCCCGGTCGCGCATCGTCAGCGTGAGTGTCGCGTACTCGGCGTCGGCGAACCGGTGCAGCTCGGTCATGTCGTATGTACGGCCCCTGATCTGTGCGGCCATGTCGAGTACCCCGCCCCGACCGACAGCGGGGAGTTGGGCACGGTCGCCGACAAGCGCGACGGTCGCTCCGGCTTCGGTGGTGATGGCGAGGAGGGCGTGGGCGGTGTCTTGGTCGAGCATCCCGGCCTCGTCCACGATTACCCGTTCACCCCGCGACAGCACAGCATCGTCGGGCGGGCCGGTGAAGGTGCGCCCGGTGTCGGGGTCAGCGTCGCCAGGGTGTAGGCGTGTCCATACGCCATCGGAGTTCCATCGCCATCCGTGCGCATGTACGAGCGCCGCAACGCTCGTTGCGGGGATGCCGAGTTCTTCGTGCGCGACCTGCGCCGCGCGCAGCGTCGGTGCAACCACCCGTGACGCCCTGCTGTGCTGGGCGGCGACGTCGATGGCGGTGCGCAGCATCGTCGTCTTCCCGCTGCCCGCAGCACCCTCCACGATCACCAACGGGTCAGATGATGCAACCGCAGCAGCAGCGACCGCCTGCCCTTTGTTCAGCCCCGCTACTTGTGCGGCGTCGGTCATGTCCGGGTGCTTCGATTCTTGCTCTGGGGTGGTGGCGGCGAAGCGGTCGCGGAGCGCGGTTTCGGCGGCGATCACGGTGAGGCTGGTCAGGTGCGCGACATGTTCCGGCGTCGCCGCACCCGGTGGCAGGACGGAGAAGCAATCCGAGACCGCAAGGTCGGTCGCTATCTTGATGAACTCGCGCAGCTCGGCAGGTGTTGCTTGCACTCCGTGTTCGGTGGTGATGCGGGTGACGTGCTCCTGCATGCTGTGTTTCGTCCATGCTGATGATGCGGCGGCGCAGCGATCCAGTGCCCGTGATGCAACCTCCTGCACCGCAAGTTCATCCAACTGCACCGGGCGCTGCACGGTGCTGCGTCGAGGTGCAGCGGGGTCGTATCCGGCGTCGCGGAGTTCCTGCACCCACCACTGCTCGTTCTTCAAATCAGTCGGCTTCTTCCCTGGCCGCTTGTGTGTCCAGGCGATGCCCTGCAACTTCGCGGTCATGATCGGGCCGAGAGCTTCGCCGGGGTGCTCTGTTTCCCATTCGGCTTCGAGCCGGACGAGGTTGCGTCTGATCTGCGCAGACCGCTTCGACATCACCCCATTGAATGGCTGCAACTCAACTACCTCGCCGGAGACGGGATCGAGGGTCAGGCCATGCTCTGCGAGGGTTTGCGCGAGGTGTGGGTGCGCGGCGATGACCGCGGTTCCGAGGGCGCGGATCGCGCCTTGCTGCTTGAACAACGCCGCCGTATCCAGTGCCCGCCACTTCCCAGCCGCAAACACCCGAGTGCCGATCTGCATGTGAATATGCCGGTGCGGATCACCAGCCCGCGAGGTCTTGTGGCGGATGCCGACGACCTGCATCTGCTCGATAGGCAGCACTTCCCGCGCGTCACGCGGCCCGACCCTGATGACGGAGTGTTGGCCGAGCCAGCGGCGAATCTCTCCAAGTGCATCCTGCTGCGCTTGGTCGAGGGCGCTAGATACTTCGGGGTGGAGGGCGGCGGCGACCGACAGGCTCTTGGGTGCGTTAATCGTCATCTCCGCGAACAACGGCGAACCCTTCGACCCCTCACCCGGATTACGTGGCGTGCCCATCGACTCACCCGTGACGGGATCGTGCCAGTCCACCCACCCCTCGTACTCGACCGCCGACAGTGACATTGCGGCGGTGACCTCGCCGCTAGCATCGAGCACCGTGTACTCCGACAAGGCGTTGTCCGCGCCCAGGTAATACTCGTCGGCGCGGGAGCGGTCGGCCTCGACATAGCGGCGCGCGGCAGCACCTGTGCCGCGGAACAGGATCACCCCGCCCTTCATCCTGGCCTCCCTCATGAGTCGTCTCATGAAGGAGGTGCGCACGCCCCACCCGCGGTGGCATACGTGCATATTCCTGTCTGAGGGCTCGGTTGGTCATCGTCGGAGCGAAGAGGTGTTACTTGGCGCTGAGCGTGTGCAGGTGCAGGTGGTGGAGATGTGGCGTGGCGACAACTGTGATCAGAAGCGTGGACGTAGAGCTTGACTCTGCCGTAACGTCAACTGAAATGGTTGAAGACATGACAAAGAAAACAGGACCGGAAATCGACCGGTCAATCTACCCAATGCCCATGTTCGTCAACCTCGTCTCCCAAGACTTGACGGCCACGGAAAGCCTGTACGCCGCTGCGGGTTTCGTGACGCTTGCGACCATCCCAGGCCCAGGAGGCGCTCCCTCGCTCGTGCATCTACGGCGCGAGAAGTACCAGGACATCCTCGTCACCCCAGGCACCTCGGTCTCCGGATCGACGACGGCGTCGTTCGCAGCCGGGGACGTGGACCTCGCTGAAGTCGCGGAGCAGTTGCGTGCTGCGGGTGCTGACGTGAGCGGACCCTATGACACCCCATGGTTCTCGACAGACGTCACGTTTACCGATGCAGACAGCAACAGGATCATCCTGACCGCGCCTAGAGTCGCTGACCAGGCGCAAGCGCAGGAGTGGGTTGGCAGCAATATCGTCGGTGACTTCGAGATTCCGACCGCATCTTCGTCCGACGCAGGCCGACCGTAACCACCGGAGGACGACATGCAGGAGTGGGCGATCAGAGATGTTGCGCGTGCGACCGGGCTGACCAGTCGAACGCTTCGCCACTACGAGCAGATCGGGCTTCTGCATCCATCACGGGTTGCGAGCAACGGCTACAGATTCTATGGCGAGGCAGAGCTTTCCCGGCTGTACAGAATTCTCTCCCTGCGCGCACTGGAACTGCCCCTGGCAACTATTCAGATCGCACTCGATGATGACGAGTCTCTCGAGGAAGCGATCCAGTCGCATCTCTCGCTCTTGGAGGAGCGGCGAGATCGCACAATTCAGCAGATCACCGTGGTGCAGCAAACCCTGCACGCGGTACAGAAAGGCCAAGACATGACCATCAATGAAGTATTCGCTGGCGTTGACCAGTCTCAGTACGAGGGCGAGGTAAGGCAGCGTTGGGGGGACGATGCCTGGGAGCGCAGCGCGAAGCGGCGCGAGGGCATGAACGAAGCCCAGCGAAACGCAGACGACGCGAAGAGCCTCGACGTAAACGCTGCGCTGCGCAGCGCAGCGGAATCGGGCATCGCCACGGACTCCGACTCCTTCCAGGCGCTAGTTGCCGATCACTACGCCTGGGTCACGGACTACTGGGGCGGACGGAAACCCGACCGTGACGCCTACATCGGGTTGTCCGAGCTGTACGTCATGGACGTTCGTTTCGCCGCCACTTACGGTGGTCAAGCAAACGCCGAGATCATCCGTGCAGCAATGCGAACCTGGATCGAAGCAAACCTCGCCTGAGATACCTACGCAACAACTCCCTACCGAACGCGTCACGAAATACGAAGACCGCCCATGCCCGCCGCCGATCACGGCCGCGACCGAGGCATAGCTCGTTTCGTCGGCTAGGTGATGGCCGTACGGCAATCGCGGCCATCACCCGGGCTGTAGAAGCCTCCTTACTCCATACCGTTGAAGCTGACGAGCTAATCGCCGCAAGACTTGTCGCGCCCACGACGGCGATGCTCGTGGGCTGGCCGGAGAGTGACTAACGTCGCGACGTTCGCCCGCGCGTGAACAGACAAGACAGCGGAGCAGAGTCCGGCCCCGCACAAAACCGCGCTTGGACGCCCAGGCTTCATCGAGCCGATTCCCACGCCTCGAGACAGCCACCGCCCGCCACTGCGGATCACTCGTGATGGGCCCGTCGATGGCGCACCCAGCCGCGTGCGCTCTGACGCTTTGGTTTGGGTTCCGGTGACGCACCTCCCTTCTGGGAGGCGTCACCGTGGACGAACACACCTCACCCGCTATCAACGTTGGTGCGGGAACGACTGGCTCGGCCAGCAGCAGTTTCGAGAGCCCAGAAGGTCTACGCTCCCTACTCATCCGGCTACACGACGCCGGGCCGGGCGCATGGCGAGGTGACCGTGAAGCAGCCGAACTCATGCGCTACACCGCTATCAAGTACCGGCCACTCGCTCGTAGGCACGGGGTGGACGCCTGGGCGGTCGCCTCCGCCGCGTTCGAGGTGATGCTCGCCCCCTCGACACGTAACGCGGGCAACCCGTGGGCTGTCGTGACTCGTGCTGTGCAGATCACCTGTCACGCTGAGGCTCGTGCCGCCGGGATGCTGACTTCTGCCAGCAAGGTGCGCCATACGTCTCGGATCGTCGGGTTTCATGATGCTGTGCGGTTCGCCGAGCGGGAGCGCTTGGCCGACTACCACCCCGCGTTCACGCACCACGATGACGGCGACGCGGACGAGAACGAGTATGAGACACGGGTGGTCACTCTGCTGTCTGCCACGGTCGCGCTATTCGAGTCCGCGGGATGGGATGCTGCGATGGTCGTCGAGTGCGTGGAGCATGTGGCCTATCGGCTTGCCGATTTCTCCTCTCGGCAGCGTGGGGTCGAGGTACTGCGCCGTGACCGCGCGATCCCGACGCTGCTCGGCATACCGCACCGCTCGTGGTCTGCGCTGTTGCGGATCGTTCTCGGGCATCCCGACCCGAAGCACGCGGGCACGCCGATAGGTGATGGTGTGTTGCTGCGATTGCTGAACGGTGAAACGCTCGACGCTCTGCGCTGCGACGAGGTTCTGATGAAGATGATCCGTGCCGTCAACCCCGATCAGCGCACCGCGCCTTGATTTGGGGATGAGCTTCCGCACCTAACGGTATGAGCACCCGCACCGTTACCCCCGCCACGTCCACCGCCCCGGTTCTTCCTGCCCCCTCGTCTGCTTCGACGCTCGGCGCTCAGCTTGCCGCTGCCTCACGGCGCGCGCAGGGCTTCACCACCGTCGTGGATGATCCTGCGGTGCTGACTCGGCTGCGCGGACTCTGTGCCGCTCCGCGCCCGATGCGCGCGCCCGTCGCCGAGAAACGCGAAGGCCCCGCCCCCTGACGTGCTTTCGTAGTCAGGAACGCGGGCCGGTCACGAATCGTCGGGGTTATGCGCGCCAGACGAATTCGACGCGGCGTGCGAGCACCGCTGCGCGGTGCGCATCACGGCGCACATGGAACGCCTCGGTGCTCTCGTTACGGCGCTTGGGCACGGCGGTCATCATGTCTGCGGGATGAGCGTGTACCAGTACCGCTTGCAGAATCAGGCTCGCCGCCTGGTACTGCCACATCGGGGTACGCCCTTCCCACTCAGCAGCGACCGTCGTAACATCGATGTTCAGCCCGGCGGGTTGTTCGGGCATTGTTGCGGTGTATTCGCGGCGGGTCGCCTCGATCCGCTCCGCGATCCTCGCGCGTTGCCGCACCCACATCGCCTTATCGATCAGCCCGTCATAGTAGTCATCATCCAGCCGCGCCAAGCGTTCCCGATCCTTGTCGAGCGTCGCTGCGAGCCCGACACGTGCCGCAAGGTCGCTGCCGGAGATTCGGTGTTTCGTGGGGTGGAGGGTGATCTGCTCGAACGTCGCGAGCACTGCCTCTTCGACGAGCCTTTCGATTTCGGCAGAGCGGATCGAACGGGTACACCCGCCCGGGGTCGGCTGTAAGCACTGGTACACGCCGCCCCTATGGATCATCGACGTGCCACACAGGGAGCAGCGGATCAACCCGGAGAACGGGTACATCCGCACTGCGGCACCGCTGCCGGGTTGGTGGAAGTTCCGGGCCTTCTTCCTCGCGTCGAGCACATCGGAGACTCGCTGCCAGGTGTCCTCGTCCACAATCGCGGGCCATGCCGCCTTCATTTGCATTTTTGAGGTCTTCGCGCGGCTCCCGTCCGGCATGACGGGTCGGTACTCGCGTACGCCTTTGTTGGAGGGGTTGTAGAGCACTATCTTGAGTGTCCGATCTGACCAGGCGCATCCGTGGGTGGTGAGGATGCCGCGCGCGTTCCAATCCTTCCGAATGCGATACAGAGAGTCACCGGCGAGCACCCGCTGGTACATCTCGACCACCAACGGCCCGGTCACCGGATCGATCACGAGCGCGCCTGCCTCTGCCCGGTATCCGAATGGCACCCGTCCGCCGTGCCAGGCACCCTCGATGGCCTGCTGCTTCGCCGCCCGAGCCACGCGGCGGGCAGTGTCAGCGGATGACTTGTTCGCCATCGCCACCAGCACCCTGGCCATCGCCACATCAGAATCCGTATCCAACCGCAGCGAACCGGTGACAGAGCGGACGGCGAACTCGCCCAACACCTTCGCGTCGATGAGGTCTTCCATGTCACGCGGGTCGCGCACCGCGCGATCCAAGTCGTAAGCAATCATCACCTGCGCCTGACTGTCGGTGAGGTGTTTCAGCATGGCGCGGAACTGCGGGCGGATCACCCGCCGTACACGCTCGCCAGATGGGAGCGTGATCGTGCGCTGTTTGAACGCCGACGTGTCATTCTCACGAAACACCGCTGCGACTTCCCAACCGTGGGCGGCGGCGTAGGCGCGGCAGTCCGCCTCCTGCCGGTCAACGCCGCGCGCGGTGCCCTCGGGGTCGTCACTGATGCGGACGTACACCACCGCCCGCAACGGCTCCGTGGTCTGTTCCTGCTGATCGTCGTGGCCCATGTTCCGGCCCCACCTTCCTACTTGTGTGAGAGGTAGGTGCGTTTACAGAACCTCGGCTACCCGAGTTCCACGTTCTCGGCGACATACGCGGCGGGCAGGGGGATCGTGGTGCGCCATTTTGGGAGTGCTCGGCGGACAGTGAGGGCTCCGTCATCGTGCGCTCGGGTCACGGTCCAGCGGTCGCCGTTCTTCACCCAGCCCCGCCCGAGCGACAATCGCCGGTCGTTCTTACGCGTGATGACCCGGTCACCACGGGAGGCCTCGTTCCCGTCATGGAGCCGGACGCCATCGAGGGCGACTTCGCCTGCGAGGATTCGGTCGGTCCGGGCACGGGTGTTGAGCTGGGAGACCGTGTCGAGGGTCTCAGCGATCAGCACCGATGTCTTCCCTGCTGCTTGGTCTTGTTGGCAGGCTTGGTAAGCCTGCTCAAGGATCTCCTCGTACCCGCCGGGGGTGACGCGGTCGTGGGCGAGGTACGTGTCGATGACGTCGGTGTCGCCGATCCGGAGGCCGAGGGAGGCGTGTTTTTCCCAGTCATTTCGGAACCGTCGCACATCCAACAGCTCCGGAGTATCGTCACGTTCACGCACCAGCATCCCGAACGCCCCACCCGCATCGACCGCAGCGAATTGCGCCCAGTCACCGACCAGCAGCACTTTCGCTCCGACCGCGGTTGCGTGGGTGGTGATGGTGTCGAGGGCAAGGGTCCCTGCAAGAGATGCTTCGTCGATGATGACGAGCTGAGCGGCGGTGAGGTTCCAGTTGCCGTGGCGGTGTTCGTGGAGCCACTTCGCCGTGTTCTCCGTCGCCACCCCCAAATCACCGGCCAAGACTTCAGCTGCTGCAGCCGACGGTGCGAGTCCGATGACTGAGCCTTTGCCGTGGCGTCTTTCCCACGCCGTGTGGAGGGTTTGCATGGTGGTGGTTTTCCCGGTCCCGGCGGGACCGACGAGCACATCCAGGGTGCGCCCGGAGATACCGATCTTCGCGATCGCCTGCTTCTGATCAGGCGACAACATGTACCCATCCTTGTTCTCTGCACAGGCGGCCTGCTCAACCCACGCAAGCGGCACCGTCGGCGCAGCGCGATTCTCTGCGGCAGGAGGGAGACGGTCTTCGGCAGCAAGGACCCGCTCGGAAGAGTACACGGTGGAGGCATTCGGACGGAACACACTCGTACCATCGGCCTGTTGGAATATGTGCGGGCTCGAGGGCAGCTCCGGAGGCGTCAACCGGAGGGATGCGTGTTCGGCGGCATCAACGATTTTCCGCGTGATCGTGTCACGGTCCTGGGCGGTGGAGAACCGGAGCCCCATCGTTTGGCGGACGGCTTCGGCGTGGAGGTTCCATCGCTTCCACGTCGCGCGCCGATCACCGACCCGTTCGACCACGACCGCGGCTACTGCTTCGAGGTCATCGAGTGGAAGGTCATCAGCGCGCAGCAAGGGATCGGCTGTGCTACTTGCGAGGAGTGCTGCGGCCCAGGTCGGTGCGTCCTCTCCGAGTACCTGGGTGGCTCGTTCACGCCACTTTGCGGTGAGGTCGCTCAGGGAGTGCTGTTGCTTCGGTGGCCGGGTTTCGAGGGTCGCCTGTTGCCGGAATTGCCACAGCAGCTTCGGTGACGGGTGCCTGCCATGCTTTTCCACATAGTCAGCAACGAGACGGTCCTTGGCCTGCTCGATATCGCGGGTGCGGGAGGAGAACTCATCCGTCAACTCCTGCGATACCCCGGTGATCTCACGCGCCGTCGACCGGCCCACACCACGGGCGCGGGCCTCCCACCCGACACTGAGCGCCTGGGTGATTCTGTCGGCGAGGACCGCGTTGTAGTGTTCCGATAGCCCGGTCACTGCTGCGTGGAGGGCGCGGGAATCGAGGGTGTGTCACTTCCCATCCCGCACAGCTTGCACCCGGTTCGCGACCACCACATGGGTATGCAGCTGAGGATCGGACGCCCGTGAATCGTAATGGTCATATGCCGTCGCGATCACACCCCGCGGACCCTTGGCACCCACTCTCGTCGCGACAACGTCTCGCTCCAGCAGCTCGATGACCTCCTGGATCGCGGCATGGTGTGCTTGCGCGATCAGTGCTTGGGTTCCTCCGTCGGCGACGGCCCACAGGGTTGAGACAGACTTCGGGACGGAGAAGGTGAGATCGAAACCAGCGACAGGCGCTCCAGTCGGCTTCGCTGCTTCCTCAGCCTCGATCAACCCGACCTGGGTCGCGCGCTCGTCAGCAGTGAGTGTCTCGGGGAGTTTCTCAAGGCGACGCTGCACCCGCTCCGCCGCGGTGGCGAACTTTCGGTAGGGGCGACCAAGCTGCTCACCCGTGTTCGGGTCCTGCCCGTACCCCATGAGTCGCCGCAACTGCTCCTCAGACAAAGAGTCCCCGTTAGTGAGATCGCCGGAGAGCCTTGAAAGGCCCGACCCGATCCACGGGCCTGGCGGGGTTCCAGACTCCAGGTGGTACCTCGTCAGCGCAGACGTGGTGTCTCGGTCGCCGCCCCCAGTAACGACAGAGTTCAGCAGGTACCGGTACCCATTACCGGCAGTCATCACCCGGATCGAGACTGTCACCCTCAACAGGTACGCGACCTCCCGTCCGCCGGACTACACCGACTACGGGGTTCCTGGCTCGATGTGGCAGTGAGTGAATGTGAGTCTTTGCCTTTCCTTTCGCTCCGGCCAGTCCCAGATCCACCGTTTCCACGAGAGTCCCATCAATGTGGACGTGGCGTCACAGTGACCATCGCAGGTGACCACGCGGTTGAGCAAGTACTGGCTATATCCGCGCCCGGATAGGCCCGTGACGCGCGGTACCGCGTCCGGCTGCGACAGGGTGTGATGGATGGAACCAACTGGCAGCGCGCGATGCTGTGCGCTACGATCAACGGTATGCACTTGTATTTCCTTTGACGGCTGGGCAGGCCTACCGCGCTCGTTGAGTATCTCCGAGCCTGCGGCGGCTGCTCGTTCTGACCCTTCTGGGTCGCCGTCATTTGCGTACCCGTTTGCCTCTCGGCTTGTGGTGCGTCGTTTCGAAGGATTCGAATGCTCACGCCCACCCACGTTCATCCGGCGCGCCATCGCGCGCAGCTCACCGCTTCCGATGTCTCTCTCATGCGAGGAGCGACATCCGTTCTCAACCACGTCGATGTCGTCCTTACTGCCCGTTCTCGAGTCGCGATCGTTGGCGAGAACGGGCGCGGAAAATCAACCCTCCTCCATGTGCTCGCTGGCACGCTTTTGCCAGACAGCGGGGTGGTCCAGCGCATCGGCACGCTCGGCCTCGCCGAACAAGAAATGACCGCTTTCGATAGCCGAACCGTGGGGCAGGCTGTTGCCGAAGCGATCGCCGAGCCACTCGCCGCGCTGGCGGCACTCGACGCCGCCGCTCAGGCTCTCGCCGACGGGAAGGAAGAGGCCGCAGCGGAGTATGCGGCCATGTTGGAGCTTGCTGGAGCGCTCGATGCCTGGGATGCCGAGCGCCGTGTGCAGATCGCGCTCGAAGCGCTCAACGCAGAGACAGACATGGCGAGGTTACTCGCTGATCTTTCCGTGGGGCAGCGCTATCGGGTGCGGTTGGCCTGTCTCTTGGGAGCTGAGGACGACTTTTTGCTGCTCGATGAGCCCACCAACCACCTCGACCGCAGCGGACTCGAGTTCTTGACCGCGCAGCTTCGAGCGCGCAGTGGTGGCGTCGTCATCGTCAGCCACGATCGAGCGCTCCTGTCCGACGTCGCGGACACCATCATCGACCTTGACCCGACCCCCGACGATCGCCCGCGTGTCTATGGCAGCGGCTATACGGGATATCGGGAGGGGCGTCTCGCAGAAAGGGAGCGTTGGGAACAGGACTACGAGCGTCAGCAGGCGGAACACGCGCGGCTTCAAGACAGTCTCAGCGCCGCACAGAACCGACTCGTGTCGGGGTGGCGTCCGGAGAAAGGCACTAACAAGCACGGCCGGGCCACCCGCGCGGGCGGACTCGTACAGAATGTGCATCGGCGTCAGGAAGCGCTCGAAGCGCACGCGGTGACCGTGCCGGAACCGCCGCAGCTCTTCCGCTTTCCCGACCTTCCCACCCGAACCGGTGCGGCACTACTGAGCGTCGATCGTGTCAGTGTTGCCGGGCGGTTGGCCGGGCCGGTGTCGTTCACGCTGTCACACCGTGGTCGACTTGTCGTAACTGGCCCGAACGGAGCGGGGAAGTCGACGCTGCTGGGAGTGGTCAGCGGCGAACTTGCACCGGACACGGGCGCGGCTCGATTGCCAGGGGGCACCCGCATCGGATTCCTCCACCAAGAAACCGCACTGCCCTTGGACCGGCGGGCGAGCGAGCTCTATGCCTCACATATCGGCGCGCTCGTCTCGGAGGGGGTTCTGGAGTCATCCGAGGCGGTCGGGCTCTCTCAGCTTGGTCTCTTGCGACCCCGTGAGGCAGGCAAGCGGGTAGGAGAACTGTCGATGGGTCAACAGCGCCGCCTCGACCTCGCATTCGTGCTCTCGACACGCCCTCACGTACTGCTCCTGGACGAACCCACCAATCACCTCTCCATCGCTCTTGTCGACGAACTCACTGCGGCGCTCGGAGCAACCCAAGCGGCCGTGCTGTTGTCCACCCACGATCGGCAACTCCTCCGCGACGTCGCCGGCTGGCCGCAGCTTCACCTGACTGCGATGACTCAGGACGAGGTGCTGGTATGAGCAAGAAGAATCTCAATCGGATCCGTGCGCTTCGTCCCTTGGCCTCACGCGACTATCGTCTCTTGTTCGCCGCGGTCGGCATTGAAGTCTTCGGCACCGGTATGTGGACGATCGTCATGGTCTTTCAAGTGCTTGCGCTCGATGACAGTCCGCTCGCGCTTTCAGCGGTAGCAACTGGAATGAGCCTTGGCCTGTTCGCCTTCTCGATCCTGGGTGGTGTGGTCGCGGACCGTTTCTCCAAATACCGCATCATCATCACCGTGCAGGGCTGCACCGCAGCAGCGATGACCGGGGTAGCAGTCTTGTCGCTCACCGGGTCCATCGAGTTGTGGCATGTCGGCGTCGCCTCATTCGTGATGGGCGCAGGGAGCGCGTTCTCCTATCCGGCCTACAGTGCGTATCTACCTCAAGTGCTTCCTGCTGAGGAACTCCTGGCCGCGAACGGGCTCGAAGGAACTCTCCGCCCATCGATGGGTCAGGGTCTCGGTCCAGCCCTCGGGGGAATCACCGTCGGCATGTTCTTTCCGGCGATCGGGGGGGGTTATCGTCGCAGCCTCGTACACGATGGCGTTCGTCATCACGCTGTTCCTCAACCGACGTCAAGAGCTGACCGAGCCCGCGCGCGCGAGCGTGTGGGGAGACCTCCGAGCGGGGGTGCGCTATGTGGTTGGCACGCGGTGGCTGCTCTAGACGCTGATCTTCGGTTCCTCCCTCGCACTCATTGTTCAAGGCCCTATCGAGGTGCTCTTGCCCTTCCTCACCCGCGACCGCTTCAAGGACGCCGAAGCCACCTTCGGTTTCCTCTTAGCCGCATACGGGATCGGCGGGGCGATTGAATCGCTGGTGATCTCATCGCTGAAGCTCCCTCGCCGCTATCTCACGTTCATGATCGTCTGCTGGGGCGGGGGAACACTGCCTCTCATAGTCATTGGCGTCACGGACAACCTGATCCTGATGCTCGCAGCATTGTTTATGGTCGGAGCGCTCACTGGAGCGGGCGTCGACATCTGGGGCACGCTGTTGCAACGGCTGGTGCCGCTCGACATGATCGGTCGAGTCGCGAGCCTCGACTTCTTTGTCTCGATCGCGTTCATGCCCGTCTCGATCGCCATCGCCGGGCCACTTTCCTTGCTCGTACCCATTCCCGTGATATTCGTGATTGCGGGAATCATTCCCCCAACTCTTGCCGTAATCGCGATGATGGCGGGATGCATGCGCGGAAGCGAGGATCGGCACCCCCTAGACGCTCCCTAAACGACCTTCGTCATGCTCGGCGCTCTCCTCGCCGCGCGAGGCTCCGAAATTTCAGGCCTCCAAGTCAGCGACATCGACTGGAAACAACGCATCGTCACGATCCGCCGCCAGACCTACCCCGGCGCTGGGGGCCTCGTCACCAAACAAACCAAGGGCCGCGACATCCGCCACGTCCCCATTCTGCAAGCCCTCGCCCCCGTCCTGGAACGCCTAACCCACGACCGTGAACCCGACGAGCGGCTCCTGACTGGTCCCCGCGGTGGCGTCCTCACCACAGCGTCCGTGCGGGATGCAACAAAGTGGGACCAGCTTGTCACCGACCTCGAGCTACCCAGCCTCACCCAGCACGGGCTCCGCCACATCGGAGCGACTTGCCTCGCCGACGAAGGCATCCCACTCCACGTCCTCCAAGGCATCCTCGGGCACAAATCGATCGAGACTACCCGCGGCTATCTCCACCCTGACACCAGGCACCTCACCGACGCTGCCGCACGAGCCAACGCGTTCCTCGACGGACACGAAAATCCCGAGCGCGAGGGCTAAAGGCCAAATGTGGTGTTTTTATGTTTGGGTTTTCGTTGTGATGGTGGGGAAAGGTCGGTATCGTCTTGCTTTTGGGGCAAGATGAGGTGTGGTTGTGTTTGCTTGTCCCACTTTCCTCTGGTTATGTGGTAGCGCCCTGTTATGCCTGCATATGGGTGTGTGGGAAGACGACGATCAACACGACCCTGCTCCATCTGCGCGTGTGGCCCAGTCCTGAAGAATGGGTACCGCAACGGAAGAATCCGCTACCGGTGCGTAACCTGCGGCCAAGATCCACACCGTGACAGTGGCGGACGCTCAGATATTACCGACACAGCTGTTGTGACCCGATTCCTTGATTATGTGACAGGCACCAGCACACAAGCACACATGACTGGCACCAGCCTGACAAGCCAGCGCCGTGACTGGCAATGGTGCTGGAACATTCCCACACCGTCCCTACCCATGACCGGTCAAGTGCATTCCCACGTCTTTATTGACGGGATCTACCTGCCCTACGGCTGGTGCCTGCTCATCGCCCGCAATACAACACATGTTGTTGCCTGGCAGTGGGCCACCTATGAAAACAGTGCCGCCTACACCGCCCTGTTCAACCAGATCACCCCTCCAGACCTTGTCACCACCGACGGGGCGGGCGGAGCCCTCAAAGCCCTCCACGACGTCTGGCCTGATACTCCTGTTCAACGCTGCCTAGTCCATGTTCACCGCAACAACACCCGCGATCTGACCCACCGTCCTGCCACGGCTGCAGGGAAAGCTCTCTATGGCTTATCCATCCGAGTGTTGAAAGTGAGAACCCGGGAGGAGGCCGCCGCCTGGTCTGGTCTGCTCATCCAGCTCCACACCCAGTATGAGGCGTTCTTCAAAGAACGCACCTACGCACGTGACGTCCCTGCCAACCAACGCCGGGAAGGACGAACATGGTGGTACACCCATGAGCGTGACAGGCGCGTCTACCACCGCCTAGCACGCCTCCAACAAGACGGAAGCCTCTTCGCCTTCCTTAGCTTCGACCCGGCCCGAGAGCGAACCACGAATCCTGTCGAATCAGTCAACGCCCCGCCAGATTCTGCATGAATGGAACGAGACAGGCAGACCCAAGCGACGCGTCATCCCGATGAAGACCAGAGCGAAACCCACACCCAGAATCGGGGACATGCCCGTCCACTACGACACCGCACTCACCCCAGAAGAAGGACTCTGGACACGAAAAGGATGGGCCGGACGACCACACTAAACCCGCGACACACCCATCAGAATAAAAACACCACTTTTGGCCTTTAACCCGAGCGAGAGCTCCGCTACGTCCAGTCGAGCGACAGCACCTGTGCGATGAAAAGGCTGCCGATCGCGGCCCAAAACGGGCTGCAGGTCCCGGCCAGATCCCGGCTCGTCACAACGGCCGCAATCGAAGCGTCCCGGATGGCATCAGCGTCCGCGGTCGGATGCTTCCATAAACCCTTCCGGAAAAGACAACAGAAACGACGAAACCTAGGTGAGAAACCTGTTCTCACCTAGGTTTTTCTGTCGGGATGACAGGATTTGAACCTGCGACCCCTTGACCCCCAGTCAAGTGCGCTACCAAGCTGCGCCACATCCCGTCGCGCCGAAACTACTGCTTCGGCGTGACCACATGAGATTACATCATTCCATCACTGATTGACCAATCGAGTGCCGTCCGTTGCATTGCCTCACAGCAACCGCAGTGTGAAGCGTGCATTCTCTCTCGGGCCAGACTAGTGTTCGACGGAACGGATGCCCCGTCGATAGTGTTTGCCTACTCACTTAGGAGAAACGATGTTTGGTGTGCAATCGGAAGTCGGTCAGCTTCGTGAAGTCCTAGTTGGCCGCCCCGGCCTTGCGCACCGGCGCTTGACTCCGCGCAACCGTAAGCGCCTTCTGTTCGACGACGTCATGTGGGTTGAGCAAGCTGAGAAGGATCACGCTGGTTTCGTCGCAAGTCTCCAAGCTGAAGGGGTGGTGGTCAGGGACGTTATCGATGTTCTGGCAGAGACCCTTGATGCTGGAGCGCGCGATTGGTTCTTGGATAGGAACATAGATTGGCATGCGATGGGACCAACTCTGGCTTCAGAGACCCGAGCTTTCCTGGCCGAGCTTCCCTCTTCGCGACTCACCGAATACATCGCTGGCGGATTGACACTCGACGATCTGGGCGATCATCACAGCTCGGCTTGGGCATCTGATTCGGATGACGCATCGCAGTTTTTGCTACCACCTTTGCCGAATCTTCTGTACATGAGGGACTCCAGTTCATGGCTCTATGGCGGAGTTGTACTAGGCGAGCTTCGTTATCCGGCAAGGCAAGGCGAGGAGGAAGTCATGGAGGCGATTTACACTTTCCATCCGGACTTCACCGCATCGCGTCGGTGGCAATCCCGTGGCGATGTACCGCAAGAAGGTGCCACAGTCGAAGGCGGTGACGTGATGCCAGTTGGTAACGGGGTGGTTCTGGTGGGTATGAGCGAACGTAGCAGTCGCCGTGGCATTACTGAACTAGCCCAATCTCTGTTCACCTCTGGCGCAGCCAAACAAGTAGTTGTTGTTCGGCTGCCTCAGAAGCGTGCCATGATGCACCTTGATACCGTTATGACTTTCGTTGATCGCGACGCTGTGCTCATTCATCCGCCGACGGTGGAGAGTGCTCATGCCTACTCGCTCTTTCCCGCAGATTCTGAGTTCGGTGTGGACCTTGTGGATCACGGTTCGGATTCTGTTGTTTCTGTCATATCCGCTGCCACAGGCATCAAGCTGAGGTCAATTGCAACAGCTGGTGACCCGGCCGAAGTAGAACGCCAGCAATGGAACAGTGGAGCAAATGCTGTGGCGCTCCGCCCGGGTGTGGTCTATATGTACGATCGTAATGAGCTGACAAACAAAGCGCTTCGGAAGGCCGGGATCGAGGTTATCGACGTGCGGGGCGCAGAACTCGGCCGTGGACGCGGTGGCCCACACTGCATGACATGTCCCTTAAGCAGAGATGCCTGAGTTCAACCAAGGGGATCTCGGGTTCACCGCAGAGCCTCGGCGTTTGATGTCGCAGAGCCTTGGCGGTTGATGCCGCCACTAGATGAGGTGGTGTGGGGCGCCGTTGCCCCACACCACCAAGGTTTAGCTCTTGCGAGCCATGTGACGCGCGGCTCGAACTCCGAACACGGCGGCGGGAGCGATCGTTGAGCCGGGCCCCGGATAAGTGTGGCCCATCACGCTTGCAGAGTTGTTACCTGCTGCATAGAGCCCTTCTATCACTGTTCCGTCAGAGCGAAGAGCTCTGGCCTCAGTGTCAGTGACGATTCCACCCTTGGTTCCTAGGTCTCCGAGTACCACCTTGTATGCGAGAAATGGTCCGTGCTCAATTGTGCCTAGGCACGGGTTGGGCCGTTGAGTTGGATCTGCATAGTAGCGATCGTAGGCAGAGTTTCCCCGGCCGAAATCTGCGTCCACACCAGACCGAGCATATCCATTGAATCGTTCGATAGTTGTGCGGAAGGCCGTGGAATCCACCCCGATCTTGGACCCAAGTTCGGCAAGCGTCTTTGCCTTGACCGCAATGCCAAGTTCTTTCATCGCCTTGTTGGCTCGCGGATCCATCGCAAACATCCTGAGATAGCGATGCTGGTGGCGAGCATCAAGGATCAGCCAGTAGGGTCCTTCGCCGCCATCCAAAGCAAGCATATGGTGGCCCAAATCCACGTAGGATTCTGATTCATTTGCGAAGCGATTGCCTTGCTTATCTACCATGATTGAGAACGGCATAGACCGCTCACCAACAATGAAGGCGGGTGTGCCACCCGGCACCGCCTGAACCGATGCTCCCCACCATGCATCATCCATGAGCTCCAGAGCAGCTCCATGCTTCTCCGCCACTTGAATCGGCACACCTAGGTTTCCGGGATTTCCCGATGGTGATCCGTGGACCCCTTGGTACTTCTCACGAAGAGACGGATTGGATTCGAAGCCGCCTCCAGCGAGCATCACGCCGCGCCGAGCTCCAACTGAGACTTCCTTCCCATCCCGCATGATGCGTACACCCACAACTGCATCCTGCTCAACGATGAGATCTACCAGCGGAGATTCCAGCCACAAGGGCACGTTATTGTCCACCATGAGGGTCTTGCCAAATGCTGTGGACCAAGCAGCACCGATTCCGGTTAGTCGCTTTCCTGTTACCACGCCACCGAGTGCACGGAAAACGAACTTCGCACCGCGAACGAATCCTCCCGGGGTGGACCAGGCACGTCCCAGCAGCCAAACGTCATCGGTTTTGGCTGGAATCGGAATTGCCCCGAGCAAGGAATCCCACCACGTACCCAGAATCTTCGAATCAAGTGGTTTGACTTCAATTCCTCGTCCGATCTTCCCTCCGGGCAACTCCGGATAGTAATCGGGGTAATCTGCTGCTCGCGCGAAAGTGATGCCGAACCGTTCAGCAGTCTCTACAAAGTCATCGATGCCGTCCACGAAGGCCGCTTTGCGCTCAGGTGAGGCCGATGCACTAGGCGTACCAATTGTCGCCTCCATGTACTTTAGCGCTTCATCACGCGAATCCCCTGCCCCAGCGCGGCGCATAAGCGGATTGTTCGGAAGCCACATGCCACCACCAGACATCGACGTGGATCCGCCCCACTTCTCAGTTGACTCGAGAAGCAATACGGTCAGCCCTTCGTCAACTGCTCCCAGCGCAGTTGCGAGGCCGGCCGCACCGGTTCCTACGACGACGACGTCGTAGCTTTCGTCAAATGCCGGTTGACTTGGCTCATTTGTTGGTCGCTCGGTTGTTCCTGACATGGTTCCTCCACATCTAGAGTCTTCAACACACAACCGGACATCAGTGTCCGGTAGCTACACTCTAAGCATGTCGAAGCCACAGCAATCAGTCAATGGTTCGTATCGATCCAATCGAGGACCAGCCGCCGCTGCTGAGAACCATGAGGCGATTATTGATGCGGCCCGCACATTGTTTGAGACCACCGGGGTTAATGTGCCGATGCGCGCTATCGCCCAACGTGCACAGGTAAGTCAAGGGGTGCTCTACCGCCACTTTCCAAACCGCACTGCACTCGCCGTGGCAGTGTTCGAGCATAACTTCGAAACAATCGAGGAAATTGCGAGCACGCATGGTCCAGGAACGTGCGCGCGATTGTGGGATTGGTTGCTGGGATGCGCTGTCATGGATGTGGGCTTCGTTGAAGTGATGGTGGCTGCACGTTCGGAATACGATGGTCAGAACCGCTTCCTTTCTCTTCTCAACCCGTGCATCGACGAAGCAATCAAGGAAGGAGCTGTTCCCCGCGGTTTCACCCCTTATCACCTTGTCGCGGGATGGCGCATGGCGTATGGAGTGGCCGTTACAACTCCTGACAAGGAGAAATGCCTAGAATTCCTTCGCAGAACTCTCACCCTGCCTAACCTAGTTGAGCTGTTACGCGGAGAGTTTGAAGCATCACCGAACTCCTGATGCCGCTCCCCTCTCACTGGCCCGCCTCCTCACGATGGCCGACTGCCGCCCACTGGCACACCCCCTCCCAGAATCGGTACTTGGTTGCCGTCTAGCAACGCTCGATTTGCAGCTGGGCCCATACCAGCCACGGAGCTCATCCCGGCCGCTGGGTCCATACCGATAGCTTCCATGAGCCAATACATAGACGTTGGTCCAACCATGGTGAATTCGCGATCATGCAAGGCTTTGGAGAGCGCCACAGATCTGGCCGACTGCATTCTTCCATTCGCTCGAGGTACATCCATCTGCGGCTCATCCGCTGACAGTCCGGATTCGGCAGCAAATGACCACACAAGCCCAACCAAACCGCCATCGCCACGCAATCGTTGAGTGGCCCGGGCATTAGTAATCACGGCACCGATCTTTCGCCGGTTACGGATAATGGAGGAATCCTCCAAGAGGGCTTCCACTTCTGCTTTCCCGTATTGCGCTACCAGATCTGGATCGAAACCCGAAAACGCAACCCTGAGAGCATCCCGCTTCTTCAAGATGGTGAGCCAAGATAGACCAATCTGAAAGATCTCAAGGCACATGAGTTCATACAAACCCACTTCGTCCTTGATCGCGCTACCCCACTCATCCTCGTAATAGAGGCGAAGAAGCTCGTGAGAATCAGCCCATGCGGGCCGAGCAGAATGTGACGCCATTGTGACTCCCCTACGCCATGCGAATTGTGTTCGGTTGCGTCATCTATCAGACACCAAACCCGGCGGGTGGGAATGTCTTTATCCACAGTTATTCTCAGCGCGAGCAAGGTAGATGGCGTGTGGAACACTGCCACGCCCGTTCGGGCCTGAAGCCCGACGCCCGTTTAGCCCCGACGCCCGTTTAGCCCCGACGCCTGACGCCCGTTCAGGCCCGACGCCCAGAGTCACCGCCACGCTGTGGAACACATCTCTTCGGTGCGTATCTCCGGCCAACTAGACTGGCAAGGTGCACCCTGCCCAGTGTGAAAGGTGAAACGAATGAGCGCCGAACCCACGGCCCCAAGTCAGTATGAGAATCTCAGCATCAAGATGGTTCTCTCGGATATGGACGGCACGCTCCTGCGCTCAGATGGCAGCCTCCCTGATGGAATGTTCGACCTGTTGCGGCGCCTGAACCACAGCGGCATCACCTTCGTTCCCGCCAGCGGCCGCCAATATGCCACGCTAGCGAACTTGTTTGACGGCAGTACTGCTGGCATGCCCATCGTCGCTGAAAACGGTGCATACATTGTGCGTGACGGCATGGAACTTGCGTCATTCACACTCTCTCGCGAGTTCGTCGTCGCCACCGTTGAACTTCTTCGAACGATCGCAAGTAAGGGACGTGAGATCGGCGTTGTCTTGGCAGGCAAGAACGCTGCCTACGTCGAACGCGATGACGAAGCCTTCATGGAACAAGTGCGCACGTATTACCACGCCAATGAGATTCTCTCCGATCAGTTGGCGTACAACGATGAGATTTTGAAGATCGCCATTTTTGATTTCGACGACGCCGAATCCGGCACACTCCCATACCTCGAGCACCTTCGCTCCGACCACACCGTCGTGGTCTCTGGTACTCACTGGATTGACATTATGGATCCACGGGTTAACAAGGGACTGGCGGTCCGTACCTTGCAGGAGAAGCTCTCAATACCCAAGGACCAAACCATGGCGTTCGGCGATTATCCAAACGACATCGAGATGCTCGAAGCTGTGGGTTACCCATTCGCGATGGCCAACGGACACGAGGACGTCTTGAGTGTCTCCGACTTCATCGCACCAAGCAACGAAGATGGAGGCGTCATAACGGTGCTCTCCAACATTTTGGCGCAGAACTGAACTTATCTAGGCAAAGGACCGAATCTCCCTGTACACGTTCGTAGCAAGACCCTCCCCGCAAACGTTCAAGCTCGTACCACGTGCGTTCACATTTGGGCATGACCGTACACATGGGAAGCACATGAGTACAGTAGGTATATGGCTAAATTAGTGGTGTCTGTTCCAGAAGTCAGTGACCTATCCACCTTTGAAGGTCTGCCCGTTGAAACTGTTGTGTGGGACATGTCCACGCCCGCAGATCGCACCGATATTGACTACGTTGTTGCACCCGCACTTGTCACTCCCAAGATTCTTGAGAACCTCGCGGGTCTCCACCCACGGCTAGTTCAATGGGCCGCTATCGGATATGACGGCGCAAGCACGTATCTACCAGCCGGAATCCCCTTCGCGAACGCCACCTCCGTTCACGAGACCGCGACCGCAGAACTGGCTATGGCGCTCATCCTTGCCTCGGAGCGCCAACTGCCTCAGGCACAATTGCAGCAGCAACGCCACCAGTGGAATCGGTTCAATGTTCATGGCTTAGCCGACAAGCGGGTTGCCGTGCTCGGAATCGGCGGGGTTGGCGCAGCAGTCATCGAACGGCTCAAGCCATTCGAAGTAGATTTGGTGCGCGTTGCTCACAGCGAACGCGACGATGCCGATGGGCACGTCTTTTCCATCAACCAGCTCTTTGAGGTCCTGCCTACGGCCGACGTCGTCGTAATAGCTCTCCCACTTAACGCGGGCACAGAGGGCCTCGTTGACGATTCGTTCCTAGCCGCAATGAAGGACGGCTCGCTTCTCGTAAACGTCGGGCGTGGAAAGATCGCCAACACGGATGCTCTTGTGCAGCATGCCGGGCGGATTCGCCTTGCCCTTGATGTTACGGATCCCGAGCCGCTACCAGAGGACCATCCGCTGTGGAACGCTCCCGAAACGATCATCGCACCCCACCTCGGTGGACTTTCAGATGCGAAGATACCCCGTGAGCGTCGCTTGCGCCGCCGCCAGGCAGAACACCTGCTAGCGGGCGAGGAACCGGAGAACGTGGTCATTCAGTAAGGCTCTAAGCAGCAAACAAGGGACCTCGCCTGGTACAAGCGAGGTCCCTTGTCACATTGTGACGCCGCCACTAAACGGCTGCAAGCTTCACACCACTAAACGGCTGCAAGCTTCACACCACTAAACGGCTGCAAGCTTCACACCACTAAACGGCTGCAAGCTTCACACCACTAAACGGCTGCAAGCTTCACACCACTGCTACCACTAACGCTTGCGTGTACGCTTCTCACGCACGCGCACCGAGATCTCGATCGGGCTGCCCTTGAATCCGAATTTTTCACGGAGTTGATTCTCGATAAACCGGCGGTAACCAGCTTCGATGAAGCCGGAAGCAAATAGAACGAATCGCGGTGGGTTTGAGCGCGGTTGAGTTGCGAACAAGACTCGTGGCTGCTTTCCGCTTCGCACTGGATGCGGATGTGCCGCAGAAAGCTCGCCAAGGAACGAGTTGAGCTTGCCGGTGGAGATACGAGTCCCCCAGGAATCCAGCGCTTCGTTCATAGCTCGAGTTAGGCGGTTTGTATGCCATCCCGTCTTCGCCGAAAGATTGACGCGTTCAACCCATTGGAGCTGAACAAGCTCGCGGTCTAGTTCTTTGTTCAGTTCGGCTTGACGTTCTTCATCCACCATGTCCCACTTGTTGCACACGATGACCAGCGCGCGGCCCGCATCCACAACCTGTTGGATCACTCGGATATCTTGCTCGCTCAGCGGCTCCGATGCATCCAACAGCACCAAACCTAGTTCCGCTTTCTCGAGCGCCGCTTGTGTGCGCAATGATGCGTAATAATCGGCGCCACTTGTCTGATGGACCCGGCGGCGAATACCCGCGGTATCCACAAACGTCCACGGTTCGCCATCAAGCCAGATGGTTTCGTCCACCGGATCGCGGGTTGTGCCTGCCAAGGGGTCCACCACCACTCGCTCCATTCCAGCGAGTTGGTTGAGCAGCGAGGATTTGCCTACGTTTGGCCGCCCCACCAATGCGATGCGGCGAGGTCCGCCCTGTGGAGCCGCCTCCGCAACCGCCGATTCGAGTGGCAGAACCTTCATAACCTCATCGAGAAGGTCGCCTGTTCCGCGTCCATGAAGGGCGGAGACAACATGAGGTTCGCCAAGGCCAAGAGCCCACAGTTCGGTGGCATCGGATTCTTGCATCGCCGAATCCACCTTGTTAGCAGCAAGGATGATCGGCTTGTCAGCGCCGCGCAGTAGTCGGACAATCTGTTCGTCAGTATGTGTAATGCCAACTGTGGCATCAACCACCAACAAGACGGCGTCGGAGTATTCGATCGCGGTTTCGGCTTGCCGTGCTACGGACGCATCGATGCCGGCCACATCCACTTCCCAACCACCGGTATCAAGAAGCGTGAAGTCACGACCATTCCAACTGGCTTCGTAGGCCACACGGTCACGAGTGACTCCAGGCGTATCTTGCACTACCGCAACTCGCTTGCCAACAATTCGGTTGACTAGAGAGGACTTACCAACATTCGGGCGTCCGACGATGGCCAAAACAGGTTGGCCCGGCCGAGCTTCGAAATCCTCCTCGAGTTCCTCACTTTCAAGGACGGCAAGGTCCTCTTCAGTCAAGTCATAGTTTTCGAGGTTATCGCGCAGCAGTTCTAGCCGCTGGACCTCTTCTTCGTTAAGTTCACTCATCGCAGTTCCTTGGGTACAAGAGAGATCACGGCATCGACGACTTCGGAAATACCCATGGCGGACGAATCAATGGTCGTCACGCCGTCGTCGGCAGTCATAAACTCGGAAACAGTGGAATCATCGCGATCGCGGCGCACAACCTCATCGCGTGTCGCAGCAAGTGCGTAAGGATCAGTAGAACCACGCACTTCTAATGCACGCCGTGACAGGCGAGCTTCTTCGGAGGCAGTGAGCAACACTCGGACGTCAGCATCGGGAGCTACCACGGTTGTGATGTCGCGCCCTTCGGCGATGATGCCCGTGGCTGCCTCACTGATTATCTGGCGCTGACGGCGCGCCAGTTCGGCGCGTACATCAAGGTTGGTCGCGACTTTGGAAACCACTTTGGAAAGCTCGGATGTGCGGATTGCCTCCGTAATATCAACGCCATCGCACACGATCTGTTGGCTGTGTGGATCCAACGGCATCTCGAGCGGCATGGCCACGGTGGCCGCAGCAACGGCATCGTGATCATCCAGATCTACCTTTGTGTGGTCACACCACCACGCGGCAGCCCTATACATTGCTCCGGTATCCAGGTATCCCAGACCCAACCGATCCGCGACGTGGCGTGAAACCGTGGACTTGCCCGATCCGGAGGGACCATCGAGGGCAATGACCAAACCCATCTGCTTTTCTCTTCCTTCAATAATCACTTGCCAGCCGCGCATTTCCAACGCAGCGGCCAACCGCCGCGCCTGGCCAGGCAACACGGAGAGCGTGGCGCGTCCCACGCGCTGACCCACCGAATGCTCAAGCGCCAAATCCTCAATGTTGACGCCGATCTCGCCGATCTCGGTAAACAAGCGCCCGAGCTCACCAGCCTGATCCGGAACCAGAACGAAGAGCTCTGAATAGCGCCTCGGAGCACCACCGTGCTTACCTGGAATCCTTGACACTCCTTCGTTCCCTCGGGTGATAACCCGCGAAACACCTGCCAGCACTCCCCTAGCAAACGGGTCCGTCCCGCCAGGTTCGAGCGCGTGGATGAGGCGGTTGAGTTCATCGCGCACAGGCCGTAGAACGTCAGAAATGGCGGTGGCATTCCCGGCGATAATCGTGGCCCACAATCCGGAATCCGAATGAGCAATACGAGTGACATCGCGCAGACCTTGACCCGCGAGCTCTAGGGTCTCCGGAGCGGAATCGCGTAAGGCTCCAGCCACCAGAGACGAGATCAGCTGCGGCATGTGTGAAACAAGTGCCACCGATTTGTCGTGTTCCTCTGGAGCCATAACCACCGGAAAGGCGCCCATATCCAGGGCAAACTTCTGCAGTGTTGTGACAGTATGCTGATCATTCGCCGGACTTGGGGTAATGACCCACGGACGCCCTGCGAACAGGTCAGAATCCGCAGCCATCGCGCCGGAGCGTTCCCGCCCTGCCATCGGATGAGATCCGATGTAGCGGGCTGCCTCAGTATGCTTACCAACCTCAGTCACAACGTGGTTCTTGACAGAAGCGACGTCCGTGACCAAGGCATGAGGGTAGCGATCCAGTGCACTCGATACAACAGTCCCGGCCACATCGGGCGGAGTTGCGACGATCACCAGTGCCGGTTCGGGGTCCTCGACGCTAGGCAAATGCCCTGCACCAAGGTCACGCGCCAGCGCAGCTGCGGCAGGAGAAGCATCCTCCAGCTGAACCTCCACGCCCATCTGGCGCAACCTCAGGCCAGCAGATGCCCCAAGCAATCCAGTACCAATTATCCGAACAGGCGAAAGCGCCATCTCACATCCCGACTGAATGCATCAATGCTGAAAGCTCATTGCCCGCGATAACCCGAGTGCGCCCGGGCTTAAGATGGCCCACTTCAATAGTGGCAAACTTGGTGCGGACGAGCTCCATAACTGGGTGGCCTACCTCCTCCATCATCCGACGCACAATACGGTTGCGCCCCGAATGCAAGGTGACTTCAATGATGGAGTTGCGAGCTGCCGATTCGCGCAGGACAAACTTGTCTACGCTGATCGGGCCGTCTTCTAGGGTGATTCCCTTTTCCAGCACTCGGCCGAGACCACGAGTGACCGCTCCCTCAACTCGAGCGATGTAGGTCTTGGGCACCTCGTACGAAGGATGGGTCAGGCGGTGGGTCAATTCGCCGTCGTTCGAAAGCAAAATGATGCCCTCAGTATCTTCGTCAAGACGACCAACGTGGTATAGACGTTCGGTGCGCCCTTCCACATACTGTGCGAGGCAGGGGCGCCCCATCTCATCTTCCATGGTGGAAACGACCCCCGGCGGCTTGTACAGAGCGATCGTGACCAGCGACTGATCAATCTGGATGGGCATACCATCAACGTGAATTGACACGCGTGTCGGATCGACCCGCATGCCGAGCTGACGAATCACTTCGCCGTTCACGGTAACGCGGCCTTGTTCAATCAGGTTTTCGCACAGGCGCCGTGAACCGACTCCAGCATGGGCCATCAGCTTCTGAAGCCGCTCACCCTGTGCATCGTAGGGGTTACTCATTCCAGTTCCTTTGCTACATCGTCAAGTTCGGACGCGTCCGGTAAGTAAGGAGCCAGCGGGGCAAGCTCATCGAGCGAATTCAGCCCCATCGATTCCAAGAAGAAGGATGTGGTGCCGTACAGAATTGCACCGGTTCCCGGCGTCAGACCTACTTCGTCAATCAACCCGCGGGTCTGCAGCGTGCGAACAACCGAATCTACACTAACACCACGTATCGCCGCTATCTGGCCCCGCGAGACCGGCTGACGGTATGCGATCACTGCGAGCGTCTCCAAAGCCGCCATCGATAGCTTCCCGGATTGCTCCGCAACCACGTGAGCGGCGACGACGTCGGCGTACAACGGGTTCGTATAGAACCTCCAGCCACCAGCGACCTCGCGGAGCTCAAAGCCGTGCGTGCGTCCACCGCCTTCCCCGCGGTATTCGGCCGAGAGCTTGCGCACCAGATGATCCGTTTCCGCCTCCGACATGCCGATTGCGCGTGCCAGAACTCGCACGGGCACGGGATCCTCGGCTATGAGCAAGAGGGCCTCCAGCGCGCCAAGCGCGCGTTCACGAGTGCCAGCATCGCCGCTTTCGCCGGGCTGGATCGGCGGCGCCGTGTGGTGCGCATCGCCAAGTGACTTCGACGAATTCGCGTTTGACGCATTCAGATCAACGTCAGTCCATTGAGGCATGTGCTTCCTCACTCTGTGGTGTGTCTGGCGAAAGGGTGATGAGGATAACGCCCAATGGTTCATCCTGTTGGATGGATATTCGGCCGTTTCGGATGAGATCAAGTATTGCCATGAAACGTGAGACCACTGTGGCATAGTTTGCCGCATCGGCGCATAGTGATGCGAAAGATACACGGTCGCCACGAACAAGGCGATCGAGGATGTACTCCACCTGACTTGCCACCGAGACCACTGGGTTATGCATATGGGTGAGGGTGACCTCAGGTGAATCAACGTCACGAGTCATCGCCTGGACGGCCAACATGGCGAGTTCTTCGGGTGCGAGGTGGAGCTCCACATCTGGGAGAAGAGATAGGTACATCGGTTCCAAAGGCACTTTGCGCGCTATAGCCATGGACTGTTGGTTCAGGACCTCGCGAAAGTCCGCTGCAACTTCCTTGTACGCCCGGTATTGCAGAAGCTTTGCGAAGAGTACATCGCGCTGTTCCAGCAACTCAAAATCCTCAGATGTCTCCTCATCATGAGGCAGAAGTCGCGCGAGTTTGAGATCAAGGAGCGTGGCTGCAACTACTAGGAACTCGCTGACCTGGGATAGATCTAGCGAATCTTGTGAACGGACATATGCGATGAATTCGTCTGTCACCTCTGACAAGGAAACCGTTGTGACATCCAGCCTGCGCTTGGCGATAAGAGACAGGAGAACAGAAAAGGGACCGGAGAACACATCGAGTTCCACGGCAAAGGTCTGAGCACCGTTTTCGTCTACCGGAAAAAGTGCCTCATCCATGGGCTTACGCGCACTGACCGCGCGAAACGACTTCGCGAGCAAGTTGGCGGTAAGCCTGAGCACCCGAATGGTTGGGGGCATACTCCGTAATCGGCAGTGCTGCGATCGTGGCATCTGGGAACTTGATCGTGCGCGCAATGTAGGTCTGGTACACCTTGTCCCCAAAGCCCTCACGCACAGACGCCATGACTTCGCGCGAGTGGAGAGTACGCATGTCAATCATCGTCAGGAGAACACCATCTAGCTGCAGGCGCGGGTTGAGGCGATCTTGGATGCGTTCGATCTGTTCCGTGAGCAGCGCCACGCCTCGCATAGCAAAGTACTCCGCCTCGAGTGGAATGATGACCCCGTGTGCCGCGGTCAATGCATTGATTGTGAGGAGCCCGAGCGAAGGCTGGCAGTCAATGATGATCAGATCGTAATCATCGAGCACTGGGCGCAACACGCGCGCGAGCGATTGCTCCCGCGCGACCTCATTTATGAGGATGATCTCCGCCGCAGAAAGATCAATATTCGCAGGCACAATATCTAGGTTTGGAACTGATGTGGGCACAATAACTGACTTGATATCGGGCTTCGAAGCGATGAGTTCGTTGTAGATAGTGCGGTCCAGTGCGCGGGCATTAACCCCTAGGCCAGCGCTAGCGGCCCCTTGGGGATCGAAGTCAACTACCAGAACCTTGCGGCCGTACTCAGCGAGCGCCGCCGCCAAGTTGATGGTCGTGGTGGTCTTGCCCACTCCGCCCTTCTGATTCGACATAGCGATGATGCGAGCCGGTCCATGCGACGAAAGCTCCTCTGGGACAGGGAAGGAATTGTCGGAGGAGTCTGGGAGCAGAGAGTCTTGTGCGGTCACACCCCAAGCATAACTAAGTCAATGCCCTCGGGTGTGCGCCCACATACACCTCGCGGACCGTGTCGCGTGTAACTTGTGTGTAAATCTGCGTGGTGGTCACCGAAGAATGACCCAGCAGTTCCTGAACTACGCGAACGTCTGCCCCGCCTTGAAGGAGATGTGTGGCAAACGAATGGCGCAGCGTGTGCGGCGAGACATGGTCTGTCAGATGGGCACGTGCAGCCGCTGCCTGAATGATTCCCCACGCGGTCTGCCTAGAAAGCTGCCTGCCACGAAGGTTGAGAAAGAGGAACGGGCTACCTGTGCCGCGCTTGGCCAGTTCCGGGCGGGCACGCACCAGATACGCGTTAACCGCATTAATGGCGTAACTCCCCAACGGAAGAATTCGCTCCTTCCGGCCCTTTCCGAACAATCGAATAGAGCGTTCCTCAATATCGATGTCGTCCGGGCTCAAGTTAACTGCCTCAGAAATCCGCGCGCCCGTCCCATACAGAACCTCCAATAGTGCCCGGTCGCGTAGCGCCACCGGATCGTCACCAGAGCCGGTCGAATCTATCAAGGTGGCCACTTCCTCAACTGTTAGAGCGTGAGGAAGCCGCTGCGGAATCTTGGGCGGTCGGACAAAAGCGGCCGGATCGGAGGCGGTTGAGCCTTCTTCGAATAGAAACTTGTGAAATGAACGCACGCTCGTGAGGGCCCTAGCCACCGATGTAGTTGCTAAACCTTGCAACGTCTCGGCAAAAGAAGCAACGTCTTCCTCGACGACGACGTCGACGTCTGATACGCCCCGCGCCGCCAGATGAGCCTGGTACTTTGCGAGGTCACGCGCGTATGCGGCCACTGTGTTTTCTGAAAGTGAACGCTCAACGCTCAGATGCTCGAGGTATTGGCCCACTGAACGTGCCAGTCTCTCTGTGTTTGTGCCACCAGATTCAGCGTTCATGATGCAATTATCCTATCCGTTAGGTTCGAATCCACGGGATGCTGGCCGCGCGCGTTCAGCGTAAATGCCCCCTGATGCGAAGACGATCCCAATGAGAGTGGCCGCGCGCGTGAAGCCTCGCAGCGCAACTGAGGGGCTCGCGTCCACGCATCGAAATGTCAGGTGACAAACCGTGCGACCCATTTCACAAAGACGTTCGTGCGACACGATGCGATCATTGTCACGGTAAACTTTGGAACAGTGAGTCCAGAAGGGCTGAGACTCGAACATCAAAAGGAGTTGCAATGGCGGAGCTTTCATGGACTGAACTCGACCAGCGGGCTGTAGATACAGGCCGTGCCTTGGCAGCAGATGCTGTTGAGAAGGTCGGTAATGGCCATCCAGGTACGGCGATCTCGCTATCCCCGATGGCTTACCTGCTCTTCCAGAAGGTATTGCGCCACGATCCAGCGGATCCGCAGTGGCTCGGTCGTGACCGGTTCGTGCTTTCCATCGGGCACTCCTCCATTACCCTGTACAACCAGCTTTATCTGGCTGGCTATGGTCTGGAGCTTGAGGATCTCGAATCGCTGCGTACGTGGGGTTCACTCACTCCCGGGCATCCTGAGTATGGCCACACCAAGGGCGTTGAGATGACAACTGGACCGTTGGGTCAGGGACTCTCCTCCGCAGTTGGTATGGCTATGGCGTCTCGCCGCGAACGTGGCCTCCTAGATCCAGAGGCTCCTGAGGGCACTTCCCCATTCGATCACTTCATTTATGCAGTAGTTGGTGAAGGCTGCCTAGAAGAGGGCGTTACTTCAGAGGCAAGTTCGTTGGCCGGCACTCAACAGCTTGGCAACCTCGTTGTCATCTGGGACGACAACCGCATCTCTATTGAGGGCCACACTGACATCGCATTCAGCGAAGACGTCTTGGCTCGCTACGCCGCCTACGGTTGGCACACCCAGCATGTTGACTGGCGGCAGCCTGATGGCGGCTACCACGAGGACGTCACTGCTCTCTACTCCGCTATTCAGGCCGCTCAAGCAGAGACCAACCGCCCATCCATCATTCGTCTCTCCACCGTCATGGCTTGGTCCACACCCACCAAGTTTGATACTGGAGCTGCTCACGGATCTGCGCTGGGCGCTCCGGAGATTGCAGGCATGAAGAAGACTCTGGGTCTAGATCCAGAGAAGAGCTTCGATGTGGCACCCGAAGTCATTGAGCACACTCGGTCGCAGGCGCGAAACAACGCCGATGCGGCGCGCAAGGAATGGGATGCACAGATTGAAGCATGGCGCTCAGCACAGCCTGATCGCGCAGCTCTGCTTGACCGGCTAGTCGCCAAGGAGCTGCCTGAAGGTTGGCAGGATGCGCTTCCCACGTTTGAAACCGGAACATCTATTGCAACTCGCGCTGCCTCGGGTCAGGTACTGAGCGCTCTTGCACCGGTACTTCCTGAGCTGTGGGGCGGTTCTGCAGATCTGGCTGGCTCCAATAACACGACGATGAAGGGCGAACCTTCATTCCTTCCCGATTCAGTGAAATCGGCTGAATGGCCTGGAGGCAAGTACGGGCGCACGCTTCACTTCGGTGTTCGTGAGCACTCCATGGGATCGATCGTCAATGGCATCACGCTGCATGGCCTAACCCGCGTATATGGCGGCACGTTCTTCGTCTTCTCTGACTACATGCGTCCAGCCGTTCGCCTCGCAGCAGTCATGAACATCCCTTCGGTTTACGTGTGGACACACGATTCCATTGGCGTTGGAGAGGATGGCCCCACCCACCAGCCAATCGAGCATCTGTGGTCCTACCGCGCGATTCCCAACCTCTCTATCGTTCGTCCAGCTGATGCGAATGAGACGGCGGCGTCGTGGCAGGGCATCTTGGAGCGTAATGAAGGTGGCCCAGCTGGCATCATTCTCTCTCGCCAGAATCTGCCAGTCCTCGAAGGCACAACCACTGATGGCGTTTTGCGCGGCGGTTATGTGTTGGCGGATTCTCCCACAGGCACGGTGGACGTTCAGCTCTTGGCAACCGGCTCCGAAGTGCAGCTGGCTGTCGCAGCGCAAGAGTCACTTGCTGCCGAAGGCATTGGCGCACGCGTGATCTCACTTCCCTGCCTCGAGTGGTTTGCGGAGCAGGATCCTGAATACCGAGCAAGTGTTCTTCTTCCGGACGTGAAGGCCCGTGTTTCCGTTGAAGCAGGATCAACCTTTGGATGGGCCAGCTGGGTTGGCGATTCTGGCCGCAGTGTTGGGATCGACCATTACGGCGCCTCTGCAGCCGGTGGCCTGTTGTTCGAGAAGTTCGGCATCACAGCTGACGCAGTAGTCGATGCCGCCAAGGATTCGCTATCAGCGTCGAAGTAAGTTCTAGCCTTCGCTGAAGAATCAGCGGAATCTAGCCAGATTGACCTTCTGAGTGCGTCGCTTCACAGTTTCAGGCTGTGAAGCGACGCACTATTGTATAGAGAGCGCGACCCGGGGGGGCCGAGCCTTCATTTTCTTCGATACGAGCCGGGTGCTTCTTATGACACAGAATCCTCTTCGGGCACGGCCTGATTCCCGTTTACAGCGCATCGCAGGGCCCTGTGGGATTGTCTTGTTTGGTATCACGGGAGACCTTTCCAAGAGAAAGATCCTGCCGGCACTCTACGACCTGGCCAACCGCGGCCTTCTGCCGCCGTCGTTCTCCATCATTGGTGTGGCACGCAATCCACGCGCTGATCTTATGGACACTATCGAGAAATCGATCCGTGATGGGGCAAAGACTCGAGTACAGAACACTACGCTCAACCAAGTGCTTTCTGGCGTCACGATCGTCACTGGTCAGTACGACGACGACGCCACGTATGCGTCATTGGGTGAGGCTATGGCCCATGCTGATACGACTCGGGGCACAGCGGGGAACTTCGCCTTCTATCTCGCGATTCCACCCGAATTATTCCCCACTGTTCTTGGCGGTTTGGGGAGGTCAAATCTCCATAAAGGTGGCGAAAACACGTGGCGCAGAGCGGTTATCGAAAAACCATTTGGCCATGATCTTGCTTCGGCTCAGGCGCTTAATGAAGTGGTCACAAGCGTCTTTGAGCCGAGCCAAGTTTTTCGGATCGATCATTACCTTGGCAAGGAAACTGTGCAGAACATCTTGGCGTTGCGTTTTGCCAATGAACTGTACGAACCCGTATGGAACTCAAGTCATGTTGATCATGTACAGATCACTATGGCTGAGGATATTGGGATTGGTAGCCGGTCAGGTTACTACGATGGGATTGGCGCCGCGCGCGACGTCATTCAGAACCACCTTTTGCAGCTTCTAGCCCTTACAGCTATGGAAGAACCCACTTCCTTCAGTGCGGACGCGCTACGAATCGAGAAGGAGAAGGTTCTCGAGGCTACTCACCTCTACGGCTCAGTGGAAGACTCCACCGTTCGGGCCCAGTATGACGCTGGTTGGCAGGGTGGCGAATGGGTGAACTCCTATCACGGGGAAGCGGGAATACCGCAGGATTCCACAACCGACACCTATGCTGCACTCAAGCTCGGTATTGAGACCCGGCGGTGGTCGGGCGTCCCGTTCTATCTGCGCGCAGGAAAGCGGCTTGGACGGCGAGTTTCGGAGATTGCAGTGGTGTTCAAGTATCCGCCGTTCCTACCTTTTGATTCGCGCGAGGGATTGGGCCACAACACGCTAGTAATTCGCGTACAGCCCAATGAAGGCTTGACTTTCAAGTTGGGTTCTAAGGTCCCTGGTTCGTCGATGAGGCTCCGTGACACAACCATGGACTTTGCTTATGGTCACGCTTTTACCGAGTACTCTCCCGAGGCCTACGAACGTTTGATTCTGGACGTGCTTCTGGGCGAGCCGCCTTTGTTCCCACAGCAACGCGAAATCGAATTGTCATGGAACATATTGGATCAAGCTGAAGAGTATTGGGATAAGTCGCCTGAAACGCTTGCAACCTATGCCCCAGGGAGTTGGGGTCCCGCCGAATCCAATGCAATGTTGGCACGCGACGGCCACGTGTGGCGCCGTCCTTAAGGAGTTGCAATGAAAATCAAGATGAATAACACGTTCTCTGCGGCAGTAGCTCGGCGCCTCGACGAGCTTCGCGATACCACTGGAGCCGTCACCTTAGGGCGTGTCCTTACCCTCATTATTGTGGCTCGCAATGAAGATGGCGTGACTGACGGAATTGAAGCGGCTGCAGGTGCCTCACGCGCACACCCATGCCGCATGGTGATCGTTCTTCCAACTGAGAGCGAATCCCCTCAGCTTGACGCTGAGATCCGGGTGGGTGCGGAAGTTGGCCTTTCGGAAATCGCAATCCTCCGCGCCCGCGGCGCCGCGGGAGATAATCTCGAGACACTGGTTAGCCCCCTTCTTCTCCCAGATACGCCAATCGTGACGTGGTGGGTGCAAGATGCACCGCAATGCCCATCGTGTGCCACAGTTGGTTCCATTTCCAGCCGCCGCATTACCACGGCACGCGAACTGGGCGACCCCGTGAAGTACCTAGCAACGCTTCGTGACCACTACCATTCAGGAGATACTGACCTCTCCTGGGCTGGTGTTACCTTGTGGCGCAACAGCTTGGCCGCCATGTTGGATGAGCCGCCGTACGAACCCGTCACTTCTGGGGAGGTTCGTGGTTCGTTGGCTCACCCCTCCACCTTCCTCTTGGCAGGTTGGCTGGCTCTTCGTCTCGGCGTGCCGATTGATGTTGTTGGCGGACCAAACTTCGGAATTGACGGAGTGACTCTCCATCGTCAGTCAGGTGACGTCGAACTCGATCGACCTGTAGATTCAGGCTATGGCGATATGAAGCGTCCGGGGCGTCAGACCCAGCGCGTGAATCTGCCCATGCGCAGCCTCGAGGCAATGCTCATAGAGGAGCTTCGCGAAGCAACTCAGGACACCGCCTATGCAGAAGTCCTCCAAGATGGTCTCGCATTGTTGGATATTGCCGGTTTCAAAGCCTAGGCAAGGAGGTGGCATACCCTAGCGTGAGGGAACCACATCGTGTGGCACAAGCCCAACGCGATGCCCAGGGCATGCCCTAGCGCGAGGGAGCCACAGTAAGGTGCCAAGGGCTAAGCAATGTGGGTGTTGTCTGATCATCGATCAGACAACACCCACATATGCCAAGCTTATTGAAGTGGTCCTACAGCACAGATCACCCGAACTTGGTGATCAGCCCAATCAGGATCACCACAACGGCCCAGGTGAGGGCCACAATGACCGTGATCCGGTTGAGGTTGCGAGCAGCAACGCCCGAGGAACGCATGGACGTAGAGATACCTCCACCGAACATGTCAGAAATACCGCCACCGCGGCCTTTGTGAAGCAAAATCGACAAGATGAGCAAGAAGCTCGTGATGACGAGCAAGACTTCGCAGACAATCAGCAGTACGGACACGCCCGTATTCCTTCCCTCGGCCGGGGAATCCGGCCTGACCTCGATAAGTTTAGCCAAAACGCGCGGACATTCGCATCTTGAATGCCCGCGCGTTCTGAGTCTCGGCTACTTCAGATAAGTAACGATCTTCGTGAACTCATCCGCCTTTAGGGATGCGCCACCAACAAGAGCACCATCTACGTCAGGCTTCGCCATGATCTCACGCACGTTGCTGGACTTGACGGAGCCACCATACTGGATGCGTACAGCCTCAGCCACAGGGCCGTCGAAGAGCTCGCTGATGCGGTTGCGAATTGCTCCGCACACCTCTTGTGCGTCCTCAGGGGTTGCCACTTCGCCAGTGCCAATAGCCCAGATGGGCTCATAGGCGATAACCGACTTGGCAACTTCTTCAGCCGTCAGGTTAGCGAGCATTGCATCGATCTGACCAAGAACGTAGGAGACATGCTCCCCGGCCTTGCGGATCTCGAGTGCCTCACCACAGCACATGATCGGAGTCATGCCCGCGTCAAGCACCTTCTTAGCCTTCTGGCCTACCAGTTCGTTGCTTTCGTTGTGGTATTCGCGCCGCTCGGAGTGCCCGACCACAACGTAGGTAACGCCAAGCTTGTTCAGCATGCCGGTGGAGATCTCACCGGTGTAGGCTCCTTCGTCATGAATGGAGACATCCTGTGCACCGTAGCGAATGGAGAGCTCATCGCTCTCAACCAGCGACTGAACGGTACGAATATCGGTAAATGGAGGAACCACCACGACCTCAACCTGTGAGTAATCGTGTGCGGCATCCTTGAGGTTCCAGGCCAAGCTCTGGACAAGGTGAGCTGCCTCAAGGTGATCGAGGTTCATCTTCCAGTTGCCAGCCATGATTGGTGTGCGTGCCATGTCAGTCCTCCAGAACTGCAATACCCGGTAGAACCTTGCCCTCGAGGAACTCAAGAGAAGCGCCACCACCAGTGGAAATATGAGAGAACTTCGATTCATCGAAGCCCAAGTTACGAACAGCAGCCGCGGAATCGCCGCCGCCAACGATGGAGAAGCCTTCGCCATCCTGCATAGCCTGCGCAATGGCCTTGGTGCCATTCGCGAAAGCTTCGAACTCAAACACACCAACTGGTCCGTTCCAGACAATCGTCTTGGAATCGGAGATCGCGTCAGCATATGCAGCGGAGGTCTCTGGACCAATGTCGAGGCCCATCTGGTCGGATGGGATCGCGTCCGCTGCGACGACAGTCGCGGGAGCGTCGGCGGCAAACTTTGGAGCGATAACGACGTCCGTTGGGAGCATCAGGGAAACTCCCTTTGCTGCTGCCTTTGCAAGGTAACCAGCTGCGGCATCAACCTGATCGGCTTCGAGGAGTGAGGTTCCGATTTCGTAACCCTGTGCCTTGAGGAAGGTGTACGCCATGCCACCACCGATGAGAAGGCGATCGGCGACTTCGATGAGGTTATCGATGACCCCGAGCTTGTCTGAAACCTTGGAGCCGCCAAGCACCACGGTGTAGGGACGCTCAGGGTTCTGGGTTGCGCGTGAAAGAGAGTCAATCTCCTTGAAAACCAATTCGCCCGCGGCCGAGGGAAGAAGCTTTGCGATGTCATACACCGAAGCCTGCTTGCGGTGTACCACACCGAAGCCGTCGGATACGAAGGCATCGGCAAGAGCTGCGTATTCCTGTGCTAGGGATTCGCGATCTGCGTCAACTTTCGAATCCTCGCGTGCATCAAAACGCACGTTCTCAAGTAATACGGCTTGGCCGTTCTTCAATGCCGCGATCTTTGCCTTGGCATCTTCGCCAACGGTGTCCGATGCCAGAGCGACATCCTCGCCGAGCAGCTCAGAGAGACGTGCCGCAACAGGGGCAAGCGAGAAGTCAGGATTGACCTTGCCCTTCGGACGGCCCAAGTGTGCTGCAACAGCTACCTTGGCGCCGGCTGCGAGCAGACGCTTCAGAGTTGGAAGGGCGGCGCGGATACGGCCGTCATCAGTAATGTTGCGGTCAGCGTCGAGCGGAACATTGAAGTCCGAACGTACAAAAACCGTCTTTCCGGCGAGATCGCCGAGAGAGTCAATGGTTCTCATGTGTGTTCCTTTCTGCGTGCAAATGCCCGCACACGCACGCGGCATGTACGGGCATCTGCATTGCTTACAAAGCTCAGAGCTTTTCGGCGACCAGTTCGGTCAAGTCAACGAGGCGGTTGGAGTAACCCCATTCGTTGTCGTACCAAGAAAGCACCTTAACGAGGCGGCCGACGACCTTGGTCTCGGTTGCATCGAAGATGCTGGAGTGCGGATCGCCCTGGATGTCGGTGGAGACAATCGGATCCTCGGTGTAAGCAAGGATGCCCTTGAGGGGGCCTTCTGCAGCCTTCTTGACTGCAGCCTGGATCTCAGCGACGGTGACGTCCTTCGAGGCCTCAAATGTGAGGTCAGTCAGGGAGCCGGTTGGAGTTGGGACGCGGACGGCCAGACCGTCAAACTTGCCCTTGAGCTCCGGAATCACCAATGCGACGGCCTGAGCGGCGCCGGTCTTGGTGGGAATCATGTTGAGAGCGGCTGCGCGTGCACGGCGAAGATCGCTGTGAGGAGCATCCTGCAGGCGCTGATCGCCAGTGTATGCGTGGATGGTGGTCATGATGCCGCGCTCAATGCCGAATTCGTCATTGAGAACCTTCGCCAACGGTGCAAGGCAGTTAGTGGTGCAGGAAGCGTTCGAGATGATGTCGTGCTTCGAGGAATCGTAGTCGCCCTCATTTACACCAATAACGAAGGTGCCATCCTCATTCTTGGCCGGAGCCGAGATGATGACCTTCTTGGCGCCAGCTTCGATGTGAGCCTTAGCCTTTGTTGCGTCCGTGAAGAAGCCTGTGGACTCTACGACGATGTCAACATCGAGTTCGCCCCATGGCAGGTTAGCTGGATCGCGCTCCGCGAGAACCTTGATGACGGAGCCATCAACGGTGATCGAGCTTTCATCGTAAGTCACTTCGCCGGGGAAGCGACCAAGGATCGAGTCATACTTGAGCAGATGGGCGAGAGTCTTGGTGTCGGTGAGGTCGTTAACGGCCACAACGTCCAGGTCAGCACCCTGCTCCTTCAGAGCACGGAAAAAATTGCGCCCGATGCGGCCGAAGCCGTTGATACCAACGCGAATGGTCACTCTATTCCTCCTCGTGTGCGGAACTGCACACATCCATGTCCACGGACGTTTTCTCGCATCCGTGCGTGCCGGACCATCTTGTCCGATCGACAGTAGCTAGTTTACCCGCTTCTTGGTCAGAATAAGAGGACGAGATGCCCAGCGACGTTATGTGATTCTTACTTGGTAAAGGTTCAAAGGGCGCCAGCGTGCGAAAAGTCCCAGTCTCGATTCGCTGTCAGCGATAGAGCTCCTTGAAATAGCAGGGAATTCTCTGGTTTCGACGGGGTCCATATTCGCCAAAGAGTTCACCTCACCTGTGTTCACAGCGTTGGCGATACCCTCGCATGAGCTACTGGAGTCGCTTCACCGTGTCCAAATCGTGAGCCAGTTGGGGCGTACACATATCTTTGAGGCTTCCTCCGCACCCGCACCGACCTCATCACGGCACTCTCTTCGCTCAGGCAAAGCGTTCGACGTCGCCGCCTCTGGCCCAGCTGGTGGTACGTGGCGGATGGCTAGCTATTGGTGGTGCTTTTCGGCAGACTCCACGTAATCTGTGGTGGACATGATTCCTAGTTCCGCCGCACGCTTGTCAGCCATCGTGTTGAGACGGCGCAACCGGCCGGCCACTGCGTCCTTTGTGGCAGGAGGCGTCATTCGTTCTCCCAAGAGGTTCAACGAATCCTCCGGGTACTTCATTCTGAACTCACCAGCTTGACGCAAGTTCTCTGGGGCGTCATCACCCAGAATCTCGAACGCACGCTTGACTCGAATCACCGCAACTACAGCGGCATCTGCGGAACGGCGCATATTGGCGTCGTCGAAGTTTGCGAGCCTGTTGGCCGACCCATGAACCTCGCGTTCAACCCTGAGTTCTTCCCAGCGCAGCACGGCATCATTGGCACCCATGCGCGTCAGCATCTCGCTGATTGCATCACCTTCGCGGATGTCCACACGATGAGCGCCCCGCGATTCACGTGACCGATATGGAATCTCCATGCGCCGCGCTAACCCACCAAGTGCGTAGGCCGATTCAAGCCCTGGGCAAACTACTTCCAAGGCCGCGTTACGGCCGGGTTCCATTAATGAACCGCGGGCTAAGAACGCGCCGCGCCAAGCCGCGGCAGCATCCGCACGCGAGCCTCCCACAATCGAAGGCGGCAATCCTCGCACCGGGCGTCCGTGACTATCTAGCAGGCCAAGCCGCCGTGCAATCCGCTCGCCATCGCGTGAGATGCGGACGATGTAGTGATTGCCCTGACGCATTGCGGAGCTCACAGCCATGAGTTCTGACTCCACATTGAAGACTTGGCGAACAAGCTCCCACAAATGGCGTGCGCTACCCGCATGGCCGAGTTCGGCCTGAATCGCCACTTTGCCGGAGTTGATCTGGAGGCCACCTGCAAACCTAAACATGGTTGAGACCTCAGCAATAACGCTGGGTAGCATCCGGGTGTGGACCGTGGTTAGCTCATCTTTGACTGACTGGGTCAGAGCAGGCATGAATTAAGGCCTCTTCCTCACATATCGGAGCTGTGACATTGGGGCCCCTTAGGGCCGTAGTCCGTGAGTCTATCCCACGCACTCAAAAGCGTCGCGGAACGCGGCGGCCAGAAGAAGGTGATCGTGGCGGGGCGAACCGTCATTCATTCTAACGTGCCTCAACATGAGTGTGGCTCCGCATTCGGCTGCTGCAAGCTCTGCTTCGCTCACATCGTCAATGGAGGAAGGATCTGCCAGAATCACGTCGAGGTGCAAGTCAGGAGCGTGAGCTCGGAAGGATCGAATATGGTCAGCAGAACTCAATCCCAACGTCTCCTTTTCAGCTTTTAGATTGAGCACAAGCATGCGGCGCGCGTTGGTCTCGCACAGCCCACGATGGAGATCAGGAACCATCAGGTGTGGAATCACAGATGTATACCAAGAACCGGGACCCATAATGGCCCAATCGGCAGCTCCGATCGCGCCGAGCACCTCCGGACCTGCTGGAGGATCCGCAGGGATGAGGCTCACGTGATCCACATGTCCCTTCGTCAAAGCAACGTCTACCTGTCCACGAACGGTCCGCGGATGACCGTCAATGCGAACTTGGGCTTCGATGTCCAAAGGCACCGGGGACATCGGCAGCACCCGTCCACGGATGCGCAACAGTTGCCCCACCCAGTCCAGCGCGGGAACTGATCCATCCAGCTTCTCCCACAGCGCCACGATAAGAAGGTTCCCTAGTGCGTGCCCGTCCAGTGGACCATCGGACGTAAAGCGATGCTGCAACACATCACGCCACGTTCTCCCCCATTCGCTGTTCTCACAGAGAGCCGAAAGCGCCATGCGCAAATCGCCTGGCGGAAGTACACCGAACTCGGTGCGCAGACGGCCGGAGGAACCGCCGTCGTCGGCAACTGTGACAACTGCCGTGATGTTCTCTGTCACTAGCTTGAGGGCAGACAACGTGGCATACAAACCGTGCCCACCGCCAAGTGCAACCACGTGCGGATTGAACTCAGGTGTGTTCAACCTACTCGCGCCCCAAGTCGCGGTGAAGTGTGCGTACTGCCAGCCCACGTGCCCGCAGCGAAGCCGAGATTGCCTCTGCTATTGCCACCGAACGATGCTTTCCGCCAGTGCACCCAACGGCAATCGTGACAAATGGCTTCAACTCATGTGCGTATCCCTCAAGGATTCCGCCGATGAGATTGGAATAGTTGTGCACGAAGTCCTCTGCGCCCGGTTGAGAGAGCACGTACGCAGCAACGGCTTGATCGTGGCCTGTCAGATGCCGCAGTTCAGTGACCCAGTAAGGGTTGGGTAAGAAACGCACGTCAACCACGTTGTCCGCATCCATTGGCAGGCCGTACTTGAACCCAAAGGACATAACGGTTACGCGCACATCAGTCTGGGCTTCGCCAGCAATCTGCGTGTGTATTTCACGGGCCAAATCATGGACGGAATAGTTGGAGGTATCGATTATGACGTCCGCGCGTTCTTTGACAGCGCGGAGCAGCTCGCGCTCTGCGTTAATCCCATCGAGCAACCGGCCGTCGCCTTGCAACGGGTGAGGGCGGCGAACAGACTCATACCGCTTTACCAACTCGTCGTCGTTACATTCTAGGAACAAGACGCGGTAGAGAATCGCGCCGCTCTCGCGAAGCGAATCGAGAGTTGAGATGAGATCGCTGAAGTCTTTGGAACGCACATCAACAACCACCGCAAGTCGCGATACACCACCTTCAGCCGAAACCATACCGGTGAGTGGGCGCAGAAGCCCCGCCGGCAAGTTGTCCACCACATACCAGTTGAGATCTTCCAAGGTTGCAGCAGCGCGGGACCTGCCCGCACCAGACATGCCGGTGATGATGAGGATCTCTGGCGGATCGGCATGGGGAAGGACTGCTTGTTCATCCATCGTTGGAATCACCGCAGGAAATGAACCCGTGGCGCTCAGTTCGTTGCTGTCACTCATACTTGCCATCATGCCACATCCGTTGGTTTGCCTTCGGAGAGACCGACGACGATAGCGCGAGCAAGTGCAGGGCCGATACCAGGTGCCGCAGTCAGCTCTTCTTCATTGGCGGCACGAATGCGCGCCACAGACCCAAAATGCTTAAGCAGCGTCTTTTGCTTGGCCGGTCCGAGCCCGGGAACGCCATCTAGGGCGGACCGAGTCATTGCCTGCCCACGCTTCTTTCGGTGGAATGTGATTGCAAAACGGTGCGATTCATCGCGCAGCTGTTGCAGGAGCCGGAGGGCCGGTGAGGTGCGCGGAAAAATCACGGGAAACTCCTCCCCCGGAATCCAAACTTCCTCCAAACGCTTGGCGAGCCCAACTATCTGGATATCCGCACCGAGTTCGTTTACCACCTTCTGCGCAGCGTTGACTTGTGGAAGGCCGCCGTCTACCACAAGCAGGTCAGGACGGTAGGCAAACCGCCGCGGGCGTCCTGCTACCTCTCCCGAGCCCTCCAATGCTTCATCGGTCGGCTCATCTTCCGCGCCGCCGGCGTCATCACCGGCGGCACCAGACATAAGGCGTGAAAGCCTGCGGCGCAACACTTCATCCATGGCGGCCGTATCATCTGGCACTCCGTTGCCGTCAGGACCACGCACGATGAAGTGGCGATAATCAGCCTTCTTAGCCAGCCCGTCTTCAAACACAACCATGGATCCGACCTGCTGTTGCCCTTGCGTATGCGAGATGTCGTAGCACTCGATACGCAAAGGAGAACGATCCAGATCGAGCCCTTCACGAAGCTCATCGAGCGCCTGGGACCGAACAGTGATATCGGAGGCTCGAGCCAACTTGTGCCGAGCAAGTGCCTGCGAAGCGTTGTCGTGAACCGTTGCGGCCAGTTTGGCTTTGTCACCGCGTTGAGGTGCCTTGAGTTTGACTGGGCGCCCTCCCCGGCGCTCTGTTAGCCACTCTTCGATCTGTTCCACGTCATCAGGCTTCTCAGGAACCCAGATTTCACCGGGTATGGACCCCACGGGGGTGTGCTTTCGGTCATCCACACTGGTGGAGTTGGCGCGCATAACTGGCGACGAATCGTACTGAGAATCGCCGTACACCTGAACTAGGAGTTCCTCAACAAGGTCCTTGGTAGTGAGCCCACCGATCTCCTCACTCACCCACCCACGCTGGCCACGAATCCGGCCGCCGCGCACGTAGAACACCTGCACAGAGACTTCAAGTTCATCGGCCTCCAAGCCGAAGATATCTGCGTCAAGATTCTCTTCGAACACCACCACATTGCGCTGAGATGCCATCTCAAGTGCCGCAACCTGATCACGCAAACGCGCTGCGCGTTCGAACTCCTCTGCCTGGGCTGCCTCAAGCATCTCGCGTTTACGCAATGCGATCGCTTTGGTGGTATCCCCATCCATGAAGTCGACAAGTCCAGCCACCACCGCGTCATGTTGCTCTTTGTTCACACGCCCAACGCATGGCGCCACGCATTTGCCGATATACCCCAGCAGGCACGGCCGCCCGGCACGCTCGGCTTGGTTGAACTGACCCTTTGTACATGAACGCATAGGGAAGGCTGTCAGTACATCATCGAGAGTCTCACGGATAGCCCAGACCTTTGTATATGGCCCGAAATAGCGCACACCGCTGCGGTGCTTCTGACGCGTAATCCACACCCGCGGGAACTCCTCATTCAATGAGACCGCCAAATACGGATAGGACTTGTTATCGCGAAACACCACATTGAAGCGCGGCTCAAACTCTTTGATCCATGAGTACTCAAGGGTTAAGGCTTCAATCTCTGAACCAACAACCACCCACTCCACACGGCTTGCGGTGTGAACCATCTGGCGAATGCGACTCGAAAGCCCCATCTCATCCTGGAAGTAGTTCGCCAGTCTCGAACGAAGGCTCTTGGCCTTGCCTACGTAGAGAACTCGGCCTTCCTCGTCACGAAACCGGTACACTCCCGGCTGCGCCGGAATGGTGCCCGCTGGTGGCCGGTAGCTCGCAGGATCTGCCATTGTTACCTCGCCAGAAGCGGGGCAAGGAACTGCCCCGTGTACGATTCGTTCACCTGCGCAACATGTTCAGGAGTGCCCTCAGCCACAACTGTTCCTCCTCCGGCGCCACCCTCGGGGCCCATGTCGATAATCCAGTCTGCGCACTTAATAACGTCAAGGTTGTGCTCGATGACGATCACCGTGTTGCCTTTATCTACCAAAGACTGGAGAACCTCAAGCAGCTTACGGATGTCCTCAAAGTGCAGTCCGGTGGTGGGCTCATCCAGAATGTAAACGGTTCTACCCGATGAGCGCCGGTGCAGTTCGGAAGCCAACTTGACACGTTGGGCCTCGCCACCCGAAAGCGTGGTTGCGGCCTGCCCAAGTTGCACATATCCAAGCCCAACAGATTCAAGAGTTGCGAGGAAACGAGTGATGGACTGAATCGGTTCGAAGAACTCGCGTGCTTCATGGATATTCATATGAAGGACGTCAGAGACAGACTTCCCGCGATACTTCACCTCGAGGGTCTCACGGTTGTACCGCGCCCCATGGCAAACCTCGCACGGAACGTACACATCTGGCAAGAAGTTCATCTCGATCTTGATCGTGCCATCGCCCTTACAAGACTCGCACCGCCCACCCTTGACGTTGAACGAGAATCGCCCGGGACCGTAACCACGGACTTTTGCTTCCTGCGTTTGAGCAAAAAGGGAACGGATCTTGTCCCACACACCCGTGTATGTGGCGGGATTCGATCGCGGAGTTCTCCCGATAGGCGACTGGTCCACATGAACGACTTTGTCGAGTTCTTCGATCCCGGTAACAGATTTGTGGCGTCCGGGAACCGTGTGCGCGCGATTGAGCTGGTTTGCCAGAGACTGATACAGAATCTGGTTAACCAACGTGGATTTGCCAGAACCGGAGACACCTGAAACGGCCACAAAGCATGCCCGTGGGAACTTCACAGTGACGTTCTGCAGGTTGTTTTCGCGGGCACCCGCAACCTTGATCTGCAGGTTGCGATCGATCGGACGGCGCTCGGCAGGCACCATGATCTTTCGCTTTCCAGAAAGGTACTGGCCCGTGATCGAACGCTCGGCCTTTTCAAGACCAGCCACAGGTCCGGAGTACACGACCTCGCCTCCCAGTTCACCGGCGCCCGGGCCAATATCCACCACCCAATCCGCAGTTCGGATCGTATCCTCATCATGTTCGACCACAATGAGTGTGTTTCCGAGGTCGCGTAGCTTTGTAAGAGTGGCGATGAGGCGTTCGTTGTCGCGCTGATGCAAACCAATAGAAGGTTCATCAAGTACGTACAGAACGCCGACGAGCCCTGAACCTATCTGAGTTGCGAGGCGGATGCGTTGTGCTTCGCCTCCCGAGAGTGATGCTGCGCCACGAGCCAGCGATAAGTAGTTGAGGCCCACATCAACGAGGAAACCGAGCCGAAGGCGGATCTCTTTGAGGACTTGCGCGGCGATTGCTGCTTGACGTGCGTTCAGCGTGACGCTGTCAAGAAAGCTCTTTGCATCCGAAATGGAGAGCTGGCACAGATCATTGATGTTAAGGCCATCAATGCGCACAGCAAGCACTTCCGGCCGCAGCCGGGCTCCCCCGCAGGTGCTACACGGCACATTACGCATGTAGCCTTCGTAGCGTTCTTTGGACCAATCCGATTCGGTTTCATCGTGCTTGCGCATGACATATGAGAGAGCTCCCTCAAACCCAGTGGCGTAAATGCGTTCTCTACCCCACCTGTTCCGATATGTCACCTTCACCTTGTAGTCCCGACCCCGCAAGATGGCATCGCGGAACTTCTTTGGGAGCTTCTTCCACGGCGTATCAACATCGAAGCCGAGTTCTTCGCCAAGCGCCTCAAGTTGCCGGGTGAAGAAGTCTTGATGACTGGTCCACGGAGCAATCGCGCCTTCACGAAGAGTGAGCGTCTCATCTGGGACCACAAGCTCCGCGTCCACTTCGAGCTTGGAACCCAGCCCATCACAGTCCGGGCAAGCACCATATGGAGCATTGAATGAGAACGTTCTGGGTTCGATTTCTTCAAGCGCAAGAGGATGATCATTGGGGCAAGACCGCTTCTCCGAATAGCGCCTCTGACGCCCGGGATCATCATCATCCAGATCCACGAACTCGAGAACAACAATTCCGTCCGCCAAACGTAGCGCCGTCTCAATAGAGTCGGTCAAACGCGTACGAATCCCGTCCTTTGCCACAAGACGATCAACGACGACGTCGATGTTGTGGCGCAGCTTCTTTTCAAGTTTAGGAGGATCATCGAGACGCACGACCTCGCCGTCGACCCTAGCTCGTGTGAACCCTTGCGCCGCGAGTTCGACAAACACGTCTTGATACTCGCCCTTGCGGCCACGAAGAACCGGAGCCAGAATCTGGAACCGAGTTCCTTCTTCGAGCTTCTCGACTCTATCCACAATCTGCTCTGCACTCTGGGCCTGAATGGCTTCGCCACACACCGGGCAGTACTGAACGCCAGCCCTCGCGAACAGCAATCGCAAATAGTCATAGACCTCGGTCACTGTTCCCACAGTCGACCGAGGGTTGCGGTTAGTGGACTTCTGATCGATTGAAACGGCCGGCGAAAGGCCTTCGATGAAGTCCACATCAGGCTTGTCCATCTGACCGAGGAACTGCCGCGCATATGAGCTGAGTGACTCCACGTACCGGCGTTGACCTTCGGCGAAAATCGTGTCAAATGCTAGGGAGGATTTGCCTGATCCGGATAGACCGGTAAAGACGATCAGTTCGTCACGCGGGATGTCGATGGAAACATTCTGAAGATTGTGTTCCCGGGCGCCTTGAATATGGATGTGGTCACTCACGTGGGACATCATACCCGGACAGAACAGAATTTCGAATGTGACATCGCTATGCTTTTCGCATGGCCATTATTGCAGTTCAGTATGAATACGACGCCACGAAGCTTGATGCTCTTGCAGCGCATCGTCCAGCACATCGCGCGCACCTCAAGGAGCTTCATGAAGCGGGGATCTTGCTTGCGTCCGGCCCCTTAGGCTCCAACGGGGCGCTTATCGTCGTCGTCGCCGAAGATCCGGAAGCAGCCTTGACCGTGCTGGGCAATGATCCTCTGCTCGGTGCCGGAGTTATCGAAAGCCGTCTAGCTCGCACGTGGAACCCGGTCATCGGCCCCTGGAAATGAGGTGGAGGCCGGATCCGTTCGTTCTGGGGATCCTCCTCCCACTGGTCCTCGGCCTAACGCTTCCTCTTAACGCGGAATCCCAACGCGTCTTCTCAACTATCGCTGATGTTTGCGTTGCTGCCGTGTTCCTCGTGTATGGCATGAGGTTGCACACTCACGATGTGGTGGAAGGTCTGAAGAACGTTAAGCTACAGGGCCTCGTACTCTTTGCCACGTATGTGGCGTTTCCAATCGTGGGGTTTGCATTTGGGCGTGCGCTTACGCCGTGGTTGGGCAGTGGCTTCGCCACAGGTTTCCTTTACTTGTCCTTATTGCCTTCGACCATTCAATCGTCAGTCACTTTTGTGTCGATCGCCCGCGGTAACGTTGCCGCGGCAGTATGCTCAGCAACCATCTCGAATATCCTCGGAATGTTCCTGACACCAGCACTTGTACTGATGCTCCTCAATGTGGACGGCGCTAGCACAGACAGTTTGCTCGCGGTTGTCCAAAAACTGCTACTCCCGTTCATCATTGGGCAGCTCGTTCAGCCGTGGGTCGGCTCCTGGTGGCGCGCTCACAGCACGTTGGTGAAGAGAGTCGACAACACATCAATCCTTCTCATCGTGTTCTCCGCAGTGCTCGAGGCAACTGCCGCTGGCGCGTGGAGAGGTGTGACAGTCTGGACGATCTTGCTGCTACTTGCTTTGAGCGCCCTCATGCTGGGAATCATGCTCAGCCTGACATGGTGGGTTGGCAAACGGGCCGGTTTGAACCGACGCGACAACATCGTGCTGCTGATGTGTGGGTCCAAGAAGTCACTCGCCTCGGGCCTACCTATGGCAAAGGCACTGTTCCCTTCAGCCGTGGTTGGATCGATCATCGTGCCAGTGGTGATCTTCCACCAGCTGCAGATCGTGGTGTGCGCTGCCCTAGCGCAACGCCTTGCCCTCACCAACGATGACGTGAACTAGACCGATCGAGAAGCGACCTACTTGGTCTCGCGAGGCTCTTTGGCGGCAGCACGCTTTGCGCCGATCAGTGAAAGAATCACCGTAGCGACCATAATCACCACGATCACTGCCAAAGAAACAAGCGGAGGAATGCCTGGAATCTGGTGCAACAGATCTTGCCCGTGGAAGGCTTCAAGCAGCAGTTTGATACCGATGAAGCCCAAGATCGCAGCAAGCCCGAAATGCAGGTAGATGAGCTTGTCTAGCAGGCCATCTACGAGGAAGAAAAGCTGGCGCAAGCCCATGAGCGCGAATGCGTTCGCGGCGAAGATAATGAACGGCTGACTCGTCAGGCCAAATGATGCCGGGATCGAATCAAGCGCGAACATCAGGTCCGCAGAGCCAATCGAGATGATGCACAGCAAGAACGGCGTAATGTACGTCTTTGACTCGCGGCGAAGCAGCAGCTTGTCACCCACAAAACCATCCGTAACGCGGAAGACCCTCTGTGTGAACCGAGTGACTGCATTTGGTTCGTATTCGTCTGGGTCGCCCGTCTTCTCTGAGGAAGTTCCTTCCTTAATCTGCGAGTAAGCCGTCCACAACAAGAAGGCCGCGAAGAGGAAGAAGAGCCATGAGAACTTCTCGAGTAAAGCAGCACCGAGAAGGATGAACACCAAACGAAGCACCAACGCGATGATGATTCCGTAAAGCAGAACCTTCTGCTGATACGCGCGAGGGATCCTGAATGACGCAATGATGATGATGAATATGAAGATGTTGTCAATGGACAACGAGTACTCAGTGAAGTACGTGGAGAAGAACTCCAGCCCAAACTCTGGCGAGTGCCGGAATACGGTGTACACGCCAAACATGATTGCTAGCGCAATGTAGAACAGAAGCCACTTTGTAGCTTCTTTCATTGTGGGTTCATGCGGCTTGCGAACGTGACCCACGAGGTCCACTGTGATGAGTCCAACCACGATCACAGCCAATGCAGCCCATTCCCAGCCGTAGACATGCATGTCAGGCGAGTCAGGTGCAGCTGGTGCGGACAGGACGCTCGAGGAGAGCAATTGGAGCATAAGAAAATCTTCCGGTAAACGTAACTACCGGAGGTCTCTTCCCGCCATTACTGGCCTCGGCCCGGACGTAAACGCCGTGATGACGAACCGATGTTGTGTGGGAATACTCCCCTCCGCTCACTTATCCTACGGTAGTCCTCTCCATTCACGTCCATTCCCTGGCCGTGATATTCGTCTGGTTGTTATCAGAGGTTTTGCGTGGCAATCACTTCTGGGCCTGTTGGGAGTGCCAAAGCTCGCTCTTGAGATCCTTGATCTCATCGCGATACCGCGCGGCGAGTTCAAACTGAAGCTGTTCGGCGGCAACATGCATCTGGGCCGTGAGGTCATCAATGAGCTGGACCAGATTACGTGCGCCTTCGGCACGCGCGGCTTCGGCAGCGGGTGCCTTGCCCTTAGCATGCGGTGGTTCTTGACGGTAACCACCTTCAAGGAGTTGCTGAGTATCAACATCCTCCCGCGCCAACATGTCCGTGACGTCAGCGATCTTCTTTCGCAGAGGTTGAGGGTCAATGCCCCGCTCTTCGTTGTACGCAATCTGCTTGGCCCGCCGGCGGTTGGTCTCCTCGATCGCTTCTTTCATGTTGGGAGTGATGGAGTCCGCATACATGTGGACTTGTCCGGAGACGTTCCTGGCGGCTCGACCGATCGTCTGGATCAAGGATGTGGTGGATCGGAGGAATCCCTGTTTGTCAGCATCGAGAATTGCAACGAGTGACACTTCCGGAAGGTCGAGGCCCTCACGCAGCAGGTTGATGCCAACAAGCACATCGAACTTGCCTAAACGCAATTCCCGCAACAATTCGACTCGGCGCAGGGTATCCACATCGGAATGTAGGTATTCAACCTTGACGCCACGATCGGCAAGATAATCGGTCAGATCCTCCGCCATCTTCTTGGTCAGGGTGGTCACGAGGACGCGTTCATCCCTTTCAGCACGTTCACGAACCTGTTCTAGCAGATCATCGATCTGGCCTTCAGTGGGTTTAACGAGGATCTCAGGATCCACAAGCCCGGTTGGGCGAATGATCTGTTCGACCACACCGTCTGACTGTTCCAGCTCATACTTACCTGGCGTAGCAGATAGGTAAACGGTTTGGCCGATGCGATCAAGGAACTCAGCGAACTTGAGCGGACGGTTATCCATGGCTGAGGGTAACCGGAATCCATACTCCACCAGAGTGCGTTTGCGCGACATGTCTCCTTCAAACATTGCTCCAACCTGGGGAACCGTCACGTGGGATTCGTCAAGAATCAGCACGAAATCCTCGGGGAAGTAGTCAAGAAGAGTGTTCGGCGCAGTACCCGGGCCGCGGCCATCGATGTGCCGCGAGTAGTTTTCAATCCCCGAGCACGTGCCGATGTTACGCATCATCTCAAGGTCATAGGTGGTACGCATCTCGAGGCGCTGCGCTTCAAGTAGTTTGTTCTGCTGACGAAGATCAGTTAGCCGCCCCTGCAGTTCCGCCTCAATGGAGCTGATGGCCCGCTCCATTCGTTCGGGCCCCGCAACATAGTGGGAAGCAGGGAACACATGAGCAGTGTGGACAGCTCGCACTACTGTGCCTGTCAATGGATGAAGCAAACTGAGCGAATCGACTTCATCACCAAAGAATTCAACTCGAATAGCGAGTTCCTCATACACAGGAATGATCTCTACCGTATCGCCACGCACGCGGAAGGTACCTCGAGTGAAAGCGATGTCATTGCGCGTGTATTGCATACCTACGAAGGTTCGTAGGAGCTCATCCCTGTCCAGATTCATCCCAACCTGTAGCTGCACCATCCGATCCACGTACTCCTGTGGAGTGCCAAGTCCGTAAATACAGGAGACGGACGCCACTACCACGGTGTCACGGCGGGTGATCAGGGAATTGGTTGCCGAGTGCCGCAAGCGTTCCACCTCATCATTGATGGATGAGTCCTTCTCAATGAATGTGTCTGTTTGAGGCACGTACGCTTCAGGTTGGTAGTAGTCGTAATAGGAAACGAAGTATTCGACAGCATTGTTTGGCATGAGCTGGCGGAATTCTGCCGCCATCTGAGCGGCAAGAGTCTTGTTCGGCTCGATGATGAGCGTTGGCCGCTGAATTTGTTCGATAAGCCAAGCGGTGGTTGCAGACTTGCCAGTGCCTGTGGCACCTAGCAGCACGATGTCTTTTTCGCCCGCGTTGATACGTTCAGTCAACTCTTTGATCGCCTGCGGCTGATCGCCGGCAGGCGTGTACTCTGAGATGACCTCAAAAGGGGCATCGAGACGGGAAACGGCAGTGACTGGGCGCATGCGTCTACGCTACCCTTCCACCCCGACACAAAAGTAGGCTAGGCAACCAGGGCCGCACCACCAGATGAGAGCTTTCCGCCCATTTTGGCGCCAAATTGCTACCCGAACAGCTGTTCGCCTGCCGCGCAAATGTGCGGCATTCATAGACAACGTTCAGAAAGCGCTCCGATGATTATAGGTAACCAAAAGGAGCACCATGCCAGAAACCGATTCTAGGTCGGCCGCCAACGATTCGAGGTCGGCCACCAACCCCTACTCGCCCAAGCAGGACTCCAATCCGTCGTGGCGCGCCGAGGGTGTACCGGGCCAGGACGGCAATGGGCGCCACCAAGACCAGCCAAAGAAGCGCAGTTGGGCTCGAACCATCATCGCGATTCTTGTCGCTTGGGCTGCTTGCTTCATGCTGTTCTCGTGGATGGAAAACTCTCTCAATCCCGTCGTTACGTTGCCCTACAACGTGTTCTATGACCAGCTCGAAGCAGACAACATCAAGACGGTTTCGCCAACTGGGGACTCAATTGAAGGCGAGTTCCGCAAGTCGTTCACATACGACGACGTGACCTCCACCCAGTTCACCACAGAGCGTCCGACCTGGGCCGACGATTCCATGGCCTCGCTCCTCACGTCAAACAACGTGGTGATCACCGCTGTCTCACCCATAGCCTCCTCCAATCCGCTCCTCACACTTCTGCTTTCGTTCTTGCCCATCATTCTCATCTTTGGTTTCTGGTATTGGATGATGAAGCGCCAGATGAGCAGCACGTCTTCGATGTTCGGCAGCCGGAAGCACGAACCTGTAGATCCAGCGAATAATCGCGTTACGTTCGACGACGTCGCCGGTATTGACGAGGTTGAGGACCAGCTGCGCGAAGTCGTCGACATGCTGAAGAATCCCGGCAAGTACACGAGACTCGGTGCCAAGATCCCTCGCGGCATCTTGCTTGAGGGTGGTCCGGGTACCGGCAAGACTCTGCTTGCCCGCGCTACCGCTGGCGAAGCCAACGTCCCATTCTTCTCGATTTCGGCAGCAGAGATCGGCGGCATTTTGGCCGGAAAGGGAGCCTCTGATGTTCGCAGCCTCTTTGAAGCCGCCCGCAAGGTTGCTCCAGCCATCATCTTCATTGACGAAATCGATGCGATTGGCCGCTCCCGCGCTTCCGTCAACTCAATCGGATCCAATGAGGATCGTGAACAGACACTCAACCAGATTCTGACGGAGATGGATGGATTCTCCGCGTCTGAGGGCATCATCGTGATTGCTGCGACAAACCTTGCTGAGGTGCTCGACGCCGCACTCACCCGCGCTGGAAGGTTTGACCGCACCATTACCGTGGCTCCACCCGATCAGAAGGGGCGCGAGGCCATCTTGAAAGTTCATTCCCGCGGACGGCCGTTGGGTCCAGATGTTTCATTGAGCGGACTAGCAAAGTCCACTCCAGGGCTCACCGGGGCCGAACTCGCGAATCTGGTAAATGAGGCATCACTCCTTGGAGCACGTCGGGGTGCGGCAACCATTGCAATGTCGGACTTCACCAACGCCCTCGAAACCATTCAGTTGGGCGTGCAGCGTGCTGTGATCATGGATCCTGCCGAACGTGAGCGCACCGCATGGCACGAAGCAGGCCACGCACTACTTGGAATGATCCAGCCCGGAGCTGACCCCGTCCGCAAGATTTCGATCATTCCTCGTGGCCGCGCCCTAGGCGTCACGTTGTCAACGCCTGAAGCCGACAAGTACGGATATGACAAGACTTACTTGCGCGGGCGCATCATCGGTGCCCTTGGTGGTATGGCTGCTGAGGAAGAAGTCCTGGGAGTCGTCACAACCGGCGCGGAATCCGATCTTCAAACCGCAACCGCAATTGCCCGGCAGATGTTTGGGCGATGGGGTATGTCTGACCGCATTGGGCCTGTCCAGGTCTATCCCCGTGAGGGCGATCCGCGTTCGCAGGGAGTATCCGACCAACTGCTCTCGGCAGTAGACGAAGAGGTCCGTGATCTTCTAACTGATTGCTATGCCGAAGCTCGGCGGCTGCTGCGCGAACATCACGAGCAGCACAAGGCACTGGTAGATGCACTTCTTGAACACGAGACTCTCGATGAGACCGATGCCTACCGCATTGTGGGTATCGAGCGAGAGCCAGAACCGGAGAGCATCCTAGCGGGTTCCACTATTTCTCGAAACGCTGTGCAGACTGGTGAAGCTCAGGATCTCTCCCACGAGCCTCAGGTCCCGGGCCAGCCAGACGGCTACCAGCCGTACCCTCGGCAGGGCGGCTATCCCCAACAAGGCAGCCAACAACCTCAGTATCCACAGGCACCCCAGCAGGGCGGATTTGCTCCGTACCCTCAGCAGGGCGGCTATCCCCAACAAGGCAGCCAACAGCCTCAGTATCCACAGGCACCCCAGCAGGGCGGATTTGCTCCGTACCCTCAGCAGGGCGGCTATCCCGCATATCCCCAGCCAAGTGGATATCCACCGCACCCGCAGCAGGGCAACTACCCTCAACAGGGAGGTCAGCCGGGTTATCCGCCATATCCACAACAGAATTTCCCAACGGGTGATGACCAGCAGAACCCCGGAAACCGCCGCCAATGATCAAGCTGCTGTCAGGCCGCCTGCGCAGTGAGGTTGAATGCCGGATCAGCTGAGACGAAGTGGCCTTCCTCGGGCAAGAACCCTGCTCGGCGGAAGGCCTCTTCTGTTGCCTGAACCGTGGCTAGCGGCGTGAAGGCGAGATCTTGTCCTTCCAGGGACGCTTCGATCCTCTGGTGGCGCAGCCGTGCGATCGCGTGATTCATTTCAAGCTGCGTTGGCTTGAGGCTGGACCCAATGGCTCGTTCCCCCGCGGCTAGATTTGCCGCAAAGGGAACGAGCCGCGCTTGCCACAGCTCTTCTACCTTGTTACGAAGGCCGGATGCGGAGCCAGAGTTCTCTATCCAAACATCAGAGACGGCCTCGAGGTGCGTGGTTTCAACTTGGGTAGCCATGCGGGCACGGGCATCGCGTTCGTTCATTTTCCGGTACGAGGTCAACCGCCTGATTCGCGTTTCAGGGTTAGCATCCACCACAAGATTGAGCTGGTATGCCCACTCCCGTCCACTTCCAACGAGCAGCGCCAAGTCCACCACGGCCACAGCAGTCCGATCCTCCGCCTCTACCTGCGCTAATCGCTCATCGATGAGCTCCCACGTGCGAGGGTGGGTGATGGCCGAAAGCTGGGCGAGGGCGTCGTCGTCATGAAAAACGATCTGTGCCAGCGCGGATCTGTCGACGACGTCGTCGTGAACAACCGATGGCCACAACTCACGTACTGCACTGACACTGGGTGAACCAGGGTCGAGCACCGATTTCGCGACCAGATCCACATCGATAATGTAAGCCCCGAGCGTGCCGAGGATGCGGGACACTGTGGACTTTCCCGCACCAATCCCGCCCGTCAATGCAACTGTCAACATGCCAGATCCACGTTCAGCGGTGAGCGGGCAGGTCCAATGAGCAGTCCTGTAGGCCACATGTTCTCCATACACATGGTTCCATCGTATTGCCTCTGAGCGACTATTTGGCGCTCTGCCGCGGGTGCGAGCGCACGTGCGCCATCACAAATGCTTGCCACATGGTGAACACGTACACCGATGGCGCGAAGAAACCATAAACATAGTGGGTAGGTAGTTGGAAGAGGGAGACTCGCTCATGTTTGATCATATGGATACCCGATGTGTGCACGGACAGTTGGATCCGAGCTTTGCTGAGCAAACAAAGGCAGTGAGCTTTCCTATTTATCAGACGGCGACATTCGCACACGTCCGGCTGGGTGAATCTACTGGCTTTGATTACACACGCGAATCCAACCCCACGCGCGAACATGTGGAAGAGCATGTGGCAGCCCTCGAGGGTGCCGCGGCAGCCTCGGCCTTTTCTTCCGGCATGGCGGCCGTAAGCGCGTGTTTTGAACTCTTTGCTCCAGGCGATCACATCGTCTGTTCGGAAGACCTCTACGGCGGCGTTATCCGGCTGTTTGACAACATCAGCAAGAAGAATGGTTTGACCATTTCCCCAGTGGACACCTCAGACCTAGGTGCGGTCGAAGCCGCACTGACCCCCGCCACAAAAGCTCTGTACATTGAGACGCCCTCGAATCCCATGATGAACATTGCTGACCTTGACGCGTGTGCGGCGCTCTGCCACGATCGCGGACTCTTGCTCATTGTCGACAACACCTTCTTGTCCCCATATCTTCAGAATCCCATCGATCATGGCGCTGACATCGTGATTCATTCCGGTTCGAAGTTCCTGGCCGGGCACAATGACACCATTGCCGGTTTCCTCTGCTCAGCCACACCTGAACTCGGCGCGAAGATCACGCTTATCAACAAGACAACTGGTGCGATCCTGGCTCCCTTTGACTCGTGGCTGGTCATGCGCGGAATGAAGACGCTGGCGGTTCGTATGGAGCGCCAACAGAGCAATGCTGCCCAAGTCGCACAATGGCTCACAACCCGCCCAGAGGTTACGAATGTCTATTATGCGGGACTCCCGGATCACCCAGGCCACGACATCAATGCACGTCAAGCGCGCGGCGCAGGCAGCATGATCTCCTTCCGGACCTCCACCGTGGAACTGGCTCACCGCGTCCTAGATAACGTGCGGCTCATTACCTTTGCGGAAAGCTTAGGTGGCACTGAAAGCCTTATCACCTACCCCGCGCTTCAGACTCACCCCGACGTTCCACCCGCCGTGCGCGAGCACCTTGGTATTACCGACACGCTGCTGAGACTTTCTGTGGGGCTTGAAGATGTCAGTGACCTCATCGCGGACCTAACGCAGGCGTTGCGCGCGTAGTGCGTGCCTGATGCGTGCGTAGTAGGTGCGTGCGTAGTGCGCATGTGGAAAGTGCACACCACCACACACGCAGTTCCTGCGCCTCATGCGTACGTGACGACGTGGTGCGTATCTAGATGGTGCACGCCACCGCACACGGGCGCTCATTCGCTGGTGGCGCCCTTCATACAGTTCACAGCGAGCCCATCAATGCCACGGCGAGCCCATTGAACTCGGCCACTTCTCGACCAATTGCCGAGCACCTGTCAGATAGTTCCTGCGCTCAATTCCCCACTTATCCGGTAACCTAGTCGGAGATTAGTAACGGGCTTATGCCCACGGAGGAGGATAACGTGCTGGTTTCGACGAAGGGCCGATACGCGCTTCGAGTGATGGTTGATCTCACCGAGCATCAGAGGGAAGGCTACATTCCGCTTAAGGCGATTGCCGACCGCCAGGAGATCTCTGAAAAGTACCTCGAGAGCATCATCAAGATCCTTGTCCGAGCCGACCTCCTCGCAGGGCAACGGGGTAAGGGTGGCGGTTATCGCCTAACGCGGGCACCCGAGGAGTACACCGTAGGAGAGATTCTGCTGCTCACAGAGGGAAGCCTCTCCCCCGTAGCAAACTTGGAATCCGATGGGTCCAACCAAGATTCCGGGGCAATTCTGGTGATGTGGCAGCGCCTCAACTCACTGATTGAGGACTACTTTGACAGTGTCACTATCGCCAACCTCGTCTCCGGATCTGCACCAGGCGGAAACTACGTCATTTAGCATGCAGATAGCTGTGGTGTAACAGCGAATGCTGGACGCTATTCACCTAACTAAGCAAAGAAGGCCTGCAAGCTTAGCTTGCAGGCCTTCTCATGTGACTAATGTCAGTTGTTGGTCAGCTTCTCACGAAGAGCAGCCAAAGCCTCGTCAGAAGCGAGGGTTCCAGAAGCATCAACGCCGGAGGAATACGAGGTAGGAGCTGGCTCCTGTGCCTCAGGTGCCGGAGCCGCAGCGGCTTCTGCATCCTCGGAAACTGCCTTGGCGACCTGCGCCTTGTGCGCTTCCCAACGAGCCTGAGCCTGAGCGTATTCGTTCTCCCAAGCTTCACGCTGAGTTTCGAATCCGGCGAGCCATTCGTTGGACTCCGGATCGAAACCTTCGGGGTACTTGTAGTTGCCGTTCTCGTCGTATTCGGCAGCCATGCCGTAGAGCGAAGGATCGAAGTCCTCAGACTCCGGATCGATACCCTCATTGGCCTGCTTGAGCGAAAGGGAAATGCGGCGACGCTCGAGATCGATATCGATAACCTTCACGAAGGCATCGTCACCAACCTTGACCACCTGTTCGGGCAAATCGATGTGACGCTGAGCGAGTTCGGAGATGTGCACCAAGCCCTCGATGCCGTCTTCGACGCGGACGAACGCACCGAAAGGAACCAGCTTGGTGACCTTGCCCGGTACGATCTGGCCGATGGCGTGCGTACGAGCGAAGGTCTGCCACGGATCTTCCTGCGTAGCCTTCAGCGAAAGCGAGACGCGCTCACGGTCCATGTCAACGTCGAGAACCTCGACGGTGACCTTCTGACCAACTTCGACAACCTCGTTCGGGTGATCGATGTGCTTCCAAGAGAGCTCGGAGACGTGAACGAGGCCGTCGACGCCGCCCAAGTCAACGAATGCGCCGAAGTTGACGATGGACGAAATGACGCCCTCGCGAACCTGGCCCTTCTTGAGGTTGGTAAGGAACTCGCCGCGGGCCTGAGACTGGGTCTCTTCCAGCCATGCACGACGGGAAAGAACAACGTTGTTGCGGTTCTTGTCCAGTTCGATGATCTTGGCTTCGATCTCGCGGCCAATGTATGGCTGAAGATCGCGCACGCGGCGCATCTCAACGAGCGAAGCGGGCAGGAATCCACGAAGTCCGATGTCGAGGATGAGGCCACCCTTGACTACTTCGATGACGGAGCCAGTGACAACGCCATCGGCTTCCTTGACGTCCTCGATCTGGGACCAAGCGCGCTCGTACTGTGCACGCTTCTTGGAGAGAAGAAGACGGCCTTCCTTGTCTTCTTTCTGAAGAACGAGGGCTTCGACTTGGTCGCCAACCTTCACAACATCGTCGGGGTCGACGTCATGCTTGATGGAAAGCTCCTTGGACGGAATAACGCCCTCGGTCTTGTAGCCAATGTCGAGCAGGACTTCGTCGTGGTCGACCTTGACGACAGTTCCTTCGACGATGTCACCATCATTGAAGTACTTGATGGTCTGGTCGACGGCAGCAATGAGGTCTTCCTCGGTGCCAATGTCGTTAATTGCGACCTGCGGAATCGTCGAGGTGGCGGTCGTATTTTCGGTCATGAAGTTGGTAACTCCGATACGGACAGAACTAGAAGTTGTGAATAGAGACATCGGTGGAAATCATTGATTCCACACCGAGAAACCATATTACTTGTTGGTTCCCGTAGCCGCAAACACGTCAACAATGCAAATCGTGCAGTTTTCTGTATTTGCCCAATGTTGCATTGCGCTTTTCCCAATGGCAGCATCGCCTCGCATCACCTGCAACACGTGGAAAATGGCGGTAAACTCTCGATTCCACCACTACACCCGTGTCGCTACCGTATAGCGACGTGCCTGAAAACGCTTGCACGCCCGCACGGTATTCTGAGAAGGTCACAACTTTGAAAGGCCCCTCACATGTGGTTTGGCAGAGAACACCTAGACGCAGGCGAGTCCGCATCACAGGCGCACCGCTCGTGGTGGGACGAACACGCAAATGAGTATCTGGAAGAGCATGGCCAGACTCTCGGAGATGCGGACTTCATCTGGGGACCTGAGGGGTTTTCGGAAGAGGAGGCTCACATCCTCGGCGATCTGAGCGAGCTCGTTGACAAGCGAATCCTCGAGTTCGGTGCTGGTGCCGCCCAGTGCTCACGGTTTCTTGCCCTTCAGGGCTGCCGCCCCGTGGCTAGTGACATCTCTGGCGCAATGCTTGATGCAGCGGCCACACTCAATCGAGTTCGCGGCCTCGACTTCCCACTCGTGCAAGCTGACGTCCTTGCCCTTCCTTTTCCGGACGCTAGCTTCGATGCCGCGTTCACGAGCTTCGGAGCGCTCTCCTTTATTGAAGACCTCGGCGCGGCATTCTCAGAACTTGCCCGCGTCCTCACACCCGGCGGGCGCCTCGCCTATTCCGCACTTCACCCTGTGCGATGGATGTTTCCAGATTCCCCGCATCTGGACGCGATGACGGTTCATACGTCCTACTTTTCCCGCGAACCGTACGTTGAGCGCGACGACCACGGCGAACTCACCTACGTGGAGTTTCCGCACACGTTGTCCGAGCACACTGCCGCATTAGCGCAGGCTGGATTCCTCATCGAACAGATGTGGGAGCCCGAATGGCCCGAGAATCGCGACGTCGTGTGGGGAGGATGGGGTCCCGAGCGGTCGAAGTGGCTTCCGGGAACGCTTGTTGTGCGTTCCCGGAAGGCCGCATAGTCGGAGAGCTGAGGAACCATCCGGGCTGGCGCGCATCAATGCGCGGCAGCCCGCCAGTCCCGACCAAACCCCACACCCACGGAAAGCGGGACCGCCAGCTGGGCAGCGCCTTCCATATCGCGGCGCACGATGAGCTCAACCTGGGCACGTTCGCCCTCGGCCACCTCCAGAACAAGTTCGTCATGCACCTGCAGAAGTACTCGCGATTTCATTCCAGAATCACGCAGGCCGTGAGCAACGTCTACCATCGCGAGCTTAATGATGTCGGCCGCCGAACCTTGGATCGGCGCATTGAGCGCCATTCTTTCGGCAGACTCCCGCAACTGACGGTTAGTTGACGTGAGTTCGGGCAGGTAGCGCCGCCGCCCCAAGATCGTCTCTGTGTATCCATCTTTGCGGGCCTTTTCCACGAGCGAATCGAGATATGCCCTGACCTTGCCAAAACGAGAGAAGTAGTCATCCATCAACCGCTGCGCCTCGTGGGCCTCGATGTGAAGTTGGCGTGACAGCCCAAAAGACGACAATCCATAGGCTAAGCCATAGCTCATCGCCTTGATTCTCGATCGTTGGGCCGAAGTGACTTCAGATTCCTCAACTCCGAACACGCGCGATGCGACGTATGTGTGGAGGTCCGCGCCGTGGTTGAAGGCGTCAATGAGTGCCTGATCGCCGGAAAGTGACGCCATGAGCCGCATCTCGATTTGCGAGTAATCGGCGGTCATCAGCCCCTCATATCCAGGGGAAGCAACAAAGGCGGCGCGAATCTGCTGCCCCTCTTGCGTGCGAGCATGGATATTCTGAAGGTTTGGATCAGTTGAGGAAAGCCGCCCGGTTGCCGCCACGGCCTGTTGGTAGGTGGTGTGCACCCTTCCGTCCCCTTGCACAGATCGTGCCAAGCCTTCCACCGCCTGACGCAACTTAATCGCGTCGCGGTGCTCCAACAGTGCCGCTAGGAAATCCTGCCCGGCGAGCGCGTTGGCATCTTCACGCGGTGCAATGCGAGCAGCTAGCTCAGCAAGCGCATCCGCATTTGTGGTGTATCCGGATCTGATTTTCTTTGTGGGCGGCAAACCTAGATCGTCGAATAGTAGCGCCGAAAGCTGCTTGGGACTAGACAAGTTGATCTCGCGCCCAATTGCTGCGTAGGCCTGCTGGGCTGCAGCGTTCACCCGGTCATCAAACGATGACCGAAGGCTTTCAAGATATTGCTCATCCACGGCAATACCCGTGTTCTCCATCTCCTGGAGAGTGTCAGCTACGGCGAGTTCCAGATCCATGAGTGCGCCATCTTCGCCTTGATCCGCCAACTGTTCAATCAACGCATCAGCCAACGGGCCGCACAGTGCGGCTTGGAGCGCTAGCGCGTCCGCGGATGAACCCAAGCCGGGAAGGAGGCCGTCGTCGTCAGAAGCGGATATCTCGATCCCCAGATGGCGCATCACGAGGTCACTGAAGTCGTACTCTCGCTGGTCGGGGTGTAATAGATAGGCCGCAAGAAGCGTGTCACATTCGATACCTTGCAGGTCGAAATCACCGGTTCCCTTGAAAGCATGCCAGTACTCCTTGCCGCCGTGACACACGATTCGAATCTCTGGATCCGATAGCCACCGCGCCAACACAGCCTCATCTGCAGGTGAGAGCTCCGTCCGATCTACAGAAATGACGTGGTGATCATCATCAGCAATAGCAAACGAGCCCACATCACCGCGATGCGGGGCGAACATACCCGATACCGCTAGTCCCCATCGCTTTGATTCCCGGCCAGCCAACCAGCTTTCCAAAGTATCTTCGTCGACGACGACGTCGTCGATCCCAATTGAATGGGACTCACGTTCCACGTCTCCATCGCGCGCCGGCAACTCCTGGAAAACGCGCGTTCGCAGCCCAGTGAAATCGAGCGTGTCGAACAGCTCATGCACGCCATTGCGATCCACACCCTTGACGGTGAAATCCTCGAGATTCTGACCGATCGGCAGGTCTGTGACTAGCCTATTTAGCTCACGATTGAGAAGCACCTGATCAGTGTGATCTCGGAAGGCCTGCCCGGCCTTACCTTTCAGTTCGTCAGCATGCTCGATGATTCCTGCCAGTCCGCCATACTGTTCAATCCACTTGACGGCCGTCTTTGGCCCGACTCCTGGCACACCCGGCAAGTTATCTGCGCCCTCCCCCACCAATGCGGCAAGATCGGGGTAGAGCACAGGCGTGAGCCCAGTCTTTGCCTCAACACCAGCTGGATCCAGCACCTGCATCTGAGAGCGCGGCATCGGGTATAGAAGGGTCGATTTGTCAGTTACTAACTGGTAGGAGTCCTTATCGCCAGAAGCGATGTACGCGTGTACACCTTCCGCCTGGGCGTGGGCCGCCAAAGTGGCAACAATGTCATCCGCTTCGAAATCTTCAACGGTCAACCAGCTGATGCCAAGTACGTTCAAGGTCTCCTGAATGAGTTCGATCTGGCCGATGAACTCCTGGGGAATCGCGGCCCGCCCACCCTTGTACTCAGGATATTGCCGCGTGCGGAACGTACCTCCCGGAAGATCGAACGCCACTGCTACATACTGCGGCTTGTAGTCTCCCATGAGCTTGAGCAACGTTGTTGTGAAGCCGTAAACGGCATTCGTGTATTGACCAGTCGACGTTCGGAAGCTCTCCGTGCGCAGGGCATAGAACGCCCGAAACGCTATCGAATGGCCATCAATAAGCAGCATGGATTTCTCAGTCACAGCCCAAGCCTATCGTGAAGTGTGTGCCGCACAGCGACTGGCGGGCAGACGCACGCACCAAACCGCAAGCCGCTGCGTCGGCCATGGTCAGAACGGCTGGTACACCTAACTAGATATGATCGATGGCATGAACACGATTTCTGACAACCTTGGCGAACTCGCCACCACGATGGGTGCCACAATGCTCACAGTCAGCGCAGACGAAGTTGTAATGAGCATTCCCGTACAAGGCAACCGGCAGCCCTTTCACCTCCTTCACGGCGGGGCAAACGCCGTACTCGTGGAGCACAGCGCGTCGATCCTTGCACAGTGTCTTGCGCCGCAGGGTCGCGCGGCCGTGGGCACAGAACTCAACATCAGTCAGCTCAGATCCGTTACGCAAGGCACAGTCACAGCACGTGCGATTCCCATCAACGTTGGTAAGTCGAGTATGTGCGCCCTCGTGGATATTCACGACGACGCCGGAAACCTCACAGCGACCGGCCGAATGACCTGCGTGTTCATTCATGCGGGTCAAGCGTAGTAGCAACGCTGCTCTCATGAGCAAAGACCTGGTGCGCCCCTCGACGTGAGGGAAGAGCACAGCCATTGACCATGGAAAGCAAAGAGGCGGTTGTTGGATCTCTCCAACAACCGCCTCTTCACGAGAAAATCGCGTCACACAATTAAGTGCAAAAGCGCCGAGGTCTCTAACCTGCCTGCTCAGACTTACCGACTTGATCGATCACTGCGTCTGCGACCTGACGCATGGTCAAGCGACGATCCATTGAGGTCTTCTGAATCCATCGGAAGGCTTCGGGTTCAGTCAAACCCATCTGCGCTTCCAACAGCCCCTTGGCGCGCTCAACACGCTTGCGCGTCTCGAACTGTTCCGTCAAGTTCGCGACTTCGCCTTCCAGAGCCAGCATTTCCTGACTGCGAGACACTGCGATTTCTACCGCGGGAATCAGATCTGCAGGTGTGAACGGCTTGACCACATAGGCCATGGCACCGGCTTCACGAGCGCGCTCCACAAGTTCGCTCTGTGAGAATGCAGTGAGCATGACAATCGCGCAGCGCCGATCCTGAAGAATCCTGTCAGCAGCTGTGATTCCATCCATGCCCGGCATCTTCACGTCCATGACGATGAGGTCTGGCTCAAGTTCATCGGCCAGCGCAATGGCCTGTTCACCATCAGAGGCTTGACCGACTACCTCGTAGCCGGCTTCCTCAAGTGTTTCAACGATGTCGAGACGAATGAGCGTTTCATCTTCCGCAACGAGTGCGCGGAAGCCGGCCCGAGCAGAATCAGATTCCTGCTGTTCTACGTCTTCGTGTGTCATCCCGTCTCCTTCGACTGACGATGCTTAATTGTAGATGCATCATCACCGTATTGTCTCGGCTAACTGAATGAGGCCAGGACACCAATCGTGGCATCGGAGCCACAGCAGTTATTCGATCGCGTTTGTTCATCTTGATTGTCAGACAAGATGCTGAATCAATCGTGCTCCCGGCGGGACTCGAACCCGCACGCCGTTAAGCGCTGCATTTTGAGTGCAGTGTGTCTACCAATTCCACCACAGGAGCCTAGGTTGGGCCTGAGAATCAGAACCCGACCGTTTTGGGATCAGACCTGACTGGTCAGTGCCTCACCCATCTTATGCACACGAATCGTGTTAGTCGAACCGGTAACACCGGCTGGCATACCGGCGGCAACCACAATGCGGTCGCCATCTTCCGCCATATCCATTTCGCGAAGCAAATGATCCATCTGTGCAATCATATCGTCCGTGTGCTTGACGTGAGGAACCGTGAAGGTTTCAACGCCCCACACCAGTGCGAGTTGGTTGCGAACTTTTGGATCTGGAGTAAAGCATACGATCGGAATGCGGCTACGCAAACGCGCCACGCGGCGCGCCGTCTGACCGGTTTCTGTGAACACTACGGTGTAGCGCACACCAAGCTGCTCACCGATCTCTACAGCGGCGCGTGTGAGAACACCGTTGCGGGTGCGATGAAGGTTGCCCAACACCGGGATCTGTTCCATGCCGTTTTCTTCGGAGTACTCGATGATGTTTGCCATCGTGCGAACACACTCGAATGGGTAAAGGCCAACAGAGGTTTCACCCGAAAGCATCACAGCATCGGCACCGTCAATGATGGCGTTGGCGCAGTCGGATGCCTCTGCGCGCGTCGGGCGCGGGTTTTCAATCATGGACTCGAGCACTTGAGTTGCCACAATGACAGGCTTGGAACGCTTGCGAGCAATATCAATAGCGCGCTTTTGTACCAACGGCACCTGTTCCAGCGGAACTTCGACGCCTAGGTCGCCACGGGCAACCATGATGCCATCGAACACCCGGATGATGTCTTCAAGATTGTCAACCGCCTGCGGCTTTTCAATCTTTGCGATCACTGGCAGGCGTATGCCCACCTGATCCATGATGTCATGGACATCCTTGATATCGTCAGGAGACCGAACGAAGGAAAGAGCGATAATATCTGCCCCGAACTGCAGACCCCACTCAAGATCTTCGCGGTCTTTAGTGGAAAGCGCAGGAACCGAAACAGCAACGCCAGGCAAGTTCATGCCCTTGTGGTCAGAGACGGGGCCAGGAACTTCCACCACCGTGGTGACGCGAGTTTCAGTGACTGCGGTTACTCGTACAGCAACCTTGCCGTCGTCGATCAGAATTTGATCACCAACGTGGCAATCGCCCGGAAGGCCCTTATATGTGGTCCCAACGAGTTCCTTGGTACCCTCAACGTCTTCTGTGGTGATTGTGAATTCGTCACCCACGTTGAGCTGAACCGGGCCATCGGCGAACGTTTCTAGGCGAATCTTTGGTCCCTGCAGATCTACCAAGACCGCGATTGGGCGGCCGATGATCTCTGCAGCTTTACGAACGCGCAGGATGCGTTCTTCGTGCTCCGCATGCGAACCATGGGAAGCATTAATGCGTGCAACATTCATTCCAGCACGCGCCAACTCGAGAATCTGTTCTTGGGTGGTGGTTGCAGGTCCTAGTGTGCACACAATCTTCGCTCTACGCATGCCGTTAACTTTACCTGAGCTACGGAAGCAACACACCCATGCCAATGGTTGTAACAACCACAAAATGATTACTGGACAAATTGGACGAAACAGTCCCAAAAGCCTGATATATCAAGCTTTTGGGACCGTACATGCAATGCATCACACCCACGCGAGTGCGGTTTCACTACAGAATCAGCTACGCGGTTTCACTACAGAGTCAGCGAAAGGTCTCCTGCCCGGACCGGAGCGTGAAGCGCGCTCTCAGTGCCACTGAGATAGCTGTCTACGCTCTTGGCAGCGGCACGACCTTCTGCAATTGCCCAAACGATGAGCGACTGGCCGCGCCCCGCGTCGCCAGCCACAAACACACCGGGTACGTTCGTGGTGAAATCTTGGTTGCGCTCAATACGCGCCCGCTTATCTAGGTTCAAGCCGAGCTGGTCCACGATTCCTTCATTCGGAACACCAACAAAGCCCATGGCAAGTAACACCAGCTGTGCCGGAATAACCCGCTCACTGCCTTCGATGGTAGTTAGGCGCCCTCCAACGAACTCAACATCGGTCAGGCGCAGATGGGAAACAGCGCCCTCACCAGAAGTTCCATCAGAGAGGAACTCAACGGTAGACGTCGAGTAGAGGGTTTGCCCGCCCTCCTCCATGGATGTCGAGACCTTGTAGAGCTTCGGGAAGGTTGGCCAAGGCCAATTCTCCGGGCGCTGCGTGGATGCCTGCGGCATGATCTCCAGCGAGGTGATCGAACGCGCACCCTGGCGAACAGATGTACCAATGCAGTCCGAACCAGTGTCTCCACCGCCAATCACCACAACGTCCTTGTCCGCAGCGGTGATGTCATCCTCGATCTCCAAGCCATGCACCCGACGAGTCGAAGTGGTCAGAAACTCTACAGCCTGATGAATACCACTGAACTCGCGTCCCGGCACCGGAAGATCACGCCCAATAGGTGTACCGATCGCCAAAACTACCGCGTCGTATCCCTGAAGAAGCTCTGAGGCATTGTGTCCGGCCTCCCCAATGGAAGCGTCGTTGTAGAAACGGGTCCCTTCAACTTCCATCTGCGCAAGACGCCGTTCAAGAACGGACTTCTCCAACTTGAACTCGGGAATGCCGTATCGCAGAAGCCCCCCGGGAGCATCGCTCTTCTCATATACGGCAACGGTGTGACCTGCGCGCGTCAGCTGCTGCGCGGCTGCGAGGCCGGCAGGCCCAGAGCCAACAACTGCAACCGTCTTGCCAGTGAGATACTCCGGAATCTGAGGTGTGACCAAATCAGCTTCCCATGCCTCATCAATGATGGAATGCTCCACCTGCTTGATTGTCACGGGCTCCTGATTGATTCCCAACACGCATCCCGATTCGCACGGCGCCGGGCAGAGGCGTCCCGTGAACTCTGGGAAGTTGTTGGTGGCATGAAGGCGATCAATTGCTTCGGGTAGATTCTCACGCCACCGCAAGTCATTCCATTCCGGAATGAGGTTGCCAAGCGGACAGGAGAAGTGGCAGAACGGAATGCCACAATCCATGCAACGGGAGGCCTGGCGCTTCAGAATCGCCGAGTTATCTACCTTCGAATCCTGAATTTCTTTCCAGTCCATGATTCGAACTGGCACTGGGCGCTCAACCGGCAGCTCCCGCTGGCGGTGCTTGAGAAAACCTTTCGGATCAGCCACGAGATGCCTCCATAATCTTGGTCCACACGGTGTTATTGGTGATGTCCAACCCGTCAGCCTCAGCATTTGCCAAAGCGGCAGTTAGACGTGCATAGCTGCGAGGTACAAGCTTCGTGATACGGGAGTATCCCTCAGTTGCGAGAATTGCCTGAGCAACTGCAGAGCCCGTGAAGTCCACGTGCTTCTGAAGCAGTTCCTTGAGTTCAGCCACATCCTGTTCATCCGGAGATGTAATGATGAACGCGCCGTTCGCGGCGGCATCTGGGTTGAGCGCCTTGGAGTCAAAGTCGAGCACGTATGCTGCGCCTCCCGACATACCTGCACCGAAGTTGCGGCCCACTTGACCAAGCACCAAGAGAACGCCACCCGTCATGTACTCCGCGCAGTGGTCACCGGCACCCTCTGAGACGAGGGTTGCGCCAGAGTTGCGCACTCCGAAGCGTTCGCCCACCAAGCCACGAAGGAAGATCTCACCGGAAGTCGCGCCATATCCAATGACGTTTCCGGCAATGACGTTCTCTTCCGGGGCAAAGGAGCTCAGTTGATCCGGCCGCACACAAATCCGGCCACCAGAAAGCGATTTGCCTACGTAGTCATTGGCATCGCCAACCAGCCGGAGCGTGATTCCCTTGGGTAGAACAGCACCGAATGATTGGCCAGCTGAACCGCGCAACGTGATGTCGATCGTGCCATCGGGAAGTCCCTTGCCACCGTATCGCCGCGTCAACTCAGAACCGAGCATCGTGCCAACAGTACGATTGACATTATGGATCGGAAGATCCACCGCCACTGGCGTGCCACTGACGAGCGCGTCTTGGCAGATCTCAATAAGAGTGACATCTAGGGCATGTTCTAACCCATGATCCTGGCCAACGCTCTGGTAGAGAGTCGCTCCCGGGGTCGCTTCTGGCTTCGCCAGAACCGGTGTCAAGTCCAGTCCGGAGGCCTTCCAATGGTTGACGGCGCTCTTTGTATCTAGCAACTCCACATGGCCAACTGCTTCCTCTATCGAGTGAAGCCCGAGCGAGGCAAGGATCTCGCGAACCTCCTGCGCAATGTACTCAAAGAAAGTCACCACGTATTCAGGCTTGCCACTGAACCGCTTGCGCAGTTCAGGGTTCTGAGTTGCCACACCCACAGGGCACGTGTCTTTGTGGCACACCCGCATCATGACGCACCCGGAGACCACCAGAGGAGCCGTTGCAAAACCGAATTCTTCGGCGCCGAGCAGTGCGGCCACCACTACGTCACGGCCAGTCTTCAGCTGCCCGTCGGCCTGCACCACAATACGATCGCGCAAGTTGTTCAGGACCAGCGTCTGCTGTGTTTCGGCCAAGCCAAGCTCCCATGGAGCACCGGCATGTTTGATGGACGTGAGAGGAGCTGCGCCGGTTCCGCCGTCGTGACCGGAAATAAGGACGACGTCGGCGTGCGCCTTGGCTACACCGGCCGCTACTGTTCCGACTCCAACTTCGGATACGAGCTTAACGTGAATGCGAGCCCTTGGATTTGCATTCTTCAAGTCGTGAATAAGCTGAGCCAGATCCTCAATCGAATAGATGTCGTGATGAGGCGGTGGAGAAATCAACTCCACACCCGGTGTCGAGTGGCGCACTTCCGCCACCCACGGATACACCTTCTGGGCGGGTAGCTGGCCACCTTCACCAGGCTTCGCACCCTGTGCCATCTTGATCTGGATATCGTCGGCGTTGACGAGGTACTCGCTCGTTACGCCAAATCGGCCAGAAGCAACCTGCTTAATCGAGCTGCGGCGTACCGAATCGTAGAGGCGTTCGGGCATCTCGCCGCCTTCGCCAGTGTTCGACTTGGCACCAATGCGGTTCATCGCCACCGCGAGAGTCTCATGGGCCTCCTGCGAAATGGATCCGAATGACATGGCGCCTGTGGAGAAACGCTTCATGATGGATCCGATGGGCTCCACCTCGTCGATCGAGATGGGATCAAGTTCGCCTTCCTTGAGGCGGAACAGGCCTCGGAGCGTCATGAGATGCTCAGCCTGGTTGTCCACCAAACCGCTGTAACGCTTGAACTCGTCATAGCTCTTCGTCCGAGTGGAATGCTGGAGCAAGAACACCGTCTCAGGGTTAAACAGATGCTCTTCGCCATCTCGTCGCCACTGATACTCGCCGCCGGTCTCAAGCGCCCGATGGGCGGGGGTGATACCCAGCGAAGGGTAAGCCACGACGTGGCGCAGAGCTACCTCATTGGCAATCACGTCTAGACCAGCTCCCCCAAGAGGGGTTGGCGTACCTGTGAAGTACTCGTCAACCAGCTCTTGCGACAAGCCAATGGCCTGGAACACCTGAGCACCTCGGTACGAAGCAACTGTGGAAATACCCATCTTGGACATCACCTTGAGCAGGCCATGCCCAAGCGCGTCGATGAGATTGTGGGCAGCTTTCTCTGGGGAAACCTTGACCTCACCGGTGCGGGCAAGGTTTTCTGCAGTCTCCAAAGCGAGATACGGGTTGACTGCCGTCGCACCATATCCGATAAGAAGTGCCACATGGTGGACCTCACGCACATCGCCGGCCTCAACGAAGATTGCGCACTTCGTGCGGGTCTGGCGCCGCAGAAGATGATGGTGAACGGCCGATGTGAGAAGGAGTGAGGGAATTGGCCCAAGCTCACCGGATGAATCACGATCCGACAGTATGAGGAAAGAAGCGCCAGCCTCAATCGCCGCATCGGCTTCCGCGCAAATCTCATCGATTCGTACCCGTAGCGAGGCTTCCCCGCCCGAGACTCGGTAGAGGCCTGAGATTGCAACCGCAGAAAGCCCTTTACCTAATTCCGGGTAACGCCCGATGTTGCGAATCTTGGCGAGTTCGTCGTTGTCGATCACTGGGAAGTCAACAACCAACTTGCGCGCATGCTCCGGGAGCTCCGCGAGAAGGTTTGGTTCGCGGCCAGCTGCCGAGACCAAGGAGGTGACAAGCTCTTCGCGGATGGCGTCGAGCGGAGGGTTGGTTACCTGAGCAAACTGCTGGCTGAAGTAATCAAAGATGAGGCGAGACCGATCCGATAGCACTGCGATCGGCGTGTCCGAACCCATCGATCCCTTGGCTTCAGCACCGCCAGCCGCCATCGGCTTGACGATCATTCTGATCTCTTCGTTTGTGTAACCAAACACCTGCTGGCGCCGTGTGACAGATGTGTGGGAATGGTCAACGTGTTCGCGTTCGGGCAGGTCAGACAGGCGAACCGTGTTCTCGCTAATCCAAGCGCCGTAAGGTGCGGCATTTGCCAACTTGGACTTGATCTCATCATCCTCGATGATGCGGTGTTCCTGCATATCAACAAGGAACATTTTTCCTGGCTGCAGTCTGCCCTTACGCACAACCTGCTCAGCGGGAATGTCCAGCACACCGGATTCGGAGGCAAGAACCACCAACCCAGAATCACTGACCCAGAATCGTCCAGGCCGCAGCCCATTGCGGTCGAGCACGGCGCCCAACTGAACGCCGTCTGTGAACGTGATAGAGGCTGGCCCGTCCCATGGCTCCATGAGGTTTGCATGGTACTGGTAGAACGCACGCAGCTTCGGATCCATGTCCGAATTCTGTTCCCACGCTTCCGGGATCATCATGCGCACAGCGTGAGGAAGTGATCTCCCCGAAAGATACAGGAGTTCAAGAACTTCGTCGAAGCTAGCCGAATCGGAGGCTGCCGTGTTGACAGGGAGCAGTTCGTCGATTGAGCCAAGGGCCTCTGCATGCAGTTGGCCCTCGCGAGCTGCCATCCAATTGCGGTTGCCGCGCACGGTGTTAATCTCACCATTGTGAGCCACCATTCGGAACGGTTGAGCGAGTGGCCACGATGGGAACGTGTTGGTGGAGAAGCGCGAGTGAACCACAGCCAGAGCCGATTCAAGGAGCGGATCAGACAGGTCCAAGAAGAAGGGCTGAAGCTGCTTGGTAGTGAGCATGCCCTTGTACAAGAGCGTGCGCGAAGATAGAGACGCGAAGTAGGTTCCGGCGAGTTCTGCCCGCTTGCGAACCCGGAATGCTTTGCGGTCCAGTTCGATGCCGGTTGTGCCTGCTGGATCAGCAAGGAACAGCTGGCGGAACGTGGGCATACAAGCCATCGCTGTGGGCCCAATCATCGAAGAATCGATGGGCACAGTACGCCATCCAAGCACGTCCAAGCCCTCTTCGCGCGCGATCGCTTCTATCTCCGCGACGGCCTCACCGCGTTCCCCAACTCTGGGAAGGAACGCAATACCCACCGCGTAGTGGCCGGGTTCAGGAAGCGAGAAGCTCGTGACAGAGCGCAGAAACGCATCAGGAACCTGGAGCAGAATCCCGGCCCCATCTCCTGTGTTCTCCTCGGCACCTACCGCACCTCGATGATCGAGATTCTCCAGTGCCGTCAATCCGAGATCCACAATCTCGCGTGACTGTTCGCCGCTCAGGTTAGCCACGAAGGCAACACCACAAGCATCGTGTTCGTACTCGGGGCGGTAAAGACCTGTTGTACTCACGTTGTCCTCCTGAATTCCTACGCGCATACTCAGCGCTTCACACTAATGAAACACCGGCGCCCTAGGCCCAGGAAGCCCTATCTCAGAATGTGGACCCCTAATTTGAGACACTCACACAGTGTCGTCTGGCCGAGCCTCTGGAAGTGCCTGGTCACCAATATCCGACAGAGATTGGCCTTCTTCTACCTCATCGGAGTGCTCCAGGGATTGTTCCTGATCGGTTGCTGAATCGCCTTCCGACTCTTCGGACTTGTGCAAGCCGTTTTGCTCAGCGGCCCGCTTCTTCTCAAACCTCTCACGCGCATCTTCCGATAGCCAAATGTCGTTCGCATGAGGGTTGTTCCGTGCGCGGCGACGAAGCACGAAAAGCGCGATCGTTCCACCGACAAAGACGAGAATAGCGGTCCACACGTTCAGGCGCAGTCCAAGGATGTGGTGCGCCTCGTCAATTCGCATGTTCTCGATCCAGAAGCGGCCCGCGGTATAGATCATGACGTAGGCTGCAAATGCTTGGCCAGCCACCAACGTGAACTTCTTTTCGAGTGCTACCAGCACCACGGCACCCAGGAGGCACCAGATCATTTCATACAGGAATGTGGGATGGAAGAGCGTTCCGGACGCGTATCCACCGGGAAGGTGGGCGTCGTCGATCTGCAACCCCCACGGAAGGGTAGTCTCGCGCCCAAACAACTCTTGGTTGAAATAGTTGCCGAGCCGGCCAATAGCTTGCGCCACCAGTAAAGCAGGCGCAAGCGAATCGGCGACTGGCGCCAACCGGAGCCCAGCGCGGTGGCATCCGATAAGCACGCCTACACCGCCAAGCGCAATAGCTCCCCAGATCCCGAGGCCGCCCTCCCAGATGTACAGCGCTTTGATGGGATTCCTGCCCTCACCAAAATAGAGCTGGTTGTCGGTGATGACGTGATAAATGCGGCCGCCGACGATTCCAAAGATCACTGCCCACCCTGCGATATCGATGGTGACATCAGATGGACCGCCTTTCGCCCTATACCGCCGGTCCAAAATCCACCACGCTATGCCAATGCCAATCATGATGGCGATTGCATACGCCCGAATCGGCAGTGGGCCAAGGTGCCAAACTGCCACCGAGGGTGATGGTATCGATGCCAGGATCATAGAACTATCCAACTCTTCGCAAACAGGAATACAGCCCCGCGGGCGCAGTGCCCGGCAAGAACCATTCCACGAGACTACCCGACTTTTCCCAGCCGGATGATCTCACTCCCCGTGCGCACCTGCAGCTAGAGCTTCTGCCGTAGCTGCTAGGTTGCGCAGTGCCCGCGATTCGTCTTCCTCGAACAGAGTATTGACCAGAGCCGAACCAACGATCACGCCGTCAGCATAAGCTGCCACTTCGCGCGCTTGATCCGGAGTGGAGACTCCAATACCAACGCACACGCGTTCCGCACCCGCATTGCGAGTACGCTCCACCAAAGCGCGCGCACCCGAATCGAGGCTCGACCGCGTACCAGTCACGCCCATAGTTGAGGCCGCATAGACAAATCCACGCGAAGCTTGCGCTGTCAGTTTGAGCCGATCGGGGCGCGAGGACTGAGCCACAAGGAACACCCGATCAAGGTCGTATTCGTCTGATGCTGTGATCCATTCCCCAGCCTCTTCAGGTATAAGGTCTGGAGTGATGAGGCCCGCTCCCCCTGCATTAGCGAAATCCCGGGCGAACTTGCCTACCCCATACCTGAAGATGAGGTTGTAGTAGGTCATGATGAGCGGAACTGTGCCCGTCTTGGCCACGGCCTCCACACAGTGGAATACATCCCTCACACGGAAGCCGCCCGCAAGAGCCTGCATTGCCGCCTTCTGGATGGTGCCACCATCCATGCTGGGGTCAGAGTACGGCAATCCCAACTCGATGATATCCGCACCGGATTTTGCGAGCGTTGTGGCGGCATTGATACTGCGGTCCACATCAGGAAAGCCTGCGGGCAGATACCCGACGAATGCGGCTTGACCAACCCGTGTGCGAGCGTCGATTGCATCGCCAGCCCTCATCGCTGTTCACCCTTTCCTGAGATTCCAAAGTATGTCATCGCGGTTTCCACATCCTTGTCACCACGACCCGACAGGCTCACCAAGATAGTTGGAGGTTCCTCACCATTTGCCTGAGTTTCCCTACCCAGCTTCAGAGCTCCAGCCAATGCATGAGAAGACTCAATTGCCGGGATGATGCCCTCTTCTCGGCACAACAAACGGAAGGCTTCCATGGCCTCGTCGTCGTTAATAGGGCGATACTCAGCCCGGCCAATCGAAGAAAGCCACGCGTGTTCAGGGCCAACGCCCGGATAATCCAGACCGGCAGAAATTGAGTGAGACTCAACCGTCTGGCCGTCCTCATCTTGCATAAGGAAACTTCGCGATCCTTGGAATACTCCCAGCGTGCCACCGTTGATGGAAGCCGCAGTGCGCCCACTCTCTATACCCTCACCGCCAGCTTCGAATCCGTACAGCCGCACCGATGGGTCATCAAGGAACGCGTTAAACATTCCAATCGCGTTGGACCCGCCGCCGATGCACGCGCACACCATGTCTGGGAGTTCGCCAGTCAAACTGAGAACTTGCGCGCGTGCTTCTTCACCAATGATCTTTTGAAGATCCCGGACGAGTTCCGGGAAAGGATGCGGGCCAGCCGCCGTTCCGAAGATGTAGTTGGTCGAATCGACATTCGTTACCCAATCGCGGAATGCCTCATTGATGGCGTCTTTCAGCGTGGCTGAACCGGCTGAGACAGAGACAACCTTGGTGCCCAGAAGTTCCATGCGAGCAACATTGAGGGCCTGACGTCGAACGTCCTCGGCCCCCATGTATACCGTGCAATCGAGTCCCAGCAATGCCGCAGCGGTGGCCGTGGCAACACCGTGCTGACCCGCACCGGTCTCTGCGATGACACGGGTCTTGCCCACTGCACGTGTCAATAGTGCCTGGCCCAGAACGTTGTTGATCTTGTGGGAGCCGGTGTGGTTGAGATCCTCTCGCTTGAGGATGATCCGGGCGCCGCCAGCATGCTGCGAAAACTTGGGGACTTCGGTGATAATCGACGGCCGTCCGGTGTACGTGCGATGCAGATGATCGAGTTCGGCACGAAATTCTGGGTCAACCTTGAGCTTCTGCCATGCTTCCGAGAGCGAGTCCAGTGCTGAAATCAGCGCTTCAGGCACATAGCGCCCACCAAACTCTCCAAAGTAGGGGCCGTGGGCCTCTCCCAAGATTTGTGACACGTCATCTCTCCATTGCGTCGAGGGAAGGATGCTGACCAGCAGCAACCATGTCCCGAATTACCGAAGCTGGGTCACCACTTGTGACTAGCGCCTCGCCTACAAGTACTGCGTCGGCTCCCGAACGTGCGTAACTGACGACGTCCTGAGCCCCACGGACACCCGATTCGGCCACACGGGTGACATAGCCGGGAAGGACATCAACCACTTCTTCAAAGACGGAACGATCCACTTCGAGAGTCTTGAGATTGCGAGCATTGACGCCAATGACGCGCGCACCAGCATCGATCGCACGGCGGGCCTCTTCCCGATCATGAGTCTCTACTAATGCCGTCATTCCGAGCGACTGAACACGTTCGATGTACGACGTGAGGACGGTCTGTTCAAGTGCCGCAACGATAAGCAACACCATGTCTGCACCGTGAGCCCTCGCCTCCCAGATTTGGTAGGGAGTGACGATGAAGTCCTTGCGAAGCACGGGAATCGAAACGTTTGCACGCACCACATCCAGATCAGCGAGCGATCCCTTGAACCTCCGCTCCTCCGTCAGAACGGAAATCGCCGCAGCTCCACCAAGTTCATAAGCAGACGCGAGAACCGCCGGGTCCGGAATCTCAGCGAGGGCGCCTTTGGACGGGCTCGAACGCTTACATTCAGCAATGATCGTGACACTACGGTGGTCACCGGCCCCACGAAGAGCGGCCTCCGCATTGAGGGCACCCGGGATCCTGCTAGCCCGCTCCTTGAGCTGGTCCAGACTTACCTTTGCTTCTCGGCGGGCAAGATCTTCACGCACCCCAACGATAATGTCATCAAGTACTGACATGTGGTCCTCCGTCCGTTCGTCGCAACCATACCCGGGATGTTAAACCGGCCTCAGTTACGTCCATGTGTCGGTGCAATCGTGCCGGCGATCTGAATGGCACGGACTGCTGCCGCCGCTTTGTTCTTCGTCTCTATGAACTCCGTTGTGGGCACTGAATCCGCCACGATTCCAGCTCCCGCCTGAACTGTGGCTTTTCCGTGCGACAGCACGGCGGTGCGGATAGCGATAGCAAGGTCAGCGTTGCCACTGAAATCGAGATAGCCGATTACTCCACCGTAGATGCCTCTACGAGCTGGCTCAAGTTGGTCAATCAGCTCAATTGCCCGCGGTTTGGGCGCGCCGGAGAGCGTGCCTGCCGGGAACGTTGCAGCTAGGCAATCCACCGCGGTGCACCCTTCGGCCAAGGTACCTGAAACGGTGGATGAGATATGCATGATATGGCTGAAGCGCTTGATCTCCATGAACTCAACTACCTCAACTGTGCCGGGTTCGCACACCTTCGCCAAGTCGTTTCGAGCGAGGTCCACGAGCATGACATGTTCGGAGAGTTCCTTAGGATCTTTCATGAGGTCTTTGGCCAGCTCGTGGTCCTCGCGCCGCGTGGTACCTCGAGGCCGGGATCCGGCAATGGGGAACGTGGTCACGCTTCCGCCTTCAAGCCGCATCAACGTTTCAGGTGATGAGCCAACCACGCAGAAGCCCTCTGGATCATCCGTTCCGTCTGCCAGCCGCAGGCAGTACATGTAGGGGCTCGGGTTGATGGTACGAAGGACACGGTAGACGTCTAGCGGATCTGATGGACAATCGATATCCGCCCGCTGAGAAAGCACCACCTGGAACACTTCGCCGTCACGGATTGCTTCTTTACCGGACTCGACAGCAGCTTCGAACTGGTCCGATGGCGTGCGCATTTCCGGTTCAGCTGGTTGGCATCCAGATACCCCCACAGCATTCAGAGAAAGCGGAGCGTTGAGAAGCTCAGTCATTTCATCGAGGCGTGCCGCAGCTTGAGCGTAAGCACGCTCCACGCCGTCAGGCGTGTCATTCCAGTTCACCGCATTTGCGATGAGCCACACCGTGCCTTTCTTGTGATCTACAGCAACCATATCGGTCGCCAAGCACATCACGGCATCAGGCGTTGTGAGCTCGCGAGGAGCCTTCCGCCTCAGCTTGGGTTCCCAATCACTTAGCGTGTCCCATCCAAGCGCTCCCACGAGGCCACCGGTCAGTGGAGGCAGACCAGGTAGAGCTTCAGTATGCAAAGCAGTGAGCGCAGAATCCAGAAGCTCCGTAGTCTGACCTTCAACCTTCAGGCCCTGCGGAACCTCGCCAATCCAGCGAGCTGTTCCGTTTTGTGCCACCAGCTGAGCGGGCGAACGCACACCCACGTAGGACCAGCGACTCCACGTCCCGTCGTGCTCGGCTGATTCAAGTATGAACGTGCCCGTTCCTGTGGCGAGCCTGCGGTAAATGCCTAACGGCGCGGCGTCGTCGAGCAAAACCTGCTTGACAACGGGAATTACCCGTCGGTTGTGGGCGAGTTCAACGAAGCCCTCCACTGAAGGCCACACCTCGCCCCATGTGAGATTGATTGGGCCATCCGATGCGGTCATGACTCCACCTCCTGAGCCAACGCGTGGCTTTCAGGCAGCTTCTGATCAATCACAACCGCTTCAAGCTCACCGCCGGCCTCAAAACACGTGCGTGTGCCAGTGTGGCATGCGGCGCCAACCTGAATGGCGTGAACCAGCACGCAATCGCCGTCGCAATCGAGCTCAACTTTTCGAACCAGCTGAATATGCCCAGACGTATCACCCTTACGCCAATACTCTTGCCGCGAACGAGACCAAAACCAGACACGACCTGTCGAGAGCGTGCGCGCTAGGGCCACATCATTCATGTAGCCAACCATCAACACTTCGTCGTTCTCAGCATCCTGAATAACGGCTGCGATGAGGCCGTGGTCGTCAAACTTCAGGCGCGAAAAGAGATCTTGCGGCAACGTATCAGTCATCGAACTTCATATCCTTGTGCACGTAGGTGATCCTTCACCTGGGAGATCGAAAGGGTAGCGAAATGGAACACGGAAGCTGCCAAGACCGCATCAGCGCCTGCCCGGACGGCTGCCGAGAAATCCTCAACCTTCCCAGCGCCACCTGACGCGATGAGTGGAAGTGATACAGAATCACGAATAGCCGAAGTCATCTCAAGATCAAATCCGGTCTCCGTGCCGTCAGCATCCATCGAGTTCAGAAGGATCTCACCGGCACCAAGTTCCTGCCCACGCCGCGCCCACGCAAGGGCGTCTATACCCGTGGAGCGCTTGCCAGCATGGGTAGTCACTTCGTACCCGGATGCAGTGTGCACATCGGCGCTCACACGGCGCGCGTCCAGCGACAGCACGATGACTTGGCTACCGAACTGATCGGCGATCTCGCTGATCAGTTCGGGTCGAGCAACCGCAGCGCTGTTGATTTCGATCTTGTCTGCGCCCGCCTCCAGGAGCACGCGAACGTCGTCGACACTGCGAATACCACCGCCCACAGTAAGCGGCACAAACACCTGTTCTGCCGTACGGCGCACGACTTCAAGCATTGTTCCACGCCCGTCAGCAGTGGCCGAAACATCGAGAAAGGTGATCTCGTCTGCCTTTTCCGCATCGTAGATGCTGGCCAGCTCCACAGGATCGCCCGCATCACGCAGGTTCTTGAAGTTCACGCCTTTGACCACGCGCCCACCTGTGACGTCCAGACACGGAATGACACGAATCGCTACTGACACGGTGCTCCTATCGCTCAATGATGATGCAAGATTACCGCCTAGGTAGCCACAACCTGCTCTCAGTCCATCACAGCAAGGATGTCAACGATCGCAACTCGATCGCCATCACCTGCCGCTTCAGCACTCGGAATGAGCACTACAACGCGTGAATGCACTTTCTGATCGGCGAGTCCATCACGCAAACCCTCCATGACGGTCGAAAGATCAACGCTCACCGCCCCCGTACCATTCCACGTCGTGTCAATGACCGATCCGCTGGCGTCAGCAATTACGTATTGAATGGCTACCGTGGAATCGCTGAGGACCTGCTCCCCCGATCCAGTCACAAGTTCGACCGTGTGGAGACTATCGATCGCCCCGCCACCAGCAGAGATCGCAGGGCCGCCACCGTCCGCCGTTTCGAGCGTAGGCATTCCCTCCGGAAGAGGATCGGGTAGATCGGCCGCGTCACCACGCGCAGTGGTGTACAGAATATCGACGACGACGACCTCCACCGCCGTCGAATCCCCCGCAACCAGTCCGGGTCGTTCCACGAGGATGCGGCTGCCTTCAGTCGAGCCCACGATGATGTCGGCCAAATCGCCTACGCCTTCGGAATCAGCTGCTGCGAGACGAACTGACCCAGTCGCGTAGTTCTCAATGATCTCGCCAGTGCGAGAGTCGAACGAGGTGGCGCGGAACAGCACCGTAGCACCACTATGCACCTCGTTTCCGCTTCCCTCAGTAACCACCTTCGATGTTGCGGACTCAAGATTGGGTGCTTCTGCCACCGAGATCGTTACAGGTGCACCCAGATCGCCCGTAATCTCTATCCTGCCGGCGGTGTAGTTGGCATCGGATCCGCAACCAGCCAGGACCGCCAACGCCAACGAGAGTGCAGCTAACAACGCGCGCACCTGCACTACCGCATCTCTGCCATGAGTTCGTCAACTCGTGGGTTGACGGTCTCAAACGGATCCTTCAACACCACCGACCGTGTGCCCTGTGCTTCCAGCAATCGTAGGTTCATCCAATCGGCCATGTAGTCCTGACGAAGCTCCTGTGCTCGCTTAACGAACCCGCCGCGTAGCTTTGCCCGCGTTGTCTGTGGAGCGATGGTCATAGCGTTGGTCGCGGACTCCGGTGAAATGATGCGCCGGAGAAGCCCGGACTGCTCCATCGACTGATAGAGCCCTCCCTCTGTGATGTCGTGGTATGCCAAGTCCAGCCGAGCTATACGCGGATCGGAAAGGCTAAGCCCTCCCCTCTCCTGGTAGCGCGAGATAAGGCTGAGCTTTGCCGCCCAATCGATCTCAGTGACAATGCTCGAATAATCACACGCCTCCACAGCATCGATCGCGCGGCCCCACAGGTCCAAAGCATAGGAACGGGTGTTATCCAGTTCGCTCGTGTATCCCTTGCGATCAAAATGACCCAGAACGGCATCCCGGAATCGCCTCTGTACCTCGATTGGAGTAATCGTTCCGCCTGCCGCCAACTCCAGCGAAGCACGTCCACTCAGATCCAGACTTGTGGCGCGAATAGCAGCCATCGGATCCGCCAACTCGAGGTTCGGCAAGATGCCGCCATCCTCAACCATCACGAGGAGTGCTTCTGTGGCGGCCATCTTGAGTGCGGTAGTAGCCTGCGCAATATTGGAATCGCCAACAATCACATGCATGCGCCGGTAGAGTTCTGCGTCGCCATGGGGTTCATCGCGCGTATTGATCATCGGGCGGGCCCGGGTGGAAGCAGACGATATCGCGTCCCACATCTGATCCGCACGTTGCGAGAACTCATAAGCTACCACGCCGTCTTGGTCCCGATGAAGATGACCAGCGCCAGCCACGATCTGACGAGTGACGAAATACGGCAACATGGCCGAGATCCGTGCCCGATAGTCGGGACGTCTGCGAACCAAATAGTTCTCGTGGCAACCGAACGAATTGCCCTCTGCATCATTGTTGTTGCGGAACAGATGGATCCGGCCAGCAACACCGTCATCAACTAGACGCTTATTGGCCGTGGCCGCCAATTCGGCAAACAGCAGCTCACCGGCACGGTCATTCGCAAGAAGATCATCGATTGTGTCGCATTCGGCAGTCGCATACTCCGGATGAGAGCCCACATCGAGATAGAGCCGAGCCCCGTTGGAAAGGAACGTGTTAGTAGAACGTCCCATTTCAATGACCGGTTGAAAGAGTATTTGTGCAGATTCTTCGGGATCGAGCGGAGTGGGACCTCCTTGAGTGGATGCACAGGTGAGACCATATTCAGTCTCGATCCCCATCACTCGACGTGGGATCACTGGCCACCCTTTTGCACGAAACCTTGTACAAACTCCGAAGCGTTCGTCTCAAGGACGGAATCAATCTCATCAAGGAGCGAATCGACGCTGAAACCTTGGGTCTGCGCTTGTGGAAGCTCTTCTTGGTTCACTTCCTCAACGGACCGCCGCGGCTGCTTGAACTCCTGTTGTGACATTGTTGTACTCCTTAGCGCGGAATCGCGCTGCCTAACCTATATGGATATGTGGGGCGGTGTGGGTGTGTGCTATCTGGAGAGGGCTTCACCCTTTTGTGAGGCGGATGAGGAAATCTTCCACCGATTGGGAGCTTTCCAGCATCTGTCCAACCAATGGTCGAGTTCCACGCGAGGGCCGGATCGTTGGCAGGCGTACCAAATCCTTATAACCAGGAACATCCAGGATGATCCCATCCCAGCCCGCCGCCGCAACGTTCTCAGGGAACTTGTCAATGAGCCCACCACGCAGAAACGCACGTGTGGATTCGGGGGCATGGGTCGCTGCATACGCCACTTCTTGTTGGCTGAAAATGCGCTCGACTTGCCCCGCTTGATCTAACCTTCGAACAATCGAACGTTCGGGACGCATATCGTGCCATTGCAGATCAAGCGCACGCAGCTTGTCATTGTTCCAGTCCATTGCCCCGCGTACTCGCATGTTCTCGAGCAACTGGTATTTGGCAACCCATTCGACTTGGCGAGCTGCAGAGAAAACGTCCTTCTTCAGCGCATCAAGTACCTCTTGCCAGCGGTCGAGGACCTCCTGAGTATCGAAGTCGGGTTGCCCAAACCTAGCTATGGCGTCTCTGACCACATCAAGGTAAACCTGCTGGATCTCCAAGGCCGTCTTAGTTGTGCCGTCACGCATCTCCAACCCCACGCGAAGCGTGGGATCCTGAGAAACGATCCACGTTGCGGAAACCGGATCATCAAGCAGCAGAGAATCGAGTGCGAGCGGAATCTCTGTCTCTAATAGCCACAAGACGAGAGAGGTAGTTCCAACCTTCAGGAGGTTGGAGACATCGAACAGGTTGGCATCTCCGCCAATAACATGAAGACGACGCCATTTCTGCGGATCGGCATGCGGTTCGTCCCTCGTGTTGATAATCGGACGATTAAACGTGGTTTCCAGCCCGATGTCATTCTCAACGTAGTCGGCCCGCTGCGAGATCTGAAAACCCGGAACTTCGCTACGCTGGCCGAGGCCCACCCGCCCTGCACCGCACAGCACCGGCCGTGTGACGAAGAACGGCGTGAGGTAGCGTATGACATCCCCGAAGTCCACTTCACGGCGCATCAAATAGTTCTCGTGCGAACCGTAGGCAGCACCTTTGCCATCCACATTGTTCTTATATAAGACGATTTCGCGGCCTCGCCTTTTGAGGATTGCCATCGCTTCGGCTATGACGTGTTCGCCGGCGCGATCCCACAACACCGCCTCGCGCGGATTTGCCGTTTCGGGAGACGAGAACTCCGGATGGGCGTGATCCACGTAGAGCCGTGCACCATTGCGAAGTACAGCATTGGCAGCGCGCGGCCGCGTGAATTCACCGCTCTCAGGCCGTTCAAGGCGTTGCAGGCGGGGGCCATCACCTGATGGTGCCACGAAGTTCGGATCGTCGGTGAGCTGTGACGGATGCGCCGCGGCACGCTCAATGCGATACCCCCGAGCATCATTGAGCGGATCTTCGCCGTGAAAATCCCACCGGATGGATCCTACCGCGCTTGAGCCACTGCCCTCATTGCCATATGCCTCTACCACCTCTGCGGAAAGCACGATGGGATTGGCGTAAGGTTCGTTGGGTTCCAACACGCCAAACTCGGTCTCCATGCCGATAATTCGCCTAGCAGTCATCTCTCTCCTCAGATCAGACCATCGGGAACGACGTCGTCCCATTCATGAACCGTTCGGGGCCGATCCGGTGTAGATGCGATAATCGGTTCTCTGCGTCCGAGAGGACGAACCATCGTGACCCGCTCACCACGGGAACGTCCGTTCACGCGGGCCCATTCTTCTGGGCTAGTGGCGCTCGCCAGTTCCTCGTTCTCGCGTGTCTCTTCCCGAACGGCTGCGATCAAGTGATCCATCCCGATACCGCGGCGGCCCGTAGCCAGCAGTTCCTTGATAGCCAACTTCTTGGCGCGATCCACGATGGCCGCGATCATGGCACCTGACACGAAATCTGAGATGTACAGAACCTCACTCTGACCGTTCGCGTAGTGAACCTCGACGTACTCGTTCTCCGGAATTCGGGCAAACAAAGCATCCACTGTTCCCGCACGTAGAGCCTTCACGGCCTCATCACGGCCACCAAATAAGGTGACATCCTCAGAACGCAACGGAAGTGTGGAGACGAGGTACTTCCCGAGAATATCGAGGCAGCCATCATAATCAGGCCTCTCGATTCGAATCTTCACATCGAGCCGGCCCGGGCGCAGAATGGCCGGATCGATCATATCCTCACGATTCGAAGCTCCGATGACGATGACATTGTCCAGTTGCTCGACGCCGTCGATCTCCGCAAGGAGCTGCGGCACCACGGTGGTCTCAACGTCCGAGGACACACCGGATCCGCGCGTACGGAAGAGTGCTTCCATCTCATCAAAGAAGATAACAACCGGAATGCCATGAGCGGCGCGGTCGCGGGCGCGTGAGAAAATCTCGCGAATCTGGCGTTCCGTCTCCCCTACATACTTATCGAGGAGTTGAGGACCTTTGATGTTGAGGAAGTAGGAGCGAGCTGTAGCTTTCCCTGCGTGTGAAGCGACGTTCCTTGCTAAGGAGGTGGCTACTGCTTTGGCAATCAAAGTCTTGCCACAGCCTGGCGGGCCATACAACAAGACACCTTTTGGCGGCTTCAAGCCGTGTTCCCGGTAGAGCTCTGGCTGCTCAAACGGAAGTTCAACAGTGTCTTTGATCTGAACAATCTGCGGGGCAAGCCCACCGATATCCTCATAGGAGACGTCTGGAACCTCCTCAAGAAGAAGGTGTTCAACATCCGGGCGCTCAATGTGTTCGAGCACGAATCCGGCCCGCAAATCTGCCAGAACCGTATCCCCAACGCGCAGACGATCGGGATTGATCCGGCCCGCGATATGCAGCACACGAGTCTCATCTTGATGAATCTTGACTAGTACACGTTCCGGATCAATGACAAGTTCCACCGTCACAATCGTGCCAGTTGCCTCATATCCCGCATACCCGATCACGACTAGCTGTTCGTTCAGGCGCAGCTCCTGACCCGGTTTGAGTGCCTCAAGCGCCACCGAAGAAGCAGCTGCCACATTCATCTTCCGGCCACCCACCAATGCGTCCACCGAATGGTCCGCATCGTGAGCTTTGAGGAAAGTGGCGTATGAAGCAGGCGGACGCGAGAGCGACTCGAGTTGGTCACCCAGCTCAAGAATCCTGTCACGCGCCGTTTTCAGCGACGACGCAAGACGTTCGTTCTTTTCCTCGAGGGAAATGACTTCTTGGCGTAGTTCGTACAGTTCGCCGGGACCTTGAGACATTGACACCCTTCACATGTAGCTCACTCAATTCTAGGACAACGGGCCTGCTTTGCGGGGAGTCGTCTTAGGGAGCTCGTCACGTTACTGATCGGTATCAGTCTTCCTTACTGATCGGTATCGTCGTGCGCGTCACGAGCCGCTATCCGCGCTTCCCAGTTGGCTTGATTACGCTCGGAGATCTCGGCGTCAATCTTTGCGCGAATCTCCGCTCCGTGTGTGCCAGCAGTGGAATCGCCTGTGATCTCCACGTCCTGACGATGTGCGACGTCGCGGCGAACCCTACGCAGCTTCTTAGCGGAGATGGAGCGTTCAGCAAGTTCGTTATCTTCCCATTCGAACGCCTCAGAGTATGCGGCCTTCGCTGGACGTCGCGCTGGAATGAGCGGCGATGACTTCTCAGAAAGCTTGCGAGCCACAACAAGGAAGCCTGTGTGAGCAACCATTCGATGGTCAGGACGCACAGCAAGTCCCTCAAGATGCCAAGTCCGCACGAGTGTCTCTGACGCCTGCGGTTCCGTGAACCGGTCAGTACTACGTAAGGTCTCCACGAACCGTGACATCTGGGTCGTCGTCGCCACATAGACAAGAATCACACCACCGGGACGAAGAGCGTGGGAAGCCGAATCGATGATCTCCCACGGCGCAAGCATGTCGAGGATAACGTGGTCAAGGCTTGCTGGCTCCATCGCAGTCAATACGGCTGCTGCATCGCCGATCTTGACTTCCCACGGCAGTACTTCTTCGCCGTACCACGATCGCACATTGCCTTGGGCGATCTCAGCAAACTCTGGGCGCAACTCTGCCGAAGTTAGATGACCGTCGGAGCCCAACGCACTGAGCAGAGAGATCGAAAGAGCGCCGGAACCAACGCCCGCTTCGAATACCCTTGCACCAGGGAAGACGTCAGCCATATGCACGATTTGTGCCGCATCCTTTGGGTACACAACTGTGGCACCGCGTGGCATCGAAAGAACGTAGTCGGTAATGAGTGGGCGCAATGCGAGAAAACGCTTGCCCTCTTTTGTCTCAATGACAGTGCCTTCATCGGCACCGATCAGCTCAGAGTGGCTAAAGGACCCGCGGGTCGAATGGAAATAGCCGTCTCGGGTCAAAGAGATCGTGTACTGGCGGCCTTTGGGATCAGTCAGTTGCACCCGTTCCCCAGCACGAAATGGTCCTCGACGGCGGTCTGCGGCGTGTTCACTCATGGGATGCAATCCTACGTGGCGAATCCGCCATCCCCGAAACCGCGCCGCCGGGGAGATGTGTACGGGCCAAAAATCTTGTCCTTGGAGCAGACTAGGCTGGAGAACATGACAAAGCACGCAGCACTATCGCCCTCTCGGACCAAGGATTTTAAGCAGTGCCCTCTCATGTTCCGTTTTCGTGTTATCGACAAGATGCCCGAACCTCCCTCACCCGAAGCTCTGCGCGGTACCCTTGTGCATTCTGTTCTGGAGCATCTCTTTGATGTGGAGGCGGCCTCACGCACGGAGCAGACGGCCCAGGATTTGCTGCAACCGCGCTGGGATGCTCACCTTGCCAAGAACCCGGCTGATAGCGGACTCTTTGACTCACCCGCAGCACTAGACGAATGGCTAGGCAGCGCGCGCACCTTGATCGGCAACTACTTCAAAATGGAGAACCCGCAGTTCCTAGCTCCACGCGCACGCGAAAAGTTTGTCAATGCCACTCTGCCGTCTGGTCTGCACATCCGTGGCATTATCGACAGAATCGATGTTTCACCTCAAGGAGACACTCGGGTTGTCGATTACAAAACCGGCAAGTCGCCCTCTCCGCGATACCAAAATGGCGCGATCTTCCAAATGCGCTTCTATGCGGCGGCGCTCTTTCTCTCCACTGACCAGCTTCCGGCACGCACCCAACTGATCTATCTCAAGGACGGCCGCACACTCACCTATGATCCCGTGCCTGCAGATGTTGACTCGCTTGCACTCGAACTGGATTCGGCGTGGTCAGCTATTGAGGAACGCCTTGACAGCGGTGAGTTCGAGCCCAAACGCGGACCATTGTGCAACTGGTGCAAGTTCCAAGAGATCTGCCCAGAATTTGGGGGCCAGCCGCCACAGATGAGCAGCAAAGGAGCCCAAACCTTGCGAACTGCAAAAGGTGAGGCCTCGGGAAACTGAGGGTGTGGCTTGTGCGAGCGTTCGGGCGTTGCCTCCAAGCATCTAGCTCCAGGGTTGCTTGCCCGCGGATTCAGGTAGCGCAGCCAGAAGTGGATCAGAAGACTGACAAAGCTCCCACGCCCAGCAGCACAACCACGAGGATCGCCAAGAGCACGCGGTATACAACGAATACCGTGTACGACTTCGTGGAAATCATCTTGAGGAACCACACGATAACCGCATAGCCCACCACAAAGGCGATGATGGCTGCAAGGATGGTCGGCCCAAGAACTAGAGTTCCGTCACCACTTGACTTAAACAGTTGGAAGAAGCCAGAAGCCAGCACAGCTGGAACTGCCAACAAGAATGAGGCACGTGCGGCGGCCTCGCGTGTGTACCCCAGCAGCAGTGCGGTAGTGATAGTACCGCCGGAACGGGAAACGCCTGGAATCAATGCCAAGGCTTGCCCGAAACCAACGATGAGACCATCTCGAATGGACATGTCCTCCAGCTTGATCGTGCGCTTTGAGAACTTGTCAGCAAGCCCCAGCAACAAACCGAACACAGCCAACACGAAGGCCGTGATATAGAGGTTTCGTAGGCTTGTTTCAATTGTGTCCTGGAAGATGAATCCCAACACTCCGATCGGGATCGTCGCGATGATGATGATCCATCCCAAACGCACATCTGGATCTGACTGCTTGACTGGGTTCTTCCAGCCAAAAGGCAACGCTCGGAACCACTTCGTGATAATCGATACGATGTCATGCCAGAAGTACACAATGACTGCCAGCTCTGTGCCGATCTGAATGATGGCGGTGAAAGCTGCGCCGGGATCTCCCCACCCGAATAGGTCGCCAAAGATGCGAATGTGCGCCGATGACGAGATAGGCAGGAACTCTGTTAGTCCCTGCAAGAGTCCCAAGATAATAGCCTCAAAAATACCCACGATCGGTAGCTTATCTTTGCCTAGCAACTCGGTAGATGAGCGTTCTGCATTAATCTTGACATTATGAGGGAACGCACAGTTGGCCGAAGTGGCCTCGTCGTCGGCGAAATTGGCCTAGGCACACTGACTTGGGGCCGCGATACGAATGAAGACGAAGCACGCGGGCAGGTCCAAGCACTGTTGGATGCGGGCGGTAATCTCATCGATACTTCGCCCGCTTTTGGTCATGGTGCAGCCGAAACGCTTGTAGGAAAGCTCACAACGCATGAGTTTCCCCGCCAGCAGTTGGTTCTGTGCACACGTGCCGGATTCACCCGCGGACCAAACGGCCTGCGCTTCGGTGCTGGTCGTGGCTCCATTCAGGACTCTGTAAACGATTCGCTAGAACGCCTCGCAACTGACTACGTAGATGTCCTTCTACTTGGAGCGCCCGATCCCATTGCTTCAGATGAGGAAACGGCAACTGCACTTGCCAAGCTTGTCACATCAGGAACAGTCAGATACATCGGAATCATGGGCTATCCAGCATGGCGGGCAGCCATACTCCAGCAGCTCTTGAAGGAACGGCATCTTCCATCTCTCAGCGTCATTGAGACCGAGTATTCGTTACTAGCCCGCGAATGCGAAGACCAGCTCCTGCCATTTGCTGAGTACTGCGGTTTGGGAACGTTTGCTGCCTCCCCATTGGGACGTGGAGTGCTTACCGGTAAGTACCGCCGGTCAATTCCGCCAACTTCACGTGCAGCTTCAGAGCATTTATCGGCTTTCGTAGAGCCCTACCTTCGCGATCGGCAACGTCGAGTTGTAGAAGCGCTGGCACGGGCCGCCGATGGCCTTGGCCGCAGCTTGAGTGATGTGGCGCTTTCGTGGACTCTTCGCAATCCCGCAATTAGCTCGGCATTGGTGGGGGCACGCACGGCGGCGCAGTTCACATCTGCGCTCGCGTCCGGTGAGGCGCTGCCCGAACTTGTTGCGGCAGCCTTGGACGACGTAACAGACTAAGCCCTCAGACCCGTAGCGTTCTGCATAATGCGATGCCTGCGGTCGGAAACTGCATTCTGACCGCAAGGCTGAAGGCGCGCCCTTGTGAGTCTCCGCCCGAACCGGCAACACAGCGACCACCGGTTGATCGGAGCACGGGCCGCTCTTGCCACATCCACATGGGACCCGTGTCAGATTCAAGAGATCCTGTGTCAGGAGGGTGATATCAGCGGTTCGATGCGAGTGCTGATACTCGTAGTAGCGGCCCCATGAGATTGGCTATATAGCAACGAAAAACCTGCTTCTAGATGCTGTTACATGCATCTAGAAGCAGGTTTCATTTCGTGCGCGGAGGGGGACTTGAACCCCCACCCTCAAATAAGAGGACTAGCACCTCAAGCTAGCGCGTCTACCTATTCCGCCACCCGCGCAGGTGACTTGTTCAGGTTATCTCCCCGAGCAACGAATAAGACTTTAGCACGCGCCTTAAGCACCGAGCAAAACGGGCGGGGCCGTTCTGAGGGTGACGTGCATCGCGTTCTTAAGTTGCCTCTGACGTGGCCTTTTGACCACCCCGGACAGACATGAAGAGTGGGTTTTCGGGGAGCCCTACAGCACCCCGAAAACCCACTCTTTACGCATTGAAGGCTCAGACCTTCTACTGCGTCATGTTCAGCCTAGGTATGAAGCCAACGTGTCGGATCCTGAAGCATCCCAATCGCCCGTCACCAGCTGGCTGCTGGAACGACCAAAAGTGACCTTCGAGGAGGCAGTACCTCCGGTAAGTGCGTTGTTGACGTACACGGTTGCGCCACGCACAACCGAGATGGAGTCAACGCTGTCGCCATTGAAGTCTGCAACCAGAGGCTTGTCAGACGCCTTGCCATACACGTACGTGCGGGTGGCTGTTCCTACTCCAAGCTTGTCAACGAGCAAGAACTTATTGCCTCGCTTAACACCCAAGGTATCCGGACCGTCACCGTTCCAGTCACCGGCCAGCGGGGTATCAGTCGACTTTCCATAGACCACGGTCTTATCAGCAACTCCGCCGGTTGTGACGTCATAGTTGATGTAGAACTTGTTGGTGTTCTTGGCACGAACAGCAAGGTCATCACGCCCGTCACCATTGAAATCTCCGACAACTGGAGTGGAACCCGCCGGACCATACGTGATGGTGTAGCTGGTTGCGCCGGTGCGATTGGTGTCATAGAACGTGTAGGTGCGACCCTTGCGAACCGCCAAGGTATCGTAGCCGTCGCCGTCCCAGTCTCCCGCGAGCACTTGGTCCCCGCGAGCAACCTTCATGGCCAGGTCAGTAACAGTAGTCACCAGATCGGGCTGGAAGTAGACGTTGATGCCCTTGGACGAGTCAGAAACCGGCGCGACTTCATCGCCGGGCTCTGGAGCCGTGTACTCGCGAACGATGAACACTGGAGAGGTCCATGATTCGTAGTTATCTGCATCGTTTCCGGTGCTTGCTTGCCCCAGACCCTTTGTAACCTCAATACCGAGAACATAGCGGCCACTTGGAGCATCGGCAGTTGTGCCGTCACTAGAGACGTAGGTGCCATCCCATTCGAGCGGGATCTGGTACCCGGTTGAGGTTCCTTCACCATCGGACTCGTAGAGCGGCGTGGAAGAAAGCGGAGCGCCAATGTTGCCAGCGTCATCCACCGAATACGCCTGGATGCTCAGGTGACTGACGGGGTTCTCAATATGAAGAGCAACGGCCAGAATGTCGTCACCTTCCATGGAGTAGACGTGGTCAGTATCTTCAACAAGGTCGTAGCCATCCGCACCCGCATAAGCGAGCGTCGGCTCATAGTACGGCTCTGAAGGATCGATGTTGTTCTCGAGAAGGACATCCTCTGGGTACAGATCGCCATATGTCGAAAGCATGAAGGTTAGATCAGTTTCGTAATCACCCTTGAGCCCCATGAATGGGACGGATCGGACGGTGCCGTCGTCGCCGGCAAACGTAAGCCAAGCGCCGTAGAACGTTCCATCCGGAATCGCGTCACCGAGCCAAGATTCCGTTGGCTCGTCAACAGTGACGTCTACCGTCACTGAAGCGCCAGCACCAACGGTTACGTGATCAACAGGCGTTCCGTCGAGCGTAATCGCGGTGACGCTTGCGAGGTCCTGCGGAATGTCGTAATTGTCATTGGCATCTGCGTTCGCACCGAGCGCAACCGAAAGCCCCGAATCATCGACAACGAGGTCATATGTCACTTCATAGTTCTTGTTGTTCGTTATGGTGACTGGAGTGGTTTCGATGGCATCGCCATCACCAAGGCTGATCTCGGAAGGCGTGATCGTGGACGGCAAGGCAGCCGTTCCGATGCTGTTGCCTGAAACGGCCTCAGACACCGCGGAAGCGACATCAATGAGACCGGCGCCCTGGCGCACGATTGGCTCGTAGAAGTCGTAGTATCCGATTGAGTTAGCGACAGGAGTTGCAGTGTTCTGCAGCAGAGTCTTCACGGTGGTTGGAGTGAGAGCAGCGTTTGCGGAAAGCAACAATGCCGCAGCTCCAGCCACGTGAGGTGCCGCCATCGAAGTGCCACTCATGGACGTGAAACCGGATCCATCGCCGTCAGCCGCATCCAGCGGGTAAGCGGAGAAGATGTTTCCACCAGGCGCCATGACATTTGGCTTGAGAGACAAATCAGCCGCAACACCCCACGACGAGAAGTCCGACGTAATGCCACCGTTAGGATCCTGTGCGGTGGAATACTGATCGGTCCACGAAAGCGTCGTAGAACCGGCGGCAATTGCGCTGGCAAGCGTTTGGCCAGCTGCCTGTGTGATGGTGACGACCGGAATAGTGATCGCCTCGTCACCCTCCACGGTCGCGTTGATAACACCGGCGGCGTTGTTGTAAATGATGACTGCCGCGGCACCATCTTTCTGTGCCGCGAGAGCCTTTTCGTAGAAGGACGACGTGCCACGAGATACCAGCACAGCCTTGCCTGCGAACGGCTCACCGTCGAGATCTACAGCACCCGTCTCCTGACCTGCTGGGTATGCTGCGAGCTCCATATCACCCGACTTCGCCGGGGCCGGAGATCCGGTAGCGCCCGCGTAACCGTACAGCACGCCACCAACCGAGAACGCAGATTGCATGACGGTGGTGTTGTCCACTGACCCAACTGCAATGACCCCAGAGGCCACAGCAGGTGCTCCACCAAAGAAGAGACCGCTATCGCCCTCGTTGCCCTGTGAGACTGTAACGACAACCCCTGCCGAAGCAAGGTTGTTCGCAGCAACGGCTGTGGGGTAATTGGGCCATGTAACAGCTGCTGCACCGATTGACATGTTCACAACATCCATGCCGTCTGCGGCAGCCAGTTCCATGGCTTCGAGCATGACGTCAGAATCTGTAGTTCCATCACAACCGAACACACGGTATGCGCCGATGACCGCATCGGGAGCTACACCCGTGAAGTCGCCGCTGGGGGTGTTGTTGCCTGCCGCGATACCTGCGACGTGCGTGCCGTGACCGGCGCAGTCATCTGGATTGGAGTCAGGAACACGAACCGTGTCTGGATCGTCGGCGTTGTAGTCGTCTCCCACCAGATCGTAGCCAGCGACAACCTTCGTGGTTGGGAAAGAAGACTCACCACTCACGCCAGTCCCGCCCAACACTGGGTTATCAATGTCAACACCGGTATCGATAATGCCGATCTTGATTCCATCTCCGGTCACGCCCAGATCCTGCTGAACGTAGTCAGCTCCCGTCAGGGACTTGGCGGTATACATATCGGGGCTCGAAACAGATGTTGCCGTTTCGTCAGGCCGTTCGACGACGACGACCGGGAACACGGCTTCAACCTGATCCGAGTTAAGGATGGTATCGAGAGCTTCCGATCCGGCATCCACTGTCACACCGTTCCACAGGTCAACGAAGCTGTTCGTGACTTCAACGTCCTCGTCAGAGGCAGCCATCTCGGCTGTGAATGTGCGTTGCTGCTTAACGATTGCGGACTTTCGTCCACCTTGTGATGTGGCGTCCGCGGTGAGCTGGACAAACCATTTGCCCGTGGCATTGGTGGCTTCTGCCGCTGCGCGAAGGTCTTCGAGCGTCGGCTTGGATACGTCGGAGTTTTGCAACGACGCGAGGCTCTCGTAACTCAGTTCCGGGTTCTCTGAATCCGAAGCTAGGGCCGGTGAACCTGTGCCTAATGCCAGTGCTGCTACGACTGTGCAAACGGCGACGGCACGCAGTCTTTTCGGACCGTGCTGATTCATATAGTCATCCCCTCAGTGATGTCAATGATTGAGTGGCTCTGTTCGTGGAGAGTCACGTGGGCCAATAGTCTCGCAGCGAATGTGAACTCAGTGTTGCAGATCATATGGCGAGAAAGAGTTGACGATGCGTAAATGCTGCGCTAGCCGTCATAGGTGTGCAGACCTCAGTTGTGGATGTGTCAATCGCCATTAATCTCACTTCGTGATGCACAGTTCGGGTCTCCAATGGAACTTGTCAGGCGCGCAGGCTAATCTGAACGCATGGCTATTGACCCGCGCGCAGCACTCGACCGTCTCATCGGTGCCCTGGAGGACTTTCATCAGGTGGCAGTGAGCGCTCAAGATCCAGATGCGCCAAGTGTGTTGGAAACTGGCGACGCATTGGCGGATGCCTACACCGTCTATGACGATGTTATGTTCACCCAGTTTGGTGTCGAACTTCCGCTCGATGTGTACTCGACTGATGAAGACGATATCGAAGAGGACCTCGACGATGAGGAAGACGCCGTCGATCTGGACGATGATGAGGACGACGCCGTCGGTCTAGACGATGACTATGACGAAGATGAATCCGCCTCAGATGCGGACTTTGTGGACTTTGACGAGGAAGACGATATCGACTTCTCCTGAAGAAAGCTGGATCTGGCAGTGCCAGCCCCGTTTACTGCGCGCAGTGGGCCTCCCAGCGCTTATGTGCCGGGAGGCCCACTGCCTCATCGCTACCATGTTGCCCAATGAGTCCGAAGACCCTCAGGGTCAGAGCGAAGCACCATTGGATTCGATGATTTCCTTGTATGCATAGAACGACTGCTTGCGATACCGCTCCAAGCTGCCTGAACCGTCGTTATTGCGGTCCACGTAGACGAACCCATACCTCTTGGAGAGCTCTGCGGTGGAGGCGCTTACCAAGTCAATCGGACCCCACCATGTGTATCCAAGGAGGTCCACCCCGTCTTCGATGGCTTCACGAACCTGAATAAGGTGATCGCGCAGGTACGCCGTTCGATATCCATCCTCGACGGTCTTGACGCCGTCCACCTCAGTCAGCTTGTCCATGGCACCAAGTCCGTTCTCTACGATGAAGAGCGGCACCTGCCAGCGTTCCCAGAAATCATTGAGTACAACTCGTAGGCCCACAGGATCGATGGACCAACCCCACTCGGATACCTCTAAGGTTGGGTTCTGCACACCACCCATGATGTTGCCTCGTCCCTCAACCCGCTTGGACGGATCCGCCGTTTCGCAGACGCTCATGTAGTAGCTAAACGATACGAAATCCACAGTATTCTTCAGGATTTCGCGATCCTCGTCGGTGATGTCCAGTTCTACGCCGAGTTCCCGGAGCTTGCGCAGATAGTAACCCGGGTAACTGCCGCGAACATGTATGTCACCAAAGGCATAGTTGTCATGCTCGATGAGTTTGGCGGCCCAGACGTCGTCGGGATCAGGTGTAAGAGGGTAGGTGGGCATAGCGAGAATCATGCAGCCGATCTTTGCGTTCGGAGCCACCTCGCGTGCAATCTTGGTTGCGCTGGCCGAAGCCACGAGTTCATTGTGAATGGCTTGATACAGCTGTGTCTTGGAGAGCTGCTCCTTGGGCGTCCAGATACCTCCGGACATCAGAGGGGCGTGCAACACCGAGTTGATCTCGTTGAAGGTGAGCCAGTACGTCACTCGATTGCCGAAACGCTCAAACAGAGTTCGTGCGTAACGCTCGTAGAAGCCAATGAGACGACGATCTGTCCATCCGTCATACGCCTTCGCTAGGTGAAGTGGCGTTTCATAATGGGAGATCGTCACAAGTGGCTCAATGCCATACTTCTCACACTCGTCAAGTACGCGATCATAGAATGCGAGCCCTGCCTCGTTCGGTTCTGTTTCATCACCATTGGGGAAGATGCGGCTCCAGGCGATGGAGAATCGAAACACCTTAAAGCCCATCTCGGCGAACAGTGCGATGTCCTGCGCATACCGCGAGTAGAAGTCGATCGCCTCAAGCTTCAGATTGTCTTGCGTTGGTTCCTCTGTCGGAGCGCCCGAAATGCCCACCGGCATAACATCCTGAATGGACGGGCCCTTGCCATCGACGTTCCATTTCCCTTCAATCTGGTTTGCGGCGGTGGCACCACCCCACAGGAATCCCTCGGGGAAAGCCTTGCCTGTCAAGGAAGTGTTTGTCATTTCTGTTTCCTCTCGTAGTTTCCGGTCAGCCGGGCTATGTGAAGTATCAGGTAGGTCAGTTCATCGTCAGTCAGACGAGCATCCAGACGCATTTCGAGCACGACCCGAACTCTCTGTGCAGCTTGGGCTGCCACCGGGAAGGAGTCGCGCACGCTCTCATTGAATGCTTCTGACTGATCTTGAAGCTGTTGATCATTAGCCGCGCGTGTAAAGAAGTAGCGTAGGTGAGTAATGAAGCGGGCAGTATTGATGTCATCAGACGCGAAGTCCCGATCAAAGATCGATCGGAGCACGTCAAAGACTTGCGTGAGAGTCTCAGTCATCTCAAAGGTCTTGGACATGTCGTTGCCTGCGAAGGCATTGGCGTTCACAAGATGCAGCGTGATGGCAGTGGTCTCCTCGTCACTAATAGGAAGGTGCGTATCTTCGCGTGCCATACGAACGGCTTCCTTGGCCATGTGAAACTCAGCAGGAAAGAGTTGACGCACCTCTGACTTCAATGGGTGCGCAGAAACATCCCCTGCCTCGGCTCGCTTCACAGCGAAGGAAATGTGGTCAGCCAGTGCGATTGTGAGGCTCTCAGGGAACGTTACGTTCCAGCTAGCCTCCGCGAGATCGACGATCGTCCGTGCCAATGCGACATATTCAGGTGAGATATCCAGCAGGAAGTCTCGCAACGTCACGTATTCTTCGCGTGTCTCTGGCGAAAAGACCTGGATCACTTTAGCGAGATCTACGTGCTGCCCCGGTGACTTCTGAAACCCAATTCCACGACCGGTGAGAATACGCTGTGTGCCATCAGAATCGGTGATCAGAACGACGTTGTTGTTGAGCACCTTGACTATTTCCATACCAGCCTCCTTTCTGGATTGGATGGATGCGACAATAACCAGGTTGCAACTGGTGGACGTTCGCCCCAGAAGGTGCGAACGTCCACCAGCCTCTTTGCCGTCAGTTCAGATCGTCACCGTTGGAGGAGATGACCTTCTTGTACCAGTAGAAGCTGTCCTTCGGATATCGCGCAAGGTCCAACATGTCTCCTTCCCCGCGATTAACGAAGATGAAGCCGTATCGCTTGGCAACTCCTTGGTGTGTCGAAACTAAGTCAATTGCTGACCAAGGATTGTATCCAAGCACTTCGACCCCGTCTGTGATCGCAAGCTGTATCTGCTTGATGTGATCTCGCAGGTAGTTGATGCGGTACTGATCATGAACCGCACCATCTTCCAACTTGTCGAAAGCTCCCAGCCCGTTCTCAGTCACCAACAATGGGAGGTGGTAACGATCCCACAAAGCACGGAAGGTGTTCCGGAATCCGATCGGATCCATCTCCCACCCAAAGTCTGTGGACGGAAGGTGGGGGTTCTTGACACCGAGAAACACGTTCGCCTCGCCAGCAAAAAGCTGCTGATCAGAGGAGTCCGGTGTGGCTGCTCCTTCGGGTGCCGGCTTTGACACAGTCATCGACGCATAGTAATTGAAGGCGATGAAGTCCGGCGTGGCCGACTTCAACACGTCCATGTCCCCGGCTTCGACGTTCGGAGTGGCGCCAATCTCACGAAGGTAGCGCCACGCCACTGAGTTGTACATGCCGCGCACTGACGCATCCAAGTAGAACCAGTTTCGAATCGAGTTGAAGTCGTCCGCAGCAAGTACGTCCTCAGGATCGCAAGTCTCCGGATAGGTCAATGCGATGTTGGGGGCGGGCCCGATCTTGGCCGAAGGCAGCATCTCATGACAAGCAAGAATTGCCTTCGCCTGAGCAAGCATCATGTGATGATTTGCTTGGTATAGCGACGACTTAGGGCTACCCTTCTTGACTGTCCCAATGGCCTCCCCCACCAGGATCATCATGTTCTGCTCATTGATGGTTAGCCAATATGTAACCTTCGATCCATACTCAGAAAACAGAATTCGAGCGAAGCGTTCAAACGCGGCTACTGTATCTCTGTTCTCCCAACCACCTTTAGCGTCCAACGCCGCAGGCAGATCGAAGTGATACATCGTCACGATCGGTTCGATTCCATGGGCAATGAGTGAGTCAATCAGTCGGTGATAGAAGTCCACGCCAGCTTGATTGACTAGGCCGTCACCGTCAGGAATGATACGTGTCCACGCGATGGAGAATCGGTATGACTTCAGCCCCATCTGCGCGAACAGCGCAACGTCTTCTTCAACGTGATGATAGTGATCCGAGCAAACTCGGAAATCTGAGATTCCGGGTGCAGTGTGCCCATTCGCGTCGATGACGGACGGACCCTTCCCGTCTGTGTCCCATGCGCCTTCCACCTGGTAGGCGGAAGTTGATGCACCCCAGAGGAAACCCTCAGGAAATGTGTCAAGTTCGCGATACTTCATCCGACGAGCTGCTCTTTCGAGGTCGAGACACTGAGCACGGGAACGCCAACCGTTACCTGGCCTGGAGTCGAGGCATCGATGCTGCCCAGTTTCTTGGAGTTGGTAACAACCATGATCACAGTGGGATCGAATCCGGCCGCAGTTACCTTCTTGAGGTCAACTGAAGCGATCGGATCTCCGGCCGAGACATGATCTCCCTTGGCGACCTGAGGAGTAAAACCGTCGCCCTTCATCGAAACCGTATCGATTCCAATGTGAATCAGGACCTCGATACCTTCTTCGGAGCGAATGCCGTATGCGTGCCCGGTGGGGAATGCAGTGATGACAGTACCTGTTACTGGAGAGACGATGGCGCCATCCGAAGGAATCACGCCAACACCTGATCCCAGAACGCCTGACGCAAATGCCTTGTCCTGAACATCAGCGAGCGCGATCAGCTGACCGTTGACCGGAGAGACAAGTGCAGCGTTTGCACCGGGTTCAACAATGGCATCTGCTGCCACCGGCGCTTCGTCAACCTTGTCGTTATCCTTGGTCACACCAAAGAACAACGTGAGGAAGAATGCGACTGCCATGCCCACAAGAATGCCGATGACGAGCGTCGCGAAGCTTCCCTGGCCCAAGTAGGCCGGAAGAGACAGCAGAGAAGGAACAACAAACGTGCTGTTGGCCGCGCCACCGATGGCTGCGATCATTCCGCCAATTGCTCCGCCAGCAACACCGAAGTAGAAGGGGCGGCGCATCGGGAGGTTTACACCGTAGATAATTGGTTCCGTTACCCCTGCCAAGATGCCGGAAACCGCGCCCGGAATCGCAACTCCACGGCGTGCCTTCGACTTGGTGCGAATAGCAACTGCGATAGCAGCAGCGGCCTGTGCGAGCACAGCGGCTGGGATCGGTCCGGCTAGGAGAGAGTACCCCAAGGTAGCCAGATCGTTTATCATCACCGGAACGAGTCCCCAGTGCAGACCGAAGATCACTAGGACCTGCCAGAAGCCGCCAACCACAGCGCCCGCTGCCCACGGCGCATGAACGAAGAGGAACTGGACACCTGAGGAGATGCCGTCTGCAAGCAGAGTCGTGATTGGACCCACAACGATGAGAGCGAGAGGAACCATAACCAGAGTGACCAGAAGCGGCGTGGTGAAGTTGCGGATCATCGAAGGCAGTACCTTCTGGACCCACCGCTCTAGGTGCCCCTGAATCCACACAGCAAACAGGATCGGGATGACCGAGGACGTGTAGCTCATCATGACAACAGGAATACCCAAGAAGGTCACGCCCGATGCATCGCTCAGTGCGACGATACTCGGGTATACCAAGGCTCCTGCGATGGCCATTGCTGTGAACTGATTTGCCTTGAAACGCTCCGCTGCCGTAACAGCCAGGAAGATCGGAAGGAAATAGAAGACGGCATCGGAAGCCGCGTTGAGAATGGCGTAGTTGGATCCGGCAGTATCGATCCAGTTGAGCTGAACCGCCATAGCAAGGAATGCCTTGATCAGCGATACGCCTGCAAGGGTCCACAGGATAGGTAGGAAGATACTTGAAATCAGTTGGATGAACCGATTAAGAAGATTGCCCTTCTCTTCATCATCCGGTGGAACCTCGCCGTCGCCAGCAATCCCAGCGGCCTTGGTAAATCGCTCGTACACCTCAGGTACGTCGTCACCAATGACAACCTGGAATTGCCCACCGGCCTCCACGACTGACAGAACTCCGTTGATGGACTCGATCTTGGTCTTGTCGGCTTTGCCCGTGTCCTTGAGCTTGAGACGAAGACGTGTAATGCAATGTGTGGCGCTGGAAATGTTTTCCTTACCGCCAACCCCCGAAAGCACTTGCTCGGCGACTTGCTGGTAATCAGGCTTTGCCATGGTTCCTCCTTGAATCCCGCCAGAAAATAAAAAAAGACCCGAGCATAACGCCACAATTCGCTGTGTAGCATTTGCTCAGGTCTTGCCTCGAAAGTAACAACCCTGTTGTAAGACTAAGTGTCTTGCTCGGGAAGTCCAAGCACCACCGAGCAAGAATGTCAACAGTCTCGCACCAGCACAGCTTGTGAAGGCCCCAGAGATTGCCTTTGCCGTTCCCGACTACACTGGATGCCATGCTTCCAACCCAACTGACCACAGACCGCTTGGTCCTCTCCAGTCCTACACTCGCCGATGCACAAGCAATCACCGACATGTGCACGGATCCGGAGTCCCAAAAATGGACAACCGTTCCTTGGCCCTACACTCTTGAGGATGCTCACAACTTCATTGAGAAGATTGTTCCGGCAGCATGGGAGGCAGACTCCCCTACATGGTCTCTTCGCGAGAAGGCAGCGGACGGCACTTATGGGCGTACCATCGGCACAATCTCTTTGACTGGTGGCCATCCCACCTCCGAGATGGGCTTCATGATCGCTCCCCATGTTCGCAACAAGGGTTATATGAGCGAGGCCGTTCAGGCGGTACTTGACTTTGCGTTTGATTCGATGAGCCTAGAGTCGGTCATTTGGGAGTGTCTCATTGTCGACGGCGAACCGAACTGGCCCTCAGCACGCGTTGCGTGGAATGCCGGTTTCACTTTTGAGGGCAGAATTCGTAAGCACAGTACCAACAAAGGAAATGCATACGATTGCCTCATCGGTTCCATACTGCCTACCGATCCCCGCAAGCCACAGCATCCATGGATCGGCCCCGATTCGCGCCATCCGGCCATCGGGAATCCGCGTGATCCTGAACAGCTTGTCAGAGCCTTCCACACAACCTATGGTCTTCCGATCGTTGAAGGCGAACCAAATGCGGATCGCGAGAGAGTACACATGCGGCTCTCTCTGGTTGCCGAGGAATGTGCTGAACTCATTGGAGCTGTGTACGGCGAAAAGGCTCAAGCAATCATGACGGAGGCTTTTGGCAAGGCAAAGCAGGCCGACGACGGCAGCCGGGATACGGTCGAAGTGGCCGATGCGATCGGAGACCTTGTATACGTCGCGTACGGAATGGCGCTGGAACTTGGTATCCCACTTGCGGATGTGCTCGCAGAGATTCAGGCATCAAACCTCTCCAAGCTTGACGCAGATGGAAAGCCCATTTACCGGGAAGATGGAAAGGTTCTCAAAGGACCGAACTACTTTCGCCCCAACTTGCGCAGGGTCCTCGGCATCTAATTGTGTTCTTACTATTCAGGAGCTTGGGTAGTTCCTAGATTCGTTGCCGGGTAGCCCAGAGACTCCAGCTGGAGGGGCTGCCCGGCGCCCGCACTAGACCTGAGCAGTAAGGAGCACGCTTCCTGTCGCAACGTATCCCTGGGGAATGGTGACGTCTCCGGACACCGAGAACTCAGACGACTCCTTCAGTGAGGGTTCCCCAAGAATGCGCTCCTCGAAGTCGCGATATCGTCCGAAATACGCAGGATCCAAGGTGACAACCGGGCGAGGAGATACCTGCTCCACAAGCCTGTAACCACTGTCAAACTCATAGACGTCAGAGCGCAAGAGAAGTAAATCGCTCGTATTCTTCACCGGTAAGAATCGTGATGATGATACTTCCAGAAGTTCGGCGTGAGCAAAGATGGAGACCGCGCTTCCCATAGCTGTCTCGAGTTGAATGACCTCAGGAGACTCTTCATCGGTAATGTGTTTGTTGTTTGCGATTAACGGAAGTTCAAGGCCCATAGGGCCATCGACTTCGCGCAACGATTCAAGGTTAATCCAAAGATTGTTCGTGTTGAGGTACTTGTGGCGGTCGATATCCTGAAAGTACGGGATGTCCCCGGCCGGGGTCTGTGCAGTCTCGCGCAGGACCAACCTGTTGTTTTCAATAAGGCGCGCAAAATGCCCGCCTTTCTTGTCCATCGGTGTGCGCTTGACTACCTCAGCAGCGAAGTCGGCGCCGGATTCGGCGAACCATGCTGCGATGGAGACCTCTGGAACAGCGCCGAGATTGTCAGCGTTGGCGACAAAGAGGTATTTATAGCCGGAGGCGAGAAGCTGATCTAACAGGCCCGTTCGTTGTAACACTCCGTACAGGTCTCCATGCCCAGGAGGCGCCCACTCCAGATTCGGATTGTCTGGCCAACTAATGGGTTCATGCGAGCTCGCTAGGAGGCGCGGAACCACTCCCTGAAGAATCGATGTGGGGATGCCATCTGGGTTCTCCGGCAGTGCAACTTCACGCTTCGTATCGCGTTCCGTAGCCTTCGAATTCAGCAGAATCAATGGAAGGCGCGCACCGTGTGATTCTCGCAGAGCTTGGAGCTGTTTGAGAATGATGTCAATGAAACGTAGCGATCCGTGTGCCGAGAGTAGCGATTTCGGAGTGTCCAAACCCATGGTTGTGCCGATTCCGCCATTGAGCCGTAAGACTGCTGTTGTTTGAAGTGCGCTCTGGTCTTCATTGCTCAAATCCGCAACGTTGCGAATGGAACCAACCGGCGATATTTCGGTTTCTGACAACAGAGTCCTTGCGCCAGATGTAAACCTGTCATACGCACGCACAAATGTGGAGATCTCTGCCTCAGAAATATCGGCATCCTGCATCTTTGCCAGAATAAGCTCTTTGCTGTCCCTTGCCATTGTTTGACCCTAACAGATACGCAAAAAGTTGCTCAACATGTGCTCAAACTTGCGCCAGCTACGTGGAGATTCTTCATCTAACGATCTTCCGTTGGACGATCCTCGCTATTGTCGAGCCCGCTTTCCCCTGCTAATTCGGCATCCTCCACTTCGTCGATAAGGCTTGCTGCAAGGATTTCTGATGAAAGATGGTCAAGCCTCTTCTCAAGGCGTCGCTTCTCCACCATACGTTGTTGACGCCCCATCGCCTGAAGGACTGGCAGAGCATGCTCAACCGCTTCGAGTTCCTTGCGCCAAGCGATGGCTTGGTGTGCCACGTCAGAGGTGTTCGCAGACGCATAGAGGTACGTCACTTGATCGCGTAGAACACGACATCTCTGTTCGAATCCGCGCGGAGACTCCTTCTTGGTGCCTACGACTTTGCTGAATCGATGTGACATGGACTCAAATGCTCCGGGATTATCCCTGATCATTCGCTGGAGCTGCGGGGCCAGTTGACGCGCGATCGCAGCGACCATTGGACCTGCTTGAATGGCCAGCTTGATGAACTTCATGTACTTTGCCAAGAATGCACCTTTCGTCTGTGTGTCAGTTTACCGAGCTTTGATGGCATCGTCTGCTCACGGCTACCGGAAGTCGCGTGATGGTAGCGCCACGGTCAGTGGGAGCGGTTCCAAGCTATCAGCCACGAAGTTACTTGCTCCATCTCCCCTCTCAACCATTCCACGAATGATCAACCCATTGCTGTGACGCGCGACCTCGCGATAGCGCTGCCACAGTCCGTGCGAACAGACCACGTTGAGAAGTCCTGTCTCATCTTCCAGCGAGATGAAGGTGACACCCTTCGCGGTATGCGGACGCTGCCGGTGGGTAACAATTCCGGCCACTCGAACACGAACTCCGGCCTCCGTCTCTGTCAGATCACTAATTCGCAGTACACCCACGCGGTTGAGGTCCGCACGCAGGAACTGGGTGGGATACGAGGAGACTGAGATGCCTGTAGAACGGATATCCGCATCTGCGGCTTCCGCTTCGGTGATGCTGGGAAGGCGTGGAATGTCGCCTTGGGGCTCAGTTCCCGGGATCGTTGGCTGAAACCACATGCCATGTGCTGCGCTGCGATCCTCAAGAGCATGCGCCAGCCAGATTCCTTCGCGCCGCCCAGTTCCAAGAGACCGCAGTGCACCGGCTGAAGCCAGCCGTTCAATTTCTTCTTGAGTGAGACGAGCGCGCCTAGCCAAATCTGAAACACCAAGAAAAGCTGCCTCATCGCGTGCGCTAAGTATCCGTTCACACGCACTACCGATTCCTTTGATTGAAGAAAGCCCCAGGCGCACTGAACGTGAAGGATCGGCGGTAACCAGCGGATGCGCCGTGATGGGACGCGGTTCGCTGAGCTCAATACTGGCCTGTTCCTGTGATGCGACGACGTCGGGAGGCAGAACACGCACGCCGTGGCGCCGAGCATCTGCCACCAAGGTTTGCGGTGAATAGAAGCCCATGGGTTGTGCGCATAGTAACCCCATGTAGAACTCTTCGGGATGGTGTACTTTGAGCCATGCGGAGGCATATACGAGGTACGCGAATGAGAAGGCGTGTGATTCGGGAAAGCCAAACTCTGCGAAGGCGTGTAACTTGGAATAGATCTGTTCTGCGATTTCCTCAGTGATTCCGCGCTCGATCATGCCTGCGAAGAGATCTGCCTTGAGGGCCTCCATCCGCTCGTGGGAACGTTTTGACCCCATCGCTTTGCGTAGCTTATCTGCTTGAGCAGGACTGAACCCCGCTGAGTCGATGGCTATCTGCATGAGCTGTTCTTGGAAGAGCGGCACACCTAAGGTCTTTTCGAGTGCTGGTATGAGGCTCGAATGTAGGTAGGTGACTTCTTCTTTACCATTGCGGCGGCGTATGTATGGGGATACCGACTGCCCTTGAATGGGGCCTGGCCGAATAAGTGCCACTTCTATCACGATGTCATAGAAAGTGGATGGGCGCAGGCGCGGAAGCGTCGCCATCTGGGCGCGGGATTCCACTTGAAACACTCCGATGGTGTCGGCCTCTTGGAGTAGAGCGTAGACGCGTGGGTCTTCCTGCGGAAGATTATGGAGGCCAAGTGATTTGCCATCTTCTCCAAAGATTCCCCTAGCTTCCAAACGCGTGAACGCGAGGCGCAGCGCAGTGAGCATTCCAAGTCCAAGCAGGTCAAACTTCACCAAACCTGCTTCGGCGCAATCGTCTTTGTCCCATTGAAGTACTGTACGTCCGGGCATGCTGGCCCATTCAACTGGGCACACGTCAATGACTGGACGGTCGCAGAGCACCATTCCACCAGAGTGGATACCGAGGTGGCGTGGAAGGCGTTGGAGGCGTGCAGCGATTTCTGCCACGTCACTAGGTACCGTGTTGGTATCCCATTTCTTTGTGAAGCCAGCTTGCCTCCCAACGGCGGCAACTTCTTCTTTCTGTTCGGCGGCAGCACGTTCCTTTGTAGGATCGAACGTTTTTCCTTTGGTACGCGGAACGCGGTGTTCTACGGATTTAGCCCACTTGTCTGATTGGCCTTGGTCGTATCCAAGTGCCCGCGCTGCATCCCTAATGGCCGAACGCGGGCGATACGTGATGACGTTGGCCACCTGAGCAGCACATTCGCGCCCGTAGCGTGCGTAAACGTGTTGAATGACTTCTTCGCGCCGTCCCGATTCGATGTCGACGTCGATGTCGGGTGGGCCTGAACGGCCCGGCGATAAGAAACGTTCAAAGAGCATCTTGTGCCGAACGGCGTCCACTGCGGTTATGCCCAATGCAAAACAGACAGCCGAGTTTGCCGCTGATCCCCTCCCTTGGCACCAGATTCCTTGGCTGTGGCAGAATGCCACAATTTCTTCAACGATAAGGAAGTATCCAGGAAAACCAAGCTGAAGAATGACATCTAGTTCGTGATCTATCTGCTTCCATGCCTGAGGATTTTCGTTTCGTGTTCCATAGCGCTCTGTACCTCTTTGTGAAGTGAGTTCTTGCAGCCATGTGGCTTCCGTGTATCCCGCAGGAACTGGAAACAATGGGAGTTGTGGGGCCACGAGTGCCAAATCGAATGCGCATTCTGCCCCGAGGTGCGCAGCCGCCGCAATTGCCTCCGGATGATCGCAGTGGAGTGCAAGCATCTGAGCACCAGAGCGCAAGTAGGAACCATTGGCTGGAAGGTAAGGGTTGATCTCTTCAAGCTTCATACGTGATCTGGTTGCTGCGAGGACATCCGCCACGGGACGGTCTGATGGCCGGGCGTAATGAACATTCCCAGTCACGATTGCTTCCACGCGAGCGGTAGCTGCAAGTTCAGCAAGGATGTTGCAGCGCTCGCGATCCAGCGGAGACCCTGTAGCGGTCAGTTCCACTGCTACGTTTTCCTTACCAAATACGTCCGCGAGTGCCAGAATTTCTTGAAGTGCGGCGTCAGCTCCAAACACTCCTGAATGGCTTTCCAAAGCGCGGCGTACTGCTCCTTTTCTGCATCCTGTGAGAGCCACCCATTTTCCACCGCCTGCTTGCCCTAGCACTTCCTGTGAGTAGTAGGCACTCCCCTTCTTTCCACTGGAAAGCATGGCTTCACCTACAGTGCGGGAGAGCCTTTGGTAGCCTTCGGCATCGCGAGCTATGAGCAGGAGGTGGTCGCCTTCGGGGTCTGGAGAATCCGTCCGGCGGGTATCCGTGTGAAGTGTTAGTTCCGTGCCAATGGCAACCGGTAGACCGGCGTTGCGCGCAGCGGCGGCAAGTTGGACCACCCCTGGGAATCCTGCATGATCTGTGAGGCAGAGAGCTTCCAATCTCAGATCGCAGGCGCGTTCCACGAGTTCGTTAGGCATGGACGCGCCGTCTAGAAAGCTATAGGCAGAGTGACAATGAAGCTCTGCGTAGGGCACAGAAACTGGAGCTGAGTGTAAGAGTGAAGGAGCCTCACGCATAGAGCCCCTCCACATACCAAGCTTCATCTTCTCGATAGATAAGGGCCGCCACACTTTCGGAAACCGTTTGGAGATAGGCCCGCCTGCTTCTGCGCGGATCCCACCAACGCTGCTCAATGATCCACGGTCCGGCAAAATCGATGATGGGCTGTGATACGTGTTCCTCAAGCATGCGAGCGGGCCTAATTTCTCCGGTGCAGCCATCCGAGCAGGCCAGCATGCCATCCCCTGTCACGATGAGTGAATGCCCGCAGTAGCCGACAAGATCAATGTGGTGTGGATCTGGAAATACTATGGTCGGTGCTGGGTGGGGAACTGCTCCCGGCCATGGCAACGAAGCCGCGGTGGCACGCGAAGGAGCTTCACTCCATGATCGTTCCGCGAACTCCTCGCGCGGAGTCCGCCCTCCCATCTTCTCAGCGAGGTGAACGGATTCTTCCCCTAGCAGGGCTTGCATACGGGCAGCTGACCGGGAAGCTTGTTCATCTCCAACCGTGCGCCCGCCCCACAGGGTGTCAGGGCGTTGACCTGACACCTGCAGGTCTGACATCAATAATTCGAGTCTAATGATGTCAGAGCCCTCTTCGTCGCTTGCTATCCAGCTGCCTAGTTGCCAACGTACTCTGTCGACGACGTCGCGGACCCCACCTCCCTCAATGAGCCAGGAGCGTTCATACTGATTGCCGTTTTCTAGTGCGGCTGAGATAGTCAGACGCCCGCCTCCGAGGTTGCGGGCTGTCATTTCCTCACCGAGTTCGCCAGCCAACTCTTTGGCAGCAAATGCCGCCGAATCAGTGGTGTGGAGTGGTGGTTCAAATGAGCGCGAACAGGTGAACTGCGCCGGCGAACGCCCAGTTACTTCTAACGGAGCGTCATTCCCGGAAGCCAGTTGCCACAGTGTTAAGCCGATACGCCCGAAGCGTGAACTTAAAGCGGGCGCACCAAGTTCACGCACTTCCCCTACTGTCACAATTCCAAGTTTGCGTAGAAGTTCGAGACACTGGTTAACATCACTACGTGCTTGAGCCGTAGAGAAGGGCATAAGAAGCGTCTTAACCGGTTGGTTGACAATAAAGGGCAACGATGCCCCAGGTTGAAGGACTGTTCCCGTGCGGGCCGCCAAGAGTGTAGCGAGTGTGCCTTCGCCAAATCCTACGTAGGATTCACAACCTGCTACATCCGCCACTTCACCAACGATTGCCTCAGCAAGGAGCTGCGGACTCCCTGCAGAACGTATGGCCCCTCGAGCTGCAAAGATGACGGTACCGGGTTCCATAACAGTAATTCGGGCAATGTGACGATCTAGGGCGCGCAAGACGGGTTCGAAGCGGCTCGCATCACGTTCACGGTCTGGAGATAGGAGCGTCGCTTCCGGACAGGCTGCGTGGGCTGCACGCCGCCCCATGCCAACGCGTATGCCTGCTGCCCGTGCCCATGAGTTGGTGGCCAAAACCCCGCGCCCTGCGCACACTGCCGCCGCAGTGTGCGCAGGCACTTCTTCCGCAAGCTCTGCTGCCGTAACGGGCCAGTCAGGAATCCACACACTTCCGTACATCATGGCGTGACCACCCGCAGAGCCGGGCGACTTGTGGGAGCCGAACGCTTCCGCTGACCCGCATCCCCGCGTTGAGGCAAGACTTCAAGGTGTGCCACACCTTGAAGCGAGGAAACTGCGGGAGATTCTTCATCCACTTTCCAGCCAGAGAGGTCCATACGCACACGGCAAGGACGCACCCCCGCACGCTCAAGTTCGAAGTGGACTGCTGAGATGTGGCCACTTCCATTGTGCACGCCCTCAACTCCTAGGAACCGCGACATAATACGATCACGCGCATCCCAAGATTCGGCGATCAAGAGTGTGCCGCGTGACAAGGCTCGCTTAGCCATCACTCTTCGTTCCCGGGCGTCCAAACGGATATCCCTGCCAACAATCACCGTATCAAACCCGTCAATAGCGGCAGAAAGAGCTTGTAGCACAGCTGGCCCTTCAGTTTGTGAAACGCACACCGTACGTGCCACGTCAATTCCTAGCCCGGCCGCGCCAGCCCATCCCATGTCTGGGATACCAAGGCAAGCGGTCCAAGCTCCTAGCTTGCTAGCTACTCCCGCCATAAGAAAGGCCGCAAAACGAGCTCCATGAATGGCGAAGGTTGTTCCCTTCACCAGTCCCCGCGGAAAGAAAAAATCTAGTTCTTCAGGTACTTCCCATGTACCCGATTGATCCCCCCACGGTGCAGCGGCATGCTGTTCTGGAACGGATTCCACCGCCTGACGCGCCAGTGAACCCTCTGTGACCGCATCTGCGACATTTCGCGATATGCCTGATAGGAATGGGCTTCTGGCCGAGGAGAGGCCTACAGATTGCTCCGCATGTAACAATGCAAGGCGCGCCGCTTCCAATTTGCCTGACGTTTCCATTCCCCACCCCTTTCGAACGTCTGTTCGATTTATAGCGTATGCCGAATTCGCGACAGATTTCCATTCAGAGTTTCATAGCTCCCCACCAATGTCAGACGGCGCATAGAAAACTGCTCGACGACGTCGAACAGCAATCCGTACGTCACCATCACCCCCACATCCGCACCACCATTACCCCAAGTAGTCAACACATCACATGTGCATCAGCTACATCTGCCAACGCGGCGGACAACCTCTTCAAATGTGATGACCCTCTGACCTAGTCTGGTGACATGGATCTCACTCGCCCCGTAGCACCTGACCCGTATGGCCTTCTCCCTAAGGTCCCTTCCTTCACGCTGCAAAGCGCGGACCTCGTGGACGGCAAGTCCATGGCCCCGCTTCACCGTGCTGCTGGGGGTAACACGTCTCCACAACTCTCATGGCACGGCTTCCCTCCTGAGACCGAAGGCTTTCTCCTCAACTGCTTTGACCCAGATGCCCCCACGCCCGCGGGTTTCTGGCACTGGACGGTTGTGGACATTGATTCCTCCATGACCTCACTTGACCAAGGTGCCGGTCAGTCAGACCTCACACTCCCAGGAAGCGCAATCCACGCCCGTAATGACGGGAACCAATTTGATTACACGGGTGCCGCACCACCGCACGGCGACCACGCTCATCGCTATATCTTTGCCGTACACGCCCTTGATGTTCCCACTCTGGACCTTGACCCGCGCTCAACCACCCCCACAGCAGTGGCATTCGCAGCTCTGTTCCACACGATCGCCCGCGCTCGGCTAACCGTATTCGCTGCCGAATAGGCGGCTCATCCCCCATACGCGTAGCATATGGGGGTGTTTCATATCGTCTTCTACGAACCGCGCATTCCCGGCAATACTGGCGCAGCGATCCGCCTAGCAGCCTGCACTGGTTCAACACTTCATCTAGTGGAGCCGCTCGGGTTCGACTTCTCCGATACTCACCTCAAGCGTGCCGGCCTCGACTACCACGATCTGGCCAACGTGCACATTCATCCGAACTTTGAGGCACTTGTCGAAGAACTCGAGGGTCATCGCATCTTTGCCTTCACCGGGCACACTGAAAACAACTTCGCACACGAAGAATTCAAGCCTGGCGACGTCTTGCTTTTTGGCCCCGAACCAACAGGGCTTCCAGCCAAAGTCATTGCTGACGCCGCCATCACCAAGGCGCTTCGCATCCCGATGATGCCGCACTTACGTTCTCTCAACCTCGCCAACTCAGCGTCTATTGCAGTTTACGAAGCGTGGCGTCAGAACGCCTTTGCAGGTTCAGCCGACTTCTCATAGGTCACAGCACTGCGCCTTGACCCTCAGAACTCGTCTTGGTCATTGACCCTCAGAACTCGTCTTGGTCATTCAGACTCTGACCGTGCGCGCGGATCACGTCATACCCTTCGGAAACACTATGAAGCAGGTCCTCAACAGGCATTTCAAGGGCATCAGCTAGCCGCATCAGCGTGTATAACCTCGGATTCACAGCCTTGTTGGTCTTACGATCTGAGCGAGCCGATTCCATAAGTTGATAGTGATTGCGGTCAATGTTGGCCCGCAATGCCACCTGTTCCTGCGACAGCCCCAATTCGTGCCTTCTGGCGCGAAGAATCTGGGCAAAGAGCGTAGCAAGCTCCTTTTCAACAGGAGAAGATTCCAACATAGACCAAGATTGCGGAGTATACCCAACATCGATCGACGGGGTATACCCCGCACGCAATACCGGTCTAGCCAGCACCTTTCCGCCTTGCTGGACGGTCTTTAGTCGCGAACCCGAAGCTCCCAGCACACCACTGCACTCGCAGCGGCCACATTGAGCGAATCGACGTTTCCGCCCATGGGAATGACCACGCTGTAGTCGGCCGCGGCAATCGTGTGGTCAGTCAATCCATCACCCTCGGTTCCCATAATGAGGGCAACTCTTGAGTCCCGGCCGTTGCACACCGGGAGTTGTGAAAACGCATCAAGAGAAAGAGAATCATCTTTCAGCGCCAGCGCAGCAGTAGTGAACCCAGCTTCCCGCAGGCGTGGGATCGAGTCGGAGAGCTTTCCAATGCGCGTCCACGGCACCTGGAACACCGTTCCCATGGATACCCGCACCGATCTGCGATACAGAGGATCTGCACAATCCTCGGTCACAAGTACAGCATCGATTCCAAGTGCCGCCGCCGATCGGAAGATCGCACCCACATTCGTGTGGTCCACGAGGCCTTCTAGTATCACCACGCGGCGCGCCCCATGCCCGGCACGAGCGCCACGGAGCAAGCTAACTGGTTCGGCCAAGCGTGGCCGATTCATAGCGGCTAGCGCACCGCGATGAAGGTGAAAGCCGGTGATCTGTTCGAGTGTTGGCTCGTCTGCCACAAAGACTGGCACATCACCTCCGTCTGGGCTGCCACACGCCTGCTCAATCCACGGAGTGAGTTGGTCCAGCCATTTGGGTGCAGTGAGGAACGAACGCGGGACGTGGCCCGCTTCGATCGCCCGCATGATTACCTTGGAGGACTCTGCCATGTAGAGTCCTCGCTCAGTTTCCAGCTTGCGACGCAGGGCCACGTCCGTCAAATGCGTATAGTCTTCTAGCCTGTCACCCTCGAGCGAGTCGATTGAGATGAACAAACGAAATTATTCTCCTGGGAGGTTGGGACGCTGACCTGCCTCGGCACCTGGGTCGAATGAATGACCAGATCGAGTTCCAGATTCAGTTGCCTCTGTGGTGGCACGGCCTGCTTCGTCTTTGGCATCGGCCAGCGCGCTGTCGAGGTCCGGCAACGCCGTTGACTTGAGCGTGTCGGTGATGGCCTGCTCCCCCTCTTTTAGTATCGCACCTTGGCTTGAAGCCCCGGGAGTGTAATCCGATTCGCCAGCGAAGCCCTTGGTGACGGCATCGATGGCAGATGTGAGATCCGAGGGGATCACCCACACCTTTGAGGAACTCGAGTTAGCGATCTGTGGCAAAGTGCGAATGTACTCGTATGCCAAGAGCTTCGGGTCGGCATCCCCGCGATGAATTGCATCGAACAGTTGGAGGATGGCCCGAGATTCGCCCTGTGCGCGCAGAATTGTTGACTGAGCTTGACCCTCGGCGCGCAGAATTGCCGACTGCTTTTCTCCTTCAGCCTGCAGAATTGCCGACTGCTTGACGCCTTCAGCCGTCAGAATGGCTGCGCGGCGGTCACGTTCCGCCTTCATCTGCTGCTCCATCGCAGCCTGCACACGAGCCGGCGGATCAATGGCCTTAAGTTCAACGCGCGAGACGCGAATACCCCAACGCCCAGTGGCTTCGTCCAGCACTCCTCGCAGCTGACCATTGATTTGGTCGCGTCCAGTCAGTGCCTGCTCCATGTCCATCGTGCCGATGATGTTACGCATGGTAGTGACAGCGAGCTGCTCGATACCCTGCATGGGATCAGCGATTTCATAGGTAGCGGCCTCGGGATTGGTCACTTGGTAGTAGATGACGGTATCGATTGACACGTTGATGTTGTCCGAAGTAATCACAGTCTGTGGTGGGAACGGGACAACCTGTTCACGCATGTCGATGCGCTGGCGCTGCGTATCCAAGAAAGGAATGAGGAAGTGCAGGCCCGGCTGAAGGGTCTTGTGGTAACGCCCCAAGCGTTCGACGATAACCGTGAAACCTTGATGCACCTTGAAGATCGACCTGAAGAGCGCGACCACAACAAGCAGCAAAAGCAGCAGGAGCAGCAACAAGATTATGTTGTTTCCAGAGATTAGTTCCATATTTTCCGCCAATCGCAGATGTGTTTTACGGTTCTTCCGGGGAACGGACTTCTACTACGGCAACAGCGCCATCGATCTTGACCACGACGACGTCGACATCCTTAGCAATCGTTGGGCCGGTGGTGCGAGCAGACCAGACGTCTCCGCCGATCTTGACCCGGCCAGCATCGGAATCCACGATGGTCAACGTTTTGGCAGATTTGCCGACCTGCCCGTATACGTTGCCCATCGCGGAGCCTTTCGGATTGATGTGCCGCTTGGCCCATGGCCGTGCGAAGGCAACCAGCACCACCGAAATGATGGAGAAGGCAATGATCTGAATGACCAGACTGCCTGTTGTAGCAGCCACTCCAGCGGTGAGTAACGCAGCACCCGCCAACATGAGGAAGGTGAAGTCAACTGTGAAGGTCTCGATGATCAGACAGACAATCGCGATGATCAGCCAAACTAGCCAGCTCATGGGGGCCTCCTTCAGTTATGGGCACAAAATGGCGTCCTGCATCACAGTCTACCGGGTGTGGGCGCTGATCCCACGTACAAACACAACAAGGACTCGAGCTTTACTTGGCCCGGGCATTAAATCTCCCACCTGCGGATTCAACAGTGAGGGGCAGCCCGAACACCTCGGAAAGATTCTGCGAAGTTAATACGTCGTTGATAGGTCCAGCTGCGTACGTGCGCCCGTCCTTGAGCAGAAGGCTATGAGTGAATCCGGCAGGGATCTCTTCCACATGATGGGTGACCAAAACGAGTACAGGAGCATGTTTTTGTGCTGCGAGTTGGCTGAGGGAAGCTAACAATGACTCACGCCCACCCAAATCCAGCCCGGAAGTCGGCTCATCGAGCACGAGTACCTCAGGATTGGGCATGAGAGCACGCGCTATGCCCACCCGTTTTGTCTCACCTGAGGAAAGCGTGTGAAACACCCTGTCCCGTAGCTGCCCCACCCCGAGCTGGTTGAGGAGAAGGTCTGCACGGTCTGTGTCCATGGCGTCATAGGTTTCGCGCCAACGCGCCAAGTGCCCGTAGGCGGCGGTGCGCACGACGTCGACCACCGGTTGTTCCCCAGGGATCCGCGCGTCCAGAGCAGCCGAAGCTACACCCACCAGAGGGCGCAGCTCATTGACGTCCACGTGTCCGAGTTGTTCGCCGATAATCGAGACCGTTCCGGTGGTCGGATGCATGCGCCCAGCCGCAAGTTGAATGGTCGTGGTTTTGCCTGCGCCATTCGGGCCGAGAATGACCCACCGTTCGCCGTCGTTGACCTCCCAGTTAATGCCGTCGAGGATATTGCGTCCTGCGCGGCGAACCGTCACATCTTTGAATTCAAGCACGTCTGCCATAGCGCTAACTCTAGTTCCTAGGTCCCATCCGTCCTGCGATGACGTCCTGATAGAACGCCATCGTCCTCACCGCGATTGACTCCCATGAGAAGTGTTCTTCCACTCGGCGCCGCCCAGCTTGCCCCATTTCGCGAGCGCGCTGCGGGTCTGAACACATCTCTTCCAATGCTGCGGCTAGGTCGGATTCGAACGTTTCAGGATCAAGTGGCGTGCCAGTGCCATCGTCGGCCTGTTCAATCGGAACAAGCGTTCCCGTGACGCCGTCTTCGATACAATCGGGAATTCCGCCGGTGTCGGTACCAACTACGGGCAGACCCACGGCCATAGCCTCGAGATTGACAATTCCAAGCGGTTCGTAGATGGAAGGCGTCACGAAGGTAGTTGAGCAGGCTTCAAGCTGGACGATCCGCTTCTGGGGAAGAACATCCTCAATCCACACAACTCCACTGCGAGTGGATTGGAGATCGGCTACCAGCTCGCGCATTTCTGCAGCGATTTCCGGGGTATCAGGAGCGCCTGCGCACAAGATGACCTGTATCTCAGGAGAAATTCTAGCCAGTGCCCGCACCAGCCCAGGAACGCCCTTCTGACGTGTAATGCGTCCAACGAAGACAATAGTCCGCTTATCGGGATCGAGTCCATATGTCCGGAAATACGCACGGGCGTCTTCCCATTCAGCGTCAGTACGCGGTGCGTGCCACTGCTCGAGATCGATTCCGTTGTGGATAATTCGAACCTTGTCTGGGTCGATGGCGGGATAGCACGCCAGAATGTCCTCACGCATCGCGCGGGAGACGGCCACAACACCGTCGGCCGCCTCGTATGCCGTTTTCTCCGCCCACGATGAAAGGTTGTAACCTCCCCCAAGCTGTTCGCGTTTCCACGGGCGCAGCGGTTCGAGTGAGTGAGCAGAGATGACGTGTGGCACCCCGTAGAGGAGTCCACCCAAATGTCCGGCGAGATTTGCGTACCACGTGTGGGAATGAACGATGTCCGCTCCCCTAACGTCCTCAGCCATGGCCAAGTCCACGGAGAAGGTGCGCAGGGCCGCATTAGCCTTTTCCAGCCCTTCAAGGTAGTCATATCCGTCGACGACGACGCCCGCAGGCACGTCTTGTAGTTCATCGGGGGACCGTTCGCCGTCAAATGCGCGCACATAAACGTCAGCATGCTGGCTGAGGACCCTAGCAAGCTCGGTGACATGAACACCCGCTCCGCCATAGACATGAGGAGGATACTCCCGTGTCAGCAAATCAACCCGCATTCGAATTCCTTCCTCGCGCCTGCACAATGCGGCGGACTTCCTCAGGATCACATGTGGAAAGGACTCGGGCTCGCCGTTGACGAGTCCGTCCCGCATCACTCTATCCCGAATTAGAGATCAGACTGTGCCAATGAGCACCACGTTTCTGGCACATTGTTGCTGTGTTACCAACGAAGATTGGAGCAAGAGAGTTTCCAAGCCGGGCGTCAACAGTTCATGCACCGATCTCCTCTCCAATGTAAGGTGAGACACATGAGAGCAAATCCGCGGGTCCTAGCAATCGTCCTGGCCGGGGGCGAAGGCAAGCGTCTCATGCCTTTGACGAGGGACCGTGCAAAACCGGCCGTTCCATTCGGTGGAACCTATAGGCTCATTGACTTCTCACTGAGCAACATCATCAACTCTGGGTACCTCAAAGTTGTGGTACTCACGCAGTACAAGTCTCACTCACTTGACCGCCACATCAGCAAAACCTGGCAGATGTCTAACTTGTTAGGCAATTACGTCACTCCGGTTCCCGCTCAGCAGCGCCGCGGCAAGAACTGGTATCTGGGTTCGGCGGATGCGATTTATCAGTCGCTCAACGTCATGGATGACGAACGTCCAGATATCGTGTTGGTTACCGGTGCAGACAATATCTACCGCATGGATTTTTCCCAAATGGTGGAGCAACATATTGATTCTGGCTTTGACCTAACTGTTGCCGGCATTCGGCAGCCCATCGAACTTGCATCAGCATTCGGAATCATTGACACTGACAAGTCGAATCCGCGCAAGGTAGCTCGATTCGTCGAGAAACCAACAGATCCGACGGGGCTCGAACTTCCTGACGCACCTGACCACGTGCTTGCCTCCATGGGAAACTACGTGTTCAACACGGACGCACTCATTGAGAGCCTGCTCGCTGATGCGGATCATGACGGTTCGAAGCATGACATGGGCGGAAACATCGTTCCGGAATTCGCAGCCAACGGTAACTGCGGGGTCTACGACTTCACGTACAACGAGGTGCCGGGTGCTCAAGAACGCGACCGCAACTATTGGCGTGACGTTGGTACCATCGACTCTTTCTACGATGCCAACTTGGATCTGATCGCCGTTTCTCCTGTGTTCAATCTGTATAACTCACGCTGGCCGCTGCTTACGGGCTATACAGGCCTCCCGCCTGCCAAGTTCGTCTACGGTCACCATGAGCGATTGGGGCACGCACTCGATTCGATCGTCTCCCCTGGTGTGATTGTCTCTGGAGGCGAAGTCATCGGTTCAGTCATCTCGCCCGGCGTACGCGTGAACTCGTGGGCCTCAGTTCGCGAATCAGTGATTTTCGACGACTGCAATATCGCCCGCAACGCCCACGTTGAACGCGCAATCCTCGACAAGCGCGTGGTGGTTGAAGAAGGCGCGATTGTGGGCGTTGACAAAGAACATGATCGCGCTCGCGGTTTCCACGTATCGGAGGGTGGCATCACCGTGGTCCCGAAGAACGCTCGGGTTACCGTATAGGTGTGACTTCTCCGCATTCGATCCATTCCGGTGCTATTCGTTTTTCTCTGACATCAGAACAGCCGCTTCCGGCTGGGCTTGTGGCCCACACAATCAGTAGTTTCACCGGGGCTTTTGGCGAACCCGAGGTCTCCCACCCAATCGTGGGAGACCTCAACTCGTTGAGTCTCTTCGTGGCAGATTCTGTTTCGCGCGTTACAGGTGAGATGCGTGCCGAACTGCGTGGTCCCGCGCTCGCGTTGGCGGTAGATTGCGCTCTCACTGAGGGCGCACTGGCGGCTCAGGGCCCCCGACTCGTCGTGACTGACGTGGATTCCACCTTCGTCCGCGGTGAAGTAATCGAGATGCTAGCCGCTGCAGCTGGGTCAGAAGAGATGGTTCGTGAGATCACGTCAGCTGCGATGCGCGGGGAACTTGATTTTGCTCAATCGCTCGAAAAGCGCGTCGCCACGCTAGAGGGCGTTCCTTCCCGCGTTTTCGACGACGTCGCCGCTACAGTCCCCGTGACTCCCGGCGCTGATTCACTTATCGCGGCGCTGCACGCTCGGGGTGGATACATTGGGCTCGTATCGGGCGGATTCCATGAAGTGGTTGACCAAATCGCTCAGCCACGTGGAATCGATGAGGTGCTCGCCAACCGGCTCATGGTTGCTGACGGGCGACTCTTGGGACGTACCTATGGTCGGATCATTGATAGGCAAGCCAAGCGTGAGGCCTTGCTACAGTGGTCCAGCGTGCGTGGTATTCCGCTAGACCAGACAGTGGCAGTCGGCGACGGGGCCAACGATCTGGGGATGATGGAGGCCGCTGGTCTTTCTGTGGCATTCTGCGCGAAGCCTGTGGTACTTGAGCAAGCTGACGCAGCGATCACCACTGCGCGGCTCGACAAACTCGTGGCCCTCTTCGGCTGGAATGCGCAGTAGCCACGCGTGCCGTAAAGGGTTGATTCCTACAGCCATTCACTCTTTCGGAAAGCTGCCCAGAGCATGATCGCCGATCCCACCAATAAGACTGAAGAGACAATAAGGCCAGAGTGTTCATTGAATCCGAAGAAAGGCAGATTCTGGCCAAAGTAGCTGGTGACCAACGTTGGAACTGAAATGATGGCGGCCCAGGCCGCTAGTTTCTTCATGATCTCGTTCATCCGAGTGTCTTGAAGCGAGAGGTTTGTCTCGACAATGAAAGAGATAGTGTCTCGGAGACTGTCAATCCATTCCGATGCACGCAGCGCGTGGTCATACGTGTCGTCATAGTATCCGGCCATCTCCGTCTGTGCAGTGAAGTGCCTAGCGAAATCGATCACCAGTTCGCGCATAGGTGACACCGCGCGGCGTAGGTGGGAAAGATCCCGACGAATGTTGTAGAGCCGTTGCTGTACTTCGTTCGTCAGCACCTTTTCAAAGAGCAAGTCCTCGATATCTTCGAGTCTGTCCTCGATCGTTTCGATGTAGTTGAAGTACTCGTCGACGATCGTGTCGAGAATAGAGTAGATAAGGTAGCTCGGACCGAGTCGCACCAGCCGTTGCTCCTCCAGCCACCGCTCCTGAATGGTGTCCACTGAAAAATCAGTGTTAGCTCTGACCGTGATGATCAGACGCTCAAATACGAAACCGCTCACACGAACCATGTTGAAGATGAATCCTGCTTCGGCTTGGTCCTCGTTATCGTTCGATGTATCGCCCACAGCGGCGTAACACACGAAGGAGAGGTGGTCCGGGTGGCGAACCACCTTGGTCCTCTCATGGGGCTCGAGTACATCTGCCATACCGAGCGGCGTGAGGCCGAAGTGCTTACCAATGGAGCGCAGTTCGGCGGGCGTGGGATCAGCAAGGTCGACCCACAAGAGCTCGCCCTCATCAACCTCCCTGCTGGGCAGTTGGCCGGTGGTATCCGCTGGGACGGCTTGACCGTCGCGCCACTTCCTCATCGTGAGAATCATGAGGTAATCGTATGCTCGCACTCCACTGTGATCCATGAGGCGGCACTGCCCGCAACCTGCTCTTAGAATGAACCTATGTCTGATGATGTTGCTCGGAATCGCCACGCCAATGTGCCGCAGTGCCCTTTGCGATATGGCGAACCGTGCACCTTGTGTCAGGCTTTCGTCACGGGTCCTGAGGATTGCCAGACCGTAGCCATCGTCATGGCTGATCCCGAACTCAAGGCTGAATGGGCACGTGGGCGCGCTGAATGGGCACGCAAGCAACGCTTAGCCAAGCGCGCATCCGCAGCCATCGCCTAACTTCGCCGCGGTGGCATGGCTGCCGTGGCGCCTTGATGTGCTTCGAACTTGTGCACACATCCGCTCATGCCCTGATGCATGGGTATGTCAGTGCCTAGAGCTATTCCACGTGTGGAACCAGAACATCACGCACAACATACCCACCACGATCCAGATATCCCCACCCGTCCACGTCGCCTATCGCGGCCGTGCCTGTTGAGAAGCCAGCGTGTAGGTCCCCAACTGGGGAGTCCTTGGACGCGAGCATGACCGCAGCCATTGAGATTGTAGGTTCGTGCGCTACCACGATAACGCTCCCGGCGTCTTCCGGAACGCGTTGGAGTAACCCCAGAATCCCCTCCCAGGAGGTTGCATACAGAGAATCCTCAAACCACGTCTCGGCAACTCTCAAACCACCCGAGTTCAACCCTGTTAACGTCTGGCGCGTTCTAGCAGACGATGAAACGATCGCTAAATCCACGCCGCCCACGGCCCTCGCCAATGCACTGCCTTGCCACGCGGCCTGTTGACGCCCGCGAGGCGCCAACGGACGATCGAAGTCCACTGGGGCATGGCCCGCTTTGGCGTGGCGCATGAGAATGAGTGTAGGCATGAGCCCAGCTTAGTCAGGCTAGAGCGATGAGATCCAAGTAATCTGAGGACCACAAATCCTCGTCGCCATCTGGCAGCAGAAGTACCCGCTCAGGATTGAGTGCTTCGACGGCGCCTTCATCGTGGGTAACGAGCACCACGGCACCTTCATATCGCCGCAATGCGTTGAGGATCTCCTCACGAGAAGCGGGATCAAGGTTGTTGGTTGGTTCGTCCAGAAGCAACACATTGGCTGCCGAAACAACAAGCATCGCCAAAGCCAACCTTGTCTTCTCACCGCCTGAGAGCACCTTGGACGGCTTATCTGCATCTTCACCGGAGAACAAGAACGAGCCCAGCACGCTGCGCACATGGGTATCGTCCAGCTCGGGTGCCACATAGCGCAGGTTCTCCACCACGGTCTTGTTGAGATCGATCGTCTCATGCTCCTGGGCATAGTAACCGAGCTTGAGGCCGTGCCCGGGAATCACTTCTCCGGAATCGGCTTCCTCAACTCCGGAAAGCAGCCTGAGAAGCGTGGTCTTTCCAGTACCGTTCAGTCCCAGTACCACCACTCGGCTTCCCCGATCGATCGCGAGGTCTACGCCAGTGAACACTTCCAAGGAACCGTAGGATTTGGAAAGCCCAGCGGCAGTTATCGGAGTACGTCCGCAGGGTGCCGGCGACGGGAAGCGCAGATGTGCCACCTTGTCGTTCACGCGCGGCCCTTCCAGGCCTTCCATCATGCGTTCTGCTCGACGGGCCATGTTCTGGGCCGCAACCGCCTTCGTGGCTTTCGCACGCATCTTGTCAGCTTGGGCCATCAGCGCAGAAGCCTTCTTTTCGACGTTCGCACGTTCACGACGACGTCGTCGTTCATCCACTTCGCGTTGGTTAAGGTAGTCCTTCCAGCCCATATTGTAGACGTCGATGGTCGCTCGATTAGCATCTAGGTGCCATACCGCGGTGACCGTATCCGTTAGCAAATCCACTGAATGGGAGATAACGACGAAACCACCCTTGTAGTTGCGGAGGTAATCGCGCAGCCACACTATGGAATCGTGATCAAGATGGTTGGTTGGCTCGTCCAGAAGCAGAGTTTCGGCCTGCGAAAAAAGAATACGTGCCAGCTCCACCCTGCGGCGCTGACCACCGGAAAGAGTGTGGAGCGGTTGCTCGAGCACGCGTGCGGGCAGTCCCAAGGCCGCCGCCATCTGCGCTGCCTCGGATTGTGCCGCGTATCCGCCAGCTGCGGTGAACTCCTCGTCCAGCCGGACGTAACGTTCCATCGCCTTGATCTGGCGATTGCCCGTGGCGGTGGACATCTCATGCTCAGCCTTGGCAATGCGCTTGAGTGTCACATCAACTCCGCGCACGGAAAGGATGCGATCTTTGGCCAGTTGGTCCGGGTCACCCACATGAGTATCCTGTGGCAGATAGCCAATGGAGCCACCACGATTGATCGTGCCGGTATGCTCAATAACCTCGGAAGTCACGCCCTCCCCTGCCAGCAACCGGGTGAGAGTTGTCTTGCCAGCACCATTGCGGCCTACCAAGCCCACACGCATGCCTTTATCCACGCGGACGTTGGCATCGACGATGAGTTCACGGGTGCCAATACGCATTGTTAGGTTCTGGACATTAATCACGGTATCTAGCCTATCTGCGTATATCCCCAAGGCCCGGCCGCTGAACTGTGAGATTGGCTGGCCCTGCAGTTTGCCACGCGATGATTCGCTGCACGGCAAGATAGTGGGCTACCCTGCAGGCAGCCCACTATCTCACACACATGTTTGTTCACGTTCCAGAAATCTAGACGTTGAAACCTAGCGCTTGGAGCATCTCACGCCCATCTGGCGTGATACGTTCCGGACCCCACGGCGGCAGCCACACCCAGTTGATACGCATTGATGAAACCATGCCGTTCAACGCCTGGGCAGCTTGATCTTCAATGACGTCCGTGAGCGGGCAAGCCGCTGACGTCAAAGTCATGTCAATGACCACTTTAGAACCCTCAAGGTTCACGCCATACAAAAGGCCGAGGTCAACCACATTGATACCCAGTTCAGGGTCAATAACATCTTTGAGTGCCTCAGTGATGTCATCAACCGTGGGGGCGGCGGTGGGAAGCGATGAAGCTGCGGTGGCATAAGCCGGCGCGACCTCCAACTCATTCTCCTCGAGCATTGTCTCCTCCATCGTTGGCCATGACGGCCTTGTCTGTCGCGTCGCGCATGGCCATCCAGCCTAGTAGCGCGCACTTGACCCGCATCGGGAACTTTGCGACCCCCGAAAAGGCCGCAGCATCCTCCAGCTTGTCCTGTGTCTCTTCATCAACACCATTCCCGCGCGAATCCATCAACTCACGGAAGGTTTCGAACAGGTCCATTGCTTCGTCGATGGACCTGCCCTCAAGCATTTCGGTCATGATCGAAATAGATGCCTGCGAAATGGAACAGCCTTGCCCGTTCCATCCGATTCCGTGAATATGTTTGCCATCTGCGGAAAGCTTGACTTGCAGATCCACTTGATCGCCGCAGGTTGGATTCACCTGAAATGAGTCGCCATCAAACGCGTCAAGCGCGCCGAAGCCATGGCGCTCATGCGCTGCGTCAAGAATAATCTGTTGATACATCTGGTCGAGATCGTCCATTAGTCCTCCACTCGGAAATAACGCCGAACCTCTGCCAAAGATTCCACGAAATAGTCCACTTCCTCAACAGTGTTGTAGGGACCTAGCGAAGCACGAGTCGAAGCAAACACGCCAAAATGCTGATGAATGGGTTGTGCGCAATGGTGGCCTACCCGCACGGCAATACCCTTAGAGTCTAAGAACTGCCCAACGTCGTGAGGATGAACACCGTCCACGGCGAACGCCACTGCACCCGTGCGGTTGGATTCGCCCTCAGGTCCGAGGATTCGTATGCCCGGCATCTTGGTCAAGCTAGCCAGCATGCGCCGAGTTAGTTCGGCCTCATAACGTGCAATCTTGTCCATGCCAATCTCGGTCAAGTAGACCGCTGCTTCGCCCATACCGATCGCTTGAGCAACAGGCATTGTCCCAGCCTCGAAACGGGCAGGAGGATCAGCGTAGGTGGTCTTCTCCATGGTGACAACTTCGATCATCGACCCACCAAACTGATATGGGGGTAGAGCCCTCAGCAGTTCAGCGCGGCCATAGAGAGCACCAATACCCGTGGGTCCCAACATCTTGTGCCCGGAAAACGCAGCGAAGTCCACACCCAGTTCATGGAAGTCGACCGAAATGTGCGGAACTGACTGGCATGCATCGAGGAACGTCAAAGCACCCACCTTGCGCGCCGCCTCCACGATCTGTGCAACCGGGGAGATCGCGCCCGAAACGTTGGAGACGTGCGTGAACGCGACAAGCTTGGTGTGTTCGTCGATTCGATCGAGCGTGGATAGGTCGATTCGGCCCTCCGCATCCAGATCAAGCCACCGCAGAGTGGCTCCTGTCCGCAAGCACAGCTCCTGCCACGGAATGATGTTCGCGTGATGTTCAGCGCGGGTGGTGACGATGACATCGCCTGGGCCAACAGAAAAGACATGTGGATCAACACCTCGACGCGATTCCACCGAATCGCCCCGACCAGCCGAAACGTTAGATATCGCGTAGGCAACGAGGTTGATAGCCTGCGTTGAGCCGGAGGTCCACACGATCTCGTCAGGTGCTGCACCTACAAAGGCAGCTACCTGCTCTCGGGCGCGCTCGTAAGCCTCGCTGGCCTCCTCAGCGAGGAGATGCGCGCCGCGCTTGACGGCGCCATTGTGCTGGGTGTCCATTGCCCGCACCGCGTCGAGTACGCGCTGCGGGCGCTGCGAAGTTGCTCCCGAATCCAGATACACAAGCGGCAAACCTCTCCTCACAGTTCGGGCGAGGATAGGGAAATCGCCGCGAGGCGCCGGAGTGGCGGACATCAGGCCTCCACGTAGGAATCGTAGCCGGAGTTCTCGAGTTCGTCGGCGAGCTCCGGGCCACCTGTCTTAACAATCTGGCCATGCGCGAAGACATGGACGAAGTCAGGCTTGATGTAGTTGAGGATGCGCGAGTAGTGCGTAATGAGAAGGATAGAGTTGTTGGTCTTCTCGTGTACGTGAACCACTCCCTCGGAAACAATACGCAAAGCGTCGACGTCGAGCCCGGAATCAGTTTCATCCAAGATCGCTACCTTTGGCTCCAAGAGCTCCATCTGGAGGACTTCCGTGCGCTTCTTCTCGCCGCCAGAAAAGCCGACGTTGAGATCGCGCTTGATGAAGTCCGGATCAACCTTGAGGTTCGCAGTGGCCTCACGCACGCTCTTGGTCCATTCGCGCAGCTTCGGAGCGTGACCGTCAATGGCAGTCTTGGCCGTGCGCAGGAAGTTCGTGACCGAGACGCCGGGAACCTCAACTGGGTATTGCATAGCGAGGAACAGGCCCGCGCGAGCGCGCTCGTCTGCGGTCATATCAGTGATGTCCTCACCGTCGAGCAGCACCTTACCCTGGGTGATGACGTACTTCGGGTGACCCGCAAGGGCGTAGGCCGTAGTGGATTTGCCGGAGCCGTTCGGACCCATGATGGCGTGAACCTCGCCATCACCAATAGTCAAATTAACACCGTGAAGGATCGGCTTGAGGCCGTCCTGAGTCTCAACCGAAGCGTGCAGATTCTGGATTTCAAGGGTAGACAACGTGGCTCCTCTTACAACGTGGCATCGACGTCTACTAGGACGTCCGAGCCGCTGATTTCAATTACGTAAACGGGGACCGGCCGCGTGGCCGGCAATGCGAGCGGGCGGCCGGAAGCTAGATCGAAGGGCGATCCGTGCTTCCAGCACTCAATGGTTCCATCCTCGATGTCGCCATCTGAGAGGGAGAAATCGGCATGGGTGCAGGTGTCTCCCACCGCGTGCCATGTGCCATCTGTATCCCGCACTACTGCCACGGGTACGTTCTTTCCCTCTCCATTCACCAGCTCCACCTTCAGTGCTTCGGCAGGACCAATAACACTAGTGGCGCAGGCGACTTGGAAACTCATTCAGCATCCTCCTCGGCAAATCCGTCATATTCGGAGGAAGAAGCGAGCCCGGCAATATCAAGCTCACGTTCGATTGCTGCCATAAGCTTGCTCTGCACGGATGGCACGCCGATATGATCTACGAGTTCTGCAAAGAATCCACGCACTACAAGGCGGCGGGCCACATCTTCTGGAATTCCGCGCGCACGCAGGTAGAAGAGTTGCTCCTCATCAAAGCGACCAGTTGCCGAAGCGTGGCCTGCACCAACGATTTCACCAGTCTCAATCTCGAGATTTGGCACGGAATCAGCTTTTGCGCCACCCGTCAGTACAAGGTTTCGGTTGAGCTCGTAGGTGTCCGTGCCAGTGGCAGGTGCACCAATAAGAACGTCACCAATCCATACCGAATGAGCCTCATCACCCTGAAGAGCACCCTTGTATGTCACCCGAGAGATGCAGTTCGGATGCTCGTGATCCACAAACACGCGGTGTTCCTGGTGTTCGCCTGCATCCGTGATGTATGCGCCTAGAAGCTCGGCATCGCCGCCAGGTCCGCCGTAACTGAGGTTCGTGGTGATACGTACCAGATCTCCACCCAGAGTCACCACGATGTGGTGAACCTTCGCATCGCGGCCAATCTTGATTGACTGGGTAGAAAAGTGGCGAGCCGTACGGTCAGCTTCCTGCACGCTCACCACGGTCAGTTCCGCTTCGTCAGCTACCGAGATTTCGATACCCTCGGTGAGTTCACCAACTCCAGTGTGTTCAATGACAACAGTGCTCGTAGCAGCCTTCTCAGCAAAGATGGCCAAGTGAGCGGCCGACATCCCCTCGGGTGCCTCAACCTGAATAACCGTCTCACCTTGAGCGCCAGCCGGAATAGTAAGAACATGCGCTTGAGTGAAAGCCTCCCACGCGAGCGCTCCAGAACGATCCTCGGGCACCCCAATCGTGCCGAGCCGAGGATCCTCGCGTCCCACTACTTCCAGAGCAGGATTTGAGGAACTGACACGTGCCGGAGCGGCGACGAGGTCATCAGTCAAGAAGTCGCGAACGCGAGCCATTGGCGTAAAACGCCATTCCTCCTCGGCACCCGTGGGTACTTCAAAATCAGACGATACGAATGAAGTCAGACGATCGGCACGCGAAGATCCCGTGCCCATCCCCTCTGACTCAAGCACAGCGCGCGAATGATCAGTAGACATGCTTGGTAGTGGCATCAGCCGACGCTTCCTTCCATCTGAAGCTCAATGAGGCGGTTCAACTCGAGTGCGTACTCCATTGGCAGCTCGCGGGCGATGGGCTCAACAAAGCCGCGCACCACCATAGCCATTGCCTCCTGTTCGGACAAACCACGCTGCTGGAGGTAGAACAGCTGATCCTCTGAGACCTTGGAGACCGTTGCCTCGTGGCCCATCTCGACGTCGTCGACCCGAACATCCACATACGGATATGTGTCTGTTCGCGAAATATCGTCTACCAAGAGCGCATCACAAACAACCGATGACTTTGAACCGTGTGCGTTATCGTCGATCTGGACGAGACCGCGGTAGGAGGAGCGGCCTCCGCCTCGCGAAATCGACTTCGAGACGATGGAAGAAGTTGTGTGTGGTGCGGAATGAATCATCTTCGCGCCCGTGTCTTGGTGCTGGCCAGGGCCTGCAAAGGCAGCCGAAAGCGCCTCGCCGTGAGCGTGCTCGCCGAGCAGCACGCACGCTGGGTACTTCATGTTGATACGCGAGCCGATGTTGCCATCGACCCACTCCATAGTGGCACCCTCTTCGACAGCAGCGCGCTGGGTGACGAGGTTCAACACGTTGTTCGACCAATTCTGAATGGTCGTGTAACGGCAATGAGCATTCTTCTTGACGATGATCTCAACGATCGCGGAGTGCAGCGAGTCCTTCTGATAGATCGGAGCGGTACACCCTTCGACGTAGTGAACGTAGGAACCCTCATCACAGATGATAAGTGTGCGTTCGAACTGACCCATTGACTCCGTATTGATGCGGAAGTAGGCCTGAAGAGGAATCTCTACTCGTACGTTCTTAGGAACATAGATGAAGGAACCACCAGACCATACTGCGGTGTTGAGCGAAGCGAACTTGTTGTCACCTGCTGGAATAACTGAACCGAAGTATTCCTTGAAGAGCTCCGGGTACTCCTTCAGCGCTGTGTCTGTATCGAGGAACACTACGCCTTGCTCTTGGAGATCCTCGCGAATCTGGTTGTAGACAACCTCGGACTCATACTGGGCTGCAACGCCTGCGACTAGACGAGCCTTCTCTGCCTCGGGGATGCCGAGCCGATCGTAGGTCTCCTTGATGTCCTCAGGAAGCTCATCCCACGACTGCGCTGGCTTCTCTGTTGATCGGACGAAGTACTTGTACTCATCGAAATCGATGCCAGAAAGGTCAGCGCCCCATGTAGGCATCGGGCGGCGTTCAAACAGACGGAGAGCCTTCAGACGGTTCTTGAGCATCCATTCCGGCTCATTCTTTACTGCCGAAATGTGGCGAACCACGCCCTCTGAGAGGCCCTTTTGAGCAGCTTGTCCAGCCACATCGGAATCGTGCCAGCCGTAGTTATACTTCTGGCCCAAAACCTCAATGGTCTCGTTCTGATCAGAAATGGCCTCAGCAACCGCGGCTTCATGCCGGGTTTGTGTCATGGCTGTCCTTCCTTGCGAGTTGACGTCCCGCGAATACGCGAGACAAGTGGAATCGTGAGCGTACACACGTGCTCGCCACCGGCAAGGGTCGCGAGGCGCTGAACGTGTACGCCAAGGAGTTCGTGGAATGCTTGCGTCTCTGCTTCACACAACGTGGGATATGCAGTGGCAACATCCTGGATTGGGCAATGGCCCTGGCAAAGCTGAAGCGTCAGTCCACGCGGTCCACGGCGCACGCTTGCCGCGTATCCATCCTGTGTGAGCGCCCGAGCCAACGCTTCGGCTCGCGCCTCCAGATCGTCACCCGCTGCTTCTACGGCAGGACGGTAACGCTCCTCAAGCCCAGTGATACGTTCGGACGCGAACTGTTGAATGCCTGCTGGCCCCATCGACTTGACGACAAAAGCTAGGGCTTGAGTTGCGACATCAGCATATGAGTCACCAAAGATCGCTTGGCCTTCGCCCGTGGCCACATAACGCCGCGATGGACGTCCCCGGCGGGCCGGCTGCGATGTTGCACCGTCATACTCGGCAATCTGACCATCAAGCTCCAGCTGCGAAAGGTGCCTTCGCACAGCCGCAGCAGTGAGGACTAACAGACCAGCCAGTTCAGCTGACGTGATTGGCCCTTTTTCAATGATGAGCCGGAGAATGCGTTCACGAGTCCCGGCTTCCGGATCAGGAATCCCAACCATGCGTCCCTCCTCTCATGCGCCCTTACATTAAACAACACTACTGTTTCCAAAATCCACCAAGCGTGCAGTAGGTCGCCCATCCGGGACTGTGAACCTAGACACTGTCCAGAACAGAATGTATTGAGAAAGAGAAAACGCCGCAAATTGGCCGAAAACGGAATCGCCGTTCTACGCACTCCGGAATAGGCCTAACGTCCCGCCACTACGAGGCGAATGTGGCGACAAGCAAGGCAATGTTCAAGACAATGATGAGAAGGGCGCACAAAACAGCCACTGCCAGCACAATCCGATTGAGGCGGCGCCCCGTCACGTAATCGTTCGCAGAGAGCGAGATAAGGGGAATAAGAACCAAGGGTATGCCAAAGGAAAGCACCACCTGCGAGATGACAAGTGCGCGAGTTGGGTCAACTTCTAAAGCCAGAATCACAACCGCCGGGACAGCGGTGAGGAGCCGGGTTGCCAGCGGAGTGATCTTCAAATTCAGCAGGCCGTTGAACACAACAGTGCCTGAATACGAACCGACAGTTGTTGATGCCAAACCAGAAAGAAGAAGAGCGACCGCAAACGCCCATCCCGCGCTCGATCCCAGAACAGAGGCTATGGCATCGTGCGCTCCAGTCAACGTGTCAGTGCCGTCGACTCCGTTAAGTGCGCCTGCGGCCAGCACAAGCATCCCGCCGTTCACGCTTCCAGCCAACAACATCGATAAGGCAATATCCCATCGCGTTGCTCGCAAGATCTCCTCTTGTTGATCTTTTCCGACATGACCAAAACGATCGCGAACCAACGCGGAGTGTATGTAAATCGCGTGGGGCATTACAGTGGCACCGAGCATTCCGGCCGCCAGGACCAAAGATTCATGGCCCGCAAATTGCGGTTTCATACCTTGAAGTGTCTCTACCGGGCTGGGACCAGCCAACACCACGTTATATAGGATTCCTGCCGCTATCAGCACCACCATGGTGATGATGACCTGCTGGAATCGATGGTTCGTTTTCCCGCCCTGTAGAACGAGAATCGCGGTGGAGATCGCCACCGTCACGATTGCGCCCCAGATGATAGGCATACCTGTCAGGACCTGTAGCGCAATCGCACCGCCCACCACTTCCGCGATGTCAGTGGCAATCGCGACCACTTGCGCCTGAATCCAGTAGGCAATACGTACGGGATTGGTGGAGTGCTCGGCAATGAGTTCTGGAAGTGTTCTCCCGGTCAGAACCCCGATCCTAGCCGCGAGGTACTGAATGAGCATGGCCATGAGATTTGCGCCAACTACCACCCATATGAGGAGATACCCAAACTCGGCTCCCGCGCTGATATTGGTGGCAAAGTTGCCAGGATCCAGATATGCGACCGCCGCAATGAAGCTTGGCCCAAACATCGCGATTCTTCGTTTGACGGACCCTTGATGCTTCACAGTTGTCATACCCGCGTTCATTAACGTGACTCCCACAGTTTCGGAGCTCCGAAATCTCCTTCATGGTACGCCGAATTCTCTCCATATGTGGAAGAACAGGCCCGAAGAGTGGATCACATCGCCTCGCAATCCCTCAATAGGATCAGGCATGCGACAACGAGTCACTTTATGACAGCTGGGAATCAAGTGGGGATACAGGATCAGCCATACGCAAACGTGTCACCCACCAGCAGCCGTGAGGGGGCTGATCAGAGTGTTCCGATCAGCCCCCTCACGTCAGCCTCTCAAAAAGTTGAGTTGCGAGACGCGTATGCGAGCACTCCAGCAACGAGAGTTGGGCAACTGAGGTCGCCCGCAAGGATCGCGGTCACCACCTCTCCCACAGGCAACCACACCGCCTCGATTTCAGATTCCTCATCCTCTCGCGCAAACGCCACATCAGCGGCCCGAATGCCCGTTGCGAGGAAGATTTGCGCCGATTCTGAGGAGCAGCCCGGAGAAGAACTCAGCCGCACCAGCGGTTCGATGCGCTCGGCAACGAGGTCCGTCTCTTCAGCCAGTTCCCGAGCAGCCGCCGTCACCTGATCTTCACCCGGGATATCCAGCAAGCCGGCCGGGATCTCCCACATGAGGCTCTTAAGTGGATGGCGGTACTGCCTGATGAGCAGCACCTCCTCACCTGCCTCGCCAGGGCGCACAGCCACGATCCCTATGGCGTCGTCGTGCTCAATATACTGACGCGTCATTGACGCACCGTTGCTGGCCAGCACTAACGTATCTTCGACCACGTCAAAAATGAGGCCGTGGTAAGGCGTCGACGACGCCGTCACCCGCACGTGGTTGGGTGCGAGCTGATCGCGCAAAATCACGCTTGAACGCTTTCTGAAGATGCGTCAACAGCTTCATCCGAGCCAGTTCCGTGCTTGTGGTCAAGCGCGGCCGCGATGAGGCCCACGAACAAAGGATGCGCCTTGGTGGGCCGGCTCTTGAACTCCGGATGGGCCTGTGTGGCGATGTAGTAAGGATGCTGGGCACGATCGAGCTCCACAAACTCAACCAATTCTCCATCCGGCGAGGTTCCGGAGACATGGAGCCCAACGCTCTCCAGTTGATCTCGATATGCTGAGTTGACCTCATAGCGATGGCGGTGACGTTCAGAGACGGCCGTGGTGCCGTATACCTTCGCGGCGATGGAGCCCTCGCCAAGCACTGCGGGATAAGCTCCCAATCGCATTGTTCCGCCGAGGTCGCCCTCCCCCTCAACAAACTTCAGCTGCTCATCCATCGTTGCAATGACAGGTTGGCTTGTGTTCGGGTCAAACTCTGTAGATGAAGCATCGGCAAGTCCTAGCAGATCACGCGCGGCCTCGATCACCATGCACTGCAGACCCAAGCAGATTCCAAGCGTTGGTAGCTTGTGTTCGCGGGCATAACGAAGCGCGCCAATCTTGCCGTCTAGGCCACGCACACCGAATCCACCTGGAACGAGGATCGCGTCGACGTCGGCAAACTGTTCTTTGGCACCTTCTTCGGTCTCGCAGGTATCGGACGGAACCCACTTGATGTTGACCTTTACCCAGTTGGCAAAACCGCCCGCACGGAGCGCTTCCGCAACAGACAAGTAGGCATCGTGCAGATCGATGTACTTACCAACCAGCGCCACGTTCACCTCTTCACGAGGGTTACGCACACGATTGAGGAGGCTCTCCCAAACCTTCCAGTCCACATCACGGAAACTCATTGAAAGGCGGCGCACCACATACGCGTCAAGCCCTTCTTGGTGGAGCGTGACTGGAATCTCGTAGATCGACGCGGCATCCTTGCACTGCACCACAGCTTCGCGATCGACGTCGCAGAACAACGCAATCTTGTTCTTGACTCCCTCGGGCAGATCACGATCGCATCGCAACACGATGGCGTCCGGCTGAATGCCGATTGAACGAAGCGCTGCCACGGAGTGCTGGGTGGGTTTGGTCTTCAGTTCACCACCGGCAGCGAGGTACGGGACGAGTGAAACGTGGATGAAGAAAACGTTGTCACGCCCCACGCGCTGGCGCACCTGGCGTGCAGCTTCAAGGAATGGCTGCGATTCGATGTCGCCAACGGTTCCACCGATCTCAGTAATGATCACGTCCGGTACTTCGCCAGATTCATCGGGAATTGCCTGCGCGCGCATGCGATCGATGATCTCATCCGTGATGTGAGGGATCACCTGCACACATTCACCCAAGTACTCGCCAGCACGTTCCTTGGTCAGAACGCGGGAGTACACCTGACCTGTGGTCGAGTTGGCATCGCCTGTGAGTTCCTCATCGAGGAAGCGCTCGTAATGGCCGATGTCGAGATCCGTTTCAGCGCCGTCCTTCGTTACGAAGACTTCGCCATGTTGAAAAGGATTCATGGTGCCAGGATCGACGTTGATGTAGGGATCCAGCTTCTGCATGGCAACACGCAATCCACGTGCGCGAAGAAGATGACCGAGGCTTGAAGCCGTCAGGCCTTTGCCTAGAGAGCTTGCGACTCCACCAGTAACAAAAATCTGGCGAGTAACTGAATTCTGATTTCCCGGGAGGCGGGCAGCACTTTGTTCCACGGAACTCCAGACTAACAGAGAGATCCAGACTCACGCTGAAGTTGGAACGGGCATGTCCAGATTCACGTCCCTCTTCGCGTCAAAGAACCCGCATGCCTGCAGAGTAAATCGGATGACAACGCCGCTGGATGTGTTGGTTGGCACGTTCGCCCGTCACTACTCAGAAACCCTACCGGTCATAGCTAGAGATCGGCGATCAAAGATATAGATGGCCCCAAACCCAGTAACGACGACGATGCCCGCGCCGGCAACCGCAGCCACCAGAGCTCCTAGGAGACCCTCCCCTAAGCCCGCCAAGATTGCCCGAATCAGAAGCCAAGCAACAGAACCTGAGATAGCGCTCGCCAGAGCCACGAGACCGGCTGATCTCCCAAATCCTTGGACCGCCTCAGCACCCAAAATGCGGCGAATAATCCAGATTTCGCCGATTGCCCCGATCGTCATTCCAATGGAGATGGAAGACCCGATAGCTACCAGAACGCCGTTTCGACCATCGACTCCCAACATCACTTGTATGCCAAGCGCGACACACACGCTTAACCACGCCACGGAGTTCACGATCACGACGGCCTTGGACTCCTCCAAGGCATAGAGCACCCGCGAGCAGTGGTATATAAGGGCGTATCCAACCAATCCAGGCGCCATCGCGATGAGAGCCACGTCCAAGCCGTCTGCCGGGCGCAACACTCCGAACACAATCATGGCCGGTGTTGCCATAACCGCCAAGAGAACAACGCAGACGATACCGATGTTGAGGACCAACCGAGTAGATCTGGCGGTCAGCTTCGCCAGTCCTGGGCGGCCAGGAAGTGCTGCTGCCTCAGACAAGCGTGGGAAGACTGCTGTTGCAACGGGTACGGCCAGTACGGCATAGGGCACCATGTATACGGCGTTGGCGAAAGTGTAGACAGGATAGGCACCTGAGGCATCCGCGCCACCTTGGGTATTGGCAACAATCATGATCACAATGATCTGAATCTGTTGTGCCACCAACGCGCCCAAGCCTGCGCCAATGAGTTTGAGTGCCCTGCGCGCCACGCCGTCGGGAAACCGGAAAGTCGGTTTGAGTGAAACCAGCCTCATGACTGGAACAAGTTGCGGTAGTGAGAAGGCAACCACACCTGCCGTGGTCCCCCAACCGAGCCACAGAATTGCCGAGGAGCTGAGCGCCGCCGGATCATCTTGCTGACCGTTAGACAAAGCACCAAAGGCAAGGAAGGCAACGATGACTGTGGCGGAGGAGAGCATCGGCGCCACCGCCGGCAACAGAAAACGCTTGTGCGCTTGCAGTACTCCGGTCAGAACAACGGAAAGGCCATAGAGCGGAATCTGCAGAGCAAACATTCGCAGCAGCGTTGCTCCAAAGTGAATCTGGGCCTCATCTGCTTCGGGCCCGAGCAATATGGAGGTCAGCGGCGAGGCGCATAACGCCACGATTCCCGCAAGTGGCACGCCAATTGCCAGGATCCACGTCAGAAGCGCAGACGCTGTTCTATTGACTTGGTCGTCCAAACCTTTAGCCAAGAATCCGGAGATCAGGGGAATCACTGCGCCAGCGAGTGCTCCGCCAGCTGCAACCTCGAACAGAACATTAGGAACCGTGTTTGACGTTGAGTAGGCAACACCCGCTGCAGTGTCGCCCAAGGCCCCATTTTGAACCCACGTGCGCACAAATCCGACTAGCCGCGAAAGCAGTGTCAGGAGTGCTATCGAACCGGCTGCGCCAGCGACGCTCGATCCTAGCCGGTTCGTCACGCTCTGCGACCAAAATCGTCAATGGCCTTAAGCACCCGATTGCCCTCGATCACCGTAGAAAAGGAGACTCTCTCACTTGCAAGAGTCAAGCCGACGACGGCGCCGAGGAGGGCACGGCGAGCTTTGGCTGAGTTGAGATCTGCCAATGCCATACCAAGGCTCGCGCCAATTGCATTGGCTCCCAGATCGCCGAGCATTCCTTTGCGATTGAGGTCTTGAGGGGCACAAACGGCACTTGTGGTCAGAATCGATGCTGCCAAGGCGGAGGTAGCGCCATGGTGAAAAACCAAAGGCAGTGCGAGAATCGAACACGCTTTCAGAGCACGCCCCGGCCGTAGATCAAGGAGATTGACGAGGTTGGCGGTACCTGCCACAAGGGCAGTCTGCTCCATCCATACCTCCACTTGCGCGGCACATGATCCCTTGCGCTTGAGGAATGCTACGCCGCAAGCAGATCCCACACTTATGAGGCCGATCTTCAGCGCGCCAGAGGTGAGTTTCCCCTGACTGAGCGCACCTAGATGACCTTTGAGACCCTTAGCTTTGGCTGGAAAACGATCCTCACACTGGTCGTCAACGTAACCCGCCAGAGCGCCCGCTCCAATAGCAATCGTTGCACCCGTCGCTGCTGGTCCACGCATGCAGGCGGCACCCGCCAGCGAGCCAACTGCAGCCACAAGCCCTTCACTCAAGTTAACGGGTGACCCGGAAAAAGACGGGCGATCCCACGACCGCAAAGGGTGACGGTTTACAACGGCTGCGGCACCGAGCGCGGCTAGGCCGCTGGATAGTGCGCTAACCTTCCAGCTAGCCATTGTTCGTGTCCGAATCTTCAGCAGATGGTTCCCCCTGAGCCGAAGCGTCCACTCGCGTACCTAGCGCCTGATCAGCACCTTGTTGGGAACCGAGCACAACGTGATCTCCAGATATCTCCGAAGCTACAGCGAACGCCGTATTGATGGCGGATGTGGGTGTACCGACCGAATCAACCGTGGAACCAGTCTCAGTGCTACGCATCCCAATCAACACGTCGCCGTCGTCGAGTGCCCGGCCCACGGCCACTGCGGCACCCCGACCAGCAGAGGTGGCGAATGCCTGCGCGAAAAGCTGAGTTTGAGCAGAGATCTCCGCCTCGCTCGGCGCCGAGGCGTCTGCAGAAGCATCGGTCGTATCGACCACATACGTATCAGGCGCAACAAACACAATGGCATCGGCGGCAGCTGTGATGTCTCCCGAGACCTCGATGAGTTGGCTGTCCGAAGCCGTCAGAGAGCCAAGCACGATCTTCACATTCGCATCGTTGGGATCATTGCGCAGCACATAGTCCAAACCTGCTGCCACGATTTGATCATCGGAGGCTCCTTCGGGCACCCCGTCGATGTAGTCACTGAGCTGGCTCGCGAGGGCACCACGGTACGTGGACTGATCGGAAACCGCGAAGTTGTTGGTCAGAGTCACATTCGCTGAAATGGTCGCTCCAGCTGAACCAAGCTCGTCTTGGATGGCCGTGACGGCGTCGTCGTCGGCACCCGGAAGTCTCACGATGGCGATCTCGCGGCCAGTCAAAGTCCCGGGTAGAAGCTGCTCACCAGCCGCAACGATAGCGGCATTCGAATCGTCGAGTTCTGCCTGCGTGGAGTCAAGCTCATCACGCAGAGAATCCCTCGAATCGCGCAAAGTCTCCACTTGAGAATTGAGCGCATTCCCCATCGAGTTCTGAAGAGGGCCCGCACCCAAGATAATGCCGATTGCCAAAGCCATAAAAACTGAGACGAGCGAAACAAGGTGATATCTAAAGTCAACCATCACATGCCTTTTAGAAGAGCGTAGTGAACCAGTGGACAAGGTCACTGAACCACGCAGAGGAAATACCGAAGAAAGCTTGACCTGCCGCAGTCGAAACCACCGCAGCGGCGATGGCTGCGCAGCCCGCCAAAATGAGGAAGAAGATCTGCCAGTTTGAGATTCGAGACCGATAGAGCTGGGAAACTCCCTTGGCGTCGATCAACTTTCCGCCGATGGCAAGCCGGGTCAGAAAGGTTGATGCCATCCCTGACCGTCCCTTGTCCAGGAACTCAATGAGAGTGTTGTGTGTGCCCACCGCAACGATGAGCTTGGCATCTTTGTCATCAGCCAACAGCATGGCGACATCTTCAGAAGTTCCCGTGCATGGGAACACCACATGCGCCACGCCAAGGTCCTCCACGCGCTTCTTACCGGGCGCCCGGCCGTCGCGATATGCGTGCACCACGATCTCAGCACCAGAGGTCAGTGCCTTATCTGACACGGAATCCATGTCGCCAACGATCATATCGAGGTGATAGCCCTCCTCAAGGATTGCGTCCGCGCCGCCATCCACCCCAATCATTATCGGGCGATATTCGCGTATATATGGGCGCAACGCCGCGAGGTCTTCCTTGTAGCGATATCCACGCACCACGACGAGTACGTGCCGGCCTTCAAACTTTGTGGTGACCTCAGGAACTCCTACACCATCGAAAATGAGGTCCTGTTCATGTTCGACATACTCCATCGTATTGGTCGCAAACGCCTTCAGCTGCACACCCATACCGGCTCGCGCAGCTTCTTGGTCGGCAGCAATGGTATCGGGGTTTTGCACGACGCCTTCGGCGATGAGCTGACCTTCGGAGTCGAATACTTTTCCTTCATCATCTACCCGGATCGTCTGACCCTCACGGATGTCCATGATGCCGGAGCCCAGATCGTCGACGAGCGGTATGCCCGCCTGCTGTAGAATTCCTGGCCCTAGATTGGGGTAGCGCCCGGAGGTGGACTTGGCGGCGTTGAGAACGGCTTGCGGCCTGCACTCTACAAGCGCCTCGGCAGAGACGCGATCGATGTCAGTGTGATCAATGATGGCTAGACTGCCTTGAGTCAGGCGTTTCGTCAGATTCTTGGTGCGTGCGTCAATCTGGGCAACACCTGAGAGTTGCCCTGATTGCTCCACGACTTTCTTTCGACCGAACAGGAATACCACAGAATCATCGTGCCATATCTACGCTTGCAAGGAGCTCAGCGGCATGCGCGCGCGCCGTCTGGGAGTCCGTCCCAGAGAGCATCCTGGCCAACTCTGCGAGTCTCGAATCGCCATCCACGGGAACCACTTCGGTGACGGCGGATTCTCCCCCAGTCTCTTTGACGACGACGGCTTGAGTGCTAGCGTATGCTGCTACTTGCGCCAGGTGAGTCACAACTAGTACTTGACAGCTCGAGGCGAGGTCAGCGAGCCTCTTCCCCACGCTCAGTGCGGCACGGCCACCCACTCCGGAGTCCACTTCATCGAAGAGGAAAGTGTGGCCAGTCTCATTGTTGCGACGAGCAAGAGAGACTTCCACAGCGAGCATGATCCTTGAGAGTTCTCCGCCAGAGGCGCCTTGCCCAAGTGGCGCTTGTGGGGCGCCCTTATGTGAGGCAAGGAGGAAGGCTACGTTGTCTGTGCCGTTCGCGCTGGGGTTTGCTCCCCCGGTCACGTCAATTCCAAATGTGGCGTCTGGCAGGGCCAGCGACGGTAGTTCCTCGGAGACAAACCGTGAGAGTTCCTTTGCTGCCGACACCCGCAAGCTATGGAGCTTACGGCCAGCGACAGAGGAGGCTTGCGAGGCTTGCGCAAGAGCGCTGGCAAGCTTTTCGCGAGTTCCCACGGGATCTGCGAGGTCTTCAAGTTCCGAGCGAGCCCTGCCTGCTTCTTCCAAGATCTGGTCAAGGTCCATTGCTAGATCCTTGCGAAGCCCCGCAAGCTCTTGCCTACGGGCGTAGATGGTAGCGAGTCGTTCCGGGTTTGCTTCCGTGTGGGCGGCACGATCGGCAAGCTCTCCTGAGATATCCGAAAGCTCGATGCGTGCCGCATCCAGCCGATCGTGAAGTTCTGAGAGTTCAGAATCATCTATGAACTCTTCAAGTGCCCGCGCCGCGGCCTCAACCGATCCTACGGCCGATACTTCCACCGCGTCAGAACCCGAAAGTTGTGCGGCGGCATCCGAAAGCGCCAGATAGAGGCTCTCGGAGTTCTCCAGCAATCGCGCTTCGGCTTTCAGTGCTTCGTCTTCGCCTGGTTCTGGCGCAACAGCATCCACCTTCGAAATCAAAGCCTCCAGCGCTAGCCGCTCACGCGCTGCACTCCGTGCGTTGCTATCAAAGAGCGCAAGGGCATCTTCAGCAGCGTTCAACTGTGCAAGGGTCTGCTGCCAGACGGCAAGAGCTTGCGCAATCGGCTCCCCACCGAAGGCATCAAGTGCCCGTGCCTGTTGAGATGAAGTGGCGAGCCGAATCTGATCTGACTGGCCATGGACCGTTACGAGATCACCAGCTATCTGTGCCAGCACGGACGTGGGGACAGTTCGGCCCCCGATGAACGATCGGGACCGCCCAGAAACGGGAACATGCCGGGAAATAACAACCACGGCGACGTCGTCGTCGATATCGTACACTCCGCCGGATTCCGAGATCCTATCGAGAACCTCGGAACCCAAAGGAACCGTGAAGATCCCCTCAACCTGCGCGCCTTCGGCACCTCGGCGCACCTTAGTTGAGTCTGCCTTTGCTCCTAGGAGCAACTGCAGAGACGTGACCGCCATTGTCTTTCCGGCACCGGTCTCGCCTGTGAGCGCGGTTAGACCAGCACCAAGGTCGAGTTCGGCTTCCTTGATAACGCCCAAATTGGAGATACGTAGCTTCTCAATCATGAGACTGCCGTTCCTGGAACCCGCCATCCCTTCACCGGAAGCCGGAACTTCTGAACAAGCCGCCCGGAGAAAGGCGTCTGACCCAGACGAGCCAGCAGCACAGGATGAGCTCCTTTGATGGCACGGATTGTTGAGCCCGCAGGCGCATTGATGAGCCTGCGGCCATCGCACCAGATCCTGGCATTCTCAGATTGGACGTGAAGCTCCAATGTCGAGTTTGGGCCCACCACCAGCGGACGCGTAAACAAGGCATGAGCTGCGATTGGCGTGAGTACTAGGGCCTCGACGTCGGGCCACACAATTGGGCCACCAGCTGAGAAGTTGTATGCAGTTGAACCGGTCGCTGTGGAGAACACCACCGTGTCCACCTGGAAGTTGGAGAGCTCACGGCCATCCACGCCGATCGAGACCTCGATCATCCTAGCGTGTTCATCCTTTTCCACAGAAGCTTCATTCAATGCCCAGCCGCGTTCGATGCTGCCATCCGGACGCGTGACTTCGACGTCGATAGTCATCCGGCTGTCAACAGTCCATTGCTTGTCGCGGATCTGACCGACCACCTCGGGAAGGTCATCTGGGTCCGCCTCTGATAGAAAACCCATGTGACCATAGTTGATGCCCAGAATAGGCACCCGCGCGACGCGGCCAAGTTCGGCTGCACGCAGGATGGTGCCATCCCCACCAATCACCAAGATCAACTCTGCACCATTCGCAGAGTCGTTGGATTCACGCGCATCGACTTCGATGCCACAATGCTCAAACTGCTCTGTGACGAGCCGCGCGCTGCCGAGCACATCAGGGCGGTCAGGGTGAGCAACCAAAGCGATCCGACGACTCATCAATGCTTCACCTTTGCTCCAGCTGGTCCCTCATCGATAGCCCGGATGATTTCGGACTCCAGGGTATCCCCAAGATCGTCAGTACCACCCGCAACCATATGCAGAAAGTACTCTACATTGCCTGCCGGACCGGGAAGCGGCGACGCGGCAACGGCCCTAATCGCCAACCCGCACGCCCGGGCAGATTCAGCAACGTGAAGAACAGCCTCGGCGTGGAGAGCGGTGTCACGAACGACTCCTCCAGCTCCGAGCTTATCTTTACCAACTTCAAACTGCGGCTTGACCATGAGGAGAAAATCGGCGCGTGGAGCGGCCGCTCTTACCAAAGCTGGAATCACAAGTGTCAGGGAGATAAATGACAGATCGCCGACGACGAGATCCGGCGCAGGTGCCACTACGGCAGGATCCAGTGTGCGAACGTTGGTGCGCTCGATCACGATGACGCGTGGATCCTCACGCAGCCGCCAAGCGATCTGGCCATAACCCACATCAACGGCAACGACTTCGCTGGCACCCCGGCGGAGCAAGACATCTGTGAAGCCGCCAGTTGATGCACCCGCGTCTAAGCATCGCCGACCGGCCACAACTGGGCCCTTCTCTCCGAGCGCATCGAGTGCACCGATGAGCTTGTGTGCGCCGCGGGAGACGTACTCCTCACCCTGCTCTTCCACCACTCGTAGTGGCTGAGCTGGATCCATCTGGCGTGCGGCCTTACGGACCACTTCGCCGTCTAGAAGCACCACACCACGATTGATGAGCTCACCAGCGTGCTGACGCGAATGTGCCAAATGACGTCGAACTAGTTCGGCGTCAACTCTGATCAAGCGTGCCATTTCCCTTGTCTCTTCTGCGTGTCTTCCTCATTACAGAGCTAAAGACGGGGTTCGAGTGCGCAGTGCGCACTCGAACCCCGTTCCGATCAGCCTTGTGTGCGCGATAGGTCGCGACTCAGGCTACCAAGTAGCTCCTCAAGAGCGTCAATCTTTTCCTCAGTCTCCATGCTGTCCAAAGACTCAAGGACAGCTTGTGGATCCACTGGCGCTGACGGAAGCGGCGTAAGCGGATCATTGCTGGGCATGATCGTCAACGCTCCTTGATACGGTCAACTCAGGAATCGCCTGAGACACTGTTGCCCATGGCACCCCTGAATCCACTGCCTTCCACGCAACGCGCGCCAGAACTCTGTACGAGTCCAGATCCAAAGGCTCAGTGAGTGTGCCACTGCTCAGCTCGAACTCACTGCCTGTCCAGCGTGCGCGGGCGTGGCCGCTAACGGCCGTATCGCCATCCCACGTAAGGTCTGGATACGGTTCAAGCATGCAGCGGAGGTCATCGGCCAGATAGTTCGGCCGTTGCGCCGGTACTGCCAAGCACACATCCCTCGCTGTGGCGAGCCCAGTAAGCACGTGCAGAACCGGAATCCCAGCGCACACGGCACCCTGAATATCTGTATCTAGGTTGTCGCCCACCGCAAACGGCCTGCTAGCGCCCAACATCTGAGCTGCTTGCAAGAAGATTTCCGGCTCAGGCTTGCCCGCAGAAATTGGGACCACACCAGTGGAGTTTTCAATGGCCTTTGCAATGGAGCCATTGCCGATCATCAATCCGCGTTCGCGCGGGATCGTGCGATCCAGATTCGTGGCCACAAACACCGCACCGCCGCGAATTGCCAATGCCGCCTCGGACATGAGCTTCCAGCTCATGTCCGGAGTGAACCCCAAAATAACAGCCGCTGGTTGGTCATCCGCGGAATCGACAACTGTGAAGCCCTTGGCCTCAACATCTGCGCGAAGTGCGTCTGTTCCAATAACGAGGATCTTGGAACCAGCGGCGAACCTCTGGGCCAAAATCTGCGATGCTACAAGGCTCGAAGAGATGACGTTCTCAGCAGCGGCAGGGATGCCCAGCTCAGAGAGTTGAGCGGCCATAGCCGCCGGCGTGCGAGAGGCATTGTTTGTTACATATGCCTGACGCATGCCGCCAGCTACTGCTTCACTGATACTCTCCGGTGCGTGGACAACTGGATCCGCGCCGAGATAGCAAACTCCGTCGAGATCAAAGAGCCCAACATCGAAGTGGCTGACGAATGAATCCGTCACTCCTGCTCCTCGGACTCCGAATCTTCTTCTGATTCGAAGTCATCGACGTCATCGGCACTCTGGTCCGCATCGGCAGAATCCTCATCATCGTACTCATCAGCCTCATCAGCAGACACAGCACTATCCGACGACTCAACAGAATCCTCATCATCGTACTCATCAGCCTCATCAGCAGACACAGCACTATCCGACGACTCAACAGAATCCTCATCAGCGTACTCATCAGCCTCATCAGCAGACACAGCACTATCCGACGACTCAACAGAATCCTCATCAGCGTACTCATCAGCCTCATCAGCAGACACAGCACTATCCGACGACTCAACAGAATCCTCATCATCGTCTTCGTCCTCGATGAGGTCTACGGCGATGTCCTGATCGAACACGGGCTCCCAAGTCTTGCGGAGTTCGTCTGCTTCGTCCTTGTTGCCGAGTTCCTCGAGCCTATCGGCGCGGATGAGTTGGACACGTGCCTGAAGCATTTCATCCAAGTTCTCCACCTTGAGCTTCTCCAGCACTGACAATCCGCCCTCAGAGTCACCTGAGTCGGCGCGAGCACCTGAGGTGACCAACGCCAACTCAACTTGTGCTTCCGAGTCCAACTTCGCAAGCGGAATTTCAGCAATGAATGCAAGAGCCTTCTCAGGGCGGCCCAGACCACGCTCTGCATCGGCTTCGATGGCCACGTGCGAGTAGTCATCGGTCATCCGACGATACGTGCGCAGTTCGCGAAGTGCTTCAGAGTAGCGACCGTTGAGATAGGCGGTCAGACCGAGTGCCTCGCGCACGATATCGATACGAGCTGCGTGGCGGTATGCCGCCTGCGCGTGCTCATAGGCCAGCTCCGGATTCGCATCCATGAGTGCACCCGCGTACACAAGGTGACGCGCGACTTGTTCAGCATTCTCCTTGCTGAGGCTCATGAGATGACGACGTGATTCCTTATCGAGATCCGATGCTGAGACGGTCTCTGGTACGAATGGATCGCGCGGGCGGTATCCTGCCGCGTTGTCATTGTCTTCGAAACGACGGCCACCACGATCATTACGGTCGTTGCGGTCATTACGGTCGAACGAGCGGCCACCGCGATCATCACGACGGTACCCACCACGATCATTACGGTCGTTGCGGTCGAAGGAACGGCCACCACGCTCGCCGCGATCCTCAAAACGACGGCCACCATCACGGTCATCACGACGGTACCCACCACGATCATTACGGTCGTTGCGGTCATTACGGTCGAACGAGCGGCCACCGCGATCATCACGACGGTACCCACCACGATCGTTACGGTCGTTGCGGTCATTACGGTCGAACGAGCGGCCACCACGCTCGCCGCGATCCTCAAAACGACGGCCACCATCACGGTCATCACGACGGTACCCACCACGATCATTACGGTCGTTGCGGTCATTACGGTCGAAGGAACGACCACCACGCTCGCCCCGATCCTCAAAACGACGGCCACCATCACGGTCATCACGACGGTACCCACCACGATCATTACGGTCGTTGCGGTCATTACGATCGAACGAGCGGCCACCACGATCATCACGACGGTACCCACCACGATCATTCCGGTCGAAGGAACGACCACCACGCTCGCCGCGATCCTCAAAACGACGGCCACCATCACGGTCATCACGACGGTACCCACCACGATCATTCCGGTCGAAGGAACGACCACCACGCTCGCCGCGATCCTCAAAACGACGGCCACCATCACGGTCATCACGACGGTACCCACCACGATCATTCCGGTCGTTGCGGTCATTACGGTCGAACGAGCGGCCACCACGATCATCACGACGGTACCCACCACGATCATTCCGGTCGTTGCGGTCATTACGGTCGAACGAGCGGCCACCACGATCATCACGACGGTACCCACCACGATCATTCCGGTCGTTGCGGTCATTACGGTCGAACGAGCGGCCACCACGATCATTACGATCATTACGATCGAAGGAACGACCACCACGGTCGCCACGGTGCTCTGACGCTGACTGCCACCCCGAGGACGGGCGCTCTCTGCGCTCGAAGTTCTCTGACGTGTTTTCTTCTTCTGACATACCCATCCTCGTGGTTCAGTTATTAGTAAGCTCTGCTCGCCACAGTATGGCAAGACACTGCCGCTAAGTTTACCTGCCTTCGGCCGATTTTTCGGTAGCCGCGACGAACTGCACATTGATCTACCTGACGGTTCGCAGCTTGCGCATAGATTCGTGTCAGTGCCGAGTGGATGTTGCGTGTGCTGTGGGGTATCGGCCGTGTTTGACTGCTGCGACGTCGCATGGCTATGTGATTGATGAAGCTGAAGTGATTTATTGGGGTACGTGCCCGGCCTGTCAGCAAGCTGCCTAGCCAGGACGCCGAGCATCGTCGAGGCGCCTAGCCTAGACGGGTGTGCTCGGTGAGCACAGACTGCCAGCAGTGTGGTCACACTGGTAGGCCGTGTCTGCAGGCGTGGTGACCAGACGGGTCGGTGTTGCCCGGTCAGCAAAGTCTGACGGCGGTGTTCCCCGGCCCGCCGCGCAACCCCTCGGCGTCTGCAACGCTTGTCGGGCTTGTTTGCAAACTGGTGGAGCGGTGTTGGCCCTGTGAACCGAGTGACTCTGGGCCGTGGTTGAACCGAGTGACTCTGGGCCGTGGTTGAACCGAGTGACTCTGGGCCGTGGTTGAACAGAGTGACCCTGGGCTGTGGTGTGTTCACACGGCCCCGGGGTGTGGTTCGAGCCCCTGGTCCTGGGGGCCGGGTGTCCGGTTGTGCCCAGGGCTGGGGGCTCGATACCAATGTGTGTGGCGGCGGTGTCCTACTCTCCCACACCCTGGCGAGTGCAGTACCATCGGCGCTGGCAGGCTTAGCTTCCGGGTTCGGAATGGGACCGGGCGTTTCCCTGCCGCTATGACCACCGTCACGTTATACGGGTTTCTGTGTGTATGCTTATCCGCCGGTGTGGGGATCGATTATCGCATAGTGGACGCAAACAAGAGGTTTATAACCCACACCATGATGCTCATGGTGAGAGTGTGTGTTGTAGGTGGTCGGCCATTAGTACCAGTCAGCTTCACCCGTTACCAGGCTTCCACATCTGGCCTATCAACCCCATGGTCTGTGGGGGGCCTCACCCAACACATGTTGGAGGGAGAATTCATCTTGAAGCAGGCTTCCCGCTTAGATGCTTTCAGCGGTTATCCTTTCCGAACGTAGCCAACCAGCCATGCCACTGGCGTGACAACTGGCACACTAGAGGTTCGTCCGTCCCGGTCCTCTCGTACTAGGGACAGCCCTTCTCAATTCTCCTACGCGCGCAGCGGATAGGGACCGAACTGTCTCACGACGTTCTGAACCCAGCTCGCGTACCGCTTTAATGGGCGAACAGCCCAACCCTTGGGACCTACTCCAGCCCCAGGATGCGACGAGCCGACATCGAGGTGCCAAACCATGCCGTCGATATGAACTCTTGGGCAGGATCAGCCTGTTATCCCCGGGGTACCTTTTATCCGTTGAGCGACGGCGCTTCCACAAGCCACCGCCGGATCACTAGTTCCTACTTTCGTACCTGTTCGACATGTCTGTCTCACAGTCAAGCTCCCTTGTGCACTTACACTCACAACCTGGTTGCCGACCAGGCTGAGGGAACCTTTGAGCGCCTCCGTTACTCTTTAGGAGGCAACCGCCCCAGTTAAACTACCCACCAGGCACTGTTCCTGACCCGGATCACGGGCCGAGGTTAGATGTGCAGCACGGCCAGAGTGGTATTTCAACAATGACTCCACCATCACTAGCGTGACAGCTTCACAGTCTCCCACCTATCCTACACAAGCCGTACCGAACACCAATACCAAGCTATAGTAAAGGTCCCGGGGTCTTTCCGTCCTGCTGCGCGTAACGAGCATCTTTACTCGTAATGCAATTTCGCCGAGTTCGTGGTCGAGACAGTAGAGAAGTCGTTACGCCATTCGTGCAGGTCGGAACTTACCCGACAAGGAATTTCGCTACCTTAGGATGGTTATAGTTACCACCGCCGTTTACTGGGGCTTAACTTCCTAGCTTCACCCCCACACAGTGAGGACTGACCAGTCCGCTTAACCTTCCAGCACCGGGCAGGCGTCAGTCCGTATACATCGCCTTACGGCTTCGCACGGACCTGTGTTTTTGATAAACAGTCGCTTCTCCCTAGACTCTGCGACCCTCACCCCTAACACGCAAAGTGTTTCAAGGATCAGGCCCCCTTCTCCCAAAGTTACGGGGGCATTTTGCCGAGTTCCTTAACCACGATTCTCTCGATCGCCTCAGTATTCTCTACCTGACTACCTGTGTCGGTTTCGGGTACGGGCGGTTCAAACCTCACGTCGATGCTTTTCTTGGCAGCACAGGATCACCCTACTTCCCCCCACAAACGGGGGTCACCATCAGGCCTCGGCTACACGTTCCCCGGATTTACCTAAGAAACAGCCTGCGCCTTTAAACGTGCCAAGCCATAAGACACGCGGGGCTACCACTCTGCGTCACACCTGTTACTACGCTTGCCTCCCACAACTCAGGTCCCACGCCATCACCCACACCCACCCCGAAAGGCAGACACAAGATCAAGGATGGTTAGTATCATCATGAAACACATTGACGGTTCTTCACCGGTACCAGAATATGAACTGGTTATCCATCGACTACGCCTGTCGGCCTCGCCTTAGGACCCGACTAACCCAGGGCGGATTAACCTAGCCCTGGAACCCTTAGTCAATCGGCGGACGGGTTTCTCACCCGTCATTCGCTACTCATGCCTGCATTCTCACTCGCATGCAATCCACGACTCATCACCAAGCCGCTTCACCTCACACACGACGCTCCCCTACCCCGCCCACCACACGGTGAGCAGCCGCGGCTTCGGTGGTGTGCTTAAGCCCCGCTACATTGTCGGCGCAGGACCACTTGACCAGTGAGCTATTACGCACTCTTTCAAGGATGGCTGCTTCTAAGCCAACCTCCTGGTTGTCACAGCAATCCCACATCCTTTCCCACTTAGCACACACTTAGGGACCTTAACCGGCGATCTGGGCTGTTTCCCTCTCGACTACGAAGCTTATCCCCCGCAGTCTCACTGCCATGCTCTACCCTTACGGCATTCGGAGTTTGGCTGACATCAGTAACCCGGTAAGGCCCATCAACCAACCAGTAGCTCTACCTCCGTAAGGAACCACATGACGCTGCACCTAAATGCATTTCGGGGAGAACCAGCTATCACGGAGTTTGATTGGCCTTTCACCCCTACCCACAGCTCATCCCCCAGGTTTTCAACCCTGGTGGGTTCGGGCCTCCACACGCTCTTACACGTGCTTCACCCTGGCCATGGGTAGATCACCCCGCTTCGGGTCTAGAACACGCGACTCACGCCCTCTTCAGACTCGCTTTCGCTACGACTACCCCACACGGGTTAACCTCGCCACATGCCACTAACTCGCAGGCTCATTCTTCAAAAGGCACGCCATCACCCAGCAAAGGAGGCTCTGACGGATTGTAGGCGCCCGGTTTCAGGAACTATTTCACTCCCCTCTCGGGGTACTTTTCACCATTCCCTCACGGTACTATTCACTATCGGTCATGAAAGGTATTTAGCCTTACCAAGTGGTCTTGGCAGATTCACACGAAATTCCACGAGTCCCGTGCTACTCGGGCACTGTCATAGCCAGCCAACAAGATTTCACCTACGGGGCTCTCACCCTCTACGACAGGCCTTCCCAGACCCTTCAGCTATCCCATCGGTTTATCACTGACCCGACCCCCAGTCGGAGGATCGACAAACAGCCCCACAACCCCGCACACGCAACACCCGACGGCTATCACACGCACACGGTTTAGGCTCCTCCGCTTTCGCTCGCCACTACTCACAGAATATCTTCTCTACAGGGTACTGAGATGTTTCACTTCCCCCACTCACCACACACGCCCTATACATTCAAACGCATGCGACCAGGCATAACCCCAGCCAGGTTCCCCCATTCGGACACCCTCGGATCACAGTTCGCTTGCCAACTCCCCGAGGCATATCGCAGGCTGCCACGTCCTTCTTCGGCCTTCCATACCAAGGCATCCACCGAACGCCCTAAAACACCTACAAAACAAAAAACAACACAACCCACACACCCACAAAAGATGCATGAGCCAAGATGCTCGCGTCCACTATACGAAAATCAACCACCACACCAACACCCCACAACCACCCCACAAAAGAGGCAGCCACAAGAGCAGCACGGGCACAGAACCCAAGAACCTGACAGTGCGCAGATGCCCCAAGCATTCCATAAAAACAAACACCCACCCAGACCACAACAGGCCCAAGCAAAAAGGTGTCTCCCTAGAAAGGAGGTGATCCAGCCGCACCTTCCGGTACGGCTACCTTGTTACGACTTCGTCCCAATCGCCAACCCCACCTTCGACCGCTCCCCCCAGAAAACTGGTTAAGCCACGAGCTTCGGGTGTTGCCAACTTTCGTGACGTGACGGGCGGTGTGTACAAGGCCCGAGAACGTATTCACCGCGGCGTTGCTGATCCGCGATTACTAGCGACTCCGACTTCATGGGGCCGAGTTGCAGACCCCAATCCGAACTGAGACAAGCTTTAAGGGATTCGCTCCACCTCACGGTATCGCAACCCTCTGTACCTGCCATTGTAGCATGCGTGAAGCCCAAGACATAAGGGGCATGATGATTTGACGTCATCCCCACCTTCCTCCGAGTTAACCCCGGCAGTCTCTCGTGAGTCCCCGCCATAACGCGCTGGCAACACGAGACAAGGGTTGCGCTCGTTGCGGGACTTAACCCAACATCTCACGACACGAGCTGACGACAACCATGCACCACCTGTACACCAGTCCGAAGACTCACACATCTCTGCATGATCCCGGTGTATGTCAAGCCTTGGTAAGGTTCTTCGCGTTGCATCGAATTAATCCGCATGCTCCGCCGCTTGTGCGGGCCCCCGTCAATTCCTTTGAGTTTTAGCCTTGCGGCCGTACTCCCCAGGCGGGGCACTTAATGCGTTAGCTACGGCGCAGAATCCATGGAAACAGACCCCACACCTAGTGCCCAACGTTTACGGCATGGACTACCAGGGTATCTAATCCTGTTCGCTCCCCATGCTTTCGCTCCTCAGCGTCAGTAACGGCCCAGTGACCTGCCTTCGCCATCGGTGTTCCTCCTGATATCTGCGCATTCCACCGCTACACCAGGAATTCCAGTCACCCCTACCGCACTCTAGCCTGCCCGTACCCACTGCACGTGCGGAGTTAAGCCCCGCATTTTCACAGCAGACGCGACAAGCCGCCTACGAGCTCTTTACGCCCAATAATTCCGGACAACGCTCGCGCCCTACGTATTACCGCGGCTGCTGGCACGTAGTTAGCCGGCGCTTCTTATACACGTACCCTCAACCCCACAAAAGCAGAGCCTTGTTCCGTGTCGAAAGAGGTTTACAACCCGAAAGCCGTCATCCCTCACGCGGCGTCGCTGCATCAGGCTTGCGCCCATTGTGCAATATCCCCCACTGCTGCCTCCCGTAGGAGTCTGGGCCGTATCTCAGTCCCAGTGTGACCGGTCACCCTCTCAGGCCGGCTACCCGTCGACGCCTTGGTAGGCCATCACCCCACCAACAAGCTGATAGGCCGCGAGCCCATCCCCCACCGAAAAAACTTTCCCCAACCCGACATGCGCCAGACCAGGAATATCCAGTATTAGACCCCGTTTCCAAGGCTTATCCCAAAGAAGGGGGCAGGTTACTCACGTATTACTCACCCGTTCGCCACTAATCCACCCCCGAAAGAGCTTCATCGTTCGACTTGCATGTGTTAAGCACGCCGCCAGCGTTCGTCCTGAGCCAGGATCAAACTCTCCACAAAAAACAGAGAAATCTGACAACAGACTCACAAAAAAATAAGACCACCCCGAACCCCCACAACGAGAACCCGAAACAGCCCAAACAGAACAACCCACAACAGGCCATCCCAAAAAAACACACCATCCAGACCCACAAAGAGCCCAAACAGTCACTCAAAACATCCACACACTATCAAGTACTCAAACACCACACCCACACCCCGAAAGAACCTGCCATCAGCAAATTCCCTCCAAGGGGGCGAACACTTAATTTACCGGATCTTAACCGCCAAGTCAATTACTTGGCGACCATCAGATCCAATTCATTAAGGATCTTCGGGACATGAATCCGCTTACCAGATCTTCTTGGTGAGTTCATCGCGTCCCGGCGACAGGTAAAGACTTTACCGATCGCAGCGCACGTGCGTCAAACCGGGAGGTGGTGAGACAAACCACGTTGTCTCACCACCTCCCGGCCAGAGTCAGCTCGGTACACCGCCACATTCAGTGCTAGCCGCCACTGCCACACGACGACGGTTAGGTTGTTAAACGGCGGCAATCAGCTAGTTGACGCGCACTACCGCCAAGTTCTTCTTGCCCTTGCGAATGAGGGCAATGCCCCCACCCAGCACATCATCAGTTCCAAGAACTTGGTCAGGGTCGGTGACCTTCTCATTGTTGAGGTACAAACCACCTGAAGCAATCGTTCTGCGGGCGGCACCCATCCCCTTTTCTAAGGCCGCACCTACAAACAGCTCCACAATCGGTGTTCCAACCGATGCAGTGACGTCAGGTAGCTCCGCGACGGCGTCGCCAAGCGTGCGTTCATCGAGTTCACCAAGGTCCTCGCCACCGAACAACGCGCGCGATGCCTGCTTGACGCGCTCCGTGTTCTCACCACCATGTACCCACGAGGTGACATCTTCAGCCAATGCTCTCTGAGCCTCACGTGCGCCCGGACGCTCGGCCACGGCTTTCTCCAGCTCCTCGATCTCCTCGCGGGTGCGGAAGGTGAATACCTTGAGCATGCGGATGACGTCTTCGTCAGATGTATTCAGCCAGAACTGGAAGAACTTGTACGGGCTCAGCATGTCGGGATTGAGCCAAATGGCGCCGCCCTCGGTCTTGCCGAACTTGGTGCCATCGGCCTTAGTGATGATGGGGTTGGTCAGAACATGAACGGCCTTGCCCTCGACCTTTCTGATCAGGTCCATGCCACCCACCAGATTGCCCCATTGGTCGTTGCCGCCTAGTTCAAGCGTGCAGCCGTACCTGCGGTACAGCTCTAGGAAATCATTCGCCTGGAGAATCTGGTAGCTGAACTCAGTGAAGGAGATTCCTTCTTCAGAGTTCAAGCGGCGCGCCACGATGTCCTTGGACAGCATCGTCCCCAGCCGGAAATTCTTACCCACATCGCGCAGGAAATCTATGGCTGAGAGCTCTGATGTCCAGTCAAGGTTGTTGACAATCTTTGCAGCGTGGGGGCCCTCAAAATCCAGAAGGCTTTCAAGTTGGGCCTGAAGAGCTCCTGTCCATTCGGCCACAACGTCTTTTGTATTCAGGGTGCGCTCACCCTTATCCCGCGGGTCGCCAATCATTCCCGTCGCACCACCTACCAACGCCAAAGGGTTGTGCCCAGCGAGCTGGAGGTGACGCATAAGCTTCACAGCAACGAGGTGTCCGTGATGCAGCGATGCTGCCGTGGGGTCAAAACCACAATAGAAGGTAACGGATCCCTCGTTGAGAGCTGCCCGCAGCTCATCCAAGTCGGTGTGTTGAGCAATAAGCCCACGCCACTGGAGTTCATCGAGGACGTCAGTCACGTCTATACCTTTCCGCAAGTGGTGGCCGCGTTTCGGCCACAAGTTACAGTGTGCCTGCTTCCCGCCCCGCACGCGAACTCAGTCCGCACTTCCTCTTTGATGCGCCACAGGCACGGCCGCGCTGCACTATTCCGGCCGTGCATCGCCCCCAAGCCGGGAATCTCGCGCCTGGATCTTCGCCTTCTGTCCGTGCTTGGCTCGCGATCCTCCCCCTCGCCGATATGCGGACACGGTCGGATCCTCGCTGAGCCAGAATCGCCACGGATACAGCAAACCGTCCCCACCAACACCCGAGACCCCAACTCGCGGCCCCTGAGAGACAGCTCCTTGTTGGTCCACACTGCTGTGGACGACGACGTCGTCACCACCAAACTCCGCACCGGAATCCCCGATACGTACGCGACGCCCGTTGTACTCACCATCAACACCGAGGCACTTGGCTAGGTTCGCCGGGCCACGCGCGAGATCGCGGTGGCGCACAACGCCCGGTCTGCGACCGCGCGCTGATTCTTCTCCCGCAATCACCTCGCCAGCACGAATGAGTACGCCTCCCGGATCGCCTTCCGGGAGGCATACAAGATTCATGCAATAGTGCATGCCATACGTGAAGTAGACATAGAGACGCCCAGGTTCACCAAACATGACGGCATTTGCGGCCGTCTTTCCTCGAAAAGCGTGAGAGGCGGGATCCGATCCGCCACAATATGCCTCAACTTCGGTCAAGCGCACCGAAACTCCATTGGCACTGACAACTGCACCCAGAAGAGATGGGGCCACTTCCAACGGACTCAACAAAACGTCAATCATCCCGACCGCCGTCAATCAATCCCGCCCGCTCTCCATCGTCCGACGGCCCTACTTGGCATCGATTCGAGTGTCGGTGAATTCGCGACGTGCGGACAACTGGGCGCGGCATTCCTCGAGCTGCTCAGCCACCCGTACCGGTGCCGTTCCACCCTTGCCGAGGCGTGCGCCCACCGAACCCTCAACGCTGAGGACCGCACGAACGCTCGGCTTTAGGCGCGAATCAATTCGCGCCAAGTCCGCATCGCTCAAATCCCACAGCTCTATCCCGCGTGACTCACACTCCTGAACGCACGCACCCGAAATCTCATGAGCATCCCGGAACGGAACGCCCTCGCGGACGAGCCACTCAGCGATATCTGTAGCCAGGGAGAATCCTTGTGGCGCAAGCTCGGCCATACGATCGAAATGGAGGCGCATTGTGGCGATCATTCCTGAGACTGCAGGCAGAAGCACATCGAGCGTATCGATCTGGTCGAATACCGGCTCCTTGTCCTCCTGCAAGTCACGGTCATAGGCGAGTGGCAGACCCTTCAAGGTGGCGAGAAGGCCAGTCAGATCTCCGATCAGACGTCCAGCCTTTCCGCGCGCCAGTTCCGCCACGTCAGGATTCTTCTTCTGCGGCATGATGGATGACCCAGTTGAGAAGGCGTCATCCAAGGTCACGAAGCTGAACTCCTTCGTGTTCCAGATGATGATCTCCTCACTGATACGAGAGATATCAATGCCAACCTGCGCCAAAATGTACGCAAATTCGGCGACGACGTCGCGCGCCGCAGTGCCGTCTATCGAGTTGTCCGTAACGCCGGAGAAACCCAAGTCAGCTGCGACGGCTTCAGGGTCCATTCCCAACGTGTTCCCGGCGAGGGCTCCCGAGCCGTACGGGCTTCGCGCTGCACGGCGATCCCAATCCTCAAGGCGTTCGATATCACGCAGCATGGGCCAAGCGTGAGCCAAAAGCTGATGTGCCACAAGAATCGGCTGAGCATGCTGCATGTGTGTGCGCCCGGGCATGACGCAGGTACCTGCCCCGGCTGCCTGGTCAACGAGGGCTACAACCACATCGAGGAGCTTTCCGCCAACGATGCGTGCCTCATCGCGCAAATACATCCGAATGAGCGTTGCAATCTGGTCATTGCGGGAACGCCCCGCGCGCAGCTTGCCGCCAAGCTGATGCCCGGCCCGCTCAAGAAGCCCGCGTTCGAGTGCTGTATGGACGTCTTCGTCGTCGGGAGTAGGAGAAAACGCTCCCGATGTGACGTCTGCATCAAGGGAAGCGAGCGCCTCAAGCATTGCGCGAAGCTCGGCCGCGTCCAAGAGACCCGCCCCGTGCAAGGCGCGGGCATGCGCTCGTGATCCGGCGATGTCATAGTGCGCCAAGCGCCAATCGAACTGAGTGGACCTAGAGAGTTCGGTCAGGGCGTCGGCTGGGCCGCCGGCGAACCGCCCGCCCCACAGTGCAATGCTTTCCGTCATGAGTCCTATGGTAAACGGCCAACGCAGGTACGCGCCGAATCTGCCATGGCATTGCGCTTACCTCACACAGCTTTGCATGTGCGTTAGACCCTGCGGGTCCACGGAAACTCTGCGCAACTCGCTCACCCACAACTCACGGCTAAACTGGCACGCATGACACTTCACGGACGATCCTTCCTCAAGGAATGCGACTTTACCCCTGCCGAATGGGCATCATTTGTGGATCTAGCCGAACAGCTCAAAGCTGAGCGGCGATCAGGGACCGAGCGCCAGCGCCTCATCGGCAAGTCGATAGCGCTTATATTCGAGAAGACGTCCACGCGCACCCGATGCGCTTTCGAACTTGCTGCGTTCCAACAAGGTGCCCATACCACGTACCTAGATCCCAGCAGTTCACAGATTGGCCACAAAGAGTCGGTAGCAGACACGGCACGCGTCTTGGGCCGCATGTTCGACGGCATCGAGTTCCGCGGCGATCATCAAAGCGACATTGAGAAGCTTTCCGAGCGCGCAGGCGTCCCGGTCTTCAACGGACTGACTGACGAGTGGCATCCCACTCAAATGCTGGCTGATGCTCTGACGATTCGCGAACACACGAACAAGCCATTTTCCGACGTCGCGCACGCCTACCTTGGGGATGCTCGCTTCAACACGGGACGTTCACTACTGGTCTCATCTGCAATGCTCGGCATGGACGTTCGCATCGTGGCGCCAAAGGAGTTCCAGCCCGATTCTGAGGCGATCGCAATTGCGAATCAGTTCGCGGCCCAGACCGGAGCACGAATAACAATTACCGACGACGTCGAAGCCGGCGTACGTGGTGCCGACGCGGTTTCAACCGACATCTGGGTTTCCATGGGAGAGCCTAAGGAAGTGTGGCAAGATCGCGTTGCGGCCTTGCGGGACTATCAAGTCAGTCAGAAGACGATGGAACTGACCGGGAACTCGAAAGCTATCTTCATGCACTGCCTGCCTTCGTTCCACGACTTGGAGACCCAAGTGGGACGCTCTGTCTACGAGTTGACTGGAATGAACGCTCTGGAAGCGACAGACGAAGTGTTCGAAGGGCCCAACTCGGTGGTCTTTGATCAGGCTGAGAACCGCATGCACACAATCAAGGCCGTCATGGTTGCGACGCTGTGACACGATCTTCGAGACCGGAACAACCCAAGCAAGACAAGCCACCGAGCACGAACCCGCTTCGCTCACTCGCGCTGCCCGTCTATGTTCCTGCACTAGTCTTCGCAATTGGCACGGGTGCAATTAGTCCTGTGCTGGTACTCGCGGCGCTCTCTATTGGCTTCTCTGAGGCTGGTTCGTCTGCCGCCGTGGGTGTGTTTGGACTGGTCGGCGTTTTTGCTGCCCCACCTTTGGGGCGGCTCATTACACGAATCGGCGATAGAAGGGCGCTCATCAGCGCGGGCATCGTCACGATGATCGCCATCCTCGTTTCGATCAGCGCGCTTGTCATTGGCGAGGACAACCAGCCGTTCGCGAAATCGGCTTTCGTTGTTTCGCTCGTGCTCATCTCCATTGGCGCAAACATATGGCAGTTGGGCCGCCAAGCTTATGTGGCAGAATCCGTGGGAACTTCATGGAGAGCACGTGGATTGTCCATGTTGGGTGGCATGACACGCCTTGGTCAGCTCGTTGGTCCTGCGTTCTCCACCCTGCTCATTGGAATCTGGTTCATCGGATCCGTGTTCTGGCTGAGTTTTGCTACCACGCTCATTGCAACCGTCATGGTTGTCATGTTTCTTGTCCCCCCAACTCCGCCAACTTCTGCACATGTACTTGCCGCGGATTCCGCCACGCCGCCCGAAAACCTCATTCGTAGCTCTCACGCTGCCACGAAACCCGCACCAGGGAAGATAGCGAAGGATTCTCAGCTTGGAGGGACCGGCGGGACACCGGAGAAGACTGTGCCTTCTCCCTTCGCCACCGCCATCATGGGCATCGGGATCAATGCCATTGCAATCCTGCGTGCCAACCGAAACGTCATTGTGCCTCTGTGGGGTGCGTTTCTAGGTGTGGACGAAACGGTCATCACCGCGACCTTCACGGTCTCTGCGTTGGTGGACTCGATCATGTTTCTCGCCTCTGGCGGTCTCATGGACAAGCATGGGCGCCTCGCCGCACTCATCCCCACCCTGACAGTTATGCCTGCCGGAATCATCATCATGCTCGCGTGGCAGACGGTACCAGGATTTGTGGTGGGAGCATGCGTTCTTGGCCTCGGCAATGGGTTTGGTGCGGGCGTAGTGATGACTACTGGGGCGGATCTCTCACCGAATCAGAATAAGGCCGACTTCCTCGGCCTCTGGCAAGCCATTGCAAACATTGGCACAGCAGCTGGGCCGTTTATTGCCTCTGGCATGACTCACGCCATCGGTGTCTCGGCGAGTCTCTGGACCACCGCTGGAATTGGCTTAGCCGGAGCGGCATGGGTGACGGCTTTGATTCGCCCGGCCTATCGAAGGCTCGGGATGGACCTGCGCGGCAGGCCGCTCCAGTAAGCTCTCACATCCAGCGGTGATTCGGAAGTTATGTGGTTACTCCGTGGCGATTCAGTTGCGCTGTTCGCATGCTAAACCGGGTCTACGTCTAAACCGGGTCTACGTCTAAACCGGGTCTACGTCCAGACCGGGTCGACGTCTAAACCGGGTCGACGTCTAAACCGGGTCGACGTCTAAACCGGGTCGACGTCGAATCCTTGGGACGCGATGAATTCAACCATCCGCGCCCGCATCGGATTGACCGCCGCGAGGCGTCCGACCGTCTGCTTGGTGAAGGAATCGACCCTTCGGTTAGCGTCGCGCAAATCGTAGTAGGTCTGCATGACGTCGTCGTACTCAGACAACGCGTTGCTCCACGATTCCGGTTCGGTGTATCCGTTCTCCATCACGCGAAGGCTCATATCCATTCGAGGCTTCAGCTGAGGCTCCTGATCAGGGAATCCCATCGTCAACCCGAGCACTGGGAATGTCAACTTAGGGAGTTTTAGTAACTCAACTATTCGCGGAACGTCATTGAGAACGTTCCCAAAGAAGTTTGTGCCAAGTCCCATCGACTCCGCCGCCACCGCAACATTTTGCGCCATGAGGCAGGCATCCGTGAATCCTTCCGTGAAGGAATCCATCGAGCGAGCGCCGGGCCCATCGCTTCCGTTTTCGTCCAAGATGCGTTGAGAACGATGCGTATCCACAATGAACAGGAGAAGCTCGGGCGAGTCTGCCATGTAAGCCTGAGTAGCGATCGCCGCCATCTCATTGCGAAGATCTTGATCGGTAACGCGGATAATCGAGGCGTGCTGCAAGCCGCGAGATGTGGCCGTAGATCGAGCCACTTCCATGAGTTGATTGAACTGTTCAGAGCTGAGGGATTCGGCCGTGAACTTCCGAATGGTTCGATGCTCCAATTGCACAGAAATTGTGGAGGTGATTGGTTCCATGGTGTCAATCATGACACGAACGGCTGATCACTGCGGCTATGTCGCATAGGTGAAATGCGCGAGTTCAATGCCTTGTGGACGTGTCAATTCTCTCCGTCTTGGGTACTCACAATTGCGTGATTTCGCGGATAACCTAATAGGACGAAAGGACTCCATGAACGAATCACGCTATTTCTCTGTGCCCGGCTCCGACCGACGCTACGATCGCAACAAACTGCTAGCAGTATTGCTTATACCTCTGGCTATGTCGCTTTTGCAGGTAAGTTCGGTAGACAATCTTCTTCCAGCCATGCAGGCCGGATTGGATGCTTCAAGTTCAGATGTTCAGTGGGTACTTTCGGGATATGCGCTGGCCGTTGGCATCGTTCTAGTACCCTCTGGACGCCTTGGCGACGTGTTTGGCCGGTCCGGCATGTTTGTCATTGGCCTAGTGATATTTGTGCTCGGTTCTTTTGCTTGTGGCCTCATGAACGACGCCGCCCCTCTCAACGCAATGCGGATCATTCAGGGTATTGGTGCTGGAGTGTTTTCTCCGCAGGTCACGGGGCTCATCCAGCAGTACTTCGACGGCCGAGCGCGCGCCCGAGCCTTTGGCTTCATGGGCTTAGTCATCTCCGTGTCTGTTGCCACCGGCCCGATTCTTTCTGGCCTGTTCGTAGCGTGGCTCGGCGATGATTCCGGATGGCGTTGGAGCTTTCTCATCAACGCTCCTATCGGGCTCATTGGACTCTTCTTCGCCTTCACCCTTCTTCCGTTCGGCAAAGAGCGGCGCACGATTGGACCAGATGCCGATGCCAACGAACGGGAGTATGTCGCTCAGGAGTCTGCTGCCGGGCGGCCCGCACCTCGCAAGTACGGATCCAAGCTCGATCTCGATCCAGTGGGCATGATTCTGCTCTGCCTCGCTGTTCTGGGAATCATGTTGCCCTTCATGGCTTCAGCTTCGTGGCGCTGGTTTATGCTGATTGGCGGTGTGGTGATCGGTGTGACCTGGGTGTGCTGGGAAGTCTCTTACAAGCGCCGCGGTCACATCCCTATGGTTGATCTCGATCTGTTTAGGCTGAACACCTTCAGTTCCTCCGTTGGTATTACGGCCCTCCAATTCTTGGGGACTACCTCAGTATTCGTCATTCTCGCTATGTTCCTCCAAAACGGAATGGGAGCGAGCGCTCTGGTAGTGGGTCTTGTGGGCCTACCCAGCGCGGTCGCATCCGCATTTGCTGCGGTTTGGTCCGGAAAGCACGCGCTAGAGAAGGGTTGGCAGCTTCAGGTGCTCGCAATGAGCCTTGCAACGGTTGCAGCTCTCATCGCAATCGCCGTTGCTTGGTACATCTCTGAGGGCGGTGCCGTGTGGTGGCTCTCGCTTCCTCTCATTCTGCTGGGATGTGGATTGGGATGCATGGGCGCTGCAAATCAGACCACGGCGATGCTGGATGTTCCGGCTTCCCACGGTGGTACTGCTGGCGGCGTTTACCAAACAACACAACGTATAGCCACCGCAATTGGCAATGCGCTCGTGACGGCGGTGTTCTTTGCAGTCAGCTCTGGCGCCCGCACCGGTTCTTCGGCCGGAAACACCCAATGGTTTCATGCCTTTGGGCTCGGAATGACCGTTATCGCAGTAGTTGCCGGCTGCTCGCTCGTAGCCACAATCGTGGCGTTGGCCAAGCATCGCCGCGCTGAGACCGCCGAAGTCCTCGTGTCGGCGGAGGTTGGCGCATGAACACCCGGTACTTCACCGTAGCGGGGTCAAACCGCCGGTATGACCGCAATTGGATGCTCGCGGTCTTGCTCATCTCACTTATGCTCTCACTTCTTCAGGTCAGCTCAGTGAACAACCTTCTTGCCTCCATCCAAGGATCTATGCATTCTTCAGAGACCGATATTCAGTTTGTCCTTTCGGGATATGCGCTGGCAGTTGGTATCACGCTTGTACCCACCGGGCGGCTTGGAGATATGTTTGGACGCCCCGGAATGTGGGTCACAGGGCTCACACTCTTCACACTGGCTTCCCTTGGATGTGGACTCGCTGACAACGCCCTGCACCTCAACTTGCTCCGAGTACTTCAAGGGATTGGTGCAGGCTTCTATTCGCCGCAGGTGACCGGCCTTATCCAGCAGTACTTTCAGGGAAAGGCCCGCGCGCGAGCTTTTGGATACATGGGCCTCGTGGTTGCCGTGTCGGTTGCGCTGGGCCCACTTATATCTGGCACTCTGGTTCAGATCTTCGGGAGCCAAACAGGCTGGCGCTATAGCTTCTTCATCAACGTACCAATCGGCGTGGTGGGAATCATCGCTGCCACGCAGTTTTTGCCCTTCGCAAACGCACATAAGGGAGCTGAAGCCCAGGACCACTTAGAGTCTGACGCCTCAAGGTCTACTGCTTCAGGCTCTGATTCCTTGAGTTCTGAAGTCCGCGAAACGAGCAGCCCAACTGCACCTCGTCGGTCACAACTGGACCTCGATCCCCTAGGAATGGTTCTCCTTGTCGCCGCAGTGTTGTGCATCATGCTGCCATTCATGCTCCACACCATTACGTGGCGGTTTGCCCTTTTGCCATGCGCTGTGGTGTTACTCGTCACCTGGGTGTGGTGGGAAAAGCGCTATGCACAGCTCGGCAACCTCCCGATGGTGGACATGAGTATGTTCCGGCTTCGTTCCTTCACATATTGCACAGCAATCGGAGGACTCCAGTTTCTTGGGAGCTCGACCATATTCGTGGTCCTAGCACTCTTCATTCAACAAGGTCTCCATGGTACGGCCCTTGATGTAGGCCTGATCGGCCTTCCTTACGCTGTCCTTTCCGGCACGGCAGCAATGTGGTCCGGAAAGCACTCTATTGAGTACGGCAAGCAGATCCAGGTGTTGGGCCTTTCACTCATACTGACATCTGTTGTCATGACGGGGTTCATTTCCTGGGGGCTGGCGGACCGTGGGTGGTCCCACTGGTGGCTCATTCTTGGACTCCTACCACTAGGACTTGGTGCCGGCAGCATGGGCGCTGCGAACCAGACCACTGCGATGATGGACGTTCCTGCCGCCAACGGCGGTACTGCGGGCGGTTTGCAACAGACCACCCAACGAATTGCCACCGCGATCGGCAACGCACTGATAACAGGGGTGCTCTACTCCACCTACCGTGGCGGAACGACATCAGCGGACTGGTACCTCGGCCTCGCGGCCGGACTGGCCGTCATCGCCGTGTGCATTACCTGCGCTCTGGTACTCGCCATCGTCTTCGAGCACCGCTCACGTAAGTACGCTTCAGTTTCTGTGTGAACCACAGCCCGTGATGTCGCCGCGCCTCTTCCGCAGCTGCGTGATTCTGGCGACGACGACGGAGCACCGTATACAACTGTGGCGCCCGAGCTTTTCGCACGGGCGCCACAGCTATTCTTGTTGAACTGTTAGATCTCTTCAGGAATCATCGAAATCGCACCGCACGGGCACTCTTCAGCACACACGCCGCAGCCCTTGCAGTAGTCATACTTGAACTCATAACTGCCGGGTTCCAGCTTGGTGATGGCATTGTCTGGGCACACGCCAAAACAGTTGTCACAACCAAAGCAGTTACCACAGCTCATGCACCTGCGGGCCTCAAAGAGCGCAGAGGACTCATCCAGTCCCTGAACTACCTCATCAAAAGTGGAGGCGCGGCGAGCACCTTCAATGCGGTCACGTACCTGATGAGGAGCATCGGAGTAGTACCACGTCTCCATCCGGTCGATGCTCGCGTCTGCGTGCTTCGGGGCAGGCTCGTAGCTTTCGCCACGCAGGAATGAATCGATGTACCGAGCAGCCTTCTTGCCATGTCCAATCGCTACGGTCACGTTCTTCTGGGACGGGATCATATCGCCGCCAGCAAAGAGGCCCTTGTGACCTGTGCGCATTTGGGAATCAACCTTGACCACGCCGTTGTTCATTTCAACGTCGGAAACTCCAGAGAGCAGACCCAGATCTGACTCCTGACCAAGGGCCATGACAACCGAATCGGCGTCAAGTTCCTCAAATTCGCCGGTAGGCTGCGGGAATCCGGATTCATCCAACTCCATCTTCTCGATCATGAGTTGGCCCTCATCAATATGCTTAATCGTAGAGAGCCACCGCATCTTAATGCCCTCTTCCTCAGCCTCTTGTACCTCCGAATCGTGGGCCGGCATACGGTCACGCGTCCGTCGATAGAGAATCACGGAGTCAGTTGCGCCCAAGCGCTTAGCCGTACGCGCAGCATCGATTGCCGTGTTTCCACCGCCGTAGACTACGACTCTGCGGCCCAAGAGTGGCTTCTCAGCACTGTTGGCTTCACGATCTTCTTCCACTTCGCGCAGCAGCTCCACAGCATCCAGAACGTGGGAAGCCGATCCCGCCGGAATATCAGTGTGGCGCCCTATTTGTGCGCCCACAGCCAGAAAGACGGCGTCAAACTCGCTGAGAGCCTTGTTGAGGTCCTTGACCTTCGAGTTCATCTCAAATGTCACGCCCATCGCTTCGATGCGCGCAATCTCCTGGTCAAGGATGCCCCGAGGAAGACGATAGGAAGGAATACCGTAACGCATCATCCCACCGGGCTTTTCGCCGTCGTCGCGAACAGTAACCGAATGGCCCAAGCGCGCAAGGTGGTAAGCGGCGGACAGTCCCGACGGGCCGGCCCCAATCACCAAGACCGACTTTCCGGATGCCGCACCCAAAGGCGCTACGCTCCAGCCTTCTTCAAGCGCCTTGTCGCCAAGGAAGCGCTCGATAGCGTTAATACCAACCGCTTCGTCCACCTGTGCACGATTACATGCCGTCTGGCAGTCGTGGTAGCACACGCGCCCCATGACAGCTGGGAGCGGATTGTTAACCATGATCTCGCGCCAAGCTTGTTCGTAGTTACCTTCTTCAGCATGGTAGAGCCACTGCTGAATGTTCTCCCCCGCTGGGCATGCCTTGTTGCATGGCGGAAGGAGGTCAACATACACCGGACGCTCTGTGCGCCAAGAACCCGTGTGGTTCTCGGCCGAGGAGCCAACTGGCAGCATGATCGCGAACGGCAGGTTCTTCTGCTCCGCTGATCTGGATTCGTCAATTGCAGTCATGGTCACGCCTCCACGTTTTCTGGCTCACGGGAGCCATCTGCCAACTCATCGTCAATGAGGTCATAGCGCTTCACGTTCTTGTCGGCCAGCGCCTGAAGCCTGACGAGTACTTCGGGATCCGCATTCTTCTTAAACAGGTGGGCGAACCTGCGTTGCGGCCGCAAGTACTCCTCGACTGGAACCTTGCGGCGGATCTTTTGCACTGATGTGACTTCGCCATCTTCCGCCTCAAAGACAGGGAACAAGCCAGACTGAGTGGCCAGCCGTGCCAGCTTCACTGTGAGGTTGGAAGCGGATCCCCACCCTAACGGGCACGGAACGAGAACATGGATGTATCGCGCGCCGTGGAAGGACATCGCCTTGTTGACCTTGTACTCAAGGTCGCGGATATCCGCCACAGTAGCGGTCGCGACGTATGGAATCTCGTGTGCCATCGCAATTCTGGCCATGTTCTTGCCTTGACCCCACTGGTTGCCTGGTTCGGGGCCAACCGGCTGGGTAGTTGCAGTGCGCGCAGCGGGCGGGGTGGCACCAGAACGCTGTACACCAGTGTTCATGTAGGCCTCGTTGTCATAGCAGATGTAGAGGACGTCGTCGTTACGCTCGAACATTCCAGAGAGCGGACCCATGCCGATATCAACTGTGCCGCCATCGCCACCCTGCGCAATGACCCGAGTCTGCTTGCCCTTGGCGCGAAGTGCCGCCTGAACCCCAGTTGCTACAGCCGCCGCATTGCCAAATAGCGAATGGATCCATGGCAGGTTCCACGAGGTCTCTGGGTAGGGAGTGGAGAATACTTCCAAGCACCCAGTGGCGTTCACGGCAATGACGTCATTGCCAGCTGCGTTCATTGCGGCGTCCACCGCGTACCGGGCGCCGAGTGCCTCGCCGCATCCCTGGCAGGCGCGGTGGCCCGACGTCAGGGAGTTAAATCGATCCGTCTCTGATTGGACCGAGCGCAATGCATCTGGCACCAGCCTGTTGCCCACAGCAAAAGAACCAACTTGGTAGTACTTAACCTCGTCGCGCGATGGGATATCCGTCTGAGGTATCTCCCATCCCGTCTGCGGAATAGAAACCTGAGTCATCGTGCCACCTCCTGCGTCATCATCTTGCTGATGTCCTTGATCATGTTCTCCGGAATAGACCCAGAGCGCCTTGTAGAACGTTCGCGCTCAAGCTCGCGATCCACGAGCTCGCGGTTCAGATCAAGGAACTTAAAGTGCTTCATCTCCCCCGCGGCCACCTTGTCTAGGTAATCGTTGAGGGAAGCTTGAGTGATATCGCGCCCGCCGAGTCCGGCGATCAGTTCGTACTGGTCAATGTGTACATCCGCAAGAGCCGTGCGCACATTGGAAGCAACAATGCCACCAATACCCACTGAGAACGCCTTTTCAAGCACCACCACAGTCTTCGCATGTGCGAGGGCGTCGCGCACTGCCATTCGCGGGAAGGGTCGGAAGGATACTAGGGAAAGCACACCGATCTTCTCGCCCGCGGCACGGCGGGAGTCGACGACGTCGCGCATTGTTCCGGTAATTGATCCCAAACATACGACGATCGTTTCGGCGTCGTCGGTGCGATACTTATGAAGCAACCCACCAGAGTCCCGGCCAAACACCTTCTCAAACTCCTTCTGGACTTCAGGAATGAGTTCCAGAGCCTGCATTTGCTTGTGATGCGCCAAGTACTTGACCTCGGTGAAAGCCTCCGGGCCGACCATTGCACCCATTGAAATGGGAGACTCGGGATCCAAGAGCACGCGCGGTTCAAAGTCCGGAAGGAACTGCTTGACCTGTTCCTTTTCTGGAACGTCCACTTGTTCCACTGCGTGAGTGAGGATGAATCCATCCATACACACCATGACAGGAAGCGAAAGCTCCTCAGCAATCCGGAAAGCCTGCACATGAAGATCAGCGGCCTCCTGATTGTTCATTGCATAGAGCTGCAGCCAACCGGAATCGCGCTGTGACATAGCGTCAGAGTGATCATTCCAGATGTTGATAGGGCCACCGATGGCTCGGTTGGCCACAGTCATGACGATCGGAAGGCCCAGCCCAGAGGCGTTGTAGACCGCTTCCACCATGTACAGCAAGCCTTGGGAAGCCGTGGCAGTGTACGTGCGCGCTCCAGCTGCCGAAGCGCCTATGCACGCAGACATTGCCGAAAACTCCGATTCGACATTCACGTATTCGCAGTTTGCCAACTCGCCGGCCTTAACCATGCGAGAAACCTCTTCAACAATGTGAGTTTGAGGTGAAATTGGGTAGGCAGAAACCACTTCTGGCTGGCAGGCACCGACCGCGTGGGCAATCGCCTTGGATCCTTCGATCTGCTCAAGCATGAATTGCTTCCTTCTTCTTTGACATGACCAAGTCGTATGCTGCTTGGGCGGCCTCGACGTTCTTGTCGCCGACCCTTCCTGGGAAGCGATTGCGCACAGCAGCTGACACCGATTCAAGCCGGAATGGTGCTGCTAATGCGGCAATACCTCCAAGCAACACAGCATTTGGCACCGTGCGCCCCGTGTGTTCGCGGGCAATTTCGGTTGCCGGAATGGTCATCACGTGACCTGCAGGGTGGCGAGCGACAAGATCCGCCAACCCCAGCTCAGCCGGTTCTTTTGAGGAGTTGATAAGTGCATATCCATCCGGAGCAATACCGGCGAATACGTCCAGTATAGGAAGCAGGGTGGGATCCTGAACGATCACAATATCGGGAGACAACACTGGCTCCCTCGTTCGAATCTCCGTGTCCCTGATTCGGGAGTAGGCGACTACGGGCGCGCCAGTGCGCTCGGAGCCGAATGATGGAAAAGCTTGGGCGTGACGACCTTCTGCAAATGCAGCCATCGCGACCATGTCAGCGGCGGTGACAACACCTTGTCCGCCTCGACCATGAATGCGTACTTCGACCATGACTTCAGATTAGGCCGGACTTTGGTACCGTGGAGGCTCTCTATCTTGCAGATTGATCAAAAAAGCAATAAGGCAACGAAAGTCGTTCGAATTCTTGGCCCATTTTTGGGACTATTGACCCACTAATCAGGAAACGCTGTTTCCTATCTCGACATAGTAGTTACATATGTGCACAGTGCAGCCGCTATTGACAGGTTGAGAGACTCAGCTTTTCCAAACATTGGCAAGGCTACCGTTGCGTCAACGAGACTTAGGGCCTGACCATCAAAACCGTGTGCCTCGTTGCCCATAACCCAGAGGACTGGTCTGGTCAAGTCCGGTCCATCCACCTTCTCACCCATGAGCTTGTGGGCCGCAGCCGAGGCCATAAGTGCACGTAAATCCCACTCACCAGAGCTATCGGCAGCCAAAACTTGGAATCCCGCAGCGCGCCCTTCTGCAACGATCGCCTCAAAAGAGAGACCGGTAACAACCGGAATGTGAAAGAGAGATCCGGCTGTTGAGCGCACGACCTTTGGGGAATATACATCCACTGAGTCCTTGCCGACCAGAACCGCACCCGCTCCCCCTGCATCACTAGTTCTGATGATCGTACCGAGATTCCCGGGATCCGCCGTAGCAACTGTTGCCACCACTAGGTCTTGACCCTTGAGAGCATCACTAGCCGAGATCGCTTCGGGAACGTCTGCAACTATCACTAGTCCTTGTGCATCCAGCGAAAGGTCACGGAAGTCCGGCTCCTCGAGAAAATGAGTCCAGGCGCCGGTCTTGATGGCCAGCGATCGTATCTCCGGGTAACGCTCGAAGGCAGCATCGGTAGCATAGAGATCCCGCACCAGATCTGGAGCGTATGTGAGAATCTCACGCACTCCCTGAGGGCCCTCCACCAGCATCTGGCCATAGCGTTGCCTCTGCTCACGCCGATGAAGCTTTTGGGCGCGTAGGACCTGGTTGCGTGTGGCGGGCTTTACCCGAAGAGAACTCATAAGCTCCATACTCTCATTGAAAAGGTCTTGTGAACGAGTTGGACCCCACAACCATGCGGTTCTGGGGTCCAACAATGATTCGTATCAGATAGTCCTACAGGACCAACCTCCACGTCAGGCAACCGGTGCGTTAACGTCTTCCGGAAGAGCCTTCTTAGCGATCTCAACAACAGCCTTGAAGCCGGCCGGATCGTTGACAGCCATTTCGGCCAGCTGCTTGCGGTTGACTTCGATGCCAGCCAAGGTTAGGCCCTGGATGAAGCGGTTGTAGGTCATACCTTCGGCACGAACGCCCGCATTGATGCGAGAGATCCACAGTTTGCGGAACTCGCTCTTGCGGACCTTGCGGTCGCGGTAGTTGTAGACCATTGAGTGAGTGACCTGCTCCTTCGCCTTGCGGTAAAGGCGGGAACGCTGGCCACGGTAACCGGATGCGCGATCCAGAGTAGTGCGACGCTTCTTCTTGGCGTTGACTGAGCGCTTGACGCGTGCCATGAGATTCTCCTTCTTCTACGTTCAGCGACCGAGCAGGGCGCGTGTCTGCTTCGCGTTTGCCTTGTCCAGAACCTGATCGGCGGACAGGCGGCGAGTGCGACGACTTGACTTGCCTTCGAGCAGGTGGCGCTTGTTGGCCTGCTCACGCATGATCTTTCCGCTGCCGGTCACGCGGAAGCGCTTCTTCGCACCGGAGTGCGTCTTATTCTTAGGCATATCTAGCCCCTCATTCGGGCCGCGTAGAGCGCGGCGTATCTCGGTACTGCATATGGGAACGACTGTCCCCGACTTCAACGGGAACCGAAGTCCCCTCAGGTCTTAGTTTGCGCGAGGAGCACCCGGGCGGGGTGCGGGACGCGGTGTGGCAGGCGTGGGCCTAGCCGGTGCTGACGCTGGCGTTGCGGCAACTTCAGCGGGTTCTGAAGATTCAATATCCTCACCATCAGAGACGGTGCGCTGTACGCGTTCAACATCGCGGACGCGGCGCTGATCCCGTTCGGCTTCCCGACGACGACGCTGGTCAGACTTGGCTTCGGACTTCTTGCGAAGCGGAGCCAGAACCATCGACATGTTTCGACCCTCAGCGCGAGGTGCGGCCTCAATGGTCGAAATCTCAGAAAGCTCCTCTGCGATACCGCGCAGAAGCTTGACACCCATCTCAGGACGCGACTGTTCGCGGCCCTTGAAACGAAGATCAAACTTGACCTTGTCGCCACCAGTAAGGAAGCGCTCAGCCTGGCCCTTCTTCGTGTTGTAGTCGTTTTCGTCAATCTTCAGGCCAATGCGAATGGACTTGATGACGGTGTTGGACTGGTTCCGGCGTGCTTCGCGCGCCTTCTGAGCAGACTCATACTTGAACTTCCCGTAATCCATGAGCTTGGCAACGGGCGGGTTGGCATCAGGTGCTACCTCGACCAAGTCCAGACCGGATTCTTGTGCAAGGCGGAGGGCATCCTCCACGCGGACGACGCCCACTTGCTCGCCTCCTGGGCCGACAAGGCGAACCTGTTCGACGTGGATGCGCTCATTGACTCGTGGTTCGTTGTTAATAGCTGCTCCTCAATTTCCTCGACATGCAAAGCGCACGGAGTACTCCCGATGTTTCCATCGGTAGGCAGGCACGCAGAATCGACGGCGCCATGCACCATCAATCCTCTGTGCTTACACACCAGAGGGCACACGAGTCCAAAAGGACCGGTGAGACCCGGCACCCCGTGGGCACCCAGGTGGGATTTCTCCGCTTGCATCCCAGCATTGTTGCCGGGTGGTCGGCAATTACTCTAGCAGGTTGACGCACCTATGTGCCAACCTGCTAGCCCACATGTGGGTTGAACTGGCTGTGACTTTTCTTTCAGGCCGGATTGACGGAACTGCCACTCTAGGTGGGCAGGGGACTTATGCCGGCCTGACTGGTATCTCATGCTAGCCCGACGGGTATCTCATGCCAGCCTGACGGGTATCTCATGCCAGCCTGACGGGGAGGATCTCAATCATATCGAGACGAGCGCGAACGTACGGTTCGAGTTTCACAACGGCACCCAACCTAGCGATCGCAGCCTCGACATCCGTTCTTCCCGCAGTCTTCTTCACATGCAGTTGTATCCGCACGGTTCCATTGGCGAGCGGTTCCAAGGCAATCCCGCCAATGTGTGGGCCCGAAACTGAATCACGCAGGTGGCGAATCAACTCAGGATCATTCCACGGCGCGATCCACGGTTCCGCCGCCGCCATCGCCGCCACCGCACTTCGTCCGAAGAACCACCCCTTTTCCGGCGCCACCGGATCCAGAGCCAAGATGCCGATCTCCAACAGTGCTTGAGCGGCCGCATTACGCCCCAAGACAGGCATAGGGCGCGCGGCGGGGGCGAACTCCGACATAGAGGCGAGGCTGGAGAATACAGGAACCGCCTGTAGCCCTCCCGGCGCACTGACCAGACTCTTGGAAGCCTCGACTAGAGCTGCCTCATCTGGTTGCGAACCGTCATGTGCCTGCACTGCGCCATCACCGTCCACACCTGGGTGCGCATGCGCCACGACAGGTACAAAGACCCGCCCCAGAGTCAGGGCCGCAACCATCGCCTCCAGCCGCTCGCCAGGCCGAGGAATGGCCAACGCCGCAGCCATCGCGGGCTGTATGCTTCCGTCGTCGTCGGAAAAAGGATTAGGACGGAGCAACTTGCCCAGATCCACGAAATCGCTCCCTTACTTTTGCGGTCCAGCTACTGCAATGGCCTCAGCAAGGGTGAAGTTCCCGGCATACAGTGCCTTGCCAACGATCGCAGAATCAACGCCGACCGGAACGAGTGTGCGCAAAGCTGCCAGATCCTCCAGCGAGGACACCCCGCCGGAAGCAACCACAGGAACCTTCGCAGCCAAAGCCACCTTGGTCAAGAGTTCCGCATTTGGTCCCTCCAGGGTGCCATCCTTCGTAACGTCTGTAACCACATAGCGCGAGCAACCGGCTTCCTCCAAGCGAGCTAGTACGTCCCACAGGTTGCCCCCTGCTTTGGTCCAACCGCGTGCGGCAAGAGTCTCACCACGCACATCAAGACCCACGGCCACCCGATCTCCAAACTGCGCGATCGCACGTGCAGTCCACTCCGGATCCTCAAGAGCAGCGGTACCGAGATTGACGCGAGCTGCGCCAGCATCCAAGGCTCGCCTTAGGCTATCGTCATCGCGGATACCACCCGAGAGCTCAACCTTCACAGAGACATCGCGCACGATTCTGGCGAGCAGTTCGTGGTTGGATCCACGTCCAAAAGCCGCGTCGAGATCGACCAAGTGGATCCATGTAGCGCCTTGCTCAACGAAGCTCGCAACGGCGTCGGCCGGGTCTCCGTAGTTCTGCTCAGTGCCAGCCTCTCCTTGAAGCAACCGCACCGCCTGACCGTTAACGACGTCCACGGCAGGCAGGAGCTGAAGGGATGGAAGTTCGCTCATAAGCTCTCCTGAAACGAATAGTAGTTGATGTGCAGTATCAAATTGACGTGGCCGCACGCTCAGCGATTAGCTGGGAAATGTGTTCCTCGGGTCCATAAGAACGCGAGACTGAGTGAGCAGGTTAAGACGGTGCCTGTGCTCAGAGTGTGGCAAGCCAGTTGCGCAGGAGCTGCGCGCCCGCGTCACCAGACTTCTCAGGATGGAATTGTGTGGCACAAAGCGGCCCATTCTCCACAGCTGCCACGAAACGTGCCCCATGTTCCGACCATGTCACAACCGGTGGATTATCGCCGCCAATGGCGGCCGCGGGATCGGTCTGTACGGCATACGAATGCACGAAGTAGAAACGTTCGGATTCAACCCCTGTGAACAACCGCGATTCAGCTGGTGCGTCCACCGTGGACCAGCCCATGTGCGGAACGATCGGAGCTGGAAGCAGGTCCACGGAGCCGGGCCACTGGCCCAGGCCTTCGTGAATCCCGCGTTCAGTTCCACGCTCAAACATGACCTGCAGACCTACACATATGCCCAGAACGGCCTGACCGCCAGCTAGGCGGCGTTCAATGAGTTGGTCCGCATTTACGGCTCTCAGCTTGTCCATGACGGCGGCAAAAGCGCCGACGCCAGGAACCACTAGGCCATCGGCTGCCATTACCTTGGTTGGTTCAGCCGTGAGTTCCACGTTCGCGCCAACGTGTTCGAGAGCGCGCACAACACTGCGTACGTTGCCGGTTTCTGCAGCCAACACAACAATATTCTTTGCCACTGTGGCTATTCCTTTCCCGGCGTTTCCTCGCCCGAGTCGTGGCGTCGAAACTTCCCGAACAAGCCCCGCTTGTTCGGCTTGTCCGCAACCTCACCGGAATCAGAGGCAGACTCTTCCTCGTGACTCCGTAGCGACTGGGCCACTTGGCCCGGTGTAACGTCTTTTGCGTGCACAGCCTTAAGTTCACTGGGCGCGATCTGGCCAAGCACCACCCGCTCAATTACGGGATCAAGTGCGTTGAGAAGAAGGCCTGCGGAGATCTCATCTGCGGGCGCACCCTTGAGATAACGGCGCGCCCGGACCAATCCAGAGACCCCCGATTCAATCCCTACGTCTTCACCCAGATCCACATCTATAAGGACCACACCGAAATCAGAAAGCCGCGAGAATAGGGCCGCAACGGCTGGCGCGTTATCCGCAGGGTCACCAGAATCGGCCAGCTCCTCCAGATCGCTCTCATCCGGTCCGAGGATGTTCCGAATGTCCCATTCGTCATACTGCGGGATAGCTAGCTCACGAACCACAAGTGCACCCGACTTGGTGGGTACCACATCCACATCCAGTTTCTGGAGGGCAGCGATGCCAGCCACCACGTCGGCCTGCTCAAATGGAGTCAGAATGGCATAACGCTTTATCTTTGGACTCATGGTTGCCTCAGAGACTTCCCTTCGTGGACGGAATTCCCGTCACTCGTGGATCTGGCTCAACCGCGAGGCGCAGCGCACGCGCTAGAGCCTTGAACTGCGCCTCAACGATATGGTGGGGATCACGCCCCCGTATGAGATCGATATGGAGGCATATTCCCGAGTGATAAGCAATGGCTTCAAACACATGGCGAGTCATGGATCCGGTGAAGTGACCACCGATGAGGTGGTACTGCTGCCCTTCTGGTTCGCCTTCATGGACGAGGTAGGGGCGTCCAGATATGTCCACGACCGCACGCGCCAGCGCTTCATCAAGCGGAACTGTGGCCTCGCCGAACCGACGAATCCTGGCCTTATCTCCGAGTGCCTCGCGCAAGGCTTCTCCAAAGCAAATCGCAGTATCTTCCACGGTGTGGTGCACATCCACATCGATATCACCGCTCGCCTCAACCCTGAGATCGATAAGCGAATGGCGCGACAGCGCAGTCAGCATGTGGTCATAAAAGGGAACGCCGGTGTCAATGTTCGAGGTACCTGTCCCATCAAGGTTGATGGAGAGCTTAATGCTGCTTTCCGATGTAGCACGCTCAATGCTTGCAGTGCGGTCCATTACATGGTCTCCTTCAGTGCCGTGAGAAATGCGGCGTTTTCAGCTGGCGTTCCGACGCTGACTCGCAGCCAACCTTCGGGGCCGACCTCGCGAATAAGGATGCCGCGATCTAGCAGGCCCTGCCAAACGGAGTGACGATCAGGAAAGCGCCCAAATAGGACAAAGTTCGCGTCCGAATCCGCTACGTCCAAGCCTAGTCTACGAAGGTCGTCAGCAAGCGAATCGCGCGATGCACGCAGTTCAGCAATCTGCTTTCGTAGCTGACCGCGGTGAGCAAGGGCGGCCCTCGCGGCCGCCTGGGTAACAGCAGATAAATGATAAGGCAACCGTACGATGGTCAGTTGATCGACTATTTCTTGGCAGGCCGCGAGGTAGCCAAGCCGCAGACCGGCCGCGCCAAACGCCTTTGACATCGTGCGCGTTACAGCGAGGTTGGGATACTCCGCCAAGAGTTCCAACGCCGAGGGAACGCCGTCACGCCGAAACTCAGAATAAGCTTCGTCGACGACGACGATGCTGGCCATACCTTCTTCAGGGCCGCTGGTCGCAGCAAACTGAAGGATCTCTAGGAGCTGCTCACGTGGGAGCGCAGTGCCGGTCGGATTATTGGGACTTGCCAAGAGAATGACTGCTGGACGGGCTGAGAACACGATGTCGCGCACTGAGTCCATATCGAGTGTGAAATCCTCGGCACGCCGCCCCACAACCCACTTCGAATCAGTGTCACGGGCGTATTCGGGATACATGGAATACGTTGGAGCAAAAGAAACAACCGTTCGGCCCGGCCCTGCAAATGCTTGAAGCACATGCAGCATGATCTCGTTGGAGCCGTTGGCGGCCCAAATATGGCTCGGTTCGACGCGGACCCCAGATTCCTCGGCGAGGTAGTCCGAGAGATCTTCACGAAGTGGGAAGAAATCTCGGTCCGGATACCGGTTGAGCGTATGAGCGGCCTCGCCAACGGCCTTGGCAAGATCCGCAATCAGCTCGGCACTTGGCGCAAACGGATTCTCATTGACATTCAAACACACCGGAACATCCAACTGAGGTGCACCATACGGCGACTCATCTGCGAACTGTGGGCGAAAAGGCAAGTTGATCACAGGACTAGGGTACGAAAGACCGGCCTCGCTGTGCGAGGCCGGTCCAAAGCTGAGTCGTAGCCAGCCACTAACTCATGAGAGCTTTCAGCCTTCCGCCGGAATAACCGCCACTATTGGTGCACCCCCAAGCACGCCTTGAGTTACCGAACCTAGGAAACGTGAAGCTAGAGCACCTTTGCGGCTCGCTCCAACCACAACCAACGAGGCATTCTTGCTCGCCTCAAGAAGCGCATCCACCGCGTGCCCCGGCATCACATCGAGCGCTGAATGTACGTCCGGATGCTCATCTTGAACAATCTTCACCCGCTCGCGAATGCGTTCCTCGACCGCCAAAGCACGGCTGGCAACAAAGTCCCTCATGACATCTGGCGGCAAGAATTCAACATTTGCTGCAGCATGCTGGTGGGCTTGTACAACTCGGACGTCAACGCCCAAGCTACGCGCCGCATTGAATGCGTACTCGAGTTCATCGGGCGAGCCATCCTCAGGAGAAACTCCCACCACTACCGGCCCCTTTGGATCGCCCGCTGGGCCTCGCACTACCACCACCGGACATTTGGCGTAAGTGGCGACCTTTGAGGATACCGAGCCAAGAAGCAGCCTTCGTACCACTCCCAGACCTCGCGCACCCACGTACACGACTGCCGCCTTTGACGATTCCTCAACGAGGGCGACGGCCGGATCAGCCACAATTACCTCGCCGGACACGTCGAGTTCGGGGAACATCAAGCGGACGCGTTCAACTTCATGATCAACAATTGCTTGGCAAGCCCTGAGAATCTCATCAGCTGGCATAGGGTCCAACCCCGCATAGCCATAGAGAGGCGCAAAGCCGTAGATAAGTCGGAGTGGAAGATCGCGCCTCAGCGCCTCGGCGCCCGCCTGATCAACGGCAGCCTCCGCTTTTGGCGATCCATCAGTACCTGCAACGACTGGAAAGACGTCAGCCATCGTGCCTCCTGCGAAGGGGCCAGACTCCTCACCGTCGAGGTGTCGCCACTGGCCCCTCTCAAAACTCAGCCTAGACATGTTTCTGAGCAAAAACGAGGGTTTTGCCCGGTTAGGCCCACCTTAGGTTAGGTCTTCCTGACTGGAATCATTCCAGAAAGGCTCCTAATGTCAATTGTGAAAGGGGGCCACAATGTCCAACACAACTGTTGATCTGCCGCAAAACAAGCAGATCGCAAGCCGGCTCAACTGGTTGCGTGCAGCGGTGCTCGGAGCGAATGACGGAATCGTCTCAACTGCAGGAATTGTAGTGGGAGTTTCGGGCGCGGCAGTCACCGGCCATGCGCTTCTCGCATCAGGCGTCGCAGGCGTCATTGCTGGCGCCCTCTCCATGGCAGCTGGCGAATACGTCTCCGTCTCCACTCAACGTGACACCGAACGCGCCGTCGTCGAAGAAGAACGGCAACTCCTCGAAAGTGACCCCGAAGGTGAACTGAAGGAACTCGAGGAGCTCATCGCTCAGAAAGGTGTGAGCAATGAGCTCGCTCACGCCGTTGCCGTCCAACTAACTGAGCGTGATCCCCTTGCAGCGCACGCCCAATGGGAACTTGGCATCGATCCAGACTACTTGACGAATCCATGGCATGCCGCATTTGCTTCGATGTTCTCATTTGTGGCGGGTGCGCTCATCCCATTGATCGCCATACTCGTCTCCCCCACGCATATAGCCGTCGGCATCACGGCCATTGCGGTGGTGGTGGCTCTCAGTATCACTGGCTGGGTCTCTGCCGTGCTGGGCAACGCTCCGCGCGTGCCGGCTACGTTGCGAAACGTAGCGGGCGGTCTGCTCGCCATGGGCGCCACCTACTGGATTGGCGTACTTGTGGCGTACTTAGGCGCATAGGGGTAGACAACCGCCCACCAAGACGCCGGCTAGCGGGGTCACGTGGGCGCATAAGAGCCGGGCCACCGCTCTGCAACCCAGCCCAGGCAACCGTCAACTGTCCAAACGCGCCTTCACAGCCTCCGCGTGCGCGGGCAGGTCCTCATCCACCGCGAGCGCACGGAGTGGTCCATACATCCGCACCAATGCATCATGCGAGTACTCGATTTCTTGCACAGACTTGATGAAGGCATGGACATTGAGCCCTGACGCAAACGTTGCCGTTCCACCTGTAGGTAGAACATGGTTGGATCCGGCCATGTAGTCACCAAGGGGCACCGGGTTGTAGGGGCCAACGAAGATCGCGCCCGCGTTTCGAATGCGCTGAGCATCTTCATGTGCGTTGGCGGTCTGAATCTCCAAGTGTTCTGCTGCGTATGCGTTGGCCACTGCAATTGCGGCATCGAGATCATCCACCAACACAACGCCAGATTGCGGGCCGGTCAAAGCCGTGTGGACACGCTCTGAGTGCTTTGTGGCAGCCGCACGGACCGTAAGTGCTGCATCAACGCGGTCAGCTAGATCCTCCGAGTCCGTGATGAGAACTGAGGCTGCCGCCGGGTCGTGTTCGGCTTGGGAGAGTAAGTCAGCTGCCACATACTCCGGATTGGCCGAATCGTCTGCAACGATAGCGATCTCAGTTGTGCCTGCTTCGGCATCAATGCCGACGACGCCACGCACCGAACGTTTCGCTGCGGCCACGAAGATGTTTCCCGGACCGGTAACAACGTCCACGGGTTCGCACAGAACTTGCGGATCCAAGGCGGGTTCTCCCGCAGCACCGTAAGCGAACATCCCAATGGCTTGGGCGCCGCCAACAGCGAAGACCTCGTCAATACCCAGCAGATAGCATGCAGCAAGAATAGTTGGGTGCGGGAGCCCACCGAACGCAGCTTGGGGCGGGGAGGCCAGGGCGATTTGCGCCACGCCAGCCACCTGAGCTGCAACGGCATTCATGATCACGGATGAGGGATAGACCGCGAGCCCGCCGGGCACATAGAGCCCAACGCGCTCCACCGGAATCCAACGTTGGCGCACAAACCCGCCCGGCATCACTTCCGTGATTCGATCCTCTGGCAGCTGGGCAGTGTGACCGGCACGATTGTGAGCGATAGAGATTTCGAGAGCCTCGCGCAGCTCAGGAGAAAGGCCTTCCGCTGCCTTCTTTAACTCAGCAGCCGGAACCCTCAGATGTTCAGGACGCACCTTGTCGAATTGTTCGGCGATGTCACGCAAAGCGGCCGCCCCGCGCGTGCGCACGTCTTCAAGAAGCGGAGCGATGATATCCATCGCTTTCTCCACGTTAAGCGCGGCTCTGGGAAGGCGACTGGCCAGCTCAGACCGCGTGGTTTGAACACCCCGAAGGTCAATTCTCTGAAGCATAGGCCAATTCTAGCTGGGCTTGGGTGGACCCCGGCGAAGAGTCCACAGAGCCGTCAGAGGGCAGATTCATCTTCGCTGTATGGGTCACCTGTCGAGGGAACTTCGCCTTGGTTTGCGGCGACGGCGTCGACGGCTCCTCCGAATCGGCGCTCGCGGTGTGCGTAAACTTCGCAGGCCCTCCACAGCTCACGACGATCGAAATCCGGCCAGGCCAGATCTGAGAAGAAGAGCTCTGCATATGCGGACTGCCACATGAGGAAGTTGCTGGTCCGCTGCTCACCGCCGGTGCGAATGAACAGATCAACGTCCTGCATATGTGGCGAATACATGTAGCGAGCGAGGGTGCGTTCGGTGATAGAGCTGGGCTTCAACCGGCCTGAAGCTGCATCCTGCGCTATCGCCGTGGTTGCGTCCACAAGTTCGGCGCGCCCGCCGTAATTGATGCACATGTTGAGCGTCAGCTTCGTGTTGTTCTGAGTAAGCTGCTCGGCGGCGTGCAGTTCCTTGAGAACTGATTTCCACATACGCGGTACCCGGCCCACCCAGCGAACTCTGACTCCCCAAGCGTTTAGATCATCGCGTTGATTGCGCAGAACCTGACGGGAGAAGCCCATTATGAAGCGCACTTCGGCTGGCGAACGCTTCCAGTTCTCAGTGGAGAATGCATAGGCGGAAAGCTCCGTGACACCGAGTTCCAACGCCCCTGCCACCACATCCATCAGGGTGGCTTCGCCAGCACGATGCCCTTCAATCCGTGGCAATCCTCGGCGGTTCGCCCAGCGCCCATTGCCGTCCATCACCACGGCCACATGCTTGGGCACGGAACTCGCAGGCAGTGCTGGGGCTGTGACTCCGGAAGGATGGACGGGCGGAGCAATGTAAGTCATGAGATCCTCTCAGTGCGATGGCTTTGGGTTACGGCGTCCATGCCGTCAGGCGGAATCGACCATCCGGAGTGAGCGAATCTGCCGCTCAATGTGCCACTGTAGGTAGGCCACGATGAGCGAAGAAGCCTCGCGGCGTGCCAGCATCGGAGCTGCATCTACCCGATCCCATTCTCCCGAAAGCAAGCTGCCCAGAAGGTGGATCGTGTTCTGTGAAGGGTGGACCGCTCCACGCGGCACACAATCCTCGCACACCATTCCACCGGACTGAACGTGGAATGCTTGAAGAGGACCCGGTGTGCCACAGCGCGCACAGTTCCAGATGGCAAGTGCCCAACCAGACAAAGCGAGTGCCCGAAGCAGATAGGAATCCACAATGGCAGCAGGTTCATGCGCATGAATCGAAAGCGAATGTAGGGCCCCCAGAAGAAGCAAGTACTGTTCTTCATCCGGCTCACCTTCTTCGGTAGTGAGCCGCTCCACAACTTCCACCATCGCGCTTGCCGCAGTGTAGGAATCGTAATCACGCCCGATCGCATTTGCGAAAGGATTGATAGTTGTCACTTCAGTGACGACGTCGAGTGACCTGCCCTCATACAGCTGCACATCAATCATTGAGAAGGGTTCAAGGCGCGCTCCAAAGCGTGAACTAGTACGGCGCACACCTTTGGCCACTGCTCTCACCCGGCCGTAATGGCGCGTGAGTAGCGTGATGATGCGATCGGCTTCACCCAGATCATGGGTGCGCAGCACAATTGCTTCGTCACGGTACAGCTTCACTTCTCCATTGTCTCACGTGTTGAGTTTGTGAGGATGAAGCGCGGATTGCGCGAGCTGATCTAGGTAGGCTGATGGCGAACATGTGTAGACGATGCTCACCCACAGCAGACCTCGACCTGACCGTGGTGGTATTCTGCCCACATGTTGCCCTTCTTGGTGCTCGTGGCACGGCCTCCTGGGAAAATCGCGGTAGATGAGAACGCTGCGATCATCCGATATGGGCAATTGGAACCTAACCAGTTGGAACGTTTGGATCTAAACCAGTCCCTTAGTTCCCTTCCCAACTTGTCCAAATACTCCGGAGTATTCATCACAGGATCGCCATACAACTATCTGACCGAAAGCAAATCGGACTCCCAGAAACGCACAGAAGAGAACGTTCTGGCGATCTGCGAACAGGTGCTAGCACACGACTTCCCCACGCTGGGCTTGTGCTATGGCCTGCAGATGTTGGGCTTGGCGCGAGGTGGCTCTCTGACTCGCGATTATCCAGAAGATATGGGCCCACACACTATCGAGCTTTCGCACGCAGGCAAGGCCGACGAACTCACCGGCAAGCTCCCAGAGTCCTTTTATTCATATGCGGCGCATGCGGAAGCTTTAGCTTCCGTTCCTACCGGCATGCAGGTTCTCGGCTCATCGGCAGCTACTCCGGTGCACATCGGTAAGTTCGGCGAGAACATCTACGGCACCCAGCATCATCCAGAAATTGGCCGCAATGGTATTGGGCTTCGTATCAACCACTACGTGGGAGTCTACTTCTCTGAGGAGGAGTACCCTCACCTACTTCAAAAGTGCCAAGCCGTGAGGGTTGAGCACGGGCTCATCACACAATTCGCTCGGAAGTATCGGAGCTGACGTGGACTTCGCACACTCAGAACAGTCAACCGTTGGAATCGAATGGGAACTCCAACTCATCGATCGTGACTCAAACGACCTACGCCAGAGCGCTGCATACATTATGGAGCAACTGGAAGGAAAGTCCTTTATCCAAAGCGAAATGCTACTCAACACGATCGAGTTGACCTCGGGCGTGCACCACACCATCGGAGGGTGCATGAGTGACATCACGCGAGGCCTAGACACACTACGAAGTGCCACCGACCCACTTCGGATAGATCCGAGTTCAGCTGGCTCACACCCATTCGCAAATCCCGGCTACCAACGAGTCACTGACAAGGAACGCTACAAGGAGCTGGTGAATCGAACTCAATACTGGGGCCGTCAAATGCTGCTCTTTGGCACCCACGTACATGTTGGAATCGATAGGCGTGACAAGGTATTGCCTATCCTGCGCGCCATGATGACCCGGGCCTACCATATTCAGGCGCTCTCAGCTTCATCTCCCTTCTGGGGAAGGAATGACACAGGTTACGCATCCAACCGAGCGATGGTATTCCAGCAGCTCCCTACCGCTGGCACCCCACATCAGTTCGACACGTGGGATCAGCTGGAAACATATGCGGCCGGCATGATGAAGACAGGAACCATTGACCACTTCAATGAGGTGCGATGGGACGTGCGGCCCTCGCCTGGTTGGGGAACTCTTGAAGTGCGCGTGTGCGACGCGAACACCAATACACTAGAACTGCGAGCCATCGCAGCACTCATCCATTGTCTGGTGGACCTCTATTCGAGCGAACTCGACGCTGGCCACACCCTTCCATCCATGCCGGAATGGTTCGTGTATGAGAACAAGTGGCGCTCGGCGCGATATGGCATGGATGCCATCCTCATCACTGACGAACATGGCAACGAGGAACATGTTAAGGACACCCTTAGCAGCACAATAGCCGCCCTCGAGCCTGTGGCCCAGAAGCTTGGGTGTGTGGATGATCTTGCTGGGATCTATGAGATCTGCCATGAAGGCGCAGCATATCAACGCTTCCTCAAAGTTGCTTCTGCCAACGCCGGCTCACTCGATGCAGTTGTGGCGCACATGCGCGCAGAGATGCACGCCGAACGGCCGCTCACGGCCAGCAAATTGGAGGCCGCACCGGGCGGCAGCTATCAGAGAGCTACAACGGGCGGCACCACAATAGAGTGACGGTGCCGCCCGTGGCCGCCCTACCTCAACGCAGCGCGCGATTCACGGCTGAGACAATTGCCTTGAAGCTTGCCTTCATAGTTGAAGGATCTATGCCGCATCCCCACAGCACTTGGCCATCCACGTTGCACTCAACGTATGCGGCTGCTGTGGCATCGCCACCCTCCGAGAGGGCATGTTCTGCGTAATCGAGTACCGAGATTGCGATATCAAGGCTGCGCAGTGCGGTCACAAAGGCATCGATCGGACCGTTGCCTTGAGCAGAGATGAGATGGTCTGTCTGCTCATCGCCAGGGCCATACTCACGGATTACTGCCGAGAGATCAGAGTGCTCGCCCTCATCACCGGAGCTGAGTGTGGTGGAGAGCAAGCGGTACTTACCCCATGGGCGCAATCCATCTGCGGCTGTATATGGCAGGTACTCATCCACAAAGATCTGCCAAAGCTGCTCCGCAGTGATTTCACCGCCAAACCGATCGGTATGGCGCTGGATGATCTGGGAGAGTTCGAGTTGGAGCCTACGGGGCAGATCGAGGTGTCGAGTGGTGGACATGAGGTAGGCCACCCCGCCCTTGCCTGATTGTGAGTTGACACGCACAACGGCCTCGTAGGAACGGCCAACGTCCTTTGGATCAACAGGCAAATAGGGAACGTCCCATGACACTGCGTTCTCGTCACCACCTGCGGCTGCAACCGCCGTCTTGCGAACGGCAAAGCCCTTCTTGATGGCATCTTGGTGCGAACCGGAGAACGACGTGTATACGAGATCGCCGCCGTACGGCGCGCGCGCAGGTACATCCATGCTGGTGCAGTACTCCACCGTGCGGCGCACCGAATCGATATCATCCAACTTGAGTTGAGGATCGATGCCTTGGCTGAACAGATTGAGAGCAACGGTGATCAGATCGACGTTTCCAGTGCGCTCGCCATGCCCGAACAGGCATCCTTCCACCCGATCGGCTCCGGCAAGCAGCGCCAACTCAGTTGTTGCCACTCCCGTGCCACGATCATTGTGATTGTGCGCAGAGATCACAGCATACTCACGCCGGGTGAGGTTTCGGCAGAAATACTCGATTTGGTCCGCATACACATTCGGCGTGCAGCGTTCCACCGTGGTGGGCAGATTCAAGATGATCTCCCGATCAGGCCCTGGCTGCCACACATCCATGACGGCTTCGCAAACCGCCAGCGCGAAGTCAGATTCGGTATCCACGAAGAATTCTGGCGAATACTCGAAACCGGCAATGGTGCTATCTGGAAGGGTCTTCTCCATATAGGAGACCACGTCTTGCGCGCCCGAAACGGCCAGTGCAAGGGTCGCCTCTTTGTCATTGTGGAACACCACGCGGCGGAACAAGGGTGAGGTTGCGTTGTACAGATGGACGGAAGCACGTGGCATACCATCGATCGCGTCGATCGTACGGTGAATGATTTCAGGCCGTGACTGCGTGAGAACTGAGATCGTCACGTCGTCGGGAATGGCGTCATCCTCAACCAGATCGCGGCAAAAATCGAAGTCGGCCTGCGAAGCTGCAGGGAATCCAACCTCAATCTCCTTGAATCCGAGCGAAATGAGCAGGTCGAACATTTTGCGCTTGCGCGCTGGATCCATCGGCTCGATAAGTGATTGGTTACCGTCACGCAGGTCGGTGGACAACCAGCGAGGTGCCTTTGTGATGCGCTTGTCTGGCCACGTGCGGTCCGGGAGCCAGACCGGATTGCGGTCAAGGAAGCTCTGATACTTGCCAAATGGCATTCCCGACGGCTGCTGATTATTGGTATTGCGCTGTGTCTTCATGGTCTCTCCTGTTGGGCTTTCAAGGGAAGACCGGCATCACAAGTACCCGCGCCGGGGAGCCGGTCCTAACGGGCCCCGTCGCGGCAGATAAGCAGGAGGCTTGCCATGCGCATGGTTACACCATAGGCGCTTCGGGCGAGTTTTGCTAAAAACGCCACGAATTGGCGAAGAATCGTGACCGGTTCAGTTGGAAATGGTGGTCCGCCGGACTCGCTGATCTCCGCGCCCACGTAGCTGGCCACCGCGTCCACCTATCTGGCCACCGCCCTCACCCAGCCGGACACAGCGCCCACCTGGTCCTCCCTACTCCGAGGTCTGTGGGATCTCCAGTTCAGTGACGGGGAGGCCCATCGCAGCTTGAACCCTCTGCAGTGCTCTGGCAAACTCTGCTGCCGACTCGGTGCGGTTGCGCGGATCAGGCTGCATCGCCTGGTCGACGGCGTCGCACAGTGCCGTTGCGGCAGTGTCTGAAACCCCGGCTGGAACCGCGAAATCCTCGCAGTCCGCTAGGCGCGCCACCCCACCGCTGAGCACCTTATGGATGTACTCCCGGCGCGTCATCCCGGTGACGATTGGAAGCGGTTCGTGACCGGTGCAGGCCGTGTACACAGTGGCCCCTAATGAATAGATATCTGCCACTGGGGCAGCTCCCGATCCCCGGAGGACTTCCGGTGCCGCCCACGGTAGTGAGGCGCCCAAGACCTCCTTGGCCGTGGCTCCCACGAGGCTTGCGATACCGAAATCGGAAAGCAATGGCCGGTTGAAGGCAGAGTAAAGAATGTTCGATGGCTTGATATCGTAATGCGCAATTCCCATGAGATGTGCAGAGTGTGCGGCTGCGGATATCTGAACTCCCAGCCGTAGCGTCTCTTCCCATGTGCACTCGTCCGCAGCTATCCGTTCGGCCAAGGATGGTAGTGGGCAGTACTGCATAACTAGATACGGCTGGCCAGAGGCCGCAATGTTCGCGTCGAAGATCGAAACCACAGAGGGATGCCCGGACACCTGTGCCATGAGGTCCACCTCGCCGCGGAACTGTGAGGATGTCCCAAAGTTCTCCAGCGAACGGGTGGATAGCACCTTGATTGCCACCATGCGTCTGGGAAGCTGTTCTTCATACAAGTACACGTCTGAGAATCCGCCGGAGCCGAGGTAGGCAACAAACTCGAAGTCGTCTAACTGCGGTGCAGGCGCCTTGGATTCCCCGCGGCGGTGGGCAGATTCGATTCCCAGTGCCTGCAAGCCCCAGCTCCCGGAGATACTGACCGATTCGGCATAGGCTATCGCGCCCGGATCTTCACCACTCCAGATCACTGTGCTGTCGAAAGAACTCTTCGATTCGTCCATCAGACTGAAGAGTCGTCGTATGAACTGGGATCGTCGAGCTTGAACAAATCATCAGAGGTTACTAGACGCGTGGCTACCGCATGCTCTACCAAGCGAGCGCGGCGATTAACCGCCAGCTTCTCTGGACCGCCGTGAAGGCCGCGGACGCCGTAGCGTGTTAGGCGTTCACACACATGGTCCAGTTTTCTGTTGAACCGTGTGATGGGCCAGCCCAGACGTTTCGCAGCAACCTGAGAGGAAGGGATCGACGAGGTCGTGCCGCGACCGGTCAGCACTGGTTCGGCAAGTGCAAGCACAAGGAGAAGCTGAGACGGAGTCAGTTCGATCGGGCCGATCGTGGTCTCCCCCGCATCAGTAGAATCAGTGACGCCAGTTGGCGTGTATGCAGGGGTGTCGTTAAGAAGCTGCATCTCATAGGTGGTTGGCCCAGCTGTGAAGATGATGTTGGTACTTGCATAAACCAAAGGGAGTCGGGCACCCGGCTGTAAGTAGGCCTGCGTGGCACCCTCTGAGTCTGCGACCGTGGCCGACAGACGTGAACCGACGTTCTCCATCCACCACAAACCATCGGCGCATGAGATCGCTAGGAAGCGCCGGTGTAAGTAGGGGTTGTCTTCAATCCGTAGTGGGCCTTCACGCCCGATGATAAAGGCTTCGTTGGGATCTACTGAAAACCATTCGCCGCAAAACTCCAACGATAGGCTCATGCCTGTTCTCCGATCTTTAACAATGCTGCGCTGATATTGTCATGCCCACCGTGAGAAAGTGCAACATCTCGCAGACCATAGGCCTGTGCTTGAAGTGTTTCGCTAGACAGTTCTCGCAGTGTCTTGGCGATCTCCGCGTCCGTTACCCCGTCCGTCAAGCCATCGGAGCATACGAGAATCACGTCTCCAGGTTGTGCGCCGTTGGTCTGGAATTCCAAAGTGTTATCACCGCGCGAACCAATGGCCCGCAACACGATGTTGCGCTGGGGATGACTGCGTGCCTCTGCTCGTGAAATGGCTCCGGAATCGACGAGGGCTTGGACATATGAATGATCCGTTGTGATCTGGGTGAGTGCATTGTTGCGCCACAAGTATGCCCTAGAATCTCCGGCGTGGAACACCAGCCAGTGGAGGTTGTCCGCGCACAGTAGTGCTCCCGCCACAGTTGCGCCGACGACGGCGCCGTCACCACGTGTCCCCGTCACCGTTTGGGAAAGTCGCAGGATCTCTTCGTGGGCTGAGGAGGCGCATCGCGTGAGCTCTTGGATACGACTCGTGTCAGCCCTCAGCTCTTGCCAGTTGGGCCGGGCAAACGCGTCAACCACGGCTTGGGCAGCCGTATCTCCAAGGGCGTGGCCACCCATGCCATCTGCGACGAGGACGAGGGGAGGCTGAACAAGGAGGCGGTCTTCATTCTGCTGACGGGTCCGCCCGACGTCAGTCACCCCCGCGGCAGTGAGCTTTCGCATCATGGATGCAACTCTACGACACAGCGCAGACGCTATAACAAACCAATAACAACGAATGGACTACATGATGGAGGGGAAGAATCCCCAGTACGCCACTGCCAGAAGCAAGGTCACTTGACCGAGAATTGCAAAGATTTGGATTGCACTTGCCGCGCGACTCATCCGTCCTTCATCGCTTTCGCGGCATCGTCTGTATTCGCGCCAACACTTGAAGGCAAAGCGCACCACCAACCACGCAGCAAGCAGAGCTACGATCTCTGCTATGAGCCAGCCGCCCTGCACCACAATCTTGTTCTGTTGGTAGGACAGTGCGAGTTCAGCTACAGCCATCACGTAGCCCGCGGCAACCACAACTGACAATAGAACGCCCAAAGAGGCTATGTTCAGTTGCCCGCCGCATCCGCGCAAGTCGAACGGCCTGCGGCCCTTACGGCGCACAAAGCTCAACGCGCTCAAAGGAATAGTGATGACAGTGGCAATCAATCCAATTGCGAGGATCGCAATCGCGGTGGTGCCTGATGCGAACCAGTGTGGGCGTCCAGGCGTACTTGCCACATAGCTCTGATTGGGCTGAGCGCCTGCAACGCGCGGCGATGCGTCGGCCGTGAAGGGCAGGTCATTAACCCAATCAGCGATATCTTGCATCGCGTTCCTGTCGAGGACCTTGTCCACTTTCAGACCATGATCGGCGCCGTCGTAGTACCGCAGAGTGAGGTCAGTGTTTCCCGCCTCGGCCAGGTCATCACGCAAGATGAGCGGGCCTTGGATGGTGGGCATCGACATGTCACCAGTGCCGTAAAGCATGAGTATCGGCATGGTCATCTGCCGCTGATATGTGGAGACGTCAAAGTCGATGTAATCGAAAGTACCCGAACCGAAATCCTGACCGATCAGGCGTGGAATTGCCTGAAGCAGACGGTCAGGAACTCCAAGGTTACGCAGATAAGTATCCGCTGCGAGGGCTCCCTGTTCGCGAATCGGCAAGACGGGAGCAGAAACAAGAACGACCAAGCTGACGTCGTCGCGCGCAGTGGCAACGATTGGCGCAATGAAGCAACCCTCGGAAACACCGTAGAGGCCGGACCGATGCGGGTCCACGCCAGCCTGATTGACTAGGTATTCAAAAGCGTCTTCGAAATCCAACGCGAGCTCTTCGTAGTCGCGGTGAGTGGCCGTGTAATCATCGGTACGCTTCTCTGGAACCAGCGTGACAATACCTGCGGACGCGATGTCTGTGGCTTCTTCAGTGAACGACCTGTACGAACTTGTGCCAGTGCCATGAATGAACAGCATTCCCGGCGCAAGCCCATCAAATCCAATCGGGGCCCGAAGAGTCGCCGGAATATCAGTGCCATCGCGAAGAGTAATGGTCACAACCGTAGATTCGACGGCGTATGTTCCCACGTCTGCCGTGTCGATACTGGTCGTGATCGAGGTGTCCGAGGCCTCGGGAACGATGAGAGACCGCATGGGCTGAGGATTCCATCCGGGGCCGGCCCAAGACCCCCAGAGGCCAAGAGCCAGCACAAACACGATCCACAATGAGAGGCGCGGGTGCGTCAAAGCGAACCTTTGAATCCCATTTCGGCTCTTGCCTGCAACGGAGGCTTCAGCTCCGGTATCGGTGAACTGGTCCGAGGATATGACAACATCCTCTTCCCGCTCCGTCATTTCACCTGTCTTCAAAACCCTAGTCGTCCCAACTTCTTGGGGTCACGCTGCCAATCCTTTGTCACCTTGACGTGAAGGTCGAGGTAGACGCGCGTATCGAGCAACCGCTGAATTCCACGCCGGGAATCCTGACCAATCTGACGAAGCCTAGAACCACCTCGTCCAATCACAATTCCCTTCTGGGAATCGCGTTCCACATGCAGATTCGCATGGATTCGAATGAGAGGACGTTGATCCTGATCCTTCTCCCGCGCTGGTTCTTCCAGAATCTCCTCAATCGTCACGGCGATTGAGTGCGGGAGTTCGTCGCGCAGTTCCTCAAGCGCTGCCTCCCGGATGAGTTCCGCAATGAGAGTTTCCTCAGATTCATCAGTCACGGCATCGCGAGGATAGAGCGGTGGCGAGTCAGGCATTCGAGCCAGCAGAAGACCTGCCAGTACATCGACTTGGTCGCCATTGATCGCACTGACCGGAACAATCTCAGCGAAGTCCGCCTCTGTGGAGACCTCTATGAGACGTTCAGCAAGTTGTTGTTGAGTCACCTTGTCCGACTTTGTGACCGCGGCGATTACTGGTGTGCGGGTCTCCTTGATCATCTCAAGCAGAAAACGATCACCCTTCCCTGTTGGTTCATCGGCAGGAAGGCAAACCACCACTACGTCCACGTCAGAAAGCGAATCACGAACCATGTCATTGAGCCGCTCGCCCAAGAGCGTGCGCGGGCGATGTAGACCAGGAGTGTCAACCAGAATGATCTGGCCATCTTCGCGGTTCACGATGGCCCGGATAACGCGGCGCGTGGTTTCAGGGCGCGCAGAAGTAATTGTCACCTTCTGGCCCACCAGTGCGTTGGTTAGTGTGGATTTGCCGGCATTGGGGCGCCCCACAATGCAGGCAAATCCGGCCCGGAACCCATCGGGCCACTGCGTCATCAACTCACTCATCGCGTTCATCTTCCTTATCTACGCCCACGCTTTGCGAGGCAACAATTGTGGTTAGGCGGCGCCGGCGCCCTTCAAATCTCTCGGCATCGAGCCTAATTCCGGAAAACTCCGCATAGGATCCCGCGATGGGCACCCGGCCAAGTTCTTTTGCAAAGAGCCCACCGGCCGTATCGACGTCGTCGTCGTCGAGTTCAATACCAAAGAGCTCACCGAGTTCATCAATCGGCAGTCGCGCGGGAACACGATAGTGTCCACCGCCCAAATCTTCGACTTCTGGTTCAGCTCTGTCATGTTCATCCGAGATCTCACCAACGATCTCCTCGACGAGGTCCTCAATAGTGACAAGCCCTGCGATGCCGCCATACTCGTCTACAACCATCGCAATGTGGATCTGGTCAGCCTGCATCTCGCGCATGAGTTCGTCCACAACCTTCGTTTCAGGTACGAACAGCGGTTCTCGCATGATGTCGGCTACGGTCAGGTCAGACGCATCATTTCGATGGTGCATACGCCGAATGACGTCTTTGAGGTAGACCACGCCACGCAGGTCATCCACACTCTCCCCTGTCACAGGCAATCGCGAGAACCCAGAGCGGGAGAACAACGAAATGGCCTTGTCAAAGCTCTGATCGAACCGTATGGAAATCATGTCCATACGCGGAACCATCACCTCGCGAGTCAGAGTATGGCCCAAATCAAATACCGACTGGAGGAGCTCACGTTCGTCGTCGTCCAGAGCCTCGGACTCCGAAACCCTTTCGACCATAAGGGCCAACTGGTCCTCTTGGAGCTGCTCCGATTCCTCAGGAGTCTGCTCCTTCTCACGCACCACCACACCCATCACGTTTGTCATAGCTAAGAGTGGACGCGACGCCCACCCCAGCACCGTGACAGGGCGCCGAACCCCCGATGTGCCAGGAGCGATGAGTGCGTCGATCACGAGCGCCATCACCACCACGGCGGCAAAAGTGAGAACCACGTACCACCACTGGGAAAGGAATCCTGCCAAGGCAAGCGTGGTACTCCCAGCGAAACCAGAAATGCACACGAATCGAACCACAGACAATGCGGCCAAGGCAGCTGGGCGCTTGGCCACAATCTTCACAATTCGCAGGCCACCGTGCGCGCCGCGTGCAAAGGCCTCAGCAGCCTCAGTGCGCGTGATTCGTCCCAGGGCGGCCACCCCTGCGGTACACAATGCATTCAATACGAGAAACACAAGCGCCGCAACGATCAGTGCGGCGGTGGGTAAGTCGGATGTGTTCATTAACTCTCTGTTGTTAGGTGGATGGGGCGATAGCTCGCATCGGTCAGTTGATTCCTAAGGAACTGCATCACTCGATAGTCGGAGCCACGTCGGTAACAGGACCGCCGCGTGAAGCCAAGAAGGTTAGGAGAAGTTGGCGCTGAAGATTGAACATCTCTTTGCGTTCTTCTTCCTCAGCGTGATCATATCCAAGCAGATGGAGGATTCCATGAGTTACCAGCAAGAGGATCTCCTCCGCGGCCGAATGGCCTGCCTTAATAGCCTGCTGTGCAGCGACCTGCGGGCACACCACTATATCTCCGAGCATGCCCTCCTTGGGTTCCTCATTGATGGGTGCGGGGCGAAGCTCATCCATCGGGAATGACAGGACATCTGTTGGCCCATCCAAATCCATCCACTCGATGTGAAGCTGTTCAATGGCAGTTTCATCAACAAGTATCACGTTGAGTTCTGCTTGGGGATGCACCCTCATCTGATCTAGAACATACGTTGCAAGCCGCGAAACCTCACTCAGGTCTGTGGCCGGTTCAAAGCCCGATTCGTCATTCACTTCGATGCTCACCGCGGACTCCTCTTCCTTCCAACATATCCTTGTTGGATATCTTCCTCAGCTTCATTCCACCGTGCATATGCATCAATGATCTCGGCGACCAACTTGTGCCGAACCACATCAGCTGAACCCAACTCCACAAACTTTATTCCCGGGGTATCCCGCAAGATCCGCCGAACCAGAATGAGGCCCGAAGTAGTTCGCCCGGGAAGATCCACTTGCGTCACGTCACCCGTGATGACCATCTTGGCGCCAAATCCCAGACGCGTAAGGAACATCTTCATCTGTTCCGGGGTCGTGTTCTGAGCCTCATCAAGTATGACGAAAGCGTCATTGAGCGTGCGGCCGCGCATGTAGGCCAGCGGCGCCACTTCGATCGTTCCGGCGGCGATTAACTTGGGGATTGAATCCGGATCGAGCATGTCATACATCGCGTCATACAAGGGCCGCAGATACGGGTCGATCTTCTCCGAAAGCGAGCCCGGCAGGAATCCGAGTGACTCCCCCGCTTCGACTGCCGGACGGGTCAAGATGATTCGCGAGACTTCCTTCTTTTGAAGGGCGACGACGGCCTTTGCCACAGCAAGATACGTCTTTCCCGTACCAGCTGGGCCAATTCCAAACGTGATCGCATGCTCATCGATGGCGTCCACGTAGACCTTCTGGCCTAGCGTCTTAGGCCGGATAGTCTTGCCCCGGGTGGAGAGGATGTCAGTTGTCATGAGAGCAGACGGGCGCGCTACGCCCGCCTTAAGGATAGAAATTGCCCGTTCCACCGCGTCCGCTGTGAGTTGTTCCCCATCTGTGGCGACGTCGATGAGTTCTCCGAGCAACGTGTCTGCTAGCTCAACGGTGTTCTCCGGGCCGGATAAAGAAATCTGGTGCCCAATCACGTGGATTCGAACGGGTGCGAGCCCGCGTTCCAAGGCGCGTAGAACCTGATCGCGATGCCCAAGCAAATGGATCATGTCCACCCGCTCAGGAACAATGATGGTTCGCTTGACTTCGTCGGATTCTGAGGTGTCAGTCATTACGTCCTAGTCTATAGGCACTGACGTGCTCGATGAGCCGCACAAGGCTGCTATGACCGCAATTGCGTACGGCCCAGCACTCGCAGAGCGGAGCACGTGCGGTGCAAGCAGCACAGTCTGAGCTCCAGCTGCATCCAGTGCCGTCACTTCACTGGGGGTTATCCCACCTTCAGGACCCACCACGATCCAGACTTGCGAAGGGGCATCGAAAGAGCCTCGCAGTACATCGGCCAGAATGGTGGATGCCTCTTCGTGGCACACAAATACCAGTCCGCCAGCCTCGCGCACAGCGCGAACCTTGTTCACAAGCGCCTTAGTGGAAACCGCATCTTCGACTATTGGCAGCCAGGACCTTCGTGATTGCTTGGCAGCTGCTCGGGCGGTGGCTTCCCACCGTGCCCGGCCTTTCTCTTCCTTGCCACGCCACGAGGCGATGCACCGCTCTGACTCCCACGGCACTACCGTAGCCACGCCATACTCTGTTGACGATTCCACCGCTTGCTCATCGCGCCCGCCCTTGGCGAGTGCCTGTACGAGCGTGATGTGCGGGAAATCGGCAGATTCCTGCGAGATCTCGCGTACCGCTAGATCAAGCATGTGTTTGCCCACAGCTCTCACTTCGCATCGGGCGCGCAATCCTCTGCCGTTGACCACGTCAATGGTCTCACCAGGCCGCGAGCGCCGCACCGCCGCAGCATGATGGCCCTCCTCACCCGCGAGGGTCAGGAGGTCGCCACACTGCGCGCGGTCCAACGAAGTGTCAAGGTAGACAGGAAAGGTCATGTGTTCTCACTTGGCCGCGAACTTGTCGCGAATCTTTGAGAAGAAGGACGAGTTCTGCTGTGTGAGCGAAGCCGTGGGAATGTTCTCGCCGCGCAACTGCGCGAGTTTCTCAAGGAGTTCGCGCTGGGCTTCGTCGATCTTCGATGGAGTCTTGACTGCGATACCCACGCGCAGATCGCCACGTCCCGGGCGGTGTAGACGGCCAACACCAAAGCCAGACAAGATCACAACGTGGCCAGACTGCGTGCCTGCAGGGATGGTGATGTCCTTAGGGCCATCGAGGGTATCGATCGTGACGGATGTACCCAATGAAGCGGTGGTCATCGGAACTTGAAGCTCACAAATGAGATCATCTCCGCTGCGCTGGAACACCGGGTGCTGGCGCAAGCGGACTTCAGCGAAGAGGTCTCCTGCAGGACCACCCTCGATGCCCGCATCTCCTTGACCAGTCAAACGGATGCGCATGCCATCCTCAACACCCGCAGGAACCTTAATATTGATGGTCTTATTTGCCCGGACTCGGCCCTCGCCAGCACACTCGTGACACGGGGTGACAATCACCGTGCCATGGCCATGGCAGGTGGGGCATACGGACTGAGAGACCACGCGACCAAGAATGGAGTTGGTGACTCGCTGAATCGATCCCGTGCCGTTGCACTGTGCACAGGTGATTGGTTCTGTGCCTGGTTCAGCACAGCTGCCGTGGCACACCTGGCACTCCACAGCAAGATTCTGCGAGATCATCTTATCTGCGCCGAACACTACGTCTTCGAGTTCCAACTCCAACGCTACAAGAGTGTCCTGGCCACGGCGTCCGCGCGGCACAGGACCGCGATTTGCGGTACCACCCATACCCCCAAAGAACGAATCGAAGATGTCTTGGAAGGCACCATATCCGCCACCCGCGCCACCTCCGCGGAGTGCTTCCTCGCCTCCCATGTCATACATGCGGCGCTGTTCTTCATTCGACAGAATGTCATAGGCCTCGTTTACCGATTTGAACTCTTCAGCTTTGTCGGGTCCAGCAACATCAGGGTGCAGCTTTCGAGCGAGCTTGCGATAAGCCTTCTTGATCTCGTCCTGCGATGCATCACGGGAAACGCCTAGCGTTGCGTAGTAATCAGCCACGGTCTCTCTTCTTGGATTGGATGGATTGGGCGGACGGTCTCAGCGTCCGGTCAAAATATCTGAAAGGTATTCGGCAACGGCATACACCGCAGCCATTGTTCCGGGGTAATCCATACGGGTGGGCCCCACCACGCCAACACGGGCAACTGATCGGTCCGAGACCCCGTAAGTGGAGGAAACCACCGAAGCTTCGGTTAGACCCTCATGCTTGTTCTCCTCGCCGATCGAGACAGAGACGCCTTCGCGCATCCGAGTCAGCAATCGAAGCAGAATCACATGCTCTTCCAAAGCCTCAAGCACCGGGGAAATGGTCTTGGCAAAGTCGACTGAATGACGCGAGAGGTTTGCTGTACCCGCCATGACAATTCGATCTTCGCCTTCAGCCAGCAAGATGCCTGAGATGACGTCGCAAACGGTTTGAGCAAGTTCGCGCATGTGTGCTGGAGCGGCTTCAACAACGTTTGTGGATAGGTCTAGATCCGTGCCAGGCTTGCCGACCGATTCATTGTTGAGAACCTTTGCGAGCTCATCCACATCTACCGACTTGACCGGTGAGCTTGTCATGAGAGTGCGCTGCTCCACCCTTCCGGCCTCGGTAATGATGACCAGAATAATGTGCCGCTCGCCAGCCGGGATGAGTTCGATGTGGCGCAAGGATACCTTTTTAAGGGACGGATACTGAACTACTGCGACCTGGTGGGTGATGTTGGCAAGGAGGCGCACAGCGCGCGCAACAACCTCGTCGAAATCCATTGCTCCCTCGAGAAGTCGTTCGATCGCACGGCGTTCGGGAACAGAAAGTGGCTTGATGTCGTGTAGTGAATCCACGAAGCTTCGGTACCCGTGATCGGTAGGAATGCGCCCAGCAGATGTGTGCGGCTGCTGAATGAGGCCTGCTTCCTCGAGTACAGCCATGTCATTACGAATCGTTGCCGGGGAGACACCCAGCTGGTGGCGCTCTACTAGAGAGCGGGAGCCCACCGGCTCACGTGTGGAGACGTAGTCACGCACGATTGCGTCCAGAACTCTTGTACGCCGCTCGCCGCTCATCGTTATCTCCTCACTTCCCCGTCTCGCGCCCCGCCCGGACCTTTCGCAACGTAGCACTCGACGTATTCGAGTGCCAATCCTACGCCGGTGGTCATTCAACGCCTACCCTATGAAGGTGACATCGGACAACAACACCCGCCCCTCTGACCGCTATGGCCAAGACGTGCTCGCTTCGAACCCCCATCGCGTGGGTCAATTCGCCCACAACCCTGAATCGAAGAAGGTGGCGCTGGAACGCGGCATGATCATCGAGGACGTCCAGACCGGATTCGTTGGTGAGGTTGTGCGGATCGGCAAAGTGGCAGGGAATTGGCAGTTTGAGTTGGAGGATCGCAAGGGTTTTCGCCGATCCTTCCCATTCGGGCGCGGTTACTGGATCGACGGGCGGCCCGTCGAACTAACCTTGTCCGCGGCTGCGCTTGGAGGCAATGGCGCCCGCTCGGTGCCGGGCGCTCAACGCGGACCGAAGAAGGTTGCTGGGCGAACCCTCACCGCTTCAGGTTCGCTGCACGTGAACGCCCGCGCACGCGTGGCCCGCGAGTCCAGAATCTGGGTAGAGGGAAAGCATGACGCCGAGTTGGTTGCAAAGGTCTGGGGTGAAGATCTGGCGCTGGAGGGCGTGGTTGTTGAGGAGCTTCTGGGCGTGGACCATCTTGAAGAGGTTGTGGCTCAGTTTGGTCCGACGACGACGCGCCGCGCCGGTGTGCTTGTGGACCACCTGATTCCCGGTTCAAAAGAGTCGCGAATCGCGGCGAAGGTTGCCCATTTCTCCGGTGTCTTAGTCCTAGGACATCCCTACGTGGACGTGTGGCAAGCAGTCAAACCGGCGGTTGTGGGGATTCCGGCGTGGCCGGATGTACCTCGAAACGAGGACATAAAGGTTGGCACACTTCGCCGGATCGGGTGGCCGCATAAGGACGCCGAAGATATTGGTATCGGATGGGCGCGGATTCTCAGCCGCGTGGACTCCTACAAGGACCTCGAACCGAGCCTATTGGGGCGCATGGAGGAACTGATTGACTTCGTCACTGACGGCACGCAGTGATGCCAAGCGAGGCATGAAAAGGATGGACGCGAGCCTTCAGGGCGCACCCCTGCTTCGTGGTTCACGGCATGAGCACGCGGGTGACGGTATCGGCTAGAAGGCGGCCCTTGAGAGTCAACTCAAGCCGTCCGCGCAGCGCAGCGGACGGGTCCACCAGCTCATCGGCTATGAGTTGAGGGACCACAGAGCCCTTGACCCACTCAGGAACCTCGATGCCTGACCGGAGCCGAATGCCGAGCATGACGTGCTCTTCAGCCTTCTCCGTTGGGCTCAACAGCTCGCGAGCAGCAGCGGGAGTTCGTCCTGCTTGCAGGGCCTGCGCATAAGCGAGTGGGTGTTTGACGTTCCAGAAGCGCGTGCCGTTGATGTGCGAGTGTGCCCCAGGCCCATATCCCCACCAGTTGGCATCCTGCCAATAGGCCATGTTGTGCCGGCATTGGTGGCCGGGCTTTGACCAGTTCGAGATCTCGTACCAACCGTATCCGGCATCCTCGAGCACCTCTGCGGCGCGTTCGTATCGATCCGCTTGCGTATCTGGGTCTGGCAGCGAGATCTCGCCGCGCCGCACTTGGCCGCCCATCCGAGTGTTTGGCTCCACCGTCAGTGCATAAGCACTGATGTGATCCGGTTCCAATGCCAATGCGGCTTGCAGTGAGGCCTCCCAGTCAGCATCAGATTCGCCCGGAGCTCCATAGATGAGGTCTAGCGAGGTATCCAACCCCGCCTCGCGCGCCCACGCCATAGCCTTCTCCACTTGGCCAGGAGTGTGTTGCCGGTCAAGAACGCTCAACACATGTGGCACCGCTGACTGCATTCCAAAAGAAACGCGAGTAAAGCCTCCGCGGGCGAGTTCGTGTAGTGACTCTCGCGTTACCGACTCTGGGTTGGCTTCCGTTGTGATCTCCGCATGAGGTCTGAGCCCAAACGTCTGGTCCAGATTGCGCAGAACGGCCACTAGTTGAGCCGAATCAAGCATAGTGGGGGTACCGCCTCCGAAGAACACGTTTGCAAGCGTTGGCCCGTTATCGGCTGTTACCAGTACATGCCGGGAAAGCTCGATCTCGCGCGATAGGGATTCAGGGAAGTCCGCCACCCCGGCACCCGGACCGAAGTCGAGGTTCGTGTAGGTGTTGAAATCGCAATACCCGCATCGGACAGCGCAGAAGGGGATGTGGACATAAGCGGAAAACCCTCCCGTTACGTCAGGCTGCGGCAACGAACCGTCTGCGGGTACTGGAACACCGTCAGGAAGATCGGCCATCAGGAGGCATCCGATCCTACGGCGCCGCGAGCCGATCCCTGTTCTTGGACCCCATATGAAGTCACGGGACTTGCTGTGGCTCCCTCGCCTGCGGCCCAATCGATCCGGCGCGCCGCAATATCGTGGATAGTGCGCCCAGCCTGAATGCCGCGTTCTTCGAAACGAGTCAGGAGGCGTCCATCCCAGCGCGGAGCGAAGCCGCCCCGGTGGGGCTCTGGATCTGCCGCATCCGGGCGCTGACCCGCAAAGTCATTAGTGAAGAACGGCGAGTCCTCAATAGTGTCGCGCATCTGCCAAGCGTAGTCGTCCCAGTCAGTTGCAAGGCGCCATACTCCGCCCGGAGCTAAGATGCCGGCCGCCACTCCAGCAAAGGCAGGCGCCACAAGACGCCGCTTGCGATGGCGGGCCTTGCGCCATGGATCCGGAAAGAAGGTCCACAGCATCTGTGCCCTAGCATTCGCACTGCCGGGGAGATGTGCGTCTACCGATCCAGGTTCTTCAATAATGACGTCAGGATCGTCGATACCAGCACCCGTTAAGCCGAAGATGATAGGCAAAAGCTGCGCAGCATCGCCCTCGACAATTCGCACGTTTCTGACCCCTGCCTTGACTGCGTGTGCTACGCAGCGAGCCACTCCTGGATGCCAAGCCTCCACAGCCAGCACATCCCAATCAGGGTTCTTGCCAGCGAAATCCACCATCTGCTCGCCTGAACCCGGGCCAATCTCCACAGCAAGCGGTGCCACTCGACCAAACTCGGAAGCGAGGTCTACAACGGCGTCGGCACTAATCGTCGTCGGCGTATCACCAGGCGGAAGGTCAATGACGTACGCGGAACCCTGATCTGCGAGGAGGTCCTCATACTGGTGCACCATTCGCCCACCTCGGCGGGAAAAGGACTTAATCCGGGAGCGCACGTGCTCGCCTTGCCCTGCCGATCGAGCTTGAACGGGCTCCGCCCCGGTTGTGTCCAGAGCGTCTTGTGCTGGTTGTGTAGTGGTCACGGCTCGCAATTCTACCTGTGATGTAATGCCCTATTCGCAGACGTGAGCCACCCGTACCCGGGTGAGCCGACCATGTGAGCGAACCGCCAAAAACTGAAACGTAAGCCACCCGTACCCGGGTGAACCACCTAGATAGGCAGCGCCGGAATCTGTTGGCGATTCAAAGCATCTGGGGTTCGTGCACGCCAAGGTCTCAGGAAAACGCCAGGTCCGCCAGCGCGAAGATCTGGTCCGCAACGGCATCACTTGCCGCTGTGAGGGTCGAAGTGGAGCCAAGTGACCACGAGTTGCCCTCAAGATCGTAGGCAACACCACCAGACTCACGAACCGCAAGGACCCCAGCCGCCGTATCCCACGGATGATTCGAGTAGATGATCGAAGCCACGGAACGTCCGGCGGCAACCCACGCTAGGTCCACCGCCGCGGAACCCACCATTCGGATTCGCCCAGACGTATTGGTGCCCAGGACATGGAGCATCCGGGACCGCAGATCATTCGGATACCGCGAATCAGAGGCCGTTGTGAAATCGCCGACATTTACAGTACCCGTGGCCACATCGGAACTCGATGTCTGGACGCGGGTTCCATCGAGTGTGGTTCCCTGCCCCGCAACGGTTTCCAAGATCTCTCCCGCCGCATTCATCACTCCGAGCACCGGCTGGTCTTCACTCACGAGGCACAGGATGAAACCATGCAACGGAATACCCATCGCAAAGTTGAACGTGCCGTCTATGGGGTCAATGATCCATCGGGTCGACGACGATTCGTGGGCACTTGCTTCTTCGCCTTGGATCGGGATTCCGGACTCGCGCAAGACCTCAGTAACTGCGGCCTCGATGGCCTCATCAGATTCCGTAGCGAAATCGGCCGGAAGCTTCTGACGTGTGATCGCGATGGATCCTGTCTCTGCGTACACCCGCTGATAGGTTGCGAGTGCGCGACGTGCAAGGTTCAGTTCTGCTTCATACATTGCTTGTCCCCTGGCGAAACGTTCTATTTACCCGTTGGTGCATCCGAGGTGAGAGCCGCAACAAAGGCTTCCTGAGGTACTTCTACCCGGCCGATGTTCTTCATGCGTTTCTTTCCCTCCTTTTGCTTCTCCAACAGTTTGCGCTTCCTAGAGACGTCTCCGCCATAGCACTTGGCAAGAACATCCTTGCGAACGGCCTTGATGGTTTCACGGGCAATGACTCGCGCACCCACCGCGGCCTGAACCGGGATTTCAAACTGTTGGCGAGGAATGAGTTCTTTCAGCTTCTTCGTGATCTCCAAACCGTAAGAGAATGCGGCATCGCGGTGGACAATGGCGCTGAAGGCGTCCACCGGTTCGTGGTTGAGTAGAAGGTCAACTTTGACGAGGTCCGCTTCTTGTTCGCCTGACATCTCGTAATCGAGGGAGGCGTACCCCTTGGTGCGGCTCTTGAGCTGATCGAAGAAGTCCGTCACAACTTCCGCCAACGGCAGGACATAGTGAAGCTCCACGCGGTCCTCAGAGATGTAATCCATCCCATCCAAACTTCCACGGCGCTGTTGGCACAGCTCCATAAGGGTTCCAACGTAATCGGATGGCGTGAGCAAGGTGGCTTTGACGATGGGTTCGAAGATATGGGAAGCCTTGCCATCTGGGAACTCAGAAGGGTTCGTCACCGTGACTTCGGTGCCGTCGTCGGTCACGACCCGATACACCACGGATGGCGCGGTGGCGATGATATCGATGTTGAATTCGCGCTCAATACGTTCGCGAATGATCTCCAGATGTAGAAGGCCAAGAAAGCCACATCGGAAACCGAAGCCCAAAGCCACGGAGTTCTCCGGTTCGTACTGTAGCGCCGCGTCATTGAGTTTGAGTTTGTCCAGAGCATCGCGCAGATCCGGGTAATCCGAACCGTCGATCGGATAGATGCCCGAATAGACCATAGGCATGGGGTCTTTATATCCCGCGAGCGCTTCGGAAGCTGGCTTGGCAAGCAGAGTCACCGTGTCACCCACACGCGACTGGCGAACGTCCTTCACACCAGTGATCAGGTATCCCACTTCCCCCACGCCGAGCCCCTTCGAAGGAGTTGGCTCCGGGGAGATAACGCCGATCTCCAGGAGTTCATGAACCGCGCCCGTTGACATCATCTGAATACGATCGCGAGGAGAAAGCTTGCCGTCTTTCACCCTGATATATGTGATGACTCCGCGGTAGGTGTCATACACCGAATCAAAGATCATGGCACGCGTGCGGCCCTCTGGGTCGCCAACTGGAGGCGCTACCTCGGCAACGATTCGATTGAGAAGCGCTTCAACGCCTTCGCCCGTCTTTCCAGAAACAGCGATGCACTCCGATGGGTCCACGCCAAGTAGCGAAGCGACTTCGCCCGCAATCTTCTCAGGCTGAGCAGAAGGCAGATCAATCTTGTTGAGAACCGGGATGATGGTCAAATCGTTCTCTAGCGCCATGTACAGGTTTGCCAGAGTCTGCGCTTCAATTCCCTGAGTGGCGTCCACTAAGAGGATTGCGCCTTCGCATGCCGCGAGCGAGCGGTTGACCTCATACGAGAAATCAACGTGCCCCGGGGTATCAATCATGTTGAGCGCATATGCCTGGCCATCAACAGTCCAGGGCATGCGAACGGCCTGCGACTTAATCGTGATGCCGCGTTCGCGTTCAATATCCATTCTGTCGAGGTACTGATCACGCATTGCGCGCGGATCCACCACTCCCGTGAGTTGCAACATCCGATCAGCCAACGTCGACTTGCCATGGTCGATGTGGGCGATGATGCAGAAGTTGCGGATCAGCTCGGGCTGGGTGGCAGCAGGCTGAATTGCACTCTGCTCAGCTGGTGTTGAGACGGGCACGGTACTCCTTCTATGGATAGTCCTTGCAATTGTAGTTGGTTGCACGCCGAAGCCGCTCATCGCGATTCCCACCACACTTGCCGCGAGGCACGCCACACCCGCAACAAATCCCACCGCACCCGCAACAAATCCCACCGCACCCGCCGCACGTCACGCCGCACCCGCCGCACGTCACGCCACAATCTCTGGGCGCCAACGTTCGCGAGCCATCTGCAAAGGGCGTTGGACCGCAGAGAATAGGAGTTCCCCTGCAACCTGCTGCATCGTGAGTCATCTCCAAGCAGTGTTGGACCGCAGAAGACAAGAGCGCCCCTGCGCCGGGAGCGAACGGCAAACGAACTCTCTATTAATGCCCAGTATCAGGTGATTCACTGGAAACATGTTCATGAGATACGGCGGACTCAAAGACCTGCTCCCGATTTTCGAGCAAATCTCCCGAACCCCGGGGCGCGCACTGATCGAAGTGGCAGCCGGCGCGAGCCTTCTCTCCACAGGGCTTGGATACCTCGTGCTTGCACGAAGTGATGGTCCATTGTCATGGCTCCCTTTGGCCTTTGGAATCCTAGGGATCGTTGTCACCGCCTTCTTCGGTTGGCGGCGCCACCAGCTTCAAACAGCCGTCGAAAAATGGAAGTCCACGAACGCAGCCGGGACGACGACGTCGTTCGTCAACAGTTCCGATACCACCGGGCAAGAAGTCATCGTGCTGGACGAATCCGGAACCGAGCTTCCTCGATCTGATTCGTCTCTCGCCGATCCTGAACTCCAGCGCCAGCGCGAAGCGCAGATTCAAGCCTCCAACCGCCGGGAGACGTGGATGCCGGGCGTGGAGGCAGCCCAACGTGCCGCAGTTGCCGCCGCCGGGGGCACCGCCAATGCGCCCTACCTCAAGCCTGATCTGCGAGTGACGCTGGTCAGTGCCATCGCAACAATGCTTGCGATTCCCATAAGCACCTTCTTCGCTATCGTTGCGCTGATTTCATTGGTGTAGAAGGCTCCAACCTCACTCATGTGAAATGACACGGCTCGCGTTTGAAAAGACACGGCTCGCGTTTGAAAAGACACGGCTCGCGTTTGAAAAGACACGGCTCGCGTTTGAAAAGACACGGCTCGCGTTTGAAAAGACACGGCTCGCGTTTGAAAAGACACGGCTCGCGGCGAATACCTAAGCTCCGTGGTCTGAGGTCCGCAGCGATCTTCCGTAACTGATGCCGGTCAACCTGACGATGCTAGTCAACCTGAGATTCTGGGCGATGATCGATCCAAGTTGACCTATTGTGTGACACGATTGGCTCCATGAAACTTTCACCGAAGCTACTTGGCAAAGATGAGTACGTCATTCTGCATGTGCGCACCCATCTAAAGGCGTTGTTCCCGAACATTGCTGGCAGCGTGGTGGTGATCGTTGCGGCAGTGTTGGGGGCGGTGTTTGCTCCACAAGACTGGCGGCCCGTCAGCACCTTTGTAATTGTGGCAGTGGCGTTGGTGGTCTTGGTTTTCGTGTTCGTGTGGCCTTGGCTAAACTGGCTCTTCGCCACCTACACAATAACGAATCGAAGGCTCATCACTCGCAAGGGCGTTCTAACAAAGACGGGCCACGATCTTCCTCTGTCTCGAATTTCCGATGTGTCATATGAGCACGGATTCACTGATCGAATCTTTGGATGCGGCACCTTGATTCTGCAGACTTCTGCAGACGATCCGCTACCGCTTCCCGATATTCCTCATGTCGAAAAGGTGCACGTTATGCTTACTGAGCTTCTCTTCTCCGATGCAGGAGGCAGCGAGCTCTGAGAGTTCGGAGGCGGCGCCGCAGCCTGAGAAGTGGCTCCGCGACTTCCAGTACCAGCGCCGTGCACAGCTTGGTCCAGCGCGGAGGTCTGCCCGCACCATTGCTCCGGCCAGCTTCCAGCTCGATCCGCCAGATCCGCTCTAGTCCACCGGGCGCGAAGTCAGTGTGTCTAGGGAATCCGAGTGGAGCGCAACATATGAACTGACAGTGTCGGTCTGGAAGGCCTTGGACACTGACGTCAGCGCATCCATATCCAGATTGACAATTGACTGCCCGTTATCTGAGGTGCCCGTTCCCGCTACCGGCGCGGTAAACATGATGATGTTGTCCTTGTCCAGAGAACGAAGCGACGACCCGAGCGAAACGAGATCCGTGATGCCGAGCGAATCATCAAACGAAACATACTCGCTCATGGAGTTGAGAATATCCATAATCTTGGTTGGCGAGGAAAGGGTTTCCTGAGAGAGCACCTTCTTCATAACAGCCGACATCCATAGCTGTTGGCGACGCACACGATCGAAATCGCCTCGCGGCAAACTGTAGCGTTCGCGAACAAACTTCAAGGCGTCCGCGCCATTAAGGTGCTGAGTCCCATCGGTGGTGGACACATCCACTCCCCCGACGATGTCGGTCAGCTGCTCGAAGGTTGTGAAGTCCACTGCGGCAATGTGGTCAATATGAACACCCGTAAGCTGCTCTACAGTCTTGATCGTGAGGGCCGGGCCGCCGTAAGAGTACGCCGCGTTGATCTTTGCCTCGCCAAATCCATCGATTGTCACCCATGAGTCACGCGGGATAGACATGACGGCGATGTGTTGCCGATCTCCAGAGATCTGAAGCAACATGAGTGCATCGGTGCGCTGCGCCCCGAACTTCCAGTCATTGACATCTCCGGCGGAAATCCGTGAATCTGAGCCCATAATGAGGAAGTTGACCGGGGCATCTTCGCCATCCGTAGTCGCGGCCCGAGTTGGGCGGTCAGTCAGCTCGGCAAATGGATCGCCAAGCTCCTGCATGTTGGTCACCGAGCGATTGGCGAAGTAGGCCAGAGTTGCCACAGTTCCCACAACCATCGCAAGAATTACTGTGAGTACAAGCAGAGTCACCTTGATTCCATTGGTTTTCTTCTTCGGGGTATTTCCATCGGAGGCACCCGCGAGGAAATCATCAATGCTGTCCGACTCACTCACACGATATCCATTCGTTCATTTGAGATCCTGGCGAAAGTTCAAATCCCAAGAAAGGTATGAAACATGCCTTCGGGCGCCGACGTCGAAGAACGATAAACGCCAAGCACCCAACCGCATCTATAGGTAATAATAGGCGAGATCCATATTGGTTGTTCGATCAGAGGTAGTCAATGGGAATCATGAAACGCATTGCCGGCATAGCGGGAAGCATCATCCACAGCGAAATGAAGCGCGCCCACAAGGCACCTGCCACTTCGCATTCGCAGGCATCCTTGGCCAAAAGGGCCGCCACCGTGCACCCCGAGCCCACATATGGCTCCGGTGCCACCCCTGGCTCTGGACAACCTCAAGAGCCGATGCAGGTTGCGCGTTCTTCGGCGGATCTACCCCATCGTGGCGACATTCCAAAGGTCTTCGACGTCGCAAGTCTGGGCCTGCCGCGTTTTGAGTACCGGCCGGAAGCCGACAGCGATCCCGATCCAGGAGAAGTTGTCTGGACCTGGGTCCCTTATGCAGAGGACCGCTCTCTTGGAAAGGATCGCCCGGTACTTGTGCTAGCCAAGTTCGCCAGATGCATCGTAATCGCCCAAATGACTAGTAAGGACAACGTGCGCGGCCATTCTGTCGCGTCGAACGGAGCAGAATGGATGGACATCGGCTCAGGCCAGTGGGACTCCAAAGGCCGCCCCTCAGAAGTGCGGATCGACCGATTGCTATGCGTGCATCCGGACCAAGTCAGACGCGAAGGCGCTTCCATCGATGCAGCACGATTCACAAAAGTTGTTCAAGCCATCCGTGAGATAAACCAATAACTCTGGTACAGTTAGTCCTTGGACTTCACACCTGGTCGGGTGGTAGGTCCAGCCAAAGGCACTCCACGGACACCCCACTGTCCCAGTCCCGCCGATGGCATATCCCTCACCGACCATGTACATCTATCGTCATTATGACGATTGAGTTGAAAGAGTTAACAAGTGGCAAACATCAAGTCGCAGAAGAAGCGCGTTCTCACAAATGAGAAGGCCCGTCTTCGCAACCAGGCCGTTAAGTCTGAGCTGAAGACCGTCGTTCGCAAGACCCGTGAAGCAATCGTCGCTGGCGATGCTGAGGTTGCACAAGCGAAGCTGCGCGTCGCAACTCGCAAGCTTGACGTGGCCGTCTCCAAGGGTGTCATCCACAAGAACCAGGCAGCAAACCGCAAGTCAAAGCTTGCGAGCCAGGTTGAGAAGATGGGCAAGTGAGGCTGAGCCTCTGAAGCTTTTCTATATAGCGCTAAGCCGGTGATTCCACGAGGAATCACCGGCTTTGTTATGCCTGCATTGGTAGTACGGGTGTGGTGGTTGTACGCGTGGCTTGTTCGGAGCTCAGACGGGGGATGCTCGAATGGTCGCAGCCAGCTGGTCCACCACCTGTGACTAAGCAATGATTGGGCTGCGCCAGTGCGCAGCCCAATCACGCTCGGCCCGGGATCACTTCAATACTGGGATTTGGAACGGGTAGTCGGCCGCCTCGTATCGGGCGGCAGCTAGCGCAGCCTTGATCGGGTAGTAGATCTCAAAGATGAGCACCACGATCCAGATCACCAATGAGACAGGTGCCAGTATGACTGTGAAGAGCAAGATCCAGCCAACTATGCTCGCGATGGTCATTCCAAGGCTGAAGTTGAACGAGCGGGCGGCTGCCTGACGAACGTACGGGCTTCGATCCTTATAGATCGCCCACACGATAAGTGGTCCAACGAAGCTCAGCCAACCAACTGAAATAACCATGCCCACAAGGATCGCTACGTGCGCCAGAATAGCGAACGTTCGATCGTCCTCGCGTGAGAGTTGGCCGGAACCCGGATAGGGCTCGGAACTCTGGTACTGCCACTGTTGATTCGGATCAGACTGTGTATACCCAGGGTACTGGGTGCCGAAGGGATCAGGCTGCCCGGCCTGCCAGTTCTGATTCTGGCCACCAAACGGATCAGGCTGCCCGGCCTGCCAGTTCTGATTCTGACTGTCCGAGCCGGCGTTGTAACTAGGCTGCCCCCACGGTGTGGGAGACTGCTGGCCGTCTCCAGCAGATTCGGAGGACTGCCACTGCTCACCGGAGTAGTCCGGGTAACCGGGATTATTGAGACTCATATGCCTATCATCCCCTATTGGATGCCTATCCCGCACTACCAGTTCGGGCTGGCCTCCCCGCTATTGTGCACTGCCAGTAGACAATGCCTGAGCCAACCCGTGAATCGCCCTGGGTTTAGTGGAGACTCAGCTCATTTGATTTTTACCAGTTCTTTGGCGCTGGTAACCCCAGCATAGAACTTTTCTTCGAACTCCGCAGGTGGCACGTCCCCGAGGTAGCCGTGGAGCCGCTGCGTGTTGTGCCAGTGCACCCATCCCAGCGTCGCGAGCTCGAGATCATCAACCGTTTTCCACGGCCCCGACTTCGCTGGCCCGCGCACCAGCTCAGCCTTGTAGTATCCGTTCACCGTCTCAGCGAGGGCATTGTCATAGCTGTCACCGACAGTTCCGATCGAGGGCGTCGCCCCGATCTCCGCGAGGCGTTCACCGTAGCGAATAGACGTGAATTGACTGCCCGCATCGCTATGGCAGCGCAGCGCCGGGAGGTGCTTGCCGCGTGACCATCGTGCCATCTCGATCGCGTCGAGTACCGTCTCGGTCTTCATGCTCGACGCACATCGCCAGCCCACGATCGCGCGACTGTATGCGTCAATGATGAAGCACACGTAGGCGACGCCCTGCCAGGTCGGCACGAACGTCAAATCGGTCACCCACAACTGGTTCGGCGTATCCGCCCTGAATACCCGGTTCACGAGATCAGGATGCCGCGGCATTCGCGGGTCAGGCTTCGTAGTTTTCACGCGCTTGTCCCGGCGCACGCCCTCAATCCCGAGGGCTTTCATGAGCCGGGCGACCTGATCACGGCCGATATTGATGCCCGCACGCTGCGCGGCTTTCCAGAGCTTCCGCACGCCATAGACGGAGTAGTTCGATTCCCAGAGCTCGAGCAGTCTGGGCGCGAGCTCTGCATCTCTAATTTTCCGAGCAGAGGCTGGTCTGCCATGCGCGGCATAATACGTCGACGGGGCCACCTGCAAAACCCTGCAGATGCGCTCGACCCCGAGCCTTCGGCCGGCCACGATATCGTCCTTGTTCGCGTTAATGAATCGCACTAGCTCCGGTGTTGGCGGTCGAGCTCCGCCCCGAAGAAAGACGCGGCACGTTTCAGGATTTCATTCGCGCGCTTGAGTTCACGGTTCTCTTGCTCAAGCTCTCGCATACGTGTCTGCTCGTCGGTCGTAACACCAGCTTTCACACCGTCATCGATGTCAGCTTGACGCACCCAGGAGCGCACTGACTCGACACCATAACCGAGCTGCTCAGCCACCCGCGACGTCGTTCCTTGGCTCGTACCGAGCTCGGCGCGGAGCGTTCGCACCATCCGGACCGCTGCAGCCTTTTCCTCAGTGGAATAGCGGCGTCCCTTGTTCTTATGTTGGGGCATGAATCCATTCTCCATCCGTAACTCTGGAGCCTCCATCAAACCCAGGGCGATTCACCGTGCCGCCGCCCGGCCTGCCTTAGATTCCCTGTCTGGCCGATGCTGGAGGCTTCGCAGACGGCAGGTGAAGGCTGACGCGCTGCTTGGTGGGCGTCTCCGCATTCAGGCACACCCTAGGTAGACAGAAGGTGGGTGCTCTCTGCACGTGGCAGAGAGCACCCACCTCAGCGAAGATGCGAAGTACGCGTCAAAGGTTCGCGATAATGCCCTCGACTGACTTCTTTGCGTCCCCAAGAAGCATCTGGGTGTTCGAGTTGAAGAACAGCGGGTTTTGAACACCAGCGTAGCCAGCATTACCCATCGACCGCTTGAAGACAATCACGTCCTTGGCTTCCCACACGTGCAGCACCGGCATACCTGCAATTGGTGAACCGGGTTCTTGAGCGGCGGGATTGACCGTATCATTAGCGCCAATCACGAGCACCACGTCGGTATCCGCAAAGTCATCGTTAATCTCATCCATCTCCATAACGATGTCATAGGGAACCTTGGCCTCAGCTAGGAGCACATTCATGTGGCCGGGTAGGCGCCCAGCAACCGGATGGATCCCAAACTTGACTTCGACTCCCCGATCGCGAAGCTTCCGCGTCAGATCAGCTACCGGATACTGTGCCTGAGCCACAGCCATTCCGTATCCAGGAGTAATAACTACGCTCTTGGCATCTTTGAGAAGCTGTGCCACATCGGCCTCATTGGTCTCGCGGTGCTCGCCGTAGTCCTTGACTTCTGTGGAAACGGCGCCGTCGGAACCAAATCCTCCGAGGATCACCGAGATGAACGAACGGTTCATGGCCTGGCACATGATGTAGGAGAGGTAGGCACCAGACGAACCCACGAGCGCACCTGTAATAATCAGCAGGTCGTTTCCCAAAGTGAAGCCCGCCATGGCAGCGGCCCAACCTGAATAGGAGTTGAGCATTGAAACGACCACAGGCATGTCGCCGCCACCAATTGCCAACACGAGGTGCGCGCCCAAGAGAAGCGCAATCACCGTGAGAATGATGAGCGGCGCTAGACCCGCGCTCACCGAGCGAGTATTTGCCATCCAGATGATGAGGGCGACCGAAAGAGCGATAGCCGCGAGATTGAGGTAGTTGCGTCCCGGCAATGTGAGGGGACGTCCCGATATTCTTGCCGAGAGTTTGAGATACGCAACAATGGACCCGGTGAATGTGACGGCACCGATGAATACGGCAATGCCAACTTCGCCCATGTGGAACGCGTTTTCGGGCGAGGACGTACCCGGCTGCTCAATGAACGAGTTGTAGCCCACCAGAACAGCAGCCAGACCAACGAAGGAATGCAGCATCGCGATGAGCTCAGGCATTCCGGTCATCTCGACCTTCTTTGCCTTCCATGTCCCGATGAATGCGCCGATCAGAATGGCGCCCACGATCAGCCCGATTGTGAGCACCCGGTTGTCAGAATCGCCGTCAATCACTGCCCACACGGTAGCGAGCAACGCGAAGGTCATTCCGATGATACCGAGCGTGTTGCCTCGCTGAGCAGTCTCCTGCTTAGACAGTCCGGCCAAAGCCAGAATAAACAGAATCGCTGCAAGCAGGTACGCCAATGCTTGGAATCGGGCCGTGGCCGTGTATGTATCCGTCAGAGCAGCGGAGGCTGTAATTGCCATAAGTGTCATGTCAGCTCCTCCGGAACATGTTGAGCATTCGATGAGTCACAGTGAATCCACCGAAGATATTGATTGAGGCAACGGCAGTTGCGACGAACGCAAGTACCCACACCACTGGGTGCTCCGAGCTAATCTGCAGGAGAGCACCGACGACGATGATGCCCGAAATCGCATTTGTCACCGACATCAGCGGAGTGTGCAGTGAATGTGTCACGTTGGTGATCACATAGAAGCCCACCACAACTGCTAGGCCGAACACGAAGAAGTGTCCCTGCATGCCAGATGGAGCGGTGAGGATCAACCAGACTGCGAGTGCTCCTGCAGCGATCTTCCACCACCACTTCTTCCACGCCGGTGTGGGGGCAGGTTCGGCCTCAACTACAGGCGCCGGAACTGCTGCCGCTTGGGGCGCAGCCGATACCTTCACTGGCGGCGGTGGCCACATAATTGAACCGCTGAGCGCAACCGTAACTCCGCGGACCACCTCATCATCCATGTTGAGGGTTAGCAGGCCATCCTTCTCCGGAGTTGTGAGCTTGAAGAAGTTCACAATGTTCTGGCCATACAGCTGAGACGCTTGACCGGGCAAGCGGCCAGCCAGATCAAGGTAACCGATGATTGTCACGTCATTGGTGGTACGAATGACTTCTCCGGGAACCGTGAGTTCGCAGTTTCCCCCAGAAGAAGCTCCCATATCCACTATTACCGAGCCCGGCTTCATGGCTGCGACTGCTTGTGCAGTAATGAGCCGAGGCGCTGGGCGCCCGGGAATCTGAGCTGTGGTGATGACGATGTCTGAAGCTGCTGCTTGTGCAGAGTAGACCTCGAGGGCAAGCGCTTCCTGATCCGAAGTCATCGCCTTCGCATATCCGTCCGCAGACTCCTGCTTGACAGGGATCTCGACGAACTGACCGCCCATGGACTCAACTTGTTCAGCTGCCTCGGAGCGCACATCAGTGGCCTTGACGATCGCACCCATCGAGTTCGCTGTACCAATTGCTGCGAGGCCCGCCACTCCAGCACCGATCACATAGATGGTGGCCGGCGGAACCTTGCCCGCTGCGGTCACTTGCCCAGTGAAGAGCCTGCCATAGGAGTTCGCTGCCTCAATCACAGCGCGATATCCAGCGATGTTCGCCATTGATGAGCGAACGTCCATAGACTGCGCACGCGAGATTCTGGGTACCGCATCCATTGCCAGAGCGGTCAGACCCGCATCGGCCAGCGTCTGCACGACGTCTGAATTAGCCCCGGGATTGAGTCTCGCTATGAGAGTAGCTCCCCTGCTCATCAGGCTAATCTCGGATTCGGGTGGAGCATCCAGACATGTCACAATGTCAGCTGCCCACACCTCGTTCTTCTCAGCAATAGTCGCGCCCGCCTGCCGGTATTGCTCATCAGGATAGCTCGCCTTGAGGCCAGCTCCGGATTCGACAATAACGTCGTATCCAAGTTTGATGAGTTTACCGACGGTGTCCGGGGTTGCGGCGACTAGGGACTCCCCCTCGTGGGGTTCCTTGGGTACACCTATAAGCAACCTGTGCTCCTCACGTATCAGTGCGCTATCGATCGGCTCGTATCTAGTCGGTTGCGACGCAGACCACAGCTCCGCATCGCAGTGTCAGCTTAGCTCCCACTGGGCCTTTAGCCACTTGATTTCGCTGCATGTGAGATACGCGTCCTTTGTGCAAACACGCATCGCAGATTGCGCTTACGGTATTGGTTGGGACCTTAGTCGCAGCATCCAGAAGAGGTGCCTTACTCGATCCCCTCGCTTCCGAGCCTCAGATCTTCGACGGAACGCTACGCGCCGAACCGATCCGCGCGATTGCCCGTTCAAGCGCGAACGCAGGGTCCCGCGAACCCCCTTTGACCTCGAAATCTGCATCAGCGACGGCCAGCAACGCGAGTGCCAGCCCTTCCCCGCTCCACGAGCGTAAGTCCGACTGCGCGCGCTTGAGCTGCCACGGAGCTAAGCCAGTCTCTGCCTCACTTCCCCGATGACGCGCCGCAAGAGTGAGGTTCATGCCCCGAAGCTTGAGGGCGAGCGCGTACACGATGGCCACTGGCGAAGATCCCGTCGCGATGGCGTGGCGCGAGAGTGCGATAGCACGCCCAACCTGACCTGCGATTGCGGCATCTGCTACGGCAAATCCAGTAGCTTCGTTGCGCCCAGAGTAATACCTATGAACGGCGCCTTCGTCTACGGTTCCTTCGACGTCGTCGAGCAACTGGTTCACGGCCGAAACCAACGATCGGACGTCATTACCCAACGCATCCACGAGATCGTGCACGGCGCCTTCGCCGATTCTGCGGCGGCGCCGTGCGGCAATGGACTTAACCAAATCAGCCTTTTCGGAGTCATACTTCAACGCGGGGATCTCAGCCTTCTGGAACCCTGCAGACTGAATGGCATCGAGCAGCCGCTTCCCGCGGCTTCCTCCACTGTGGCGAAGCACGAACACCACATCTGGTTCCGGAGCCTTGATGTATTCCAGTGCGTCTCGTAGGAACGCATCATTCATGTTCTTGCCGTCTTTGACGAGCACAAACCGCGCTTCTCCGAAGAGTGACGGGCTGGCAAGGTTTGCAATGTGACCTGCCGTATAGGACGAGGCTGAGAGCTTAGTAACTTCAGTTCCCGGATCGCGCTCCATGGCAAGTTCGACCAGCCTCTGCACCGCCCAGTCGCCAAGGACTTCTTCGGCATCCACCACGAGGATCACGGGGGCGAGTTCCACTTGGTCCCAGCGCAGCCCCGGATTCTTCTTGGCGCGTGCTGGCATCATGATCCTCTCACTAGTGGTCTGCGGCGCATCCCGAGACCACATCCCCATTGTCAGTCAGACTAATCGTGCCACATACGGAGGTCACGAAAACGCGTGAGAACCCGTATACGTCCAGTGCGCGGTCCGATGGATGCCCATACGTGTTCTCACCCACCGATATGAGCGTAAGAGTAGGTGCAACAGCGTTCGCGAATCTTTCCGACTGGCTCGAACTACCGTGGTGGGCCATGATGAGGACGCTAGAGGCAGGCACGGTAGCAGCCATAGCTTCCTGCTCTTCTTGTCCCACGTCAGCCATCACGATGACACCTCCAGCTACATCGATGTCTACTACAAGACTGCCCGCGTTGGGATCCGATCCAGTGGCTGCGCTTCCCTTCGGCCACAGAATTTGCGCGACTGGCCCGGATTCTCCCGTGATGGCAGTGTCCACTGTGCCCGTCTCCCAGCCGACTCCGGCGTTCTCGAGTATTTGGTCTACCCAGGCACTATTTGCCGCCGGTTCACGAACAGGTGAACGAATCACCCTGGTAACTGCCGCCGCCTCCAGTACCCCTGCGAGTCCTCCGACGTGATCGGCATGGTCATGACTTAAAACCAATACGTCTATTTGACTGATGCCCGCGCCCTCAACGCAGGTCTTCGCATCAGAGGATTCGGGACCCACGTCAACCATGATCGTTACGCCATCCACCCGCGCGATCAACGCCGAACCCTGACCCACATCGCACTGAATCACCACCCATTCCTTTGGTATGTGGGCAACACCCGTCGAGGCGGTAAGTACGAGTGCGCACACGCCAATACCGACGACGACGCCAGGCGAGGTCCAGTACGCAATGGCAAAGAGGATCACTGTGCCGATAGCGCTTGCTCGCAGCGATACTCCAGAGCCGGGCCAGTTAGCCAGTTCGCGCGCCACTGAGTCGATCCACCATGTGCACATCTGTGCGGGTAGCAGCGCAGCTTCCGCGAGCTGAGGCGCAAAAGGTGAGAGAAGTGCTGCGGAGAGCCCCGCCACGGTGAGCGGCGCAACTACTGGCGCAATCACGGCGTTTGCCAACACTCCCCACACAGAGCCTTCATCGGAGAACAATGCGAGAACCGGCAAACATGCCATCTGGGCAGCAAACGGAATCGCAATGGCATCGGCCACGGGCGCGGGCACTCGCTTCGCGAGTGCCCTGCGTAGGGGGCCGCCAAGCATGACGATTCCTGCTGTTGCGCTGGCCGATAGCAGGAACCCATAGCTGAGGGCAAGCCACGGATCCACCAGAGCGGCAGCTGTGATTGCTGCGCACAAAGCGGCCACCGCTTGAGTGGACCGGCCTACCGCGAGAGCACTGAGCACTACCACCGACATGAGAACGGCACGAATGACTGATGCTTGCGCGCCCACCAGAAGCACCAGTGCAACCACGGATCCGAGGCATATAGCCGCGGTAATCGGAGTGTTGCGGCGACCAACTATCGCAATGACAATTCCGGTGACGATGGAAATGTGACCGCCGGAAACCGCAATCAGATGAGTCAGCTGCGTCACCTTCATTGCATCAGTCAACTCAAGTGTTGCCCGGGTGTCATCACCAAGCGCAACGCCCGGCACCAAACCCTGGGCGTGGACTGGTTTGTGTTTCAGAAGCCCAGTGAGCGCGGTGTCCACTCTGGCTACGAACTGTGCCGAGGTGTTCCCGCTTCCTTCGAGCGTTCCCGAAATGATACGCACGCGCACGGCTTCGCGATCCTCTGGCCCTGATTGCGCGACAGTTCCTGTAAAGGAGAGTACTTGGCCCGCCAATGCCTCACAAGGTAGGCCCTGCAGCAGTACGCGCGTGGAGCGGGAGAGTCTGACTGGCGAATTGCGCACATTGAGATCTACGGGAACTCCACTGACTTCACAAGAAGATTCGCCCCATGGCGTCTGGCTATGGCTGACACGCCCGAGCACCCGAACCCTTCCAGTTACAGTGCCGCCTGTTTCAACCGCGTGCACCAGTTCATCAGGCCGAGATGCATGTACATGCAACGAACACATCATGCCTGCTGGGATTGCGACCGCTCCGGCGAGCGCAACCATTATGCATACGCGCCAACAGGTATTCCTCCGCTCCCCACCGGGCACCTTTCCCGCACTTTCCCTGTGCCTGTAGCCGCCCGGATGCCTTGTGCTCTTCACCAGCCTTTCCCTGCCTGCAAAGGCTTCGTCGCTGAACTGGCTCTCACTGATCACTCGCACCATCCCGCTCGATTGCTTCTCCCAACGCATGGAAAGGAGGGCTACACCTGACACCATGACGCAACCCGCAACCAACCACACCCACCAGGGCTGAGTAGTCGCAAAGCCCAGCTTGGCTCCGGCAAGGGCACCGATCCCGACGGGAAGGAGACGCATATCTTGACGCACTGCGAGCTCTTCGCGTCAGACAGTCACGAGATCACGGAACTTGGCCAGTGTGGCTTCGCCAATTCCCGAGACGGCAAGGAGATCCTCCACAGACCCGAATGGACCATTCGTCTGCCTCCATTCGATGATGGCGGTTGAGAGTGACGGACCGATGCCGGGAAGAGTTTGCAGGGTGGCGGCATCAGCTGAGTTGATATTGACGAGCTCCGAGCCGCCCGAGCCGCCTTCCGCATCACCAGAACCAGCCTGCGAAGAGACGGCTTCGCCTACCTCAGGAACATGAATGTGTGCACCATCGGCTACCGGGGCAGCAAGGTTGATTGCGTTGGGATCCGCGCTGGGAGTCAAGCCACCAGCCAGCTCAACGAAATCGTTCACACGGGAGTCAGTTGGTCCCGAGTAGACCCCAGGAGACTCCACCGCGCCTGATATGTATGCAACTATCGTGGCGGCCGCTGAAGCCGATTCGGTTGCCACCACCGTGCTTGTTGCTGTGGAAGGTTCTGGGAGGCTACCTTCATCGCTGAGAGCAACTGTGCTTGAAGTCTGCGTGGCGAGCCACATCCACGTTGCTGCCAGCGCAACCATCATGGCCATCCCGACGGTCTTCAGCGCCCGTCCATTCAGGAACCACCGGGTGCGCGGGCCCAGCGGGGTTAGGGCTGCCACATCCTCGCCAGTACCTGAGGCCAGTGCCAAGCTTGCGAACCCCCTGCGACTATCATCGCCAGATGGGTTCAAGTCATCCGATTCCACGGCCGCAGATTCGAGCGCGCTGAGGCGTTCTTCAGGAGTCAGAGACATCTGGCGTGGAGGAACGGCCGAACGCGGCGGAGGGCGAAGCATGCAACGAGTTTTTCTCAAATGCGGATGCTTCGCTCACGCAGACTAAGCAATGTGAATTGGTAAACCGGCCAATCATCCTGTGGATCGCAAAGGAGCTCCACACCTTCCAGCTAGGGAGACCGGCAGTCCCTTTCCCACCTGACGATATGGAAGACCCGTCTTACGTCACGAGCACCGCCCCTACTCCGCCAGAGTACGGTAGCCAAACGCGACCCTAACAGGACTGTACCTGGAAGACCGGTACCTTTACGCGACCCTCCCCCAAAATCCTCTAACTTGACGCCGCCCCTACTTGGAAGGCCGGTAGCTCAGCGTTGCCGTCAGCGAGCGAGTTTCACCCGACTCCAGCGGGATCCGAGAAGCCTGATCCGCACGATTGAACGCGTCAGGGATCGCTGAACAAGGTTCCAGGGCAATCGACTTACGTGAGTTACGAGGCAGATTGTCAGCAGTGAAGACGTGAACAACAGGTGCTTCACTTGGTTCCTGAGTGAGGAGAATCTGCGTACCACGGGCCGGGTTGGTCACGGATGTCACGACGACGCCGTCTTCGTTTGGTACGAGTTGGGTGAAAGACTGGTCGATCTTCTCCGAGCCAAGGTAATCGTGCCGGGCAGGCGAGGCGATACCGGCAAAGGCGGCATCTCCTGTCAGTGGAATCAACCGATTATCGGTCAGGACCTTTGCCCGAGCGGGAATGCTCAGCGAAAGATTCGATATGCCGTCCATCGAAGGCATCTTCAGGTATGGATGCCATCCAATCGAAACCGGAGCCCTTGACTCGCTGACGTTTGTCGCGTCAATCGTGAGCGAAAGGTGTTCAAACCCGCTTACGCCGCCCTCAAGGGAGAAGATCACAGAGATCTCCAGATCCCACGGATATGCATCGCTTGCGTCTAGACGGGAGGTGAGCCGCAAGGCATCCCCCGCTGGAACCCGGGTAAACTCAAGCTCTGCAGTTAAGCCACCAAGTCCAGCGATCTCCGGCGAAGAAACCGTATGGCTAGCGCCGTCAAAACTGAACTTCCCTGAAGCGATCCGCCCACACCATGGAGCCATGATGAGGCACCGGGCATCGAAGTGAGCATCTAGCTCATCGCCGTCGATATACCCATCGATAACCTCGTGAGTTTCGGATGGCTGCCACGAAAGCAACGTGGCACCACGTTCTGCAACCAGAGCACTTGGACCATCCGGAGAAACGAGTCTCCATGCGCGATGTCCGAAGAAGTCCTCTTCCTCGATGGAGGTGGCAAAAGCGACCATGACATGCCTTTCTTGTGAGCTGCATACACCCGGTTGCATTCAGCTGCGTAGTTGTGTGGCGTGAGGCAGCCAACGGTGGATCCAAACCACACAATGGCATTGGCTGTTTCACTAGAAAGTACACCCAGAAGGCGCACCTATCCACCGATTCTCAGCGATCAAACACTTTACGGAACGATATTCACGAGGTTTGGAGCACGGACGATGACCTTACGTGGCTCACCATCCAAGTACTTCTGCACCTTCTGCGAAGCCAGTGCAAGAGCCGTCAGGTCCTCACTACTAATGTCAGCTGCAACTTCCAAAAGATCGCGCAGCTTGCCCTTGACCTGAACCACGCACTTGACCGTGGAATCCACCAACAGTGATTCGTCCTCCACAACTGGGAACGGTTCACGTGCCAATGATTGGCCATGGCCAAGCTTGTTCCACAGCTCCTCGGCCACATGTGGCGCAACCGGGGCAACCATGAGAATCAAGCTTTCCGCAGCCTTGCGCGGTACAGCATTCAGGCTGGTCAGATGGTTGTTGAGGATGATCATCTTCGCCACGGCCGTGTTAATCCGCATCCCATCGTATTCCGCAGTGACGTCAGCGATGGTACGCGCTAGAAGCTTCGCGGTTTCCGCATCAGGTTCGCTCTCCACAACAGTGACCGCGCCGGTTGTCTCATCAACAACGTTTCGCCACAAACGCTGGAGGAAACGCTGCGAACCAACTACAGCGCGGGTCTCCCACGGGCGTGACACATCGAGCGGGCCCATTGACATTTCGTAGACCCGGAACGTATCAGCTCCGTACTCCTCGCACATGGTGTCAGGTGTCACGATGTTCTTGAGCGACTTGCCCATCTTGCCGTACTCGCGGTGAACTGTCTGGCCGTTCCATACGTAAGCAGGTTCGCCGTCGTCGCCAATACCGGACTCTTCGACTTCATCAGCAGGCACGTACTGGCCGCGCGAATCGGTATACGCGTAGGCCTGAACGTAGCCCTGGTTGAACAGCTTGTGGAAGGGCTCGAAGGAACTGACATAGCCCAGATCAAAGAGGACCTTGTGCCAAAAACGCGCATAGAGCAAGTGCAGAACCGCATGCTCGACGCCACCAACATACAAGTCAGTGCCACCAGAAATGTTGCCGTTCTCCGGGCGCGGGCCCATCCAGTAAGACTCATTCTCAGGCGCGCAGAACGTATCCGGGTTGGTTGGATCCGCATAGCGAAGCTCATACCAGCACGAACCCGCCCACTGTGGCATGGTGTTCGTATCGCGGTGATACTTCTTCAGGCCATCACCCAGATCAAGTTCGACTTCCACCCAGTCCGAGGCGCGGCCCAGCGGTGGTTCAGGCGAAGAATCCGCATCTTCCGGATCGTATGACTTCGGGGAGTAATCGCTGATCTCCGGCAGTTCGATGGGTAGTGCGGACTCCGGAAGTGCGTGCACATTGCCGTCGGCGTCCCAGACCACAGGGAATGGTTCACCCCAATACCGTTGGCGGGAGAACAGCCAATCGCGCAGGCGGTGAGTCACGGTGGCGTGACCCTTTCCGGTCTGCTCCAGCCACGCGGTCATGGCGGCCTTGGCCTCATCCTTCTCGAGGCCGTTGAGATCAAGCGCGTCATGTGCGGAGTCGACGGCGACGCCGCCCGCGGTGTACGCACTCACCGTCAGGTCCGGACCGTATGGATCTTCGGCAGGTCCGATGGTCCGCACAATATCCAGTTCGTACTTGTTCGCAAATGCCCAGTCACGATCATCGTGCGCAGGAACGGCCATGATCGCACCGGTTCCGTAACCCATGAGCACGTAGTCAGCGACGAACACGGGGATCTGCTTGCCGTTAACGGGGTTCACGCCAAACAATCCAGAGAATACGCCTGTCTTTGTGCGGCCCTCATCTGCGCGTTCAACTTCAGATTTGTGCGCTGCATCGGCCCGATAGGCAGCGACTGCATCGGCTGGAGTGGCAAACCCACCCGTCCAAGCTTCCTTCGTACCTTCCGGCCATACGGCTGGAACAGTGAGTTCTGAGGCATCATCAGACGCACCGGGCATGGTGCCGCCCAAGATCTCATGCTCTGGTGCCACGACCATGAAAGTCGCACCGAACAAGGTATCGGGGCGCGTTGTGTAAACCTCAAGCGCTGCTCCGCCCGCTGCTGGAACGGTGAATGTAACCGAAGCACCTTCAGACCGGCCGATCCAGTTGCGCTGCATGGAGCGGACCTTCTCTGGCCAATCGATGGTGTCCAGATCATCGACAAGGCGGTCTGCAAAGGCCGTGATCCGCATCATCCACTGACGCAGATTCCGTTTGAACACAGGGTAATTGCCACGCTCGGAACGGCCGTCAGCCGTCACTTCTTCGTTGGCAAGCACAGTGCCCAATCCTGGGCACCAGTTCACGGGCGCCTCGGATACATAGGCGAGGCGGAATCCGTCAACAACCTCGTTCTGTTCGCGTGGGGTCAGCTCCAGCCACGAACGACCATCCGGAACAGCTACTTCTCCTGAAGCCAGCTTCTCGCGAAGCTCAGTGACAGGACGAGCGGCCCCGATGCCACGGCCGTCGCGGCGCGGCGCGTTCGGGTCAAACCAAGAATTGAACACCTGGAGGAAAATCCATTGAGTCCACTTGACATATTCAACGTCCGTCGTCGCGAACGAGCGGCGCACATCATGTGAAAGGCCAATACGGTGGAGTTGGCGCCGCATGTTCTCAATATTCTGCTCCGTGGTGATCCGCGGATGCTGCCCTGTCTGAACGGCATACTGTTCAGCAGGCAAACCAAAAGCGTCATAGCCCATGGTGTAGAGGACGTTCTTGCCCTTCATGCGCTGGTAGCGCGCCACAGTGTCAGTCGCGATGTAGCCAAGCGGGTGGCCAACATGGAGGCCCTTGCCGGAAGGGTAAGGGAACATATCGAGAATGTAGAACTTTTCGGCTGGCACTTCACCCGCGAGATCCCCAACTGGGTTGCTCGCGTTGAAGGTACCCTCAGAATCCCACCGTTCTTGCCACTGTGCCTCAATCTGACTGGCCAGATTGGCTGTGTAGCGGAACGGGGTAGCTTCGACGCCGGACGCCTGCGTACTCATTGCTCTCCTTTGACACGCACGTGATGTGCTCATAATCCATAGATAAGACTATCTCAGGGGGGCCGAAGCCTTGGAATTGCCCGCTGTGAGACGTAGCAAGCCAGCCCACCGCAGAAGTGCCACCGCGCTCCCCCACAACGCTGCTCTCACGCTCTAGACTGGCTTTATGAGCGTCTTTACTGAGATCATCGCTGGAAATATCCCCGGCCGGTTCGTCTATGCGGATGAAACGTGCGTCGTCTTCGCCACGATCGAACCAATCAATTACGGGCACATGCTCGTGGTTCCACGAGCCGAGGTATCGCGCTTCACAGAGCTCAGTGAACAGACCTTTGCTCATATAAGTGTGGTAGCTCAACGTGTTGGCCGTGCCCAAGAACGCGCATTTGACATCTCACGGGCCATGACCATGATTGCTGGGATGGAGGTACCACACGTACACATCCACGTGATTCCCGCACGCAGTGAGGCAGATATCGTGTTCGCGAACGCGATGCACGATGTGCCAGCCGAGCGAATGGATGAGGATACTGAAAAGGTCCGCGTAGCACTTCGCGAACTGGGTTTTGGCGAAAGTGTTCCAGAGGATATGTACAAGCTTGCGTGAGGCTAAGGCCCCGCAATCGCCATACGTGCAGAAAGTGCGCGGATCGTATCTGGTCCGCGCACTTTCCGCATTTAGGCATTGTCAAGGTATGGACGTTGCTTGGGTTTAGGCATTGTCAAGGTATGGACGTTGCTAGGTTGTACCGTTGCTAATGCTCAGGCGTTGCTAGGCAAAGTACCCACGCCTTACACATTGTCAGAGAACAATCTTCCACGTATCCCAGAAGATCACCACTGCCATGACCACCACCACGGCGTAGACCGCGGCCACGATCCACCACCGGCCGTGAACCAAGAAACGGCGTGCCGCATCAGGCACAGGGAAGTGCCCGGCCTGCGCAGAACGCGCGAGGACCTGCACGATCAGCGGGATCGTGACAAACCATGTGACCAAGCAATACGGGCAAAGAGCGCGCTCAACGAAGAATGCCGTGTGCTGGAACCAGACCAACCATGCGGCTGCCAGAACCACTGCGACATCAAGTGCTCGCCACAGCCACACCCCGAAGCGACCCTTTGTGGCAAGGACCATCCCCAATGCGGTGATTCCGCCAAAGAAGGCGAGCCCAAAGATCGAATTGGAGATCCCGAAAAACAGCGTATTGAACTCGGAAGTCAGGAACTTGCCGCAGCCAATGAGCGGGTTGATATCGCATGAGAGGTTTGCAGTCGGATTCTGGAGCAACTCCTTCTCCGCAAGAAGAAGCTCCAGGGATGCGAACATCCCCAGCACGCCCGCGACCATCATGACGATCGCTTGCTCCAGAGGAGCTCCACCATCTTTCTGAGCCTGGGATGGTTCAGCGTTCCGCTTGGCTTCTACTTTGGCCAGAAAAAGGTCAAGTTCGTCATCCGAAAGTTCCTCAACCGTTCCGTTGGATCCGTTCATGACGCCTGCCCCACAGTTAGTACCTCACGGCTTGGCTGCCCACAGTAGCCTTCAATGAAGGCCGCGGTGTCTTCCCAATCAGTGACTGGGTGGGCAGCAATCCCGAGCCGAAGCACTGGGTAATCGTTGCCATCTTCATCGAGGCGATCACCAACAAACAGCATGTCCTTGATCGCGATTCCAGTCTGCTTGGAGAGTTCCTCAATGCCGTATGCTTTATCGATTCCCCGCCGGGTGATGTCGACGGATGTTGATCCTCCGGATCTCACTTCCAAATCGGGGATACGTTTGGCGACGGCGGCGCGCAGCTCTTTCTTCTTTGACCCGCTCGGATCCCATGCTTTCTTTGCTTCAAGCGGAGCCTGTTGGCCCAGCGCTGAGAAGGTGATTTGGGAGCCACGATCTTCCAGGATTGGACCCCACGTTTGCTCTTCCCAGAGGTTGCGGCGCCGTGCTTCATCTTCCACAGCCGCGAGCGCACGATCACGCTCATCTTGGGTGAGGTTGCGAGCATAGACGTCCTGCCAAGCTCCGTTGGTGTACACCATGTAGCGCGTACCACACGTGGGCATGAGGTGTAAGCGGGAAAGCTGTTGGTCTGTTGCGTGGAGATTCTCAAGCAACTGTGACTCAAACTGCCCAAACTGACCTCCGGATATCACGCACACTTGCGCGACATCCAGCAACGCCTCCAGCGCCTTCGCCATTCGATCCGGCAATGGAGATTTAGAGGGTGCCAAAGTGTCATCTAGATCAAACGCCACGAGTTCAAATCCACTCATAGTTCTCTTTCCGATTGCTTGACGTAGGGCGAGCTGCCGCGAGTTCACTTGGCGCTCTCTTTGAGTCTGCCGACCATACTCGCTGTGCGAACATACGCAGTGCACTTTACCGGCTTCAGCTCACCGGCAGTAGTAAGCGTGTTCAGCGGGCAGCTTACAACCAGCAGTGAGGCTAGGACCCTGCGGACCCAACGCTCGGCAACTAGAATGCTTGGACCGGACCACACAATGCCCGCTGAAGCGGTCAGAACAGGAGACATGACAGTGGCTACACCCCACATCGCTGCCGAACCCGGAGACTTCGCACCCGCAGTGCTCATGCCAGGAGATCCCAAGCGTGCGCAACGCATGGCTGCACTTCTGATGCCCGATGCCAAGCAGGTCACAGACGTACGCGGCATCGGCGGTTACACCGGCACATACCAAGGCAAACCTCTCTCCATCATGGCCTCAGGAATGGGCCAGCCCTCCCTCGCGATCTACGCCACAGAGCTGTACAGCTTCTTCGGCGTAGAACGCATCATCCGAGTTGGTACGTGCGGCGGGCTTTCGAGTTCCGTCAAGGCGGGCGACGTCGTGGTCGCAATCGGCGCGCACACCGATGGCGTACTCAATACGCAACTGTGCCCCGGAATCAACTTTTCTGCCACGGCTTCGTGGCCGCTTCTCAAGGCAGCAATGGAAGCCGCCGGAGACGATCCAGCAGTGAAGGTTGGCCCAGTTATCTCTCGTGACCGTTTCTACGGCGTGCCCGTGGAGGAATCGGAGCGGCTGGCTTCCCTCGGAACGCTGGGCGTTGAGATGGAGGCGGCAGGTCTCTATGGGATCGCTGCGGACCTTGGCAAAGAAGCCCTAGCCGTCCTAACGGTCTCCGATCACATTTTTGACGAAACGCAGAACATGACCGCTCAGGAGCGCGAGACAAAGTTTGAGAAGGCGCTGCACATCGCCGCAGCCGCAGCATTAAGCTGACCCGGTTGGTCGGGGCACGTGTTGCCCCGACCAACTCTTCCCAGCAAGACTAGTGTGTGGGATTCCCATGTAGGGAGCCCGCCACGAACAGACGAAACCAGCAGTGAACGGATCACATTGGCACTGACAGCATCGAGCGAAGACTACTTGCGAGCTATCTGGAAGCTTGGCGAATGGCAGGATCATCCCGTCACATCCGGCGAGCTGGCCAAAACACTTGGCCTATCTCCTTCGACTGTCTCTGAAGGCGTGGGAAAACTTGTGGGGCTCGGCTTTGTTCGCCACGCACCTTACGGCGCAATCTCCCTCACCGATGCTGGGCGTGCTCAAGCCGCCCGAATGGTTCGTATTCATCGTCTCCTTGAAACAGGCCTAGTTGAGATCTTTGGCTACACATGGGACGAGGTACACGATGAAGCCGAACACCTAGAGCACGCGGTTTCCGATCTGTTCATTGAGAGGCTGGATGGCGCACTGGGCTTTCCCAAGCGCGATCCACATGGGGATGTTATTCCAAACGCCGACGGTTCGGAGTACCTCGTTGTTCCCGAAGGCGACGCGCTTTCTTCGCTTGAGGCTGGTGCAACAGGCATCATTGAACGGGTCTCCGATGAGGATTCTGATGTGCTGATCTACCTGCGGGACGAGGGCTTGATACCCGGCGCACAACTCCGTGTTCTTTCCGTGAGCCGTGGCGTGGGCATGATGAGCCTCCAAGTGGAGGGAAAGCCCACCAGAATCTCATTGACTTCGGCCCGAACGGTGATCGTTGCGCCCACGGTAGAGCAAAGCATCGATCGTTCCGAGGAAGACGAAATCTCCTAAGAGTGCCACCTCACCACAGATCATGTGAAATGGGCTTGTTCCCAAATAATCGCGCAGACGGCGCGCGTATAACTCCCTGTCCATGAAGCAATTCTGCAGGAAGGTGCGGACAGATTTCGGGGAGCTGACGCGCACTCGGTGAGCCGAACTCCAGCAACCACAGCAGTGGCACCCACCACTTGTTGGACTTATGTCACATCTTGAAACACTTGGTAGTTCAGGCCCTTTCGTGGTTTGCTTAGCATCAGTTCATCAAGAGCAGCTGAGAGACGTGGCTCGCAGAAGCTGCAGCAACCCGGTAAGCCGGGTGCTTCCGCCACGATCGATGGAGGCGAAACATGATCGAATTGAAGGACGTGCGCAAGGTTTACCCGCGCCGTGGTGAGGAAGACGTCGTCGCGCTTGACGGCATCTCACTCACCGTTCCTTCTGGCGAGATTCATGGAATCGTTGGCGAATCCGGCGCAGGCAAGTCAACTCTTATCCGGTGCCTCACTGCATTGGAGAAGCCTTCTTCAGGATCGATCTTGGTGGATGGCAACAATCTTTCTGAACTCCCTGCCAACGAGCTTCGCGATGCGCGGCGCACAATCGGCATGGTGTTTCAGGGCGCAAATCTACTTGATGCCCGTACCGCCGCAGGAAACATCGCATATCCTCTTCGACTAGCTGGGCTAAGCAAAGGTGAGACGCGCGATCGCGTAGGTGAGATGCTGCGGCTCGTCGGTATTGCGGACAGGTCCAGTTCCTTCCCATCTCAGCTCTCTGGCGGCCAACGCCAGCGTGTTGGCATCGCACGTGCTATGGCTGACAGCCCGTCAGTTCTGTTGTGCGATGAACCCACGTCCGCTTTGGATACTGAGACCACTGACCAGATCCTTGGCCTGCTCAAATCGGTTAGGGATACCTACGGTGTCACGGTCCTCATCATCACTCATGAGATGGGCGTCGTGCGCAAGATCTGTGATTCCGTCACTCTCCTTGACCACGGCCGGATCGTATCGAGCGGACCAGTCAGCGAAGTCGTATCCGATGTCAGTTCACCACTTGCACGTCAAATCGTTCCGAATCCATCGCTTGATCGCGACGACGTCGTCGGAAAGACGATCATTGATGTCGCGTTCACGTCGCGTCCAGGCGAACCAACTGGGTCCCGAGTGATGGCCATGGCAGCTGAGCTGGGCGCGGATATTGGCGCAGGAACGTTCGAAACGCTTGGGAATGTGCAAGTTGCCCGCTTAGCGCTCACACTCGATCCTGACCGGGCAGACGAAGCCATTGACTCGTTCTCAAAGGCTGGCATTGTTGCGGAGGTGCGCTCCGCATGATCACGCCACTTGCTTCCACCGCTTCAGTTCTTGCTGCCGATACATGGTTCCAGAACCCCATCATTGAGCAGGGCCTCATGCCTGCTTTGGGTGAAACCCTTCTTATGGTGTTCTGGTCCAGCCTCTTTTCCATTATCTTCGGACTACTCATCGGTATCGTGTTGACAGCAACCAAGCCGGAAGGTCTGCTGCCCAATCGCGCGCTGTATCAGGTGTTGGCGTTCATTGTGAATGTGGGACGTTCAATTCCATTCATCATCCTCATGTTCGTCATGATCCCGCTCACCCGGGCCGTGGTTGGGTCAGCTACAGGTTGGCTGGGCGCCACGGTGCCCCTCACCATTGCCGCAATTCCCTACTTCGCGCGCCTCGTTGAATCGAACCTCACCGGAGTCGAACAAGGCAAAGTAGAGGCAGCGCAGATGATGGGCGCCTCGCGGTCTCGAATTCTCAGCGGTGTACTGGTTCGCGAAGCAATGCCAGCACTCATTCAGTCGGCCACTATTCTCATCATTACCTTGGTCGGCTACTCCGCTATGGCGGGCGCCGTTGGTGGCGGCGGACTTGGGCAGATGGCCATTAACTACGGCTACTACCGCCCAATGGCAGATGTTCTTGTGATCCTCGTTGTGGTCATAGTCGTAATTGTGAACGTCATCCAACTTGCTGGCGACATGCTTAGCCGGCTGGTAGACCACCGCTGAGGCGCTACCAGCCGGGTTCAGGTTCACAAGGTCCTTGTGAACCTGTGCCACAGCACCATCCACACAAAACCACGAATACAAAGGACCCATTTATCATGAAGCGTTTCCGCTCCATTGCTGCCCTCGCAGCCGTTTGCGCACTTGCCCTTTCGGCGTGCTCTTCGAACGATTCCAGTTCGGACTCAACATCAGAATCCTCCGATGCAGTAACGACGATCGTCGTGGGCGCCTCCCCGGTTCCCCACGCTCAGATCCTTCAGTTCGTTCAGGACAACCTTGCTGCTGATGCTGGCCTGAATATTGAGATCACTGAATATCAGGACTACGTGCAGCCAAACGTTGCGCTCGACTCGAAGGAGATCGACGCAAACTACTTCCAGCATCTTCCCTACCTCGAGACGGAGATCGCTGAGAAGGGCTACACATTTGATCACGGCGCCGGAATCCACATCGAGCCCTACGGCGTCTACTCCGACAAGATCACCAGCTTGGACGATCTTCCGGATAACGCAGTTGTCGCAATCACGAACGATCCGTCCAACCAAGCTCGCGCACTCGATCTTCTGGCTACCAACGGCATCATTACGCTCGACGACGTCGATGCCCCGACCATCTACGACATTGCGGACAACCCGAAGAACATCACCTTCCAAGAGGCTGAAGCTCCGGCTGTTGCCAAGCTGCTTCCTGATGTTGACATCGCTATCATCAACGGCAACTACGCACTCGAGAATGGCCTGACTCCTTCCAAGGACGCCATCTACCTCGAGTCCGGTGAAGATAACCCGTACTCCAACGTTCTCGTGTGGAACAGCGAATCTGATGCCGCAACCATCACTGCGGTGAAGAAGCTCGATGAGCTCCTGCACTCCCAGGAAGTCGCAGAATACATCACCGAGACCTGGCCAGACGGAGAAGTTATTCCAGCGTTCTGATCGATAGGGAGTGGGCGATACTCAGTGTTGCCCACTCCCTCATCTCATATATAGACACACATGGGCGGGAACGCCCCAGCATCCATAGGATGTGCGAGAACCGGTCAGTTTACGATGACAACCGGTTTGACTGAATACCCAATGTGGGACCTTCTCAGGAAGGACCCACCCGGCTCGAATGCAATGCCTGTGACAAGGAGGAAACGCACATGTCGAACAACACCTTCACCGACTCCATCCGTTTCACCATCGCCGGGGATTGCCGAATGTCGAGCCCAATGATCTCCATGCGCACTCAGGAGGGCGCACCGCCTTGTTCGGCGGTGCGAAGTGAGCAGTAGCCCTGATTCCCTCAACCGATGCGAGCGCATGCTCTCATTTGAGGTCATGCCTCCCCGATCCGCTGATGTCGAGCCACGCTTCTGGAACACAGTGCACCGGCTATTGGAGGCAGATCCCGATTTTCTTTCGGTAACCTACGGCGCGGCAGGCAAGGACAAGTCCACCGCACGCCACGTGGTGCGGACGTTGGTTCGCGATACTCCGATCCAGCCCATTGCACACCTGACGTGCGTTGGTGCGGATCGCACAGAGATCGCACGCGTCATTTCCTCCTACCTCGATGCAGGTGTACGGACATTCCTTGCACTGCGTGGCGATCCTCCTGCCAATGACCCGGGATGGCGGCCGGCTCCTGACGGCGTGGCGTCAGCCACCGAACTGGTAACGCTGATCCGCGCAATCGAGACCGAACGCATTGCCCGCGACCCCGGCGCAGCCTTGCGCAGCGCATTTAAGCCGCTCACAATCGCTGTTGCTGCCTTCCCTGCCGGAAATCCTGCAGCGGGAACATCACCGCTCCAGGAGATCGAACGATTACTCGTCAAGCAAGCGGCCGGTGCCAGTTTCGCCATAACTCAGCTCTTCTTCGAGTCCGAAACGTACATTTCCTTTGTGGAGCGTGCGCGCAGCTATGGCGTCACCATTCCCATCATGGCGGGCATTCTGCCTCCAACAAGCGCCACTCGCCTTGAACGTATGTCCCAACTAACTTCGGTAGGCGTACCCGATTCGATTCTTCACGACCTCACATCTGCAGGCTCGGAAGAAGAGGCCTACACACGCGGGATTGCCCACGGGCAGCGTTTAGTGCGTGAGGTGCTCGATGCGGGTTCACCAGGAGTCCATGTGTACACGTTCAACCAATCCCGCCCGGCATTGGACATCCTTGCCAGTTTCAGCGAACTGGCTCCGTCCTCCTGACACTTCTGCCATGACCGCCCATGCCCGTGAAATACCATTCCTCAATCCGCTCTTCAATCCGCTTGCGGCGCGCTTGACATCCCTCAAGCGGCGCCACACTCCTAGTTCGACTTTTCCCAGACGGATCTGCCATCACCCCCGGCGCGACCTCGTGGGCCATACCAATACCTCCCGCCACACCCGTGGCCACGTCCGGCGCTTCGGTGCCACAGGAAGAAACCACCATGTCTAGCTCCACCTTTCCCACGGCCACGATCCTTGGCTATCCCCGAATTGGGCGAAACCGCGAGCTCAAGCGAGCGCTCGAATCCTTCTGGGCAGGCCGCACAACAGCGCCACAGCTGTTGGCGAGCACAGATGTTTTGCGCCGTCAGACCTTCGAACGGCTCAGTGAGCTCGGGTTGAACTCCTCCATTGGAGCGATCCCCGATTCTTCCACCCTGTACGACCACGTGCTCGACGCGACCGTATTGCTCGGCGCAATCCCACAACGGTTCAGTGGAGATGCTGTGGAGCTGTATTTCGCTTTGGCGCGCGGCACCCAAGATGCGCCACCGCTCGAGATGACCAAGTGGTTCGACACGAACTACCACTACCTGGTTCCTGAGATCGGCCCCGATACGCCAATCGGCTACGCCGATACCTCCGTAGTAAACCGTTGGGCCAGCGCGTCGGATTGGGGTTGGGTGACACGCCCGGTCCTGGTGGGTCCGGTTACGTATGTGGCACTTGCCAAGGCGGCCGAAGGCGCTCCCGAAGGATGGTCGCCACTTTCTCGGATCGACGACGTCGTCGCCGCATATCAGGACTTGCTCATCCATCTTGCTGGTGCGGGAGTGCCGTGGGTTCAGTTTGACGAACCCGCTTTGGTGACCGACAACCTCGCAACCCCGCGTTCCGAGCTCATTGCTGTGGCCGAGGAGGCCTGGAAGAAGCTCGTAGCGGCACCAGCGCGGCCCGAGATTCTGGTGACCCTGCCCTACGGCGACGGACGCGCTGCCCTGCCCGCAATTGTGCGAAGCGGAGTTGAGGCCGTGCAGCTAGATCTCGTTCGCGGCGAATTGCCCGATCCGGGCAGCGTAGACCTCTCTTCTACCACTCTTGTGGCTGGTGTTGTGGATGGCAGAAACGTCTGGCGCACAGACCTAGCCCGCGCAGAACGTGTTCTGCGTGCCGCACAAGATTTGGCGCCCGCCAGCCTTGCCGTGGCAACTACCAACTCCCTCCAGCACGTGCCACACGATACGGCACTCGAGACATGGGAGGATCCTGAGCTTGATGCCAATTTGCACAGCTGGTTGGCTTTTGCAGACCAGAAGGTGGGTGAGGTAGTCACCTTAGCTCGCGGACTGGAACAGGGTTGGGACGCCATTGCTCGCGAGGTTGCTGAGGCAACACTGGTTCTTGACAAGCGCAAACAAGCTGCGGGGGTTGTGTTGCCCGAAGTTCGTGACCGTGTTGGTGCTCTGGATGATGCCGCGCGTACTCGCGTACCGTTCAGCGAACGTGAACCCCTCCAGACGGCGGCCCTTGGGCTTCCCTCACTGCCCACCACAACCATTGGTTCGTTCCCTCAAACTGCTTCTATTCGCAAGGCCCGCGCAGACCTGGTGGCAGGTCGAATCAATCACGCCGAGTACACTGAACGAATTCGCGAAGAGGTCAGGCACGTCATCGCCTTGCAGGAGGATCTTGGGCTGGACGTATTGGTGCATGGCGAACCCGAGCGAAATGACATGGTTCAGTACTTTGCCGAGCAGCTCGATGGCTTCGCCGCCACCCGCAATGGTTGGGTACAGTCATACGGTTCCCGTTGCACCCGCCCATCTATCCAATGGGGTGACGTTGCCCGTTCCATACCGCTTTCGGTGGAATGGACAACCTTTGCCCAGTCACTGACGGACAAGCCCGTTAAGGGAATGCTGACAGGTCCAGTGACAATCTTGGCGTGGTCCTTCCCGCGGATCGATATTCCACTTTCTGAATCTGCCGATCAGATCGCACTCGCGCTTCGTGAAGAGATTGCCGAGCTCGAAGAGGCAGGCACTGCGGTAATCCAGGTGGACGAACCCGCACTGCGCGAGTTGCTGCCGCTGGACGCCACGAAGCACGCCGCCTACCTCGATTGGTCAGTTTCCTCATTCCGCGCTGCTACTTCCGGCGTGCGCCCTGAAACTCAGATTCACACCCATCTGTGCTACTCCGAGTTTGGCCAGATTCTCGATGCCATTGATGCGCTGGATGCGGACGTCACATCCATCGAAGCCGCTCGTTCACGAATGGAACTCATCCCAGAGCTTGCCGTTCACGGGTTCGGCCGGGCGGTGGGCCCTGGCGTATGGGACATCCACTCACCGCGAGTACCAAGCACGGATGAGTTGATTGAGCTCATCAGTTTGGCAGAGAACACGGTCCCGACCAACCGGCTCTGGATCAACCCAGATTGCGGGCTGAAGACCCGAGATTACCCGGAAACCCTAGCCACCCTGGAGAACCTCGTGGCAGCGGCTACTGCAGTGCGGAACCGGATTGCCGCCGCTTCAACTCGCTGATGCGTCAGCACCACTGATCAGGTACTGATACTGGCAAAGATAAAACGACGACAGCGCTACGGGAATCCTAGCGCTGTCGTCGTTTTGTGTCTGGAGGGAAGTTCGCACGACTGGAAGTTGCCGGGCACGGATGCGGCCGAGCAAAGCTCGCTATCTCGTGTGCATGGCTACTTCACCAAGGCGTCCCCATACGGTTCCAGAATGGCTTCGCTAGGTGCCGCTTCGCGCACATCGCTAGCTAGGTCAGATTCCTCTGCCACCAATGCCATGGGCGCCTCACTCAGCTGTGAGCCCAGCTCCTGTGCGGTGCCACGGCTCTCATTAGAGCCATCACCAATCAACGGCTCGTTAGCCGCACGCGCCTTGAGTTTCTTCTTGGCTGACATCCATGAAGGCAACAGGATAAGCAACGCGCCAAACCATGCCAACGGGTTATCCCAGATAATGCCGACGAACCCGAAGATTCCGCCCAGAACTACGGCAGCCACGATGCGCATACTCAGTTCCAGAATTCCACTGATAGTGGGGATCAGCGTATCTCCCATGCCCTGAAGGCCAGCTCGCGTGACAAATAGAATTCCAAGCAAGAAGTAGAGGGAACCGTTGACCACAAGGTATTCGTGAGCCATGGCGACGACGTCGTCGCTGCCAGAACCCACAAAACCACGGATGATCGGATCACCTGCGGTAATCAAGATAGCTGCCATCGCCAGTGCGATGCCGATGGAGATCCGGCGAGCGTCCCGTACACCCACCAAGATCCGACTGAACAGCCCTGCGCCGTAGTTTTGCGCAACGAAAGTAGAGACGGCAATCCCGATAGAATTGAGGATACCTACGGCCAAACCATCGAGGCGGGCGGCCGTGGTGTATGCCGCAACTGCGTCTTCGCCAATCGTATTTAGCCGGATCTGAACGGCCAGTGCACCGATTGCGATAATCGAAGCCTGGAAACCCATCGGTAAACCGATCTGAAGATGACGGCCGATCTCCTTCATTCCAGGCCGCCAATCCTCGCGCTTAACGCGCAACACCGGAATCGAGCGGCGCAAGTACACGAAGCAGAGAATCACAGAGAGAATCTGAGCAGCCATTGTCGAGGCCGCAGCACCACCCACGCCAAGTCCGGCGAATCCAACGAGGCCCACCACCAGACCCATGTTTACGAAGCATGCAATGACAAGGAAGATGAGTGGCGTGCGGGAATCACCGATCGCACGAATAATCGAGGACAGGTAGTTGAAGAACATTGTGGCCACCGATCCCGCAAAGGTGACGGTGGCAAAGACTGTAGCTTCATCCAGCAACGATTCAGGCGTCTGAAGCAAGACCAGAAGGTCACGCGCGAAGAAAGTGCCGATCGCAGTGATCGCGATGCTGATAGCGCCAGCAAGCACGGTGCCTGCGGCCACCGAACGGCGCACAGCCGCGTAGTCGCCAGCGCCAAAAGCTTGAGCTGTTGGGATGGCAAGACCGCTCGCAGTCCCCCACGCAAATCCCGTCAGGAGAAAGAGAAGCCCACTCGTGGTGCCCACCGCAGCCAGAGCATCCACACCGAGGTGCTGGCCAACCACCATGGCATCGACCACCTGATAGAGCTGCTGGACAACGTTGCCCAGCATGAGCGGTAGCGCGAACAAAAGGATCACGCACCACGGCTTGCCCACGGTGAGGGTCTTCTGCATACGGAAATACTCCAAGTCAAGAAAAAGGTAAGAAGAGGTGTGAGTGTGAACTGGACCATGTTGGACTGTGCCTTGTGGGTGCAAGAACTCCAATTATCCAGCTTCTAGAGAAATCCTACTTTGAGGCGCGACGATGCAACAGTGGCTGATGCGGTGACCTCAACCTCATCCTCATATCGTGCTTTCCGGATCGTCTATTGAGCTTTCCAGTTCATTTACAGGCATCCGTCAGGACTCGGTCAAGAATCTCGAGGAATATTGGGGCCGTAACAGAAAGGAGCCGTGCGAATGCTCATAACGTACGCCCGCAGCGAGTTAGGTAGACGACGCAAACAGACAATCGTCGTTGCCGTAGGACTCGCCATCGCCGTCGCCTTGTTGATGGTAGTCAACTCGGTGTCAGCGGGAGTAAGCAACGCCCAATCAGAAGTTCTCGAATCCGTTTATGGAGTTGGGACTGACATCACCGTGACCGAACGGTCTGAAGAATCAGGCAACCGGGAGTTCGGTGTTAACCCGGACGAAGGTTCCAGCGATAGCGAGGGAAACACGGAGTTCTCTGCGTCTTCACTTCAGACAACTCAGGGAACCCAAGCATTCGATGACTCAACACTATCCACTGTGACGTCAGTGGATGGGGTCGCCGACGCAACCGCAGTACTCACCCTCCAGCAGATGGATCTGGGCGGTTCCATTGCCCCAGGCTCAGAGAGCACGGACGGCACAGATACCTCAGACGGCACCGATGCGTCGGACAGCGCATCTGCCACACCGAGCGCAGGCAGCACTGATGCTCCCGAACCTCCCGCTGGAGACTCCGGTGGCGGCTTTGGCGGCGGCAACTTCAGCCTGAACTCCACCACCGTGACAGGTGTCCAGGTGGGTGCCACTTTAGGCAACCTCTCCACGCTCACGCTTTCGGATGGACGCATGTTTGAAGAGGGCGACGACGGCGAAGACGTCGCGCTCATATCTGCAACCTACGCCGACAACAATGAACTCGCCGTTGGAAGCTCCGTGACTGTGGGTGATAGCGATGTCGAGGTTGTTGGCATCGTGGATTCTTCAGCTTCCAGTATCTCCGACATCTACCTTCCACTGGCCACTGCCCAAACGCTCGCTGACATGGAAGGCCAGATCACATCCATATACGTTCAGGCCTCTGATTCCTCCCAAGTAACCTCGGTTTCCGAGACTCTGACACAAGCTCTACCGGAAGCGACAATTTCCACAGACCAGACCCTTGCCGAATCGGTCACCGGTTCCCTCTCATCGGCTTCCTCTCTGGTGGGTTCCCTCGGGCTTTGGCTATCTATTGCGGTGCTCGTGGTGGCATTCGGTTTGGCCGTGCTGTTCACCGTTTCGGGAGTGAACCAGCGTATTCGAGACTTCGGAACGCTGAAGGCAATCGGTTGGTCAAACAAACGAGTGGTCGGTCAAGTGGCGGTGGAGTCGATGCTCCGCGCTGCAATCGGCGCAATTGCGGGTGTGGTGCTTGGCCTCATCACCATCATCGTCTTGAACCTCATGGGCATTACACTTTCAGGTTCCACAGGTGGGTTCTCAATGCAAGGCGGCGGGGGTGGCGGCGGCGGATCCGCACCATCTGATCTGCCCTCAGGCATGGGAGAGGCGGTCAACTCCGCATCCAATGCAGTAGATGTTGTGCTTCACAGCCCAGTCAGTATTGAACTGATCCTCATCGGCGTGGGGGCCGCTTTGGTCGGAGGACTCCTCGCAGGGATTATCGGTGGCTGGCGCGCAGCTAAGCTTCGCCCCGCTGAAGCACTTAGGAGCGTCAACTGATGTACACACTCACAAACGTCACAAAGACCTATGAGGGTCGCAACAAAGTGACCGCGCTCAACAATGTCAATCTGACCATTCCTGATGGCCAGATGGTGGCAATCGAGGGCCCCACTGGAGGAGGCAAGTCCACCCTTCTTCAAATGCTTGGTGCACTGGATGTCCCAACTCAGGGCAGCATTCTGTTGGGAGACGTTGAACTCTCCAAGGCGAATGAGAAGGATCTGACCCAGATCCGCGCCGATCGCGTGGGAATCGTGTTTCAGAACTTCAACCTCATCCAGACGCTTTCCGCATTGGAGAACGTGGAGATGGCTTTGGTTCCAGCCAAAATGCCAGCCGATGAACGCAAAGAACGCGCCATGGAGGCATTGGCCAGCGTAAACATGGACAACCGCGCTGGCCATCTTCCTGGAGAACTATCTGGAGGGCAGCAGCAGCGAGTGGCGATCGCCCGCGCACTCGTCAAACATCCACCCGTGCTTCTAGCTGACGAACCAACCGGCAACCTAGACGTCACAACGCGCGATGAGATTCTGCATCTCTTGCACGATCGGTGGAGGAATGACAACCTCACGGTCATCATGGTCACCCATGATCCACGCGTTGCTGATAGTGCTCAGCGCCGCCTGCGCATAGAACATGGCGTGGTCCGGGAAACGAAGGCCGCGAAATGACCACGGCTATTGATAGCTAATCACTGGTCTAGCCACAACGGCTTGGACTCTTAGGGAGGTATTCCCACATGGCTGGGGTCTGCGCACGGAGCGCAGACCCCAGCCATTCCCAGTTTCTTCCCTGACTTCATGGGGCCCACGGCCAGTTTGCGGGTCTACGCTAGTGATCAACACGCGACCAAGCTGGCACGCACAGAAAGCTCGAAAGGCTCCCCGTGAAATCCTCCACATCCGCCAAATCCTCCGTAGCATCAGCCGTGATCTCCTGGGTTCTCTCCCTCGGCTCAATCATCGGCGGCGTTGCACTCTTCATCTCCGGAAGGTCGGTCACAGTGACCGCTCAGACCGGCGCAAATGAAGGAACCATTACCGATGCCACCGAGTACTACACAAAGATCACCAATGGTGACACCTCCGTCACCTTGGCCGCAGCGCTCATCGCTGCTGGCATTATCGGATTGATCATTACACTTTCGCAGTACAGCAAGCCTGCTGTGATTGTGGCCGGTGCTGCAGCTGCGCCGCTCGCATGGGAGGGTGCAAACGAAGACTTTTCCTCTTTCGATTCTGAGTACACCAGTGAACCTGATGGCGCCACAAACACTTACGCAGCGGATGCCGATGACGATCTCGAAGATGGAGACATCGTGATCACCGACGCCGTCGTCGTTGAAGAAGTTGGCGATCTGGACGTATCTGATGAAGAAGAACCTGTTGCGGAGAAGGCCACGGCTGACGATCTTGCACACAGTGAAGCAGACGAGGATCGAGAGGCAACTCCAAAGAACTGACATGCGTCAGTAGCGTTCTGACAAGGCCCGGGAAGACGCGCAGCAGCGCCATTTCCCGGGCCTTGTCTGTCCCCTCACACTCGCCAGATCAATTCGAGGCCCGGCACACGAAACACATAGGCTTTTGTAGTGCCCCATGACTCCAGTTCCGTTGCGCCCGAGCGCCCGCATGCAGCTTTTCGTCCACACTCCGTCGCTTCCTATGATTCATCGGTCGTGATTCGAAAGGAGCCGGAAGGCAACGGTGCGGGCACCGAGTTGTTAGCCGGAACTGCGATAGACCAGCGCGCTTCGATGCCTAAATCCTCAGCGGATTCGGCCATCAGCCCGGAGCTTCAGGCGCCACCCAAGCACACGAGTCTTAGCCGTAACCGTGGGTTCATGAACCTGTGGGCAGGTGAAACCGCAAGCCAATTCGGGTTCCAGATCGCCGGACTTGCCACTAGCGCAATAGCAATTACTTTGCTTGATGCGACGAATCGGCAAATTGGTGTGCTTTCTGCGCTGCAGACAGTCGCTTTCCTCCTCATCGGACTACCAGCTGGTGCGTGGGTAGACCGGTGGCGCAAGCGCCGCACGATGATTGCCGCCGACGTCGTGCGCGTCATAGCTTTGGCTTCCATCCCTCTTGCGTGGTGGTTTGGGGCGCTCACCATTGGGCATCTGATGGCTGTGGCAGCAATCTTGGGGTTCGCCACAGTGTTCTTTGACGTCTCCTACCAGTCATTTGTGCCAGCCATTGTGGGACCTGAACACATCGGGGAAGCCAATGGTCGAATGGAAGCATCATTCCAGGTTGCCAGGGTGGGCGGGCCTGGGTTGGCCGGTTGGCTGCTCGGCGTCATGGCGGCGCCCTTCGCCTACCTTTTGACCGCCGGTACGTATGCCCTCTCGGCAATTGCCATTTCGCGCATTCCCGGCAAGGAGCGCAAGCCACAGGCCCCCAAGGATTCCAAGTTGCGCGATCAAGTGCGCGAGGGCATTGATTATGTGCGCGGCGAACGCCTTCTCGGCCCACTCTTCTTGTGCATATCTGCTGGCGCACTGGCCGGTCAGGGTGTTGGAACTCTGCTTCCCATCCTTGCCCTCCGCGAACTAGGGATGAGCGCCACCACGCTTGGCACACTGCTCTCACTTGGAGCAGTCGGTGGAATACTCGGTGCCACCTGCCGCCCGTGGTTCATCCGCCACGTGGGAGAAGGTCACACCATCGTGGTATGCAACGTTCTGGGCGTGTTGGCCTATCTCGGCCTTCCGCTCGCTGCACTTGTTCCAGCACACGCTTCAGTGGTGTTGGTTGTCTCAAACATCGTGACTTCCTTCTTCTTGACCATCTACAACATCACTCAGATGAGCCTGCGCCAGCGCATCTGCCCACTCCCCCTACTTGGCCGCCTCAACGCAACCTTCCGCTTTGCGGTGTGGGGAGTCATGCCAATCGGCGCGCTTCTCGCAGGAATCATTGCCAACTCGCTCGGCGTAGTAGCCGCAATGTACATCTTCATCGGTGGAACAGTTGTAGCGGGCCTTGCGATGGCCTTCACGCCGGTAGTTAGAATCAATCGGGTCAACACACCAGTGCCCAGAGATATGGTGGGCGCCGCGTAGTTCGCTGCGGTAACAGGATGGCAATGCTCTCGCACACCCCGTATGTGAGTATTCACGAACAACACAACTCAAGCGCACCCTCCACGACTTTCGGAGAACGGCATATGACCACGTACTACACTGCAGACAAGATCTTCACAGGCCAGGACGAAACCACATTCGCAACAGCTTTTGCGGTTGAAGATGGACATTTCACGTGGGTAGGTGAGGCGCGCGACCTGCCTTCTGGCGTCGACGTCGTTGTTCTTAACGGTCCCGTGCTCCCCGGATTCCTTGACGTGCATACTCACGCCACGCTGGTGGCCAACTTCGTCAACGCCGTGGCGTGCACGGTTCCTGTAGTCACTGATATTCCCTCACTTATTGCTGCCCTACGCGCTCATCCCAACACTGGGGCAGGCGCCTCCACGTGGATCGAAGGTTGGGGATACGACGAATCCAAGCTGGCTGAACACCGCACGCCAACTCGCCACGATTTGGACCTCGTATCCACCACGCAACCTGTATATGTGCAGCGCTCCGACTGCCATTCCGGAATTTGCAACACAAAGGCGCTTGAACTGGCCGGTATTGACGCATCCACACCCGATCCCGAAGGGGCGGCTTTTGGCCGGGAGGCCGACGGCGTCACTCCAAACGGGATCCTGATAGAACATGGTGCAAATCAACGTGTTCTTCAAGCCAAGGGTTCGGCTGGTTTCGATGCGGACGCTCGGGCATTGGCCGCCACAACGCGGCACTTTGCCGAACGCGGGATTGTGGGCATAACGGACATGTTTTGCATTCCCACCCGGTACGACCACCGCGATCTGTTCCGGGCAGCTCAGCAGGAGGGGCTACGCCAGTCTGCGCGCATTTACTACGATTTTGCGACCATCCAAGTGCATCCGATACGTCCAATCATTGAACAGGACAAGGCGGGCCGCGTGGCTGTTGCGGGCATTAAGCTGTTTGCGGATGGTGCCATTTCCAACCGCACCGGGTGGATGCGTACGCCTTACAAAGGCTCAAGCAACGAATGTGGAATGAGCACCGCGCCCACATCTCTCATGCAAGCGGCTCTCAGTTACGCACGGGAATATGGCCTGCAGATTGCGTTCCATGCGATGGGTGACAGAGCGATAGAATCGCTCGTGGACTTCTTCGGTGACCTTGACCCGTGGCTCACGGACGTCCCGAGCGTCCGCATTGAACATGCGAGCATCATGGACCCTGCGCTTATCCAGAGGATTTATGAGGCGCGCATGAACTTCGGGGTAGTCACTAACGTGGACTTCCTATATGCGGAATACGATTCCTACAGTGAGAACCTCACAGAAAGCCAACTCGCTTGCGCTTACCCTGTTAGGGACGAGTTCGATGTACTCGAGAATCTCGCTCTGGCCTCAGACTGCCCAGCAACAACATGGGCGGATCCAGATGATGTCTTCATGTCTATTCATGCTGCCGTCAACCGCACTGCTTACAACGGCGCACCTATCAATCACGCCCAGGCCATCACTGTGGAACAAGCCGTTTTGCTCTACACGGGTAAGGCGCGCACCTTGTTGGACTTCCCTCAGCTCGGCAGCATCGAACCGGGCAAGGAGGCCTCTTTCATCACGGTATCCCAAGATATCTTTAGCGAACCCACCGAGCTGATAAAAGATACCGTAGTGACGAATACGTGGATTCAAGGGGACAGCATTTACTGCCGCGCCTGAGGGCGCTCATTGTGATTGTCTTCTCCTCAATCGTCCACGAATCACACTGCCCCGAGCGACCTCACGTTGGTCCGATGGAACGCCACGCCACACCTCAGGTGGCAAAGGATCTGTGGGAACGACGACGACGTCCTGTATCTTCCAGTCGAGGTTCCCCACACCCTGAGCAATGCGCGCCATGTCTTCAAGTGAAACGTGGGATGAGGTGGGCGTGACAAAGGCCTCGACATGAAAGACCTGGCCCTGATCCCGCATGCGAATCCCCGCTTTGAGAATCCCTGACTGTGACTCAAGGTATTCGACAATCTGAGTTGCCAACGGGTGTACCTCGCTGTCGTCAAACTGCCGGGCGGTCTGGTCCATGAGATCAAGGATGGCCGACCGCGCATTAGTGAATCCGTCGCGCATGATTCCGATTGAGATGAACAAGGCGGCGGCGCCGTCGAGCCACCATACACCCAGTCCGGTGCCTAGCACACCGACGATCGAGGCAGCGTTCGTATGCCAATCCGCCTTTGCCATATCGGCGTCGGCGAACAGCAACTTGTTGTGCAGTTCGGGCGCTAATCGGGCTTTTGCAGGTCCGTACAGGAACAGCGGACCGACCACAATGAGTACCATAACGGCGATCATGAGCCAGCCGAGCCAGACAGTATGGTGAAGGAGATTCACCGTGCCGATTGTGGGGTGATCGCCTGCTATCAAACCAGTGATTGCTTCCCACGCAAGGTTGGTCCCGACCGCGGCGAGCGCTACTCCCGCGACCAAGTGGCCGGTGCCCATGGCTCTGTGCATGCCATAAGGATGCGCACGGGTGGGCGGCCGCTTCACATACCGCATCGCCACCAGGAAAGAGATCTGGGGAATGAGTGAGAGGATGTCCTCTACCCAAGCCGTCTTCATTGCTTGGGAGCTGCCAAGTACCTGTGCCACAACCACGATCGTGCATGTGGTGTAGGCAATGGTGAAGATCTGCCAGCGCACCGCTTTGTGCAAAGCGACTTGTTGTGTGAGCGGTAAGCCCTCGTGAGCCGCCTGATAGAACCCGGCAGTAGTCATTGCGACTCCTTTCCATCTAGGAAAGCCTCCAGGCTGCCAAGCAACGCGTTTTCACCAGCGGGTACAAGCATCACGATCTCGCGGCCTTCCATCCCCGGAAGTCCGTGATACGCACGTGTGACCGCCGCTCTATCCATCCATGCCGTCGCTCCGGTGAATCCACCAACTGCGATGTCAATCGTGCCATCTTCGAGCATCGTCACAAGAGTCTCCTCACCGGCCACAGTCCAGGACGTTTGCGCCCGGAGGCTCGCCGAAAACTCTTCGATGATTCTGTACAACGGTCCAGAGAGTTCGTCGCCCGATTCGCGGATCAAACCTGGTTCCACCGAAGCACCGACCCGCAGCGTACCGTTTGTCACCTCCTCAAGCGCGCCGTTGGGGTCTGCGGGAGTCTGAACGTTGCAAGCAGCCAATGCCAAAGCTGCCGCACATGCCAGTATCGTCTTCTTGGCGCATGCTCCAACTCGCAGGCATCGTTCACGTGGCAACGGAGTTCCCTCCGTCTTCTTTTGAGGATCGGGAGGTCAACGGAAGGCTAACCCACAGAAGGAAGTTCAGCGCCAGCCCCACAATGAGCGCGATCACGCCTTCAGTACGCCCAAGGACGAAGTCGAAAATCAGTGCTGTCACGCCAGCGGTCAGCGCCGCGACAACGGCAAGGTTGACTCTCAGCAAACGAGTACCTGCCGCCACCACGCGTTCCTTCATCAGTTTGCCGAAGTACCTGCGATGCAACATAACAAGAGCAAGTGACAACGACGTCGCTACGCCTGCAAGCGCAACGAGGACAAGGTAGAGATCGCGTTGCACAGCATCTAGATCGGTGAATCGTGGCTGAAAAGCCACTGCGAGCAGGAAACCTCCGAGAATCTGCGTACACGTCTGAGTTACTCGAACCTCTTGAAGGAGGTCGTTCCAGTTGCGGTCTGCGCGCTGGTTGGGTGTCTCTTCCCGGCCGTCCGGCCGAATAGAATCCGCCTGCTCGCTCATCTGTTCCCCCTTCACGGATCACGTTCCGGGCCTCGCAGCACAGCCAGCTTCGGCAGCTGCGGGTCAGCCGCGTTTCCGCGTCCATAGGCATGCTGAGTAACTAGTCTTGGGTTCAAGGTTGACCTCAGCATAGTCGCGTTATGTCGCCCCTCCAAGGGGTGATGTTATGTAGGTAAACGGCATGGTCGAACGGTTGCCTCGCTCATGAATACGCATGGTTGGTGGGCCGCCTGAGGCAGATTCGTACTTCTTTCCCGGCGCGCCTCTTCCACCGGCTCCCCTCTTCCACCGGCTCCCCTCTTCCACCGGCTCCCCTCTTCCGCCCTTCTCCTGCGCTGCCGGGTTCGCATAGGCTGCTGGTGAGTGGCTCGGAGACGGATCGATCCATACTCGGTCTTTTCGCTCCTCGCCAACAATTACAAGGAGGGCAAGATGACACCGAGTAAACCATCACTCAAAGATGTTGAACTCTATGAACGCCTTCGTAAGGACGGCGCTTCACAAGAGAAGGCTGCGCGAATATCCAATGCCGCAGCAAAGGAAGGGCGGTCCACCATCGGCCGACGTGGCGCAACCGCTGAAGACTACGAGGATCGCACGGTCAAGGAACTACGCGAACGCGCCAAAGAACTTGGCTTGACCGGCTACTCCCGTTTGAAGAAGCAAGACCTCATCACGAGACTTCGCAACCACTAGGAGCCGCGCGCAACTGTCTTGGAAGAGAACCGCCAGCCACGCACTGTCCGGCATCCCGCACTAGGTCTGGCGAAGGCATGGCTTCGATTTCCGGAGAGACGATCATTTATCCACCGCCATGCAAGGTAGATCTAGCTCCACCTCGGATGTAGCCCCGGCACGATTGTTCACACTGTCAAACACCGATTGACTGAGAACATCAGAAAAAACTCTTACAAGGAGAACAAGCCGTGAGCAATCTACCGCTCCAAAGTCCGTTGCCAGACCAGCAGGCTGGGTCTCACCGCCCGGTTGTTGCACTCTCAGGTGTCACAAAAGTGTTTGGAGAAAGCAGCATTGCGGTCACAGCACTAAACAACGTCTCCATCTCCTTCCGAGAGCGCGAATTCACTGCAATCATGGGTCCCTCGGGATCGGGCAAATCCACTATGTTGCATTTGCTTGCCGGTCTAGATTCGGCTTCTTCTGGATCCGTGACCGTTGAAGGTACTGACCTCACCACATTAGGCGACGACGAGCTGACCAAGCTTCGCCGCGATCGCATCGGTTTTGTGTTCCAGAGCTTCAATCTGGTGCCCACGCTGGATGCCAAAGCCAACATTGAGCTTCCGCTCCGACTGGCGGGCAAGAGTGCTGACGATCAATGGAAGCAGCAGATCATCACGGCTTTGGGTTTGCAGGAGCGGTTAACACACAAGCCATCACAGCTATCTGGAGGCCAACAACAGCGAGTCGCAATCGCTCGCGCACTTCTCATGCAGCCGGCGGTGATTGTTGCTGACGAACCCACGGGCAACCTTGATTCTGCAGCGTCACACGAGGTGCTTTCCCTCTTGCGTCAAGCTGTAGAGCAGTTTGGCCAGACAGTCATCATGGTCACCCATGACTACCGGGCAGCGGCAATGGCCGACCGCGTTGTGGTGGTCCAAGACGGCCGCATCGTGGCTGATCTGGAACACCCCACCACTGAAGCGATTGCGCAGGTCGCCTGATGCGGAGCCTTCTTCTCAACAACCTTCGCGCCCACGCACGTCGGTATGTTGCAACCGGGGTGGCAATTGCCATTTCGGTCGCATTCGTGCTTGCAGCTTTGTCATTTGGAGTGGCCATCAAGGATTCTCTCTCCCAAGGTGTCCGGGACACTTACGAGGGATCAAGCGTAGTGATCGACGTAAGCGGAGGGGATATCACCGACCAACAACTTGCTGCAGCATCTGACACTGTGCGTGGTGTTGATGGCGTGAACGCAGTGATTGTCCAAAGAGTGACGTATCTGGAGCTTTCTCATAACGGAAAGCGGCTCGGCGCTTCTGTCAAGTCTGGAAATCTCGCACCTTTGCACCAGCCGAAGCTCTCTGAGGGCACGATGCCTTCGGATTCAGGCACAATTGCAATCCCCACCAGTACGGCTGATGCCCTTGGCCTGAAGGTTGGAGATAAGGTACACGTCGCTACCGCAATGTCCTCTGAATCTATGGATATGGATTTGACGGTGAGCGGCCTAGTAGATGCTGGTGGGCTACTTTCCAATGCCACCGCAGTAACCAATGATCAAAACGCGCTAGAAGGTGGATACGTCAGCAAAGTGTTCGTCATTGCCAACCAAGGAGTTGACGCTAGCGAACTGACAACACGCATCGCAGCGAAGCTAGGGCGTGTCTCCTATTTGGGGTGTGAGGCTCGCCCGATACTGGTCAGGTGAGTGAGATGACCCGGTTTGAGGCCTTGACCGATGAGCAGTGGGAGCGGATCTCCCCTCTCTTGCCGTCCAACGAGGGCAGGAAGGGACGTCCGTTCACCAACAACCGGAGGATCGTCAACGGAATCATCTACCGGTATCGCACGGGGATCCCGTGGAGGGACCTTCCCCGGGAGCAGTACGGGCCGTGGCAGACGGTGTGGAAGAGGCATCGCTCGTATGCACGCCGAGGCGTGTGGGACCATGTGCTCTCCCAAGTCATCTCCCAGGCGGAGGAGGCGGGGAAGGTGGACTGGGCGGTCAGCATCGATGCGACGATCAATCGCGCTCACCAGCACGCCACCAACACCAAGCGCCCCGAGCAGGACACAGGGGGCACGATCGAACTACAAGAGATCTCCCACCGGGGAGGATGAACCCGCAGGTCACGGCATTGGCCGGTCCCGAGGCGGGTTGACCACGAAGATCCACCAGGTCGTGGACGGACGCGGCCTTCCACTCGCCATGGTGGTCACTGGCGGGCAACGCAACGATGGCGTGATGCTCAAGGACACCCTGGAAGACATCTACGTTCCCCGACCCACCGGCAGGCCTCGCACCACACCCGAGGTGGTCCTGACTGATCGCGGGTACACCTGCGGTGTGAACCGCCGCTACCTGCGTGGTCGCCACATCAAGGCGGTGATCCCCCAGAAGAAGAACGAGATCGCAGCTCGCCAGAAGAAGGGCTCCCAGGGCGGTAGGCCACCCGCCCTCGACACTGAGGCCTACAAGGCCAGGAACGTCGTGGAGCGCTCCTTCAACAGCGTCAAGCAATGGCGAGGACTGGCCACCAGATACGACAAGCTCGCCACCACCTACCGCTCAGCCACAGTCCTCCACGCCATCCTCCAATGGCTCAAGACATAGGAGACATGGCCTAGCTCTCCCTCATGGTCGATGACGAAGAACTCAAGCCACAGTGGAGATCTTCAGCTTCAGCAGAGGAATGAGATCGTTGACTGCAACGCGTTCTCGGGTATAGACGGAGGCGTCGAGAATCTCCGTGCCGTCGAAGGCTGCCGACTCCACATAGACGCCTGTGGGCGCCACCCACGCTTGGAAGAATCCGAAAAGTGGACGCAGGACTTGATCTATGACGAGGGAGTGACGCTCCGAACCGCCCGTGGCCATGAGCAACACAGGTTTTGCAGCCAAAGCGTACTGGTCCACGAGGTCAAAGAAATGCTTGACCATTCCTGGGTATGCGCCGCGATACACCGGGACCGATACGATGAGAAGGTCTGCCTGTTCCACGGAACGAAGTGTGGTTTCGGCGGCGGCGTCCACATCGTCGCGTGTGATGGCGCCCGTCAGACCCGGTCCAATCGCATACGGTGCGACTTTTTCTGCTTGCACATCAAAAGTTTCCCGCAGCTCCGCGAGCGCGAGATTCCCGAGCGTGCCGGAGCGAGAAGGAACGTTCGGGCTTCCATTGACGACGACGACGTGGATCTGGTTCACTTCGAGGTCTCCGTGCGCAATACGGGTGCCACTTCGGTTCCGAGCAGCTCGATGGCACGCAGATGTTCGCGTTGGGGAACGCCACCAAAGCCCATCTGCAGCATGATGCGATCAATGCCGTATACCGCGCGATAGGTCATGATCTTGTCGATGACCTCCTGCGGGCTGCCGACCACCGGCATTCCGGCCGGGGTGGCCTGTGCATTGAAAGCTGCGCGTGGCATGTCAAAACCGACCCCACGTTGATGATTGTTCTCGCTCATCCCGCGGGAGAAGTAAGTGAACATGGTGTCGCGGGCGGACTGGCTGGTTTCGCCGACGAAACCATGCACGCTTGCACCGACGCGCAGCTGGCTCTCAGGGATTCCCGCCTGCTCTGTACCCATACGGTAGTAGTCAACCATCTGTGCATGGGCACCCAATGGCCCTACGAGAAATGCAATCATCATGGGTATGCCGCGAAGGCCGGCATGATATCCGGAGGCCGGCGTTCCGCCCACTGCTTGCCAGATGGGAAGTGGATTCTGGAGTGCTCGCGGCGCGATGTCTGCGTCCACTAGTTCCGGGCGCAATGTGCCGCTCCAACTGATCGGGTTCTCGGAGCAGATCTTCAGCAGAAGGTCCAGTTTCTCATCGAATAGCTCGTTGTAGTCCTGCAGGTCGTATCCGAACAGTGGAAAGGATTCCGTGTACGAACCGCGCCCAGCCATGATTTCTGCCCGGCCGTCCGTCAGAAGGTCGAGCGTTGCGTACTGTTCATACACACGGACAGGGTCGTCGCTGGAGAGCACCGTGACAGCACTGGTCAGGCGAATGTTCTTCGTAACTGTTGCCGCACCGGCCAGGAGGACGGCCGTGGCTGAGGCAATGAAGTCGCCACGGTGATGTTCCCCCACACCGAAGATGTCCAGGCCCACCTCATCTGCGAGCCGGGCCTGTTCGATCGTATCGAGCACACGTTGGCGCGGGCTCGGTGTCTGGCCGGTAATCGGGTCCGTGGTCACTTCACCGAACGTGAGTGCGCCAACTTCCATCATCGGGAGGTCTCCTTTTTCGATATGTCTGCTCCATGAGCGTTTGGTTCAAGAGATTCGAGGTGTTCTGCTGCGGATGTGACCAAGCGATGCGATGGGCTGGCAGGCGATTCCACAGTGGATGACCCGGCGGCGGGTACGCCCAAGTAGTCCTGGCCCCACGCTGTCAACTGATCCAGGATGGGAGCAAGCGCCTGCCCAGACTCGCTGAGGTGGTAGCGCACCGAGGGTGGCCGAGCATCCTTGACCACGCGGGTGAGGAGGCCATCCACTTCGAGTTCGCGAAGCCTGCGAGCCAAGACCGCATCTGAAAGCGAAGGGGCATAGCGAGAGATGTCGCTGAATGTGTAACACCCGTTCGCGATTGCACCAATGATGAGGCCACTCCACCGTTTTCCAACAACGTCCATCGCTGCGACGAACGACGGGCACGCGCCGAGTGCTGCGGCACTTGCGCGTTCCACATCCGGTGCGCTCACTTCATTTGAGGTACTCACAAAATATGAGTATGGCACGGGTGCTTGCCACCGGCAACTCAATGCTGCGCTCCACACACCAGAATCAGACAACGAACCGGCTCAACAGAGCCAGTCCGAGGAACTACCCTTGTGAGCCTCGATGACAAACTGCAGGGCCAGGCGCTCGGGTTGATCGCGCAGCCGCCAGCACAAGACGCCGATGGAGGTGTAGACCAGTTCGATGCATGCTCAGGTGGCACCGTAGTGCGGTGACCAGCCGATGCGGCGCAATGGTAGAGCTAACTCCACCACGATTGGAGGTCACGCACGATTGTTCCCGAACGCAACTGGCGATTGGCTTGTAACGTCAATGAGAAACGCCTGTACAAGGAGAGAACGCAGTGAGCAATCCATCGATCCACGCCACGTCGTCGGATGAGCAGAGCGCGCTTGCCCGCCCTATCGTCACGCTGTCGAGTGTCACGAAGACATTCGGCAAGGGCGACACCGCAGTCACAGCACTGGACAACGTCTCGGTCGCCTTCCGCGAGCGGGAATTCACGGTGATCATGGGGCCTTCCGGTTCCGGCAAGTCAACGATGCTTCACATCCTCGCAGGCCTTGATACGGCCACATCAGGCTCCGTGACAGTCGAGGGAACCGACCTCACGCAGTTGAACGACGACGCCCTCACCCACCTGCGCCGCGATCGTATCGGTTTCGTTTTCCAGAGCTTCAACCTTGTCCCCACACTCGACGCTAGGGCCAACATCGAGCTTCCGTTGCTCCTTGCCGGAAAGACCGCGGACAAGACATGGAAGGCTCAGATCATCTCGACACTCGGGCTGGAAGACCGTCTCTCGCACAAGCCGTCACAGTTGTCCGGTGGCCAACAGCAACGCGTCGCCATCGCCCGTGCGCTCCTCATGCAGCCCGCCGTCATTGTTGCCGACGAGCCCACCGGAAACCTCGACACTGCGGCCTCGCGTGAGGTCCTGGGTTTGCTGCGCCAGGCAGTGGAACAGTTTGGCCAGACGGTCATCATGGTGACCCACGACCATCGGGCTGCTGCGGTAGCCGACCGCGTCGTCGTCGTTCGCGATGGACACGTCGTGGCTGATCTCATCCACCCAACCACTGAAGAGATTGCGCAGGTAGCCTGATGCAGAGTCTCTTGATGAACAACCTGCGCACCCATGCGCGCCGGTACATTGCGACAGGTGTGGCCATCGCCATTTCCGTAGCCTTTGTTTTGGCGGCCCTCGCTTTCGGATCAGCGCTGGAATCCTCACTCTCCCAAGGAGTTGAGGACACCTATGAAGGTTCGAGCGTCGTCATCCAACCCGGTGATGCAGGCATCGACTCCACCACTGTGCAGTCGAATCTGGACGCGATACGTAGCGTCGATGGGGTAGCGGACGCCGTTGTGCAACAAACAACGTATCTTCAACTCGCCAACGGTGGGAAGCGCCTGTCACTCTCTGCCGGTTCAGCGAATCCGTCCCCGCTCTACCAACCCACACTCACGGCTGGCACGTTGCCATCGGAGGCTGGCACCATAGCCCTGCCCGCGTCCGCAGCCGGGGCATTGGGAGTCGCCGTCGGCGATAGCGTTCAGGTGCGCGGCGCGATGTCGGATGAAAACACAGAAACCACGCTCACCGTCAGCGGTGTATTGGATTCGGCTGGGCTGTTCTCTGTTTCCACTGCCATCACCAACGATGCGGACACCCTGCGGGACGCCTATGCGAGTGCAATCTTTGTTGTTGCAGACGATCGCGTAGCGCAAGAGGATCTCGCGGCGCGAATCATCACAGCGCTGGAAGGCGAGGGACTTGATGTACAGACGAGCGACGCCGTCATCCAGGACCGGCTCAATCAGCTCAGCCTCAACACGGCGACGACCACCGCAATGCTCCTGGTCTTCCCCGCCATCGCGATCGTTGTGGCGCTCATAGTCGTATCCACCACGTTCAACGTGACGATCGAGCAACGCCGCCGCGAGCTTGCCCTGTTGCGCTGCGTTGGCGCCACCGGAAAACAGGTGAAGAACCTGCTTCTCAAAGAGACAATGCTGGTAGGCCTCACCGCCTCTGCACTCGGCGTCGTTCTCGGGTACATTCTCACCGGACTTGGGTTGTGGGTTGCCGACATTTCCGATTCGTTCGGGTCGGCGACGTCGTCGATCTCGCCGGTCAGCGCGATCGTTGTCCTCCTCTTCGGTACTCTCCTAACCGTGTTGGCGGGGCGGCGTCCCGCTAACGGCGTCACTCGCATCCCGCCTCTTGCGGCCTTGCAGGTGGACCAGTCCGATGTGGGCGGAAGCAACAGCAAGCGCTTTGGCTTCCATACCGCCACGGCAGTTCTCACCATCGCAGGCTTTGGTGGAACGTGGTACGGGATATCGCTCGTGCACGCCACCGAAGCCGACAACACTGAAGTCGGCTTCCTCATTGCCTTGCTTGGCATGGTACTGGCACTCATTGGAGCGGTCATGGCCGTCTCTATTGCGTTGCCGACCCTCGTCAAGGTGCTCGGCGCTCCGTTGCGCGGAGTGGTTGGACGCCTCGCGGCACAGAACGCCATGAGGAACAAGGCACGGACAGCCGCCACCGGCACGTCGGTGGTCATCGGTATCACACTCGTGGTGACGATGCTTGTTGGAGCGAGCTCGCTGAGCGCAACGCTGAACGGCGAGGTGGACGCCGCGCGGCCGGTTGACCTCTCAGTCTCGAGTCAGGACGGCCTCCTCACCCAGAAAGAAGTCACCGCCATCGGCAATGTCGACGGCGTCGCCGCCACCGTTGCCATCGCTCAGGCTAGCGGCAGTTATGAGGGCACCGATGGCGACACCCATGCTGTGGCCGTCATGCGTGACGCCGACCTTTCCGAGGTCGCCCATTCCCCCGTCATGCAAGCCACGGAAGGCACAGTGTTGCTGAGTGAGAGCGAAGCAGCAAACCTCGGTTCAACAGTCGACGTGTGCGTTGCCTCTGCGTGCAAGGAACTGAAGGTGGCAGTAGATTCTCGGGCGTATGACGGTACTGTGCTCGTCAACCCCACTGACTACGAAATGCTTGGCGGATCCGATTCCGACATTTCCTCAGTGGTGGTGAAACTGGCAGAGGAAGCCGATCCGAGCACGATCATCACCAACATCAATGCAATTGACGATTCGCTGACTGCCGAAGGTGCCGTTCAGGAACGCCAAATGTATGAGCAAGCGATCAACGTGGCTCTTATGATTGTTGTGGCGCTCTTGGGCGTTGCGGTAATCGTGGCCTTGGTGGGCGTTTCGAACACACTCTCGCTCTCCGTGGTGGAACGGACTCGTGAGAACGGACTGCTTCGGGCGATGGGCCTGACCCGCCGCAAGATGCTTGCCATGCTGGCGATTGAATCGGTGCTTGTCTCGCTCGCGGCCGCGTTGGCCGGAACGGCGCTGGGCGTCTTGTTCGGGTGGCTGGGACTTCAAGCCCTACCACTGAACGTCACGAACACAATCCTGACAATTCCGTGGCTGCAGCTGGTCGGGGTGATCGCGCTCGCGGTATGTGCGGCGGTGTTGGCTTCCGTGATTCCGGGCAGGAAGGCTGGCCGGGTCAGCCCAGTGGAGGCTCTGGCACACGAGTAGATTACTTGGCAAAACGTCAGTAACAGACTGTTAGCCCGCCGCAACGGTTGCTGCGACCGGCTAACAGTTGCTTCAGGTGGGGCCCTGCCGCGTGGCGTGCAAGGCCCCACCTGCCGCGTGAAACCATGTTTGCCCGGGATGGTTGGCAGAGTATTCGTTCACCTTCAGCATATTAGTTGTGTACAATTTAATTGCTCGCAATAGAATATGGGTATTGGCGCCAATGCATCAGGCAAGGCGTGCCGATCGCGCACACGGAAGGAGCTTGGAGTGACCGTAAGGGAAGATCGAGCACCTACAACGGAGTTACTGGATTCTCAGGTGTGCTTTGCTCTGTATTCAGCATCGCGTGCCGTCACAGCAGCGTATCGGGAGGTCCTTGACCCGCTGGGACTGACGTATCCCCAGTACCTTGTCATGCTCGTCCTGTGGGAAAACGAGCAGATCACCGTTCGCGATCTCGGCAATCAGCTCCGTCTCGATTCGGGCACACTCTCCCCCATGCTCAAGCGGCTCGAGCATCGCGGGTTCGTGGTGAGGGAACGATCGGTACTCGATGAGCGAGTTGTGCTCGTGTCGCTCACCTCTGACGGCAAGAATCTCAAAGCTGCATTCCCTGATATTCAGGAGCACATATGTTCGGCTGTTACGCTCAGTGATGAGGAACGCGCAACTCTGCGAAGCCTCGCCTCGAAGATTTCAGCCATGTGCCCATCACAGAACGGTTGATGCTCATGTCGCATCACATACGCTCTCCCCTGGAAAATCGCCGGGCTTCTCCCACATTTTCCGGCCGACGGCGAAACGGCCTCGCGTTGGTGTGACCGCTGTGGCATCGCCAAGCCGAGACCATCTGCCAAGCCCACCTACCTGACATCTACCGCACAACACAACCAGTGCTTTCGAAACCGGCTCCGCGCCGTCAGCAGTACTGGAGGCACGCACACCGCACGTGTTGACTTAACCCATCGGCGCGGCGGCGTCGGACATCAATCCACTCAAGAACAAACTCTCAGAAGAAGGAAGAAAACCATGGAAGCTCTCTATTCAATCGAAGCATTGGCAACAGGCGACGGCCGTAACGGTCATGTTCGCACAACTACTGGACGGGTGGACACAGATCTCGCCGTTCCGAAGGAAATGGGTGGAAATGGTGCAAACCTGCCGAACCCAGAGGAGCTCTTTGCCGCAGGTTATGCCGCCTGCTTCCACTCGGCGCTTCGAAGTGTCGCCCGCAAGGAAAAGGTCGACGTCGGCGATTCAACCGTTGGCGCTCGCGTCTCGATCGGATCAAACGGTCAAGGCGGATTCGGACTCGCTGTGGAACTCGAGGTGACGATACCCGGCCAGTCGATCGAACGCGCTCAGGAACTTGCCGATGCTGCGCATCAGGTGTGCCCGTATTCGAATGCCACGCGTGGCAACATTCCGGTCGCCGTCAACGTGGTTGACGACTAAGCACCCCGAGTCGGTTGACCACCCAGGTTTTGAAAACCACGTATTGCAGTTGAAAATGAGGAATGTGATGAAAGCGCAGCAGTACAGCACGTACGGTGACACCTCGGTGTTGGAGTTCGTTGACGACCATCCGATGCCCAAAGTTGGGCCGGGGCGAGCTTTGGTGCGAGTCAAAGCAGCCGCAGTCAACCCGGTTGATTGGAAAGTGATGGCTGGGGGCCTAGATCCGTTCTTTGACACCATTTTTCCGATTGTTCCAGGGTGGGACGTTGCTGGGGTGGTCGAAGCCGTTGGTGCGGGCGTCAGCGGATTTGCCGCCGGCGATGAGGTCATGGCCTATGCGCGCGATACTTACCTACACAACGGCACGTTTGCTGAGTTCGTTCCGGTATCGGTGCCGGCGCTGGCACGCAAACCGGGCAGCCTTTCATGGGAAGAGGCCGGAGCGATGCCTCTTGCCGGTCTGATGGCTTATCAGTCTCTGCGTTCGCTCGGCGTGACAGACCGTGGCGGGAATGGGAAGAAGATCCTCATTCATAATGCAAATGGTGGAGTCGGCGCCTTTGCCACGCAGCTCGCACACCACTTCGGCTGGAGCGTGATTGGTACTGCCTCGCCACAAAACCACGACCGAATCCACCAATTTGGGGCAATACCAGTTGCGTACGGTGACGGTCTCGCCGAGCGCATCTTAGCAATTGCGCCCGCAGGCGTGGATGTGGTGCTCGACCTTGTGGGCGGAGTGCTTGAAACTACTCTCAAGGTTCTCAAAGCTGGCGGATCTCACGGTTCCATCGCAGATTCAACTCCAGCACAGCATGGCGGCAAGTACCTGTGGGTGAGTCCTTCGGGCGAAGACCTCACCTATCTCGCTGGACTGGCTGAACACAGCATTATTCAGGTGCCAATCGCTGAGGTATTTCCCCTGAATAGACTGCCTGAAGCTTTCGAGCTGTCAGCAAGCCACCATGCCCAAGGAAAGATTGTGGTGGTGCCGTAGCGATTGTGGTGGTGCGGTGGCTGTTGTGGTGGAACGGTGGCGATTGCGGTGGTGCGGTGGCGGCAGCTGCCGCCGATTGATGCTTCGCCAGCGCGTACCGTACTTCGTGCGGTACAACACCGACAGATTGCGAACAGATTGGGGCGGGAGAATTCTCCCACCCCATCATCGCCAGTCTCGGTACGTTGTGGATTACATCCAGATATACTCTTCCGAGATCGCGCCATCCTTCCAACCCGCGATTGTCACCATGCGGCTACCGTCGGCGAACTCGCCTACGACCGCAGTCCACTCTCCCGAACCAAAACTGATCGGGTGCTTGAGAATCTGTGGGGCGTCAGTGCCGTCTCCCCCAACCAAGCTCTTCATGGCATCTATGTGTTCACGAAGGCCCTTTGTGGTGGCAGATCCCTTGACGTCGACCAAGACGTCATCCGTGTGGTAATGGGAGAACACGTTCTCCCAGTCGGCATTGTTCCAACCAACGAAATCGAGCTGATCCATTGCCTCGAGATTGGCCTGAACTGAATCGTTCTTTTCGTCCATGGTGCTTTCTTCTTCTCTGACAAATGGTTGATACTTGCCTGTGAAGCGTCGATGCTTACCTCGTTTGTCTGTTGATTCGGTCTACCACACTGTTGGCAGATCCCGAGGGCAAGAACAGCGCTGTTCTCGCCATCTTATCAGGATGGGATCCACGCCCTCATTGACTTCCCCGTGAAGTCCACACTACTCGTGCGTTCTGCTTTCATTCGGTGTTGGTCCTCACCTTCTGTCACGACACCGAAATTTGTCCGATCCACGCCACATGGTTCACGTATCGGAACAGAGCATACGTTGTGCGTGGGGCGAGTTCCGAATGGACTATTGATGGCACGGGCTCGTGTCGGAGAAGGGAACTCACAGTCATGGCTGCTACCGGTTCGGACGCTTACTATCTCGATTGCCTCTGCAATGCCATAAAGGCGACTATTCGTCGTCGCCTAGCTGGCGGCGATACCACGCTACTCGTGGGTGACGCGTATACGATCGCTCGCCGTGAAATCGAGCATTCAGAAATGCCTCGATAAATCATCCACTCATTATGAGCGCCGAAGCGTTCGAAACTTACGGCGCGGCGGTGTTGCTTGCGAAATCGCCAGCTGATCTGGATCCTACCGAATGGGTGAAGCTCGAACGTCCTGTCGCGTTCCTGATCAATTCCCTGCAGGAGCGCGTGGTGTACGCGGCGGTGACGTGGTCGGTCCACTCTTCCGGCACTCCGTCACTGAACGAGGGCAACCAGGCAGCCGCTGGGGTACAGGATCCGGGCACAGAATACGGCGAGGATGCGCGCGCCACCAGTGGCTCGTGGGATATCGAGTTACGTGGGAACATCACGGAAAGCGGTGATGGCAGCGTCCGCTCTGCGATTGATCATGTGTGCGCATGTGGACCATGCGCGAAGGAAGAACTCGCGCTGGAGGTGAAGAGGTGCTTCGAGGATTACATCTACGCTGAGGGTTATTACCCGATTCAGATTGGGTACGTCGAAGAAAGCGAATCGGCCTTTGCTGTGCTCCTCAGTTCCACTACATCAACCGAATCTTTCGAACCTGAAAGAGACCTTCCTTCCAAGAAGGAACCGGTTGCCACCAGCGCCGTCCCGATTCCTCTGCTGCGTACGCTGTGGCACGAGGTTCTCTTCTACGAAGAGTCACCAATTGCGTCGTGTTCTGCTGAGGCGCAAGGCGTTGTCGATGCCGCCACGAAGATCGCCGATATATGGGGAGGAGAACGCTTCGTTGTCCATATGGAGCCTGATCCTCGAAAGTGGCAGCAGTGAAGGCGAAGAAGAAAGCCGAGGCGGAAGCCGCCAAGAAGGCGAAGGCGTCCACGGAAGAGGGATAAGCCGTATGTGGTGACTGTGCCAGGGTCCGTCTTATCGCGTGATGTTACTTACGGCCGCTTCTTCGGCGACACCTCATACGTGTCATCAGGGTCTGTATTGGCGACATCGGCGAGGATCTCGCCGATCTTCCACATGACATCATCCGGTATGGTCACGCCGGAGGCCTTCACCGTCTCTTCGAGCTGCTTTGGCTTGGAAGCGCCAACAATCGCGGCGGCCACGTTCGGGTTGTGCAGCACCCAGGCGATGGCCAGCTGTGGCATGGTTATCCCAAGTTCGTCGGCGACTGGGTGCAATCCCTGCACTGCGGTGAGAGTTTTGTCGTCCATGAAGCGCTTGATGAAGGAAGCTCCACCCTTGCTGTCGGCCGCGCGCGAACCCTTGGGGATAGGCTGGCCCGGTAGGTACTTTCCGGAGAGCACACCTTGTGCCATGGGTGACCAAACGATTTGGCTGATACCGAGCTCCTCGGATGCCGGTATCACCTTGCCTTCAATGACCCGGTGCAGCATCGAGTATTGCGGCTGGTTGGAGATGAGCTGGATGCCGAGTTCTTTGGCGATGGCATGCCCTTCGTGTAGCTGTTCGGCTGTCCACTCCGAAACGCCAATGTAGAGCACCTTACCTTGGTGAACCAGATCGGCGAACGCTTGGAATGTTTCTTCCAACGGAGTTTCATAGTCGAAGCGGTGCGCTTGGTAGAGGTCAACGTAGTCGGTTCCGAGCCGCTTCAGCGAAGCGTGGAGGCTCTCCGTGATGTGCTTGCGGGAGAGGCCGCAGTCGTTTGGCCCCTTTGACCCTGTTGGGAAGTAGACCTTGGTGAAGATCTCGAGGCTTTCGCGGCGCTGGCCTTTCAGCGCCTTTCCCAGCACCTTCTCCGCCATGGTGTTGGCGTACGTGTCGGCAGTGTCGAACGTGGTGATGCCGAGGTCGAGTGCCTTGTGAACAGTCTTGATTGCTGTTTCGTTTTCGACTTGCGAGCCGTGCGTGATCCAGTTGCCGTATGTGATCTCTGAAATCTTGAGCCCGGACTTGCCGAGATACCTGTGTCCAACCATGTCACCATCGTAGTCTCGGATGTCACCTTCTGGCACGGAACTCACGGAAACATCCATACGCCACCTTCTTGCAGCATCCATCTGACCGGGTCACCCCGATAGGCTACCCGTGAGGTGAACCAATAGGTTTGGTCGGGGTTCCAGCCCGCGATTACGCTCGCGGTGTGTTCATCAACGGGTATTGCAGTGCCTGCCGCGAGAGATACGCCTGAACTTGTAGGTGGACTGCATCGTAGTGTTCAGCCACCATCCGTTCTTCCTTTCATATCCTGCAATAAAGCCCACAAGGTCTCGCCGACGTCAGTGCGTGTGGAGGCTGCGGCGGATCACGTCCACCAGACGGTCAAGGAGATCCTCACACTCGGATCTCAGGACTGGCGCACCACGCTCGGCGGCCGCGACTGCCGCACATGCGACCTCGTGTTTGCATCCCTTTACGAGCTTCCCGGCATCAGGCGTGCCGGTGTCGGCAAGTATCTCGGCTAGCCTCTCACTCCATGCCTTGTCTCGACCTTGGTCAAGCTTCCGCCTCTGGCGCGGGTTCAGAGTGAACCCGACCTTCTTCTCAAGAGCTTCCAGGTATGCATCCTGCAGGAGCAAATCTTCCAACTCCGAATGGCTGCACCGGGGCCTCACCACTTGCACAACTGCGGTCTGTTCAATAACGCCATCTGCGAGCAGGCGCTCCACGTCCGTCTTCCCAGCAGGATCGCTGTCAAGAACTACGATCGGCCGAGTCAGAATCGAGCGAGCAGCAAGCACACGCGCGTAAATCTTGCTGCCGCTCCCGGCCGACTCAATAATGAGCCGTCCGTCCGACAGCCAATCCTGAATCGCGGGCTCCCGTTGTGCAAGAAGTACCGGCAGGACCAGTTCATCAAGGTATCCCTCGCTCACCACAACTACTTCCGCAGTTGCGAGCGCATCCGAGAGCCGCACTCCTAGGGCAATGCGGAGATCATCAAGGCTCTTCGCCGGGGTTGCGCTATGTTCGCGGACGATCACGTTCTGCCGCAGGTTACGACGATTGATGAGCGCCTGACTGTGCGTAGTGACGATGACCTGTTGCGACTCAGCGATTCCTTGCAACACCTGACGAAGCTCATGCACAGCTCCCGGATGTAAGTGCGACTCAGGCTCTTCTACAGCGATAATAAGCTGTTTATCCGGGTTGGAGGTTGACTGAGTCCATTCCAATGTGAGTGCCAACGCGACCAAACTCTGGATGCCATCGCCCTTGGCGGAGATAGGAGTGGGGACGCCATCATCGATGAAAATGTCATCAAGTCCGGTCGCGCGAGCGAGTGGCCGGGTCTCCAGACGGACTGAATCCGTGCCAGGCATGAAGCGAGTCAGTGTCTTCTGCAGCACGGATTCAACATCGGCAACAGCGGTCCGATCGAGCTCTTCGAGCTGCTCAAGCGCCTCCGCGTACTCAGGGGAACTGAGCAGCTGCCGTCGTCTTGACGCCAAAATCTCCTCCGCAATCTCCAGCGCTGTGGCACTCGTGCGAACAGCCGGGATGTGGAGTAGCGTAATTCGATCGGTTACAAACTTTGCGATTTCACGCGCCTTCTCATTGTGCAGTCCCCGCCCCTGTTTTGGGATGGATAACGTAACTTTCCGTTCTTTCAGCGACACTTCCAATGGAAGCTTCTGATTGATTGAGATGCCGGTCTCCTCGCGAAACGCTGCCTGCTCGTCCGGACTGAGTTCGAAGTCGAGATGAACAACGGTGCTGCGTTGACTCCCGCGCCGCTCCCTTGCAAACAAAGGAAAGTCTTGCTCCCAGTTGTATCCAACCTCTCTTCCCGCACTTCGACGACGATTTCGTAAACCTGCGCGATGGCTAGCTCCAAGGACCATCGCAATGAGAACCTCGCGTCCAGCTTGCACACCAGGCGGGAGTGCGGACCATCCTTCAATAACTTCCATCGCAAGAACAGCGGCTCGCAAAAGGTTGGATTTCCCTTGATTGTTCGGCCCAACAAGCACTGTGAAATCGTCAACGTCGAAGTCCGCGGCTTTGTCTATGCTGCGGTACTTGCGAACTGACACCCTACTGAGGCGCACCGTCTACCTCAGTTCTTCTCGAAGCCGGAGCTGGGGTCGAACTTGAGGACGCGGGCGTTCTCGCCGATGGTGCGTACCTCGGATTCGTCGAAGCCCTCGGGCTTGGTCGCTTGAATATCGATAGTGATCTCGAGCCTCGCGCCGGATCCTGCGAGTCGGTCGATGATCTCGCGTTGGACATTGCCGAGATCGCGGGCGTATCGGTCCGGATCAATCTTTAGAGACCCGAAGAAACGGGCCAGCACAGCCTCCACTTCGGATTCAGCCTCAGTCTGCTCCACTTCACTGGTGCCCGATGCACTACTCCCCCACGCCACGCCGACGGCGCCTACGGTTGTCGACGCAGTGCCGTCTGCACCTGTGTTCTCAACAGCCTCGCGCCGAGCAGCAAGCAAGTCAGCCTCGACTTGCGCTTGTGCCTTCTTCATATCGACGAGCAACGTACTGTCAGTCACTTGGATACTCGCCGCTTGATCCGGTGGCACGGTGAGACTGCGGTAGCGGCCTGTCTCAGCATCCTTACCTGAGGCGATCGCGAACCGCTCGTTTTCAACGAGAACCGAAGACAGTGCCTGCTCAATCGCTCGGTCGAGCACATCGCGGCGCACAAGGCGCGGCATGTAGATGTAGCGGGTGAAATATCCCCACAGTTCACCAACAGTTATTTCGCCCACATCGTGCCACAGCGCAGAAAGCTCCTGGTGCAGTGTCGCGCCGAGAATCGGCGCGCCGAAGTCGGTGACGAGTTGATCCTCTCGGCCAAGCTTGGCACTCACCCGGTCGGCAGGAGAGCGCCCACCAGAGTCCGGCACCTTCTCTGCGACGAGCTCGAACGGTTTGGTCGGGTCCAGCTGCTCTGGATAGACGGCCCACACGAAGGTGTCCCGTATGCGGTCGGAGACGGTCTGATCAAGCCGAGAGACCCAATCGTCAGTCTGCTTACGCTGCTGAACCGAAAGGTTGAGGCTGTCACTGGTGGCCTGGACGCGCTTCCAACCCAAGTAGCTGCGAGTCGCAGCCTCAAGACTTTCCAACTCGCTCTTGTCTGCCATCAGGAAGATCAGCGTGTTGCGGTGGATGCGCTGACCCGCGCCTTTGCTCTCGATCGCGTCACGCACCCACGCATGCGCTGCAGATTCGGCTCCGTCTTGCTTGCGGCGGGCATAGCGGGGGTGGGGGATCACCAGGCGCGTGTCTTCAAGGTCGGGAATGTCGGCTGAGGATGCCGGGGCGACGTGCACCCGGTCGAACACGCCACGCACCCGCTCTTCGCCTTGGAGGCGGCGGGTGATCTCGTTCCATACCGTTTCCACGTCTTCGCGGAGTCGCTCGGCGTAGTCGTTTGCGGTCTTGGTGACCGACGGCTGGGTGTCGAACCAGTAGTGGCCCTGCTCCTCGTAAAAGTACGTGGAGCGCTGGGCGAGCAGTTCGACGGCGCTTCCGAAGCTGCCGAGAACATCTCCCGGCACTGCGGTACCGAGCCAGACGTACTGTTTGTCGAGGCCCTTCCGTGCGCTCTTGATCCTGGGGGCGGCCCCCATGAAGATCGTTCGGGCAATGCGCTGAGTCACAGATCGCTGCCCGAGGTTGGGCCGATCGAGGTCGATCTGCTGCGCAGTCGATCCAGGCCCGTCGATATCGGAGTCGATGATCGGCTTCCACTGGTCTTCGAGGTATTGCGTGAGGTCGGTGTTCACCGACGTGGCATCGAGTGGCACGTTACCGGGCAGGATGAGCGGCGAGGTATCGTTCGACGCCCACAACTCGTGCACGATCGACGAGACAAGTTTCAGCACGCCACGGGTGCGCTGGAACCGCTCCAGCGTCGACCAGTCCTCATACAGCCGATCGAGCAACTCAGGGTGCAGCGGGTAGGAGGCGCGGATGCGCTTCTCATAGTCATCGTTCGGGTTCGCCGCATCGCGCGGGAACAGGGCAGTGTTGTTCCGGTAAAGATTTGCGAAGCTGCGCGCCACCGCCGATATCGTCGTAAGACCCTCGGCGTTCGGCGCCTGGAAGAGGCGACGGCGCACGATCTCGAACGACTCATCCTTACTCGACGGCCGCCACTGGTCGGCAACGCGGCGGATCACGTTCTGGAGTCGATCCAGGGCCAACTGACCGTTCGCACCGCCGATCTCGATGTCACTCCCCTGTCCATCGGTCCCCGTGTCGGACGCGGGGATAGACACGACGAGCATCACGCCCGGCACTGACCGCACGATCTCGGTCAGGGACTGCGCGAAGGTGAACTGCGTCTCGAACGAGCCTGCCGGGAGTTCCCTGTCCGTCACGAGCTGGCGCGCGTAGGCGACCCACTCGTCGATCAGAATCAACGCGGGCGAGTACCGCTGGATCAGGGTTCGCAGCGCCTCGCCGGGGTTGGTGCCGGCGCGGTCGTCCGCAGCGATCAGGTCGTAGGCTTCACGCCCGCCGAGCTGCCAGGCGAGTTCGCCCCAGAGCGTGCGAACCTCGGTGCCGTCGTCCTTGATGATCGGCGAGCCGGCCTTCAGATATGTGCCGACGAGGGCGACCCGTCGCACATAGAGTGTGCCAAGGTCGGGGTTGCCGTTCGCGGCAATGAGTTCCTGAAGCTCCTGCGGGAAGTCCTTGGCCGGAGTGCCGCTGAACAAGTGGTACAGCGCCAGCATCGAGTGGGTCTTGCCACCTCCGAAGTTGGTCTGAAGGTTGACCACCGGGCTCGCCCCGGCCTCACCGTTCAAACGGCGTAGCGCGCGCGACAGCAGGTCACGTAAGCCCTCGGTGAGGTAGGTGCGGGTGAAGAACTCCACCGGATCGCCATACTCGGGGCTCGTGGCCTGGCCTGTGTGGACGAGGTGCAGATCGGCCGCGAACTCCGATGCGGTGAACGCGCCGCGCGCCACGTCATCGTGGGGGCGGATCACCTCACGCCATGGACGCAGACCGGAGCCAGGTCCGAGGGACACCTTCGTCCGCTTGACCTGCTTGCGGGTCTGATCCTCGAAGACCGTGCGCTGCAGGTCGACGCGCAGCTTCCGCACGTCCTGGGCGGAGTCGACCGCGCCGATGGCGTGGAGCAGACGCTCAATCGTGTCGAGCGCACGGACCGCATCGTCGGAGCTGAACGCCTCGTTGTGCGCCCATTTGTTTCGCGCATCCAACAGCTCCGAGGCGTAGCTCTGCTGAGCACGCGACAACACCGCGTTGAAGAAATACGGCGGGCGGAGGATGGCCTTGAGCTGCACCTGCGGGTCCGTCTTGGCATAGGTGCGCCGTGAACTCCCGTACCGCTGGGCGTCCTCCGCGGCCCATCGCTCGTTCCAGTCCGTGCCGCCGAGCGCTGCCGTCATCACCTCATCGACCACATCCAGCAGCCCTTCGGAGAGCAGGTCGAACGCCTTACCCACTCGATCTCGATTGTTCATCGCCATTGTTGTCTCCTAGAACCTGATGTTCTGCAGCCCGGCGACAACTTCGTCTCGCCGGGAGATGGTCTGTGGCACTCGGGAGTCTTGCTGCACCCAATGAACGGCAACCGGCGAGATCGACCCGAGGGCGTCGAGCACGTTGAAGCTCCCCCAGAAGGCCGACGCGATCTCGATGTTCCATGCGTAGAGCCGCAGCGCCTCGTCTTGATTGTCCTCGCAGACGCGAATGTAAGTGGCGAGACGGTCCGCGGTGAGAAGTCGCGTCAGCTCAGCCTCCCGCTCCTGCTTCGCTGGTGCCCCTTGGCCGGATGCTGTAACATTGCTGGCGTAAGCCCCGGACGAGGCCGCTGACGCGGTCGCCGCGCCGGGGCAATTCTCTTGCCCGGGGACTTGCGGATCTATGCTCGTCAATGTCGCCTCCAACTCAATCGTGGCGACAGCGTCGCCGCAATCTCCTGACCATGCTCGGCGCGATTCTCCTTGAGCACCTCGACATCGATCATGTGGCCGATGTGCCAGTTCATCGGAGTCAGGGCGGTGTTGGTGTTGGCCTGCGTGGCGACGAACGTGCGAGTCTGCTCAATCAGGTGCGCGACCCGATCGATCAGCGCACCTTCCCCAGCCTTTGCCGCAGGCGCACCGGCGCGAAGCGGTGCAAGGTCAGTGCCACACTGCGCTGACTCCCGCACTCGCTTCATCTTGCCGCTTGCCATGGCTCAGTCCTCGTCCTCAGGGAAGTCGAAGGCCTGCTGAGCCGTACGTGGTACAGACGCGAACTTGCGGGCCTGCTCGTTCAGATCGCCCCACGCGCTGACCAGGCCGTTGAACAGGAGCGCATCCTGCGTATCGCCCTTCTTCTCGGCCTGGTGGAACAGCAGGAAGCCCAACTCCTTGACCGCGTCGAGGTTCACCTTGGCCTGCACGGCGGGCAGCAGCGCAGCGACCGCATCGGCGCCGTCATTGTCCATGATGCCGGCTAAGCGAACGGCCGCCTCCCAGACGCTCACCCGATCGTCGGCCTCGACGTTCCACGCCTCGTTGAGTGCTGTGGGTGGCAACAGTCTCGCTTTGCCACCTGACGCGCTGAAGATCCCGCCGCGTTCGAGGGCACCGATCGAGGTGTCGGATGACCGCGCGAGCTGGTCGGCAATGCCCGCGCTGTCTTCCTTCCAGCCGTACTGCCGGTACCACTTGACTGCGAACCGCGTGTCCGGGTCGAAGTCTGCTTCCTGCTCGCCGAGCACCTCGTCGAGCGTCGAGTTGATGAGCAGGAGCGCCTCACGCACCGGCATGTCGGAACCGTCAGCCTCGCGCACGCGGGAGTATCGCGAGAACACCGAGATGCCGGGGCCGATCGCCGCCTGGGCGAGATCGACGGGGGCGATCGCGCCCTGGATCAGCGTGCGCAACGCCGCAGGCAGCTCGGCTTTCAGCGCCCCCACGAACGCACGACGCGTGGTCGCCTGGGCGTGCTCCGAGCGCGGACGACACGCGAGCACAATGGACGACGCGAGAGCGTTCCTGCCCTGGGAGAGCATCCGATTCGAGAGCTCGCTGCGCATCGGCCACGTCGCGGTGATCTCCCACCCCGTGCGGATGAGCCCATTGAGCAGGGTATGCCAACCGGTGGATGCCGTACCGTCGCCTTTCGCGTCCTGCTGCTTGTAGGCGTAGTACACGCCCAGCGGAACATCTGTGTTGGCGGTCTGCCGAATGCGATGGAACACCTGGTTGAAGCCGTCGACGAAGAACTCCTCGGCCCCCTGCTTGCCGTCGTGGCGGTACGGGTTCGCCACCAGCTCGTCGGCCTTCGGTGTGAGCATGGTGCTCACGGTCTTGCCCTGGATGCCGAGCAGCGATCGGCGCAGCCACACATAGAAATAGTCGGAGAGGTCGGAGTACCCGATGTTGTCGTAATACGGAGGGTCGGTCGAGATCACCAGGCCCGAATAGTCACGGGTGGATGCGTCGGCCGTGATTGCTTCGCCAGGGACCGAAACTGGAAGGTTTGCGGCTGCCTTCGCTACCCACTCAAGTTGACCTAAGAAATTCCCAGATGAGGATGAAAATATATTTGTTTCAACATAGTCCCAAATCATTGGTATTGCTTGTCGAGTAAAGAGATGAGTAACCTTTTCCCCGGTCGTGTGCCACGTACAGAGCGCGTTGCAGTAATCAGTCGTACGACTAACAGCGAGGGCAAGGTAGGTGGCGACGGCGTCGGCGTAGGCGGCGGCTCCGGTGCCACCATCCTCAAGGCGCCGGCCATCTTCTGCGCCACCAGAAACGGCAGCGTCGGCGAGCACGCGCTCCCGGGCCTCCCCCACGAGATCGCTCAACGTGGTCAACGCCACCAACTGCCGATTCGTGAATAGGTCGGACCAACTCGTCAGCCCATAGTTTGGCGTCTTGAAGTCGCGGGGATTCTTTGGGAGGTCGCCTTCGGGAACATCAACTGGACGGGAAGTCTGCGCTGCACTGACCTGCTCAACGGTAGGCGATACGTAGAGTCGGCCACGGTCACCTTCAGCGACCACCGCAATCAGATGAACCCCCATTTTGCCCAAGCGTCCTTGTTCACGCACATACTTCAACGACAACGGCGTTCCGTCGCCGACCACGAATCCGCCCTTGCGCCCAATGGTCCCCTCATCATCACCCCGCGGCCCATCCGCGTCGTGGCGCACCTCGTAGTGCACTTTGCCGTCCACGACGCTGGGCACGATGTACGCCTCGTGGCCCTTCTTCTTGCTCAGCCACCAAGAGTTGACGAGTGGGGTTTCGATCGGGTTTGCCGGGTTGGGGCTGGTCACCGTGCGCGCCCACTTCCAAGCGATGACGGTGTGCTCCGTGCCCCCGGGGGCGGTCACCTTCGGGTACAGGTGGCCGATGCGTCGGAATGCCTCGTCGCGCATCCACGCGCCATAGCGCCGCACGTCCTCTGCGAGCCCCTGTGCGCCCTGCCAGCCGGTGGTCCGATGCTCGGCGTCCGGGTGCACAGGTGCCTTGCCTGAGAACTTCGGCGGGATCTCGATCAGCGCCTTGTTGATCAACACCGCGACCGGGTTGAGGTCGGAGGCGTGTGCCTCGAGGCCCAGCCGCTGGGCCTCCAGTGGGATCGATCCACCGCCCGTGAACGGGTCGAGCACCCCAGGGAGCTCGCCGCCATTGGACTTTCGGATCTCTTCGCGAGCCTCGGCAAGCAGCTCCTGATCGTTCAATTTCTCCCAGACCACGAGCCTCTCGATCAGCGCGTGCAGGCGGGCACGCTCGGCATCTTGCGCCTCGACGGTCGGAAACTCGTCCGGCCGCGATGATGGGTCATCCACCAGCTGCGCAAACAGCACCGCACGCGCTGTCGCCAGCGGCTTGCGCGACCACCACAGGTGCAACGTCGACGGGTGCCCATGCCGAATGCTTTTCTCGCGTTTCGAGGCAGCGTTGATCGTCTCCAGCGGCAGCGATGTCTCGATGAGCTTCTTCTTGGGTGCGGTGGTCACGGGGCGTCTCTCTCTCGCGTCGGTCTGGTCATGGGTGGTCGGGTTCATCGCGGTGGCCCCGCGCGATCCCAGTAGTCGCGCCACTCCTCGTTGTACGAGCGGGTCGTCACCGACGGCTCAATGTGCGAGAACGCGTCGAAGACGTAGCGCACCTGGTCGTGTTCTGCCCCATCAAGCGAGACGCGAACGAGTGCGAGACGGTGGCGATCACCTTGCGTCTGGGCAAAGGTGACCTCGTTCGTGGTGATCGTGAACGTGTCCGAGCCTTCGATGCGGCCTTTGACCTCGATGTAATAGACACGGCCATCCGAATCGCTGGAACGAATGTCGTAGCCCGGGTTGTAGTGATCCATCTCGACCGGACACCGCCGAAGCGCACGTTCGGCAGCGAGCACCGCGTCGACCGCGCGGCGTTCAACGCCCTCGGTCTCACGGGCAAAGGTGCGCGGCTGCTCTGCCCCGGTCTCGCCTGAGACATCCGCCGTGACGATGCTGCTCGGAATCACCAAGGCCACGCCGCGGATGACCGAAGGGACGGCAACGAGGTTGGTGGCTTCGTCAAGTTCGGCGAGCCGGTGGTCGAGTCGCTCGTCAAGCTGGCGAGCCCGAACATACGCAGTCTCAGCACGGACGCGACCGACGGTGCCGCCCCGCTCGAGTGCGGCAAGACGGGTATGTTCCTGGTCCCAGTGGTTGACCTCCGCGAGCAGGCGCTCTTTGACCTGGACGCGAGTGCGCGCAGTCTCCGCCTCCAAACGCGCTCTGACTTCCTCCATTCTCGGCTGGAGTCCCTCACGAAAAGACCGTGCCCGCACGGCCTTTTCATGGTTCTGCCGGGCCCAATCGCTGTGAGCGACCTCTTCGACCGTCTTGAGCTCCTCAGGCTGGGGACGGCCGTAGTCGAGATACGGCGGCGTTGCCGAGACGACGACATCACCGTTGTGCTCAAGGAGCGAGTAATCGAAGTGGTGCGAGACGATGTCCGGTTTTACGGCGGAGTTCTGAATGCGCTGCTCGACGGTGTACATCAGCATGGGTTCGGCAGTCTGCTTCTCGCGACGATCGACAAAGATAGTGCCGTGCCTTAGCACCTGGCCAAGGTCTTCGATCGTGGCTTCGATGGTGGCCTGCAGCAATGGATGCCCCGGAGCAATCAGTGCCGCCGTCGCCCGCCCCTCGGAATACCTGCGACTCAGGTCGAAGGTCACCCGTTCGTAACGCTCCGCGACCGGCGCCCACCGGTTCAGACGACGCGCCGCATCGATCAGCCTGGTGGGGACGCGCAGGATCTCATAGCGCCCCGCCTCCCGACGGCGAATACGACCCCCGAGCCGTTCGAATGCGGGGATGAAGAACGCCGCAATGTAGCCCGGCTGCAGGCGCCGCTCGCGTGCCCTCTCCATGCGTGCGCGAATCTCCTCAAGGTTGAGTGCGTTGAATAGCTCGGGGTGCAGTGCGCGCTCTTCAACTAGTTCGCCGAGCCCGTCGGCCACGCTGGCATCGACGATCCGATCGAGCTTGGCTTTCACCTGGGGCTGATCGCCATAGCGAATGGCCTCGATGAGCAAGTCGCGGAGGGAACGATCCTGGAACGCATCCACATCGCCGAGCACGTTAAACAAATTGCCGTTGTAAGCAATCGACATCTGGTCGATCTTCGAGAGCAGCCGTACGAACACGTCGCCTTCACGCGTGTCTTTGGCAACCATGTTCCACAGGTGACAGACCTCGCGCTGACCAATGCGGTGGATGCGCCCAAACCGCTGCTCAATGCGATTCGGATTCCACGGAAGGTCATAGTTGACCATGAGATGCGCGCGCTGCAGGTTCAAGCCTTCACCGGCGGCATCCGTGGCAAGCAGCACGACCGTATCGGGATCATGGGTGAATTGCTCTCGCGCCTTCTTGCGGTCTTCGCGGCGAGTTCCGCCATGGATCGTGACGACCGAGTCGGATCGCCCGAGCTGCGCAGTGATCTTCTGGTGAAGGTAGTCCAACGTATCGCGGTGCTCGGTGAAGATGATGATCTTGCGCGGCGCACCAGAATCGTCCTTCGCAAGCACCTGCTCATCCAGGATCGCGCGCAGTTCAACCCACTTCCTATCATGACCATCGCGGCGGACACGGCGGGCAGTGCGGACCAGGTCTTCGAGGATCGCGATCTCTGCACGCAGTTCGGGAATGGTCTGGGCAGCGGTCGCCAGATCGACCACCTGGTCAACCTGGCTCTCAAACTCAGCGCGCTCGTCCTCGGTCGTCTCTTCGTCGAGATCGTCATAGTCCTCCACCGACAGCGTCGGCAACGCCGCATCGAACTGACGTGCAGGATGCGCGTTCGCAACGCGAGCCTCATCGGTGGCGCGCTGCATGTCGCGGAGCCTCGTCTCGAGTCTCGCCTGGCGGCGTTCGAGAGAGCGAAGGATCGCTTCGGGGCTGGATGCAAGGCGACGTTGCAGCACGGTGAGTGCAAAGCCGACGTTGTTGCCACGCTTCTTGTCTCCAGACTGGGCGATTCGCTCGGCCCTGCCCATTTCAGTACGGACGTAGTCGGTGACCTGCTCGTACAGGTCACGTTCCGCCGGGCTCAACTCGTACTCGACGGTGTAGGCGCGACGCTCCGGGAACAACGGCTTGCCCTCGAAGGTCAGAAGATCTTCCTTCACCATGCGGCGCATGAGACCGTGCGTGTCGGTGCGGTGCACACCCTGCCGGAACTGACCCTCGAATCGGTCACGGTCCAACAGCGACATGAACAGTTGAAACTCTTCCTCCTTGCCCGCATGCGGGGTGGCCGTCATCAGGAGGTAGTTGTGCGCCGTCTCCGAGAGCACCCTGCCCAGTTTGAATCGCTTGGTCTCGTCGACCTCACCAGCCCAGGAGGAATAGTGGGCCGACATGCGGTGCGCCTCATCGACCACGGCGACGTCCCATGCGACGTCAGAGAGCTGCTCCATCAGATCTTCGCTGCGGGAGACCTGATCCATTCGCACGATCAAATATGGATGCTCGGCGAACACGTTGTTGCCCTGCGCATCGTCGACCATCTGACGGCTGAACACCTCGAAACGGAGGTCGAACTTCTGGCTGAGTTCCTCACGCCACTGCTCGACCAGCCCGCCGGGAGCGACGATGATCGCCCGCTCACAGTCGGACCGCAGAATCAGCTCTTTGAGGTAGAGGCCCGCCATGATGGTCTTGCCCGCGCCCGGGTCATCGGCGAGCAGGAACCGTAGCGGAATGCGTGGCAGCATCTCCTCGTAGACCGCGCGAATCTGGTGCGGCAGTGGGTCAACATCCGAACTGTTGACCGCGGCCATCGGATCGTAGAGCGCGGCGTACTTGATGCGCAGTGCCTCCGCGGCAAGGCGGAACTCGTCTGGGTCGCCGTCGAACGGTGGCGCCGAGTCGAGGTCGCTTGCCAGTTCGAACCGCCGTGCATCAGCTTCGGTGATCGTTCGTGCGCCACTGTGGCCCGAGTCGTCGCGGTAGAAGACTTCGAAGAGATCGGCATCGATCGGGTCTATGGCGATGAGCGTGACCGTCTGGCCTGAAACGAGGCCACGAACGCGCTGGCCGGTGCGCAGAGCCGCCAGTGTCAAAGTTCTGTCTGTCAAGGGCACCTCCTGGCGAGCCACTTCAGCGTGCGCCACAGTGCCATCTCAATTCAATCTCCGGTTGGCAAGAACCAGACTTGGCTGAGTTCGCGCACATCCAGTACTGCGGAGACTAGCGCTGGTGAACGCCCTGGCGGAGCGATCAAGGCCACTTGTGTGCTGAGTCAAGCAGTTCACCTTCCCAATTCGAAACAATCAGTAATGATACTAGGAACCTCCGACATATCTTGTGCTGCGACTCCCAATCTGGGCAAATACCGGATCACGCGACTCATGTTCGCCATGGTTCATCGGAGACGTTCATACAATAACCGCCTTCTTCGCGCACTAAACCTCTTCGTTAACGTCTGGGATGTCAGTGGCTAAACAGTTAAGCCTTTTCCGTACTCAACCCAAAGGGTAAGCGGACACTGACCTGCCTTGAATTCTCTCACCATCTCGCCCCCAGCTCCCGAGCACACTCCGGACGTCCGCGCTCGGGCCCTGAGCTGCGGCGTACCCATACGCACGCACTACGGCATCGCCGTCACATCGCCTGTCAAAAACCCACCTCACCCAACCACCCTCCACCGAATCGTGAACAGGTGTTCGATCGCCTGTGTCCCCTGGAGTGACTGCTCAATGAGCTCAAGAAACTTGTTGGACTCAGCCCGCATCTTCCTGGCCGCATCACCAAAGTCCGCGTCGGCTTCCTCGATCCGTTGCCCCCACCTGCTCGCTTCCTTCTTGAACCGAAGCTGCTCAACGCCCGTCGTTTGGCGAGCGCGCTTGCGCGCCTCCTTCTCCTTGGTGCGATACTCGCGCACCTTGGCCTCATGTTCAGCCTTGCGATCCTGCCGATTTCGGTACAGCAGCTCTTCCTGTTCGTTGTAGTACCGGGAGTTCCGCTCCTGCACCTCGCCCTCCAGCGCAACCCTCCGCTCCTCAAGGTGCGGCCCGAACCCCGCGGCGTCGATCGGCGCACACTCGGTACCAACCTCGACGCAGGCAAGATCCAAGATGTCTGTTACGTATTCGTCATCGAGCCAGCGCCCCTCATCGGTCAGCGCGCCGGCGAGCATGTAGGACTCCGAGATGTCCTCCTCGCGCGCCTTCATGGTGAAAGTCAGCAGATTGGCAGTCATCGTGCCGCTGGTTCCGACCAGCGCCTTGACCGCGCTTGTTGGCCGCTCCGATTGCCCTACCGAGAACGTCAACTCGCGCGCCGGGGTGGCGTGCGCTTTCGCCGAAGCGACCACGTACTGGGCCAGAGGACCTGCAAAGCGGTACTGGTGGTGGTTCTCTTGCGGCGTGGACTTGAAGAAGTAGCGCCCGGTCGGCGCGTCCTTCACGGGCGACTCGTTCAGCACGAAGGTGCGACCGTCACCCTCGAACGTGGCGAACCGATCCAGCTCGTGCCGGGTTACCGCGAGCAGGAGCCGTTCGAACTTGTTGAGCACCTCGCCAGACTGCGTGTCATACGCCTTGAGGCGGTCCTGGACGTGCGGGTCGAGGTTGTCGAAGACCTTCGCCTTAGCGCTGGCCATCTCGCGAGAGATCTCACCCGCATACTGTTCCTCCAATTCTTTGAACGCCGAATCCAGTTCCTCGGCGGTCTTGCAGCGGGTGAGGATATTGCTGATCGTCTTCTCGAAGTCCAGCCCATCCTCGATCGCACCAAGCACCTCGTCGCTCGCGCCGAACACACTGGAGAACAGCTGGAACTTGTTCGCCAGCAGCTCCAGGATGCGCTGTTCGGCGATGTTGCCCTTGTTCGAGAAGTTCACGACGACGACGTTGTGCTTCTGCCCAAAGCGATGCACACGCCCGATGCGCTGCTCGACCCGCTGCGGATTCCACGGCAGGTCATAGTTGACGAGCATGGAACAGAACTGCAGGTTGATGCCCTCTGCCGCGGCCTCCGTGGCAATCATGATCGTGCCCTCGGCACGGAAGTAATCCACCAGCGCCTTGCGGCGATCCACAGCCGCAATGCCCGTGACCAGGTCACCGTCCTTGTTCTTCTTTCGCCATTCCTCGTAGATCGCGGTTTGTTCAGGCGAGTCGTTCTTTCCGTTGAACAGCACGAGTCCATCGCCCCTGCCAGCTTGGTTGAGGGAGCGAGCAATGTACTCTTGCGTCTTGGTCGAGTCAGTGAAGATAATGGCCTTCTCTGGAGCACCCAACTCACGCAGGCGCTCGAAACCAAGGTCAAGCGCCTCACCTAGCTTGACCGCCTTCTGGTTCTCCGTGATCGAACGGGCAAGCGCCGCGTATTCGCGCAGCTCCGCAACCTCGGCAGCCATGGCAGCGCCAACTGAATCCCCCGACCACCCGGACGGCTGCTCAGCGGAGCTTGATGCTTCGTCGAGTTCCTCGGCCTCGTCAAGGATCTCGCCCGTCAGCTCATCGCCAACCAAGAAGTCCTGCCCAATCACGTTCGCAGCATCGCCGCGCGCACCCCCAGCCGAAACCTCGCGATCAAGCCGGTTCGCGATGTTCTCTAGGGTGCTTGCAACAGCGTAGGTCGATGATCCCAGCCTCTTGCGAATGATGAGTGCGGCGAGGTGGCGTTGACTTGCTGTGAAAGCGAACAGCTCATCGCGTTGCAGATAGCCGTTCACCAGGTCGTAGAGCCGCACCTCGTCGGGTGAGGGCGTGAACTCGACCGTGATCGGCAGCTGCTGCGTGAAGTGAATGTACTTGTCAGCATCCCTGCGCAGCGTACGTTTGGAGATCGTCGCCACACGCTCCACGAGGTCGTCATCGCCGAAGAGATCACGGTTCTTGACATACCGCTCACGGAACGCCCCAAGCGAATAGAAATACTCCGGGTCGAAGATCGAAACGAGCCCGAAGAGTTCCTCGAGTCTGTTCTGAAGTGGCGTGGCGGTCAGCAGAACCGTTTTGTGGGAGCCGCGGCTGATCCGCGCCATGACGTTGGCCGACTTGATCGTTTTCTTCCAGAAGTTGCGCAGGCGGTGGGCCTCGTCGGAAACCACGAGGTCCCACGGGCGAACAAGATCAGACTCATGGCGCACCACGAAATCGTAGGAGCAGATGAGCACTTCTTGCGGGCGGATGCCGTTGTGGGAGAGCACCCCGGAGGCCGAACTCGAGTCCAGAATCGTGGACGGAATGAGGAACTTCTCCATAAGTTCCTGCTGCCACTGCTGGCGCAAGCTCGACGGCGTGACGATGAGAATACGCCGCCGCCGCTCCGCCCAGTATTGGGAGATAACAATGCCGGCCTCGATTGTCTTTCCCAAACCGACTTCGTCGGCCAGTAAGACGCCCGGAAGAAACGGTGTTTGCAACACAAACAGCGCAGCATCAATCTGATGCGGCTTGGGCTCCACCTGCGCATCGAAGAGTAATCCGGCAAGCTTCCCCACTTGGTCATTGGCATAATTGCGGGCCAGTTCGTGCGTGAAGTACTTGGCTTGATAGCTCGTGACGACTGCTGCCATGTGGGGCCTCTGCTCAGGCAAAGACGGCACTGAGCTGTTGCCAGCTGTGCACCGGTGGGAACGGGGAGCGAACGCTGAGCACGCTGGCGAGAACTGTTCGGTCCCGTCAGGTAGGTTTGACGTGGGAAAACTGTGAACTACTATACCGCCTCGCGCTGAAACCACTCGTTCTGACCAACCCTGCCGTACAAATCTGTCCCACCCAGTCGATAGTCTTCAAACGAAGTCTGAATCAGACCCGCGGAAACGCCGGGGCCAGACTCGCCGCACACGGTGCCAGATTCCGGTCAACCATACAGAAGGGCCGCAATCGGGTGACCGTTCCTCCGGCAACGGGAACATTCCCGTCCCGACCTCATCCCGCCACTCATCACATCAGCACTTCGTTCCACCACTCGTCACATCAACAAAGGAATGTCACATGGATTCGGATAGACGCAAAGAAGACCACAGCGTTCAGATGGCAATCATCTTTGACAACGTCAAGGCGCAGATCCAACGTGCACTCAGCGCCGGCGATGCCTCTCGAGTCATGGGCGACGCACGCCTCCTCGCCAAGAACGAACTTGAGCTCTTCATGTCCGAGCCCGCCGAGAAGTCAACCATTCTCGTGAATGAAGGAAACGTTGAGCCCGACGACGAATGGTTAGATCAATTGCCCGAGCCGCCCGAGCCATGGAGTTATGACGAACCAGAGGACCCATGGGAATATGAACAACCGGAGGAAGTCCGGGTTGCGGAATGGGTAGAGTTCGCCTACTGGCGGTTCATCGATGACAAAGCGTACGCAGTGCTCAGCAACGCTGAAGCGAAGGTTCTCCACAATCACATTTGGTACCACATCCTGTATCTGCAATTGCACCTCGTGCAGGTGAATTTCACATGGCAAATGGACCTAGAAGAGGCTGATCGTGGCCCGCATACGGTTGAGTTCAATTGCAGCCTCACATCATTCAGAAAGAACGAGGACCTCGGAAACATCGACTTCATGGCATCCAGCCCCACAGCCGGAGATGACTCATTCAAAGATGTAAAGGAGTTTGTGGTGGACTTCTTCCACGCCATGGACTTCTACCCGCTCTCGATCAAGCAAGATGGTGATCGCACAAGTGGCACCGCGATCCTCTTCAGCCCATACACCACCGATGAACTCAAGGCTCGGAGGAATCGTCTGCCTTCGGGTGAGTTCGTGTTCTCTACTCCTGTTTCAAACGACCTCTTGAGGGACCTGTGGAATCAACTCTTCATGTACGAGCAGACCGACTCGGATGAATACCTCCTTCCGATTGTTGAAGCTGCGGGAAAGGTCGCCGACGTCTTCATGGGCCCACGAGTCTTCGGGCACATGTCGTTGGACACCCGAAAGGTTGCTGCAGTGAAGGCACAAAAGGCCGCAGAGGCAGCTGCCACCAAGGCCGCTGCGGAACGCAACGCTGAAGCGACAGTATCCGATGCGGCAAAGAAATCCGATGCCACGGAAAGCGCTGACTAGCTCAGCAGTATTCTCATTGTGAGCGTATTTTCGTGCCTATCTGGGACAATCAAGGAAGTGAAGAGCCGGCGATTGGTTCTACCGCGAGAGTTGGACTCTATGCGTCACATCAAGAGCATCAGACTCACCGTCGTCCCAAACGATCCTATTACGAAAGATGTCTCGGCTCTTCTTCAAATGCTGTGTGAACACATGCAACTGTCAAGGATGGTCAACAAGCATCCGCATGACGGTCAAAGTTCGGCGCCTACCAGTTGGTCCTAGCAACAACCGCAAGTCATAACAAGTCAAATTCAGCCCAGATTCACCCTTGAAGGATGAGCCACAAACTACGACGAGCACTGTCAGAAAGCGCAAGCAGATTGACATTGGTCGAGAATATCAAGCGAAGAGCTTCAATTGCAGTTTCAACAGCCTGTGCCGCCATCATTGGAATCTCTTCATACTTTAGTTTGCGAGATCCATGAACAACCTTGCTTCTTACATCATATATCTTCGCGTATCGAGATTGTCGTGCCCTTCGGTCATCGGGAGAATCCCCAAGGAGCCAAGCAAGTGCGCACGTAATTTTAAGTGTCGTCTCACCGCTGCCTCCAAATAGGTTCTCCCAAACAACTACGGAGTCAAGGAGAACGTCACCGGCCATATGACGCTCGGATACAGCAGCAAGAACTCGCCCTATTGCAATGTCAATACTTGGGACTCTGTAGTCTGCTATGCGATTTGTCCATTCCATCCATTCTAAGAACTGGGACTCATTCAATTGTAAAGGTGTCAGACCCCTTATTTCCGAGACGACGGTATACTGAATCCCGTTGCTACAATCGAGTGGGTCAGATAGGTACTGCCAAGACGGAACGATGACTGGCTTCAGATCCGGTAATGCGAGAAGCAGACCGAGCCTTATGTTCTCCAACTGAACTTCTAAGTCCCGGTAACCCGCTGGCCACTCTATCTCCCGGTGAATACCCACATCCCAATGTGTCAATTCAAGCATGTATGGAATCTCGAGTTCGAGGACGAGGTCACCACCATAGTTCATGACAACCTCATCCCCTTTTTGCGTGAATGCGGAAAGCTTTCCACCTCGGGGCATCCCACACACAATCGGCTCATCTCGCTCATCTGCGCGACGCAGACGTCCTCCGGGCAACTCCCAAACGTCCACCTCAGGCGGTAAGAGAACGCCTGTCAGCCCGATTCGCACCGGTATCGAGACGGGTTTGCCGGCCAAAGCGTTCAAGAGCCTGTCAAGCGACTCAAACGTTGCCCTCACAAGATCATCAGGAGTAGGATGAACAACCTTTGAGCTGGCAAGCAACCAAGCGGAACCAATCAGAGTGTCCGCAAGCGTCCAAAGCTGGTGCATGCTGCCATGCCTTGTACTCCTGACCGACCAGCCACGGGGACCAGTATTCGGGTCGTCTTCCCGGAACAGCTTTCGAAGGACAGGATCAGCCTTCACCGCCTCTTGGAACTCCTTATTCAGCGGATTCTTAAAAAGTGACACGTAGGTTTCTGATTGATATCCTCTATCTTTGACTTTGACGAGAAAACTCGGGTATGCGTCAATAGCGAGCCGAACGAGTGTTTCTTCAATATGTGAAAGTCCCTGTGGAACCATCGGAAGTTAGCCTCCAGCAAGCTGACGAATACCATTTCCGTGAGACGGACTTCTGAGTTCGGTAGCTGAACTCAGCCATTTCCGCCACTCTTGTTCAACGAGCTCCTCAAGATTCCAAATTAATCTCATTCGAGAGTCGACATCGTGCAGCAATGCCAAGAGATCAATCTGTTCTTTCGAGAGAGGAATTGATGATTCCTCTCGGATAGCAGCAACTTGGGCCGAATCCAGATTCAAGAGATAGGTGAGGCACGCTTCACCCAAGTGATTCCACCAAGGATGTTCTGTCATTACGTTCTCCGCCATAAACGCCATAAAGAGGAGATTACGCCGCAGCAATCTAAACCCTCAACTGCTTGAACCATTGGCGATTTGTTCTGAAGATAACCTCTCAAGCTCGTCCTTCGATCCTGAACATGCTCTCTTCAAAGCATTGCCTCAGCTGATCAAACGGCTCGATACCGTCGCGCTGACGCAGTGCAACGGTTTAGAAGAAGTGGGAAACTATCCGTCCGAATTGCACATCGCTCACCATGTATGGCTAGGCAAGAGTTGCCTCGATTCCATCGTCGAAATGAACGGCAGCGGCGATCCCGAGCCACGGGCGGATTGAACTCAGGTCCCCGCGGTCGCGCCACTTGGATGCTACTACTATCGGCAGGCCAACCAGCAGGTACCACGGCGCGCTGCTGGCAATTCGATGCTCCCGTAGGTCGAGATTCTTCAGCACCGTACCACGCCTCCAAGCTGCATCTCTGCATCGCGTGCTCAGGCCTGCGGCAGCTTGCCGTAGTACTCGTTAGCGACCGGCTCCAGCCACTCCGTTCCAGTGTCCTCACCGGGAACCTCTATGGCGATATGACTGAACCAGGAATCGGCCTTCGCTCCGTGCCAGTGCTTCTGACCTGTGGGAATCTGTACCACGGAACCGGCAACCATGCTCACCGGCTCCTCGCCCTCGGCTTGGTACCAGCCGCTGCCCGCCGTGCACAACAGAATCTGCCCGCCACCCTTCGAGGCGTGGTGGATGTGCCAGTTGTTGCGGCACCCGGGCTCAAAGGTTACGAAGCCCACCCCCATACCTTCCGTGGTCAGCATGTTGAGGTAGCTCCGGCCAATGAAGTACTTGCCAAAAGCCGTATTCGCTTCCCCTCGCGGGAAAACGCCATCGAAACCCTGATCGCTCATTTCGTCCTTCTCTCAAACGTGCCAAGTCGGCAACATCGTCAGCCTAGAGCCGGACCGAGAGCACAGACAGGCACTGTTGTTACCCGTCTCGCGTGACCGCGCAGCTGGCCACGCCGGGCAGGAAACCTTCATTCGCGCGCTTCAATGCGCAGGAACACAGGAATGCTCAAGCCTCTGATGAGTCGAGATGTTGCCAGGCGAACCCGATGCCAGCGCACGGTACCCACACGCGGCGTCGACGACGACGTCGTCGGTGCCTACGAAAGTTCGCCTCAGACCTCGGCAGGCGCGAGCATCCGGCGGAGCAGGGCGTCGTAGATCGGGGGTACGCGCAGGGCGTCAGCGGTGAACACCGCGAGGATCACCACCACGGCGACGGGCAACAGGTGCGAGAGGCTGCCGCTCATCTCCGCGGTGAGCAGGATGGACGTCAGTGGAGTCCGCACGCTCGCCGCAAGCAGCCCCGCCATTCCACACACCGCGAGTATCGCCTGGTTCCCGGCTGGCGCTCCCCACGCCTCAATGACCAGCGAGTATCCGGCGCCCGTCAGTGTTCCGATCGCGAGGATCGGCATGAAGATTCCTCCGGGGATCCCGGAACCAAAGCTGACCGCGGTGAACGCGATCTTGGCCAGCAACAACAGCGCTACGAACCCAGCCCCGGTTGCCGCCTGTTCCGCCCATCCGATGAGCGACTCACCCCCGCCGAGCACTTGGGGAAGCACGATCCCCGCCACGAGGGCGACCGCCAGAGCGATCATCATGCCGGTCGGTCCCGGCAAGCGCGCCAAGCCCTGCGATTTCAGCAGAATTCTATTGACGAGAGCGCCGACGCCACCGGTGAGGATCCCGAGCGGAAGCACCATCCACAGACCCGAAAGGGGAAGCTCCGGCAGCGTGCCGAACTGCAGAATGGGATGCGAGCCGAAGAGCAACGTGGAGACAGCGCCCGCCGCGAGCGCGCCCGTGGAGGCCGAGGCAATGACGAGCGGTGAGAAGCTGCGATGGAGACCCTCGATGCCGAAGAGTATTCCGGAAACCGGCGCGTTGAACGCCGCGGCCAAGCCTGCGGATGCGCCGCTCGTGACGAGGTGATCCTCCTCCTCGCGGGTGGCACGCAGCGGGCGGGAAAGCAGCTTCGCCACTGCCGCGCCGATGTGAATGGACGGCCCCTCCCTGCCCAGGGACAGGCCGAAGAGCGCGCCGCCTGTACCGCCGAGGAAGCGCGTGACGACGACAGGCACGGAACGCATGCCCAAACGCCCGACGAGAAAGCCCTTGACCTGCGGAATTCCTGAGCCGGACGCCTTCGGCTCCCACTTGAGCAGCAGCCACACAGCGACGGCCATTGCTGCTGCCGCGCCTCCCCAAGCAAGAACCGCCAGCGGATGCCGCCCCACGAAGTCGTATGCCGTCACGGCCGCGCTGCCCGCCTCTTCAATGCAGAACCGGTAGAGGCTCGCCACCCCTCCGGCCACCAGACCCGCGAGGATTCCGTTACGCGCGATTCTCCACCTGCGCGACGCCACCAACTGACCAATACGTTCCACAAAGAGATGCCACACGTGGTCAATTGTCTCGCAGCAGGCCAACTCGCGATCCGGCCGGTCACTGCGCGGGACCCGGATGTCCGTTCCAACGATGCCCGACGACGACGTCGTCGGAAATGTTCTCGATGACAACAGAACTTGCTCCAACAGCTCACACGCACGGACTGCGCGAGAGGGTCAGTAACCGGCCGCAGATCGTTCCCAGCCGCGTAAAATGAAGAGGACACATCGGCATGCGTTCCGAGGAGGTCACATGAACAATGAACAAGCAGAGCGAATGAAGTCCGGCAGCGGTTTTATCGCGGCCCTTGACCAAAGCGGTGGCAGTACGCCAAAGGCACTTTTGCTCTATGGAATCGGCAAGGACAGTTACAACAACGACGCCGCAATGTTCGATCTGGTGCACGCCATGCGGGAACGCATCGTCACCAGCCCAGCGTTCAGCGGCGAACACATTCTGGGATCAATCCTGTTCGAACAGACAATTGGCCGGGAGTTCGCTGGTCAACCAGCCGCCGACTACCTCTGGGAAACCAAGCACGTAATACCCATCCTCAAAGTCGACAAGGGTTTGGTGGAGCTGGAGGACGGCGTCCAGCTGATGAAGCCCAATCCCGGCTTGGATGACTTGCTCGCACGGGCTAATGCGGCCCGTATTTTCGGCACGAAGATGCGTTCGGTCATCCAGTCCGCTAACCCGGCCGGCATTGCACGCATCGTCTCCCAGCAATTCGAAACGGCCCATCAGATCGCCGCGGCGGGGTTGGTCCCCATTCTCGAACCCGAGATCACCATCACCGCACCCGATAAGAAGGACAGTGAGGAGATCCTCCTCGAAGAGATCACGAAGCGGTTGGAGGCAGAACCCTTCCCACTACCAATCATGTTCAAGTTGAGCATCCCGGAAGTAGACGACTTCTACGCGCCACTCATCGCCCATCCGGCGGTGCTTCGAGTGGTGGCGCTTTCAGGTGGATTCAGCCGCACAGAGGCGAACGAGCGGCTCGCTCGCAACCACGGGCTCATTGCCAGCTTCTCGCGAGCACTGACTGAGGGCCTATCGGTTTCCCAGACAGATGCGGAGTTCGATGCGATGCTGACGGCGTCGATCAACTCGATCTATCAAGCTTCCTTGACCTGATCGAGTTCTTGGCGGGGTGGGGGCGGCAAGGCAGGGGTGCCTTGCCGCCCCCCGTGCTGCATCAGGCTGTCGCAGCGTCAGCGGAGACCTTACTTCCCAGCCTGCGTTGGAAGCACACGTGCACGCTGAGCGAGAAGCACACGTGCACGCGTCATGTCATTCCAACGTCAATGTGGGCAGACTTCGACGTGGATCCATTGGTAGTTGCCAAGGTATCGAGTGGTGATCGCTTCGGCCAGTTCGACAGCGCGAGCGCTGGCAAGAGCCCGCCGCACCTCCAACTGGCACCTTCTCCCGAGCTGGCGAGAATTACTGGGATGGGGGCCGGCGGATTCTCGACGTCGGTAACACACAGATCGTCGCCGAGATGATAACCGGCCTCATTGACGCGGATGTGTATCGAATCGAGGCTGCGGAACCCTACTCGTCTGAATATGACGCGACCGTCCAAAGCAACCAGCAAGAGATTCAAGATGATGCTCACCCTGCCATCGCGAACCCGCTACCGTCATTGGACAACTACGCCGTCGTTTTGCTGGGTAGCCCGGTGTGGGCAATGCAGGAGCCGATGATAATGCGTACGTTCGTCGAGGCTGAGAACGGACTCGCCGGCATAACCGCCTACCCCTTTGTTACGTACGCTGTGAGCGGCATGGGTTCGGTGGCCGCCAACTATGAACGCCTGTACCCAGATGCGACATGGGGCGAGGGTCTGGCCGTGCAGGGTGAGGAAGCACAGGACGCGCGAGGCGACGTCGAGGCATGGCTGGAACAGATCGGTTTGCTATGAGGTGACTGGAACAAATCAGGCTGCCAGAGAGTGCCTGCCACCCCGATCGCCGGCGCCGGGAGTCCTACAACTAACTGCCAACTCAAGAAACCGACAACCCCACGCGGCCGGAACGACGACGCGAGACATGACCGGAACGATGACGTGCCACCAGCACAAACAAAGAATCTGCCGAGACATCTGTAAACGATGTCCCGACAGATCACAAAAGTGGAGCATAGGGGATTCGAACCCCTGACCTCTTCCATGCCATGGAAGCGCGCTACCAACTGCGCCAATGCCCCGCGGACTCGTCCACTTTACACCACCTTGCGCAGATAGTCTCAATCGGGGGCGGCCTGCCCTCATTGCCGTTCACACGTGGACATCATTCATTCCATGTTTGGTTTTCCCTGCCCGATGCGTCACGATTGCCTTACCAACGCTCAGGAGGCCCACATGACCGTCACCCGCCACTACCCCACCCCGATTGGCACACTGGCCCTGGTCAGCGACGGTACGCACCTTCTTTCGTGCGACTTCGTGGAGTCATCCTCCACGAAGGTAGAACCACCCGCAACGGACGTCGAATCGCCCGCGACGACGTCGTCGTCGGAAACAGAACCCGCCCACGACCCTGTTCTGGACCAAACCGTTCAATGGCTGGACGAATACCTTGCGGGCAACAATCCGAGCATTGCGGATCTTCCATTGCGGCCCGCAGGCACCGAATTCCGCCAGAAGGTCTGGGACATCCTGCGCACAATCCCCTACGGCGGACTCATGACATATGGCGAGATCGCCAAACTGATCGCTCAAGCGGAGGGCAAATCAATAATGTCGTCCCGGGCCGTGGGCGGAGCCGTTGGCCACAACCCTTTGCCAATCATCGTGCCGTGCCACCGCGTGGTTGGCGGCTCCCGAAACCTGACCGGCTACTCCGGTGGAATGGATCGCAAGATCTGGCTCCTTCGTCACGAGGGAGTCGAGCTCGCAGGCATGCGCATGCCGGACGGTTCCACGTTGGACGTCTGAACCTAGGCTCTTTGTGGACGGGACGTCCAGCCTGAGCCCGGCGCACCTCATCCCTTCTTCAGGAGAGAACGTCGGCTCTGGCGCTTGCGTGAGCTTCGTCGGCTTCGCCAACAACCTCGCCAACAACTTCGCCAACAGCTTCGCGCTCGGTTTCGGATACGCCAGAGGTTTCCGGCATGCGGGAATTCCAAATTGCAGTGATCAACACCACTAGTGCGGAGAATCCGGGGATGAGCATTGCGGTTTCTGCGCCGAAGTTCTCAGCAACCGAACCTGTGAATGCGGATGCCAAGGACTGGCCCAGCACCACGCCGGATCCCAGAATCGTGAGTGCCGTGGCGGTCGCACCGGCAGGTGCACGCTTGGAACCGATCGAGTACACAGTGACAAGTGTTGGTCCGATTCCAACGCCGATCAATACGAGCGTCACGCACAGGAGTGTAACCGTGCCAGTTGCGGAAAACGCGAACGCGGCAACAACCATCACACCGCCAAAGCACAGCCACCGCTGTGCCAGTGCGAAGGAATCAGGGAACACAGAAACGGAAAGTGCCAAGATCGTGGAACCCACACCCAAGCAGCCATATATGACGCCAGCCAGGTCTGCGGAACCTGTGGTATCTAGGAAGGCGGTCAACGAAGTGAGTGTGGAACCGAATACGAGCCCGATACCCAGCGCTCCCAATGCCGCAACGGCAATCCCGGGAGTAAACACGCCGCGCACGGACACGCGTTCGTGACTCTCATTCTGTTCGCCGCCGGTGCGTGCAGTGTGATGCAGGGCGAAAGCAGCAACGAATACGAGGGTGAGAAGCGCAGCGGAAACAACTGCGACCACAGGTGAGAAAGCGACGGCCAGAACGCCCACGGCAACGGGCCCAAAGACAAAGACAACTTCGTCCACTGCCGATTCGTAGGCCATGACTGTGTTGAGAACTCGGAATGATTGCGACGGCGAATACTCGCGGGTGACCGCGTGCACCAACCGGGTACGTGACATTGGTGCCACCTGAGGGGCAGTTGCACCAACGGCAAATGCGCTGACCAATACGGCCCAATCAGGCAAAGTGCTGGTCACCACGCACACCAAGATGATGATCGCTGCGGAGTTGAGCACGGAAGCTGTGAGAAGTGTGAGGCGCTGACCGAACCGGTCTGCGGCGTACCCCAAGAGCGGTCCACACAACGCCGTTCCGATTCCAACAGCCGCTGAGTTCAATCCACCCAGAGCCACGGATTCGCGCTGCGACACAACAAGGGTGAGTACACCAACAACCAACATGGCATACGGGAAACGTGCGGCAAATGCGATGGGGAAATACGCCCATCCAGTTGCAGAGACCACCTGTGGCTTCTTCATGTGATACCTCGGTTCACTGGGACGACCGTGTCGCCTTAGTCAGCCTTCAGCCCGAGGTAGATACACGTTGCTCTGGTCATGAGCAGGGCGCGGAATGCGCCACTTGAAACAACCTAACGATCAGCAATCACGGTGGTCAAGGCCGTGAGGCAGTCACGTCGGCCACATGAACAGCACCGGCCGCACGAATTGCACCGGCCGCGCGCACGCATGCGGAGAGCATGGGAGGCCCCAACACCATTCCAAGTACCCCCGCCACGCTTCCACCAACCATCGTGGCAATCAGCACCGCAACGGGATGCATCCGCAGGGAACTCCCGAGCGCCCATGAGTTCACAGTGCTCTGAATGGTTCCGTTGGAGACAAGCAGGCAAAGCAACACGATTGCAGCCGTTCCGAGGCCGCCCGAACTCAGTGCAATCAACATGGCAAATGCACCCGTAATCCAAGCACCGAGGAAAGGAATGAATGAGAGAAAGAAATACAGAATGAAGATGGGGAAAGCCAGCGGTACCTTCAGCAGTAACAGCGGGATCATGAAGATTGGTGCCGTCACAATTGCCGTTACTGCAGTCCCCTTAACGTACCCTCGCATGGACTGCTGCGTGAGGCGATAGACCTCCTTCACAAGGTTCGGCTCCTGACCACTCACGCGTGCGATCCATCCCGGAAGATGCTCGCCGTCACGCAGTGCGAAGAACAAGAAAAACAATGCGAAGAATGTCCACGCTGCGAGCGAAATCCAGCAGGTGATCCCTGCCTTGTCCTGCGCCGCGCAGTCTCCCGACAAGGGGGTCGAGCACGGTGCCAATAATGAACGCGATGATAAGTGGAATGACGATGCCGCTCAGAGCCCCGAGTGCACTCATAACCACGACAGCGACGAGGATGATTCCGAGGATCGCCCAACTCCCAATACCTATGCGCCGGAGGTGATCGAAACGCCAGGCTGGCTGTGCCACTCCCCTTGTTTCAAGACTCATTAGTGGCCTTTCGCGTTGACGTTTCGCCATTTTCTCTTCACACAGTATGCGAACGAGGTGTCACTCATAAACTCGTCCATTCCAGGTGCACGGCGTATCCAAGAATCCCCGCAACTCGAACGTTTTTCCCTACCACTTCATTTGCTCCACTGGACATATTCGCAGCAAACACCAGACCCTCGTCATCGGTACCGGTCACAGCACACGGCCCTGAGAATCGGAGAGGCTCCTGACATGCAGAAGTGCATTGCGGTAGCCTTTCCCATTTGCCCATGATCCACGTCACTCAATTGATAAAATGACGAGGTGGAGCCAACTGAAACAGCGTCCGCATTGATCGCACTCGGCGTCCTAGTCGCAGTGTTCGTCCTGGGATCCCGCAGCAAGCTACAAATGGGTATTGCGGCAATCGTCGCCGCTACTTTGGTGGGGCAGCTGTTGTTCGGCGAATCGATCCAAACCATTCAAGAAGGCTTCCCACTCGGGATCTTCTTCACTCTGCTCGGCGTTACATATTTGTTTGCGCTCGCCACCAACAACGGCACGGTCAACTGGTTCGTCTCCCTCGGTTTGCGCCTTGTGGGTGGGCAGGCCAGGGTGTTCCCCTTGGTGATGTTCGTTGTCACTGCGCTTCTCACCGCAGTGGGGGCTGCCACCCCTGCCGCCGCAGCGATCCTCATGCCCATCGCACTGAGCTTTGCCCGGCGCAACAAAGTCAATCCCCTACCCATGGCGCAAGCGATTATTCAGGGCGCCACCGTCGGATCGTTCTCACCAATCGGCGTGTACGGCGTGATCGTCAACTCGGTGGTCGCGCGTTCCGGAGATGAGCTCGCACGGCTCTACCACCCCACCGTCACGTGGGTGGTGGTCATGGTCTTCGGCCTCGCGATCGTGCTGATCACATGGGGTATGTACCGCAGCTCGGGACCATCGGAGGAAGAAGCCGAACTGGCTGGAGGTCTGCAGAAAACCCGTGACGTGCGCCGACCCTCGGCCGCAACCCATGACTCCCCCGAATCTTCGCTAACAGTTCGATTGAACACGGAACGCGCAGTCACTGTGGCCGGTATCCTCGCGATGGTGGTCGCAGTAGTCGGTTGGAAGGTCGACGTCGGATTGTCCGCCCTCACTATCGGCGCAATTCTCACGTTGGTTTACCCGAACTCGGCGAAGGGCTCCCTCACCCAGATCGCGTGGCCCACGATTTTGCTGGTGGGTGGCATCGTCACGTATGTCTCTATGCTTGAACGCCATGGAATCATCGAATGGGTGGGCGGAATGGCGGCGGGCCTCGGCACTCCGAAAATCGCAGCAGTCATCATTCTGTTCGTCGGTGCGGTGGTCTCCGCATTCGCCTCGACCACCGGCATCCTCGGCGCACTCATCCCGCTTTCGGTCCCCTTCCTCGTGACGGCCACCGGGGAACCCGCCCTCGTCAACGCCACGATGCTCATCGCCGCGCTCTGCGTCTCATCTTCCGCAGTGGACGTCTCACCGTTCTCAACTAACGGAGCCTTGGCGATTGCCAACTCGGGCCACCAGAGCGAATACATCTACAAGAAACTCTTCATGTGGTGCTGGATTCTCATCGTGACCGTGCCGCTCCTTACGTGGGTGACAATGATCCTGCCTCCGTGGGGCGGCTGACCACACTTCTAGCGAATAGCCGCTTCCCGGGACGCCGTCCCTCCGCGTGTGACCGCACGTGGCGCAAACCGAGCGTGCTGACGTCACATCTCCGGCTTGCCAAGCCTCCAATAACCCATGAAGGCCACTGCCCGGCGGTCCACACCGAGCTCACTCACGAGGAATCGGCGCAGCTTCTTGATCGCACTTGCTTCGCCGGCCAACCATGCGTAGAGAACGGTGCTCTTCAGGGCCGCTCCGCCTTTTGCAGTGCGCGGAACCTCCCACAGGAGGTCTTTATCGACGTCGATCTCCTCGACGTCAGCGCCAGTCCCTTCCGGCGCTAGCTGGGCGGCCGCCTTCTTCACTTCGGAAACAAGGAATGAGTTGCGGTCGGCTTCGCTTGCGCGAGCGCCCACTCGAACATCGAAGCCCGGGTGGGAGGGTAGGTATGTCAGATCGCCTTCCACCGGAACCTCAAGTACCACGGTACCGGTGGCATCTGCTGGCAGCTGCTCGAGGATCGCCGAAACTGCCGGCGCGGCTGTTTCATCTCCCGCTAGTAGGTACTTCTCCGTACGAGCCGGAGGCACAAAGTCGATCCCGTACTGGACTCCCTCAAAAGCAATGGTTGGTGCTAGAAGCAGCAGCTCATCCCCCACGCGCGCACGGCGAATCCATTCGGCGGCCGGGCCTGCGGGCTGGTGGACCACCATGTCGATATCCACCTCGCGCACCGAGGGCCGTACGTACCGCGTGGTGTACGTGCGAAAAGGAGGGCGATCTTGGTCGTTCATCTCCCGCCACGTGGTGTACCAGTCACCCTCAGTAGGCATGGCATCAATGCTTGCGGTCGAACTCGGGAACACAATCTTGATGCGTTCGTCGAATCCTGGATCGCCGTACTGGTCCAAATCATCACTACTGAAGGTGAACCTGCGGAAGCTAGGCGTGACGTCGCAGATGCGAGTCACGTGTGCGCGGAAGAAGCGCATTTGTTCAGGCTTGCGTGCCATGACGGTCTCCTAAGAGTTTTGGGAGATGGGGAGCCAGCGTGCGAGGAAATCTAGCCCCGAAGCTGATGGGTACGTGAACAGAATCGTGGTGGCACGGCTCAGCGCAGCGCCGTGTGCGCGAGCAGGACATCACTGACGTCTGCCACCTGAGCATGGTGCCTGCCGCGAGGCAACACCATGGGCGCACCCGAAACCGGATCGGTCACAACCATTGAGTCGAGGTCAAAGACTTGCTCAATGAGATCGGTAGTCATCACCTCGGCAGGGCTTCCGCTCGCAACCAACTCTCCGTCTGCCATAGCAAAAATGTGATCGCCGTAGCGGGCCGCCATATTCATGTCATGAAGCACCATGACGATCGTGGTTCCCTTATTCTCGTTGAGGTCGGCCAGCAGATCGAGTACTTCTATCTGGCGCGCGAGGTCCAAGAATGTGGTTGGTTCATCCAACAAGAGCACTCCCGTTTGTTGGGCTAGTGCCATCGCAATCCAGACTCGTTGGCGCTGACCGCCCGATAGTTCGTCCACAGCGCGATCGGCCAAGTCAGCAATACCGGTGGCAGAAAGAGCTTCGGCGACGGCGACGTCGTCGGCAGAAGACCACGTACGGAACATACGTTGATGGGGATGGCGCCCGCGCCCAACGAGGTCTGCAACAACGATACCTTCAGGCGCAATTGGAGATTGCGGTAGAAGTCCCAATGAACGCGCCAGCTCCTTGGTGGGAATCGAACCGACCGACTGGCCATCCAGAATCACGCTGCCCGATTGCGGTGCGATAAGGCGAGCCATCGTTTTCAAGAGGGTGGACTTTCCACAGGCGTTCGCGCCGATGATCACGCTGATCTTTCCGCTGGGAACGGTCAGTCCCACACCCTTGACGATGGGTGTGCCGCCGTAGCCAGAAACCAGATCACGTGTTTCAAAAGTGGGTTGGGTGCTCACGAGAAACCTCCTGCGCGGTTAGAACGAATAAGCAAATAGAGAAGATATGGCGAACCAAGAATTCCCGTGATCACGCCAACAGGGAAGGATGTATCAAAGGCGAACTGGCCGATAAGGTCGGCCGCCAATACGAGTACCGCACCCGTCAAGGCTGCCGGAACAATCAGACTTGTCCCAGGCCCAACGATGAGGGCCGCGATTGGCCCAGCCAAAAAGGAAACAAACGCAATCGGTCCCGTAGTGGCGGTTGCAAAGCATGCCAGCGCCACAGCAGCGATGATCAGAAGAATGCGTGCCCGGTCTACTCGCACACCTAACGCTGCGGCAGCCGCGTCCCCTAGCTCGAGTGCGTTGAGCTCCCGGGAGAGGAACACCACCAGTGGAATAACGCATGCCACCACCAAGGCGAGCGGCCAGATGTTCTCCCAACGCGATCCATTGAGGCTGCCGGTCAGCCAGCGCATCGCTACGGCAACATCCCATTCGGCAGCACGCTGGATAAGGTAGGAGACCACCGCATCGAGCATCGCACCCACGCCGATTCCAATGAGAATCAGCCGGCCGCCAGTGAAGTCTTCGCCGCGGGCGGCGCCGTAAATGACTGCGGCGACCGCGATTCCGGCCACCAGCGCGGTTGCGGTGGTGGCTCCGGCACTCCAGTGCAATACCACGAGGCACAGGACGGCCGCAGCGCTGGCACCCGAGGTGATGCCAATGACGTCTGGGCTAGCAAGTGGGTTGCGCAGCATGGTCTGGAAGGTTGTGCCCGCCACACCAAAAGCCATACCGGCAAGGACCCCGGTAATCATCCGAGGAATACGCAGCGTACCAACCGTGAACGACGCACCTGGCACGTTTTCGCCACGGATGACGGCAACGACGTCGCCCACCGGATAGATCGTGTTGCCGAGCATGAGCATCGCGGCCATAAGAACAAGGAGAACCCCCGCGAGCACCACAATTGCGATGGCACGGCGCCGGTTGCGGTGCGCGCGCCCACTCTTGACGAGGCGAACAGCCGATTCGAGCGCCGTTTGGTCTGTGGCGGAAGGCGCAGGGCGGAATTGGGTCACTGTATTCATCACAAAGACTTCATCTTGGTGCGGCGCGCGACGATGATCAGCACCGGAGCACCAACGAACGCGGTCACGATTCCCGCTTCGACTTCGCCCGGGTAGCCGATAAGGCGCCCAATGGTATCGGAGACGGTCAACAGTATTGCGCCGCCCATTGCTGAAAGAGGTAGGAGCCAACGCTGATCAGGACCAAACAGGAGGCGAATGAGATGCGGAACCATCAGGCCCACAAAAGCGATGGGGCCTGCGACGGCCGTGACTGCAGCACACAAGGCAACTCCGGCAGCTGAGGCTACGATTCGTGCACGGCCCACTTTTACACCCAGCCCAGTAGCTACCTCGTCACCCATACCAAGCGCGTTGAGCGAAGGGCCGCATGCGAAGGCCACGATGGCGGCAACGCCTAGCAGCGGCGAAACGATTGCGATGGAGCTCCAATTGGCACCAGCTACTCCGCCCACTTGCCAGAATCGGAACTCGTTCATCGCGGCAACGCGAGGGAGCAGTACTGCGCTTACAAGAGAAGAGAGTGCCGCGGTTGTGGCCGCTCCAGCTAACGCTAGTTTGATGGGCGTAGACCCACCAGGGCCGATCGAGCCCACCACATATACAAAGACCGCCACAATACTGCCACCGATCAGCGCAAGTGCCAGATACTCATATGTGGAGTTGATTCCGAAGAAGGCAATACCGCACACCACAAACAGGGCAGCGCCCGTGTTGACTCCCAGAATCCCTGGGTCTGCAACAGGGTTACGAGTCACGGCTTGCATGAGCGCACCTGAGAGTCCGAGCGCGCCACCTGCAATGAGAGCCAGCACCGTGCGCGGAATGCGTTGTTGAACCGCAATTGCACCAATATCTTGCGCCGTCTGGCCACGCACCCACATCCCAAGACCATCGGAGATCTCGTGCAATGAGACGGAACGCGACCCATATGCCAGCGAGAGTGTCACCGCAACAACAAGCCCCACAAGGAGGCCAACGACTGCGGCACGCCGCCGCGCACCGGTTTGAGAACCTCGTGCGTGGCGGCGTGTGTCAGATACGACTGTCATTCGGACTTCGCGACCGCATCGTCTAGCAGCCCAACGTACGTGTCAAGCATCCACGGGATGGAAAGCGCAGTTGGGGTGACAGCACCACTCAGTGCATCACCAGAGCCAACCGTTACTACGGCGCCATTCTGGACCGCTGGAAGTGTGTTCCACAGCGGGTCAGCTTGAAGGGCCGGCAACAGGTCGTCGTCGCCATACGTGACAATAACGTCGACGTCGGCAAGCTTGTCAGCGTTCTCTGCTGAAATGTCAGCATAGAACTCGCCACCGGCGCTCGCTTCAGTTGCTGCCGATGGGAAGTCAAAGCCGAGGTCTCCCAGGAATGCCGTGCGCGAGTCATCCACTGCGTAAACGGAGATGGTGGAAAGGTCAGCGGCGCTCATGTAGAAGAATGCGGCGGTCTTGCCTGCGAAGTTGGAGTCCGCAGTGGCGTCAGCGATCTGTTTGTCTAGATCTTCCACCAGCTCCTGACCCTCGCTAGCCAAACCAAGTGCTGCAGCATTGATAGTGATCGAATCGCGCCATGGGGTGTACCACGCAACTTCTGGGTACGCGACGGTTGGCGCGATCTCGCTCAAGGTGGCGTAGTCGTCAGCTGACAGGCCGGAGTAGACACCCAAAATGACGTCTGGCTGTGTATCGGCGATAGCCTCAAAGTCCACCCCGTCGGTGGTATCGAAAACCACTGGTGAATCGGCACCCAGCGCCTCGTAGGCATCAGACGTCCAATCGTAGACTCCGAGTCCATCCGAGCCGTCCATCGACCATGTCTGATCGTCCACGCCAACTGGAGCCACGCCCAGTGCAAGCGCCACATCTTGGCCGCCCCACCCCACGGTGGCAACCCGCTCTGGTTTCGACTCGATGGTGGTGGTTCCAAAGACGTGGTCAATCGTGACCGGGAACTGATCAGATGAGGTGGCTGAGGATGCGTCCGAACTGCTCGCGGACGAATCGTCCGAGGAAGTGCTGCAGGCGGTCACAGCCATTGTGGCCGCTATTGACATGGAAATGACAAGTGCGCGTTTCATGCGGGCAAGGTGCCTTTCATTTGTGGATGGGCGCTACCGCAACTTTCGTTACAAGTAAGGATTACCTTACCCCGCCGCTACGTGACCAGACCTCACCCCAGTTTCGTGTCACACCACACAACAAAATGCCCGCTCAGACTGTATCTAGTCCAGTAAACGCGCCATTTTCTGGAATCTGAACAGGTGGCAACCAGTGCCTTCAGTCCATCCTTTTCTTGAACTCCCGGAGCTACTGGGACACCTCGCCACGCAAAGCCTCCACGATTGGAGCCAAGTCCTCCTCCGCGCCGATCATGTCAAGTGCCTCCTCGAGTGCAGCATCGTTGACTGGCTGGGCCCTCTCCAAAACGGCCCGACCTTCGGCCGTCACATCGGTGTAGATTCCTCGGCGATCAGTGGAGCAGATGTATCGGGTTAACAACCCCCTCCCCTCCAGACGATCAACAAGCCGCGTGGTTGCCGATTGGCTCAGGGCCACGGCAGCAGCGAGCTGCTTCATCTGAAGGTGACCACCCGTTCCATTGTGTTGACCATTGAGGACCTTCAGCATTGAAAACTCGCGCACGCTGATGCCGAAGGCGGGTTGGAGCGCACGCTCAATATGCGCGCTGATGCGATCATGGACAACCTGAAGCACACACCACCGCTGCGCTAAGGCCGCCCGACCCTCAACTCCGGAGCGCGCGAACTCAGGCTTTTCTGAGACAGTCATGCCGCCTCCCATCGCTAGTATTGCGCGGTCATATGGACTTATCATACCGGGCCTCCCGGTCTCACTAAGGATCGAGACCGGGAGACCCGGCCGTTGCGCTATCGGGTTCGCCTATCGATATGACTGGCCTGCCGACACACGCAACTCTGGTCGACTACCCGCGCTGGGGTTCTGGCACGCCTGCCGGAACCCCGCGCTCCGTCGAAGGCCAGAAGCACGAGCTTTGCACCTCACTGATTACCAACGGGCGCGCCACAACGGTATGGATCGCGGATTCTCTTCACTCGCAACGCCCAGCCGAGCGGCCGCCTGAGCAGCCCAATGGGGATTACGCAGGGCCGCCCGCCCAATGGAGATAGCGTCCGCTTGGCCGGAGGCCAGGATGGTCTCCGCTTGGAATGCATCTTCAATAAGGCCAACCGCGCTGACCGTTGCGTTCGTGCCTTCAAGCGCTTCACGGAGCGCAGCCGCAAATCGGACTTGGTATCCAGGGCCAACCTCGATGAACTCTGACTTATCCAGACCGCCCGTAGATGCATCGATCCATGTCACGCCGTAGTCACTGACTAGGGTACGTGCAAGGCGGATCATCGACTCGATACCCCAGCCACCGGGTGTCCAATCCACCGCGCTGAATCGAATTCCGAGGGGCTTTTCATCAGGCCATACCGCTCTGACAGCAGCAACGACTTCGCGGGTCAAACGTGTGCGATTCTCTTCGCTTCCGCCATACTCATCTGTGCGCGTATTCGTCAACGGTGAGAGGAACTGGTGCAGGAGATACCCGTGCGCTGCATGAATCTGGACTGCATCATATCCAGCCGCATCTGCCCGGGCCGCCGCCTCCGCGAACGCGCGCACCACCGCAGCAATCCCACCCCCATCCAGAGCTTCCGGTGCGTCATATCCGTCGCGCACTGGTTCCGTCGTTGCACCACGCGGTATCCAGCCACCCTCCTGCGGCGGAACGGTTCCCTCTGGCAGCCCTGGAAGTCCCGGGTAGGTTGAAGCCTTAGCGCCAGCGTGGCCGAGCTGGATGGCGGACGCAGCACCCTGAGCATGGATGAATGACACGATCCGGGCATGGGCGTCTTGTTGTTCGTCAGTGTAGAGGCCTAGGTCACGTGGGGAGATCCTGGCCCGCGGCTCCACGCCTGTGGCTTCAGTGACCACCATGCCAAAGCCCCCAGCTGCCATCGAGCCGAGGTGCTGCAGATGCCAGTCCGTGGGCACTCCACCGAGATCGTCAACACTGTACTGGCACATGGGGGCAACAATAAGTCGGTTTCGCAGAGTTAGCCCCGGACCCGATGGACTTGCAATGGTGAGAGGTGAAAACAAGTGCTGCGTTCCCATAGATCAACCTTTCTTCGGTGCGGCTGAGAGCCACATTCACCCCCAAACATTAGTTGCGTACACCTTTACTTGCAAACGCGTTCTATCTCTATAGGAACGCTCATCTCAACATCGCTCACATCACACGTGATTTCGCTAAGACGACGTTACGTAATTGCAGATGTTGGGTTACCCTTACTTTGGTAGATCCCGAGTGAGAGTAGCGCTGTGAATCCCGAACTGTCTCTGTTTCCCAACAGCACCGCATTGTCGCCTGACGTTTGGCACGGACGATGCTTATCCACTTCATACCGGCTCCTGACCGGATTGGGCACGTCCGTTCTTGTGGCATACCGCGAAGAGCCGCTTCGCACTCTAAGTGCGATCGTTCATGGAATCACACGATCGGGCGACGTCGTCGTGGCCGTTTCCGCACAAGATCCAGAGGTCAGCTCACTAGATCTCACTCGCACCACGGATATTCGGCTTTCAATCGACAAGGCTGCTCCCAACTTCGAACTCAGCGTTGTCGCAGCCTCACTTCACCTGCTCGGGAAAGCACACTGGTTGAGCGAGGATGAACAGATAGAGATGCTCTCTCATGGCCAGCTCAGTGACCGCGTCAGTGAAGTAGCCGGGAGCGGCCACCTCGCACGAATCGAATTCGAGCGGGCACTGCTCCATGATCCGTGTGGAGTTACACCCGTCACCGCCGACGAGATCTCGCAAGAACACGCCCGGTGCCTGGACGATCAACACCATGCGCTGTTCTGCCGGCTCGAACGTGACCTTTTCTCCAACCCAGAACTGGAGCTCACGGCTGTGGACGTGGTCACCGACTGCTCCATCATGGACGCAGCGGTGCTGTTTGATGGCCTCATGTTCGGCGGGCTCAAAGGAGCTTTTACTGGCCGCCAAGACCTCGCGAATGCATGCGTACATTCGCGAGGAGTTAGCTGCCTCGATGTGGACCGGACCGGACTCACGCTTCTCTACATAGACAAAGCCGAAGCCGTAACCGCATTCGTGCCCTTTGCGAACCGCGTCTCAACTCGCTCTGAGCTCGTCTCCGCTATCGCGGAACTCCACTTCTAAGAATGCACAGCATCATTTCTAGGAGCTCAAGGCTCTAGACAACCACGGCACAACAGTAGTGGCGGCCCTCATTGCGTGGGCCGCCACTACCTGCATATCAGAAGAATTCAACCGAATCTGAGTCAGCGAACTTCAAACTTTGTGCACATAGCTTGGTCACCGGCGATGCCGATCTCCCCCGCCGTGCACAGGAGGTCATTGTTGTGTACGCATTCAAGGCGCTGGCATGCGCCAACATGGCCTTGTGCGGTTGGGATGCCGCCGCGGGCATCGAGAGCGATGAATGTGCCACAGGTTGCCTGATCGGCAGTTCCTGCAACAGTGATCGCGAGCGCTGTGCAACCGCCGTTGTTGTACGAGCAAGCGGTTGTGGTACACGACGCAACAAGAGTCTGAGTAGTCATTGTCTGCTCCTTTGTAGTGCGGATGGTTTGATCTCGTGTCACAAACGTAACCACGCCCCAAGCCCCGGAAAAGACAGGTAAGGCTTACCACCCCAAAAGAATGGACTCCTCTTCTCATTCTTTTCGTTGCAGAGCAAAGGATAAGTGGTTAATGAGAGAGTTTGGTTGTATATATGCGCAGAGTTCCAACCACGGCCACGACAAGCGCCCGGCCACCAAGAAGTCCCGCAACACCTTCAGGCATTTCGGGACTTCCCGAGAGCAAGAGTAAGCTTGGTAGGACGCTTTGGGAGGCCCAGTTCTGAGCTTCGTGAGCCACTTTTGATTTGGAATAGCGGGAAAGTCGATCCCCACTTTGACGCACTCAAGTATGAGAATCCACCGAATTAAACTTCGAGAGGTTCTAGGGGACGGACGCCCAACCTTCTGACTGATACTCACGTGGAGGTTATTAGGAACCTCCACGAGCAAGGCACGAGCGTCACGGCATTGGCCTCCCTGTTCGGTGTTGATCGATCAACAGTTTGAGAGAAGATCTGACAACTGTAGGCACGAGCAATTCGGTGTTACGGAAGTAGGTCGAGCGTCTGCGGACGTACTTTCATCGCGTGGACTACGAGGTCATTTCCACTATCGAACACCAACACGACCGTTTCCAGCATGCGACCACGCGCATCAAACCCAAGCCGGAGCTGCCTAGCTGGACTATCGTCGTCAAGATTCTCAATCCAGGTCGACCACGTCGCAGCTTGAATCGCATCCTCGGGATTGATCCCGTGTCTCAATGCAGAGGGGTGGACTTTCGTGCTAAGGCCAAGGCTTCTCGGATCACTTCAGAGCGAGACTTTCCCTCCCGGCTCGCTCGAGCATCCAGGGAAGCGATCTCATCCGTAGTGAGGCGTAATGCGATGACTTGCGACGGTTCTGCGCCACGCCCCGGACGCCCACGCCCACGCTTCTTCAACGCCGCAATGTCATATCCCGCCTCGGCCTCGTTGGCCCACGCTTCGATCTGCTCCTTAGAGACCGGAATCCCATCGATCATCTCTTGTCCGCTCATGCCATTAACGTTATACGAAAACACCGATGGTGACCAGATTTAGAACAGCTCTTCCTCAATAAGGTCAGAGTCACCACAAACCCGCAAATCAGCGACACATCCTGGGACTGTTGCATAGTTAGGTGACGTTTGACTTGGCTAGTTTTTGCTGGCTTGGGCGGATGTTGTTATGCCTGCTGCGTGTCCGCAAGAGTTCCGCTAGGACGTGCTTGGGGCGGTTGGAGCCCATGGGCCTGAGGTAACGATCAAGATGATCGCGAAGGATTTCGGGATCCATGTAGGGACACTACATAAGTGGCTGTGCGAGGAGCGTGTCCAGCCTGGTGAGAAACCGGGGGTCACCAAAGCGGAGTCTGGGGAGTTGCGTTTGCTTCGTTAGCGCGATCGGCAGCTCGAGCGAGACGATGAGGTTCTTCAGTGCGCGGCGGCATGAGCTGTGCTTCGTCACCCCAGCGGGATGGCAATCCTTACCTGTGTGCCATCAAGGACGCCATTTCGGATGATCGTGGGGTAGTCCATTAGGCCAAGAATGACAGCCCGTCTCCGCCACGTTGACACCCATCGAATACGAAACCACCATCAACCAACTGGCCGCACAAGCCACCTGACCAACTTATCCCCCAAACATGCAGCAGTCCCACGATCAGTGGCTCGATGATGGTGAAGGCCGGACCAAACCCCTGCCCAGTGGGCTACTTCTTCTCTGCTTCACCGGGCAGCACGGGGAACGTTGTGCTGACTCGTTCATAGTGCTTGGTAGGCAAGCCGTTGATATTTCCCGTTCCGTTCCGCTTGAACACTCCAGCAAACTGATACGCTCTGGTTCTGAGTATGGGATCGATGTTCTGGATAAAGACAATGCGGTTATCTCGGTAGTCGCCACTATCGACTGCATCCCACCCATCGTTATACTCCTCGAGCGTCATTCCGTCAGCTGAGAGGATGTTGTGCCAGCCGCGCGACACGGCATTTCCTTGAAGCTCTGCTTTCGGGAACCAGACATGGTATTCGTCGCCATACACCGGCTTTAGTCTTCTGGGGATGAAATAGGATTTCTGGAGACTTCTGTAGTCATCGCTGAAGAGGGCGTTGCACGCCTCTGCCATAGTCCTGAACCGCACGTCGTCTGCAACAGACAACTCCTTTAGGGACTGCACATAGGTAATCGGGTCCTCCGGGACACCCGTCCAAGGATCGAAAGCTCCGCTGCGCTTCTGAGTCTGCACGGCGCTTCTCAGGCGTTCTACTGCGCGATCGATGGAACCAGAAACGTCGGCTAGGCTGAGCCAGCGTCCCTGTGGATCAGCGATATCGATGTCTATCTGCTGGTATCCACTGGTTGGCTGCACTTGGTGCAAGACATCGAAGATCGTCCACTGGCGAATCTCGTCTTGGCTCTGTTGGCCTAAATGAGAGGGCTCATTGCATTCAATCCCGATGTTGAGCTGTGGGAAATACAGGTCAATGAAATAGCGCTCCGTAGAGGACTTGGCCACGAGCTTCTGTGTGACCGGCTGAATGTCGTTGTCAGCAAGGCGGTTCCAAATGGCGTTGACGACATAGTTTTCATAGTCCTTGCGCTTTGTCCTGGACAGTGTGCGGACCAAATACTCCAGCTTTTCCATATCCTCGTCTGTCCTTTCAAGCACCATCGCCTGTGAGTCCTGTCAGAGTCCTAGGTTACACCCGCATTGTGGAAGTGCAGACGAGAATGCGTCTGCTCCACAGGTCCCACAGAGGGAAATGAACAATGGTCGCCGACGACCGGTCACCTGAGCCGGATCGAACGGAATTTCGGCCCATAGGACGTTGGGAGTGTGGACAGTTTTCCGTATCTTTTTGGAAGGCTTGTATGAGGGTTGTGTATTCGATTGAGCAGAAACGTGTGGCTGTGGCAACGTTTCGAAGGTTGGGCTCGTATGTGAAGACGATCCGGAAGCTGGGCTATCCGTCTCGGCATGTGTTGCATGATTGGGTGCATCAGTCTTGGCGGGGTCGCAAATCCGTGGTGAAGAGGCAGCCTCCTCGCCATTACCCGTGGACTGTCACGCTGGCTGGGGTCCAGCGGATGAATACTGGACAATCGGTCAAAGATATTGCTGGGGATCTGGGCGTTGGTAACCATATGCTGTTGTATAAGTGGATGCGTTTATGGAACCACGATGGTGAGCGAGGCCTGATGACTAAACGTGACAAACGCGAGGCTGATGGGTGAGCAACCCGGGCTCAACTCGAGAAGTCACTACCACAAGATCCTGACGAGTTACGCTCTCTAGCAGCCAAGCTCTTGGTAGAAAAGCATGTGGTCGAACGCGAGCTTGATCTGGTAAAAGAAGACGCGGGCGTCATCCCGGGCAAACTGTCGAACCTGAACAAGACATGCATCATTGACCAGTTACGTGCCCGTCTTCCTGTCGTGATGCTCTTGGAGGTGTGTGGCATGTCGGCCAGTAGCTATCAGTATTGCCGGGGCGTGCTTGATCGTCCTGACACGTATGCCAAGCTTGCTGAGCAGATCAAGAAGATTTCGGCTGATTCGGGCTGTACATACGGTTCTGCGCGGATCTGGCTACAACTCAAGCGACTCGGAGTGAGCGTTTCGGAGAAGGTTGTCCGTCGCTTGATGAAACAGCATCGGATCCCGGTCTTTTATGCTCACCGGAAACGACGCTACTCCAGCTACGAGAGAGACGAGTCCGGCCCCCGATGATCACGTGGCACGTGATTTTCAAGCTGATGAGCCTAACAGATTGTGGCTCACCGATGTCACTGAGTTCGCCGGTCCGGATGCCAAGGTCTATCTCAGCCCGATGATTGATTGCTGTGATGGGAAAGTCGTGGCGTGGCAGACGAGTCGACGTGCGGACAAGGTGATGACACAGTCGATGCTCGAAGCAGCGATTGCCAGTCTGCCTGCTGACCGGCACGATGCTCTGCGTGAGGCTAAGGAGGCTGTGCCTCTCATTATCCATAGTGATCGTGGTGGGCATTACCGGACTGCTGAATGGATTGAGACAACGAAAGCTGGTCGGGTTACTCGCTCGATGGGAAAGAAGGGATGCAGTCCCGATAACGCCGCCTGTGAAGGATTCTTCGGGCGCATGAAAACGGAAATGTTGTACGGTCGAACATGGACCTGTACTGCCCAGCTCGAGATGGCAATCAATGATTACCTCATCTTCTACAACACAAACCGCTTGAAAACATCTCTTAGAGGCACCATCCAAGAAAACCGTGACAAAATAGAGAAACCACAACCATCCAGAAAACAGTCCTGACCCCCTTTAGGCCTAAAACCCGAAAAAGAAACTTGCCCCGCATTTCTGCGGGGCAAGTTTCGAACTCGGCCTGTTTAGTGGAGCATAGGGGATTCGAACCCCTGACCTCTTCCATGCCATGGAAGCGCGCTACCAACTGCGCCAATGCCCCTCGGACTAGATAAAGCTTACTGACCCAATCACATTCGGCCAAATTCTGACGGCACAGATCGGTGAGAGCCTCACCACGTGCCGGGCAGAATGTGGCACTACTACTCTGCCTTTGCCCGGTTGTAGGAGATCAGGAGCCATTCGGGTGTGCGCTCAGGGCGAGGAACCAACATGGCCCAATGGCAGTTATCCATTCCGCGCAAGCCGGTCCACCCCTCCGGATCCATTCCGAGCATGGCCGTAACTCCCGCTCGAAGCGCCGCGCCGTGTGCAACCACAATGAGGGTTCCGCCATCCATCTTGGCCGCAGCGTCCCACACAGCGCTCTGAATACGATCTGCTACAACAGAGTTGCGTTCAACGCCTAGCCCCTCTGGATGGCCACCGGCTCTCCACACTGCATACTCTCGAGGGTTGGCTGCCACCATGTCCTCGCGTGTGAGACCCTCCCATTCGCCATAACACCGTTCGACCAGACGTGCGTCTACTTCCACATCGAGGCCCGTCACACCTCCCAGCGCGCGGGCGGTATCGAGTGCGCGTGAGAGTGGCGAACTGACGATCATTGCGGGATTCAGTTGTGCAAGTTCCACGGCGACGCCGCGGGCTTGCTCACGTCCCGTTTCGTTGAGTGGGAAATCTTGAGAACCTTGAATGCGCCCGGCAACGTTGAGATCAGTCTGGCCGTGGCGCCACAGCACCACGCGGTCTGCACTCACGCCTCGGCATCCTCCGGCCTGTCGGAAGCTTCCTCGCTTGATCCTGCGAGCAGACGATCCAGCGTACTGGTTTCCTCGCCTGTATCAATACCCAGATCAATCACCGGGCAGTCGCCCCAGAGCTTCTCCAGAGCGTAGAACTCACGGTCCTCTTCTTGTTGGACATGAACCATGAGTTCGTCGAAATCAATGATGACCCAGTGAGGCGATGCGTCCATGCCTTCGCGGCGCTGGCGATGAACACCAGCCTTCAGCATAGCTTCGTCGATCGCATCGACGAGCGCACGAACTTGGCGGTCACTCGATCCGGAGACCACCAGAAAAACGTCGGTCAACATCAGACGATCTGAGACGTCAATTGCGGATATGCTCACGGCCTTCAATTCGGCGGCAGCAGAAGCTGCAATTCGGGCATATTCCTTAGCTTGGTCGGTTGCGACCACATGAACTCCTATATATGGGTAGGAATGAGAGCAGCTGCGGCTCGAACGGAATCGATATCAACTCCCAGCGGAACAGCACCACTCATGAAAAAGTGCCGGATTGCCAAGCCAACCAAGACTCCAAGGAGCAGGCCAACAAGCACAAAAACCACAGTCATCAGCACGCCGTGTTGGCCACCCGTCGATTCCGCCTCATCCTCCGCCGAATCGTCAAGATTGGCGGATACCTCAGGGAATGCAACGTGTTTGTCTGCAGAACTCTCCGGACCAGCAGGAAGCGCAGGAGCTTTTTGCTTTGAAGGCGAACTAATAAAATCGCCCAAGGCTGCCACACTACTCGGTTCCACGGTTGTGCGCGCCCACGAGGAGTCACCTGTGGGCGATTCGTCATGCGCTGGTTCGTCCGGGGAGTTACCTGAGCGTCCAATAGCAGCGGTATCTTGACGGACGCGAGCGAGAAGCCGATCTTCAAGGCTTTCATCGCTTTCTGAATCGAAATCCACTGATGCGTCGTCCGCACCAGCGTGCAATTCTCGCTTCTGCGAGCCAGCGGTAGCGTCATGTGAGTCATCGGCCGAGCCCTGAGCGCTAGAGAAACGATCAAACACACTTCGCCGTGCGCCGTTATCAGAGCTTCCGGGAGAGACAACCGACTCGCGGGCCGATCCAATCTTGGGTTCGGCTTGCCCGGGCGCAATCACAGGCTCATCGGGCGTGACCGGACTCGCACTGCTCGCCGCAGCTGCCAACTCGGCTGCCACGGCCTCATTGCTGGCAGTTGACCGTTCGCGCAGTTCCTTGCGTGAAAGCCTGCGCAGATTCAGCTCCTGGGTCTGGCTAAGCTCCTCGATGGGGGAAGTGCCAGTTGTCACCGGCTTGAGGAGGCCCCTTTCACGCATCTCGCGACGGGAGAGACGCGGTGTCTCCTCACTCATTGTTTCTCCTTCCGTTCAGAAGCTTCGTGCCGCTGAACTCCATCTGATCATGAGTCTCTGACAACTCCTGATAAAGATGGTACTTCGCAATGTATTGAACCACGCCATCTGGCAGCAAATACCATATCGGCGCGCCGCGCCGAACGCGAGCTCGACAGTCCGTAGACGATATTGCCATGGCTGGTACTTCCAGCAGGCTAATTCGTTCTGCGGGTAACCCCGTAACGTCAAGCTGGTGGCCCGGACGGGTTACTCCGACAAAGTGCGCCATGCTCCATAACTCATCGGGATCCTTCCATTTGAGGATGTCCGGAAGCACATCGGCGCCCGTGATGAAATAGAACTCTGCACCTGGATAGCTGTGCCGCAGATCACGCAGAGTATCTACCGTGTAGGTCAGTCCAGACCTTTCAATATCCACGCGAGAGACTGAAAAACGCGAGTTTGATGCGGTTGCAATCACGGTCATGAGGTAGCGATGTTCTGGTAAAGTCACCGCTCGATCTCGCTTGAACGGTTGGCGTCCCGTGGGCACAAACACGACTTCGTCGAGGCCAAAAACGTGTTGAACCTCAGATGCCGCAACGAGATGTCCGTGATGTATTGGGTCAAATGTTCCGCCCATGATCCCGATTCTCCGTGGCCGGTTCGGGTGATCCGGTATTGGAACGTGGACATCAGTTTCGGACATGCCCATCTCCCTCGACGATCCACGTTGTGGTCGTCAGCTCAGTCAAACCCATCGGACCGCGAGCGTGAAGCTTCTGGGTGGAAATACCAATCTCCGCACCCAGGCCCAGCTCGCCGCCATCTGTAAAACGCGTCGAAGCATTGATCATGATCGCGGCACAGTCCACTCCGGCCGTGAAACGCCGAATCGCAGCGAGATCCTGCGAAACGATTGCCTCCGTGTGGCCGGTTGAATACGCGCGGATATGGTCTATCGCCGATTCTTCGCTAGGAACAACTTTAACCGCAATCTCTAGGTCGAGGTATTCCGTCGCCCAGTCCTCATCAGTGGCGGGAATCACATCAACACCGTCAGGCGCAAGAGTTGCCGAGGTCCCGCAACCATGTATCGTGACGCCTCGATCCGCTAATGCCCGGAGAACGCGTGGCATGAACCCGGTGGCGACTTCCTCATGGACCAACAGGCTTTCGGCAGCGTTGCACACTCCCGGACGATGAGTCTTTGCATTGATCGCAATAGCGAGTGCCTTGTCCAGATCAGCTGCCCGGTCCACGTAGACGTGGCAGTTCCCCACGCCCGTCTCAATAACTGGAACCAGCGACTCCCGCACCACGGTCTGGATCAATCCCGCTCCCCCGCGAGGAATGACGAGGTCAACGAGCCCGCGCGCCCGCATCAACGCCACAGAACCCTCTCGCCCAAACGAATCAATTGTCTGAACTAGGTCAGGGTTAAGCCCTTTTTCGACGACGACGTCGCGCATCACCTTCACTAGTACAGCGTTGGTTTCTTCCGCGGCCCGGCCTCCGCGCAGGATGACAGCCGATCCGGCTTTCAGTGCCAGTGATGCGGCGTCAATCGTAACATTCGGGCGTGCTTCGTAGATCATCCCAATGACACCCATTGGCACGCGCACCTGGCGCAGCACGAGGCCATTTGGCAACGTGGATCCTCGCACCACCTCTCCCACTGGGTCTGGCAGGCCCGCAACGTGCCGAGTGGCCTGCGCGATAGCCGAGATTCGGTCCTTGGTCAGGCTGAGCCGGTCAAGCAGACTGGCAGACATGCCGGCGTCGCGCCCATGTGCCATATCCGCCTCGTTGCCTGCGATGATGGCGTCCGTGTGGGATTCCAAAGCATCCGCTATGCCATTGAGCAGTGCATCCTTGGCACTGCTTGTTGCATTGCGAAGATCACGAGAAGCAACCTTTGCCCGGCGCGCCAGATCCTCGACACCCGAGACCACTGTTTGATCTGTCATGTGGCAAGCCTACGGTTCTTTCGTGCCAAGGTGAACTTGCCGATCCAATCCCGGGAGCTTCTCCTGCGGCTCGATCCACGTGACTGCCCGATCAACCGACGCTTCGCGCAGTCCAACCCACGCCAGTGGCACGACTTCATGATTCGCTAGGGGCTGAGCTTGGAGATCCCACGTGAGGGCGGGAATACCTCGGTTGAGCAAAGCGTTCCTCCCCAAGACCCGGTAGACGCCGGGTAGCTATGTGGCCCCAAGGGGCCGGACACAACGTGGAAGGGCGAAATGGCTACAGTCGAGATCACCGAGGAAAACTTCAACGAGAGCGTCAAGGAAGGCACTGTACTTCTGGACTTCTGGGCATCATGGTGCGGCCCATGCCGCCAGTTCGGCCCGGTGTTCGAGAAGTCTTCTGAAAGCCACACAGATATCACCTTCGGGAAGGTTGATTCAGACGCTAACCAGCAACTGGCAGCTGAGTTCAACGTCCAAGCGATTCCAACCCTCATGGCGTTCCGCGATGGCATTCAGATCTTCCAGCAGGCGGGAGCCATGCGCCACAACGATCTCGAGGATCTTATCTCGCAGATCAACGCTTTGGACATGGACGCTGTCCGTGCACAGATTGCTGAAGAGGAAGCCAAGAAGGCTAACTGAACAGCCTGATGAGCTGACCGGTGGGCGGGCCGTTTGCGGTCCGCCCACCGTGGAACTGAAATGGGCGGATGGTCAAGACCATCCGCCCATTTCGTCACCTCAGCACTAAACCGCTACTTCACCTCTGAGCGAGCCTTCAGCAGAGGAAGCACTCCACGGATGATCGATGCGAGATCAGTTGGCAGGGAGGCTGGCATGAAGATGATGCCGTCGGCTCCACCCAAGCCAATCCAGTTCTCTACCGCATCTGCCACGTCGTAAACAGTTCCAACGGCCTTTGCCTTGCCGCCAAACAGCGGCCTCTGTTGGATTCCCTCAATGAGGAGTGCGCGTTCGCTTGCGGCCTTAGCACTGCCAGAAATGACCACGCCCATATCGACAAGAACGTCAAGGCTGCGGCCTTGTTCTGCTGCCGCCGATCGCAACGCAAAACGGCACTCCCGGGCTACATGCGGATCCTCAGTTTGGAGGCGAACGGCGTCAACCAAAGCCGTGAGCTCGGTCAAGTTCATCTGCAGAACGTCGTCGGCGCTCATACGGCCGCTGACATGGATACCTGCGTCATGGGCTGCGGTTGAGAACGAAGTGAGTGCCCGTAGATCGCTACTGTGATCCAAGGAAATCTCGATTGATCCCCAGCCGTCACGCTGCTGTGAGAGAAGGCCAATCGCTTCGGCAAGTTTGGGGGCCTCGGTTGGAACTTCTGCGGAAAAACCTGCCGCACCGGTGTCAGTCAGTCTGGCCATCGTTCGAACTGCGTCCATAGACCCGCCACTTCGATCGCAGCGCATCTGGAACTCCTTCGCAAGCAGAATCAGATCGAGGCCGCCTGAGCATGCCGCACTTGCACATGAGACTAGCTTCGGGAAGCTAGCAAACTCGACGGGGAGGTCCATACCCAGACTTGAATAATCGGCGGAGGACGCCGCGCTCAGAATCGTAAGATCGATGCCGATATAGGCATCGGTCATGCGTTCGACTCCTGCTGGGCTTGCTGTGGTTGGGGTATCTAGGCTGGTCAGTTGAACTGTCATATTCGTTCATCCGTTCACGGGTCGGCCTGAAAGGCTATGGAAAACACGTGGAGCGCTCTTAGCGCTATGGAGGAAGCGTGCTGTGAACCTACGCACGTAAGTAGGTATAGATTTACCTACACATTCGAAAGTGGTTCACGAGAAATACGATGACCGCAGACGCACGATGATCCTCAATGTGTGATGACATAACATGCGTCATGGCTTTTCATCCCTTCATACGCAGCTCGTGGTTTTTCACGATGCTGTGTGAACAATGGCCCGCTCGTGACGGGGCATGTCCGCTTGTGGCGGGCACGAGGTTAGATTAACCACCCCATCGTCCGAATGGCAAGACGGCAGCACCAAACAGTGGACGATATCACTCAAAAGGGGTAAAGGGCCCAGAAGCCCTAAGGATCAGCTCAATCGAACTAGATCGTTGACGTGCACCACGGGCTTCATACCCTGAGCGCCGTCCCGGTCCCCCGCAATTCGCACCAGTTCCTCTGAAGAAAAGCCTGAGAGGCCGCGCGCAATTGCGTGCCCGGTCATGTCCCGAATCTCCACCATATCGCCAGGACCGAATCGGCCGGCCACCGCTGCAACTCCCACTGGGAGCAACGAAACCCCGCGCTTGCGCAAGGCGGCCGCGGCGCCGTCGTCCACAATGATCTGCCCACGAACCTGCGCGGCATGTTCGAGCCAAAGCCGGCGTGCCGAAGATCGCCGCCCCGTAGGGTTGAACCACGTACCCACATTCCCGGATTCGAACGCGGTGCCCACGTTCTCCGCTGACGTCAACAAAACGGGCACACCGCCCGAAGATGCGAGTTCGGCGGCGTCAACCTTGGTGCGCATTCCACCTGTGCCGACGTCGGAGCCACGTCCCGTAATCTCAAGGCTTTCGAGGTCCTTGCGAGAGTTGACCTCAGTGATGAGCCTAGCTTGGGAATACTTCGGTGGAGCAGTATACAATCCGTCCACATCTGTGAGCAGAATCAGTGCATCGGCGTCCACCAGATGGGCCGTCAAAGCAGCCAACCGATCGTTGTCGCCAAAGCGATGTTCATCGGTAGCGACGGCGTCATTCTCATTGACAATCGGGATCACTCCGAGGCCTAAAAGCGTGCGCAATGCGCTCTGCGCATTTGAGTATTGGCGCCGGTTAACCACGTCTTCAACCGTCAGAAGGATCTGGCCGATCGTGATGCCCGCTTTGAGGAACTCATGTTCGTAGGCAGCCATGAGCCGCGACTGTCCAACCATGCATGCTGCTTGGTAGATGTGGATCTCACGAGGGCGCCCTGTCAGGCCCAGTGCTGGCGCTCCAGCGGCGGCCGCTCCCGATGATACAAGGACCACCTGCTGGCCCCTTTCACGGGCAGCACTCAGAACAGAAGTGAGGTGAGTCAGCTGAGTCCAGTTGAGGCTACCATCTGGCAGAGTCAACGACGACGAGCCCACCTTGACTACGACGCGGCGGGCCTGTCCAAGCAGATGACGATTAAGCAGTGGAGCCTTCACACCGTAATAGTGCCACTAATACGGTGTGAAGGCTCCCCACGTCCACGATTCCTTTATTCCTCGCCAGGATCCGTCCAGTGGCCAGCTTGCCGCTCAGTCCACAACGCATCGCGCGCTTCAGTCTTGGCATCCATGCGGTCCTTGTACTCCTTGCGGCGTTCGCTGCGCGAGGGCCGTTGGCTTTCATCCAAGCGCAGATCTGTTCCGCGCGGACCCAACAGCTCAGCACCGGTCATCATGGTGGGCTCCCAATCGAAGATGTAGCCGGTATCCTCCGGGCCAATCACCACCATGTCGCCTGCTCGGGCGCCCGCTGCCAGAAGTCCCTTCTCGATGCCAAGAGAGTCGAGCTTGTCAGCTAGGTAACCGACGGCCTCGTCGTTATCGAAGTTGGTCTGACGCACCCAGCGTTCCGGCTTGTCGCCACGAATGACGAAGAAATCCTCACCGGAACGTGAAGCGCGATGGATCGTGAACTCCTGCTGATTGCGCGAACGCGGGCGCAGCACAACACGAGGAGCTTCCTCTGGTGCAGGGGCAGCCAATCGCGCTTCTGCCACCGCTGAGGCAAGTGAGAATGAAAGTGCGCGAAGCCCCTCGTGCGATACAGCGGAGACAAGGAACACCTGAAGGCCGCGAGCCTCCAGTTCTTCTTTGACGAACTCTGCGAGCTCACGAGCTTCGGGCACATCAATCTTGTTCAGTACGGCAAGCCGTGGACGTTCCATGAGCGGGACGCGGCCCTCTTCTACCGGTAGCTGCTCCGAGTACGCAGCAAGCTCCGATTCGATGAGGTCGAGGTCTGAAAGTGGATCGCGGCCCGGCTCAAGCGTGGCGCAGTCAAGAACGTGCACAATAACCGCGCAACGTTCAATGTGGCGCAAAAACTCGAGTCCAAGACCCTTGCCTTCCGAGGCGCCAGGAATCAGACCGGGGACGTCTGCTATCGTGTAACGCTCTGCACCTGCCTGAACAACACCGAGGTTCGGGATTAGCGTTGTGAAGGGATAATCGGCGATCTTGGGCCGGGCAGCCGACATGGCCGCAATGAGCGAAGATTTGCCAGCGCTCGGGAAGCCCACGAGGGCCACATCAGCCACCGACTTCAGTTCAAGAACGATGTCCCGTACTTCGCCTTCATCACCCAGCAACGCGAAGCCTGGAGCCTTGCGCTTGGGAGAAGCCAGCGCGGCATTGCCCAGACCGCCACGCCCGCCACGAGCGGCCACATACCGCTCACCCACGGTGACGAGGTCCGCGAGCACATCGCCCTCTGGAGACTTCACCACAGTGCCAGAGGGTACGCGTACCAAAAGGTCAGAACCATTTCGGCCCATGCGCATATCCCCAGCGCCCTGAGCGCCCGATTCTGCACTCTGGTGAGGAGAATGGTGGTAGGTCAGCAGAGTGGTCACTTGAGGGTCCACCACCACGACGACGTCGCCGCCGTTTCCGCCATTTGCTCCATCTGGACCGCCGAGCGGCTTGAACTTCTCGCGATGCACCGATGCGCAGCCGTTGCCGCCGTTTCCGGCTGCAACGTGCAGCACCACGCGATCAACAAAGCTTGCCATGAGGTGTCTCCTCTAAGTGACGATTGGAATTACGTGCTTGTGAAGCAACATTGAGTGCTTGTGAAACAAAAAGGGACGGAAGGCATGGCCTTCCGCCCCTCAAAGTCTGAAACCTATCAGGCCTCTGCGACAACGATGTCAATGACCTTGCGGTCACGACGAGTGCCGAACTGGACGTTGCCAGCGGACAGAGCGAATAGAGTATCGTCCTTACCGCGGCCTACGTTGATGCCTGGGTGGAAGTGGGTGCCACGCTGACGGACGAGGATCTCGCCAGCCTTGACGGATTCACCACCGAAACGCTTGACACCGAGGCGCTGCGCGTTGGAATCGCGCCCGTTGCGTGAGGAGCTTGCGCCCTTCTTATGTGCCATCTTCGAAACCTGCTCTCTTTGGATGCGTTGACGGAGTTGGGACTGCCCATGCAGTCCCACGACTCACTTGATGCCGGTGACCTTGAGGCGGGTCAGCTTCTGGCGGTGACCCTGACGCTTGCGGTAACCCGTCTTGTTCTTGTACTTGATGATCGAAATCTTCGGGCCCTTATCGTCCCGAACGACCTCGGCGGTTACCTTTGCTGAAATGCCATCGGCAGCCGTGGTGACCTTGTCACCGTCAACGAGCATGATGGGCTCAAGCTCAACGGTATCGCCGGCCTGTCCTTCCATCTTGTCAACGACGACGACGGACCCGACGGACACCTTCTCTTGACGGCCGCCGGCCTTGACGATCGCGTAAACCACGTTCTTGCTCATCTCTGTTGATTACGGCTGCTCGCGCTGATGCGCGATGCTCTGACTGTTGGGCGCACCGAGCTTGATACTCAATCAGCGCGCCGACTATTTAGATTACTTGGTGAGGCAGAGCTTGGGCAAGTCCGCCGGGCCGCCGGACGCGGCCCATGAGTATGGGATGCGCCACGCCGGTCAACTCGCTCAGATTGCCCTAGCCTCTTTACTCAGCTGGGAAGCTGAGAATTGCCCCGCTTGCTCCGGCTCCCGGAGTGATTGTGCCTGAGGAGCTTACGCGGCGCGTGCGGCGCGCACGCGCCGGCTCCGCAGAACCTGCTGCCTTCTCACCGTCACCGTTTGGAGCTGTGGTGCTCACGGAAGCATTATCCGCTGCAGCGATACTGGTGGCGGGATTCGAACTGCGATTGGATCCTCGGCGCGCGTTGCCGCGCGTCTGCCTTCCGGTGCTACCCGTACCGGCATTCGAGTTTCGGCTCTTGGCTCCCCGCGAGCTACCTCGCCTGTTTACAGGCTTATCCTCGGATTCGCTTTCGGTTGTGGCATCGGCGCTAGCGTCGCCCGCCAAATTCTCGCGGCCGTCTCCACCAGTGCTGTGGTTCGCATCATCAGGCTGCTCGCCGTGCCCCTTGGCCGCGGCTGCCGCAATCGAGTTGATTGCCGCCTTCGCTTCACCGTGCTTGGATTCTTCTTCCACAACGGCTGGCTCAGTAGGAGTCTCACGCTGCTTGACTGGCTTGTTCTTGCGGCGCACGGGAACTTCAGCACCTTGATCGTTGCGCTCAACCGGGTGCGTATGGGTGATAAAGCCGCGGCCTTCACAGGCCTCACATGGAGTTGAGAAAGCTTCAACCAAACCTTGGCCAACGCGCTTGCGGGTCATCTGAATGAGTCCCAGCGAGGTTACCTCAGCCACTTGGTGGCGGGTGCGGTCGCGCCCCAAACACTCAATGAGCCTGCGCAGAACGAGCTCACGGTTCGCTTCGAGCACCATATCGATGAAGTCCACCACTATGATTCCACCGATGTCACGAAGACGCAGTTGACGGACGATCTCTTCGGCCGCCTCCAGGTTGTTGCGAGTGACTGTCTCTTCGAGCGTGCCGCCAGCACCGGTGAACTTGCCTGTGTTGACGTCAATGACGGTCATTGCTTCGGTACGGTCGATGATGAGCGTTCCACCCGATGGCAGCCACACTTTGCGATCAAACGCTTTGGCTAGCTGTTCGTCAACGCGGTGCTCAGCAAAGATGTCCTTGCTGCTGGTCCAGTGCGAAAGCCTGCTCGAAAGTTCCGGTGAAAGCTCGCTGACGTATTCGGAGATGGTAGACCACGCCTCGTCGCCTTGAACCACGAGGGACTGGAAATCTTCGTTGAAGATATCGCGAACCACGCGCACGGCCAGCTCAGGTTCTCCCTTGAGGAGCGACGGCGCCGACTTGAAGTTCTTGGACTTCTGCTGGATGTCGTTCCAGGCCTTTGTTAGCCGATCCACGTCTGCGCGCAGCTGCTCTTCGGTGGCGCCTTCGGCAGCAGTGCGAACGATCACGCCGTGTTCCGGCGGCACAATTTCACGAAGAAGCTTCTTCAGACGCTGGCGTTCCTTTTCCGGGAGCTTCCTGGAGATACCGGTCATTGCTCCGGAGGGAACCAGAACGAGGTGGCGGCCCGCAAGCGTGATCTGGGCCGTCAGGCGTGCACCCTTGTGCCCAATTGGGTCCTTGGTGACCTGCACCAGCACGGTATCGCCAGACTTCAGAGCCTGTTCAATTCGGCGCGGCTTGCCGTCCATGCCGGCCGCTTCCCAGTTGACCTCACCGGCGTAGAGCACGGCATTGCGGCCCTTTCCGATGTCAACAAACGCGGCTTCCATGGAGGGCAGAACGTTCTGAACGCGACCCAAGTAGACGTTTCCGACCATTGAGACCTGAGTGTGGCGAGCTACGTAGTGCTCTACCAGAACGCCATCTTCAAGCACTGCGATCTGGTTGAGACCGTCTTGCTCACGCACCAGCATGTCCCTCTTGACCGATTCGCGGCGCGCGAGGTACTCAGATTCCGTTACGGAATGACGGCGGCGGCCAGCCTCGCGCCCTTCCTTCCTGCGCTGCCGTTTCGCTTCAAGGCGAGTCGATCCCTTCGGCGCTGCAACCTCATCAGAGGATTCGGTGGAGCGGCGGCGACGACGACGACGCGTCACACTTCCGGATTCCGAGACATCGGTTGATGCAGCGGCCTCGGCCTCACCCTGTGCGGAGGAGTTCTCAGCGGGTTCCTCGGGCGCCTGCTCAGCCACTTCTTCGGAGGTCTTGCGGCGACCGCGAGATCCGCGCTTGCGGCGGCTGGATTCTTGTGCGGAGTCATCTTCAGCTTCAGCCACGGAAGCCTTGTCCGATTCGGCGGAGGTTGCCCCACTAGGTTCGTCGACTTCACTCTTCGCAGTGAGTGCGGGGGCTGCATCTGTGCGCGCTGGCCGACGGCGTGTCCGGGCGCGCGCCACATCTGGCTCTTGGAACAGGAGTGCGGTCATCGCTGGGACTTCTGCAGGTTCAGGAGTAGTGCCAGCGGGTTCGGGAGTCGACGTGAAGAGAACGTCCGCATCGGGCGTTGCTGCAGAGACGCTAGCTTTGCGGGTGCGGGTGCGCTTCGGCTTGGACTCTTGCTCACTAGAGTCCGGTACTGCTTGCTTGGTTGCGCCAGCAGCCTTCGTCTTGCGGACCCTTGTAGACTTCTCCGGCGTAGCGTCGTGAGGTTGGATGCCTTCTAGGAGGGCATCGGCGTCCTCAATGTGGGCCGTAGGGCGCTTAACTGTGCGCTTAGGCGCCTCAATCTTGAGCTCTGCCAGCGATTGCGCGACTGCATCGGACACATCTGGCGTTACCTGCTCAACCTTCTTACGGGTGCGGGCTGCCGGCTTGCGCTTTGGCCTCGCACTTGCAGCAGTTTCACCAGACGCGGAGGCAGCCGAAGGCTGCTGGGATTCGTTTGTTGCCTGTTCGGTTGACCGATCAGACGTCGTGGCTTCATCAGCCATGCGTACACACTCCTGCCTAGATAGGCCACGCCCCTCATCCACGTGTCTATCTAGACCATGTAATCGCGGCTCTGCCGCGGAAAGCTCTTTACACCCGAGGCGATATCCCCACCGGCGGCGGCGCATGAGCGGCGCACAGTGAATCGGATCAGACCGTCAGGCTGTTAAGTGATGCGGGTACACCTAACACCGCGTCTATTCTCGCACATGAACAAAGTGCGGTCTATTGACACACTCAGCGTGGGCAACGTGGCATCCATTGTGGAGCTACAGGTGTGATCGGCGGCATATGCCGATCCGTAACTGGCCGTGGTTCCACCGTGAAGCGTCAGAACCTCCACGCTCATCTGCATCGTTTGCCGACTGTGGCCACCTCCACACGGACTGAGCCGAGCTTCCCTGTAACGCAGAGACCCCGCGTTGGTGACACTGTCCTTGAGACAATAGGACGTCTGTCCCACTTCTTGCGAGTGGACGTCTTTGTTGTGCGAGTGGACGTCTTTGTTGTGCGAGTGGACGTCTTTGTTGTGCGAGTGGACGTCTTTGTTGTGCGAGTGGACGTCTTTGGTTCGGGTTGGCACAATCGCCACCCCGCCCGCTCCCTATCCGCACGAGGACTGTCAAGACACCTCTCTTGCTCTGCGAGAACGTGCAGAGCACCGTTCCGAAATGACGGCCGTAGCTCCACTTTTGGCTTTCTCTTGACTAATTCAGGATTAAACTTCACAAAAAGCGCGATTCTGGTGGAATGCAGACTCAGAATGCGCCAAGATTGGTATGTCATGCTGCGTTGGCTCCGCGGAATCCCTAAAAAGAACCTGTGCGCCGTTCGTAGCAACTTCGAGAACAAGACGGTTCTACACAGGCCGAATCGTGGGACCTGAGTCCCACTTCGGGTTCGTTCATCGATCGCATTGTCCTCTTCAACGTTCGCTCGATCGAAAGGTGTTCACGTGGAAGCCCTCGAGCTCGCACGGTGGCAATTCGGTATTACCACGGTCTACCACTTCATATTGGTGCCGTTGACAATCGGACTCGCTACGCTCGTCGCGATTATGCAAACAGCCGCATATCGGACTGGAAACCCCAAATGGCAGAAGGTCACAGATTTCTTCGGAAAGATCCTTCTCATCAACTTCGCCCTCGGCGTCGCAACCGGCATCGTCCAGGAGTTCCAGTTTGGCATGAACTGGTCGGAGTACTCGCGCTACGTCGGCGATATCTTCGGGGCTCCGCTCGCGTTTGAAGCCCTCTTGGCCTTCTTCTTGGAGTCCACGTTCCTCGGACTGTGGATATTCGGAAAGGGCCGTCTCTCTCCAAAGGTTCACACGCTCACAATCTGGCTCTTCGCACTTGGTTCCGCGGTCTCGGCATTCTTCATTCTGGCTGCCAATTCGTTCATGCAGTACCCAGAGGGTGCAATCGTGAATCCAGAAACCGGCCGCGCAGAACTGGACGGCATGGGCGGATTCCTGAAGGTTCTGTTTAGTACCACTTCTCTCCTGACATTTGCCCACACAATCTCCGCTGCTTTCCTCATTTCGGGAACTCTGGTAGCTGCCCTCTCCATTTGGTGGATGGCACGTTCGGTTCGCATTTCTGGAAATGAGGAGGAAGCGCGTACTTACTGGAAGCCAGCTGCACGCATTGGCTTAGTATCAGTGCTCATTGCTTCGATTGGCCTTATCGGCTCCGGGCACATCATGGGGCAACATGTTGTCGAAATTCAGCCGGCCAAGGCAGCCGCAATGATGGGAGTCTGTGAGTCTGGCGAAGCTCATGAGCTGACGCTCATCATGGACACACGCTCGTGCGATGGCGCTCAGCTGGTTCTGCCCATTCCTGGTGTTGAATCCTTTATGGCTACCAATCACTTCTCTGGGGAGGCCTCCTTCCTCCAGGGGTTGGATGACGTTAATGCCGAACTTCAGGAAAAGTACGCTGACGTCTTCGGACCGGATCAGGATTACCGTCCAAATCTGACTGTGACGTTCTATTCGTTCCGCATCATGGTTGGCATTGGTTTCTTGTTCTTTGGTCTCTCGCTTTTGGGTTTCTGGTACTTGCGGGGATCTCGGATCAACCGATCTGAGAAGGTCGGCCTATTTGCGAACTTCATGATTCCGATTCCATTCATTGCTTCCTCTACCGGCTGGTTGCTCACGGAAATGGGACGTCAGCCGTGGGTGGTAAATCCGGGCCAGAACGATGTGATGCTGCTGACCAACCTCGGAGTGTCTGGCAACGTATCTGCGTTCTCAATCGTCCTCTCCATGGGGTTGTTTACTCTCTTGTACACGGCCCTGGGCGTTGTGTGGTTCTTATTGATCCGCCGCTACGCACTCGAAGGTATCAACACTAAGAAAAAGGTCGTCGAGTACGACTCCAACGTCGATGCTCCAATGAGCTTCGTCTACTGAGAGGAGAAGGAACATGGATCTGTCATTTATTCAGCTTCTCTGGTTCATTCTGATCGGAGTCCTGTGGACCGGCTACCTCACACTTGAGGGATTCGGATTCGGCGTTGGCATGCTCTTGAAGATTCTTCCCCGAAATGAGAAGGAACGCCGGGCAACGCTCAACGCGCTCGGACCGCACTGGGACGGAAATGAGGTGTGGGTCCTCACCGCTGGCGGTGCAACATTTGCCGCATTCCCGGGGTGGTACGCCACCATGTTCTCCGGGATGTATCTGGCCTTGGTCGCAATCCTCCTCTGCCTCATTGTGAGAATCGCTGCGCTTGAATGGCGCAAGACCATCAACACCGACGCGTGGCGGACCTTCTGGGACTGGGCACACACCGTGGCCACATGGGTGGTTTCCATCCTGTGGGGCGTTGCATTCGCCAACCTTGTCCAGGGAATGAAGATTGAAGTGGGTTCCACCGTTGACGGTGTGTTCACAGCGATTCCCGCTTCCGAGGTGTCAACAGGTTTGACCGCGGGCCAGGTCCACGTGCTGACCGGCGGCTTCTTCTCCCTTCTCACACCATTCACCATCCTTGGTGGCTTGGTCACTCTGAGCTTGTTCCTCGCTCATGGAGCACTCTTCATCGCTATCAAGACCTCTGGCGACCTGAGTGTTCGCGCGAAGTCCGTAGCTAAGAAGATCCTTCCCGTGACCATCGTTATTGTCGCGGCATGGGCAGTTTGGGCAGAACTCGCCTACTCGAGTAACCCCGGTGTTTCACTTGTACCTCTGGTGCTGGCAGCCATCGCTCTGGTGCTGGCCTACGTGTTTGTGCTTCAGGGCAGCGAAGTCAAAGCATTCATCTCCAGCTTTGTCGGAATCGCCTTGGCAGTTGTCTTCATCTGGTGCGCAGTGTTCCCTGACGCCATGAAGTCCTCGATTGATCCGGCATATTCGCTCAGCTTGGCGCAAGCTTCGGCCACCGCCCCAACTCAAACCATCATGACGATCGCAGCGGTCATCTTCGTACCGATCGTGCTTGGCTACACCATCTGGGCTTACAAGGTATTTGCCCGACGCATTGATGCAACCGAGATCCCCGATGAGGGTGTCGGACTTCATCCAAAGAAAATCCGCGTCTTCGACGCGGTCTGATGGAAGACCTCATGACGGGCGCAGTCCTTCTGGGCTGCGCCCGTCGTGTTCTGGCAACAACCAGCAACACATGACAGAGTTATGAAGCAATGCCGCATCACTACTTGGAGATAACAGCCTGTGAAACCACTTGATCGCCGCCTGCTGACCTACGCCAAAGATGCTCGCAACTACATCATTCTTCTAGTTGCCACGGGATTGCTTTCCGCCGTCTTGGTCATCGCGCAGTCTCTTCTCATTGCAGGCACGGTTGCCCCAGTGATCGATGGAGATAAGACATTCGCTGAAGTCGCGCACCTAATCGCGTTTCTCGCCGGTGTGTTTGCACTGCGTTTGGTGATCACCTACGTACAGGAGGCCTTCGGCCATCGGGCCGCGCTTAAGGTCATTGCAGACCTACGCACCAAGGTGCTTCGGCACGCCGGCGACGTCGGCGAACGTTGGCTGTCGCGCGGCCACACCTCCTCCACCGTTACCTTAGTTACAGACGCGTTGGACGATCTGGAACCCTACTTCGTCAACTTCTTGCCTCAGCTGATTCTCACGGCCACAGTCACACCCATCAGTCTGATTGTCATCCTCAGCCTCGACTGGCTGAGCGCGATCGCAATCATCGTGTGCATTCCACTCATTCCGATCTTCATGATTCTCATTGGCCGCATGACCCAGAGCTACTCTGAATCCCGATTGGCTTCGATGCAGAAGCTTGGTCAACAACTGCTTGACCTGTTGGCGGGCCTCACTACTCTCAAAGCGCTGGGCCGCGAGCAAGGACCGCGCAAACGAGTTAAGGATCTTGGTGACGATTACGCCGAAAAGACCATGCAGACCCTGTACGTGGCTTTCCTTTCCGGCGCGGCACTGGAGTTTCTCGCAACACTCTCCACTGCTCTTGTGGCCGTAGAAGTGGGCCTCCGCCTCGTTGCTGGCCACATCGGCCTCTACGCTGGACTCGCCATCATCATGCTCACGCCTGAGGTATTCAGACCATTGCGCGAGGTCGGCTCACAGTTCCATGCCTCTGCTGACGGCGTTGCCGCATCCTCGCAAGTCTTCGATATCTTGGATGAGGAAGTCCCTGTGGTTTCTGGAACTACACCAGCCCCCGACCTCACCACCAGCACGATCGAAATCTCCGAGCTCAACGTCCGCGCACCCGGACGCGCCACGATCGCACCGTGCGGTTTGTCTGGAACAATTGAGCCCGGAAAAATCACTGCACTTGCTGGGCCCTCAGGTTCGGGAAAGTCCACCACTGCCTCAGTGCTGCTCAAACTGCTCGAACCTTCCTCGGGAGCCATCACGGCAGCAGGTATCCCACTTGATTCCATCGACCAAGAATCTTGGTGGAGACAGGTGACGTGGGTGCCACAACGCCCGGTCATCGTCCCAGGCACACTCCGTGAGAACATCGGCGCAGAACTCGGCCCCGAACTCGCGCAGGCATCACAACTGACCGGATTCGCCGACGTCGTCGCCGCGCTTGCGAACGGTTGGGATACGTTCGTTGGTCAAGGCGGAGTTGGACTTTCTGTCGGTCAGCGCCAACGGCTCGCACTTACTCGGGCGCTCGTAGAAGCACGTCCTTTGGTGGTGCTCGATGAACCGTCAGCTCACCTAGACGCCGTCAGTGAGCAGTATGTCTCACAGACAGTTCAGGCTTTGCGCGATCAAGGCCACACAGTACTGGTCATCGCCCACCGCGCAGCGATCTTGGATGTGGCGGACCATGTCATCACAGTCTCTGCGGACCACACGGAGGTGACCAAATGACAAAGGTTGATACACGCGCCGTTCGCCGGGCGATCAAGCTCCTTCAGATGGACAAAGCTGGTTTCTTCTGGTCGGTGATGGCGGGTGCCGCGGGCCTCGGATGTTCTGTAGGGCTGGCGGCGGTATCCGCTTGGCTCATCGCCCGCGCATCGCAGATGCCACCAGTGCTGGACCTTGCGGTCGCCACTACAGCGGTGCGTGCGCTGGGTATAGGAAAGGCCGTGTTCCGATACGTGAATCGCATCGCCTCCCACCGGGTGGCACTCTACGGCATGTCCAGCTTGCGCACTTCTGTATATGATTCGCTCGCTGATTCAGACACTGACGTAGTCACATCCATTCGCCGCGGTGACCTCCTTGCCCGCACAGGGAAGGATATCGATACCGTGGGAGACTTGGTGGTTAGAGCTCTCATGCCAGCTGCGGTGGCGCTGGCGGTCTCCATGCTTTCTGTGGGGATTGTGGGCGCGCTCTCCCCCATGATCGGGGCGCTATTGCTCGTGTGCCTGCTTCTTTCCGGGCTGGTTGGGCCTCTCTTTGCCGTGCGAGGCGCCAGCATGGCCGAGTCCGCACAGATTGTGGACCGAGCCGAGCTTTCTGCCCAGTCACTTGCGATGCTCGAATCCGCATCTGAGCTTCGCATCTCCGGACGTCTCAACTCCATGGAAGCGGCCACCGCGGCAACCGAACGCAGAATCTTCAAGAATCGCGACTCAGCCGCCCGACCCACGGCGCTGGCCGCCGCTATCGACCTCGGAGCCATGGGCATCGCGGTCATCGGCGCACTTCTCATTGGCAGCCAACAAGTGGCAGCGGGAACCCTAACCGGCGTGGAGCTCGCCGTAGTGGTCCTTACCCCGCTCGCCGCATTTGAAGCCACTCAAGTCATGGCAATGGCAGCTGTTCAACTTGTTCGCTCCTCGGGAGCTGCTGCCCGGATCCTTGATCTGATTGACACCGCCGAGGCCAAGCACGCCCTTCCCGCAACACCACCTGACCATGAAGAGACCGGCCTTGTTGTGGATGAACTGGTCATAGGGTGGCCAGACGCTCCGAGCATCGCGGGCCCACTGACGATCAACATTCAACGCGGCCAAACTCTTGCCATCGTTGGACCCTCAGGTATCGGCAAGTCCACGCTGCTCTACACCTTGGCTGGAATGCTCCATCCTCATAGTGGATCGGTACGAATTGACGGCAAGGAGATCTCGCGCCTGACGCGCACGGAAGTCTCAAACGTCCTCACCCTTACGGCCGAGGACGCTCATGTGTTTGAGACTACCGTTCTGGAGAACATCCGAGTGGCGCGCGGAGACGTTTCGGAGGAGGAAGCCACAGAACTTCTAGGGAGAGTCGGGCTATCCCAATGGCTCTCCGAGCTTCCGCAAGGTATCAACACCATGCTAGGTGAGAATGCAGCCAACATCTCCGGCGGTGAACGCCGCCGCCTGCTTATGGCACGTGCTCTTGCCTCTCGAGCAGATTTTCTTCTGCTCGACGAACCAGGTGAGCATCTTGATGGAGAGACCGCTGATAGGCTGATCCGGGATCTTCTTGCTTTGGGCGGTGATCGCACCGTCATCCTCGTGACCCATCGGCTCACACCTCTGGACGTGGCCGATCGCGTCGTCGTCCTATCCGAAAAGGACGGCGAAACGGTTGTGGCAGCAGCCGGAACTCACGAGGAACTGATGGCGACAGTTCCCGAGTACCGTTGGTCCACTCGCCGCGAATCCTAGGAAGAATGCCGATATGACGGAGACAACCACTTCAGATCTGACGACGATCATCTCCCACGCATTGGATCTCACCACGCGTTTGGACCGGCAGTCGGTGTTGCAGACTTTTGTGGATTCCAGTGTGGAGCTAACGGGAGCCAAGTATGGTGCTCTGGCGGTACTCGGCTCCAGTGGCGAGACCCTCGAGTTCGTCTACACCGGCATGCCTCACCACCTCGCAGAAAGGATCGGCAACCCACCCGCCGGTCACGGGGTGTTCGGTGATCTTCCCAATGACACCTACCTCATCGTCAATGACCTTGAGCACTACATCAACCGGTACCCCTGGCCCAAGCACCATCCGCATATGACGAGCTTTCTTGGTGTTCCGATGCGCATACATTCTCGCGTGTATGGGCGGCTTTACCTTGCGGATAAGGAAGACGGCTTCCAGGATTCGGATGGGCGCAACATGGAGCTGTTGAGCCAAGCTGCCGCGATCGCAGTGGAGAACTCACGTTTGTACGCCGAATCGAACTCGCGCGCTATGTGGATCGCTGCTTCTCGCGCCATCACTACTGCTCTTCTCGAGGGAACAGACGAAGAAGAGGCACTTGAGCTCATTGCGCGCGAAATGCGCCGAGTAGCTCGGGCAGATATCTCTCTTATCGTGCTGCCATCCATCGGAAATAGCTGGGCATGCGAATTTGCCGAAGGCGAGGGCGCCCAACGCCTCATCGGTTTGGACTTCCCACCAGGCGGGCGAGCACAAACGGTCATCCGGGAAGGTACGGGTCTGATCGTAGATTCTATGACCCGCCAATCCCACCTCTTGGTTCCTGAACTGGCTGAGTTCGGTGCGGCGCTGTACGCTCCTATGCTTTCAAAAGGCAAGCCCCTCGGTGTGATCGTATTACTGCGCCAGATTAATGGGCCAGAGTTCGATTTAGCCGACCTTTCAATGGCCGAGAACGTTGCACGCCAAGCAGCTCTTGCACTCGAACTAGCCAGTGCACGCCAGACCCAGACGCTCGCTGAGCAGCTAGAGGACCGTGCCCAGATCTCACGCGATCTCCACGACCTAGCCATTCAACAGCTCTTCGCATCCGGCATGGAGCTTTCAGCCGTGCGTGGGGATTTGGCCACTGAAGACGCCGTTCCAGATACGGTTCTTGACCGCCTCGATACTGCGATTGATTCCATCGATTCCTCGGTTACCCAAATTCGGCAGATCATTTACTCGCTGCGAGACCCTTCGGCAACCGTTCCACTTGTCACGCGCCTGCGCCACGAGATCACGCTGGCACACACCTCGCTCGGTTTTACCCCAACGCTCAAGATCTCAAACCTCGGAGAGATCATCACCTCCGGTGCGCACACAGAGATCGATGACGAACTGGGTTCCGATATTGCCGACGACGTCGCTGCCGTTGTGCGAGAGTGCCTATCCAACACCGCACGGCATGCGAATGCTACTGAGGCTCATGTGGAAGTACGGATCGAGAATCAACGAGTTGAGGTTCGAGTCACCGACGACGGCCAAGGCGTTAATCCTGAGCTCTCACGCCGATCCGGCCTCTCCAATTTGGCTGCGCGCGCCAGGCGCCATCACGGAACGTTCTCCATCCGGCCCGGTGCACACAGCACAGGAACACGGGTGGAATGGATGGCCTTTGTTGACTAGCGGTCGCAGCGCAGGGTCACAGGTGAGTTAGCAGAGCTTCTCGATAAGAGGCGAGCTCTCTATGGTGACCTTCCTGCAGAGCGTTTCCCACGAAGGCGAGCTCTCTATGAAGAGCTTCCTGCAGAACGATTTCTACGAAGGCAAGCTTCCTCCACAATCAGGAATGGCCCGGCCCTAGCGGTTTGCTGGGGCCGGGCCATTGGTGGAGTCCCGCTACTTACGCAATTGCGGCATTCGCTGCTTCGATCATGTGATCCAGCATTTCGTCAGTGAGCTGACCACCAGAGAATCCAATCAGACGTCCCACTGGTAGAGATCCCATGAGCTTGACGAGCGATTCAGCGCCCAAGGCCGAAGCATCTGCTTCCCCACCGTCTTCCGCTGGTGCGCCCCCCAGCAGCGCCAATGCGTCGCTCACGATCTTGCCAGCCACTGGGTGTGCTACGAGCTCGCTGATGGCGGTCTCACGGGTGATGGGAATGTTCAGTACGTCGCCGTCGATGGATACCTCAGCCGAACCACGGATATCGCGGCTCGAGGCGCCAACCTCCACGCGGTACGTACCGCCTTCGACGATCCACCCATCAACGCGGACATCCCAATACGCTAGGTCGTTGCGGGCGATCTCCACCTGCACCTGACGGGACTCCCCCGCATCAAGCTGCACAGAGACAAACTTACGCAGTTCGCGCGGTGCGCGCTCTACAACTGAGGAACCAGCGAAGCCGGTGTAGACCTGAACGATCTCACGTCCAGCCACCTTGCCGGTGTTGGTAACGCGGACTCCCACTTCGAGGTTGCCGTTCGCAAGGATGCGAGCCGTAGGATGAGCATATTCAAACGTGGTGTATGAAAGGCCGTGCCCAAAGGGGAAGGCGACCTCAATATCCTTGGCATCGTACCAGCGGTAGCCAACCAGACCGCCTTCGCCGTAACGCACCTTTCCGAGCTCTCCGGGGAAGTTGCCATAAGACGGGTTGTCCTGAAGGCGCAACGGAATTGTTTCAGTTAGGCGACCAGACGGATTTGCCACTCCGTAGAGGACGTCTGCAGTCGCACCTCCACCAGCTTGGCCCAGCAGCCAACCTTCGAGGATTGCGGGCACAGAATCGCGGAACGGCAGTGCCACAACAGCGCCGTTTGACAACACAACCACAGTGTTTGGGTTCGCAGCTACAACGGCCTTGAGGAGCTCCAATTGAGCAGCTGGCAGATTGATGTGCGTGCGGTCGTATCCTTCGGATTCCTCAAAGTCTGGAAGTCCCAAGAACACTACAGCAACCTCGGCAGTGCTGGCGGCCGCAACCGCCTCAGCGGTGAGAGCCTCGGAATCACCCGATCCGTCCAGCGTGAAGCCAGGAGCAAAGGAGACTCGCCCGTCGTCGGCCAACTCACGGATTGCATCGAGTGCACTGTCTACTCGTGTGGGGTTGATATGCGAAGATCCACCGCCTTGGAACCGTGGCGTGCGGGCGAACTCTCCGATCACGGCAACGCGGGTGGAGGGCTGCAGTGGCAGCAGGCCGCCTTCGTTCTTCAACAGCACGAGGCAACGCCGGGCTACTTCACGGGCGAGGGCGTGATGCGCATCAACACTCCACGGTTCCGCTAGTGCGGGGCGCAGTTGAGCACGATCAACCAGATCAAGCACTCGCTGTGCAGCAATATCGAGGAAGGACTCATCCAAGCTGCCATCCTTGACCGCGGCAACCAACTGTGCGTCGGTGCGGCCGCCACTGGATGGCATTTCAAGATCAAGACCGGCAGGCAAGCCCACCACGCGGTCATTGACTGCGCCCCAATCAGACACCACGAGGCCCTCAAATCCCCATTCGTCGCGCAGAACGGTTGTCAGGAGCCAGGGATCCTCGGAAGCGTACACGCCATTGATCTTGTTGTACGAGCACATGACCGTCCAAGGCTGGGATTCACGAACCACGCGTTCGAATCCGCGCAGGTAGATTTCGCGCAGCGTGCGAGCGTCAACCTCAGAGGAAATCCTCATGCGGTCCTGCTCTTGATTGTTGGCAGCGAAGTGCTTGAGGGAGGTGCCAACGCCCTGAGACTGAACTCCACGTACGAATGCAGAACCCAACTCACCAGAGACAAGCGGATCCTCGGAGTAGTACTCGAAGTTCCGTCCACACAGTGGTGAACGCTTAATGTTGATAGCCGGTCCGAGAAGCACGGCCACATCTTCTGCCCGGCACTCCTCACCAAGAGCCACACCTACTTGTTCGGCAAGTTCGGGGTCAAGTGAGGATCCGAGAGCTACGGCAGGCGGGAAACACGTAGCTGGTACGGACTCTGAAAGTCCGAGATTGTCGGAAGCGCCTGCTTGCTTACGCAGGCCATACGGACCATCGGTCACCATCACGGAGGGAACATCCGCGCGTTCGATAGCCTCTGTTGTCCAGAAGTCAGCGCCACTTGTCAGCGCAGCCTTTTCTTCGAGAGTTAGATCGGTAGCTTTATGCTCAGCCATCCCGTTGCCCTTCTTGGTATTGCGGATGCGGTCTGCCAACAAGCTGCGACGTCATTGTCATCCTGAATCCATTGTATCCAACGACGACGTCGCCAGATACCAAAAGCTTATGGCGTTCGGTTTTTAGATGTCAAACATTATTGATAGTTTGGTTGAGCCTAGTTTTCGTACCACGGATGCGGCGCAGCGTGGCCATCCATCACAACAAACCGAGCGTTAGGATTGCAGCCATGGCACTACGAGGTTCATATGCAAAAGGCATCGCTAAGCGAGATGAGATCACCTACAAGGCCCTTGAAGTGATCGCCGATCAAGGCATCAACGGGTCTTCCATTAAGGAACTCGCAGCTGCAGTGAATCTCTCCCAAGCGGGCCTCTTGCACTACTTCGCCTCCAAGGAGGACCTGTTCATCCACATCCTGCGTGCCCGCGACACGGCTGACGTGCGCCGCGTTGTCGCGACGCTCTCCGAACACGACCAACACGCTGTGCTGAGCGACCCCGAAGTGGTGGAACACGGCGAGTTGGCCGCCTTGAGGCTGGCCTACCTTCGCCTCTGCCACAACGACGTGAACCTTGCGCTGCGTGCCTTTCTAGACCTCATCGAGCATAACCAAAAGGTCCCCGGACTTGTGGAACTCTTCTCGCGCATGTCAACTGCTGCAGCAGATCCACAGAGTCTGGCACATGAGTACTTCGCTGATCGCGGGAATCAGGTCAGGCAGTCCTTCGCAGAGATCTTCAGTGAGTTACAGCGGCAGGGACGGATCGACCCCCACGCGGATCCACAAGTCCTTGCCACTGTCTTGCAGGCCATCTCAGACGGACTCCAACTCCAGTCATTGGTAGACCCTGACCTGAACATGGTTGAGAACGTCACCGGATTCCTCAAAGCCGTCATTGCGGACTTCGAAGCCGAAGTACTTAACGCGTAGCCAGCCGCAGGTAGGCTGCACTGCGCGAAGGTAGCTGCGCGCAAGTAGCTGCGCGTAAATAGCGCTAAGGCTCAGGAGTTGCGCCAGCCCGCCGCGCGCTGGCCTGCCACCCAAGCAGCCACTTGAGTGCGGCGCTGCAGCCCCATCTTGGAAAGCAAGGATGTGATGTGGTTCTTGACGGTCTTCTCCGCCACGCCTAGACGTTCGCCGATCTCGCGATTGGAGAGCCCATCACCAATCAGTGCGAGCACCTTCCGCTCCGAAGGAGTGAGGTCCGCCGTAGGATCGTCATGATCAGCCCGGCGGCGCGAAACTGTGCGTTCATCGAGCAAGGTCCGCCCGGCGGCCACAGCTCTAATGTTCTCAGTGATTTCCGCTCCACGCACAGACTTCAACAGGTAAGCCTTTGCGCCGGCGTTGAGAGCTTCGGCCAAGGCGTCGTCGTCGTCAAAAGACGTGAGCACGATCGAACGGGTCTCAGGTGAAACCTCCGCGAGCTGCTGGATGATATCAATTCCGGTTCCATCTGGCAGTCGAAGATCTACGAGAGCCACTTCCGGATGCACAAGCTCACCACGGCGAACAGCTTCAGCAACGCTGCCAGCTTCAGCAACCACGGTCAATCCATCGGCACGATCTACGACCTCTGCAATGCCGCGGCGAACCACTTCATGGTCATCAATGATCATTACTCGAATGTCTTCACCAGTTGTCACGATATACGCTCTTTCTCGGCGGTCTTGGACTTGCGTCCATCCAACATGTGGATAACGGTCACTGCATAAATTGTGCCACAAACTGCACTCTGGCGCGCGATAGCCTCGCCGCCGAGCCTGGGTACGTAGCCCACCCACTACTGTGCGCACCAGAGCAGTGCCGCAGCGCGCGCATGGCCTTCCTGCCCGTCCGTACGCTTCAAGGGATCGGTCGAAGTATCCTGATTCCCCGTTGACGTTCATCATGTCCGGGTTGAATCCACGACCGACATGACCACTGGCTACATATGCCGCGTAGGATCCATCCGCTGATGCAGTATGCGAATCACATCAATCGCATCCTCATACTCAACGAAAAAGACGAGATGACTCCCCACGACATAACGACGGTAACCATCACGAATTTCATCACAACGACGACCGCGATTCGGCTCCTTCGCAACACGCTCGATTGCGTCGCGGATCTCGGCGATGTATTCCTCAGCCTGGACTACATCCCAGCGCTTCTGCGTGAAGTCCCAAATTTCAGAGAGGTCACGCTGGGCTGCTGGTGTGAGCCGGAACGCGCTCACGATTTCTTCGCGACAATGAAGGCGTCGAAGTTGAAAGGCTCCGCCCGGCCGCTCTCTTCACCGGCGATCAGCGCAGAACGCAACGCAGCTATCTGCGTCTCCTGATCCTCAAGCAAACGCAAACCTGCCCGCACAACCTCGCTCGCCGAGCGATAGCGCCCCGTAGCCACTTCACGGGCGAGGAACGCCGCGAAGTGATCATCGAGACTGATCGACGTATTGGTAGCCATGGGCCAACAATACCAACAATTGGTATCAGCTGGGAGTAATCAGTAGTTGGATGCCCTGCCGCTACCGGCGCTGGCACTTTGGGCAGAAATGCGAGGATCGCCCACCCACCACTGTGCGCGCCAGAGCAGTGCCGCAGCGCGTGCATGGCCTTCCTGCCCGTCCGTACGCTTCAAGGGATCGGTCGAAGTATCCTGATTCCCCGTTGACGTTCACGTAAAGGGAGTCAAATGAGGTACCACCAGCAGCAATTGCCCGATTGAGTACATCCGTTGCACACCTGTAGAGCTTCACAATAGCGGCGGAAGGCAGATCAGCTGCGATCACTTCAGGATGAATACTTGCCTGAAACAATGCTTCATCCGCGTAGATGTTTCCGATTCCAGATACCACCGATTGATCTAGCAGCACACGCTTGATCTGAGAATGCTTGGCTGCCGTCCGCTCCACCAACTCCGTCAGATCAAGCCGCGGATCAACCAGATCTCGGGCAATGTGAGCAACCATCGCGGGAAGGCGCTCTCCAGCCGCGTCTGGCTGCACATATGCGTTCGGAGTGAGGTGTCCGAAGGTTCGTTGGTCAACGAAGGCGAGCTCACAACCATCGGAGAGATAGAAACGCGCCCGGACATGCTTGAGTCCAGTACTGTTCACGCGAAACTGCCCTGACATCCCTAGGTGAGCAACTAGGGCCGAATCACCAAAGTCAAACCACAGGTACTTGCCTCGCCGGAACACTTGGTGAACAGAGGAACCCGTGATGGATTCGAGGCCCTGTGGAGCGTAGCGAACCACTCGATCTCCGAATGCTTCAACCGCATCGATACGACGCCCAACTACGTGGTCTACAAGGCCCCGCCGCACGGATTCCACTTCGGGAAGTTCAGGCACTAGGAGGGCTCGCTCCCAGCAGCGGTCTGGGTAACCTTGAATGCATCCACGGCTTTGCTTGCCGCCGCGACCGCGGGCGAAGCTTCGGCGCCGCGTGAAGCCTGTGACCCGGCACTCTTCGAGGCGAGTTCAGCCTCCAACATTGCACACGAGGCCTGCGCCGCCTTGTGCCGCGCCTTCTTCCGAGTAGTCCCGGTGCCTTGCCCCCACGTGCGGCCATCCATCGTTCCAATGGCAGTAAACACGCGCGCGTGATCCGGGCCCTCGCTTGAGAACTCGAAAGTGAGAGTCCCTTCTATCCCAGCATCCCGCGTCATTTCCGCAAACTTCGTCTGCCAGTCAAAGTTCGGGCCCAAGTTGCGCGCCTCAAGAATCTTCGGCGCAACGAGGCGTTCCACAACCTCGCGGGTGGCGTCCATCCCATGCTCAAGGTAGGTGGCTGCTATGAGGGCCTCAACTGTGTCCGAGAGGATTGAATCCTTGTCGCGGCCACCGTCAATCTTTTCTCCCCTACCAAGTCGGATCGAGTCACCTAAGTCCAGATGCCGGGCGATGTCCGCGAGCGCCACCTCAGAAACCGATCCAATCTTCATCTTGGACATGTCACCCTCAGTGGCCTCCGGATACTCCCGGTACACCTTTTCGGCCACGATCAGACCCAAGATGGAGTCGCCAAGGAATTCGAGACGTTCGTTGTGGGGCTCATCATGCTCATAGGCAAAACTGCGATGGGTGAGCGCAAGGCGTAACATCGGGCGCGAAATCTCGATACCCCATCGGGACAGTAGATCGCGATAGCTCACGCCTGTTCGGCCTCCAGCTGTGTACGGATTCCCTCGAGTACATCGAACGTTGGGTTGGTGTGCTCGTGATGATGATCCTCTGGCAGATCATCCCATCGCTGGCCACATTCTGAACAGAGTCCGGGGCAGTCGGGGCGGCACAATGGCTGGAACGGGAGTCCGAGCACAATTGCGTCACGGATGATGGGCTCCAAATCAATGTGGTCATCTACGATGACCGGAAGGTCCTCAGCGTCCTCGTCCTCCCCCAGATCGAGGATCGCGGCCTTACGCTCCGGGTAGAAGATGAGTTCACCAATGGAATCGGTACGCTCTTCCTCAAGATCGCGTAAGCAGCGGGAGCAGCGACCTGAAAGGTTCACGTGCACCTGCCCAGAAACCCACACGCCTTCGGAAACGGACTGCAGGCTGAGCGAGACCTGAACGGGGCTCCCTTCGGGAACACCAATCAACTCAACGCCCAAATCTCCAGGTGCCGCGAATTCCTCTTCCCACGTCATGTGAGAACCCTCTTGGCGAGGAAGTGGAATGAGCGATACCACAAAGGGGCTTCTTAGGTCCATGATTCTTCCTGTTCTTCTTCCTCGTCCTGGCGTTCCGCAATCACGTTGCGGCCCGCTGCAATTTGGCCGAGGACCGAGTCTATCTGGCCTTGGACTCCTTGGGAGAGCCCGTCGATCGCGTTGCCCATCTCTGAGAGCTGATCTTGGAGGGCAAGCAGCGCTGTATCTGAATACGAATCCGCTCCGCGGCGCAGCTTTTCGGCCTGCGACATGGCGTCGTCGACAATGCGTTGGGCCTGCGCCTTTGCGGCGATTGTCACTGAATCCTGCGAAACAAGGCGAGAAGCCTGTTCGCGAGCCTCTTGAATGATGGTGTCGGCGTCGTCTTCAGCGCGTTGCTGAATCTGTTCAGCCCGAATCTTGGCATCCTCGGTCACAGTGCTGGCTTGTGCTAGCAATCCGTCAGCGCGCACGATTTGGCTGGGCACCATGTCCTTTGCAGAGCTGAGTAGATCTAGCAACTCGGCGCGGTTGACCATGACTGAAGCCGACATGGGCACTGAACGAGCCTTCTCCACCATTTCGGTGATGTCTTGGAGGATCTCTACGAGGGAGGCACCCTCCGCTTCTTTCGGATTCATCGGTTCTCCTTGATTGCTGCACGTGCTGCGAGCGCCTGAGCTACATGTTCCGGCACCAAGTCTGTTACATCGCCACCGTGATTGGCTACATCTTTCACGAGCGACGAAGCGATGTGCCCGAGGTTCGGGTCACCCATTACAAAAACTGTCTCTGTTCCCGTGAGGTGGCGGTTCATGAGGGCCATGGCTTGCTCACCCTCGTAGTCGGCGGCACCGCGTAGACCCTTGACGATTGCGCTTGCTCCCACCGTCACGCAGTATTCGGCAACGAGCCCCGGAATGACGCCAACCCGCACCCCTGGTATTTCCTTCACGGCTTCGCGCACCTGGTCTGCGCGTTCGATCACGCTGAACAGGTAGTTCTTCCCTGGATTTGCTCCGATGGCCACGATGATTTCGTCAAACATCATCGATGCCCTACGGATCACGTCAACGTGCCCCAGGGTGATCGGGTCAAAGGAACCTGGACACACTGCTAATGTCATGCTTCAACCTTAGTCGTAGCGGGCCGTACAACCGCGCTCCACGCCCGGGTATCGCCCCAAGAGCGTTCATCTTCACGCTCCAGCTGCGCCGGCCACGTGGGTTCGGGCGAACGCGACGATCTCTCCACAACCACCATCGCGTCATGCTCCAAATGCGGCGTCAAGAGTTGAAGCGCCCGCGCAAGGTCTTCTTCACCGAGCGCATAGGGCGGATCGAGGAACACGAGGTCGAATCGCCGGTTGGGTTCGCGTGCCAGCCACGTTTCCACTTTTGCGTTGTCGACGACGACGTCCAAACCCAACGTTCGTGAGTTCTCGCGAATGGCATTCACCGCACCCTTGGCATGTTCGACGAGCTGCACAAAGCTCGCGCCCCTCGAGGCCGCTTCTAATCCGAGTGCTCCCGAACCGGCGTACAGGTCTAGCACCTCGCAGTCGGTCACGTAGCCAAGGTGATCTAGCCGAGAAAAGAGTGCCTCACGTACACGATCCGACGTGGGGCGGGTGCCGTTTGCGGGCACTTTGAGAGTGCGTCCTTTTGCCGTTCCTGAGACTATGCGAGTCATGTCATCCCTTCTCCATGTAGTGTGCGCGTCCGGTATCCAAGGTGGCTACGGCAGCTGCCAGTTCGGGGTGCAGAGTCAAGTCCGGGTCATCATGCACCAAGGCACGTGAAGCCTCGCGCGCAACCTCAATGGTGGGCGCGTCACGCACAACTGAAAGGAAGCGCAGATGCGACTGGCCTCCTGACTGGCTAGCACCCAGTACGTCACCTTCTGATCTCAACTCAAGGTCCTTCTCTGCCAGCTCGAAACCGTCTGTAGTGCTGACGAAGGCCTCAACACGATCGTGTGCCAGAGTTCCTGAAGCAACGCCAGTCACAGCGAGGCACAACCCAGCCTTCGTACCTCTGCCGATTCTTCCGCGCAACTGATGAAGTTGGGAGAGCCCGAATCGATCCGCGTCAAGAATGATCATGAGAGTGGCATCTGGGACGTCCACTCCGACTTCCACCACAGTGGTGGCTACGAGAATAGGCGCTTGGCCTGAAGCAAAGCGTTCCATCGCCATTGCCTTCTCATCAGGTTTCATTCGGCCATGCAGCATGCCAATCGTGATTCCGGGAAGGCGACCAGTTAAGAAGTCGTGCGTGGCCACGGCCGAATGAACTTCATCCTTGCTAGCGATGTCCGTTCCGGGCACATTGAGTTGTTCTTGTTCGTGTGCGCGGGAGCTGGCGAGTCGACTCGCATCAGTGGGAGCTTCGTCATCACCAAATGCGTCTAACTGCTCGGATTCCTCTGACTGCTCGGCATCTTCTGGCTGGTCGGCATCGATGCGCGGGCACACCACAAAGACTCGTCCTCCGCTGGCGACTTCCTCGGCCGCACGTTCCCACGCGCGGTCCATCCACCGTTCATTGTGCAGTGGAACCAAGGTGCTCGTGACCCCGGCCCTTCCCTGGGGTAACTCACGCAATGTAGAGACGTCTAGATCCCCAAAGACACTCATGGCTATCGTGCGCGGAATGGGAGTAGCCGTCATGACAAGCGTGTGTACACCCGAGGCAAGGGAGTCCCTCTGATCCACGCCAAACCGGTGCTGTTCATCAATAACTGCAAGGCCGAGGAAAGGAATCTGCACGTCTTCAGAAAGCAGCGCATGTGTTCCAACAACAATCCCTGCCTCGCCGGATGCAATCCGGGCCAGTGCCTTGCGGCGCTGGCCCGCAGTGAGGGATCCAGTCAAGATCTCCACTCGCGTGCTCTGAGTTGAGCTGCCCAACTGGCCACCCATCGCCAGTTCGCCCATCAAGCCTTCAATAGTGCGAAGGTGTTGCCATGCCAGCACTTCGGTGGGAACAAGGAAAGCTGCCTGGCCTCCGGCGTCGACAACTTGAAGCATCGCTCGCACTGCGACGATCGTCTTTCCGGAACCCACGTCGCCTTGCAGCAGCCGCTGCATCGGCACGCAGGTGGCGATCTCTGAAGAGATCTCGCCGCCAACCGTTACCTGGCCGTCAGTCAAAGCGAACGGAAGCCGTTCATCGAACGCCTGCAGCAGGCCTCCTGCCGTGGCAGGAAAAGCCGATACCTTGCGTCCGCGCGCTTGAGCCGCACGCTGTGCCAGCGAGGTCTGTAAGACGAAGGCCTCCTCGTGCTTCATTCGAGCGTTCGCCTGTTCCCACGCCTTGTCTTCCGTAGGTTGGTGCAAGGCGTGAATCGCGTCGAAGCGGCTCGGCAAATGGTGGAGTGCCCGATAACCAGCAGGGAGAGGGTCCGGGAAATCGGCGGCGGTAAGTGTGGGCAGGACCGCGGCGATTGCACGCTCAATGTGCCATGAGGGAAGCTTTTCAGTGGCGTGATAGATAGGAATCGGCTGCGAGATCTTCGAAAGATCGGGTTCGTCGTCGTAAATCTCATACTCAGGATGATTGAGCTGGAGTTCGCCTCGATACGAAGAAATCGTGCCTGAAAACGTGGCGATCGTTCCAGCCTGAAGCCGACGTTCATGGTACTGGAGCGGCCGCATCGCCTTCCCAAAGAACGTCAGACCAAGTTCATTGCGCCCGTCAGCGATTCGCACAGTGAGCAGAAAGCCCTTCCGAGCATTCATCGGGCGCAAGGAAGCACTCAGAACCTGAGCCACGACCGTAACAGACTCGCCTTCACGCACCTGAGAGATGGGCATAAGCTCGCCTCTGTGGGCCAATCGGAAGGGGAAGTGGAGAACGAGGTCCTCCACCGTTTTAAGCCCCAGCCGTTCGAGAGCTTTTGCAGTGCGCTTACCGAGTGCTCGCTCCAACGGGCGGGACAATGCAGTCCAATCGTCGCTCGCCACTGCCTGCACCATCGACCCTCCCCGATCGCAAACTGCCCCGCATTTGGTTGGGCAACCTCTGCCAGATTACCTGAGAATACTTACGGGAAGAATGCAACGGGCAGGAGGCGAAGTGCGCCACACCACCGGGTCTCTGCTTGGTCCCTTCCCCTCTCCGTGTCTATACTTGTGTGGTTGCCAACCTTGTTGTTGGTAGTCAGGAGACGCCGCTGGCGTCCCGTCAGCGAATAAAGGAGAGAACCGTGGCCTCTGTCTGTGACGTCTGCGGCAAGCACCCGAGCTTCGGCAAGAGCGTCTCGCACTCTCACGTGCGGACCAGCCGTCGCTGGAATCCAAACATTCAGCGTGTGCGCGCACTTGTCAATGGCGCACCCAAGCGTCTGAACGTTTGCACCTCCTGCCTCAAGGCAGGAAAGGTGGAGCGCGCAATCTGAGCGTACTAAGCATCAATGAGGGTCGATCATGTGGTCGGCCCTCATTTTGTTTGTAACGATCGGTGCCATTTGTAACGGGCATCGTACCGAACCACAGTCTGACCACAGGTCTCTCCACCACCGGAGTGGACTGCGTCTGATCGACCTAGCGTGTGCATCGCGGTGCCTAACGCAATCAAGCTCGATTCGCGCACTGACGCGCGCTCATTCAGCCTATTCCGGGGAATCACTCAGCAAAACTACCGTGGCCACTGAGAGCATTGTTGTGCACCGTGGCTGGCAGGCCAATCATCACTACATTTCTCATTCGGAGCATGATTAGCCGTAAATAGGAAACTAGTAATCATTGATATGCATAGAGGCCGTTTCACACTACCTTTGTGCGTTGAAGAACGCGCTCTTGCTCACCAGTTATGGTGCGTACAACGATCCCCCAGCAGAATGGACAGTAGCAAGTGCTTCGCTCCCCCGAGTTTGTGGAACTGACCGAAAAAGAGTATTCAGAGTACATTCGGAGCCGCAAAGATGCGTTCTACACGCAGCTTCCCAGCTACGCCCACACCCGTGCCGATGAAGGCCACCACGCAATCTATGTTGGCTTAGTGGACGACGCCGGAGTGGTAGCAGCCGCGCTTGTGGTTTTTCAACCTTGGCGAAAGCTCTTCTTGCGAGCGTATATCCCATTCGGACCAACACTCGATTGGGATGACGAGGAACTCGTGGAGCAGTTCTTGGGCGGCTTAGTTCAGTACCTGCGCCAAAACCCGCGCGTCATCGCCTTGCGCTTCAACCCGCTGGTGCAGGCCTCACATTATGTGGATACCAAGCGTCTAGGTGACGCTCGCAATGCGGCGCGGCTTGAAGAAGTAGTCAAAAGGGTGGGTGGCATTCAGGTGGACAGAGAGTTCTTCGACGGTGGCGATATTCAAGTTCGCTGGGTGTACGTGAAGGACATTGGTGGCATGAGCTTCGACCAAGTGGCAGCCTCTTGTAAGCAAGCAGCACGCACCCGGATTTCGAGCGAGCCCGAAAGAGGCATCGAGGTACAGTTCTTGGACGCCTCCCAGTTCGCCGTGCTTGAAGACGTTATGGCATCTACAGCCGAACGGACCGCTATGCCGGAGCTTCACAAGAGTACCTTTGGATACTATAAGGATCTCCTCAATCACTGTGGTCCCGACGTTGTCATGATTCCCGCCGCCTTCCTCCACTGTGCGGAATACTCAGCTGGCATGAGTGACAAGATCAACCAAATCGATATCGAACTCACAGCACTCGCACAACTCGAGCATGAGAAGACCTCCGCTGGCAAGACTCTCTCAAAGAAGCAACACCTCCGCCAGTCAGAGTTGGCCGCGGAGCGTGAGACCTACTGCAGGCATCGTGCAGACGCTGAACGGATCAGCGCTGCGCACGGCGATGTGGTTCCGCTGGCAGCTTCCTATTTCGTCACGACTCCTTACGAGTTCGTGTACTTGATCTCGGGAGCGTATCGCGAATACCAGAGCTTCGGCGGAGTGTATGCAATTCATCGTGAGATGCTGATGCGCGCAACCACACGAGGGGTGGATCGATACAACTTCTTCGGGATAACTGGTGACTTCTCACAGCACGCCACAGATGCTGGCGTGCTTGACTTCAAGCGTCAGTTTCGAGGAAACGTGGAGGAATACGTGGGTACATTTGATGTTCCCATTCGCCATCTGCTTGCTAGAAAAACCGCCGCAATTGGCTTAGTTTTTCCTAGACAAATATGAAGAACTACCAAACCTGAGGCATGGTACGTCACGTTTTTCATCTCAGTTGGCGTAGACTAGCATCAACGTTCTGCACTGAACTTGGAGAGGTCGCATAGTCTGGCTTATTGCGCTCTTAACGCTTGCGTTATGAGAGGGAGAAATCCCACGTAGGTTCGAATCCTACCTTCTCCGCTATCGGCCCCGGGCACTCGCTTCGGGGCCGTTGTTATTGCTCACCGAAGCTTGGTCAGCGCGTCTTGGCTGAGTCTGTATCCACTCCTCTATGACTTGAAGTGGTCCCATCCGCCCAGCCCGCGAACATCCTTTCCATCCACCGTCACGCGGCCTCCTTGATGACCTTCCTTCACGGTTCCAATCCTGCGGAATCCGCTCGGAAGTGTTGGCCTACCAGGCCCCCACGCCCGCTCGGCAGGAACATGCAACGTGCCAAGAAAGCCGTGGTCTTCCCCACCAGTCAACACCGCGTTGAGTGCCCACTCCCAGGGGTCCGACATGCCCAGCCGCCGCGCCACACCGGTCAGCGATTGAAGATCCTGTGCAAGACGCTCCGATTCAATCTCAATCCACATGCCGGAAGCCTTCGCGATGCGGTGCGCATCGCGAAGGAGCCCGTCAGATACATCCATGAACGCACCAATGCGGCCGCTTCTGCAGGCATCCAATGCCTGCAGAAGCGGCGGCTTCGGGCGCAAGAAATCGTCAATGAGCACGGTCTCTGCATCAGGCAGTACCGCAGCCTCGCGCGTATATCCACGTTCAAGTAGCGCCATCCCAGCCGCACCATGACCAAGTACGCCACAGTGGATGAGTGGTTCACCAGGACGCGCCAGCGACCGAAGTTGCGGCCTGCGGCCCTCAAGATTCCCAAGCACAGTGACCGAGATCGTGACCTTCTGACCACCCACCAGATCGCCACCGTCAACGCCAGTACCCATGGTTGCGCACGCTTGAGCCAACCCCCGGGCAAAGGAATCTACCCACACAATGTTGAGGTCGGCAGGTAGCTCCATGGAGACAACCAGCGAGGAGGGATGAGCGCCCATCGCAACAGCATCTGCTAGGTTCTGCATTGCTGCTCGCCAGCCGACGTCGGCACCTGTAGACCAGGTCCGCCGGAAGTGGATATCCTCCACAAGCATGTCAGTAGAAACGGCCACCCGTCCGTCGGGCGCTGGAATCACAGCACAGTCATCACCCGAAGGAACGATGATTCCGCGGGCCTGAGGCAGGTGTGGGACGATGATTGAAAGCAGATCGTCCTCGGTCAGTTCTCTGACGAGCATGATTCAATCATGCCATCCAGTCTGACCGAGGACGATGTGAGATGTCGCTGGCCTCAGCTTCTACCACAAGCACAGCCGCACATGGAATGTGCCTTCAGGCCTTGTTGGCCTCAACGAAGCTACCAAAAGCGTTCACCCAGTTGGTGAGAACCTTAGCTGCATCCTCGTTGACGGTTCCGTCAGATGTCAGTTCGGCCTTGTTCGCGTCAATGTAGGCCTCCGGCTGGCCCATAACCTTTGCGCCGAAGAATGCGAGAGTTGAACGCAGGTGCTGCTGAGCAGATGCCGTGCCAATGCCTGATGGCGAAGCGCCAATAGCCGCGACAGGCTTGCCAGCGAGGGACATGCTGCCCCATGGGCGCGATGACCACTCAATGGCGTTAGCAAGCGCAGAGGAGTACATGCGGTTGTACTCAGGCGTAAACAGGATGACGCCGTCAGCATCTTCAATGGCTGCCTTGAGGTCCTTTGCAACCTGCGGGTAGTTGGTATCGAGGTCGCGGTTGTACAGCGGCAGGCTACCAATTGGAACCTCAACTAGCTCCATGCCTTCAGGGGCAACACTCTTCACTGCTTCAGAAAGGCCACGGTTGATGGACTGTTCAGCCAAGCTGCCGACGAGGTAGACGATCTTCACTTGAGATCCTTTCAGGGATTACGACTCTATGTGGCGAGGGTTCCTCGCGAACACGAATTACTTTACCCTTTAACTATTAATTGATGGAAGCTCTCGCGCAAAGAGTGGTACACCAAACAATTGATGGGACTTTAATCCCACCCGCAGCTAGCTCCCAGCACACAAAGGGAGCCACGACTTCGCCTTACCGCAGGCCGACTGGCCGTTCCAACGCCAATCCAATGAGTTCGTCAATGAGATGCGAGTATGTCACTCCCGTGTGTTCCCACAGGATGGGATACATCGATACATTCGTGAAGCCGGGAATGGTGTTGTGCTCGTTGACGATGATGTGATTCTCAGGCGTCAAGAAGAAGTCCACGCGAGTCATGCCCTCACACTCAAAGGCATCAAACACGTCAACTGCCATGGCCCGCATCCGCTCAGCCACTTCCCTATCAATTTCCGCCGGGATCACCATGTGAAAACCCTCAGTTTGAATGTACTTGGTCTCATAGTCATACCAAGCACCAGGTTCCATATCCAACGCGATCTCACCCAACACGGAAGCCCGCGCAGAAGCATCACCGTGACCGCCCAAGACTGCACATTCGATTTCTCGGCCAACCACGCCTTGTTCGATAAGAACCTTAGGATCAGTCTTCTGGGCGAACTCCACAGCAGCGTCCAGACCAGCCGGGGTATCCACTTTGGTGATTCCGAGGGAAGATCCAGCGCGGCACGGCTTGACGAACACTGGATAGGTGAGCTTGGCTGCCACTTCTTCCAGCACAGCATCCCGCATCAAGCGCCACCGCTTGGCGGTTGCTACCACATATGGCGCCACCGGCAAGCCAGCGGCCTCCAAAACCACCTTCATAAAATGCTTGTCCATACCAGCGGCGGAAGCGAAGACGCCCGAGCCCACGTAAGGAATCCCAGCCATTTCAAGCATGCCCTGAATTGTGCCATCCTCGCCAAAGGGACCATGGAGAAGGGGAAATGCCACGTCTACCCCACCGAGCTCGCGCAGATCCCCGTGGGTCTCTCCCTCCGGAAGCGACATCGCGGTGGAATACACCGCATCATGGCCGGCGCCGATCCCAAGCAGCACTTGATCATCAGACGTGCCAACGGTTCCGCGAGCGCCAGCCCCTTCCAAGACCAACGGATCCGCTACTCCTGGAACCCAGGTTCCATCTTGACGAATGCCAATTGGCAGGATTTCATACTTTTCGGGGTCCATTGCCTTCATTACTGACGCGGCGGTGAGGCAGGAAACCGAGTGTTCCCCAGAGACCCCACCGTAGATCAGCGCGACGCGAATCTTCGATGCCACAGTTCGAACCTTTCTCGTGGTTCATTCCATCAAGTCGTAGCCTACTTGTTATGGAGAATACGACCGCCCCCAACACCCACCTTGCCCCCGCGACTGTGGTGGCCACCGCAGCACGTCCACCCCGCACCCAAGGTTCACCCGTCAACCCACCCATCACGATTTCTTCGACGTACTACAGCCTGGGTGAACCAGACGGCACCATGTTGTACGCGCGGTGGACCAACGAATCCTGGCATCCTGCAGAAAAGCTCATCGCCACGCTCGAAGGCGCCGATTTGTCCGCATTACTGCACTCTTCCGGCATGGCGGCGGTTGCAAACGCCATACATCTCGGTGCGCCCGGCAAGGCAATCGTCACTCCACGTCATGCCTACCACGCCACCTTGCTTGTGGCTCATGACAGGGCGAAGCGTGAAGGCGGTCAGGTGCGTGAGGTAGACATCGCGAACACAGAGGAAGTCATTGCCGCCATCACAGCGGGCGAACCCGCAGGACTTGTGTGGATTGAGTCACCTACCAACCCGATGCTGGAGATCGCCGACATCCCCACCATCGCCAAAGCCGCACATGAGGCTGGTGCGTTGGTAGTGGTAGACAACACGTTTGCCACCCCGCTTGGTCAGCATCCGCTGGAAGAAGGCGCCGACGTCGTCGTTCATTCGGCAACAAAGTACTTGTCCGGTCATTCGGACGTGGTCTTGGGGGCAACCGTAACCAACAACCCTGAACTCCAAGCCGAACTTCAAGAAGAGCGCACTAACTCAGGTGGTATCGCCGGGCCATTCGAAGCGTGGCTGTTGCTGAGAGGAATGCGTACGCTCTCTTTGCGGATGGAACGGATTTGGCAGAATGCAGCGGAGCTTGCGCGCCGGCTTGAAGGTCACCCGCTGGTAGCCGAAGTCTCGCATCCTTCTCTTGCAAGCCATCCGCAGCATGATCGCGCCACAGCCCTGATGAATTGCTTTGGTGGCGTACTCACGATGCGCCCTGTTGGTGGTGCTCAGGCAGCTGATGACCTCGGCACACGCACCAACATCTGGCTTCCGGCAACATCCTTGGGCGGAGTCGAATCATCGTTTGAACGCCGCCGCCGCTTCCCAACCGAGGCCCCGACAGTTCCCGAAGACCTCTTGCGTGTGAGCGTGGGAATCGAGGACATCGAAGACCTGTGGCAAGATCTCGAACAGGCGCTGCAGGCTGTTCACGCCCGCCGGTAGTTATCGCCGGCCGGTAGTTCACACCCACCGGTAGTTCACGCCCACCGGTAGTTCGCACGCCAGCGAGCAACAACGCCGGCTAGTCGCCACACGCGCAGACTCCTTGTGGATTGAAGAGCTCACACATGGTTAAGTGAGGAGTGACAACGGCTGGGCTCTTTCCACATATGCGGTGGCGGTTCCCGGTACACCCGATCCACGGTCTGTGCCAGGCCTGCTACCGTTCAAATCAACCGATCAAATCTACCGTTTGAGTCTCGCGGCGGCTGTTCCGGCACAACACGCTGCGCCATCACCACTTCTGGAGGCATTCATGCGCCGCACAATCGCTATCGCAACCGCAGCCATACTTACCTTCACGATCGCTGCGTGTACATCAAGCACCACGAGTCCTGAAACAGGCAACGCGACCACGTCAGAGACCACAACCGAGACATCGCTCAGTCCATCTGAGACCCCAACTACCGACGCCCCTAGCTCGGCAACTGCGCCTTCTACCCCTCGACCAGACGAGACATGGACCAGCGGCGAAAGCCAGTCGGACGACTTCCCTGAGCTCACCGGTAACTACCTGCCTACTGGTGCACGTGCAGCGGTAGATTCCGGTATCGAACGAGCAATCATCCAATACGCCGCTGGAACAGGGGATCTAGAGTGGCACGCCCAATGGGTCGATGAAGCGATCGCCGACGGCAGCGGACTACCCGTGGAGATTCAAGGATCCGCTATCCTACAAATCACCGTCTCCGGCGTAAGGTATCCCGAGGAGGGTGAGGACATGAACCTCGAGCCGGTGTTTCCTACCACCCAAGTCATTCGCGATATCAATGTGCAAGCACCGTTTGAAGGTATGCACCTTATCTTCATTGGGCTCGACGCCCAGTCACCATACTTTATTGATTTCGACGACGATACGTACCAGCTTTCGATCGAGTTTCCCGCCAGCTAGTCTGTAGCCGCCGAACTTTCGGAAGCGCCCTATTTGCCGTTATAGAAAGCTCGAATCGCACGGCGACGAAGTTCCTCGGGGTCCTGACGAGCCGCGAGCCCCTCCGCGGAATCTTCTGACGCTGCATACCACTCAATGTTCGCCATGTAGGTAACATCCTTGGGCACTGCAGTGACTTCGGTACGCCGCGCAACTATCTCTGTAACTGCGGCTGAGATCATGTCAGTGATCTCCTCGGCCTCTTTCAACGTCAAGTTCACTCCGCAGCGCACAACTACGTGAGGATGGGCGTCAGCAATACCCGATTGGCGGGACCGTGCATATATATCCTGCATAGTATTAGTTTGAAGACGAATTGCTTCATAGCCGAGAGCTTTCGTTTCGGGTTCATCTTCAGGGACGATCCATACTCCGCTGGGATCGAGCTCCCACCACACCTCGCGCCCGTCAGCACCCGGTACTTCAGCGCGTCTGAGGAACTGACTCTGTTCAAGTCTCTTGAGATGGTAGGCAATCAGGTTAGGCGGTTTTCCCAACGCTTCCGCAATGTCCTTGGATCGCATCCGCGAATGAACTAGAAACCGAGAGAGGATCGAGAGCCGAAGGCCGTTGGCAAGAACTTGTGTTCTTTCCAGATCAAACGAAGGTATCTTTTGGCTCAGCTCAGCCTTCACGTCAGTCATACATCTTAGTATCGCACCGTGGAAGGTTCTGGATCTGCGCGTCTCGCATCTGCGCACTGCCGCGCGACTACTACCTAAACCTCCCTGCCATTTCTCAGAGGAAGAACGTAGATCAAAGCCGCAGGCGGAGAGTCTTGTGCACGTTGCACCTATTGCTTCTTGTGCCTTCTTCGGGCCGCTTGGGGAAGAACAAGTGAGGCTGCGAGGACCGCCATGGTCCCACCATACTTCCTTACCTTCTTTCGCCTCTCTGCTCGCTGAAGCGTCCGTGCTTTATTTCTCGCGTCATGGGCAGCAAAGGGATCGCCATCCTTATCAATGTCCCATCGAACAGCCCGTGGGACCTTGCCTCGTGACTGCGGGTCTGTGGCCCGAATCTCCGAGAGCTTAGAGGTGATCGCGCCCATAAGATACTCGCTCAGTTCTACAAGCAGATTGTGCGTTACCTCGCGGTCCCGGAAGTTCTCGATTCCCTTGACCTCATCAAAGCCAACGGTCAGACGCGTGGTGCGGCGTCCAAATCGCTGCCAGTGCACCTTGTGTGTCCATGGATCGATGAGCCCTTCATTTCCCCAGTGGACAAGGGTAAACACCTTGGCTTCAGGATGCTCCAGAATCAGCCGAGCGGCTCCCGTCTTCGCCTTCATCGGCCATTTCTCGGGATCACGCGTAAACGTGGATTCTGGGAAGATCACCACGCAGTCACCATGGTCGAGTGCCTGAGATAGATTCGCGATCGACGACGACGCCGAACCGCCGTTTGGAGTCGTGACGACTCCCGGCCGATAGATAGGTACTTGACCTAGCGTGCGCAAGGCTGGTCCCACCACGGGAATGTCAAAGACATCAGCCTTGATAGCGAAGCGCGGCGGAATGCCTGCCTGATACAGCGCCACGGCGGCAGTGAAGCCATCCAAGTGGCAGGTGTGATTGCATAGAACGATCAGGGGACCTGATTGAGGTAGCCGCGAATCCCCGTGAACTCGTACGTCTTGGATCGCATGCACCGCCGCCACAATAGGTGGGCCAATTACCCGCATGAGTATGGGTTCCGGACGCGAAGCAGTGCGATCCTTAGACATTATTCGACCTTCTCCACGTGCGCACCTAGGCTCTGTAGCTTCTGCATGAAGTGTTCGTATCCGCGATCGATAATGTCGATTCCCGAGACCATTGATGTGCCTTGGGCCGCAAGGGCCGCAATGAGATGGGAGAAGCCACCGCGCAGGTCCGGAACCTCAATGTCAGCTGCTACCAAAGGCGTTGGACCCTGAATAACTGCGGAGTGGTAGAAGTTGCGCTGTCCAAACCGGCAGGGCAGGCCGCCGAGGCACTCCCGGTACGTCTGGATGTGCGCACCCATCTCAACCAGCGCATCGGTGAATCCGAATCTATTCTCATACACGGTCTCGTGAACAATCGAGATGCCGTTGGCTTGCGTCAGCGCCACGACCAACGGCTGCTGCCAATCGGTCATGAAGCCTGGATGGACGTCCGTCTGAATGGAGAGCGAGGAGAGGTCGCCGCCCGGATGCCAGAAGCGGATACCGTTGTCATCAATCTCAAACGCACCGCCGACCTTGCGGAACACATTGAGGAAGCTCATCATCGAGTCCTGTTCGGCTCCACGAACGTACACGTCACCGTGAGTGGCTAGAGCCGCGCAGGCCCAAGAGCCAGCTTCGATGCGGTCGGGCATGGATGTGTGTGAGTAACCATAGAGCTGGTCTACGCCCTCAATGCGAATCGTGCGATCAGTATCCACTGAGATAATCGCACCCATCTTCTGAAGGACCGCAATGAGATCCATGATTTCAGGTTCAATGGCTGCGTTGGTCAGTTCGGTGATCCCATTTGCCATGACTGCTGTCAGAAGTGTCTGCTCAGTGGCACCAACTGATGGGTAGGGTAAGTGAACGGGCTTTGCTTTCAGACCATTCTCTGCAACCAAATGCATGCCGCCGGGTTCCTGCAAGCGCTTGGCGCCAAAATCCTGCAGAATCTGCATGTGGAAGTCCACTGGCCGATCGCCGATGTGACAGCCACCCAGGTCAGGTATGAAGGCCTCCCCCATCTTGTGCAGCAACGGCCCTGCAAACAGAATAGGAATTCGAGAAGAACCCGCCAACCTGTCCATCTCCATCGGGTCATCAGGTAGATGGAGTTCGCCTGGTGTTATCCCAAGAATCCCGGCTTCTTGATCGTAATTGACTTCTACACCGTGCAGCCGCAGGAGATCGCTGACCACATCCACATCGCGGATCAGTGGAACATTACGAAGTACCGAGGTATCTGAGGCGAGGAGCGAAGCCACCATCGCCTTGGAGACGAAGTTCTTCGCTCCACGAACAGTGATTTCACCCGTCAGTGGTGTTCCGCCAACTACTCGGAGCTTTCCGCTCATCTTTGTCCCTTCACGCACACGTGGCGCGACAACTCATGTGCCGAAAGCCCGGCAACGTCTCAACCAGAATAGCCGAACCTCCCTGCCATGCCAGTAGCGACTCGGACACACCTGAGAAAAGCGGAACACCACACCGGGCTTCTCATCTGGTCCGTGCGAAAGAATCGCGCCAAATACTCGGTGGACGTGTGACCTATTCGCTCTGATGTGACTTCGCCACCAGATGAATCGCTGGCCGCAAGATACCCGTCATGATGCACGTCACGGTGAAGCTGCAGAAATGCATTTTGGGGGATACGGCAATTGCAGTATCCCCCAAACACAGTGTTGATCTTTCAGATCTCAGGCCAAGGCGGCCTCATCATCCACCGGACGCGCCGAAACAACAGGAACGTTGGGCAAGTGCTTCTGTGGGAGAGTCTTAGGCTTGAAGCTCGGGCGCTTCGCTTCGAACTCATCGATCAGTTCAACGTCTTGAAGAGTTAGGCCGATATCATCGAGACCCTCCATCAGACGCCAGCGAGTGTAGTCATCAATCTCGAATTCGCAGGCGAATCCACCACAGCTGACCATTCGGTTGACGAGGTCAATCTTCACCTCGAGACCAGGTTCGTTCTCAAGTAGCTTCCACAGCTGCTCAATATCCTCTTGCGCGACGATTCCGGCAACTAGACCTTGCTTGCCCGAGTTGCCGCGGAAGATGTCAGCAAAGCGGGGTGCCAGCACGGCCCTGAAACCGTAATCCTTAAGCGCCCATACTGCGTGCTCACGCGAAGAGCCCGTGCCAAAGTCAGGGCCTGCCACTAGTACAGAGCCGCGCTTGTACTCATCTTGGTTGAGCACAAAGCTTGGATCCTTGCGCAACGAAGCAAAAAGCGCATCTTCAAAACCCGTGCGCGTGATTCGCTTCAGGTATACCGCCGGAATGATCTGGTCTGTATCAACTTCGCTGCGCCGGAGCGGGACGCCAATACCTGTATGAGTCGTGAACTTCTCCATGGTTGCGTCCTTTCAGTCCAGATCTGACGGGGTAGAGATGGTTCCACGTACGGCTGTTGCCGCAGCCACCAAAGGGGAGACCAAGTGAGTGCGCCCGCCCGGGCCTTGACGGCCCATAAAGTTTCGATTTGAGGTGGAAGCCGAACGCTCCCCCGGCGAAAGCTTGTCAGCGTTCATAGCCAGGCACATTGAGCAGCCTGCATTTCGGAACTCCGCGCCGAAGTCAAGGAAGATCTTGTCTAGGCCTTCAGCCTCTGCCTGCAGGCGCACGCGCGCAGAACCAGGCACAACCAGAACACGAACAGAATCCGCTTTGTGACGTCCCTCCATGATGGCAGCGACACTGCGCAGATCCTCAATACGTCCATTGGTGCAAGAACCAATGAAAACCGTGTCAACGGCGATGCCCTTGATGGGAGTGCCGGGTTGCAGCGCCATGTATTCGAGCGCCCGTTCGGCAGCCTTGCGCTGGGTCTCGTCAGCGATCTCTACCGGATCCGGAACGGTCGCAGAAATCGGAACGCCCTGACCAGGATTGGTACCCCACGTCACGAATGGTTCGAGGTCGTCGGCGTCGAGGTCAACAACGGTATCGAAGGCGGCGTCGTCGTCGCTCACCAAGGTGCTCCAGTACGCGACTGCGTCATCCCAATCTTCAGGTGCGTTGGGACGGCCATTGATGTAATCAAACGTGGTCTGGTCAGGCGCGATCATGCCAGCACGAGCGCCCGCTTCGATCGACATGTTGCAGATCGTCATGCGCGCTTCCATGGAGAGCGAGCGAATAGCCTCACCGCGATACTCAATGACGTGCCCTTGCGCACCGTTGGTCCCGATCTTCGCGATGATCGCCAAGATAATGTCTTTGGCTGTGGTGCCCGGGCGCAGCTTGCCGTTGACGTTGACCGCCATGGTCTTGAAAGGAGTGAGCGGAAGAGTCTGAGTGGCCAACACGTGTTCCACCTCAGAGGTGCCGATGCCAAATGCCAAGGCGCCAAACGCGCCGTGCGTGGAGGTATGGGAGTCGCCACACACGATCGTCATACCGGGCTGGGTGATGCCTAGCTGCGGGCCAACCACGTGGACAATGCCCTGATCTGCATTACCCAGTGAGTAGATCGGCACTCCGAATTCCTCACAGTTTATGCGCAGCTGATTGATCTGCGCGCTGGAAACTGGATCCGCGATGGGAAGGTCGATGTTGACCGTGGGAGTATTGTGGTCCTCAGTTGCGAGCGTCTGGTCCGGGCGGCGAACCTGCCGTCCAGCGAGCCGCAACCCTTCAAAGGCTTGTGGGCTTGTCACTTCGTGAACAAGCTGGAGGTCGATGTATAGCAGATCAGGCGATCCATCTTCTCCGTGCTTGACGATGTGATCGCTCCAAACCTTTTCGGCAAGAGTGCGGCCCATAAGTTGCTCCTTCTTCTCGTAGATACACGTTCGCTCACGTCACACGCGGGCGCACTTGCATCTCACGCCTTGAGATGAGAATATCAGTTCATGGACACACTGGCAGCCGTCATTTCGGAGAATCGTGAAGAAGCGGGCAGCGGAGTCGGCGTACTCGATAAAGCCGCCGCTGTTCTTTCTGCGCTCGAGTCTGGCCCCCAAACTCTGGCCCAGCTGGTAATCGCAACGCATCTGGCACGTCCCACCGCCCACCGGCTCGCGGTGGCCCTCGAGTACCACCGCCTCGTTGGCCGCGATATGCAGGGTCGATTTGTCCTTGGACCTCGACTTGGCGAACTTGCCTCAGCTGCAGGCGAAGATCGTTTGCTTGCAGCGGCAACCCCAGTACTGGTCGCCCTACGTGACCACACCGGCGAGTCGGCACAGCTCTTCCGGCGTCAAGGCGAACAACGCATCTGTGTTGCTGCTGCCGAACGCACCATGGGGCTGCGCGATTCCATTCCTGTGGGTGCAACACTGTCCATGAAGGCCGGCTCCTCAGCCCAAGTACTCTTGGCGTGGGAAGAACCAGACCGGCTTCACCGCGGCCTGCACGGCTCCAGCTTTACCGCGACCAATCTCTCAGCTGTTCGCCGGCGCGGCTGGGCGCAATCTGTTGGCGAACGCGAACCAGGCGTAGCCTCAATCTCCGCTCCAGTGCGTGGACCATCGGGCCGAGTCATCGCATCTGTCTCCATTTCGGGACCGATTGAACGGATGGGTCGCCAGCCAGGGCGCCAGCACGCTGCTGCCGTTGTCACTGCCGCAAAGCGCCTCTCTGACGTCATCCAGACCACCGAAGGGATGGATCCCCACACTGTGTGACGGGTATGCGGCTGAGTTCTGCACCAGCCAGCACACCCGCGCTCGCCGCACCTTCAGCCAAGGCACCCGCGTTCGCCGCACCTTCAGTCAGCGCACCCGCTGAACACATCTACATCCCCCGCATCGACATTCAGCACCGCCTCCGACAAGCGAGGATGCAGGAAGCTGCCATAAGATAAGGCAATGAAGCGCACCCTTCTTGTTACCAATGATTTCCCTCCCCGCAAGGGTGGCATCCAGACATATCTGGAGGGATTTGTCAGGGAACTCGATCCTCACCAGCTCGTTGTGTACGCCTCCAGCCCGCCTGATGGCGGTGCCGCGGCATATGATTCCTCCCAGCCGTGGACCACTTACAGGTATCCAGGCACGATGATGCTTCCACTTCCCTCTGTGTGCCGTGAAATGCAGCGCATCATTGCCGAGGAACGGATTGACGTGGTGTGGTTCGGCGCTTCCACACCGCTCGGAATTATGGCAAATGCTGCGCGTTCGGCCGGCGCTTCACGTGTCATCTCAACAACGCATGGCCACGAAATTGGCTGGTCGATGATCCCCGGCGGCAGGCAGTTTCTCACCAAGATTCTACGAAGCGCAGACACAGTCACCTATCTGACGGACGCCACTGTGCGCAGGCTCTCGCGCCCCATCGGCAGCACGCATCACGTGCGCATGCCCGGCGGTATCAATCCAGAAGACTTCGCATTTTCTCAAGAATGGCGCGATACCTTGCGCACGCGATACGGAATTGGGGACGAACCCGTTGTGGTGTGTATCTCGCGCCTCGTCGAGCGCAAAGGCCAGGACACGCTCATCGAGGCGTGGCCCTCTGTGAGATCACATTTCCCCACCGCCAAACTCGTCATTGTAGGAAAAGGTCCGTACGAAGAAACGTTGCGAAAGATGGCCGACGACGTCGTCGCTATGCCCGGTCTAGCCGATTCCATCATTTTCACCGGCGAAGTGCCCTACGCGGAACTTGCGGCTCACTATTCTTTGGGAGATATCTTTGCGATGCCCTGCCGGACGCGAGGTGGCGGCTTAGATATTGAAGGGCTCGGGATCGTGTATCTGGAGGCATATGCAGCTGGGCTTCCCGTCGTGGCGGGCGATTCTGGTGGCGCTCCAGAGGCAGTTGTGAACCGCCAAACAGGGCTAGTGGCTGCTGGAGGACGGCCTGCAGCAACAGCCGCAGCGCTCCGTTATCTGCTCGAGGATCCCGCCCGCGCCAAGAAGATGGGCGAGGCCGGGCGCCAGTGGGTTGACGCTCAATGGCGGTGGAGTCATCTGGTGGAGCCTCTCCTCAAGGAACTCTCCTGACCATGTGGCAGGCTTAACCAGTGCTTTCAATTCTTGTTGCGGTCGCTGTTGGACTTGGTCTGTCCATTCAGACGGCAGTGAACTCACGCCTGCGACTCAACGTTGGTTCCCCATTCTTTTCCTCGCTGGTCTCCTTTGCGGTGGGTACGGTCTTCCTCGTATTGATCGTCGCGATTGAGGGACGTGGCATTCACCTGCCCGAAGGATTGCCTGTGTGGACTCTCTTGGGTGGTCCACTAGGCGTGCTCGCCTTGACGTCCAACATCTTGTTGTTCCCGTTCCTCGGTGCGGTGGAGACGGTGTTGCTCCCACTCCTCGGACAGGTTCTGATGAGCCTTATCATCGACGAACTGGGACTCTTCCGCGCCAATCAACACGAGATGGACGTGGCGCGAGGAATGGGAGCTCTACTCATGCTAGGAGGAGTTCTCCTTGCAGTGATGAGCAAGCGTGGCACGAATGTGGGCTCACAGATACACGGAGGCAAGGCTCTCTGGCGCATGTGGGGCATCGTTGCCGGAGGCTTGGCGGCCTGCCAATCTGCCATCAATGGTCACCTTGGGGTACTGCTCGGTTCCCCGCTCAACGCCGCACTTATCTCCTTCTCTGGAGGATTACTGGTTCTCCTCATCCTCGTCACAGTGATCGGGCATTGGCCTACCACCAAGCGCAGAATGGCTGCATACCTCAGCTCGCGAGTGCAATCGGTCGAGATTTCCACCGTGTTGGCGGGTGACGATGGCGAAGGCTCACCGGCGGGTGACGATGGCGAAGGCTCACCGGCGGGTGACGACGACGAAGGCTCACCGGCGGGTGATGCTGGCAAAGTTTCACTGACGAGTGACGACGGCGATGGCGAAGTCTCCACGAACGCTCCTGCGAAGCTTCCTTCTGTGTGGCGCCCGTGGTGGATATGGACCGGCGGCATCCTCGGTGCGTTGTTTGTGTTTGCGGTGGCGAGTCTTGTTCCCACTCTCGGGACCGGCCTCACGCTCATGTTTGCCATGGTTGGGCAGGTATCAGGATCTATGTTGGTGGATCACTTTGGGGCTTTTGGCGCTCAGAAGAACCCAATCATTCCCATCCAAGCGGTGGGCGTCATCGTCATGGCCGTTGGTGTCATGATCATCCGCGTTATGTGAGATGAGAAGACTGCCTTTCTAGGTTTACGCAAAGCCGAACTTCACGGGACCGTTTGAGAGAGGCCGGACGGACTGACGAAAGGCAAGGCGACTTGATACGCTCCCACCATGACACGCGTCGCAATTTCTGCTTGCTCTAATCCTCCGGAATCCGAGTCCACGATCATGCAGCTTGCTCAGGCACTTGAGGCTGCCGGCTTCGACGTCGCTTCAGAGCCTATTCGCAGATTGGCATTCAAGAACCGAGGAGAATGGCGCTGGGATCCACGCGATCGGGCAGACCTCCTCAACCATGCGTTCGTAGATCCCTCCATAGATGCGATCCTTGACCTCAGCGGTGGTGACCTCGCCAACGAGGTGCTTCCGTTCTTGGACTGGGATGTCATTGCCAGCAATCCAAAACCGATGGTTGGTTACTCAGACCTCAGCTGCGTTCTTGGCTCCCTGCCTTTCCGATCGCTGTTGTGGAATCCTCGTGTTGGGATTGAGCACGGCTTCGCTCCCCTAGAGGTCGCTCTGGAGGGCTCCAATGTTCGGCCTGCTATCACCGCGCTAGAGACCGGTGAGATGGCGTCTGACCATCCCGTGGTGGATGCTCACGTCATTAACGCTCTTCCATGGCTGGGCGGGAACATTCGTTGCTTCCTTAAACTTGCGGGAACGGAGAACTGGCCCGATCTCACGCGCAAGGTTCTTGTCATTGAAGCACTCCATCTCTCATTGAGCTCGCTCGCGGCACTACTGGCCCACCACACCATGCTCGGGACATGGGATTACGTGGCAGGAGTTGTGGTAGGTCAACTCACTTCGCTTGATGAGGCCAGCCAACGCGATGCTGCACTTCACCTTATTGGTTCTTATACCAGCGGGTTGCCTCTCTTTGCGGCGCCAGGACTCGGACATTCTATGGACTCAGAAGCTGTCACTCTGGGTTGATATATCACCGACCTCCTTGGAATGTGTGCACGTTCACACTATCGTGAGTAGTGCACAGATCACGCATTCAGGAGGCATTATGCGACGGCAATTGTCAGCCGTCTTCGCCCTCACCGCAACCGTGGCCCTTGTGGCCGCGTGTGGCGCGGACGAAGGCTCTTCTTCCGATACCACCGAACCCACTGGCACCACTGAAACAACTACGGAATCCACGCTTCCCGATCTCTCTGGCCAGAGCCTGACGGTGGCTGCCGATTGGTCAGGCGCCGAACAAGAGAGCTTCGAAGCCGTTTTGGCCGAATTCGAAAACCTCACGGGAGCAACCGTCACCTACACATCGCTCGGCAACAATGTTGCCACCACACTGGGAACGCAGATTGAAGGCGGCAAACCACCCTCGATCGCGCTCATTCCTCAACCCGGGCTTATGAAGCAACTGGCTGAAGACGGCTCCATCGTGCCCCTATCAGACGATGTCCTAGCTGTTGCGGATGCCAACTATGCTCAGACGTGGATAGATCTGGCAACAGTGGACGACGACGTTTACGGCGTCTGGTTCAAGGCTGCCAACAAGTCCACCGTCTGGTACAACGTCGGAGTCTATGATGACGCAGGCGCGGCCATCCCAGAGACGTGGGATGACTTCTTGGATACTCTACAGACAGTCTCAGATTCTGGCGTACCAGGATTGGCAGTGGGTGCGGACGTGGGCTGGCCCCTCACCGACTGGTTCGAAAACGTGTACCTTCGCACAGCCGGCCCGGAAAAGTATGACCAGCTGGCAAACCATGAGATTCCTTGGACTGATGACTCAGTGAAGGAAGCTCTCGGGATCCTTGGAGATCTCTGGGGAAATGATCAATTGCTCTTGGCAGGCGGTGCCCAGCGGACATTCCCAGATTCTGTGACGGCAGTATTTGGCGATACTCCGCAGGCAGGAACGGTCTTTGAAGGCGACTTTGTTGCATCAAATATCGCAGATCAGACCTCCTCCGTGGTTGGCGAGGATGCCAAGTTCTACTCATTCCCCTCCATCAACGGCTCAGACCCCTCGGTCATGGGAGCTGGAAATGTGGCGATTGCGTTTGATGAGAGTGAAGCAACTTCCGCTCTCATGTCATTCCTTGCCTCTCCTGAGTCGGCAAACATTTGGATTGCTCGAGGTGGTTTCACCTCCCCGAACCAGAACGCCGACATGAGCCTCTATCCAGATGAGACCTCCCAAGAGATCGCACAGCAACTCGTTGATGCGGAAGTCTTCCGCTTCGATCTGTCCGATCTCACTCCATCCGCATTCGGCGGTACAGAAGGTCAGGGATTCTGGGCAGAGATGATCAAGTTCTACCAGAACCCAACTGACGTTGATGCTGCCGCCGCAGCCCTTGAGGCCGCGGCAGTAGCGGCTTACTGAGTCACTTAGGTTGTGGGAGGGCGCGCGCTACCGTTTTGCGCGCGCCCTCCCACAGCTTGGCTTTGGCAATGGGAGAATCATGAGCAGCACACACGCACGCCGACCCTCACGCAAAGACAGCCCCCGACTTCTTCTGGCAATCATGCTTGGCCCAGCGGCGCTCGTCCTCATCGTGATGATCGTTTACCCGATTTGCTATTCCATCTGGCGTTCTCTGTTTGATAGCACAGGCACGACCTTCGTTGGACTGGGCAACTATGTGGAAATGTTTCAGCGCCCGTCCACGCTGAACGCCGTCCGCAACAACCTCATCTGGGTGCTCGTTGCACCCCTCGTGTGTACCGTTTTGGGCCTTATCTTTGCGGTACTTATGGAAAGGATTCAGTGGCGCACCGCCTTCCGGCTCATCATCTTCATGCCCATGGCGATTTCGATGCTGGCCGCCGGAGTTATCTGGCGTTCCGCATTTCAACAGGACCCCAATATCGGACTGGTGAACGCCGTCGTCGTCGGAATCCAAGACACCTTTTCAGGCACAAGTTCGTATCCTGGCGCAAGGCCTCGCGAGGAAGTAGGAATAACGCAAGAAGACGACGGCGCCATCGCCACCGATTCACTTGCCACCGCTGGTGATGTAGTCAACTTCCCGCTTATTGGTATTAAGCCCGACGACGTCGCCGGTTCGTCTATTGCCCAACCGGCCACTTCCGAAGCCACCTCTATCACCGGAACCGTCTGGCTGGACTTCGTCAAAGGTGGTGGCGGGGAGGCTGGTCAGATGGGTGCCGACGAGCAAGGTTTGGCCGGTCTCAAGGTGGAGGCAGTAGACGCCAGCGGGCAGACCATCGCTTCCACCACAACCGACGATTCCGGCCGTTTTGCGCTGGAAGTAGGATCTGGCGTGGACGCAAGCATTGTCTTGCCCTCCACGAACTTCACAGCGAGTGCTACAGGCGTCAACTGGCTGGGACCATCACTCATTACACCGGTGGTGATCTTGGCATTCATCTGGATCTGGGCAGGCTTTGCAATGGTCATGATTGCCTCGGGCCTCGCAGCAGTGGATCACACCCTCTTAGAAGCCGCCCGGACAGATGGTGCGAACGAATGGCAGGTGTTCCGAAACATCACGATTCCGCAACTCTTGCCGGTGCTGTCAGTGGTGCTCGTGACTCTCATTATTAACGTGCTCAAGATCTTTGATCTCGTGTATGTTATTCCACCCGGAGAATCCAAACCCGCCGCCAACGTGGTTGCGGTACAGATGTGGACCGAGTTCGGTGGGAACGACTACGGAATGGGCTCTGCACTGGCCATATTCCTTCTCATCATGGTGCTGCCATTCATGCTCTTCAACATTCGAAACTTCCGGAAGGGTCGTGAGTCATGAGCATCCAGAACCTCAGCGAAGATCCGATTCTCGAAAGTAACGCCACCCCACTCATCGCGTCACCCTCTTCACGGAAGACGTCTGTGGCCGGCCGGATCGTCCGCATCTTCAACAACGGGATCGTCAACACTCTGCTCATCATCGTGGCAGCGTTGTGGTTGGTCCCCACAGTTGGGCTCTTCTTTTCATCTTTACGGACGTCGAATGCCTCCGCTCAGTCCGGGTGGTGGACCATTTTTGGCGACACCTCGCAACTAACACTGGAAAACTACGCTAGGCTGCTGGATTCGCCGTCGTTCGTCCAATCCATCATCAACACCATACTGATCGTGGTTCCTTCAACCTTCCTTGTGGTGGCATTAGGGTCCATGGCGGGCTACGCGCTCGCGTGGGTTAACTTCCGTGGGCGCGAATGGGTGCTGATTCTGATCGTGGCGCTCATGGCCGTGCCGTTGCAGGTTTCCTTCATTCCACTGGCCAAGTTGTTCGGCATGGTGGGGATCTTCGGGACCCGCTGGGCGGTCATCTTGTTCCACACAGCATTTGGTCTACCGTTCGCCGTATACCTGCTACGGAACTTCTTCCGCCAGATTCCGTTGGAGATGATGGAAGCTGCTCGAATTGATGGAGCTGGTGAGGTGCGGATATTCTTCCGCATCGCTCTGCCGTTGGCTCTACCTTCTATCGCGTCGCTGACCATCTTCCAGTTCCTGTGGTCATGGAATGACATGTTGGTGGCGCTCATCTTCGCAGGAGCAAATGATGCGCCTCTCACTGTGGAGCTGCAGAAGCAGCTGCGTCAGTTCTCCTCAAACATTGACATCCTTGCCTCTGGGGCATTCCTTTCGATGGTGGTGCCCCTGATCGTGTTCTTCGCTTTCCAGCGCTACTTCGTCAACGCGCTCATGGCTGGAACAACCAAGTAGAGCCTATGCCGCCAGAAGCTCGGCGAAGGTGGGAGGTGCACGGCGCGTGCCCCTCCCACCTTCTACAGGCGACCACCCGTTTTTCGCCGCACCCTCCCTGCCTCGCGGCGCGTCGACCTGCGCCTCACGAAACGCCCCGGCGTACTTCTACAGCTTCTTCTCCCACGCGACTGCCAGGCGGGCAGGCGTAAAACCAAATCTGATGTTAAGAGCAATAACCGGCGTATTGCCTCCAGAGTTCCACGTCCATACGCGCCGAACACTTGGGTAGAGGTCACGCAGTTGAGCCACGTTGGCCCGCTTCATCCATGTTGCCAACCCGCGGCCCCGATGTTCCTCGCGGGTCAGCGTACCTTCTTGAAATGCAGCCACAGGTGCATCGCCACCAGTAACGTTGATCTTGCTCCACCCCACGAGTTCTCCGCCAACGGGGCGAACTGCCGCAACAAGCCACTCCGTATTGGAGCGCGTGGCCAACTGTTCCTTGCGGACCACCCTGCCCACATCCCACACTTCGTCTGATCTAGTGAGACTGCCAGAAGGCATATCAGTGGAGGCCAAAGCATACAAAGGTGCAAGCTCATCGAGAAGCTCAAGGGGGCTCTGCGGCGAATGCCACGTGAGCGCCTCATAACCCTCAACCGGGATCGCCATCGATTCATGCTGATCAACATTGAGAACGTTGATCCACTCGCTAAACTCTGCCCGGTATCCGGCCTCTTGGAGCTCCACGCTCAAAGATGTCTGAACTGGCGACACCATCGTGCCATCTGTAGGCAGAGCAGTGACAACTGCGTGGACTAGGCGGGTATCGGCCTCTGAAGCTTCTTCCCAGGCCGAGTGCTCAGTCCAGACCTCCAGCCGAGTTCGGCCCTGGGCCCGAACCACATCTTCAGCAATTCGAAGAAGAATCGCCTCGACTCCTGAGCCCACGAAATCGTCGGCCAACATTACCTCGAGATCCGCCGTTTCTAAGTTATCTCGTAAGGGATATGAGATGGAAAGAGCCCCTGCGATGGCCAAGCGACTTGGTTGATCCGCATCTTTGCCCGCGTCGGATTCCGCAACCTCGCCAACGCCGCGCTCCTCCGCCCCAAACTCTCGTTGACTCAGCGAAAGAGCTCTGTGAAGTGCTCCAGCACTCTCGAGGTGCGCAAGAGTCAAATCTTCGCCAGCCACGCCTTCGGGACTTGTCGCGATCAATATGTGCGTGCGCCTTGTATCAGAATCTAAGGAACCGGCTACGAACTCAGTAGCTGTGATCATTTGGTCTAGGTTTCCACCAAGCCGCATGGATTCTTCACCGCTGAGTGCTTCGAGTGCACTGTGCAGGAAAGTGGTTTCGCCGTCTGTAGGCGTTGGGACTTCAATGAGTCTAAATTGTGTGGCCACAGTAACAAGAATATGGTACCCCCGACCGGATTTGAACCGGTGTTACCGCCGTGAGAGGGCGATGTCCTAGGCCGCTAGACGACGGGGGCTAGGAAAGCAATGAGAATTGCCATCTTCAGAAGAAAGACCGCTGGAACGGATCAAGCTTCTTTGTACCCCCGACCGGATTTGAACCGGTGTTACCGCCGTGAGAGGGCGATGTCCTAGGCCGCTAGACGACGGGGGCCTCTGCGCGAGCGAACTCGCATGACCTCAACTTTCGTTGTTGCCATTGGCTGGGGTACCAGGACTCGAACCTAGAACGGATGAACCAGAATCACCTGTGTTGCCAATTACACCATACCCCAAGGGTTTGCCAGCCTTTTGAAGCAATGCCTCAACTGGCGACAGCAAGAAACTTTACCCAGATCAGCCACTGGTTTCAAATCGAAACGGCACCATCGGGCAGATAGGTGGGTCACAGTGACCCGCAAGCCCACGGGTCACGTACTCCCCTGGTGCGATGAAAGGCAGGACCTCCACGACGGTCCTGCCTTTCATCAAAGCCTCAGCCTCAGGCAGCCAAAATCCCCACCAGGCGTGCGATGCGCGCAAGAACCTCATCTTTGCCCAAGATAGCCATGGAATCGACCACCGGCAGAGAGACGTTCGTTCCCGTCATTGCCACGAAGAGTGGGCCAAAGGCCAAGCGCGGCTTGACTTCCATTTCCTCGACCAGCTTTGCATCGAGAGCTGGCTTGATGTGTTCGGCATCAAAGGTCTCCAAATCTGCAAATACCTGTGAAGCCGCCTGCAAAACGTCTACGGCGGAATCCTTGAGCTTCGATACGGCCTTTTCGTTGTATTCAATCTGATCGGACGTGATGAAAAGGAAACGCATGAGATCCGTAGATTCACCCAAGAGTTGCATGCGAGTCTGGGCGAGCGGCGCAGCCGCAGTGAGCAACTCACGCTCGTTCTCAGTCAGGCCTTCGTACGAATCGGCAGAAACGATTCCACCCTCATGCAGATATGGCACCAAGCGGGAACGGAAGTCTGCTTCATCAAGCATGCGGATGTGTTCGGCGTTGATGGCAATGCACTTCTTGTCATCGAATCGAGCTGGGTTTGGATTCACATTGGCGATGTCAAAAGCCTGGATCATCTCCTCCTTGGAGAAGATGTCATTGTCAGCGGCAATGGACCAACCGAGCAGGCCTAGGTAGTTCAGGAGGCCTTCCGGGATCATTCCACGCTTGCGATGGAGCAGCAGATTTGACTCCGGGTCGCGTTTGGAAAGCTTCTTGTTGCCTTCACCCATGACGTAGGGAAGGTGGCCAAAACGAGGGGTAAATCCGGCGACGCCGATTTCCTCCAGCGCTTTGTAGAGGACTACTTGGCGCGGAGTAGATGAGAGGAGGTCCTCGCCGCGCAGCACGTGCGTGATCTCCATTAGGGCGTCATCAACCGGGTTGGTCAGTGTGTAAAGAGGATCACCATTGGCACGGACAATGACGTAGTCGGGAACTGACCCGGCCTTGAACGTGATCTCGCCGCGAACCAGATCGTCGAACGAGATGTCGGAATCGGGCATTCGCATGCGCAGCACGGGTTCCCGCCCGGCGGCGCGGAAGGCCGCCTTCTGTTCCTCGGTGAGGTGGCGATCGAAGCCATCGTAGCCAAGCTTGGGGTCCTCGCCCTTGGCGAGGTGGCGCGCTTCGATCTCAGCGGGCGTGGAGAAGGCTTCGTATGCGTACCCGCCAGCGAGGAGTTTGGCCGCAACATCGCGGTAGATATCGCCGCGTTCAGACTGACGGTAAGGGCCGTGGGGGCCACCTACATTGACGCCTTCGTCCCAGTCGAGGCCCATCCATTCGAGCGACTCAATGATCGCGTTGAAGGATTCCTCGGAATCGCGGGCGGCGTCGGTATCTTCGATTCTGAAGACGAATGTGCCACCTACGTGACGTGCGTATGCGTAGTTGAAGAGGCAGGTGCGCACCATTCCCACATGAGGGGTTCCGGTGGGCGATGGACAGAAGCGAACGCGGATATCTGAACCCGCAGCAGTGGTAATAGCCATGGTTCCTCAAGGATAACCCGCACCACACCTTCAGTGCTTTCCGAAGAACGTGATACCGACGACGACGAAACGTGGCTCCGTCCGGTAGGCGTCCGAAGGGCAGGCTAAAGTTGTTGCCATGGCATATGACTTCGACACCCGCACTATCGAACAGTTGACCGCAGAGGGATCGCACAAATGGTCCCGCTTCCCCGGCACGCTAGGCATGTGGGTGGCGGAGATGGACTTCGGTATCTCAGATGAACTCCGCGATTACCTCATCGCAGAAGCCAAGCGGGGCACGTTCGGTTATCTTCCCCAGCGTGATACGAAGCAGATCCTCGAAGCGACCTCGGAGTGGTTCACGCGTTTTGGCTGGAGACCAGATCCCGCGCGTATGCTCCTGATTCCCGAGGTTCTTGAGGGAATGCGCCAAACCATCAAGCACTTCACTTCCCCCGGTTCGCCAGTGGTAGTTCCAACTCCGGCTTACATGCCCTTCTTGACTATCCCTGCCGAATTCGATCGCGAGGTCATCCAGGTTCCTAGCCACCGGGATGACGCCGGTATATGGCACATGGATCTCGAGGGTATTGACGCGGCATTCAGCGCGGGTGCGGAACTCATCATTCTATGTAATCCGTGGAACCCAACAGGGCGCTGCTTGACCCGTGAGGAGCTCGAGGCGCTGGACGCTGTGGTTGAGGCTCATGGCGCACGCGTGTTTGAGGACGCCATTCATGCTCCACTCATCTTGGATGAGAACACGTATGTGCCCTATGCAACTCTCAGTGAGGCGGCCGCCAGCCGAACAATCACCGCCGTCGCCGCGTCTAAGGGATGGAACATCCCCGGTCTCAAGTGTGCCCAGCTCATCTTCAACAATGCCGCAGATTGGCGCGCTTTCCAGCCATTTGCCTACCCGGTCAGCGAGCCGACATCCACCACTGGTGCACGTGCTGCCGGAGTCGCTTTCTCTCAGAGTCAGGATTGGAACGATTCTCTACGTGAGTATCTCGCCCAGAACCGCGACGTCCTCGTCGATCGGATTGCTAGCTGGAATGGTGTGAGTGTTGCTCCGGTGGAGGGTACCTACATCGCGTTCATCGACTTCTCGGAACTGGCGGCAAACGGCGCGTTCGGCGAACTCTCGCCAGCTCAGTTCATTCGCGAAAAGGCGGGTGTTTCCTTCACTGAAGGCTCACTGTGCGGCACGGGATACGAAACCTTCGCCCGCATCATCTTTGCAACCCCGAAGGCGATTCTGATCGAAGCGCTCGATCGCATTGAGAAGGCTGTTCCTGGTCTGGTTTAGCCTGGTCCGAGCTTGGTGTGACTGGATGAGGGGCGCGTGGCGACGCGCCCGTCATCCAGTCACCCGGCAAGGCCATGAAATCAGAAGCCGCGAATCACTCGATTGCGCATGGATCCGATCCCTTCCAAGCTCACGTCAACCACATCGCTTTCACTGGACATCGGAGCCTCCACACCTGCTCCAGTCAGAATCACATCACCAGGCAGCAACGTAAAGATCGTGGATAAGTAGGAAACGATCTGGGTTGGTGAAATCTGAAGCTCCGCGGTAGACCGCGTTCCTGCCGACTGCCCGTTCACCTTGACTTCAAGGACCTTGTCAGATGGATCAAAATCCGTGTCAATGACCGGCCCAAGTGGGCAGGAGGCGTCAAAGACCTTATTCAACACCACCGGCACACCGCCCGCAGTCACATCGTTGGCTAGGGTGTAACCAAAGATCGCTTCATGGGCGCGCTCTACTGGCAGTTCCTTGGCTACCCGCCCAATGACGATAGCCAGCTCGGCTTCATAGGAGATACTTGAGGCCCAGCGTGGGAAGTTGATCCCCTGATCAGGGCCCACCACGGCCGTGTTCGGTTTGAGAAAGACTGTTAGGTCCTCAACCTTATCCGTATCGTATGCGCCACCCAGCCCCACAACCTTTGACCTCGGCAGCATCGGAGCCACCAACCGGACCTCGTCGGCAGCCAAGCGCTGACCGCTCGGTTCGATCTTCCCAAACATGGGATCATCCGCAAGAACAATGTAGTGGTTAGTCTCTTCATCGAGAACTGCGTAGCGAGGGCCCTGATCCAAACCAAGTCGTGCAAGTTTCATATCCTCACCATATATGGGCTTGCGTCTCTGTTTGCCTCAATCAGCACAGGGCGAATTGTTGCCAAGCGGACTCTCACGCCACGGCGAGTTCCCGCCCATTCACCACCGTGCACCTGCCCACGCACGCATGGAGCTCTGAACTAACGCGCTCAGATCTAACCAGACCAGAAGCAACTGTGGAACGCTTGACTCAAGGAATCAATACTGGAGGAGGCCACGCCATGGACATCGCAGTTAACGGACTCGTCAAGAAGTTCGGTTCCTTCACAGCGCTCGATCATCTGGACCTAGCGGTGGAAAGTGGATCCGTGCACGGATTCCTGGGCCCCAACGGCTCCGGCAAGTCCACCACCATCCGAACGCTCCTTGGGCTCTATCGCCGCGAAAGCGGGCAGGTGACAGTTCTTGGGCAAGATCCAGCCACGAGTGCTGACACCATCAATCGCAAGGTGGCCTACGTACCAGGTGATGTGGCGCTGTGGCCAAACCTCACAGGCATGCAATGCTTGGACGCCCTCGCTTCCATGAGAGGCGCACGAGACGCCGCGCGCGAATCACTGCTCATCGAGCGCTTCGCCCTCGACCCATCCAAACGCGTACGCACCTACTCCCGTGGCAATCGCCAGAAAGTGGCGTTGATCGCGGCACTATCCGCGCCCGTAAAGCTGTTGCTGCTGGATGAGCCCACCAGCGGGTTAGATCCGCTCATGGAGCAGGCCTTTCGCGAAACCATTGCGGAAGCTCAAGGATCTCAACAGACGGTGCTCTTATCCAGCCACATCCTCAGCGAGGTCCAAAGCGTGTGCACGGATGTCACGATCATTCGTGAGGGCCGCACAGTCGAATCCGGATCTCTGGCACAGATGCGCCACTTGGCCGCCCGCGAGATCCGCGCTCGCGGCCCCAAACCGCAGCTCACCGCGTTTTGCCTTTCCCTTACCTCGTCTGGCGCATCACCCACGCGCGAGGGCGACGACGTCGTCGTCAAAGCAAACGATTCCGACGTTCCGCACTGCCTGGCGCTGGCGATCGATGCCGGGCTATCGGACATCACATGTACGCCGGCCAGCCTCGAAGATCTGTTCCTGCGTCATTACGAGGCTGATGTGAGATGAGTACCAGCAGCACGCTTGTTGCGGCAACTCTTCGGGCCGAGATCCGCACAATCTTGGTGTGGACGGTGTCCATTTGCGGCCTTATTGCTCTTATGCCCAGCGCCTATGCCTACTTTCTCAACGAACCATCCACCAACGACCTGTTGGCTCAGACCATCGGTGGCAGCTCAGCCATCGGTATCTTGTATGGACCGCTCCCTGAACCTGCGACCGTGGGCCAGATGGTCCAATGGGAAATCGGCGCATTCGCGCTCGTCGCCACGGCACTTATGGCTGTGAGCATCGCAGGCCGCGGCAGGACCTCCGAAGATTCAGGCCTTCGTGAGTTGGTACAGGCGGTAGGAATACCGCGAGCAGGAGTATTCGGATCTCAGATCATTGCGCCCGTTACCGCGAGCGCAGCCGTGGCTCTCACTACAGCGCTTGTGATTGCGGCGCAGGTGCCATTTGTCGATGGATTGACGGTGAGAGGAGCTGTGCTCTTTGGACTGGCCCTTGGCCTCAACGCTCTGGCTTACACCGGCTTAACCCTCATCTTTGGGCAATTGGCACGCGACTCGCGTTCCGCCCGGACGTTTGGCTACATATCGGTGGCCGTGGGATACGCGGTCCGCGTGGGCGCGGATGGGGCAGACGCGCCCACATTGCGCTGGCTCACTCCTTTTGGATGGAAGGACATCCTTTCACCTTTCACTCACAATGCGTGGCAAGCAGGAATCCCCATGCTTATCGCGTGCTTTGCACTCCTCATCGTCGCATGGCTGCTCTTTGACTCGCGCGAGCTTCACGGAGGTATGCTCCCGGCCTTTGACTCCTCCACAGCTCGGCTCCGCGCCAACAACTACTTCGTATTTGAGGCACGCATGGAACTGTGGCGGCTCGTCAGTTGGCTTGTGGTCGTAACCGCGTTGGGAGCTCTGTTCGGCAGACTCGCCGGTTCCCTTATGGATCTGCTCCAGTCGGGCGGTTTCGACGAACTCATGGAACAGATGACAGGGCTAACCAACCCCAGCGCCCAGTACATCGCCGTGTGTGCGGACTTCCTAGGTATTCTCGTCATGTTTGCCGCTATCCAGATAACGATCGCGTTGGCCGGATCCGAGCGGCATGGATACCTGGATAACCTTCTCGCAGTAGGGCTTTCTCGGGCCACGATTCTCATGAGTTGCCTATTATGGATGATCGCTGCGAGTCTTCTGTTGGCAGCCGCGGGCGGAGCAGCACTGATGGCCGCCAGCCAACCCTACTTCGGCTTCGATCAAGCCGTGTATGCGTTATGGGGCACGCTTAGCGCCCTGCCCGGAGCGGTCGCCGCGGGCGCAGTGACTCTGCTTCTCTTTGCTATCAATCGCAGATACAGCGCAGGTGCATGGATTCCGGCCGTCTGGTCCACAGTCGTAGCGTGGTTCGGAGGCCTTCTTCGCTTCCCTGAGTGGCTGACCAAGCTAACCTTCATTGGGTGGCGGGTAGATCCGCAGGGTTCGAGTGATTGGGCTGCCATCGCCGTTCTTGTGGCAGTCGCATGCGCAGCCAGCGTTCTAGCTCTGATCGTGTTTCGGCGGCGCGACGTCGGTCTCCAGTGAACGAGGTCGGTCTCCGGTGGACTGCGGAACAAGAGGACCTGACTCAACAGGAACAACACAATGTGGCACTCGGAGCGACGGACGCACCCACGTAAGTTACGGTAGAGTAACTTACCTACAATCTTTGTAAAGCGCCTTCCACACCAATCATCCCTGGAGGACTAGTGAAAAAACACCGCGACGGATCGTGGTCAGAGAAGACCAAGAGCCCACTTGAACCCCACATGAGCGTGCCGTGGCTGATCGGCAAGCGTCTGAAGGAACGCCCCAACGACGTCTGCGTGGAAGTGAAATCCCGCTTCGGACTGTACTGGCATCCAATTACAGCCGCCGAGTTTGAGAATGACATTGTGCGAGTGGCCCGCGGCCTCATTGGGCTCGGCCTCCAACCGGGTGAATCGATTGCCATCCTCGCTGCCACAAGCTACGAATGGTCGCTTATTGATATGGCTGCGCTTTCTGCCGGTCTTGTGGTGGTGCCGATCTACGAATCAGATTCGGCTGAACAAGTTCGATGGATACTTGAGGACTCTGAAGTGCGGCTAGTTGTTGCCGACTCAGCTGCGCACGTCGAACTCGTTGAATCGGTCCGGACCGATCATCTTCTGCCCACAATCCTCATCGACGACGACGGCATGGGTGCGATCTACGAGGCCGGGATCAGTATCCCTGCGCAGGCGGTTGCAGAGCGCCGCGCAGCGCTGGGAGCGTCGTCGCTGGCTACCATCATCTACACCTCGGGAACCACGGGGCGTCCGAAGGGAACCGAACTCACACACGGTAACCTCGTGTTCTCCACGCTCTCTGTACTTCAGACAGAGAAGGAGATCATCGATCGCCCGGGTTCGCGCGTGCTGCTGTTCCTGCCTCTGGCGCACATTATGGCCCGCATTGTCAGCATTTACGCACTCGCGGGCCACGGACGCATGGGGCACGTTCCCAACACCCAGAGCCTTATTTCCGACCTCGCAAGCTTCAAGCCCACAGCACTTCTGGTGGTACCACGCGTGCTTGAGAAGATCTACAACGCGGCCGAAGCGAAGTCCGGTGGCGGCAAGAAGCTAAAGATCTTTCGGTGGGCCGCACGGGTGGCCGTTGAGAACTCTGAGAAGACCCATCACGGCTTGATCTTCCGAGTCAAGCGAGCGATTGCGAAGAAGCTCGTGTGGTCCAAACTCACGGCGATCCTAGGCGAGAATTGCCATTACGCCGTCTCTGCTGGTGCGCCCCTTGGCAAGCGTTTGGGGCATATCTATCGCGGAATCGGACTCACTGTGATCGAAGCCTTCGGTCTGACCGAGACCACTGGTGCATCTACGGCTAATCGGCCCAACGCGTTTGTCATGGGAACCGTTGGCCAGCCGATCCCGGGAAGCGACGTAAAGGTTGCTGAGGATGGCGAAGTGTTACTTCGCGGCCCCCACGTCATGCGCGGATATCACAACAACCCAGAGGCCACGCACGAAGCGATCGACGAACAGGGCTGGTTCCATTCAGGGGATGTCGGCACCCTTGATCATCACGGCTTCCTTACCATTACAGGGAGGAAGAAGGATCTCATTGTGACTGCGGGAGGAAAGAACGTTGCTCCCGCAGTGCTAGAGGACAAGTTGACAGGCCATCCACTGATATCGCAAGTGGTCGTTGTGGGTGACAAACGGCCGTTCGTGGGTGCGCTCATCACGCTTGATGCGCAGATGCTACCTGGGTGGCTCGCCTCGCATGGTTTGGCCTCAATGACTGTTGCGGAAGCTGCCAAGGATCCGCATGTTCTCGCATCCCTGCAACGGGGAATTGACCGGACCAATAAACAGGTCTCGCGGGCGGAATCTATTCGCAAGTTCGGCATTCTCAGTGGAGAGTTCACTCAAGAAAATGGGCTGCTGACGCCGTCACTGAAAGTCAAGAGGGCGGCTGTATTGAGCCGGTATTCAGAACAACTCGAGGAACTCTATCGCGATACACGGTCCTGACTCTCCGGTTTGGGACAGTTTTGCACCATCTAGTTAAAAGAGCGCGTGTAGACTAAATGGGTCAGCAAGTGCCAGCCAATGCCGGCTGCACCGCTCAGTACAAAATTCGTAAATCACGAACTGCTCATGGAGGCAATATGTCCGAGATTTCGGGCCATACCAAACTCATCGCTCTTCTCGGCTCCCCAGTTGAGCACTCACTCTCCCCGGCCATTCACAATCTCTCCTTCGCGAAAGAAGGAGTGGACGCCGTCTACCTCGTCGCCGACGTAACTCCCGATACGCTTGAGAATGCCATCATCGGCGCCCGCGCGCTGGGCTTGGCCGGTCTCAACGTTACGATGCCTTGCAAGACCCACGTGTTGCAATACCTCGACGGATTGTCCCCCGCTGCCGAACTTATGGGAGCCGTCAACACTGTTGTGCGCGAAGGTGACAAGCTTATTGGTCATAACACCGACGGCGCTGGCGCACTCCGCGCCGCGAAGGAAGCCGGAATCACCGTGTCCGGCAAGAAGGTAACGGTCTTGGGCGCGGGCGGTGCAGGTTCGGCTGTGTTTACGCAAGCGGCGCTAGATGGCGCTACCGAAATCAGCGTGTTCAACGTACGCGATGAGTTCTACGACTCCACGGAGGTCCGCCTTGCGGAGCTCACCGAACGCACTGGCGCAACGCTTACCCTTTACGACTTGGCCGATGAAGCTCGCCTTCAGTCCGAAGTCGCTGAAAGCGTGCTGGTTGTGGATGCTACCCGAGTTGGTATGCCTCCCTTTGAGAACGAATCAAACATCAAGCCTGAATGGATGAAGCCGGGCCAGGCTTTCATGGATACCGTCTACCATCCTCGTGAGACCAAGCTGCTCAAGCTCGCCAAGGAAGCTGGCGCTACGGCAATTGGCGGGCTCGGCATGCTGCTGTGGCAGGCCGCACTGGGCGAAAAGCTCTGGCTAGATGTTGATATGGACGTGGCCTACATCGAGGAAAAGGTCTTCAGCGAAGCTGAGTGAAAGCACTAGCTGCTACAGGGGTGGCTAAGCGGGTGGTGGGCAAGGAGTTCCTTGCCCACCACCCGCTTTTTGCCGTATCCAAACTACGGCTACATCAAGGGTTGGGTGTGCCATCAACAGTCGGGCTGGTGCCGTCGGTGCCCGGTAGACTCTGGTACCGCAACGCGGGTTGGCGGCGCAGCCAGCTCTGGTACCGCAACGCGGGTTGCCGGCGCGGCCACATAGCTTCACCACTTACTTCGCAGGAAGCTCCTGCTGTGGGCACGAACTGAGGATTCTGGCCATCGCATCATATTCTGCCTGAGTCACCCACAGCGAATACTCCGCCTTGACTGCAATCTGCCGCGCCACGTATGAGCAGCGGTACGACTTGCTGGGTGGCAACCATGTGGCGGCGTCGCCATCGCCCTTCTGCGAGTTCAACGATCCCTTCACAGCGAGGAGATTGAGTGGATCATTTGCGAACTCATGCATGGTCTGTGCGTCCCAACTCTGCGCACCCTTTTGCCATGCATCAGACAGGGCCACCACGTGGTCAATCTGTACATCGTTTGAGGTGCCCACGCCGCGAGTAAATGCGATCTGCTCGCCTGAGTAGGGATCATTCAGCGTGCCCGTCTGCACCACACAACTGCTCCCGTCTCTCATTGACAGGTCAGTCAAATCGCGGCGCAGAATATCATTGCGGGTATCGCAGCCGTTTTTGTCAGTATCAAATTCGCGATAGCCAAACGCGTCCCGGTCATATCCGGTCTTGGCCGCTCGTCCTTTCACTGGCAAGGATTCCAACGCGTCGATCGCCGAACCCACCGCAGCCGGACTACTCGTCACATCGGAAGGTGACTGGGGCGACGCCGTCGTGGTTAGAGCGGATTGAACCGGCGACGGAGAATCAATCCGTGAGGAATCGGAACCTGCTGAAGAGGACGATGTGGCATCCCACGTTGGCGCCTCCGAATCGGATTCACCGCCGGCTAATGCGCCCCATCCCACTACGACAATGACGACGACGCCAAGCCACGCGCTTTTCTTCACTTTGTTCCTTCGATGTTTCCGCACTGTGACGTGCAGCTTTGTGCATGTCTGAGTCTACGCCGCAGCTCGGACACGAAATTGGACGAACGCCATCGTTTCCCTCGGAGTAAGCTCGCGGCATGCCAACGTTGACTTTCCGTCCTCTCGATGAGGCAGAGTTCGAAACCATGCGCACCAACCTCATCACCGACTTCTCCACAAACAAAGTGGCCTCTGGAGAATGGGAGTCACATGAGGCATTGGAGCGTGCTCGCGCGCAGATCAGCGTACTTCTTCCTCTCGGCCGCAAGACTCCTAACAATTACTTCATTGGCGGCATCACCACGCAGGGGCTCCTCATTGGAACCGTATGGGTCTGCCTAGATGAGCCAGTGCCAGGGACTGCGTACATCTATGACATTGTGATCTTCCCCGAATCGTGAGGCAACGGATTCGGACGCGAGCTCCTGAGCGCTGCTGAGCACAAAGCGCAGCAGCACGGCATGAAGCTTATGGAGCTCAATGTGTTCGGCAGTAACACCGTGGCGCGATCGCTCTACTCGTCACACGGATATGAGACAACGAGTCTGCACATGCAAAAAGGACTTGGATAAGAACTGACCGCACGCGCTGTTCCCCAGATGCTCCTCCTGCAATGAGAAGCTACTGTTCTATGAGCACTTCACCCGCCCTCTCTGGCAAGAAAAGCGCAGCAACCAATGCCACAACAAAGGCACCGGCGAATGCTCCGAAGATCAGTGGCCATCCACCTGCAGAGTTCAGAAGTGGAACGGCTAGAGGAGCTGACATTGCGGCAAAGCGCCCAAACGCCGTGGCAGTACCGGCACCTGTGGTGCGAAGCCACGTCGGGAACACCTCGGGTGTCACGGCATACAGTGCGCCCCACGCACCTAGATTGAAGAAGGACAAGAGGCACCCCGCCACCACAATGAGCACTGTGTTGGGTACCAATCCCATAGCGATTGCGGAGATGGCCGATCCCGCCAGAAAACTCGCCAACGTAAGGCGCCGGCCCCACTTCTCAATGAGTACCGCAGCACAAGCGTAGCCCGGCAGCTGCGCCAACGTGATGATGAGCGTGTAGCCGAACGACCGGACAAGGCCGTTGCCCTCTGCGACTAAGAGGGAGGGAAGCCAGGTGAATGCTCCGTAGTATGCAAAGTTGACCCCGATCCACGTAAGCGAGAGCGCGATCGTGTGCTTTCGATGCGTTGGGTTCCACAGCACTTTCCAATGGGGCTTCGGTGCCACGTCGAGTGGGCGCGAGGCCACGGGCTCCACCCCGGCAGCTTCCTCAAATCGCCGCACAGCGGCTTCGGCCTCCCCAGTACGCCCCCGGCTTTCCAAGAAACGCACGGACTCAGGAAGAGTGCGGCGCACCACGATGGCGTAGATGGCCGGGATGGCGCCAAGAGCTAACGCCCATCGCCAACCGCCTTCGCTCGGTACAACGAAATAGCCGATAAGTGCAGCGGCCAACCATCCCACTGCCCAGAATGCTTCGAGGATCACCACAACGCGGCCACGGATCCGCGCAGGCGCATACTCCGATACGAGCGTCGATGCCACAGGGAGTTCCGCACCAAGGCCAAGACCCACAATGAACCGAAACACCACAAGCACGATCAGGCTCCCTGCCAGTGCAGAAGCACCCGTGGCGATGCCATACACCACTAACGTGGCTGCGAATACGTTACGCCGTCCGATCCTGTCAGCAAGTAGTCCACCCAACGATGCGCCTACGGCCATCCCAACAAACCCGATGGACGCAAGGATGGAAGCTTCTCCAGAAGTCAGGCCCCACTCGGATATGAGTGCCGCCATGATGAAGGAAATGAGGCCAACGTCCATGGCGTCGAGCGCCCAGCCAACCCCTGATCCACCGAGAAGACGAGTGTGAAGGCCAGTCCAGGGCAGGCGGTCGAGCCGTTCGGGCCGCGTGGGTAACAACTGTGAAGTCATGTTCCACAGACTATGGGGATTTCAAATTACTAGTTGCAGGCGTCTGCCTGATGGAGAAACAGTGCTGCACGCCAACCGTGCTGACAAGAAGCTACGGTCAATCCATCTGACACTCGAGGCCATCGGAAAGATGGTCGAAGAGTGCACCGGCAACCAGTTGTAGCGGAGCGAAGCGCTCCGGGTGCCTCCGTATTCTTGCCACGAGCTCACTCGCCACGAGGCAGCTGCACCGTGCGAGTAGCGTGGACCACGATCCTCATCCGGGCAGGGCCATGCGTGTCTCATCATTCCCGATACAGAAGACCGCCAATCCGAGTTAAAGAACTAGGTCAGGGCCATTTCCAATTGGTGCGCGAGGGGGGACTTGAACCCCCACGTCCTAAGACACCAGAACCTAAATCTGGCGCGTCTGCCATTTCGCCACTCGCGCGTGCCTACCTAGTTTAGCGGCACCCACCGCTGTTTCGTCAAAACGATGAGCCCTCCAAACTCACTTCACTGTCAGAGAACCACTGGCAGGCAACAACTCAACCCAGGTGTTTCCTGGCTCGAGGGCCACAGCGTCACCTTGATCATCGGTGAACACAAACGGCTCATTGACGCCCGCTTTCTGCCACGTGCCAGTGAAGTGTTGGCCGGTTATGAAGTAGTCAAGCTTCCCAGTTCCTTCCAAGATCGTCTCTGGCACTGCAGCACCCGCCACATCGGTGTAGCTGAGATTCCTCGTCTGCGCAGTAACGACAACAACGTTGGTAGCCGTGACTACCTCGCCTGAGGTCAGAGACGTTGTTTCTACGCCGTCGTCGGACCTCTCCCACGCTGAAGATTGCGCATTCCAAGCCCAACCAGATGTGACGGACGGATAGGCAACAGTCACCGAGGAGGCTGGCACACCTCCATCTTTCGTCTCACCTTCGGTCAGGTAGTGGACAAAGGCCGCGGAACACTGTTCGGGCTGTGAGACAACGCCGGTTCCTTCGGCCAATGAAACATACAGATTGTGCGGAGCCACGCGCGTAGAAGCCCGGTAAAAGCCCTTGGCGCCTTCTTCGAGAACCTGAACACCTGCGGCGTTCACCTTGTTCACAAAGTCCTGGATGCCACCGGAGAAGAACAATGCGACGCCCGCATCCCACTGCCCAAGAAGCGCAGCGTCAGTCGGCCGAATGGACCGAACCGGTCCCACCGATTCGGGCAACACAGAATCGTAAAGCGCCAGGAAGCGCGTCTGCCCGCCCTCAACAAGCTGGACGAACACGATGTCCGCGTCCTCAAGTCCGGATTGCGGGCGGGCCCGAGGCGAGTTTTCTACCTTGACGCCAAGCACCGCCTGCGGTTTGGCGCCGTGTGCCGTCAACCCCGTGAGAGGAGCCGGATCACATCCGGTGGGGGCCTCACTTGTTGTGGACTGTGCAGGTGCCGGGCTTGATGAAACCGAACTGGAGTCCGCACCGGGCACACTAGACGTACATGAGGCGAGAGCGAGCGTCAGCGCGCCAATCACCAACAAAAGTGGACGACGCTTCATCAGGGCCCCCGAGTTCGTTGTGGTTCAGGCTTCACAATAGCCATTTGCATTCAGTTCACACGGCAAACGCGCCTATTTGCCCACTCCAAAATGCCGTCGGCCCGCTCTGAAGTCCTGTAGCCCGCTCCAAAATGCCGTTGGCCCACTCCAAAACGCCGTTGGCTATGCGCCGATTGGCTATGCGTCGATGCCGAGATCGCGGCGCAGGCGCGCCACATGGCCGGTCGCTTTCACGTTGTACTTCGCATCCGTGATGGTGCCGTCTTTGCCAACCACGAAGGTTGACCGAATGACGCCCTGAACAACTCGCCCGTAGTTCTTCTTCTCTCCGAACGCACCGTAAGCCTCAAGTACCTTCTTCTCAGGGTCAGATGCGAGCGGGAAGTTCAGCGAGTCGCGGTCTGTAAATGAGACAAGCGATTTCACTGAGTCAGGCGAAATCCCCACCACCGTGTATCCGGCGCCTCTCAAGGAGTTCAGCGAATCCCTGAAGTCACACGCTTCGGTTGTGCATCCGGGAGTCATTGCCTTCGGATAGAAATAGACGACGACGCCGCGATCCGCCTTCTGTAGTTCCTCCGCAAGCGAGAAAACTCCGTCTTGAGTAGGTAGTTCGAAATCTGGTGCTTTGTCACCCTGCGCTAGCTTAGTCATGGTTCAATTCTCCCACGACCTCACCACAACTTCCCGTAGTCCTCTTTCACCTTGATTGCTATGAAAGCGAAAACAATGACCAGCATGAAGCCCGCGAACAGCGGCCATAGCCCCAATGGTGACGGGCAGAAGAGCAGAACGGCGATAACCCCAGTGAGCATGAGCCACAACTTGCGCTTCATGTAGCCGAACACCAACAGCACCATCGCCAAGGTAGCGGCGATTACGGATGCCACATAGAGCCGAGCATCAGAACTGGAGAGCACGGCCACCCATGCCAGAACCAGCATGAGTGCCGAATAGATCAAACATGCGAGGGCAAGGGGACGAACTGTTCTTTCCACGTCCACAGCCTACCTATCATTTGCGAGAAATGATTGAACCGGCAGAGCTTCTCACCTTCTGCCTCGCAAACCCGTCGAAGTTTGCTTCGCACACACGGTCAAGTTTGCGGCACGCACCCGGCAAAGCTGCCTCGCAAACCCGTCGAGGTTTGCTTCGCACACACGGTCAAGTTTGCGGCACGCACCCGGCAAAGCTGCCTCGCGCACACCACAAGGTTCACCGGCCGAGAAACGCCCGAATCCGGTACGGACAGGATCCGCCCCCTACTGGCAGAATTGCTTCATGAGCGAAATCGATTCTGCAGACATGGGTCCGTGGCTTTCACCAGAGGACCTCGAGTTCGTCAGGCAGAAAGTGCCGATGGTTTACGTTGAGATTGTCCCCGTCAGGGTAGATGACCTTGGTTCATTGGAGGCGGTTGGAATGCTCCTGTGCGTCGATGCAGACAGCATCGTACGAACCTTCCCCTCAGGGCGCGTGCTCTATCACGAAACGATGCGCGAGGCGCTCCTGCGCCACATCGAAAAGGATCTTGGCCCGGTGGCACTGCCGCAGCTTCCGCCATGCATTGCACCATTCACAGTGTCCGAATACTTCCCCACCCCCGGGGCCGGTTGGTATGACGAACGCCAACATGCCATCGCCCTCGCGTACATCGTTCCGATGCACGGAGACTGCAATCCCGGCTCGGATTCGCTCGAACTCACGTGGTTCACCCCTGGAGAAGCACGCACCCCGGAACTCCAGAATGAACTGGCTCCGGGGCACGCCGCACTGTTGCGCCAAGCGATGGCGCGAATGGGTGAACTCTAAGCTTGTTCCAGCTCGTGGCTGATGACCGGGGCGAGTGCACGGAATGCCTTGCCTCGATGCGAGATCGCATCCTTTGCTGCGGGGCTCAGCTCAGCTGCTGAAACCGTATATCCATCCGGTTGGAAGATTGGATCGTAACCGAATCCGTTGACCCCACGCGCGGAGCGCAACAGCGTCCCTTCCATATCTGCCTCACGGACCACTTCGCGGCCATCGGGCGTCACAAGCGCTGCCGCACAGTGGAACTGCGCTCCGCGATACTTGTCTGGAACATCGGACATCTGGTTGAGAAGCAACTGAAGGTTAGCTTCGTCGTCGCCATGATGGCCGCACCAGCGCGCGGAAAAGATTCCCGGCGCACCACCCAACGCATCCACGCAAATACCCGAATCATCGGCAACCGCCAGAAGGCCAGTAGCTGCGGCAATCTGGCGCGCTTTGATCAGTGCGTTGCCAGCAAATGTCACTTCGTCTTCGATGGGCTCCGGTAGATCGAAACCGGATGCGCTGACGATCACATCAGGGTCCAGATTCGGCAGAAGCGGGTGCAAAATCGCACGAAGCTCGCCGACTTTGTGTTCATTGCGCGTTGCTAGGACAAGAACTGGCTGCACGTTGGTCACGCTTGGCCGCCGACGATGCCAGAATGAATGGCGTCCTGGCCAAACAGAGCCTCGCGCTGCAGCGCTGCAAGATGATTGGTACCGGTGGTGGCTAGATCGAGAAGCGTGCCCAACTCGTCCCGCGAGAACGGCGCGTGTTCGGCGGTACCTTGGATTTCCACGAACTTGCCTGATCCCATCGCAACCACGTTCATGTCAGTATCCGCGCGTGAATCCTCCTCATAAGGTAGGTCAAGAACGGGGTGCCCATCGATGATTCCCACCGATACTGCCGATATCGTGTCGTTCAGAATAGGACTGCCCACACGCGGGCGCATGATCTTCTTTTCCACTGCCCAGTTGACGGCATCAGCTAGCGCCACGAAGGCACCCGTCACGGAAGCAGTGCGGGTTCCGCCGTCGGCCTGAAGAACGTCGCAATCCAACACGATGGTGTTCTCCCCCAAGGCTTCCATGTCGACAGCCGCACGCAGCGCGCGTCCCACGAGCCGGGAGATCTCATGAGTACGCCCGCCCAGCTTGCCGCGTACGGACTCGCGTTGCATACGCTCATTGGTTGCTCGCGGCAGCATGGAGTACTCGCCGGTCACCCACCCAAGCCCGGAATCGCGGCGCCACCGCGGCACACCTTGGGTGAAAGAGGCAACGCACAACACGGTTGTCTTTCCAAAAGAAACTAGGACTGATCCTTCGCCTTCATCAAGGAAGTGGCGGCGGATCGTCACGGGACGCATTTCATCAACGGCGCGCCCATCGGCGCGAGACCACGTGCTCATAACTTCGAGCCTACCAGCGTGGCGATGCAGCGCAGCGGCGCCGCCACGTCAGATGACGAACGTCTCCCCTGGCTCCACACAGTGCACGGGACCGGCATAGACTTGCTCGGCTGCTCGGCGAACCTTCTCTGGATCCGTCCAGGGCTGCAGGTGCGTGAGAAGCAACCGAGATGCGCCCGCGCGCTCAGCGAGCGTGCCTGCACGCGAACCCGTCATATGGACGCCACGTACTTCGTCCCGTCCATCCTCAAAAGCACACTCGGAGAGCAGTAGATCAGCGCCCATGGCCATCTCAACCTCCGGATCACACAGATCCGTGTCCCCTGTATAGCCGAAGATGACGTACGAATCCGGGTTTGATTCGGAGGGCCCACTCACCCGTATTCCCACCGCAGGAACAGTGTGTTCAGCGCCGAAGAACTCAAAGCGCATAGGACCTACCTCGATGACTCCTCCCGGCGCAATGTCATGGAAGGAGAACTCACCCTCATACGTCTCATCCTCGCGGTCACCGCTGACCTGACGGGTGCGATGCAGACCATCTTGGGGGGCAAACACGTCGACCCTCGGCAGGGGCCCACCGGGAAACCAACGGCGATAAACCTGCATGCCAACGATGTCCGCGCAGTGATCCGTGTGCAGGTGGGAAAAGACCATGGCGTCCAGATCTGCCGGATCGAGGTACTTGAGGGACTGCCCCATGGCACCAGGTCCAAAATCCAGCATCGCCGAGTATGTTCGGATCTTGCCGTCCTGGTAATCGTCGCATTGGAGAAGGTAGGCCGACGCCGCCGCGGATCTGCCGGACATCGATCCAGAGCAGCCAATGATGGTAAGTCTCATGATGACAACGCTTCCGTGGGGTGAAGGGGCATGTCGGAGGTGGAATGGACCATCGCAACTTCCGGACCGAGGAACCTGCGAGCCAGAGTTCCAAAGGATGCGGGATCGCCGGTGGCGTAGAACTCACGGTTGACCTCAGCGGGAGGTGCCATGAGATCGTTGATCGAAAGCTGGCGGTAGACGTCCCGTGCGGTTTCATCATCAGAGGAGACGAGCGTGACGTCCTCCCCCATAACCAAACCAATGACGCCAGCCAAGAGCGGGTAGTGAGTACATCCGAGCACCAAGGTGTCCACATTCGCGTCCAACATCGGTGCTAGGTATTCGCGCGCCACCGCTTCCACTTCCGGGCCAGCCGTAATGCCAGATTCCACGAGCTCCACAAATCGAGGGCAGGCGGCCATGGTCAGCTGCAAGTTGGGGGCGGCTGCAAAGGCGTCCGCGTATGCTCCTGAGGCGATCGTGGCCCGTGTGCCGATCACGCCAATGCGACCGGTACGAGTTGCCCGTACAGCGCGGCGAACTGCCGGCTGAATAACCTCAACAACAGGGATTCCGTATGCGCGTTGGTAGCGTTCGCGCGCATCGGCCAGGACCGCTGCCGAGGCCGAGTTGCACGCGATAACGAGCATTTTGACGTCCGAAGCAACCAATCGATCCATCACGTCAAGCGCGCATTCGCGCACCTGCGCTATAGATTTTGGGCCGTACGGACTGTTCGCGGTGTCGCCAATATAAGTCATGGATTCACCCGGGAGCTGATCAATAATCGCGCGGGCAACCGTCAGGCCACCTACCCCAGAATCAAAAATACCAATCGAACGAGAGTCCATGATGTGGACTTTACTTCCGCCGGGCCTTGTTTCCGACCGCAAGTAGGAGTGACTCTTGCCACCACGTGAGCATCGAGTAGAGAACTGTGAGGAGATCATCGGATGTCTCCACCGGATGGAGGTCTCGCTCAGAACCGTTACCCGTCATCTCCGCCGCCCTGTCATAGGCCTGTTCTGAACTGGCGTCATCCACTATATTCAGCCGCGCAGCCAGCACAATCCGGATGTCATTGATAGCGGCCAGCCAAGCCGGGGCATCCTCGTTTGTGATCCACACTGTGTCCGAATCGCCGTCAAGCGAGGCGTACAAAGTGGCCAAGTTCTCTACCTTCTGACGCGACACGCTGTCCTGAGTGATGTTTCTCAATTCCCGTGCCAGTTCGGGATCTTCAGACATGTCAGGAAGGAGGTGAAGGATGGCTTCATCCATGGGGACATGGCGGTCATCACCGGATTCGTCCGGCATAAACAATGCGCCGTCAGCGGGCTCACTGATCTGATCCATGGCAATGCCGAGTTCCGCTAGATCTGAAAGCTCGGCCTCATAGCCAGCCAACGGGTCCCCCGGGTCGAATCCATCGTCAAAGGCAGCCTGAGCGCGTTCGGCTCTCTGCTCCAAGATGTCCGATATGCGCTCCCCGAGCATGAAGCAGACGTCACGTGCCAAGCCGCGTACAACGTGCCGCTCTGTCTCATCAGCAGTGGATGTGTACCCTCCACGCTCCGGCCGAAATGCCCACATGAGAAGTCCTCTCCGAATGCTTACTCTTCTTCTTCGATCGTGGCCCATAGCCCGAAAGCGTGCATCGCCTGAGCATCTGCTTCCATTTGCTCGCGTTGCCCGTGCGATACCACTGCGCGGCCGCGTTCGTGTACGCGCAGCATGAGGCTGCGTGCGGTGTCAGGAGTCATCGAGAAATACGTCATGAAAACCCACTCCACGTAGGTCATGAGGTTGACCGGATCGTTGTGCACCACCGTGCGCCACCCGCGCGTTTGTTCAGCCTCCGGCTGTGATGAAGAGGCGGAAGCTGGCGTTGACCGAGGTTGGCTACTCACGGCACCAAGTGTAGTGAACTGTGCGGGAGATCGGCACCTTGGGCGGTTGAGCGGGACGCGAGTGGGTCAATACCTGGCATGTGGATGTGGCCTGTGTGACTACGCCAACGAGCCACACTCACCCCAAGGTAGGCTGGAACCTATGGCAATTAGTCAGAGCACAGCGCTGCTCACCGACATGTATGAACTGACAATGCTGGACGCCGCCTTCGCATCAGGCACCGCGCTGCGGCCAAGCGTCTTCGAAGTATTTGCGCGCCGCCTGCCCGGAAACCGGCGTTACGGAGTGGTAGCTGGCACGGGACGTGTCATGGAAGCCGTACGTGATTTCAGATTCGACGACGACGAGATCGCCTACCTTGCGTCCATCAACATCGTCTCCCAGACCACACTTGATTGGCTTGCCGATTATCGCTTCTCCGGGAGCATCTACGGCTACGCAGAAGGTGAATGCTATTTCCCCTATTCGCCCATCATGACTGTGACCGGCACATTTGCTGAAACCTGCATTCTAGAGACCGTCATCCTTTCTATCCTTAACCATGACTCCGCAGTGGCAACAGCGGCTTCCCGCATGATCACCGCCGCGCATGGGCGCCCCTGCCTTGAGTTTGGAGCCCGCCGCACTCACGAGGAAGCGGCCGTTCACGCCGCACGCGCCGCGGTGATCGCTGGGTTTATTGGTACGTCGGATCTCGAAGCCGGACGCCAATATGGCCTGAAGGTTGCCGGAACCTCCGCTCATTCATTCACGCTTCTCCATGACAGCGAAGAACAGGCTTTCGAATCGCAGATCGCCACAATGGGAACTGACACCACGTTGCTTGTGGATACTTATGAAATTCACACTGGGGTTGAGCGCGCGGTTGCTGCGGCCCGTGCTGCTGGCGGAGAAGTCGGCGCCATCCGCATTGACTCCGGAGATCTCATTGCCCAAGCGTTCACCACTCGCAAGCAACTTGATGATCTGGGTGCCACCGCCACGAAGATTACTGTGACGTCCGATCTGGATGAGTACTCCATTGCTGCGCTCAATGCAGCGCCCGTTGACTCCTACGGTGTAGGAACGCAACTGGTTACTGGCTCGGGACACCCCACGGCGGAAATGGTGTACAAGCTTGTGGCACGCGAAGGCGCCGATGGCCAAATGCATGAAGTTGCAAAGAACTCTGAGAACAAGCAGACCGTTGGCGGGTTCAAAGTAGCTGGGCGGGTGCGCGACTCCAAGGGTCGCGCAGCTCAGGAACTCATCGTCTCAGCCCAAACATGGGAGCAGGGCCAGGCCTACCTTGAGCGGGCTGGTGCTCGCCCTGTTCAGGTCCAACTCATCTCAGACGGAGTGATTGACCAGAGCACTCTGGGAGCCGATGGAGTACGTGCAGCGGCAGCACGCCACGAAGCTTCTCGGGCGGAGCTTCCATATGACGGCTGGCGCCTCTCTGCTGGTGATCCGGCTGTGCCTGTCAAAATGGTGGACATCTTCCTCGGCGACGATTAAGGCACGAAGCTCGCGGAGATCTTTGGCGCGCGGGGCGGTGAGTTCGTCGTTACGAACTCACCGCCCCGCGCGTGCTTAGCTACTTTCTGCCTACAAACCAGCGGCGGACCTGAGCAATCCGCGCCTCGATCTCGTCTGCCGATGCACGAGGTACCTCTGGTCCACCACAGATCGATCGCAGCCGCGAGTGAATCATCGCGTGCGACTCTCCGCTCTTGAGCGCCCACGCAGAAACCAAACTAGAGAGCTCCTTCCGCGCAGCTCGCCTCCGCTTCATCTCATCCTGCGGTAGTGAAGTAGTAGCTGGCTTCGCGTTTCCTGAGTTGTTGCGCTTGTTCTGCTCTGCTTGATGGTGACGCAACAGCGTTGTCACTTCTTCAGGTTCAAGGAGCCCAGGAATCCCTAAGAAGTCAGCTTCCTCATCAGAGCCCACCAGAGCAGTGGTTCCAAACTCGCCGCCATCAAACAGCGCCCTATCGAAGGACGCTTCCGAATCCAAGGCAGCAAAACCTGGCAGCGCCAACTGGTCCGAGGCAGCTTCTTCCCGATTCGCCTCGGCGAGCTCCTCGTCATTCCACATGCCATCTTCATGGTTTTCAGGCTTAGCCAGCGCGTGCTCGCGCTCCTTCTCCATCTCGCCAGCCAGCTCCAGCAACTGCGGAACCGAAGGAAGGAACACCGTTGCCGTCTCCCCGCGCTTCCTCGCTCGCACGAACCGCCCAACGGCCTGAGCAAAGAACAACGCTGTGGCAGTCGAGGTCGCATACACACCAACCGAGAGGCGCGGCACGTCCACACCTTCCGAGACCATGCGGACTGCGACCATCCACCTGGAAGATCCGTTCGCAAACTCCTCGATACGATCGGAGGCGCCGGCGTCGTCGGACAACACAACCGTGGGTTCCTCACCCGAAATCATCGCCAGTTGAGAAGCATACGCACGCGCCGTCTTGTGATCAGTAGCGATCACCAAACCACCGGCGTCTGGGATATAACGCCGCACGTTTGTCAGGCGCTCGTCGGCCGCGGAGAGGACCGCAGGGATCCAATCCCCATCAGGGTTAAGCGCAGTACGCCACGCCTGGCCCGTCATATCCTTTGTCAGCGGTTCACCAAGCGTTGCCGAAACCACGTCGCCCTGCTTGGTCTGCCAGCGCATCTGGCCGGAATAGCTGAGGAACATGACCGGGCGAACAACCCCGTCACGCAATGCGGAGCTATAGCCGTACGTAAAGTCGGCACGCGACCGCTTGACGCCGTCGCCATCTGGCGCGTACTCAACGAACGGAATCGGTGACGTGTCCGAACGAAAAGGAGTTCCTGTCAGAGAGAGGCGGCGCGTAGCAGCGTCAAATGCCATCCGGATTCCATCGCCCCAAGAAAGCGCGTCACCGCCGTGGTGGATCTCGTCGAGGATCACAAGAGTTGGACGCCGGCGCGTACGCGACCGGTGCAACTCCGGGTTGGCAGCCACCTGCGCATACGTCACGCACACACCGTCAAAAAAGCTGCCTTCCTCGCCTTGAGCATTGGTGAAATCGGGATCGAGTTGGAGTCCAACACGGGAAGCCGCCTGTGCCCACTGAGTCTTCAGATGCTCGGTTGGGCACACCACAGTCACCTTGCGTACCGTGCCACGCGAGAGTTGTTCGACGGCGATGCGCAGCGCAAACGTTGTCTTTCCCGCTCCTGGCGTAGCAACTGCCAAGAAGTCCTGCGGATCCTCTGCAAAGTAGCGTTCGAGCGCCTCTGCCTGCCACGCGCGCAAAGAAGATGCCGTTCCCCACGCAGCACGCTGCGGGAAAGAAGGGGACAGGCTTACGGCAGCGGAGACCGATGCCGATCGTGGGTTAGGGCGTGAGGCGGAACGTGACCCGCCGGTCACTTATCGCTTCCCGGAACGTCAGGGCCAAATGGCCAACCAGAACCGCCCTTGCCCATCTCTTCATAGATTGCCTTGCACGTGGGGCAGATGGGAAAACGGTCAGGGTTACGCGAAGGCGTCCACACCTTGCCGCACAGTGCCACGACGGGCTGCCCCATAATGGCCGACTCAGTGATCCGCTCCTTGCGCACGTAGTGCGCGTAGCGTTCCTCGTCTCCCGGAGAACGCTGTTCCTCTGTGCGCTCAAGGACTTCCGTGCCCGCAGAAGTTGCGGAATCAGGTCCGCCCGGCTCGCCGGGTGTGCTTGGTGGCTCAGGAGGCAAAGTGCTCATGGAACCAGTGTAGAAGAGTTGCCCACCTGCTCCGCCACATCTGTGTAGTTTCTCATCGGGGAGTGTCGCCGGCACACCACACCCTGCTGCTTGCACATGCGCAGGTCAGCTTGCGGGAAATGAGGGCGGGGCCCGGCACGTGTGTGCCGGGCCCCGCCTGAGCTATGCGCAATGACTAGCTAAGAATCACTTAGCGACAGCCTTCTTCAGCGCCGAACCAGCAGTCAGCTTGACGCCGAAGCCGGCTGGAATTTCGATCTCTTCGCCGGTACGTGGGTTGCGGCCCTTACGCGCGGCGCGCTCAGTGCGCTCCACTGCCAAGAGGCCAGTAATCTTGACGGCTTCGCCATTGGCGAGGGACTCGACTAGGACTTCCTGAAGAGCAGCCAATGCCTTGTCAGCGTCGGACTTGGACAGGTTTGCCTTTTCGGCGATCGCAGCGATCAGTTCAGTGCGGTTAAGGGACATTCCCGTACCTCTCGTTTTCAGTATTTGTGGATGCTTGGCCCATCTGGGGCCATTAGGCAAAAATCTATCGGATAATCTCCGGTCAATACATACTTGATCGGTGAAAACCCTAGATCCTACCGAGGGAATTCACAGTAACGATAAGCCAAACACCACTGCAAATGCGTGAGCAATCGCCGAAACAGACCCCGGCAAGTTGCCGAACTCCACGTGTTTGACATCAGAACCTGAATTCTCACCGTAGGTGCCTGTTGTCGAGCATCGATCTATTAGCTGTCTCAACATACAACGTTCGCGAGTTCGCCGCAATCGGCTAGATGTAGCGGGTTTTGGCTCGCTCGTGGAACTCACAGGATCGAATGACACTACCGCAGTTCCACAACACCGGGGTTACCCCGCATGTCGGGACGTTAATCAGAACATCCGGTGCGTGGCCGCCTCACATCGCGAGCAGAGGAAATCTCCCCCGCTAGCCTTTCCTTCCGGGAATCCCCCGCTAGCCTTTCCTTCCGGGAATCCACCGCTAGCCTTTCCTTCCGGGAATGAGACGAGCGGAGTTGAGGATGAAAACGGTCTCGCTCCCAACGTGCACAAGAGCAGCCAAGACAGGGCCGAGCAGTCCGAACCCGGCCAACGCCATACCGATCAGATCCACAGCTATGGTGCCACCAAAGTTGAACATGACGATTCGACGGGCTCGCTGTGCCACATCGATCGTTTGAACCAAATCGTTCATATCTGAGCTGATGAGTACCACGTCGGCACTGTCCCGCGCGATGTCAGTACCCGAGCCCATTGCAATGCCAACGTCGGCGCGAGCGAGCGCGGGCGCATCGTTCACTCCGTCGCCCACCATTGCCAGCCGGTGCCCCGCGGCCCGTTCGGCATCGATGGCTGCGAGCTTCTCGTGCGGCAGCAATCCAGCACGGAAATCGTCGATGCCTAACTCGCCTGCTATCGCCCGTGCCGTGACCTCCTGATCTCCCGTGATGATGATGGTGCGGAGCCCACGCCTGTGCAGTTGCTCTACCGCACTCTGAGCAGACTCACGCGCGGTATCGGCCAGCAGAATGGTCCCAGCGAACCTCCCATCGATACTCACATACACGGGAGTAGATATACCCCGCCCATCCATGGCGTCCGGAGCATCTGGCACTAAGGCTCGACTTCCGGCAGCGATGGCATGGCCGTGGCTCGTTGCAGTAACACCCTTGCCAAGGTGGTATTCAAAGTCAGTAGCTGGCTCAACTTCTAGACCATGAGAATGCGCGAAACCAATTATGGCCTGCCCAAGAGGATGCTCAGAGTATGCTTCCGCAGCTGCCGCCAGCCGCAGGATGTTCTCCGCATCGTTGCCAGGTCGTGCATGTATGTCCACCACCGTTGGAGTACCGGTTGTGAGAGTTCCCGTCTTGTCAAACACCACTGTGTCCACTTCAGAAAGGGCCTCCAGATGGGCTCCATCTTTCACGAAAGCGCCAGAGCGGGCGATACGTGCAATTGCCGCAAGAACCGCAAGCGGAGTGCCTGCTGCGATGCCGCAAGCTCCGGCAACTACCACCACCGATATCGTCGCAGTAACATCGCTCGTTGCGATATATGTGATTACTGCACCAATCAGCGCCAGATAAACCAACCGCGCTGCCAACTTGTCTGCAAGCCGTGCGACCGGTGGTTCAGACGACTGCGCTAAACGCACTGCCTCCACAATGCGCCCGTAGGAGGAATCCTCACCTACCCGCTCGGCACGAAGCTCGACCGCGCCGATCTGATTGATCGATCCGGAGTAGACAGCCGATCCCGGGCCGATCTCCACCGGCAGAGACTCCCCTGTTATCCGTGATGTATCCGCAGTTGATTCCCCAGTGAGAACCGTTCCATCAACGGGGATCCGCCCACCCGGTGCTACGACGACGACGTCGCCGGCTTCGACGTCGGCAAGCGCAACCGAATCAATGGCGTTGCCGCGACGAATCTGCACCATTTCAGGAAGAAAGGCCATGAGATCGGTGAGGGCGTCCCGGCCACGATCCATCGATAGGTCTTCGAGGATCTCGGCCGCAAGGACGAACGTGGTGACCAACAACGCTGTGACCCACTCACCGATCAGAGCTGCCGCTGCGATGGCGATGAGCATGGAGAGTTCCATGCTCATTCGGCGGGCACGCGCGTCCTCCCATGCCTCAGTCAGGATGGGCCAACACCCTACGATCAGGCCCGCAACAGCAACCAGGGGTAACGCATGGGAGGGCCACACTAGGCCGAGCGCCACCGCGACCGTGCACAGTGCGACGAAGGCGGTTCGGGCGAGGTCTCTATGGTTGATTCTTTGCCATAGGCCGACTCCCAAGAGCACATCCTCGGATTCGACGGTTGCAGGTTGGACGGCGTTCACAGCGCTGCCCTCCCCACGCCGCGGTGGTGCGCCGGAAGGCTATCGACTGCGTGTTCGGCCTGGTACACAGCTTGGGTGACTAGCTCACCGGCATGTTCATCGATGAGGCTGTAGAACACTCGGGTACCTGCCTGCCGCGCGTGAACTACCTTTCCCCAGCGGAGTTTTGCCAAATGTTGGGAAACTGCAGTGGGCGATTTTCCGACCGCTTCGGCAAGCTCCCCTACCGACATCTCGCGCTCGCTGAGTGCAAGCACGATCCTGATGCGAGTGGCATCGGAAAGCATCGCGAACACGTCCGCTGCCAACTCCACATACTGCGGGTCCACACTCAACGCAGAAAGCTTAGTATCTTCACACATGCGAAGATACTAAGTCTCGGTCTGGAGTGACACAAGGCATGGTCAAAACCCTGCCTACGAACGCTCAACGCGCTTATATGGCACGCACCCTTCCGAAACTCGGTTCCGGCTTTGCACTAATGAGTTACAAGCACCGCGCGAGCCGCGCTTGACACAACCACAATTGCAGCGAGGGCAACCATCACAACCAACCGGTGATGGCACTTGCGCACCGCAGACGAGGGGTCCTCCAGGCTCCGCAGGTGAAAAGGCCCCGACGACGACCACAACGGTCACGTATTGACTTGTCACGATTCCACCGATGTTGGGCTCTTCCAAGTCGCGCGCGGTAGCTCGGACAATGCCGTCCGAACATCAGAAGCCTGATCTTCGTCAGGCTCTCTAGAAGCGGTCAGGTAAGACTCTTGATTCATGAGAAGTCGGTGGCATGAAATACTTGATTGATGAAATCTTGGCCCACTCCAGTTGCCCTCGGGACAGCAAGCTTGATGCTCGAGCCGTTAACAATAGAGCATGCTGGCGAGATGGTTGACGTTCTGGCACCTTCCGCCATTTATGACCATATCGGTGGGGTTGCCCCTACGGTCACCCAGTTGACCGAACGTTACAAGAGACAAGTCGTGGGACACTCCGGAGACGGTCAGGAGGGTTGGATGAACTGGATCGTTCGCACACAAGACTCTGGAGAAGCGGTTGGCTTCACTCAAGCCACACTGGCCAACAAGGGCGGAGTTGTTTACGCAAATGTAGCTTGGGTTATCTCACCTGTACATCAAGGACGTGGGTTCGCAACGGATGCCGCAAGAATCATGTGTGACTGGTTGCGCTCCCAAGGAGTCGAACTCCTCGTTGCGAACATCAGCCCCGCAAACGTGCCTTCAGTCGCAGTGGCACGCAATCTTGGCTTGCACGCCACAGAGACAATCACGGACGGAGAAACGCGCTGGGAGTCTTGAAGCTTGAGTTCCTGCGGATTCTCACTCGCGCAACAAAAACGGCGTGCGGCCAATGAGCGGGAGCGCACTGCGGTTAAGTTCGTTGCGTTGCCACAGCCTGCGGCGAAGCGTTCGGAGAGCTTCTGCTGACCATCACGGGCCTCGGAGACCGTGAGGACGAAAACAGTCTGGGCGACACCATCAGCCTTGAGGGAGAACGCACCGAATGCTCCGATAACGAGGAGGATCAGGAGAACAGCAAGGAAGGCGACGCCGAGAAGCAGGCTGTCTATTCCTCCGAAATCCTCGCTGAGATCCGCAGTCAAACCCGCGGGGCCCGTGACAAAGGCCGTCAACGAATCCGGAAGTTCGTCGGCGAGAGCGCCGTCGTCGGACACGACCACAACTCTCACCTACCGTCCACCCTGGCCCTCACGGGCGTCTGTGTGCAGCTTGGAAGTCTGCACTTGCTATGAGAATCCACCCTGCCCTCACGGGCGTCTGTTGAGTGTTTGCCGCGGTCAGTCTGTTGACTTTTCGCCGCGTCACTTCCTTTTCTGAGGATCGAGCAATGAATTATTTATTTCGCTTGGCATATTGTTCGCCTAATGTATTAAGATGGTGGTCATGGTAGACAGCACACCCGCTCCAGCGGAAGCCGGAAAGATGGAGATGTATGGAATTCGAGAGAACGACCCCTCGGGCGAACTCGTCGATCTTGAAGGTCTCACCGATGAGGACATCGCCCAGATCACCCGGCTCATGCGAACTCTTGGCAAGCTGAGGGAGGTGGAACGAGAGGTGAGCGAGGCATCCGCGAAATACATGGAGCTCAACGAGACTGACATGAGGGCCCTGCACTATCTCTTGGTGTGCGAGAACCAGAAGGATATTGCCACGCCCAGCAAGATCACGAAGTATCTCAACATCTCTCCCGCGTCCACCACGAAGCTGCTGGACCGGCTGGAGGCGGCTGATCACATCACACGTAGCCAGCACCCTTCCGACCGCCGCGCGCTGCAGATCAGGGTGAATCCTTCGACGCGGAAGGCCGCCTACGAAACGGTCGGGCGCCTTCAGTCACGCCGTTTCTACGCCGCCGCGCGCCTGCGCCCCCACGAGCGAGAAATCGTGATCGAGTTCCTCCAAGACATGGCTGAAAGAATCGATATGAAGAACGCGGATTGGGCAGAACATGACTGATCACTCATTTGTCGCCGAGGCATCGACGCCCGCGCTTGTCGACATGGAGCACCGGAGGAACGTCACCGATCTCTTGGCCGACCGGGTCGCGATTGCTCCCGACCATCGTGCGTTCCGAATCGAGAGGCACGGGACGCTCGTCGACGTGACGACACGAGAGTTCTACGATCTCGTGACGGCAACGGCTCGAGGTCTGATCGCGCAGGGCGTTCGCGCCGGTGACAGGCTCGCGATTCAGGGAGCCACCGGATACCCGTGGGCAGTCGCCGACATGGCGTCGTTCTGGGTCGGCGCCATTGTTATCCCAGTCTTCGACTCATCCTCCCCGGAGCAGGTTCGTCAGATGATGATCGATGCAGAAGTCCAGTGGGCATTTGCTGACAGCGAGGCGAAGCGCCGCACAATCATCGACAGCGGCCTCGACACGGGACGTCAGGTCACGGCATGGGATCTCAGCGATGATGGCCTCTCCCAGGTCGGAGATACTGGCATCAGCATCGACAGCGCGACCGTCGAGGAGCGCAGGCTTTCGGCCGGTCTGGATGACACCGCCACCATGGTTTACACATCTGGTACCGAGGGATCGCCGAAGGGCGTTGTCATTACGCACCGTAACCTCATGGGACAGGTGCTGAACATCGGGGCGGACTATTCGGAGGTAGTCCACGATCGCGGATCGACCCTGATCTTCCTTCCCCTCGCGCACGTTCTCGCCCGCGGTCTTCAGCTCATTTGCATCGCGGCCGGGATGACGATCAGCTACGAGCCCGATCCGAAACAGGCCATAGCCGCACTCAGCGGCATTCGCCCCACCTTCCTCGTTGTTGTTCCCCGGATCCTCGAAAAGGTTCGCGAACGTCTTGCCGCGAGGGCCGAGGAGAAGAAGATGGGGTGGCTGTGGCGCGATGCTGAGCGAACCGGGATCGCCTGGGGCTCTCATCTCGAACGCCTCCAGCACGATCCGAATGACATACCCCCAAAGGGGGTATCCCTCAAGAGGCGTCTCTACGACAAGCTGTTCTACTCGAAGGTTCGGGCGCTTATGGGTGGGAACATTGAGTACCTCCTGTGCGGTGCGGCGCCGCTCAATGCCTCGATCAATCGCCTCTTCAGAGGCATGGGCCTCGAGGTCATTGAAGGCTACGGCCTCACCGAGACAACGGCACCACTGACGGGCAACCGTCCCGGACACAACTACGCCGGCACTGTCGGCCGGCCAAGCCCCGGACATACCGTTCGCATTTCGCCCGCTGGCGAGATCCTTGCCAGCGGCATCGGCGTCTCCCCCGGCTATTACCGCGACCACCACAACGAGGGCGCATTCGTCGACGGATTCCTGAAAACGGGAGACCTCGGGCACCTCGACGCGGAAGGCCGACTCACCATCACCGGTCGCATCCGCGACACCGTGGTGACCGCGGGAGGCAAGACAATTGAACCGCAGGGGTGGCAGGCCAAGGTTGAGGAGAACCCTCTCGTGGCGCACGCCGTCGTGGTGGGAGACTCCCGACCATACCCGGCCGCCCTCATCTTCCTCGACCCGGAAGAGGCAGCGAAACAGGGAATCTCATCCCCTGGTGAGGCTACCGAGGCATCTCAGGTCACCCGAGAGGATCTCATTGCCCGCATCCTGCCCTCCATCCGTCTCGCCAACCTCAGCGTGTCCGCGCCCGAACAGATCAAACGCTTCAAGGTTCTCCTGTGCGACCTCAACCCGGGCGGGGACTTCGTCACCCCGACGATGAAGCTCCGGCGCTCGCGCGTCATCCAGGCCCTCTCCAACGTCATCGACGATCTGTACAAGAACGGCTCAAGTGTATGAGAGCGAAACGGTGGCTTCTCAGTTGGCTGATCGCCATGATCGTGTGTGCGATCACAGCAGCGATTACCTCCCTCATCCTTCGCAACTTCCCTTCAACATCGGAAGCAACATGAAACAGAATCTCAAACCGTTAATCGCGATCACGATCACGATCCTTCTTGGCGCACTAGTCGCCTGGGCCGGCTCCTACAACGGTGCCGCCGTTGGCTCACTGCCGCTCTTCGCGGTAGTCGTGGCCCTCGCCTTCGTCATCCAATGGCTCGTGTACATCCACGCACAGCTGAACATGACGGAAAAGTACTTCGACCTGGCCGGCAGCATCACATACATATCGATCTCCCTCATCATTCTCCTGACGGTCCCCGATCTCAGCACACGGTCGATCATCCTCGGCCTCATGGTCATGCTGTGGGCACTGCGCCTCGGCTCCTTCCTCTATCTCCGTATCAAGAAGGACGGGCGGGACAGTCGTTTCGACGAGATCAAGAAGGTTCCGCTCCGCTTCTTCAACGTGTGGAACATTCAGGGCCTGTGGGTCACATTCACAGCATCCGCCGCATGGATTGCGATGACGTCTGCCGACCAGGTCGATGTCGATTGGCGCTTCTTCGTCGGCGTTGCCCTGTGGATCATCGGCGTCGTCATCGAGGTGACCGCCGATGTCCAGAAGAGGATGTGGCGGAGCAGACCAGAGAACAACGGACGCTTCATCACGACCGGCCTGTGGGCCTGGTCGCAACACCCCAACTATTTCGGTGAGATCACCCTGTGGCTCGGGGTCGCTCTCGTTGCGCTTCCCAACCTGTCCGGCTGGCAATATGTCGGCCTGCTTTCCCCCGTCTTTGTCACGATCCTTCTCACCAAGGTCAGCGGCATTCCGCTCCTCCAGAAGCAGGGCGAGAAACGCTGGGGCGACGAACCCGCGTACCGCGACTACATTGAGCGCACGTCACTGCTCGTGCCGCTCCCACCACGCACCAAGTAGTGACGGAGGGGTTGGCAACGGCCGGCCCCTCCTCGTCGTCGAAAGAAACATCCATGCGCATATGGTCACTCCACCCCCGCTACCTCGACCGCCAGGGCCTTTTGGCCGGGTGGCGAGAGGGCCTGCTCGCACAGGCAGTCCTCAACGGACAGACAAAGGGCTACACGAACCATCCTCAGCTCATCCGGTTCCGCGAATCTGTGGACCCGCGGGGCGCAATCGGCACCTATCTCAGCTACATCGCAGAAGAGGCCACGGCCCGGCAGTACAAGTTCGATGCAACGAAGATCCTTCTCCGTGCAGAACCAGACATTCAACTCACTGTCAACGAAGGACAGCTCGACTACGAACGCCGCCACCTCCTCGCAAAAGTGCAGACTCGTCACCCTGACGACGCGGACAGAATCGCCTCCCTCATGGTCCCTGCCGATCCGCACCCGCTCTTCACGGTTGTCCCCGGCGATATCGAATCGTGGGAGCGCTTCACAACCCGATAGGGACATGTCGGCTCACGGCCGTTTTGCCTTGTCGCATGGGAAACGCTAGGAGCCTAGTACGCACTATCGCCGGTCTCACGCAGAGCCCATGTTTCCGGATCGTGGCACGAGCCGGATATGTCATGACAGGGCTTGTCCACGCCATGATCGGCTGAATCTGCCGCGGGCGCGCCCTCATTGTTCTCGATGGCGCCCCGATCCAGGCCGAGCGGGTCAAAGCAACGCACTTCGAGGACGAGGCCTCCATCGAAGCGATCTACCAGCACTTCGCGCACGCCACGATGGACACGCCAGAGACCAGGGAGCTGCTGTTCGACTACTTCGTCAACAAGATCTTCGTCCAAGCCGAGACGCTGACCATCGCGTCCTGGTTCTTCAACGGCGGCGCCCAGATCACCCATGAGAGCCTCGACGAGGCACGAAAGAAGGGGAAGTGTCAGAGTTCGACACTTCCGTTACCTTGTTGATGGGTCCTTAAGGAATATCGGACAGGCGTTTGGACAAGGCTGATGGCCCCGGCGCATTTACTCCCGGCTGGGTTCCATAATCTCCGGTCGGACGACGGAACTGCTCTTGGCGCTCACGGTCACCCGCACTCATGTTCATGCCCTAGTAGTGTGCGGCGCAACCACCTCCATCACTGAGATAAGGAGATCACGAGGTTTGCTCCGGGGCGAGAACTCTCACACGTCTGCAATAAGACCTGCCCGGGCAACGAGAGGAGTCTGTCTACCCCATCTCGGTATTCTCCCCATGTGATTGCAGAGATCGTGTACGTCCCAGATCTAACACCACTGAAAGTGACGGTTGAAGCGTCCTGGGTTTGTTGGAGGCTCCGTACTTTGGAAAGAGAATGGGACTATGCCACAGCATGTGAACAAGGGGCGCCGATACTCCGGTAAAGAGAAAGCTGCACCGGTCCGGATGGTGCGTACCCTTCGCGACGAGCTCGGCACGAGCCAACGAACGACTGTGCGCGTGGCCAAGCATCTCGGTTACGGAGTCGAGTCAGTGTGTGCATGGGTGTGCCACGCAGACATCGACGACGGCGTGAGAGTAGGGTCACGACCGACGTTCAAACACGCATGCGGGAACTTGAGCAGCAGAATCGGGATCTCAAACGGGCCAATGAAATCTTGAAACGTGCCGCGTCGTCCTTCGGGGCGGAGTCGGGCCGCCAACACACGAATGAGAGGCCTTTATCAACCGCACCAAAGATGACGTTGTTGCTGACCGTCATCTCCGGGGTCGAGCGCATCTGCCGCGTGGTGCAGGCGACCCCATCAACGTATGACGCCGCAAACGGCAGGCCAGCCTCTGCCCGGCACGTTCAGGATGTAGAGGTAGCACCGCAGCTTCATACAATCTGGGAGTCGAACTACTCCGCCTATGGGGTGTGTCGTGAGAAGCGGGTGACGACCCCGAAGCCTGACCAGACAGCGACCAGGCATCCTGACCTGGTCAATCGCGTGTTCAGCTCGGATGCGCCAAACCCGTTCTGGGTTACCGATGTGACGTTCGTGCCAACCTGGCAGGACGTCGCCTACGTGTGCTTCATCATCGACGTGTTCGACCGCGCGATCATCGGATGGCGGTGCGCATCGAACATGAAGACCGAGACAGTGCTTGATGCGATCAAAATGGCACGTTGGTCACGTGGTAGCCAACTTCCAGAGTTGCGGTGTCACAGCGATGCGGGCAGTCAATTCACGTCGATTCGATACGGTGAACGCCTCACAGAAATCGGGGCGACGCCCTCGATCGGGACCGTTGGTGACAGCTACGATAACGCTCTCGCCGAGACCGTGAATAGGTATGACAAGGCTGAGCTCATACGCGGACCCACGAAATCAGGGCCGTGCAAAACAGTTGATAAGCTTGAGCTTGCGACCCTCGGCCGGGTGCACTGGCACACCACCAGGCGGCTGCATAGCTACCTCGGCGATGCGCCCCCCAGCAGAGTTCGAGAAGTCGTTCTACGCCGGGATAATGGGATAACCAGCACCAAAAAACTGGTCCAAATCACATGAGCTGAGTCTCCACCAAACCCAAAGCACTTCACACCGCAGGCATGTGAAAGAACAGAGCACCACCAAGACCACCGATGTTCCCTAAATGGCTCACCGTGCCCTTACTTCCCTAATCCACCGCAACGAAAGAATTCGACCAAGGTCTTCGAACAATGTACGACGGAGCGTTTCTTGTCTGTGTGGCATATGTACGACAATCTTTGGGAAAAAGAATCCAGTTGGAACCGGGCGTTGAATCAGATACTGCCGTCCAATCGCGACTAGCTCACTGATAAACGCCTCTATCTCTTCAACGGGCTGATCATCGTAACCAGTCCGTCCGGTCATATAGCCATCAGACGTCCACACCTGATTGATCAGGCCACAATCGGTCGTAACGCTGAAGCTTATCTCCGAACAATTCTCAGGGTGCCCGCGAAGCATTACTTCCCCTGACTCAACCGACACCTCATACACATTGTCATCTACCACCCGGGCCACCTCCTCCATGAAGGAAAACAACGCCGCTACTCTCGGATTCACATCGCTCATATTCGATTACTTCCTCCTCGGCCACATTTGCCACTGTCTCACGTCTTTGTTTCTCGTTAGGAAACCCTTGCCTCGCTCCATGTGAACACTATAGGGATGCCACTTCTTCTGAGCAGCGCTCAGCTTGTTGTAGTGTTTGGGTGCCGAACCAAGCGACACACGGAGGTTCCCCATCCCGTCCTTTCCGATACGCCAATGCTTGTTCTGCAGTGCCTTCTTCCCCACCACTTTGCCTGCGTTGAGTACCTTAGGTGCGGCAGCCGCTGCACGTCCGGCGACAAATCGTGCTCCTGTTGCCAGGGCAGCTCCACATCCGAAGCTTCCAACCACACACACTGTTGCGACGACGGCCACAACGGCCACAACGGCCACGACTTTCTTCCAGTGGCGACTCCACCACGAGTTGCTGTCAAGATCCATCTTGTTGATGGGGTCTTGCGGGTAACCGTATTCGGTGGTGTTTCCACCTGGGACTGGGTCAACAGAAGTAAACAGACCAGTGACAGGGTTATAGAGGCGTGACCCCATCAATACGAGGCCAGTTGTGTCATCAACTGCGCGTTCCTTACCTCCGAGCCAGCCATACGTGATGGGGCCACCATTCATGGTGCCAGTGGTGAGCTTGTTACCGTACTCGTCCCACTGGCCCAACTCGCCAGGGGTGAGGGTATCGCCTTCAGATGTCAGTGTTGTCGCCACGTTCCCAAGCGGGTCCACAATGTTGAGAACAAGGACACCATCAGTCATCGAAGCACCAAGGTCTCCACCAATAGAGGACACATACCGCGTCACGCTCGATGACTCATTCGTTGTCGTGGAAACCCAACCAGGATTATCACTCTCATCCGTATAGTGACGGACGAGTTGTGTCTGACCCCCCGATACGGTCAGCGTCTGGTTCAACCGCCTTCCTGCCGGGTCAAGCGTGAAGGTGCTCGTCGCACCGTTTTGTGAGGTTGACGCAACCAGATCATTGTCGTAATAGGCGATGGACAGATCTCCGCTACCTGTCACCGTGTCACTGCCTGGGATCACTGTTTGGCGGCCCAACCCGTCATACACATACCCACCCTGCCCATCACTCCCCGACTGGACCCTGTTCGCAGCATCAAAGATCCAGGACGACAAAATGCTCATCACTGTGCCATATTTCCCGGTGCCCGTAATATTGGACGACAAACCGCATCGGAAACTGACCACTATGTTATGTTGCCGTCACTATCATGAACGGCGACACAGATTATCTCCTTCTTAGCCAACGAAAAGTCAATATGTTATGCAATGACCGGTTCAAATTTTGCGTCAAGACGACTTCCCCTGAGGCGGTGTTCAATACGATCTTCGGAAAGAAACGACCCGTGGGAGTGGGACGCTGTTCGAGAAAGGCGCGGCCTTCGTCTATCAACTCGTTGAGATAACCTCTCAACTCCTCTGGACTGTCGGTATTCTCCCATAGCCTGAAATCACCAAACCAATTCATCGTGTCGAACATGACAAGCTCACCACCCCTGTACCGGATCGAAAACCATACAGACGGATCTCTTTCTTCCCACATCGTCATGTAAGCACGACTATTTTCTTCCAGAGAAAGCTCGAACACGAGACCTTCAATACCAGTGGAAAACTCCCGCATTAGTTCTATCGCCATCGCGATGCTCTTCTCCGACATCTTACTTACCTCGGTCGTGGCCATAGTTGGTTCCGAACACCAGTCCGATGATTATAGATAGCTCCGCCTGACTTTTGCATATGGACATGATATGGCTGAAGCTTTTGCCTCCACGCGGATAGGTCCTTAAAGTGATTCTTTGCAGCACCTATACTCACACGGAACGTCCCATCCGATTTCGGGCCTATCCGGAGAACGTTGTTTCCGTTGTTGATGAACTTACCAACTTTAGTGTTGTAGAAGGCCTTCCCGGCAGCTTTGCCTGCGTTGAGTACCTTAGGTGCGGCAGCCGCTGCACGTCCGGCGACAAATCGTGCTCCTGTTGCCAGGGCAGCTCCACATCCGAAGCTTCCAACCACACACACTGTTGCGACGACGGCCACAACGGCCACAACGGCCACGACTTTCTTCCAGTGGCGACTCCACCACGAGTTGCCGTCAAGATCCATGGTGTTGATAGGGTCTTGCGGGTAACCGTATTCGGTGGTGTTTCCACCTGGGACTGGGTCAACGGAAGTAAACAGTCCAGTGACAGAGTTGTAGAGGCGTGACCCCATCAATACGAGGCCAGTTGTGTCATCAACTGCGCGTTCCTTACCTCCCAGCCATCCATAGGTCAGCGGTCCACTCACGGTACTGTGTGCAGTGAGTCTATTGCCGTACTCGTCCCACTGGCCTAACTCGCCAGGGGTGAGGGTGTCGCCTTCAGATGTCAGTGTTGTCGCCACGTTCCCAAGCGGGTCCACAATGTTGAGAACAAGGACACCATCAGTCATCGAAGCACCAAGGTCTCCACCAATGGAAGACACATACCGCGTCACGCTCGATGACTCATTCGTTGTCGTGGAAACCCAACCAGGATTATCACTCTTGGGCTGACCCCGTTTCGTAGGTCCGGGTGTTCTGAGAGTTGTCCTGTTGCCCGCGGCTGCGGGCAGGGAGACTGGTCAGATCATGACGAACAACAGCAGGAAGCGTCACACCCCGGAGCAGGTGGTCCGCAAGCTCGGGCAGGCCGACAGGATGTTCGCCGACGGGCAGGATGTCGCGGCGGTGTGTCGGGAGCTTGGGGTATCCGAGCAGACTTACTACCGGTGGCGGAACCAGTACGGCGGCCTCAAGGCCGACGACGCGAAGCGCTTCAAGGAACTCGAAAAGCAGAATGCCACCTTGAAGCGGTTGCTCGCGGAGGCGGAGCTGGAGAAGGCGGCGCTCAAGGAGTTGGCTGAAGGAAACTTCTAGGCCCGGGCAGGCGCCGTGCCGCCGTCGCTCACCTGATCAGGACACTGCAGGTGAGCGAGCGGATGGCGTGCCGTCTGGCCGGGCTCTCACGCTCCGCATACCGGCGTCCACTCAACGCCGACACGGTCGCGGACCCAGACCCGGCGCTGCGGAACTGGCTGCGCGCCTGGGCGAAGAACCATCCCCGCTACGGGTACCGGCGCGCGTATCACGACGCCCGCGCTGAGGGGCGGGTGGTGAACCACAAGAAGATCCAACGCCTCTGGCGTGACGAGGGCCTCCGCGTCCCGCAGCGGCGTCGCCGCAAACACGTCGGCTCCTCGACCATCGACGCGCCGACCGCGGACGCGCCGACTGCGGTGTGGGCAGTGGACTTCCAGTTCGACGCCGACGAACAGGGCCGGCCGATCAAGATCTGCTCGATCATCGACGAACATACTCGAGAGTACATCGGCGGGCTCACCGAACGGTCGATCACCACCGACCGGCTCACCGCCCACCTCGAGGACCTCGTCGCCACCAGAGGCGCCCCCGCGGTGCTCAGGTCCGACAACGGGCCGGAGTTCATCAGCGACGCGATGGCCGACTGGGCCGGCACCCGCACCGGACTGTCCTACATCCCGCCGGGCTCGCCATCGCGCAACGGGTACGTCGAGTCGTTCAACAGCCGGACCCGCGACGAGTGCCTCAACATCAACAGCTTCTACTCGCTGCCACACGCCCAGGTCCTGATCGGCGACTGGAAAGACGACTACAACCACCACCGACGGCACTCCTCGCTCGGCTACCTACCCCCAGCCGAGCACGCTCAAAAGTGCACCCATCAAATCGAAACCGACGACTCACAGACCGTCCGGACCGAATGAAGGGGGCGGCCCAGGAGAGTTGCCCGCCGACATATTCAAGAGCACCACGTACGTGCTACTCACGGACGTCGAGGATGGCATCGCTCCTCATCCCGTGCCGGTGGAATACTCCCCCATCGATGATGCCTACCTTGCCCGGTTCGGTCTATGGGACAGGAGGTGCCATGTAGGGCACCGGTCATAAGGCGTTCCTGGCCCGCATACCCTCTATACGCCACACGAAGAGCCCTATAGGCCAAAGCCTTAGATGCCGAAGTAGGTCGTGTTCAATCTGGCTTGAACAAACGAAGAAACCCCCGGAATCTCAATGATTCCGGGGGCTTCCCGTGGAGATGGGGAGATTTTACCTATATAGGTCCTGACCAGCGCAAACACAAGAATTGAAGATCGTGTTCCTTAATTGTGCCTGTTTGCGTTTCGGCGTGTCGAATGTGGAAATGAGCGCCTGTGCTCCATTCGTGTCCACATGCCACACGATCCGCACACTACAGAGGTAGCAACCTATCCCTGATGTGATGAGGACCTACCGTGGCAGACTCCTATTTGAGCCTAGAGGAAACAGCTACCCACATGGGCGTGTCTGTCAAAACTGTGCGGCGCAAGATCTCTTCTGGGAGTTTGAAGGCGTATCGGATCAAAGGAACGTCTCGGCGTTTGTGGATCAAGGAGTCTGATATTGAGAAGGCCTACACTCGCGTCAAGACCATCGGATCGTGAGAACACCCCTGCCCGTGTGATAGTTGCGCGTTCGGGTCTGTGACACCACACAACCCCACCTTCACGAATGAAGGTGGGGTTGTGTGGTGGTTTGGGGGTTACTTCCCTATTGCGATGGCCTCAATGAGGCGGGGGTTATCGTGCAGGGCCTCTTTCATAGCTGGGGCCTTGATGGTGACGGTGCGGGTAGGCGCGCGGCCGTCAGTGTGGACGACTCCGTCAGGAACCTCTTTGAAGATTTCCGCGATCGCTTTGGCGGTAAACAGTGAGGCTGAGACCGTGCGCTCAACATGCTTTTCGAAGAAGTCGTTGTGGGTGACACCGGCTTTGCGGCACACCTCCTTAAACCTCTCGACGTTTGTGATGGTGAAGGTTGTTGTTGTGTCGACCGGGACACTGATCTCGCGCTCCTCACACCATTCCAAGAATGCGTCGATGTCCTCAAGCGCATACGTGCCAGGGTTCTTCTCTCCGAGTTTGACAGTTGCGACGACGTGCCCATCAATGACGGCTTCCATTCCTGCGTCGTTGGGAAGAACCGTGGACAGGTGTGCCCACGCACTCTCGTAAGCCTTCTTGCCTGCCTTCTGCAAGAGTTGGCTGAGAGCCACCGTGCGCAAGGCTTGTGCGGTGGCGTCGTTGGGACTGTCCGGTAAACGGTGGATGTGGGTCTGGCCTGACTGAAAGGTAAGGCAGTGACAGATTCACGATCGACCGAAATGATTGATCCCGTGACGGGACAGATCATTGATCAAAGAGAGCTTGCCGAGCAGCTGCTCGCGCAGGCCAAGGAACAAGGCGTGAGCCTGGTCGGGCCGGGAGGCCTGCTGGCCGGGCTGACCAGACAGGTCATCGAGACCGCGCTGGATGCGGAGATGACCGAACACCTCGGCTACGAGAAACACTAGGTCACCGACAACGTGAATGCGCGTAACGGGACCAGAGCCAAGACGGTGATCACCGAGATCGGGCCGGTCGAGATCGAGGTGCCCCGGGATCGGGACGGCTCGTTCGACCCGCAGATCGTGCGCAAACGGCAGCGCAGGCTGGACGGGATCGACCAGATCGTGCTGTTCTTGACCGCCCGGGGCCTGACCACCGGAGAAGTCTCAGCGCACTTCGCCGAAGTGTATGGGGCTAGGGTGTCGAAGGACACGATCTCGAAGATCACCGACAAGGTCATCGACCAGATGACAGAGTGGGCAGGCCGTCCCCTGGATCGCGTGTACCCAGTGGTGTTCATCGACGCGATCGTGGTGAAGGTCCGTGACGGCCAGGTCACCAACCGGCCGTTCTACGCCGCTATCGGCGTCACCACCAGCGGGGAACGCGACATTCTGGGTATCTGGGCCGGTGATGGTGGTGAGGGTGCGAAGTACTGGCTCGGCGTCTTGACCGAGATCAAGAACCGGGGTGTCGACGATGTCTGCATTGTGGTCTGTGATGGGTTGAAAGGCCTGCCCGAGGCGATCACGACCACGTGGGAGCTCGCGACGGTGCAGACGTGCATCATCCATTTGGTCCGTAACACGTTCAAGTTCGGGTTAAAGGCCAAAAGTGGTGTTTTTATTCTGATGGGTGTGTCGCGGGTTTAGTGTGGTCGTCCGGCCCATCCTTTTCGTGTCCAGAGTCCTTCTTCTGGGGTGAGTGCGGTGTCGTAGTGGACGGGCATGTCCCCGACGCTGGGTTGTGGTTTGTGTCGGGTCTTCTTCGGGATGGTGTGTCGCTTGGGTCTGCCGGCCGTGTTCCAGTCTCGGAGTATCTGGCTGGCTGGCTGGGGATTCTCGGTCGTGGAATGGAGGTACCAGTCGATCATTGCCTGCATGTGGGTTTGACTCATTCCTCTGTGGGTGTGGGTCAGTTCGCGGATGCGAGCGTTGATTGATTCGACAGGGTTCGTCGTCCGCTCCCGTGGCGGAGTGAAATCCAGGTAGGCGAAGAGGCTTCCCTCGTGTTGGAGGCGTGCTAGGCGGTGGTAGACGCGCCTGTCACGTTCATGGGTGTACCACCATGTTCGCCCGTGACGACGCTGGTGTGTAGGGACGTCACGAGCCCAGGTACGTTCCGTGAAGAAAGCCTCATATTGGGTGTGTAGGGCTACAAGGAGCCCACTCCATGTGGCAGCTTCTTGCCTCGTTGAAATCTTCAATAACCGTTGCGATAACGCTAAAAGGGCTTGACCGGCAGGCGTTGCGGGATGCCTGGTCAGGTCGCGTAGATTGTTGCGGTGAACATGGATCAGGCAGCGTTGGACGGGAGTGTCAGGCCACAGAGCGTTGAGCGCTGTGAGGGCTCCACGCGCCCCGTCGGTGGTGACGAGGTCTGGTGGTGTCAGCTGGCCTAGCAGGGCGGTGTAGGCGGCAGTGTTTTCGCGGGTGGCCCACTGCCAGGCAACAACATGTGTTGTATTGCGGGCGATGAGCAGGCACCAGCCATAGGGTAGGTAGATCCCGTCAATGAAGACGTTCGAATAGATCTCACCGGTTGGTTCTGGCTTCGCACTAGGAATGTTCCAGCACCATTGCCAGGTACGGCGTTGGCTTCTCAGGCTGGTGTCGCTCATGTGTGCTTGTGCCTGTCACATATTCGAGGAATCGGGTGAGAACAGCTACGTCGGAAATGTCGGGGCGAGCAGCACTGTCACGGTGTGGATCTTGGCCACAGGTTACGCACCGGTAGCGGATTCGTCCGTTGCGGTACCCGTTCTTTAGGACTGGGCCACGCGCGCAGATGGAGCAGGGTCGTGTTGATCGTCGTCTTCCCACACACCCATATGCAGGCATTACAGGGTGCTACCACATAACCGGAGGAAAGTGGGAGAAGCAAGCACAACCACGCCTCATCTTGCCCCACAAGCAAGACGATGCGGACCTTTCCCTACCATCACAACGAATACCCAAACATAAAAACACCACATTTGGCCTTTAGCCCTCAAGTTCGCGTCCCGGAAGTACTGGGATCAGATCGCCCGGGATCTGCGCCCGGTCTATACGGCCCCCACTGAGGCCGCAGCTAGGGAACGGTTCGAGGAGTTCGCTACGAAGTGGGACGCCCAGTATCCGGCGATTCGGGGACTCTGGGAGCGGGCCTGGGACCAGTTCATCCCGTTCCTGGACTACGACGTAGAGATCCGCCGAGTGATCTGCTCAACGAATGCGATCGAATCCCTGAACGCCCGCTTCCGGCGAGCAGTACGAGCCAGAGGCCACTTCCCCAATGAGCAGGCCGCGATGAAATGCCTGTACTTGGTGACCCGCTCCCTTGACCCCACCGGGCGGGGACGGGCACGATGGGTAACCAGGTGGAAACCCGCCCTGAACGCCTTCGCGATCACCTTCGAAGGCCGAATCAACTAAAAATGCGCCAGACCACATCCACCGTTAAACGGACACTCCCGAAGTTTCACGCGTGATGGTTGAGTCCCCTGATGGGATCGTTTGGAATGAGGCGGATCGTTGGCGTGAGTCGTTGGACTCATTCAAATTGGGGGCGGCCGTCGTGAAGGTGTGTGAGTTGCCGACGTTTGATGATAGCCAGATCGTTGCTACGCACATCGGAGAGGTCCCGGAGCTTTGGGGTGAAGTTGAACGCCTTGTTAAGCGTGTTGAAGAACCGTTGACGTTGGAGGATGCGGCGGGACGTTCGTACACGAATGGTTATGTTGCGAATTTGCGTTGTACGTTTGAGATTTGGGGGGTGTGATCGTTGTGGACAGCATTCAGATCGTTGCTGGTTCGGTTGCGGCGGCCGTGGGGCCGTTGCTGGATTTGTCGGAGTCGTTGAGTGGTGTTGTGTCGCTCATTCAAGCGCAGGGAGCGGAACCATGGGCCGTCGTGAAGGTTGGGGAATGCTACCCCGGCTCGAGATCGTACTTTCCGTGTTATCGGGATGGGCTGACGGGTGATGCCGATCGTCGGCAGGCCCACATGGGCGTGTTAGTGACGAGTGGCGTTTCTGGTGATCGTCATATTCGGCTAGTGCTTGGGCGTTCAGTTCGGATGATTCGTGAGAGTAATCGTTCGTCGTTGTTGGCGTAGTTGTGATCGTTGTTCTTTGGGAAAGGGTGTGAGGTTCATGTTGTCGGCAAGTGATGCCCGTGTGTATTCAGATTATTCACGGCGGATCGTTGGGGATCGTTGCGTCATGGGGAGGGGTGATCGTTGTGGCAACGTTTGAGTTTGTTTGCACTGTTCGTATGCGTGAGATCGTTGCGGAGGTGCCGGTATCATGACCGTTATGGTTCGTAGCAAGGGTGGACGTCCGAAGTCTGTTGCAAATATTCCCGAGTCGGACTGGGATCGTTTGATCGTCGCGGATCGTGCACTCGAGGATGCCCGGCAGGCGGCTGTGGAGGCTGGGCGTGCGCGTGCGCGTGTCATGCGTGAGCTTGCCGATGCTGGTGCTACCCAGTCCGAGATCGCTCGGAGGTTGGGTGTTACATATCCTGCGGTTCAGGCAGCTTTGAGGTCTTTGTTGTGATGTAGACTTGTTTTTACTCCTTGGTTTGGCTTGGTAACTTTACCAATGGTGGTGACCCCCCGCTTCTTTGTGAGGCGGGGGTCTTTGGTTTACCTAGGGCGTCCGCGGAAGATCGCGTGGATGCCGGCTGTGCAGATGGTGAGCAACAACCACCATGCTTTGGCGAGTAGTGAGGCGTTTCTTTGTACGTGGGACATGAGGGCTGTGCCTTTCAGTGGGTGCCGGTTTAGGTTTTACGTTAGCCGATTGTTGTGACAGTTTTTGTGGAATGTCTTTCCTATGGTCGTTGTAATCGTTGCGTCTAGGGTTAAAGGCCAAAAAGTGTGTAATGGTTCGGGCGTGTCGGGGGTCTATTGTGATCGGCCTGCCCATCCTTTTCTGGTCCAGAGTCCTGAATCGCCCTGGGTTTAGTGGAGACTCAGCTCATTTGATTTTTACCAGTTCTTTGGCGCTGGTATCCCCAGCATAGAACTTTTCTTCGAACTCCGCAGGTGGCACGTCCCCGAGGTAGCCGTGGAGCCGCTGCGTGTTGTGCCAGTGCACCCATCCCAGCGTCGCGAGCTCGAGATCATCAACCGTTTTCCACGGCCCCGACTTCGCTGGCCCGCGCACCAGCTCAGCCTTGTAGTATCCGTTCACCGTCTCAGCGAGGGCATTGTCATAGCTGTCACCGACAGTTCCGATCGAGGGCGTCGCCCCGATCTCCGCGAGGCGTTCACCGTAGCGAATAGACGTGAATTGACTGCCCGCATCGCTATGGCAGCGCAGCGCCGGGAGGTGCTTGCCGCGTGACCATCGTGCCATCTCGATCGCGTCGAGTACCGTCTCGGTCTTCATGCTCGACGCACATCGCCAGCCCACGATCGCGCGACTGTATGCGTCAATGATGAAGCACACGTAGGCGACGCCCTGCCAGGTCGGCACGAACGTCAAATCGGTCACCCACAACTGGTTCGGCGTATCCGCCCTGAATACCCGGTTCACGAGATCAGGATGCCGCGGCATTCGCGGGTCAGGCTTCGTAGTTTTCACGCGCTTGTCCCGGCGCACGCCCTCAATCCCGAGTGCTTTCATGAGCCGGGCGACCTGATCACGGCCGATATTGATGCCCGCACGCTGCGCGGCTTTCCAGAGCTTCCGCACGCCATAGACGGAGTAGTTCGATTCCCAGAGCTCGAGCAGTCTGGGCGCGAGCTCTGCATCTCTAATTTTCCGAGCAGAGGCTGGTCTGCCATGCGCGGCATAATACGTCGACGGGGCCACCTGCAAAACCCTGCAGATGCGCTCGACCCCGAGCCTTCGGCCGGCCACGATATCGTCCTTGTTCGCGTTAATGAATCGCACTAGCTCCGGTGTTGGCGGTCGAGCTCCGCCCCGAAGAAAGACGCGGCACGTTTCAGGATTTCATTCGCGCGCTTGAGTTCACGGTTCTCTTGCTCAAGCTCTCGCATACGTGTCTGCTCGTCGGTCGTAACACCAGCTTTCACACCGTCATCGATGTCAGCTTGACGCACCCAGGAGCGCACTGACTCGACACCATAACCGAGCTGCTCAGCCACCCGCGACGTCGTTCCTTGGCTCGTACCGAGCTCGGCGCGGAGCGTTCGCACCATCCGGACCGCTGCAGCCTTTTCCTCAGTGGAATAGCGGCGTCCCTTGTTCTTATGTTGGGGCATGAATCCATTCTCCATCCGTAACTCTGGAGCCTCCATCAAACCCAGGGCGATTCAATGAGCTGATTCTGAAAAGTTGGAGATACGATCCCTCTCCACTGGGATGACAAGCGGCTGGAAACCTCCAACTGAGTTGGAGATATGTTCCCCCTCCACTGGGGTGACAAGGAACAGGAGAAGTAGCAATGGATTCAACGTTGGAGATATGTTCCCTCTCCACTGGGGTGACATGCCCTTGCCCGTCAGGTTGTCGTGGTTCAGTTGGAGATACGATCCCTCTCCACTGGGACTACAGGGGCGGGCTGAGTGATGTGCAGTTGGAGATATGTTCCCTCTCCACTGGGACTACAGGTGCGCGAAAGCGGCGAAGATCGTCAGCAGTTGGAGATATGTTCCCTCTCCACTGGGACTACAGGCGGCTGATCGTCGTAATGCTGGAACTCAGTTGGAGATATGTTCCCTCTCCACTGGGACTACAGGCGGCTGATCGTCGTAATGCTGGAACTCAGTTGGAGATATGTTCCCTCTCCACTGGGACTACAGGGACGAGCCGCCGATGCTCTCCATCTCCTGTTGGAGGTCAGTTGGAGATATGTTCCCTCTCCACTGGGACTATAGGGCTACCGAAGTGCTCTTCGCAGCAGTTGGAGATATGATCCCTCTCCACTGGGACTACAGGGAAGTCCCGCAGGTACCGAGCGGTTGCCGTTGGAGATATGATCCCTCTCCACTGGGACTACATGGGATCGACCGGAGGCCTCCAACGAGGAATGTTGGAGATATGTTCCCTCTCCACTGGGACTACAGGGGTAAAGCATTTTTTCTTGATATATCAATGATATGTCAGTGTGTAATGTCATGAAAATCGGGCACATTCATCGGATACCGCCCGAGAAACCCTCGGCTTTAGCCGTGGGGAGGAAAGGGCGGCTACACGTCTTTCTGCGCTTCGATGTACCGCTTGACAACAGCGAGCGTTGCCCCGCCAACCGTGGCAACAAAGTACGAGTTCGTCCACAGGGATGGCAACCTGGACTTGACGTGCGGAAACTCTTCCCTGAGCATTCGTGACGACCTGCCCTTAATCTGCTTGACAAGCCGGTGAATCCCGTACTGAGGGTCACATGTGACAAGCAGATGTACGTGGTCGGGCATAACTTCGAGTTCTTCAATGGGCGCGTCTCGTTCCTCGCACACGTCCATTTAGTCAATCGGTTCGGCGTTGACAACCACTTCCCAGATGCCTTGGCTATCGACGAGATTGCCATATTCTTTGCCGTTCTCATCGAGCATATAGGTCATTTTGAAAGACGTGCCCGCGGCAGGATCCTGAGATACGATCTTGTAGTTGGCGGCATTCTCCTCAGTGACTAGTGTTCCGTCGGGCGTAATAATCCGGACCAACAAGTTGCCCGCTCCAACCATCACTCTGAAATCTTCATTCAAACTCCAGGTTGCAGCCTGGGCAACATTCTGCCCGACCAAGTTCGGTACCACTCCGATGTGCTTATCAGAGGCAACCGGCGTTGTGCCAACTTCTGGTACCCCACTGGAAGTTGCTGCCGCGGCTAAGCCGTCCTTGTAACCCTTTGAATAATCGTCAGAGGGACTGGAGGTACCCGCCGAGCAAGCGGCCAGCGAAAAGGCAAGTGGCAGGGCAGCTAATATTGCGGCTAGTTTTGTGCTGCTCTGCAGCAAAGTCGGGTGAGTGCGCATGAGGTGTCTTTCTTGTGTTTATGAGAATGGTGGTGTGATTCAGGACGCATATGACTCATAGTCCGTTGTCCCATAGTCATAGTAGCGGAAATGATAGCCAAGACCCGCCTGAGCCTGTCCGAACGAACTTTCAGGTGCGAATGCGGTTACACCGCAGACCGTGATGTGAACGCAGCCCAGACGATTCTGGCCCTGGCAGAAGTAAACCAGGTAGGTGTTGATGGTGTAAGCCGACCCGAGAGAACCCCGGTTCTTGACGGCGCTACCTGAGCCTAAAAGCCCCCGGATTCATCCGTGGTCGTACTTACCATGCTGTCAGCTTCGCAGCTCGATGACATCAAGGGCGTTGTCGTCGACGTCGTACTTGGTTTTGCAAGTACGACACATTACTTTCATCTCGCCTTTCTTCCGGGTGTTCAATGTGGCGCACGCGGTGTGAATGGTCGAGATATATGCGGAGCTCACTTTCGTGACGGAGGCCCCATTACGAGCGGCGACTGAGGTGATTTTCTGTCGCAACGTCGCAGCAGCCGTGAAGGATCGGTTGGCTGGTGGGTCTCGTCCAGGCTTTGTGTTTGGGCGTTCTTCTGATCAGCTTGTTGCTGGTGACTGGTTTGGTTCTGGTAGTGACACGTTAGCCGCCTACCGCAAGTAGGTGTGTAGGTCAGGTGTGGCGCACTCAACGCACCACACCTGACCTCCTCCCGCACCTAACCCCCCACCCGTGGTGCCAGTGCCAAGTGTGATGGAGAGGTTACCGGCCACATGAACTGGTCCTTGGAAGATGGGTTGGTGAGTTTAGCTCGGATTCTCAGGGGCAGCTCAAGGCCGACGGCTTTGACAATCTGAATGTGACTCCATCCGGTGCAGGGACGAAGGCGAGGTACTTCTAGATCGTGGTTCTAGAACTACCCACTTCCTGCCCGGTGGGCGATGGGAAGTTGCGGGCCGCGCCCGCAACCACCCACCGCACAACGGAATGCTCTCTACCTGTGTTTCGCCTTTGGCGGCTCTTCACTGTGCGGGACTGTCCGGTAAACGGTGGATGTGGGTCTGGCCTGACTGAAAGGTAAGGCAGTGACAGATTCACGATCGACCGAAATGATTGATCCCGTGACGGGACAGATCATTGATCAAAGAGAGCTTGCCGAGCAGCTGCTCGCGCAGGCCAAGGAACAAGGCGTGAGCCTGGTCGGGCCGGGAGGCCTGCTGGCCGGGCTGACCAGACAGGTCATCGAGACCGCGCTGGATGCGGAGATGACCGAACACCTCGGCTACGAGAAACACTAGGTCACCGACAACGTGAATGCGCGTAACGGGACCAGAGCCAAGACGGTGATCACCGAGATCGGGCCGGTCGAGATCGAGGTGCCCCGGGATCGGGACGGCTCGTTCGACCCGCAGATCGTGCGCAAACGGCAGCGCAGGCTGGACGGGATCGACCAGATCGTGCTGTTCTTGACCGCCCGGGGCCTGACCACCGGAGAAGTCTCAGCGCACTTCGCCGAAGTGTATGGGGCTAGGGTGTCGAAGGACACGATCTCGAAGATCACCGACAAGGTCATCGACCAGATGACAGAGTGGGCAGGCCGTCCCCTGGATCGCGTGTACCCAGTGGTGTTCATCGACGCGATCGTGGTGAAGGTCCGTGACGGCCAGGTCACCAACCGGCCGTTCTACGCCGCTATCGGCGTCACCACCAGCGGGGAACGCGACATTCTGGGTATCTGGGCCGGTGATGGTGGTGAGGGTGCGAAGTACTGGCTCGGCGTCTTGACCGAGATCAAGAACCGGGGTGTCGACGATGTCTGCATTGTGGTCTGTGATGGGTTGAAAGGCCTGCCCGAGGCGATCACGACCACGTGGGAGCTCGCGACGGTGCAGACGTGCATCATCCATTTGGTCCGTAACACGTTCAAGTTCGCGTCCCGGAAGTACTGGGATCAGATCGCCCGGGATCTGCGCCCGGTCTATACGGCCCCCACTGAGGCCGCAGCTAGGGAACGGTTCGAGGAGTTCGCTACGAAGTGGGACGCCCAGTATCCGGCGATTCGGGGACTCTGGGAGCGGGCCTGGGACCAGTTCATCCCGTTCCTGGACTACGACGTAGAGATCCGCCGAGTGATCTGCTCAACGAATGCGATCGAATCCCTGAACGCCCGCTTCCGGCGAGCAGTACGAGCCAGAGGCCACTTCCCCAATGAGCAGGCCGCGATGAAATGCCTGTACTTGGTGACCCGCTCCCTTGACCCCACCGGGCGGGGACGGGCACGATGGGTAACCAGGTGGAAACCCGCCCTGAACGCCTTCGCGATCACCTTCGAAGGCCGAATCAACTAAAAATGCGCCAGACCACATCCACCGTTAAACGGACACTCCCGCGTCGTCGAGTTCTGGTGTATCTGACATGTGTCCTCCAAAGGAGTGATGCTGGTTGGTCATGTGGGTAGTGTGCGGGTGCGGCGTTGCGTCTCACCCGAGGGCTGTCAGGGTTTCCATGTGGAGTTTGTGGGCGCGCTGTGGTTCCGTCTGGAGGATGTAGGAGGCATGGTCGGAGATGAAAGCATGGATGTCTTTCTCACACGTGACTTCCCGAATGTCGGATCTGTCCGGGTCGCTGAATGGGGTTTGTCCTGGACGAACCTTCTCCCACGCCATATAGATGTGGTCGGGATGGCGGCGTGAACGCATCGAAATGATGAGGTTCTTACCGAATGAGAGGTGTGACAGTGTCGTGTATCCCGGGTATGTCGGCTTGTCGTCGAACTCGTCTGGTTGCAGATTCTCTTCGGTGCGGATGTCGCGGAAGAACTGCCGAGTCATGCCATGGGTGTGTCCGACGTGGAAGTATCCACAGTCAGGACACCTATAGACCGACATCTCCCGATCTCCTCGCACTTCTTTGGCCGCTCCCTTGGCACCTCGCTTCGTTGAGTACTTTCGCTTGTTGCTCACGTCGCATAACCCCACCCATACGGGCACCCTGCGGCTGAGTTTGGCTGGTCGACGTCGAGGACGTATCTCATATCTGCTCATGTGTGTTGTGTGTGCGGATTCCCGCACACACATAACACATGAGCGACATCTTCGAGATCCCCCGGTCCCTGTGCTTTGGGCAGGCAACACCGCACACGTATGGGCTGACCGACGTGACCATCAACCCCGAACGCTCCGTGCATTGGCCCGGCGTGGACTACTTCGCGGCACCTGACGGTGAACGCCTCATCGTCCACGTTCCGGGCAGCTCTTTTACTCTGACCCGATCCGATAGTGAAGGACTCGTGCGCAACGCCATCTTGCCCGACCACATCTACTGCGAGGGCCCTGACAACATGTGGTCCCTGGACGGATGCGTCGTCACACCACTGGAAGGTGGGACCTACAACGTGACGTCATCCAACGGCACACAAGAGGTCAGCCAAGACGACATCGACCATATGACACCCCCGTGGGTGAGAGACAACTCCACCTATTTCGCCTCAATCTTCGACGTCGGGCTGCCCGGAGTGCGCATGGACTAAGGCCCGCACACTACTCGGGTATGTTGACAGCACTTCTCGCCACCACCTTCTTGGCCACGATCACTCATGCCGGAATCGACGATGCGCTCGCGGCTGCCGAGGCCCTGACCGTCACGGTTTCAGAACCGTCGGCGGAGTATGACAGGTCGGCCCAGTTCGCCGACGGGTGGAAGGACACTGACAAGAATGGGTGTGACACGAGAAATGATGTTCTTGCCCGCGACCTGAGCGATGTCGTCCTTGTGTCGGGAAGTGACTGCAAGGTTCAGTCCGGCACCTTGGAAGACCCCTACACGGGGACAACTATCCGATTCACGAAAGCCTCGCCCACCCAAGTTCAAATTGACCATATTGTCCCGCTCTCGTGGGCGTGGCAGAACGGGGCGGACTCGTGGACTCAAGACGAGCGGGTCGCTTTTGCCAACAACACTGACAATCTTCTGGCTGTCCAAGGTAAGGCCAACATGTCCAAAGGCGACAAAGGCCCCTCAGACTGGATGCCGGCCAACCCAGACTTCTCGTGCGAGTACGCGGTCAACTTCACCACGATCGTTGCCACACACGACCTGACGATTCCTCCCGAAGACAAGGATGCTCTCGTCTCGACCCTCCACGGTTGTGCCGGTATGGCAACGAGCTCCACACCATCAGCCTCGCAGACCACGCACGGCGCAGACACATCTACCACGGAGGGGAACGTGCAAGCCTCCGGTGACGCTCTCGACACGATCACGAGAACCGCCCGCGAGAACTCGGTCAGCATCATTGCACTGACCATCGCCTTCCTCATCTACTTCGGGCTCGTGGAAGGGCGCAAGCGCCGGTGAACCTTCCTGACAACACCCTGCCTCCGTGGATGCAGGCCATATCAGTGCGTCCACTGGACACCGGTCGAGTCTATGTCGCACATGGACACACGCCCCCAACCGGATTCTGGTCGTGCCTGCGCACACGCGAGGAAACTCTTGGCGTCCTCTCCGTCTTAACGGCTCACCCCCGCGACGCGATCGACGACCTCATCGCCGACGGCCAACTCCTCGAAATCACCACCACAACGGACCTACGCATCCTCACCACATGCACAATCAGCGCTGAGACAGCCTATTCCGCCCGAGGAGGCCCGATACCTGTCCACCTCACCCACCGGGCGCTCGCGGCACTCACACGAAGGCAGGGAAGCCCCGGCGACTTCGGGGACCTCGACGCACTCATTCGTAACGGATGCCTCCACGTTCGATGATCGACAGTCTTCGTCAAAATGCCGACACAGACGACAGACTCTTCGCAACAGACAGTGGCACCCTCTTCTTCGAGGCAACAAGCTTCCGCTTCTCCTCTATCGAAACCACCCGATCGAGCGCTGCGCGCACTTCAGCAACCGTACGGGGAACTCCGCCATCATTTGTCCGAGAAACGAGGTCATACCACGTCTGAGACAAGCTCATGACAACACCCCTACCAACCGGCGTCATGAATGTGGTGACGACCACCGCGTCGCCAAGGCGGAGATGGTTGAGCAGATCGTCCAAGGCCGGGCGGCTCTTCTTTGCTCCCGGCTGACCGGCGTCCTTGCACAAACGCTCCGCACCCGCTTCAGCCAGTGCCTACCGTTGGGAGGCGAGCGAGGTTCCTTCCCTAGCTTGCTGCGCGGTGTTGACTCTGATGTAGCCGTAAATCACGTTGCCCTCGATTATCATCTACTCGTCTCTGTCCCATTTCTAAGAGTACTTCTAGGTTCGGACATTTGAGAATGAGTCTTCAGGAGGTGTATCGGGCCAGTGTGCGGATCAGTCCATTCGATGCACCTGTTCGACGCCGTGTCTCAGCAACTCGTGATTGTTGGGACAGCTACGATGGATCACGGAAACCACTGTCCGTCCAGCGAGGAGCGTCCGTGAAACTGATCCATGCCGAGATCCGGCGTTACCGCAGCATCGAAGGACCCACGGAGTTCGACGTGGAAGCCGATGTCACCTGCCTCGTGGGTAAGAACGAGTCCGGCAAGACAGCGACCCTCCAGGCTCTCTACAAGAGCCGCCCGATCACAACCACCCCATTCGATTCAGGTTTGGATTACCCGAGCCACAAGACACGCGAAGTTCAAGGGGACCAACCCCTCCCGGTGACGACCCTGACCTACGAACTCGATGATGACGATGTGGCGGCAGTCGAGGCAGTTCTTGGTAACGACTCCCTCGCGTCGCGGAAGATCACCGTCACCACTGGCTACCGTTACAAGGTTGGCGAGTGGGGCGTCACGGTGGATGAGTCCGCCGTCACCGAGACACTCCGCACCGGGCTTGAGTTGCCGCAAACTGATATGCAGGCAGCATCTGGTGCCACGACGGTCGCCGAGTTGCTCGACGTGCTGGAAGGAATGGAAGGCACGACACCTGGTAGCGATGCTGTGATCGCCAGGGTGAAGCAATGGCGAAATAGCGATCCGGTCCTTGCCGCCATCGACGTGCTTGTTAAGCGCCGCCCCGTCTTCGTGTATTTTGGCGACTACGACGTGATGCCAGGGAAGATCTCAATCCCCCGGCTGATCACAAAGCGAGACGCCGCAGACCTGACCAAGGGCGAGGAAGCTCTGCTCGCGCTACTCTCATTGGCGCAAGTCGAGTTAGAAGACTTCAGCAGTCCTGAGAGTCACGAGCACTTGATCCGTCAGATGGAGAACGCATCAAACACGATCAGTGACGAAATTTTCGAGTACTGGAGTCAGAACAAGAACCTACAGGTCGAACTCACGGTCATCGCGAAGCCTGAAACTGGAGCGGTGCAACCTCTTGATCAGGGACCGCTGCTTCAAGTTCGTGTCCGCAATCTCAGGCACCGTGTCACGGTCCCGTTCGATGAGCGCTCACGCGGCTTCGTGTGGTTCTTTTCTTTCCTTGCCTACTTTTCTAAGTTGGAGGCAGAAGCCACTCAGCCCCTGATCCTGTTGCTCGACGAACCCGGTCTCAGCCTTCACGCCACCGCTCAACATGACCTCCTTCGGTTCATTTCCGAACGGCTTGCGCCACATCACCAAGTCCTGTTCAGCACTCACTCGCCATTCATGGTCGATCCAAGGCACTTCAACCAGGTCCGAACCGTTGTCGATGACGAGAAGTTGGGCACAGTTGTCTCGGCAGACGTGCTCCGTGTGGATGGTGAGTCAGCCTTCCCACTTCACGCAGCTCTTGGAATCGAACTCACGCAGACCCTCTTTATTGGTCCCGAGGTACTGTTCGTTGAGGGACCATCCGATGTGGTCTATCTTCAATACCTCTCCGATCAACTGAAACTCGCAGAACGCACCGGGTTGGACGACAGATGGACAATCGTTCCTGGCGGCGGTATCACAAAACTTCCTGCGTTCCTCACGCTGTTCGGCGCGAACGACATAACCGTCGCCGTCCTGACTGACTCGTCAGCGGGCAACGCACAGACGATCACCGATCTACGTAAAGCCGGAAAGCTCTACGCTGGGGGACTAGTAGAAGTGGGTGACGCCCTGGAACGCGATGAAGCTGATGTTGAAGACCTTCTCGCGCCTAGGTTCTACATCGAACTCGTCAATGATGCTTACAGAGGTTTGCTGAAAGATCAGCCTCTGACCACGGAAGAGCTTTCCACGGGTCCTCGAATCGTCAAGAATGTCGAGGCGGCGTTCGCCCAGCGCGGGATCAACGGTGGGCACCTGAATCACTTCGCACCGGCTGGGGCTCTGTTACGCCGCAAGAGCCTGCCAAAAGCAACGAAGACGGTCCTAGATCGTGCAGAAGCGCTGATAGCGGCAATCAACAGGTATCTTGACTGACTCCGTCTCGCCTCCTCCGTCAGAACTAGTGCAACACCAACTTGTCACGAAGCGTCTTGATATTCGTGACCTTGTAGAGGTTCGAGTTGACGCCGGAAAATGCCTATACAGCCTTCACCACACCGGCAGGACCCACGGGGTTGCGACTGTTCTCCGTGGTTGAGCCAAGATGACAACCTCCTGTCAGCTGTTCAACCAGTTCCGAGCACCGAAAACCCTCAGATCCTCAAACACATCCTTGGCCTCTTGCGGAGCATCCCTAGACACCTGCCCGTTCTGCGTCAGGTATCCATTCTCACGGGCGCTCGCGACGTAGGCGGCATGGGCTTTGTCGAACCCGGCAACGCTCCATCCACGCTGGGCGATGCGCTCGTCATCTACGACATCTGTCCGTTCAGGGATGTGCCCGTACGCCTCCCACGCCTCCTTGGGCAGCTTCGTCACATGGGTCGTCGTTGTTCCATTGTCGTTTTTCTGATCGTAGGCGATGTAATAGCCACGCCCGATGTGTTCACGCCCCGTGACGGGGAGTGTGGCGATGTGCTCTGCCCGGCTCATGACCCCCTCTGGGTAGCGGTACAGCTTGCCCAGGGCCTCTCCCGCCGCGTGCCGGCGTGACGGGGAGAGATGAGAAAAGTCGGGTGACGCACCTTTATAGATCCTCTTCTCGGCCAGAACTGGGGTGACCGCTTCGGAGAGGACATCGAGCGAGGTCTCGTCGTATGCCTTGAGGTGGGAACACCTGTGATCTGCCTCTTCCGACACACGCGCGAGAACCCCTTTGTCATCGGATGGGCGGCGGAGACTGGCGATGAGGCATCCGGGATTCTCGGCGTCACTCTTGCATGTGCGCAGGTGGAAAGCGTCTTTCGTTTCCTCCATGAACACCTGCTCGTCGCGTAGGCGAGACTCACCGGGTGCGATTGTTCTACCGGTGGCTTCTTCCCATTGGTTGGGGAACCATCCGCGCACGCTGTCACTCGAGTCTTCAAACCACTCATCGGCACTGCGATTGTTCGTCCATGCCGTCGAGCGGGAGAACTCTTCTGGGTAGCACATGGAGACAATGTGGAACTCGCAGTCTTCCTCATACCACCCCGAGCTCGTGCGCAGGGACTTGGGTATGTGGGCGTTGCGCTCGGGGGAAAGCTTGATGCCGCCATGGCTTTCACCGTCGCATATGGTGATCCCGGTGGCGATCGGTGTGGCGTGGTTGAGTTGTCCCCATCCTTGCTTGGAGAACCCTCCGGTCAGGGCTTCTTGGGTCCAGTCCTCATCTGGTCCTGGGATGGAATGAGTGCGGGCAAACTCATCACGCGTCAACGTGTCTGGGGCTAAAGACACGCCCCCGGGGGCGTTGACTCCCGGCTGGTTGCCGTATTCACCAGTGGGCTTGCGGTACTGTTCTTGGCGCTCCTTGGCGCTCGCACTCATGCTCATGCCCTAGTAGTGTGCGGGTGCCACCCACAGACACAAACAACCGGGAAGCCACCATCTCTGGCAGCCCCCCGGTAGGACATGAACTGCTCAGATCATGACGTAGCCGTAATAGGCATCGTTGAGGTACCGCTTTCCGTTGGTGATCGCTCGCAAGGTTCTTTCACTGGGATTGGGGTGATACTCGAGACCCTGCACGTATCTGGCGATCTCTTGAGCAACTTCAGGACGGTCAGGACCATACACGGTGGCGATCTGTCGTCCGTCGGCCAGGGCAGCCAGAATCTCGTTGCGCTCGAAGAATTGTGGGCGTCCGTTTGTGGACGGGAAAAGGGCTGCATCAACCTCTTCTTTCGTCGCACCCGACGCGTATGCCTGCCCCACCATGAGATTGTCGACCCGGAGAACACCATCATCCCGGAGCACCCAACGCCGCACCACAACTCCGTCCCGATATTCACTCAAACTACCGTCCGGCATCTGAGTGAATGTGGACCCATCTTCTTCCCAGATGTGTGCCTGTGGTGTGTCAGCTCGCTTCGTCAAACGGTCAAGAGACTCGTTGACGCCATCAATATCTCCCGCGTTGATGACATCGTCTTGCGTGTAGAGGATTCCTTCATCGTCGTAGACAACTTTGCTGACCACAACTTCCTCCCCGTCCATCACCACAGTGACCTCTTCGTCATCGCCCACACGGAAGGAAGCGAGCCCATTCGTCACAGCGAACCCGGTCAGATTGACCCCTTCTGGGAACCCCGGGGCAAGACTGACAGTGGCTGCCTCCCCCGCACCCGGCTGATGACCGAACTGTCCGGTCGGGCGACGATACTGCTCTCGCCGGTCGACGGCGTCACTGTTCATGCTCATGCCCTAGTAGTGTGCGGGCCACTTACTCAGTTGCTGTCTCGATACTGATCGTGCCAAAGACCAGACGCCCGTCATCGTGGCGGACACAGATGAGGCTCTCCCCATCCGGGACGAGGACACTCCTGCCCACAAAACTCCGGCTGGCAACACGGGTGGGAACAAGCCCGATGAGTCCGGAATCCACCGGCACACCGTCATAGACTCCGTCACCGTAAGCGGTCGCAAACGCCATGACCATATGCCCACGCACCGGGGCGCACATGACATCACCACCCGCCTCGGCCCGCTCAACCCACGAGGACCATTCCTCATCCGGGATCGCATAGCACGGGTCGGTCAGCCAATACTCCCCGGCAGGCATAACGACAATGTTCATCGCTCAGCCCTCGCAAAGAAGTCCACAACCTCATCAAAGACACCGATGTCGTACCCGGAGTGGAAGCAACACTGGGGTCCAAACCGCTCATCAAGCACACTCTGACCGATGATTTCTCTCCTGCCGGAACCCTGATCGTCGACAACAAACGTGTCCGACTCTCCCCGACGCACAAGAACATGACCGGTTGCGAACACGTAGCACGCAGGACCCAAGGCATCACTCCTCCGGTTCACGCTTCCATCACCACCCTCGATACACACATCCACCGCACCGAAGGCAAGCGGAACGTAGTGGGCACGAAGCATCCCGTTTTCAGACACGACGCTCCACTCCCGATACCCTCCGTGGAACGAATCGAGATGAACCTGACCCACCCCTCCCGATGAAACAGTGATCGAGGTCTTCTCAGCATCCCGAACAACAAGCAGGCGGTGAGCGTCCATATCCTTGTCAAACGTGAGCGAACCCTCCCCGACACTCACGCGCACATTCTCATCGAGCAGGGTCGCGCCCGGATACCTGTCAGCCCTCCGAACAATCTCGAAACGCTCACGGTCAGTGTCGCTGAACCTCGTGGGGCAGCATTGTGTCGCATCATTCGTCTTCATGGGAGTCTTGTGTGCGGGTTTCGGTCAGGCGTCCACTGTCGTGGGTCTGACCACCCAGTGCGGCGGGAGTATCCACTCCGGTAACGGCACCGTAGGCGTGAAGAATGGTGGCTTCGATGTCGGCCTTGGATTGGGAGACGACCTTTTCTGCCGCCTCGGACAAGGCTGTGACGACATAGCGGGCGTTTGGGCGGGCGTTCTCGACGCAGGAGCGGAGCTTGCGCATAGCGTCACGGGTCGCCCGGATGCCAGCCTTGGATTCGATGGCCTCTTCCACATCAGTCAGAGAGGTGGTGATGTCTTCCAAGAGAGTGTCGACCGCCGAATCAACTTCCGACAAGGACACCTCCACGCGCGGTGCGAACTCGAGTTCGGGGATGTGGTGGCGTGACTCGGTGGACCGAAGTGTGACAGGGACGCCTGAACCGATGCCGATGGAAGAGACGAGCTCACCCCATTGGGCCAGACTCATCTCGATTTCAAGGATTCGTTGGGTCGGATGCACCCAGTCTCGTTTGAGGTTTCGCCTGCGGTCGGCGTGGAACACCCGCAGACGGATCGTGTCGTTGTGTTCAATGTCGGACTGGAACACAGCCCTACGGTCTCCGTGACTCCGAGAAACTGTGACGACACCGAACGCTGGGTGGGTCTCATATCCGGCTTCGTCGACGTGTACGGGTTCGATACTGTCTGCCACGAGGTTCTCCTCTTATGGGGTGGTGTGTGGACACTGTTTATGTGTGCGGGTAGAGGTGTCCTCACCTACCAAGGCAGACCTATCGCGAGCCAGTCAAGAACTCGGCGTTCTCATCGAATGTTGCCTCGTCGAATGAGGAGTGGAAGCAACATTGGGGACCGAACCTCTCATCCACCTCGGACTGACTGAGAGTTTCGCCACGACCGACAAGGTAGGTACCGTCTCCCGTTCGCGACACTGCTTCTCCGCGTCGGCTCGTGAACACAATGGATGACTCACCATCAACGGTCAAGCGCTCGCTCACCCCACCTGCCGAATGCTCAATGGTGTCGAGCGTGCTGTGGAGATCCTCTGTGTGTCGTATCCGGCTCTGATCCCCCAGTCGCATCGAGTATGCCCGTTCGGTGGATGTATCTCCTTGGAAGCTTGTGATCGTCGCATTGCCCATGTGAACGACAGTCTCTCGCCCATTCACTCCGGCAGACATGTACGTATCGCCGATGAGTTTCGCCCATCCGTGACTGCCAAGCTCTGTGAAAGTCGGGATGTCATGGGTCCGGGCGTATCCGTCCGGATCAACCATGATGTCGTGGGCAAGGCGGATCTGTTCGTCTTCCTCGGATGAGAAGCGCGACGGGCTCTCAAGACTCAGCCCGCCAGGTGCGTTGACCCCCGCCTTAGTCGTGAACTCTCCAGTGGGCCTGCGTGGATGGTCGGACTCATCAAATGCTGTTCTCATACCCCAGTAGTGTGCGGCGCCCACACCCACCCACAAGGGCAACCCACAACCACCCAGCCGCACACAACAGAAGTGGAGATATCAACCGCCTCACAACACAGGAGAAGACACCATGACCAACGACCCCACGCTCGTCAAAGTCATGGAAGCGGCACGAGGCTCATGGGCAGGCTCAGGCGAGCATGTCACAATGAAGACTCTCCGTGTGGACGGAACCGACGCGCACATCGGCATCATCAAAGTCACCGGACTGCGAGTCGTCGAGTACTTCGTTACCACGGATGAGCCTGCCCTCTGGGACACTCTCGCATTCTTCGCCAAGACTCGAGGATGGACCTACCGCGCCGTCGTCCCACTCCCTCTCATGGGAACCGCCCACAATAACCTGATACACACCCCCATCCAGTTGCAGGGATGGTGGGTGCATGGCAACCGCATCTCTTTCGGCACCCCAGAGATCGCCTAGCTCACAACCCCCATGCACGCTCACGCGAAATCGAGTTGTGTGCTGGCGGCTCTATCTGGCTCTCGGAAGAAAACTCGTCAATAGCGCGGGTGATGCCCACGCCATCATCTGGATCGAACATGAGTGAGCTGACGGACAGGAAGCCGCTAGGACTGAACGTCTCATGTGAGACCACCACCTGCCCATCCATCACGTCGACACTGACCGTGTTGTCTTCTCCCGTGGTTTTGACAAACCCTTTCCCCGGGGCTGAAATCCCGTCAGATCCACCGATTCGGGGATAGACGGCGCGAGGGCAATCTTTCCCTGCCCATGGGGGCGATTCTGTTTCCCGAACTGCCCAGTCGGCCGTCGAGACTGTTCTCGGCGGGACGCTGCGTCGCTGGTCATGTCTGTCTCCTTATGCGAGTGGATGTGACTAGTCGAGGGAGCCAGCCCACGCATAACGCAGATCCTTTCTCCGTCTGCCGTAGGTGGTCTCCACATATGTGAGGTGCTCGCGGATGAGCCGAGATGTCTCCGTGATAAGGACAGCGTTGGCGATGCGATCGGCATAATTGTCCGGCTCGGCAGATGCGAGTTCCCCTAGGCGGTTGCGCAGGTGGACAAGCGCCAACTCGTCCTGTAACCGCTGCTCATCCCCGTCCCACGAGACAATGCGATACGCATGATTGGACGGGGTAATGAGGTTGTACGTCTCTCCACGCTGATCGCGATAGAAGCATTCGGTCTCTTCAGGCACGTAGCCGGTCTCGAGTTCCACGTAGTGGGTTTGCGTGCCAATATAGGCGCGAAACCCGTCATCGAACTCAATCACTGCCCCATCCAGATGAGGCAGGGGCCCTGTCATCGCCGCGAACTCCGGGTCGTCAATGCTCAAGCGTGGCTCTGTCGGTGTGAGGCTCACGTCCGGGACGTTACGAATCCCCGCCCGTGAGGTGAACCTGCCCATGGGATCCCGTGAATGCTCGGACTCAGAAAACGACCCACTCATGAGAACCTCATCCCATAGACGTGTTCGAGATGGAGCTGGTGGGCGATGAGGGCGCCCTGTGCATCGAGAAAGTTCGCGGACTCACGCATAAGATCATCTGCGGCACTCATGAACTCAGGTGTCGACATGAGCTTCCTGATACGCGCCGCTCTCCTAGACCTCGTGTTCGCACGTGCCCCTGCTCTCACGGTTTTCGTCTGCGGGTTGTAATAGAGCGCGCCGGAGTTTTGCGGAGATCTGATGTTGGAGTATGGCACTCGAAGCTCTGGCACCCCGCTGCGATCGGTGCAATAGGGTGTTCGCGAGAAGAGCTCGTCCTCATCGGAAAAGCATCCGGCAACACGGTCTCTCGCCTCATCCATGGCATCGTAGGAGTCGTTCTCGTCTTGGCGGAGACGGATGAGTGTGAGTTCGTCGTCGAGGCGTTCCTGGCTGCCGTCCCAGGAGGTGAGCCGGTAGGTGGTGGACGGTGGGATGTAGGATTCCACACGTTCTCCCGACTCGTCTTCCACGTAAGCGGCGGCAGCACGATAACCATGAGGGGTCTTCACTCGGATAGTCCCTGACCGTCCATCGGAAAACTCTACTCGCGCCCCATCCAGATGGGGCAGGGGTCCGGTCATCGTCTGGAATCTCGGCTCGTCAATGTTCAGGTGTGGCGTATCTGGCGCGAGACTCACGCTCGAGGCTGCGTTGACTCCCGGCTGGTTGCCGAACTCTCCGGTGGGGCGTCGGTACAGTTCTCGGCGGGCATCTGTGGGATGGGTCATGGGTGTTCTTCTTCCTTTAGTAACGGCGTCCGTAGGTCTCTTCGAGGAGGTCGCCTTGTTCACGCGAACTCTTCATGCACGCAACGCAGTCCTTGTGCGCGTCCACATACGTCTGGGCGGCCTCACCGAATGCGCTGGTCTCGCAGACGTTCTTCATACGTGTGTACCGCTGGGACGTCGTATCCGAACCCGGACGAACATGGATCGAACCATCTTCCGGGGTGTAGAAGAGATATCCACTGCGCGACCCATCGGCATTGGCGTACGGGATGCGCACGGACCCACTGGCGTCGACAACGGTCATGGACTCGGCGAAGTATTCGTCTTGAGCGTCGAAAAGGTTGAAGACATCGGTCCGACGCTGCTCCTCTTCGCGGGCCGCCTTTATGGTTTCTTGTCGCCGATTCACGTACTCAAGTTCGTTCTCCAACCGCTGCGGGTCACCGTCCCACGAGGTAATGCGGTAGGTATGTGGGGACGGGATATACATCGGACGCTCGTTCCCCTCAAGGTCGGTCAGGTGTGTGTACGTGGATGTTGATCCACGCAAGGAAAGGACGTGGATGATCGCCTTTTCGCCATTGTCGAACTCGATTTCTGCCCCATCTAGGTGAGGCAGTGAACCGTTCATCCTCTGAAACTCGGGGTCGTCAATACTCCACGCGGCATGTCCCGCCAGACTCACGCCTGAAGCGGTGTTCTGTCCAGACTTGGTCGTGAACTGTCCATGCGGGGTGCGAGGGTGATCGTGCTCGTCAAATACTGCGCTCATACCCCAGTAGTGTGCGGCGATATATGGATTGCCCATGCACCGCCGGATGTGAACTCCCCACTCGGTGCACTGACATTGGCGGATGTGTCCGTATCGCCGCCTCAGCTCTAAGGCGTCGGTGGTGGGTCGCGATTGGACCGAGGGAGCGGGGCCGACAGTAAAGAGGAGTGGACCACATATACCACGTCATCCTTGCTCACATGCCACGGAAGAACGGGAGCAGGATACCTTCTGCGTCGCGAAAGAGGAGGCCCTTGCAGGTGGTGAGTACCTCGTACAGTGCGAAATGCACGAGTCGATGTTTGAAATGACCGAAGTCAACGGAGAAGAGTTCTTCGACGAAGACGAGGCCGCATACACCCTCATCGACGTGAAGCAGTAACTCCCGCTATACGATTCCACATGGCTCTCCATGAAGATGACAGACTAGGGTAATCCGTGGTGAACGGTCTCGCCGAACACGTCCACGAGGTTCGCGAGACCACATGCAAAGAGGCCGACTCACGGTGAGTGAGTGGTATCAGTGCGCGAAAACATAGGAGCAACGAGGCATGGCGAACGAGGCAACGAGGGCAGCAGCATCGGCTACGGCCCGGATCGTGTGGGACACGGCAGACAAGTTTCTGCGCATTTGCGGAGCACTCGACTGCCAAATGGCAGACATCCTCGAAGTTGTGCCTGCGGACAAAGATAAGGCAGAAGACGCATGAGCCAGTTGGCATTATTCTTCTGGGTCGCCGATGACGCGTTACGACGCCGTTCAACACAGAGTGGGCGGCGGTTGTCTAGCCGGCACTTCTGCACTTACGCAGCCATTCGGTTGCTTGTCAAAAGTTCATGCGCTCCTTGCAGACAGATGGACGCGCAACTAACAACAACCCTAACTATGAAGGAAGAGGCCGCACATTGAAGTTTCTCCAAGAACTTGAAACTATCCTCAAAAGCGATGAACGTTTCGTTACCCAAGAGGGGCAACTACTCAAACCACGAATCCAGGACGCTGTTAGCCAGCTCGACTCACAACTGATTCGCCTGCTCATGGCCTCATCGGTTCTGAAAGGACACTTTTTCAAAGACGTAGATGGGATCACTATCTTCGACCAAGAGAAATTCATGTGGGTCGTCAACTCCAAAGAATTCCTACCCGACAGCTACACCAGCTATCGCAACAAGATCGGCCTCTCCGTCAACGACCACGACCTACTCACCTCCTCGACCGAAGTCTCCCTCGTATGGCCATACAAAGACTGCGTACTCGAAGGTGGTCAAGACAAAGAAGACGAAAAACGCGACGAAATCTTCTACAACGAAACACTCGCACCAGACGAAATAGGCCGACTCCTAGCCCCCAAAGCTTTCAGCAACGCGACTCGATACACGGCAGAAGGGGAAGAACACGTTACTGAGTTCGATGAGCACGACAACCTTCTCATCAAAGGCAACAATCTGCTCGCCCTGAGCTCACTGCTAGAACGGTACGAAGGCCAAGTCAAGTGCATTTACATCGACCCGCCTTACTACTTCAATGCGGCAAGAGCTGAAGACACCTTTGCTTACAACAGCAAATTCAAGAAGAGCACCTGGCTAACGTTCATGGAAAACCGATTGCAGTTGGCCCGTCGGCTCCTCACTCCAGACGGAGCCATATTCGTTCAAATAAGTGATGATGGAGTTGCCGAACTGCATCTCTTGCTAAAAGAAGTATTCGGCGAGGAGAACTTCCTTAACAAGATCACTGTCCGCACAAAGTCGCCCTCGGGATTCGCGAGCGTAAACGCTGGAGTCTTCGAAACAGCGGAGTATGTTCTTGCGTTCGGAAAGGATAAGCGTCAGTGGCGATACAACACACAGTATGTGGCCACAGAGTGGGACAACAACTATAAGTACTACGTAACGAACAAAGGTGAAGCGCCTGACGAATGGAGAATCGTAAGCATTTACGACTACCTCGCAGAACAGAACGGATTTTCCAGCGTAGTAAAAATGCGGGGACAGCTCGGCAAAGCCGCAGTCGAGGAAATGGCAGCTGAATTTGCTTTGCAGCACAATGACTCGGTGTTCCGCTACACGGCTATTAGCGATAAGGCTGGTGCTCAAGTTGTAGCGGCACGTGACGCCTCAAGGCAGGCGGGTGAGAACATTATTGTTATCGAACGAGAAAACCAGTACACCGTATACGTAAATAACGGCCAGGAATTGGCATTCTATTCGAAGAAGGTCCGCAAGATCGATAATGAGCTTGTGCCTAGCATGCAGGTTACAAACATATGGTCTGATACCCCGTACGAAGGCATTGCAGCTGAGGGGGGCGTTACATTAAAAGGAGGGAAGAAGCCTGAGAAAATCCTTCAACGCATTATTGCTTTGAACACAAATCCGGGTGATTTGGTTCTCGATTACCATCTCGGTTCTGGTACGACGGCTGCCGTCGCACATAAAATGGGCCGCAGATACATAGGTATCGAACAGCTTGACTATGGAAACAACAGCCCTCTTGTCCGATTGCGCAAAGTGATCCATGGTGACAAGTCTGGGGTTAGCAAGAGCGTCGGATGGAATGGGGGCGGCTCGTTCGTCTACGTCGAGCTTGCCGAGCAGGGCGAGCAGCTGATGAGCGAACTGCGGAACGCCACAACTACGGATGAGGTTCAGCTGGTACTCGATCGAGCGACTGAGCGTGGCCTGCTGCGACCATCTGTCCTGCCCGACGAACTAGCAACTTCCGCGTCGGAGTTCGCGGAGCTGTCCTTCGACGACCAGAAAATGACCGTGGCTGAGCTGGTCGACAAGAACCGGCTGTACGTCAACGCCGCAGAAGTCGAAGATGCTGACCTCGGCTTGTCGGAGGCTGACGTCGCGTTCACGAAGTCCTTCTACCAGAAGGGCGAATGATGAGCGTCCCAACTACCCAAGACATGCTCCTGTTCCAGCAACTCGACCTCTTCTATGACTTCGGGAATCGACACGAGCTACCTGCCCACATCGAGCAGAATCTCGCCCCGCACATCGAGTTGCGCGAATACCAAGAGCACGCGTTCTCAAACACGCTCGAATATCTGAGCAACGAGAACTTCTCGAAGAACCGACAGACGCACTTGCTTTACCACATGGCGACCGGTTCAGGTAAGACCGTGATGATGGCTGGCCTGATCCTGCATTACTACTCGCTCGGATACCGCAACTTCCTGTTCTTCGTGAATCAAACGAACATCATCGAGAAAACCAAAGCCAACTTCTTGGACTCGGCTTCAGCGAAGTATCTGTTCGCCGAGTCAATTGAGATCGATGGTATGCGGGTTCCCATCAACGAGGTCAACAACTTCGCTGCCGCCGATCCGAACGCTATCAACCTCTGTTTCTCGACGACGCAAAAACTGCACATGGATTTCCTTGATCCGAAGGAAAACGCGCTCACAAGCGATGACTTCGAGGATGCACCGGTGGTGATGATTTCTGACGAGTCACACCACGTGAATACGCGAACGAAGAGGGCCACGAAGTCCGAGGACGAGGAGGACCGCTCATGGGAATACACGGTCATCTCGGCCTTTCTAGGTAACCGGTATAATGTGCTGCTGGAGTTCACGGCGACTGTCGATCTGCGTGACCGCAACATTCTTCGGAAGTACAAGGACAAGATTGTCTTTGACTACCCGCTGGCGCGATTCCGCGAGTCTGGGTTCACGAAGGACTTCCAGAACTTCCAATCTGTCTTCGATCCCTGGGGAAGGACTCTTCAATCACTGATCTTGTCTGAGTATCGCCGTGCACTGTTCGCTGATGGTGGCGTGTACTCGAAACCGGTTGTTTTGTTGAAGTCGCAAAGGATCGATGATTCGAAAGCGTTCTACGACCAGTTCTTCCAGCGACTCCAACGACTCACCGAGTCCGAAATCCAGGACTTGGCCACCGACGGCCTGATGAAACAAGCCATCGGCTATTTCCAGGAGAAGGATCCGAGCCTACGCTCCCTGCGCTCAAGCATCCAGCAGGGGTTTGCTGAAGAGAACGCCATCATCATGAATGGCTCGACCGACAACTCGACTGAGAAGCAGTTGGCAGTGAACTCCCTCGAAGATCACTCCAACCCGTATCGGATCATCTTCACGGTCGACATGCTCAACGAAGGCTGGGACGTCCTAAACCTCTACGACATCGTCCGCCTCTACGAAACTCGTCAGGGAGGCAAAGCAGGCAAGCCCGGCGCGTACACGATCAAGGAAGCTCAGTTGATCGGGCGCGGAGCGCGCTACTTCCCGTTCCTTCTTGAAAACGAGTCCATTGATCGCGACCAGGCAGACAAGTCCGTCCGCAAGTACGATCACGACCTTGACAGCCCCAACCGGCTCCTTGAAACCCTGCTCTACCACTCCAAGCAGGACTCGAAGTACATCACCGAGCTACGCCTCGCGCTACGTGAAACAGGCTTACTGCCTGATGAGGTCACCGAAGTCACTTACGAACTCAAATCGTCGTTCAAACAGACTGACTTCTACCACAACGCGATGGTGTTCAGTAACAGCCGCGAGGAAGTCTCCCGGGATGGAGTGACCCAACTGGAGAACCGGGTCAAGTCGGCGATCTACCAACGCGATGTCCGCCACGCCCCCTCACGGCTCGTTAGTCTCTTCGATACAGCCACCGAGCAAACAGACAAGTCCGAGAATCCGAAGGTGCATACGATCCGCCGTAGGATCAACGAGATGCCATTGAATGTGACCTTGGGATCGTTGGCGCGTTACGACGCACTCCGCTTCGAGGCGCTCAAGCACTATTTCCCTCACTTGGAATCGACCCGCGAGTTCATCACGTCTAGCGACTACCTCGGCGAAACTGAGATCACCTTCCAAAGCGACACTGTAGACCTCACTGCGGCTGACTTGAGGACTGGCCTAGACATAGTCTTCCGAGCCGTCGCCAGCTACATGGCAGGCATCAAGGTCACCTACCGTGGCACGCATCAGTTCGAAGCCAAACGGTTGAACGAGGTACTACGCAACAAGCGCCTACAGATCGCGAATCCGGTCGAAGGTGGGATCGGAACTAGCCAAAGCAGCGATCCTGATTCCATCCGTCGCGTTAACCTTGAAAACGCCGAATGGTATGTCTACAACGACAACTATGGCACCAGCGAAGAGAAATCCTTCGTCAAGTACTTCTCGACCGTTGTCGACGACCTCAAACAGCGCTACGACGAGGTTTGCCTGGTGCGCAACGAACGGCTGGCGCCGCTCGCCATCTACTCGTTTGAGACCGGCGAACGATTCGAACCCGACTTCCTCCTCTTCTTGCGCCGGAAGGGCCAGCCCTACCAGCAGCAACAGATCTACGTGGAGCCGAAGGGTACGCACCTACTCGAAACCGACAAATGGAAGGAAGAATTCTTGCTCGCCATCGAGCAGAACGCTATCCCGCACACCATCTACGTCGACAATACCGACTACAGAATCATCGGCCTGCCGTTCTACAACCAGGAGAACCGCATGTCCGAATTCCGGGATGCACTCAAAGCCGCAACAGATATCTGACAAATAGGAGCCTTGTAAACGCGGCACTCTGATCGTTAGCACGTCTTTGCGCTGTTCCTTTCTCCCGAACTCCTGCGGGAAAGGAGCAGCGCGACGTTTACGCTAGTTATTTCTGTTGTAGCTATCTGCTGCTTAGCTATTACTGCGCGCGAAATCCCGACTGGTTCACCCCTCTACGGAAGCCAGCCGCGATAGCGAAGAACCCTACTCTCGACGGTTAGGCAGCCCGATCCCCAAGCAACTGGGCCAGCGAGAAATCCCAGTTGATAGCCGGTATCAACGTAATCCGGCGATCCCGCTCCGGCTGGGTTCTTGCATCCATCCTGACCGCTTGTGCGACTCTTTACCGACAGGCGTTCGAGCTTCAGTTGAAGAACATGATTCGGTGCTTTGTCGCGCTGAGAGCCAATTACGTGGACGGGCGAGCACCTGAGCTCAGGCAATCCGACTCAGAAGAATACTTGAAGAACAAGCTGGGGCACGATCTCCACAAGCTTTTGGACCAAGTGAAGAAGCACTACACGGCGCTGGACCTGCCAGAACCGTTCCCGAAATCGGTCGAAAACATGATCGTGATGTTACATGAGGCTGACAGATCCGGAACGGCGTTCCGATGCGCAGGATCTCTTCCGGAAACCAAAGAATACGTGGATTTCCCAGATCTAGCCACGATGCTCGATAAAGCATACACGTTGCTGTCCGATGTCATGTATTACGCCGAAGACATGCATGACTCAGTGCCTACGCTTGACGAGGCTACCGACCAAGCCTATTAGGAGCGTTCTGAATCCTATTGAACTGGCCGAGCTTGAGCCATCAAATACTGCGTCCGAAGCCCAGCAAATGAAGCTCGGACTCACCCGTGAGAACATAATTCTTCAAGGTGTCGAATACCGACGTGTCGAAGCTGGAATGCAGACAGCATTCGGGACCGAAGCGACGGTCAACCTCGTCCTGGTCGATTATCTGTGATGTGCCGGCGTCCCTGTCATACACGGTGTACGACCCCGAACCATCCTCCGACGGGCAGACGTCGAGGATGGGATTGGGCTGCGTGTTATCAACCTCGAGCGTGAACGGTGCGATGTGACGCAGACGGACGCGTTCGTGAGAGAACGTGACGCGAATGTTCAGGGAATGCGATGCTCCATGGATGGTCTCATAGGTGATGCCCCCGTGAACTTCGTATGTGAAGTGGTTGGGTACCTCGCAGATGAATCCGTCTGTACGGGTGGTCAGTGCAAACACCGCATGGTTGGCGCGTTCAATGACGACACACTGTTCTCCCCGGTGGCACACATAACCGATGCGGAGCTCACCGATCGTGCCGGAGAACCCGCTCTCTTCCTCTTCCGTGAACATTCCCATCCCGCACGATCGTTGGAAATCCCACGGGTCACGCGTGATGAGATGCGCGAGAGACACCTGTACAGAAGAAGGAAGCGTAGAAGTGGACTCGTGGCAGGTGACAGTCATAGCCGAGCACTACCCTCACGGAGGAAGGCGGCGTTCTCATCGAATGTTGCCTCGTCGAATGAGGAGTGGAAGCAACATTGGGGACCGAACATCTGGTCGAGAGACTCTTGGGTGAGGACTCGAACGTCGTGAGACACGATGTTTGTCGCCACATACGAGCCGGGGAGACCTGAGCGCCCACTGACGCAGATTGACTGTCCTCCCTCATGGGAGAAGTACTCAAAGCTGACATCACCGGTTGGCGAGATACGCCGGATGGAGACATCAGAGGTGGGGCGTGGTCCGCCAATGTAGTCCAGGCTCGCCCCAGATGCTTCGGACATGTGCCTGATCGCGCCGACATTGTCGAGGCTCAGGTGGTAGGAGGCTCCCCCATCGGCGCTATGAACAATCTGCATCTGCTTTCCGACGCCACTTTCATCGAAGATAAGGATTGTGATGCTCCCGTCGGCATCGTGGATCAACGTCACGTCGTGCCCATCAACGATGCCGTTGAGTCCGGAATACCCTTCCTCATGGAAGGCGGTGAGATTGTACTGGTCTGGATGCTCGTCCACGCCCAACGCGAGGTTGACGATGGCGGCGTATTCAAGGTGTGTGGTCATACCTTCTTTGTGTGCGGGTAGCCGGGGCAATTCACCGCTGTCGTTAAACCGGATCATGTCGAGATCTGTCGGAAGAGGTCGGGGGGTGTCCCTTTCCAGTTGGGCGACGCGGTCAGTGTCGTCGTTCTAGGCGTTATGTGTGGGGCGCCTCGTACCGCACACGAAACAGGGGACGTTCCCAGAATCGACTGGAAACGTCCCCTGTTTCGGTTAGGGAAGATTACTCAGTGTCGTCGGTGCTGAGTGTGTGATTGCGATTCTTACGGTAGAGATAGACGCCTCCACCGGCTGCTCCCAGCGCAAGCAACACGCCGAGTCCGACAAGGGCCGGGTTGGTCTCGTCAAAGGCCACGCCAGTGACAGCACCCTTTCCGCCACCACTTTCGGGGGTAGCGGGAGTTTCTGGTGTCGTCACCGGGATAACAACCGTGTCCTGGTCACACTGGTTGAGTGTGTCGTCGGTGCACTGGTTCTCGTCCTCCGGCCCGAAGGGGTTGTCAGGGTTGGCGATCGACACACGATTGGTGACCGTGGTCTCTGCGGACTTGTCGCGCTCGACAACAGTTGTGAAGCTCAAGGTTTCACGCTGTCCGGCTTCCATGGTTCCGATCGTCCACACGCCTGCATCAGCATCGAATGTTCCGACTGAGACATCGAGAAGCTCCGTCTGTCCATCGAGAATCCCTTGCGGGAAAACGTCGGTGGCAACAACGTCGGTCGCGGTTACGTCCGAGGTGTTGTGAGCGGTAATGAGCCACTCAACAGTTGCGGTTGTGTCGGTTACGTCTGTGACGTCGACGGCGGCCTTCTCGATGGCGAGAGTTGCCGTCTGTGTTGGCGGAATCGTGACAGCGTCCTCGTCACACTGGTTGAGTGTGTCGTCGGTGCACTGGTCCTCGTCCTCCGGGCCAAAGGGGTTGTCAGGGTTGGCGATCGACACACGGTTAGTGATCGTCGTGTTTGCGTCCTTGTCGCGCTCGACAACAGTCGTGAACGACAAGGTTGCTTGTGCACCAGCATCCATGGTCCCAATGGTCCATTCGCCAGTTTCGGTATCAAACGTGCCTGTGGAGACTCCCACGAGCTCGGTCTGTCCATCGAGAATCCCTTCCGGGAAGACATCGCTGGCAACAACGTCGGTCGCGGTTACGTCCGAGGTGTTGTGAGCGGTAATGAGCCACTCAACAGTTGCAGTTGTATCGGTGATGTCCGAGGTGGAAACAGCCTTCTTTTCGATGGCGAGTGTTGCCGTCTGTGTTGGCGGAATCGTCACCGTGTCTTCGTCACACTGGTTGAGCGTGTCGTCGGTGCACTGGTCCTCGTTCTCCGGCCCGAAGGGGTTGTCAGGGTTGGCGATCGACACACGGTTGGTCACGGTGGTCTCTGCATCCTTGTCGCGCTCGACGACGGTTGTGAAGGCGAGAGACTCCTCGCCCCCAGCTTCCATCGTTCCGATCGTCCAGACACCCGTTTCGACGTCAAACGTGCCGGCGGAAACGTTGAGGACTTCGGTCTGCCCGTCGACAATCCCTTCCGGGAAAACATCGGCGGCAACAACGTCGGTCGCGGTCACATCCGAGGTGTTGTGTGCAGTGACAAGCCACTGCACGGTCGCGGTTGTGTCAGTGATGTTGGTTGTGGAGACAGCTTCCTTTTCGATGGCCAGTGAAGAGCAGGAATCGAGTGTCGATGCCACAGCAACAGAAGCAGCTGCCGTTCCTTCAGGGAGGATCGTGTAGGTCCAGTCGTCGATCATGCGTCGGTCGCCCCACGACATGTTCGAGCTACTGGTTGGAGCAGACCACTTGTGGACGCCTGCCGATGAATCAACACCCGTTTGGGAGTTGTTGACACGGTTTGCTTCCACGTCGATACGGGTGCGCTGGGTTCCATCCGCGTTGGAGTAGGTGTCGCCCAAGTCAGAATCGTTCCAGTAGACGGTCGTGTCTCCGGCTTGGTCACCGTTGATCTTGGTGATCGTGATGCCACCAGAACGGTTTTCCACGTCTTCAGACAGGACATGGACGGTTCCCACTCGGTCGAAGACGACGCGAGCTGATGGGGTGGCAGTGCACGCATTGATTGCGTTGCCCTGACCATCTGTACCATCCCACGTCCAGTGGGCAGAGGTGCTCGTGCTGGAGTCGAATGCTGCCACACGATGAGACACGTCAATGTCGTCGTCGTAGGAGCCATTGCCATCAACGTCGATTTCGAGAATCGCGGTGCCGGAGAAACGTTCGGGGACAGAGATGTTGAACGTGCCGCCAAGGGATGCTGGATTGCTGCCTTGGGTGAAGCTGAGTGTCGTTCCCGATACCAGCGCAGCCGCGTCCAACGGATCAGGCTTGACCCACACGGTCTTATTCGCCCCGTCAGCACTGTAGGAGTTGACGACGGTTGCTTGGTCAGGCAACTCGGAAGACGGCTCTTCAAAGAACAACCGGTACTTTCCGGCGCAATCGGGACGAACCTCCCATTCATCGCCGTCGCCTGCGATCTCAGCGGAGGCGAACGAAGAGATGCACGAGTCATCTTCCACGTTACCCACGGCATCGAACTCGATAGCCGAGTTCACACCGTTGTAGTTGGCGAGGTCGATCTTGTACTCGTAGCCTGAGTCGTTGATCGCCCAGAAGGTCAGGTCAGCGCCGTCTTGGACGGAAGAACCACCATCCTGGAGCATCGAGAGACGCTCGGTCCAGATGCGTCCTTCTTGTTCGGACTGTCCGCTCATCACTTGAATATCAAATGGCTGCAATTCCTTGGGTGTCACCGAGGTTGCGACGCGGTCACCGCCAACGAAGATTTGCCACACACCATCGGAGGTGGCTTCAAGCTCAGTGACCTTACCCTTGACAAGGTTGGTCTGAGCGCCGGTGTTGTCGCGGACCCAGCTTGCTTCGGCCGTATCGACCTTAACAGAGACAGTTTCTCCTGCCTTCACGTAGGCATAGAACGGTTGTGCCGCCGCGCCCAGCGTTTCTGCCGGGTTTGAAACGGCTAATGCCGCGACTGGGAGCGCGAGTGCACTTCCCGTCAACATCAGCGCAGTGATCCCCGCAAGAAGCCGGGAAGGCCTCTTGAGTGTTGTGGGACTCATCTGGTTTCCTTTCTTTTTGGTGTGTGCGCGTAAAGAGTCCGCGCAGACCTACTTGGACTTGACAGCCCCGCTTGTTGATCCGGGAGCAGCGCTACCCTTTGCAACAACGACAACTTGGTAGTTGAGCATCTTTTTCGCGTAGCCGGTGGTGCCAGCGTTCGCGCCGTTTTTGGCCCATCCGAGCCATCCGAGTCCGTCAACCTCCACGCGGTAGTAGATGTCGTACTTGGACGCATTCGTACCGGTCAGCTTGATGCTGATGGCTTCGGCGCGAAGGGCTTTCCCTGTTGTTCCGGCCGTTTCGCCTGAACCGACCCAAGATGTCCAGCCCTTCTTTTGCACGTGGGCGCGTACCTGCACGCCGTCGAGTTTGATTCGGATAGCTTCGATTTGATGCTTTCCGTCTCCTGATTTGGTGGTGCTCTCCACGTATCCGAGCCATCCAAGGCTGGCAACGTGGGAACGGTATCGAGCAGTCAGTGGTGGCACTGCCGTGGTGGTTGTTGGGGTTGGGGTAGAGGTCGCGGTGGCCGATGCAGATGGGCTTGTTGATGCACTCGGTGTCGCGGAGGGGGTCGATGATTCTGTTGTGGAGGATCCGGTCGACAGCTTGATGGAGCCGTCAGACTGAACGATTGGGGTGGAGGTCATAGCTGTCGCCAGGTTTAGACGGGTCCAACCAATGTCTTCAGAGGTGACTTTCGAAGAGACTTTCGTGGCCCCTGATAGGTCGAGGGGGTAACCCGAATCGGTGGCAGTGAGCGCGAGAACTTGGCGACGCTGTTCGTCTGTCAGGTTCGGGAATGTGGTCAGGAGAAGATCTTCAGCGCCTTCAGGAACCTCAAGAGCAACACCGCTCTTCCCTGTCTTGGTGAAGCCAAAGGTCATGAGCGAGGTTGCCTGTGTCACGGAAGCCTCGTCGCTCTTCCATGCAGTATCGGAGGCAACGCACTTGGCGATACTCATGCCACACTTGGACTCGAGTGCTGCCCGGAGTTCCTTTTGTGCGGGGAGGATGACGTTCGTGCGGTAGTCCTTATCGGCCCAGCGCTGAGCGACCATACGGGTGCCCATTGCTTTCCCGGCGATGACGTCGAGTGGGTAGTGCACGCCAAGGACGACCCGGGACTCCCCACCTTCGGCACCGCGAGCCAACAGTTGTGGTGCAAGCTCAGGGAGCAGCGTTGCCAGCCCGAGAGCCTCTACTTGGAAGGTCCGTGCGTGTCCAGATGGGAAGCTGAGAGCTCCGACGCTGTAGACCGAGGAGGAGGATACCTTCTTGATGCCGATATTTGATGTGAAGGGGCGCGCCACATTGAAGTGCGTTTTTGCGGTCTTGGACGACGCATCATCAACTTCCATACCGGGGGTCTCCCCTTCGAGCATGGCCTTTGTCTTGGGGAGTTTTCCTGCGGACAGAAGTTCGTTGAAATACGCGCCCAGTTTTGTCCCAAGAGCCGGAGAGACGTTCGACAACTTGATCGACGCATCCGAGACAGCTGTCTTTGCGCGCGAGGTGTTGTAGTTCGCGTTGTTGATGGAAACAGCGATGGACTGGTTCTGCTTGATGGCCGACGGGTAGTTTGCTGTGAGGTTGTCGTAGTCAGAGAACATGACGATCTGGTCGATCGTTGCATCTGAGTCGTAGCTGGCGGCTTGTGCAGCGGGTATGTTACCCATGGCCAGTGCGGCGACGAGGGTCAGGGACCCCATGACGTGTAACAGTTTCCCGTGTCGGGATGTGAGTGCCGTGTTCACAAATACTCCTTGAAAGTAGGACATGGGCGTGTGGTCATAGAACTGGTGTTGCAATCAGAAAGATGTTCTGTTCGTAATAGCCCTGGTCGTTCACGCTCCCCCCACATGTCGTCACAACTAAGCGCCGCTCTCCGGTGGAGGCGAAGTACTCTTGCGGGAATGCTTGGTGTTCGGCGACCCACATGTGGGTGACGGCCCATTCTTGAAGGGTTCCCTCTTCGTCTTTTGTCCATATGACTGAGCCAGCAGACACGTTCTCAATGCCCCAAAAGACCCCTCTGTTCGCGGCGGTGGCGACATGGGCAGCAACGAGTGTTGTCCCGTCAGTCCCACCAGCTAAAGGCCCACCGTCCGCATACCATGCGGCTGTCTGTGGGTTCGAAGGAATGACAAGTGTTTGAAATCCGCTGTACTTGGAATCTTCGAATGCCGTTTGGGCAACGATTGGCGCATATGCGTCGAGGGCCGGTATCCAGATGGAGGGGCCAGTCATGTCGTCGACGCTGAAATCTGTGTCACCGCCGACTTGTGCCTGCGCGGATTCGATCGCTTCTTCAGGGGATACTGAGTATGTCTGGGTGGGAAGTGGCATGGATTCCACTGGGGTCTTCTTCAATCCTTCACAGATGAGGAAGACGCCGCCCACCATGGCGAGAATGACAACGCATGAAAGCGCGATAACCCACCATCTGTGGGGCCGCGTGGTATTCAAGGTCGACATGCTCATATCTCCCTTGTGTGCGGAAAACCTGACACATGAAACACGGCGGGCGTAGAAAAGGCCTTGGGGTCAAAATCTGTATGGAAGCAACACTCGGGGCCGAACGTTTTGTCGACTTCGCCTTGGGTGTATGTCGAGCCGTCATGGGCGACATAGACGTTTGGATACTCTTCATCCGCCGTGATGTAGGTTGCCTCATCGGCTGACAGGAACTCGAAACGAACGTCCCCATTCGGCTGGCGTGTGCGGACATTACGGCCTGACTGGTGGGACTCGAGGACATCACATGTCTCACCGGAAGGGAGTATGTGGTGGCTCTCTTCCCGCTCTTCGGTCATCCAACGCACTATCACGGAGAACCCTTCATAGACGTGAGTGCGCATGGTCGCTTCGACACCGTGGATGGGGTCCTTTGCCTCGGCGATGGTCATGGATGGGGATAAGTGAAGACGCACGTGGAGGGAGTCAATGACGCCGGCGTATTCGTGGTCCACACCCGCGATCGGTTCGAGGTGATGCTCGATGACGGAACGCACAGGGTTGGTGAACATGGATTGTGCTGCACGCAGGACTTCTTCGTCAGGAGAATGCGTGTCCGCAGCGGCGAGTGTCACGCGTGATGCGCTATTGCGCGTGCACGTGGACATCCACTGCCCGTGGGGGTCTCGTGGATGGTCTTCTTCAGCGTATGGGGTGCTCACTCACTAGTGGTGTGCGGGTGTCAGACGAAATGCGTGTTTTTGTCATAGAGGTTTCGGTTGTGTAGGCACACATTCGCTGGGTATTGGGCGCGCCCCTGCCATTAGTGAGTCTCCGTCAGGAAGGCAGAGGTATCCTCGAAGATCGAGTCATCGAAGTCGGAGTGGAAACAACACGTGGTGGGGCTGAAACGCTCGTCAACATCCCTTTGGCTGAGTGTTTCGTTGCCGAAAGGATCGGTATAGGTTCCCGGTTCTTTGCCGGGGATGAAGGTGACGGGCACGAGATTGTCGACGCCATTGGTGTGTGCTGTTGTGTATTGTCGCCACTGGGGGTCGGAGCATCTGGCCGACAGTTCTCCAGTCCGCAAGTATGAGACGCTATCGAAGACACGTCCGTCCTCATCAATGGTGTGAACGTATGCGTGCCCAGCACTGGAGAAATCTATGCGGTAGGGCTCACTCTCACCCGAGCGTTGGCGCACCTCCATAGACATGCCGTCGCGCTCCATCATCACCAGTCTCTCGTCGCCTGGGTGGACGGCAATGGTGACACAGGTGTCCCCCACGAATCCTGTGAAGATGGGATGATTCTTGTCTGAGGCGCTGATGCCATGCTCGTCACAGAACTGGTAGGGACGCGCACTGGCCCGCCGCCCCATCTGGATGAACTCTCGCTCCTGGTCGGTAAACCGGCTCGGGTTGAGGCTCACCTGTCCGAGAGAGTGGACTCCCGGCTGGGCGCCGAACTGTCCGATGGGGTTGCGGTACTGTTCACGGCGGCTGGCCGCGTCATCACTGATATTCATACCGAGGTAGTGTGCGGCAGTCTCATTCGTAGTCGAACTTCCCGTCGTCATCGACAAAGAGTGAGACTTCTCCGAAGGACTGGGCAATGTCGGTGAGCTTGTCCCCATCGTCACCGAGTTCTCGATCCCAGAAACCCGTCCCATGGTGGTTGCGGGTCAACCAGAAGTTGTGGCCCACGTGGTCGGCAGACATACCGGTGCGTTCGATGATGGGTCCGGCTTGGGCGTAGAAGTCTTTCAGGTCCTGTGTCATCTGTTCGCAGGCGTGATCGGAGAAGTCGTACGCCGAGAGTTTGCCGTCCTCATTGATCTCATCGGCGTCCGTCCAGAACGCGGCACGCAGGGCGTTGTTTGCCGCAGTGTCGACTGTCGTGTCGTCGTATGACGTTTCAGGTGTGGACAGGCATACTCCGCTGGGTTCATTCACCCCCGACTGGGTACCAAACTGTCCGACAGGGTTGCGGTACTGTTCACGGCGACTAGCCGCGTCATCACTGATACTCATACCCCAGTTGTGTGCGGGGCCGCTGCGGTGAGGCTGAGAAACGCATCTCACGTTCGCCCGATGAGTCCACGTCGACCACGACACCTTCCCGTTCGATCGAAATGGAACTGACAACAAAGACGCCCGAGAAGTCAACTTTCACGTAGGCGTTGGCGAACACCCCTTCATAGGCACCCGGCTGCCCGGGCACGTTCCTCATGACCTTGTTGCAGAAGAACTGTTCGGTGTCACCCAGTGCTTGCTCCATGAGCTCAATGAGCTCGCAGGCGTTGGGAGACATAGATGATCCGTCGGTGATATCCAAGGTCCACGACTTCGTCAAGCGCACGTCGATCCTCCGCCTCCCGGACAGTATTCCCTTCGTACGAACATGAACAACCACACGTTCGAGGTGACAAACCCGGATGACGACACGGTCATCGTGAAAGGTGATCTACCACAGGAAACAAGTCGGGATGATGAGGATATCTTCGACGCAGTGACGAGATTCTCCAACGACACCGACGAGTCCACCTACTCCGAGTCCGACAACTCTATGCACTGGAACGTGACAGCCGAATAAGCCACCACCTGACACACAGCACGCTCGCAGTCATGAGAGTCATGGGTGCGAGCGTGTTTGTCTGTCGGGTAGTCCGACGATGTCAACCCATGCGTTCGGGTCGCGAAAGATGCTGCGGTCCTGGCCCCGAACCCACGCATTCCACGCCTTGCACATGGTGGCGTACACGTCTGCACGCGTGCGGTCGTTGTTGCGGCGATTCTTCGACCGATCAATATAGCTCGAGAGCGCATACCGGGGGTCGGACTGGGAGCGCAGCCCCACACGCTTTGCGACGGGGGTCAAGAACTCATCACAGATGACGTTAACCGGAGCACCAGCGCAGAGTGCGTCGTAGGTGAAGGCACCTACCGACGTTGCTCCGAGAAGATGGAAGCGTTGCCCGATAGGCACGGACGCCTCCATGACCTCAAGGTTCAACTCGCGCAGTCGGGAAAGCAACTGAGCGTTGGTCAGATGTATTGCGGAGGTTGAGAAGCTCTCAAGGGTGCGGGTCCTGCGGATCGTCAACAACTTCGTTACCGAAGCAACAAGATTCTGGTTGGGGAAAGAGAACTCGGACAAAGCCAAGGCGTCAGTTCCGGAGCGTCGGCGTCCAGTGTCGATGACATCAAAGACATCCGGGTCCACACCCCACGTGATCATGATCGGGATCGTCGTGTCCGAAGAGACAATCGCAGCGAGGCGATGTTGCCCGTCAATGAGGTTGATGTCCTTGTCGATGGCGATACCTTGGTGAGTGAGTTTCCACTCGCCATTTTCAATGGTGGAAGCCAGTGTTTTCACCACTGGGGCTGAGAGGGGCCGGTTGTGGTTGTTGAACTCTCGCAGCCACACATCAGCAACTTCTGGTGTCATCATGCACATCTGAAAACCAAACTCGTCAGTGATGAGGTCGAGAGGGTTAGCGGGCGCTTTGGGATAGTCGGTCATATGGGCGCTCCTTTCACTGGCCTAGTGTGCGGGAGCGCCCCAACCAGACATTTCAGGCGAACATCTTGTCAAAGAAGGCGAACGCGTCCTCTTTCAACCCCGGGTTGTTCATGATCGGGGCGTAATCGAACCGAGAGAACCGGGACGGGTCCAACATCCGATTACGCACCCCGAGCCGCTCGTGCGCATATACCTCGAAAAGGCGGGAGTGAATCTCAGTTGGGGTCGTGTAGTAGTCCCGCCCATACTTGCCCGTCCGGTCAGCGGGCACATCCAGCGTCGCCGAATAGCGCTGAGCTAGTGACGAGAATCCTTTCGACAGTGACGGGGAGGAATAGACCATGTGGTCGTAGTAATGACCCATCTCGTGAACGAACGATCCCGATGTGTGAACGTCGATCGCAACCGTGTTGTGGTGAGGCGAGAATAGCCCAGCGGCCCGGTGCTTACCCAAATAGCGGATGCGCAACTTCGGCTTGCGATCTTCAGGGATGGGTGGAAGCTTGTCTTTCGTGTCAGCCCACGCCTCTTCGAACTCCTTCCAATCGGCCTCGGAGACATCATTGTCGATCTCCACCTGATCGAACGAGTCATTCAACTGTGTCTGAGACATGAGACGCTGATGGATGGTGTCGGGGTGCTTTTTGTCCGAGAATGCCGTGGCAATTTCGGACTTGCGATCCGAGACATACTTCTTGTTCAGCTGGAAGTTACGGCCCTCATTCTGGGCCTGCATCAATGACTTCTTGGTGGCGGAAAGCTCTTCGAGTAGAGCAACCCTCTCTTCCCTCGTCCCAATCTGGGTGAAGTGACTGTAGAGGTCGCTGCCCGTCACGTGCTGAATACGGGCGGCCCCCGCCAATGAACGGGCATCGAGCATGTAGAACCCGCGCCCCTCAACAGCCGGATCGCCAGGGTTTCGGCGAAACGTGTACCGAGCAAACGCGCTGCCGGACCTGTGGGAGGAGATGATGACCTGCGCATCACCGACCCTGCCCACCCACGCGTGCTCCCCCGGATTCTTCCCGAGGAAGCCACGTGTTTTGTCGCTCACCTCTGTCAGTCCGGTGATCCCCAACGATCCTGCCAGCTCGGAAATCGTCTCAAAATCCAATGTCTCATCTTGCGGGGTGGAGGCTGCCTTTGCGAGGTTATCAAGTGAACGCTTCGTCTCAAGGTCCGTGGAGAAGAACCTCTTAGGCATCCCATCAAAACGGGCCTCATATTCGTCTTCTTGCCTCTGACGCTCTTCAATGAAGGAATAGCGGACGGGGGTTTGGACGAGGCTGATCGCCCCCGGCGCATTTACTCCCGGCTGGGTTCCATATTCTCCGGTCGGACGACGGAACTGCTCTTGGCGCTCACGGGCACCCGCACTCATGTTCATGCCCTAGTAGTGTGCGGCGGTCTCACTTACCAACAAGCGAGACAACGAGGTTTCCCCCGCCCCCGGTTTGGCACGTCTGAAGGAGAATGGTTCCGGGCAAGGAAAGGAGCTTTGACGACTCATCCCTTTGAACGCCCCACGTCATGGCAGTAACTGTGTACGTCCCGGATATGAGGCCTGTCAGTGTGACTGTTTCTCCCACATTCCACGTCGTCCATTCCCTCGCACCGGCGCTATTGTGCATGGCGATGTAGGGCTTTCCGAGCCAGCCTGCGACGTCGTCGATATAGACGGCCCCGCTGCGTTGGTCGATCTCTGCCTGTCCGCCGTGGGTCCGTATCCACACCGCGTGTGCGGACGTGGTTGGCGTTGATTGCACCGTGGGTACGGGAGTCGAACTGCTCGAAGGTGTGGATGAAGAGGCCACGGAGTCAGATGAGGCAGCGGGGGCAGAGCCCTGCTCTACATACGTGCCACTGACCCACCCGCCACGCTCAAGCTCATACCACCCGTTGCTCGTGGCCACATAGGAGACACTTTCCCCCGCAGACAGGGACCCATTGGCCGCATAATCGACCCCCGGACCACCACGCACATTCAACGAGGGCACGCTCGTGTGAAGCACCCCCTTGGCTGGTGTGGAGACATATGACGGCTCCGCGCTGGGGGTCGGGGAGGCGGTGGGGCTGGCAGTCTGTGGACTCGGGGAGACAGTGGGACTGGCAGTCTGTGTAGCCGACGGGCTGGGTCGGGGCGTTGGTGAGGCAAGCCCCACCTCCATCACGGCATTCGACGCAACCGTCGGAGAAGACTTCGCCGTCACAGACACAGAACTGGGCGCTTCAGACCACGCACACGCCACAACACACAGTGAGACAAGCGCCGCGCCCGCAACGCCAGACACACGCCTCATGACATGCTCCCCGCGTCAGTCACGTCAATGTGACAGCGTCCGGGTTCGTCTGCCACGAGTGTGAACGAACCGTCGGAGAGCATGTCGCTGGTGACTGTTGCCTCTCCATGAGTCACCGATACTCGCGTGGATGAACCTGCCAAGACGATACGAACATCGGCCTGGCCTGTGGTTCCAGCGAACACAAGAGTCGACCCATCCACAGGCGCGATGTGGTGCGCATTGCAGAAGTCGATCGGGTCGGTGTGGGCTGCACTGGCGAGGTCAATGGCTCGCGTCATCGACGCAGAGAAATGATGAGAAAGAAAGTCCATACATTCCCTGTGTGCGGGACACCGTGCTGGCGAACCCGGTGGGGAGGCATCCGCACACTACCTATGTATGCTTGGACGTTCACACACCATTTCTGGCCTCGCGGCCGCCTCCATCTGTCTGACTCTCAACCCACAGCCGGTCCCCACAATCATTGCCACGACAGCGCTTGTCGCAGGTGCGGCCATCGCGCCGGACCTCGATCATTCGGGGGCGACCATCTCTCGTTCGCTTCCCCCGCTGACAAAAGTCGTGTCCCATGGCGTCAACATCATCTCTGGTGGACACCGCAAAGGCACTCACTCTGTCGTCGGGTGGCTCATCCTTGGCGCGCTCGCCTATTTCGCCTCGTTGTGGCATGTGACGATCCCTGAGATTGATTCGGCAGTCCTTACCATTCATGAGACGACGCTGAATATGGGGGCAGGGCTACTCATCGGCTTCATGGCCGGCATCGCCTTGGCTGCCCTCCACTTGGATCCGGGAGGGATCCCCGGATGGTTTGTCGCTGCCGGTATGGCCATCATGGGATTCCTTGTCGCCATGAACCCACTCATCATTGCTGCGTGCATGGCTGGTGGAGCTGCGGTTCACTCTGTGGCCGGAGACATGCTCACGACAGAAGGCGTTCCGCTCCTCTACCCATTCATCACGACGAACCTGCGCGTGCCAATCCTTGGGGACACGGGGTCAACGCGAGAAAAGGCCTACGTCATCTCCTTAACGGTTGTGGCCATCGCCTTCCCCATCATCTACTACATCGGCTGGCCGATGCTCATGTCGCATCTGGGCTAGGTTCCATTCCCATTGCGCGACAGATGGCATCCACAGCCACCAGACTCGTCTCATACCACTCGGTTCCACCTGTCAGGCTCTCCACATGCTTACCACACAGGGTGAGGATTGCATGGATGTGGCTTTCGGCGTCAAACGGGTCGGGGCAAGGGTAAATCCGAAGGACAACGAGGTCTTCGGGAACTTCCGTGTGGCGGCGTTGAGTTTCCAAGCGTCGAAGCATTGATGTGCTCGCACCAATCTTCATCTTCATGTCGCGCTGGACATCGCCCGCCCCGATGTAGGTCGGATACGAGTAGACGTAAACGCCCGGTTCCTGATGTGGCGGCTCCTCCCCTGTCAGCCTGCTGAGAAGCTGCCAACACTCCTCGACGAGCCTCATGTCGAGAGACGTGTCGATCGTCCTGCGCAGGAACGACGCTGCGTATTCTCTGGGCAGTGGGTGAAGTCGGGATTCGGGCACCTCACCACACAGGTAGCGGATGGCCCACACAAACGTTGTGATGCTTCGGGAGTTCTTGTGGCCAACCTCGCGAGCGAGGGTTCGTGGGGGTTTGTGGTAGATCCACAGTCCCCGATAGACGGTTCCGATGAACATGGTGTCGTCTGCGAGTGCATCGTCAACGCTCATGTTCGCTGTGTTCCTTTCGTGGGGTACATGCAAAGGAGGTGTGGTTGCTCGGTTGGGCAACCACACCTCCTTTGTCCTAGTTGTCGTCAGTCGGTTGTCCGACGACGGATGGCGAGAAGTGCGCCTCCGCCGACAAGGACGATGCCGGTAATGAACATTCCGACGACGGACGCGCCTGTGTGGGCAAGGCCGCCCGAACCGCTTCCGTCAACAACTGTGGCGTTCCACGGGTCCGCATCGGAGACTCTGGCGCCGGTGTAGATGGATTCTCCAGTTGCCGTCACATTGTCGGTATGGGTGGTGTCAGCTGTGAGGCCCGTCAGGGTCCCCGTGCATTCAACTGACGTGCCAACATTGAGAGTGAGGGAAGCCAGCGGCGTCTCGCAGGAGATGTCTTCCATCGTTCCCGTACCGGAAGTGGTCTCATCCGTCAGGGTGATGTTCGTCAGCGGCACGTCGCCGGTGTTGGTGATGGTGAAGCCGATCTTGACCGACGTATCATCCGTGACTTCGAGCGCATCGTCAGCCGAGTCGCGGTCGCCGTGATCCTTGCCGGATTCGACGTCCCACTTCTCAACATCAATGGCTGGGTTTTCCGGAGTGTACGTCCACACGACGTTGGTGTCGCGTTCGACGTTGTTGTAGGTTTCCGTCGCAACATTCTCGACCTTGTCCGACGGTGCAATACGAATCATCTGCGTGTAGACGGAGAATGACTGCGAAAGGTCCGTGCGGGTGTTGATGAGATCGAGGAATGCGTCGGTTGCCGTGATTGTGAAGGTGTAGGAATCTTCATCGAACGTGACATTGAAGAGTCGTGTTGCCGTCTCTGTTTCGTGTCCCGCCGAATCTTGGAGAAGGTCACCCTTGGCGTAGACGAGTGTGTCTCCGTTGTAGATGTCTTCATTGGCGTAGACCGCCCACGTTCCCGTGTAGTAGTCATACGTCTTGTCGAAGGTGTCGGTGATGGACCACTGGCTCGCCTCGTAGGCCCGGTTAGCTGGGATGGAGGAAGAGTTGAGCTGGTAGTTGAACACTGAGTTGAGTTCGATTTCCTTGCCGGTGAGGGACTCGCTGTTCGTTGCCTCGGAGGCCACGACATCCTTGTCAGGATTGATGTCCTTGAGCGGGTTGGACACGATCTTCGTCAGGAAGGTCATGTTCTCGATGTTCTGGGTGGCCTGGTTCTCGATGACGTACCCATCGGTCTGCTGCGTCACCGTCGCGCGGAAGGTGATGTAGTAGGTGTTGCCAAGCAACGACTGGTCGATGATGGGGGTCGTGCCCGGGATGATGTCGGCGGCTGCATATGCAGCGAGGTCGGTGGGCTGCGGGTCTCCGGAGACCACCTCACCCGCACTGTTGGTGGAGTCGACCTGTCTAGCAAAGACATACAGCTTGCCGTCGGAAACTTGGATGTTGAACTTGGATGTGACATCCTCGCCCGTTTCCTTGTTTGTCACGACAACATTGGAGGCGGCCACGTCGAGGTAGTCCTCGTCGTAGTCGTCGATCATTCCGAGCTTGTGGACATAGTAGGCGAGCTTGTCGGCGCTTATGGAGGCGTCTAGCGTCAGGCGGTACACGATGGTGTCCCCCTTGACGACAGTCTTTCCATCAATGTCGATGAGGTCGGTGTTGAGGTCTTCCTTATCGGGGGTGACCGTGGGGATGGTGACAGTCGGAATCTCGGTGGCGGTCTTCGCGCCATTGATGATTTCGAATGCCTGATTCTCAACGGTGGTACCGGCAGCGACATCGTCGTTCACGGTACCCGTGAAGCGGAGAGTCAACCAGCCCTGGGTGAGCCATTCGGAGCCTTCCCCGAGATTGGCGGCAACCCACTTGTCGGTGAACGTGACGGTGAAGGAATGACCGGACTCATCCCATGTCAGGGTGTAGTTCTTGGCCGCAATAGCCTTGGGGTTGGTCGCGTCACGCGAATCCCAGATCTCCACGGAGGACTTGTCTGGTGTGAAGTTGACGTCGTAGACGTCCTGAACTGCCAGCGATGTGACGCCGCGAGCGGTGTTGCTCGGGATGTTCAGATCAATGCCAACCGAGTACTCCAGCTTCTGGCCCGCGAAGACGGACAGTCCGTTGATGTTCTCGTAGGCGTTGTCGCCATCTTCTTCGTTGGATCCCAAAACCTGCTTGTTCGGGTTGGGGGTCCACGTGTAGACCGGAGGCTCGTTGGTTGCAATGGTCTCGTTGTTCCATTGTTCCCATCCGGCATTGGTCAACCTGACCGTCTCACCATCGGTGTCGTAGTCGTCGCGGAACTGACCCGAGATGACCAGCTTGACGGTGCGGCACTTGTCGGCGGACGACAGGGCGCGGTTATTGTCGACCGGCGCGCTCTTGCACTGACCGGCAGTCTGGGACAAGAACTCCTCGTTTGCGGTCGCCGTGGTGACGGTGCCGTCGATACTGATCGTGAACTGGTTGGTGACGTCAGTGTAGGTGCCGCTGTCTTTGGAGTCCTCGTAATAGACCTTCACTTGGGAGGCGTCAGAGAAGTCGACGTACTGGGACGCATCGGTCCAGTCGTCAGCAATGACGTATTGGGTGAGGTTTCCTGCGAGGTTGGCTGGGACAGAGCCGTTGACAACAGCTGACACGGCATCGCCCATGAGGAACACCTTGTTATCGGCACCCGCCTGATTGGTCTGATCCGGATCAGAGGCAACAAGTGCGCCTTCTTCATCAAGAACCCACACCTTGTCCGGTGTCGGGGTGACCTTGCGGGTGGTCGCGGAATTGCCCGTAACGCACGTGTCTCCCGACGTCCCGTAGCACGCCTTCGAGTCGTCCGTGATCGTGTAGTCCTCGCCTGTCGGCAAGACATAGGTTGGCACGACGAGCATGTAGTCCGATCCGGTGTACTTCGACGGGATGTCGGAGATAGTGGCCGAGACAGTCACTTGCCCGTCAGTGTCACGGTTGATCGTGACCTTCGCACCATTGACCTTGTCCCGATCGGGGTTGAGCACGTAGACGGCCGATGGATCGTCTGCGGTTGTCGAGCCGATGTAGACCTGATCTGTCTGAATGGTGTCGGTGATGGACATGGTCGAGTATCCGGCAGTATTCGCCATGATGATGGCGTTGTAGCTCATTCCAGATGCGAGGACTTGTGTATCACTCAGGGAATCCGCCGGGTCACCAGTGGTGAGGGACTTGTACGGACTGGGAATAGACGCCGTCCATGTCTCTGATGCCTCACGGTTAGGCGTATCAACGGAGGTGGTCAAACCCCCTTGGGCGGCAACCTTGACGTCAAACCAGAACTTACCCGAAGGCCATCCGGTCCACCCAAAGTCCGAGGGGGTAAAGGTTGGTGACTTCGTGTCCCCAGACGTGGATATGTTCACGCTCTTGGTGACCTGAGCCGCGTTGCTTTCAACGCCGTCCCAGTGAAGTGTGACATCCCCGGACACAGTGTCGCGGGTCGTTGGCGTGCTGGATGCGTGGATGGTGTCTTGTACTGCTCCTGCCGAGCCCGCCAAGGGGAAGGTGGAGCTCGCTGTGGTTGTTACATCAAGGGTGTATCCCGAATCGGGTTCGAGGTCGTTGAGCGCCACGCAGACGACAGAGACTGTTGAACCCACCTTGTTGAACTGGGCTTGAAACTCGTCGTAGACAGCTTGAACTTCGTCAGACTCGTAACCTGCTAGTCCGGACTTTGCTGTTGCCCACTGGTCCCCAAAGTCGGCTCTCCCATATTCGGTTCCGGTTGTCCCGAGGGAGTGCTGCCCGTTGTAGAAGTTGGGCGCATACCAGACCATGAGTCCAACGACGCGGGCGGTCTTTGCACCCGTGGTTCGCGCGACGGCCTGATTGATGGCTGTCTGGCATGTCGAATCGACAGTGTCCTTGCCGTAGGAGCCTGTGACAAAGCTTCCTCCCGTGTAGGAGGTGATCTGATTCCACGCGAAATCCGTGGAATCCTGTCCCCAACCTTGTGCGGGGTTGCCTGCTAAGGCTTCCGTTCTATTATCTGCAACGTAGAGGACCTGCTGGAGGTTAGCGGCGCTTCCACCACTACCTCCTGCTGCTCCGCCTCCTGTGGCGGCGGTGGCGGCTGGCGCTATTGTCAGACCGGACAGGAGAAGAACTCCTGCGGTCAGAGCGGACGCCGCCGCTTTCATTCTGATGGAGAGGCTCACACCGTTTCCTTTCTATGACGAAGGGTGTGCGCGGAACCGTGGAAGGTTCCATCTCCTATGTGTGCGGAAGATCTGGGGAACCCCGTGGTGTGTGTTCATTCACTCCGCACGACCCGCACACGAAGTAGCCATGACTTACGAAACTGTCTATGTCCACAGCTACAACAACGCCGTTGTGCGCACGGTCGTCCAACACGGATCACGCCTGTTCATCGCCGCAGACATTGCCCGTGAGCTTCACATTCGCAACATTCAGACTCTCGTCACCGGACTGGGTGAGCGGCGAGTACGGAAGGTGACGATTGCTACCATCACCGGACGCGGACGCACAGTCACCGTGTTGACCCAAGCCGGGGCACGCCTCGCATCTACACGCCACGGGGACGACAGACTCGCCCACTGGATCACCCACCTGCCCGAACCGGTAGACACGATCATTCAGCCGGAGGTCGACACGTCCCGACCGCCAGCCCCACGCGAGTGCATCTATCCCGGATGCCATCGCACCCCGAAAGAGACAAAGCTGTGGTGCAGCCGTCATCGCTACCGGGAGGTCTACCAGCGCCCCATGGACATGCCAGTTGGAACGAGACGTCCTCAAGGTGTCGTCTGCTCGGTTCCTGAATGTGGACAGAAACTCCATGGACGCGGACTGTGCAACAAGCATTACCACCGACTCAAGACGACGGGCGATCCTCTCGTGACCCTCGTCGCCGAACGAACACCATGCTCGATACCAGGATGCCCTCGCGTTTCCAACGAGACGGGCCTGTGCAAGTACCATCGAGAACACCCTCATGAGGTTGTCTATCGTCCGGCCAAAGTGTGTAGCCAGTGTGGAGACAAGCACTATGCGAAAGGTCTATGCCGACCCTGCTACACGTCGAAGTGGTTCCGCGACCATCATCAACGCGTGCCCATCGCCGCATGAGAATCTGTCAGAAGGGCCCGGTATTTTCATCTCACAGACAACGCACGCCCCTCACCGGGTGACCGGCAAGGGGCGTGAGAAGAGGTGTGGTCGCGTTTCAGGGGTTCTTCGAGATCGTCACCCACTTACCATTCCTGCATTGGGTCGTATATCCAAGCGACGAAATACTGATTTGTCCGTCGGTGCATGTTGTAACTTGCGTGCCGGGAGCGAAGCCAACAGAGCCGGACTTACCGCCGCTGCCGCCTGAGCTCGAAGAGGAACCGCTCGAACTCGACGAACCGGATGAGGATGATGAGCCTGACGATGACGAACCGGATGAGGACGACGTGCCAGACCACCTGCCCGATGACGAGTTGGACGCTTGCGCCGCAGCTTTGGCTGCCGCCGCTTCAGCAGCCGCCTTGGCCGCAGCTTCCTCTGCGGCAGCCTTCGTCGCAGCCACCGTCTCAGTGACAGACGTGGATGCCTTCGTCACCGACGCGGCAAGAGAATCCATGTCTTCCACCATGGCAAGCAGACCATCCACATCCGTCGGATCGTCGGCATCCCGAGCCTCAATCGCCGCATCGAGCTTGTCTCGCAAGTCTTGGCGAGTCTCGTTGCTTGAGACCTTACCCTCTGAGTCCTTGAGAACCTTCTCTCCTGCGGTGATCGCGTCAGTCAGGGCCTCGTGGGAATCATTGAACGTGGCGGTTGCCGCCTCAAGCCGGGCTGTGGCGATCCCCTCGGACAAAGACTGAGAACTGGCGGAGACCGCGCCAATGGCAGTGCGCAAGCTCTGATCCAATGCGGTGAGTCTTTCGGTGTTCTCCTTCTTCTCCATGACCGACTCGGTAGGGAAAGTCACCGTGTCGGCAGCATTGATACCCACAACACCGCCGTCATCACCGAGTCGATAGAAGCCCGCCGTGGAGGGAACATCGCTCCACAGATCATCGGTATTCGTATCCAGCACGCTGACATCGGCGAGCGTAAATGTCTCCTCCGATTCGGCGGGAGTGAAGATGTCCAGATCAACGGTCTCCAGAATCCCCTCCAGTGCCTCACGGTCAGTTGTGGAGGCCTTTGTCAGGGATGTGTCGACGTCAGTGTCACCAATCGAATCGGTTACGAGTCCGGCATACGCGACTGTCCCTCGGGCAACTCCCAACGTCTGGGCAAGCGAGGTGGCGGCTTCCTTCCATTCGGCGATGCGGTTGTCTCGGGCGTTGCTTCGCCAGACAAGAACGCCGGCGAAGATGACTGCGATGGCAACAAAGGCGGAAATGCCCGCAATCCACGCCTTACGGTGAGTAGACATGTGTTCTCCTTGAGAGTCTTCAGTTTATTGTCGCCTGTTTTTGGGTGCGACGAGTACACCTACTCCGTGTGCGGGTATGTTGACAGGTGTATTCACACGTCGCAGGATTGTTCGTTACCAAAACGTGATGTGGGCATCACAGGTCGATGACAACATCGCCACGCTCATCCACGCTCACAGACATGGGTGCAGAAGGTTTCGGCAGCCCATAGGTCGCGGCAAGCTTGCGCCATGTGGACGACCTCTCGTCCACATGTCCGCCCATTGCCCGAATCTCCCGCGCGATTTTTGTATCCGAGATTGTCGCACGGGTGAATGTCATGTGTTCGCCCTTGGTTGGTGAACTCACCCACCCGCCCAGCTTCACTTCTGGGATCCGGGAGGCCTTCAGCGCCCACGAGTTGTCCCACCGTTCGTTCTCGGGCATGAGGGTTGCAAGCTTGTCGACGTCGCGCCGACCCAGTCCGTCAAAATGAAGAACACCGTTTGCCCCATTGGGTTTTTCTCTGAAATAGCGCGGAACGGAGTCCTTGTCGGCATGGTCATATAGGACGGCACTGATCGCGTGACGTGACCATCCCAACTCCCCATCTCCACCGGGATAAACCCACTGTTGAACGGTGGGACGTGAACCTTTCGGCGGGAAACCCGGTGCCAGTCGCTTCGCCCCGATATGTTGAATGAACGTGGAGGAGGCATAGCTGGCAGGTGCGGCTATCGGACAGACATGATCCTGCCCAGCGAACCGTCCACACGAGGGACACTTGTCCAGTCGGCGGCTGGCGATCTTTCCGCGCAGTTGATCGTTGAAGACGTGCCCGGGAGCATTCGAGCGCTGCATTTGCTCATAGACCCGCCGGTCAGCCACGTACTGGTAGGCGCGATCCCCAATTGCCACCGTGACCGTCGACGAGGTCTCGTCGTAGGCGAGTCCTGAAATGAAAGACGTTCCATTGCTTCCATCCACCCGCACCCCGTACAAGGATCGGCGTTGACTGCGGCGGGCAATGAGGTCATCAACGCTGGCAACCTCCCGGTGGCGACGCTCGAGAGCAGCCATGACTGACTCCGACATGCGTACGTCCAGTTCGCCGGAGGTTCCTAGTGCCCAGGCCTCGAATTGGCCCATGTTGTTGCGAGTGACACGAACGAAGGCCTGGGTGTCGCGCCCGTTTTCACTCAAAAGGACCGGCACATCAACTGCGGTCAGGTCGTTGTCGGTCAGGAAGCGGTTGATCGCGGTGCGGGAAGGCATTCTGATCGTCCCGTCCCCCACGTCGTAGCGACGCCGGTAGGTGCGACGGTGACCCGTCACGGACAGACCCGTGTGCATGTTGGGTGTGTTGTCGTCGGGCATCCGGGGCACGCTTCCCCGATGGTTGGTCTCTCCGGTCAGGAAGGCGCGGTTCCACCAATCCTCGATCCCCTTGGTCGTGTGGGCACTGAGCGGAGAGGCGGTGACCGTTGCGCGAACATCGGCACCATCATCCATGGCGTCAAGACGTTCGATGAGAGAGACACCGGAGGGAGTGTTTCTCTCATCGACCCATTGTCCGTTGGCAGGATTGCGGGGCTGGTCTGGGTTGTAACTCATACCCCTGTTGTGTGCGGCGCACACACGACAACGCCCTCGAACCGTCCTAGGCCGAGGGCGTCGTGTCATCGGGCGCTCACACGTCCAGCAGTTCCTCCATCACTTCCAAATGGAACATCCCCACTCGGGCGGCAGATTCGACAAACGTCTTTTCATTCTCAGCCGACACAACGATGACATTGCCTGTGGGGATCACGTTCTCGGTCTCATACACGTCTGCCAAGACAACGAGCGGACACTCGTTGGTCCACTCCCGACCTGCCCAGATGTCGATGTGACGAGAGAAGTTGAGCAGCGCATCCAGTTCTTCTTGGGGCAGATCGGAGGTCACTGAATCGTGTTTCGCGACAAGGGAGGCTTGGGCAATATCGGCGATCGTGCCCATGGTGATGTTGCGCTCGAAGTAACGATCATTGGCGCCTTGGTTTGGTGTAGCGCCAAGACCGTAGAGCTGACCGATGGCGTCTGTATAGGACCCCGCTTCGATGACTTCACCGGGTGCGAAGGTGTAAATATCGTCAACATCGGTGATGTCACTGATGGTGAGGAACATTTTTGTCTCCATTCTGTGCAGTGTACTGGTCGGCAGCGACACGTAATTGATGTGCAGCGCGGGCCGCCCCGCGCAATGGTGGTTCCACGTCATCGGTTTGTCCGAAACCACCTTCGTCAAACCGAGTGAAAGGCCTGTCTTCTTCGCCCGGATCGTCCAACAGAACGGGCATCATGTCGCGAATCTGACGACCTGTCGGATAGGGGTTGATGGTGGTGTGAAGCCCCTGCGTGGCAAAGCGCTGGCGGTAAGTCTTCCCCGTGTCGAAGTAGGACTTGAAGATGACGAACCCTTCGCCCTCGATTTCGGCAATACCCACACCTTTGCCCATCTTCTCGTTCTCGACGAAGACACTGGGGATAGCAGGGGCGTCATCAGGGGCTTGAAAAGCGTGCCCGTAGGCCCTCCGATCTGGCTTGGACCCCAGAAGGATGCGGTTGGGCAGCGCCATTTTGAGAGGGACCGAAATGCCAGTGTTTCCTTGGGCTTGCTGGGTTGCCAGCAAGAGACGGACACCGACAAATCGCAGCTCCAGAGCGATGCGGCGGATCGTGGCTTCCAGACGGACGGTCATGATCTTCTTGTTGGCGGCCTCAATGTAGTCAGGGTTGTCTTTCGAGACTCCCGTCGGAGGCTTGTCGGCGAAGAAGAGTCCTGTTAACTCGTCACACACGAGCAGAAGCGGGGCTGGTCGGACGTCGTCGGGCAAGTCATTCCACTTCTCTACTCCGTACTGGTCGAGTAGGCGCTTGCGTTCATCGCGCACGGCGTAGACAAGGCCTGTGGTGGCAACGGACTCCTCCAACGACCGTGCGCCGAACCAGTTCTCGTGGACGTAACCTTCACACCACGCGTAGTCCCCCGCCTTGTGAGGAACGTCGATGATCCCAATGTCCCAGTCACGCTCCAGCGCACCGCAAATGAGAGCGTTGATGGTCACCGACTTGCCGGAGCCTGGCGTACCGACGATGAGAACGCCAGCGTTGTCCCACAGGTCGAGGCTGATCTCGCGGGACTTTTCCGCCCCGTACTCCATAGACACCCCGATCGGTAGGCGCATCTGGTCGCGCAGATCCCGGTAGGGCTTGTGGTCGGGGTAGTGAGCGAGGATGGGAAGAGTGGGGCGCTTACCCGGAGCGATACGGCCAGTGAGTGTCTTGGCGTTGATCTTTACCCACCATCCGGGCTGTCCGATCGCAGTTTCTGCCGCCTCGGCAAGCCTCTTGTCGTGACGCGATGGGGTGTAGGAGGACGGCAAGCGAACGTCATATCCATGCGTGTTGTCCCCGGAAATGACGATGTCCCACGGCTTGACGGACATAGCTACCGCAACGGACTCGCGGGCGCGGACAAGTTCTGGACTCATGCGGGCCAAGGTTGCTCGGGCGTCTTTAGGACGGAAGCTTGTCATGGCATATCCGGGGTGAAGCTCACTCATTCTGGCTGAGACGCGGTCCCCATCTGCCTGCGAAACATCGGAAGCAAGGGCCACTTCAATGATGTCTGCGCCCTGAACGCTTCGGGAGACGTGAGCCTGTCGTGCTGTTGTGTCGATTTCGTCAATCTCCCAGCCCGAGCCTTCTTGCTGTTCAAGGAGCGAAAGGAGTCGGGTTGTGTGTGCCGTCTTGGTTTCGTCGAACCATGTCGGCAGTGAAATATGGGCTCTTTCGCGTGGGTTCGTATTGGCCATACTCTTCATGTGTGCGGAGGTCACCATCCGGTCCCTACCCGCCCTGGTCGGTGGTTAGGGGAAAGGGTGAGCGACGTGCGCTGTAACTCGGGCAGGGCTTCAGGTTCGGGTGTGGGTTTGGCGGGCAGCGGCGGTGGTTCTCGTGTGGGTGCAGGTTCCGGTTCATCCTGCGTGAGCACATCGAGGTTGATGGCCCGGACCTTGCGGCGCCGCCCATGATCGAGAACGTCGAGAGGGACGAGACTGTTAATCCACAGTTCGGCTTTGACAGTCACCTCCCCTTCGTCGGAGACAACCTCACGCATCTTGACGTTTCCCGAAGCGATGACGACCGTCCCGATCGACAGACTGTCCGCTGCAATCCGGGAAAGGGAGCGGGGCCAGATGGCCGCGTCGATTCCTTGAGTCTGGTTTTCGAGAGTGAGGAAGGCAGCCACACCCGACGACAGGGTCTTCGTGACAAGTGCCCCGATGACGGCGATAACGTGGACCGGGTCTCCGTCGTTCTTCGTGAAGACGACGGACAGGTTGGACGGCGCCTTTTCCACGCGATGTCCGCGCGAGTCGATCCATCTCTTCGGTGGTTCACCGGCAACGTCGAGAGGGTGGGTCCCGAATGCGATACCAATGCGTTTCTTCTGCCCGGTCCAGCGCTCCACGTCACCCCACTCCCATTCGGGAACCTCCATGTCCGGGTGGTCCGCGAGTGCACCAGAGATGACGGTTTGCCCGCGTCGGGGGCCGAAAGTGTCGAGGCATCCGGCTTCTATGAGGGCAGTGATGTTGAGGCTGGTCAAGGTGGGGACGCGTGAGATGAGGTTGGATAGGGATGTGTAGGGTCCGTGTTCGTGTCTTTCGGCGACGATGTCGACTCCGGACTTGCCGACGTCTTTGATGTCGGAGAAGCCGACGAGGATCGTGTGGGGGTCAGGGTTGCTTGTGTCTTCCACGGAGTCGTTGATGGAGGGTGGCATCATGGATACGCCCATGCGTCTCATGGATTCGATGATCCCGGAACGCTCCACGCTTTGTGAGCGGTCGGTGTGGGCGAGGACTGCGGCTCCGAATGCGGCAGGGTAGGTGGATTTTAGCCATGCGGTTTGGAAGCCGAGAAGTGCGTAGGCGGCTGAGTGGGACTTGTTGAACGAGTAGTGGGCTGAGCCTTCTAGTGCTTTCCAGAGAGCTTCTGCTGTGTCGGGGGCGAAAGGAACCTTTGGTGCCCCGTCCTCGGTGTGGTTGAGGATGGCTCCGGCTACGAACTTTTCTCCTAGGGCGGGGAACTGGTCGACCTGCTTTTTCGAGATTGCCTTGCGGAGTTTGTTGACCATGGCGTCGGCGAACCCGGCAACGCTTCGTCCCAGTGCCATCGCTTGTTCTTGATAGACGGGGATGCCGAATGTTTCGCCAAGGACTTGCTCGATGACTTCAATTTCGTCGGGGTCTCGTCGGGCAGAGAAGATGCCGTAGTCCACGCCTTCGCGTCCGTTGAGTCGGTCGGCGTATTGGGTGTGCATTCCGGCTTTGAGGGGTCCGGGTCGGTAGAGGGCTGCCGCAGCGGTGATGTGGGACCATTCTCGGGGTTCGATCTGTTCGATGAGGGTTGTCATGCCTGACGAGGAGAATTGGAAGACGCCGGCTGTCTCTCCTTGGCGCAGCATTGCCCACGCGGCCGCTACGTCGTCTCGCTCGGTATCGTCGGGGTCGGGAATGTCCTCGTAGGTGAGGTCGTGGCCTACTTGGGCCGATGCGAGAGTGAGTGCGGTGTGGATGATGTCTAGTGTGCGCAGCCCGAGAAGATCGAGTTTGAGCATTCCGAGGGAGTCGATTTCGCGCCCATCCCAGCTTGTTACGCGGGGCGCGTTCTTGTCCGAGCTCTCGCGGTTGACCCGCATGGGGATTTCTCCGGTCATGTCGCGGTCTCCGATGAGGACACCGCAGGCGTGGATGCCTTCATTGAAGCTCAAGCCAACAAATGAGTGGGCGTAGGTAAGTGCCTCATCCATTTGTTCGGTGTTGGGATAGGCCTCCATTTCTCGTCGGAACGCCACACTGGCGTCGTTGGTGGCGTCGAGAAGATCGGGAAGGGGCATGTCCCCGTCCTCACCGCTGGGGATGAGTTTGGTCAGTGTGTTGGCGGTCTGTTCGTTGATGCCAACGATGGAGCATCCGGACTTGATGGCAGCTTTGACCTGTTTGCGCCCCACGGTTCCCAGCCGGGCGATTCGGTCGCGCCCATAGCGTTCGACAAGGAAGGCGTAGCACTCGTCGCGTCGTTCCTTCTCGAAGTCGGTGTCCACGTCGGGCATACCTACACGTGTTGGGTCGAGGAAGCGGTCAAAGTAGAGGTTGTGGCGCAGTGGATCTAGGTTGACGATCCCGAGACAGTAGGAGACGCAGGATCCTGCTGAGCTTCCACGGCCTGGGCCCACAAAGATCGGTGTCTTGGTCTCGCGTTCGTCAGGCAGGTGGTCGCCTTGTGCTCGGGCAATCCAGTCGGTGGGTGTGTCGGTGGATCGTGCCCAGGCGATGAGGTCCCAGTCGATGAGGAAGTAGTCGATGAGTCCGAGGTTGCGAATGATCCGAGTTTCCCATGCCAAACGCTTCTTCACGGCGGCAGGTAGGGGTGAGCCGTAGCGTTCGAGCGCACCTTCCTTGACAAGTCGGACGAGGAATGTCAACGAGTCTTTCTCATTCGGCGGCAGGGGGAAGGTCGGTAGACGCACACCTTCGTATTCAGGCAGTATCCACTCATCGACCCGCTCGGCTACCTTCACTGTCTCGTCGCACGCCTGCTGCCACCACGATTCCGTGTGGAGGGCGCGCATCTGTTGCTCCGAGCGAATCCAGTAGCCGTCCCCGTGGAAACGGAAACGCCCCGGAGTGTTGAGTTTTCCTCCCGAGGTGCGCATGGCAAGCCAGCCGTCATGTCCCACCGCATCCTCTTCGTGGGTGAAGTGGGAGTCGTTGGTGGCAACACATGCCACGCCAGCCTCCACGGCGAGGCGCTGAGCTAGGGGAAGAGCCTTCTGTTCGGCGGGGATGCCGTGTTCCATGAGTTCGACGTAGACGTTCTCGACCCCGTAGATGGAGATGAGGCGAGCAAGGTTTTGGCGGGCCACGTCAATATAGTCGGTTGTCTCGAGTTGTTCGCGGCGGAAGGCGACGAGGGTTCGGGTCACTTCATCGGGTAGGGCCGCATCGTCCGCGTCGTCATCGCCCAGGTGTTGCTTGGCCAGGGCCAAGCAGTTGTCGAAGGCATCTTGTGACATCTGGTCGCGAGAAAGGCTGATCGACTTCTTGTAGGAGATGAGCGCGTCCTCATGAAGGACATGACGCGAAAGAGGCCCAAGAATGGGTCCACCCAAACATCCCGTCAGACAGATGAGTCCGGCGTTGTGTTCGCTCATGAGGTCGTAGTCGATGCGCGGGACATACCAGTAGGAGTCCTGTGACTCGTTGAAGAGGCGAACAAGGTTCTCCCACCCCTGCGTGGTGCGTGCCAGAAGGGTCAGGTGCTCGTAGCGTTTGGTCTTGTTGCCCTCGCCCGAGGACACATCGCCCGAACGAGTCGTAACTTCGTTGCGCTCAAAACGTGACCCCAACGAGAGATAGAACTCGACACCGATGATCGGCTTGACTCCGATGTCTCGCGCCGAGCGAGCAAACGCCAAAGCTTGAGTCAACGAACCATGATCCGTTTGAGCAACCGCATCCATACCCATGTCGTGGGCCGCACGAGAAATATCCCCGGGACGCGATAAGCCGTCCAAGAGGGAGCCTTCTCCATGGACGTGGAGGTGAACGAAACCAGTCATGCCTCCCTAGTGTGCGGGACGCGCGCCCCGCCACCACCCAGACCTGCGACCTTTTCCGCACACGAGGTAAGTAGCCAGGCATGTGAAGACACAAAGGAGAGATATGCCTATCCGTTACCGGAGCTTCCTCGGAATTGAACCCGCCACCAACCCGATCGCCGTTACTAGCCTCGAAGACACGCTCCTGCGTTCGAGCCGGTTCACCCAAGAGACGGGTATCCCCCACAGCCAGATAGTCGTTAGTCCCGCATTCTTTGTTCCCATCCCGATCTACTCGCCGACCGAGAACCGGAGAGCATGGCCGGTCAAGCCGGAGGCCATGTGGCATCCGCTCATGTGGCTCCCCGACCGTCTTGCCGCACCTGTGTCCGTGGAGAACCCCACCACAGAGACATCCCAACGTGAGAGCGCCGAAGAGTACGGGGTCCGCGTGTGCTACGAGCTCGCCAACTCCGCCCCCTTCCTGTTCGCCCACAAGTGGTGGGTCCGTTTGGAGGATTACGCGGGCGTCCCCATCCATCCTTATGACAAGGATGAGACTGGGGCAGACATCGTCCCGGACGCCATCTACGACCCGTCCGCCACATACATCCTGCGGCCCGCCGATGGACGCGACACCGGTACCCTCCTGCCCATCTACAACCAAGCCGAAGGCACATGGTTGGATGTCCCCTACCTTGTTGGGGTGGATACTCAAAGCCGCGACGGAGTCGAACGTATGCGGGCATGGCTTGTCGGTATGCCCGACGAGGCTCTCGACTCTCTCAACCTAGACACATACCTGCTGGCTGGGGATCGGGACCCAAACTGGGCGATGAACCGCTTCTATCGTCTCATCGACCAATCCGCTATCGGTGGCGAAGTGGATGGAACCTTGTTTATGGACACCATCATCGACACGGCGCACATGAGCACCCTCTCTGACTTGTCCGTCTGGCTAGAGCAAGCCAAGTCGCTCATGGGCGAGGATCTCCAAGATGGACGCGACTACACCTCCTTCACACGCGAGAACTTCACCGCCTACAGCGGACTGCCCCACGGCGGCAAACTCTTCACAGAAATTGATGCCGCATTCCAGGAAGCCCTCACCGAGTCGGAGCCTGTCGAGACCTTGACGCGGATTCAGGGCATGTTCATGGATGTTGCTCGAGAACTTGCCACCCAAGCTGAGCTCTACAACCTCTGTTTGGAGACACTCCTGCGTGACACGATGATTGAACTGTTGGGACTGCTGCACGTTTAGGTGACAGGTTGGTCAGGCTGCTTGTGCGGCCTGTTTGTTCATCATGGTTTCAAAGTGGATGGGTGTCAACTTGCCGAGGCGGGCTTGTCTGCGTCGGCGGTGGTAGGTCCTCTCTATCCACCACACGATCGCCATGCGTAGTTCCTCACGACTATCCCAAATCTGCTGGTCAAGTACGTTCTTTTGGAGCAGAGCGAAGAAACTTTCCATGGCCGCGTTATCCCCGGCAGCAGCAACCCTACCCATGCTCCCGATCAGAGCGTGAGAAGTCAGAGCATCCAGGAATTCACGGGAGCGGAATTGGGATCCACGATCGGAATGCACCGTGCAGCCGCGCACGTTTCCCCGGCACTGCACGGCGTTTTCTACGGCGTTCACTGCGAGGCTGGCTTTCATCCGCGAGTCGATGGAGTACCCCACGATCCGCCCCGAGTAAGCGTCTTTGACGGCACACAAGTAGAGCTTGCCTTCCCTCGTCCAGTGCTCCGAAATGTCGGTCAACCACAGCTCATTAGTGCTGTTAGCTGTGAAGCGATGCCGGGTGACGCCGTGCTTGTCCTCATAGGCACACAGGTCATCATGGACGGGTGGGCCCGGCTTCTTCCCGTTCTTCCCTTTCTTCTTCCCAAAAGAAGACCACCACCCATTGCCGGAGCAGATCTTCCACGCAGTGCGATCACACATGCTCTGGCCAGCGTCTCTGGCTTCGTCAGCCAGGAGACGGTGACCGAACTGGGGATCATCCCGGTGAGCATCAAAGAGCAGGTTAGCCCGGTAGGCCTCTTCCAATTCAGTCGAGCTCACTGGGTTCTTCAACCAGCGATAATACGGCGCCCTAGAAAGCTTCAAGACCCGCAAGGACACCGCGACGCGAATACCATCATCGGCGAGCTCACTCACTAGCGGGTAGATCCTTTTCCCGGTAGATTAGCCTGACTCAAGTAGGCCGCGGCCCGGCGCAGAACCTCATTTTCTTGTTCAAGCAAACGGTTACGTTTACGCAGTTCTCGAAGCTCTTGGGACTCGGCTTTAGTCACACCTGGTTTCTCTCCAGATTCGACTCTCTCCTCACGGAGCCACTTATCTAGTGTCCCCACGTGAATCCCGAAATCCTTCGCGATCATTTTGATCGTCACCCCAGGCTCGCGGGCAGCAACCACCCGCAGGACATCCTCACGGAACTCTTTTGGATACGCAGTAGGCATAACAACATCCTCCCAGGCCAGCAAAAACTAGCCAAGTCAAACGTCACCCAACCATGCAGCAGTCCCTCTCGACCAGCGTGTGGAGTATCTACACATACCCTCAACGCTTACGTCTTCTTATGGGATCACTAGGACTTTCTTCGTTTTTCCTTGTGCGAAGAGATTGATCGCATACTCGTATTCGCTCAGCGGGATCCGGTCCGAAACGATCAGGTCCGGGTCTACCAGCCCGGTGGCAAGGACCTGTGCTGCCCGCGCGAAGGAATGATGAACCGCCATGGAGCCAACTATCCGGATCTCATCTCGATAGATCCGGTAGGGCGATACCTCGATTACCGCAGACGTGGGGCTCACCCCGAACTGGAGGAACGTCCCCCCAGGGATAACCTGATCGATACCCTCCGAGATCGCTGCGGGCACACCACTGCAATCCACCACAAGATCCCACAATGCAGGCGCTCCGCTACTGTGCTTTCTAAGATCAGCGAGAGATGAGACAGCAACGGTTGCACCGGCCTGGCGGGCGCCGTCGAGCCGGCTCGTGTTCGGATCAACCACCGTGAGCTCGCATACTCCGCTCGCCGCTAGCAGCATCGTCATGATCAGGCCCATCGTTCCCGCACCATAGATCAAGGCCCTATCCCCCACCGACGGTTGGAGCGTGTCAATCCCGTGGACCGCACACGATATTGGCTCGATCAGCGCAGCGTTAGCAAGTTTCGCCGGATCACGCATGGTTTCTGGCAGGCGCACACAACAGAACTCGGGGACCGCCACGAATTGCGCTGCAGCGCCATCCATCGTCACACCCACCGCCGCATAATTCTCACACAGGTTAGACCTACCACGCTGACATTGGGCACACTTCCGGCAGGGAATATTGGGGTCCACCGCCACCGGGGTTCCGACCCTCAGATCCACACCCTCACCGGTTGCCACAATAGTGCCGGCAAACTCATGACCAGGAACAATCGGATGATCCCGGGACACATGATCCCCTGCCCGAAGATGCAAGTCCGTACCGCAGATACCAACGGCAGCTACACGGATGAGCACCTTCCCCGCACCAGCGTGTGGGATCGGACGCTCGCCGTATGCGATAGTGCCATCGGGGGCCATCGTCACGGCATGCATCATGCCGCCCATCGGGAGTAGGTCCATCGTCAATGCACCTCACCGATACTGAAGGCAGCACCCGGATCCTCAATCTGGTCGATCTGTGGGTAGACGATCGCCTTGAAACACCCACCAATCTGCGAGGCCGCTAGTAGTGCCTGCTCGGTTTGCTGCAACCCGAAATGATGAGTGAAGATCCCAGAAACATCCACCTTCCCCTCACTCATCAAACGAATCGCAGTAGGCCAAGTGTTCACATAACGGAAGATATTCATCACCGTCAGCTCCCGGTGATGCAACCTCGCCAACGGCAGCTGCGGATCATCAACAGGCAGACCGATCATCACCGCACACCCACGCGAGCGCAACCGTGCCAAACATCCAGCCATCGCACCGCGGGCGCCCGAGCATTCCAGCAAGACGGAGAACTCGGCTCCATCCTCACCCTTCATCGATTCGGGCTCATCGCCCGGGTGGGCTACCTCTATCTGGTGACCATGAGACTGTGCGAGGGCAAGCCTGGCCGGATCAATATCACGTACCACAACTCGGCGAGCTCCCCGAGCACGCGCCACCTCAGCAGCCAGCAATCCCACAGGGCCACCGCCACTGACAAGCACATCGTCGTCGATCCCTACACTCGCGCGTTCGTTAGCCCACAACCCAACCGACATCGGCTCACACAACGCCCCCTGCTCCATCGTCAAACCATCGGGCAGGACATGGAGGAAATCCTCATGCCACACGATCGAATGCGTGAACGCCCCATCGTAAGGAGGAGTGGCCATAAAAGCCATGTCAGGGCACACATTGTATTCACCCGCACGGCACCGTTCGCACCTGCCACATGGTCGGCCCGGTTCAATACTGACCCGATCCCCCACACGGACCTTCGTGACCCCGCCACCAACCTCGATAACAGTACCTCCGAAAGGACAGAGTAACCCGTGGCAGCGTGAGGATGGACCTAGCACTTCGACGATTACGAAGCTTGGGTGAAGAACAAGTATGTATTAGTTCATGTACTCCGAAAGTCTCACGAGCCCGCTATTCCCGTTGATAGAATTGTGCGTGAGTGAGGCGGCGCGTGGCGAGCGTCGCCCATGAACGCGTACTCAGATTGTTTTGGGTTCTCACCAAATGTGATGACGCAGGGTCGCGGATGTCCAACTCAAAATGCTAAGGGAAAACTGTGAATTTGAGATGTAGTGTGCGGCGCAGACTCCTGGTGGCTTTCGCCGCCTGGGGTTTTGCCCTCGCCTTCCTATCAGTCTTTGGAGCGCAACGCGCATTTGCCTCGGAACTCACCTGGATTGACGTTCCGACCGGTACTCAATCAATCTGGGTGGACTTAGAAGGCAGCACCTTGAATCCAAACGAGGTCGCTGGAAGTCTGCATGGTCAGGAGGGCTCCATCGACCTCTCATTTGTTGCGTCGCCTGCCGGGCTGACGGCAACCACTACCAGCAGCTCTGCAAAAGTAGCGCTGGAACTCGAGACCACAACGAAGGCCAATGCGCGCGTCGCCCTGACATTTGCGGATGGCAAGGGCAACGTACTGGCGGAGACCAACAGCCTGGTAACCCTCTTGCCCGACGAAGTGACCCCTGTGGAGCCGTCGCCTGATGCTCCTGCAACAGTCAATCCTTCACCAGCAGAGCCTGGTACCTCGACCGACGCGACGTCCAAGTCAGGAGTCCTGGCCAACACTGGCGTGACCGTCGGAGCTGTGGTTCTCCTGGCCCTGGCATTGATTGGAGTCGGAATGGCCTTCATTCGTACGCAACGTGCAGGGGCTGAGTCAAAATGATGAATAGGATAGTCAAAAGCCTCGCCGCCTTCTCAGTTGGCGCGCTTACTTTGGGTATGACAAGCGTGCCAGCGTTCGCAGCCGTGTCAACTCCGGCATCCGATGAGTCGCACACCACTGGGGCCGCCGCCGAATCTCTCGGCTTCCACCGGTATGATCGGCTTCCCACTGTCGAGAGCAACGTTATTTCTCAAATGCCGGTTGGCGGCGGCAGCGTCGCGGTACCTAATGTCGACGATGGTGCGGCTCTGCTGCGTATCAGCATATTCGACGCCAAGAAAGACACGAACGTGATGGTTGCGGGCGGTCTGGCCTTGTCAGTCGACCAGGGCACTGATGCTTCCACCACCGTCTTAGTCCCCGTCGAAGGCAACAATGCCCCTATCTATGCTGACGCGGAGGCAAACGCACGCGTCGAAGTGCTCGCATCGTTTGAGTCGGACCCAGCAACGCCAGGTTCCATAGTTGCCTTGGACCAAGTTGCGACGCGCGTGGACACAAATGCGGGCCTCGGAATCGCCGCCTTGAGTGAAGACGCTCAAGAGGTTTCTGTCATTGGTCTTGGTGGGGTGCCCAGTGAGGGTGTTCGTGCCGTATTCTCCACGATTGACGTAAACCTGACCTCCGCCGGCCAAGTTATCGTTGGGGATCAGACGTTTACGTTGCCCGGAGGTCGAAGCCAAGTCACGACTGTCACGGCGGTCGATCAGGACGGAATGGTGCCGATCAGCTCCACTACGACTGGGACATTACGTTTGGATGTTCGAGGTTCGGTCGTTGGATCGGGCCAGGGAGCCGATGCAGCCAATGTCGAAGGAGGCTTCGTACCAGCGACAGCTGCGAAATGGAATTCCGGTGAAGCTACTGAAGATCAGAGCGCGACTCTCGCAATTGGCGAGTACTCCGACCGCGTCGCGTCCTTAGTTTTAGCTTCTGCCACGACGTCGGGAACCAGTTCGGCCTTCGTGTCGGTGGGGCGCGACCTTTATGGGCGCAGCCAAGGGATGCTGGTCGACTCTGCACAAGGTGCGTTGCCACAAATCCAAGTTGTAGGAACGGGAGAACAGTCGCAGAAAGTTTCGGTTCGTGGCGGTTCAACGAATGTGAATGTCTTATCCTTGGGTGATGTCGTCGGTGAGCGAATCGACAAGCAAGGGAGTGCTGAGATCAGCGTCGAGTTGCCCGAATCCGGCGATCTGGCAGAAACAGGAACAATTCAGCTTCATGGCGAGGTCTCATCGGACGCGTCAATTGATCGGGTTGACGTATTCGGAAACGATGCGCTGATTGGGACGGCTGCGATCACATATGGTCCCAGCGGTGCGGAGTGGCAGCTGCAGACAGGTGCGCCTGAGAGCGGAATCGTAGAGTTCCGCGCCAAAGTGTACACGCGTGACGGAGCAAGTGCGGACGGAGAGGCGACGCTCGAAGTTCGACTGCCAAGTCCAGACGAGGTCGTAATCAGTCCGGACACCGTGGTGGTCAACGCGGACGACATTTCGACTATCAGTGATGGCCGAGTCATATTCACGAATGACCCACACCTAAAGCCAGGTGATGTGTTGGTAGCAGATGCGTCAGATGCACATCCCGAGGGTGCGTTGTTGAGAGTCTTGTCTGTCCAATTCACCGAGTCTGGATGGGAGATCGGAACTGAACAGGCAGCTCTGACGGACGCGATTATGCAGGCCCAGGTGCAGGACGGACAATCAGTTTTGGGTGACGGAGTGCAGGTCGAGGCACCCCAAACCGACAATGACTTCGAAGTCGTTGACGAAGGTGTCAATAATCTAGATCTCGTGGATCAAGAGCTCAATCCAGACGGCATTCAGTGGATCGATGACAGTGGAACATCAGTGGAAAGCACGAGTAGTCAGCCGCCCGAATCGCTGGACATGCGCAGTTTCCGGGGCTCAGATGCGTCGTTGAGCAGCGAGAGAGTCCTTAAAGGCAGCGCAAAACTTGCATTTACGACCGACTATTCGAAAGACCTTTCGAAGGCTACACAAGCAACGAAACAGGCTGAAGATGCAAAGTTGAAGGCCGAAGGCGGTTTGTCGGTGGAAGCGACAGTCACGTTAACTTTGGGTACCTATATGGATCTGGGTATTTCTACTGTCTGGGACTGGGGCATTCCCAAGCCAACCCTGGACGATTTTTCGGTTTCTTTCAAGGGACAAGCAAAGCTGGGTTACAGCGTCTCAGCATCAGCCGAAATCGAAAAGACTATCGATAGAGAACTGGCGAAGTTAAATTCCAAACCCGTGACGTTTAGCGTCGGCACAGTTCCGGTCGTCTTGTTGCCCAGTGCGACGTTGAGCCTCGTAGGAGCTGCTCGCGTTCAGGCGAACATCTCCTACTCGGATGAAATCATCGCTGGATTTGAATACGGAGCCAAGTACCAGGACAAGAAGTGGTCTCCGATCAAAGAATACGGCATCGAGCCTGCATCACCGAAAGACTCGTGTTTCGGGTGGGGAACCATGGCGGCCGCAGCATCCTTCGAGGATTCCATCGGTCCAGAAATCGCAGGCGACGTAAAAATATACGGTGTCGTGGGACCTGAAGTAGCCGTGACCATAAAGGGAGAAACTGAGGGAAAGATCGAAGTCGACAGCGGTGGCAACGGCGTTTTGTCGACTACCAACGCGATCGTCTTTGGTGCCGATCTCAAAGTCAACGCCAAGATCCGTGTTCTTGGATTCACGATTGGGGCTGAATGGACGCTGATCGGAATCGAGGCAAAAGTCGAACTAGCCGTAAAAGACCCATTTTCAGTTCCCAAGTGCTCAGACAATGGCGGAAGCAGCAATATTCAGGTGCGTTTGTCGGGTACAGTCTTCGATGCCACGACGGGCGACAGAATTGCCAACGCTAACGTTAGCATTACCGATGGAAAATCCGTACACCATGCCGTCACGGCAAATGCTGCAGGGGAATACTCTGCGACAGTTACCGGCGGGGACATTGGCATATCCGTCACCGCGAACGGATATATAGATTACGAGGACCAGATCGACACCGGAACTAAGACTGCGATCACTGCGGACATCCAAATGTCCCCGCGACTGGAGGCAACGCAGTACCGTGCCGTCCTGACCTGGGCGGAATCTCCGACCGACCTCGATTCCCACCTAGCCGGTTTCTCAAGTAGTGGTTCCTACCACGTCTACTTTGGAGACAAGAATGCGATCGATCCAGAGACTGGAAAGCTAGTCGCGAATCTCGATGTGGACGATACAAGCAGTTATGGGCCCGAAACGACCACGTTCGACGTTGCAAGTGACGGCACATATAACTTCTTTGTGCACAACTTCTCGGGCAGCACTGGGGGCACGCTAGCAAACTCAGCTGCACGCGTTGACCTTTATCGGGGGAACGAACGAGTGGGCACCTACAACGTGCCAGCGGGAGGCGACGAACTATATTGGGGTGTATTCCAGATTGCTAATGGCCAGCTGCGAATCATAAACAAGTTGGCGGATAATCCGTCCTACTTGTTCGATGAGGGTGCCAGCAGCATGATGAGGTCCGCAGAGCAGCCAATGGCGCGCTTACTGACCAACGCCGTTGCCGATATCGAGGCGCACACGAAAGGGTAAGGAAGCAGAGATAACTAGCTGAGCCTCTGCGCATACGAGTAATCGAACTGATGCGCAGCAGGGCCTGACTGTGGCGGCTCTGGCGATTGAACCAGATCGCTGGGCCGCCACTTTCTGTCGCGATGCTGCATTTTTCAAGGATCCGCCACGGCAAGATCCCGCTCAACAAGACTGCCGTTTGGCACATACAGAAGCGTCCCGCTCAACAAGACGGTCCCTACTAGGCCTACCCTGTTTTTTGGACACCAGATGGTGCAAGACCGCATGGTCCGCGCTACCAGAGTTGTCATGAGTATGGGGAATGAGAATACAACGAAGCAGCCGCCTTGCAGCGCGCTCCAAGCGTCAGTAGATGAAAAGCATTCCTCGGGACAGACGGTCTTGTCGTCCACCATTTTGTCTGCCTATAATATTTTTACGATACATATACGATAGGAAGTGACCAGATGCCACGCCCAAAAGGTTCCAAAAACAAATCACCGAGAGAGCTTCGTGCAGAAGCAAAGCGGCTAAATGAGAAGGCAAATCTTCTCGAGCGACTCAAGAAGGCAAACGACAAGACAAAGTGACACGCGAGATAGCCCGCCGCGGGGAGCGTGATTCCTTGCCTTGCGGGCTAGCCGTCGGAACCCCAACTGCGTCTCATATCCCCCATTGCACAGTCGACGCATAGCTGCCGCAGATAGGCCAATGGTCTACTCTGTATCGCATCGATTCCCGTCATAGACCTCTAATCAAAGTCGCCTGTTGATCGAGAACAAGATGAAAATAATAGCCAAGACTTAACAAGATCGTGAGGGACTGCTGCACGTTTAGGTGACAGGTTGGTCAGGCTGCTTGTGCGGCCTGTTTGTTCATCATGGTTTCAAAGTGGATGGGTGTCAACTTGCCGAGGCGGGCTTGTCTGCGTCGGCGGTGGTAGGTCCTCTCTATCCACCACACGATCGCCATGCGTAGTTCCTCACGACTATCCCAAATCTGCTGGTCAAGTACGTTCTTTTGGAGCAGAGCGAAGAAACTTTCCATGGCCGCGTTATCCCCGGCAGCAGCAACCCTACCCATGCTCCCGATCAGAGCGTGAGAAGTCAGAGCATCCAGGAATTCACGGGAGCGGAATTGGGATCCACGATCGGAATGCACCGTGCAGCCGCGCACGTTTCCCCGGCACTGCACGGCGTTTTCTACGGCGTTCACTGCGAGGCTGGCTTTCATCCGCGAGTCGATGGAGTACCCCACGATCCGCCCCGAGTAAGCGTCTTTGACGGCACACAAGTAGAGCTTGCCTTCCCTCGTCCAGTGCTCCGAAATGTCGGTCAACCACAGCTCATTAGTGCTGTTAGCTGTGAAGCGATGCCGGGTGACGCCGTGCTTGTCCTCATAGGCACACAGGTCATCATGGACGGGTGGGCCCGGCTTCTTCCCGTTCTTCCCTTTCTTCTTCCCAAAAGAAGACCACCACCCATTGACCGAGCAGATCTTCCACGCGGTACGATCACACATACTTTCACCGGTATCCCTGGCTTGGTCAGCCAGGAGACGGTGACCGAACTGGGGATCATCCCGGTGAGCATCAAAGAGCGCGTTAGACCGGTAGGCCTCTTCCAATTCAGTCGAGCTCACTGGGTTCTTCAACCAGCGATAATACGGCGCCCTAGAAAGCTTGAGAACCCGCAAGGACACCGCGACGCGAATACCATCATCGGCGAGCTCACTCACAAGCGGGTAGATCCTTTTCCCGGTAGATTCGCCTGACTCAAGTAGGCCGCGGCCCGGCGCAGAACCTCATTTTCTTGTTCAAGCAAACGGTTACGTTTACGCAGTTCTCGAAGCTCTTGGGATTCGACTCTCGTGATTCCAGGTTTGTCCCCAGATTCAATACGAGCCTGTTTCAACCACTTATCCAACGTGCCAACATGAATACCAAAATCTTTCGCGATCTGCTCACGCGTGACCCCCGGGCCGCGATCAAGCGCGACACGCACAACATCATCACGGAACTCCTGCGAATAAGAAACAGTCATAACAACATCCTCCCAGGCCAGCAAAAACTAGCCAAGTCAAACGTCACCCAACCATGCAGCAGTCCCGTTCTCCCGGCACGATCTAACCGAGGCAGACGTCGCCAACTAAGCCCCGTCCCGCCCCTGTAACACACAAGGCCACCTGCGAGAGGTGGCCTTGTGTGTTGTGTCTTACTCCTCGATTCTCACGCGGGCTGCGGCAGAGGCACGCATTGTCTTGCCCGCACATCCTTTGGGGCGTCGGCACTTCGTGGAGGAGGACCGACACACGGCCATGACGTTCCCGCACGTCTCGCATACGCTGATCGTCACCATCGGCGGGCCAACACAGACGAGGCGCACGATCTGGCGGTATTCCTCCAAGATGCGGCGCTGGTCCTCATCGAGAACAATGTCTTTCAACGCGGCTCTTCTCTTGGGTTGCAGTGGCGTCGTTTCCAGTTCATCCCATGTGTTCACTCCCGCAACTTTCAAGAGCGTGAGCGCGTAGGAGGCGGCTTCTATTTCTTCGGGGATGTCTTCTTTGGGGAGAAGCTTTTGTGCCATGTCGTGTTCCACCTGTTCGTGACAATGTTGTTGAGAATGTGGGCTGCGGGTTGGGCATAGTCCTGCGTGACGGACGTGTCCAAGTCCCCTCCAAGGACCGCGTTGAGGGTGATGGACTTTGTGTGAAGGATGAGTTGGATAGTTTCGTCTAAGGTTCCCGGTGCGATAAGGGTTGTCAGGGTGGGCGGGATGGTCTGACCGATGCGGTGGATTCGGTCTTCAGCTTGAATGACGTTGGCTGGTGTCCAGTCAGTTTCCACGAAGAAGGCGGTGTGGCTGCGGGTGAGAGTGATGGCCACCCCGGCTGCGGTGATGGAGGCGACGAGGACGGCGATCTTCCCGTTTTGGAAGTCGGCGGTGATGCGTCCACGGGTTGCCGGGGATGTGGAGCCAACAATGGCGGCCACTTTGTCTGATCCGACCGCCTCCCGCGCGGCGCACAGGAGAGCGTCGGCGACTTCTTTGTGGTGCGCCCAGAGGATGACGGGCTCCTCATACAGCCCATTGTCGTTGGCGGGATGAGCTGCCAAGTGCTCGGTGATGATGTCGATGGCAGTCGGGATTTTGCACAGTCCGGCAGCGACTCGCAACGTGGAAATGAGGGAAAGCGAGTCGTGAGAGAAATCGGCGAAAGCTCGTTCTCGTTCGTCTGAGTCCATGGAGGCTAACGCACGTCCGGAGGCGTGGAACCATTCGTCGATGCGGGTAATAACGTCTGTATGGGCTTGCCGGAAGTTCTTCAAATCCACGTCAACAATCATGGGGACGCGGATCTTGTCGGGCAGGTCGGCCAGGACATCGGACTTGCGGCGACGTATCCACACCTTCTTCTCCAACTTCTCGCGCATTGCTTCGCGAGCACCCGAGCGGGGAACGTAGGCTCCGTAGCTGAGCTTCGTGAAATAGGTGGAGAGGAATGATGACGGCCCACCAAACGGCATTCTCATTCGGCGGACAAGTTCGAGTTGGCTCGTCAGTTCGAGCGGGTTGGCGTAAATGGGTGTGCCCGAGGCGGCGAAGATGGGGCCTCGGATGGACGTGGACAATGACAGGACCGCCTTGGTGCGCACCGCTTTGGCGTTCTTCAGTCGGTGTGCTTCATCAACGATGAGGCAATCGGACTCCCACTGGGCGAGGGCTTTGGCCAGTGCGGGACGCGAGCTGAGCATCGAGTCGGAGACAATGACAACACCCCCATCGCGAGGAATCTTGGGCATTTTGCGTCCGGAGTAGATGGGTCGGACGTGCTCTGCCACAGGGGCGGAGCTGGCGTCGGTGAGGACGATCGAGTCGGACGGGTGGTCTGATTGCCCGATACCCGATGCCGAGGCTTCTCTCGCCCATGAGGTGATGGCCACCGGCGGGCAGACAATGATGACCCGCTGAGCGTTGATGATTGCGGCGGCGGCCAAGAGTTGGCGGGTTTTGCCCAGTCCCGGTTCGTCAGCGGTGTAGGGGCGTCCCGAGACCAGAGCGTGCGCACCGTCCTTCTGGTAGCCGTACAGGGAAAGCCCGAACCACGCGGGTATGGGCACGTCTGCAAGAAAGTCACGGGCGCCAACTGACAATTCGACACCTTGTGCCCCACGGAGAGCTTGGTCGCGGGTAAGGATGGAGCGCCGCTCGGCATCCACGGGCAGCGGCCCGGTGATCTTTTCGACGCTGGCAATACCACCGAGTCGCGGATAGACACGAATCTCTTCACCTACTCGGACACCGAGAGGGTGAACGTATTGAGAGAGGCGTCCTTTCCCATTCGTTCCCGGGCGCGGGGTGAACTCGGGGTCGCGGACGATACGCAGACCGGCTTCGCGGCACCGCCCATCAGGGTCACGCCACGTGGTCTCCCACAAACCATCATCTCGCCTGACTGCACCGCGAAAAGGACAGCGTGGCCCAGTGGAAATGAGAAGTTCAGGCCGTTTCCACGTGCCAGTCAGGATTGCTTGACCCACGAGGACCTCCCCATGATGAACGCCCACCCCAGTCCGATCCATGGGACAGTAAAGACGGGTTGAAGGAGAGGCGTCACAAGCCACAGGCCGAGCCACAAGCCCCACTGAGTCCGAGCTGACTCACTCAGAGCCAGTGTCCCCAGTGTGGGCATGGCCAGCCACGAGGAGAAGGCAAGTGCACTCCACGCTCCGGGCAGGTAGTAGGTTCCGAATGTCCATGCCACGGCCGGAATGATCCACCCCCAGAACGGTATGGGGAACAGGAAACGTTTCATGCTCCCCTAGTGTGCGGGAGGCTCACCCCACTCCACCCCGACGAGGGCGCGATCCCGGTAGGTTCCGCTTGGATGGATAAGTCCCAAGTGGTGTGCTCCCATAAGAGCGAAGGTGAGGGCGTCGGCTTCGTCGTGGGATTCTAGCGGTGTGGCGGTGAACTCCTGGGCACAGGCCCGCATGAGGGTCTTGCCTGCGTGCGGGTGCCCCGCCATCCACATCTTCGCGTTCGCCGGCGGGGTGACGCTGACCGAACACCCGGCTTCCCGCACGGCAGCAACGACCATGTGCCAGAGTCCACCCCGATCCCATGATGAGGTGGAAACCGAGTTGTAGGACGGTCCTTCGATGACGACGAAACTGCCGGGTAGGACATGACCCGCGATGATGTCGGCCAGGCGGACAACTTTCGGGTTACGGGTCAGCGCGCTGTCTCTGCCGTGCCCCTTCTCCCCGTGGGCACAGGTGTGGATAGCCATCTGTGAGTCGATGACGGCAATACCACTGCTGGTCAGGGACAGGTCGAGTCCGACAATGTTCACGAGACGCTCACCTCCCCCAAGTCGGACATGAGGTCATCGGGCAGGGTGCGCCGCATCGGTGGGATAGGTGTGCCCGCACGCCACTTGGATTCCCTCGTGAAAGTCTTCATGAGGAAGGGAGCTTCCATGAATGTAGCCGCATCCCCAACATTCAGTCGTGTCGACCGCTTCGGGCTGAGCAGCATCTCGGCCTGCCCGGCACGGTTAAGTGTCGTGCGCAGGAGACGAAACTCTTCGTTGTCCCACGCAGGAAAACCACTATCTGGTAGCAGACAGGTAACCATTTTCCCGGAGCGGAACTTGGGGGAACGCTCAGCCTGCACCGTCACAGAGATACCGGGAACGATATGGGTGACGGTCGCGTCGATGACGGACCCGTCAAACGTGAAGACTGTCCGTCCCACCGGGTCTGCCATTTGGAGTGCCATCCACGAGTCGGAGAGGTTGGTGGCGTAGGCGAACTGGCGGTACGGGTCAAGGCTCGTGACCATGGACTGTTCATCTTCTTCGAGCCGTCCGACAAGTTCAGCCTGCCCGGAAGAAAACGTCCCCGAACAGACCCTGTCGAACAGGTCTTCCATGATTGTGAACATGACGGCGGACTTTTCACCCGTGGGCACGTCAATACCCAGCGTCTTCACCCATCCCGAGATCGTCGCTTCTTCCCCGACGAACTTGCGGGAGAGAGCCTTGTCCAGTTGGACGAACAGGGACGAACCCGACAGGGAGGCAAGGATGGACAGTCGGGTTGCCACCGACGGGTTGAGTTTGCGGGCGGCCCGCATGAGGTACTGGACGGTTTTGTCATTGGGGACAACGATGTGGGGAATCTTGTCCTTGTTCTGCCAGCGCCACATCTCCTTGTCGATGAGGTGGATCATGGAAGACGAGCGAATGGTCCGCCCATCGTGGTTCATGACCAGTTTCCCATCCACAACCGCAATGTAGGTGGTGGCGGTGGAGGTCAACGTCGGGATAGCGGGGATGGTCAGTTCGTTCATGCGCTGGCTTCTGTCAGGTTCTCACGGACGGTGCGCTGGATGGTTGTTGAGTCGGCGAGGAGTTCCGTCACATCCGCGCTGGTGGCGAAGGTCAGATGGGCGATGTGGCGCGAGCACATGACACACAGTCGCCCCGGTGTCATCGCGTGATCCGAGGCGGTTGCCGCACCCGCGAGTGGGTCGACAGCTACCCCGACCGGCCACTGTCCCCCTTGGAGAGAATCAGCGGTGCCCACGATCATGCCTTTGAGTCCCTTGTCTGCGGCGACAAGGGACTCCAGAAGGGCAACCTGTTCGTTGCGGCTGGCCATGAGAACAACGTCTGCTGGAGTGAGTGCCTTCTCTTTGTCGCCGTACCTGTAGGTGCGTCCCACCAATGATGCCGCCCGGGAAACGACGCGCCGCATCGCGCTCACATCAGCCGGTTGAGCAATCCTCCCTAGGTCAAGAATGGAGATCTCCTTCTCTCCCTCGATACTGGCAGGTGGCCGGGACGAGACAAAGTCGAAGTCGTAGAGAGGCTTGATGGCACGGACGGTGTCTGTCCCTAGACGGAATGACGAATCCAGATGTAGGAGGATCGCACCGGGCCACGTGGAAAACATGTCCGGGGATCGCAGCGCAGGTGAGTCCTTCAATCCGTCCCATGCGATCGTGTCAATCGTGATGACGGGTCCAATCTGTCCGGGGTCCCCCACGAGAAGAATCTGGCTGGCCCGCCCTGCCGCTTCACGCACGTCGAGAGCCGTGCACTGGTAGGCCTCATCCACAATGAGGACATCTGTTGCCACCGCAGACATTTTCATCGACGCGACAGTGCGCACCTCGATGACGGCGGACATTCCCAAGTGGGTCTTCTCCAAGCGCACACCCCGGGAACGACGAGCATTAAACGCAGAACCGACGAGAGCCACCGAGATGTCGGGGAAGGCGGAGAGTTTGTTCTTCAGACGGTAGGCCAGGTCGTAGGCTCCCGCGACAGTCGGGGTCGCGATCGTGACCGTCAGATCGGCATACTGGGCCAGATGGGGTGCTATGGAGGTGATGACTTCGGTCTTGCCTGCCCCGGGTGGGGAAGACAGGATAACCACTTCATCACCTGCCCACACGTGGGCGAGGGCGGCACGGGCTGGGGAGCCGGGTGCAAGGATCGGGTCTGTTACGTTCACACACCCTCAGTGTGCGGGAAGCCCGTCCCGTCAGTCCGCCAGTCCTGGCTCTTCCGTGTCTTCGTTGTCCACCAACCATGAGTCGCCAGAACGGACCACCGTGTACGAGTAGTCGTTGACGTTCAAACCGCCCAACCCCCAGCTTGTCGAGTAGAGCACCGTTTTCTCATGGACCTCGTAGTCGCTCATGGAAGGCCAGAAGCACTCGATGCGCATGGGAATGATGATGGTGAACGAGTCAGCGGTCGTCTCTTTGAGCGGGTCCACCCATGACTGGTTCGGCCACGAGACACCTTCACAGGTGACCCCATCCTCTTCGATCCACTCGGTGAACTGGATGGAATCGCGCGTGGTGGCGTAGGCGGTGTCGTTGGCAATCTGGTTGTCGGTCGAATATATGGCTGCGTTCTTCATCCATCGGGAATAGTCGCCATCGTAGGAGGAATACTTGGCGTGAATGAACTTCTCCACGATGAGGGCGGCCTGATACGTGTCGATCGCCCACTGGCGGGCCGTCACCCCCTCGGGGGCCGTGGATTGGACACCCGTCCCATCAAAAGCACCATCACTGGCTGAAGCAGATGCGCTGGCTGAACCAGATGCACTGGCAGAAGCAGATGCGCTCGAGTTTGGTGTGGCACTGATCGAGTCGGGCGCTGAGATTTCCACCGATACGGGAGAGGTGGCTTCCTCCCCCGCGTCCGGGCCGGCGCATCCGGAAACGAGTAATACCGTCAGTGCCATGCCCGCGAGGGCTGTGCGTGGTGTCATCGTCTTCCCTTTCATGACAGTGGTGTCTGGGTCAGCCACACATCCACACCTTGTTCGGTGAGAAACTTGATGGGATCTTGCAGCGTCGAGCGTGTGGGGACACGAGGCAGGGAGTCATCAAAGATGATGGCTGTGTGAACGTGAGGCCCTGTCGATCTCCCGGCATTTCCAATACTAGCGATCTGCTGTCCAGCCACGACCGTGTTTCCCACAGCGACGTCAATGTCATCGTCATACATGTGGTTGTACTCGCTCCACACCCCATCCCCGTGGTCGATGATGATGAAGGCACCCGAATAGTAGGGACTCTCCCCCACTTTCCCGACATAGGCGACAGTCCCATCCGACATGGCATAGATCGGCGTGCCCACAGGCCCAGCCCAATCAACACCTGTGTGGAAGTTGGAGCCAGACACGAGAAGGCTGCGATATCCGAACACGGAGGAGATGGCCACAGAATCGGGGACGGGACGAACCCATGTTCCCGACGACGTCCCACTGGTCGTACACGTCGACGTTGACATCGCGTTGACGAGCATTGATGCCGCACCCGACCACGCCTCAAACATGTCCGAAACGGTGCCGCCATAGACCGCGAGTGCGAGGTTGGATGGGGTCATGGAGGTGTAGCCGGAGATTTGGCGGGTGCCGTCGGCGGTGCTTGTGCGTCCGTCCAGTCCGAGGAAGTTGAGGGTGGCTGTGGCTGGGTTCATGAGGTCGGTTTCGCTTCCCCAACCGTCGCGGGTGGATAGGGAGAGGATGCCGATGCCTCCGTTGGTGGATTGGCCTGTGGGGATGTTTGTGAGTTCGGTGGTGGCGAGGGCCACTTGGAAGAGGGCGAGGATTTCGTTGCGGGTTGCTCCGGCGCCGGTTGCGGTGTGGAAGATGGTTTGGGCGTTGGCGATTTGGGTGTCGTCGAGAGAGACGGTTGTGGTGGTTCCGTCGTTGTTTGTGGTCACGTCGATGGTGCCGTCGGTGTTTGCGAGGTTGTCGGTGTTGATAGCGTCCCCGATGGTGCATGTGGTGGAGGGGTTGGTGAGGATCCCCATGTACCACTGGCGGGCCATGTCCCATGCTTGTCCGGCACGGTCTTCGCTCATGCCTGAGATGGGCAGGGTGGAGAGGGTTGTGACCCATCCGTCGCGGGTCTTTTGGATGGCTTGGGTGGCTTCATCGCTGGTGTCTTCGACGATTTGTGCGTCTTTGTTGACGGAGATGCCCACGGCGAAGTCGTAGTCGGAAGCAACGGCGGTGAGGAGGGAGGTGATGTAGTGGGCTTGGATAGCCGTGTCGGTGGCGGTGATGGATGCGTCGTCGGTCAGGTGGAAGGGGCCATTGCCGCCGGTAAAGAGTGTGCTGGATGTGGTGGTGATGACTCCTGTGGTGGATGAGTTTCCGGTGGCTGGGCTGACTCCGGTGGCGGCCCCGGGGATACGGATGGCGTATTCCATGCGGTAGAAGGTGGAGGTGTCCTTGTACATGTCGCGCACGCCGATGGTTTCGGTGGGGTTGGCTGAGTCGTAGATTTTGCCGTTTCCGGCGTAGAAGGCGACGTGTCCGACTTTGCCTTTGCTTGTGTCATACCAGAAGATGAGGTCTCCCACGGCGAGGGTGTCGTCTGCCGAACTGACGCGTTGGCCTCCGTAGGAGGCGTAGCCCGCGTATTGGGCGGCGGGTGTGTATCCGATGTCGAGTCCCAGCGTTGCACTAAAGGCGGACCATGTCAGTCCGGAGCAGTCGAAGCAGGCTGGTCCGCGTGATCCGCACGTGGAGGAGTTGGCGTTGGGGCCAGAGTTTCGGTAGGGCTTTCCTTCTTGCTGGTAGGCCCATGCCAATGGGGAGAGTGTGGATGAGGAAGAGGTGACGGTCGTGGTGGAGGAGTTGGAGACGGCTGCGAGGATTTTCGAGACGTAGTTCGTTGTCTCCACGTAGCTGGGTATCCCCCCGGCTTTTTTCACGGCACCCATTCCGGCGTTGTATCCGGCAAGGGCGAGAGAGATGACATCCCCGGAGACTGTTCCGTCGGCGATCCACACCTTAATGGCTGCGACGTTGGAACACATGAGGTTGCCTTGGCTCCAGATGGCGTCGATCGGGTTGAGGATGTCGGCTGTGCCGTCCCCATCCCCGTCCAGTCCGTTTGCCGCCCATGTGGCGGGCATGAATTGGGCGATGCCTTGGGCACCGGCTAGAGACCCAGCGTTCGGGTTCCAACTGGATTCGGCGTGGATTTGTGCGGCGATGAGGTTGGGGGTGATGTCCTCGCAGATGGACCCGGCCCGGTTGACAATGTCGACATATTCATCGGGAACATCCACCGTCAAATTGGCACCACCATTACTTGTGCCGGACAGTGTTCCGGTGGCTGACAGGACACCGAGAATCTGCCATGGCACAGATGTGCCGGACGTTGCATCTTGAAAGATGGCGTAGTTTTCTTGGTTGACGTATCCGGCGTCTGCCACTGCTTGGGCAGAATTGTCATTGATGGTGGTCTGGGTTTGCACGCTCGAACCGAACAGGGAGTCGATGGAGATGAAGATGATGCTGAACACGCAGGCTATCGCAACGATGACAGCGACCGGGACGATGAGCTTCTTCTTGGCGACATTCTTGGCTCCTGTGGTGGCAAGGGAGAGAGCCTTCTTCGCAGGTGTGTGAGTATCAGGCACAATTACCTCCACTGACCCATGACCAACTCAACGACGTTCCGGTTGTCGCCAGAGAGAACTGTGTTCCCGACACCGTCGCTCCCGACGAGACGCCAGAGCCATTGACTGTGAGTGAGCCATTACCGACGACTTTGATAGCTGAGGAACGGTCACATGAGACTGTCAGTTTCAACCCAGTAGATGTCACCGCCGGGGCGGGCGTGGGTGCAGCAACCGAAGGCGCCGGAGCCTGTGTGGTGACGGCAGGTGCCTTCGTGGTGGCGGCAGGTTTTGGTGCCGCAGTCGTAGCGGACGGGGCGGCTGGGGCGGGTGTGGAGGTTTTTTGGTCGGCTTGCCACTTCTCATGTGAGGCGGTGATCGTGTCCATGGCCTCTGTGGCGGTACTGGTGGCCGCGACAACGTTCGCGCGGGCTGATTCGTAATCGGTGGGGTCGATCGAATCGACCTGTTGTGCCAGCGTGATCGCCTCTTCGAGTGCGTCGCGGGCATCGGCCCCATCCAGACGGGTCTGATTGTCTGCCGTCGCGTTTTGAGTGGAGGTGATGAGCTCAGCTAGATCATCGTGAACCGTCGTGGCCTGGGTGACAGAGGTGGACAGGTCAACTTGGGCTGACGCCAACTTCTTGACCGTGTCTGGGTTTGCGCTTCCTTCAATGATCTCCTGCTGGACGACGACGGTGGGTTCGAGTCGGTCCTGTACCCACGGCACCGCCCACATCCATACGCACACCCCGATGAGGGCAAGTCCAACCACTGAACCTGCCCACTTCGCCCACCGGGCGGTGAGAAACCATATGATGTCATCCACGCGGGTGCGTAGAAGAGGACTCTTTACTGCCACCGGTCACCTCCACTCGTGTCTACAGGGGTAGTGTGCGGTCAGGGAGTTGATCGCGCTGAGCCGGAGTCAGACCCCCAAAAATGCCATGTCGGGGGCGTGCAGTATGGTCTTCGGACGTCATAGCCCAGTCCAGGCACTCCTGGCGGACAGGGCATCGAGTGCACATGCTCATCGCGATGGTGAAGGCCACCATGTTCTTTCCACCAAAGAACACCTCTGGGTCGGCCCCGGAACATGCGATGTCGTTCAGCCACGGCTCCACGGTTTCCTCCTTTGCCATGACGCAGACAGCCGGCATACGCACGTACACCGGCTGTCTGACAGATGGGGTGGATGTTTAGTCGAACATCTCGTCGATATCATCGGCGGCAGACGCCTTGGTCCGGCCCGTCTTGGCACGACCTGTTGTGGCCCGGCCCGTCTTGGCACGACCCGTTGCTGCCCGGCGAGAGGCAGGCTTATCCTCTACCTCCTCGTCTTCGTCCTCTACGGGGGCGGACTTGGCCCGAGATGTCTTTCCACGAGTTGTTGACGCGCGGCGAGAGGCAGGCTTGTCTTCCACCTCGTCCTCGTCCTCGTCCTCGTCAATGTCGTCCTCGACGGGGGTAGCCTTGGCACGCTTCTTTGTACGAGAGGTGCGGGCAGGTTCATCATCCTCATCCGGGCGGGCCGGACGGGACCACACAATGTCGGAGAAGACAAGGTCAACACCGATGAAGTCGGGGTAGATGGAGAAGGAGTCACGCTCTTCCCCATCACGCGTCACGTAGGAGTCGAAGGTGACGTTGCCCGAAACGATGAGGCGAGTACCCTTACCGATCGTTTCGTTGCGTTCCATGGACTGCACGACGGCAGAGTTGGTCGTGTAGATGTTGTAGTACTGGACCGGGGTGTCGTCCTTACGTCCACCGTCCCTGTCGCGAATGTAGGACTCGTGAGCGATGGAGAAGGACACGTAGTCCTTGCCCTCTTTGTTGGTTCCGAAAGTGGGGTCAGCGGTCATGTTCCCGTTGACAATGATGTGAGCCATGAGAAAGCCCTTTCATGTTCTGGTCATTTTTTGTTACTGCTTAGCGACGGCTTTCGCTCGCACCGACTTAGTGTGCGGATTTCCTCGCGGGTGCTACACGCCCAGAACGCTGGCGATCAATCTTGTTTGTGGAGGCCAAGTGAAGGAACTCGTCTGGCAAGGGAACCTCAACATAAACTGCTCGGTCAGACACATCCATGTATAGACAGATCGCTCCCCGGATCGTCTTACGAGTCTCTTCGTCGACGAGGGCACGCTGGGAAGCCCAGTTAAATGCGGTCGCCCCACCCTGCCCCTTGATCTTGGCTGGCGCCATCATGCGTTGGATACGAGAGGGCGTCGGTTCAATACGAGCCAGACGACAGGCAGCTTTCGCTTCCTCCTCCGCGTTCATCCCCAGAATGTAGGAGGTGGAGATGAAGTCGGAAAGGTTGGCCCGCTGGACATCTGTCACACGTTGGGTCAACAGCCAGATCGCCACATCCATCGAGCGGGCCAGCCGCCCCAACGACTCGAGTTCGTCACCAGCCGTGTCGAAGAAGATCCATGCTTCGTCCAACCCCACCACGCCGGCATCCCCGCGCACCGCGATCGTCGAACCACGCACCAACATGCGCACGACCGAAACGGCGATACGTTCGGACAGCGTCATCGTCTCGGACAACTTGCCACCTTTGGGCAGGTTGAGTTTGGCCGAGCCAAGTTGAATGAGGGTGAGGTCGTTGTCGAAGGCAAGACGGTTCTTCGAAGACTCGGTCCCAATGAGAGCCGAGGCCATGGGAACCGCGTGGACAATAGTCTCGATGGGGTCGATGAGTTCCCGGGTCGCGCCGGGAACCCCGAGTTCGCGAGCCTTGTGCAACGCACCCAAGGTGGACGTGGCACCGGCTTGAACCCCCGCCCGGATCGCCGCATACAAGGCAACCTCAACGTTCTGGTCGGACCTGTCCCATGGGTTTAGGAACTTCAGGGTCGAGATCGCCATGTCGATGCCGTCTAGAGGGTCGACCTCAAAACGTAACGGGTCAAGAATGCCGTCCGAGGAGGCAATGTCGCCCAGGTCGATCGTCACTCCCCCGTAGTAGGTGAAGAGCGGCTCGAAGTCGGATTCTTCCTTCGGGTTGATGAAGATGGTCTTGTGGCTAAGTGCGGAGAACTGGATGAGATGCCACACTCCGAACATTGTCTTGCCCGAACCAGACATACCGAACACTCCTACCAGTGGTGGGGAATCGGCAAGAGTCATAGCGGCAGCCGGGTTGGTCCACGCCGGTTGACGGTCCCGCTCGGTGAATCCGGTCAGTGCGGAGCCTTTCGGGTGATCCCCCACATGGGAGAGGGAACAGATGCCCGAATAGGCGATCGTCTCCAACGGCAGGTCGTGACGGGCAGGGTTGACCCGAGTGACCGGGCACAGCCATGTCTCCGCCATCGCACCGACCTGACGCGACTCCATCTTCGACACGTCGATGAGAGGAATCGACATCTTGTCCAGATCTGACCCATCCCCATTAAACGCGACCGTGACGGACACGTCCGTGGCTGTTGTGGGGGCACCGGCACCCCGATATACGTCGCGCATATAGGCCAACTGGTTGAGTTTGTCCTGCTGCTCGGGGGTGGCGTTGCGTCCGTTGGCGGCCGCCTCGTTCACGTCACTCGTGTATCCGGTGGTGTTGCGGTCAATTTCCCGGGCAGTGATGATCCCCGGTTCGAGAGCGCCCCGGATGGAGATGCATAAGGCGTCGTTGTCGATGAGGGCAGACAACCAAGAGGCTTCCGCAGACAGGGCATCCGTGCCGTGTGGAATGTCGAACTCACGTACGGATGCCATGGTGACACAGTAATGATCCGGCGAGTCGGGCCACTGTGAACTGGGGACTTTCGCCTCGTAAAGATTCTGACACTGGGATGCCGCATCGGCGGTGCGGAACAGGTGATACCGGCTGGGTTCAGCCATGTAGTAGGTGTCCGAGGGGCGCCCCAGATTCCACCACGAGCGGGCCAACGCCATGTCCGCCTTGGTCACCCGCCCCAGACCATGGCGAGCCATTGTTGTCTTGACACGGGTGAAGTCATCATCGAAATCTGAGGCGGGTGCCCGTCCCGACTGGAATGTGGAGGCAATCGACTCAACCGCTCCCCACAGTCCGTGAGAGGTGACCGACGCGTTGAGTTGAACACCGAGGAGAACAACACGACGGATGGTGCGCACGTCCTCGTAATACGTGTTGAGCATGTCGGAGAGCTCATCGGCGTAGGGAGTGTGGAACATGGCGTCAAGGTTGATGGACAGGATATGGAACTGGCGGTATCCGCCCCTCTGAATCCTGCGCAGCTTGATACCGCTGATCTTGTTCATGCGGCACAGCTCATCCAGAGCGTTGTACAGGGGAGCCGGGGTCTGCAACCGCAGCTCTTCCGTCTTGGCATCGAAAGTCGGGTTGAGAGGAACCGCAAAATAGGCCCACATCGGCCCTCCCTCACAAAAGAAACGCCCGTCGGGGGTCGACCCGATAATGGAGGTCGGATAGACAGGACGGTCGGACTTTTCTGTCACCGTGAAGTCGACGAGTTTCATGAGGTTGCCTCTGACGTGGGGGATGCTGACTGGGTCAAATCTTGGGCCGGGCTGTCCACCGACACCCCCGAAAGGGCGTTCCCGTATGCCTCCAATGTCGGACCCGTCCCTGACCCGCCCCACGTCACAACCCGTGGAGAGGCCGTGTTTGCGTCAATGATGAGAACATCGAAACTGATCGGCGTGGGGGTGGTTGACTCGCCCGACTCATCCGTAGACGGCCATATGGCTGCAACAGCCACGTTGGCAATGATGGTGTCCGGACTCTGGCTGGAATCTTCGAGCTCCTCCAATGCTGACGTGGCCAAAATTGTGACGTCGACGCTCGCAGCGGGCATGGGAATGTAGGTGTGGTTCGTGTCCGTGTCGCCAACAGCTTGCCGCAGCTTAGATGCGTCTCCAGAGAAGTAGGCTTCCGCCCATGTCTGGACCGATGTGGAGAGGGCTTCATCATCCAATCCGACTGGCACGATCGGGTCAGCCCACGAGTTCGCATTCGTCTCAGACACTGGGGTGTACGGGATGAGGGATGGAGTTGAGGAGACAACCGGATCAGCACTCGTATTGGTAAGCGCCACCTGCGTGTGGAACATCTGCCCGGTCGAGGTGGCCACCACAGTCAAGGTATGCACATCCACCGGCCAACCAGAACTGTCCGTATCTGCCGTGCTGGCAGACATACTGGAATCGGCGGTGGCAGAAACAGAGGGGATGGATTCGACCGCATCCCACGTGACGAGCTCACCAGACGGCAGTGGGGCTGGGTCTGAGTCGAGCCACGACTGTACCGTCTGGATAGCAAGCGCCCGGCCTGCTTGTTCGGTGGCGGAAAGCTCGGAGCTATCCGTCTCACTCGTTGAGCCCGACCCCAGCAGAAGTGAGCCGAGAATCATGATGAAAACGAAGAGGAGGACGGGCAGGGAGATAGTTGCGAACGTGACGTAGCGTCGGGTCCGTTTGGCGCGAGCGGCGACCTTCCCTGTTGCGGGAATATCGGAGCGGGGAGCGTCCTCTAGGTCGGTGTCCCACGGATTCTTCTGTCTCATGATCGTGGCCCTTCCATGGCGGCGACGACGCGCGGATCGGGATCGTGAGCGAGGAAGTCGGCGATGTCTTCTGGAATGTTCGCTTCACCTGCTAGGGCAATGCGCACGTCTGGGTCGGGGTGGGTGGCTAGGGTGTTCCAACAGTCGCGGCAGCGCACCTGTCCGGGTTCGACTGGGTTGTGGCATCGGGTCCAGGTGGGTCGCCGCCCGGGGGTCCCTTGATGTGCAAGGGACCCCACAGTTTTCCAGCTTCGACACTTCATGGTCAGTCGAGAAGGTCGAGGGCGGTGGCAATGTCGGTGCCGGTGTCCGAGTCGATGGAGGTGATGGCATCCACGAGGACTCGGGCCGATTCTCGTTCATCGGCGGGCAGGGGCGTATCGTCTGCCGCACCCAATGCCTTCAACGCATTCCAGATGGTGCGATGTTCTTCGCGGTTCTTGCCAACCAGTTCCATGAGGATGTCGAACTTGTCGTGAGTGTACATGGCGAGGATGTCGCCCAGAGGTGACATCTCTCGGGTAGTCGTGAGGGCTTCGATCGCGAGATCTTCGGGCCGGGAAGACTTGATGCCCAACTCGATCGCCACGTAATCGCGTGAGAGAGGGGCGGCTTCGTACAACTGGATTGCTTTAAGGGCGATGTCCTTGAACTTGCGGCGCTGCTCGCGTGAGGCAGAGCCGACAGCGTTCTTCTTCTTTCGGCGTCGGGTCTGCCCGGTAGGCGCTTCAACGTTATCCTCCTCCTGAGCGGGTGTCTCCAAGGTGGGTTCTTCCCCAGCGCTGGTGGGGGTTTCGTCGGGCGATCCGTCATCGTAGGGCCACTGGACTGTCATGGATTCTTCCTTCCGGTCGGTGTTCATATGTGTTGTGTGCGGAAAAGACGTGGACCCACCTGTTCACCTAGGTGGGTCCACTCATACACGGGACGATAGTCAGACCAGTTCGGCCCGACTCGGTATCTTCTCCCCCCGAGCATTGGTGCGATAGATGACCTCGAAGCGATCGTCAACACCGAGGTCGCGCATGTCGAGCATGACTCTCGACTTGAGTGTGTTGCCGTTCTTCTGGAACGACTCGAGTATTTTGAAGACGAGGATCTGATGACCCATAAGTGCAATCGCACGAGTGGTCAGCTCCTTACAGACGAGAGCGTCGATCGTCCCCGGAAAGTTGGCGGGGGTGCGAATGATCTCGTGCCCGGGAGGCATATCGTCACCATGTTCGTCTTTGACGATCTTGTCTGCGGAGGCGTTCTTCTCACTCCACGTCTCGACGATGGTGCGCTTGGAACGCTTCTCCAGTCGCACGTCAACAATGGTGGCGCGAAACGGCTTGTCGTCGGGTGCGGGGATGGCGCGAGCAATGGCCCGCATAATGGTGGTTTCCGGATTGGAGACGGCCAGAGCGATCTTCTGTCCGGTGCGAGCCACCCGGTTCTCCCAGTCCGTGTCGGACTCGTCGGACTGGCGGGGTGTAGCACCAAATGCGGCGTACGCGATGTCTTCGGGGGTCATGAGTGTCCTTCGTGCGGGTCGTGTCAGGAAAGGTAGGAGATGATGGCGTTGGTCTTGGGTGTCTTCGCATCACACATGTCGTAGGCGATACCGCAGACCGTGAGCATCGTCTTAGCGGTTGTCTTTTGCCACGCCTTCCAGTCGGCCACTTCGAACGTGGTGGGGATGGGATGGATGAGAAGACTCGTGCGCAGTGCACCCGACAGGCGCGTGTGAATACCGGCCTCGGGGTCGTCTGTCTGGGAGACCTTGCTCGCCACGGCATGAATCATCCAGTCGAACGTCCCTGCGAGAGCTTCAACATCTTCCATCACCGCCCCCTGACCCTGCTCGTGGAGTTTTTCGGCTGCGAGTGCGATAAGTCCGAATGCGGTGGCGGTCGAATAGGCGTTGGCGTTGACCCCACGGGTCTCTTCCCACGGTTTGGCTTCGTCAAAAATCGGCATGATGGTGTCCTTTCCCTCCCTTTCTGTGTGTGCGGGCGTGGGACGCAGGCGATCCAGTGCCTGTCGGGGCAACTCATCGTCCGGGTTGGGGGCAGGCTCGGGTGTGACAATGGCAGGCGTTGGTGTGAGGAGTCCGGTCTGGGCTGGGTCAAGTGCGCCGTCATAGCGTTCGCTCGGCTGAATGCCTGCCGCATGGGCGGCAGGACACAGCGCCGACAGTGGACACCATGCACACAGTGGCCCGGTCTCAAACGGCAGGAAGGCGTCAGTCATGTCTTTCATGTGTTGGGCATAGGTGGCCGGAATGTCGTCGATGACACGGGCAACCGCATCCTCAGACAAGTCCACCTGGCGCACGGTATCTGCCCGGGTAGGGGCGGCCGGATAGTAGAGGAATGCTTCATCGACCTCGCGCTTGAGGACACGCGGGACGGCCCATGCGTAGACACGTAACTGGTCTCCGTGGTCGTCTCCGAAACGAAGGTTGGGAACCTTGCCGGTCTTGTAATCCACAACTTTCAGCCCACCGGTGGACGTTGTATCCAGCCGGTCCACTGCACCGGTGAACGGAACACCACTGATCGTCAGGTTCACCCATTTCTCGCAGGCGAACGTGTCAATCGCGGCGACATTCTCAATCTCGAACATACGTGTGACAAGAGGTCGCACCCGGTCGGTATAGGCCACCATGTCATCATCAGTGAGAACCCCGGCCCGGATTTCGCGCCGAATCATATCCGTGATGAGCGCTGCGGCTTTATCCGGTGTGCGTGCCGGGCCGGGCAATCCCGCCAGATTCTCCATGACACTATGGAAGACCGTGCCGATGTGGGCCGGAGAATGGGGAACCACCCTCCACGGCACGAGCTTTTCCACCCCGAAGCGTGCCCGACACCCATGCTGAGCCTTCATAGCCGACACTGACCACTTCTTGCGGCGGATGACACCAATGGCCGTGTCGGTCAGTTCAATTCCTGAGTCAGTGAACGTGAAAGAAGGAGTCCCTGAATGGCAGAGGAGTCCACCTACTTGGTCGAGTTGGTTCATGCACGTGTAGTGTGCGGGATGCTCATGTCTCTGCCACACACCCGGGCAACGATCGCTTCCACCTCTCGAGTCACCTCGGGGACGGGGCGACTGGCATCCACACAAAACCATGTCGGATCTTCGCTGAGAAACCTGTAGGTCCCTCTGGCCCATCCATCAGTATCCTGTTCTCCGGGTACGTCGGGCGCGTCAAGAAGAATCGTCGCATCCGGGACAAGGTTGGTGCCCGCAAAGCGGGAGATGGAACGAACATCGTCAAGATCAAAGCCTTCAGATTCCCCGAACGCCTCCACACTCGCGGTGAACCGATCCGCGATGACGACGGCCCCATTATCCAGTCCGTCCCGGACAACCTCGGAGACCTCAGCGACAGACAGTGCCCATGACAGGACGCGGGATGATGGTGTGGAGATTCGGGCACGTGGGGAGCGTAGACGCACCACCACACATTCACGCCTCCACGAATGGACAAGCTTGTGAATCTGACGCACCTGAGTGGTCAAGCCTGCCCCGCGCACCCCTTCCACGGCGATGAATAGTCCTCGGCCCATCCCTTGTCCGGCGTAACGTTCGAGTTTTTGGTCGGCCAGACGTGCCATTTCGGAACACTGGGCGGGTGAGAGTGAATGGGCTGCCGCCCACACCTTGCGGTCTTCGGGGGAAGGTTTGATCCCCACATCCATGCACGCTTGGACATACCAGCTCATGAACTCGCCGAAGATCCCTTGCCCACCTGTGTCGTGAACGATTTCAGCCACGCTGAGTTCATCGACATTGCTGGCACGCTCACTGTCGAGTTCGCGCACTCCGTAGAGCATTGCCACGTCCACGGGCGAGACCCGCATCCCTTGTCGGGCGAAGTCTTTTCGTTGGGTTGCCAGACGCGCATTCGTCTGTTCGATCAGATCATCGCGGGTGAACGGCGCACCCCGTTCCAGTAGCGCTGTCCTCGTCTTGATGATTTCGCGTTGCCGCCACAATTGCCCCGATGTTCCTGAGACGATGCTGGAACGCTCATGAACATACCTCCACCCTTCTTGCTGGGCGCGGATGACGAGAACTGACATGACGTCACTGATTCCGTCCAGATATGTCCTATCGGTGCGGGCTCGATGCAAGAACCATACGAAGGCTTCGTTGAGCAAAGAGACAGCTTCATCCGCGCTCAAGCCATGCACCCGAGACCTGACCCGGCGTTGCCCGGACCCCTTGAACACCTCCACCAGTTCGGCGGCAAGACTCACCACGTCCGCCTCATCTTGGAGTGCGTGAGCGACCTTTTCTTTCATGCTGTCCATGCCGAGGCCACCTCGTCTACATCGAAAGGTGGCACGACGAACGGGAATCCTGGCCACGGCACATCCCCGCGTTCAGACAACACTTCGGCCAAGCACAGCAACCGATTCCCGCCGGCTTTCTTGTCGCACATCCATGAGACATTGACCGGACCTCGGGTCTTCTTGGCTTCCCCCGTCAGTTCGACGACACGCTTGGGAATCCACACGGCACGCGTACGAGACTCCCCCGTCTCTATGAGAATGCGGGTCAATGGAACTTTGGACAAGGCGCCCCCGCGACGGTCAGCCTCACCTAATGCCTGCCACACGCTCATCTTGGACTGGTGAACATGTGTCAAGAACACCCCACGTTCACGGTCTGCTGCTCTGCGGGCCGCGTGCCCCTCGGCCGATGTGATGGCAGACGACCGTGATGTCGGCGTGGGGACGGATGGTCCGGTGAACCACGAGGGCTGTTTCACCGGCGACGCCACGAGAACCTCTTCTTCTTCCCTGATGTCTTCTCAGTGTCGAAACGAGGATCTCCGGTTACCGAACTCAACACTGTCGTCACGACTGGAACGAATGTGGCGTTTCCGTCGATGAGATGTCCAAGGGCCTGTGAACTGCGGGCAGCCTCGTCGAAAGGGACGCTCCCCACCCATGTTCCGGGAAGACGTCCGTTACTGACCGCTTCGATGAGTTGCTGCTCGACCTTGTCGTCACTTTCGCCCTTCTGTGTCAGACAGAGAAGGATGTGACTGGCGTCAACTGCTTCCTCTTTGACCATGGAGGTGACTCGGTTCACCATGTTGTCGCGGGACTGTCTACTCGTCTCGGTCAAGAAGACGGACCATGTCGGGTTGCGTTGATTTCTCAACGCTGGAAGGAACACATTTGTGAATAAACCAGACTGGTCGGAGTCCTCCATGATCTGAGTATCTACAATCACCACATCGGAGTCATTGAGAGCATTGTTTATGACGTCTTGGTAGACACGGTGAGTGACCGTTTTTGCGTCAGATGTGCCCGCGTTTGGACCGGCAACAAACTTGAAGAGAACGTCATCAAGGATGGAAGGACGATAGTCACTCACCATTGCTGGCGTCATGGCAATTTCGGAATACGCGCTTCCCATCGCATAATTCCAGATCGTGGGAAAACCCGGACGAAGACGAAGCATGGTTGACACATCGGCCTGTCCACGGTTCGCGTCGATGAGTGTTGCCTTGAGTCCGTGGCGACCAACAGCCTGTGCCAGACACATCGACAGGGTCGTCTTCAACGCTCCGCCCTTGCCACTCATGACGAGGATGAGGATGCCCTGGTTGGGCTGCTCCCGGCGAAGGTCGTCGTCAAAAGCGAACGCTCGAGCCCTATGGCTGGCATGAACCGGCCCGAGTGACTCGAACGCGCCTCTGGAGACCTGGTCAATCGGCGTGCGCACCGACTCAAACCCCGCTGATGGGGTGTAGACACCAACTGGCGGCTCAAACGGATGGTCCGCTGCTGGGGCGGGTTCAAATGCCGCTGGGGCGGGTTCAAATGCCGCTGGGGCGGGTTCAAATGCCGCTGGTGGTGGCTCAAATGATGGGGTCGGCTTGTACGTCGCTGGTGGTGGTTCGTCAGCCACCGGCACTGGCTCAAAATCGTCGACAGATGCCGGTGTGACCGAAACCGGCTCGAACGGCTCCTTCGGGGGCTGTGCAAACGCTGAAGTGCGTTCGGGTGCGACATATGGCTCAGGACGCACAGGATCGGCTCTCACAGCCGTTTGGGTGCTCGGTGGGGCATCTCCACGTACGGGGGCCGTAGGTGGCTCAGAATCAATTCTGGGGATTGTCACGGTCGCGGCAGCGATGGCACGGGCAGGCTCCACACCACATTGAGAGAGCAACACCGCGAGATTCACAGGCTCAGACCGCGAAATGTGGGCCGCATCTGCGTTGGAAGAGGCCAGCACACCTCCCGGACAATCCAGAACGGCGACACGCACCCCTTGGGCGACAAGGTTGTCCACCATCGCACTCAGAAGCGGCGGATGACTCGGTGAGTCAATCACGATCGTGAGGAAAGTCGATGACGACAGCGCGGCACTCGCAATCGGGTCTTCACTCGAGACGACGGAAAAGCCGACCTGAGTGAGCTCATGCGCGATGTCTCGTGAACCCACGACACCAAGGGAAATCTCAGTCATGCACTCTCAGTGTGCGGAACTCACCCCACGTGGTGCGTCATCGTATCTTTTTGGGATGGTGGGGTGGTGCGGTGAGGTGGGTGTGGGGCCGTGGTGGTGGGTGTGGTGGGTTTTCACTGGGGTTGCTACACATGCCAGCTGCTCTGGCAGTGTAGCAACCCCAGTGAACAGGTGAGAAATGTCGGCGTGTCGGGGGTGAAAGTGGCGGAATAACGCCGAAAAAGGGGTGTCCCCACGACTTTTCGTTGGTATGACGCCGTTTTCGTGTTTGCGTGGGGACACTGGGGACACTGGTGGGGACAGGTGTTTCCGCGAGATAGCAACGAAAAGTCGGTGTTTTGAGGGCCTGTCCCCAGTGTCCCCAGAAAAACACCACACATATAGAGAGAGGATGTTTGCTCTCTCTATGAGGGGAGGGGGATGTTCGCGTCACGTAGTGAGGTGGGACAGGTAAAGAGAGAGTGCGTATGGGTCGCACACGATATGTGTTTTTTTGTGGGGACACTGGGGACACTAGATATATATAGAGTTTTCCTTGTAATACCAACAAAACTACTGTCCCCACAAGTGTCCCCAGGTGTCCCCACGGTTTCCCCGAAATGGCGGTATTGCAACGAAAAGTCTTTGGGGACACGACTTTTCGTTGATATTCCGCCATTTTCTTACGCGATTTTGTGGCCTCGGAGCGTCGATTTGACAGGCTCGCACACTGTTTGTAAGCTCCGTAATCACGGAGCTTACAAAAACCCAGAACGCCCAAAAACGGCGTTGTGTGGTCCGAAACTCGCTTTTCCCGGGTGTTGGAGATGCTGGTGGCACGTTTAGACGTGGTTGATCACCTCCAGACCACCTCCGCGCGAGGATGCTTTGGCAGTGTTGGATCGTGTGAATGGATGTCCACGAGAGTCACAAACACGACCCACACCCCTCCCACAGGTCCCTCATGGGTCCCCCGAACCAGCCCACCCGACCCACCACACATGGGCCACACCCCACCCCTACAAACACACCCCAGTTGATACAATGACCATTTTGGGTACACCAACCGACCCGAAGAAGTCCTCAGTGGAGTCGAAGGAAGGCTCCGTCGATACCACTCGCACTGAGGATGTGGGCGTCCTCGTCCCCGTAGGCAAGGAGGACGGAAGGTGCTCCCGCGTTCGCCGAGGCTCGCTTGCCTTCCGCATCCAAGAACGTCACTCTCCCCCGTAGGAAGAGCGCTGCACTGGCCAATGGCCAGACGTAGGCATGAAACATCGCTGTCTCCGTCCGGGCAAAGATGAGCGCCGTGCCGTGGTTGTGTTCTGCCATCCGCGCCATGAACGGGCTGAGAAGCTTGCCATAGGGAGGGTTAAGCCACACTCGGTTGTTCCACGGCAGCACGAGTCCATCCTCTCCTTGGTCAATGAGATAGGTTCGGTCGGCGATCGTGTGTCCGGGTGCTCCTGCGGGGTCCAAGTCAAAGTGTCCGAGCGGGTCGGTCAGGGAAGAAGGTGTCAGCCACCTGTCCTTGCGATGCCGTGACCCGTCCTGCGGATTCTCCCCCGCCAGCCAGCTGTTCGTCATACCTACTTGGTGTGCGGATGGAGGATGATGACGGGTTTTTCTTTGTTATTTAGATCGTCGAAAAGATTCTCTCCCATGGTGGGAAATACTGTTTGATCCTGTTCCTTTCCACAGATATCACATCAATGAATCCGACAATGATGCACAAGACACCTATCACCGCAGCGGACATATCGTGGTTGCACGCAATCACACGAATGTCATCCCACTTGCTCGGGAAACACGCGACGTCGCAAAGAGGCTCCCCCGGTATTTCTCCGTCACACGTATTAGCAAAACACCGCACACACAATCTCGCGAACGCGCGGGGCACGTACAAAATACTCACACGCCATGTCAGCGAGATTGCGAGCACAAGAAGCACATGACTTCATATCTGGTCCACCCGCACACTGTGGCGGAAACAAGGACGAGTGGAGGCATCACATGTTAGACCGAAAGGTTGCCATCGAAGCGGCAGCGAAACAGATCATGATCGCCAGAGGGCACAAACGATTCCTCGCTGCGTCCGGACTCCACACCCTGCCGATCTGGTTACTAGCCACGCGCGACGCTGAAGCCGCCATCACAGCAGTCGAACAGCTCCTGCGCGAGGCCTGCGAGCGAGAAATCACGACGCAAGAGACAAAGAAGGCAACCCACGATAGGGATTGAGGTCGTCTGCGACATGTTCGGGGATTCCAGAAGTGGGGACGCCCGCGTCAGGCACGCAGCATCACTCGTTCGTTGAGTATGTCGTGAGTCCCTCAGTCGATCCCGCACACTGAAATGGCATGAACCAACCGTGGACACCCCAAGACCTTGCTCTTGTCGTCGCTGAACATGAGGGTATGAGTCTCGCCTTCATGAGCGACGTTCTCATTCATCGCGTACCCCGAGATGCCAGCTACTCCCATGAAGAGTTGGCGCTCCTTGCCCGGACGGCACTCCACAGTGAACTCGCCCGCGTCTATGCGTTACAGGCCTCCCACGAAGCGAACAGGCTGCGCGGAATCTCCTCCATATCCGAGTCCGACCTCGCATACGCGTGCGGCAACGTCTCCCCCAACGACGTCGTGGAAGCAGGTGACCTGGTATGAGCCATTTTCTTGATGTCTTTTCTTCTCTTGGATACCCGTGCGTGGCTTTCATATGCGACGAACCCACTGACGCGCCATGTCGCACACGCCCACTCAGCGGTCACCTCGACGAATGGGACGAGAGCGAACCCATGGATGGTGGCGGGCACCCTTGTTGGGCCGAAGAGTGGGTCAACGACATCGGTATCGAAGACGCCCTACGTCTGCCGCGTATGGAGGAGCCTCTCGCGCGTATTCCGATCAGCATCACCTACGACGGGTGCGTGGATGCTCGGCCCGAAGGTGGCCCACAGGTCGGCGAGTCCTCTATCCTCCGGGGATATGTCGGGGCAGCCAGAAGACTCCACACCCACGTCCACACATACACCTCTCGCCGGACAGGACGAACCATCACCACATGCGCGGCGTGTGGAGAGTCGGTCCCCTGTTCAACGTTGCGTGCGTTGGGGGTCTCGTCGCCCATGAGGCCCCGCATCCACGATGGACTGGATCTTGGAGCCATCGGGGAGCGCTATACAGCAGCGCTTGATGCCAAACCCTCCAAGGGTGCGTGGTCTGAGGCAGGCATTTCAACTCTCTGTGACAGCGTCGCGGACGTGAAGGCCCTCCTCGACGAAGTCGAACGGCTCACAGGACTTTCCTCATGAAAATGGCTATCCCTGCCCGCTTCGAGTTGCGGGCGTGTACGCGGTGCGCGTGGTGCCACGAGCCTCTGGAGCTGTTGTGGACGGCAAGCTGCGCCGGCCACAACGTGTATCACGGCGCATGTTGGTACGAGATGTATGAAGCAACCCAAGGGCAGGACTCATGAACATCTATCTTGCCGGGCCCATGAGCAATCTTCCCGACTTCAATCGACCGGCATTTATGGCTTTCGAGGAGAAGCTGGCTGTGGCCGGATATGTCGTCCTCAACCCCGCCAGGGTCAGACTTCCCGAAGATGCCACATGGCTCGACTACATGCGCTATGCCTTGCGAAACCTCTCCCATGCCGACGGCGTGGCCATGCTTCCGGGTTGGGAAGACTCCATCGGAGCCACGATCGAACATGACCTCGCGACTCGTCTCGGACTGGATGTGCGTGCCCCCGACGAATGGTTGGTCCACACACATGTCCGATCTCGGAACACATGAAGGAAGGCTTAACCCCATGGCACCGAACGACTACACGCTGCCCACGCAACCGGGCTTTTATTCGCGACCGAGCATCTATCCCGACATGGCGTGGATGCTCGACCGGCGCGGAGACTGGTGGCTTGTGACCATGAGTGGACGCGCAGGATCCATTCGAACACGAAAACGAGTGAAACCATGAGGCTGACGAAACCGTAGGCAGAACTGCTGACTGAGATATGCGGACCTACCCCGGATGGAGGGCTTTATATAGACATGTACCGCCGCTATGGTCGAACAGCCACCGCTCTCGAGAATCGCAGACTCATCACCAGCACATGCGTGCATGGAGATGTCTACTTCTTCGCACCCACACGGGCTGGCCGAGATTGGGTGGTAACAGAGCGCTGACACACAGTGAGACACGCCGCATTCACTTTGAGTGGGGCCGCACAACTCGCTATGGTTGATACCAACAGTACTCCCCGGCCTCTCATCGCGATGCTACAGGGGAGTCCTTTTTTTGTGCGGTGAGTGTCGGCGTATGCTCATAGGCGTGTCCTCACTACAGAATCCACCTCCCTATCTCGATATTGATGGACGGATTAGCTATCTCGTCAACCGAGGGAACCTTGCTTCCAAAAGTGCGTGTAGTCAGCGAGTGAGAGACTACCTTGAGCACAACAATTTTCACTTCTTCCTCGGGTATCTTCGCAATTACGTCGCCTACGGGGGACGTGGTGGCCTTGATGCCGTTGTCGACATATGCGAGTTGGACGCCAAAGTGTCGCTTGAGCTCTTCTCTGGGATACAACGGGCCGAACGAGGAATCCGATCATGCTTTGTCGAAGCATATTGCGCTGCTGGGTTGGACCCGTGTACCTACTATCTGCAAGACGAGTCATATCGAATCACGAAAGACGGAGAGCACTCTCTTGCTCGATCCATCCGATCGCAGATTCTGCGCGCGAGCGAACCATACATAAAGAAAAAGGTGCAGGAATCCTGTTATGAACAAGGCATCCCTCACGACGATCTTGACACAAGGACACCAGAAGAACAGGTGACGGCACTATCCACACTTCCCATTTGGTCCACGATTGACTGGTGGACCTTCGGGACTCTCTCACGTTGTGTCCCCGCATTAAGAGTTCCAGGGAGCACGTCCCTCGATCAACAGACTCTTCTTATAGGTCCGGTGGCTGAACGTCTAAACGTCGGTGCCGAGGGACTTGCTCGACAGTTGGAGAGCGTTTCTGTCCTTCGAAACCTCGTCGCACACCACTCGCGCTTATGGGCGAGACCCGCTCCTGTCACGCCGAAGTTTCCCAGCGTTTACCGCCGAGAGAAGAATCGAACTACTTGGCCTCAATCAGGGTATGTGCCAGTGCTGACACTCGCGTCGTTCCTCCATGGCATAGAGGGCAACCACTCGTTTCGAGACTCCATTAGGGACCTCGTGGATTCCAACCCTGAGTACTCAATCGGGATGCGTAGATCTGGAGCGATGACTCAAACGATCCTGTCATAAGCCGTCTTCGCTACAACCGCCCCAGAAGATGAGCGAGATCTAATAGTCCGGTCTTGTAGGTTCTTGTCACCCAGTATCCGTACTCCCACGCACCCACCGTCACTTCTCTCAGGGTGCTGTGGTGGATGTCGAGTCCGATGGGTGTTATCCCCGACGTCGCCAAAAGGTCTTCCCCATCCATCTGGAGGACGTGTGCGTGCGGACCTTCATCCCAGCTCGGGAACTGAAGGAGGGGAAAGGATGCCTCGCATCTCCTGAGCGTCCAAAACGTTCCAGCCCAACATTCTCACCGTCATCGAGTACGCCATCCGCATCTGCGAGCAGTATTTCGAGATAGGTTGCGAACTCACGCTCAGACAGTTGTACTACCAGTTCGTCTCGGAAACCATCGACCAGTCCCCCATTTTCGTATGAGTGATGTTGCCGAGCGGTGCGATGACATCTGCGAGCGGTGGAGTGAGATCGAGATTCCGCTGGGCTCCTGACGCACCCAGTGGGCTTTCCCGCACACATAGCGAGTGTCCAACAGACGCCTCGCCGTGAAGGAAACACCTCATGTCCACCGATCCATGCATCGACATCATCGCGCAGGCGATCAAGACCACTTGTTCCGGCTATGTGGAAAACACTCAGGATGTTTGCGAGTGTCGAGTATGTGACTGTCGGCGGGCATTCGCCAACCAGGCAGGACACCACACCCACATCTACGAAGAGATCGCACGAGCCGTCCGCTCCCAGATTGCCCGTGAACTCGAACTCGATCTGCCCACTATCCTCGCGAACGAGGCCAAAAACGCGTATGGGTGGCTCAGTGACGGGCACAAGTGTGTGCGCATTGACGAACCCGACCGGGTCTCCTACTGCGGGGATGGGTCCATCGACCTACACCACATCGCCTCCATCGCGGCCGTATGCATCACGAAGCTCTAATGAAGGGAAGTGGTACAGACGGCGCCACGGATCCGATTGGAACCTTTGTCTCTCTGTACGCGGGGGCTGGCGGACTCGACATCGGATTTGCCCGTGCAGGTTTTGCCCCAGTGTGGGTCAACGAGCTCAATCCTGTCGCGCTGGCCACTCATGAAGCAGCATTGGCTCGTCTAGGGCCTTTCTCGTGCACATCTTTCGCGGGCGATCTCCTCACCATTCCCGCCGTCGACCTTCCCCAGCAAGGTTCGGCCGACCTTGTCATAGGTGGGCCACCCTGCCAGGGGTTCTCCATCGCCGGAAAGATGGATCCCAACGATCACCGCTCCACCCACGTCTTCCATTTCATGGACATGGTTGAGCGTGTCCGCCCGCGTGCCTTCGTCATGGAGAATGTTAAAGCACTCCACACTAACGCAAAGTGGAGTCACGTTCGCGAGAGCCTCATGTCTCGAGCGAATGGGCTCGGATACTCGGCCCGTCGTGTTCTTGTGAATGCGTCCGATTTCGGTGTTCCCCAGAATCGTGAACGGATGTTCTTGCTGGGGGTGCGAAGGGACATCGGTGAGCCTCGAGTGCCGATTCCAACGACGGCTGGTGCTCCTGTCACAGTTCGGGAGGCATTGTCGAGTCTTCCCCACTATACGGAACCGGGCAATGATTCCTTGTGTCGGGCACGAATCACGGTGGCCCGACATCCTGTTGTGCGCCGTTCGGCGTATGCCGGGATGTTGTTCAATGGAGCTGGACGTCCGTTGGACCTCGGTGCTCCGTCGCCGACGTTACCCGCATCCATGGGTGGGAATCGGACCCCCATCATTGACCAGCGCTGGCTTGATGAATCCGCGACCGGGTCGTGGGTGGAGGACTATCATGCTCGTCTCATGAAGATGGGTGCCGATGGTGTGGACCAGATGGTTCCGGGCTTTCTGCGTCGGCTGACCGTCCAGGAGGCGGCTGCGATACAAACCTTCCCACCCGACATGCACTGGTGTGGTCCGGTCTCGGCTCAGTTCCGCCAGATCGGTAATGCGGTTCCCCCGCTCCTTGGGTTCGCTCTCGCTCAGGCGGTGAGGTCCTCCCTAGGTCTTGCCTAGTCACGGTTGGACTTCCAGTCATCGACGCTCCATGCGGCCTCATACCAAGCGCTCGCCACGTCCTCACTCAGGTGTGCATCCAAAACTCTGACGAGTGCCCTCGTCAGGACAGCCCAGATTCTCATGATTCTCATGGGTCCAGCGTGAGGCGTGGTGGAGGTGGTGTCGGCGGGGTATACCCGGTCGGTGTTCGCGAGATGTCTGCCCGCACACTGTGGAGGTGTCCATGACACGTACTAAGGAGTCCACCAATCTATGAAGCTGTTCATCGACACCCGAGGCGATGGGAAAGTCCATGTCGTCGACGCGAAAACCGTTCGGAAGAACGCTCTCGAAGCCGTGTGCGGCGGCTATGTTCTCCAACCAAACCGAAAGGACGTCACCCGCTTTTTGGGGACCCTCCATGACGTGACGTGTCCCGAGTGTTTCCATACCATCTACCAGCCCACCACGAGCAGCCGGTAGGCCCGCAGCACCGAATGGTGGCAAGACCTGTAGCCACCTGCCCGCATACGAGCCTTTGCTCGCCCGCACACTATCTGGACGTCCATGTCACACTCTTACGAGGAAGCCTCCCCCATGAGCGCCAAACACGCCTCCCCCACCAAGCCCACCTATGAGCAACTCGAAGCCGAGAACGCCCAACTGCGCCATGATCGCAAGCTAGACCGGGAACAGATCGGACTCATCACCCGAGACTCCGATCTTATGCGTCAGGAGCTTGACCGGCGGCGTGCCCGTGACGCGGCACTCAAGGGGATCGAGGAAGACTCACGGGCCTTCCTTCAGTTCCTCGAACTGCACGATCAGTACGTATGAATCCTCCAGTCCTCGACCCATGTTGCGGCAGCCGCATGATGTGGTTCGATAAGTCCGATGATCGGGCTATCTTCGGCGACATCCGCGACGAACAGGTACGCATTGATGACGGGCGAGTCTTGTCTGTCCATCCTGACATGGTCATGGATTTTCGCCATCTACCTTTCGAGGATGAGTCGTTCTATCACGTCGTGTTCGACCCGCCTCACCTCACCAATCTGGGAGCACGTTCCACGATGGCCGCAAAGTACGGTGTCCTAGGTCGAACCTGGCGCGATGATCTGAAAGCCGGTTTTTCTGAGTGTTTCCGTGTCGTGAAGCCGTGCGGGACTCTCGTCTTCAAATGGAACGAGTATGCGATCCCAGTGAGGGATGTTTTAGCATTGACACCCCACCGACCCCTGTATGGGACCCGATCGGGCAAGCAGGCCCGCACCTTGTGGCTCGTCTTCATCAAGGACGCGAACGAGTAATGCAGGAAAAGACCGTGCCACTTAATGCACATGACGTGCCGGGGTCCTGATGAAGAAAGCACTATCGGACTCGCGCAGGATTTTGGCATTCAACAACCACCGACACATGGAAGGTGACACACGTGCCGCATAGTCAGGACACATTCACCTTCATCGACTTGTTCGCTGGTATCGGCGGAATCCGGCGAGGATTCCAGGATGCTGGTGGAACATGCGTGTTCACCAGCGAATGGAACAAGTACTCCGTCCAGACGTATGTGGCCAACTTTGGCCAGGATGCTCCCATTGCCGGTGACATCACGCAGGTCGAAGCCGAGAGTATCCCCGACCACGACGTGTTGTTAGCAGGCTTCCCATGCCAACCCTTCTCCACCGCTGGTGTCTCCACAAAAAACTCACTGGGTAGGCCCACCGGGTTTCGGGATGAAACTCAAGGGACACTCTTCTTCGAGGTGGCACGCATCATCGACGCGAAACGACCCATGGCATTCTTTCTCGAGAACGTGAAGAATCTCGTCTCTCACGACCACGGACGCACTTTCAGAATCATCCTGCGCACCCTGACAGAAGAACTCGGCTACCACATCTCCTACCGGGTTATCGACGGCGGACTCTTCGTCCCCCAACACCGCGAGCGCATTTACATTGTGGGGTTCCGGGAGGAGACAGGTTTCGATGTGAACTCTCTTGTGTTGCCGTCTGAGCGTTCGGTGTTGGCGAGTGTTTTGCATCCGCAGGATGGTTCTGAGGGTGTCGAGTATCCGTATACGCAGGGTGCGCAGGCGAGGGTGAGTGACACGTACACCCTGTCGGATCGGTTGTGGGCGTGGTTGCAGAATCATGCTGCTAAGCACAGGGCTGCCGGTAATGGGTTTGGGTTTGGGTTGGTTGGTCCGGAGGATGTGGCTCGTACGTTGTCGGCTCGCTATTACAAGGATGGGTCGGAGATTCTTGTGGGGCAGGGTGGGAAGAATCCTCGTCGGCTCACTCCGCGTGAATGTGCTCGGCTCATGGGTTTTGAGGACTCGTTTGTCATTCCGGTGTCGGATACGCAGGCGTACCGTCAGTTTGGTAACAGTGTGGTTGTTCCTGCTGTGCGGTTGATTGCTCAAAGTATGGTTCCCTATCTGCCACGCCTGGACCTCGTGTCTCGGGAAAATGTGACCTGGTGACTGGGTATTGTTAAGCCCATGATGACTTCGGTGGAGATTTGTTCTGGTGGTGGTGGACAAGCCTTGGGTCTTGAGATGGCGGGCTTTGAGCATGTGGCTCTTGTCGAGAATGACCATCATGCGTGCACGACTCTTCGGACGAACCGTCCCGGATGGAATGTTGTCGAGGAGGATTTGCATACGTGGGATCCGACGCCTTTCGTGGGTGTTGACCTTTTGGCTGGTGGAGTTCCGTGCCCGCCGTTTTCGAAGGCGGGTCTCCAGTTGGGCGGAGACGATGAGCGCGATTTGTTTCCTCGGGCCATCGAGATTGTCGGGGTTATTCGTCCGCGCGCGGTCATGTTGGAGAACGTTCGTGGATTGTTGGACATTGCTTTCGAGACGTACCGCAGGGATGTGGAGAATCAACTTCGCGAGCTCGGTTACTCCCCACAGTGGCGTTTGTTGAATGCGAGTGACTTCGGTGTCCCCCAGCTTCGTCCCCGTGTCGTCTTTGTGGCGATGCGCAATGACCAAGCACCGTTCGTGTGGCCCACTGCGTCGGTGGAACCTGCCCCGACTGTTGGACAGACTTTGGGTGCGCTCATGGGTGCCAACGGGTGGAGGGGTGCACGAAAGTGGGCTGAGCAAGCCGATTCGATCGCTCCTACTCTTGTTGGTGGTTCGAAGAAACATGGTGGGCCTGACCTTGGTCCAACGCGTGCCAAGCGTGCGTGGGCGGCACTGGGTGTTGATGGCAAGACAATCGCCCAGGAAGCACCCGAACGCGACTTTGTCGGGATGCCGCGTCTGACCGTTGAGATGGCAGCCCGCATTCAAGGATTCCCTGCCGATTGGGTCTTCACTGGAGCCAAAACAAACGCCTACCGGCAAGTGGGTAATGCTTTTCCTCCCCCTGTTGCCTGTGCGGTGGGAACGGCTATCAACGCGGCATTGTCGGTCGCGGCGAGCGAGAATCGTCGGTGCGCATGACCGCCTGGCTCTCTCAAGAACGCGCGGCCTTCCACACACGTCTCGTCACCGATCACACGCTCTCGCTTGATGCTAAGGGTGTTGCGTCGAATGCGGATCGGTCTCAGCGTTCATCACGGATGATTGCGGCCTGTATCGCTGAGGAACTCGGTGCCAGTCAAGTTGCGGTCAAACACGATGGACAGCACGCCGGCAAATTGTTTGAGGATGCGGTTGCTGGTTTTGTTACAGCAGTCTTTCCCCACCTGCAAGCTATCCGGCCCGGCGCATGGACGGTGACAAACTTCGGGTCGTCGCGCTCGGAGTATCAGCTTGCCAAGTATTCCCCCTACCTCCATTTGGACAGTCTGGCTGACGCGGTCAAGAAGGATCCCACGCTCTCAACCGTCTTGGGTAACTCGTATTCGATCAGCCCCGATGTTGTTGTTGTGCGAGCCCCTGAGCCCGACAGTGTCATCAACCGTGACGAGTTCCTCGTCGACGACAAGGCTGGGACTGGTGCCAGCATCCGCGCGGACTATCATCCCGAGAACATCGTCCATGCCGTTGTCTCGTGCAAGTGGACCTTACGCTCCGACCGCGCACAAAATGCACGATCGGAAGCTCTCAGTCTCATCCGCAATCGGAAGGGCCGCACGCCGCACATCTGCGTTGTCACGGCTGAGCCCTCACCGTCTCGCCTAGCTTCGCTCGCTTTGGGGACGGGCGACATCGACGCTGTCTACCATTTCGCGTTGCCGGAGCTTCAACGTGGCGTGGAGAAGCTGGGCAACGATGAAGCCTCATCCATGCTCGACACTCTTGTTTCGGGTAATCGTCTCAAAGACATTGCTGACTTGCCGTTGGACTTGGCCATATAAGCCCCCCGACACCCACCAGCATCCCGTCAGGTGATCGGTTCATGCCCTTCGCTGACGTGGTCTAGGTATGGCCGATAGCCATCCAAGAGTTTCTGGAGGACGTGGATTTCCTTACTATCCCGGAGCGTGTTTTCGTCCACTTGCTGAAAATCGTCTTTGGACAAGCTCTCAAACATGACAACACCGATGTTTGCTCTATGGTGTGCGTCGATCCTGATTCCGATGAGCTTGCTGGATTTCATTGTCAAAGCGCTGGCGGTTGCCTCATCGAGAGGTTTGATGTGGGATGGCCATTTTCTCACCCGCTTGGTGTACAACTTGACGAGCAATAGTTCGTTCGTACTTTCGAAGCTTGCTGATGTAAAGCCCTGTTCCCAGGTTGCACCCACAAAACCCACATTGTCGGGATACTCAGCCCTGCCCTTCCTTTTCAGGTTCGGGTTGAAAGATGTGCGCGCGACCGGAACAAGGCTTCCACTGGCGCTGATCGGATGCTCGCCAAGCGAGTTCTTATGTACATAGACTGTGGCCCGGCAATTAGAGTTCCACGAATCAGCCTCTCGGCATATGTTCTCTAAGAGAATCTCAATTGTTTCACCAATTACCTGCCGCCCGAACTCCATCTCTTTGCAGAGCTCGGTATTCTCTTCCACCAACTCGTTTGTCGACCGCTCCTGTTTGGCAGCGAGCAATCCACTACCAAGGGCGATGACGCCAACAACCATGAAGAGTAGTTTGGGTGCGCTCTCGATAACGAGTGGCACAACCGTCAAGATGAGCGTTGCCGCAAGCGCCAAGAATGACCACACACGGTCACTCACGTGATTGACGAACGAGACCACGCGGCGATTGCGGTCACGCACCTTGTCCGATCGGGAACGATCCTTAGTCTTCATCAGCCGTACGGCAGAATCTCACGCTGAGATGAGATAGCTTGCGAACTCTTCATAGTCGCGCGAGTTGTCGCGACCCGTCCCATCATCGCCAACAAGAGTGATCCCGAGTTTCTTCACAACACGTGCGATCAGGTCTCTAGCCTTCTTTTCAACATCGGACATGGAGACTCCATAGGCTTCGATGGATGCTTCGATGGAGCTTTGCCCCGGGCCATAGAAGTTCGGCTCGAAATACGCCAACGCCTCTTCGACACCTGTGTCGTGGGCATTCACCCCTTCTTGAGCAAGAGCGCTTCGGAACTCCTCATACGCGGGTCGCACGACATCAATGTCACCACGCACAACGAACTCTCCAGTGAAACGGCCATGGGCCGTCCGTTCGATCTGGTCGTCCATGATTCCTTCCTTCACCTACGTTCGTCTTCAGTCTTACACAGGTCGGTTCATTCATCGTAAACATTCTTCGGACAGTTTTGGCAATGGTCTCATGATCGCGAACACACGCCACTGCCACCGCATAGACTCCACTGTGAGACACGCCCGCACACTGAGTCATCAACCACGAACGAAAGGTTGATGACATGGCGATGACGTACTTCTTGACGGAGACCGAACTGGCTCGCACCCGCAAGAAGGTTGACGACATCATGAAACGTGCCGCACGCAAAGGCTATGCCGGCAGTGTCTGGGTGGAGGCGGTTCCCACCACCCGCGAGGTGACCAATGCTGGCGACCAGTCCTACACGATCGCGGGCTTCGACGTCACGATCACCGGGCAGGCTCCCCACTATGGGGGTTACACGTTTGTCGCAGCCGTCGATACTGTCGGAGACTCGGTTGTCGTGCGGGCCGTCCCCGGGGCGGACACGAGCGACATCGTCAACGACGCCCTTGTGGCGGGCATCTGCGAACACTGCCACACGAACCGACGCCGCACCCACACCTACCTGTTACGCCGTGAAGACGGCACCCTCATGCAGGTTGGTAAGACCTGTATGAACGACTTCCTCGGTCGCACCGTATTCCCCGTTCTCCTCTTTGAGGATGAGTTCACCCGCACGTTCGACACACGCGGACAAGGGCTCACCACCACCTACCGGGTTGTCGACATTGCCCGTATCGCGTTCGCCGCCGCCGACACATGGGGGTATCACTCGCGCGAAAGTGAAAACTCCACATTCGGCACGGTCATGACAATCGTGTCGTGGTCGAAAGGTGCTGACGATCTCAACGCGACCCTGGCACCTATCTATGGCAGTGAAGCGGCCGTCCAGTCACGTATCGACGCAATTGTTGCCCAGATCAGTGATGAGGCGACAGGTTTTCTTGCGAACCTGCGGGTTGTTCTTTCCTCCGAGTTCGTCAGCTACCGTCAGATCGCCATGGCAGTTGCCGGTGCATCTATAACGCCCCGTGCTCGCGTTGCCGGTCCCACCTACCACTCCCAGTACATCGGTGAGGTTGGACAGACAGTACATGTGCGCGGCCGTGTCGCTCGGGTGGGTACGATTGCCGGACTCTACGACACGAGTCGCCGCGTCATCACCCTTCACGTTGGGTCCGGGGATGTTCTCACCATGTTTACGAGTGCGTCGTGGGCGTGGGAGGTCTCAGTTGATGATGAGGTGTCGCTGACCGGCACGGTCAAAGATCATGAAGAGTACAAGGGCACCAAGCAGACCATCCTCGTGCGTCCCCGCCTCAGCCCACGCGAGTGAATGAGACACCCCCACACGATGAGTGAGGGTGTCTCACCATACGGTGCGTACGTCCCAATCGGAGTGTTCGGCCTTGCAGAACTGACACACAAGGATGCCGTCGGTTGGCACCCACCTGTGGCGGATACATTCACCCGTTGCTTCGTCGAAGTGTGCGAAGATTCTGGCGACAGTTGCGTCCTTGTCGTCATTCGTCATGGCTCGAACCCGCCTTCAGGACAGCGAGGATGACAATACCGAGATTGGTGCCGATGATGAGTCCGGCAAGGAAAGCGATCATGGTGTGCTTCTTTCGTATCAGGTGAGTCCTACAAGGAAGATGTGTGCGGGAGACCAGTTCCGCGCACGCCGGCACGGGGCGAGTGCCCTGGTGATGTATCTGGCGTCGGTGAGGGCACGTGCTTGCGCGTCGGTCAGGTCAACTCCAGAGAATGTGGGTGTGTCAGCGCTTCCGTATCCGGGTAGGTGTGTCAGCTTTTTCGCACCCCGGCGCCACATCACGACAACGACCTCTCCATGTTTGCCACGCGCCTGTTGTAGTCGTGGGTGGCTCGCTCGCGGGAGACGAACGCCCACATATGGGTGTGGGTTCGTGTTGAAACGACAACACGAAAACCATGGGTAGGGATCTCTTCGAGTTGTATCTTCACCCCATCGACTCGCCTATGGGCGAGGATGATCGCTACCGCTTCACATGTCATCGTCGACATCGCGTGGGAAGAGGGAGTCCTTGATGACATAGATGGCGGCTGCGAAGATGGCGAGAACGATTGCCGCCGAGACCAGGATGGAGCCAACAGTGGCGATCCCTGTGAGGATGTCGCCAAGAATGGCAAGGAGTAGAAGAGTCGTCTGACTCATGAGGAGCCTCGCATCGGTAGGAAGGTGGTCACTTCCTCTGTGTGCGGGACAGCTCACGTAAGTGTCCGGGGGCAACGGTAATGTTGCAAACGTCAGACCGACACCTCGTATAAAGGAGACTGCTTGTGAAAGCTTTCGTCATCACGGAATCCGGTACCGGATTCTCGAACTATGGATGGGAGGAACTCGCACCCCTCATGACCCATGCGTCCCTCATCCACGACGACGACTACGAAGGACACGACATCCTGCGTCGCCGCGCCCTCTTCACCTATGTCGAAGAAGCCCAATGGGGTCTCATCGCAGACGATGAGAAAAACAGCTACCTGTCCGACGACGAGTACGCAACACTCATGGTCGCTGACCGTCACGCACCCTTGTGGGCCGGTAAAGAATGGGAAGCGGACATTCCCCTCATCGTCGTGGACGACCTATACGAGCCAGACCACATCCCCACCGGCAACGTCATCCACACCAGCTACGCACACAACACCATCTTCATGGAGTCCCTCGTCCGCATCGGAGCCATCGTTGTCGTACGCGACGACGACATCATGGACGAAGACCCAGCCATGGGCACGCGCGACGAACTCATCCAACGCCACCCCGAAACCGACTGGGACCCTGACGAGTTCTAAGCCCCGCCCCAACCCCGCGCGGAACCACCCGACTTCGCCGGTAGGCCACGCTCGCTTCGCTCGCGTGCGTCACCCACCCCGCCATGCCAACTGCCACGCCCCGGCGTGCCATTCTTCCCGTCCTGCCCTCCGTCCACCTCGCACATTCTCTTTCCAACGTGGCCTCTGTGGAAAGAGAATGTTTCTCTGTGTCCGACTCACACGCCACCGTGTCCATCTCGGGTACGCCCCTGGGGGCGAACCGTTCGATAGACCACTCCTCTTCTAGCGTGGGGCATCCCGGATGGCGGGCTGGGTGACCTGTACGCTCCACTCACTGTCACCATCCGTTCAGGATGTTGATGCACATTCGCTCACGTAGGTACAGCTCCATCACCCACCATCACCCGTGTTTTCACACCACCCATGCACATCACTGATCATCCACTCGCACCACCACTGCTCATCTGTTCACATGGCTGCGCCCGCACTCCTCACCACCACCGAACACCCACCCCATATGCACATCCACCCACACCACTGATGCACGTCTGTTCACGAACCACGATCACACCCCACCCCCGCACACACCACTCATGACACACCTCTTCCGGACTGCGCCCCGCCACACACCCCGCCACGCGCAGCGCCCCAACCCACAACCCACACCCGCTTCACCATCACCCATGACACCAACCACCCCGGGGCACTGAGCGACCACACGCGAAGAGCACCTGCGCCGCCCGATACACCCAAGCCACCAGCACATCAGCCCACATGACGAAGATTTCTTGACGAAAAGGAAAGAAAACTGAGGAATTGTGGGGTGATTCGGGAAGGCTGGTGGCACGTGGGAGATGGGCAAGCAAGGCGAAGAATCCGCTGGGGGGCGGGTTTTTTCGGGGTTTTTGGGTCCACGTGTTTTCCGCACACTGGGAGAGTATGACTGCTCCACGTACGTGTTACACCCTCACCCGCACCGGACAGATGTCCACCAACCCGTCCGTTCTCATGCAAGGTCTCGGTGTGGCGTTAGCGAATCTGACATCGCGGGGTCCAGCGACTCTCCTTGTCCACCGCACGAGTGAAGCGCTGTCCTCCTACATCATGACGGGTTCGAGCCATGAGGAAGAGACGGCGGCAATCGGTCTGGCGCGCTCCCTGGGTGCGCGAGCTGACACCTGCGACGAGCCCCAGTTTCGTTCCCCGACCGACCAGATCGTCCAGCTGCGCGTGTCGGCCCGCCAACACCTCGACTACGGTGCAACCTTGGCCGGTGCGGACCCGGCGGCCATCATTGACCAGATCTCCCTCATCCTTGAAGAAGACTCGTGGGTGGCGCTCGTCGTCCGCAAACCCTCCCGGTTGGAGAAGAACCGGTATGCGACCTTTGTGCGCACCATGCGGGCCGGACAGATCCAGCACTATTCCAAACAGTCCGCCCAACCTGTGGTGGCCGCCGTGTATGCGGGAGCCTCCGACACCTACCGTGCCCGGCGCATCATTGATTCTCTGGTCGGCTCGTGGGTGGGTTTTGACGTGGACACACGCACGAGTCACCCTTCCGTCGTCCCGGCGTTGGGTGCATGGCTTCTTGGAGGAGCCGCGTGCCTGACCCTCCACGTGACAGGCATTCTTGACCCGTATGTTCCACATCCCTACCTTGTCTGGGCGGCAGGATTCTTCGCTCTCATCGGCATGTGTGTTGGACGCGGACTCATCCCCACACGCGCCACTCGTCTGCGACGCACTCTTCCCCCACCACCCCACCGGAGTGTGCCCGCCTCGAAGGGACGCCGAGCAGGAGTAGACAAGGAAGGCAACCCGATCGAGGCACGTGACCCGTCCTATCCACTTCACGCCTGTAGCGTTCTTCTATCCCCCATCATGGCCGCCACGTTCCTCTCACCTCAAGCCGGTGCCGAATCGGGAGCAACCCAAACATTTCACCGTCCCCCACCACCATCGGCCCGGGCCCGTCAGGGTGCATTCGTCGGCTTGGCGGAAGAGACACCGACGTATGTGTGTGATGAGGATGCGGGTCTGGGCATGGCGATCTTCGGGTCTCCCGGTTCCGGCAAGTCGGTCTTCCTTCAAGGCATGGCCGCCTACCTGTTCGGTGAACAGGCACACCCCTCCCGGCGTCCCAAAGCACCCGGAGCACACAACTCGGTCATCATTTTTGAGATCAAACCAGACGGCGCGAAAGCCTACGTTGAGGTCCATCGCACCGTCACCCAGGTGGTGGGACACTCCCCTAACCCATTGTGGTACATCAATGTTGCTGACCCCACCTGCCCCAACGGGATCGACCTGTTCGGGCCCGGGGCTACCGCCGAAGATAAGGCCGCACTCCTGACAGATGCCCTCGTGTATGCGTCCGCTGATGGAGAGATCGGGTCGGCGTCACGCGAGGCCCTCATGACAAGTTTGCGTGCCGCCCAGTTCGTCGACGAGACAGTCCTGTCCAACGCTCAGGCGCACAAGAACGCACCGTTGGGTGCATTCACGCCCGGATCGTTCGTCCACTACGCCCACATTCTTTTGACCGGTATGGGGGATGAAGCAGGAAACATTCTCGCCACCGAACTGCGCAAGAAGCTGATGGACGGTACGGCCTACATGCTTCAATGCGCTGCCGCCTTGGACACCTTGTATGGGAAGACAACCCCGGCCCAGCGGCGCGATGCCACAAAAGCTCCCCGCAACAAAATCGCCCGCCTTGCCAGCCTCGACCACCTGTTCCTGAGCGCGAATAAACCCTCGTGGGAATGGATTCTCACCAACGCCCACAACGTTGTCATCCTCACCAGCGGGCAACACCCTCATGTGCTCAGTGACGATGAGGAGACTCTTGTCACCGCAATCTTTACCTACACGCTCCAGCGCACCGTGCAAGCCCACTGTGCCGGCTGGGATGAGTTGGGTTGGTATCACACCCCGATCTTTGACGAGGTGTCTACCATCGGGAAAGACTCGCCCCAGATTCTTGACTGGTGGCGCAACAAGGGACGCTCGTATGGTGCCCGTCCCATCTACGCCACCCAATACCCCAGCCAGCTTCACCCCGACCTGCGCCGCACCATGCAGACTTTCCCTGTCTTCGTCTCCTTCAAAGCCGACGACTCGGTCATTGCCACCGAGATCGCGGCACGACTGGGGGCCGACGGGCAAGAATGGAGCGGACCCGACCTCATCAACCTGCCCCGCTACGAGGCAGCGATCTCCGCATCGTCCCACGGACAGTCCCAGCCCACGTTCACAGCATCCACTGTGTGGTGGAAGTCGGATCCGCAGGCCTACATCGGGTACGCGACGCTATGACGGCCTCGAACCTTGCACCCCCGTATGTCTCCCCATACCCAGATGACCCCCGCCCCGAACCAGCCCATTTGTTGGTGCGTCCACGGGTCCCCGACTACGCCCGAGCAGGCGGGAGGCGCGACCCGTTCTATTCGGGCATGTGGCCCACCCACGACTCTTTCACGTGGCAAAGCGCAGACAGCGCCCGACTCCTGACGGTGCGAGGCTCAGCCACCCGCCCCATCCCGACGGTCAACGCCGCATGGAAACATGTTCTCGCCCATCTGGAAGAGACCATCGAAATTGTCAGTGTCGTCGCTTCCTACCGCACCCTCACCTTCACCCAGATCGCCGGGTTTGTCCGCCATCAACCCACCGACGACTTCTCCCACCTCATCCACACTCTCTTCGCAGCCGGAATCCTCGATCGCGGAATACACATCCCCTCTATCGTCGCCGGAGCCGACCCGAACAACCTTGACCTGTACGCCTTCCATCTGAACAACGCGACCGACTGGCGCACCACTCTCAACCGTCACCTCACACTGCCGGGACGGTGGGCCGTGGCGGCCGGAACACCCCTGAGCGTGGGTGGCCAATATGCCCGCCACAACATTCTCACCGCCGAACTCCTCCTGCGAGCTGCGGCCTACCTACCGGTCACCGTTGCCGGGGAAGCCCAATCCTTCCTCACCGATCTTGTCGATGCGGGCAGCCACAGAAGTGCCAAACGTGCAGATGGCATCATCGTGCGAGACGACGACTTCATCCTCGGCATCGAAACGACAGCCTCCTCCTCGCGCGGACTCGAAGACAAAGTCATCGCATGGGCTGATGCGCTCCGGGGCGCACCGGGAGGTAGGGCTGTGCTCTTCCTCGACGCGATCCCGTTGACCGAATCGAAAACCACCTACGCCCAGTTCCAACACCGCATCGCCAAGATCATCCGCCGTCACCTAGACGGTGCATGGAACCGCACCATCCGCGAGCGCATTCTCACCGCCTCGTGGAAGTCGTGGTTTCACCCGGACGGGCCGACGAGCGAGTTTGGTTCACTTATGTGTCAACGCTATGAGGTGGACTCACGCCAATGGGTGAACGTCACTGTCTTGGGGGATGGGCGGATGGTAAACCCAGAGCCGACCACCCATATTCATCGGGGGTTGCAGGCAACACTGGTGTCTCCGGCGTGGACGCGCACCGACCCGTTGCCGATATGGGCGGGGTTGGCCCACGGTGCGGGTGTGGATGTGCCACCTATCGACATGCGGTTGCGCCGTCGGGTGTCGCCTCCACGCGCGCTCTCGCCCGGTGCGCCCCGGAGCAAAGATGTCGAAGCGGTACGGCGCGCTACTCTTCCGCACACTGGAGAGACATGAGAAGCCTGAAAACCATCGCGTGTCTCGTTTCTATTCTCGCATTTGCTGTCATGTGGCAGATCGATGTGGCGATCGTTCAAGGAGTATGTACTTTCGTGGGCATCACGTGTGCCTCCTATGTCTCCCGCCCGCAGACCTCGGCTCGGTTCGTTCGTAAGGTGTCGGATTCAAGCGAGTCCGTCTTTTCGAGTGAACCCACGTCGAACCCACAATCTGCCGACATGTTCGAGACATGGGATGAGCCAGCACTAGGCCCCATGTCTCAACCACCTGCCGCCGACCCGTGGGCGTAAGACTGTCTTCCGTTCACCAGATCAAGCCACGCCGCCACACTCCCACAACTGAGAATGCTGCACGCAACTATGACAATGATTCACCATTCCGTGTACACGTCCACCGCTCACTAGATTCACCGTCGACCGGAGACTCGGGCATGTGCTGATCCTTGTTGCCGCCATTATCCATTCCATGGGGTGTTGGAGTTTTTGTTACCAATAGGTGTGATTCGGTCCGACTAGGATCAGAGCTGTTAGATATCTTGATCCGAAAAGAGAGGACGAGCTTTGGGATTGACAAGCGACCAATGTGGGACGCTGACCGAATTGTTGGTGATGGTGATACTTGCAGTATGTGTAACAGAGTTGTTCGCACAGATACATAAGTTAAGAAACTACGGTGGATACAGGGATGTCGCGTCTTCTGGGATGATGGCAGGCCAAATCTTTATGCTTTTCGTGCCTATGTTCTGGTCCACTTGGGGATTCTTCAATGATGGATTGGGAGAAGCGGCCACTCGGGGAATCGAGCTTCTGACATTTAGTGCGCTTGGAATCTTTGCTGCAACTATCCTTGTGAAACTCTTGCCAAAGAAGGATGACAGACCGCAGTAACGCACGTATCAGCGTATGAGAATCCACTCTTTATGCTGACGCGCCGCTGGTTTGCCCAGTATCTCGACCCACGCATCGAGCCGAAGGCACATGAGCCTTTCGACTGCATCAATCACCATGCGATGGCCGTGTGCGTTTCTGCTCCCACGAATGGATCTCAATTCTGAGTCTTTCGATGGCGCCCGCAAATGGATTGAATCGATGGACATAAACACTTTGGATGGACTCCCATTGACGCAAGTCGCAGCCAAAATCGTTAAGGACGGTGTCCGATTCGATCCGAATATGGTTATCACCGAGCTCTTATCCAACACTTTGCGTCTGGAAGCAGAAGTGAACAATCTCGGAAGTAGAATCTCTGAACTCGAGGCACGGATGCAAGGCTAAGTGTTTCGGCTAGTCGAAAGACTTAGCCTTGCATCCGTGCCCACCCCGACTTCTCGATCAGGGTGGACGCATTTGTAAAGCGGGCGGACTACCCTCCTCCACACAGAACGAACCCCTTTACAATAATCGGCACCGGCAATAGTGCACTCATGAACTGTTGACCGGACATCCGTGGTGCCCGCAATCATCTCGATCTGAGTTCCGCACACATGACAGGTATATCCCTTTGATGAAGGAGTACCTGTGTCCATCCCCTCCGCAAACATTCACGGCACCCCGGGACGCGCCATCCTCGAATCCGATCTACCACGTGACCGGGTGGATGCCGGAGTAGCCGGAGAAAAACGACTGGCAGACGCTGTGGAAAACGCGCGCTGGGGAAGCATCAACCCGCACGTGTTCTACTCGGCAAAAATCCCCGGACGCATCTTCGATGCCGACGCCATGGTCCTACGTGGACGCGACGTTCTCATCATCGACGCAAAGAACTGGGCCTCCGGCTACGACTACAAGTTCAGCCCCACCCCCGACGGGGCACTCGCCATGCGCCGCCGCCACGCAGACACCGCCGGAACATGGAGCCCGTTTGCCGGTGGCGACATACACATGAGCAAACACCTCACCGCATGGTCCAGCTACCTGAAAACCCGTGTAACCGGAGCACTCGTCATCATCGCCGAAAACACGGACATCACAGTCGAAGCTCCCTTGAACTTCGTCCCCATGACCATCACCAACGTTCACACACTCATCCACCACATGGTCCCCGAAAGCCTCGTCGATTCATCCCTCGTGCTCACCCTCGACGCGTGCACATGGGTAAACCACCCAACCCGCACCCTCACACCCGCCACCCGCACCCTTGTCGGACTCATCGTCTTCGCCCTCTCGGCCTACGCCGTAGGATGGCCCGCCTTCCTCCCCATCACACTGGCCACCGCATGGGTCCTGACCCGCCCCACCCCACCCGAGCACCAACGCGCCCGCCAATGGGCATCACGCATCATTCTCATCCTCTTCGCCGTGGCGGCAACCACGCTCATGATGTGAACGTCTCCGCACACTAAGAGAGCATGGCAGCACAACCCACACAATCCTCCTGGTTCTACCCGATCAGCCTCGCCAGCATCGCCGTGGCAGGACTGGCCACATACAACGGATACCCCGGACTCATCCTCATCCCCCTCGGGCTTGTCGTTGCCGCAATCATGGAACAAACTCCGATCCTGACAGGGGAACGAGACCTCCTCACCAAACAACCCACACCAGCCAACACGACCGAACACCGTGCCCAGCGCCGCTACACCACAACTCGAACCATCCTGCGCGCACTCCTGCCCAACCCAACATGGATCGACGCCCGCTTCATCACATGGTGGATCGGACCCGGCCTAGCCGGCATCAGCACCGCCATCACCGTCTGGAACTCCACCACCTACATCCTGTGGTGGCTCAACCCTCTCGCCACATTCCTCACCATCCACATCCTGCGCGCCACCACCACCTTCCCCGGACCAACCTTCACCCGCACCACTCCATGGTGGACATATACCCTCGCGCTCGCAGCCGGAATCGCCGCCGGGTGGCAAGCACACGTCCTCACATTCACCACCACAACCGAGTGGATCGACCCGACCCGCCACACAATCGTCGGAGTCGGCGCAGGCATGAGCGTCACCGCCACCATCATGTGGGCCGCCACCTACACGACAGCAAAAAGAGACTGGGCAGACCAAAAAGATGCCCGCGAACAATGGACCGACATCTTCCACGCCATCTTCCCCCGCTACAGACCCCCAGTCGTCTCCTTCCACACCACCATCACCAACATCGACATCACCACGCTCACCCTCGACCAAATGCTGTCAGTCGCCGACGTCATGAAAGCACAAGAAAGCCTCGCCCGCTTCATCCCCGGCGCAAACCTCTACTGCGTCCACGCCCCCACCCACGACAAAAACGGACAACCCCAATACGGCACAACATCCCCGACAAGCATCCACCTCATGATCGTGCCCCCAGAAACACGCATCGACCTGTCCGACCCCACCCTGAGCGACACAGACCTCTACCTCCTCACATCTCTCGCACTCGCGATGTCTGTGGACGCCTACATGCAAAAGACTGCTCCTGACAAGAGGATTGTGCCGTCCCGCATTGTTCGACTGGATGAGGTTGGCGAACCTGCCCCGGTCCATCATTTCTGGGATTACTTCATCGCCCCGGAGAATCCAGACGTCCCGGCACCAGTGGAACCTCCGCAGGTAGTGGAGTCGGTAGGCACAGAAGAAGCCACACCCGAAACGGAGCCCGCTCGCCCGGAACTTCCCCTCATCGACGTGGTTCTGGGTGAGCCGCGCATGGGTCTGGTCGAAACGATCCGTGCCCGATTGACCCGCCGCCTGCCCGACCCGTGGAGTCAGAGCGAACACACCACCGCACCGAAGGCACAACCCGATGTTGTGCCTGACTCTGCTTCCGTGCCCGAACCTGACGCGGAAGAACCGGAGTCCACTCCCGGACCCGTTCTGCGTGCTATCAGCCTCGTCAACGCGATGACCGGCGAAGATGACTTGACCAATGTCGCCCTGTGGTACTCCTCCACCCTCGAAAAAGTCATGTCCACCCCGTTTGCGTGTGACACACTCGCCACCCACACCCTCCTCGTGGGTGACACAACCGGCGCCGCGCATCTGGCAGCAACCCCCGAACGTACCCACATGGGTTCCGCACTGGGAGTACGCAACCCGGGAGACGACATTGTCCCCCAACTCCTGACCCGCATCTCCGATACGAACGACTGGGACACCCGGTGGGCCTCCATCAAGAAGGTCGCATCCGTGGGGCCAACCGCCGAATGGGCAACCTACCGCAGCGCCGACCTAGGACGCGCCCACCTCGAACAAATGGGGTTCGTGACCCGCAACGGCATCGAACCACGCCAATTCACCGGCATCGACAACGAACTGGCAGCAACCTTGCAAGGAGCACCCTTCTGTGCCGTCACAGGTTTCCCCGCCGCCGGCAAAGGACCCGGCACCCGCCACAACCAGGCCATCACGGTCACGTGGTCCCACAACGACATTCCCATCGACCCGGCCCGCATCATCCCGGTCAAGAAGGGACGCACCGATATCTGGACATCCTTCCGCACCGAATCGTTTCCCGAGCATTGGGTGCTGGCCGGACGCGTCTGCAAAGCATTCACCGCCGTTGGCCTCGCCCGCCCCGAAGTCATCCAGACCCGCCCGCTGGCACAACCCGGTTCAGCCTCTCAATGCTGGAGGATCGACGTGCGCCTTTACGACGGGGTGACGATGGCCAACGTCCGTACGAAACTCCAAGCACTCAAAGCCCAATTCGCCTGTGAATGGTTGGCCGTCGCCCAAGACGAAGACCCATCCGTCATTCGTCTCGTCGCCGGAACCCCGTTCGAACGGATCACATTGAGCATGGAAGACGATCGACGCTGGCTGACCAACCTCGCCTGGCAACAGACGTTTGAGGCGGCAGGACTCATCTCCAAGACAACCGGGACGCTCCCGGTCACCCTCGACGTGACACCTCTACCAGCCAACCCCACGATCAAGAAAGTCACGTTTGCTCTGCCCGCAGGAGTCTCCCTCACCGACGTGCAGAAGAAGAAAGGTGCGATCGAGAAGGCGGCAGGACTGGCCTTCCTCGAGTTCTCCGATGACCCAGACGACCCCCGCAACATCACCGCCCTCACGTGTGTCGACAACCCCTTGCCCGACACTGTCGACTACGACTTTCAGTGGGCCGACCAGCATCCCACAACTGTGGGACTCGGAGTGGGTATCGACGGCAACGTCATCGAATGGAACCCGCAAAACGACCCGCACCTCATGCTCATCGGATTGACCGGTTCCGGCAAAGCGCTGGCCGCTGACACCCTCATCCACACCCCGAGCGGAAGTGTTGCATTGAGGGAGATTGCACCAGGAGACATCATCAGCGACGGGAACAACGAACCGACCGTCGTCTCTTCCCTGTCCGACTGGATGGACTCACCGACATGGTATGTCACCACCGCCAACGGAGACATTCACGAAGCCGACGCACGCCACCTATGGAGAGTCGCCGACCCCGATGTGGTCCACATTCGCCCCGACCTGGCCACATCCGACCAGCTCGCTACCCTCGCCAACCGTGTCCACAGCTACGCCCTCCTCGAGGATGCCGCCGACCTCATGCACGTCCACCCCGACGACCTTGCCAACTTCCGTCTAGCAGCCATACCCGCCATCTACCGCACCAACAAGGTAGGCACCGTCTACTGCATGGACGAACTCATCGCATGGCTCTGCAACAACCCCTCCACCATCGGGGGCTACACAATGTCCCCCACCCACGTGACAGACCTTGGCATGAATGACCTGTGGGTGGATGAAGAAACCATCACCCGTGTTCTCACCCCGATTCCTGACCCGCGCGGGGTCCGTCAAGCACTACTCCTCTCAGGTGCCGAATCCCGATGGGACCGGATGTGGAACGTCGCCATGCTCTATGCCGTCGACGAGATGGCCGACGCCTACTCCCGCGCCCTCGCCACCGGCTCCTACCACCGCGAGCGCGTTGTGACGACCCGTGAACTGGCGGACCTCGATGGGGTGGGGATCCTGATTGATGGGGAGTGGGTTCGTGTGGAGAGTGTGCGCCCGTCCGGGCGTGTGGTTCCGGTTCGGTGTGTGCGGGTGGAGAGCCCTAATCATTGTTTTCGGATCGGGTCGGGGGTGCCTACCCATAATTCTGCGTCGGCTCAAGGTGTGATTTATGGGTGTTTGGCGAATGGGTGGGATGTGTGTGTTGCTGATCCGAATAAGGCCGGGGTTGATTTTCAGCCGTTTCGTCCGTGGATGTCGGCTTTTGTCAATCAGAAGCAGAGTGAGAATGGGCGGGCGTATACGGCGGCGATGTTGGAGTCCGTGTATCGGGAGGTGGACCGTCGGGTTGGGTTGAATGCGCAGTATTCGGCTGCTAATTTCACTGAGCTTCCCAGTGGGGTGCGTCCGCGTCGTCTCATTGTGGTGTTGGACGAGTTTAACTCGCTGATCAAGGTGTCTAAGCCGGTCAAGCCTGCTTCGGGTGCGAGTCAAGAGGTGTTGGCGGGGTATGCGAGAGCCATGTCGGAGGTGACGGCGGTGTCTCGGATTGGGAAGTATGCCTCTGATATTGGTGCCCAAGCTCGGAGTGCGGGGGTGTCTCTTGTTCTCATTGGGCAGCAGCTGAAGGCGAGTGATTTGGATCGTTTGCCCGAGGCGAATGGTATTCGCACGAACATGACGCGCATTCTTTTGGGTAATTCCACTTTTGGGGATAAGCAGGGTGCGTTGCGGGCTCCGGAGGCGGCTCCTGATTTGGGGTCGTATGTGCCTCATGGGCGGGGGTATTTCGAGTCGACGATGGCTACTCGGGCTTCCATCATTCAGTTTTGGTATTCGCATCCGCCCAAGGAGGTGTATCCGCGCGAGTTGGAGATGCGTCGGGAGCCTGACCCGTGGATGCTCCGTTTCGACGTGGATGAGAAGCTGATTGATCCGGTTGTGGAGGGGCAGATTGTTCAGGAAAGACCCGAGGTTGATATGGGGCTTGTCGATCTGGATTGGGGTGAGCCTATCGAGGGTGAGGTCGATGGGGCGAACACTGTGGGCGTGGATCGCCAGGACGACCTCGCACTCGAGGATGCGGATGAGGGGGATCTTGAGTCTCGTGACCCTGACGAATGGGACGAACGTCCTGTAGTTGGTAGTCGGCTTGGGCGGTCGCCTGTGGGCACGCTTCGCGGGGCGTCTGGGGCCGAGGTTGGTGGTGTGGATGAGGATTCCTTGGATTCCATGATCGGGACTTTGCCGCCAGTTCGTCACGATTCGTCACGTATTCAGGAAAGCTGACGCAGGTGTGGGTGGACCCCGCACACAACATACGTATGGAGAACGCCCCTCAGTCGCGCATGTACAAAGTTGGTGACCCAGATGACATGCGAGCTCTATCTCGAATCATCACAAACAAGTCACGCCTGATGGCCTTCAGCATGACAATCGGTGAGGAGCTCGCATCTGATACAAACCTGTACTTGGCCAACCGACTTCGTCGTGATCCTGACTACTGCCTCTCATCGCCGCAGTTGTCACGCATCATGACATCGCTTCTCCAGTCGAGTATCGACCTTCACCGTCGGGGCAAGGTTGGGATCGCAATGGATGTGTCTGGCACCCGAAAGACAGCAGCAAAAGAACTCGGTGAGAGGTGCGCAGAAAAGCGTAGGGAGCAACACGGTCACGACCTGACTCGTTCCCAAATCCAAGCTATCGCTCAGGACGTTATCGACCAGTGGCCCGACAAAGCACACAAGCCTCCTCGGGACTTCTGGCTCTCCCCCGTGTTCTTCGACGAAACGGAGATACAGAATGTGCCTGTCTACGACGAACATCCAGTCGACTTTGAGGGCATCTACCGAGAGATGGACGCGACAGCCTCCAACAGAGAGGCGCAGCGCAGAGGTAAGGAACTTGTGTGGGCGGCGATGGCACCCACCTGCCCGATTCGGCCCGTGACCGAAGCTGACGAACGAATGTTCAAGTCCATGACTGACACGGACTGGGTCGTCCGGGTAGCTACCGCGTGGATGAACCGGCATCCCCACAAGTGGACCTATCTCCTTTTTGCACCGTTCGGACACACATCCATCGAGCAGAAGGACGAAATCGTCCGCATTCTTCTCATCACCCCAGCTCTGGCTGGCGATCTCCTCACCCATGCCTACACAACTGCACGCCAACGAAAGGCAACCATGTCCATCTCACCAACCACAGCACAGCGCGGCGAATCCCTCCGCAACCCTCGCAACGGACAGTTCGGGCAGGATCCCTCCTCCCGTCAGGACACCCAGGTACAACTCGCAGGTCCCGAGTACTTCAATCTCGACAACCCTGCCGACTTTGAGCAGCTCAGCCGAATTGTGCGCGCCGAAGCCTATGCTGTCTCGCGACGCCGCAAGCCGATGGGCGCTGGTGCCGCCTACACCAATGACCTGTACGACGAACTGACCTCTCGTGCCGGGATCACTGTCGTCACGATTCACCGCAAAGCCGGGAAAGTCAGCGGGTGGGAAGCCCGCCACGCAGTCAAGAACGCCATGTCGACAGTGCGCAACCTCGAACAATCCACCGGGTCCATGTATGGCGGGGAGATGAACTCCGCTGAAGGACAAGCACGCAAGAAGTACATCGAGCTCAAGAGGAAAACCGAAGAAGAACTCGGGCGCCAACTCACTCCCCGCGAGCGCCGGGATGCCGAGGCGCAGGTGATCGCTCAGTGGCCGCAGTACACCAAGTCGGGCAAGCGGCGTAAAGATCGGCCAGCTGCGGGGTTCGCGGAGGGAAACATTACGTATGCGGCTGCGCGTGTTGATGCGGATGGGCAGCGGCAGAGTCTTGACGAGATGATCGGGATGGCCAACCCAGCTGTTGATGTGTTTGCGGAAATCGACAGTGGTTATGCAGATCTGGATATTGATGATCTCTCCAAGCATGAGGCCACTCGGGCGTGGTTTGCCGGGGAGACGGGCGGAAACTACATCGTGGCCGAGACCTACTCCCAGCGTAAGGCGTCCACATACCGCAAGATCGTTGAGGGTACCGGGAAGAGTGTCGTGGCTTTGTGTGATGAGTGGGAGAGCGCCGAGGACGATGCGGATGTGTCGGACGCCTTGTTCGCCCCGTTTCAGAATGCTGTTTCGGATCGGGAGCGGGAGAACGTTGTCCATGCGCTGCGTTCCCAAAGCAAGCACGCCGACAGGTTATGGGTGGAGGCCCTGCGCGCCTCAACCAAACATCCGTCCCGAGCCAAGTGACATTCTCCGCACACATATGTCATGAACCGTCTTTGAAAGGAGACACCACATGTCGCCGTCCACCACTCGTATTCTTGCCGATGATTCAAACCTCCACGGACAGTGGAGCACCTTCGTTTCTGTTGTGGGGGGTGATGGAAGCTTCCTGACGTTCTTGGCAGTCATTGGCATTGCCATGATTGTCGCCGGTGTCATCATGATGATGTGGACCAAGCGTCGCGGTGGTAAGGCGTCGGGAGCTGTCTACCTCATGATCATCGGAGTGGTCTTGGCCGCCCCCAAGGCGGTCATTCCTTTGGTTTTGCTTGGCTGGGACTTTTTCGCCAATATCGTCATCGGGATCGCAACCCGAGGGTTTGGCGGCTGATCGTGCCCCAGGTGTACTCGCTCACCGATGTGACGGGGAAGAACGCCAAGGATGAACGGACCCGCCCTGTGCTCACGTTCATGGTGCGGCGTACGACACTGGTCAAGCTGGCGTGGTCTCTCATCCCGACCGTTGTTGCCCTGATGGCAACGGTCGGGATGTTGGGTGTGTATTCCCTGATCCTTGCCGGATGCGTCATGGCGGGGTTTTACGGGCTCGTGTCGTTTCATTCCCGCAACGGGATGCAGGAGACGCTTTTGAAGACCGCATATGCGAAGTACACGGACAAGCCGGGTGTTGTTTTTCTGACCGGTGGTATCCGGGTTGACCTCGATCACCCGCGCACCGGCATCATCGCCCACGCTGCCACCATGTCGCCCGACCCCGAATCTGTCCATGTGCGTCTGCCACGGAAAGGACAATCGTGAAGCTCGTCCGCCCCCGCACATTCTGTGCGATTGGTTTCCTTGTGGCATGTTTCCTGTTTCTGACGGCGACAGTGGCGGGGGCCGACACCACCACACCCATCCTCCAGACCGACGAATCCAGCCTCCTGCCTCTTGTGCGGTGGGGTGGGGCGACAGGACAGTTCCATACCCGTGTCGGATTCTCAGTCTCCAACCCGGGAACATGGATCGCCTCCCAGTCCCGCAACGCCGTCACAGGTACGCTTCTCGGGTTCGCGAACTTCTTCTGGCAGGCAGCCCTCTCCCTGATTACCCAAGCGATCTCCATGAACATTTTGGTGGGGGCAGCCAAATCCATCAACGACATCACCACCGGCATTGGGGCGGCCGTCATCGGGTCGAGGACGGCAACGGGCCTTCTCATCTTCATCATCGTCGCTGTCCTGGTTTGGGCGTTGTGGGTTGCGCGCCGTCAAGGGTTCATGGGTATCGCAAAGAATCTGGGAACCCGACTGGTCGCAGTGGTGCTCCTCATCCTTGTCGCCTCACCGTCCGGGTCGATCAGTGCGTCTCAAACAACCAACTTTCCGGTCGGATCATCCCCGTGGTACATCGACATAGCAAACCAAGCCTCCAACGCGATTGCTGGGCCACTACTCAGGGCTACCGAGTTCACGACAATCACGAGTAGCGATGACACCGATGCCTACTCCACTCAGGCCAGTATTCAGGACGGGCTCGACTGTACGAGTTATGTCGACCAGATGAAAGCCTCCTACCTCCTGGCCTCCGATACGACCGGAAGCACCATCACCGGGAACGCTGATGGGCAGGCGGCCCTTGTTTTATCCAACATGTGGGAGAACTCCGGACTTCAGGTGTGGAAAGACATCCAGTTCGGCTCGAATGACTACGCAAACCGGACCTACTGCCGTCTGCTGGACAAGAACGCCGGCATTTCTGTCACCGGGTCAAACGGCACCGCCCGTCACACGTTTGTCGCCATGAGTGATGCGACATCGAAGTTCTTCAAAAGCGAGGGATTCGATGTCGGCATCCTCTCCTCGGGTAACTCTGTGCTCAGCGATGCGCCTCAAGCTCTCATCTACTCCGGGAATGTCGCCGTCGACAAGACGATGGTCGGGTGGGCGGCATGTACGGTTCAAGACGGTGCATGGGTTGTCGACGAGGATCTTCTAGCGGACTCCTCGCAAGCCGACACAGCGTGCAGTGAGTGGTTTGCCACCAAGGATGACTCAACCACAAGCTACGCCCAAGCATTCAACTTCACCGACGGCACCGATGACATGACCAATGCCACCGCAAAGGAGTTCGTCTCCTCCCTCCAAGGCGAATCAACGAACAACGGGACCGTCAAGGCGATCGCCTACCTTCTCTCCTCCATCTTCGCGGGAGGCTCATTCATCCTGTTGGCGGCCGCCGTCTTCATCGCCAAACTGACCATGGTCGGCTATGCGATGCTCCTGCCACTCCTCCTCATCGCCACCCTCATCCCTGGACAGGACACCGGGGCCAAACTTGCCTCCACTGGCAAGACATTCGTGGGGTATGCGATCATCTCAGCTCTGGCGACCGCACTGTTGGCGGTCATCACCATCCTGACAAACTTCATCATCACCCTCTCAACCGCCTACATCACCGCCGGGTCGGTGCCCGCCATCCTCATCATTGGTCTCGCCCCGGTAGCCTCCATCTGGATTCTCGGTCAAGCGTTCAAGAGAATGGGCATCCCCAACCCGCTCTCGGTCTCGGGCGCACTGCAATGGGGCTCAAGCGCGGCCGGGCTCGGTCAAGCAGTCACCTCCGGCGCCGTGGCCGGTGCTGTCGCAGGAGGCCTGACCAACCGACTCAGGAAGTCCAGCATGGACGTGGCCACGAGCGCACTGGGCAACAAGTTGGGGAACTCCGACCAGCAGGACAAGCGTGGTAGCGGCGCCCACAAAGTCCCCACAATCGGACGCGAGGCCCCCACGACCGATGAGAAGCCTCTCTCCTTCCATGAGCGCATGGAACACGCCCGCAAAGACCGCGCCGAGAAGAAGGAAGCCCTCGAGTCCATCTCCGCCGATAAGGAGGTTGATGGCGTCACGACGCGCGCCCACGGACTCACCGGCACGTTCAAGAAGGGCATGAGTGAGCGGATGAATGAGTGGGACGAGGGCCACGTGGGCGCAACCAACCGTGAACGCCGTCTTGCCACACTGGCAGCAGGAGCCGGTTCAGCAGGTGCGATGGCCACGTCCGCATGGGGTGCCACCCGCTCGACCTTCACCCGCGCGAAGACAGCCACCATGCACCCAGTCGAGACGAGCAAGGGTGTTGCATCGGCTATTGGACACAAGGCGAGCGCAGGCTTAACGAAGGCTCGGTCCTACGCGGCAACCACGAGCAAGGATCTTCGCACTCTTGCTTCCACCGGCATCAACTACACGATGCAACATCCTGTCTCGGCGGCAGGAAAGGTTCTGAAGAAGGGCGGCAAGTATGCGGCCATCGGTGCCGGTGCCGCTGTGGCCGTGTCCATGTCTCCCGCAATTATCCCCGCAAGCGTTGCCACGGGTGCTATGGTCATGGGAAGACGTTCTCTCATCAAGGCGTCGGAAAACCGGGACCGTGCCTACCAAGAATGGAAGGCACAAAAGGACAAAGCAGAGGCAGAAGCAAAAGCAGAAGCAAAGGCGACGCAAGAAGCAGCTGACAACCCCGCCGCCGCAGATGCCCCTCAGCAGGGTCGAGAGTCAGGCAGTGATGAGTCCAGTAGGCAAAATCCGCTGCCTGTTCCGAGTGCCGACCCCATAGAGCAGAGCGACATTGAGCCGACCACTTAAGGGATTCACATGAGCGAGGACCAACCGAGAGACCCCCGTACCGGAAAATGGGTCGAACAGGTCAGTGACGAGGGGAAGACAATTCTCCGTCACAAGGTCACCGATGAGGAGTACAACGCCGAAGGCTCCTTCGAGTTCCCCGTCCGCGCTCGCAGCTATGACCAGCACGTCTCCTTCTGGCTCAACGTTCCTATCCCCGATGAGTCCGTGCGCCGCTTCCTCGCGGTGTATCGCTACGACTTTGACACGTCCTATGAGCCCTCCGATTGGGCCAAGGAAGAGATCAAGAAGTGGGACAAGGAACACCCGATCACCCCGAAGAACTTTCCCGGTGGAAAGGCTGTAGGGGAGGCCGCCCGCAAGACCGAGCTCGATCGTCTCGTGAAGATCAACCCCATCCGCCCCTATGACATACCCGCCACCGACGCTCGCATGATTCTTCGCCTTGGCATGATGCACTATTGGGCAGATCCTCTCCCACGTGAAGACCAAGAGAAAATCAACAACCTCGAAGTGGCGATAGGCGACGGGAACAAGTGGAGCGGTATCGCCAACGTCGACAAGAAGTATCACCTGACACGCACCATTATGCGTTTCTACGGCAAGTTCGGCCCCGTGCCTGGAGTTGTCTATGGGTGGACCGGAGATAAGTGGGAATAGCCCCACTACCGCCCCAAACGTTTGAGGGCGGACTCACACGCGTCTGGGGCAATCTTCTCTGACCGTGAAGCAAGGCACCGGATGACGATGTTCGGGCCGACCACCACGGCGTCGCTGGAATCCTCCGAACCGAGAAACCTCATTCCGTCGTCGTCCATGAGACGAGAGATTGCCGTGAGGGCCTCTGTGGAGAGAGCTGGAACGGGACAGGTCTCCCGCTCACGGAAGCTGTCTGCTGACGGTAGGAGTCTGGTGTACATGTCTGGCGACACCGTCTCAGCGGCGACACCCCATGTGGCTACTTTTCCGTCCGGCAGGGCGAGAGTGATGGAATGGGAGGACAACCCAATGTCCATGGTCGCGGACGCCTTGTATCCAACGAGCGCAGCTTTCATCTCTGTGATCGTCTCACCAGCGAGCATCATCGGGGCGCACAAAGAGTGATGTCCGCCGGGTAGGCGGATGGATGCGATGACGTACCGGGTCGCAGCGGTGGCAATGATGCCGTCGAGGGTCCCCTCGAAGCGGACGCAGTTCAGTGTCGTCGGCTTATCCTTGTCGGTGGACAGGAGACCTCCCAAACGACGCATGAGACTCCTCCACGCTGCCACTGTCACCGTCATCTGTTTATCGCCCATGCCAGTCTCCAAGTTTGCTCAGGTTGCTATGTCTGCCCAGTGTGCGGGTGTGAGTTGGCATGACGACACAGGAGGGAATGCCAATAGATTCACCACCTTTCTCGGTTGTTTACATCTCGCTTCTGCCAATGCATAGATGAGCACCAGACAATATATGACTCTGCATATCAGACGACCGAGTGAGAATACAATACTCATCCCGGGGTTGATATCTGCACTCCACTTCCGTGACACGCAACGGCCACAATGCCAGATAGTTTATGATAGATACGCACAATCGGTAGAGCACATACAGTTCACGCTGGTACGTCATCGTGCCCGATTATGTACCGTTCGCCATTCCATGGCCACGACTCAACGAAACTGCACGCACACGCTTCGATCACGCGGACTCCACCGCGAACAGCACCGCAACCCTCGGCGACCAGGGTACCTAACCTCGGGCTTTCATCGTTGGGGTGTCTCGAGGGGTGGGAGACAAACTGAGGAGTGCTCCTGATCTGGGAAAATACGGGTAGTTGAGATCCGATTTCCGTCCAGAAGTGGAGCACCCCTCAGGTGAAGAAGACTACCGGGTTCTACCCTGCCGTGTCCCCCAAGGTCCGTCCCTCGAGCGCGGTGGGCCAGGCGGGCGGCGCGCTCCTGGTGGAGACCGTGGGAGCCCTCGGATTGGAGGGGACCTTGTCGCGTGCCTTGGCCCCGTGGCGCAAGCCCCTGTCCTCCCACGACCCCGCCAAGATCGTCCTCGACCTGGCGCTCACTCTCGCCCTGGGTGGGGACTGTCTGGCTGACATCAACATGGTCCGCTGTGAGCCGGGTGTCTATGGGCGCGTGGCCTCAGATCCCACGGTCTCGGAGGGTGTCAGATTGTCTGTGTAAGAGGTTCCGCCAATAGGTCATGGTTTTCGGGTGGGTCGGGTGTCCCAGCGGTGGGTGGTCCAGGCTCGGTGGATGAGTTGTCGGGTGATGATGACTGAGTTCGCGAGGCGGATGAACGCATCAATGACGCGGATGCGTTTCTCGGTGCAGATCTGGAGTTTGCGGAAGCCTCTGGTGTGGCCTGGAGTTCGTGCGTTCCACCATCCAGCGTTTCCCAGCTTGGAGGGGCTCGCCCTTCTTGCTGATGACATAGTCGCACCCCAGGGTGTCCAAGAGGTCGCGGGTCTTCTTCGAGTCGTAACCAGCGTCGAGGTGGACCGTGATCTCGTTGGGCAGGTCGAACCCGAAGCGGGCCACCTGCTCCAGTGTTTCCTCCAGGAGTGGTGAGTCAGGCCGGTTGGCCCCTGCGATGACGAACCCGATGGGCAGACCTTGGCCCTCGATCATCAGGGAGCGTTTCGTGCCCTGTTTGCCCCGATCAACGGGGCTCCGTCCTGCGGCTTCACCCCCGCACGGTGCTTTCACGATGCACCCGTCCACGGTGAGGTCCTCCAGTTGGAGGCCGAGCATCTTGTCTGCCGCCTTCAGGCACAGGTCCTCGAGGTCTTGGAAGATTCCGGCCTGAATCCACTCATCTCTGCGCCGCCGGATCGTGGTGGCTGAACAGGTCGTATCCGCCACTCCCTCATAGGGGATGCCCCACTTGAGGACCTGGATGAGCTTGTCGAAGACGATGCGCGCATCCACCCGGGGGCGGTGGCATCCCAGGGGGTGAGTGTCCACCACGGGTGGAATCAGGGCGCGGAACTGGTCCCAGATGGGTTCGATGATGGAAGATGGAAGAGCGGGCATGAGGAACCCCCTGGCAGCACTGATTTCTTGGTCGAAACCGTGTGTAGCAGGCCTCATGCCCGCAGCCCCACAACGACACACCCCCACCTATCGGCGGAACCTCTTACTGTCGGACCGTTCACGCGTGGGCCGGGTCGACCGTCGAGGAGATCAGCACGATCCCGGGGTGGCGCACGCGCAGGTGTCCGCGGTCTCCAGCTGAAGATCACTCAGGTAGTCGCGGATGGCGTTGAGTCCACCCTCGGTTGCGGTGTAGTGGGCCCATTTGCCCTGCATCTCCTTGTCGATGAGCCCTGCCTTGAGCAGGCGCCCGAGGTGGTAGGAGAGTGTGGGTTGGGAGATGCCGAAGTCGTCGGGGATGTGGCAAATGCACACCGATGAGCAGCAGTTCGCTGAGATGTGATGCAGGAGTCGCACGCGGATCGGGTCGGACAGGGCCTTGAAGATCTCCGCAACCCTCTCGGCCCGCTCGGGGGCGAGAGCGGGCGGAGCCAAGGTATGTGCACGCTCGGACGTCTCGGTCGTCATGGCACCACCCTACCTCTTCATCTTGACAAACGTCTATGGGACTGGTTCACTTTCATATCGACAGACTTCAATCTCAGTAGAGGATAACCACCATGATCTCCGTTTTCGAAGGCCCCCTGTGCTGCAACACCGGTGTGTGTGGGACCGACCCCGATCAGGCGCTCGTTCAGTTCACGGCCGATGCGGATTGGATGGAGCGCCAGGGCGTCGAGGTGCGCCGCGCGAATCTCGCGCAGGATCCGCAGGCGTTCGCCGACTCCGCGATCGCACGCTCGTTCATGCAGGTCGCAGGGGCTGAGGGTTTGCCTCTCACGCTGGTGGACGGTGTGACGGTGATGACGGGGAGGTACCCGTCGCGTGAGGAGCTGGCGGTCTTTGCGGGGTTGTTGACGAAGGCACCTGAGCAGGCTGGTCAGTCTTCGTGCTGCGGCGGCGGGGCGTCGTCGGGGTCCTCGTGCTGCGGGGGTGGCGCGCCGGAGTCGGTGGAGATCAGCACTTCGCCGGTGGGAACGTCGCTGTGATGCGCCTGTTGGAGGACATGCCGCGGTTCCTGTTCCTCACAGGCAAGGGCGGGGTCGGCAAAACCTCGGTCGCCTGCGCCACCGCCGTTCGGCTGGCTGAAGGGGGCCAGCGCGTGCTACTGGTGTCCACCGACCCGGCGTCGAACGTGGCCCAGGTGTTCGGCCAGGAGATCGGCAACCGGATCACCCCGCTGGACGCGGTGCCCGGGTTGGATGCGTTGGAGATCGATCCGGAGGCCGCGGCCGAGGAGTATCGCCAGCGGGCACTCGCCCCAGTGAAGGACTTCCTGTCGGCGAAGGATCTGGCGTCGGCCACCGAGCAGCTGTCTGGGTCGTGCACAACCGAGATCGCCTCGTTCAACGAGTTCACCGCACTGCTCACCGACGACGGTGCTGGAGCCGACTACGACCATGTCGTGTTCGACACGGCCCCCACCGGCCATACGGTTCGCCTGCTCAAGCTGCCCGGGGAGTGGTCGGAGTTCCTGTCCAAGGGATTGGGTGACGCGTCGTGCCTCGGGCCCATGTCGGGCCTGGAGAAGAAGCGCTCCACGTACGGGGAGGCGCTTGCCGCGCTCGCCGACCCGTCCCGCACGCGCCTCACACTGGTCGCGCGCCCGCAAACCACCTCCTTCGCGGAGGCCTCGCGCACGATGGATGAACTGGCGGAAGCCGGTGTCGGAGCGACGAACCTCGTCATCAACGGGGCGCTTCCCGATATCGACGAGGGCGACGACCTGGCGGAGTCGATCCGCCGCTCGGAGCTCGACGCGATCGCGACCATGCCCGACAACCTCAAGACTCTGACCACGGACACGTTGACGCTGCGCGGGACCGACATGGTGGGTGTGGATGCGCTGCGCGCGCTGCTGTCGGACGCTCCCGACTCCGCGCCGACCACGGTGGAACTGGGGACGGACCGGGCCACGGATGAGCGCGACTTGGCGGCCCTCATTGAGGAGTTGTTCGTGAAGGATCACGGCCTGGTGATGGTGATGGGTAAGGGCGGGGTCGGAAAGACCACGCTCGCGTCCGCGATCGCTGTGGGGCTGGCAGATCTGGGCAAGGACGTGTTGCTGACGACGACCGATCCGGCGGCTCACGTGAAGTGGACCGTGGGTGCTGGTGCCCCATTCGAGGTGTCCTCGATCGATCCGGAGGCCGCGACGCGCGAGTACCGCGAGCACGTCATGGCCACGAAGGGCGCGAGCCTGGACGAGGAGGGGCGCGCGAACCTGGCGGAGGACCTGCGCTCGCCGTGCACGGAGGAGGTCGCTGTGTTCCAGTCGTTCTCCAGGGCGGTCGCCCAGTCGGACACGCGGTTTGTCGTCATGGACACCGCGCCGACCGGTCACACGCTGCTGCTCATGGACGCCACCGGTTCTTACCACCGCGAGGTGGCACGTAACAACCCGGATCTCGCCGACGACACCCCGCTCATGCGGCTACAGGACCCTGACACGACCCACATCGTGATCGCGACCCTGCCGGAGACCACGCCGGTGCTGGAGGCCACGGGGCTGGAAGCGGACCTGGAGCGGGCGAACATCCGCCCGTGGGCGTGGGTCGTCAACCGCGCGCTGTCGGCCACCGGCACGACCAACTCGCTGCTGCGTCGACGCACGTTGGCCGAGGCGGGACCCATCAAGGCGGCCGAGGCTCAGTGCGAGCGCATCGCGGTGGTGCCCTACCTCGCGACTGCACCGACCGGCGTGGACGCGCTGCGCACCATGACCGGCACGTGCCCGATCCCCGGACAGGCCGCATCCTGATCCTGGGCTAAGGCGGGAGTCCCTGCGACCAATCATGGGGCTCCCGCCTTCTCCCATGCTTCTTGCCACCCTCAACCCATCCGACATGTCAAGGATGTCTCTATGTTCCATGCCCGGGAGCAGTCCCGCACCGCCGAGCGCGAGCTGGCCCGCGAGATCGTCCGCGACCCGTCGGCCGTCGCCGCCCTGCAGCGGCGCACCTTGGCGGTCATCATTGCCAGCCAGGTCGTGGCGGGCATGGGACTCTCGGCGGGGATCTCGGTGGGAGCGCTGCTCGCCCAACAGATGCTGGGGGACGATTCGACGACCGGATTGCCGGTCGCGCTGTTCACCCTGGGCTCCGCGCTGTCCGCGTGGCTGATCGGGCAGGCCTCCCAGCGGCGCGGTCGCCGCTGGGGGCTGGGCGTGGGCTTCACGGTCGGCGGCATCGGGGCGCTCGGTGTCGTGCTCGCGGCCGCACTCAACGGTCCCGGCCTGCTGTTCCCATTCCTGTTTATCTACGGCGCGGGGTCGGCGACCAACATGCAGGCCCGCTACGCCGGAACCGACCTCGCTCGCCCCGAGAGCCGGGCGCGCGCCACCTCCACGGCCCTGGTGGCCACGACCGTCGGCGCGGTTGCCGGACCCAACCTTGTGACCCCGCTGGGACACGTCGCAGAGGCCCTGGGGCTTCCCGCCCTGGCCGGGCCGTTTCTGCTGTCGGCCGCGGCCTACCTCGGTGCCGGCCTCGTCCTGTTCGCGCGCCTGCGCCCCGACCCCCTTCTGTTGGCCCGCGAGATCCGGCTGAGCCATCCCGATATTGACGAGCCGTCGACACCCGCGGGCGTTTCGACCGCGGGCAGCCGTGCGGGCATCGTTGTCGCGGCGCTCATCATGATCGTCGGGCAGATCGTCATGGTCGCCATCATGGCGGTCACCCCGGTCCACATCCGCGCCACCGGACACGGCATGTCCGCCGTCGGGGTCATTATCGGCCTGCACGTCGCCGCGATGTATTTGCCCTCTCCCCTTACCGGGCGCCTGGTCGACCGCTACGGGCAACGCCCCGTCGCCGCTGCCTCCGCGCTCGTGCTTGCCGCGTCTGGGGTGTTCGCCTTCAACGCCCACACCCTGCTGGCCACCGGAACGGCGCTGGTCCTGCTGGGCCTGGGGTGGAACCTCGGGCTCGTGTCGGGCTCCGCGATGCTCACCGACCACACACCCGCCCCGCGCCGAGCGTCGATCCAGGGCACCGTCGACGTCCTCATCTCACTGTCGGGTGCCGCAGCCTCCGCCCTCGCGGGCCTCGTCATGGCCCAAACGTCATATGCGGCGCTGGGCCTCGTCGGAACCGGAATTGCCCTGGCACTCCTGCCCGCGCTCCTGTGGGCGCACCACCACACCCCAACGAAGGGACTCTGAGACCCGTGACCACGCCCACCACCACAGCCGCGCGCAACGACGCCGCGGTCCGCCTGCGCACGGAGGACGAACTGCGCAGTATCGGCTCCCTGAAGTGGACCGGCATGGACGCTTCCGACGGAGCCCCCGTGTTGGGAGCCTGGGTCGCCGAAATGGACTACGGCACCTCCCCCGAAGTCGAGACCGCCCTCACGGGCGCCATCCGTGACGGCCTCCTCGGCTATCCGCCCCGCTGGCTGGAACCCCGCGTCCAGGAGTCCACCGCCGCCTTCCAGGCCCACCGCTTCGGCTGGGAGATCCAGCCGGGCGACGTGCGACTCGTGTCCTCCGTCCTGCCCGCCCTGCGTGCCACCATCTCCCACTTCGTGCGCCCGGGGGCCCCCGTCATCGTGCCGACCCCGGCCTACATGCCCTTCCTCACCATCCCCGAGGTGTTCGGCCACCCGGTCATCCAGGTCCCCTCACTGCGCGGGAGGGCCGCCGAGGGCCGCGGCTGGGCCCTCGACCTCGAGGGCATCCGCGCCGGGCTCGAGCGGGGTGCCGGCCTCGTGATCCTGTGCAACCCGTGGAACCCCACTGGCAGGGTCCTCACCCCGGCGGAGCTGGGGGCCTTGGGAGACGCCATCGCAGACTTCGACGCCCTCGTGTTCTCCGACGAGATCCACTCTCCCCTCGCCCTGCCCGGCCACCCCCACACGTCCTTTGCCAGCCTCGGACCGGCCCTCGCCGCCCACACCGTCACCGCGACCGCAGCTGCAAAAGGCTGGAACATCGCTGGCCTCCCGTCCGCCCAGGTCATCCTCCCCGACCCCGAACTGCGGGCGCGCTGGGACGCGTTTGCTCCCGAGGTCGTCCAGGGCGTGACCACCCTTGGCACCATCGCCACGCTCGCTGCCTACGACTCCGACGTTGAGGGCGCCTCCTGGCAGACGGATGTGCGCCGCCTCATCAGCGACAACGTCGACTTGCTGGCGGCCCTGTTCCGGGGCTCGCCCCTCGAGTTCACCCCGCCCGAGGGCGGCTACCTCGCCTGGGTCGGGTACGACCACGTCGCCCTCGGCGATCCCCCCGCACGCGAACTGCTCGACCGCGCCCACATCGGCGCCAACGACGGGGCGGCGCTCGGGACCGGATGGGAGCGATGGGTGCGCCTCAACCTCGCATGCTCGCCCGACACCGCCCGCCGCATCGCCGAGGGCGCCCTGTCGATCCTGCCCGCAGCCGCCGTAGGGACGTGCGCATGACCGCCACGCTGCTCATCATGACCGTCGGACTATTCATCCTCTCGGTCGCCTCAGGAATGGTCGGACTCGGCGTCGCGTTCGCCGCCGTTCCCTTCCTCGGATTCTTCCTGCCGGACCTCGTCCACCAGGTCCAGCCCCTGTCGCTCCTGCTCAACGGCGTCACCGCCCTGTTCGCCGCCACCGGCTTCGCCCGCTCCAAACTGATCGACTGGAAGCCCGCGCTCGCGCTCACCATCGTCGCCTCCATCGCCGCACCCGCGGGCTCTTGGCTCGCCCAATACACCGGGCAGACGTGGATCTGGGGCCTCTACCTCGCCGCCGTCGTGTTCCTCGCCGCGCGAATGTTCACCAAGGACAAGCCCCGCGACCCAGACGCCGCACCCAACCTCAGACTCGCACTCCTCCTCGCGGTCCCCATCGCCATCATCGCGGGCATGCTCGGCGTCGGCCCCGGGTTCCTCCTCATGCCCGCCCTCATCCTCGTGGGATACCACCCCAAGGTCGCCGCTGGCATCACCGCCGTCGCCGTCACCCTGCCGTCCTTCACCGCACTCGTCCCACACCTCGGCACCGCGCAGATCGACATCACCCAAGCCGCGTTCCTCGTCGTCGCCGGAGCCCTCGGCTCCTTCCTCGGCGCGCGCCTCACCAGCAAGTTCGTCTCAGGGCCGATCCTCAAGCGGATCTTCGGCATCCTCATCGTCGTCATGACAGCAGTCAAGGTCATCACCCTGCTCACCAGCTGACAGAGCATCGGCCGACACCGGAACTGACAGCCACGGCGACACGGCCCACACTCATTCATATCGAGTGTTATCTATACGTAAGGATCGGAAATGGACGAGGTTCGCGAGGCCGTACGGACTGCATATGCGAAGGTCGCGCGCGAGGCCGCCGTGGCACCCGCCGCCGGCGCGTCGTGCTGCGCACCGTCCGGCGGCGCATCCTGCTGCTCCGCGCCGTCGGGGACCGGTGTGTGGGGAGCGAGCCTGTACAACACCGCCGACCTCAACCTGATCCCCGCAAATGCGGCGAACGTGTCGTTGGGGTGCGGCAACCCCGTGGCGATCGCAGAGTTACACCCAGGTGAATCCGTCTTGGACCTCGGCTCAGGCGGAGGAATCGACGTCCTCCTGTCAGCGCAGCGGGTCGGCCCCACGGGATTCGCCTACGGGGTGGACATGACCGACGAGATGCTGGACCTCGCCCAGGCGAACGCCGACCGGGCAAACGCCACCAACGTGGAGTTCCTCAAGGGCACCATTGAAGACCTTCCCCTGTCCGACTCCTCCGTGGACGTCGTGATTTCTAACTGCGTCATCAACCTGTCCACCGACAAGCCAGCCGTCTTCTCCGAGATGTTCCGAGTCCTGCGCCCAGGCGGGCGCATCGGCATCTCCGACGTCATCGCTGACGACGACCTCACCCCCGAACAGCGTGCCGAACGCGGCACATACACGGGGTGCATCGCAGGTGCCCTCTCCTTCTCGGACTACCTCGACCTCCTTGCCTCGGGCTTTCATCGTTGGGGTGTCTCGAGGGGTGGGAGACAAACTGAGGAGTGCTCCTGATCTGGGAAAATACGGGTAGTTGAGATCCGATTTCCGTCCAGAAGTGGAGCACCCCTCAGGTGAAGAAGACTACCGGGTTCTACCCTGCCGTGTCCCCCAAGGTCCGTCCCTCGAGCGCGGTGGGCCAGGCGGGCGGCGCGCTCCTGGTGGAGACCGTGGGAGCCCTCGGATTGGAGGGGACCTTGTCGCGTGCCTTGGCCCCGTGGCGCAAGCCCCTGTCCTCCCACGACCCCGCCAAGATCGTCCTCGACCTGGCGCTCACTCTCGCCCTGGGTGGGGACTGTCTGGCTGACATCAACATGGTCCGCTGTGAGCCGGGTGTCTATGGGCGCGTGGCCTCAGATCCCACGGTCTCGCGGGTGATCCAGACCCTGGCCGGTGATGCCGACAAAGCCGTGCGGGCCATCAACAAGGCTCGCGCCTGCGTGCGGGAGCGGGCGTGGGATCTTGCCGGGTCCCAGGCACCCGACCACGGGTGCACGGCGAAAAAGCCGCTCATCATCGACCTGGACGCCACGTTGCTCACTTCCCACTCGGACAAGGAGCAGGCTGCGCCGACGTTCAAGAGGGGATACGGATTCCATCCCTTGTGTGCCTTCGTTGACCACGGGGAGGGCGGGACGGGGGAGCCGCTGGCCGTACTACTGCGCCCCGGCAACGCCGGCAGCAACACTGCCCGCGATCACATCCAGGTCATCCGCTCCGCCCTGGCCCAACTGCCCGGACACTCACCCAAATGGAGGGGCAACAAGAGTGTCCTGGTCCGCACCGACGGGGCCGGCGCCACCCATGACCTCACCAAGTGGCTCACCACGCGGCGCCTGTCCTACTCATTGGAGTTCACGCTGCCCCACGACACCCCCGACCTCCTCCACCAACTGCCCCAGGAAGCGTGGAGTCCAGCCCTGGACGCCGACGGCCAAGTCAGGCAGGGGGCGTGGGTCGCGGAACTCACCGGAGTCATGGACCTCACCTCATGGCCCACAGGTATGCGCGTCATCGTGCGGAAAGAACGCCCCCACCCCGGAGCTCAGTTGCGTTTCGAGGATGTGGACGGCATGAGGATCACGGCGTTTGCCACCAACACGACACCCGGTGGACCCCACCAGCAGATCCCTGACCTGGAACTGCGTCACCGGCGTCGGGCCCGCTGTGAGGACCGCATACGCCTGGCCAAGGAAACGGGGCTACGCAACCTGCCCTTGTACTCCTTCAACCAGAACCGCATCTGGGTCCACATCGTCCAACTCGCACTCGACCTCACCGCCTGGATGCAGACCCTCGCCCTCACCCACCACGAGGCCCGCAGGTGGGAGGTCAAACGGCTGAGGTACCGCCTCTACCAGGTCCCAGCCGTCCTCACCCGCCACGCCCGAGCGCGCATCCTCAACCTCGCCGACCACCATCCCTACGCCAGCCTTCTGGCCGATGCGATCACCACACTCCGCTCCCTGACACCGACCCTCGACACCAGCTGACCAGTCAACACCCGAACCACTCACCCACAGCCCCGAGCCCCACCTGGACCTAGGAATCCCGCCCACCGCCAACGACATGGCGGCAAACGCCATACCCACCAGCAACAATGGGGCTCACACAACGGCACCGACGCCGCCCTCACAACCCCACAAGCCCGCGATGAAAGATCGAGGCTAACGTGGAGGCAACACCCTCAGCGTCGCCCGTTTGAGCGCCACCGATTCGCATACGAGCCGCATTGGCACGCCTCAGCACCCGACTGTCTCGCCAGAGGGAGCACACGGGGTCATGGACAACGCTCGCACGGCACGTGCCCACGAGAGGTTCGACATCGCTCGGCGGGGGCGACAGCGGAAGCCATGAGTCTCAAGCATCGAGATTCGCGGGTGCTTGTTGTGTGTGTTTGGTGCACCCAAAATGGTCACTGTATCAACTGGGGTGTGCTTGTAGGGGTGGGGTGTGGCCCATGTGTGGTGGGTCGGGTGGACTGGTTCGGGGGACCCATGAGGGACCTGTGGGAGGGGTGTGGGTCGTGTTTGTGACTCTCGTGGACATCCATTCACACGATCCAACACTGCCAAAGCATCCTCGCGCGGAGGTGGTCTGGAGGTGATCAACCACGTTCGAACGTGCCACCAGCATCTCCAACACCCGGGAAAAGCGAGTTTCGGACCACACAACGCCGTTTTTGGGCGTTCTGGGTTTTTGTAAGCTCCGTGATTACGGAGCTTACAAACAGTGTGCGAGCCTGTCAAATCGACGCTCCGAGGCCACAAAATCGCGTAAGAAAATGGCGGAATATCAACGAAAAGTCGTGTCCCCAAAGACTTTTCGTTGCAATACCGCCATTTCGGGGAAACCGTGGGGACACCTGGGGACACTTGTGGGGACAGTAGTTTTGTTGGTATTACAAGGAAAACTCTATATATATCTAGTGTCCCCAGTGTCCCCACAAAAAAACACATATCGTGTGCGACCCATACGCACTCTCTCTTTACCTGTCCCACCTCACTACGTGACGCGAACATCCCCCTCCCCTCATAGAGAGAGCAAACATCCTCTCTCTATATGTGTGGTGTTTTTCTGGGGACACTGGGGACAGGCCCTCAAAACACCGACTTTTCGTTGCTATCTCGCGGAAACACCTGTCCCCACCAGTGTCCCCAGTGTCCCCACGCAAACACGAAAACGGCGTCATACCAACGAAAAGTCGTGGGGACACCCCTTTTTCGGCGTTATTCCGCCACTTTCACCCCCGACACGCCGACATTTCTCACCTGTTCACTGGGGTTGCTACACTGCCAGAGCAGCTGGCATGTGTAGCAACCCCAGTGAAAACCCACCACACCCACCACCACGGCCCCACACCCACCTCACCGCACCACCCCACCATCCCAAAAAGATACGATGACGCACCACGTTCCGGGCGGTGGCGAAAGAGATGTTGGGGTAGAAACTGATCGTCCCCGCACACTAAGAGTGCATGAGCTTCTACCAGCCACGTGACTACCCATGGATCGACCCTGACCACTCCGGAGCGGCCAAACTCTCCACGTCTGCCGTCGCACCTCTCGTTGCCCTCGCACGCGGATACGCCTCCTACACGTCGAAGACCGTCGATGAGCTGTGCAAGCCCTTGGGAATCAAGACGAAGAACTCGGCCCGATGGCATCAGATGTCCGACTCGGCAGCCACGGGAGACATGCTCTACATGCCTTGGTACCGCGTTGACGATGTCGATGGCTCGCCCGTCGGACAGGCCCCTTCGACCTTCTGGCAGTACCGCCCGAAGCGACCGATCATGACCGGGGATTCCGACAAGGGGCAGAAGTACATCAATCCTGCCAAGGTCCCCACGGCGCTGGATACCCACCCAGCGACCCCCACAACGCTCGTACGCGCCTCTAAGAGCGTTTTGTTTACCGAGGGGCTACTCAAGGCCGATTCGGCCCTCACAGCGGCTCTCATCGACTCTGGGACATCCGTGGGCGACCTCAAGGTGCGCGAGGGCGAGGATACGGCCGCAGCACGCAAGCGTCTGAACTCGTACATGGCAAAGCTCGACGTGCTCATCATCGCCTTCGTAGGGGTTGCCAACTGGCACAGCCACTACGAGTGGACATCTCTGCGTCTGAACGATCGCGTGGCCTACATGTGCTTCGACGCTGACGTCGCCACCAACCCGCACGTGTGGAAGCAGGCCAACAGCCTCACCCAGTTCCTCGAAGAACACCGCAAAGTCTCCTCCGTCGGACTACTCACCCTGCCCGACGCCACAGGCAAGCAGGGCATTGACGACTTTTTCGCCGGCGGACACACGTGGTCCGACATGTTCGATTTCGTCGGACCTCTGCCCTCGCGTCCACATTCGGATGCTGACGATTACCGGCCCGGACAATGGCGCGTGACCGAGGATGGGGCGGCGACCGAAGAAGCCTATGCGACCAAGGACGGGACTATTCTCTTCCGTCCCCAGATCGACATTGGTGGACGCATCTCGCGCAACTCGCTCACCCGAGTTCCTGAAGACAACGAGGTTCGTACCGGCATTCTTGCCCCTCCCCGGGAGGGCGTAACAGCCGAAGAATCCTCCGACACGATCGTGGACATCGAGCTCTCGTGGAAGGAAGGCGAGACGGTCTGCACGGCCACCGTGACCGGCCCGTCGGAGATTCTTCAAGCCCTCCCCAAGGACTGGTCCCGTCTGGGCGCGAGTGTCCCAGCATCGGTCAAGATGCTCGAACAGTGGCCACCGGAAAGCCAGAAGTGGGTTTCGGCCATCAAAGCCAATCGGCGTGAAGAAGTCATCAGTGCCACCCGGTGGGGACGCATGGGGTGGGTGCCCACAAACGATGGCAAACCCGAGTTCATCATCGGCAACGAGCGAGTGAGCACCGAAGGTATTTTTCATGACGCCGACACCGTCTCGGCAGTCATTGACGACGACCCAGACTATGGCCTGACTGGAGCATCTAAGTTCGGTGTCATCGCCCCTCCTCGCGCAACTGACTGGCGCACCCAGGCTCTCAAGGATGCCCGCGAAGTTATCACCGCCTATTTGGGGGATGGAACGACGCCGGGGGCATGGGCTCAGAGCGTACATGGCGCCATTGCGCTTGCTCTCATGGCCCGCCCAGCCATCCCCGTGCGCTCGAAGATCGTGCCCTACCTGTACGGGCCACCAGCCTCCGGCAAGTCGTGGACGGCAGCCGCCATCATGATGGGGTGGCAGTCCCATCCCGGCACATGGACGAACACGTCTTTGTCTGGGTCGGCCCGCGACACTGTGGCGGCAACCGAGATTTCCGTCTCCCGCGCCCCTGTGTGGGTCATGGACGACCTCGCTCCTTCGGTCAACCGAATGAAGGCTGAGCGGGAAGCTGATGCCCTCGGTGACCTCATCCGCTCCGTCCATGACACCAACCCGAAGAAGCGCTCGTCACGTGGCCTCAACCTGCAAAAGACCCACTCCCCTTCGGCGCTCTTCCTCGTAACGGCGGAGAACCCACCCACCATCTCCTCGATCATGTCGCGCATCTCTCCCATCCATTTCGAAAGCCATTCTCTCGTCGGCATCGACACCATCGAAGACCTGGGCAAACGTGGGGTCCAGTCGCGTCTCATCGGTGCCTACCTGCGCTATCTGGCCGGCCTCTCAGAGGGCCCTGAGTCGCGCGGATGGGAGCGCAGTGTGTACCGCGCATACCTCCAGTATCGCGACGGCATCGACATTGAGGTCCTCATGGATGACCCCGAGTACGACCTGTATGTGGCTACCCTCCATGAAGGCCCCTTCTCCACGTCCACGTTGAACGATTCGGGAACTGTCCATTTTCAACTTCAGGGATTGAACACCATCATTCGATCCATTCTTCTCGAGGAGTTCCCCGAGATTTCCTCGGGAGATCTCGAACGCCTCATCGTCTCGACAAGCGATATTTGTATCTCACTTCTCGCTTTCCTTACGTTTGTCCATGGCCTGTATTCAGATTCGAATGACTATAGAAAAATCGTGTATGTCGACACCGTTCCATCCGAATCCGACGAGCCGTGGATGACCCACATCACCAAGTATCTTGATGTCGGTTTGTCTCGCGGAGAGGTCAATAAACAATCTCCGCTTCTCGACATTGCCCGTTACTTCGCACGATCCGTCCTCAGTCAGAACACATCCAAGCCGGGAGCCTCCCTTGTGGAAGCGCTGCGCGACGTCCTTTCAAGTGGGAAGGCGAACCTTCTCGATCTGGCCGCCAGCTCGACAGCGCCCGCAGTCGATGATGTCGATCCGGCACTCGTGGGTTGGGTTCCCGATGGTGGCGGCGGGTATCGTCCAGGAGGAGACTCCATCGGGTTTGTCACCGAACGGGATGGCCGGGCCATTGCACTCTTGAATCCGGGCGTCGCTTTTGATGTGGCTCAACGCCGCTTCCCCAAGCGCATTCCGTATGGCACGACATCCCTATCTTCGTGGTCGAGCGTATGGAATGAAGGCCTCGCCTACACTATCGAAGACGGAGGGTGGGCGCGTGAAGACAACCGTGTCACTGTCCGAATGAGAAGTGGCGGTGAGACATCCTCCCGTCTTCGCGTTGTTCCCCTCGAGCTGAGCGTTCTCTTGAGCGGGGGCATCCTGTGAACAGGCACGTCCTCTACGAAGGAGACAACCTCCCCATCCTAGAGACCCTTCCATCACAGTCCGTGGACACGATCTACATTGACCCTCCCTACAACACGCACGTTGATCGGGAATACCGTGATGATGTCACTCATGAGGAGTGGGTCTCATCCATCTATGCTCGACTCGTCCACGCGCACAGACTCCTTCGCCCCACGGGGGTCATCTTCGTCTCCATCGGGGATGATGAGCTTGCCCGGCTGCGTCTTGTTTTGGATGAGGTGTTTGGTGAAGAGAACTTCCTGCGGATGCTCGTGTGGCAGTCCGAAGGGCGCACGAACGGCTCGTTTGGACTGTCCGGGACCGACTACATCCTTGCCTTTGCGAAGAAGAAAGCGAAGGCGATGCCGTGGAGAGAACCCAAACCCCACGTCGATGAGTTCATGGAGATTACCCGCAGAGAGTTCGAGTCCGCCCGTATGGAAGGGTGTTCTCATCCGGACGAACAGGCCGGGGTGCGTATGCGTGCGTGGGCACGCCAACACGAATCATGGATGACATCATGGGAGTTCTCCCACCACGGGATCCCTGCCCGGCCGGGGCCGCTGACCGCCCGCAGCGCCGCCAACGCCTACCACTATGAGGTGGTGGGTCCAGATGGAACCCTCTACCGTCCTGTGTCCGGGTGGCGTCTGCCGAAAGAGACATTTGACGCCTTGGCCAGCCAAGACCTCATCATGTGGAACGGGATTGTCCCCCGAAGGGTTCTCCTTCTGAGTGAACACCGCATGGCTCCCCCGTCTACTGTCTTCTCCAACATCCAACGCAACCCGGGCACCCACCTGCGTCGCCTCATGGGGCGCCACGTGTTCGATTCTCCCAAGGACTATCGCGTCCTCATGCGATGGATCGACATGGTGACTCCCGAAGGTGGAACCGTTCTCGACTTCTACTGTGGGACGGGCTCGACTGTTGAGGCTGTCGTACGGCTGAACGAGCAGGGACACGCTTACACGGTTATCGGTATCGAAGACACGATGTTCGATGTGTTGTGGGAACGCACATCTGCTGTCCTGTCTGGCATCTCATCCGACGACGTGAAGGTCGGTGAACGTCTCGATCAGCCGTTGGATGTCATTCTCTCCACCGGACAAACTCACCATCTCATCTAGCCCATCTCAGGTGGTGGGTCAGGATCGAGAGGCGTTGATGATCTCGTTCATTTGCCGTGTCAGCGCCTTGTCGCGTTCACGGGCCGTGTGCTGGTAACGCATAGCCACTTCGACAGACTTGTGACCACCTCTGTCCATGATCTCTTGGATTGTCGCGCCTGTTTGGGCGTATGTCGTCAACCCCGTGTGACGTAAGTCGTGGAACTTGAACCCTGGCAGAATCTTGTCTCGTCGCGTCCTCCACATCGAGTCGAGTCGCGAATGAGTCATCGGGTTTCGAGAGTCTCGAGGGCTGGGAAACATGGGGGATGTGGGAGTCTTGCCGACATGTGCTGTGAGATGCTCGGTGATCATGGGAACCATGAACTGAGGGATCGTTTCAACGCGTGCTGATCCGTCTTTCGGCTCGGTGTACGTGGACGGCTTGTGCTTGGAGTTCCATTGCCTCTGGATGCGCACACGTGGGTAGTCGCTGTCTAAGTCCACGAAGTCTTGACGTTGTAGTCCGAGGACTTCGCCCATTCTCATCGAGCACCATGCAGCAAAATACACGGTGAGAGCCATATCCTTCGGCATGGCTTTCGCGAGCGCGTCAACTTCTTGTGGCGTTGCCACGTGTTCCGTGCCGTTGTCCACCCGCACTGACTTGGAGGCTTCCGGCAGGACAACTTTGACCGGGCTGGTCGTGATGCCACCGATTCTCTTCTTCACTGCGAAGGTGAAGAGTCCTTTGAGGGCCGAGACGGCGTTGATCCAGAATCCGTTGCCTGATGCGGAAGGGTTGATGCGGGAGGGTGTTGAGCGCCATGACGCCACGAGGTCGTCGATGTCGTCTTCGCTGACTTCGCCCACCAGCTTGTCCCCGAGTGTCTTCTGGATGTGGGTGGTGTACAGCGAGGAGTAGGACGATATTGTCCCGACTGCGCGGTTGTTGGTTGTCAGGTGGTCGATCCAGCGAGAAAACAGTTGATCGACTGTCACGGCGTCGCGTGCTTCCTGAGCTTGGAGTTCTTTTCGTGCTTGTCTCTTGTGTGATGGTGGGACGAAGATTCCTCGTGCCTTTTCCGAGTTGGCAATCGCGAGCGCAGCTTTCGCATCGGTCAGCGTGGTATAGGTGCCGATATACCACTGCTTGCCGTCCGCGGTGATTCGTACTCGATACCCGTCCCTCCAGTGAGCGATTCCATGGGGAAGGCCTTGTTTCTTCATGACTGTCCTTCATTGGTGAGAATTAGGAACATGTGGAACATGCTCTTTCGTTGGTATGACGCCGAAAAGTGAAACTTAGCAGTCACAATTTAGGCACATGTGCGATCCGACCTTTTTCGATGTGCGCCGTGTTCCTATATTGTTCCTGATTTTTTGTCTATTTATGTCCATTTATGTCCACTTGTGTCCACTCGTGTCCAGGTGGGAACTGGCGGGATTCCGCCAGAAAACGAAGAAACCCCCGGAATCTCAACGATTCCGGGGGTTTCCCGTGGAGATGGGGAGAATTGAACTCCCGTCCGATGATGCATGTCCAAGTCTTCTCCGGGTGCAGACTGCTATTCGTTGTTTTTGGCCCCAGCGCTCACACAGACTTGTCGCTGACAGACTTAGCCGCTAAATGTCCCGAGCACGCTCGCGGCCGGCGTGCTCAGCAGTGGCTTTCTAAAACGACGCCAGAATCTGAGGCGAAAGCAGCCTCAGGCTGACGGATTTCAGAGCTCGCTCAGGCGGCGAGGGTGAAATCGGTGCGCTTTTCAGTGGCACCTATTGGTTTGCAAAGAATCGTTTACGAGATGACTTTGCTTCCTCGACCCGCTTCCCTTCGGCAAACAATCACCGTCGAAACCGATCATCCCCTATATTCAGTTGGTAATCCGGTGAACTCCGGAACATGCTCACAATGGAGCTTGTTGCACCTCTTCGAGGCTCACATATCATATAACATGAATGGCTCGATGACTATTCCCAGTTTGGCTCAGCAGCGCCAAGCGTCCGCATTGCCGCGCCGCCAGAATCCGCATCCCAAGCGTGAGCGATCCACAGGGCTAGCGCAAACGATCCACACGATTGGCACAGACGATCCGAGACCCAGACGGCGGCAACACGCCTGTCATTGAACCGCACAGTGACTAACCGCGGGCGCGCCGCCGCGCGCTTGCCATTGCGCGCTCGGCCTCGCGATCGGCCTCGCGCCGGCGAAGGGTTTCGCGCTTGTCCCACTCCTGCTTTCCTTGAGCCAGAGCGATTTCAACCTTAGCCCGGCCGCGCAGGAAGTACAGTTCGAGCGCCACGATGGTATAGCCCTTCGCGGAAACCTTGTTTGAAAGCTTGCTCAGTTCGTCGCGATGAAGAAGAAGCTTGCGCTTGCGAGTTGGAGCGTGGTTGGTCCACGTTCCCATGGCGTAGATCGGAATGTTCGCACCCTGAAGCCACGCTTCGCCATTGCGATCGATTTCAACCCACGAATCCACGAGGGAAGCACGACCCATTCTCAGCGCCTTCACTTCGGTACCAGTCAATGCCAGTCCCGCTTCAAAGGTGTCCTCAATTGAATAGTCGTGACGCGCCTTCTTATTGCGGGCGACGACATGCTTGGCATCCGAAGCTTCCTTAGCCTTCTCACCTTGGGAGAGTTTTGTGTTCTTCGCCACAGCGACCTCCTTCATATCGTGCTCACTTGGTCGGGCGCAGGCCTTTAAGCATACTCCAAACTGAGCGCGGCGCGCCTCACCTTGCAAACGCAGCCGCTCAAGAAAGCCAGCCCCCGCGCCCTCTTGACGGCACGCAAACGCAGTCAGTTTGGGGCAATGCGCCATTCAGTTCCGACAATGCGCGACTCAACTGGGGCAATGCGCCATTCAGTTGCGGCGAGTGAATCCCGGAAGCGACATCGGATCGATCACACTGCCGTTCTTCCAGACTTCCATGTGCACATGGCATCCTGTCACTTGTCCGGTCTGGCCAGTCCACCCAATAACGTCACCTTGTTTGACCTTCTGCCCCACCGATACGTTGAACGCCGAAAGGTGATTCGTTACTGCAACCCACGACGATCCGTTCACCACTCCAAGGTTGATGTAGATCTGATTACCGTGTGTGGAGTTCCCCGCCGCAGGAATCACTTTGGCGATCGTTCCATTTGCCGGAGCCACCTGAGCCTCCCCGCACGTCGAACGAAGGTCGACGCCGTTGTGCATCCAGTACCCTCCAAATGGATAGTCACGCATTCCAAAAGACGATGTCACATAGAGAGGTGCTGGCACCACAGGAATGATCCATGAACCAGATGAGTTTGATCCGGACGAACCATTGGAGTTGTTCGAAGAGTTGGCTGCAGCAGCGGCCGCGGCGGCCGCATTCTCTTTGTCAATCTGCGCAATCGCAGCCTCGGTCTCATCCAGCGAATCCTCTAGACCACTGATACTCGTCTGGAAATCGGACTTCTTGGACGCGAGCGTCTGTGATTGCGATTCGTAGCTCTCCTTGAGAGCAACCAAATCTGAGGCTTTCTGCTCCGCCGCTGACTCCTTGTCTGCCTTCTCGCTAACAAGTGCTTTCGCTTGATCCAAAAGGTCGCTGATCTGGGACTCCACATCCTTTTGGCGCGCCTGCCGAGTCAAATTCTGGGCAGAGGCCTGCTCGACCTCAGTCAGCGTTGCTGACTGAGACCGAGTGAGCGCCTCGGAGGCCGCATAGTAATTGAGAAAGTCATCAGTGGAATCCGATCCCATGAGTATGTCCATGGTCGATGGAACCGATTCCCCGCGATAGTGTGACCGCGCGATCTCACCAAGGTTGTTCCGGGTGGTCTCAAGCTCCTCTTGGCCCTGAACAATCGCATCCGAGATATCGGCAAGCTCCGCCTGAGCCGCATCCAATTGCGCCGCAACACTCTGCTGGTCACGTTCGGCTTCGGCAAGCTCAGACTGCGCCATCTTGAGCTCAGACTCCGCTATCGGTATCTGAGTCTTGGTCTCTTCAAGCTGTATATAGATCTCTTGGAGATCCGTGTCTACTCCCTCAAGCGAAGACTGAAGCGATTCGAGTTCTTCTTCTTGTTGCTGTTGCTGAGCTTGAAGGTCGCTTTTATCGTCCGCACTAGCAACGGTTGCCGTGGTCAATCCCCCAAGGAAGATCGCACAGACCCCCATCGCTGATGCAATCCGTTTGAATCTCACCATGCTCTGCAACCCTTCCCATCACACGCGAGCGTATCGCCGCAGGGTAATCCACGAAGCTAGGCCCGCCACAACTACCGAAGCAAGTACAAGCGCCGGACCCAGACGCAACACATCAGCTGTGTCAATGATCCTCATCCAAGACAACGCCTGGCCGAGCCAATCACTGATGAAGTATTTGACTGTTACCCACAGCCCCAACACGGCCAAGAGCGAACCGATCAACGCTGAAATGATGCCTTCTAAGATGAATGGCAACTCGATAAAGAAGTTTGATGCGCCAACGTAACGCATAATCTCAGTTTCGTTGCGCCGTGACATCGCAGATAGTCGAATGGTGGTTGGCATGAGCAGGAGTGCCGTGAGAATCATGACCGCTGCTAGAGCACCAGATAGCAACGTGAGCTTGTTGAGGATGTCAAAGAGTGGCTCCAACTGATCACGTTGGTCGTTGACTTCCTCCACGCCGTCGCGCCCAGTGAGAGCATCCGTCACAGTTTCGTACCGTTCAGGATCCACAAGTTTGATTCGGAACGATGCCTGCATCTGATCGGCCGTCACAGCATTCACCCATGCGGTATCAGACATAGTTGCTTTGAAGTTTTCGAGTGCCTCTTCCTTTGTCTCGAAATCTACCGATTCGATCAACGGCGCCATGTCGTCCGATGCGAGGTAGTCCGAAATCGCTGTGATCTGAGCGTCAGTGGCCTCACCTGATGCACACTGCGGGTTACTCGAGTTGGTCGGGCACATGTATACAGAAATCTCGACGTTTTGATACCACTCTGTACGCAGATTATTCACTTGTGTTTGCAGCAATGAACCTGCGCCCACGAAGAGTAGGGAAACGAAGGTCACTAGCGCAACAGACGCTGCCATCGCCTTGTTAGAAAAGAGCCCACGGAAAGTCTGGGAGAGAATAAAACGAAAACGCATCAGTGCTGGCCGCCTCCATAAACGCCGCGGGTTTGATCCCGAACCACAGCCCCATCTTTCAGTTCAATAACGCGCTTGCGCATCTGGTTCACAATCGACTGGTCGTGAGTCGCCATAACAACCGTGGTCTCAGTCCGGTTGATTCGATCGAGCAACCGCATGATCGAGAGGCCTGTGTCAAAGTCAAGGTTGCCGGTGGGCTCGTCCGCCAGAAGGATCTGAGGCCGGTTGACCATCGCGCGAGCAATAGCAACGCGCTGGCGTTCACCACCCGAAAGTTCGCTCATTTGGCGCTTCTCTTTGCCATCTAGCCCCACCATTGAAAGCGCCTCAGGCACGTCCGACTTGATGCGGTGGCGTGGCGCACCGATGACCTGGAGAGCCAGCGCAACATTGTCATATACATTCATGTTGTCTAGCAGCCGGAAGTCCTGAAAGACCGTTCCAATTTGCCGACGCATGATGGGGACCCGCCGCGCCGAGACAGTAGAGAGGTCCTTGCCGAGCACCTGGACGTGCCCTGACGTGGGCCGCTCCTCCGCAAGGATCAGAGAGAGCATCGTCGATTTCCCGGAGCCAGATGGACCCACAAGAAACACGAACTCACCCCGCTCAACTTCGAGGCTGACGCCATCGAGCGCAGGACGCGCACCCTTTTGATACAACTTCGTCACGTTGTCGAATGTGATCATCAATTCTCACCAAGTATGGACGGGCATGGTCATGGTGAGCATACGTGCCACACCTTGGGATCTAGACTTTGGCGCGCCGTGGCCTGCCCGCCGAAGTCTGGTGGCACAACGACGTCGTCGTCAAAGAGGCGTATTACTAGGCTCCGTGGGCCATGATAAGAGGGTGCGTGAAATGCACCACGGAATCAGGACTCCTTAGCGACCTTTTCGCCCGTTGCTCGCCAACGGATGCCTGCATCGATGAATCCATCGATCTCGCCGTCAAAGACGTGTTCGGGATTGCCTGCTTCAAATCCAGTACGCAGGTCCTTAACCATCTGATAGGGCTGCAACACGTATGAACGCATCTGATCGCCCCATGATGCCTTGATATCGCCAGCAAGTTCCTTCTTCTCCTTTGCTTCTTCTTCTTGTTTGAGAAGAAGCAAGCGTGACTGAAGAACTCGCATAGCTGAAGCTCGGTTTTGGATCTGCGACTTTTCATCCTGCATCGAGACCACAATTCCCGTTGGCAAGTGGGTGATGCGAACTGCGGAGTCGGTGGTGTTGACTGACTGGCCACCAGGCCCTGATGAGCGGAACACGTCGATTCGGATGTCACTCTCAGGGATCTCGATGTGGTCGGTCTGTTCGATGAGAGGAATGACTTCCACAGCAGCGAACGACGTTTGCCGCCGGCCCTGATTGTCGAATGGAGAGATTCGCACCAAACGGTGCGTTCCAGCCTCAACCGAAAGAGTGCCGTAGGCATACGGCGCTTCCACTTCAAACGTAGTGGACTTGATCCCTGCCTCTTCAGCATAGGAGGTGTCCATGATCCTCGTCGCGTATCCGCGCCGTTCCGCCCAGCGCACATACATACGTTGAAGCATCTGCGCGAAGTCAGCGGCGTCCACGCCGCCAGCACCGGATCGAATCGTAACAACCGCGGAACGTTCGTCGTACTTTCCAGACAGCAGCGTACGGATATGCAGTTCCTGCAGATCCTTAAGAACAAGCGCTAATTCCTTGTCCAGATCGGCGTACAGCTCTGCTGCCATCTCGGGATCTTCCGCGCCCTCCTCCGTAGCCATCTCAAGGAGAGCCTCGAGATCGTCAATGCGCGTGGACATCTTGGTGACCTTATCCAGCTCCGATTGAGCATGGGAAAGCTTGGAAGTGACTCCTTGCGCCTTCTCTGGATCGTCCCACAGATCTGGCGCGGCCGATTCCTCCGTCAGCTGCGCAATACGGCTGCGGAGTTCCTCCGGATTGGTGACTTGCTCAATCTGCTCAAAGGACTTGCGAAGTGAATCGATTTCGATCTGGTAATCAGTGGCCACGGGTGCAAGGCTACCGTATCGGCTGAACCGGCAGATGCTGGGCGGAGATCTTGTAGGCGTTGTCATAACAAGCGGTCTGCCAAAACAACTTTGTGAGACGTCGGGATTACTGAGCCCTTCAGAGCGTGTGGGCGTGCGTAGTTGCCGCCCGCACAGTAGGTTGGCAGTGTGAAGACGTCTCCTCTCTATCTAGCAGCCCTAGCCGTAAGTGCGATTGAGGGTCTAGAAATCGTTGGAACCCGGCCTCCCTATATTGAGACATCTGACTTTGTCACTGGCGTAGTTGTCGATTCGCGGGGCCGGCGTTGGGTTGTCAAGGCTCCGCTCAATGATGCGGCTGCGACAATGCTTGAGGCGGAGGCTGCCCTAGCCCCAAGCCTCTTGGACCATTTGCGACGCGGGGATCTTCCCTTCGATATCATTCGGCCCTCTGGCTTTGCCGATGTGCAAGGAGGCGGCCGCGCAGTGGTCTATCGCGAGCCTTTTGGTGAGGCTATCCCGTTCGAAAATCTCACTGACGCCGAAGCCCGCGAACTAGGCCGCGCCATTGCTTCCATCCATGTTCTGCCTGAATCGGCCATCAGCGCCTCCGGCCTGCCCGTCTACACGGCCGACGAGTGCCGCCAGCGTTTGCTGGCCGAACTCCACGATGCCGATCAGGTCTCCCCTGTACCTGCCATCCTTCGGCGCCGTTGGGAGAATGCGCTGGAGGATACATCCCTATGGCAGTTCGATCCGGTTCCGCTGCATGGGGATGTGGCTAGCGAGAACTTCTTTTGGTCTCGCGGCGAGATCGCGACGGTTCTAGGGTTCGGAGAATCACACGTTGGCGATCCGGCAACCGACCTAGCACCACTGATTGGGATGGGCGACGAATTCTTCGAGGCGGTACGTGAGTCGTACCAGAACACCCGTCACGTTGAGTTCGACGACGCCGCCTACTCGCGCGCTGTGCTCGCATCCGAGTTGGCGGTAGTCCGGTGGCTGATGTATGGGCATCGGTTGAACGATACTGAGATCGTGCGCGATGCCCAGGCCATGCTTTCCGAGCTCGCAACGGACGTTGAGAATGAAGGATCTCTGGGTTCCGGGCCGTCATGGCATGTGGATCCTGCCGGGCAATAGACCCGCATCCCCTAGGGGCGAACCCAAGAAACCCGCAGGTGCCCGCGCCTCACTCCACTTCTGCCGGCAGCCTTCCTTCCTGCAGCGCTGCTTGGATTCGCTGGCCGATTTCTAGTTCCGAGAGCCTGCCCGCTGCTAGCTCTTGGCGGGATTCGTCCTCACGGAGGTAGACAAAGCGAGCATCGATCGCGTCCAACGGACTCCCACTGTTGCGAGACCATGCCAACCGGTAGAGGGCAAGTTGCAGTTCACGGGATGGAATACTCGACGTGCTTGGCCTGCGCCCAGACTTCCAATCGACGATCGTGACATCAGCAAGATCTGGATCGCTCGAGGTGTCCAGCACCGCGTCGATAGTGCATCGAACGATCTTGCCTTCCACTACGATCTCCAGCGACTGTTCCACTGCGATCGGCGGGAACTTGGACCACCGCGAGCGCTCGAATGCATCGAAGAGGTTGCGTTCCTCAGCAGGGATCTGCCGTTCTTCCTCGAAATCGTCCCCATCCTGACCTATCAGTGAATCCACATCAATAGTGAGTGCTTCGCCGAAGTAATGCGCGATTCGTGCATGCACTTCAGTGCCGGTACGGGCGGCACGGCTCGGCCGGTTTGGCACCGGCCTGCGTTGGTCAAGAATGAAGCGATGCGGATCATCTGCCAGATGGACCACGTCCGTTGCCGTGTAGTAGGGCCTTTCCAACTCAAGCCCGCGGCTTCGCGCCAAATATGCTTCGGCAGCCAGAACCTCGGCTTGTTCTACCCAACTCGCGAAGTCGAAACCGTTGGTCTTTAGCGTGCCATCACCCAGAGATCGCTGCACGTCCCGAGGCCACTGCTTCAACTCGGTATCCGTGAAGTCTGGAACGGGTTCCAGATCGTCTTCAGAGACGTCGGACAAACCAAGCGCCTGAGATACTTCTGCAACGGATGCTGATTCGGGAGCTTGAACTACCAGTTCCGGCGGCCAATCCTCACCCGCGAGACTCGAGACTGGCGTGACGTGCGCACCTGCGCGGATATCGGCCAGAAACTGGGACCTGATGCAAACACCTGCCCCCGGAACATCCTTCTTTCTGCTGGTCTTCGCTTCTGCCTCCCGGCACGCATACCCGGCGAGGAGCAGTTCACGCTGTGGTCTGGTGAAGGCCACATAGGCGAGCCTGCGCGCTTCCATGCTCTCGTGCCGTGTAAGGCCAAGAACCTTGAAGTCTGAGTAGGCCTCACCCGCTTCGAACTTGTCCGCGCATTCGGACACTTCAAACGTGGGTAGGTGGCGGTAATCTGCGCGCAGCGGATAAGGGAAGATGGCCTTGTTCTGCGGCCATGCCTTGACCCCGCCAGTGATCGTTGAGAACTGACTATCCACCATTTCAGGAACCACGACGAGGTCACGCCATTCAAGGCCCTTTGCCGCATGAATAGTCATGATCTGCACGGTGCCCGCATGGACCTCAACATCTTCGCTCTCCCCCACGTAATCCTCACCCGAGGCTTCTTCACCTCCGTGCTCGCGAGCTTCAACCGCCTCCAGCCACGCCACGAAGTCTTCAAGTGAGCAGCCAGGATGGTCATTCGCATAAGCGCCACTAAGTGAGATGAATGAGTCAATAGACGTCCGGACTCTCTGAGAACCAGACAAGCGGCTCGCCGCCGCTAGGTCTAGGCCGAGCAACTGGGATGTCAGAGAAACCAAGTCCGGCAATGGCATATGCACAGACCCTCGCAAGCGTTCCAAGAGCGCCGCGATCTTGCTGAGCCGCTGATACGCCTCCGGTGAGAATCGTGATCCATGGCGGTCCGTCCAATCTGCCTTCGGCAGATCCGCCACAGCCTCAATCAAGCTGCGTTCCTCGCGAGCGTTGAGTGCCCTGTCTTGAGAATCCTGTGAGGCTACCCGTGCTTGATAGGCCGCCAACTGAGTTGACCACGAGTGCAGGACACGTAGATCACCTGTACCAATATTGAAAAGCGTGATCAGCCGGAGCAGCAAATCATTTCGTGAGGGCTTTGCGAGAACTCCCAGAGCTGCCCGTATGGTCAAAATCTCCGGCCGCATAACGAGGCTTTCGCCACCAACAACCTCATACGGAATTCCAACTTCTAGTAACGCCTCTGCCATGAGATCGATGTACGAACGCTTTCTGCACAGCACAGCGATCTCGGCTTCCCTTGGCTGGCCGCTCGCGATGCTCGCAGTACGGACCTCATTGATGACGTCTCGAATGCGCCATGCGATTGCCCGGTAGGAATCGGAACGTAACCACGGTCGTACCTCCACAACGCGCCCTGGGCCAGCTCCGGTACGCGGCTGCAACGTGCCAACTGCCCCCATACCATCACCGCCGTGACTTTCATCTGTTGGACCTTGCAGATGTGCAGCCGGCGCGCCGAGGCGATCGTGAGTCACTGCTTCAGAGTTGAGGCTCGCAGCTTCTTCGGCCTGCGATTCCTCTTGAGTGGAGAAACGATTGAGGCTGCGTGCCACGGCGTTCGCTGCATCAAGAATTCGGATGTCATTACGGAAGGATGTGGATAATGTCAGTCGCTCTGGAGCCTCCATGCGTGCGCCGAACTGATCCACGAAGTCCTCCAATGCGTTAGCACTGGCACCTCTCCACCCGTAGATAGCCTGATTGGGGTCTCCCACTGCGCAGATCGATCGGCGGGAGGCCAGATTCCCAGCCTCAATTTGGGCAGGAGCCAACGCGTTGACCAAGAATCGCGCTTGATTGACGGACGTATCTTGGTATTCGTCCAGAAGAACCAGCCGATACCTTTCAGCGATGTCGGCGCCGAGTTGGGGATACTGCGCGAGCACTGATGACGCCGTGGTGACTTGGTCTGCAAACTCGGTCAAGCCAAGTTCAACCTTGCGATCAAAGTAGCGTTCGACCACTTGGAGTAGATTCCTTCGAAACTCTAGTGCCGATACTCCCTCATTCTTCAGGTTTGTCCAAGCTTTGCTCGCTGCGTTGTGGCCTCTGGCAAACTTCTGAACATCATCCCTGTACCGTATGATCGCGGAAAGCTCACGATCGAAGAAGGCACTGGCATCGGAAAGCGAGACTTGGTTGTCAATCAGCCCCGAGGCGAGGGTCAAACAGGCCTCCGTGACAGTTGCCAGAGAATAATCACCAAAGGGATGATCTTCGCCCGCTGGCCACTGGTCCACGATCGATGCCATAACTTGGTACCGTTCCGCTTCAGTCATGAGGCGAGCGCCCGGATCCCCTCCCACAAGCAGTCCGTAGCTTGTTGAGATCTCCGATGCGAATGAGTTGTACGTGGAGATGTTGGGCCGCATGAGCGAGTCCCGCAGTTGAGATGTTTGATCTCCATGTGGTGGCGTCACGATGCCCGCTGATCGCATCAAACCCAATGCGCGATCGACTCTTTCTGCCAGTTCCCCAGCTGCCTTGCGCGTGAAAGTTAGACCAAGTACTTGATCTGGACGCACTACACCTGTGGCGATCTGGTAGGCAATCCTGTTGGTCATCGTCGCAGTCTTGCCTGAGCCTGCTCCTGCCACCACCAAGATAGTAGGCGAAGAGCTAACAATCACTCTTTCCTGTTCCTTTGTTGGCAGGAATCCGGATCCCAGAACCTGCATAATCTGGCTGTACGTGGCAGTCATGAGAACATCCTTCCTGCGGACATCGCCGGGCAGACGATCGCAAACTGACAATTCCGGCAGATTCCCTCATCGGGTTGCGCAGGTAGCTGGTCCCTTCGTAGAAGGTCAGCAGCGCTACGAATCCTGCGAACGGCACGCTGCGAGGAATCCGCATCAAGCGGTGCCTGCTCCCTCAGGGTCGGATAGCCTTTGGCATCTCGGACGGCAACATACACAAGTTCGGCGCCTTGCGAAGGCGAATCAGGAGCGACTTGGCGCAACGCCCATTGATAGAGCTGCAACTGGATGTGATCGGGAGCTTTCTGCCTATTGACAAGTACCTTGGATGTTTTGAAGTCCGCCACCCGAAGCCCATCGGAAGTGGATGAGACGCGATCGAGTGAGGCGTTGAGAAACGTGTGTGGATCAACCTCCGCCCGTACTCGTTTCTCAACTTCGACATCCTCCGGATGGCTGGCAGCATAGGCTGCCAAAGCCTCAACCATTCGCAGGCCGTTCTGATACGCCTCAGCTGCAAGTTCGGAATCCTCAGGTGCGAGAGGCTGGCTGGCCCGCCATCGTCTATCGAATGAAGCCTTCATAAGGGCCTCCGGTCCATGTGGAAACTCTTCTGCCACTGCGTGGATGAGCGTGCCGATGGAAGCGGCTTGCCGTTGGTCGGAACGTTCGGCACCCAGCATTCCTAGCGTGCCGCGAAGTGGGCATTGGAGGAGACCCTCAACTCTGGATGGCGATACCTCAACGACTCTTTGGCTGGATTCCTGCACGCTCGGTGGCAGGGCGTCAATCCAGTTCGAAGGCTCGCATTCATCGAATCCAGCTTCATGCAAGACTGACCACACATGATTGGCAGCGTCCCGCTGGTCACCTTCCAACTCTCCATATGCCGCAGCTCTGCGAATCTGGCCGATCAAGCTTGTAGCGTCAAGATCTGGCTTCAGCGGACCCGCTGAAGCCAGGATTGGCGCAGTAGCGCTCATAGCATCACTACCGCCTTCAGATGCGATGGAATGCTCATTACCTTCCTCACGGAAACCCATGGCTTGGAAGAACCGCGAAGGAGTGTTGCCCTCCGAGTCCACGCATGTCACGAGCAGACTCTTCCGGGCGCGCGTGATCGCGTGGTGAAGCTGGCGCAGTTCATCATCCAGCACATCTTCGAATGCTTCACTGCGCTCATCCGCTGGACTGATTCCGCTGACCTCACGGCTAGTGGCTATCTGAGCCAGACGTGTGGTGTGTGTGTAGGAGTCCCGCAGCCTAAGGTTTGGCCAAGAACCATCCTGCAATCCCGCTACCACGACGTAGTCCCATTCTCTGCCTTGGGAGGCGGCTGGCGTAGTCAGGCTGATGGCATCAGTGAGGGCGCCAGCACGTGCAATTGAATCTTCGGGGAGGTCCTGTGCTGCGATCTCACGGAGGAACACATCAATTGTGACCTCTGGATCACGATCAGCCATTCGCTGGACAGCACGAAACAACTGGATGACGGAATCCAACGAATCATCTGCGGCATCGCCAGCGACGCCACCCTTGATAGCGGCTTCGCGCCACACCTCTGCCCGGCCACAGGCTTCCCATGCAGCCCACAGAACCTGTTCTGCTTGGCGGGCAGTTCGCGAGGCCACATCGCGAACTCGTTGGATGATGGAGGCAGCGCGAACGAGTTCAGGAACTCCACTTGGCACCAGCTGTTCAAGAGCATCCGGGCCCGTCAATATGAGTTCGAGCAACTGCTCCTCGTGCCGTTCACCCCCGTTGGCCAACTCGAAAGCTCGCAGGATTCGACCATGTCTTATCAGCGAAAGCGCGTCAATCCCGATGATGGGAGAACGAAGCACGGCGGCGAGCGAAGGTATCCCATCGGCACCCGGTATTCCTAGAGCAAGTTCAACCGTCTCAAGAAGCGCCTTGACAGCTGGCCGGTCACGCAATGGCACATCTGAGCCAACTTGCTCAACGGGAACCAACCTGCGCACCAGCGAGGACCGGAGGGCAGCGTGTTCAGAACGTGACCTCGTAATGACAGCGATCTGGGAGTACGGAACGGACCTCGTCACATGAAGCTCACGCACCGTTCGGGCAATGCCAGCAGCTTGTTCCTCAGAATGAACATAACGTTGACCCCGTACGCTGGACTCCATGCTACCTTCAGGCATTCGGTGTAGCGCCACCGCACCACCCACCCTAATGTGCTCCACTAGCGTGTCAGCTGTGCGGGCCAGAACACCGCCGAACCTGTGACGGTGTTGAAGGTAGACGGGAACGCAGGCAAGGCCCTCTGGTTCAGGCCGCTGCACATCGCCCGGTAACGAGGCTATTCCGCCACGAAAGCCCTGCACTGCGCTATCGGGATCTCCCGCCACAACGATGGACGCTCCGGTTGCAGCCAACTCACGGAGCAGCGCAATTATCGAGTGCGGCGCATTCTGGACATCGTCGACAATCACCCAATCCCACTGCGGGCGAGGGATGGACGTTGGGTTGGGTTGTGACGAGGATACGAAATCTTCCCACCCAGCCAGCATCGAAGCTGCGGCGGTGATGAGCTGGGCGTGATCTAGGCGATCTGGAGCCTGCGCCGAACCTGCAAAGGCATCTTGTGCTTCGGTCAACTCCTCGTAAACTCGAAGAATTTGGCCGCCGGCAACCCACATCGGTTCATTCTTACCGCGTCCGAGCGCCTCAAGCTGTTCCGGAGAATAACCGAGTTCTTGCGCCCTAGTGAGAAGATCACGGATCTGCGCCCGGAATGCAGGCATCAGGCGAACGTCTTCCGTGACGTAGGTGGGAAAGTCAAAACCAGCATCCACATCTGAAAGGATGGCGGCAACCAAGGAATCTTCATCCGGGCCAGCGATGAGTTCCGGATTCTTTCTTCCAACCGCCTGCGCATATGACTGAGCAACAGTAAAGGCAAACGCTGTGAGGGTCTGGACGCTCACGCCGGTAGGAATGCCTCCTAGCATGCGCGAAATCAAACCGCGAAGTTCAGAAGCTGCACGCCGATCCTGGGTAATGACAGCAATACGAGGTGGGTGTGTTCCGCCAGAGCGGACCTCCCGCAAGACGAGCTCAGCCAGCACTGTTGTTTTCCCAGTGCCAGGAGCACCGAGCACACTTACCCGAGTTCCCCCAGCGCATGCCTCCAACGCCCGAACCTGAGACGAATCAAGGGTCAGTATTGAATCCACACTGTCCGAACTCATGAGAAGCCCTCCTGGAAATGCTCTAGCCTGCGAAAGGTGTTTGTGGGGTCCTGACTTGGCGTCGGGCGCGGGAAAACGATCCATCGACGGTGGCCGCATACCCGCAAACCCATCGTCTCTGACTTTATCGTGCCAGCCCGACAACAAACGCTTGCCAGCCCGACAACAAACGCGAGCCGGTCCGACAAAAAACGCGAGCTGCTCGGGAATAGACGAGAATCTCCCACAAACATTTCAGCGCTTTGGCTATCAACGAAAACGCCTACTCTTAAGGTTCCCATAGTGCGCCAGCCCGATAAGCTGGGCACAGGTACGGGGCAAACCCACGGCCGTTCTTCAGGAGGATCCCCATGGAAATCAACATTGGCGTTCGAAACGCCGCTCGTGAACTGAGCATCGACGTGGAACTCAGCGCGGAGGAAGTCAACACAAAGGTTACTGAAGCAATTGCAGCGGGCACCCCGCTGGTTCTTGCTGAGGCCAACGGCCACAGCGTAATCGTGCCCGCAGCGGCCCTAGGTTACGTTGAGATCGCCGCACAGCAGAACCGCCGCGTCGGCTTTGGGCTGACCGACTAGTCATCCACTTTCCACACCTACCATTCGGATAACGCACCGCATGTCCATCCCACAACAACAGGGCTTGGAGATGCGCTTCATCCCAATGTGACACCCAACGCCCCTCGGAGCTTTCGAGGGGCGTTGGCGTAGGATTGACGTGTTACTGGTTGCCCGGTCGTCTCGCTAACGCTTTCACTTTCACGATCGGCTACCGCCGCTGCAGCACATATTCTCTCAAGGCGCGCTGCATATGAAAGGAAAACTGCATGAGCTCCAGCTCAGGCGTCATCGACTCCTCCGCTGCCCAAGTTCCCCAGGCACACGAACCAAAAGCTGATATCTCAGGTACCGCTGAGGATGCTAAGACCAAGTCGTTCGCAGACTTCGGTGTTTCGGCCGCCATCGTCGAAGCGCTAGCTAGGAAGGGAATTACTCATCCTTTCCCCATTCAGGCTCTGACCTTGCCTGTTGCGCTTCGTGGCAATGACATCATTGGACAGGCCAAGACGGGAACCGGCAAAACCCTTGGATTCGGAATCCCGATGATTGAGGCCGCCGTCGGGCCGGAAGAAGACGGCTGGGACGCAATCCCAGAATCGAACCGCGGCAAGCCCCAAGGGCTCGTGGTACTACCTACTCGTGAACTGGCCAAGCAGGTCGCTCAGGAGCTCCGCGCGGCAGCCGACGAACGCAATCTGCGTATCGTCGAAGTGTATGGCGGGCGCGCCTACGAACCTCAGCAGGAGGATCTCAAGCGCGGCGCAGAAGTGGTTGTTGGAACCCCTGGGCGCCTCATTGACCTCATGCGACATGGGATCATCAAGCTCGACGCGGTGCGAATGGTCGTTCTCGATGAAGCTGACGAAATGCTCGACCTCGGTTTCCTCGAAGATGTAGAGACCATCCTTGCTGCCACCCCGCCAACGCGTCACACGATGCTGTTCTCAGCTACCATGCCTGGAGCAGTTGTGGCCATGGCCCGCCGCTACATGTCACATCCCACCCACATTCGCGCCATCGATCCCACAGATTCAGGCGCAACGGTCAAGACCACCCGCCAAGTTGTGTACCGGTGCCACGCGCTGAACAAAGCGGAAGTTGTGGCACGGATTCTTCAAGCCGAAGGCCGCGGCCTCACAATCATCTTCACGCGTACAAAGCGCACCGCCGCAAAGCTCGCACAAGATCTAACCGAACGCGGCTTTGCTGCTGGAGCACTCCACGGCGACCTCGGGCAAGGTGCCCGCGAACAGGCATTGCGCGCTTTCCGCCATGGAAAAGTGGACGTTCTGGTAGCTACCGACGTCGCCGCCCGCGGTATCGACGTCGACGACGTCACCCACGTCATTAACTATCAATGCCCCGAAGACGAAAAAACCTACATCCATCGGATCGGGCGTACAGGCCGCGCCGGGCATTCGGGCACCGCCATAACGTTCGTGGATTGGGAAGATACTACGCGCTGGGCCGTGATCAACAAGCAGCTCAATTTGGGCATGCCAGAGCCTGTGGAAACCTACCACACCTCCGATCACCTGTTCACGGACTTGAATATTCCCCGTGACGTAACAGGCAAGCTTCCCCTTCAACAGCAAGTTCGCGCGGGCTTGGATGCCGAGGTTCTTGAGGATCTTGGAGAAACAGGCAAGTCTGCCGGGCGTGGCCGCGGCCAGTCTCACGGCGGTCAGAAGCGCGGTCAGAACGAACGGGCTCGGTCAGGTGGACGGCGCGGCCGAGCAGGCAACACCGATCGTGACCGGTCTGCCGCCCGCAGCGAGGCGCATACGAAGTCAGCCGTTGAGGAGAACCCCCAGGCCGCCCCGCGCCGGAATCGCCAGCGCAAGCGCGTGAACCGCCACACGGAAAGCGAAAGCTGAGTTCTGGCTCGAAACAACACTGTGAAAGGGGCGGTGGCCGTGCAACTAAGCACGGCCACCGCCCCTTGTGAAAATCAGAATCAGAGCGCGAAGAGCTCCTCAAGAACGTACGCCAAGCCGTCGTCGTCGCAAGAAAAGGTGACGCGATCCGCCGCTAGCTTTGCTTCAGGAACGGCATTTCCAACGGCAACTCCCAACCCGGCAGCACGCAGCATCGGGATGTCATTGAAGTTGTCGCCAAAGGCAACAGTTGCAGTGTGGTCGATGCCAAGGTGGTCCGCGAGCGCCCACAGCGCCCACCCCTTATTCACTCCAGCAGCATTCACCTCAAGCAGCGTGGTGGCCGAAAGCGTGACTTCAATCGAGTCTGCCAACTCCCCGCCAAGAGCCGTGGCGACTCGCTCCAGGACGTCAGGTTCGCCCGAGATGAGGATTTTCGAGGGGCGCAGTTCCTCTACTCCCTCGGGAGTGATGTCAAGGAGCGTGAGTCCATCGGACCACGCCTGACCTCTGTTGGCGAGCCCACCGACGTTGCTTGCATAGGCGAATTCACCAAGGTGTGGCAACACCTCCACAGGAAAGTCGCTCGCAACTTCGAATGCCTTCCGTGCTGCAGATCCATTGAGACGGTTCGAGGCGATCTCGGTTCCGTCCCACGCCTGGATGATTTCAGCACCACCATAGCCGCAGAAGTAGAAGCCCTCCGGGCTGATGTTGTTACGTTCTAGGTGATGGAACAAGCCCGATGGGCCGCGTCCAGACGCAATGGCAAAAGGAACGCCACGTTCGCGCAGGCCTTCCAGTGCACGCTTAGTCCGGTCAGAAATGTGGGAGTGAGGCAAGCCCGCAAGGGTCAAGTCAAAATCGCTTGCCACAAGCTGGTACGTAGAATGTGTCATTGTGTAAAACTCCTAGGACCGACCGCTCTAGCCTATCCTGAGCGAGTCAAACACAGTGTGAACGAACTCCTACATGTGAGCAGCGGGCCTTTTCGCCACCCCACACAGGCGCGAGTATCGCCACCCCACACAGGCGCGACCAGCGGGCCGTTCTCAACGCCTCAGATACGTGGGCACACTTCCCGTACGTTGCATCCGCCCATGACGGCTTGCTCCGCCAAGATCCCTTGCAAACACTAAGCAGTCTTGACGATAGTCAAGACCGCATCAATCATGAGTTGCGTGGCGATTGCAGCCAGCAACATACCCGAAATTCGTGTGAGGAAGATGATGCCACCCTCACCCAGAAGCCTGCTGATCGGATTGGCGAACCGCATGGAGAGCCACTCGACGAGGTGGAGCAACAGAAGGGCAATGATGATTGTCATGATGCCGCCCTCGATGTCTACCGAGCTCTGCGCAGACATCATGATGGCGACGATCGATCCCGGCCCGGCCAAGAGGGGAACGCCAAGCGGCACAAGCGCCACATTGGCACTACCTGGGCCGCCTGGATCCTGCTCATATCCGGTGAGCAGCTGAAGAGCCACAAGCAACAGCAACAGTCCGCCAGAAAGCTGCATCGCCTCATTGGACAGGTGCAACAGACTGAGGATGTACTTCCCGAACAAGCCAAAGATCGCGAGTACGGTAAACGAAGTCATCGTTGCCTGCCACGCTGCTGTACGCCGTTCGGCGGGGGTCATTCGTGACGTCAGGGCAAGGAATACAGGCAGATTTCCGAACGGATCAGCGATCACGAACAGCGTTGTAAACGTTGAGAGAAAGAATGCAGCGTTGAATCCGATCACGGATTGAGAACCTCCAGAAAACAGCCCTGGGTGAGAGCAGAAATGACCGCAGGTGAAGTGGTGTTCTCGCCTAGCCGGTTTGGTTTGCCAGAACCATGGTAGTCGCTGGACCCGAACCGGGCGAGATGGAGAGAGTGTGCCGTTCGTTCCAACTCTGGAATCTGTGTTGCCGCGTTGTCTCGGTGATCGATTTCTATTCCGAAAAGCCCGGCTTCGGCCATCTCGTCAAATGCCCGTTCCGGGAGCACTCTGCCGCGGTGCGGCGCTCGCGGATGAGCCAACACGGCCTTCCCACCAGCCTGATTAATCCATTCCACGGCTTGGATCGCATCGGGAGCGTAATGGGGAACGTAGTAGGGAGAATCCGGAGCAAGGTATCTGACGAACGCTTCGTTTCTGTCGACGACGACGCCGCGAACGATAAGCGCGTCCGCGATATGTGGCCTGCCGATGGTCGCACCGGGCGCAACAACTGCTTCGACGTCGTCCCACACGAGTGGGGTATCAACTCCCAAGCGCTCCACAATTCTCTGGGCACGGCCCAACCGCGAGGAGCGGACGCGTTCAATGTGTGCCATGAGGCTCGGATCGGCCGGATTGAAAAGATAGGCGACGATGTGGGTTGAGACTCCCTGATACTTGGTGGATACCTCCATCCCCCGGATGAGCGAGACTCCCGTATTGCCTACCTCTGCGGCGGCCTCCGCCCATCCTGCAATGGTGTCATGATCCGTCAACCCGATCGTGGTCACGCCAGCCGCGGCGGCCTCCTGCATCAGTTCACACGGGCGGCTGCGCCCGTCTGATGCTGTGGAGTGCGTGTGCGGATCAATCCTCATGTCACCAGCTTAGTGGTGGCTGCACCCAAAAACCCGTGGTGGCGTGCACTTCCCGGGCTCACCGCTCCGCACCACCCGCCCTCACCGCTCCGCACCACCCGCCCTCACCGCTCCGCACTACCCGCCCTCACTGCTCCGCACCACTCTGCCTCGCATCCCCTCAACCTTCCGGCCTCACCAGCTGCATGGCCACAACGGCCGGGAAATGCACATGTGCTCAACCGGTGCGAGAATAGGAACATGACTTCTGAGGAGAAGCGGCAAACTCTGGCCGCACGAGGTAACAACCGTTCCCAACAACCTGATCATGGTGCATTTTCAGACTTCATCGGATCGGACTGGGGTCCACTCGTCGAGAAGTCTGAGCGTGCAGAGGTGGCAGATTACTTAGCTGACCGCCATGCGCAGCTATCAGAACGGTTCCCCGGTGAACGCTTGGTCATCCCAGCCGGGACCTACAAAGTCCGCAACAACGATTGCGACTATCGGTTCCGCGCCCATTCAGCGTTTGCACATATGACAGGCTTGGGCGGCGAACTCGAACCAGACGCCGTGTTGGTCTTCAATCCATCTGAAGCCGGTCACGATGTCACGCTGTATTTCCATCCGCGTGCTCCGCGATCCTCGCAGGAGTTTTACGGAGATTCTCGCTACGGCGAGTTCTGGGTAGGCGCCCGCCCCTCGTTGGCCGAGATGTCTGCCGTGACGGGTTTGCACTGCGATTCTATTGATAACCTCTCCGATGCACTTCAGAAGGACCTCGGGCAGGGTCAGGTGACGATTCGCGTCGTGCCTGAATCCGATGCCAGCATCGAAGCTCAAGTTGCTGACCTGCGCCAGCGCGCTGAACTTACAGAAGGTGCGGCAGACGCAGATCTGGATTTGGCTGAAGCTCTGGCAGAGATTCGTTTGACGAAGGACGAATGGGAGATCAAGGAGATCACCAAGTCCATCGAGCTGACTCACGAAGGGTTCTCGGAGATCATTGCTTCCATGCCGCGCGCCCGTGGCCACTGGCGCGGCGAACGCGTGGTGGAAGGCGCCTTTGGTGCCAAGGCCCGTGAGGAAGGCAACGGGCTGGGATATGACACGATCGCTGCGGCAGGCAACCACGCCAACACGCTTCACTTCATAGATAACAACGGCCCGGTAGAGCCAGGCAAGCTCATCTTGGTGGACGCTGGGATCGAGGTGGATTCGCTCTACACTGCGGATATCACTCGCACGTTGCCGGTCGATGGTAAGTTCACCCAAGCGCAAGCCGAAGTCTATGAAGCCGTCCTCGAGGCCGCCAACCGTGCACTCGAAAAGGCGAACGAACCCGGCTGCCGGTTCCGCGATATTCACACGGCCGCCATGGAAGTGATTGCCGATCATCTGGAGAAGTGGGGCATGCTGCCCTGCACTGCTGCCGAATCGCTCGCCTCCCCGGCCCAGTATCATCGCCGTTGGATGCCTCACGGCACGTCACATCACTTGGGCCTCGATGTACATGACTGTGCTGCCGCACGCCGTGAGATGTACACAGACGCTGAGTTGACCTCCGGGATGATCTTCACTATCGAACCAGGGCTGTATTTCCGCGAAGATGACTTGAAGGTTCCCGAGCGTTTCCGTGGCATCGGCGTCAGGATCGAAGATGACATCCTTGTGACTGAAACCGGCGCCGTGCGGATTTCCGAGGACATTCCGCGCACAGTCTCTGACATCGAGTCATGGATGGGCCGTATCCTCAACAAGTAAGAACTCTGCATAGTGGTTGGCTAGGTTAGTCCCGGCCAACCACCATGCCACAACATGAAGGAGACTGCGATGCCTCGTCCCTCCTCAAACCGTGTCTTTGCGGCACGTCTTGCCGGCACACCCGTATTCGATCCCATTGGAGACCGCGTAGGTACCGTGTACGACGTCGTCGTGCTTATCCGTTTGAAGGGAGACCCTCTCGCAGTCGGGCTGGTAGTTGAAGTGGGTGGGCGCCGGCGGGTGTTCCTTCCTCTCACACGGGTAACCTCGATCGACAACGGTCAGGTCATCACCACGGGGTTGGTGAATATCCGCAGGTTCCAGCAGCGCCATGCTGAGACGTTGGTTCTTGGCCAGTTGCTCGAACGCCACGTCAATTTGCGCGAAACAGGCGAACCCGCCACCGTAGTGGATGCCGCTATTGAGAAGGTACGCGGGCGCGAATGGCGTCTGACTACTCTGCACGTGCGAACGCATCGCGGCTCGGTCAATGGCCAGCGCTCACTCACTGTGCCGGTTTCAGGCACAACTGGGCTATACACGGCCCAAACCCAAGGTGCCAACACTATTTTGGCGCAGATCTCAAGCCTCAAACCTGCCGACGTCGCGGATGTCTTGCGGGATCTTCCAACAGCCCGTATGCAGGATGTAGCGAACGCGCTTACGGACGAACGCTTGGCCGATGTCCTGGAGGAACTCGGAGACGAGGATCGTGTTGGCATTCTCTCCGGCCTTGATGTGGACCGCGCAGCAGACGTTCTGGACGTCATGCAGCCCGACGACGCCGCCGACCTGGTAGCCGAACTACCCACGGCGCAAGCAGCGCTCTTGTTGGACAGGATGGAGCCCGACGAGGCCGAGGACGTTCGCCGCCTCCTCACATACGACGAACGAACGGCCGGCGGCCTCATGACCACAGAACCGATTGTGTTGCCGCCAGATGCCACGATTGCCCAAGCTCTGGCTTCGGCCAGGCGCTCCGATATTCCGCCTGCCCTCGCCGCCATCATGTTTGTGTGCCGCCCACCCATGGAGACCCCCACTGGGCGCTACATTGGCGTGGTGCATCTGCAACGTGCGCTTCGAGAACCTCCATCCATGATGATTGGCAACATTATTGATAACGACGTCGAAGCAGTTGCGCCCGGCGACGGCATCGGAAAGGTGACGCGCCTGCTGGCAACGTACAACCTGACCGCATTACCAGTTGTCGACGAGGACCTCTTGCTGGGTGCTGTCTCCGTTGACGACGTTCTTGATCACTTGTTGCCTGAAGATTGGCGAGATGCCGACGACGAGGTGACCGACGAAGCAGTGGAGGCGCAGCATGTCTGATTTCGACAAGCCACTTGAGCGCAGGAGTCGCTTCTCATTCCGGCACAAGCGTGATTCTGACAGTTCTGGCCGAATTGCTGAGAGTATCGCTCGTTTCACCGGAACTGCCCGCTTCCTTATCTATCTGACGATTTTCGTCGTGGTGTGGATTGCTTGGAACACAATTGCTCCTGAGAACTGGCGCTTTGATTCCGCAACGCTGGGATTCACCGCATTGACGCTGGTTCTGTCCTTGCAGGCTTCGTACTCCTCGCCGCTCATCTTGCTGGCGCAAAACCGCCAAGATGATCGCGACAGAGTCACCGCAGAGCAAGACCGCCAAACGGCCGAACGTAACCTTGCTGACACCGAGTACCTCGCACGCGAGATTGCCGGGCTGCGCATGGCATTGAGTGAAGTTGCAACCCGAGACTATGTGCGCTCTGAATTGCGCGACGCCCTTGAGGAATTTGATCAAGATCGCGAGGAGCGCCTTGCCGAACGCGACCAACGAATTCTGGAGCTGCAAGCGGAACTCGATGAGTTGAAGACACAACGCGAGAACGAGGAGCATCCGCCACTGCAAGGCTTTGACTCCTAATCTTCAGGTGCGGATTGCGCTGATTGCGGAACCTGCTCGCAGGCACGTGATCCGGGTTGCTGTTCGTTCAGCCTGACATCGGTGCCGAGTAGGATGGTCAACATGATCACCACTGAAGAGATTGAACGTTCTCTCGAGCGAGTCATCGACCCGGAGATCCGCCGCCCAATCACGGATCTCAATATGGTGGAAGGCGTGAACATTGACGACGCCGGCGTCGTCAATGTTGCCGTCCTTCTCACTACGGCCGGTTGTCCTCTGCGCGGGACCATCACTGCTGACGTCCAGAAGGTCGTTGGGGAACTCGATGGCGTGACGGCTGTCAACGTCACCATGACCGCCATGAACGCTGAACAGCGCGCCGCGCTGCAGACGAAGCTTCGTGGCGGAGTCGCTGAGAAGAAGAACCCATTTGTCCAGCCTGATTCCCTCACCCGCGTTTATGCCATCACGTCCGGTAAAGGTGGCGTGGGTAAATCTTCGGTTTCGGCCAACCTTGCGGCAACTCTGGCACGTCAGGGTTTGAAAGTCGGGCTTGTAGACGCTGATATCTATGGCTTCTCTATTCCGCGGATGATGGGCGTTGATACGCCCCCGCAGCAGATTAACGACATGATCATCCCGCCAATCGCCCACGACGTGAAGGTGATTTCCATTGGCATGTTCGTTCCGGATAACTCTCCGGTCGTGTGGCGAGGCCCCATGCTTCATCGCGCGTTGGAGCAGTTCTTTTCAGATGTTCACTGGGGAGATTTGGACGTTCTGCTGCTGGACCTTCCGCCAGGCACGGGTGACATCGCAATTTCGGTGGCTCAGCTGATCCCCAACTCAGAGATACTCGTGGTCACTACCCCGCAAGCCGCAGCAGCCGAAGTTGCTGAACGGGCCGGGCAGATGGCCAAACAAACCAATCAGCGCGTGGTTGGGGTCATCGAGAACATGTCATATCTGGCCATGCCAGATGGCTCTCGCAACGAGATCTTTGGCAAGGGCGGTGGCGCCACAGTAGCGGCTCAACTATCGAGTATTCTCGGATACTCCGTGCCCCTCATGGGCCAGATTCCACTAGAGATTGAGGTTCGCCAAGGAGGAGACTCCGGCGAACCGTGGTCTATCCAAGAGGGCGAATCCGAAGCCCAAGCTCAAATCCGAAGTATCGCTGACAAGATGGCTCACCGCTCCCGAGGCCTATCCGGGCGTGGCCTCGGAGTGAGCCCACTCTAATCACCACCCGTGTGTGGCCCGCGCGTCTTTCGCGCGGGCCACATGCATATCCCACACAAGCGTGACGTGAACGTACCTGGCTACGCCTTCCCCGCGAGCCACATGTGTACCTATGAGCGTTTGGTGGAAGTAGTTTGTTCCCTTTCTAGGTAACATGGTTGCGGAGCAGCGGAAAGGGAACGAATGGCAGTCGATCAGACGCAGTCATGGGCTTATGCCGAAAGTGCCAGCCAAGAGAATGTAGCCATTGCGACGGCCCGTCAGGCGGCACGCGACTACGGGATCTCCTCGCTCAGCCCGGCTACCGGTGCATTTCTGCAGGTTCTAGCTGCTTCAGCGCATGTCCGTTCCGCCGTCGAAATCGGTACAGGCACGGGGGTTTCTGGGCTTTACTTGCTGGGCGCATCTGGCGATCTCTCCCTGACAAGCATCGACATCGAATCCGAGACGCAGCATATTGCACGCGAGGCCTTCTCAAAGATGGGCATTCGCTCTGGCCGTACTCGGCTTATCAACGGCCGGAGCGCCGATATCCTGCCGCGTTTGGCTGCTCGTTCCTATGACCTCGTGCTCATTGACGCAGACCCCATGGAAGCACGCGGAGATGCGCTTGAGGCGCTTCGCGTTCTGCGTCCGAATGGAATTCTGGTTCTTGCGCATGCTCTTATGTCAGGACGCGTGGCTGATCCAGCCCGCCGGGAAGACGACGTCGTCGCTATGAGGAACCTGGGGCGCGAACTTCTTGAGTCCCCGGATATCCGTTCGGCAATGATTCCGATCGGTGATGGCCTTCTGGTAGCTAGCCCCAAGTAGGTTCAGCTCGGAATATCGGCTTATAGGACAAAAGGGGGTCTGGACAGTTTTCCGTATCTTTTCGGGAGGCTTGTATGAGGGTTGTGTATTCAGCTGAGCAGAAGCGTGTGGCTGTGGCGACGTTCCGTAGGTTGGGTTCGTATGTCAAGACGATCCGGAAGTTGGGGTATCCGTCTCGGCATGTGCTCCATGATTGGGTGCATCAGTCTCGTCGAGGTCGCAAACCGGTCGTGAAGAGGCAGCCTGCCCGCCACTATCCATGGACTGTTAAGTTGAGCGCCGTGGAGCGGATGAATGCTGGCCAATCAGTTAAAGACATTGCTGGGGATCTCGGCATTGTTAACCATATGCTGTTGTATAAGTGGATGCGGCTATGGAACCAAGAAGGTGAGCGGGCCCTGATGACTAGACGTGAGAAACGCGAGGCTGATGGGTTAGCCACTCGAGCTCAACTAGAGAAGTCATTGCCGGATGATCCTGACGAGTTGCGTCGTTTGGCGGCCAGGCTTCTAGTGGAAAAGCATGTGTTGGAACACGAGCTTGATCTGGTAAAAAAACGGGGGCGTCATCCCGGGACAACTGTCGAACCTGAACAAGACACGCATCATTGACCGGTTGCGTGCTCGTCTTCCTTTCGTGATGCTGCTGGAGGCGTGCGCGATCTCGGCCAGTAGCTACCACTATTGTCGGGGTGTGCTTGAACGTCCCGACAAGTATGGCGAGCTCGCTGGCAGGATTGAGAAGATTGCTGGCGATTCGGGCTTTACGTATGGTTCTGCACGGGTCTGGCTCAAACTCAAGCGTCTTGGGGTGACTGTTTCTGAGAAGGTTGTTCGTCGCTTGATGAAAGAACATCAGATCCCGGTTTATTACGCTCACCGCAAGCGTCGCTATTCCAGTTATGAGGGAGAGACAAGCCCGGCCCCAGATGATCACGTCAAGAGGAATTTTCATGCTGATGAGCCTGACAGACTATGGCTCACTGATGTCAGTGAGTTTGCTGCTTCGGACGCCAAGGTCTATCTCAGCCCGATGATTGATTGCTGTGATGGGAAAGTGGTGGCGTGGCAGACGAGTCGACGACCGGACAAGGTGATGACGCAGTCGATGCTGGAAGCTGCGATCGCGAGTTTGCCTACCGAGCGCCACGACGCTTTACGTGATGATAAGGAAGCTATCCCACTGATTATTCATAGCGATCGTGGTGGACATTACCGGAGCGCTGAATGGATCGAGACCACGAAGGCTGCTGGGATCACCCGCTCGATGGGAAAGAAGGGATGTAGTCCCGATAACGCGGCCTGTGAAGGATTCTTCGGACGTATGAAAACGGAAATGTTCTACGGTCACACCTGGACCAGTGCCGCACAGCTCGAGACGGCAATCAATGATTACCTTATCTTCTATAACACAGAGCGCTTGAAAACATCCCTTGGAGGCACCATCCAAGAAAACCGTGACAAAATGGAGAAACCAGAACCATCCAGAAAACAGTCCTGACCCCCAAACGTGTTGCTGGGTTAGTAGGTGTTGTGCCAGGTTCCGGTGTGGTGGAAGTCGCTCCAGTTCACGCCGGTGCCCCAACGGTTGATGGTTTCTTGAGCGTGGGCGCGGTGGTGTGCGGTGGCGAAGAGCTCAGCGATCTGGGCATCAGTGACTGTGGTAGACAACAGTTGTGCGGGACTGGCGGGGAACTCGGTGTGGCGATCGCACCACCACAAGACAGTCTTGATCTGATGGTCAAGCGGCATGCCCCGATGCTCACGCAGCAAGGCTCGTAACCTCGTATTGATTCCACCTTCGATCTGGTTGTTGGTAGCCGGGATCGGCTCACCTGCCACCTGCAGGTCAGGTTCGAGATAGGTGAACAGGGTTCCTTTCCTGGCCAGGGTGTTGATCGAGTTACGAGCCTGGATCAGACGGCCATGCGTGGGCACATATGTTCCTGATGGTAGGCGGGTCTGCTGGGCAAGAAACGTCTGCCACCTGTCATTCCAGGCGGTGAGTTCACCCAGCCACGCCACCGACTCCTCCCGTGTCTGAATGGTCAGGAGAGCCCGGGCCAGGCCGTAGAGTTCAACGCCCGCATTGGTGCGTGGCCGGGTGGTGGTCGTGCGTTTGATGGTGCTGAAGGCGTGGAAGGTGCAGCGTTGGATCCGCGTGGTGGGCCACGTCTTGGCTATGGCCGAGGCGATTCCTGATCCTCCGTCACAGACCACCACGTCAGGGGGTGCAATACGAGAGAACAATGCCGCCCATGAGGCACTGGTCTCCCCTCGGGCCACATACCATCCCACGACATGATCCTTCGTGCAGGCGATCAGGACGACAAGCTTGTGGGAGAGGTAGATCCCGTCCACGAAGACAACATGGTGGACCTCGTCCACTAGAGGCGAGAGAGGCCATAGTGGCCAGAAGTGGGCGAATCTGCGCCGAGCATTCCTTCCTTGACCGGGCATGTCGGCATACCGGGTGCGTCCGGTGACATAGTCCAAGAAGGCTGCCAGATCACGAGCGTGAATATCATTGCGGCGGGTCAAGGTCGACGAGCAGGCTTTACATCGGAAACGTTGGCGTCCCCAAGCAGTTGTTCCATGCTTGATCATTGTCTGGCCACAGATGTCACATCGAGGATTTCCCATCCCCCAAGTCAACCGACTTCAAATCCGACTTTCCCGCACCACCATGCGGAAAACCCATGCGGAAAACAACACGAAATGTCCAACCAAAAAGTCGAGTCACATCGACTTTTTCACGCTAAAACAGCTAAACACCAACGAAAAACGACAAAACCAGCAACACGAACGGTCCTATAGGCCCATGCAGAAGGTCGGGACCAGCTTTGCGGTTGGTCCCGACCTTGCATCGATGAAGAGGGTTCGCGCGTTACCAGAGGCCGATTAACGGCGTGCGCTCGCCTCAGATATATGTGGCCTCAGCGTTCGACTGCGATGAGTGCATCTTTGAGGGTAGCGACCTCTTCGTCATTGAGTTCGAGGACCAACCGGCCACCTCCATCAACGGGAATACGAACGACGATTCCGCGCCCTTCGCGCTCAACTTCAAGCGGTCCATCTCCGGTGCGAGGCTTCATGGCTGCCATAGTGCAATCCTTCCAATCTGCGGCTGGGAGCCGTCAATGCATCTATTCTAGCCGGAATTCGCGTTTTGCAAGAAGCTACGAAGAAAATTCAGATATCGCCTCTCAGCTGAGCGTTCTCCTCTGCGCGGCGCGCATTGGCCAGCCGATGGATGCCGTTGGTTACTGCTTCCACGGCGTCTTCAGGAGTGTCCACCAGAGTCAGGTAATCCAGATCCGACATGTTGATCATGTGCGATTGAGCAGCAGACGCACGAATCCACTCAATGAGTCCGGACCAGTACTCTTTGCCCACTAAGACGATTGGGAATGAGAAGACCTTCTTGGTTTGGACCAGTGTCAACGCCTCGAAGAGTTCGTCGAGGGTTCCAAATCCTCCCGGCATCACCACGAAACCCAACGAATACTTAACAAACATCGTCTTGCGAACGAAGAAGTACCGGAAGGTCATCCCTAAGTTCACATACTCGTTGATGCCATCTTCATGCGGAAGCTCGATCCCCAGGCCCACCGAGGTTCCGCCTGCTTCCCGCGCACCCTTATTCGCGGCAGCCATGATTCCCGGCCCACCACCAGTGATGATAGAAAAGCCCTCGTTGACAAGCGAACCGGCAATGGATTCGGCCATCGTATAGGTGGCGTCTTCAGGTTTGGTGCGCGCTGAGCCGAAGATGGAGATCGCTGGCCCGAGTTCCGCCAGAGCTCCGAAGCCCTCTACAAACTCAGACTGAATTCGCATCACCCGCCACGGGTCCTGATGGAGCCAATCGTTGTCTACTGCAGGAGCCAACAGTGCGGCGTCGGCCGTCCTGTTGGGAATCTGCGCATCTCTGAGGATGATTGGACCACGATGATGAGTTCGACGTTTAGATGCCATGGCTCTAGTTTTGCACTCTCACTGCAACCATGCGGTGAATGCGCGGTATACGCTGCGTATTTGTTCGATCGAACAGGCTTCCTCATCTTGGTGGGCGAGAAGCGGATCTCCCGGCCCACAGTTGATAGCGGGCATGCCCAACGCAGAGAAACGAGCCACATCCGTCCATCCCAGCTTTGCCGCGACAGGCCCAGCACCACGAAGTTCCAGTTCGTGGCTGAGCCGATCGAGTTCACTGTGATTCGTGCCCGGATCTGCCGCCGGTGCACTGTCAGTCACCGCGATAGTGACTGGAAGGTCAGCGAAGAGGGAGCGCACGTAGTCCTCAGCCTGACGCTCTGATCGATCAGGGGCAAAGCGGAAGTTGACGATGACCGCAGCCTCATCTGGAACGATGTTACGCGGACCCCCACCGGAAATGCCCACGGCCAGCAAGGACTCTCGATAGTCCAAGCCACCCACATTTCTCACGCTGAGGGGCCATTCTTCGAGCCTGCGCAGAACTTCTCCCAGTGCATGAACGGCGTTCGATCCTGTCCAAGGACGCGCCGAATGCGCGGCCTTGCCATGGGCAGTAATACTCAAACGCATTGTGCCATTGCAGCCCGCCTCGATACCGCCGTTTGTGGGTTCGCCGAGGATCGCCACATCGCCTTCGAGCCAGTGCGGATGCAAGCGCAGCACCCGGCCCAAACCGTTGAGGTTCGCAGCCACTTCTTCGTGATCGTAGAAGATCCACGTGATGTCTAATCGAGGTTCACGCAATTCGCGCATAAGTTGAAGGAAAACGGCACAGCCAGCCTTCATATCTACTGTTCCCCGCCCCCACAGGAACTCTCCATCACGCCGCCCCGGCACGTTTCCGGCAATGGGAACGGTATCGAGATGTCCAGCCAACACTACTCGCGCCGGACGTCCGAAATGCGTGCGGGCCACCACGGTGTCCTCATCACGCAGAATCTCTAAATGGGGAAACGTGCGAGCCTCACGTTCCACGGCATCCGCAATGAGGTGCTCCTCGCCAGAAACCGACGGGATGTCAACTAGCGCTGCAGTTAGTTCAACGACGTCGTGGGCCAGCCCAAGTTCTGCAGCCGACGGTCGAGTGGACGCCAGTGCCTCGCCGTTCAGATCGAATCTCGCATTCTCGCTCATGCTCTCACCCTCTCGCCTTTGCCTCCACTGTAGCGCTGCCAGGTGGGCGCGTGCCGTTCTTTCCTACCTCCAAGAATGGAGCGCCCCACTCAGTGCTATACGGTAGATTCTGCCGAAGCATACCCACCGCTCTCCGTCCTGCCCAAACACGTCCGCTTGGGTCCCACAACTCATGCCCTGACACACTGCAAAGTGGGTATCTGGGGGTCGATATGATGAGGTGGAGAAACACGATGTATTGCAAGTATGCACAGGAGCAGTTTGGGTTGTAGCGTTGTGTTATGGAGAATAGCACGACGCCGGCGATAGCCTTGGCCCAAGAGGCCGCGACTGTAATCGCGGATCGCACTGGAATCGCACATCACGATATTGCCTTAACACTCGGCTCCGGATGGGGAGGCGCGGCTGACCTCATTGGAGAGAAAACCGCTGAAATTCCTGCAACGGAGATTCCTGGGTTTGCCGAATCGGCTGTTCCCGGCCATGTCGGTACCATCAGTTCAATAGCACTGCCGAACGGTCACCACGCGCTCGTGCTCGGCGCTCGAACCCATTATTACGAAGGCAAGGGTGTCAGGGCCGTCGCCCACGGGATTCGCACGGCAGCCCAAACTGGTGCCAAGGTTGCCATCCTAACCAACGGCTGCGGCGCAACTGTCACCGAATGGCAGCCTGGTTCGGTAGTCCTTATCTCTGACCACATTAATCTCACAGCCGCTTCACCCCTTGAAGGCGCAACGTTTGTGGATCTGACAGACGCGTATTCGCCACGCCTGCGCGCAGTGGCTCACTCGGTTGATCCGACTCTTCCAGAAGGCGTTTACGCCCAGTTCCCCGGCCCTCATTATGAGACGCCAGCAGAAGTCCGCATGGCGCGGCTCATTGGTGCAGACCTTGTAGGCATGTCCACGGCGCTAGAGACAATCGCTGCACGCGAGGCAGGAATGGACGTACTTGGTCTTTCGCTAGTTACCAATCACGCGGCAGGGTTCGCACCAGGCAACCTCAGCCACACGGAAGTTCTTGAAGCGGGCGGCGCCGCTGGGCCACGCATTTCCCAACTACTTGCGCAGATCATCGCGCGAATCGACAAGGAGTGATCATGATCAACGTTGATGCAATAGAAGCTTGGATCGCACACGATCCAAGCGAAGAGGACCGCTCTGAACTCTCTAGTTTATTGGCGGCCGCGCAAAGCGGAGACAACACCGCCAGCATCGAACTCGCTGACCGCTTCTCCGGCCCACTCACCTTTGGAACCGCTGGGCTTCGCGGTTCGATGGCAGCTGGTCCCCATCGGATGAACCGGGCAGTTGTACGCCGCGCCGCCGCAGGCCTAGTGGCTTACCTACTCGAAAAGGTCGGTACGGACGCCGTCGTCGTGGTTGGAAATGACGCCAGGCACCATTCACGGGAGTTCGCAGAAGACACCGCTGCGATTGCTCACGCCGCTGGCCTTCGCGCACTACTCATGCCTCGCGCACTTCCCACTCCGCTCGTTGCCTACGCCGTACGCGCGCTCGGAGCCGATGCCGGCGTCATGGTCACAGCCTCACACAATCCCGCTGCTGACAACGGCTACAAGGTGTACCTAGGAAATCGCTGCGCAGACGAATGGGGCAACGGCGTCCAGCTCGTTCCCCCGGCTGACGCCGATATCGCAGCGAAAATCGCTGCCGCCCCACCCGCCGATGAAGTTCCGTTAGCCGAGGGCTACGAAATAATCGGAGAGGACCTCATCGATTCTTACGTTGAAGAGGCCGCATCGCTCGTTCCGCCGAATCATTCCCGCGATCTGAAGATCGTATACACGGCAATGCACGGCGTAGGCGAACCAATCGTGAGGCGGGTACTCGACAAAGCGGGATTCACGAATGTGATCGAAGTGGCCGAACAGTGCACACCTGATCCCGACTTCCCAACAGTTCCTTTCCCCAACCCAGAGGAACCAGGTGCACTGGATCTTGCCAAGGCCCTAGCCAAGAAAGTCAATGCGGACCTTGTACTGGCCACAGATCCGGACGCCGATCGGTGCTCAGCCGCCGTTCCCGTCAACGGCGAATGGCGTCAACTCTCCGGAGATGAGATCGGTTCAATCCTAGGTGAGTACGTTGCCCAGACAGTGAGTATGTTGGACCAAGGCTCGGCCACGCTCGCCTCATCAATCGTTTCCTCGCGTTTGCTCCAGCAGATCGCGGAGTCCCACATGATCAACTACGAAGCAACTCTGACCGGCTTCAAGTGGATTGCACGCACACCGCACCTCTCCTTCGGTTACGAGGAAGCAATTGGATTCTGTGTGAACCCGAATGCGGTACGCGACAAGGACGGTATCTCGGCAAGTGCGGTCCTGGCATACGTGGCCGCACGCTTGAGTGATGGTGGCAGCGACCTCACCGGGGAACTCGATCGCCTCTACGCCAAGCACGGCGTGTACTACTCGGGACCAGTCACTGTGCGCGTGGATGACCTCTCGATCATCCCTGCCACAATGGCAAAGGTTCGCCAAGATCCACCTGCCGAACTCGCAGGTTCGGCGCTGACGTCTATCGTGGACCTCTCCGAAGGCTCAGATGATCTTCCGCCCACTGACGGCATTGCGTGGTACACCGAGCAGAATGACAGGGTGATCATCCGCCCATCTGGAACCGAACCGAAGGTCAAGTGCTACCTCGAGGTGTACTCCCCCGTGGATAGCCCCGATTCACTCGATGCGGCTAAAGCCTTGGCAGCTAAGCGGCTAACACACTTGAAGGCCGATGTGGCTGAAGCCCTGAAGCTGTGAGTGTTGGGTGGTGTTCTGGGGCTCATGCCCCAGAACACCACCCCTTAGCGCAGGTGCGCGGCGCAGGATTACCTGCGCCGCGCACTCACATGTAGGTGGCACTACCTCCCACTCACAGGGTGTCAAGCACCTTCTGCGTTCCGGAAAGGCCCAGACGCGTTGCGCCAGCCATGATGAGTTCAGAGGCGAACTTACCGTCACGGATGCCGCCGGAAGCCTTGACCTCCAACGCATTGCCCACGGTCTTCTTCATGAGCTCCACAGCGTGAACGGATGCCCCGCCTGCCGGGTGGAATCCGGTGGAGGTCTTCACGAAATCAGCCTTGGCACTCTTGGCGGCCTCACACACCGCTACGATCTGATCATCAGTCAAAGCCGCCGATTCAATAATGACCTTGAGGACCGCACCCGGGATGGCGTCCCGCACTGCACGGATATCCGCCTCCACCTTGTCAAACTGATTGGTGGTGGCCCAGCTCAGGTTGATGACCATGTCCACTTCGTCGGCGCCCTCAGATACAGAGCGAGCAGCTTCAGCCGCCTTAATCTCACTGTGATGGGCTCCAGAGGGAAAACCACACACAACGGCAAGCTTGACATCTCCCAGTTCCACATCGGCCGGAAGCGGCAACATGTTCGGAGAGATGCAGACAGAGTATGTTCCAAGCGCCTTAGCATCGTCAATGAGGGCGCGCACCGCTTCCTCACTTGCCTCGGGCTTGAGCAACGTGTGATCAACCATCTTGACCACAGATTTAGGGGTGTATTCCATGAGAGTTCTCCAACTTCTTGGTGCGGGCCGATCTGCGCTGCACCATAGGTGATGTCCGGGCACCCGCGCCGAGCCGCGAGGCCAGCACGCTTGCCACAGGCTGTGTATGAATTAGCGCGCGATGCGTTCCAAGATGACAGACGAGATGGGCGCTACCGCATCGGATCCAATCGTCAGTGTTCCGTCCAGCGCCTCAAAAGCGCGTTCAAAACGAGCCTCCTCATCGGTGTGCAGCGTGAGGAGCTTCTGGCCACGTGTCACGCTATCGCCAGGCTTGGCATGAATTTCAATACCTGCACCCAGAGAGATGGGATCTCCCTTGCGGGCCCTTCCAGCACCGAGCCGCCACGAGGCCACTCCCACCTTGAGGGCGTCGAGATCCTCGAGGATTCCGTCCGACTCAGCGACGATTTCGTGTGTGTACGCTGCTGTGGGAAGCTCCGCGTCCGGATCTCCGCCTTGCGCTGCGATCATCTCACGCCACACATCCATCGCTCGCCCATCGCGCAACGCCACCTCAGGATCGGCGTCTGGGCGCCCCGCGGCCGTCAGCATCTCACGAGCCAAAGCTACGGTCAGTTCGACGACGTCGTCGGGTCCACCACCGGCCAAAACCTCAACCGATTCGCGTACTTCCAGCGCATTGCCCACAGTCAAGCCGAGCGGAACCGACATATCGGTCAGAAGTGCGACGGTGTGAACGCCCGCATCCGTGCCTAGGTCGACCATCGTGGTGGCAAGTTCGCGGGCCATCTCAATGTTCTTCATGAATGCACCCGAGCCAACCTTGACGTCAAGGATGAGTGCATCTGTGCCCTCAGCGATCTTCTTGCTCATGATCGAAGAGGCAATCAACGGCACACATTCCACGGTTCCGGTGGTATCGCGCAACGCGTAGAGCTTCTTGTCTGCCGGCGCCAGCCCAGTGCCTGCCGCACAGATGACTGCACCACAGCCAGTTCCGAGCTGCTCATAGATCGCCTCATTGGTCATGTTGGCCTGCCAACCGGGGATCGACTCAAGCTTGTCGAGTGTTCCACCGGTGTGGCCCAAGCCGCGCCCAGAAAGCTGCGGAACGGCGACGTCGAACACCGCAACAAGTGGTGCCAACGGCAATGTAATCTTGTCGCCCACGCCACCCGTTGAATGCTTGTCCGCTGTCTTACGCGGCAAGGAACCAAAGTCCAAGCGTTCTCCTGAGCGAATCATCGCGTCAGTCCACCGGGCGATCTCGTGGCGGTTCATTCCGTTGAGGAATACCGCCATGGCCAGAGCGCTCATTTGCTCTTCGGCCACAATGCCGCGGGTATAAGCGTCGATCACCCAGTCAATCTGACGATCGGTCAGAACGCCGCGATCGCGCTTGGTGTGAATAATGTCGACTGCGTCAAATGGTTCAACCATGTTTAGTCCTCGTGGTAGGTCGAAGTGGGGACCTCAGTCAGATCCTCTTTCCCGAAAGCAAACGGCATGACTTCAGGGAACGGCAAGATGCCTACTGGCATCGCGAGCAAGGTGCGCTCCGAGCCGTGTTCGGAAATAAGCTGGCGGCACCTGCCACACGGCACCACGGGTTCCTCATTTCCGTTAACTGCAGCAAAGGCAACAATATCGGTGCTGCCTGCCTTGATCATGTCGGAAACTGCGCCGCATTCGGCACACAGAGCAACTCCGTATCCGGAGTTCTCCACATTGCAACCACTGAAATAGTTGCCGTCTGCTGTGAGAATTGCGGCTCCCACTGGGTAGCCCGAGTACGGCACATACGCATGCCGCATTGCCTCGACAGCGAGGCCGTGAAGGTGCTCCCAGGTATTCTTGTTGATTTCCATGTACATCCCCTCAGGCGATGATGGCGGGCTAGCCGGTTGGCTAACCCGCCATATTCTCAAGCACTGTGGAAGGTTCGCTTCCCTCTGGCTCAGTTGTTGTATGGAACGTTCTCTGAGGCCGGTGGCCGCGAGCGGCCGACGAATCCGGCAACCGCGAGAACCGTCACGAGATACGGAATCATATTGATGAGGTTGGAAGGTGCGTTCGAGTTAAGGCTTGGCATCAGAATTGCGAGTGCCTTCGCGAAGCCGAACATCACCGCCGCTCCCACTGCCCCCAGCGGATTCCACTTGCCGAGGATCATTGCCGCGAGGGCGATGTAGCCGTTTCCAGCAGACATGTTGTTGTTGAAGCTGTGACCGATGGAGGCACCGATGGTGAAGAATGAGCCGCCCAATCCTGCCAAAGCTCCTGAGAGAAGTGTGGCGTTAACTCGGGTGCGGCGGACATTGATTCCCACAGTTGCCGCAGCATGCGGGTGCTCGCCACAAGCGCGCAGGCGAAGTCCCCACCGCGAGCGGAACAGGTAGATCGTCAACACTACGATCACCACATACATGAAGTACGTGAGAACTGTCTGGTTGAAGAGCACTGGCCCAATGACGGGAATATCGCCGAGCAGAGGGATCTTGACGTTCGGCAGGTTTACTGCCGAAGAGTTCAGTTCCGGATTCTCTGAGAGAACCGTGGAGAAGAAGAATGTGGTCAGGCCCAGTGCGAAGGTGTTGAGGACGACGCCCACAATAATGTGGTCCACGTTGTACTTAACCGCAAACAGAGCCAGAAGCGCACCCATGAGAACGCCTGCGAGCGGTGCAGCCAAGAGGCCCAGCCACACAGAGCCGGTAGCGGAGGCAACCAGCACACCTGCGAAGGCGCCAGCCAATAGCTGACCTTCAATGGAGATGTTGACAACGCCCGAATGCTCGGCAACCACGCCGGAAAGCGATCCGAAGATAAGTGGCGTGGAAAGTGCCAAAGCGGAAGCCAAAGTTGCTGTCAAGGTGACGGCACCCACGGCGTCGGCTCCTTGCCACGTCAGCAAAGCAGCCACGACGCTCGCACCGGCCACAATTGCCGGTACTACACCCACAGGCTTTCGGCTGACGGCTCGGTACAACGAGTAGAGAAACACGAGCAACGTCAAACCGGCCAGTATCCAGTTCATCGTTGCGCCATTGACATGCCAGTCCGGAATCACGAATCGATCCGAGCGGCTCAATGTGAACCGGAACGTGGTCATACCGCTGGTGCTCGCAGCAACCACAAGCGTCACGATAGTCGCCACTGCGTACGTGATGGGCATCTTCCAGCTGATCTTTGTGACGATGTCGCTGGGAAGCGCAGGTGCTACTTCTGGAGTGAGAACCGTGGTGCTCATGCTGCCACCTCCTTCTCTGCTTGGAGTGTGAGGTACTGACGAATTGTCATGTCATTCTGCTTTGGAAGGCGGAACATCCACCGCACGAACGGCGGTGCTGCAATCAGCAAAACGATGACCGACTGGAGTACGAGGACCATGTCGATCGGCACATCAGCTTGCGCCTGCATGATTCTGCCGCCTGCTTTGAAGGCTCCAAAGAGCAGACCCGCGAAGAACGTGCCCGTGGGCTTGTTCCGGCCGAGCAAGGCCACCGTGATCGCATCGAAGCCGATTGATCCAGCCACGTCACCCGTTAGGTACTTCATCGTGCTCGTGACCTGAATGCCACCCGCCAAGCCCAATAGCGCGCCTGAGAGCGCCATAGTCATAGCGGTGACGAATGCGATTGACATACCCGCAGTTCGGGCCGCGTGTGGGTTGGCACCAACGGCACGCAGTTCAAATCCCCACGTTGATCGTTCAAGGAACCACCACACGAAAATGGCTGCCGCAATGGCCACCACAAACCCCAGATCGAGCTGGAACGGGGCGGGTAGGAGACTTGGCATCTGGGCTGAACCCGCGATGATCTCGGATTGCGGATTAGATGAGCCTTCGCGCTGGAAAGTTGGCTGTGTTAGCAGGTACGCCAGGAAAAGCGTTGCTATCGAGTTGAGCATGATGGTCAGAATGACCTCGTTGGCGCCTGTCTTAGCCTTAAGGATTCCTACGATCCAGCCATAGAAGCCACCAGCAGCAATTGCTGCCACTAGGCAGAAGAAGAGGTGCACCCCATACGGCAGATCGAAGGTGAAACCAACGTAAGCCGCTGCGATTGCACCCATGACAAGCTGGCCCGTACCGCCGATATTGAAGAGCCCGGCTCGGAAGCCCAACGCCAATCCCAATCCACCGATGATGAGCGGTACAGCAGCGTAGATGCTCGATGTGAGTGGCTTGAACATCGTTGCAACGTCACTGGCCTGGTAGTTGAAGATAGCGCCGCGGAACATTGCTAGGTAAGCATCGGCAACGCTGGCACCAGAAATCACGATGAGAATCGCGCCGACAATCAGCGAAACGACGAATGCGAGTACGTAAACGAGCCAGCTGGATCGAACCCCAACGTACAGCGCCGCCTTGGCCCACTGTCCAAAGCTAACCTTGGCCGGGACGGCTTCTTGAGTTTCCGTCACTGGGCCACCTCCTGCGTGTCGTGTGAAATGGCTTCCTCATAAGGAACGCCTGCCATCATGAGGCCCAACACCGCTCGCGACGTGTTGGCTGGGACCACACCAACGATTCCCCCGCGGTACATAACCGCAATGCGATCAGCCAGTCCAGTAACTTCATCCAGTTCAGATGAAACCACGAGCACGGGGACATTGGCATCGCGCGCCGCGATGATCCTTTGGTGAATGAACTCAATTGAACCAACATCGACGCCGCGGGTTGGTTGGTTTGCCACGAACAGGCTCAAGTTGCGCGAGAGCTCGCGGGCAACTACCACTTTCTGCTGATTACCACCGGAAAGGGTGGAGATCGCATCAGATGTCTTAGTCAATCGAATATCGAATTCCGCGGTCAATGCCTCGGCATGCTTGGCAATCTCAGACGGATTGAGAGCCGGGCCCTTTGCAAAGGGTTCATTCTTGTACTGATCGAGCACAAGGTTCTCAGCTACTGAGAACTGCGCAACCATGCCGTCAGTGGACCGATCCTCCGGGACAAAGCCAATGCCAGAATCAAGGCGCTTGCGAACGTTGAGCTTGTTGAGCTTCTTGCCTTCGAGCGTGATTGTGCCTTCATCGGGTGTTTGCAGACCCAAGATCACGTCAGCAAGTTCCGATTGGCCGTTACCCTGCACGCCAGCTACGGCAACCACTTCACCGGCATGAACGTCAAGACTGATGTGGTCTAGTGCCACCGCACCGTTTGGATCCACGAGGGAGATGTCCTGAAGTGAAAGGCCAACTTCTCCGGGTGTGTATGGCCCCTTTTCAACACGGAGCAGAACCGGGCGTCCGACCATCATTGTGGCCAGCTCCGCCTCAGTAGAACTTGGGGACGCTTCGCCAACAACCTTTCCGCGGCGAATAACGGTGATCTTGTCAGCCACAGCGCGCACTTCGCGCAGCTTGTGGGTAATGAAGATGATCGATGTTCCCCCGGCAGCCAGCTGCTTCATGATATCCATGAGTTCATCGGTCTCCTGCGGGGTGAGCACCGCAGTGGGTTCGTCGAGAACCAGGATGGAAGCATCACGGGAGAGCGCCTTAACGATTTCGATTCGCTGCTGAGCGCCCACCGGAAGATCTTCGATGTAGGCGTCCGGATCGATATCAAATCCGAATCGAGCTGAGACATCGCGCACCAGCTCCCGGGCCTTCTTCACATCAATGATGCCGCCCGACTTGGTCGGCTCATATCCAAGCGCCACCGACTCCGCCACAGTGAAAACGGGGACCAGCATGAAGTGCTGGTGAACCATGCCGATACCGGCGGCCACGGCGTCGCCTGCTCCACGGAACCGGACGGGCTCACCGTCAAGGAGAACCTCACCTTCATCCGCCTCATAGATGCCATAAAGAACATTCATGAGAGTTGACTTGCCGGCGCCATTCTCACCAAGCAGAGCGTGGATTTCTCCCGGCTCGACGGTCAGATCGATATGGTCGTTGGCAACCAAGGGACCAAATCGTTTAGTGACCCCTCTAAGCTCCAGTTGCACTGTAGCCTGCCTTTCTTCATCCGCAACTTGGCGGATCGGAAGCTTTCGTAGCGGTTCGCTCCACCGCGACTATTCAACGGAATGACGGCACGCCATGTCGTTGATCACAATATCGCAGTCGCTTTATCCTAGCAAACACTTTGGGTGCATAAAGGCCCGGCTATTCGCTCACGCGCAACAGCCGGGCCCTCTGCGTTATCAGTTGGAAGAATCGGACTCAACGACGATTGTGCCGTCGATGATGTCCTGCTTCAGCTGATCAAGGGTATCCGTCAAGCCATCCGGGAGCTGGCTCTCGAAGTCGTGGAATGGAGCGATATCAACGCCACCATTCTCAAGGGTACCGATGTAGTTTTCGTTGCTGAAGTTGCCTTCAGAACCAACCTTGATGGTGTCGAACACCGAGGCACCGATGCCCTTCATAACCGAGGTCAGAGTGATTGAACCGTATTCGGTGGACTCGTACCAATCGGAGTCAACGCCAACGATGTAGGTGTCACCAGCAGCCTGAGCTGCAGATGCTGCACCAAGACCAACTGGGCCTGCCACTGGCATGATGATGTCCGCACCCTGCTGGATCAGCTGGTTAGCAACCTGGGTGCCGAGCGTCTGGTCGTCGAAGCTGTTGGTGAACTGACCGGTCTGGGTGTCCTTATCCCAACCGATGAGGTTCACGTCCGTGCCGTTGTCTTCGTTGTACTTGGAGACGCCGTCAGCAAAACCGTCCATGAAGATTGTGACGGATGGGATCTGGATACCACCAAAGGTGGCAACCGTTCCGGTCTTGGTGAATGCAGCTGCCGCGTACCCAGCGAGGTAAGCCGCTTCCTGAGTGTTGAAGACGAGTGCGCGGGTGTTGTCGCCTGCGTAGTCGTCGCTGAAGGTGGAATCGACTAGTGCGAAGTCGACGCCGGAGTTGGCAACTGCTGCTGCACCAACTGCATCAGCAAGGTTGAAGCCGACGCCAATGATCAGGTTGCAGTTGGAGTCAACCATGGCCTGAACGTTTGGCTCGAAGTCTGTGGAAGATGTGGACTCGGCGTCGTTCTCCTTGACACCCAGTTCGGAAACGGCCTGTTGAAGCCCTTCCATCGCAGACTGGTTGAAGGACTTGTCGTCCCAGCCGCCAGCGTCGGAAACGAGGCAAGCTGTGTAATCGATTTGCTCTGCTGCTGTGGTTGCGTCGCCGCTGCTGGTATCGCTGCTGTCGTCGCTGTTTCCGCTACAAGCACCAAGCATGAGCGCTGCGGCGCCGAGCGCCGCAACAAACTTGAGGTTCTTCACGCGTATTCTCCTGTGTGTGTGCGTCTGGATCGCCTGATTAGGCGTCGGACACGATAAGTGTACGTGTCCAAATGCTGGTTGTGGGGCATTAATCTGCGGCATTGCGGGGATTTGGCCGTCTGTAGCCAAAAACTCACCATATCTCAGTTTGATCTCGAAACACTTCATGCCCTAGCCATCGCACATCCGAGCTATAGAAGCATGTCTAGGCCAGCCATCTTGAGGGAATCGACGGCTGTTTTTACTTGTTGGGAAGCGCCTTTTTGGGTCACGAGAATAACATCGTCTGTTTCAACTATTACGACCTCGGGAACACCCACCACCACGACCGGCTTGGAGTGGGTATAGATCAGTGCGTCAGGCGAGTCGATCCGCATGGTGGGCTGTGCTGTCCCACCGGGTGAGATTTGGGAGGCCATCTCAGTGGGATCAATCACGTCAGCTAGTGAAGCATAATCACCAACATCGGACCATCCCATATCAGCGGGGACAACCGTGACGCCGTGCTGAGCGGCCAAAGGCTCCGCAATGGCTCGGTCAATGACCGCGTTGGCAAGGTGGGTCCAGTGTTCCTCAATGGCCGCTTCGCGCCCTGGCCCGTCCCACGCAGCCCCCAAGGCACGCACAGGACCAGCGATTTCAGGGTGAAACAGCTCCAGTGCATCAAGGAGCACGGAGGTGCGAGCAATGAACATACCCGCGTTCCAGAAGTACTCACCGGTGGCCAAATACTGCGCAGCGGTAGCAGCATCCGGCTTCTCGACGAAGGACGTGACCATGCACGCGCCCGAGCCTTGCTCGGAGCCTGCGTGGATGTATCCGTAGGCTGTTGAGGGCTCGTCTGGCGTGATTCCTATTGTGGCAACGAATCCGGCCTCTGCCGACTCAATTCCGCGAGCCACTGCCTCCCGGAAAGCGTCTTCGTCCGTAATGAGATGATCCGCCGCAAAACTGCCGACGACGACGTCGCCACAACGAGCTTCGATAATCGCGGCCGCAAGGCCGATTGCGCCCATCGTGCCGCGCGGGCTCGGCTCCACCACGATTCCGGCGGACGGCACTTGGGATGCCACTGCGGCCTCATGCTCAGAACCGCAGACGACCATCGTCTGATCTGCCAAGGGCGCGATGCGATCGACGGTGAGTTGAAGAAGGCTGCGCCCTTGCCCAGTGAGGTCCGTTAGGAACTTGGGATTGGACCTGCGCGAGAGCGGCCACAATCGCGAACCTGCTCCACCTGCGGGAATGATGGCGTGGAAAGGCATGATTGTTCTCCATTCAAGGTGGTGGCGAAGCGTCACATTAATTCGACGCTGCGGGATCTGCAGTGGTGGTTTCGTCTGGAGTTGGCGGATGAGTTGGCGCGTGGTGATCGCCAATGAGGCTACCCGTCAACGGATCGTGCGGCCATGTGAGCGTGTGCGGTGCGGTGAGAGAAACGTAATTGGGGGTCTCGGCAGCGTGGATTTGATCGGCAGACTCCACCGGGGCGGGACGTGGTGGGTTCGCCATGAATGCCGCAGCCATCAGGAGAATCCGGGCCGAAATGTTGAGCCAGAGCAGCAAAGTCGCGAGTGCTGCAAACGAGGCGAGGAGCCGATTCTCGGAAACCGATCCCACCACAGATGTACCGAGCATCCGGATCGCCGAGGTGCCAAGCGCAGCAACAAAGCATCCGAGCAAAAGGTCGCGGCGTGGCACGCGGACGATGGCCACCACTCGGATGAGGAATGCCACCACCAGTGCGTCAATCACGAGCGATGCGAAGACGGAACCCACGCGCAAGGTCACGGATGCGGCCTGACCACCCATACCTAGCTTGTCCGCGAGTGCTGTAGCGACGAGCGTGAAGGAGGCCGAGGCAAAAATGCCCAGAACCAGTACCAAGAATCCGCCCAGTGCCCGCACGTAGACGAGCACCACGTTCTCTTTCATCGCGTTCATGCCAAACATCGCTCTGATTGATCCCGAGATCGACGTAATCATTGAGATCGCCGTCCACAGCAGCACTAGCGCCGCAATGACAGAGGCAGGCGTGATCACCGAACTAAGGACCAGAGAATCAGGATCGATAAGGCCTGTGGAGCTCGGATCTGCAGGGTTCGTGAAGAAGCCAGGAAGGACTTCATTGACAGCATCGATCACTTGGACCTTGAACTCGGCGTTCGAACCGAGCACTGTCATGAAGACGGTCCACGCAATAGTGGCGGCTGCCGCTATTGAAAACAGGGCAGAGTATGCAATCCCACCAGATAGCAGACCACCGCGGGCAACGCCGTACCGCGCGAGTGCCCGGGCTGGCCACAAGGCCTGCACCCGATGGATCACCGATTGAACCCAAGCGATGCTGGCTTTGACTCCAGCCCAGATTCTGTGCAGTGGGCTGTGCGATCGGGACTGCTCCATCACTACAACTCGTAATCAATGATGAGCGGAGCGTGATCGGAGAAGCGAGTGGCGTACGTGGCCGCCCGATCGATCGAAAACGCCCGAGCTGACTGGGCCATCGCTGGATTGGTCATCTGGTAGTCGATTCGCCAGCCCACGTTGTTGTCATACGCCTTGCCGCGTTGGGACCACCAGGTGTAAGGCCCCTGTGTGTCTGGCGAAAGCGAACGCTGGGTGTCCACGTAGCCGTAATCCCCAAACCACCGGTCGAGGTAAGCGATCTCTTCATCAAGAACGCCCGCCGTCTTGTTGTGGTTAGGCTTCCAGTTGGTGATATCGAGTGGTGTATGAACGATGTTGAAATCGCCTGTCACAACTATGCGTTGAGTATTGGCTGTGGCCGCGCCGCTCTGCATTGCTTCCAACCTCCGAGAAACGCTATCGAGATGGGAGAACTTGGCGGCCATCTTTTCTTCCACTCTTGCATCCCCAGAGTGGAGGTATGCCGATACGACCGTCATTGAGTATTCGGGAAGCTCCACTTCAATCCATCGGCCAGTATCCACCAGTGGTTCTTCCAGCCCGTTTGGTTCGGCGACGCCGACGCGCACCTCGCCAGTCGCGATTGATTCGCGCACTGCAACGGTAACACCTGCGCGCCCCTTAATGTCGCAAGCCCGGCTGAACACGTGGTATCCGGGCCCAATCAGGCCCTCGATGAGACTCTCGGGTGCGCGAACCTCTTGGAGCAACAAGACGTCAGCGTTGACGGCTTCCTTCCACGCAGCCATTCCCTTGACAGCTGCGGCGCGGAGGCCATTCACGTTACAGGTTGCGATTCGCACATGTTCTCCTTGGGTCAGTCCTCACCACTGGCACACGCGGCCGGTGGTGAGGTGCGCAGGCTGTGCGCACCTCACCACCTTACCGAGCTTGGTGACCCATCCGCATCATGTTCTGCTGCGCTTGGGCGCTCCCCCATCTGCTAGCGCAGACCCGCCTGCCTTTGGGCGATTGCCACAACATTGGCTAAGAGCATTGCTCGAGTCATGGGCCCGACACCCCCAGGATTCGGGGAAATCCAACCCGCAACGTTCGCGACCTCTGGATCGACGTCGCCGGTAATCACGTACTTTCCGCGAGATTCATCAAAGACGCGGGATACTCCGACGTCGATCACCACAGCGCCAGGCTTGACCCACTCCGCCTTGACCATATGTGGCTGGCCAGTGGCGGCGATGACTACATCAGCGCGGCGTACTTTCTCCGCTAGGTCAACAGTTCCTGTGTGGCACAAGGTGACGGTGGCGTTGATGGCGCGGCGAGTTAGGAGCAGCCCGATGGAGCGGCCCACGGTCACCCCGCGTCCCAGCACGCAAATGTCCTTGCCTGCCAACTCCACGCCGTGACGTTCGAGCAACTCAATGATGCCAGCCGGAGTGCATGGCAGCGGTGAGGAGATCTCCTCGTTCACCCGCAGTACTAGCCTGCCCAGATTGGTCGGATGCAGACCGTCAGCGTCCTTCTCAGGATCAATGAGCTCCAGCAGATCATTGACGGGAATCCCTGCAGGAAGCGGGAGCTGAACGATGTATCCGGTGCAGTGGGGATCATTGTTGAGCCGCTCGATGGCCGCGCGAATATCTGCCTGCGTGGCATCGGCTGGCAGGTCTTCGCGGATTGAAGCAATGCCCACCTCAGCACAGTCACGGTGCTTGCCCGCAACATAAGAAACAGAGCCCGGATCGCTACCCACAAGTACTGTTCCTAGGCCAGGTACCACCGGTAGTAGCGCCACGCGGGAAGCTAGCTCTTGCTTGATCTGGCGAGCCGTTTCCTTTCCATCGAGGATCTGTGCTGGCATCAGCGATTCCCAGCGTTCGTGAACTCGTTGACCGAATCTTGCCCGGTGAGGGACGCACCAGTCTGGTCGAGGCCCTCGTACAACGGGAAGGCCTCCGTTAGGCGAGCAACACGGGCACGCAATCCATCAATGTCTGCGGACTTTCCGTGAGCAAGTGCAGTTGCGATGACGTCTGCAACCTCAGTGAACTCCGTGGCACCGAAACCGCGGGTCGCGAGCGCTGGCGTTCCGATGCGCAGGCCGGAGGTGACGCGAGCGGGCCGCGGATCCCACGGCACAGCATTGCGATTGACCGTGATGCCCACCTGATCAAGCAGGTCTTCGGCCTCTTGGCCGTTCATGGGCGAGTTGCGCAGATCGACGAGCACGAGGTGAACGTCTGTTCCACCGGTCACGAGTGAGACGCCTGCATCGGCCACGTCCTTCTGGAGAAGGCGTTCAGCCAGAATACTTGCGCCTTCCAACGTGCGCTTCTGGCGCGCCTTGAATTCATCGCCAGCCGCAATCTTGAAGGCCACCGCCTTGCCCGCGATAACGTGCATGAGCGGGCCGCCCTGTTGGCCTGGGAAGACCGCCGAGTTGAGCTTCTTTCCAAAGGCTTCGGCGTCACGCGAAAGCAGCATGCCCGAGCGTGGGCCTCCGAGCGTCTTGTGAATCGTGGTTGAGACGACGTCGGAGTACGGCACGGGGTTCGGGTGGAGGCCTGCGGCGACGAGTCCAGCGAAGTGAGCCATGTCGGTCCACAGGTATGCTCCAACCTCATCGGCAATCTCGCGGAAAGCCGCGAAGTCAAGGTGACGCGGGTACGCGGACCATCCGGCAATGATCATCTTGGGGCGGGTCTCTAATGCCTTCTCACGGACTATATCCATATTGATGCGGAAGGACTCCGGATCAAGGCCATAGGCGACCATGTTGTAGTTCTTGCCTGAGAAGTTGATCTTCATGCCGTGGGTAAGGTGGCCGCCATGGGCAAGTTCGAGGCCCATCACGGTATCTCCCGGATTAACCAATGCATGGTACACAGCGGCATTGGCCTGGGCACCCGAGTGCGGCTGCACATTTGCGTACTCCGCACCAAAGAGCGCCTTCGCCCGTTCGATGGCCAAGGTTTCTACCTTGTCCACTTCTTGGCAACCACCGTAGTAGCGGCGCCCCGGATATCCTTCGGCGTACTTATTCGTGAGAACTGAACCCATCGCCTGCAGGACTGCGCGAGGCACAATGTTCTCTGAGGCGATCATTTCGAGGTAGTTGCGCTGCCGCACCAACTCAGAATCGAGTACTGCGGCGACGTCAGGATCAACAGTGGCAATTGGATCGTCGAACAACGACATTCTTCCTCCTGTGCATTGCGAAGCCCGGCCCAGGCGAGCGACCGGTTGTCGCGAAACAGTATGCCGCTCCCCGATGGTGACCACCTCAGGCGCCAGTCGCGGCATGTCCAAGGTTACCTTGCTACCTTGGCTAAATACATCATGATCCGAGTTACGGAATGGACCCTTCGATAGTGACCACCGCGCTTGCCACGCCACCGTCATGGCTCATGGAGACGTGTACACGGATACCGCCCAATGTATGCTCAACGAGGCGGGCTACATCGCCATGAAGTTGGATGCTGGGTCTGCCCCATTGATCCTGGATGATTTCGATCTCCGTCCACACCACATTCTCTGGAGAAATGACGGGCGGCTGGCCGACCATTGCTGAACTCCACGCTTTGATGAATGCCTCTTTGGCGGCCCATCGTGCGGCAAGGTGCGTGCTGAGATCGGCTTGTTCACCCGGGACCGCATGGGCAGCAGCGCGTGCTTGCGCGTTCCGGCGCTCGCGGCTTGTGAAAGCTCCCATGAACCGAGTACCTGGTTCGCCAATTTGTGCGGCGAACGTGATTGTTTCGACGACGTCGATCCCCACTCCCACGATCATGCTGGGCCTCCTCTCCAATACCCTCAGTGGCTCCCCTGTTACTCAAGCATCGTGCTTTCTGCGCGATTGGCCAACCCCGTATGTGCAAACGTACGAACGTACGGGCGCGGTGAGATGACTCGTAACCGCGCCCGTGCGTCCCTACAGGTTCACGCTGAAGATGGAATCAGACCCCACAGCTGACACCGCGGGTTTAGAAGGTACCCTCGGCGCCCAGACGCGCAGCGGGATCAACCAGCATGCGTGCCTCTTGCTCGTGAGCATCGCCGGTGAAGCGGTGCCCACCGACCTCCTCGTAGAGAGGTTCGCGTCCAATCATGCCCGCTGCCATGTGCCGCGCACTTTCTGCAAGGCGGGAATCCGCTTGGGAGCGCCACAGCTGTGCAGCATCAGGTCCATCTGACAATTCGATTGCCTTCTCGAATGCGCCAGGGTGAACCAGAGCGAGGATTCCGGCCACGTGCCCGAAGCCCAGAGATGTCAAGAGCGCCGCCTTCGCGGTACCCACGTGCAGTGGATCGCGCAGCCACACCAAGAAATCATCCTCTGCAAACTCCTCATCTTGGCAGTCAAGCGCCTTGTTGCCGGGAACGGTTCCCTCAGAGAACAACTGAACTAGGCCCGAGATTTGGAACAATGCGGCTCCACCCTTGGCGTGACCCGTCAGGGTCTTCTGCGAGACAACGTAGAGCGGGTTGCCCGCACTACGTCCGAGTTCGCGTGCAATGCGCACGTGGAGTTCAGCTTCATTCGGATCGTTGGCGTTCGTGGAGGTGTCATGCTTGGAAACCACCGCGATGTCATCGGCCACAACCCCGAGCTTGGCCAAGCTACGCGCCATCTGCGAGTTCTCTCCCCCGCGCACGGATGCCAAGGCCCCCTGACCGGGCGCCGGGATGGACGTGTGAATCCCATCGGCGTAGGAGTGCACATAGCCAACAACGCCCAGCACGGGAAGGCCAAGATCGCGGGCGAAGTCGCCACGCGCGAGCAACACCGTTCCACCGCCCTGGCTCTCCACGAATCCGCCGCGCCGAGCATCGCCTGCTCGGGAGAAGAAACGTTCGCTGATTCCCTTATCGCGCATTTCCTGCGAGTTGGCCGTAGCGTTCATATCGCCGAATCCGATGAGGGATTCGATCTGCAGATCGTCGATGGCACCAGCCACAACAAATGTGGCCTTGCCCGCGGCAATCTTGTCCGCGCCCTCTTCAACCGAAACAGCTGCCGTGGCACACGCGCCCACAGGATGAATCATGGAGCCGTAACCACCCACGTAGCTCTGCATCGTATGTGCAGCCACCACATTGGGAAGGGTTTCCTGCAGGATGTCCTGTGGGTACTCCTTGCCGACGAATCGATCCACGTAAAGGCGATGCATCGACGTCATGCCACCAAAGCCAGTGCCCTGAGTGGAAGCGACCTCGCTCGGATGCACGGCGGCAAGCAGCTCAGCCGGGCTGAAGCCAGCACCGATGAAGGCGTCTACGGTTGTCAGGAGGTTCCAGATCGCCATGCGATCCATCGACTCCGTCATGGCCGCCGGAATACCCCAATGCGCCGGGTCGAAACCGGTGGGGAACTGCCCTCCCACTGTGCGGCTCAAAGTGGTGCGACGTGGCACATAGGTCACTGCACCTGCGCGGCGCGTCACCTGCCACTCCCCATCCACGAATGCCGAAGTAGTGAAGTTCGGATCAGCCGCAATGTGCGCCTGCGCAGCCGCTTCGTCCGCCACACCAAACGTGATATCGGATGCCAAGCGCACCGGAGCAACATCGACGGTTCCAAGGTCAGCGAGCGCGCCGTCGTCGACAAACGAACGAATACCCGATCGGGCCACAACCTCGTTGCGGTACTTTTCCCAAATGTCGGCCTCGTCAACCAGAACATCATCCGTGTTGTACCAACCAGGTTGCGGCGTATCATGCCAGGTCAAGAGGCCCATCATCCACGCCATCTCGAGCACGCCGGCCGCAGTCATGTCCACGTCCCCATCCGAATCAATGCCGAGTTCGGCCTCCAGACGGGTCCGCGAGGATCCCCACGGGCCGATCTCGCCGAGTCCGACGATGACCACCATGTCCTCTGGCCGCGCGGTCACCCCAGCCCAATCAGCTGTCTCCGCACCAACCTGATGAGGAGTCTTTGCATTAGGAAGAGCCTTGATGGAAGCAGGAACCACAGCATCTGCCTCTGGAGCAACCGAAGAACTCGCCTTGAGAGCACGCAGATCCACATTGGAGAGGCCGCCCGTCAAATCCACATCGAGCGGAGCCAGCGAAGCCTGAGCACGGGTCTGATCACTGCACAGAGCTGCGAGTTGCTCCCCCATTTCCGATGTGGACCACGTGCGCACTCCCGCGGCGTGAACAGCGGCGACCAACGGATCATTGTGCCCCATAAGGCCCGTTCCACGGACCCAACCAATCTTCGCCTGCACCAGCGACGTGCGGGCACCCCACGGCTCAACGTTCCATTTGTTGCAGATCGCATCGAACGCAGCCTTGACTTCACCATATGCACCGTCGCCACCGAAGGTTCCCCGGTTGGGTGAACCCGGCAAAATCGTATGGAGACGATGCTCTGTATTGGTTTCCTCGCCGATTGCGGAGAGTCCCGCCACAAGCCGTTCAACGCTCCACAGCAACACTCGCGCCTGGTTCTCGGCCTCAGGGCCGGCCTCTGCCATCGTTCCGCGGACCGAAGGGGCCGCGAACGGAAGGAGGAAGTCCGGCGTGAGCGCCGGCTTGACCAGCTTGGACGTGGCGCCAACAGTCTTGCGCTGCTGCGAACCAACCCACTCGATGACGGAATCAACATCGCGGAAGCTTGCGAGGTTGGCGGGAACAAGCCACAGTTCGGCTTCTCCACGCGCGTTCGAACGGTACAGCTCCTTCGCGAAGCTGAGGCGCGCGGTACTGATCCGCGAAGCGGTCATCACCACTGTTGCGCCACCAGCCAGAAGGCGAGCAGCTGCTGCACCTGCTATGGAGCTCGGCGTCACGCCAGTGACCACAGCCACCTTGCCCGTGAACTCTCCAGCTGAAGTATCGCGTGCCTGCGCCGCGATCTGGCTCAGCCGTTCAGCCAAGGCAGGGTTGCGAGCAGCCTGCCATTCTGCTTGGCGTGCCACTTCTTCCCCAGTTCCATAGAAGTTCGCATTGATTTCTTCACCAAAGGAGATCCGCGCGACGTCTTCACGGGCGGTGGCCCAGCGATCATTCAAGTGAACTGCACGGTTCGCATCGAAAGCTGGTGCCACGAAGGATTCCCACCCCGAGCCAAGTTCGGCGGCAATCGCAGCGCGCAAGTCGGCATCGTCAGAGGAGTCTGGCTCACCAACAGGAGCGTCCTGCCCCAATCGCGCCAAGAGATCGCGGGCCGTATCAGCAAGCACCGCCGTCATATGCTCGGAGAAGGCATCCAGAGCGGCAGAGTCAACCACGGCCCCACTTCCAGCAGCACCTGCGCTCGGCCGTGACACCGAAACGCCCATCTGCGCTCCAACTTCCATGATCGCCTCATCGACAAGTGCATCCAGTTCGGCTGTGCTGGAAGGCTGCCCAGCGAGCGTGGCAAGTTCACCACCGCGCGTTGACTTACCCTCGCGCGTACCGAGCACGATGACGGCCTGTACGTGGGCTGCCCAGCCACTCCCGAGCTGCCAGACATTCGCAACGCGATCAGCCACGCGAGCGGGCTTGGCACCCGCAGCACCCGTGACAGCACGAAGGCGTTCACCAACTACCTCGGCCAGGACAGGTCCGAATGCGTGGTAGCCGTGCGCCTGCTGATCCACCTGCGCAACAAGTGTTGAAAGCGAAGCCTCAGCAGCACCATCCAACGTGGCAAGTTCAAACTCAGCAGTCATATCCATCAGAATCTGATTCCGCTTCGATGAAACGCCGTTGGTCAGTGTCTCCACCGTGTCTACATCCACGATCTGGTCTAGGCGAACCTTCGTCTCCTGGGCGAGCAAAACCCGCAGAGCGTTTCCTGCGCTGAACGGAATATCTGCAGCAGGAGCGCCCGACCCGGAAGCGACCGGGGCGCTGGCCGCAGGAACGTGGGCAACAGGAGCTTCGGCAACCCGAGTCTCAGAAACCGGTGGCGCTGCGACGTCGTCGGCCGATCCAGAAATGGAATCAGAATCGGAATCGAGAGCCACGGCCGCCACGTCCTCACGCAGAACACGCTTGGAATCGCGCTGCACGTTCAGCACGATGACGTCATCTCCTGAATGCTCGGGTAGAGCCAAGGTTTTGGTGATCATGTTGGCGAGGGTTGGCGAAGAAGCCAAACCAACTTCGACGATTTCCTCAACGCCGTCACGAATGAGTATTTCCTGAGTTTCAATCCACCGCACGGGCGAAGCGAACTGCCACGCAAGAAGCTCAACGAGCAACGTGCGAGCCACTTCGTTCGGATCCTCCATGCGCTGATCGAAGTTCGCACGCAGTTCGGCGATGCTTTCAGAAGGCACCACCTCGAGGATGGAATCGGCAAAATCTGCCGTCAACTCGAACGGACGCGCCACAAGGTTTGGTACGTAACGGCCTTGAAGGCTGACGATATCGATCGATGCGGGGAGCAGACCCTCCAACAGATTGCGGAAGTCAGGAACTCCTGGACGCAGAACGGAGGAATGGAAGGGGACGTCAATGCCCGGAATGAGAATGAATGGGCGGCGCCCGCCAAACTCTTCAGCTCGGCGGCCAGCTTCCTTCTCTAGCGCCTTCAGACCCGCGATCGTGCCCGCAATTGCGTACTGCTGACCGGCAAGGTTGAGGTTGACCACCTCAAGAAACTCACCGCTGGCTTCGGCCACGGACGCAACGAAGCCGACGACGTCGCCAGCGCCAACTCCCAGTTGGTTGGGCCGGAGCGCACCCAGGCGGTAGTTGGACTGCCCCTGCGCGTCTCGAGGCACCAGATGGTGCATGGTGGAGCCGCGCTGGAAAACGATCTCAAGGACGTTCTCCAAGGAGAAGACCTTCGCATAAGCAGATAGAGCGGTGTATTCACCCAGCGAGTGGCCTGCAAACATCGCACCATCAACCAACGCACCTGCCTCGCGCAGACGTTCCGTCTGCGCGATCGCAACGGTCGCCAGAGCCACTTGCGTGAACTGGGTCAGGTTGAGCACGCCCTCTGGGTGGCGATAAGTGACGCCCCGAGCAGTGAGCTCCTTTGGGTTGTCCTGCACCACCGCGAGGATGGAGAATCCCAGGGCTTCGCGGGTGTGCACATCTGCTCGCTCCCACACGCTGCGCGCCGCGGGCGAAGATGCCCTCTCATCCAACGCCATTCCGGCCGTCTGAATACCTTGACCTGGGTAAACGTATGCCGTGGAAGGTGCCTCCACCTGAGCAGTCGCTTGCGCCACGATTTCGCCATCAATACGGCACGTAACTTCAAGCGCAAGGCCACCGTCGCGTATTCGGCCCACGCGTTCGGCGCTGATCTCCACTTCGTCCTGCAAGTTGACCATCCCGAACATGCGGTAGGTCCAGCCCTTGATGCGCAGGCCCGAAGCATCGGCGGTATCTGCCACCGTGTGCTGAGCCGCGGCGCACAGCCACATTCCGTGAACCAGTGCGTCATCCATACCCGAAACCTTCGCTGCCCGCTGGGAGGTGTGGATCGGGTTGAAGTCACCGGAGACGATAGCGAAAGCGGTCATGTTCGCAGGCGCGGTCACCTTGACGCGGCGCAGCAAAGAGCGCGCCGTATCCACGACCTCGCCCGCGGCGCCACCGCGCGGTGCCGGATCCACTGGAAGTTCCGTTGTAGTGACACGGCCACGCATAGCGAAGCGTTCCATGAAATTGATGACTGTGCGTCCACTCGGATCGGTCACGCGAGTCTTAATTGTGACAACGCGGCCGGCCGACGATTCGGCGATGGATTCGCACCACGAATGGGCTGTGAGCGTGCCCGCCGCAAGGATCTCATCGAGCGGCACATGCAGAAGCTCGGAGTGGTCCAGATGCACTGCTGAAAGCAGTCCCTCAATGACGGGGTAGCCATGAGCAACACCTGCGCCGATCGCAGCGTAAATGGTGGGCCAGCAGGATCCAAGCAACGCCGATGGCACAGCAACTGAGGTCAGACTATCCGGCGCAGTGACACCAGCGTGGAGAGCCGGAATTTCGGCGGAGACAGCAAACTCGAAACTCGCCTCATTCAGTCCCGTCTGATCATTGAACTCAAACACGGGAAGCTCTTCAATCGGCGTTCCGCCAATAGTTGTGCTTCCTACTCCAGCCGTCACGGCCAAAAGCGCGCGCATGGCCTGTGGAAGGCGTTCGTCGTCGACAATCGGAAGTCCACCATTGTGTACGGAATCCGGCAAGAGGATGGGAATACGCAACTCGCGGACGGCGTGTTGGTTGGCTGAGGTGCCCTCCCAGAATGTATCGAGCGGAAGGTAGAGCTCGAGGCCCGCTTCTGTTTCAATAAGCTGGCATTCGTCGACGACGGCGGCCGGGTTGGCCGCGAGCTGCCCGTGCCAGAGGATGTAGGGAACGGTGCGAACGAATTCTTCACGATCGTGCGCGAGCAGTGAGAAGACCTCAGGAGCTTCGCCAGAGATGCGCTCCACCGTGGCATCTTCGAACCGCGCAAGGATCTGCGCCACCGGTTCATCCACGGCGGTAATTCCAGCTACTGAGACCGGTCCAGGAATAATGCGAACCTGATCCGCCGTGTAGCGAGGGTCCTGGGATTGCCAGAGGGAATCCGAACCCCACCACTGCAGAATGTCTGCGCCGATGATGGGCACAAATGGAACAGGCTTTGGGTACTTGCGGCACAGAGAAATGAACCATGCTGCATCAGCAGCACTGACGAGCGTGGAGGAAGCCTGGGGGTAGGCGGCTTCGAAGGAAGATATGGCCGCGGCCGGATCTTCCACAGATTCGATTTGAGGGAACACCGTCTCCCATAATCCGTGGTCAGCCGGGCAAAGGCGCGCTTCACAACGCTGCAGCAACTCGTGGAAGCGCTGAACCAATCCCCAATCTGTCCACGGGTGAGTCAGTTCTACATAGCGACGCACGAACTGCGCGTACGTCATCTGCTCAAGGTCACCGAAATACGGCTTTGCCGTCTTATTGATCGCCTCGAGGATTTCCTCGCGCCGGGCTTCAACGGCCTCAGCGTCCTTATCAACTGTAACGAGCAAGCGGCCACACGCTGCCGCTGAGTTTTCAACCTGGTAGATATCCGCACGCAGCTGCGAAAGCCCCGACGTGATGCCGCCACGGACGTCACCTGAGGCCACCCAGCCACCCTGATCTTCTGCGGCTACGCCTGAAGTGGCGACAAGCAGCTCCTTGACATCCCGGTTGGTCTTAGCTTCCTTCGCCGTCATGGCCGCTGTTCCGATGAAAATCGCATCCACGGGCATCGCTGGCATGGAGTACTTGTACGACCATTCGCCGGTCAAGTACGTGGCGGCGCGCTCGGGCACTCCCAGGCCTCCGCCAACCGCCAAGACAATTCCGGTTTCGCGCACCTCACGATATGTGGCAAGAAGAAGTTGGTCCAGATCTTCCCATGAATGGTGTCCACCGGCGTGGCCATCTTCGACCTGCATAATGAGCGGCAAGCCGGCACTGGCCCGGGCAATCGCGAGAACTTGGCGGATCTGATCAACAGTGCCCGGCTTAAAGGCAACGTATGGGAATCCTTCGCCGCGCAGCCGCTTAATGAGTTCCACGGCCTCCTCTAGGTCCGGGATACCCGCCGAAATGGTCACGCCATCCAGCGGAGCGCCAGCGCCGCGCTCGCGTGAGACGAGGCGGCGGTTACCAAAGTGGAGGTCCCACAAGTAGCGATCTAGGAACATGGCGTTGAACTGAGCTGTGCGCCCAGGTGCCAACTGCTTCTTGAGTTCGTAGAGGTTGCCTTCCAAAACGTCTTCAGTAACCTGGCCTCCGCCACCCAACTCCACCCAGTGCCCGGCGTTAGCCGCAGCAGCAACGATCTCAGGATCCACCGTGGTTGGAGTCATGCCGCCCAGAATGATGGGAGAGCGCCCGGTCAGCCGAGTGAACGCGGTCTCTACAACTTTCTTGCCATCGATGGTGGCAAGAGAGGGAGCCCACTTGCTCCAGTCTTCTGTGGAAACAGAACGGGGTTGGCCGGAAATGAACTCATCGCGTGCACTTGCGGAACCCGCATTGATGTAGGTAACACCGGTACCAGCAAGGTTCTCAAGCGTCAGGCGCTGGAGGCTTCCAGGGCCCAGATCGATGACGAATCCGTGAGTACCATGTGCATCACCAAGCCGCGCGACCGCGTCGGCCGATTCTGCATTCCACTCCAGCGAATCGGTCAGAACGGCGCGTGCCAGATCGTGGGCGTTAGCAATGTCCAGCCCGGCTGCGGCGATCCACCCGTCAACGAGTGCAACGGCGGGTTCGAGCAGGTGGGAATGGAAAGGCGCGTCAACATCGAGGAACTCAGTAACCGGGGTGAGCGGTGCGCCGCCCGTGAGCTTCGCCGAGCGTTCTGATTGAGACGCCTTCGCAAGCTTCTCAATCTTTTCGATAATGTTCTCTAGGTCGCAGGGCTTACCCGAAAGCACCGTGGAGGTGCGCGAGTTTACGATTGCCAAGCTTGTATCGCCCAGAATCTGGCGCAACATCGCGGCAGGAACGCCGCGCACCGCGAGCATAGATGTGGACTCGCCGAGGCGTTCGGCTCCCACCTCACGGGTGACCTTCGTGGCAGCTGCGCCAATGAGCCGCGCCAGCGCGAAGATGCTTGCCGGTGCGTCAGAGTTCAGCATGGCAGCAGCGAGGATGCCCTGAGAGTGACCGATGATCTCCACAGGAGGCGTGGGAAGTGCGGCGGCAAGATCACAGTAGGCACCATACTGCGCAAGCAGGATGCCAGGAACAGAGGCAAAGGCAGACCCCTGCGTACTTGCAGTGCCATGCTTCCCCAGAAGGTCCAACCGGCCCGCACCGATCACGGTCAACGCCGGAAGAACTGGGCCGAGCATGGACTCAGCATCTGAATCGATCTTCGCAAGCTGAGTATTGATGCGGGAATCCGCGTTCAGTTCAGCGAGTTCGCGGGCCCACGGGGAGGATTGGCCAGCAAACTGGAGAATCCACGGCGTGCCCGCATTGAGCGATTGAGATACGGAAGTCATTGTTTGTCCTCTGGTAAGAGTTGTGGCATCGAGATTGAGTTGGGCTTGGTGATGCCTGCCGCGGCGCTGAGCCAACGGCAGACTGAGAGCAGAGTTCATGTGTGTGTTCATTACTTCCATGGCGATCACATCGGCATGTTTCCGTGGCGACGCGGGCCCGGATGCGAGCGATCCTTTGTTCTGAGAATGCGAAGAGAAGAAACGATGGTCTGGCGTGTTGTTTCCGGAGAGATGATGGCATCGAGTTCGCCGCGTGCAACGGAGAGATACGGATTGACGTTTTGACGGGTGTACGCCTCGGTCAGTTTCCGCTTAACCTCATCGACGTCACGCCCTTCGGCCTTGGCGGCCGCCAGTTCTTTCCGCCCGGTGATAGCTATCGCACCGTCAGCCCCTAGCACCGCGATCTGGGCGCCTGGCCAGGCGAAATTCATGTCTCCGCCAATCGACTTGGAGCCCATAACAATGTATGCACCGCCGTAAGCCTTGCGAAGGACCACTGTGATGAGAGGGACGGTGGCGTTGGCGTAGGCCCAGATCAGTTTGGCGCCGCGCCTAATGATTCCGGCCTGTTCTTGCTCGGTACCCGGACGATATCCCGGCACGTCCACCAGAGTTACAACGGGCACGTTGAACGCGTCGCAGAACTGGACAAACCGTCCGGACTTCTCAGATGCGTCGACGTCGAGTGTGCCCGCTTCGTATTTGGGCTGGTTCGCAACAATGCCCACGGTCTCACCATTCATGCAAGCGAAGCCCACAACAATCGACTGCGCAAACATCTCTTGGACCTGAACGAACTCGCCGTAGTCCACAATGCGCCGGATGACTTCGACCATGTCATATGGCTGCTTTGACGATTCGGGGACTAGATCAGAAAGCTCAGCCGCATTGATGAGATCCTGCGGGCCTTCCTCGTAATCCCATGTGCGGCTCGGACCATCGCAATTGGCCGGCAGATACGTGAGGAGTGTTCGGGTGTAATCGATGGCATCGGACTCGTCTTCAGCCAGGTAGTGTGCCACTCCTGACTGGAAGTTGTGAATCTGCGCTCCACCCAGATCCTCAAAGGAAACTTCTTCGCCGGTTGTGGCTCGCACCACGTCTGGGCCCGTGACAAACATGTGCGAATGTTCGCGGGTCATGACGATGAAGTCGGTGAGGGCCGGGCAATACACGGCACCGCCAGCGCATGGCCCCAAGATCACGGAGATCTGTGGAATCACACCCGATGCTTCGCATGTCTTGCGGAAGATACGCCCGTACTGTCCAAGAGCCACCACTCCCTCTTGAATCCGAGCGCCACCTGAGTCAAGCATCGCGACGATCGGAATGCGCAGTTCCAGCGCCTTGTCCATGATGGAGATGATCTTGTCGCCTTCTGCTTCTCCAAGCGTTCCGCCGGAGATTGAGAAGTCTTGAGCGTAGACGGCAATCGGGTTTCCATCCACCATTCCGATTCCTGTGACGACGGCGGCACCGAGGTATCCCTCGAGCATACTTCCGCCCACAAACTGGCCGATCTCTGTGAATGATCCGGAGTCTAAGAGAAGGTTGATCCGTTCCCGCGCGGTGTTCTTGCCTTTGGGATGCTGGCGCTGAACTGCACGCTCCTCAGCGGTGGCAGCAAGCTCCTCCTGGTAGCTTGCGAAAGTGGAGCGGTCGATGACGCGCGAGGTGGTATCGATGGTCTGCGACTCGTCGGGCAGACCTCGAAGGGACCTGATGGACATTTAGTTCTCCTTCTCCGCTGCGGCGGGGGCTGAGACTCGAGCAGTTGTGTCGAGGACTCGGACCAGTGGCTGGTAGGCGGCCACGTTCTGACCGGCCGTGACGACCAGTTCGGAGACGACGCCGTCGTAGGGTGCGTGCACGTAGCTCTCCATCTTCATGGACTCGAGAACAACGAGCAGATCTCCGCGATTGACGCTTTGCCCGTCCTCCACGCATACGCGGACCACGATCGCTTGGATCTGGGAGTTCACCATGCCGTGAGGATCCACGAGCTCGCCCGTACTTGATTCTGTGCGCGGCCGTATTCCTCCGCGCAGCGGCTGCTGCGCGCGCGGGCGCGAATGCTGCCCTCCGCCACCGAACAGCGAACGCGGCACAGCAAGTTCGACCCGTTTCTTGTCGATTTCGACGACGAACGTTGTCAGTTCCTCTGGGCACCCAGCGCTCAGAAGGCTTCCGTTTGCCCCATGCAACGATGCTGCTTGGGCAGACTCGCCTGCTTCTGCCTCTGTGGAGGCAATTCCCGGCAGGATCGAATCCTCAAACCACCTGGTTGAAGGTGCGTGCCCAGCAAACTCGGCCATGGAGATGACGTCGGAATACATGGCAGCAGGCGTTGCCACTCCGTCGAGTGCGAGTTCAGCCAAGGCACGCCGGGAGCGAGCGATGGCGAGATCGCGATTAGGCGCGGTCACGATGATCTTGGCAAGCATGGGATCGAAACCCGCAGTGACAGTGTCTCCCTCGCTGATGCCTGATTCGATGCGCACGCCGTGGCCCAATGGCCACCGCAGGCGTGTGATGGTTCCGGTAGAAGGGATCAAACCGTTGGTGGGATCCTCACACGTGAGCCGGAACTCGAAGGAGTGGGCACGCGGCGCAGGCACATCGGTTAGAACACCGCCACCAGCGATGACGATCTGTTCGCGAACAAGGTCCATGCCGGTGATCTCTTCTGAGACGGTGTGTTCCACCTGAAGCCGGGGGTTCACCTCAAGGAAGTTGACGCGTCCATCTGGCTCCACCAAGAATTCGCACGTGCCCAAGCCCTCGTAGCCCACTTCGTCGAAGAGGCGGCGCGACCACGCCACAAGCGTTTCTTCCGAATCCGCTGGAAGCTCAGGGGCGGGAGCTTCTTCAATGAGCTTCTGGTTGCGGCGCTGCACAGAGCAGTCGCGAGTTGAGATGATAGCGAAGTTGCCATGGGAGTCGCGCGCACATTGGGTTTCTATGTGCCTGGCGGTCTGGATGAATCGCTCCACAAAGTACCCGCCGAGGTCGTCGCCGTGCGCGGCAAAGAATAGGTCGAGGTCAGCGGCGCTCTCAATGATTGTGATGCCACGCCCGCCACCTCCGTCAGCCTTCTTGGTGACGATCGGAAAGCCATAGGTGGCGATGAACTCTTCGATGGTCTCGCGATCCCTCACCGGATCGGAAATACCCGGAACTGGCTGAACGTCCACGGATTCGGCAAGCCTGCGTGCTTGGATCTTGTCACCCAGACGTGTCAAGACTGTGGAGTTCGGCCCGATCCACACGAGGCCGGCAGCTGCGACGGCCTCCGCAAACTCTGGAATCTCAGATAGGAATCCGTAGCCGGGATGCACCGCATCGGCGCCACAGCGCTGCGCAACCGATATCAGCTTCTCAATGTTCATGTACGTCTCTGCGTAGCTTTGACCGCCGAGCGCATAGGCTTCGCTAGCTTGCTCCACGAACTGGGAGTCGCGGTCAGAATCGGAGTACACGGCAACAGTCTCGATTCCCATTTCGGCTGCTGTTCGAATAACGCGAAGTGCAATCTCGGATCGGTTGCAGACGAGGATTTTTGTGATCATGCGTTCTCCATTGGATTGGTTGCAGGACTGTTGCTTGGGGTGATGGGCGGCTGCATTCCCATGAGTGCCACTTCGCCTGAACTCACCACTACCGGGCCTGACTCGGTTTCAACCTTGAGGGAGCCGTCAGGCAGGATCGCTACTCCGCGCCCGAATACGGGGGTGTCACGAGGCCGCCCCACCGTGATTCCGGGCCGAAGCGTTGAGCAGATGGTGTTGATCTCTGCCAGCGCTTCAGTGGGCTCGCCTCCAGAGCGTTCGAACGCCTCGAGGCGTGCCTTGAGTTCGCGCAGCCACAGTGATGCGATCTGGTCGCGGCTGGGGGTGGTGAGCCCTGCACTGACAAGCGATGCCGCCTGCGGTGTAGGAAGCTCTGTAGCTTCAAGGGAGATGTTGAGACCGAAACCTAGGATTATTCCGACGAGGTCTCCACGTCTTCCGCAGTACTCGCCAAGAATTCCGGCCAGCTTTCGGTAGCTGTGTTCGTCCGCTCCCAGATCGACGACGACGTCGTTGGGCCACGACAAGGAGATGTTACGTGCGCCGGTGGCCTGAATGATGGCCGCATGCGCGGCGATTGCGCCAATAAGCGTGACCCATCCAAGGTTGGGTCCAACGGCCGCCGGTACCTCCACCACGACAGAGGCGAGTAGGGACTTCTCAGGAAGCGAGAACCACGACCGGCCTACGCGGCCTCGCCCTGCGCTCTGGGTGTCAGCGATAAGGATGGTGTACTCGGGAACCGCGTTGTCGCGCCACAGTGAAGCAAGATCATCTTGGGTGGAGCCGGTGAGCGCCGTGTGAAGGACCATCGCAGACTCACTGAGTGTGAGTGGGAAGGCTGTGGACCGCTGTATCAAGATATGTCCCCCTCATGAGTGGTTCGATGATCCCCGCGATGACGTGGCACGCGACGGGCATCGTTCTATAAGTTACGGTTCCGTAGGTTACCTTACGGTAGCGTAACTTATTGCGAATCGTCACTGCCTGATCGCGCGTGTCGTCCGCCACGGCCACGCATTCAGCGTTCTCCCACCGAAACCATCTAGTTCAGAGAAACCGCTGCACATCCCGCCACCCGCGCGTGGCAAGCAGCGGCTTCTCTAGCCCAACCACCCCGCGCGGATTGCCACTAAACGTGAGACTTGCCATAGCCACATCATGCTGGTGACAGAGCACAGCGGGCCCGAGATCGAAATCTCGGGCCCGCTGTGCAGAGCCGTTCGGATGCCGCAGGGCACCCGAACACGTGGGAGTGAGTTACTTAATCAGACCGAGCGCGCGAACCGCTTCGAGCTCCTCCTGAGCAGCAGCGATGTTGTGGTCAATCCCAGCACGGGTGCGCTCAGAGATCTCCAGTCCATCCACAACCTTCCACTCGCCGCCTTCGGCGGTTGCTGGCATACCGAAGATAAGGCCTTCGGGGACACCATAGTGCGAGCCATCCTGGTACACACCCGGAGTCACCCAATCACCCTCAGCTACACCATTGACCCAGTTGTTCACGTGATCGATGGCCGCAGAAGCTGCGGAAGCAGCCGAAGAAGCGCCGCGCGCCTCGATGATCGCTGCACCGCGCTTGGCAACTGTTGGGATGAAGAAGTCCTCAAGCCACGCTGAGTCAACAAGGTCAGTTGCGGGCTTTCCACCCACCGTTGCATAGGAGACATCCGGGTATTGATCGGCGGAGTGGTTGCCCCACACCACCATCTTCTTGATCTCCGAAACCGGCACGCCGGTCTTGGCCGAAAGCTGGGAGATGGCGCGGTTGTGATCCAGACGCATCATGGCGGTGAACCGCTCATGCGGAACATCCGGTGCTGAGTGCATGGCGATGACGGCATTCGTGTTTGCCGGATTGCCCACGACGAGCACCTTGACGTCATCAGCCGCATTGTCGTTAATAGCCTTGCCTTGCGGGCCGAAAATACCTCCGTTGGCCTCCAAAAGATCGGCGCGCTCCATGCCCTTCGTACGCGGGCGAGCGCCAACGAGGAGTGCAACGTTGGTGCCGTCAAATGCCTTCGAAAGATCGTCGTAGACGTTTACGGAGTCCAACAGCGGGAACGCGGAGTCCTTAAGCTCCATTGCAGTTCCTTCGGCCGCCTTAACTGCTTGGGGAATCTCCAACAGGTTCAGGCGAACCGGAACATCCGGGCCTAGCAGTGCACCCGAAGCGATGCGGAAAAGAAGTGCGTAGCCAATATTTCCGGCAGCGCCGGTGACAGTTACGGTAACAGGCGTACGAGCCATGCGGATTTACTCCTTTGATTCTGGGTTTAGATCAACCTCTTGGGCGACGTCGCCCACGCAAGTCAGCTTAGTGCCTCGCGCCACATCCTCCGGTGTACAAAAGGCCCATCTATCGTGAAAAGGCGGTGGCTGGGATGCCACCGCCTTTTCAACCGGAGCGAGCCACCGGCTCACACCTAGATCTTGCGTTTCACTTCCGGTTCTTCCGGTAATACCCGATGAGGCTCGCCGTGGAAGGATCTTGAGCCGCGAGCGCCTCTGAATCGCCACCAATTGCCGGGCCGAGTTCGCGTGCCATCTGCTTGCCGAGCTCCACGCCCCACTGGTCAAATGAGTTGATTCCCCACACCACACCCTCGACGAAGGTGATGTGTTCGTAGAGCGCGATGAGCTGGCCAAGCACTGAAGGCGTCAGGTTCGGGGCCATGATCGAGGCTGTGGGCTTATTGCCCGGGAACACGCGGGCAGAAACGATCGCTTCTGGAGTACCCTCGGCACGCACTTCTTCAGCCGTCTTGCCAAATGCAAGAGCTTTGGTCTGTGCGAAGAAATTGCCAAGGAAGAGCTCATGCTGATCGGATTCGCCGTCGTTCAAAGCAAAGGTTGGGTTGGCAAAAGCGATGAAATCAGCCGGAATAAGCTGCGTACCCTGATGGATCAGCTGGTAGAAGGCATGTTGGCCGTTGGTGCCGGGTTCACCCCAGAACACCTCACCTGTATCACTCGTGACTTCTGTACCATCCCAGCGCACCCGCTTACCGTTGGATTCCATCGTCAACTGCTGCAGGTAGGCCGGGAACCGATGCAGGTACTGAGAGTATGGCAAAACGGCATGAGTGGCCGCGCCAAAGAAGTTGCGGTATAGCACGTTGAGTAAGCCCATGATGAGCGGAACGTTGTGATCAGCGGGGGCTTCCACAAAGTGCTTGTCCATCACGTTGAATCCGGCGAGGAACTCCTCAAAGCCCTCTGGCCCGATCGCAATTGCGAGCGAGGTGCCTACGGCCGAGCCCACCGAATAGCGTCCACCAACCCAGTTCCAGAACCCGAAGGCGTTATCTGGGTCGATCCCGAACTCGGCAACCTTCTCCACATTGGTGGAGACGGCGATGAAGTGCTTGGCTACCGCGCCGTCAACCGAAATCCCGCGTTCTTCAAGCGCCGAAAACAGCCACGAACGGCAAGCCTTCGCGTTCGTGAGAGTCTCAAGAGTGGTGAAGGTCTTGGAGGCCACGATGAAGAGGGAGGTTTCCGGATCTACTCCGCGCAGGGTTTCCCCCACATCGGTGGGATCAATGTTTGAGATGAAACGGCACTCTATGCCTTCCGAAACGTATGGCTTGAGCGCTTCGTAGGCCATGACAGGCCCCAGATCGGACCCACCAATTCCGATGTTGACGATGGTGGTCAGAGGCTTGCCCGTTACACCCGTCCACTCCCCTGAACGAATCTTCCGTGCAAAGGCGTAGATGCGTTCAAGAACTTCATGCACATCAGCCACGACGTCTTGGCCATCTACCGTGAGCACATCAGACTTCGGGCGGCGCAGAGCCGTGTGTAGCACTGCCCGATCTTCGGATACATTGATGTGCTCACCAGTGAACATCGCGGCGCCGCGTTCGCCCACCTTGACTTCTGCCGCAAGCGCGAGGAGTGCATCAAGGAAATCCTCGGTGAGATAGCTCTTGGATAGGTCAATGAAGAGGTCACCTGCGGTGTAGGAGAACTTCTCAGCTCTACCCGGATCGTTGTCGAAAGCAGCGCGGAAGTCAGGGGTGAAATCGGCAGAAAGAGTTTCTAGCTTCCGCCAAGAGGCAGTCCGGGTGGCATCGACTGGAGCGGTCATTTTCAATCCTTAGCTCGTGGTGCCCGTTATTGGGCCCGACCAATCTAGGCTATACCGACTCTCTGCAAGTCCTCCATTACATTTCGTTGCAGAATTCGTGGCGGCACATTGTCGTGACAGTCATAGTGACTCGTTCGCGCATTGTTAGGTCCTGACCTGAGACAATGTGAGGGGCCTTCACTGCCCGACCAGTAGTAAACGCCGGGCACAATGAAGAGACCACGCCCATTCTGGAGGAAGCCATGAAAGCAGAGCCGACCAAGATCGCAGTCCTCACCTCGGGTGGAGATGCGCAGGGTATGAACGCCGTGGTCAGAGCAGTAGTTCGCACCGCGATCCACGAAGGTGCCGTGCCGTACGCAGTTTTCGAGGGATGGCGCGGAGCAGTCGAAGGCGGGAACCTCATCAAGAAGATGGGATGGTCCGAAGTATCCGGCACACTCAGCGCGGGCGGGACTGTGATTGGAACTGCGCGATGCCCCGAGTTCCGGGAGCGAGAGGGATTGCGCTCCGCAGTTCGAAACTTCGTTGAACGTGGGATCGACCGCATCGTTGCCATCGGCGGTGACGGCACCCTGACAGGCGCCGACGAACTGCGCCGGTTGTGGCCCGAACTTCTGGACGAACTTGTGGAGCTGGGCGAAATCTCCTCCGCTACCGCGCAAGCCCACCCGAAACTGCACCTAGCGGGCGTCGTCGGCTCTATCGACAACGACCTCGTGGGATCTGACATGACTGTGGGTGCCGATTCGGCCCTCCACCGCATTATCGATGCCATTGACGCCATCTCCTCCACAGCGGCATCGCATCAGCGCACGTTCATCGTTGAGGTCATGGGCCGGCGATGCGGTTATCTGGCGCTCATGAGCGCCATTGCCGGTGGTTGCGACTACGTGTTCATCCCAGAGCTGCCACCGGCCGATGGCTGGGAGGAAGATATCTGCCACAAGTTGCGGGCCGCCCGCGCTGCCGGACGCCGCGATTCGATCATTGTGGTTGCCGAAGGCGCAGAAGACCGCAATGGCGAACCCATTACCGCAGCGCAGGTCCGCGATCTCCTTGCAGAGCGCCTTGGTGAGGACGTACGCATCACCTCTCTTGGCCACGTCCAGCGTGGCGGTACTCCCTCCGCGTATGACCGATGGATGTCTACTCTTCTGGGGTACTCGGCCGCACTTGAGGTGATTCGCGCCGATGCGGACACCGAACCGTCCATCATCGCCACCCAGCACAATGAGATCAAGACGATTGCCCTCATGGATGCCGTGCAGAACACTCGGGCAGTGCGCACCTACGTGGCAGATGGCGCTTATGACAAGGCGGTCAACTCCCGCGGTTCAAGCTACAGCGAGATGATTGAGCTCTTCGAGACCCTTTCCTCCCCCATGCTGCATGAGCAAGATGTGGACCCAAAGCTTGGCCGTAGTCCGCGCGTTGCCCTGCTCCATGCGGGCGGCTTGGCACCCGGCATGAACGCAGCTGCTCGCGCTGTTGTTCTGCTCGGTTTGGACCGTGGTTTCACGATGCTTGGGGTCGACGGCGGATTCCCCGGCCTGTTGGATGGCAACGTTCGTGAGTTGACGTGGGCTGATGTGGACGGTTGGTCCGGCGCAGGTGGCGCAAACCTCGGCACCCGCCGCACCATTTCCGATGTGGATCAGTTCTACGCACTTGGGCGTTCGATCGAAACCAACAACATCGATGCCATCGTGATGATCGGCGGATTCACCGGATACCAAGCGCTGTGGCAGATGGAGACAGAGAAGGATCGCTACCCGGGTTTCCGTATCCCACTCATCTGCATTCCTGCCTCCATTGACAACAACCTTCCCGGTGCGGATCTATCGATCGGCGCTGATACAGCACTTAACACCAATACAGAAGCCCTAGACCGGATTAAGCAGTCCGCCTCGGCCTCCCGCCGATGCTTCGTGGCCGAGGCCATGGGCCGCAAATGCGGATACTTGGCACTCATGAGCGGTATTTCGAGCGGAGCAGAGCAGGTGTACCTCTCTGAAACAGGGATCTCGCTTGCGGGCCTGACTGTTGATACCGATCGGATGGTCAAGAGCTTTGAGGGTGGGCGAAACCTCTACCTAGTGGTGCGCAACGAGGACGCCTCCGAGTACTACACGTCTGAGATGCTCACCCAAATGTTCCAAGCTGAAGGCCACGGGATGTTCGACGTTCGAACAGCCCGGCTTGGCCATATGCAGCAGGGCGGCAACCCCTCGCCGTTTGACCGCACCCTCGCCGTTCAGCTTTCAGCCATTGCGGTGGAAGAACTCGAACGTCAGCTTGTCTCGGGCCACCCAGCTGGCGTGTACGTTGGCATTGAGCGCGGCAAGGAATCTGTGCGCCCACTGGCCCATCTGACAGAGCAGATCAATATGGAGACCCGACTCCCCTATGAGTCATGGTGGCTGGGCCTGACTGACGTTCTCTACACAGTGGCCGATCCGGGCTTCTCCAAGCAGATTGAGCCTCTGAGCTAGGCACGCATATGAGGGGCGCCTCCCAGGTGGGAGGCGCCCCTCAAATCGTGACCATATATAGGGCACCAGCGTGAGCCGTCAACTAGGGTACTGGTGGCCCAGACCTTTCAGCCTTCAGCTGCCTGATGCATCCTGCTTCTGCCCGCTCTATGCGAGCCGCTTCTGCAGGTTGGTATCCAACGCATCCATGAATTCCTCAGTGGTCAGCCACTCTTGGTCTTTGCCGACCAGCAGCGCGAGGTCCTTTGTCATCTGGCCGCTTTCGACCGTCTTGATTATGACGTCCTCAAGCGCCTCGGCGAATCCTATGACCTCGGGCGTGTTATCCAACTTGCCGCGGTGCTTGAGGCCTCCCGTCCAGGCATAGATGGAAGCAATCGGGTTGGTTGACGTGGGTTTGCCAGCCTGGTGCTGACGGTAGTGCCGGGTCACTGTTCCGTGTGCGGCCTCAGCTTCAACTGTTTGGCCATCGGGGGTCATGAGCACAGAGGTCATGAGTCCGAGCGATCCAAAGCCTTGTGCCACGGTATCGGACTGGACGTCGCCGTCGTAGTTCTTGCAGGCCCACAGGTAGCCACCTTCCCACTTGAGAGCCGAGGCCACCATGTCGTCGATCAGGCGGTGTTCGTAGGTCAGGCCTTCTGCTGCAAAGCGCTCCTTGTACTCGGCTTCGAAGACTTCAGCGAAGATGTCCTTGAAAGCACCGTCGTAGGCCTTGAGGATGGTGTTCTTCGTGGAGAGGTACACCGGGTAGTGGCGTTGGAGACCGTAGTTGAATGACGCGCGCGCGAAATCGCGAATCGATTCGTTGAAGTTGTACATGCCCATCGTGACGCCGCCGCCGTCAGGCATCTTGCACACTTCCATTTCCACGGGCGCCGAGCCGTCCTCTGGAGTGAACGTGAGCGTGACAGTGCCAGCGCCGGGTGCTTTGAAATCGGTGGCCTTGTACTGGTCGCCGTGCGCGTGACGCCCGATGACGATGGGCTTGGTCCACCCTGGAACGAGCCGTGGGACATTAGAGATGATGATGGGCTCGCGGAACACCACGCCACCGAGAATGTTGCGGATAGTTCCGTTCGGGCTGCGCCACATCTTCTTCAACCCGAACTCCGCGACTCGCGCTTCGTCAGGAGTGATCGTGGCGCACTTGACGCCCACGTGGTGTTCCTTGATGGCGTTGGCCGCATCGATGGTCACCTGGTCGTTGGTTGCGTCGCGGTTTTCGACCGAAAGATCGTAGTACCGCAGGTCAACATCGAGGTAGGGATGAATGAGCCGATCTCTGATGTCCTGCCAGATGATGCGGGTCATTTCGTCGCCGTCAAGTTCGACGACCGGGCCAGAGACCTTGATCTTCGCCATGTATGCTCCTTTGGATGGGCCTGATTGTGTCCACCACGAAGATTACTCGACGTCAAGATATTTTGCGCGGATTATCGCCATTCTGGACAGTTATATTTGAGATTTCGGTGTATTTCTCCCGACGACGCCGCTCCGACACGCTAGCGTGACACGCCGGATTACTCGCCACCCATGATGTCCTCAAGGCCCGCAACAGTGGCATCGGGCCTGCGCCGGGCCGTGATGCGATCGATCCGGCGCCCATCCAAGCTTGTGACCGAAAGCGTGTATTCGGCCCACTCGATCTGGTCGCCCACCTCTGGCATGCGCCCCAGCTCTGCCACCACGAAACCTGCGAGGGTGTCATAGGGGCCGTCGGGCAGTTCGCGGCCCAAGGCCTTCAGCACTTCGGCCCGGTTAGCGAGTCCATCGACTACTTCAGCTTCGCCGCGGTGCATCACCACTGGGCGCTCGTGATCGTACTCATCTCGGATCTCACCGATGAACTCCTCCACCACGTCTTCCAGGGTAATGATGCCGTCGGTGCCACCGTATTCATCCACCACTACAGCGAGGTGTTCGTGCTTGGCTCGCATTTCTGTAAGTGCTTCAAGCACCAGTTTGCCCGTGGGAAAGTACATGACTTCTCGGACCAGATCGCCCACCACTCTCACCTCAGGCGCGGGATTGATGAGATCTCGGATATGAATGAAACCAAGGACGTCGTCGTCGGAATCACCTTGGCGCACAGGGTATCGGGAGTGATCCAACGTGGAAACCTCAGTCTGTGCTTGATGAATTGGCATGTCGGATGAAAAGAACTCAACCTCAGTTCGCGGAGTCATGATCTCTTGAACAGTGCGGTCGCCCACGGAAAGCATGTCCACTACCATCTCGCGTTCGTCGTCGCGAATGGTCTCCTGACTGGCCACGAAAGCCCGCAGTTCCGCTGCCCCCATGGCGGCGCGTTGTTCCTTGGGATTGCGACCAATCAGGCGTAGCACCACATTGGTGGAGGCTCCGAGGAACCAGATCACGGGGCGCAACAGGGCTGTGATAACGGCAAGCGGGCGCACAACTGCCAACGCGATAGATCGGGCGGACTGCATGGCAATACGTTTCGGGATGAGCTCACCAAACACAATCGACAAGTAGGCGATAAAGCATGTGACAAGGATGAATGCCAAAGTCGACGCCGCAGAGCTAGACAAGCCCCACGAAACGAGTACGGGTGCGACCATCGGAGCGATCTCCGACGCACCAAAGGACGCCGAAAAGAAGCCCGCCACCGTTACACCCACCTGAACGGCCGAAAGAAACCTGTTGGAATCGGCTGTCAGGCGCTTAACTGCCACGCCCCGCGCGCTCTCCTTAGCCATCTCATTGATCTGGGTCTGCCGGAGCGAAACCAGTGCCATTTCGGAAGCGGAGAATATTCCGCCCACAAAGATGAAGATCAGGACAAAGAGAAAGTTACGTAAGAGAGGGTCCACGTGCTTATTGTCCGTGGCAGCGGCCCGCATCTCAACACGAGATCACGACGACTGCCACACATGGGCTCTATATGGCAGCGCCCCTAGCGCTATTGAGCCGTCAGCTGAGCATCGGCATGCTGGCCCACGGTGCAAGTAGTACAAGCAGCAGGCCGCTACCTAACAAGAACAATGCATCCAAGAGCCGACCTCGCACGCACGGCATCACGCCCTGTGGCGCCGCAGCACGCACAGCACCAGCAATCAACATCGAGATAGCTACCCACATGACGGCGGCGTGGGCATCTTTGAGAATCGAAAGGAAGCACACGGCAACCACCCAGATGACCGTCCCGGTCAGGATTACGGGATGCACAGCTCGCTTTGGTTCCACGAAGCAAACCATACCGCGGTTAGCTGAGTGTTCTCGACGAACCATCCGGCCCATCCTTACGATTGCCTCATGGAACGAATTGGGATTGTGGGTAGGGGCCTTGCCGGGCTACGCGTGGCCTCAGAACTGCGTGCAGGCGGATACGAAAACCAGATCATCACGTGGGATTCCGATCCGTATCCACCATACGATCGCCCAGCCCTCTCAAAGAAGATGTTCGGAGAATACAACCATCCGCTCAGCGCAGATGGACTTGGTGACTTCACCGAACTGGGCGCTGATTCCGTTCCGCACCCCGCCACGCGAGCGTGGAGCGAGGAAGGAAAGTGGTTTGTTCTCTCCCAAAATGGAGTCAGTGAACCGTTAGACGTACTGGTCATTGCTACCGGCAGTGCCCCCCGCGCTGTGATTCCTGGCGCTCGCGTACTCTACGACGTCGACGACGCCGAGGCTCTGCGCGCAGCCATCAAGCCCGGTGCCAGAATCCATATTGTTGGGGCGGGTTGGATCGGAACCGAGATCGCCTCTGTGGCGGCCCATCAAGGGGCCGAAGTCGAGATGTGGGAAGCGACTCCTTCGGTTCTCTCGCGCACCTTCTCTGGCGCCGTCGATGACCTCTGGTTGTCATGGATGCGGGAGGCGGGAGTCAAGGTGAACCTCGACTCCCCCTATTCGGGTGACCGCGCAGGCAGAGACCTGCTTATCCAAGCGACCGGTGTGCAAGCAGATGTGGCATTCCTCGACGGCGGCGCTCGTTCGCCTCACGGCTCACTCGTCGCCAATCTGAGCGGTGAAGTCCTCGAAGCTGAGTCACCCACATCTGCTGTGGTCCCGGGCCTTTACGCCACGGGTGATTGCTGCGATATCCTCCTCCCGAACGGGCAATGGCGGTGGGGTGGCCACTGGACTCAGGCCCTTGCCGATGCACAGCGCACAGTCAGCGCAATCCTTGAGCTCCCTAGGGCCTCACAGTTGGATGCCCCTGAGGTCTTCTCCACCCAGTTCGGCCATGAGATTGGCCTAGTGGGCGAGGTCCCTGCTGGCACCTCGCCCACTGTCGAACAAACTGGAGAATCCACCATCTACCGCTGGATGGATCATTCCGGGAATCTCGTGGCATTGCTCGGCATCGATGCGCCGCGAGAGGTCTCGCGTGCGCGAAAGGCCCTGCGGCACAAGCTCTAAACCTATAGCACTCCATCCAGCAGCTTGGTGGGATTGCCAAACCTGTGGTTGGTAGCTGAAACAGCCTGCTCTTGGAGGAAAGGCAGCAGTTCGATGCGCCCGTTAGCCGTCAATGGTTCGTCATAGAAGGCCACATCCACACTCCCCTTCACCGCCTGGGGAAGACTGACAGTGCACGTTCCAAGTACTCTGACCCGAATACCATCTGGGTTATCCGCCTGCAAGGCGAGATCCTGAGCGAACTCCTCATCTGTCTCCTTGTGCACATGCATTCCGAACTCTGCGAAGAACTCAATCATCTGCTTGGATACCGAAATGGCCGTGGAGATGCGTGGCCTCGCACCAACGGAAATCGCTCCGGCGCCCACAGCAAGGAGCTCGCCAATGGGGCGATCCTTCTCCAACCGGAGGATCGTATTGGTTGCGGGAACGTAGCGCAAAACGTTCTTTTCAGTGACCAAACCCGTCGGGTCATGCTTAGCCAAGTACTCGGATCGGATTGCCGAGTCCATTCCCGCAATAATGCGGAGGAATCGATCCTGATTGACCACGCTCATCGTGTTCGCAACTCCACGGGCCTTGCGCAGGGTCTCAGTTGCGATGTGCACTTTTCGTGGGAAGGCCTCTCCGAAGTCCTCTTCTACATGGCCCAATCCAAGCAGGTAGTTCGGACCGCCCGCTTTTGTGCCTGTGCCAACACTCGAACGCTTCCACCCACCGAACGGCTGGCGCCGCACGATCGCGCCCGTGATCGTGCGGTTGATGTACACGTTTCCTGCCTGCACATTGTCAAGCCAGCACCGAATCTCATCCGGGTTGAGCGAGTGGATTCCTGCCGTCAGTCCAAACTCCACCTCGTTCTGCCATGCCATTGCTTGGGCCAGCGTGTCAGCCCGCATCACGCCAAGGATTGGACCGAAGTACTCCGTCAGGTGGTACTCGCTCATGGGCCGCACACCGCTACGAACGCCCGGCGTCCACAGCTTAGCGCCCACTTGCTGCGGCTTGAGCACCCAGTGTTCGCCTTCGCCGAGCACGGTCAGACCACGCAACAGTTTGCCGTGTGGCTCCTCGATCATCGGCCCCATTTGAGTTGCCAGATCCTCAGGGACGCCCACGTGCAAGGATTTGACTGCATCCACCAGTTGACGTTGGAAGCGCTCAGAGAACCCCACAGATCCCACGAGGATCACCAGTGAGGCTGCGGAACACTTCTGGCCCGCGTGCCCGAAAGCGGAGGTGACGACGTCACGAACTGCCAAGTCAATATCCGCATCCGGCGTGACGATAATCGAATTCTTGCCTGAAGTCTCCGCGAACAAGCGCAGATCCGGCCGCCACGAACGGAACATCTTGGCGGTTTCTATCGATCCAGTCAAGATCACCTGGTCAACTTCCCGGACCAGCCGTTCGCCTAGTTCATGGGAGACAGAACGGTCCAGATCCACGAGCGCTAGGACATCCTGTGGCACGCCCGAATCCCACAGAATCTGAGCAAGTAGGGCGCCGGTGCGCCGTGTGAGATTTGCGGGCTTAAACGCCACCCCTGAACCAGCTGCAAGGGCCGCAAGAACGCCTCCGGCCGGAATGGAGATCGGGAAGTTCCACGGCGGAGTGACAAGGGTAAGCGAGACAGGCCGGAAGATTGCACCTTTCAGGTTGTCGAGTTCCTCAGCCAACGTGGCGTAATAGAGAGCGAAGTCCACTGCCTCTGAAACTTCCACGTCCGCCTGATCAATGGTCTTGCCCGCTTCGGAGCCAGCCACCTCTATCAAGTCAGCGCGGTGGTTCTCAAGCCCTTGCGCCACCTGCCGCAAGACGTGGGCACGTTCTGCCCCCGCGGTGCCGCCCCAAGCTGCAGCGGCCCCACGGACCCTGGCTAGGAGGGCGTCAACATCCGCTGCGCTGGCTATCGTTGCGGCATTGGCGATATCGGTTCCCAACGTACTGGTCGGAATCCTCTCAGCGATCTGCTCCGCCCAAACGACATTTGCCGCAAGGGAATGATCAGTATCAGGAGCATTCGCGAAGGCTTCGGGAACAACAGCCGCCTCCGTTCTGTCCTGAGAACGGCGCGGTTCGAAGGAAAGCTGCTCATCCATCGCACTCTGCGCAGCACTCCGGAACCGGTCTGCCTCAAGCGCGAACACGGCGTCGTCGTCCATCGAAAAAACGTTAGACATGAAGTTCGCTGGAGCCGAGTTCTCTTCTAGGCGCCGCACAAGGTAGGCCACCGCCGAATCGTATTCCTCCGGCCTGACAACGGGGACGTAGTAGAGCAACGGCCCCACCGTTTCAGCGACTGCGTGCGATTGCGGGGCGGCCATGCCTGCCAACATCTCAATATCGACGCCATTTCCAATGGTGAGCCCTCGCTCCTGCGCAAGCTGTACCGCGAAGGCGATCGTAAAGAGGTTCATGCCGGCTACACCGATGTTGACGGCATCGATGTTCTCTGGCTGCAGAGCTTCCTCCAGTACGCAGATGTAGTTGGCATCGGTGTGTCGCTTGCTCGGCTGAACTGTCAACTCCCAGCCGTGAAGCTCAGAGTCCACCATTTCCATGGCCAGATTCGCGCCCTTAACGATCCTCACTTTGATCGGCACGCCACCGCGAGCGCGGCGAGCCTTTGCCCACACAGTCAGGTCCCGCAGCCTGTCACGCGCATCGGGCAAGTACGCCTGAAGGACAATTCCCGCACGGTAGTTGAGCAGGTCATCGCGTTCCAAAAGCGCCTTGAACACGTCTATCGTCAGGTTGAGATCCTTGTACTCTTCCATGTCCAAGTTGATGAAGGTCCCCGTCGCGGCACCCAGTTGGAAGAGCGGCAGCATTTTTTCGACCGCGTCCTGTACAGCAGCTTGGTATCCGAAAGGTGCGTGAGGCCCAATGACAGCGGAGACTTTGAGAGAGACGTAGTCCACATCATCGCGCTCGATGAGTCTGCGGGTGGCCTCCATCCGGCGTGCCGCTTCTTCGTGCCCAAGCACGGCCTCGCCCAGAAGATTCAGGTTGAGCCGCGAGCCATCCGAACGAAGCTTCGCGATCGCGGGACCCAGGTTGTCAGGAGTGACGTCAAGTACCAAATCTCCCACGAGCGCCGCGAACACCTTCTTGGCTGCCGCCTGCGCGATCTTAGGAGCGAACGGTGCCACCGCACCGCCGGCTTTGAGTGGGGTTGCGAGGTAGGCAGGTAGAAAATCGTAGTTGCGCTTGGAAAGCGCCTTCATGTTCCGGGTTGCAACCACCGGATCTTCCGGGCGCACCACCCCGTCTACGAACGAAACCGTGAAGTCCAATCCGTCTTCAGCATGTAGCGCATCTGCCAACAGCAAGGCCGCGCGGGAATTTGGATAGGCATGCGACGCCCTCTCCCATTCGCGTGCCGTCTCAATCGCACCGTCAATGAACCGCTGTTCAACCGCCATGTCGCACCCCTTCGTTGATGGCTTGTTTGCATTCACTCTAGTGGTGCCATGTTTCATGGATGACAGAATCGCGTAACAGAATCGAAATGGCGGTTGATGGTAGGGAACCATCAACCGCCATTCGCGCCATGATCAGTGGAAGAAGTGCCTGCACCCTGTCAGGTACATGGTCACGCCTGCCGCATTGGCAGCCTCGATGACGTCGTTATCTCGGATCGATCCGCCGGGCTGGACCACAGCGCGAACGCCCGCATCAGCCAACACGTTGAAGCCGTCTGCGAAGGGGAAGAAGGCATCCGAAGCGGCCACCGCCCCGCGGGCCCGTTCCGGGGCCGCGGCGCCGGCAACAGCCGAACCGTCGGCACCGCCGGCGGAGTCGGTAGCTGACTCCACCGTCAACCCAAGTGTGTTGGCGCGTTCTACGGCCAAACGGCACGAATCGACTCGGTTGACCTGACCCATTCCAACGCCCACGGTCGCACCCGAATCCGCTAACAGGATTGCATTGGACTTCACCGCGCGAACAGTGCGCCAAGCGAAGAGCAGATCGCGGAGTGTGGCGGCATCCGCCGGTTCGCCCGAAACGAGAGTCCAGTTGGCTGGATTATCGCCGGGTGCGTCAAGCTTGTCGCGTTCCTGAACCAGCACACCACCTGTGATGGGACGCAGGTCCACATCTGCATTCTGGCCATCCACTTCGAGGATCCGAAGGTTCTTCTTGGTTTGGAGAAGTTCGAGGGCGGCGGGTTCAAACGAAGGTGCGGCGATTACCTCAGTGAAAATGGGTTTGACTTGTTGGGCCAGTTCCAGAGTGACCTCGCGATTAGCCGCAATCACGCCTCCGTAAGCCGAAACCGGGTCGCAGGCATGTGCGTTGCGGTGAGCCTGTGCAATGTCAGTACCAATGGCCACACCGCATGGGTTGGCGTGTTTGATAATCGCAACGCAGGGTTCATCGTGATCGAATGCAGCACGAATAGCCGCATCCGTATCTTGGTAGTTGTTGTAGCTCATTTCCTTGCCACCGAGCTGACGTGCGTTTGCAAGCCCACCGGACTCGCCGTCTGCGGTGTATATGCCAGCGGCCTGATGTGGGTTCTCCCCGTAGCGCAATGCGGCCTTCTGCTTCCACGCGCCCCCCACAAAGGTGGGGTGGTCATTGCCAAGAAGTGTCTGACTCATCCACGTGGCCACCGCCACATCGTATGCCGCGGTGTGAGCGAATGCCTGAGCAGCCAAAACCTTGCGTTCTTCCAACGTGAATCCGCCAGCCTGAGCGGCCGCAATGGTTGCGCCATAGGCTTGTGGATCTACCACGATGGCGACGCTTTCGTGGTTCTTGGCTGCGGCGCGCACCATGGTGGGCCCACCGATATCGATCTTCTCCACGCATTCATCACTGCTGGCGCCAGAGGCCACCGTATCTTGGAACGGGTAGAGATTCACAACCACAAGATCCACAGCCGTGACGCCAAGTTCCTTCATCTGCTGGCGGTGGGACTCCAAGCGGCGATCAGCGAGGATTCCGCCATGGATGAGTGGGTGCAGGGTCTTCACACGCCCGTCGAAGCACTCAGGGAAGCCAGTGACCGAGTCAACCGGGGTCACGGGAACACCGGCGCGTGCGATGACGGATGCTGTTGAACCAGTTGAGACGATTTCGCAACCAGCTTCATGAAGGCCACGCGCAAGTTCTTCAACACCCGTCTTGTCATAGACGGAGATAATTGCGCGGCGTAGGGGAATCCTCATTCCAACTCTCTTTCGGCGTACGTGTAAAGCGATGCCGGGACGCCCAGGCGCGCGACGTCCGGTGGAAGAGTTGACCGCTCCCCGATGGTCACCCATCTTGCGGCCATAAGCCACGCCAGTTGCGGTCTTAGCCAGTTTATCTCATGTCCAGTTTCGCTGTGGGGAGGTCCCACCTTTTGAATAAACCTCCGAGCTGGAAAGATGGCTTCAACGAAGAACGACGAAAGGCCACTATGACCACTGAGTCCCCAACTATCGTTGCACATGCGATGTCTGCCGACGACGTCGTCGTCGCACTTGACTCCCATCGGACCGGTTTGACCCACGCGGATGCCGAACAGTTTCGTGAGAAGTACGGTCCGAACGCACTCGCTTCCTCAAAACCAGTTCCCGGGTGGCGGCGTTTTCTCAGCCACTTCAACGACGTACTCATCTATATCCTGCTGGTCGCCGCACTTCTGAAGGCCATCATCGGTGATTGGGTGGAGTTCGGCATTATCGCCGCCGCCGCAATCGCGATCGCCACAGTCGGATTCATACAGGAAGGCCGGGCCAACAAGGCGCTTGAGTCCATAAAATCGATGCTCGCACTGGACACCCAGGTGCTGCGCAACGGTGAGTGGATCTCCATGCCTGTGGAGGAGCTCGTACCCGGTGATGTGGTTCGCTTACGGTCAGGCGATAGAGTGCCTGCTGATCTGCGCATCCTCTCAGAGAACAATCTGCAGGTTGATGAATCTGCGCTCACCGGCGAATCCATCTCTGCTGAGAAGGACGTGGCTGAGGTAGCCCAGGATGCTGGTATCGCGGATCGCACCTCGATGGCCTATTCCGGAACAATAGTGACGGCTGGAGCGGGCGAAGGCATTGTTGTGGCCACGGGTGCCGCCACTCAGATCGGCCATATCACCGAAATGGTGAGTGAGGTAGAGAAGGTCGAAACTCCGCTTTCTCGGCAGCTGGCGAAGCTTGGCACACAGATATCGATCGTCATCGGGTTCGTTACCGTACTCATTGTTGCGGTGGGAACGCTCGTCTACGATTTCCCACTGGGCGACATGCTCTCTGCCGCAATTGGCTTCGCCGTGGCCGCGGTCCCCGAAGGTCTACCTGCGCTGGTCACAATCACGCTGGCGCTGGGCGTGCAGCAGATGGCCAAGCGAAAGGCGATCGCCCGCAAGATGACGGCGATCGAAACCTTGGGTTCCGTTGACACGATCTGTTCGGACAAAACAGGCACGCTCACGCAGAACGAGATGACTGCCAAGGTGGTGAGCATCAATGGCGAGTCCTACAAGGTTACTGGAACCGGATACTCGCCAGTTGGCTCAATCGAACCGAGTACCTTTAGTCCCGCCATGCACGAGGCTCTCCTCACCGCAGCACTGTGTAATGATGCTGGCACCGAAAAGACGGAGAGCGGTTGGAAGGTTGTGGGCCCTCCCACCGAGGCAGCCTTGACAGTTCTTGCGGAGAAGGCTGGAGTGAGCCGCGAGGGTTACTCCCGCACAGGTCATGTGCCATTCGATTCCAGCCACAAGTTTGCCGCCACAGTGGATTCTTATCCCGACGGTTCCCGCGTCTTTCACGCGGTGGGGGCTCCAGATCGGCTTCTCGAGCGCGCCTCCTTGGAGATTCAGGCCGACGGCTCCACCACAACACTTGATCGGGCGGCGTGGGAACACAAGATTTCCGAGCTATCCTCGCAGGGATTGCGGCTCATCGGCCTTGCAAACTCCACGCGCCCGGACCTAACGGAGAAAACTCCGGAGCTCGCCGAGATCGAAGAAATCACGTTCCTTGGCGTCGTAGGAATCATGGATCCGCCACGTCCGGAGGCCCAAGAAGCCATCGCTGCCGCCCACAAAGCCGGCATCAACGTCAAGATGATCACTGGCGACCACGCGGGAACGGCTTCCGCTATAGCCAGAGAGCTAGGGATTGGTGCAGATCACGACGAACTGAAGTCCCTGACCGGTGCTGAACTCGAAGTGATGACCGACGACGAGTTGGCAGCAGTTGCGCACGAGGTAGACGTGTACGCCCGTACCAGCCCGGAACACAAGATACGCATCGTGCGTGCGCTCCAGTCTCACGGCGACGTCGTCGCAATGACCGGCGATGGCGTCAATGACGCTCCATCGATCGCACGTTCCGATGTGGGCGTGGCAATGGGCGTCAAGGGTACAGAGGCCACCAAAGAAGCGGCGGACATCGTGTTGTCAGATGACAACTTTGCGACAATCACTGCCGCGGTTGAGGAGGGGCGCCGCATTTACGCGAACATCCGAAAGTCTGTGGTGTTCATGCTCCCCACAAACGGAGCACAGTCATTGGTGATCCTTGTGGCAGTGCTGCTCGGACTCGCCCTGCCGCTCGCGCCGGTTCAGATTCTATGGATCAATCTGGTTACGGCGATCACGCTCTCCATCCCTTTGTCCATGGAACCCGCCGAACCTGGCATTATGAGCCGGCCCGCCAGAGCCAAGGGCGAGCAGATCCTACAGGGACGCACGTTCGCTCTTGTGGGTGCCGTATCGCTCCTGATCGGCGGTGTAACTCTGGCAGTGTTCGTGACGGTCCGCAATGCCACCGGCGATTACGCCTTGGCACAGACAACAGCTCTCAACACATTGGCGTTCTCGCAGCTCGCTTACCTGTTCAATTGCCGCATTCTCGAAGGATCTTCCTTCACTCGTCGCACGTTCACCGGAAACAGCTCCGTGTGGAAAGCTATCGCTGCCCTCATTGGACTTCAACTCCTGCTGACCTACGCGCCATTCATGAACCGCCTGTTCCACACAACGGGCCTTGAACCGATCAGCTGGTTGGTAGTTCTGGCCACTGCGGTCGCAGTGTTCGTTGTGGTCGAATGCCTCAAGTTGGCGATTCGTAAGGGCGCGATCTCGCGGCACACGCCAAAGGTGTGATGCGGGCGCGTCACCGCTCACTGCGGCGGCGCGTCAACCGATAGAGGGTGGGCCTCCAAGGCCCGCTCTCCGCCCGTTCGTCCACCATCCCTCGCGAGCCATGCGCCCCACACAGTCCACGAGCTGCTGACGCTCCACAACCTTGATGCGTTCGAGGAGTGAATCTGGCGTATCGGTATCTAGGACCTGGCAGGTCACCTGTGAGAGTATTGCGCCCGTATCAACTCCCGGGTCCACAACGAACAGCGTTGCGCCGGATACCTTGACACCATATGCGACGGCATCGGCCGGTCCATGAACCCCTGGAAACGAGGGAAGCAGGGCATTGTGTGTGTTGATGACTCTCTTGGGGAATGCGCCAAGAAAACCGGGGCTGAGCAGCTTGAGGAATCCCGCGAGTACTACGATGTCAGGTTTGTACTGCTCGACTTCGTCGCGTACGGCCACGTTCCATTCCTCGCGGCTAGAGAAGTCTCCGAGCTTCGTCACGAATGTGGGGATACCTGCCTCGGCAGCGATCTCGATGCCGCGAGTGCCCTCGCGATCAGCGCCCACTGCCACAATGCGGGCGCCATAGGCCGGGTCATGGGAAGCGTGAAGGATGGCAGCCATGTTGGAGCCGGTTCCGGAAACGAGCACGACGAGGCGTGCGGGAGCTGATGCTGGGCGCACGATTTGCAATTCGGTCACAAGAGGAAGACTAGCCAGATCGACGCCCAATATTCAGGTTTGTTCGTCTGCGTGGACGCGGCCGTCTCACGTCTACACGGCGTCCGACTGGTCGATTACGGGCAAGCCGCGGCTAATGCGCCACTTCTCAGCGGCAGAAAGCTCTCCATCTTCCGCGGAATTCCTCTTTGCCAGATCAGAGCGGGCCGTGGCGTTATCAGAGTGGGCCATAGGCTCATCGAAATCCGCGTCGCCGTCGGAAACACGTGAAATCGGTTCTGATGGTTCATCAATACGAGGAGCTGCCTCTCCGCCATTGTCTGTTAGCTTGGCTGTTCCCTCCGGCTTTCCGTTGGGCACGGCGGCCGGGCCACTCATAGCGAGATCCTCTGGTGCCTCAGCCGCACGTTTATCCTCAAGATCCGCTGCGCCTCCGGTTGAAGGGGATGCTGCAGCGCCGCGAAACCTTGCGCGAATGATCCCGTGAAGCTGCTGGTTTCTGAAGAGCAAGCCGAGCAAGAGCCCACCACCCGCCTCAAGTGCAACAAGAGCTCCGAAGATTGGGGGTTCAACGCCCGTCTCGATAAGCCTGCCTGGCCCGATTCCGCCTGTGGAGAGGGCACCTAGGAGTGCGAACAGAACCATGAGGACCATCGTGGCTATCGCACCGGCCCCACACGCCTCACCGAGCCGTTTCAGATGGCCCCCTGATAGAACCCCAACGGCTAAACCACATGCCACGATGATGACGATGAGCCACGGCATGTGCACAGTTGGCCCCGGCAACGCACCTAAAACGGGCAAGGCAGGCAGCGGTTGCGTCATGACCCCAAGCGATGAGAAGTGGGTACCTGAACCAACCGTGAATCCAGCTCCTGAGGCAAACGCCAAGGTCCACACAAGGAGGGTAGGTAGATACAACGCCTGCGCAACAGTAAACACTCCGCTCTGGAGCGCATTAAGTAGGTAGTAGCTGTGGATGTCTAGAACCTGATCCCAGCCCGTCACCATGGCAACAATGAAAAGCACAAAGGTGGCACTTATCAACACCATCAGCAGCGGCTTTGCCAAGGCCCACGACCGTGCCATCCACCCCCACCACGCTGCTCGCGGCGGATCCCAGCTCCACCATTCGATGAGCGAAACACCTGCTGCGATGATGCCTGCTCCCAAGATACCGTGCAGTGTGAAGGTGCCAGGCAGCGCCGAAAGGCTGATAATGGCCGTGAGCGCAGCCGCTGCACATGCGGCCCCGACCACCTCATTCCATCCACCGATAGAGTCGCGCCGGATGAAGTAGCGGAAGGCTAGTGCAATGCCAAGCGTCAGGAGCAAAGGCATAAGGGATATGTGAGCTCCGGAGACGATAAGTGGAGAACCCAAGCTCAGCATCCACAAGGATGTTGCCATATGGCCAGCATCCTGCCAGCTCACACCTGTGAGTACAGGGGAAGAGATGTTGATTGTGAAGGCAAAAATCACCACAACCGCAGTTGCGAGCCACGTCAAAATCACCGCTTGGGAGGCGGCGAGTGCGGCGTGGACTGCGTGACGGCTGTTCTCATTCATCGGTTCCCATCGTTCCTTCTTCCGCTTCGGAGGTCTGCAGCATCGGGCGGCGTGTCGCTCACCGATTGCCGCACATGAGAGCGCCAGCTTTGCCAGAAGGTACAACCCGCGCCACCTATACTGGGTATCAACCATGACAAGCGGTGCTGGACTCGTGTATATGGCAGGTCTTCTGCTATCCACGGACTTCCAATGCACTGCGCTAGCGTCTGGCCGTTCAACAACCAAGGGCAAGCTTCACAAAAAGGAGACACCTATGCACCTGGGAATATTCGACAACTCTGATCAGGCGTCGAGCGCCGCTGCACACGTTGTCATCAATCTGTTCGCTCAGAAGCCCAACGCCACACTTGGCGTGGCAACTGGTTCAACACCGAGTGGTCTGTATCGTGAGCTCCGCGCTGCGCATGCTGCTGGCGATTTTTCGCTGAAGAAGTCGCAGGTTTTTGCGCTCGACGAATACGTCGGTATCGCAGAGGATCACCCTGAGCGCTACCGCAACGTTCTGCGCCGCGAACTTGTTGGTAAGGAAAACGTGGGGCTCACCGAGGAAGGGCTGCATACCCCAGACGCTTCGGCGGAAGACCCGAACGTGGCAGCGCTGCATTATGATCGCGAGATCGGCGCGGTGGGCGGTATTGACCTTCAGATACTCGGGATCGGCACTGACGGCCATATTGGGTTCAACGAACCCGGTGGATCACTCGTCTCCCGTACACACGCCGAACCGCTAGCCAGCCAAACTATTACGGATAACGCTCGCTTCTTCGATGGAGATGTTTCCAAGGTCCCCACTACGTGCATAACGCAGGGCCTCGGCACCATCATGGAAGCCCGCCAAATCGTTTTGCTGGCTTTCGGCGCAAACAAGGCCAATGCCTTGGCCCAGCTTATTGAAGGCCCCATCAGCGCTAAGTGGCCTGCCACTATTCTTCAGATGCACCCAGACGTCGTGGTTATCGCTGACAAGGCGGCTGCTTCCACGTTGGAGTACACCGATCTCTACGTCGAGCGCTGGCAGCTTGCCTTTGGGGACTGAACCCCAATGACGCACTACATTGGCGAAGTCCTCGACGGCTTCGGCCGCCATATCGGCGGTGGGCTGGTCCTTGACAATGATGGCTTGATTACGCAGATCCTGCCTGCCGGTATTGGCACGTCTGACAATTTGGCGGACGACGACGGCGTGATCGGAACGCACATCGTTCCCGGTTTGGTTGATGTCCACTGCCATGGAGGCGGCGGGGCTTCCTTCCCAGATGATCTTGATGCCGATTCGATTGCTTCGGCAATCGCAGCTCATCGGAGCGCAGGCACCACAGCTCTTGTGGCGTCCCTTGTCTCCTTGACCGACCCTATCCCCGCCATCAGGGCGTTGGTCCCGTTCTGCGCCTCTGGTGAGCTCGCGGGTATTCATATGGAGGGCCCATACATTTCCCCCCACAAGGCTGGAGCCCAGAACCCAGCGGCCATTCGCGATGCCGATGTGGCCGAACTGGAGTCGTGGTTGAAGGCCGGTGAGGGGTGGATTCGCACCATGACGATTGCTCCAGAGACAGGGAATGCGGAGGAGGCTGCCCGCCTTCTTCTTCGCTACGGAGCAAAGCCATCATGGGGGCACACCTCAACAGACGGTGCCACCACTGCGAAGCTCCTGCATGAAACCAGCGAATACGCCCGCGAGATCGGTCTGGTGGGAGTTCCCCAAACCGCCACACACCTGTTTAATGCCATGCCTGCGATCAACCATCGCGAGCCCGGCCCCATCCGCGAACTCATTCAGGCAGCTCGCCGCGGTGAGGTAGCGGTTGAGCTCATCGGTGATGGCGTACACATCAAGCCGATCCTTGTTGAGGATGTCGCGCAGTACATCACGGATGTGGAGCCTCGTGGAGAGGATATGGAGGGTCTGGACCTCGTCGCCCATACCCGGCCAGATTTAGCGGTTCTGTTCGTGACTGATGCGATCGCCGCGGCAGGAATGCCGGAAGGTAGCTATCAGCTGGGTGGTTTGGCGGTAGACGTCTCGGACGGCACTGCACGCTTGGCTGGCCAGGAGACCATCGCCGGAGGATGCTCCCGCTTGTCGGAGCAGCTCACTGCGTTGGCGAATCGCGGCGCGCTGAGCTTGGCGAGCCTCGTGCGAGGCATGGTTGCCGGCCCCGCTCTGGCAGCTTCACTGACAACTGCACCACGGGTAGCCTCGGGAGTCACACTTCAATTTGAGGTTGGCACGCCGCCCAACTTCATCGTCTTGGACGCCCAGTATCAACCGTTAACTGTGATTCGCGAAGGCCGCAGGATCTAAGGAAAGTGCAGGTGGGGTCTGGCATCCTGCCAGACCCCACCTGCACCACCGGCACCTACTTCAAGAGTTCGCGCGCGAGCTGCGCAGTTTGGCTTGGCGTCTTGCCCACCTGAACGCCAACAGCCTCCAAAGCGGCCTTCTTTGCTGCTGCTGTTCCAGCTGAGCCGGAGACGATTGCTCCAGCATGCCCCATTGTCTTGCCTTCTGGAGCGGTGAAGCCTGCAACGTAACCCACCACCGGTTTGGTCATGTGTTCTTTGATGTAGGCTGCCGCGCGTTCCTCGGCGTCGCCGCCGATCTCGCCGATCATGACCACGAGGTCTGTATCCGGATCAGCTTCGAATGCTTCCAGAGCATCAATGTGGGTGGTGCCGATCACTGGATCGCCACCGATTCCAATGCACGTGGAGAAACCAATATCCGAGAGTTCGTACATCATCTGATAGGTGAGAGTTCCCGACTTGGAGACCAATCCGATTCGGCCCGGACCAGTGATATCCGGAGGGGTGATACCCACATTGGATTGACCAGGCGTAATGATCCCAGGGCAGTTCGGGCCAATGAGCCGAACACCCTTCTGCTGGGCGTAGGTGAAGAACTCCGCCGTGTCTGCCACTGGTACGCCTTCGGTAATCACGACAATTAGCTCCAGCCCCGCATCCACGGCTTCAATCACCGCGCTCTTGGTGAAGGCCGGCGGAACAAACACCACTGAGACAGTCGCACCCGTCGCCGCCTTTGCCTCGGTCACGGTCCCATACACAGGAACAGTAACCATGCCAGCCTCGCGTTGATCAGCGTTCCACCCAATGGGTGTTACGTCGAAATCAACGGCTGTGCCGGCTTTGCGGGGATTGACCCCCGCCACTATCTGAGTTCCCGCACCAAGCATCCTTCGGGTGTGCTTCGATCCTTCGGAACCGGTCATGCCTTGAACGATCACCTTGGACTGCGCATTGAGGAAAATCGACATATTCTTCTGTTCTCCTGATTCTCACGCTGCGAGCTGGGCAGCCCGGGCAGCAGCGCCGTCCATGGTGTCTTCGGTTATCACGAGGGGGTGGTTGGCTTCGGCAAGAATCCGCCTGCCCTCCACCACGTTGTTTCCGTCCAATCGCACCACAATAGGCTTAGTGGCTGCATCACCCAGAATGCCCAGTGCGGCGACGATGCCGCGCGCCACTTCATCACACGCTGTGATTCCGCCAAACACATTGACGAACACCGATCGGACTTCCGGATCTCCCAGGATCACACTTAGACCATTGGACATAACGTTCGCCGAAGCACCCCCGCCGATGTCCAAGAAGTTTGCTGGCCCAACGCCGTATTCTTCTCCTGCATACGCGACGACGTCGAGCGTGGACATGACGAGCCCCGCACCGTTGCCAATAATCCCAACTTGGCCGTGGAGCTTGACGTAATTCAAGCCCAGTGCCTTGGCCTTAGCTTCGAGCGGATCCTCGGCTGCTTTATCTACTAGCTCTTCATGGTCGAGATGACGGAAGGCTGCGTTGTCATCGAGGGTGACCTTGCCATCCAAGGCGATGATCTCACCCTGATCGGTGGAGATCAGAGGGTTGACTTCGACAAGCGTGGCGTCCTCACCTTGGTACACATCCCACAGGCGTTCGAGAACTGGAACAACCTTTTCGCCAACCTCGGTCTCAAATCCCGCTGCCGCGACTATCTCGCGAGCCTTGGCGGAATCCAGCCCAACGATAGGATCCACAGGGATACGGGCCAAGGCTTCAGGGCGTTCCTTGGCGAGCTGTTCGATCTCCATGCCGCCTTCAACGGAGCACATGGCGAGGTAACGCCGTTCAGAGCGATCCAATAGCACCGAGAAGTAGTATTCGTGTGCAATCTGAGCACCAGATGCTATGAGCACTCGGTGAACTGTGTGCCCCTTGATGTCCATGCCGAGAATCTGGCTGGCCAGTTCCCTAGCTTCTTGGGGAGAGTGAGCGAGCTTCACGCCACCCGCTTTGCCACGCCCACCGGTTTTAACTTGCGCCTTGACAACCACAAGGCCGCCAAGCTTTTCTGCCGCAGCCTCTGCTTCATCGGGAGTCGAAGCAACAAGTGCGGGTAGTACTGGAACGCCGTGCTTCGCAAACAAGTCGCGGGCCTGGTACTCGTAGAGATCCAATCGAGGTGTCCTTTCCTCAGCCGATATCTCGACGCCGAGACAGCATGAGTGTACCTGAGCCGTTCGTCCCAGACGTGGGTAACCAAACATTTGGACGCCATGTACCTAGCGCCGTGGCTTCAGATCTTTTCAAGCGGCGCGAATCGAAGCATGAGCCGCTTGGTAGCGCCTGATCGGAACGCCACCTTCGCAACGGTTGACTTGCCCTTGCCTTCAAAAGCCACGATCTTTCCGGTGCCGAAGCTCTTATGACGCACGGCATCCCCCACCGAAAGCCCCATCGTTGCCGCTGTGGCGGTACTCGGGGCGGGATCACTTGCAACCGGCTCACACTGATCTGCTTGTTTCTCTGGAGATCCGAGCTTCCCGGGAACAAATCCCTTTCCCGAACCAAAGACGGTGCCGCCGTCGTCGTCAAATGAACCAAACCGCGGCGAATCGTACTGGGAACTGCGGCGTGACCCTGATCCACCTCGCGATTCACCCCGGCCTGAGCCGCCAGCGGTTCGCCCTCCGCCAGAACCCCAGCTTCCCGACCATCCTGAACCGCGCAGAACATCCTGACTCGATTCGGAACGGCGCCAATCAATGAGCTCTGCCGGAATCTCCTCGAGGAATCTGGAGGGCGGAAACTCCTGCGGTGCGCCCCATGACGATCGGGTAGCGGCACGCGAAAGGTAAAGCCGTTGGCGGGCACGTGTTACGGCCACATACGCCAAACGGCGTTCCTCAGCTAGTTCCTTTGGGTCTGCGAGCGAGCGCATGTGCGGGAATGTTCCATCTTCCATCCCGGTAATGAACACGACCGGGAACTCCAAACCCTTGGCCGTGTGAATGGTCATCAGGGTGACTTCGCCTTCGCCTTCATCGCCGTCTGGGAGCTTGTCTGAATCGGATACCAGCGAGACCTGATCGAGCCATTCCTCCAGCGTGCCGTCCGGATTGAGCGTACGGAAGTCCGAAGCAACCGAATGCAACTCAGCCAGATTCTCTAGACGCGACTCATCCTGTGGATCCTCGCTCACACGCAGCATTTCGAGGTAACCAGAAGCATCCATGACATCGTCCAAGATATCTGCTGGAGCGCCACCTTCGGCCACCTGCTGACGGGACTTCTCAAGCATTGCCACAAAGCCGCTCATGGCGTTTGCGGCACGCGCAGTGAGCCCCAGAACTTCTCCGCGAGGTCCGGGATGTGCAACATCCGCAAGCGCTTCGCCAAAGGAGATGCCGTGACGTGAGGAATGCAGAGCCACGGCTTGCTCAGCTTTCTCCCCCAACCCGCGCTTGGGCATGTTGAGAATACGGCGAATCGAAACCGTATCGTCTGGATTGACGATAGCGTGCAGGTAGGCCAGCGCATCCTTGATTTCACGACGCTCGTAGAAGCGGGTTCCGCCAATCACTCGGTAAGGAATCCCAGACCGAACAAACATATCTTCCACTGCACGCGATTGTGCATTCGTGCGGTAGAAGACGGCGACGTCGCCATACTTGTACCCCGCGCCGTCACGCAAGCGGTCGATTTCTTCAACCACAAAACTGGCCTCGTCCGCTTCCGAATCGGCCACATACCCGGTGAGTTTCTCGCCGCTGCCCTGATCAGTCCACAGGTTCTTTGCCCGCCGACCTTGGTTGTGAGAGATGACGGCATTTGCAGCGGTCAGAATCGATTGTGTGGAGCGGTAGTTCTGCTCCAAGAGGATCGATGTTGCGTCCGGGAAGTCCTTTTCGAAGTCTTCAATGTTGCGGATGGTGGCTCCGCGGAAGGCATAAATGGACTGATCTGCATCGCCCACCACCATGAGATCACTGAAAACAGTGTCTTTTCGCGTGCCCGCCAGCAAGCGAACAAGTTGGTACTGCGCGTGGTTGGTATCTTGATACTCATCCACCAAAATATGGCGAAATCGCCGGCGGTAGTGCTCGGTGAGATCTGGATTGGTTTGAAGAAGCTGAACGGTGAGCATGATGAGGTCATCGAAGTCCACGGCACTAGCTTGCTGAAGGCGGCGCTGATAATGCGCATACGCAGTGGCAAGAACCTCGGACTCCTTGTCTGAGGCAGCTTCCGCAGCTTGGGATGGAGTGACCAGATCGTTCTTCAGATCTGAGACCTTCCGGGAGAGAGTCTTTGGCGGGTAGACCCTGTGATCAATGTTCTCCTCCCGGCACACCATGTTCATGAGGCGTTGGGCATCAGTCTGATCATAGATTGTGAAGCTGGATCGTAGCCCGAGTGCCTTGTACTCAGCGCGCAGGATCCGCACGCACGCCGAATGGAATGTGGAGATCCACATCGAACGAGCAGCTCCACCGAGCATTGAGTCAAGCCGTTCACGCATCTCTTTCGCGGCCTTATTCGTAAACGTGATCGCGAGGATCTCACCTGGACGGGCAGCTCCCGAGGCGATGAGATAGGCGATGCGTGAGGTGAGCACCCTGGTCTTACCCGAACCGGCACCGGCTACAACGAGAAGTGGGCCACCCGTGTGCGTCACGGCCTTGCGTTGGGCCGGGTTGAGGCCCGCAAGAATCTCATCTGACCGGGGCGTGTTGAGGCGCGAAACCACGGCCTCACGATCAGTAGCGTTGTAGACAGTACGTTCTGGCGCGGACTCCGCGGCCACCGCCTCCTTTGCCGCAGCGATCCGTTCGCGCAGGCGTTCCATCGAGGACTGGTAGGCGTCATGTTTCTGAGAGCTCATAGCGTATCCAAGCCTACGTCACGGCGGCGACTAATCCACCGTGCGGTAGTGTGCGCCGCGCTGAATCACACCTTGGCCAGCCGGAACCAGGCTGCTTTGAGTGCCGAGATCCGCTGCCCAAACTCAAGGGATGCGACCGTGCCTAAAGAATGTGATCGTGAATGCGGAACGTGTGCTCGTTCGTGAAAAGGGCGAGGCCCCACTGGCCCTGCTCGCGCCCATAGCCCGAGCGATTGATACCGCCAAACGCATACTCTGGACCGGATTCACGGTGGGCATTGACGAACGTCATGCCTGCTTGCACCTTGCGCGCGAAGGATTCGGCCTTCTCAACATCCGTGCTCCACACCGAAGACTGGAGGCCATACTCAGTGGCGTTCGCAATTCGCAGAGCGTCTTCCTCATCTTCAGCACGGTAGATGACCACCGCCGGTCCAAAGAGTTCGTTACAGGAAAGATCCTGATCCACGCCTACTCCCGTAAGAAGCGCTGGCTCCATGAAGGCACCTGGCCGATCGATCTTTCTGCCGCCCCAGCGTAAGGTGGCGCCATCCTTGACCGCCATCTGAATCCGTTCCACAACTTCGTCGCGTGCCTGAATGGAAGAAAGGGGGCCCACGTCCACACCTTCTTCATCGAACGCACCCACCTTGATCTGTGAAACCGCATCGGTAGCTGCTTCCACGAAATCATCGTAGATTTCGGATGCAACGATGATTCGCTTTGGTGACGTGCATACTTGACCCGCGTTGAACGTACGAATCTGGACGGCTTTGCGCGCCATGGCGACGACGTCGTCGGTATCAAGAATGACCATCGGATCGTTCCCGCCGAGTTCGAGCACGCAACGCTTGCCATACTTACCGGCGATGGCTGCAACGGATCGCCCTGCGGCTTCCGACCCCGTTAAGGAGAATCCTTTGACGCGAAAATCAGCCAACACATGTTCCACATCGGCGGAGTCCACATAAGCGTTTGTGTACACGCCTTCTGGTAGGCCTGCGCGCAGAAGAAGTGCAGCAAACTCAGCCGAAGAAACGGGGCATATCGATGCCTGTTTCATGATAATCGCGTTGCCCACCATCAGCTGCGGCAGCACAAAGCGAGCCATCTGGTTATAGGGAAAGTTCCATGGCATTATGCCCAGAAGGACGCCAAGAGGATCGTGAGTGACATACGTGGTTACCCCGTCAGAGGCTTCCACTACGGTGGGCTCCAACAGGCTAGGCGCGTTATCTGCGAACCAATGGGCGTGCTTCACAAGTGCATCGAGTTCGGCTATTCCGTCCTTGAGTGGCTTGCCCATCTCGCGTCCGATAATTCGAGCTAGGCGCTCCTTCTCTTCTGAGATCAGCTCCCCCAACGTATGAAGAACCTCAGATCGCTCCTCCATATCGCTGTCTTTCCAGCCGAGAAAGGCATGATGGGCTCGATCGATGACGGCAGGAATGGCATCCGCGCTGAGAGACTCGAAGGATTCCTCGGTGCGGCCCGTGTTGGGATTATTGACTTCGTATCTGCTCATACATCAATGTTCCCACCTTCGCAGGCGCGGTGGTATCCCGCGTTCGCAATCCCGGCAGATGAAGATGAACATGACGCACGGCCGTCAGCTCAGAAGACCGTCAGACCCTCGGGTTAGAAGACCGTCAGACCCTCGGGTTAGAAGACCGTCAGGCCCTCCTCACGGAAAATCGCGCGCGCCTGATCGAGTTGTTCAAAGGTAGGCGGAACTGCATCTTTGAGCTTGTAGTCCATTCCTAGACTCTCCCACTTGTCGCGCCCCATCTGATGGAAGGCGAGCACCTCGACGCGTGAAACGGATCCCCATCGAGCAGCAATCTTTGCTGCTTTGCGGATGTTCTCCGGATCATCGGTCAGCCCGGGAACAAGCACAAATCGAATCCAGATCTCAATGCCCTTGGCATCCAGCCTGTCTCCAAAATCGATGGTGGGCTGAAGTTGGCGCCCGGTCACCTCAAGATACGTGTCTGGGTCACCAGACTTGATATCCAGAAGAACTAGATCCACGTTCGCGAGCATCTCGTCGCTTGCGGCCCGGCCAAGGAAACCGGAGGTATCCAAGCAGGTGTGAATACCCATTTCCTTCGCGCCCGTCAGGAGGCGGTTTGCGAATGCGGGCTGCATAAGAACCTCACCACCGGAAAGGGTGAGGCCGCCCCCAGTAGAACGGAACACCTTGCGGTAGCGCTTGATGCGCCGCAGGAGCTCATCCGCTTCAACGGGTTCGCCGTTTCGCATCGCCATCGTGTCAGGATTGTGGCAGTACAGGCAGCGCAGTGGGCAGCCAGCCAGGAACACGGTCATCCGAGTTCCGGGACCGTCAACGGCCGTCACGAGTTCCCACGAATGCACCGACCCCAACGAACCATCGCGCATGCGCTTCAAGCGATCGGCGTGCTCGAGGTCAGTCAGTTCAGCAAGTCCTGCTGTTCCCGCACCATGAAGACGGGCCGCCGGTGCCAGAAAATCCTGGTCGCCGACGGCCCCAATCTCAACGCTCATTGCACTCAGGCGGAGTGATGGAAGGTGCGGGAGAGAACGTCAAGCTGCTGCTCCTTGGTCAGCTTGACGAAGTTAACCGCATATCCAGAAACGCGAACGGTGAGGTTCGGGTACTTCTCGGGATGCTCAATTGCGTCCTCGAGGGTGGAACGGTCCAGCACGTTGATGTTTGCGTGGTAGAGACCCTGAACGCCACCGTTATCGCAACGGGCTGCCTTCATCGATGCAAGACGCTCGTCAAATGTCATCGCTGCCATGTTTCGGCTCCTAAATATTGAGACAAATGCTTGTCACTCAAGTAATTGGATTCTATCAAGTAAATATTGGTGTAAACGGGGTAGAAAGGCGGATGAGTTGCACCTCACCTCGTCTCATATTCACGCCGTTCACGCCCTCGCGGTTCGCCAGCACATGCTTCCGAACCGCGAGGGTGCGCCGCGATAAGTCAGTCCTCTTCGGGAATGAAGCCGGCGTCAAGAATTCCGACCAGGTTGGAGACCTGCTCTTCCTTGTTGCGACCCAATCCAGATGGGGTGATCGTGTTGGTCAGCGAAATGCCATCCAGCGCATCGTTGTAATCGAGCTTGCCCACTGAAAGCATGGAGGCAACCATGCCGTGGGTGTCGATGCCGTTCTCCGGGTTCGCACCTGGAGCAAATGGCGTGCCAGCCTCGTGACCGGACGGGAATGCACCAGTGGCCTTGCCGTACACCACGTTAGAGGTGATCGTCAGCACGGACTGAGTCGGAACCGCATCGCGGTAAAGCGGAATCTCGCGAATCTTTGACATGACGGTGTGAACCACAGTCGCAGCGATGTCGTCGGCGCGGTCATCATCGTTACCGTACGTCGGGAATTCGCCTTCCGTCTTGTAGTCGACGACGAGGCCGGTTTCATCACGAATCGGTGTCACCTTGGCGTACTTGATGGCCGAAAGCGAGTCGGCCACGATGGAAAGGCCTGCGATACCGCAGCCCATCGTGCGAACGATGTCGGAATCGTGGAGAGCCATTTCGATGGACTCGTATGCGTAACGATCGTGGCTGTAGTGAATGATGTTGAGCGCCTCAACGTAGGTGCCAACCACCCAGTCGAGCATCTCTTCGTACTTCTTCCACACATCGTCGAACTCGAGCGGAGCATCGCCTTGGACACCTTCGTATCCCTTGACGATCTGCTTGCCGGACATCTCATCGCGGCCACCGTTGATGGCGTAGAGCAGAGCCTTGGCGGCGTTCACGCGAGCTCCGAAGAACTGCATCTGCTTTCCAACGCGCATCGGCGAAACGCAGCATGCGATGGCGGCGTCGTCGCCCCAGTGGGCGCGAATCTGCGGATCGGATTCGTACTGGATGGAGGACGTCTCGATCGAGATCGCGGCGCAGAACTCCTTGTAACCTGCAGGCAGGTTCTCATCCCAGAAGATTGTGATGTTCGGTTCCGGTGCCGGACCGAGGTTACGCAGCGTCTGAAGCAAGCGGAACGAGGTCTTGGTGACCAAAGTGCGGCCGTCTTCGCCGAATCCAGCGTCTGACCAGGTTGCCCAGTATGGATCGCCGGAGAAGATCTGGTCGTAATCGATGGTGCGAAGGAAGCGGACGATGCGCAGCTTGAGAACGAGTGAATCGATCATTTCCTGTGCGTCGGCCTCGTTGATAATGCCAGCCTTGAGATCGCGCTCAAAGTAGACATCGAAGAAGGCGGAGAGGCGGCCGAACGACATTGCGGCGCCGTCCTGTGACTTCACGGAAGCGAGGTAGCCGAAGTAAGTCCACTGAACTGCTTCCTGGGCCGTCTTGGCGGGGGCCGAGACGTCAAAGCCGTAAGAAGCAGCCATGTTCTTGAGCTTCTTGAGAGCCTTGATCTGCTCGGAGTGCTCCTCGCGGAAGCGTGCCCAGTTCTCAGTGAAGGGCTGATCCGCGACCGAATCGCGAGAAGCCGTCTTTTCGGCAATCAGCTTGTCAACGCCATAGAGTGCCACGCGGCGGTAATCGCCGATGATGCGGCCACGGCCGTAGGCATCGGGAAGACCTGTGATGATGTGGGAGGAACGCGCAGCGCGGATCCGTGGCGTGTAAATATCGAAGACGGCTTCGTTATGGGTCTTGCGGTACTTGGTGAAGATCTTCTTGACGTCTTCGTCAACTTCCTTGCCAGCTTCGTTGATGGCTGTTTCAACCATGCGCCATCCGCCATTTGGCATCATTGCACGCTTGAGTGGGACATCGGTCTGGAGACCGACGATCACGTTGTCATCTTCGCTAATGTAGCCAGCCGGGAATGCATCGATGTCGGCAGGAATCTTTGTATCGACGTCGTAGACGCGGCGCTCACGCTCCACGTTGAGATACTTGTTGGAGAGAGTATCCCAAACCTTCAGGGTCTTCTCCGTCGGACCGGACAAGAAGGATGCATCGCCTTCGTAAGGCGTGTAATTCTTCTGGATAAAGTCGCGGACATCGATGTTATCGGTCCAATTTCCGGTGGTGAAACCAGCCCATGCTTCTTGGGTCGTGGCCTCAACGTCCGTAGTGGTGCGCTCCATTGCTAATCTCCTGAAGAGGTAGTCCTTGTGGATATTCCTAGTTTGACTCGTTCCATTCCTTAAGTCATTGGAGTTGGGCGAAAAATGGCCGTGCGGCCGCTCACATTCCGCGGAATCAAGCCAAAGGATGGCCATCTGACCGCCTGTGAGAAACCACAGCGCCATATTGGGACCTTTGGCCTTGCTTTTCGCGGCTCATACAGCTAGCGAGTCTGTTGCCGGTGTGCTCGTTTTCATGCGAACAGTCCGTTTGAGCCTCGCTTTGGAGGTTGGCACGGCAAGAGGACTACCTACCGGATCAAGAAACACTTACAGAAGGAAACCACGCACTCCAAGCTCAGGTAAACACCACCGAGGTGAGGTGTGGCCGTGGATTCCAGCACACCAGTTGCGTTCGGCCGTACGCTCGGAATCGGCTTGTTGATTGGAGTTGGTCGGGAACGCCACAAACAAGCGAGTACTCATCCCGCGGCGTTAATTCGTACCACAGCTCTGTTCGCCGTGCTTGGGGCTATTGGCGCAACCGAACACATCGCCGCCTAAACTGAAACCATGCGTTTTCTACCGGGGCAAGATCCCACACACGACCTAACTTACGACGACGTCTTCTTGGTTCCGTCACGTTCGGATGTGACCTCGCGCTTCGACGTCGACCTTTCAACTAACGATGGAACGGGAACTACCATTCCCATCATCGTGGCAAACATGACCGCCGTGTCCGGGCGGCGCATGGCGGAGACCGTGGCTCGGCGCGGCGGCATGGCCATCATCCCTCAAGACATTCCAACTGACGTGGTCACAAAGGTGACTGGACGCGTAAAGTCAGCACACACTGTGGTTGAGACGGCAATTACGGTGCGCCCTGACGATCCAATTGCCACAGTGGTCTCCCTTATCCCGCGCCGAACCCACGGTGCAGCAGTGGTGGTCGAGGGCGGAAAGCCAATTGGCATCGTCACGATGTCAGACTGCGAAGGCGCGGACCGCTTCGCGCAGGCAGATACGGTCATGACGCCTGAACCCGAAGTACTGGAAATCTCTGAGATTGGGGCCGACGGCGTACGTCTGCGCGCCGTCTACGAGCAACTCAAGTACCGCCGGCGCAAGTTTGTACCTGTGGTTGACGCGGGCGCCCTCGTGGGCGTGTTGACGGCCGATGGCATCGTGCGGTCCAGCATATACGCGCCTGCAGTTGATTCCCTCGGGCACCTCCGAATCGGCGCCGCAATTGGCATCAATGGCGCGATCGAACCTCGCGTCGAAGAACTTGTGGCAGCGGGCGTCGACTGCCTCGTGGTAGATACCGCTCATGGACATCAGGAAAAGATGATCGAGGCGCTTCGTCGCGTTCGCTCTGTGAATCCCTCTGTCCCGGTCGTGGCTGGCAACGTAGTCACAGCGGCTGGCGTTGAGGATCTGGTGGAAGCAGGTGCAGACATCATCAAGGTCGGTGTTGGGCCGGGTGCTATGTGCACCACCCGTATGCAGACAGCTGTGGGCCGCCCGCAGTTTTCCGCTGTACTTGAGTGTTCCCAAGCCGCCCGGCAGCTGGGCAAGCATGTGTGGGCCGATGGCGGAGTGCGCCACCCACGCGACGTCGCGCTGGCAATCGCAGCGGGCGCCAGCCAAGTCATGGTGGGCTCATGGTTTGCCGGGACCCTCGAATCACCCGGAGTTCTGCAGGTGGACAGCAATGGACGCCAATACAAAGAGAGCTTCGGGATGGCTTCGGCCCGCGCCGTAGCCGCCCGCACAGCTGGCGCCGACTCGTTCGAGCGCGCTCGCAAGGCACTGTATGAAGAAGGCATCTCTTCTTCGAAGATGTATTTGGATCCGGCCCGCCCGGGGGTGGAACATCTCTTGGACGAGATCACCTCCGGTGTGCGCTCCTCCTGCACCTATGCGGGAGCACGCAGCTTGGCGGAGTTCGCAGAACGCGCTGTGGTGGGTGTGCAGTCCGCAGCAGGTTTCCAGGAGGGGCGTCCGCTGCCAAAGGGATGGTGAGAGCGGGCCAGTTGGGCCGAGCTTGCGGGGAGGGCTAGCGGTGGTGATCCACCGCTAGCCCTCCCCCACGTCATGCCATCTGTTCTCCCTGCCAGCAACCCGCTTGTGTGGCCCGGATTGCTCCTAGAGCGCTTTACCCGTGGCAGTCCGTGAGAAAACTACTCACTCTTGAAGCGCGGCCTGCCGTACCGCTGAGCGCAGCTCCGGGCCCACACCTTCGGACATGTGCACGTAGAACGTAACGTGGGCTTCGTCGTCGTCCAAAGGAACTGGGGTGCGCCCCGGCGTGCTGGAAACAGCGGCGTTCGTGACAAACGTCAGCGCGTCCGTGCTCTCAGCTAGCTTGCGGAACACTTCGCGGTCAGACTGCCGCACGAACTCAGACGTGGGCAGATGGTTCACGCATACGTCCCACCAGAATCCGATGTCCTGCAAGACTAGGAACCTGCGCCCGTCTACGTCAGCAAACCGGAGGCTCTCACACGCGGCAAGCGGATCGGTGGTGGGGATGTTGAGCGCAAGGCTTTCATGCATGAATGGCACAGACTGAATGCCCGGAAGCGGAAGCGGCTTGAGAGTAATCCCGAAGTCGACCTCACGGTTGTACACCGCTCGCTCAACCTCGTCTTCACTCATCATGACAGGGCCAATCATGGTTCCCGGCAATCGCTCCACGATGAGCGACGTCAATCGCCACAGCGGGGCCGGAGCACAAGTTCCTATGCGCAGCGTGCGGCTACGGTTGGCCAAGAGGCTCAGCCTGTCCCTCAGGCGCCGATCCGAACGTAGAATCTCCGCGGCGTACTCCAGAGTTATGCGGCCTGCTTCGTTGAGCGTCACTTTGTTCTTGGTGCGTTCGAAGAGCTGACACCCGAGCTCCCGCTCCAGACGTTGAATGGACCTGCTCAAGGCAGGCTGCGAATAGCCAAGCTCTTCTGCCGCGGCGGAAACCGAACCGTGATGCGCGATGGCAACCAGCTGCTTGAGTTGCTCAAGGTCCAATCGATCCTCCTCCGTGCGCCAACCTTGTGAGCTATGCATAAACTGAATAGCAAAACTCAATATACGCATTGTACTTACTCAAAATATGGATGCAAGAATTGTATCGAGACAAGCAAGCCGCACGTTGACAGTGCCATGTGCACTTCCGTCTGTCCGCGCCATGCGGCCGCACCTGCACCCCGCGGCCCCCAGACAAAGGAGAGACTCGTGGAACAGTTCACGATGAACAACGGACTTACCATCCCGGCGATGGGTTTCGGCGTATTCATGATGAGTAGCGCCGAAGTCAAGAAGAGCCTTCCAACGGCTATTGAGTTGGGTTACCGCCACATCGATACCGCCAATGCGTACTTCAACGAGGTGGCTGTGGGCGAAGTTGTACGCGACTCCTCAGTGCCCCGAGAGGATTTCTTTATTACAACGAAGCTCTTCCCGCAGAACTACAGTTACGAGGAGTGCAAGAGCGGGATTGACGCCTCGCTTCGCCGCTTGGACACGGAGTACGTAGACCTTATGCTCCTTCACCAACCCTACGGTGCATACACCGAAGCGTGGCGTGCGCTTGAAGAGGCGCAGGCCGAGGGAAAGATCCGGTCCATCGGACTGTCCAACTTCAACAAGAGGAAGTTCCAAGAAGTGTTGGACTCTGGATTTGTGACGCCTCAGGTTCTTCAGATCGAAGTCAATCCGCGCTGGAATCAGCATGACATCAAGGCGTGGCTCGAACCCATGGGAGTGATAGTTGAGGGCTGGTACCCGCTGGGCCACGGCGACAAGGCTCTTATTGATGACCCATTCATCAGCGAGATCGCTGCACGGCATGGCAAGACCAACAGCCAGATCATCCTGCGGTGGCACATTCAGGAAGGCAACGTGGTGTTTCCCAAGACCACCAATCCCATCCACATGGCCGAGAACCTCAACATCTTCGATTTCGCGCTGACGGATGAGGAAGTCGCACGCATCAACTCCTTCCCACAGAAGGCCTACTACGACGTCGCGGAGGAAGCACCCGCCTTCGTCACCACCCCAATGGACTTCGATCAGCAGCAGTGAGTCACCACACCACCAACTCGAGAGAACACATGAGCGCGCATAACCAGCCGCGCCAGGAGGAAAAATGAAGTACAAGAATCTCAATAACAGTGTGCTCATGCCCTACCTTGGGTATGGCGTGTATCAGGTGAGTCCGGCTGAAGCCGAGCGATGCGTCGCTGATGCCCTGAGCGTCGGATACCGACTCATCGATACCGCGCAAGCGTATGGCAACGAGGAAGGCGTGGGAGCAGCGATCGCAAAGAGCGGGATTCCGCGTGAAGAGATCTTCATAACCAGCAAGGTGTGGGTCTCCAACGCCACCTATGAGCGCGCGGCGGCTTCCATCGAGGAATCGCTTGCGAAGCTTGGCACCGATTACATCGATCTCATGCTGCTCCATCAGGCATACGGCGACTACCACGGCGCGTACCGCGCGCTTGAGGACGCCTACGACGCCGGAAAGATCCGCGCCATTGGTGTATCGAACTTCGACGCCGTGAGGCTTGCGGACCTTGCCGCCTTCGCCCGCATCACTCCCGCTGTTAATCAAGTGGAAACGCATCCTTTCTGGCAGCAGCTGCCGGCGCATGCAGTGATGTCAAAGCTCGGCGTTACTCACGAAAGCTGGGCTCCTTTTGCCGAAGGCATGAAGGGCATCTTCTCCCATCCAGTCCTATCGGAGATCGGCGCTAAGTATGGCAAGACTCCTGCTCAGGTGATCCTCCGTGCGCTCATTGAGAACGACGTCGTCGTGATCCCAAAAAGCACACATAAAATCTGTGGCTTTGTTAACTAGTTCGGCCATTTGGTCTCCGATATGTCGGGATCATCAGGCAGCAAGGGCCGAGGCATGGGCATACCCTCTCCCTTTTGGGCATGGACGAACGATGTCATTGCGTTAAAACGGACACTCGGCATTTCCACATCTACCTTCAACAAGAATGTCGGCGATCTGGCGTTGAAGATATATGAACAAGGCTACGATGCACGCTTTCAAGCGGTCCAGGTAATCCCCGACTCGTGAACGAGGTAATCGTCAGGTTGCTTTACGCGACACGACGCCTGGTCAAGTACCTTGGGGACACCAAGGGCGAAAAGCAATCCATCTCCGAGATATGGAAGGTTTGCGAACCATTCTCGAATCCTACTGTGGAAAGGATGCTTACCGTAGCGCACGGGACCTTCTGTATGCTTGACGTAGGCGATGCCACTATTCGGGCGTTTGCGGCAGGCGCTGGCGCCTTCAATGCACCTGAGTTCTTCATGCGGCTCAATATCGTGGGCGTCGGGCGTTTCACCATCTCGTTTTATGGTGAAGCCAAACGAGCAGCCTCGATACGTGGTGCCCAGGCAAGCGCACAGCTGGCATTGCGGGAGAAGACCATCGTCGAGGACTACCTGTTCGGACTTTCCCAACTGGCTGATCTGTACAACGACAAGCACCTTGTCTGCTTCATCGACGAATTCAGAAGCAGTGATATGTATATCCGGGCATTTGAAGCCTCTGTGCAACTGGCCGACCTGCGTAAGGTGCCAAACGACAAAGTGCTCAGAATGAAATCTGACATCGATACGTACTTCGCCGGAGGCAAGAAATGAGCAAGAAGGAATCCAGTCTGGAGGAATCAAGAAAAAGGGCTGAAGCGGCGCTTGATAGAGCAAACACAAAGATCGAGGAGCTAGGGAGCCGCTCTGCCAAACTCTACGATGACCTTGGGACCCTCCAGGACCAATTCGACAGAATTCGAAACATTCCCGAAGAGAAGCGCCTCGAGTACGAAAAAGTCAAGAAGATCCGCTTACTCTGGAAGCAACAGGTTGAGAAAACAGAATCCGATTATGCTGTGGCAAAAGCAAAGAATGTTGGCAAAGGCACTGCGGGAGCTGGTGCCGGGGTTGCCGTGGCGGCCTTGGGACCTACTGCGGCTATGGGCATGGCGACGACGTTTGGCGTTGCATCCACGAGAACCGCCATTTCCGCGCTGAGCGGTGCTGCTGCTACCAATGCAGCCTTGGCATGGCTTGGCGGGGTGCGCTCGTTGCAGGTGGCGGAGGCATGGCGGCAGGGGAAGCACTCCTTGCTCTGGCCGGTCCCATAGGTTGTGCTATCGCTGGAGTGGCTTTGCTGGGAAGCGGTGCTCTATTGATTAAAGGTAAGAATGACCAGAAGCGAATCGAGGATATCTTTACCTTGATAAACAAGCGCGATGCAAAATCCTATGAGCTGGCGATCGTGGAGTTGAACGAGCGCGTACGCCACATCGATGATGAGGGGCGCAAGCTCGATGAAGCAGCCGAGCGGACTGCTTTCGTTGGACTTGACTACAGCTCGATGACTGAGCTGCAGCAGTACGAACTGGGGGCGTATGTCAACTTGATGAACGCATCAACTCAGCTTCTGGTCAACCCGATATTGGGGCTGCAGCCGAAGTACACAGACGCGGACTTAGACGAGTTCATTAGCCGGGGGTCGGTGGAAATCGATGCGAAGGCAAAGCCTCTAGTCGTCCCTCTCTGTAACCTGCTGTACCGGATTGATCTTGATGACAAGGACAGGCAACTCCTGCATAGGACATTCAGGAAAAACAAGGAGCTCTTGTCGCAAATCGGATTGACGAAGACTGATTTCAACGACTCAGTCATGCAAGTCGTCAATTGGGCCCTACTCAGGAAATACTCACTTCTGGAAAACGCTGACGATAGGGATAGCCCTATTGGCTAGAACGGTCATTCTTGCCGGCTGGTCTTAGATTCGCAGTGAACTGTATGGGAGCATGCGAAACCGCAGTCCTAATCGAGGTCCAACACGCGTTCCCAGTCTCCAGGAAAGCCCATTGGCCGCAATTCGACGCTTGAATGAGAACCGATGATGTCGGTGAGTTCTCCACCCAAGTCAGCCCATCGAGCGGGCCAAGACAGCTCATAGATGTTCTTGATGACGAGAAGTGTGGGGAACCCTTTATCGCACTGATAACGTGCATCCCGAGTGAGGAGACGCGGCCGAATTGCCATCACTCGGTTGTAGAACCTGTCATGGTGCCCTGCTATGTTTCGTACGGTGGTCAGGTGATGGAGCCAGCTTTTGAGATAAATCGCTCGCATTCCGAAAGCATCAGCAACTGCATCGTAGACGCCTGGGTGATCGGCAGTACTCCCCGCATCGTGACGTAAGTTGCCGTATAGCTGCGAGAGTGTACCGAAAGACATAACCGCGACCGCAGCCCAGACCGGTAGATTCCCATAGTGATCCATGTTGTGAACCACGTACGGGACGTTTTGGTTACGCGCTCAATCGCGTTCTCGCGCAAAATTGCGCATCGATTTGGCATGGCTGCGCTCATCCCAAAAATTCGACGCATCAAGATAGCTGAGAGGTCCGAGATAGTGGGAAAGGTAATAGGCAAACTGGGTCCTTGCCTTCACCTCTATGGGGCCAATCGCCTTCCAGAGCCATAGGCGAAGCTTGCGATCGAGCTCGTAGATTTCCCACATGTCCTCAAAGCTGACGCCGTCCCTGAAACGCCCGCCTCTGTCTTCCAGAGTTAGCCAATAACCACGCAGGCGATAGTAGTTTATGTTCGAGAGGCATGCGATGGCAAAAACGTCGTCATTGACAACCAGGTCATTCTCTATCAGATGATTCAGCTGCTCTTCGAACGAAAGTGCGGGCTTTGGAAAAAGAAATGACCCCGCCTGGTTCGCTGCGCTGCCGCTCGCGTGCGGGGTACTGTCACTAGTATTTATACCACCACCAAGGCCATCTGTGTCATCCTGTTGCCTAAAATTCACCATGATCGATCCGCCTTCTCCGCAAAGCAAACTGCTGATAAGAATACTGCAATCTACAAGTTTTAGCGTAGCCAAACTTATGTCCTTCATTGCGGCGACTGTTTTCACCTCAACGACCATTGGTAACAATAATTTCGCAGCGGCCGCCCTCGTCATATTTCGCCGCCTCATAGAAGATTAGGATATGATGAATCTCTCTGCGGTATTAGTGCTACATATGCTGTAAATCTATGATCTTACTCATCGTCATCTGCTACATGAACCTGAACACCGCATGCACGAGAAACCTCACGAACGCTCCCGTCACCTTAATCAACGTCCTCATGATCCAATCCCTCCATCCAGTCGCCGTCTTCCGTCTCTTCTTCGCCATCGTCCCCATCCATAGCGATCCCCATCGCCTGCAAGGTGCTCATGAGCGCCATGCTGCAGCCGCACATACGCGCGACTTCCTCAGGCGGAATGCCTGCCGGGACTGAGCGCAAGAGCGTCTCGAACAGCTCCGTGGCCTTGTCAACGGCAGCCAGGCTGTCGCTGTTGCCGATCCACGCCGAAGCCGTCTCGTCGAGTTTCAGGACGTCCACGAGCTCGCCGCAGATGCGCTGCAGCACGATGCTGCCTTCGATGCTCACGGTCTCGATTCCGTCAATCTCGCTGCTCTCTGCCAGCAGGAAGCGCCAGCCCTTCTTGCGGTGGGCCACGGGGATCGAATCGTCTTTCGCTTCGCCGCGGTAGGACTGGCTGGCGTCATAGCTGTGTGCTGCAAGCCAGATGCCGGTATCGCCCAGCTGGTCGAACAGGATCTCGAAGTCTGTGAGCATGTTCACGTTGCCGAAAGGCTCCGACTTCGTGAACGTGTCCGTATCGAACACATCGATACGGTTGCTCCGATACCTGATGCGGATATCCATCAGCGTGCTCCCTTCTCGCGGTCGTTTCGCTGATCGTCACGTTGCCTGGGGTGATGGGCCTCGGCGAGCTTCTTCCTGCCTCCACCATGAGTGCCGGGGTTCTTCGGCTTGCCTGTCTTCAACGGTGCGGTCGTCCTGGGCAGCAGACCGTTGGCGGCCACGAAGTCACGAGCCTCCTGCAGCGCTATGAGCGACTTCTTCTCCGTCTCGCTGCCGTCGCCGTTTTCGATGCGGGCCTCCACGACCTTGATGCGCTTGTCGCAGTCGGCGATGCTGCGCATCCCGAACCTCGTACATGTCTCCAATACCGATGCCATCCGATCGAGCTCCGCAAGATCGTTGAGCATCACGGCGTCCTTGGCGGCCTTCAGGATCGTACGCGAGGAAGCAGCATCGGGACGGTATGCCGCCTTGTTCTCGAAACCGTTCTCAAGCGAGCGCCGGCTGTAGGGGTATCCCAGACGCCCGTCGGTCACCTTGCGCTTGGGATCATCAGCAAGCGAGTAGATCCAATCCCTGTTGGTTGCCTTCGGCGAGTTGTCTGCCATGGCCACGCACAGCATGTCCAGGATGCCTCGGACCTCGTTCTCATTGCGCGCGAGTCCCTTCGCCACCACCACACGGCTCCGGATGTCGGCCACCCAGGAATACGCGCCGCCATCCACGAGCTCACGCTCGGGACGGCTCATATAGATTGCTTGCATGGTCCTGGCGGTCTCCTCGGGCGCGTCCTTGGCCGTCAGTCGCGAGAGGCCCTCATCGTGCTCCATGGTGTTGGAAAGCCCGCTCAGCCCTCGGCCGCGCGCCATGTCCTGCAGGGCGCGGTTCAACTCGAAGGGGTTGTCGGTGTGCAGCCTGTTTCCGGTGGCGAGGTTGGTGCAGTTCACGATCAGGTGCGCATGCGGTATCCGGCTCTCGTTGTCGTCGTGGTACACGATGGCCACCTGATAGTCTCCGAAGAACCTCATGGCCCATGTCCCTGCAAGCTCGCGCAGAGCAGCCAGGTCTATGCGGTCGTCCGGATCGGGCGAGATGATCAAGTGCTTGTAGGTGCGGGCGCGCCTGCCCTCGTAGGCCTCGTCGTTTCCGTTCCCGGTACGCGTGGCGTCCATCTCGTCGGCCCATTCGACGGCGTCCTTCGTGGTCTCGTCGTAGCCCTCCATGGCGCGTTCGTCCCATGAGAGGTTGTAGAAGTCGCGGGCGAGCGCGCGGTTGCGCTTCTCGAGGTACGTCTTCACCTTCTGGCAGCCGGTGTGCCCGGATATGGCCTTCACGATCGGCATCATCGACCGCCGATCAACGTCGATCGTTCCAGCTCGCGAAGCCTGTTCTCGACATCGTGCTCGCCGGCCTGCACGGTCACGAGATTGCGGTTGGCCTTCTCGAGTTGCTCGACGAAGTAGTCGATGTTGCTACCGCCTCGGCTGGCGAAGAGCGCGATGGTGTTGAGCGCGTGCACAGCCTGGTTGTAATGGTAGCCCCAGCGTACGAGCTCGCCGTAGATCTGCGACAGCGCCTTGGTATCGAGGACGACGGTCTTCCCGTCTGCGCCATCAGCGTCCACGGGGATGCGGATCATGTAGCGCAGATACTCAGAAGGCGCGAGCTCAAGTTCCTCGGCGTGCGCGTGGAAGCGCTCGAAGTCGGCTTCCGAGAGCCGGCAGTGGACGAACCTGTCCTTTCGTTTAGCCATCGTTTTCTCCTTTGCATCGCCGGCGGAATGTGGAAGCTGCTGGCTTCGGCTCTCTTCTCAAAACGGGGAGCGGGGGCAGCCCCCGCAGTCATCACCTGATTCGCGATGAGCGAATCGGCGCTGGCGTGCGCCCGGGACCGGGTGGGGCGGCAGACGGCGGAGGTCGGTGCCGTCGATGCCGAAGCCCTCCCCGACTCCCCGGGCCAAGTACCATCTTGCGAGCGTTCGGACGAACGTGATACAAGATGGGCTACTTGCTACGATTGGACTCTAAAGCCCTCCCGGCGGCCCATCCTTGTCCGAGACCGTCCGTTCCATCAAGGCCCGCGCGATTCTCGCGATCTCGCCGATCGTCTCAAGGTCCGCCTGACTGACGTTTCGATCGATCGAGGCAGCATAGCTGGCAAGGCTCTTGCGGGAATGGACGAGCTTTCGGTCAGGCTGCGGGGTGATTCCGATGGCGGCCTGGATGGCATCCGTCCGCTGCCGCTTGGTGAGGCCCTTGAGATGCGTTCCCTCAGCGATTCGCGTCTGCTCGTCGCGGGGCAGGGCGGCCAGGGCGGAAACCGCCTTGGCGGAGATCTTGCCGGAGTTGGCCGCCGCCTTCCACTCTTCGGAGAGCTCGGCCTCAATCGTCTTCGCCAAAGCCTCCTCACGCTTGATGGTCTTGCCCGAAACGCGCCTTCCGGTCTGCTCGGCCAAAATATCGGCCTTGATGTCCTCGGTGCGCCTGCCTGAAAGATCCGGATCCTCGCGGCGCTTGCGCTCCACCTCGATGCCGAGGGCGCGGGTCGCTGCCGCACGCTCGGTGATGGAGAGTTCGCGCACGAAGTAGTTGGCGGTGTGCAGCAGCACGAGCGCCTGCGCGTCGTCGATGTTCTCGGCCACGCGGCACGGCATCCTGGCGAACCTCTCATCGCGTTCGGCCAGCAATTCGTACGCAGCCTTGCGGCGGTGGCCGGAAATCATCTGCCACGAGGCGTCCGGGAGCTTTCTGACAAGAGGAAGGTCAGTGAGGCCGTCGCGCTCGATGGAGTCCGCCAAGGCTCGGATACCGGCCTCATCCATGGAATAGACGGTGTTTGACGGATGGTCTGCGATGAGGTCCACCGCTATCTCGACGACGGGGAAGCGGCTGCGCGTCTTGGATGTGGAGTCCAGCAGCCCGCTGATGGAGAATCCCGCCGCCACGTCGCTACGCGCACTCATGGTCGATCTCCTCCGCGAGCGCCAGATATTCCCGGGCGGGACGGCTCTTCGGCTCGAACGCCACAACGGGCCTCCACTGCCACGACCCCTCGCACACCTTCGTGGACGCATGTATGACGGTGCGGAACTGCTCATCCGGGAAGAAGCTGTCGAGCACGTCGGTCCCGATCGCCTCGCTTCGGGTCTGCCGCCCCGGCACGCAGGTGCGCAGGATGCGGTACTTGGGCGTGGGCATACGCAGTGCATCGGCGATGGCGCGCGTGGCGTTCGCCGTGAGTGCAGTGCCGCGCATGACGGAGCCGTCCAGTTTCACGGGGATGACGATCATGCCGTCGCCCGATGTCGCGAGATAGGCGTTGAAGGCCAGGCGCTTCATCACGGGGCTGCAGTCGATGATGCAGATGTCGAAGTCGTCTGCCGCGTCGTCGAGCGCGAACTTCAGGCGCTGCTCGCGCAGCAGCAGCTCGTTCTGGTCGATGAGGTCGATGACCGAGGGCACCACGGAAAGTCCGTCGACATCGGTGCCATAGGCCACATCTGTCACGGTGGTGTTTCCGTAGAGCAGCTCGACCGAAGTCCTCCTCTCTTCCTCGGCGCGCCCGTACAACCCGAAGAAGTCGGTGGCGGATGCCTGCGGATCGAGATCGATGAGCAGCACCCGCCGCCCCTGCCCGGCGTAGATGGTCGCCAGGTTCACGGCGGTCGTGGTCTTGCCCACGTCTCCCTTGTAGTTGCTTATCGCGAGAGTCCGCATAAGCCCTCCCTTGCACCGGGTCCGGCGAGCGGATTGTGGAAGAGGTTCGCCGGACGTTTATCTATCACGTTCTCCATCATATCAGAAAAGAGTTCAATAGTGAACGCTTTTAATATTGAACAGGAAGAAATAGAACAATCTATCGGCGTAATCACATTAGCGTGCAGCGGCTCTTCTATAATCAACTTCAAGAAGAAATACGGTACGGAAGGCGCAAAGATGTTTGGAACCAAAGAATCGGTTGTAATAGTCGAGGCAAAAGGCTGCGGGAAATATAGCAAGCAGCTCTATACTCTGATTGGTGCCAATGATGATGACGGCGAGAACATCGTTGGCCCTGTCGATGGTTCTGTCGAAGCTTCGGTCTTTGATGAGAAGAGATTCGCTGCGACGCCGCTCTCCTCAGACCAGAAAATTATCTTCATCGGCCACCCCAAGACCGCAAGAGACTACGTCGATGCGATCGAGACCGAAGCTACAACCAAGATTGTCGAACATGGAATAAGCATCTGCATCAGTGGCAAGCAAGCTTGCGTTTACGTCGACGAGAAGAACCTCAGTGACAACGGGTACCGGGAATTCCTCGAATATGCCCATGAATGCGGGCAAGATCTCGATAACCTGCTTTCTGAATTGCGACCAAGATCCGAGCCAGAAAACGAGCAGAAAAAGATTGCTCCCTTGTGGCTTGCTGGCAAAGCTGCTGATTTTGCCGGCAGCAAGATTACTCTCGTCAAAAAGGGCGGTGACATCAAGGATCAGAAGTATCGATTTGCTGTCAAGTTGCTCTACCTCGAGCATCTACGTTCGTTCGTCGAGGCCTAGTCATGAGCGAATTTGGACAGGGATATGCGTTTGCTGTAAAGCAAGGCGCAGCGACATGGGGCGCAGCGGCTGGCTCTGAGTACATCGGGCAAGTTGAAAAGTCTATTAACGAGCTTTACAGGTGTATGAACGCCTACGACTACTACAAGGCGACTGTACCGGCACAAGAATCACTCAAAGGGTTCCTGGCTGAAGAATGGGCTTCCGGAACTGCGAATGTCGATGCGGCGGTAAAGGGCAAGGATTCCGTGATGGAGGTCCTAAAGTCGACTAGACTCGGATCCGCTGACGTGGGGGCGCTCGTCGATGGGTCTTATCAGCTCAAGTTCTACAGCAACCCCAAGGAAACCGTGAAGGTCTTAGGGACAACCCTTCGCGAGGTTTACGAGAGGTCGAAAGCAAGCTCGAATCTGAGTTTCAGCGAATGGGCGGCCTCCAAGGGCTTTGGGGGCAAGTTGCCCACCGATCTTTTGTACGATGGACAATGAAACCTGGTTGCCGCCGACAAGCTCGCCGACTGCCAGGCCGATGCCTTCAAAAGACTTGCCAAAGCGAAAGCCCTTGGCAGGATGGAAGAGGCCTCGAGGTGGCAAAAGGTTTCCGATGCACTGACGGACAGGGTCGAGACGAAGGACGGCGTAACGAGCAGCCCACTCACGCTCGATGATGCGCGTCAAAAGGCGATAGCGGTAAGCAGCGGCAAGGAGCTCAATCCGGAAGCCGACGGCATGACCGCAGCCGAGCTCGTCAAGGTTGAGAACTTGATGGCGCAAGCGCTTAAGGCCGGCGCAACGGCGGCGGCCATCTCCGCCGCCGTGAAGATGGTTCCCGAAATCTACAAAGCGATCGACTATCTAATCGCCAAAGGCGAGCTGGATGAAAATAGCCTTCGCGCAATCGGGGCGGCAACGCTGGATGGCGGCGCAACGGGCTTCGTAAACGGGTCAGCGACAGCTGCGATAACCGTGGCTGCTGGAAAGGGCATGTTTGGCGAAGTCATCAAGAAGATGATTTCGAAGCCAGTTGGCCCTGCTGTGGTGGGCACATTGGTGGTGCTGACGATTGAGACATGCAAGGGCGCCTATCTACTTGCCCTCGGGAAAAAGATGACAAGCGACTTTGCCAACAATCTTGCACAGGGCGTTTTCGTTTCTATCCTTTCGCTTGTCGGCGCTGCGATAGCATCCGCCATAGCGCCAGAAGCCGTTATTCCGATGCTCATCGGATCAGCAGTCGGCTCCGCAGTGGGATGCCTTGCGTTCACGCCTCTCAAGGCATGTCTGCTGAAGGCATCAATCGCTTCGGGTCTGACATTCTTCGGCTTGGTCGAGCAAGATGAGAGTGTCCCGCCTCAAATGCTCAAGGAACTTGACATAAAAGGCGCGAGGTTCAAGACTTCAGAGTTCAAACAAGAGGGGTACGGCGAAACTCGCGCGCGGGCGGCGAACGTCAAACTGACAGGACTACATACTCTTGGAGTAAAGCAGCTCAGCCGTGACGTAATCGGGGTTAACAAAGTCGGATACGTAGTGTCCTAGCCCCTGAATATACTTACGTCTAGTCGGGCCTCCAACGAAACCGTTTCGGGACCCACAACATCCCGAAACGGCAGCTGGGTGCAGGGTGCTTGCACCTTGCCGCAGGACCGGGGCGCGCAGTCTCGGGAAACCGCTTGGCAGCAATCGGCATCCATCACGTACGCTAAGGCCCCGGGCGCATGCCCGGGGCCTATGGCCGCCGCGTTGTCAGCGGTCCTCGCCGAAGACGCAGAGTTCGAGCAGGTCCTCGATGTTCTTGCGGGTGAAGCGCAGGCTCTGCCCGATTCGCGTCCCGGTGAGCGCGCCGTCCTTGATGAGACGGTAGACCGTCGTCGTACTCACCTGCAGATAACCGGCAAGATCCCTGATCGTGAAGAGCGGTTCGAGCCCCATCGTCTCGTCGCGCATTTCCATTGTCGCTTCGGTCATATCAATCATTCCTTTCGCAGTCATTTTTGGAGGCCGCCACGGGCGGGATGCCCGAGGCGGCTTTTGGGAATCCGGCTTCAGCCGGGATGCCTCAGTCGGCCGAGCTGGCGGTGAGGTCGGACCCGAGGCAGTTGATGTGGTGCCTCAAAAGGGCGCGGTTCTCGCCGACTACCAGCATCGAGATATGGTCGAAACGAATGGTGATGTCCACGTTGTCGGGATCGTCGCCGTGCTCGCTGAGCCATCTGGCCGCGTTGATCTCCATCCGCTCGCGGGCACCTTCGCCGCCCTCGCCGGGCATGCCCTTCTCGATGCCGCTTCTCGCCTCCACGTCGCAGAACACGATGGCGTCCTCGTCGCGTGCCACCACATCTATGGCGCCTCCGTCCTCGGATCTCCACTCGGTCTCGAGTACTTCGTAGCCGCGGCGGGTAAGGAACGCTCCTGCTGCCTTGATGGCCTTCTGCTTGAGTTCTGACATGATTGACCTCCTGGTTTCTCGGCGGCTCGCCCCGTTGGCCTTCCGCCTTGTGGCGCGGCTGACGCTCGGGCTCCAGCGAGCGTGCAAGGGTGGAAAGCGAAGGAGGACTTGGAATAGCTGTCTTCCTCCGGTGTTTTCCAAAGAGTTTTGACGGTCTTGGATGAATCGGTTCTCCCGGGAAAAGTCTTTCGAAAACATCGCGGGTCCTTGCACGTCCGGTGGGTTCCGTGCGGCAATGCGTGTCCAAGGAGAAGCCATTGGGGCACCGATGCGTCAGGAGGCGTCAGCTGAACTTGCGAAGGCGTCAAGGCCGGATGTTGGTTCGCCGCGGTTACGTGGAATCGAGGCGTGGATGACAGGGTGGGGCATTTATCCGATGATGGAACGTGGAATGCCATCGCCCTGTGATGTGGAAGTGCTCGCCGAAGATGGACGTCTGGCAAGGTAACAGAACTCGCGCGCATGGAGATTGCGGTCATGTGCGTGTGCGGCGTCGATGATGACGTCCGAGGTTCCGTTTGCCGACGGATGCTGCTGGTATCGGTTCGAGGAACGCCTTGAGCTGTCACATTGCTTCGAGTCTGGGATCGTCGGCTGCGGTTTGACGAGGTGAATTGAGGAGCCGATGCCCCGAAAACCGTAAACTCCGACTACAAAGACACCCAGCTGTGCTAAAATTTTCATAAGATTTATCACAACAAGCGCGACCGGGAAGGGCGTACTTCGATGGACGAGCAGGAGCTGAGAAAACGCGTACTCGGCGCGAAGAAGACGGAGCGGATCATATTCGCTGCGACGCCGGAGATGAAAGAGACGCTGGAGACCATCGCGCAGGAGAAGTGCGTGAGCCTTTCAGCCCTGTTGACCTCGCTCGCCGTCGAAGAGGTCCTCGCCAACAAGGAGCTGTTCGATGGCGAAGAATAAAAAGCTGTCCGGCGGAGTCATGACCCGTGAACAATGGCTCCTCAAGGAAACGAGAATAGTGGCTCGTATGCGTCTAGACGGCGCAAGCGAAAAGGAAGTCATCGAGAAGGCTCAAACGGAGAATCTATTCCAATACCCGACCGAGCGCATGCTTCGCAACATTGCCGGAGTTTGCAACAAGCGCATTGACGCACTGGCCGATGAACGTCTCACGCGAATCATCTCCGACGGCATGCCTGGGGTGGCTGCACAGGTGAACCTCTATGCGATGATGTCGGCATACCCGCTGATGCGACACTTCATGACCACCGAGATCGCGCGTCATTACGCAGAGTTAGATTACAGCTTCACGCGTACGGACATGAATGCTTACTTCACGGAGCTAATGGCGGAGTACGAGAACTTCGCGACCATTGCGGACTCTACCGTGACGAAGCTCAAGTCGGTGCTGCGCAGATGCCTGCTTGAGGCCGACGTCCTCACCAAGGACGGGCATCTGCAGCAAGTACTTCTTGATCCTGATTTCGAGGACATCCTGCGCGAGCGCGAGGACTTCGCTGCCCTTGCTTCATTCGGAATAAGGGAGGCTCTTTAATGCCTGCAACCTATATCGACAAGCCGAGCGACAAGGCTGTCGCCGAGTTCGAGGCCCGCTGCGAAGCATGTAAGGCACGCCTGCGTCAGGCGGACTTCCTGCACAACCGCGGGCTCGGCAACGAGGTCGGCATATACACCTTCTGCTATGACCCCAGGCTCAAGAACAAAGCCCGACGCTTCTTCGACAAGCTCAAGGCGGATCCATCGCTGCCATGCAACATCCGCGAGAAGAACCTCTACGACATCCTGCTTGCGATCTGCGACGAGAAGCGCATCGCGGCCGCCATTCCGAAGATGGAGGCGAAGAAGGGCCAGGCGCAGATGCTCAGGCAGCTATCTACTGTTGCAAGTCCAGAGGCTTTCGCGAGAAAGATTGCCGATAAGCCCAACCAACCCGGCGATGTGCTCCTTATCACCGGCATCGGCGAGGTGTACCCGTTCATGAGAGCGCACAACATCCTCGACAATATCCAGTACCTGTTCGAGGAGATTCCCGTGATAGTCGCCTACCCGGGACGGTTCAACGGACAGGCGTTGTCGCTCTTCGGACGGCTGAGCGACGGCAACTACTACCGGGCATTCGACCTGATCTAGATCACGAAAGGCAACAGACATGCATATCCAGAACATGTTCGAGCATGACATCAACAGGAACATCAACGGCGTGGTCAAGGTCGGCGACATCGACGAGAACCTCGTGGAGCAGGAACTCAAAGAATACGTCGTGGCCAAGGAACTGCAAGGACACTTCTCCACATTCTTCCGAAACTACGAGCGATCGCTCGACGAACCTACGAGCAAGACGGGCGTATGGATCAGCGGCTTCTTCGGGTCTGGCAAATCCCACTTCCTCAAGATGCTGAGCTACCTCCTCTCCAACCCGGAAGTGAAGGGCAAGCGCGCGGTCGACTACTTCGATGGCAAGATCGACGACGAGATGGTCTATGCACGCATGAGGCGCGCAGCCTCGGTGCCCACCGAGACGATTCTCTTCAACGTGGACTCTAAAGGCGGCAAGTGGAAGGAAGGCGAGAGTGCCAAAACCGCGCTCATGCGCTCCTTCCAACGCGTCTTCTATGAGAACCAGGGCTTCTACGGCGAGGATCTGAAACTCGCCAGGCTTGAGGCGTTCATCGATTCCAAGGACAAGACACGAGAGTTCCGCGAGGCATTCGAGGACATCAGCGGACTCGACTGGCTCGGGAACCGTGACAGCTGGTCGTTCTACGAAGACGACATGGTCGAGACACTCATGCGGGCACTGGGCATGAGTCGCGACGCCGCCCAGCACTGGTTCGATGGCACTGAGACCGATGTGGTGTCCTCCGACACATTCTCCAGGCAGGTGAAGGCATACATAGACAAGAAGAAGGCAGAGCTCGGAAGCTTCCGTCTCGTGTTCCTGGCAGACGAGATCGGCCAGTTCATCGGCTCTGACAACAGCCTCACGCTGGACATGCAAACGATGGCCGAGGACCTTGGCACCCAATGCGGCGGCGACGTGTGGGTGCTGGTCACAAGCCAGCAGGCCATCGATTCGATCACCGATATCGTCGGTATGGATTTCTCCAAGATCCAGGGTCGCTTCGACACGCGTCTATCGCTGTCCTCGAGCGACGTGGACGAGATCATCAAGGAGCGCGTGCTTGCAAAGACCGACGAGGCTACGGCGCTTCTGGAAACGGAGTACCAGAAGCAGGCGACGGTTCTGAAGAACCTCTTCAGCTTCGACGACTCGACAAGCGACCTGTTCGGCTATGCCGGTCCGCGCGATTACGTGGAGAGCTACCCGTTCGTGGGCTACCAGTTCCGCATCCTGCCCGACGTCTTCACCAAGACGCGCGAGCACGGCTTCTCCGGAAAGCACATGTCAAGCGGCGAGCGTTCGATGATATCGGCGTTCCAGGAGTCAGCACAGCGCGTGCAGGACGAGCAACCCGGCGTGCTCGTACCGTTCTGGCGTTTCTACGACACCATCGAGACATCGCTCGACTACGGCATCCGGCAGGTGATAAGCCGCTGCCAGGATGCCGCCGACGATGGGAACGGGCTCTTCGAGTACGACGTGCGCGTCATCAAGGCGCTCTATCTCATCCGCTACATCGGCGACATCACCCCTGACGTGAACAATATCGCGAACCTCATGATCGATTCGGTCGACGTCGACAAGATCGCCCTGCGCAAGCAGGTCCTGGAATCGCTCGAGCGCCTGGTGCGCGAGAACAAGGTCGCCCGCAACGGCGACAAGTACAACTTCCTCACCAGCGAGGAACAGGATGTCGCAGACGAGATATCCAAAGTCGAGATCGATGCCAGCGAGGTCACCGACAAGATAAAGCGCATCCTCTTCGACGGAATCTACACCACAACCAAGCACCGCGTGGGACAGAACGACTTCCCGTTCGACCGATACGTCGACGACAGCGTGCATGGCAAGGACCAGGGCGGCATGAAGCTGAACGTCATCACCTACGCGCACGAGTGGTCGCGACTTTCCGAGCCGGAGTTCGCGTTCAAGTCCACCGGGCAGGCGCTGGTGGGTCTGGAAGAAGGCGACTACTACGATCTTCTCGACATGTCGTGCCGCGTGGAGAAGTACGTACGCATGAGCACCACCTCGCAATGGTCACCCTCCAAGCAGGACATCGTCAAGCGCAAGCGCGAGGAGGCTCGCGAGAACGAGAAAGCCGCGAAGAAATCCCTCGAGGACGCCATCGCGCACGGCAGGCTCGCGGTCGACGGACGCAGCCTGACCGTGAAGGAACAGGCAGCGGACAAGAGGCTCGACGCCGTACTCGACGAGCTCGTGACGAGCACCTACACCAAGGCAGACTACATCGACCTGCCGGCGAACACCGACTCCGACCTGTATGCGATGTATCGCGGCGAGACGGGCGCCCAGATCGACACGGACGGTCATGAGCCCAACTGGAGGGCGATGAACGAGGTCATGCTCTACCTCGACGCCCAGGCGTACAGCCACCAGGCGACCAACATGGGAGACCTTCAGCGCAAGTACCAGAAAGCGCCCTATGGCTGGCGTGAGATCGACATCGCGGCCGTCATGGCGCAGCTGCTGAACAGACAGCGCATCGCAATGTCCGTCGGCGGGAAGCAGCTCGACAGCGGTGACGTCCACACCATCATGCAGCATCTGCGCAGGGACGCTGACAAGGCGCAGGTCAAGAAGCGTGAGGCCATCGACGCGACCACTCTCGCGTCCGTTCAGCGTCTCATGAAGGACTTCGCCGATACCAACCAAGTCCCCGGAGACGAGGACGGCCTCGTCGTGTTCGCAAAGGAGCACCTCCAAAATTCTTCCGATGGATGCCAGGAGATGCTGGCGAAGTGGTACTCGCACAACCCCTACCCTGGAAAGCAGATCGTAGCCGACGGCCGCAAGCTCATCGACAATCTGCTTTCCGACGCGGCCGATCCTGTTCTGTTCTGCATGTCGCTTGCCAACAAGCAGACTGGCGACAGCCTGCTCGACCTTGCCGAGGATCTTGAGAAGATCCACGGCTTTTTCGCCACGCAGGTGCGGCTCTACGACGACTCAAGGAAACTCATCGAGTCGCTCGCCACCGAGGGTATCTACATCGAAGGCAGCGACGAAGCCCAGGAGTCTATCTCCCAAATCTGCGAAATCCTTGCCATGGACGAACCCTATGGGCACATCAAGGACCTCAACAGCCTCAACAACACCGTCACCAAAGAGCTTTCAGCTGCAGCAAGCGTCAAGCGTGATGACCTGCTTCGTAGCATCGATGACGCCGTTGAGCAGATCGAACGCTATGCAGAAGACGAGTGCGGCGAGTTCGAGGGCGTTGCAAACTATGTGGTCTCGCAGGTCAAGCAGGCTGCCATCGCGAAGCGCGACTCCGCACACCGTACGGAGAGCTGCAGCCAGCTGGATGCGCAGGTGAGCCAGCTCGCGACATGGACCAACCAACAGTTCGCGAAAGTCGACAACGCCATCGCCGAAGCACGGTGCAAGAAGGAAGAGAAAAAAGGCAGTACAGGCAGCGCAATCCCCGCAGAGCCAAAGCCCAGAACGAAGGTGCTTCACCGTAGCAGGGTATGCCCGACGAAAACCATGCGAACCGCAGAAGAGGTTGATGCCTACGTCGAAGGCCTTCGCAATGCCCTGATGGATGCCCTCAAAGATAGCGACGCAGTAAGACTGGGAGACTAGCATGAACGACTCCGCAATCAAATCCTACTGCATCTGGGCACGCAGGGAACTTATGGCCGAGGTGGAGCGCAGATGCGCGATATACGACATCTCCGAGAACCCCATGAACCCTGCGGATGCGGACGCGGTGAACGGGCTTGTTCTCACCGGCGCAGAAAAAGCGCAGCGCAAGGAGCTCCTGGGCACCATTCGAGAAGAGGGATACGAACAGATAGTCGAGCGAGCCGCCTACACGTGGTTCAACCGCATCATGGCCATCAGGTTCATGGAGGTAAACGACCTCCTGCCATCCCGCACCCGGATACTTTCCGCCAACGACGGCTCCTTCAAGCCACAGGTCCTTGCAGAGGCATTATCGGTCGATATCGAGGGGTTGGACCGAGCGCGCGCAGCCGAGCTTGTCCAAGGAGGCGATGACGAAGCGACGTTCCGATGCCTGTTTTTGGCGCAATGCGCCGAGCTCGCCGATTGCATGCCCGGCGTGTTCGAAAAAGTGGGCGCTGCGATGGAGCTGCTGCTCCCTGACGGGTTGCTGCGCGAGGGCGGTGTCGTCAATCGTATCGTGACGGACATCCTCGAAAGCGACTGGCACGAGGGCGTGCAGATCGTAGGCTGGATGTACCAATACTACGTTTCCGAGAAGAAAGATGACTACTTCGTCTCCAAGCGCAAGGCTTCTGCCGAGGATATACCCTGCGCTACGCAGCTGTTCACGCCGGAGTGGATCGTGCGCTATCTAACCGAGAACTCCCTCGGCAGGCTCTGGATGCTCAACAATCCCCAGAGCGGGCTGGCATCCGAGATGGACTACTATCTCGTGCCGGAGGGTGACGCGGGCGAGTTCCTGAAAATCGAGGATCCCGAGGAGATAACGGTCCTCGACCCTGCTTGCGGTTCGGGTCACATCCTGGTGTACGCGTTCGACCTGCTGGCAGCCATGTACGAGGAGCGTGGCTATGCGCGACGCGATATCCCACAGCTGGTGCTGGAGAAGAATCTGACCGGCATCGAGATCGATCCACGCGCCGCTGCTATGGCGAGCTTCGCGTTGACGATGAGGGCATGCGAGTACGATGGCCGGTTCCTACGTCGAGGCGTGAGGCCACGTATCACAGTGCTTGAAAAGGTGGAGTTTGATGAAGAGCAGCGTCGAGCTGTCGCTGGCGCGCACCATAAGCAGGACAAGCTAGGCAAATCATTTTTGCTCGAAAAGACCGAGTTGCTGGAAGCGCTTTTCCACCTCGATGAGGTTGGGAGTCTGCTGACACCAACAGCAGAGGACATGGCCGCCTTACGTGCCACCGCCGCTAGCTTGGAGGAAGAGACCAGCATTTTCGGTTTCAAGGCAAAGGAGCTGATCAGTAGAGCCCTCGCCGAGCTCGAACCTTTAGCGACGAAATACGACATTGTAATTGCTAATCCGCCATATCTACAAAAGAGCGCACTGGAACCATGGGCGTCGGAATGGGTTAAGGAGCAATACCCTGAAGAAAACAACGACCTGTGTACTTGCTTCATCAAACGTGGACTTGAGTTCACTCGGCGCAACGGCTATGTAGCAGAGATAACCATGCAATCGTGGATGTTTTTGAGCTCCTACGAGAAAATGCGTAAGAAGATTATCGGAAGTTATGACCTTGTTTCGATGGCCCACCTGGGAGCACATGCGTTTGATGCCATCGGTGGTGAGGTCGTTTCCACGACGGCAACGGTGTTTACCAATGACAAGGCACAGGGTAAAGGTGCATATTTCAGACTCGTTGACGGTTCCAATGAAGCAGAGAAAGCCGCTGAGTTGCGCGAAGCCATCCAGAACCCCGATTGTGGTTGGTTTTACCATACTGATGCTGAAAACTTCAAGTCCATCCCTGGCTGGCCAATTGCGTATTGGTTATCCGAAAATGAAGTCGCTGCTTTTTCTAACAACAGTAAGGTTTCTAAAGATATAGATGCTCGTTGTGGAATGGGCACATCAAATAATGAGCAGTTTTTGAGATTATGGTATGAAGTTGACTGGTCAGACATCGGGTTTGGATACAAAGCAGTTAGTGAAACGTGCGACAAGAAATGTCGTTGGTTCCCCTACAACAAGGCAGGTAATTATAGGAAATGGTACGGTAATCTTCAATATGTCGTGAATTTCTACAATAATGGGGAAGATATTAGATACGCAACTCGTGATGCTAGTGGTGGGCGCGTTGTAGGAACGGATTATTATTTTAAGCCTCAGATTTCATGGGGAGATATTTGTACCGGGGGGATTTCTTTCCGGTGGTATAAGAGCGGATTTATTTTTGACGCATCTGCAAATGCAGCTCTGCCGAGAAACGTTAGTTATCAATATGCGTTAGCATATTTTAATTCTTCGCTTGTTCAAAGATGGAGCAATGTATTAAATCCCACTATCCATTTTAAAAGCGGAAACCTTCTTGCCTTGCCATTTGTTAAAGATGAATCAGCGGTGATTAATAATCTAACTGAGTATTGCATCGATATTGCCCATGTCGATTGGGATTCATTCGAAATCTCATGGGATTTCGAGCGACATCCGCTTTTGCGCGGAGTACTCGTTTCCAAGGCTTTCGACACTTGGTCAACCGAATGCCAAGAGCGCTTCGATACGCTCAAGGCTAACGAGGAGGAGCTCAATCGCATTTTCGCACGCATCTACCACATGGAGGACGAGGTCCCCATCGAGGTCCCCGATGACAAGGTATCCGTACGTCGCGCTGACCTTGTCCGCGACGTGAAATCACTCATCAGCTACGCAGTCGGCTGCATCATTGGGCGCTACTCGCTCGACAGGCCGGGGCTCGTGCTTGCAAACCAAGGCGATGGGCTGGACGAGTATTTGGAACAGGTACCGGATCCCACATTCAAACCCGATGCAGACGGGATCATCCCCCTCACGGACATCGAGTACTTCCATGATGATGCCATGGGGTTGTTCGTCGACTTCCTGCGTGCTGCCTATGGCGATGAGCATCTGGAAGAAAACCTGAAATTCATTGCAGACGCGCTTGGTGGCGAAGGGACGCCGCGTCAGATTATTCGCGCGTATTTTCGCAATGATTTCTTTGCGGATCACTGCAAGACCTATAGCGTACCGAGCGCGGGGAAAAGGCCCATCTACTGGCTTTTCGATTCCGGTAAGAAGGGCGGATTCCGGGCATTGTTCTACATGCATCGATACACTCCCGATCTGTTGGCTCGCCTTCGTACGGAGTACGTGCATCCACAACAGGAGCGCTATCGCACTCAGCTGGAACGCATTAATGACGCAATGCAGACAGCGGACAAACGTGAACAAGCAACGCTGCGTAAAGAGCACAAGAAGATATCGGAGCAACTTGCAGAAACCAACGCATACGAGGAGAAGGTTCACCACCTGGCCGACCAGATGATTGAAATCGACCTCGACGACGGTGTGAATCACAACTACGCCCTGTTCCAAGACGCCTTGGCCAAGATAAAGTAAGGGGATGCCGTGAGCGAATCAGAATACAAGCCCCCTTTCACAATGAGCGACGAGATCGTCGACCTGGTATCGCACGCTTCATACGAGCTGGGCAGGGCATCGGTGATGATGCAGGACGACCATTCCGTCCACCTGCGCCGTCAGAACCGCATACGCACCGTTCACTCGTCACTGGCGATCGAGCACAACACGCTCACGCTGGGGCAGGTTACAGCGATTCTGGACGGAAAGCGCGTGCTGGGCGACCCACGTGAGATCTGCGAGGTGAAGAACGCCTTTGACGCATACGACCTCCTCGTTGATACCGATCCGATGAGTGTGAAGGACCTTCTTGCGGTCCACCACGCCATGATGGACGACCTCGCCGAGGAAGCGGGCATGTTCCGAACTCAAGGAGTCGGCATCTTCGACGGTGACCAGCTCGTGCACATGGTCCCTCCGGCGGAGTTCGTCGCAGGCCAGATAAGCGACCTCATCGCATGGTACGGAGAATCGACGCTCCCTCCGCTGGTCAAGAGCGCGGTGTTCCATTACGAGTTCGAGTTCATCCACCCCTTCCAGGACGGGAACGGCCGCATGGGCAGATTCTGGCACACGGCGCTTCTGGGGCGGTGGAACCCCGTGTTCTACTGGCTGCCCGTCGAGGAGCTCATCCAGAAGAACCAGCAAGGTTACTACGACGCGCTCGGCACCGCGGACGCGCAAGCGGACTCCTCGGGGTTCGTGGAGTTCATGCTTGGGCTCTTCGTGGGTGCACTCGAGGAGGTCGGCTCCGCGAGCGAGCATACTGCAGAGGTAAGCGTGCCGGACGCCGCACTGGTAAGCAAACATACTCCAGACATCTTGGCTGAACTTGGCCGGAGTTGGCCGGAGTTGGCTGACGTACTCTATGATCTGTCCGAACCCGACCGCCAGGTGCTGGCATACCTACACGAACACGGGCCGTCGCGTCCTGCGGAGATATCCTCCGAGTTGCAGATACCATCTCGCTCGCTACAACGCATCAACGGGCACCTGACAGAGCTCGGGCTGGTGCAGGCTCAGGGCAAGAGCAGCGGCAGAAGGTACTCGATCAAGCGTCATGGAGCCGGGGAGGAGAACTGATCGATGGCAGACCTCGATGCAATCCAACTCATACAGGATGCCCTGACACAGCCCCTATCCGATGACGAAATCAGGCGCGTCGTATTCTGGCACGATGTTGCCGGGTCCTTCGAGGAGGACTTCGACCGGCTGGGGGAGAACGGTATAGGATGCGAACTCGTGCGACCGCTCACCTTCGCAAAGGCTGAGGTTGGGTCTCAATTCGAGCTCAAGAGAGAGGTTCTGAGAGGCAAGCCATCGGATGACTTCCTCGTCTACACACGCAAACCGCGCGACTTCTCAGAGGGCGGGCTCGAAGGAAACTGGTTGGCTGACATCGAGCTTACCGCCGAGCATTTCCAGGCGGACAAGGCATCCATGCTGCTCGGTGACATCAATGCAAGCAACGCCGCGAGAGATGCAGTCGCACAGTTCGAGAAGTTCTTCGGCGCGGCAGACCGAAGGACGGCATACCTCAGACGCATGCCCGAGACGAACACACCCGTCGACGTGGCAATCGGTGTAGTCTCGGTCATCCTGAAAGCCCCTACTGCAAAAATGGAAGACATCGCGAGGGCATATCTATGCGCTCTGCATGACTCGGGGCCGGATTCCGTGCTCGCTGATTTCGAGCGATTCGGCGCACTGAGCGCGTTGTCGTCGATTCTGAAGAAGCGTCTCGGTTATGAGGACGACCTATCGTCGGAGATAAAGTTGGCCGAGCATCTGCTGCTCTCCGCGGCGTCCTGCACCTTACCCGAGGAGCTGCTCTCGGGCTACGATGCGCATATCGCCAAGCCCTACGCCCGCTTCTGCATGAGCATCGTGCGCGACTGGATGGGCGACCAGGCGAGCTGTGAGACGCTCTATGAGATCGCCCGAGCCGTTGAAACCGAACTCAGCATCCCCGAACGACTCACAGACGCGAAAGTCTCCGCCCTCATCGACACCGATGTTTTCCCATGCGTTAACGAGGCGGTTCTGACCAGCCTGATGTCGAGTCTGGCCGACGGTTCGGACAGGAGCTCAGAAGCTCTCAGCACCCGTCAGAAACGCAAGGACCTGAAATGGTACAAGCGCGTGGAGAGCTACTACGACCTTCTCGCTGCTGCTGCCGATTCCGAGGGGTTCTACCGAGATCACCCGCAGGGATTCCACGCGACCAAGCCCGCAGATGTCTGGAAGGCATATACGACGGACTGGTGCGCCATGGATTCGGCATACCGCGGGTTCTGCACGGCGCTCGACGCCTGCCTGCTCAACACCGAAGACACCCCCGACTCGCTACGTGACGCCGCCGAGAGGCTGGCCGAACGGGTCGAGAACGTGTATGTGAACTGGTTTCTGCCCAACGTCAACGGCTGCTGGATCAACTGCGCCGAACCCGACTGGGCCGAATGCGGCTTCGCGAAAGGCATCGAGATCCAACGTGATTTCTTCCAGAGACACCCGTCGCACGATACTAAGGAATACAAGCATACGCTTGTCATCATCGCAGACGGCATGCGCTACGAGGTCGGTCGCGAGCTCTCCCGCCGGCTTGAGCAGGAGACGAAGAGCACCGTATCCCTCGATTCGTTCCAATCATCGTTTCCCTCGGTGACGGAGTTCGGGATGGCGGCGCTTCTCCCGCACGGAGAGATCTCCTACTCGTGGGATGACGGCCAGGTCTTCGTCGACGGTAAACCGACCAGGACCACTCCCGAGAGGGAGGCGATACTGCAAGCAAAGGTAGCAGGTGCGAGAGCGGTGCTCTCTGAGAACCTGCGTGCCGGAAACCGTGCAGCGCGCAAGGAACTTGTGGGTGATGCCCCGCTCGTGTACGTCTATCAGGACAAGATCGACTCGACCGGCGAGAAGCCGAAGCTCGAGCACGAAGTCTTCAGGGCTTGCGGCGATACGGTCGACGAGCTAGTTGCGCTCTGTAAGATCGCCATCAACGACCTGAAGATCAATCGCGTCATCGTCACTGCCGATCATGGATTCATCTACACGCGCGGACCGTTGAAAGAGCAGGACAAGGTGTCGAAGGCTGACGTCGGCGGAAACGATGTGCAGCTGCATCGCAGGCACATACTCTCACGGGAGAACATCGACAATCTGATGTTCGTCAAGATGGATTTGCGAGACATTCACGGCGGCGAATACTACGGCCTCGCTCTTCGCGAGTGCATCCGCATGAAGAGCGCATCGGGCAATAAGAACTACGCGCACGGCGGCGTGAGCTTGCAGGAGGTATGCGTGCCTGTCATCGAGCTGCGCAACCGCAACGTCAAGTCGAAGGCACGGGTTGAGCAGGAAAAGGCGATGATGTCGCTCGTGTCCACCAAGCGGCGCATCACAAGCTCGATGTTCCATGTCGACTTGTTCCAGAAGGAACCGGTCTCGGGCAAGGTGCTTCCAGCCGAGTACGAGCTCTGCCTGACCGACGGGTCCGGAAACCCTGTGACCGATGTGCAGAAGACGCACGCCGACATGACGACGACCGACGAGCGTGCCCGCGTGTCACGGCCGATGTTCACGCTCAAGGCCGGTGTGGATTACCCGCCCGGCGAGCGCTATTACCTTGTCTGCAGAGACAAGGAGACGGACGGCATCGTCTGGAAAGAAGAATTCACCATCGACATGGCGTTCACTCCGACGATCGACTTCGGGCTGTAGGAGACTGATATGGAAGAAACCCAGAACAACGTGGTGCCCACTCTCGAGACAGACGGCCTCGACCGCAAGGTCTTGGAAGCATTCCCCGGCAAGATCGTGCGCAAAGACCTGACTGCCCTGATGAAGCGTGGGGCAAACGTGCCCACGTTCGTGCTTGAGTACCTCCTGGGCATGTACTGTTCCACCGACGACGGCGAATCGGTCGAGCAAGGGCTCGACCGCATCCGGCGCATCTTGGCTCAGAACTACGTACGCCCCGACGAATCGGAGCGCATCAAGTCGAAGATCCGCGACCTGCGCACCTACACGATCATCGACAAGGTGACCGCCAAGGTAGACGAGTACCGCGACATCCACGTGGCGACTTTCTCGAATCTCGCGATCGATCCCGTGGTCATGCCCGACGAATACGTGCGCGAATATCCCAAGATGCTTTCCGGTGGGATGTGGTGCATCCTCCAGATGGAGTACTTCCGTCTTGAGGATGAGCTGGAAGATGAACTGGCTGACGTCTTCGGCGATCAGAAGAAGCCTCGCCAGGCACCGAAAAAGAACGCAGGTCCAGAAGACAATCCGTTCAAGGTCGCCAACCTGACTCCCATCCAGATGCCTCGGCTGGATCTCGACTCGATCATCGGCCAACGGCCGAGTTTCTCAACGGAAGAATGGATAGACCTGCTTCTCCGCAGCGTGGGTTATGAACCAGCAGGGTTGGATTTGAGGACGAAGCTCCATTTCCTAGAGCGGATGGTCCCGCTCATCGAGCGCAACTACAACATGTGCGAGCTCGGTCCTCGCGGCACGGGCAAAAGCCATGTCTACAATGAAGTGAGCCCGTATGCGATCCTTCTATCCGGAGGGCAGACCACGACAGCCAACCTGTTCGGTCGTCTGAATGCAAGCGTCAGACGCGCCACGAGCATGGAACGCACCGGTCTCGTGGGCAACTGGGATTGCGTCACCTTCGACGAAGTTGCGGGCATGCATTTCAAAGATGCGAACGCCGTGCAGATACTCAAAGGCTACATGGCGGGTGGCACCTATGCACGTGGTCGCGAGTCATTTACCGGCGATGCTTCAATGGTGTTCGAGGGTAATATCAACGACAGTGCGCAGAACATTCTCAAGACAACGCACCTGTTCGATCCGTTCCCTCCTGAATTCAACAATGACTCCGCGTTCTTCGATCGCATCCACTGCTACCTTCCCGGCTGGGAGGTTCCGAAGATGCGCAGCGACTTGCTCACTGAACATTACGGGCTGATCACCGACTGCCTGAGCGAGTTCTGCAAAGAGATGCGCAAGCGCGACTACACCCACCACATCGACGACTTCTTCAGACTGACCAGCGATTTCAACACGCGCGATGAGATAGGAGTGCGCAAGACGTTCAGCGGCCTCATGAAGCTCATTTTCCCAGACGAGGACATGAGCAAGGAGGACGCGCGAATGATTCTTGACTATGCGGTCGAGGGAAGGCGGCGCGTCAAGGAACAGCTGAAAATCATGGCTGGCGTGGAGTTCATGGACGTGAACCTGGGCTATGTCGATGTCGAGAACCCCGCAGATGCGCGCATCATCTTCGTCCCTGAGCAATCCGAGAACACGCTTGTGCCGGAGGCTCCGTTGCAGCCCGGTCATGTTTTTGCCGTGGGCCGTAGTGTGAATGACGAATATGCTGTGTACAAGCTGGAGAACAAGGCCGTGGCCGGCTCGTTCCGGTTCGAAAACGAAGGCATCGGCAGCAACCGCGCAGCCAAGGAGAGCATTGAGGCAGCTTGGCGTTGCTTCGAGAACAACGGCGACCGCGTCGCCGCTGGTATGCACATGCGTCAGAAGGACTATCTGCTGTTCGTGAACGACCTGCAGGCAAAGGGACCGAGCGACGAGGTGAGTCTGGCAGAGTTCGTCGGCCTGTGCTCAGCCGCCTGCAATCGCCCTGTAGCGGCTTCCACGGTCATCCCTGGCATAGTACGCCTCTCCGGCTCCATGGACGAGCTGAAGGGCCTGGAAGACATCCTGAGGGTTGCAAAGAACGCCGGAGCAAAACGTATCCTGCTTCCATTCAGCGCGATTCGTGATTTGCAAGACGTTCCCATGGAGTTGGCGAGCAGCGTGAGCCCCGATTTCTACCAAGACGGAGACGTCATAGCTGCTGCCCGAAAGGCATTGGGAATGTAAGGGGAATTCATTGCTGAGTAACATTGAAAAAGGCAAGAAGGCGGATGTCACAGCTCTGGACGGCCGCGCTATTATGACTCTTCTCGTTGGTGCTGTACGTGCTGCTAGATTCTGCGAATGCGCACTTCTAGATTTCTGTGATTCTGGTCATGTCGAACGATGGCTTTTGCGCCTGCGGTCAATTAACCAGGCAGACGGCAAGTTTGGCCGGCAACACACTTAGGAGTTCTGATGGCTGACGATCTTAGCTTCACTGTGGAAATACCTTGCGATGACGAAGGTTATGTACTGCTGCAGTGCCCCCAATGCAGCGAGCTCTTCAAACTGAGACCGAGCGACTATGAGTCCGACGATGTTGCGGAGATTTGCTGCCCTGCTTGCGGCATCGCCTCAGACAATTACATCACCGACGATGTCTTGGAGCTCGCCGTGGTTATCGCAAAGAACCAAGCCTTCTCAATGTTGCACAAGGAAATGAAGGAGCTTGAACGGAAAACCAAGGGCAAACCTGTTTCGTTCAAGGTCGGGAAGTCTCCAAAGCCTGATGATGAACCGGTCTTGCGGCCTTCAATCGACGCTCTTGCAATCACTACATGCAAGCATTGTGGGAGGCAGTCAAAAGTCTCACGGCTTCTTTCTATGTCAATGTTCGTCTGTCCATTGTGCGGGGTGAGTAACTTTAATGACTGATAAGACAAACTTCAAGAAGACGTTACATCTGTTCAACCAAGAATCGAACAGGCTCATGCAATCAAACTGGGAAGAATCGCCTTTGCCCTTCAAGAGATTCCTTGACCGCATAGAGGCAGAAACAGAGATAAAGAAGTATCTTGATGATTGCGTTGCGAACCACACACCAGATGGACTGGATGCTGCTGAAGATGTCAGTGCAGTAGCGAAGGACTTTGGCACGATGTTTGTAAGCTTCAGCACCGTCCCCGAGGAAGAAAGCGCAGAAGTCTACCTCATACTCAAAGAGGTTGTCGCTCAAAACATATGTGGACGCAGCAGTTTCTTCTATGGTTATGCTCATGGGAACAAATATGCCGACATGTACAAAGGTTTTCTGGAGAAGGTTGTCAGGCGTCTCATCACTAACATAGGAAGCTTTCTGACCATAAAGGGAATCGAAATGGGCCTAGATAACGGCGAAACCGCAACGACAAATATAAACGGACCGGTTCAGAATATGCAGCTCAACCAAGCAATAGGCGGTTCTACAGTTAACTCAACGCAGACGAATGGCATAAACGCTAGCGACCTTAACGCCTTGCTCGACGCCCTTTTGGCTGCTGCAACAGCAGAATTGGATAATAAAGAGACCCTCGAAGATTTGAGGGATAACGTGGAGACCATTCGGGTACAAGTCGAAAATGGAGCACCTAAACGCGGAGTTGTTAAAAGCTTCGTTGGATTCCTAAATGGCATAAGTGGTGGTACCCAGTTCGCTGCCGCAGTTGCGCAGATTATCGAATTCTTCTCAAATGGTGGAATTCAGCTGCCTTTCTCTGGATGAAAGCATGTTCAGATATATTTTGTAGCGTAACGCTCCTGATGCCCGCCACTGGAATCAAGGGGCTACTAGTGGTATTAAGACGATGCTGATGAATCGTCTCTATCTTGCGACCTCAGGCCATCATGTGCGAGTCCTCTCTATGGGTTCATAGTTCTACCGCGCCCATCTATCCGCGCTCCATATCAGAAATCAATGCGTCTTCCGCCTCCAACTGGCTGCGCGAACTATCGCCGGCAATACCGACGAACAGGTCCGCAAGCAGCTCGATCTTCGCAATCAGCCGTTCGTCCATGGTCGAGCAATCGCGCAGACAGCAGAGCTCCTGGTAGACCAGATGCATGGAGTCTTTGAGCATCTTGTAGGTACGCAGATCGGGCGCCACGGTGAACTCCCTGTCCTCGATCTTGGTCATGATGTATTCCTGCTGGGTGACGCCCGCCGCCTTGGCAAGCAGCTCGATTCGCTCGTTCTCCTCGCGACTCACGCGGAACGCCTTGGAGATGGTCCGTTTCCTGCGGTAGTTGGGGCAGGGCATCAGAAATCTCCTCTCGCATCGTCCAACACGTTGGCCATGTTCTCCTGCACCGTCGGGAACAGGTGGGCGTATCGGAAGGTGATGTCGGTCGTCTCGTGCCCCATGCGGTCGGCGATGGCCAGCGCGGTGAACCCCTTGTCGATGAGCAGACTCACGTGGCTATGGCGCAGGTCGTGGATGCGGATCTTCTTGACGCCGCTCTTCTCGCAGCCGGTCTTCATGGTCCGGGATATCTGGTACTTCGTGACGGGGAACATCCGGTCGTTGAGGCCAATCTCGGGGTGCCGCCTGAGGTAATCGGAGATCTCGTCCACAAGGAAATTCGAGAGCTTTATGGTGCGTATCGACTTGGGCGTCTTCGGGTCGGTGATGACATCGCGTCCGTCGAAGCGCTGGTAGAACTTGTCGATCCGCATGGTCTTGCGCTCGAGGTCGAACGCGGAGGGCATGAGAGCCAGCAGCTCGCCCTCGCGTATGCCGGTCCAGTACAGGATCTCGAAGATCAGGAACGACCGTGGCTTCTCCATCATCTGGTCTGCGAACCTGAGGTAGTCGTCCTTGGTCCAGAACTGCATCTCGGAGGTCTCCTTGCCGCCCATCTTCATGGTGCGCACCGTCGGGTTGGGATGGAGCCCGTAGTAGCGCGCAGCATGGTTGAGGATGGCGGAAAGCTGGTTGTTCACGGTCCGCAGGTACGTCTGCGTGTAGCCCTTGCCCTTGTTGTTGCTCCCGTCCATGAGGTCGTTCTGCCAGCGGACAATATCGATGCTCTGGATCTCGCTCATGCGGCAGTTCTTGAAGTGGGGCATGATCTTCGACTTGATGAGGTACTCCTTGTTGCGCCACGTGTGCTCGCGGATGCGCGGCATCACGTCGGCCTTGTACACCTCATAGAACTGCTCGAAGGCCATCGCCATGGTGCATCCGGCAGAGGCGATGAAATCGTCCTCCCAGGCTTGAGCCTCTTCCGGCGTGTCAAAGCCACGCTTGCACTTGTGGACCTCCTCGCCGAACTTGTTCCTGCAGCGGAACTGGGTGAACCAGCTCCCGTTCTTCGCCTGCTTAACGGTCATGGCGGCTGCCTCCCTTCGGCTTGAAATACGCTTCCTCGAAGATCTCGTTGCTCACGCGGCCGGCGATGACCCTGCACCCGCGCCTCTGCATCTCCCCGTTGAGGTCCCTGATGATCCCGTAGGCCTTGGTGCGGCAGACGCCGAGCCTGTCCGCAACCTCCGCCGCTCCGAGCAGCCGGGTCTCCGCCTCTCTCATATGTCCTCCTAGCGTTCGTTATTGAACGGTTTTGCAATTGCATGGTAGTAGTTCAATTGTGAACTGTCAATACATACCGTTCAATTACGTGCTATAGTTTCCACATGATTCATCACGGTTCCAACGGAACGTGGCTTGGGAGGTAGAGTTTGAAGACCGGAGAGCTCATCAAGAAGTACCGCAAGTTGCGCAAGATGACGCAGAAGCAGCTTGCCGCAGCATGCGGGCAGACCGATTCCGCCATCCGCAACTACGAGCTCGGCAATAGAACACCCGGGGAACCTCAGCTTCAAGCGATCGCAAAAGCATTGGACATATCTTCCGAGACATTGCGTGACGTGCCCCTGGAATCGAGCAGACAGGCTCTGGAGCTTCTATTCAGGCTCGATGAGGAGTTCGGTCTCGAACCCATGGAGGTGGACGGCATGCTCGTCCTAGGATTCGATACGAGGGCGGAGAAGTCGCCGAAACTCGCTGCCGTGCTCAAAGCGTGGAAGAAGATGCTTGATTCGGAAAACGCGGGCGAGATCACCCCTGAGGAGCTCGACGGATGGAAGGCCGAATTCGGGTCCTGAGAAAGCCACTTGGAGAATAATTGCGAATCAATCAAGCGACCTCCGGGTCGCTTTTTCATATTCGTCAAGGGCGAACATACACCTGAAAGAGCGCCTTTTCTCGATTTGTTATTCCCCCAGCTTTACCTGCGGTTTTACGATTTTTGCCTTCAAAGGAGGGCGATGATTCGGGTTTGATTCGAATCACTCGAAAAATGCCGGTTTTCAGCTCGGGAGTAATTGCGGGTGGCTTTATATCCTTTCATGGCGAGCACGAATGTCCGGTACGCGCCAAATCGCTCAAACGCTCGTCACTTCATAGAACAATCAAGAATCAAAACAGCAGGTGATAAGCATAAAATCAGCCCCGAAAACCATCGGATTCCGAGGCTGATTCGAACCTGTTATTCTTGTTTGTTGCAGGTGGTGTGATAGCCATTGCGACGCTATGTGTTGCAATACGTCACAGTGAATGGTTGCAGGTGGCTTTGCCTTTTTGGCCTTTTGCTATTCCCACTCGATAGTGGCCGGCGGCTTGGAGGTCGCGTCCAACACCACGCGGTTGATTTCGGGAACCGAGTTCGTGATGCGCGTGGAGATGCGAGCCAGTACGTCATACGGCAAACGGCTCCAGTCAGCTGTCATCGCATCCTCAGAGCTCACCGGGCGAAGCACGATTGGGTGGCCGTATGTGCGCCCATCGCCCTGCACACCCACGGACCGCACATCGGCCAACAGCACCACTGGGCACTGCCAGATTTCCTCGTCGAGGCCAGCAGCCGTCAGCTCCTCGCGCACGATCAGGTCGGCCGCCTGCAAGATGCGGAGCCGGTCGCGCGTCACCTCACCAATAATGCGGATGCCAAGTCCCGGCCCCGGGAATGGTTGGCGGGAAACGATCTTCTCGGGAACGCCAAGTTCGCGGCCAATTGCCCGCACCTCGTCCTTGAAGAGCGCCCGGAGAGGTTCGATCAGTTCGAAGTCCATGTCATCAGGCAGGCCACCAACGTTGTGGTGGCTCTTGATGTTCGCTGTGCCATCGCCACCGCCAGATTCGACCACATCCGGATACAGCGTGCCCTGCACGAGGAACTTGACTTCGCCACCCTCGGAACCGACTTGCTCAATAAGCTGACGTTGTGCGGCCTCGAATGAACGAATGAACTCGCGGCCAATTATCTTGCGCTTGGCTTCCGGATCGGAGACTCCAGTGAGAGCATCAAGGAATCGATCGGATTCATCGATGGTGAACATGCGGATGCCCATGCCAGCTGCATAGTCCTTTTCCACTTGTTCGCGTTCGCCAGCACGGAGCAAGCCGTGATCGATGAAGAAGCATGTGAGCTGGTCGCCCACCGCCTTGTGAACCAGCGCAGCGGCCACGGAGGAATCAACTCCACCTGAGAGTGCGCAGATGACCTGAGCCTCACCCACCTGTTCGCGGATCCGTGCGATCTGATCGTCGATGATGGAATCCGAAGTCCAATTGGGTTCGAGTCCCGCGCCGCCGTAGAGGAAGTTCTCAAGGGCCGTCTGGCCGGCTTCAGAGTGCTTGACCTCCGGGTGCCACTGGAGGCCAAAGAGTTTGCGCGATTGGCTCTCAAATGCCGCCACAGGGGTCTGTGAGGTGGAAGCCGTGACAACAAACCCATCCGGTGCTGCTTGGACGGCGTCGCCATGGCTCATCCACACCACTTGTTCGGCGTTCGTTCCGGCAAACAGGCACGAACCTTCAGCGATCTCAGCATCGGTGTGGCCATACTCGCGGGTGCCCGTGCGGCCCACTGTGCCACCGAGCGACTGCGCCATGACTTGGAAGCCGTAGCAGATGCCGAGCACTGGTACGCCTGCATCAAAAATGGAAGGATCTATGGATGGGGCGCCATCGGCGTAAACGGAGGATGGCCCGCCCGAAAGAATGATCGCGGACGGGTTCTTGGCGAGCATTCCGGCAACGCTCATCGAATGCGGAACGATTTCCGAGTACACATGCGCTTCACGCACCCGCCTCGCAATGAGTTGCGCGTACTGCGCGCCAAAATCGACGACAAGGACTGGGCCAGGATTCTCAATGCTCACATGTAGAGGATAGCGGCCTGACGGTTCACATTTCTGCCCGCACAAACGTGAGACTGGCCAACTATTGGACGCCACCTGCTCAACTGGCGTCCACATCGTGAAACTGAGCCAATTACATTCGCACAGTCAGCGCTCATTCGCACTACCAGCATTCTTGGCCCAGCCACGCCATTACATATCCACTATTGCCAAGAAGCTAACACCCGCCGCGACATCATTGTGACCTGATGTCCATCCACCGGATCAATGAAGGTCAACTCCGCAGCAAGGAGCTGCAAAGGGAAGCCGCCCGCATTATCTTCAAAGTCACTCTCCGCAACTGCCCAAGGATAGAGCACATCACCCATAATCGGCGCACCCAAGTGAGCCATCGTCACGCGAATCTGATGGGTCCGTCCGGTCAGAGGATATATGCGATATAGCCCGAGGCCATCATGAGACTCAACAAGAGAGATGTCCGTGATCGAGTTCGGCTCCCCCGCCACCACTCGGGTCTGTAAGCTCCCGCGTTCTTTTGCTAGGCACAGTTCGACCCGCCGAAAGCCCGCAAGCGAATCGTTCGCAACAGCTAGGTAGGTCTTGATCACTGCTCGGCGCTCGAACATCATCTGATACGGTCGGCGCCACCGCTCACCCAGTGTTAGCAGGATGAGGCCTGCAGTCGGTTCGTCAAGCCGATGTGCCGCCACAATCTCATCGTTGCCAAACTGCCTGCGTGCAGCCACAGTAACAGTGGACGCCACGTGGCTTCCCCGCGGCATGGTCGCCATCCCGTGCGGTTTGTCCACCACCATCCATCGATCAGTCTGTGCCACCACCTCGAGCCGGATTGGCTCTTCAGGTTCGTCCGGCGCGGCCGCGAAAGCCCACAAGACGTCCCCCGCCTGGACATACTCATGGGGTTCGACGGCGACGCCGTCGTCCCATACGATGTCACCACGAACGAAGGCTGCCCCAACCTCACTGGGACTCGCCGGTACAAAAGCGGTGACCAGATCCCTGGCGATTCCAGGTTCGGAGACTCGGATCGGACGAGCCCCTATTCCCTGACGCAGTGGTGGTTTCATGGTCAAAATGTTGCCCGCGCAACATAAACGCCCGCAACAACACGTGCTATTGCTCACGCGAGCCAAGAATGTGATCCGAGGCAGGTCTTTGGGCCCGATTTCTGTGAGAACATCAATGGCGGGAGAACACCCGAAAAATTGGTTCGGCGCGGCTGAACCGGAAGGAATGCACTGTGGCATATAGCGTTTATTTCACGGCTGCCGAAGGAAATTGCGGCACACAGTCCGTGGCTAAGACCTACCTCGAATACCTCAACACTCAGTACCAGAACGTCGGAGTTTTCCGCGCCTTCACCAACGGTCCAATCAGCCAGGATTCGTCCTTCCTTGAGTTGCTCGCAATCGTCGGCCGCTCGGATGACGCAGAGAATGCGTGGGGCACCACCCGCCAGGCCTATGTGGCATCCGAAGAGGACGCTATGAACGCTTTGGTTAAGCGCTACACGGACTACTCGGATGGGTTCGATGCGATTCTGATCCTCGGCCTCCTCGATGGTGACCCGGTCAATCCCGGCGTCCTAGCACGCACGGGCCGCGCTGTTGCCAACCTTGGCACAGCTGCAGTCATGGCACTTTCCGGTGCCATGCGCACTCCATCCCAAGTTGTCACTCTTGCACACCTCGCAGCGGAGGAGATCTCCGGCGAACATGCTCCCATTGCTGCCACTGTGGTGATCGATGCGAACCCTGACCTCTCAGAATCCGTCGCAACTCTCGAATCCGACGCTCCCGTGGTGCTCTTCCCAGACGGCGAAGCGCGATCCATCGAAGAAGATGCCGCTGCCATACTCAAGGCGGCCATGGAGCACGGCTCGGACGTCATCACTCCCCTGAGTTTTACTGCCAACCTCATTTCTCGCGCCCGCGCTGACCGCCGCCGCATTGTCATGCCGGAATCCGAAGACGATCGCGTCCTTCAGGCAGCTGACGAGCTTCTGGCACGTGGCGTTGCAGACATCACCCTTCTGGGCGAACGGGACCAGGTTTTGGCGCGCGCTGGCGAACTGGGCCTCAACTTGGAAGAAGCGGAGATCGTTTCTCTCAACGATCCCGCCCGGATTGAGAAGTACGGCACCGAGTTCGCACGTCTTCGCGCCAAGAAGGGCATGACGTATGAACAGGCTGTTGAGAAGCTCAAGGACGTCTCCTACTTTGGTACGATGATGGTAAAGATGGGCGACGCCGACGGCATGGTTTCGGGAGCTTCGCACACCACCGCTCACACGATCGTCCCGTCCTTCCAAATCATCAAGACCAAGCCAGGCGCCTCGATCGTTTCCTCTGTGTTCCTCATGCTCATGGAGGATCGCGTGTATGTGTATGGCGATTGCGCTGTCAACACCAACCCCACACCGCAAGAACTGGCCGGGATCGCCACCTCGTCCGCGGAGACCGCAGTTCAGTTCGGCGTGGATCCGCGCGTTGCGATGCTTTCGTACTCCACCGGTACCTCCGGCAAGGGGGCCGACGTCGACGCCGTCGTGGAAGCTACTGCGCTGGCGCGCGAGGCACGCCCTGACCTCCTCATTGAAGGACCGATTCAGTACGATGCCGCTGTGGACGCCACCGTTGCCGCAAAGAAGCTTCCGGGATCGCCGGTTGCAGGCAAGGCTACGGTTTTCGTGTTCCCTAGCCTGAACGCCGGAAACATCGGCTACAAGGCCGTGCAGCGCTCCTCTGGTGCCGTGGCCGTTGGCCCAATCCTTCAGGGGCTCAACAAGCCCGTGAACGATCTCTCGCGCGGTGCCCTAGTTCAAGACATCGTCAACACTGTGGCCATCACAGCTATTCAGGCACAAGCCGAGTAGTTTCAGACCGTCACGGTGCAGTCAAAATTTCCCAGGCCCCGCACGCCTGGCCAAACGAAGAGCACGCCTGAAGCCGCGTGCCAACTGAGGAGATAAATTGTCCGTACTCGTCATTAATTCGGGGTCCTCCTCGATTAAGTACCAGCTCGTGAACCCGGAGACCGGCGAAGCCATTGCTTCCGGCTTGGTCGAGCGCATCGGTGAGGAATCCGGTCACATTGAGCACCATTTCGGTGAGGTTACTCGCGAGCTCAATGGCCCAGTCCCCGATCACGGAGCTGGCCTCGAGACCGTTCTTGGACTCTTCGCCGAAGTCGGCCCCTCGTTGACTGACGGCTCCATTTCCGCTGTCGGGCACCGCGTAGTTCAGGGCGGCAAGTACTTCGATGGGCCTGCCCTCATCACCGATGAGGTCCAGGCTCGCATCGAGCAGCTCTGCCCTCTCGCACCACTTCACAACCCTGCCCATCTCAAGGGCATTATTGTGGCGCGCCGCCTCCTGCCAGATGTTCCCCATGTGGCTGTCTTCGATACGGCGTTCTTCCAGAGCCTGCCAGGTGAAGCAGCCACGTACGCACTGGATCGTGCTGTGGCTGAGAAGTACGAGATCCGCCGCTACGGCGCTCACGGCACCTCCCACCAGTACGTCTCTGGCAAGGTCTCCGAACTGCTGGAACGCGACGATCTCAAGCAGATTGTTCTCCACCTTGGCAATGGCGCTTCTGCCTCGGCAGTTGTTAATGGCAAAGCCGTTGAGACCTCCATGGGCTTGACCCCACTTGAAGGCCTCGTGATGGGTGGCCGCACGGGTGACATTGACCCGGCCGTGGTGTTCCATCTCTCCCGTGTGGCTGGCATGAGCATTGACCAGATCGATAACCTGTTCAACCGGCAGTCGGGTCTCAAGGGCTTGACTGGCGAGAATGACATGCGCGCCGTATGGGACATGGCTGAAGCCGGAGATGCCAACGCCATTGAAGCACTAGAGGTGTATGCCCACCGCATCGTCAAGTACATCGGTTCATACACGGCGATTATGGGCGGTTTGGACGCTATTACTTTCACCGCAGGTGCAGGGGAAAACGACAACAGGCTGCGCGCAATGGTAGCCGAACGCCTGGCTCCATTCGGAGTCAAGCTGGATGCGGAGATTAACGCGGTCCGTTCGAAGGAGCCTCGCGTCATCTCCACCGCGGATTCTTCAGTGAAGCTGATCGTTCTTCCAACGAACGAAGAACTAGCGATCGCGCGTCAGGCTATGACACTCGTCTAATTGGCTAGGTTGCTGCCCAGTTTTGAGCAGCAGTCCGATAGTCGAATAAAAGTGGGCAGCACCTCGGTGCTGCCCACTTTTTCGAGTTCCGCAAGCTTGGGGTAATACGCTTGGGTACATGAGTCACGAGTTCGAAGAGCACATCAGCCACGGCCGCAGCGCAGACCAGCGCAACACTGATCACCGCGGTGGATTTCGCCGCAGTGATTCACAGTACGCAGATGCCCCGGCCCGCCGCCGTTCTGGCGACGACGGCGAACTCATCGATTCGCTACACCGCCTAGACGGGCGCAGCTATGGCGGCTACAAGTCACTCATCGGAGATTGGGACTACGGCAAGTTCTCGCTCGCTATTGATCGAGTTCAGCCCGATCCCTATGCGCCGCCCTCGGCAGTGCGGGCTAGCGCGCAGCTTGCCGCCATGGGCCTACCAGAGGATTGCTACTCCACGCCCGATCAACGCCTCGCCACAGCTGATTACCTTGTGCGAACCTTTGAGCGAAATATCAAGAGATTCGCCCATCCAGGTGTAGTGAACATCGCCCGCGCGGGCCAAGAGGTTCTCCAACGTTCAGCATGCACTGTCTCAGGTGAAGGTGTGGAGGTGCGTTTTCAAGTCCAGTTCCCGGCACGCGGACGCACTATCCTTGGCCAAACCGCAGCGGCGATCTTCGATCGCGATGTTCCGGACATCGTGTTGGAATCCTTCGACTTCTATTCCGACGAGGTCGGCAAGGCGAACCTTTCTGACCTTCGCAATCACGTTCACGCCTACGAGGATTACCGCGCGTTGAGTTCCCAGCTGGCTTCGAACGGCTGGATCACGTTTGTAGCCGACAACTCTGTGCTAGCTCGCCGGTCTGGAATATCGCAGTCTCCCATGGGTGGCGCAGTGCCGTTTGAATCACCTGAGACCTTGAGGGTAACCGTGGACCTTCCCCACGCGGGTCAGATCACCGGCATGGCCCTACGCCCAGGGATTACGGTGATTGTGGGGGGTGGGTACCACGGTAAGTCAACACTGCTTTCGGCAATCGAACGTGGCGTGTATGCGCACATTCCTGGTGACGGGCGCGAACTGGTCGCAACCGCCCCGGACGCCGTCAAGGTGCGCGCCGCCGACGGACGCGCAGTGACAAACGTAGATGTCTCGCCTTTCATCTCGCATCTGCCCGGCGGTTCAGACACGTCCGCCTTCTCAACGGAGAACGCCTCCGGATCAACCTCCCAAGCGGCCGCTATCATGGAGGCCGCGGAGCTGGGCTCTCCCCTCTTGCTTATCGATGAGGACACCTCCGCTACAAACCTTCTCATCCGCGACGCACGTATGCGCGAACTCGTGCACGCCGAAAAGGAGCCAATCACACCATTAGTTGATCGGATTGGTGCGCTTAACTCCGAGCGTCACGTCTCCACAGTGATGGTCATGGGAGGTTCTGGCGATTACCTCGATGTGGCACACACTGTGCTGATGATGGATACGTACCGATGCGTGGACGTCACGGACCGCGCTGCCGACGTCGTCGCGCATCAACCGCGTGTGCGCACCGATTCAGAGGACTTCGGGCGTGCCAACCCGCGGGTACCCATGCACCTGCGTTCCACATCAGACCGCCCACGAACCAAAGTGCTCGGCCCGGATCGCGTTCAGATCGATAAGAAGATCGTGGACCTCGCCGATGTGGCCCAGATTGTGGACCAAGGCCAGACAGAGGCAATCGGTTTTGCCATCCGCGGCGTCCTTGAGTACTTGGCAGACGGCACAGCGCCACTTCCTGAACTACTCGATCGGCTTGAAGCCGAGTTTGCGGAAAAGGGACTGGACGCGCTGACCCGGTTCGGTGGACGGCAGCATGCCGCGTTCCTGGTGAGGCCACGCCGGGTAGATATTGGCGCGGCAATCAACCGCTTCCGTGGGCTGGAAGTGAGTGGAGTTCGCGCAGTTCAGAACGAGAATCAGGATGAGAATGAGAACGAGAACCAGGAATGATGGCGCGCTCGCTTGCGCTTGACGCATAAGCTCCATGTGCACCTTCAACTCTGAACCGCTGCCTTGGCCCCCAGTTGCCCACAAGTTAGCCTTCCAGAAGCGCCACGCGCGTGAAGTGTCTGGACGTGGGCGATGTGCGGCTTGGCTAACACATCGGTGCGAGTGTAAAGCGGCTAGCCCAAGGTCCCTTTCGCGGTGACGTGAACTCCCTTAGCGTTGAGCCATGGCCCCGACGAAGCAAGCTATGGTGCTCGAAGCGCGCAATCCTTCACGCGAGGACCTAGGAGTATGCGTTGCCCCGCTCAGTCAACCAAGCGGATGCCAGCGCACCTGCCGCGCCGATGAACTCATCCGGGCTACTTTTCACATCCTCGTTCTGTGCGAAGACGGCACCACCACGCAAACTGTAAACTCCGATGAGTTCCACCATACGAGTGGATCCTTGCTGTGGTTGACACCCGGAACTCCCCACCAAGTAGTGCCCGCGCTCAACGGCACGGCTCTATGCTTCACCTCGGCGTTTGTGGGCATGACCGTGGAACCATGGATGGGTGGAGTGTGGCACCTCGAGGGCAATGACAGAGTGACGGTCGGCGCCATGGTGGACGTGCTCAGCCGCGAGTACCGCAGGTTCATCAGTGAACCCACCGGAAACCTGCAGGCCGGCGGGGATATCTTGCTCCGCCATCTCCTTTTGGCGCTCCTAATTCGCATTCATAATGTGCCGCGCAAGGAGTGGGCGGAGGAGTTCGGCAACCCTGTGGTGCGCCAGTTCCTCGGCTTAGTGGAAAACCACTACGCCACCATGCACACCGTTGATAAGTACGCCGATCTACTTGGATATTCCACCCGCACACTTCATCGGTTGTGCTACGAGGAACTTGGTGCCACGCCGCGCCAAGTTGTTTCGGAACGCATCGCCCAAGAAGCTGAGCGTCTGCTGGTTCTTTCGGATTCGCCAATCTCCGCAGTTGGGCGCTCACTTGGTTTCGACGATGCCGCCAATTTCTCCAAGTTCTTTCAGCGTCAGGCAGGTTTGACTCCCGGCGAGTTCCGCCGCACACGGCTTCACTGACAAGTGGGCACACGGCGTCACTGAACACGCCCGCGGCTTCACCGACTAGCGCGTACGCGCGTTGAATGCGCACAGAGCATCCGGCACTTCTGCGCGCCCTAGAGCAGGGAGCTGCTGATTTCTCGGCTGTACCGCCACACCTGCCCCACTCCTACCACCCTGTTTTGAGGCGTGGCACACAGTTACCACATCACGTCGCAAAGCAACCATGATTCGGGCAGATGTCAGTTTCCCCCCTGATTAGAGTCACAGCTGTTACTGGAAATAGCATCAGGAGGGACTTCAATGACGATCGTTGCCTGCTTCAAATGGGTGATCGTGGATCAAGATCTTCGCACCGACCCGCTCACGCACCACATCGACTTCTCACGTGCACGCAGCGAGATTTCACCATACGACCGCAACACCATCGCAGCGGCTCGGATCCTGGCGGACTCGGTTGAAGCTGATCTTGTGGGGATCACAGTTGGTGATATCAGCGCCAATGGCCTCAAGGAGGCCCTTGGCCGCGGGCTGGACTCAGCGCTCACAGTATCCACACCATTTGCGTTAGATGGGCGTGGGACATCACGAGTGTTAGCCAAAGCTATTGGCACCGTGCCCGACGTCGACCTCGTAATCACCGGCGAGGGAGCCGCAGATACCTACGCTCATGAGACAGCACCGCGAATCGCCGAACTCCTTGGGTGGCCGGTGGTCACCAACGCCCGCAAACTCGCGGTTAGCGATGGGATCCTCACGGCCACCCGTGTGCTCGAAGATGCCATCGAGACCGTTGAAGTGGCCCTTCCCGCCGTCGTTTCTGTGATTCCAGAGGCCGCACAAGCGCCCATCCCCGGGCTCAAAGCGCTTATGGCCGGAGCAAAGAAGCCCCGCACAGCACTCACGTTGGAAGGTCTGAACCTTCACGAATCAGACGTTGAGCCCATTGTTCACGCCACACGAACCCGCGGCTTTGTCACAGACAGGCGCCGCATCCTTCACGAAGGTACCCCGGAGGAAGCCGCAGCATCGCTTGTATCCGCGCTCGATCAGGAAGGTCTGCTCTCATGAAAGCACTCATCATCGCGGAACGGCCCGAACTCGTTTCGGAGCTGCTCGCTATCGCTACCGAAGCCGGCGCTACAGAGATCGTCAGCGCATCGTTCGCGTGTGACACACCAAGCAGCACAGCCACCGATTTCTCACTTACATCTAACTCCTCTCGCCCTGAAGACCTCGCCGGCCCGGTAGCCAAGCTCGCGGCATCTCAGAGCGTGGACGCAATCTTCTGCGCCGCCACGATCGCCGCTCGCGAGTTCGCCCCACGCGCTGCAACGCGATTGGACATTGCTTACATCCCTGATGCCGAGCACATTGCACTCACGAGCAACGGAGGGACCGCAGAACGCGTCGTTTATGCAGGTGGTGCTATCCAAGACGTCGAATGGTCGGGGCCAGCAATCTTCACGGTCTCGGTACGGCCCGCACCCGTACCCACAGCCACCAAAGATGGCGCTGTTGTGAACGACGCCGATGATCGCGTGGTTCGCCAAGCCATTGACCCGCTCCCTCCGCGTGAAGAGGATGTAGCCAACGCATCCCGCATCGTGTGTGTGGGAATGGGAGTAGCTTCTCAGGAATCCCTCCAGGATATTGAGAAACTAACCGAGGTGCTCGGCGCATCGCTCGCTTGCACACGTCCAATTGCAGAGGATCGCCACTGGTTACCCGGCGATCGCTACATCGGTATCTCTGGCCAACACGTGGCACCTGCGCTGTATCTAGGGCTCGGAGTCTCCGGTCAGGTTCAACATGCTGTGGGCATGCGTGGTTCACGAGTGGTTGTGGAAGTGAATGTGGACCCTAACGCTCCGAGCATGAAGGAAGCTGACCACGCAGTAGTTGGCGATGCTGTCGCATTCACTGCCGCACTTACTGCCGCACTTCAGGCGCGTGGCTGACGATGGCCCAGATGGATGCCGACGTCATCATCGTGGGTGCTGGCCCCGCAGGAGCTGCATGCGCCCTTCGGTTAGCACAGACCGGCCGCTCTGTCATTCTGCTGGAACGCGGTGAAACTCCCGGTTCCAAGAATGTGACGGGCGGAAGGTTATATACCGCCGCCTTGGACATGCTTTCACCCGGGTTGGCGGCTGAGGCACCGGCAGAACGGCACGTGACGTCGGAGCGGATCTCGATTCTCGACGGAGAAGCGCACGCTGACATTCACGTAGGTTTAGCTCCATGCGATAGGTCCGATTCGATCACCGTGAACCGCTCTACGCTGGATCCCTGGCTTGCGGGATGCGCTGAAGAAGCTGGTGCCATGGTGGTCCCCGGCATGACCGTCGATGGCCTGGTCATGAACGGCAATCGGGTGGAAGGAATCCGAGCAGGAGAGGATGAACTGCACGCTGAGTACGTGGTTGCTGCCGACGGCGTGAACTCCTTGCTGGCCGCGAGCGCCGGACTCACCCACAGACCACGACCTGGCGAGGTGGCCACGGGAGTAAAGGTAACCGTGGGTCTCCCAGAGCACACGATCAACGAACGGTTTGCGGTTTCCAGCGCCGAAGGTGCTGCTCACCTCATGCTTGGATGCACCAATGGTGCACGCGGTGGAGGATTCCTTTACACCAACCGCGAAAGCCTCAGCATTGGGATTGTCGTGGACCCAACCAAGCTACCGGCAGTGCGATCCACTCCGCGCGAGCTCCTCGAATCACTCTTGCGCCACCCTCTTGTGGAGCCGTTCGTACGTGGCGGTGAACTGCGCGAGTACTCAGCCCATTTGGTTCGGGAAGATGGCCGTTCTGGGATTCCGCCACAGCTCACGTTGCCAGGCTTCTTGGTTGCGGGGGAAGCCGCAGGTTTCTGTTTGAACCTCGGCTACACAATCCGAGGGATGGATGTGGCGTTGCTTTCTGGCATTGCCGCAGCTGAAGCAATCGGGGCAGATGCTGGAGACCTTGAGGGATCTTATCGAACGGCGCTTGCCGCTTGCGGCGCTACCGGAATCATGGACGCGGCTTCCGGGTACGGGCCATTCCTCGAAAAGAGCCGTCTCTACGGGGATTACCCCAAGCTCGCGATGGGCATTGCACGCGATGTCTTTGCCGTTGCGAACCCGCCTCAGGCACCTGATCGCATCGTGCCATCGGTTCGGCGCGAGTTCCGCTCCTCGCCTCTGCGCATCCGAGATCTAGTCTCTGATGCGCGCGCCGCAGTGAAAGGCCTATAAATGCCAACTCTTCCGTATGATCCCAGCACTGCCGAATTACTCGCACTCGACCGTTTCGATGTGGACGAGTCCTACGCACACATCGCTATCGACGCGCGCACTTGTAGCACATGCCCTCACCACGCCTGCGTGTGGGCCTGCCCGGCCTCACTCTTCTCGCGCGACGAGGACGGTGAAACGCACTTTGACCACGCTGGATGCCTCGAATGCGGCACGTGCGCGGTGGTATGCACCCCCGGCGGAATAGTCCGATGGACCTATCCCTCTACCGCCCACGGCGTGAGTTACGCCGAAGCCTGACCAATCAGAACATCAATCCGAATGGAGAGTTTCATGTCAATGTGGTTCATGAATGAGGATCGTGAAGCGGTCCTCCAGACAACACGAGAGTTCGTGGAGAAGGAAGTGGCTCCCCGAGCCCTTGAGATCGATGCTAGCGATGAGTTCCCCACCGATCTTCTCAAGCGAGCTGGAGAACTCGGACTCCTTGCCATTACCGTTCCTGAGGCCGACGGCGGCCTAGGTATGGATCAGACTACCCACGCACTTGTACTCGAGGAGATCGCAAAGACGTCTCCCGTGTTGACGGTGGCTATGGGAGCACACACGCTGCTTGCGGGCGGACTGCTCCAGATGCTGGGCACACCCGAGCAGAAGGAAACCTACCTCAAGCCCGCAGCCATGGGTGAGATCATCCTTGCCTGCGGATCAACGGAAGCAGTGGGTGGCGATGATCAAGCCGAGTTCACCACGCGGGCCGTTCGCGAAGGCGACGAATGGGTTCTCAACGGTGGAAAGGTACTCATTTCCAACATCGGCGCGGCAGACGTGTACATCATCATCGCTGTGACCGCAGATAAGCCTGACCCCGTAACCAAGACGGGTTTGTCAGCGTTCATTGTTCCGGCAGGCACGCCCGGCCTTGGAATCGGTCAGCCCGAACACAAACTTGGCTGGCATGGCTCGGCGACAGGATCGATCTCCTTCTCTCAGTGCCGTGTTCCGGCTGCCAATCTCCTGGGACCTCAGGATGGCGCGCTTCAGGCGATGTTTGTCTCCGCCACTGCGGAGTTCCTTTCCTGTGGTCCGGTTTCTCTGGGCATCGCGGAGGGCGCATATGAGATGGCCAGAGCTTACTCAATGGAGCGCATCCAAATGGGCCAGACCCAGTTTGACCGGTTCCAAGTCACTCGCCACAAGCTCGTCAAGATGTACACCGCAATCGAATCACTGCGTGGGTTGGTCTACTCCACCTACGCGCAGCGAGATGCCGGCGAACTCGAACTCGCCCGCGGGCGCCTTCTCAAGGTTGAAGGCGCTCGAGTGAGTGAAGAGGTGGCGCGCGACGCCATCCAGATCATGGGAGGGGTTGGAGTCATCCGCGAAACAGGAGTGGAGCGGTTCTGGCGCGATGCCAAAGTGATGGCAATTGGAGGTGCTTCCGCCGAGGCCCTCACCGAAGCTGTGTCGCAGATGATGCGGCGGGCAATGATCTAGAAGTCCAACAGAATCAGTAAGAAATCTCAAAGGAGAGAAGCAATGAAGGATTACTCGGGTAAGGTCGTCGTCGTTACCGGCGGCGCACACGGAATTGGTGCCGAAATCGCCAGACGGTACGCACAAGCGGGCGCTGCGATCGCCCTCTTCGATATTGAAGCTCCCGCTCTTGAAACCATGGCCGACGAACTCCGGACCACTGGAGCAACCGTCCTGGCCGTACACGGCGACGTCGCCGATTATGCCGCTGTAGGTGATTTCGCCGACCGCGTGTTCGAATCGTTTGGGCGCGTGGATCTGGTCTTTTCGAATGCAGGTGTGATTTCTGCCGGGACAATCTGGGAAGAACCCGTGGAGGATTGGGATTGGCTACTCGGCGTGAACGTCAAGGGCCTTGTTCATACGGCAAAGGCATTCACTGCGCGGATGAGCGCTCAGGACTTCCCAAGTGACATCGTCAACACGGCATCCATCGCGGGCCTCCTCACAGTAGAGAACTCACCGGCATACGTGGCTTCAAAGTTTGCCGCTCTTGGGCTCACCGAGGTGTTGGATCTTCAGCTCCAAGGAATCGGTTCGCCGGTTCGGGCGCATGCGGTGTGCCCGGCTGTGGTCTCCACAGATCTGGGACGCTGCAACGAACACCGCAACCAGCCTGAATTCAATCCAGCTGATCATCCCTACCTTCAGAGTACCGATTACACGAAGCGGTGGGCTGTTGTAGAAGGCTCGTTGCCCTTGGGAATGCCCGTGGAAGATGCGGTCGAGGTCATCATTGAGGGCGTCGAATCCAACACGTTCCTCATCCTGACCCACCCGGCTTACAACCCTGCGATTGCAGGCCGAGTCCAGCTACTTCTATCCGGCTCGCACCCCCAGCTCGTTCAGCGCTGAAAGGACACACCATGTACCCATACGAAAAGTCATTTGATCACGTGGTTCTGCTTGAACTCGACCACGCGTCACACATCGCCACCGTCACACTCGATTGCCCGGATAACCTCAACCGCTTCTCGGAGCAACTGATCGACGAACTGCGCCAGGCTTTCAATACGATTCGGGTGGATCGCGAGATCCGCGCGGTGATCCTGAACGGCAACGGACCAGTGTCATTTGGACCTGGAGACCTCGCTGTGTTGCGCTCCAAGTTTGCTGTATCGCTACCCGAAGGCCGTCAAGTCATGACGGAGATCGGCGAACTCATTCGCTCGATCATGTTCCTTCCTCAACCTGTCATCGGTGTTGCCCAAGGCGAATGCCAAGGCGGTGGCTGCAATCTGCTGCTCAGCTCAGACATTGTTCTGGCCTCGGAGAATGCGAAATTCCACGAGCTTTTCGTGAACTACGCATTGAGCCCTGATACGGGTGGCCTGTGGGCCCTGCAGCGGTTGGTTGGGCCGATGCGTGCCAAGTGGCTCGCTATGCGAGGCGTTCCGGTCACGGCAGCTGAAGCCAAGGAATACGGCATGGTTCTGGACGTCTACCCTCACGGTGAGGTCATGGAAGCCGCTCGTGCTTTGGCGTCCGAGATCGCGGCCCTATCACCCGTGGGAATCAGCCATACGAAGGCTATCTCCAATCACATGGAGGACTACACCATAGAGACATACTTCCAAGTTGAAGCCGACTACCTGTGCCTGGGTGCTCTGTCGGCCGACTTCCGCGAAACAGTTGCAGCCGGAATGCAGAAGCGGGCACCTGAATACATCGGAGAGTGACCGAACACCTCAGATGTTGTCGGGGCGGATCCATCAGGTCTTCAGATGGATCCGCCCCCTTTCGTTCCCCGCTGACCAATGGCTTGAAGAACGACGACGTCGTCGACAAACACACGAAACGCCTGCTTCAAACGCAGCAACTGTGCGCGGCGGCACGTCAATAGTGAGCGCACAGGCTGTGGGCAAGAGGACACGAACATGCCGGGACTTTGGACCTAGGCGCTGGGGTACAATGGGAAGTGGGTTTTCCCGCGAATTGTGGTGTATGACCGAACTGGTCTGTGCGCTGTCTGCTCAACTATCTGGCGGTTGAGCATGCGTGGATTTACCCCGAACTTCAACAACATGGGGAACATTATGGTCACAGTATCGAAGAACATGGTTGACACCCTTGCCGCAAGTGGCGTGAAGCGCGTCTACGGACTTCCCGGAGATTCTCTAAACGGTTTCACGGATGCCCTGCGCGGATCCGGTATCGAGTGGGTTCATGTACGCCATGAGGAAGCAGCAGCATTTGCTGCCGGCGCCGAAGCAGCATTGACTGGCGAAATCGCAGTCTGCGCCGGCAGTTGCGGCCCAGGCAACCTCCACCTCATCAACGGCCTTTTCGATGCGCAGCGCTCCCGCGTGCCTGTGCTCGCAATTGCGGCGCACATCCCCACTTCGGAGATCGGATCGGGATACTTCCAAGAGACGCACCCTCAAGAACTCTTCCGCGAGTGCTCCGTGTACTCGGAATACGTTTCTGATCCCATTCAGATGCCACGCATCCTGCGCACAGCCATGCAGGCCGCGGTCTCACAGCGCGGAGTGGCGGTGGTGGTCATTCCTGGCGACGTAGCACTTGCCGAAGCCGTTGATACGAACGTCACCCCGGTCTACGCTTCCACCCCCAAGGTCACACCTAGCGACCCCGAACTCCGCGATGCCGCGGGGCTCCTCAACAAAGCCAAGAGAGTCACGATTCTGGCTGGCGCAGGAGTGGAAGGGGCACACGATTTGGTCATCAAGTTGGCCGAGCAGATCGGCGCTCCGATCGTGCACACCCTGCGTTCCAAGCAGTTCATCGAATACGACAACCCCTTTGACGTTGGCATGACGGGCCTCCTCGGGTTCGCCTCTGGGTATCGGGCGATGGAGAGCTGCGATACCTTGCTCATGCTCGGCACGGACTTCCCCTATCGGCCCTTCCTTCCCGACGGCGCACAGGTAATTCAGGTGGATCTGCGTGGTGAGCATTTGGGCCGCCGCATTCCCCTCAAGCTCGGGCTGGTGGGAGACGTTGGAGATACGATCGAGGCGCTCTTGCCGCTCCTGGAACGTCATTCGGAACGCTCACACCTGGAGCAGTCTTTGACAAACTACAAGAAGACTCGCGCCAAGTTGGACGATCTGGCTACGCCGCGTAAGGCCAAGCAAGCGCTCCATCCGCAGTACGTTGCGAAGCTCGTTGACGAAGTTGCGTCCGACGACGCCGTCTTCATCCCCGATGTTGGTTCTCCCGTTATCTGGGCCGCGCGCTACCTCAAAATGAACGGCAAGCGCAAGGTGATCGGATCGTTTATCCACGGTTCGATGGCCAATGCCCTACCGCAGGCTGTTGGCGCCGCTGCAGCCTACCCGGGCCGTCAGGTGGTGGCGTTGTCCGGTGACGGCGGCGTGGAAATGCTGCTTGGTGAACTCCTTACCTTGGTGCAGAACAAACTGCCGGTCAAGGTGATCGTGTTCAACAACTCCTCCCTCAACTTTGTGGAGCTGGAGATGAAGGCAGCCGGCTTCGTTACCACCGCAACCGACCTCGAGAACCCCGATCTAGCCGGAATTGCCAGCGCAGCAGGCATGAAGGGCTTCCATGTGGACAGTTCGGAGAATCTCGAAGCCGTCCTAGCTGAAGCATTCGCCTACGATGGTCCAGCCCTCATCGACGTTGTGACAGAGCGCCAAGAACTGACAATTCCACCTTCGGTCAAGTTGGACCAGGCCAAGGGATTCGCCCTCTACGCCATGCGCACTCTTCTTTCGGGACGCGGCGACGAGCTCATTGAGCTCACAAAGGCCAACGCCCGCCAGATTCTCTGATTCTTGGTTCGTGGTGGGGGATGTTTGGGTGTCTCGTGACACCCAAACATCCCCCGCCGTGCGCTTCACTTACCACACACTCGGCGCACCCGAGCAGCGGAGGCCTACTGGACCGACCACCCGCCATCGGTAGGCAGAATGACTCCGTTGATGTTTGCGGCGTCACCGCTCAGCAGCCAGGCGATAGCCGCCGCCTGCGTATCTGCGGTGGTGATGGGCGGAATGAGTCCAAGGAAGGGTGCCATGCGCTTTTCGGCAAACTCGGATTTGAACGAACCTTCGATTGCCGTCGCTGTGCCACCGGGAGCTATCGCATTCACGCGGATACCATGCGGTCCGTAAAGGAATGCCTCACTCTTAGTCATACCTACGATGGCATGCTTTGACGTGCCATAGGCCGTGCCTGCGGCGTTTCCACGCAGTGCGGCTTGGCTCGCAACATTGACGATCGAGCCCTCCTCTTGTTCCAACATGATCGGCAACACTGCCCGCGAAACCTTGAACGTTCCGGTCACGTTCACTGCCATCACGCGGTCCCACAGCGCGTTATCCACCTCGTGGAGGGGCACCATTCCGTCCATGATTCCCGCAACGTTTGCCAAGCAGTCGATGCGTGGCCCGGCGGCGGAAACTATCCGCTCGACGCCGTCGTCGTCAGTAATATCCGCGACCACGGGAATGACTTTTCCGACTGGAGCTTCACTCACCACCTTGGCCAAGCGCTCCTCCGAGACGTCAACGGCCACCACTGTGCCGCCTTCTGACACAATGCGCTTGACGGTGGCGTGCCCGATTCCGGAAGCACCACCCGTGATCACAGCCACCTTGCCTGCGAACCGGGAACCTGTGGCGCCGAGGGGTGGTTCCTCTTGCGGCACGTTTCCACCGTTTGCTTCACGGATAATTTGGTCCACCAAAGCTTGAGGGAATCGCCCGTGGCTAACTTCGGGGAGGCCGCCGAGCGGGAGGGAGCCCATTTGGTTAAGCGTGGCGTCATCCACACCCGCCTTACTGAAGATGTCCCGAAGAATGGGCCCACCCACCGGGTGAGCGAGCCACTCTTTGATTGTGCGGTGTCCATTGAGCGGATGAGCGTGCTGTGTCATGTGTGCCCCCAAACTGTTCTGGCCTGAGCATGACCTACAGGCCGCGATGTGAGCGAACGTCATTGTGTCGCTCATCACAATGATGTCACCACCGGTCACGCCTCGTACGGGTCTAGTGCTCAGCGCCTCGAGTATGGGGTAGTCCTACTCAGTGCTCTTCGGAAACCCACCTCAGGATGTCCCCCGGTTGGCACTCCAACACCCGGCAGATCGCATCGAGCGTACTGAACCTGATCGCCTTCGCCCGGCCGTTCTTCAGCACCGCAACATTGGCCGGGGTCAACCCGATGGCGCGTGCGAAGTCCCCTACGGAGATCTTGTGCTTGGCAAGTTCAACATCAACGTCCACGATGATAGGCATCAGATCACCTCATCAAGTTCGGATCGCATCCGCGTTGCAGTGACCAACAGGCCTCGCATCACAACCATGATGAGCGAGAAAGCGAGACCGCCGATCAGGGCTGCCACCATGAGCAGCAATACTCCAGGGCCACCTGCGTTGATCAGGAACAGCAGATGCATGCAGCATCCCACACTAAGAACCGTTGAAACGAGGGCGGCCCATACGATCGTGTTCACCCAAGGGATCGCGCGTTCCGCGAAAATCTGCTCCTGCGCCACCATCGTCAGGAGCCGCCATACGGCCACAAATGCTATTTCGATGCACAGGATGATGAGCACAGCCACCAGTGTGTATGGCACTTGAAGGAAGGCGACTTCCGGGAACTCCCGCGCGAGGTCCGATGCCATGACCGGAATAATCACCGCTTGGCCGAGTATGCATCCTAGCCCGAGTCCAATAAGCAGGGCTCGAAGCCCAGCAACCACTACTTTGTCCATACATCGATAATAGATAGATTTCTATCGTTTGTCGATAGAACTGCACTTCTCATAGACCCCTTGAGTTCAGTGGTTTAGTCGCTCATGCCGCTCATGCGCTGCGGTGTCAAACTGGAAGGTTGTGTGCGTGAGGGAGATGGGGAAGTGCTCGGAAGCGCAGTCTTCTAGGGCGTGTAGAAGCGTAGCCCTTTCAGAATCGGAGAGTCCGGCTTGCGTGCACACATGCGCCGTTAGTGCATGCGTACCCGTATTGATGGTCGAGACATGTAGATCATGGACATCAACAACATTGGTGAGTCCTAGCATGTGCCTGCGCACCTCATCCAGATCAAGTTCGGTAGGCGTCTGTTCCATCAGTACGGCGAGCGCTGTGCGCAGGAGTTTTAGGGCGCGTGGCGCCATGAGTGCGGCAATGAAGAGCGACGCTATGGCGTCAGCTCCAGTCCACCCCGTTGCATATGCGACAACCGCCGCAATTATGACCGCCACGGAGCCTAGGGCATCATTCGCAACTTCCAGGAACGCCGCCTTCATATTGAGCGACGAGCGGCGGCCACCCGAAAGGATAACGAGCGAGACCACGTTGGCAATCAGACCGATCACACCAATGACCAGCATCAGGCCCGTCTCAATGTCCGGAGGATTTCCAAGCCGTGTCACGCCTTGCCATGCCACAACCACGCAGATGACAAGCAACATTCCCGCTTGCACCGCAGCCGCAATCACCTCGGCACGCGCTAGTCCCCACGTGTAGCGATCGGTGCGCGGCTTAGTCATGAGATGCGCTGCAATAAGGGCCACCACCAGCCCAGACGAATCGACAAGCATATGGCCGGCATCGGCCGCAAGGGCAAGCGATCCTGAGATCATCGCGCCAACGAACTCCGCAATCAGAATCACGAAAGTCACCGCGAGTGCAGCTGCCAGCCTAGACCGAGAACTTGATGCATGGGAATGGGAATGAGAATGCGAATGGGCGTCAGTTCTGTGATGGTCACTTCGGTTACCCCCACTCGCCGGGGAGCACGGCCCCTCGGGTTCTGAGAGCGGAGTCTCAATCGGATCACTCATCGCAGGCCTCCCCCGTTATCCCACCCATGCACGAGCAAGCAAACACTCCATCACGATGGCGATGCACTCCGTCGCAGCAACCGGGTTCGATGGCTAGCGTTGCCGTCAGGAGTTCCTCAAGCGCGTGAGACAGGTGGGGAGATGCCAACTCGTAGTACATCTGGCGCTCCTGCCGGGAACCAACAACCAGTCCCGACTCCTTGAGTGCACTCAGATGGTTACTCATGACCTGCCGTGTGACACCAACAGCCTCAGCAAGATCCGACGAACACATGCGGCCACTGCGAAGCTCTAGCAGAGTGGCCACCCGCACCGTCTCGGAAAGCGCAGTTCCGAGCCGTGCCATCGCCGCGACGTGGCTTTGTGTGCTCCTGAGCGGCACGCGCGCAACTCCTTGTGCGGCCGCAGCCGTCACGCCGTCCGCGGTAGTTTGCCCATCCGCAGGCTCATCGCCCACGCTCGTCACGTCCACGCGGGCGTTGCTAATCTGTGTACTCACGCCACCAATAGTACACGTTTTCCTGAATTCAGGGAACTATGAATTATTAACAGAGACGCCGCGGCTGCGGGCGGGATCGCCCGCGCGATCGCCCGCAGCCACAGCAATCATCGTCAATCCAGAGGAGCGCCGAATACCCAGTCAGCGATCTCGGGCATATCTTGCAGGTTGGCTACCTTGTATTCTTCGTGGCGATCCAACTTCGCCTGGCACCAACGCTTGAGGTCTGCTGAGCCACGCGGCTTGTGCTTGGAGTTGTTAATGGCGTCCATGACCAAGTGGTAGCGATCGGCCTTGTTACGAACGACCATGTCGAACGGCGTCGTCGTCGTACCCTCTTCAACGAACCCACGCACATGGAATCGATCCGCATCCGGGCGCCCGTGCACGAGCTTATGAATAGCCCCCGGGTAACCATGGAAGGCGAACACGACGTCCCGAGAATCAGTGAAGAGCTCGGAGAAATCGATATCACTCATGCCGCAAACATTGTCCTTTGGACGAGCCAAAGTAGTCAGGTTCACGACGTTGACCACGCGGAACTTGAGGTCTGGAAGCTTCTCACGAAGGATCTGAGCGGCGGCTACAACTTCCATTGTCACCACGTCACCGGCGCATCCCAAGATCACATCAACCTTGTTATCCGGTCCCTCATTGGAGCACCAATCCCAAATACCGAATCCCTTCTCAACGTGGACTTCGGCTTCCTCCATGCTCATGTACTGGAACTGTGGCTGCTTGTCTTGAACAATCAGGTTCACCCGATCCGTGGAACTGAAGCAGTCACGCGCCACTACCGCAAGCGAGTTGGCATCCGGTGGGAGCAGCACCCGTGCCACATCCCCACGCAAAGACAACACGTTCTCAATGAGCCCAGGGCCTTGGTGAGAGAAACCGTTGTGATCGTTGCGCCAACATGTTGATGAAAGCAGAATGTTCAGGCTCGGAATCGACTTGCGCCATTCGAGCTTGCCAGCTTCCTCAAGCCACTTGCCGTGCTGCACGGTCTGAGAAGCAGAGATCAGTCCGAACGCCTCATAAGATGCAAACAGGCCATGACGCCCCGTCAATACATATCCCTCAAGCCAGCCGTGGCAGTTGTGCTCGGAGAGCACCTCCATGACCCGGCCGTCGCGCGAGATCGAAACATCTAGATCCGTAGTGCGTTCCATCGAACAACGGTCAGAGGCTTCAAACACTGCACCCAGCCGGTTTGAGTTGGTCTCATCTGGGCAGAAGAGCCGGAAGTTATCAGGATTGTCCACATAGATGTCACGCATGATCTTGCCGATCGTGCGAGTGGATTCCTCCTTGAGCGTTCCTGGTGCCGGAACTGAAACCTCATACTCGTGAAGATCCCGGATCCTGAGAGGTTCGTCCACACCCGCGTTGACCGCAGGAATCATCGACATTCTCTTGCTGCCCTCAGGGTTAGCGGCCAAAACGATTTCGGTGGGATGGCCGTTCTGGTCAAAGAGTTCGCTGGGCCGGTAGGACTCCAACCACTGCTTGAGAATATCCAAGTGAGCGGCATCGCCCTTAACTCCAGAAAGTGGAACCTGATGGGCACGCCACGTGCCTTCAACTACGATTCCATCCACCTCGTGCGGGCCGGTCCAACCCTTGGGAGAGCGGAAGATAATCATTGGCCACACCGGGCGCTTACCGTTGTGCTCCACAGGCTCACCGGCATGTGCGCGCGCCTCGCTCTGAATCTCACGGATCCGCGCATAGGCATCGCCCAGTACTTCGGCGAAACGCTCGTGGAAATCGGTGTCCGATTCGTCTAGGCCCACGTTGATCTCAATGGGCTCGTAGCCGTGACCGCGGAAGATGTTACGGACTTCTTCCGGATCTTTGCGCCCAAGAACCGTAGGCCCAGCAATCTTTGCGCCGTTCAGGTGCAGCACCGGCAGTACAGCGCCGTCGCGTTCAGGATTGAGGAATGAGATGCCCTTCCACGAACCTTCAAGCGGTCCCGTTTCAGCTTCACCATCGCCGACGACGGCGACCGCCAACAGGTCCGGATTGTCAAACACAGCTCCGAATGCGTGAACCAACGCATAGCCTAGTTCGCCGCCCTCATGGATGGATCCCGGAGTGGTCACTGAGACGTGGGATGGGATGCCGCCAGGGGCTGAGAACTGACGGAAGAGCCGGGTCAGACCTGCGGTGTCCTCCGTGATGTCCGGATAGATCTGAGTGTAGGACTGCTCCAAGTAAGAGGCACCGACCAATGCGGGACCGCCGTGGCCCGGACCCGTAATGAACACGCAGTCTTGGTTGGACTTCTTAATGAGGTCGGAGACGTGTGTGTATAGGAAAGCAAGGCCGGGCGAGGTTCCCCAGTGTCCTAGCAGGCGTGGTTTGATGTCGTCAAACGTCAGGCTCGCCGGATTAAGCGGATTTGACTGGAGATAAATCTGGCCAATTGTGAGGTAGTTGTCTGCCCGCCACCATGCATCCATAGATGCGATCTCAGATGGGGTGGGATGCTTGATTGATTCCAGAACCTCGGACGTCAGCTCATAGGGGGCTCGGTCTGAAGCAACAGTCATTTCGACTCCTTAGATATGCACCATCGCATGCAATCATTCCCCAAAACGGACACGGGAACCAGTGCCTGAGCGTCAATGTGAGGAACAATTGTTAGCGCTAACACTACCGTGTGGTGTTCCCTAAGGAAAGATTCTCGGAGCGTCGAGCCGCCAGCCCAGAGGGTAAACCTGATTTCCCAGCCCTCCCGCGCGCCACGGCCCTCAAACACAAGTGAAGTGAGGCCGCGAACCGTCCGACGGGTTCGCAGCCTCACTTGCGTGGCGCGACGAGTCTCACCTCATCACTTGTGCACGCCGAGCACCCAGATAGCTCAACGCACATCCGCGTAGGGCACCCTCAGCCCTCGCGGAAGACCACCCCCATGGAACCGGCGGGATAATGCCATTTCAGGGCACCTGGCGCAGCTACCGCCAAGCACGTTCCACACTCAAGGCAGGCTGCATACTCAATGGAGATGGTGCCATCGGCTTCTTCGGAGTAGACGTGCGCCGGGCACACCTTCACCAGAAGCTTTCCAGTGCCGGTGGCTCGAGCAATCTCTTGATTGATCTCGATGTGGGAGTTTCCCTCATCGACCTCGTACACATTGCCAGCCAGACGTTCGGTCACAGATCCTTCAAAGAACTCACTCATGTCACAAAGCCCTCACTGCTTGGATGCCGATCTTCGCCAACCTTGTCAGCTTCAGCCTCGACTTCTTAAATGCGCCAATCGCGGTTGGCAGTAGATGCTTGCGCGCAGTGGTGTCTAGGTTGTAGACACCGTGAAGTACGTCGGCCAGTAACTCCCCTACTGCTCCATACATCTCTTGGTTTTCAAGGAAAGCTGGGGCATTGGCATATGTGGCCATGTCCTGGCCAACAAAGCTTGCCTCATACTCGCTCACATACTCCTGCAGAGCGCTCTTTGAGAAGTCGCCAGCCTTCAATGCAGCATTAATTGCCGTGGCGGCGGCTCGTGCGGAACCTGCAGCCAAATCCATCCCACGCACCGTAAATCCGGTGTTGAGTGTGAACCCTGCGGCGTCGCCAACCAACACGAGGCCGTTGTGAACCAAGCCGTGTTGCATCTTTTGACCGCCCTCCGCAATGAGGTGGCAACCGTATTCGAGCAGTTCCCCACCTTCAATAAACGGCTTGATGAACGGGTGTGAGAGGAAATGATCGTGAAGGTCTGAAGAAGACTTACCTTTGGCTTCCAGATCCTCAAGGTTGGCCACAATTCCGATCGAAACCGAATCCTTGTTTGTGTACATGAAGCCACCGCCAGCTACGCCTTCAGTGCAATCGCCGACGACGGCGTACGCCGCACCCTCGTTACCGCTCAAGTTGAAGCGGTCACGGACCTGGCTTTCTGAAAGCTGAATAACTGACTTGACTCCCACAGCGAGGTTTGCGGTCGGCTCTTGGGCGCGAAGCCCTGCGTAACGGGCTAGGAAGGAGTTGACGCCGTCAGCAGCCACAACTACCTTGGCGCGAAGCTCGTCCTCACCGGCCCGGACGCCTACGAACCTATCGCCTTCACGAATCAGTTCGTCGACCTTGACTCCCGGCATGACTGTGACGCCGGCTTCTTCGCACTGTTCGGAAAGCCATGGGTCAAACTTGGCACGCAATACCGTGACGGCGTTGACCGGTTCGGTCAGGCGCTTGTCCCAGTAGTCCACATTCACGGCAGATGACTCGTTGAGGAAGCTCAATGTATTGCGTGAAATGTGGCGCTCCACCGGAGCTTCATCCAAGAAATTCGGGTAGATCTGCTGCATGACTTGGCAGTAGAACACTCCACCCGAAAGGTTCTTCGAACCCGGTTCGATTCCACGTTCAATGAGCAGGACCTCATGCCCCTCATTCGCGAGGAGGTACGCACACACGTTTCCTGCAATGCCGCCACCAACTACGATGACGTCGAAGTCGTAATCTTGTTCCTCGGCCACGTTTTCCTACTTCAGTGCTTGGGTGAGGGCAGGCAGAACTTCATAGAGGTCTCCGACCACCGCGTAGTCCGCACCCGCAAAGATTGGTGCTTTCTCGTCATTATTGATCACAACTACAGTCTTGGAATCTTGCATGCCTGCCGTGTGCTGGATTTGACCCGAAATGCCGAGTGCAACGTACAGTTCTGGGCTGACCTGCTGGCCAGAGATACCCACGTACCGATCGCGAGGCATCCATTCGCTGCCCTCGGCAAGCGGGCGGGAGCACGCCACTTCGGCTTCAAGCGTTGCCGCCAGATCCTCTGCGAGTTGCAGATCCTCCTTTGCCTTGAATCCGCGCCCTGCGGCAACAATTCGCTTTGCAGCAGTGAGGTTGACCTGTGCCACTTCCCGCTTGTCGACGCTTGTGACCGTGGCTGCTTGGAACTGAGCAGGACCAGTTAGTTCGTTCGGCGCCTCACCCTCCGGCTCCACGCCGCCGTCAATCACCGCGACTACTGCGGATTCGAACGCGCAGGTCTCAACTGCAATTCCGCCAAAGCGTGACAATTCTGCAGTGCCTGCGCCAGCCTTCTTCAGACCGTAGAGAACGGGCAGCTTCTTGAGCGCCGCAACAGCACCTGCCAAGACGCGTTCGGCGGGCTTGTTACCTGCCAGCACAACATCGCCCGGCTCAGCGGCCACGGCTGCGGCCACAGCCGGGGACGCGGCTTCGGCCGGAGTACCTTCCGCCAGCGGTATGCGCACAAGCGCATCCACTCCCTTGACGACGGCGTTTCCCACCACGACTGCTGTGACGGTTCCACCGATGGTGCGCCCCAGTTCCACGAGCGTGGAGACTGCCGGGTCAACTGCGATAATCCATGTGTTAGTCATGTTTGTTCAACCTCTCAGAGAATGCCGTTAGTACGGAGTGCGGCTACGAGATCCGCAACCGCAGATTCTCCTGTGAAGACCTGATTCTTGCGAGCCTTTGGGGCAGGTTTGCTCCGCCCGGTGACTGTCACGCCGATTTCAACGGGCGCAACATCCTCAACGCTCACAACCTCTACTGGCTTCTTTCCTGCTGCCAGAATCTCCTTCATCGAAGGCACCTTGACCGGGACTGCGTCAGAAGTGGCCGCAACCACTACTGGTCCAGTAACCGAAATGGTCCGCGTTCCACCGGTGATGGCTTGCGTCAACGCGTAGCCATCGGCCGTCTTCTCAACTGCCGTCACCTCTTGGAAGCACGGCCAGCCTAGGAAGCCCGCCGTTAGCGCAGACATCATCCGTGCGCCGTCGTCGATCGAAGAATCGCCTGTGACCAACAAGTCTGCGCCATCGATCCGGCCCACAAGCCCTGCGAGGGCCGCGGCAGTCTGAGTTGCGTTCCAGCCTTGGGTGGCATCATCAGCGACGACGACGCCGCGATCAAGCCCCTTGGACATCGCACTCTTCTTGGCCATTGAGCTGGCAATAGCGGCTGTTCCAACGCTAATGCCCACAACTTCTGAATCGCCTGCAACTGTGCGGGCGAGCTGGACAGCAACGGGATCGTACTCACTGACTGCTGCCTTAGCTCTGGACCAATCCACCACTCCATCAGCACCGACGGATGCATCCTGCGGATTTGCTGCGTACTTGTACGCGACCACTACGGTCATTTCAGCCTCTCTCTGGTTAACCTTGCACGGCGCGTGCCAACATCCACCGTGCAACGATGCAGGTGCTCAAAGCTGGTCGTACAGAAACTCACCATTTGGTACAAACCCAAGACTACAGGAAGCCATGTTCAGGAGTATTGGACTTGCGTTCTGGCCGCTTGGCGGAGTCTCCACTAACCTCGTCTTCGAGATCCCACAGAAACGTTACAAGCCAATAGTATCCCGGAACACCTCTCAGATCCGGGACTTTTTTCACTGTTCATTACATAGATTTCCTGTTTTGCCCACACATCGGCACCCTTATGCGACTCGCCAGTTACCACGTGGAAACTCGTTAAACTCTTCACTTTCTCACTAAACGCTTTCACTTCCTCGTGAGTGGGCCTAAAATCTGAAACAGATCGTACAAAGTGGTGCAGCGTTTATCGTTGCTGTCACGGTGGACTATCGCTGCTGGGGTGGTTGAAGATGCCCGCGGCTGCGCCTCCCATGTGCACATGTGGTTACCAAGCACAACTGGCAACCTAGCACCCGGTCACGCAAGCGACTCCGTGCTGCCACGTTGACGCTCAAGCTCTGCGACCACGTGGGGTGCAAAGCAACACGAAGGGAGTGACAAAGGGAACCATGTTTGCTGTGGATTTGGAGCCTGGCAGTTCACTCAACAACCACACCGGGACGTGGCGCACGGAGACTCCCCGCTACCGCACGCTCACTCCCCCGTGCGAGCACGGTTGCGCTTCGGAGGAACCGGTGCGCGAATGGCTCTCCGCTCTGCAACTGGGCACCGATCAGGGCGCTCATGACGCGTGGAACCTCATGGTCTCAGTGAATCCGCTGCCTGCCACAATGGGCAGGATCTGCTATGCCTCCTGCGAATCGGCATGCAACCGCACGCAATTGGGCGGTTCCATTTCGATCCGGGAGATCGAGGGCATTCTGGGCGAACACGCACTTCGGGAGGGTTGGGCACTTCCGGCCCCTCGCCCGTCAACCCAGCGCAATGTGGCGGTCATCGGCTCCGGCCCCTGCGGCATCTCCGCCATGTACCAGCTACATCAAGCAGGCCACAACGTCACTCTCTTTGAATCCCAGAACAAGTTGGGCGGCACACTCAGCAGGTCAATCAGCGAGAATCGCCTGCCGCAGTGGATACTGCATGGCGAAATCAATCGCATTGTTTCAGCCGGTGTCACTGTTCGCATGCACAACACAATCCGCCACATCAGCAACGTCATGGACCAGTTTGATGGGTTCATCTGGGCTACCGGAGCCTCTATGTGCATGGCCATCGTGGACGGCGAAACCATCTGGCGCCAGCCCGTTCACATCGGCGGGCGGCAACGGCGAACATCAACGCTTTCGATCGGGCGGGGACGTGCCGCCGCGCTCGCACTCACCTCGTATCTCGCATCCACGTCCACACCCGTGCGCGCCCACGAGCCTATGGCTGCGCAGGAACCTGTACCCGCACCCACGCAAGGAACCAGCAACACGACGGAGCAAACCCCATCGTTACTACCCTTACCAAGCCTCTCCCACACAGTTGACGAACCGGCCATCCTTGCCCAATTTGATCTGCTGAATCACTGGTACTACGAACCTGCGGAAAACCAGCTTCTTCCCAATACCCCACCACGCAGTGGTCTAACGCCAGCCGAGTTCATAGACGGCCAGATTCCCCGGGATCTCGTGAGAGAAGCTCTGCGATGTATGAGCTGCGGCTCCTGCTTCGAATGCGATAACTGCTACGCAGTCTGCCCTGACAACGCGATTGTGAAAGTCCCCGGCGGATACGTTATCAATGAGGACTACTGCAAGGGATGCGGAATCTGCGTGGAAGAATGCCCAAGCGGTGCAATTGAACTCATTGCGCTGCAACGGTAGCCGATTACCACCTGCGCCACCAGAAATACAACTTAAGAAGAGCAAAACGAAGCTGCCTCTCTAAGAAGCGGCCCAGCCCGATGAAGAACAGGTAGAGTTTTGCTGACTTACCCAACCGAAGGAATAGAAATCTCGTGACCACATCCGCTTCCGCACGCAACTCGCGCCGTGCACCGGAAATCACTCGCCGTGAGATTATTGATGCAGCAACAGAAGAGTTTGCGGACAAGGGACCTCTTGGCGGGCGAATCGACGTCATTGCCTCCAAGACGAACACATCCAAGCGCATGATCTACTACTACTTCGAGTCCAAGGCAGGCCTGTACAGGGAAGTCCTTGAAGAAGCATATGAGAAGATCCGGCGCCGGGAGATTGACCTGCGCCCGGAGACCCTTGAACCAGAGGCGGCACTCCGCATCCTGACACGTGCCACGTTGCAGCACTTTGAGCGCAACATCGAGGCCGTCAAGATTATTGCTTATGAGAATCTCCAGTACAACGCTGCGACTATTGCCGCTACCCCCGAACTGGCCACCATCAATGAGAAGACCTTGGTCATCCTCGAAGATATCCTCAGCCGAGGCCGGGCTTCTGGTGTGTTCCGCGATGATCCCCACGCGCCCGACGCCACCGATGTCCACCAGGTGCTCTCAGCCATGGCACTTAATCGAATCGAGCACCGCGCCAGCTTCTCACTGCTCTTTGACCGCGACATGCTCGGCGCAAGCGAAACGGACCATAACCGTGACATGATCGAAGACGCCGTGCTGCGCTTTGTTATGAAGGAACCTCGACTCCTCCCGTAACGCGATGCCGCCAGCGCTCACACCGCAGTGCTTACCTCGTAACCTGCTGGAACTCCGGCAGCAAAGCGGTTGCGCAGCTCCCTCTTGGAGACCTTGTCCGAACTAGTCCTCGGCATTTCCTGCAACATGACCACCTTCTCAGGGATCTTGAACTTTGCGAAGTTGCGAGAAACGAAGTGGTCGCATAGCTCGGAAACCGTCACGATCTTGCCGTCTCTGCTGACTATGCACGCGCACAGCCGCTGCCCCGCACTCCCGCTGAGGGAATGCTTCAGCCACCGTGCGCGCCAATGAACAGTGCCTGACGATGCAAGACGCTCGAACCCCTTCAAGCCTCTCGCTCACCTCCATTATTTGGGACTACTTTCATCTGTAATTAGGTAGTAGGTCCCCCAATGCACTTATCCAAGCGAGTTTCTGGATTTTGGACTGGATTTGCTCAAAATTGCATCAATATCGGCCCATGGTCACATTGTGCGAGTTGATCCACATGATATTTTTATAACGAGAAGTTCGGTACAGCGCCACTTCTCTTCGCACCGAATCAGCCCTTCCGGCCGTTACAATCAGGGGTACGCCATCATGGAAGAGCCGACATCCGCGAGCAGCTAACTGGGCCGCCCGCGCCGAAGGAGGGCCTGCCGCCATGGTGATCACGAACCCACCAGAACCGCGATCCGTGGGTCGACCGCCGGATATACATTTAGAGGAACGCGTGTTCGCTGCAACCCTCAAGGTATATGGAGATTACGGCTGGTCAGCCACCAATCTTTCCCGGATCGCCACAGAAGGTGGCGTTGGTAAGTCAACGCTCTATACGCGCTGGGGAACAAAGGGCAAGCTGCTACAGTCAGCTTTCACATCGATCCTCGACCGTGAACCTGCAAGCTCGCGGGTGAGTGTTCGGGAATGGTTCATTGCAGATGGCGAGTTTCGTCTGCGTTCCTACCTTGGCCCCTATCGCAACGCTGTTCTACGCCTAGCTCTGGAATTTTCAATTAGCTCGGACCCCGACCTTCAGAAGATCCGGCAGGAGCTCTACGTAACCCCATTACAAAATGCCATGTCATCGCTTCGCAGACTTCGCAGCGAGGGTTTCATTCCCGCAGATACGTCGATTGTGAGAATGGTAGATGCGATTGAGGGATCCATTTACAACCGCGCGATGTGGGTCTCAAGTGATCAAGTCCCCAAGGTCCTTGAGAACTGCCACGAGTACGTTTCGATCATTGTTGATCAGCAGTTGCGCCTGGCACAGGTTTCGGGCGACCTACTTCTCTCCCCACAAGAGGGCTGAGGCACAGGCAGGCTGAGGCAAAGGAAGGCTGAGCCGCAGAAAAGAACGGCCGAGCCACAGGAAGGCCGCGGCACAGGCAGGCCGCGGCACAGGCAGGCCGCGGCACAGGCAGGACGAGCATCACGGGCCCCGAACAACTGGGAACCGCAATCTGTTTGGTCCTTGTGTAGCCGTACCTCGCCACGCTGCGCATGTGCCTCGCCACGCTGTATCCCTGGCTCTACCACGCTGTATCACGAACGGTTGTGGGCGCATCTAGTCCGCACACAACCCTTAGTAGCTACACCACAACTGTCTCAAATCTTCTCAGAACCCTTGATAGAATGAGTGTGGGCAGAGGCCTTATGGCCTCTGCCCACACTCATTCTATGTTGGACTCTTTCCAATCAGCCCTCGCGATAGGCAATACCCATCGAGCTGTCAGGATAGTGCCATTCCAGTGCACCTGGGGCAGCCACAGCTAGGCACGTGCCGCATTCCAAGCACGCGGCATACTCAACTGAAATTGTGCCGTCGGCCTCTTCTGCATACACATGCGCTGGGCACACTGCCACAAGCTTCTTGCCGGTGCCAGTTGCCTTAGCAATTTCCTGGTTCACGTGAATGTGAGAGTTACCTTCATCCACTTCGTAGACATTTCGCGCCAGCCGCTCAGGGACGCTTCCGTATGGAAAATCCATCACAATGACCTCACTGCCTGGTAGCCGATACTTGCGAGGCGCCTCAGTTTGAGGCCAGAGCCCTTAAGCGCACTCCATGCGGTGGGCAGAAGGTGACGGCGCGGGCTCAGATCGAGGTCGTACACCCCATGCAGCACGTCAGCCAACATCTCCCCTAGTGGCCCATACATTTCCTCGTTCTCAAGGAATGCAGGAGCCTTTGCATACGTGGCCATGTCCTTTCCAACAAACGACTCGGCCACGAGGTCTAGATAGCCCTTCAAACCCGCTTCGGAGACGTCGTCGGCCTCAAGAGCCTTGTCAATAGCGCTGGCAGCAGCGCGCGCTGAACCGGCAGCCAAATCCATACCACGCACCGTAAAGCCCGTGTTGAGCGTGAATCCTGCGGCGTCTCCGATGAGAACCAGCCCTGGATGAACCAAACCGTGCTGCATCTTCTGGCCACCTTCGGCCACCAGATGGCAACCGTATTCGAGCAGCTCGCCGCCTTCGAGGAAAGGAGCGATCGCCGGGTGGGTCAGGAAGTGGTCATGCACGTCCGACGAGGTCAAGCCCTTTGCCACCAAGTCGTCTAGGCGAAGCACGACTCCGATTGAGACCGAATCTGTATTGGTGTACATGAAACCACCGCCAGCAACTCCTTGCGTGCAATCGCCGACTACCGCATAGGCCGCACCTTGGTTGTCCGTCAGGTTGAAACGTTTTGCAACTTCGCCTTCACCCAATCGGATAACCGACTTCACCCCAACAGCGAGGTTCTCCTCCGGCTCCTTGTCACGAATTCCAGCGTAGCGTGCGATGAACGAGTTGACGCCGTCCGCGGCCACTACAACGCGTGCGCGCAGCTCATCTTCACCTGCACGAATGCCAACGAAGCGACCATTCTCACGCAGGAGGGAATCGACCTTAACGCCAGCCATAACGGTAACGCCAGCTTCCTCGCATTGCTCTGCAAGCCACGGATCTAGCTTTGCGCGCAATACGGTCACAGCATTGGTTGGCTCATTCAGACGCGAGTCCCAATAATCCACATTCACTGCGGAACTGGGATTCAGGAAACTCAGGACGTTGCGGGTGATATGCCGCTCCACCGGAGCATTCTCCACAAATCCAGGGAAGATCTCCTCCATCACCCGGCAGTACAAAACTCCGCCGGATAGGTTCTTGGATCCGGGTTCCACCCCGCGCTCAACAAGCAACACTTCGCGCCCGGCTTGAGCCAGGAGGTAAGCGCACACCGATCCGGCGACCCCACCTCCGACCACGATTACATCAAAGTCGTATTCCACTGCGTGCCTCTCAACCCAGCTCTGCCGTCAAAGCAGGCAGGACAGTGTAGAGGTCGCCCACAACACCGTAGTCGGCGAATTGGAAAATGGGTGCCTTCTCGTCATCGTTAATTGCGATAACAACCTTTGAGTTGTTCATCCCTGCGGTGTGCTGCACCTGACCTGAAATGCCAACGGCAAGATACACATCTGGGGAAACGTTCTGCCCAGAAACACCGACGTAGCGATCGCGTGCGAGCCAGTTGGTGCCTTCGGCGAGCGGACGGGAGCACGCCAGCTCTGCGCCCAAAGCGCTGCACAGGCCGCGCGCCAACTCCAAGTCTTCTTCTGCCTTGAATCCACGTCCTGCGGCCACGATTCGCTTGGCTGCAGCGAGGTTAACCTCGGCTACGTCAGAGCCTTCGGTAGCAACCACACGTGCTGTGAACCCTTGGCCGGTAATGGTCTCAGCGGCAACCGCCTCGCCTTCGCATGCCAACCCGCCGTCAAGAATTGCCACCACGGGTCCAGCAAACGCAACGCTCTCCAGTCCGATGCCGCCATATACAGCCAGTTCGGCTGACTGGGCCTGCAGGGAAACCAAGCCATTGAGGATGGGAGCATTCAGGGAAGCTGCCACAGCGGCTGCCAGAACGCGTTCAGCTGGCCGATTTGCCGCAAGCACCACGTCGCCCGCAGCAGCTGGGACAGCTGCCACAACTTGGGGAGCCAAAGCTTCAGCTGGCACGCCTTCGCCAGCCTCAATCTGGACAACCTTGTCTACTCCAGTCACCGCCACCGCGCCAACTGTCACCGCGACCGCTTCGCCGCCAATCGTGTGAGCTGCCTCCACCAAGGAAGCGACTCGTTCATCTGCTGCAATAATCCATGTCGTCATGTCAAAAACTCCTCAACCCTCGAAAACTCAGAGAACGCCATCGCCACGGAGAGCAGCCACTAGCTCGCTCGCCGCATTCTCACCACTGAAGACCACGTTCTTGCGGGCCTTTGCTTCGGGCTTGGCACGCCCGGTCACCTCGAGCTGTGCATCGCTCAGAGCCAGCGAACCGGCTTCGACCACATCCACGGGCTTCTTGCCCGCTGCCAGAATCTCCTTCATTGAGGCGACCTTGACCGGTACAGCATCCGACGTTGCTGCCACGACAACGGGACCAGAAACGTCAATCCGACGCGTTCCTCCGGAAACGACCTGAGTGATAAGCCAACCGTTCTCTGACTTCTCAACCCCACAGACTTCTTGGAAGCATGGCCAGCCAAGGAATCCGGCGATGAGTCCAGACATCGTGCGTGCACCAGCATCGACCGAAGCGTCGCCGGTGATTACCAGGTCAGCACCCTCAATCCCCCGGACGAGTTCCGCAAGCGCGGAACCGATCTTCGTCGCGTTCCACGTGGCGACGGCGTCGTCGGCCACAACAACACCCCGATCCAAACCCCTGGACATGGCGTTCTTCTGCGCCATCGAAGAGCCGACCACACTTGAGCCGACGCTCACACCAACCAGCTCGGAGTCATTCTGAGAGGCAACCTCACGGCCCAACGAGATGGCTACTGGGTCGTACTCGCTCACGGACGCCTTAGCGCGGGACCAGTCCACAACGCCATCTGCGCCAACGGATGCGTCTTGGGGATTTGACGCATACTTGTACGCCACTACAACAGTCATCACACAACTCACTTTCAGACATTTTGGTCAGGAAACAGAATGCCACCTAGCCAATACCTTTGATTTGCTTGGTGCCGATCCGTCACATCCACAATGCCCAATTCTGGCGAGAAGACGCAACAGCGGTCAACAACCAAGTAATGCGCCGAAAGGGGTTGTGCGCATTGTTCCAGCAGGCGTGGGGCGTTGCCTGCTGCGCATGCCGGGGCCAAAGCCGCCGGAGAAACCGCGGTATCACATGGATTGCTCAGGAAAACGCTCAGCGAGTTCTCCAGGCCTGGGTACTTCCATCGACCTCGGTACGCACCACTGTACTACGGAACTGATAATTATAGGAAATCACAGTCCAAAACTATGACACCGCTGTTATTCATGCCGTCGCTGACCCGTTTCGCCGATGAAGGCTCACGCGTTACTCCTGCAACGACTCGCCTTCGCTCGCCTCTTCCGCGCCCTCAGAGCGCTCGCGGATAGGCAGGAACATGTAGTCCACATCTTCCTTCGGATCACCGATCTTCGCTTCCCCCACCTCGGGTGGCCTCGCGAGAAGCCACCCCGCGAAAGCTGCCGCCACCACAATCATGCCCACGCCAGTCCACAGGTTGAGGTTAATGCCTGCGCCCTTGGCCATGTCCTCATCCGTAACAAAGAAGATGCCGTACACAGTCAGCATGATGCCAAAGGTGAAGAACATCGCCGATATCCATGCGCGAAGGTCCAAAAAGGTCGTAAGCGAGATCCGGGGGTATCGTCCTCCTCGCCACGCAAGCCCACGCCGCAGTGCCATTGGATCCACGCCACGCGCCCCAGAGTTCACGCTATTTGCCACTGTTCCTTCTTCAGGTGTTTTTTCGAGTTCCATCTCAGCCCACCGTCACATTGAGAATGACCAAAACAACCAGAACCGCGATTCCAATCGGCTTGGGGTTCTCCCACCACTTGAGAGCTTCGCCAGTAGCCACACGCTCGCGTTCTGCTTTGACCGCAACAGCGTGAAGATCAGGGGCCGGCTGAGTCCCTCGAATCGGCATCTTCACCTTGCCCCATACGAGGCCGTCCAGTTCATCCTCCGGTTTGGGAACGCCTCGCATCGTTACGATGATTGAAACGACGACGTCGAACACAAACGCCATTCCCGATCCTGTGAACGAGGCCGCCTGCTGTGAGTTAAACACAAGAAGGCCTGTCATATAGCCGATCTGGACTCCTGCGGCACCCACCGCACCGGCAACCAACCCCCACAAGCCCGCCGATGGGCTCATGCGCTTCCAGAACATGCCCAAAATGAACGTAGCGAAAAGTGGCGCACTAAAGATGGATTGGAGTAGCTGCAAATAGTCCTGAATGTTGTTGAATCGCGCCGCGATAAAGGCAGCGCCCACAGCAATCGCCACGCCGGCCACGGTCAACTTGCGTCCGACCCGCAGATAGTAGGTGTCAGACTTGCCCGGCCGGATGTATGTCTGCCACAGATCGTACGTAACAACCGTGTTGAAAGAGGAGACATTTGCGGCCATGCCAGCCATGAACGCCGCGATGAGGGCTGCGAGGGCAAGCCCAACCAAACCGTTAGGAAGTACTGCGCCAATGAGGGCCGGAAGAGCCTCGTTATGCGAAAGCTCCCCGGTGGAAAGCTCCGGAATCAACACGGCTGCGAGCAAGCCTGGCGTGATGATGATAAGCGGGAGGAACATCTTGGGAATTGCCGCCAGAATCGGAGTGCGCTGAGCTGCAGACATATCTTTTGCTGAAAGTGCGCGCTGCACTTCAGTGAAGTTCGTGGTCCAATATCCGAACGAGTTGACGAAGCCCATGCCCAGCAAGAGTGCGATCCAGTTGCCATATGGATTGGTGGTGTTTCCGAGACCGGTACCTCCCCACACAGTCAGGCCATCTTTGCCGAGCACTTGTGTAGCGTTCAACGTATCGAGGAGCCCGGAGACTCCACCCACGCGAGCTAATCCACCCACGGTGAGCGGAATGAGGAATGCGACGATAATGAGGAACTGCAATACCTCGTTGTACATCGTGGCAGTCAGACCACCCATCGTGGTGTACAGCAGCACAATCCCGGCCGCGGCAATGATCGATGCCCACAGCGGCATCCCGATCAAAACGTTGATCAGTAACGCGAGCGCAAAAAGGTTCACTCCCGCCACCAAGATCGTGGCAACCGCAAAGACGATCGACTGATAGATATGGGTCTGCTTGTTGAAGCGAAGGCGCAGATATTCGGGGACTGACCGCACCCGCGAACCGTAATAGAACGGCATCATAATGAGGCCGAGAAACACCATGGCTGGAACGGCGCCGATCCAATAGTAGTGGACCGTTCCCAGCCCATACTGAGATCCGTTCGCCGACATTCCGATCAGTTCCGTGGCTCCAATGTTTGCCGAAAGGAACGCTAGCGCACAGATCCATGCGGGAAGGCTGCGACCAGAAAGAAAATAATCTTCGGAGGTGAGCACTTTCCGGCGCGTGACAACACCGATCGCGATGACGAAGAAGATATAGACGGCTACGAAGGCGTAATCGAACGGAGTCGCATTCAGGCGTAGATCCATCAGTCGCCCACCCGGATCTCGGACAGCTTGACGGGCCGATGCTCAGTACGCGATAGGGCGCAAGCTGCCGCGATCTCCAGCGAGGCGACGGCGTCGTCGATAGTAGCGGTGACTGATGCCGTCCCAGCAACGATCTCCAAGAACGCGAGAAGCTCGCGTTCGTACGCGTCTTTGAAACGCAAGATGAAGTCTGTCCATGGTTCACCCTGCGGGTAGGTGGCACCCGGCTCAACGGAGGTGACAGGAAAGTGTTCATCCAAGCCTACGAAGTCTGTTCCCCTTGTGCCGTGCAACTCCATCCGCACGTCGTATCCCGCACCGTTGTAACGCGATGAGTGGGCAGTAGCGTACACATTGTCTTGAAGAGTTAGGATCACCGCGGTCTCAGCCACGTCCCCAAAATCGGCGAAGTCGGCTTGACCTAGGTCCGTACCTACGGCGTATACCTCAGTGACTTCACGCCCAGTAACCCACCGCAATGCATCGAAATCGTGAATCAGACAGTCCGTATAGATGCCGCCAGAGGCCGCCAAGAACTCGCGAGGAGCTGGCGCCTGATCCAGAGTTCCCATATGAACCCGGCGCAGTTCCCCAATCTCGCCAGCAGCCAGACGTTCCCGGGCTTGAGTGTAGGCCGCATCAAAGTGGCGCTGAAAACCGATTTGCACCGGCACACCCGCAGCCTTCGCAGCCGCATTGGCACGCTGCGTTGAGGCAATGTCCAGCGCAACCGGCTTCTCACAGAAGATGGGAACCCCGAGTTTGACCGCTTCGCAGATCATGTCCGCGTGCGTATCAGTAGGCGTAGTGATGACGATGCCATCAAGATCTGTGGAGGCAAGCAACTCCCCCGTATCGCGAATAGTGGCACCGAGTTCCTGCGCGAGGGCCGCGCATTCGGGCCGCGGGTCCGCCACGACGAGGTCTGCATAGGGAGCAAGCAACCTCGCATGCATGATGCCTATGCGCCCCACTCCGAAGATCCCGATAGTTGGTCGGCTCATCACGTTCCTCCCTGCGAGCGCGCGGAGAAACCGCTGCCACTCAAGAAAATTCGTCGCCTCCGTCCCATTGCGTGGCAACGCCCGCACAAAGCTTACCCCTAGGCCGCCACACGTCCGGTTCTTGACAGCTAGCCGGTTACGTGGTTAATTAGTCATGTAACTAACCGATATACTTGGGAGGTGTCAGAGTGAACTTCAGTGACGATCGCCCGATCTATCTTCAAATTGCCGATGAAATTCGGCACCAGATCCTGACCGACGAACTCGAACCTGGTGACCAACTCATGTCTACTACCCAGTACGCAACGCAGTATCGAATCAACCCTGCCACCGCAAACAAGGCGTTCGGGCTGCTCGTCGATACCGGCGTGGTCGAAAAGAGGCGCGGAATTGGCATGTTCGTGACCCCACGAGCACCCAAGATCCTGCGTGAGGCAGGCCGCGAGCATTTTGTTGACGACCAACTTGCCCCTGCCCTTGGGGAAGGCCTCGCGCTAGGGCTTTCGCCAGAAGAGATCTTGGTGCTTGCGCAAGACTTCCTTGCCACAGCGCAGCCTGCCGAACACACGCAGCCCACCAGTTCCGGCCGCACACCCACGAACCTCAACACTTCCAGCATGAACAGGGAACAATCATGACTGCCATAGACGTAGCCAACGTCAGCTTCAAGTATGAGATTTACCGTCCCAATGTCCTCCACGACGTGTCCTTTACCGTGGAACACAACTCCATCACCGGCCTCCTCGGCCGCAATGGATGCGGCAAATCCACTCTGAGCCTGTTGATTGCTGGTCTCCTCCACCCGGGCGAAGGGCAGGTTCTGATCGACGGTCAGCACGTGTACGAAAACCCGCGGATAATGCCAACAGTCAGCTACATGGGCGACGATCCGTGCATCTTCGATGACGAGAAGATCAAGGAGACCTTCGCACTCTGGCGAGATACGCGAGCAGCTTGGGATGACGGCTTCGCCTACCAACTGCTTGACATGTTCGCCATCTCCCCAAAGAAGAAGCCCAACAAGTTGTCGCGCGGGCAGCGCTCAGCGTTCTACGCCACGCTCGGGATGGCCTCTCGCTGCCCCGTCACAATCTTCGACGAAGTTCACCTCGGAATGGACGCCGTGGCAAGAGAACTGTTCTATCGAACTCTCTTGGAGGACTACACCCGCTATCCCCGGACCATCCTTCTTTCTTCCCATCTCATTGAGGAGATCGACAACCTCTTGGATCACGTCGTGTTCCTTGATCAAGGCCGTGTGGTGGAGATGGGAGACGTGGACGAGGTACGGATGCGGCACATGCTTGACGGCCGCCTGCCCAATCTAACCGAGGTCCTCATGGACCTGACGATCACAGACGAACAACGCAGCACACTGGGACGGAGTGCAATTCAATGACTTCAACACACAACATTTCCAGCCCCGGCCGTTTGATCAATTGGTCGATCGTGCAGAGGCTTGTGCGAACAAGAATTCGCGATAACGCCCTAACGTTGATCTTTTCGATAGTGATTCCTGCGATCGTGGCAGGTATCGCCTACCTCGTCGTTGTGATCCGAGGAATCGACTCCACCGACTTCAGCTTCGTCTTGAGTCCACACATCGAAGTCAACGGCGGTGATGCCACCTGGCTGGTCGCATTCCTTGTCTTGGGAATGGTCATCGCGATCGTCTCATTCATCACGGGTATCGTAGACGCGGCAACAACCCGGACCTACCTAGGCTCTGGCATGACTCGGAAGTCGAGCTTTGCAACCTTCACCACGATCTGGATCCTCAACGCGGTGTTCCTCGCACTCTTGACTCTGGTGATTGGTGTAGTGGTCATGACGGTTTACGGCGACTTCTCCGGAAACCTCGTGGTCAGTTCCCTCGCCGATTCCACCGCAGACACATCCATCATCGGTTTGGAGGCAGGTGATTTCACTGGCACGATTCTCCAACACGCGCTGTGGCTAGCTCCGCTGTTGGCGTTCCTTGTTTCCCTCACGGTGACGTGGGTGGGATACGTGTGCTCGATCTTGTTTGTCCGGTTTACCTGGTGGATTCCGGTTGGCGGCTTCATCCTACTCAACACCGTTGTGCCATGGGCGGCACGCAGAATTGGACTACCATCCATCGATTCAATACCGTGGCCGTCCTCGTCAAACATGATGGTTGAAGTTCTCTATCTAGCGTCGCAGTATTTGCTTGTGGCACTGGTGTGTGGTGGAGCGCTCATTGCGGTCTCACTGTGGAGGCTCCCGATCAGACGATGACGGGTGGCTTCCCACACGGATCGCCCCCACACCTAAATGAGCCTCCTGCCCACTTCTGGCAAACTGGAACCCATGGACTGTTTCTACTCTGTCTACGCACATGGCTTTGCCCGAGTGGCAGCCTGCACGGTGCCCGTGCAACCTGTCCGCCCGCTTGAGAACGCCACAACCACAGTGAATGTGGCGCGCGAATGCGGGGAGGCAGGTGTGGCGCTCGCCGTGTTCCCTGAGCTAAGCCTTACGGGCTATGCGATCGACGACCTCCTCCTCCAAGACGTGCTCATCAAGCAGGTACTCGAAGCTCTTGAGGTGGTTCGGGCCGCTTCCGTGGATCTTCTACCGGTCATCGTGCTGGGAGCTCCGCTCGTGAAAGGCAATCGCCTGTATAACTGCGCCGTGGTCATCCATCGCGGCCGGGTTCTGGGCGTGGTTCCAAAGTCATACCTCCCCAATTACCGTGAGTTCTACGAGAAGCGGCACTTCGCTAGCGGGGATGATCAACGTGCCCAACAGATCGAGCTTCCAGGCGTTGGCTCGCGCCCACAGGCGCCGCTCGTGCCGTCTTTCCCCACCTCGGTCCACAACTCAGTCCATCCTGGACCGGAGGCTGACCTAGACGCATTCCTCGACTATGACTTCCCACCCGAAACGGTTCCATTTGGCCCAGACCTGATTTTCCGCGCCAAGGACACCCGGAACTTCGCGTTCCATGTTGAAGTGTGTGAAGACATGTGGGTGCCAGTTCCACCCTCTGCTCAGGCTTCGCTCGCAGGAGCCAACATCTTGGTCAACATCTCCGGTTCACCCATTACCGTCGGGCGCGCCGCGGAACGCACTTCACTTGTGAAGGCGGCCTCGTCGCGTTGCAGCGCAGCATATGTGTACACCGCCGCAGGTGAAGGTGAATCCTCCACGGATCTCTCATGGGACGGCCAAGCCATGATCTATGAGATGGGCACCGAGCTGGCAGCTTCTGCCCGCTTCCAGGCTGGCGTCCAGCGCACCATCGCCGACGTCGACCTCGGTTCCATCCACCAAGAGCGTTTGCGCCAAGGTTCCTTTGACGACAACCGCCGTGCTTTGGATGTTCGTACCGACGCCGACCGCGCAGGTGGACTCACATTCCGATCGGTTACCTTTACACTCAACCCGCCAAACACTGACATCGGCTTGCGGCGCAACGTGGCGCGCTTCCCGTTCGTTCCCGCCGATCCTGAACTGCTTCATCAAGATTGCTACGAGGCCTACAACATTCAGGTACACGCACTGGCGCAACGCCTGCGGGCAATCGGCAACCCGAAGATCGTTATCGGCGTTTCGGGTGGGCTCGATTCAACTCATGCACTTATTGTTGCCGCGCGTGCGATGGACAAGCTAGGTCGGCCACGCACGGATATTCTGGCTTACACCTTGCCCGGATTCGCCACCACAGACCACACCAAGAACAATGCCATCGAACTCTCACGGCGCCTCGGGGTGAGCTTCGAAGAGATAGACATACGGCCAGCAGCCCACCAGATGCTGGCAGACATGAAACACCCATTCGCATCTGGCGAAGAAGTGTACGACGTGACGTTCGAGAACGTGCAGGCGGGCCTGCGCACAGATTTTCTGTTCCGACTCGCGAACGAACACAACGGCATTGTTCTGGGCACCGGCGACCTGTCAGAACTGGCGTTGGGCTGGTGCACGTTCGGCGTTGGCGACCAGATGAGCCATTACAACGTCAACCCCGGCGTTCCCAAGACCCTCATGCAACACCTGATTCGCTGGGTCATAGCCTCGGGTCAATTCACGTCCGAAGTGGGAACCACCTTGCAGTCGATCCTTGATACGGAGATCTCACCCGAGCTAGTCCCGGCAAAAGACGGCGAGACCATCCAATCCACCCAACAGAAGATCGGACCCTACGAACTGCAGGACTTCACCCTCTTCTATTTGCTCCGCCGTGGAATGTCACCTTCCACCATTGCCTTCTTGGCCTGGCATGCATGGCACGATAGAACTGTGGGCCAATGGCCTCCGGCATTTCCTGATGACGAACGCAATGAATACACGATTGGCCAGATCAAACAATGGATGAAACTCTTCTATCGCCGTTTCTTCTCCAATCAGTTCAAACGATCCACGCTTCCCAACGGCCCCAAGGTGGTAGCCGGAGGAACACTTTCTCCGCGCGGCGATTGGCGGATGCCCTCCGATGCATCATCGGCCGCTTGGCTAGCTGACCTCCAATCCGTACCGGACCTGTGATCAAAGCATCAACGAATCATTGAATCAACCTGATCGCGCAGCCCGTTGATCACTCGCGCCGATCATCAAACTTGCTTATTGCAACCACATATCACAAAGGAAATCTCATGGCAGTCGAACTCATTGAGAATGCAAGCTCTGAACTCGTCGAGGCAATGAACAAACTCATCCCGCAGCTCTCCGCGTCAACGCCTCCGCTTACGCCCGAAGCCGTCGCAGCCTTTGTGGCCCAGCCGTATGTGTACCTCTTCATCTACCGGTCAGAGGTGACGGACGAGAAGGGTTCGCTTCCCATCTTGGGAATGCTCAGCCTTGCAACTTTTGATATCCCGACCGGGAAACGGGCTTGGATCGAGGACGTCGTCGTCGATGGTGCTGCGCGTGGGCAAGGAGCCGGCCAAAAGCTCGTGGAAGCGGCGGTTGTACACGGAAAAAGGATTGGTGCCAAGACTATCGACCTGACCTCGCGCCCCAGCAGAGAGTCTGCAAACCGACTCTATCGACGGTGCGGCTTCGAACTCCGTGAGACCAACGTCTACCGGTACCAAGACCAATGAAGGCCCGCAGATTTGCGAAGCTTGGCCTGGCAGCTTGGATTGGCGCGCTCGCGTTGACCGGGTGTACCGCAGCGGTGTCCAGCCCCGCGCCGTCCCCCAGCACCAGTGCGTCCGCACCGTCACCAACTCGAACGCCGACGCCCACAGCGACAAGTCCTAGTCCCAGCCAGAAGCCCACTACAGCGAAACCCACCACAATAGAGCCGAGCACCACTGCACCCACCACGACTGCACCGCCTGTTGCACCGCTACCACCAGCCACCTCCGTCGATTGCACGGTGGAGCAATGCGTTGCGCTCACTTTCGACGACGGCCCCGGCCCGTACACTGACAAGCTGCTGGATGAACTAGCCACCCGCGATGTCCACGCCACCTTCTTCGTGGTGGGAAAGAACATCGAGGCACGCGGCAAGACCGTCAAACGCGAGATCGCCGAAGGCCACGTGGTAGGCAACCATTCGTGGGATCACGCCGACCTTTCAAAGCTCTCTTGGCAAGGCGTGGCGCAGGAGATTGACAGTACAAATACAGCGCTGACAAACCTTGGATTGCCACTTCCGCTCCTCGTCAGACCGCCATACGGAGCCCAGAACCCGGAAGTCATGGCTGCCCTCAAAGCACGTGGTCAGATCGGAACCTTCTGGAGCATCGATACGGAGGACTGGAAGAACCGCGACGTCGCTCAGACGACGGCACGTGCGCTTCAGGCCCGGCGAGGATCCATTTTGCTCATGCATGACATTCAACCAACCACCGTGGATGCCATACCCGGAATCATCGATGGTCTGCGGCAAAAAGGGTTCACACTTGTGACCGTGCCGGAACTCATTGGTCCTCATCCGGAGACGATCATTGGCATGCAGATGTACAGCCAGTACAACGTGCGTTAGGTTGCCCTACCCATACGGCCGGTCCCTGGTACTCCAGGGGCCGGCCGCTGTGCGTTACCTTTGGCCCGGTCTAGGCCCACATTTGCCTTCTATGATGACGAAGTCCAGACCGAAACAAGGAGGCACCGTTGCCGGAATTCATGTACAAGGACATGCTCCCTTCCCAAGGGGATCCCACCGAATACCGTCTGTTGACCACGGAAGGTGTAGAGGTGGTCGTCGGTCCGGACGGCGAAGAGTTCCTCAAGGTTGCACCCGAAGCACTTGAGCTTCTTTCTCGGACCGCTTTCCACGATATCTCGCACTACCTGCGTACCGCGCACTTGGAACAAGTGGCGAAGATTCTTGATGACCCCGAGGCTTCTCCCAACGATCGATTCGTGGCCAAGACCCTCCTGCGCAATGCATATATCTCCGCGCAAGGTATCCTTCCCATGTGCCAAGACACCGGCACCGCGATCATTTCAGGCAAGCGTGGCCAGCACGTGCTGACGGCTGGTTGTGATGAAGAATCCCTCGCTAAGGGAGTCTTTGACGCATACACAAACCTGAACCTGCGTTACTCGCAGAACGCCCCGCTCTCCATGTTCGAAGAGGTCAACACTGGTTCGAATCTGCCAGCCCAAATCGAACTGGCTGCTGACACTGCGCGTGGCCACGAGCTTTCCTACAAGTTCCTGTTCATGGCAAAGGGAGGCGGTTCAGCCAACAAGTCCTACCTGTATCAAGAGACCAAGGCAATACTCAACGAAGCCGCACTTATGCCATTCCTTGAGGCGAAGATCCGCTCGCTTGGCACGGCGGCCTGCCCGCCGTATCACTTAGGCATCGTGGTGGGTGGCACCTCGGCAGAGTTCGCGCTTAAGACAGCCAAGTACGCCTCAGCGCACTACCTAGATGAACTCCCTGATCACGGTGGCAAAGAAGGTTACGGCTTCCGCGATCACGATATTGAGGAGAAGGTCCTTGAGCTGACTCGCCAGATCGGGATTGGTGCCCAGTTCGGCGGAAAATACTTCTGCCACGATGTCCGCGTCATTAGGCTCCCGCGCCACGGAGCGTCGCTGCCTGTAGCGATCTCTGTCTCTTGCTCTGCTGATCGTCAGGCTCGCGCAAAGATCACACCTGAAGGCATCTTCTTGGAGAAGCTGGAGACTGATCCTGGCCGCTTCTATCCGGCGCAGAGTGAAGTGGAACTTGGAGCACCTAGCGAAGAGACCATTCACATCGACCTCAACCAACCAATGGAGGTGATCCGAGCTCAGCTCTCCCGCTACCCTGTCAAGACGCGCGTCTCATTGTCCGGTCCCATCATTGTGGCTCGCGACATCGCGCACGCCAAGCTTCGCGAGCGCCTCGAAGCTGGCGAGGAACTCCCTGCATACGTGCGCGATCACCCTATCTACTATGCTGGCCCGGCGAAAACTCCTGAAGGCAAGGCCTCTGGCTCTTTTGGTCCCACTACGGCTGGACGCATGGATTCCTACGTGGATCTACTGCAGTCCCATGGCGCTTCTATGGTTATGCTCGCCAAGGGAAACCGTTCCCAGCAGGTAACCGATGCTTGCCAGAAGTGGGGAGGTTTCTACCTAGGATCGATCGGTGGCCCGGCAGCCCAGCTGGCTGAGGATTGCATCAAGAAGGTTGAACTAGTGGAGTATCCAGAGTTGGGAATGGAAGCAATCTGGCGCATCGAAGTAGAAGATTTCCCTGCCTTCATCATTGTTGATGACAAGGGCAACGATTTCTTTGCTCATTCGCAGGAAGTATCCGTGACGTTGGGCAAGAAACCCGAAACTGCCGTTTTGTGACCACGATCGTGGCAGTCAGGTGACTAGACCCTAGCCACCTGACTGCCACGCTGTGTTCTGAAGATGCTCCCGGGTTTGCTCTGAAGAAACTCACAGATCTAAGCACTGCATCCGTCCAATAGGCCGTGCATCCGCCCAGATCTAAGCCAGCCAACCAGCGGCTGCAATCGGCACCGGCAGTCCGCCCACGTTGGCACCTCAGTCCGCCCACGTTGGCACCAGCCTCGCGGAATCACTCCTCGGGGAAGTACCGCCCAATGTAGGTGGGGTTCATAAGGTTCTCGATGGAGAATGCTTTGTTGAGCTGCTCTTGGCTCACGAGGCCGCGTTCCAGAACCACGTCTCTTACCGAACGCCCGGTGGCCGCACATTCGCGTGCCACCTCATCACCCACGTGGTGCCCAATGACATCGTTGAGATACGTGACGATCCCAATGGAGTTCATAACATAGTTGCGGCACACCTCCTCGTTCACGGTGATGCCATCTACGCACCGCTCCCTAAGAATCTTTGCGGCGTTCTTAAGAAGACGCACCGATTCGAAGATGCACTGCGCCATAACGGGTTCCATGACATTGAGTTGGAGCTGGCCCGCCTCGCTGGCCATCGTGACAGTCACGTCGTTTCCCACCACTTTGAAGCACACCTGGTTGACCACTTCGGGGATCACCGGGTTCACCTTTCCCGGCATGATGGAGGATCCTGCCTGCATTTGAGGAAGGTTGATTTCGCCGAGCCCAGCGCGAGGCCCCGAAGACAGAAGCCGCAGGTCATTACAGATCATCGAAAGCTTGGCTGCCAAACGCCGCAGACTTCCGTGTACTGCCAAATATGCGCCAGTATCACTCGTGGCTTCCACGAGATTGTGCGCTGGTACTACCGGTAGCCCCGACACCTCGGCCAATCGCTGGACCACCGCCTTCTGGTATCCCTCCGGAGTGTTGAGCCGCGTCCCAATGGCAGTGGCGCCAAGGTTCACCTCAAGAACCAGAGTCACTTGACGCGCCAGATGGAGGCGTTCCTCGGCCATAAGCTCACCAAAGGCAGAGAACTCCTGGCCCATCGTCATTGGCACGGCATCTTGAAGCTGTGTGCGGCCCATTTTGATGACGTTCTTGTGTTTCTCCGCCAATGCGTTGAAGGATGCCTCAAGATCGCCTAGCTCGTTTGAGAGCTGAGTGACCAAGCGATACACCGCGATGCGAAAACCTGTTGGGTACGCATCGTTCGTGGACTGAGACTTATTGACGTCGTCGTTCGGGTCGACGACGTCGTAGCGGCCCTTCTCCTCGCCCAAGATCTCCAAGGCAAGGTTTGCCACTACCTCATTTGTGTTCATGTTGACGGATGTGCCCGCACCGCCTTGAAAGACGTCAACGGGAAACTGATCCATGCATTCACCGGCGAGGATGCGGTCACAGGCTTCGATGATGGCCAAACTTGTGCGTTTTGAGATCGTGCGGAAATCTCTGTTGGCTAGAGCTTCGGCCTTCTTCACCATCACCATGCCCCGGATAAACTCCGGGACAGTGGAGATCGTGGTTCCAGAAATGGGGAAGTTCTCCATCGCCCGTACCGTGTGGATTCCGTAGTAGGCATCGGCCGGAACCAACCGCTGCCCTAAGAGATCCTTCTCAACTCGCATGTTCGCCATTGGACACTTCCTTGTGTTGAAGATGAACTGCCGCTGGGCGCCGTGACCAGCGTCCCCAAGCCTACTTGGTCACGATAAGGTTGGCGCGCTGAAACTCCTTGACGTCCGAGTAGCCATTGGCTGCCATGGCGTGCCGCAAGGCGCCCATGAGGTTGGTTTGCCCCTTGGAACTGTGTGATGGCCCAAACAGAATCTCCTCAATGGAACCTGCTGTGCCCACCTCCACTCGCTCGCCGCGAGGCAGCTTCGTGTGGCGTGCCTCCGCACCCCAATGCCAACCGCGGCCTGGGGCCTCGGTTGCACGCGCCAATGCCGTTCCCAGCATCACAGCATCTGCGCCACAGGCAATCGCCTTGACGAGGTCTCCAGAAGTTCCCACAGATCCGTCAGCAATGACATGCACGTACCGGCCGCTTGATTCATCAAGGAAGTCACGCCGTGCCGCAGCGATGTCAGCGATCGTTGTGGCCATGGGCGATGAAATGCCCACGGTACGTCGGTTGGCCGAGGAGGCACCACCGCCGTATCCGGCCAACACTCCGGCCGCGCCCGTACGCATGAGGTGGAGGGCGCTGGTGTAGGTGACTGCGCCGCCCACCACAACGGGAACGTCTAGTTCATATATAAACCGTTTGAGATTCAGTGGCTCACGATTATCGGAAACGTGTTCGGCAGAAACCGTGGTTCCGCGGATCACGAACACATCAACTCCTGCGTCGATGACCGAGCGCCATAGCTGCTGTGCGCCTCCAGGAGACAGCGCACCCGCCACAGTAACCCCGGCGTCGCGAATTTGGCGCAGGCGTTCCACCACCAGCTCATTCTGTATTGGTGCGGAATAGATCTCCTGCAGCCGAGCGGTCGATTCAGACTTGCTCAACCGAGCGATTTCTTCAAGGACCTGAGTGGGATCCTCGTAACGGGTCCATAGACCTTCCAGATCGAGCACGCCCAAGCCACCAGCCGTGCCGATCGCAATAGCCGTATCGGGCGATGTGACCGAGTCCATGGGTGCCGAAAGCACCGGAATCTCAAGGTGATAAGCATCAAACTGCCAAGAGGTCGAGACCTCTTGAACGTCTCGTGTACGCCGGGATGGAACCACGGCGACGTCGTCGAACGTATATGCACGTCTGGCCCGCTTTCCGCGGCCAATCTCAACTTCGCTCACGAATCTAAGACTACGTGCACCACAACCGAATGACGAACCAGGCCCTGTGTACGAGCGCCAGAGGTGTCCGTGCCGCAGGCTACCCTTACATCATGAGCAGTGAAGAACCCTTATGGCCGCAACGTACGATCATCGGATTTGATACGGAAACAACGGGCGTCAATCCTCTTGAGGATCGGCTCGTAACCTGCTCGCTTGTCAGCGTGAGTGCGAATGGCATTGATCGGCGCTACTGGCTGGCTGATCCGGGTGTGGAAATCCCAGAACAGGCGTCGCGAGTACATGGAATTACTACTGAAGAGGCACGGAGCAAAGGCCGGCCAATCACTGAAGTCCTTTCCGAGATTTCGGATGTCCTTGTTGCCCACATGCAGGGCGGCAATCCCGTAGTAGCTTTCAATGCCCAGTTTGATTTCACGCTTCTTGAAGCAGAGCTGCGGCGCCATGACCTCGCAACTATTGCGCAACGGTTGGGCACATGGCCTCATCCGGTTGTAGATCCCTATCTTCTTGATCGCTCTGTGGATCGCTTCCGCAAAGGCAAGCGCCGCTTGGAGGATCTGTGCGCTTTCTACAAGGTTGATGGCGGTGACTTCCATAATGCCGAAGCTGATGTACTTGCCACGCTGCGCGTACTTGGTGCGCTGCTGCGGGCACACCCCACGCTCGCTCGGGAATCGCTCGAACAGGTTCAATCGCGCGCCGCGCAAGCGAATGCCGAAATGATCGAGTTCTTCAATAGGCGCGATGCGGCCAATGGTCGGCCAGTTTCTCCACCGCCTCAGCACTGGCCCGTAGCAGATGGGGCACTCATCCTGAAGTAGATCGGATTCATGGGGAGAATTCGGACTCATGTGTGAAGTCTCCGACTCATGGAAAAACGCCGGAGGCGGGCGATGTCAATCATCACCCGCCTCCGGCGTTTGACACGCTTCACGATATGTTTAATAACCAAAAAGCATCGTATGCGTAGGCTGCCATCGCGCGGCGCGGCCCGCTAACTGGGCCGGCCCGAACTAGGCGCGGCCCGAGTAGTTTGGAGCCTCCACCGTCATCTGCACATCGTGCGGATGCGATTCGCGCAGGCCTGCCGAGGTCATTCGTACAAACTTGCCACGCGCCTTTAGCATTGGAATGGTGCGAGCACCCGTGTAGAACATGGTCTGATGCAGGCCACCAATCAGTTCGTAGAGAACTGAGGAGAGCGAGCCGCGGTAAGGAACCTGACCCTCGATACCCTCTGGGATGATCTTGTCATCAGAGGTCACGTCAGACTGGAAGTAGCGATCCTTCGAGTAAGAGCGCTTGCCACGGGAGGACATTGCTCCAAGCGAACCCATGCCACGGTAGTGCTTAAACTGCTTACCGTTAACGAACACCAAGTCGCCAGGGGTTTCCTCGCACCCAGCAAGCAGGGAACCGAGCATCACTGAATCTGCCCCTGCAACGAGTGCCTTTCCGATGTCACCTGAGTACTGCAGGCCGCCGTCAGCTATGAGCGGCACGTCAGCCGCGCTGCACGCGCCAGCTGCACTGGCAATCGCGGTGATCTGTGGCACGCCAACACCTGCCACCACACGAGTCGTGCAGATGGACCCCGGACCAACGCCCACCTTAACGGCGTCGACCCCAGCGTCAATCAGTGCCTTCGCACCGGATTCGGTAGCAACGTTTCCACCGATGATCTGAACCTTGTCGAAGCCAGAATCACTGCGAAGACGCTTGATCATGTCTAGGGCCAGCTTGGCCTCACCATTGGCAGAATCAATCACAAGCACGTCAACACCGGCATCAGCAAGCGCTTCAGCACGTTCCCACGAATCGGAAAGGTAACCGACGCCAGCGCCAACTACCAGCCTGCCGTTGGCGTCCTTGGTCGCATTGGGGTACTGCTGAGTTTTGACGAAGTCCTTGACGGTGATGAGGCCGGTCAGACGGCCCTCTTCATCAATCAAGGGAAGCTTTTCAATCTTGTGCTTGGCCAGAAGCGCAGCGGCATCTTCACGGGTCACGCCGCGCGGCGCAGTCACAAGTGGCATGGAGGTCATCGTGTCTCGAACACGACGCGTTGCGAACTCATCCTCTGGGATGAAACGTAAATCGCGATTCGTAATGATGCCAAGCAGCTTGCCACCACCGTCTACCACAGGAAGCCCGGAAACGCGGTACTTGCCGCAGAGTTCATCGAGCTGAAGGATGGTGGCGTCAGGTCCAACGGTTACAGGATCTTGAACCATTCCCGATTCGGACCGCTTGACCACACGGACCTGCTGCGCCTGGTCTTCAATCGAAAGATTGCGGTGGATGACTCCCATGCCGCCCAAGCGGGCCATTGCGATCGCCATGCGCGATTCAGTCACGGTATCCATCGCGGCGGAAATCAAAGGGGTCTTCAGAGTGATTGAGCGCGTCAAGCGGCTAGCGGTGTCGACTTCGGATGGGATGACGTCAGTTGCTTGGGGAAGCAGCAGAACGTCGTCATACGTGAGGCCGAGTGTGGAAAACGGATCATTCAGTGTCGTCACCCGGCCATCATATCTGGCCAGAAGCAGTGTCCGCACTGTGGGCCGGCCTACGTGAGGAAACGCCCAAAATGCGAGAAGACGCCCAACCAAAAGGTGGGCGCCTTCTCTAACCGATATCGGCTAGATTCACTTCTCGACAACAGCAAGAATGTCACGTGAGGAAAGAATGATGAATTCCTCACCGCCATACTTAACTTCGGTGCCGCCGTACTTGGAGTAAATGACGACGTCGCCTTCGGCTACGTCAACCGGGATGCGATTGCCATGATCGTCAACGCGACCCGGGCCGACAGCGAGGACTTCGCCTTCCTGTGGCTTCTCCTTGGCAGTGTCTGGGAGCACCAGACCGGATGCCGTTGTAGTTTCTGCTTCGAGCTGTCGGATGACAATGCGATCCTCGAGCGGCTTGATGGAGACCGACACTTCGGATTCCCCTTCTTCTAGAACTCGTGCTTAGGTTGTAGCCCATCCATTCGGATGGAAGTACCTGGCCGCGGGACCCGCCGTCGCGGGGGCCGGGCCCGAACCGGGCACAAGCCGCAGCAATGAGTGATTGCTACGTCCACAAGAAGATTATGCCACTCTTAGCACTCGGTCAAGGCGAGTGCTAGCGTTCAGCGAACACCAGTTTTCACATGGTGATCTTGTTGAGGTCCATTCCCGTATCGATCGTAATTCCAAGGCCAGATGGGGCCACCCCGTTACGCACGAGCTCATAGCCGAGCGAGGCAACCATCGCACCGTTATCAGTGCAGTATCGGATGGGAGGAATACGAACCGTGATGCCCCGAGCCTCAGCACGCTGAGTTGCGAGCTCACGCAGCCGTGAGTTGGCAGAGAAGCCACCGCCCACAACCAACGTGTCACACCCGAATGCTTCACAGGCGTTGAGCGCCTTGGAAGTCAGCACATCGTTGATGGCCTCCGAGAATCCTGCGGCGATATCAGCTGTTGGTACCTCCTCGGCACGAGACTCGAGGCCCTCAACGTACCTCGCAACGGCGGTCTTCAATCCAGAAAACGAGAAATCGTAGGGATGAAGTGCCTTGTCCTTGCCTTGGGTTAATCCACGCGGGAAACGAATGGCCTCACGGTCACCCTCCTTGGACAAACGATCGATATGCGGGCCGCCGGGGTAAGGAAGTCCGAGTAAGCGCCCGACCTTGTCAAAGGCTTCGCCCGCTGCATCATCCAAAGTGCCACCCATTTCTTCGACATCGGTGGCAATGTTGCCGACGCGCAAGATCGAGGAGTGACCACCGGAAACTACCAAACCGATGAACTGCTCTGGAAAAGCTCCATGAACCAGTTCATCCACGCAAAGATGCCCAATGATGTGGTTGACGCCGTAGAGCGGCTTCCCCGTGGAGAGCGCCAGAGCCTTCGCTGCGGAAACACCCACGGTCAATGAACCGATGAGTCCTGGACCAGCAGTTACCGCAATGGCATCCACATCCTCTAATGCCACACCGGCCTTCTCAAGCGCGGCGTTCAGAGTGGGAACCATCGTCTGAAGATGGGCCCGTGAAGCGATCTCGGGAATGATGCCGCCATAGCGCGCGTACTCATCCATCGACGTCGCGGTGACGTCGGCTAGTAGTTCGCCGTCCCGCACGATGGCGATTCCGGTCTCGTCACAGGAGGTCTCAATGCCCAAGATGGTAATGCTCACGGCTCACAAGTCTAGTGCCCTTTGCGGCTGGGCACCTATTGGTAATTGTGTGCAGCACACAACCGTCACCACTAGCTACACGCAACGCGCAACGGGCGGGTTTCACAGCACGTAGCTGCGAAACCCGCCCGTTGCGAGCGAAGCCTCTTCTCAGCGCTTGCGCGCCTTCACAAACATCGACTTCATGAGGTCACGATTGAGCAGCGAAATGAGCTCGAAAGGAATCTCCTTCGGGCACACAGTTGCGCATGCGCCTGTGTTGGTGCAGCCACCGAAGCCTTCCTCATCCTGCTGAGCCAGCATGTTGACCACGCGGTCCAGACGCTCAGGCTGCCCTTGTGGCAGAAGCCCAAGGTGCATGACCTTTGCCGACGTGAACAACATGGAGGAGCCGTTCGGGCAAGCTGCCACGCACGCACCGCAGCCGATGCAGGCAGCCGCCTCAAAAGCGCGATCCGCGTTCTTCTTGGGAACCAACTGCGAGTGCGCATCCGGAGCTGCGCCCGTGTTCACAGATACATAGCCACCGGCCTGAACGATGCGATCCAGCGCGCTGCGGTCTACCACGAGATCCTTGATCACAGGGAAGGCCTTTGAGCGCCATGGCTCCAGCACGATCTTGTCTCCGTCAGAGAAGCTACGCATGTGCAACTGGCAGGTCGTGGTGCGTTCGGGGCCGTGCGGATCGCCATTGATGACGATGCCACACTGTCCGCAGATTCCCTCGCGGCAGTCCGAATCGAACGCCACGGGCTCCGCACCTTCCGCGAACAACTCTTCGTTCAGAACGTCAAGCATTTCGAGGAAGGAGGCGTGCTCATCAACATCATTCAGAGTGCGCTGTTCGAAGTGACCCTCGTCCTCAGGGCCATTCTGACGCCAAAATTCTAGGGTGATTTTCACTTGTAACTCCGCTGCTTCATATGGACATATTCGTAGTTGAGGTCTTCCTTGTGGAGGACCGGCTGAGCGCCTTCGCCCGACCATTCCCAAGCCGCCACGTAGGCATACTCATCGTCGTGGCGAAGCGCCTCTCCTTCAGGAGTCTGCGACTCCGACCGGAAGTGACCACCGCAAGACTCCTCGCGGTGAAGCGCGTCGATGCACATGAGTTCAGCAAGTTCGAAGAAGTCAGCCACACGGCCTGCCTTTTCAAGGGATTGATTAAGCGTTGCAGCAGAACCTGGGACCTTGACGTCCTTCCAGAACTCTTCGCGCAGTGAGCGGATCTCGGTGATTGCCTCGCGCAGCCCAGCGGCGTCGCGAGCCATGCCGCACTTCTCCCACATGATTGCGCCGAGTTTCTTGTGGTAGTAATCCACCGAATGCGTGCCCTTGAGCTCCATGAAGTGCTTGATGCGGCCTTCCACGGAAGCGCGAGCTTCCTTGACGGCCGGATCATCCTCGGTGAGGTTCTCGAATGGGCCATCAGCGAGGTAATCGTTGATGGTATTGGGAAGAACGAAGTACCCGTCAGCTAGGCCCTGCATGAGGGCCGACGCACCGAGCCGGTTCGCACCGTGATCAGAGAAGTTTGCCTCTCCTGCCACGTACAAGCCCGATACCGTAGATTCGAGATCGTAATCGACCCAGAGTCCGCCCATTGTGTAGTGAACCGCCGGGTAGATACGCATGGGCACTTCATACGGGTCATCATTTGTGATGCGCTTGTACATGTCAAAAAGGTTGCCGTACTTCGCGGAAACAGCTTCCTTGCCCAAACGGCCAATGGCTTCTGCAAAGTCAAGGTACACGCCACGCGCGACGCCGTCGATCTCCGGACCCACACCGCGGCCTTCGTCGCACATGTTCTTCGCTTGCCGAGAGGCGATGTCGCGAGGCACCAAGTTGCCGAACGCGGGGTAGATGCGCTCCAAGTAGTAGTCGCGATCCTCTTCAGGAATGTCGCGCGGATCCTTCTTGCAATCCTCAGCCTTCTTGGGCACCCAGATACGACCATCGTTTCGCAGCGACTCTGACATGAGGGTCAGCTTTGACTGGTAATCGCCATGCTGTGGGATACACGTAGGGTGAATCTGCGTGTAGCACGGATTGGCAAAGTATGCGCCCTTGCGGTGTGCACGCCAGATGGCAGAGGCGTTGCAGCCCATGGCATTCGTGGACAGGAAGAACACGTTTCCGTATCCGCCTGTTGCCAGCACAACAGCATCTGCAATGTGCGTCTCAACTTCGCCGGTGACCATGTCACGCGCGATGATTCCGCGAGCATGGCCGTCCTTGACGATGAGCTCCATCATCTCGTGGCGCGAGAAGCAGGTAACCGTACCAGCCGCGACTTGACGCATAAGCGCCTGGTAGGCACCAATGAGCAACTGCTGGCCTGTCTGGCCACGCGCGTAGAACGTGCGGGACACCTGGACACCGCCGAACGAACGGTTGTCGAGGTAGCCACCGTACTCGCGAGCAAAAGGTACTCCCTGGGCCACGCACTGATCGATGATGCTGCCGCTGACTTCTGCTAGGCGGTAGACGTTCGATTCGCGAGCGCGGAAATCGCCACCCTTGATGGTGTCGTAGAAGAGACGATACGTAGAGTCGTTGTCGTTCTTGTAATTCTTCGAGGCGTTGATTCCACCCTGCGCTGCAATGGAGTGCGCGCGGCGAGCTGAGTCCTGGTAATAGAACGCCTTGACGTTGTAACCCATCTCGCCAAGAGAGGCAGCAGCGGCGCCGCCTGCGAGTCCGGTTCCAACCACAATGATGTTGAGCTTGCGGCGGTTAGCTGGGTTAACGAGCCGCGCTTCGAACTTGCGCTTCTCCCACTTGCCTTCCAACGGCCCTTCGGGAGCCTTGTGATCGGCGATGTCCTCGCCTTGGGTATAGAGTCCCTGAATTGTCTGTGCCATATCAGTTCCTTAAGAGATCCATCCGAAGAGGATCGCGGTGGGCGGAAGCATGAATCCGATGATGAGAGCCAGCGAGCAGAACCACGCAATGGCATTGAACGCGAACTCACGTTCACGGGTGTCGAGGCCGAGCGTCGCAAGCGCTGAGAACACACCGTGGCGCACATGCATTGCCAGCGCGCACATCGCAATCAGGTAGGCCAACCAGACCCACCAGTTCTCCGCGGAGAATGCGACGATGAGGCGGTCATACGGTTCCATGGACTTGTAATCGCCACCAATGTTGATAGTCAACGAGGTGAACTGAAGGATATGGAACACGATGAACGCAAGAATAATGACGCCGCCGTAGCGCATGGTCTGCGAAGCATAGGTCTGATGCTTCTTCTTACCGGTTGACACCTTGTACTTGGATCCGCGAGCAACACCTGCCCGATGCCAGAGCTTGAAAGCGCAGTAGATATGCAGCACAACAGCGAGCAACAGCACGATGCGCATGAGCCACACGGCACCCTTATGCGGCAGGATCGGGTACAGGAGCCCTTGCTGCAGGAACTCTGCGTAATGGTTGTATGCCTCCGGCCCCATGAACATCTTGAGGTTGCCATACATATGGAAGAGGACAAACAATACGAGGATGAGGCCTGTGAGAGCCATGGTCACCTTAAGTGCCACGGTCGTCTGCCGGCCACGCTTCTGAGTTGAGGGTGAATTAGCCACGTTCTGATGATACTTGATGTGGTGATCGCAACAGGCTCGCCATGAAATATGACAGATCCGCCTTACGTAATTTAAGGCGTATCTAGTGGAGAGTGGGGAACCATCGTGCGCCCTACGTCCCGCGGGCCATTATTCGCGATGTGCCTTGCAACACATCACCTAGTCACAGAGTCAGTTTTCGGGCCTCAAGTCCCGTCGCATGATGAGCGCGTCGTCGTCCACGTAATAACGACGACGGCGCCCCACGCCCTCAAAACCGTGGCGACCGTAGAAAGCTTGGGTCTGGAGATCCTTGGCGCGCACTTCTAGAAAGATGACCTCAGCATCGTGCTCGCGCGCGACCGAGATGAGATCCTCGAGGAGCAGTGATCCGAGGCCGGATCCGCGCCGGGAGGCAGCGACGGCAATCGTGAGAATCTCGGCTTCCACACCGTGGCTCACTCCCCCAAGCGCTGCGATGGTGGGCAGGCCTGCGGTAGATACTCCTGACTCAACGTAGGCCACATAGGTGGCAAAGCCTTGAGAGAGCTCGTGTTGCCACACCGCTGCGGGCCAGGCGTCCACTCCAAACGAGCGCGCATCGAACTCTGCTGCCCGATTGGCCCAACCCGGCAGCGGAGTCTTGCGCTGGAGGCCATGCGCCGCCAGCGCTTCCTGCGCTCCGCGCGCCTCAGAGTTCTCAGACATGTGAACTTAGGCCTGTGGCTGGGGAACCCCGCCGTTGTGAATATCTGGGCGGCGCAGGTACTGCGGCTGCGTTGAGAGGTCGATCGCTTCACCAGCATCTTGGCGTCCTTGATGGGACAACGCCAAGGTTGCCATCATCGCAGGACGGCACGAGATGGCAGTTGCATCTGCCAGTTCTGGATAGAGATCGGGGTGAGAGGTGGCCACAACAGCTGGGGCCTCATCAAGCATCGCTGGAAGAGCAGCGGGCTTGACTATCTCCGGACCGGACATGACGGCGACGTCGTCGGGCCCCATGGGACGCGCACGCAGAGCAAAGAGCTCCTTACGGCGGGCATCGATGACGGCAAGAACCTCGTCTGCACCGGTGCGAGCGGCACCGAGCGCAATGGTCTCCAATGAAGAGACGCCGACGACGGGAACGTCCCACCCGCGCGCCAACGCACGCGCGGTCATGAGCCCGGCCCGCAACCCTGTAAACGCAGCAGGCCCTGTTCCCGCCACGATGAGGTCAGGCTTTGTGATTCCGGCGTCCGTAAGGACTTTTGCCACCATTGGGGTGAGCGTCTCGGCGTGATGCCGAGTATCAGCTGAGACCTCGCACGCTAGCTCAGTAACGTCGCCCAGGTCGGTGTCCACGACCCCCACGATCGAGCGGTCTGATGTATCAATTGTCAGGATCTTCATTCTTCTTCTCTTCTGGTGTCTTTGGCGCTGGACGTTCTAAGACCTGGATCTCGTCAACGCCGTGACGGAAACGCTTCGGACCTGGTGTATTGGGATCGGAATCGGGTTCAGGCGCTGATGCCGCGTCTTCCTCACCATTGGCATGCTCATATCGGATCCACACGAGGATCCCAATCAACAAAAGCAGAATAATGAGCACTACCACGGCGACGCGCAACACGGTGGTGGACGTGGATGTGGCTCCCGGCGAGGAGGAACCGATTGAACCGGACTCCTCGTCGGTCTGGATAAGGCCTTCGCGCAGCGATGCGTATTGGGCGAGCGAAACCGTTCCTGCCAACACCGATCTCGCAACCGAATCGATTGGCGTCACAGTGCCGTCAGCTGCGAGTGAGAACCACGCGCCGATCACGTCGTCGGAGCCGATGCGCGGTTCGACCACTATCTGCACCTCATCGCGGGGTTCGGCAACGATTGATCCCAGATTGGAATCATCTGTAACTGCTACGAGCCCCGATTGGCCGCCAGTGAATACCGTTGCCAGTGTGCCAACCACGCTTGCGCCCACATAGATGGGCGCAATCCAGATGTCAGACGCCTCGGTTCCATTGCCACTTGCGTTGAACTCGACAGCGTTGAGAGGCTTCTGAAGTTGGAGATTGGCAAGTTGGTCTGCTGATAGATCAGGCATGTCAACTGAAGCGTGGGAACGCACCACAGACAACCCTTGCGAAGAGAACCAATCAGCGGCCGCGTCGGCGCTCCCGTCAGCCTTCGAGGCGCCTTGAGCTGGCACCCCCATGACCACCGTAATGGCCAGCACGAGAAGGGAGACGGCGGCCGCCAACTTCTTCACAGAAGCTCTTCCAATCGAGTCATGATCTCCTGAGCGCGTGGGCCAGTGGCATCAAGACGAACAGTCCGCGGGGCATCCACCGGCAGGTCCTCAACGGTGTCTCCTTGTTCGGAGCCTTCGGGGCGGATGATCGTGAGGGTAAGGCGATCCTCTGTCAGGACTTCGACTTTACCTTCACCCCACTCCACAACAGTGGCGGAATCGGCCAGAGAGGCATCAAGATCAAGTGCGTCGAGTTCGTCGAGTGACGTCAATCGATAGGCATCTACATGAACGAGGTCCGGGCCATCTTCTTGAGCATGATGTACCTGACCAATCACGAAGGTCGGGGATGCAACGCGTCCCGTCACGTTCATGCCCCGCGCAATTCCTTGAGTGAGGGTGGTCTTTCCGGCGCCGAGCGGCCCGTCAAGCATGACTAGGTCTCCACCCTTCAGCAACGATCCAAGCGCTTCGCCAAGGTGGCGCATGTCGTCGGCTTCCGGCACTTGCAGCTCCATGTTCTCCTCCACTCGTCTCCCCCTTCTGTCAATCATGATCTGGGCGCACCCGTGCCATGATAGTAGCGCGGAACGCGCGCCCCAATGCGCGTGATCACTTCCCACCCGATTGTCTTGGTTGCCACAGCCCAATCGTCGGCGGTGGGTAGCCCGTCTTGCGCATCCCCAAACAGGTAGGCGGTGTCGCCTGCCTTCGCTCCCTCCGGCAATTCTGTGACGAACTGGTCCATACAGACCCGACCCGTGACTGTGGTGCGGTGTCCGTTGATCACAAGCGGAGCCGTATTGCTTGCCATTCGGTCGATTCCATCCTCATAGCCGAGCGGCACGACGCCAAGCCGAGTTTCCTTATCCGTCACTGCACTATGCCCATAGGAAATCCCTGTTCCGGCAGGTACCGTGCGATCCACAATCACAGTGGCCGAAAGCTGCATTGCACCGCGGAGATTCAGTTGTGCGGCCGTTCCCATGGCTGGACTTGGCGAGATCCCGTAGAGCGCTGCGCCGGGGCGCACCATGTCATATCGAGCTGCCGGATGCCACAGAGCACCCGATGAAGCGGCAAGATGGTGCAGTTGAACGTCGATCCCCGCAGATGAGACCGCACTGCGGGCCGCCTCGAATCGCTTGACTTGGACGTCTGTGAAGTCGCTTTCGGGTTCATCTGCGCGTGCCAGATGGCTCCATAGCCCGACGACGCGCGCCAAACCGTTGTTCTCAAGCTTCCGGGCTTGGCGTGCTGCTTCTGCCATATCTGACCCGTTGAAGCCACCACGTGCCATACCTGTATCAGCCTTGAGATGGATGCGGGCCGGCTGGCCCACCGCACGAGCAGCCTTTTCCACCTCCTCAAGGGCCCAGAAAGCCCCTACTGAGATGTCGATATTCGCTTCTATTGCGCGAACCAGCGGCGCTCCTGGCGCGTAGATCCAGGTCAGGATGTTCGGCCCTGCTCCCAGTTCGTTGCGAAGCGTTAGCGCTTCACCCAGCTGAGCCACGCCGAAGAAGTTGACTCCAGCGTTTAGGCAAGCGCGTGCCACCTGACTGCGTCCGTGCCCATACGCGTCCGCTTTGACGATCGCCATGATCTGCTGGCCGCTCAATGCGGATTCAATGGTTCGAAGATTGTGGACGATCGCGTCTAGGTTGATGTCAGCACGCGCCGGATAGTAGCAACTCATGGCCACATTCTTCCACCAACAGCCACTGCCCTGCGCAGCTAGTTCGCGAGTGCATCGCCAATCGCCGAACCGATCGCGGCGCTGATGTGGCTGGCTGTGATAGGCCTTCCCCGCCCGGGTCCCGCCGCTATGTGCGCGGCTCGCCCGTGCACCCACGAGGCCGCGGCAGCGATCCGCGCGGGAATGCCGCGCCCTTGTCCGAGTTCGGCGAGTTCATCACCCCAGCCTGCAAGCATTGCTCCGAGCAGGCCCGCCTGAACGTCGCCCGCTCCAGCCACACCGCGCCATGCCGGCGCACCGCCCTGCGCATACAAGGGATCGTCAGGGCCACAGGCAATATCTATGCTGCCCTTAAGCAGAATCGTGGCACCAGTGAGGGTCGCAGCAATCCGTGCGTACTTTGCTGGAGCGTTCTCCACATCGGCGCGGGTAGTGACTTCCCCGCGGCCGGTCAACAGCTGCGCTAACTCCCCGGCGTGCGGCGTGAGCACCACCGTGGAAGGCAGATCGGTTTCCACTGCCAGTTCTATCGCGCCGGCATCCAACACCACAGGAAACCCGTCAGCTACTGATTCCTGTAACCGGCGCGCGGCTTCAGCGGCAGCTTCGGTTTCAGCCATATCCATGCCCGAACCGATAACCCAGCACTGGACTCGCCCAGGGGCAGTCACGATCTCCGGATAGCGCGCAATAACCATGCGCCGCACGTCCTTGGGGCCCGCATAGCGGACCATTCCGGGCCCTGCAGCCAACGCTGCACCTGCGGAGAGTAACGCAGCGCCCGGATATGAATCGGACCCAGTCATGAGGCCCACCACACCGCGGGTGTATTTGTGGGAGGAAGGTCCAGGAATATCCCACAGGTCCAGCACATCGGCTTCAGAAAGTGAGAGCAAGGCCGGTTCGGGCGGAAGGAACTCCTCGATGCCAAGCGGGACCTCAACCACCTGCCCGGCGTACCGGCATCCCGGATCTAGGATAAGGCCAGGTTTGGACGCACCCATCGTGACCGTCACGTCTGCATGGAGCGCTGGGCCTACGACGACGCCGTCGTCGCTACCAACGCCTGTTGGAACATCGATCGCAATCATGATCGGCTCATGGGCGCGCATGCGCCGTACCTCTTCAAGGGATTCGACAAGGGTTGCCATCGGTTCGCGAAGTGCACCGCGAGCGCCGATGCCCACAAGGCCGTCCAGCCACACCACGGCGGGCAATGCAAGGCTCTCGATGAACTCAGACGAACCACCTGTGGCTTCGTCCAGAGAATGAATGCGTACCCTTGCGCGGCGAGCTGCCGCCAGGCCTTGTTCGTGACAAGAGCCGAGGCACAAGGCTGAGACTTGCATGCCTCGCTGGGCAAGGCGGGCAGCTGCGAATAGGGCGTCGCCTCCATTATTCCCAGCCCCCACTAGAGCCAAGACGGAAGTACCCGATATGCCGATACCTCTGCGGCGTAGCTCCGCCACGGTTTCGAATGCTGTGGCTGCCGCCGCGCGCTGCATGAGCGGCGTCCCGGCGGCGAGCAACGGCACCTCTGCTTGGCGAATGTCATGAGATCGATATGCCCTGAGCATGGACTGTTCCTCCCTCTCCAATGCCACGAACCCGCAGGGGCCTCAACAGCGAGCGGGCCACGCCCGCGAGGTGTGCAGTTCGCTTATTCCACCGTAACTGACTTGGCGAGGTTACGCGGCTTGTCCACGTCATAACCCTTGACCCGGGCAAGTTCACTGGCGAAGATCTGAAGCGGAACCACCGTGACAAGCGGCATCATGAGCGTGGGAGTGGTACGGGGAACCCAGAAGATCGTGTCAGCATAGGAAGCTGCTTCAGAATCTCCTTCCTCAGCAATCGCAATGGTGCGGGCGCCACGTGCCCGTACTTCCTGAAGATTCGAAATGACCTTGGAGTGAAGAAGCGGGCGCCGAGGTGTAGGTACGATCACAAACACTGGCAGGCCAGGTTCAATAAGGGCGATTGGCCCGTGCTTGAGCTCACCCGCAGCAAAGCCTTCGGCGTGGATGTAGGCGAGCTCCTTGAGCTTGAGCGCACCTTCCAACGCCACCGGATAGCCCACGTGACGGCCAAGGAAGAGCACCGACGTTACGTCTGACATCGAGCGAGCCAGCTCCCGCACGTCCGATTCGAGCCCCAGCACCTCTTCGATCCGATCTGGCATCTTGCCCAGTTCATCCAAATAGGTGGCGATTTCATCCACGTACTTGTTGCCACGCAGTTCAGCAAGGTAAAGACCGAGCAGGTAGCACGCCGTGATCTGAGCGATGAACGCCTTGGTGGAAGCCACTGCGACCTCTGGGCCCGCATGAGTGTAAAGCACAGCATCGGATTCCCGGGCGATGGTTGAACCGTGCGTATTGACGATCGCCAGCACCTTTGAGCCTTGTTCGCGGGCGTGGCGGATGGCCATGAGAGTATCCATGGTTTCTCCTGACTGCGAGATCGCCACAACCAAGGTCTTCTCATTCACCACCGGATCGCGGTAGCGGAATTCGTGAGCAAGCTCCACTTCAACCGGGATCCGGCACCAGTGTTCGATGGCGTACTTGGCCACGTGCCCTGCGTAGGCGGCGGTACCACAGGCCACCACGATGATCTTGTCAACGGAACGCAACACTGCTTCCGAAATACGCATCTCATCCAACTGGAGCCCGCCATCGGGAGTGGTGCGCCCCCGCAGTGTCTCAGCAACGGCCGTGGGCGCCTCATGAATCTCCTTATCCATGAAGGTGTCATAGCCACCCTTAACAGCAGCATTGACATCCCAATCCACCTCAAACCTGCGGCCAGTTTGTTCGTTGCCCTTGAAATCAACCACGCGAACTGAATCAGGAGTTACCTGAACTATCTGATCTTGTCCGAGTTCCATAGCGTGGCGAGTCTGGCCCACGAATGCTGCAACATCAGAGCCCAAGTAGTTCTCTCCCTCTCCCAGTCCAACGACTAGTGGGGAATTACGCCGGGCAGCGACAATCGCGTGCGGATCATCGCGGTCTAGTGCCACGAAAGTGAATGAGCCTTCAAGGCGGGAAGCTAAGCGGCACATCGCTTCGAGAAGCGTGCCGCCATGTGACATCTCCAGCGCCAGCTGGTGGGCTGCTACCTCTGTGTCGGTCTGCGATACGGGTGTGACGCCATGATCGGCCAGTTCGGCGCGCAGCTGTTGAAAATTCTCAATGATGCCATTGTGTACAACGGCCACCCTGCCATCGTAGGAAACATGCGGGTGCGCATTTGCATCGGTTGGCCCACCATGGGTGGCCCACCGGGTGTGACCAATGGCGGCCTCGCCTGCCGGCAGCGGGTGTTCAGCCAGCTCACCACGAAGATTGTCCAGACGGCCGGCCTTCTTTGCCACCTTCATGCCATCTGGGCCCGCAACCGCAACGCCCGCGGAATCGTATCCGCGATACTCAAGCCGAGCCAGACCTTCAAGTACGACGTCAAGTGGGCGGTTTGATGCAACGGCCGAACCAACGTATCCAACGATTCCACACATGGGCTTAGTCTATCCACGTCCAAGGACAATCACTGTGACCACCACTTCACGGCGGTTGGCAGACCGCCCAAAAATCGACCATGAGCGTCCATATGTGACGGAAACCTTGCAATTTCGTGCCTCCCAAGACAGCAGACCAGCCACCCCTGCCAGTAAACTTCTGACCCATGGAAGCAGCGGCATCTTCGACGCACGTGGTCAAGTTCTCTCATGAGCAGTGGAGTGCTCTTGCCAAGTCCACCCCACTCCCCCTCAGCCACAGCGATATTCGCCGGCTCTCAGCGCTCGGCGATCCCATCGACCTTTCCGAGGCCGATGCAATCTATCGCCCGCTTTCCGCACTACTTCAGATGTACTCGGCCGAACAAGGCTCTCTTCACACGGCGACGTCGTCGTTCCTAGGACTTGAAGAAGCTCGCACCCCGTTTGTGATTGGGGTAGCCGGATCAGTGGCAGTAGGAAAGTCCACCACGGCGCGTCTCCTCCAGGAGCTACTGCGCCGCTGGCCAGCCACTCCTAAGGTTGATCTGGTCACAACCGACGGCTTTCTCTACCCCAACGCGGAACTCGAGCGGCGTGGCATCGAGTTGCGAAAGGGCTTCCCAGAGTCATATGACAGGGCCTCGCTGCTTGACTTCCTCATGCAGGTCAAAGCCGGGCGGCCAAACGTCGCGGCGCCAGTCTATGACCACCTCACGTATGACATCGTTCCGGGTCAGTACATCGAGATCAACCATCCCGACGTGCTCATCATTGAGGGTCTGAACGTGCTTCAGCCACCACGCAAGGATGCGAAGGAACTCATGGCCGTGTCCGACTTCTTCGACGTCTCCATCTACGTAGATGCTGATGAGGATGACATTCGCCGCTGGTACCTCGAACGCACACTGCGCCTACGCAACATCGCTTTCAGCCAGCCTGCTTCCTACTTTCACCAGTTCAGCGCCATGGATGAAGATGAGCTCGTCGAGCGCACTCTGGGTATCTGGGACTCCGTCAATGGGCCAAACCTCGCCCAAAACATCGCTCCCACCAAGTCGCGTGCGGACATCGTTTTGCGTAAGGGGCCCGACCACGTGGTCGAAGAGGTTATCCTCCGCAAGATCTAGCTCACAATGGAGATGTGGGGCGCCTTTGGACGCCCCACACTCCTTCTTCAGTACTCGTTGTGGATATATCTACAGTGCCAGCTCGCGAGCCACCACTTCGGCCAGCGATGCCGCGACGGCGTCTGCTTCTTCTTGAGTGGCGGCCTCTACCATCACGCGTACCAACGGCTCTGTACCAGAAGGCCGCAAGAGGACCCGGCCGGTCTCGCCAAGGGAGCGCTCCGCAGTTTCCACGGCGGCGGTCAGCTCCGTGTTGGTGGGTGCCTTTCGCTTGTCCACATTGGGAACGTTGATAAGGGTTTGCGGCAAGCGCTGAATCTGCGAAGCAAGCTCGGCGAGCGTCTTGCCAGACTTGACCAGCTCTGCGCACACCAACAACGCGGTAAGCGTGCCATCCCCCGTGGTGGCGTGCTCAAGTGCAATCACATGACCAGACTGTTCGCCGCCGATCGCGTAACCACCTTCACGCATTGCCTCGAGGACATAGCGGTCACCCACGGCCGTTTGGACGGTAGCGATACCTGCGGCGCGCATAGCAAGAATGAGGCCAAGATTGGACATAACTGTCACAACGAGCGTGTCATGAGGGAGCTTGCCCTGTTTCTTGAGTGAGATCGCGAGAATGCCCATGATCTGATCACCATCAACCATGTTGCCCTCTGAATCAACGGCCAAACAGCGATCGGCGTCGCCGTCGAATCCAAACCCGCAATCCGCACCTTCCGCGACGACGGCGGCTTGGAGGGATTCGGGATGGGTGGAGCCGCAGTTCTCGTTGATGTTGTAGCCGTCCGGAGATGCATTGATCACCACGACCTCAGCCCCCGCACTGCGAAGGGCGGCCGGCGCTACTGCCGAGGTTGCGCCGTTCGCGCAATCGACCACTACCTTCAGACCCTCCAGAGAAACGTCGATACTTGAGATGAGATGGTGAATATAGGCTTCATCAGCACTCTCAGTTGCATCTGAGATTCGGCCGACGCCGGCGCCAGTTGGTCGCGACCACTTCGAGCCCAGAATCCCCTCAATCTCATCTTCGAGCGCATCCTCCAGCTTGTACCCGCCCCGGGCAAAGAACTTAATGCCGTTGTCAGGCATCGGATTGTGGGACGCTGAAATGACGACGCCAAGATCTACGTCCTGGCTGGCAGTGAGAAACGCTAGGCCGGGCGTTGGCAACACGTTAACGTGCTCCACATCCACGCCCGCACTGGCAAGCCCTGCGGCCATCGCTTGACCCAGCAGCTCACCACTGACTCGGGTGTCGCGGGCAATCACGGCCCGCGGCCGCCGCCCCTCCTGCGCCGCCTTCGTCAAGACTCGAGCTGCAGCATCGCCGAGCGACAATGCCAGATTAGCTGTGATCTCGCGATTGGCGAGGCCACGGACACCGTCGGTGCCAAAAAGTCGAGGCATTTCTCCTCCTACGGAACAACGACTTCGGTTGTGGTGGTAACCGAACCTTCCCTAGCCTACCGCGCCAGACTAGCCAACACTGTAACCACACTGAGCCGCCCGTATGAGCACTCAGGAGTCCCTTTGGAAAACCCCAAGATAAACAAGGAGGGGCTCCACCATACGGTGGAGCCCCTCCAATAAGCTGAATGATCAGCGCTTCGAGAACTGCGAAGCCTTGCGGGCCTTCTTGAGACCAGCCTTCTTGCGCTCAACAGCGCGAGCATCGCGGGTCAGGAAGCCAGCCTTCTTGAGCGGAGCGCGGTTCGCGTCACGGTCAATCTCATTCAATGCACGAGAGATTCCGAGGCGAAGTGCGCCAGCTTGACCGGAGACTCCGCCACCGCTAATTCGAGCGACGACGTCAAAACGGCCTTCAAGATCGAGCAGGGCAAACGGCGAGTTAACGAGCTGCTGGTGCAGCTTGTTGGGGAAGTAATCGTCAAGGGCGCGGCCGTTGACCTTCCATTCGCCGGTTCCTGGGATCAGACGAACGCGAGCAACGGCCTCCTTGCGACGGCCGAGCCCAGCGCCCGGGGCGGTCAGGGATGCACCCTGACCAGTGCGGGGAGCTTCGCTCTCCGTTGTGTATGAGCCGGTGAATTCCTCATCCAGCTCGGTATCGATGGTAGTTTCAGCCATGAGTTAATGTCCTGTTCCGGGTGCTCACTGAGCAATCTTCTTGAGCTCGAACACTTCGGCTTGCTGGGCCTTGTGCGGGTGCTCAGCACCTGCGTAGACCTTGAGCTTGGTGATCTGCTTGCGGCCAAGGGTGTTCTTTGGGAGCATTCCCGCAACAGCCTTCTCGACGGCGCGCTCTGGATTGGAAGCGAGCAGCTCAGTGTAGCTAGTAGCCTTCAAACCGCCCGGGAAGCCAGAATGGTGATACGCGAACTTCTGTTCACGCTTGCTTCCAGTCAACGCGACCTTGTCGGCGTTGATGATAATGACAAAATCGCCATTATCTGCGTTCGGTGCAAAGGTCGGCTTATGCTTCCCACGGAGCAGGGTGGCAACCTGAGCTGCCAGTCGGCCAAGGACGACATCGGTGGCATCAATGAGATACCACTTTGGCTCGACGTCGCCGGGCTTCGGTGAATACGTGCGCACGGGCGTAGCCTTCGTTTCTCGTGTCGGTCGCCGCGATTGAAGCGTGCGGCGCCCAGGATAAGTTGATCAATTGTTGGACACTGTACCGGCGAGTGGGAAGGCGCCATGCGTACAGCGTGCACAACATTTGACAATCATACTTGCCAGCACTACTCCGGTCAAAGAATGTACAGCGCTGTGAGTGAGTGCACGTTCAGTGAATCCAACCTCCCGGAACAATGCTTCATGTCGGGCTAACACTCTAGGCACCGAACCGCACGAGTCTGGAGGGCCCGCGCAGCCAACTCGGTGTGATCAGGGTAAGTGACCCGCTCCAACGTGAGTGGATGAGGTGGCGCCACCACCACTTGTCCGTCTCGTGATCGTTCGATCAAGCGCTGTGCTGGCCATGCCTCCGATTGGCTACCATCGCCCACACGCATGAGGGTTCCCACGAGTGTGCGCACCATAGAATGGCAGAATGCGTCCGCTTGGGCCGTAACTTCGATAATCCCTTCGTTACGCACTGCCCCCAACCTCTGAAGGGTGCGAATCGTCGTCGCCCCGTCGCGTGGCTTGCAATAGGAAATGAAGTCGTGTTCACCCAACAATGGAATGGCTGACCGGTTCATGGCCTCCACATCGAGCTGATCGGGAACCCAGAGCACATCCCTGCGCCGCAGTGGATCGAACTGGTCAGGATCGTCGCAGATTCGATACGTGTAGCTTCGTGATAGCGCGGAAAACCGGGCATCAAAGCCCTCCGGTGCGCGGGTTATTGAGTGTACGACGACGTCGCTAGACCCCTTGGGCCCGTCCGCGTCACGTGCGAGGAGTGCCGAAAGGCGCACGCGAAGGGCCTCTTCTGGGCTCCGCGTGGATCTGCCGGGCAAACTCGTGAAAGCAGACGCAGAGATGTCCATATGAGCCACTTGGCCACGTGCGTGCACACCGGCGTCCGTGCGCCCCGCAACAGTCAGTGCCACATCCTCACGCAGAATCGTGCTCAGCGCCTCTGTCAGACGCCCCTCCACGGTTCTGAGACCGGGTTGGGCGGCCCACCCATGAAACTGCGAACCATCGTAGGCGAGGTCGAGCCTCAAACGGATCAGATGCGATACGGTCGAACTCATGAACGCAGTTTCCCACACGCCTGCCGGTGGTCCCAAGCCAAACCCACGCACCCTCGCAGTTGATTGCGGCGGTGGCGGAATCAAGAGCTGCCTCCTTGACGCGGGCGGCTTCCAGTTGGGCAACGCCATTCGCACACCGCTGCGATACCCACTTCCTCCTGAAGACTTGCTTGGAATTGTTGCCTCCCACGCGGAACAACTCGGATCATTCGATCGCATCACCATGGGCATACCTGGCATGATTCGTCATGGCGTTGTTGTGTACACGCCCCATTACATTCGCAAGGCTGGGCCGCATACCCGCATACTTCCTGAGCTAGCCGATGCCTGGGACCACCTCGATATTGAAGGGCGCCTAACAACGTCCTTTGGAGTGCCTGCCCTCGTTTTGAACGACGCCGAAGTCGCTGCCGCGGGTGTGGTTTCAGGCCAGGGTTCCGAGTTGGTCATCACACTTGGCACTGGGCTCGGCAATGCACTCATCGATGAGGGCCAACTCTCCCCTCACCTAGAGATCTCACATGCGCCGTTGCGGTGGGGCCTCACCTACGATGACTACATTGGAGAGGCCGAACGAATCCGATTGGGCGATTCGGCTTGGTCAAGGCGAGTTTTGAAGGCTGTAGATACGCTCTGGCCTGTGTTCAGATGGGACCGGCTCTACCTCGGAGGGGGAAACTCAGCACGCATTCGGCCAGCGATACGCGAGCAATTTCCTGAGAACGTGACGTTCATACCCAATGCCGCTGGCATGAACGGTGGCGTGCGGGCGTGGGCTCTGGCCGGGCGTGGCGCCGAGTAGTACAGAACCCATAAGCAAAGGGTGCCCGGTTCGAATGAACCGGGCACCCTTTCAAGCTAACGAAGTTTTCACTTCTCGTCAGCAGCCTCTTCCACGGAAGCGTCGGCGCCTTCGGCTTCGACTACTTCTTCGGCTTCGACTACTTCTTCGGCTTCGACTACTTCCTCTGCCTCAGGCTCAACCGTCGCAGCAGCGGCAGCCTTGGCGGCCTTCTCTGCTTCGGCAACTACTGCCTGCTTCGGGGAAACCTTCTCAGTCACGAGGGAGATGACGGCCATAGAGGCGTTGTCGCCCTTACGGTTGCCGATCTTGGTCACGCGAGTGTAGCCACCCTCGCGCTCTGCGAACAGAGGTGCGAGTTCCTCGAAGAGGATGTAGGCGGTTTCACGATCGCGCACAACCTTGAGAGCTTCGCGGCGTGCTGCCGTGTCACCCTTCTTGGCCTTCGTGATGAGCTTGTCCATGTAAGGCTGGACGGTCTTCGCGCGGGACTCAGTCGTGGTAATCGACTTGTGGTGGATGAGTTCCTTGCAAAGGTTCGCGATGATAAGGCGCTGATGAGCGGCAGAGCCGCCGAGGCGCGCGCCCTTCTTGGGCTTGGGCATGTGTCTTGTCTCCTATTAAGTGCGGCCCTCAGGCCTGCAAGTCGTCGCTGAACTGCATCGTGTAGCTGTCATCTCCGTAAGTGGAGAGGTAGCCAGCCGGCGAGTCCTTGAGGCGCAGGTCAAGCTTCGCAAGCTCAACCTTCACATCTTCGATCGACTTGGCTCCGAAATTACGGATGTCGAGGAGATCAGCCTCTGAACGCTGGATGAGTTCACCAATGGTGTGAATGCCCTCGCGCTGCAGGCAGTTCTGCGAGCGGGCCGGGAGGCTCAGAATCGTAATCGGACGCTGGAGATCCGAGGACTGGGTTTCGACAACTGGCGCAGGACCAATCTCGATACCTTCGGCCTCTTCATTCAGATCGACGCACAGTCCGAACAGCTCAACAAGCGTCTTACCTGCTGAGGCAAGCGCGTCACGCGGCGTGGTGGACGGCTTGGTCTCAACGTCAACGATCAGCTTGTCAAAGTCGGTGCGCTGCTCAACACGGGTTGCCTCGACCTTGTAGGACACCTTGAGAACCGGGGAGTAGATCGAGTCAATCGGAATGCGACCGATTTCGTCTTCTGCACCTTTGTTCTGAAGAGCGGAAACATAGCCACGGCCACGTTCCACCGTCAGATCGACCTCAATCTTGCCCTTCTCGTTGAGAGTGGCAATGTGAAGATCGGGGTTGTGGATCTCAACGCCCGCAGGCGGAGTGATATCCGCTGCGGTTACCTCGCATGGTCCCTGCTTGCGCAGGTACATGAGGACGGGTTCGTCATTCTCTGAGGAGACAACGAGTTCCTTGAGGTTCAAGATGATTTCGGCAACATCTTCCTTGACGCCCGCAATGGTGGAGAACTCATGGAGAACACCATCAATACGAACCGACGTAACTGCTGCGCCCGGAATGGACGAGAGCAACGTGCGGCGCATTGAGTTGCCGAGCGTGTAGCCGAAGCCTGGCTCGAGCGGCTCGAGGACAAAGCGCGAACGATTCTCTGAAACCTGCTCCTCTGTGAGGACAGGACGCTGTGCAATAAGCACGATTCTTTCCTTTCAGCGGGTGCCCACTATTTGACACCCATCCAAATCCCGGCAGCCCTCTATCTGGCTGCGCGAGGGGCGAGCAGGCGAACCTACTCTGGGATGCGGTCTAGACCGCTGAGGTCAAACGCGGCGGCGCTTCGGCGGGCGGCAACCGTTGTGCGCCTGAGGAGTCACATCGGAGATCGAAGTGACTTCCAGACCGGATGCCGTGAGCGAGCGGATTGCGGTCTCGCGACCAGAACCCGGGCCCTTGACGAAGACGTCAACCTTCTTCATACCCTGATCCATTGCATGGCGGGCAGCGTTCTCAGCGGCAAGCTGTGCGGCGTAAGGGGTGGATTTACGTGAACCCTTGAAGCCAACCTGACCGGAGGAGCAAGAAGCGATGACAGCACCTGTTGGATCCGTGATGGAAACGATGGTGTTGTTGAATGTGGACTTGATGTGCGCCTGTCCAACAGCGATGTTCCGGCGCTCTTTGCGGCGCGGACGACGGGTGCCAGAGGCAGCCTGACGAGTCTTAGCGGGCATGATCTACTTTCTTCTCTCGAACTATCGACGAGAAGGCCTTACTTGGCCTTCTTCTTGCCAGCGACGGTGCGCTTCGGGCCCTTGCGGGTGCGTGCGTTGGTCTTGGTGCGCTGACCGTGAACCGGCAGTCCGCGACGATGGCGAATGCCCTGGTAGCAGCCGATCTCAATCTTGCGACGAATGTCGGCCTGAACCTCGCGGCGCAGGTCTCCTTCGACCTTGTAGTTCTCGTCGATGTGATTCTTGAGGTTGACCAGATCCTCTTCCGTCAGATCCTTGACGCGCGTATCGGGGTTGACACCCGTTGCAGCCAAGGTCTCTGTCGCACGAGTGCGGCCAATACCGTAGATATAGGTAAGCGCGATCTCAACTCGCTTTTCGCGAGGGAGGTCTACGCCAGAGAGACGTGCCAATTTCTTAGCTCCTGATGTTGTTCCGAAGGTATCGAACACTGCGTTTCTCCACGAGTCTCACCGTGAAGCCTCGGCCTTCGGACCGGGGGCATGTGAGCAGTGTTTGGGTAAGCGGGAAATCCCGCCGCGTCAGATTAGCCCTGACGCTGCTTGTGCCGCGGGTTTTCGCAGATGACCATAACGCGACCGTGCCGGCGAATTACCTTGCACTTGTCGCAGATCCTCTTAACGCTGGGCTTGACCTTCATTGTCGTACTTTCTTTTGCCGGCCGGCTATCGCCGCGAACGGCGCTAGCAAATCGGGGCTCACTTATAGCGGTACACGATCCGTCCGCGGGACAGGTCGTAGGGCGTCAGCTCCACAACCACGCGGTCCTCAGGAAGGATCTTGATGTAGTGCTGACGTATCTTGCCAGAGATGTGCGCAAGCACCACGTGCCCGTTCTCCATCTCTACACGAAACATCGCGTTCGGGAGTGCCTCTACGACAACTCCTTCAACCTCGATGACGCCATCCTTCTTCGCCATAACCCTCGCTAACAGTAAAACCGCTCCCGAACCGGGTTGTCTGGGACCGGGGTACACGTGCCCGGGGGCAGGACGTACCAAAGGTCAATACTACCCATTCGCAGCCCATTACGAAACCCGAGGTCGTGGTGGAACTGATCACCTTCGGTGACGAATGCTCCAACGGTGACGAATGCTCCAACGGCACCGCCGCTGGAGCATTCGAGAGTTGTTCAGTTGTCAGGCCAACCGGCCTGAATAGGCGGGAGGCAATCCACTGGCCTACCATTGAGCGCGCGGCCCGCAATCTTGATTGGCAGTGAGCCCAAGCTCGCTTTTCAACAGAGCGCTCAGTCCAATGGGACCGGCCGTAGTAGCCCCCGCTTCCGTCCGACCTGATAGCAGAGCGCTCAGTCCAATGGGACCGGCACCACTCCATAGGGAGCTAAGCCCGCGGTTCCACCATCAGGCGCTGTGAGAACCCAGATTCCTTTGCTATGAATGGCAACCTCGTGTTCCCAATGGCAAGCATCAGAGCCATCGAGAGTCACAACGGTCCAATCGTCTTCCAACGTGACATTCTCTTGGCTGCCAGCAGTAAGCATCGGCTCAACGCACAACACCATTCCCGCCTTGAACTTCGCGCCGCGCGACCGGGTCCTGAAGTTCGGCACATCTGGTTCCATGTGCATGGCCGTTCCGATGCCGTGACCAACGTATTCTTCGACGATCCCCAGTTGTTCTCCTGGAAGCCCGACGACGAAGTCGTCAATCGCACGCCCAATATCACCGACACGTGAACCCAGAGCCATCTGAGCAATACCGCGCCACATGGATTCTTCCGTCAGGGAGCTCAGCCGCTCCCGGCGCTTGCGAACCTCAGGGTCTCCCCCGGGCAGCACAACGGAAAACGCGGCATCTCCATGCCAGCCATCACGTACTGCTCCGCAATCGAAAGAGACAAGATCCCCTGGCTCTAGCACGCGTTCACCGGGAATTCCGTGCACGATCACTTCGTTCACAGACACGCAGATTTGCCCAGGGTAGTCGTAGTACCCAAAGAAATTGGACTTAGCGCCAGCAGCATCCAAAACGCTCAGCGCTACGTTGTCCATGTCCTTGGTGGTCACACCCGGGCGAACTGCCTTGCGGATAGCAGCGTGAATATCCGCCACGATCAGGCCCGCTTTGCGCATCAGCCGTATCTGGTCGTCGGACTTAAGCTGAATGTCCTGGTGTCCCATCAGCCGATGAAGCTATCGAGAGCAGCGCGAATACTTGTGGAGACATCCTCCACAGTTCCCATACCGTCAACCTCCACTACGAGGCCGCGTTCGCGGTAGACGTCAATGAGTGGTTGTGTGGTCTGGTGATATAGCGAGATTCGATGACGAATAACATCCTCTGTATCGTCCGCACGCCCCTGCTCTGCCGCGCGTCCCAACAAACGCTTGGCGACGACGTCGTCGTCGGCAACGAGAAGTACAACCGCATCTAGGGCAATGCCGCGCTTGGCCAAGAGCCCATCCAACGCAGCAACCTGTTCCACATTGCGCGGATAGCCATCGAGTAGGAATCCACCCGCTACGTCTGACTCATCTAGGCGAGCATCAACCATGCGGTTAGTGACTTCGTCAGGTACCAGTTCGCCCTTTGCCGTATAGGATGCGGCCAACTGGCCAAGCTCATCGTTTGCGGCCGCATGTGCCCGGAAAATCGCACCTGTGGAAACTGCAGGAATATCCAGAGCCTCACACAAGAGCTCGGCTTGAGTTCCCTTACCAGCACCTGGAGGGCCAACGAGGAGAAGACGGTATGACACGAGAAACTTCCTTCCACCGGCACTAAGCGCCGGCGGGTTCCTCTTTAGCGCAGGAACCCGTCATAGTGACGCTGCTGAAGCTGAGCGTCAATATCCTTAACTGTTTGAAGCCCGACGCCCACCAAAATCATGATGGACGTGCCGCCGAAGCTGCCACCCATGATTCCCATCCGGGAGAACATGATCGTGGGAACTAGGGCAACCACTGCCAGATAGAACGCACCAACCCACGTGATGCGGTTGGATACGTACCTGAGGTAGTCGGCGGTGGGCTTGCCCGCGCGGATACCCGGGATAAAGCCACCGTAGCGCTTCATGTTGTCTGCAACTTCTTCAGTGTCGAACGTGATCGACGTGTAGAAGAACGCGAAGAAGATGATAAGTAGAGCGTACAACGTCAGGTATGCCGCAGACCCTGACGAAAGGTACCGATTGATAAATGTCACCCAGCCGGACTCAGCATCGCCAAATGAAGCAGCCATGCCAGGAATCATGAGAATCGAAGAGGCGAAGATAACCGGAATGACGTTCGCCATGTTGATCTTGATGGGCAGGTAGGTGGTAGAACCGCCGAAGGTGCGGCGTCCTACGACGCGCTTCGCGTACTGCACTGGAATGCGACGCTGGCTTTGCTCAACGAAGACCACCACGACTGTGATGAGCAAGAACATTGCGATCACGAGAATTGCGTTGCCAAAACCACCGTTGGACTTAACAACGTTTGCGAGCATGCTCGGGAAGTTGGCGCAGATACCGGTGAAGATGAGGATCGACATACCGTTGCCGACACCGTTCTCAGTGATAAGTTCCGCAAGCCACATAATCAGGCCGGTGCCCGCAGTCATTGCGAGAATTGCCAGCACGTAGACGAGTGGGTTCGCATCCGGAATCGGATCAACCGAGCATGTTGTGAACAGGTTGGTGTTCGCCACGGAGACCACTACAGAACTCTGCAGGACGCCCAATCCGATTGTTAGGTAGCGGGTGTATTCAGTCAGCTTTGCGTTGCCGGTCTGGCCTTCCTTATGCAGCTCTTCGAAGCGAGGAATGACAACGCGCATCAACTGAATGATGATGGAAGCTGTGATGTAGGGCATGATGCCAAGCGAGAACACCGACAGCTGGAGCATTGCCCCACCTGAGAACATGTTGATCATCGAGAGGAAATCGCCGGTACCCGATTGGGTCATACACTCGTTGACATTCTTGATCGACACGAAGGGTGCCGGAATGAATGTTCCCAAGCGATAGATCACCATAATGAACATGGTGAAAAGAAGCTTGCGCCTCAAATCAGGTGTCCGGAAGGCTGCTGCAAACGCCTTGATCAAGGTTCCTCCAAATGATGCGGAACGCGCCCGCTGATGCGGATGAGTTGTAATCCGTGGGCACAGGCCCTGTCTAACCCCGACCACTATACCGTTCACAGGTACGTCAGGGCGAAATCCAAGTTTAATAGTAGACGAAGGCCCCCACAGCGTGACGCCGTGAGGGCCCTCCCCTCGATCAATTAGCGGGCGGCAATGGTTCCGCCAGCGGCCTCGATCTTCGTCTTGGCTGAATTCGACCAAGCGTCAACAGTGATGTCGAGCTTGACCGTCAGGTCGCCTTGGCCGAGAACCTTCACGAGGCAGTTGTCGCGAACAGCGCCCTTGGCAACTAGATCCTCGACTGTAACCGAGCCACCTTCGGGGAAGAGCTCAGAAAGCGCATCCACGTTAACGACTTGGTATTCCACACGGAATGGGTTCTTGAAACCACGGAGCTTCGGCAAGCGCATGTGAAGTGGCATTTGGCCACCTTCGAAGCGTACCGGGACCTGGTAACGAGCCTTTGTACCCTTGGTGCCGCGCCCTGCGGTCTTACCCTTGGAGCCTTCACCACGACCAACACGGGTCTTGGCCTTCTTGGCACCGGGGGCAGGACGCAGATCATGGACCTTGAGGACCTGAGCGGTCTCAGACTTCTCTTCGGCCATCAGTCAACCTCCTCCACGGTTACGAGGTGGGCGACGGTACGAATAGCGCCGACAACCTCAGGACGATCCTCGCGAACAACAGACTGGCCAATACGGCGTAGACCGAGCGTGCGAAGGGTATCCTTCTGATTCTGCTTTCCACCAACGGTGGACCTAATTTGAGTGATCTTGAGCTGTGCCATCATGCACCAACTCCTGCGGCAGCAGCCGAATTCTCTGCTTCGGTTGCTTCAGCTTCCTTCTTCGCGCGCTCCTTGGCATCTGCCTTGGCGCGTGCGCGCAGCATCGACTCAGGGGCGACCCGCTCAAGCGGTAGACCACGGCGAGCCGCGACTGCTTCAGGCTGCTCAAGTCCCTTGAGAGCTGCAACGGTTGCATGCACGATGTTGATTGCGTTCGAAGATCCCAGCGACTTGCTCAGGACATCATGGATGCCTGCGCACTCCATGATGGCGCGAACCGGGCCACCCGCGATAACGCCGGTACCTGGTGCGGCGGGACGGAGCAGGACGACGCCCGCGGCATCCTCACCCTGAACGAGGTGTGGAATCGATGTGCCAATGCGAGGAACGCGGAAGAAGTTCTTCTTGGCTTCTTCAGTGCCCTTTGCAATAGCTGCTGGTACTTCGCGAGCCTTGCCGTAACCTACGCCGACGGTGCCGTTGCCGTCTCCAACCACAACAAGTGCGGTGAAGGACATGCGACGACCGCCCTTGACGGTCTTAGCGACTCGATTGATGGAGACGACGCGCTCAATGTAAGCGGACTTCTCCTCGGTGCGGCGCTCACGGCGTTCGCCACGACGGTTGTCGCGACGGCCACCGCGCTGCTCGCGGTCGTTCTCTTCGGGGCCGTTTCCAGCCCGTCCTCGCTGCTGTGCAGCCATCTGTTAAACCTCTTCTCGCTCTCGCGGACTCACAGGGTCAGCCCGGACTCGCGGGCGCCTTCGGCCACAGCGGCCACACGGCCGTGGTACTGGTTGCCGCCGCGGTCAAAGACCACAGCGGTGACGCCGGCTTCGAGGGCGCGCTGGGCGACAAGTTCGCCAACCTTGCGCGCCTTGTCAACCTTCTTGCCTTCAACACCGCGCAGCTCGGATTCGAGCGTCGATGCTGAAGCAAGCGTGCGACCTGCACCATCGTCGATGACCTGAGCCACCATGTGACGGTTTGAGCGGGTTACAACCAGACGAGGACGCGCGGCTGTGCCAGCGATCTTCTTGCGAAGACGGAAGTGGCGACGCGTACGTGCAACGAACTTGCCCTTGCCCTTGACAGTGACAGCCATCACTTACCAGCCTTTCCGGCCTTGCGACGAACAACCTCGTCAGCGTAGCGAACACCCTTGCCCTTGTAAGGTTCGGGCTTGCGCAGCTTGCGGATGCTAGCGGCAATTTCGCCAACCTGCTGCTTGTTAATACCATTCACGGTGAAACGAGTGGGTGCCTGCACCTCGAAGGAAATACCTTCGGGAGCCTCAACCAGAATCGTGTGCGAGTAGCCCAGGGAGAACTCGAGGTCCTGACCCTTTGCGACGACGCGGTAACCGGTTCCAACGATCTCCAGAGCCTTGGTGTAACCCTTGGTCACGCCTTCAATCATGTTGGCAATGAGCGTGCGGCTCAAGCCATGGAGCGAACGCGCAATGCGATCATCATTGGGGCGGGTGACCAGCACGAAGCCGTCTTCCACCTTTGCGGAAATAGGATCAGCGACGACATGCGAAAGCGTGCCCTTCGGTCCCTTCACGGAAACCTGCTGACCATCGATAATTACTTCGACGCCTGCTGGGATCTCAACGGGAAGCCTGCCAATACGTGACATTGTGTAATCTCCTCCCGTCACCAGACGTAGGCGAGGACTTCCCCGCCAACGCCCTTGTCCTTAGCCTCGCGGTCCGTGAGCAGACCTGAGGACGTGGACAGAATTGCCACGCCGAGGCCGCCGAGAACCCTAGGCAGATTTGTCGACTTCGCGTAAACACGAAGACCAGGCTTCGAGACGCGACGAACACCGGCAAGCGCACGCTCGCGGTTAGAGCCAAACTTGAGCTGCAAAGTGAGCGTCTTGCCCACTGTTGCTTCCTCAACCGTGTAGCCACCAATGTAGCCCTCACGTTCGAGAATGGTTGCAATGCTCAGCTTGAGCTTCGAGAACGGCATAGAGACCGTCTCGTGGTACGCCGAATTGGCGTTGCGCAGACGCGTAAGCATGTCTGCAATTGGGTCAGTCATTGACATTGGGCGATAGCCCTTCCTCGCCGCGGTTTCCCTTTCGGACCTACGACGTAGTGCTTACCAGCTGGACTTGGTGACACCGGGGAGCTCGCCGCGATGGGCCATCTCCCGCAGGCAAATCCGGCACAGGCCGAACTTGCGGTACACCGAATGTGGACGGCCGCAGCGGTTGCAACGGGTGTAGGCGCGAACAGCAAACTTCTGCTTGCCTGCGGCCTTTTCCTTGAGAGCGGTCTTTGCCATTCTCAGGCCTCCTTGAACGGGAATCCGAGTTGACGCAGAAGGAAACGACCTTCTGCATCATCGTTGGCCGTGGTGACGACCGTGATGTCCATGCCGCGGACACGATCAATCTTGTCCTGGTTGATCTCGTGGAACACCGTCTGCTCGGTCAAGCCGAAGGTGTAGTTGCCGTGACCATCAAACTGCTTTGGTGAAAGCCCGCGGAAATCGCGGATCCGTGGCAGTGCGGTAGACAGAAGACGATCCAAGAACTCCCACATGCGGTCACCACGAAGGGTGACGTGGCAGCCAATGGCCTGGCCTTCGCGCAGCTTGAACTGAGCGATCGACTTCTTTGCCTTGGTGATCTGCGGCTTCTGACCAGTAATGGCCGTCATGTCCGCAATTGCGCCATCGAGAACCTTTGAGTCACGGGCGGCGTCGCCGACGCCCATGTTCACTACGATCTTCTCGAGCTTTGCAACGTTGTTCGGGTTTGAGTGGCTGAACTCGGCCTCGAGCGCGGAGATGATCTCCGAGCTGTACTTCGCCTTCAGACGGGGAGCAACGACTTCACTCACAGCTCGATCTCCTTCCCACCACGACGGCCGATGCGCTCACGAACGAGCTTCTTACGACCATCACGCTCAACCTCGACCTCACGGTAGCCAACTCGAATCGGCTTCTTGTCGGGACCGACAAGTGCGACGTTCGAAATATGGATCGGAGCCTCGACGGTTTCGATACCACCAGTTGTGCCACCACGAGAGGTCTGGCCGACCTTCACGTGCTTCTTGACTCGCTGAACGCCTTCCACAACCACGCGGTTGTTTCTGGTATCCACCGAGAGGACACGGCCTTGCATGCCCTTATCGCGACCAGCGATAACCTGAACGAGGTCGTCCTTCTTGATCTTCGCCATCAGATCACCTCCGGTGCGAGCGAGATAATGCGCATGAACTTCTTGTCACGAAGCTCGCGACCAACGGGGCCGAAGATACGGGTTCCGCGGGGCTCGCCGTCGTTCTTAAGAAGAACAGCTGCGTTTTCGTCAAAACGGATGTACGAGCCATCCGGACGACGAATCTCTTTCCTTGTACGGACGACGACGGCCTTGACCACGTCGCCCTTCTTAACATTTCCGCCAGGAATTGCATCCTTGACGGTTCCGACGATCGTGTCGCCAATTCCGGCGTAGCGTCGGCCGGATCCACCGAGAACGCGGATGCAAAGAATTTCCTTTGCGCCCGTGTTGTCGGCGACATTGAGCCGCGTCTCCTGCTGGATCATTTGTGATTTCTCCTGTCGTCGTGCCGGTTCTCGAGTTCTGAGCCTTGCCGAACGGATGGGGTCTGTGGAGTGGCCTGCGAGGTCACTTGGCCTTTTCGACGATCTCGACCACGCGGTAATGCTTGGTCGCGCTCAACGGGCGGGTCTCCATGATGCGGACAAGATCGCCGACGTGAACTTCGTTCAGCTCGTCGTGGGCCTTCACGCGACGAGTGTGCGTAATGACCTTGCCGTAGAGCGGATGCTTGCGGCGATCCTCAACCTCTACGATGACTGTCTTGTCCATCTTGTCGCTAACGACGTATCCGCGCTGCACCTTGCGGTAGTTGCGCGTCTCAGTGTTCTGCTCGCTCACTTTAACCTCACTTCTCGGCCGCAGGGGCGGTGCGGATATTGAGCTCGCGCTCGCGCTTAACAGTGTAAATACGTGCGATATCGCGGCGGACCTGCTGAAGCCTGCCGCTGTCCTCGAGGCGGTGGGTCACCGCGGAGAACCGCAGGTTGAACAGCTCCTGCTTGGACTCCTTGAGCTTCTCGAGGAGTTCAACGTCAGTCATGGCGTCGAGGTCTTCGGTGGTCAATCCCTTGGCCATCATTCACCTTCCTCACGAGCGACGAAGCGAGTCTTCATCGGCAGCTTGTGCTGGGCGCGGAGCATTGCTTCACGGGCAAGTGCCTCATCGACGCCGCTGATTTCGAACATAATACGACCGGGCTTCACGTTAGCAACCCAAGTCTCCACTGGGCCCTTTCCGGAACCCATACGGAGGCCGAGAGCCTTCTTCGTAAGCGGACGATCTGGGAAAATGTTGATCCAGATCTTGCCGCCACGCTTGACGTGACGAGTCATGGCAATACGAGCTGCTTCAATCTGACGGTTAGTCACGTAAGCTGGCTCGAGTGCCTGGATACCGTAGTCGCCGAAGGCCAGCTGCGTGCCGCCCTTCGACATTCCGCTACGGGTTGGGCGATGCTGCTTGCGCCACTTTGTACGACGTGGAATCAGCATGTGTCAGGCCTCCGTTCCTGAGGTGGCCGGCTCTGCGGCTGGAGCAGCTGTAGTCTGCGGAGCAGTCTGCTGCTGGCCACGGCGGTCACCGCGGCGTCCACGGCGGTCGCCGCGTTCACCACGGCCACGCCCACGAGGTGCTTCGGCCAAAGTGCGGTAGTACTCCGTATCGGTGACATCACCGCGGTAGATCCACACCTTGACGCCAATGCGCCCAAAGGTCGTGCGGGCCTCGTAGAAGCCGTAATCAATGTTCGCGCGCAGCGTGTGCAGCGGCACACGCCCTTCGCGGTAAAACTCTGAGCGGGACATTTCCGCTCCACCGAGGCGACCTGCGCACTGGACACGAATGCCCTTGACGCCGGCGCGCTCTGCGGACTGAATTCCCTTGCGCATTGCACGGCGGAATGAAACTCGCGAAGCGAGCTGTTCTGCGATGCCCTGTGCGACCAGTTGTGCGTCTGCTTCTGGGTTCTTGACCTCAAGGATGTTCAGCTGAATGGCCTTACCAGTCAGCTTCTCGAGATCAGCGCGGAGGCGATCAGCCTCTGCGCCGCGACGCCCAATGACGATGCCCGGACGAGCCGTGTGGATATCGACGACGACGCGCTCAGCGCGGCGTTCGATGTTCACGCGGGAAATCCCAGCACGTTCGAGGGTCTTATCGATCATCCTGCGGATCTGAACGTCTTCTGAAACGAAGTCAGAATAACGCTGACCTGGCTTGGACGAATCAGCAAACCACTTGGAGCGGTGGTCGGTCGTAATTCCGAGTCGGAACCCAGTTGGATTGACCTTCTGGCCCATTAACGGGTCCTCCTCTTCGATCCTGCAGCAACCTTTTGGTCGCTGACAACTACGGTGATGTGGCTCGTACGCTTGAGGATACGGTTTGCGCGCCCTTGTGCACGGGGCTGAATGCGCTTCATCGTGGGGCCTTCATCGGCAAACGCTGCCGTGATGAAGAGGTCACCCTCGTCGAAACGCTCGCCAGCCTGATCCGCTGCATAGCGGGCATTGGCAATCGCGGACTCAACAATCTTCAGGACGGGCTCTGCAGCCCCCTGTGGTGCGTACCGAAGCACGTCGAGGACCTCAGTGGCTCGCTTGCCGCGGATAACATCCACAACGCGACGGGCCTTCTGAGGCGTAACACGCAAGAAACGCGCCTGCGCCTTGGCTTCCATGTTCTAGCCTTACTCTCTCTGCTCTTCAGGCTGCGCCTCAGCGGCGGCGGCCCTTGCGGTCGTCCTTCTCGTGCCCGCGGAATGTGCGGGTCGGGGCGAACTCCCCGAGCTTGTGGCCCACCATGGACTCGGTGACGAACACCGGTACATGCTTGCGGCCGTCGTGCACGGCAAAGGTGTGACCTAGGAAGTCGGGGGTAATGACCGACCGACGTGACCAGGTCTTGATAACGTTCTTGGTGCCCTTTTCGTTCTGATCGTCAACCTTCTTCATCAGATGGTCGTCGACAAAGGGACCCTTCTTGAGACTACGCGGCATTCAGCTCATCCTCTCTTAGCGCTTGTTGCCGGTCTTGCGACGGCGCACAATGAGCTTGTCGCTGGCCTTGTTCGGGCGGCGGGTACGGCCTTCAGGCTTGCCCCATGGGCTGACCGGATGACGGCCACCGGAGGTCTTGCCCTCGCCACCACCGTGCGGGTGGTCAACTGGGTTCATGACAACGCCACGGACTGTTGGGCGAACGCCCTTCCAGCGCATGCGGCCAGCCTTACCCCAATTAATGTTCGACTGCTCAGCATTGCCAACCTCGCCTACGCAGGCGCGGCAGCGAGCATCGACGTTGCGAATTTCGCCGGAAGGCATACGCAGCTGGGCGTACTTTCCTTCGCGGGCCACCAGCTGAACCGAAACTCCTGCAGAGCGAGCGATCTTTGCACCGCCGGCTGGACGAAGCTCCACGCAGTGGATGGTCGTACCAACTGGGATGTTCTTCAGCGGCAGGTTGTTGCCTGGCTTGATATCAGCTGCTGGACCGTTTTCAACGGTGTCACCCTGCTGAAGGTTCTTCGGCGCCAGAATGTAGCGCTTCTCGCCATCGGCGTAGTGCAGCAGCGCGATACGTGCGGTGCGGTTCGGGTCATACTCGATGTGAGCGACCTTGGCCGGCACGCCGTCCTTGTCCCAACGACGGAAGTCGATGATGCGGTACTGACGCTTGTGGCCGCCACCCTTGTGACGAGTGGTGATGCGGCCAAGGTTATTGCGACCGCCTGTCTTCGGCAGTGGGCGCAGCAGCGACTTCTCCGGCGTCGATCGGGTGATCTCAGCGAAGTCGGCAACGCTCGCACCGCGACGACCCGGGGTCGTCGGCTTGTACTTACGGATTCCCATGAGTTCAGATCCTCAAATTTCCTCGGCGTACGGCGTCAGCCGACGATATCGCCGTAGATGTCAATGGTGCCCTCGCGCAGTGTGATGATGGCGCGCTTGATGTTCTTGCGCTTGCCAATGCCATCGCGGGTGCGGCGAGTCTTGCCCTGACGATTCTGGGTGTTCACGGACGCAACCTTGACACCAAAGATGGTCTCAACGGCCTGCTTGATCTCGGTCTTGTTGGCGCGTGGATCGACGACGAACGTGTACTTACCTTCGTCTTCCATCATGGCCGACTTTTCCGATGCCACCGGTGAAAGGATGACATCATGCGGATCCTTGTTCCAGAAGTTTGCTACCTCGCTCACTTCTCCTCCTTGGCATTCTTGCTCACAAAGGCGGCCAGAGCCGACTCGGTGAACACGACGTCGTCGGCAACGAGGACGTCATAGGTGTTGAGCTGGTCAACGTACAGAACGTGAGCCTCAGGAGCGTTGCGCAGCGAAAGAACCGAAAGGTCATCTTCGCGAGAAACAACGATCAGGCCGGAACGCTCAGCGATAACCTTGCGCAGCAGTGCAACGGCGGTCTTGGTCGAAGGTGTCTCACCTTCGAGGAACGCCTGAACAACGTGAACACGACCATTGCGGGCGCGGTCAGAAAGTGCCTGACGCAGAGCAGCGGCAACCATCTTCTTAGGGGTCCGCTGCGAGTAATCGCGAGGTTGCGGGCCGTGAACAACGCCGCCACCAGTGAAGTGTGGAGCGCGGATCGAGCCCTGACGAGCACGGCCGGTGCCCTTCTGCTTAAACGGCTTCTTGCCACCACCAGAGACCTGGCCACGTGTCTTAGTTGAGTGGGTTCCGGCGCGAGCAGCAGCAAGCTGTGCAACAACAACCTGATGAATCAGGGGGATGTTGACCTCGACGTCGAAAAGCGACGCAGGAAGTTCGACTGCACCGGTTGTTGCACCGGCTACGTCAAGAACGTCTACTTTGAAGGATTCCGCCATGTTCAGGCTCCCTTCACAGCGGTACGGACCACGACCGAGGCGCCCTTGGCGCCTGGGATTGCGCCAACCACCAGCAGGACACCCTGCTCAGCATCGACGGCGTGGATGGAAAGGTTCTGCACCGTCACGCGATCGTTGCCCATACGGCCTGCCATGCGCAGACCCTTGAACACGCGGGACGGAGTTGCACAAGCGCCGATCGAACCGGGCTTGCGGTGGTTACGGTGTGAACCGTGCGAAGACGAAACGCCGGCAAAGCCGTGACGCTTCATAACGCCGGCGAAACCCTTGCCCTTTGAAACGCCAACGACGTCGACCTTCTGGCCGGCTTCGAAAACGTCAGCAGCGAGTTCCTGACCGAGTGAGTAGTCAGCTGCGTCCGTGGTGCGGACTTCAGCGATCTTGCGGCGAGGCGTAACGCCTGCCTTGTCAAAATGACCTTGCAAGGGCTTTGTGACGTTCTTGGTCTTCACATCGCCCGATGCGAGCTGAACGGCAGAGTAGCCATCAACTTCGGGTGTGCGGACCTGGGTCACAACGTTCTTGCCAACGCTGACAACCGTTACGGGGAGAAGGCGGCCTGCCTCATCCCAGAGCTGGGTCATGCCCAACTTGGTGCCGATCAACGCCTTGACGGGCGCACCGGCAGTTACCTGCTTGGAGTTCATGTGCGTTACCTCAGAGCTTGATTTCCACGTTGACATCGGCCGGAAGATCGAGACGACGGAGCGTATCGATTGTCTTCAGTGTCGGATCGACGATGTCGATCAGCCGCTTGTGCGTACGCATTTCGAAATGCTCGCGGCTGTCCTTGTACTTATGGGGCGAACGAATGACGCAGAAGACATTCTTCTCCGTCGGCAGCGGCACAGGGCCCACTACTGTCGCGCCAGTACGCGTCACCTCGTCGACGAGCTTCTTCGCCGCGCTATCAATGACCTCATGGTCATATGACTTGAGCCGGATGCGGATCTTCTGTCCCGCCATGGCGTCGTCTACCTCTCTTTACCGCGGAGATCGCCGGTACCCGCAGTCGGGCGTGTCGCGCGAATCTAACCACGAAATCAAGCCCTATGCAGGTTACGACGAACCCTTTTTCACGTCGATGCTCTTCCGCATCAACGAAGTCTTCAGCCCGAACATGATCGGGCAACTTGTTCAGTATGCCAAAACAATGGGCCATCAAGCAAGCTGTTAGCAATGAAAGTGGCCCGGACCTCACTCATTAAGAACTGAGGGAACCCCAAACATTCTGGGGCTCCCTCAGTTCTCAGATGTGATGTGTTCAGCCCATCTTAACTGTGGCTACGTTCGAACCACTAGTGGCAAGTGCCACCAAGTCGAGTCTCAAGGACTTGACCTGATTCTTGTTGGTCAAAACAACGAGCACGATGGGATCACAACCAGCAGCGCGAACCTTCGCGAGATCAACTGTGACCACAGGGCTACCGGCATCCACATGTGCACCCTTGGCTAGGTGTGTTTGGAAGCCATCCCCCTTCATCTCAACCGTATCAAGGCCGATGTGCACAAGGATCTCTAGTCCGTCGTCGGTCTCAATACCAAACGCGTGGCCCGTGGGGAACAGCGAAACGATCGTGCCGGGCGCAGGTGCACAGACCACCATCTGATCGCTGTGCGGTTCTGGCACGACGCCGAAGCGATCTCCAAGAATCTTCTGCGAAAAGACATCGTCCTGTACAGACTCAATTCCGATTACTTCGCCAGCTACGGGAGCGGTAAGCGCCACGCCCTTCTTAGCAAATCCAAACATGTCTCAACTAACTGGTCTGTGCGGTTGCTTCGTCAAACACAAACTGTACTTGCGGCCCCACAATGACCTGTACAGACTTTTGCGATGGGCGTATCACGCCTGAGACGCCAGCCTTCTTGATCTCTGGTTCGTCAACCAATGCGGGATCTGCCACCACTACGCGGAGTCTCGTTGCACAGTAGTCCAAGCTTGCAATGTCCTCCTTACCACCAAGACCCTTGAGGATCTGGCTAGCCATCACTGCGTAGTCAGAGTCAGAAGCCAAGATTGCACCTTCATTCTCCTCGGTTTCCTCATCCTCACCGCGTCCTGGAGTCTTGAGGTTGAACTTCTTGATGAGGAAGTAGAAGATCCCAAAGTACACGAAGAAGTAGACGACGCCCATGACGAGCAACATGTACCACTTGTTTGCCAGCGGATTGCGCGCGGAGAGCACCATGTCCACGAAACCTGCCGAGAAGCCGAATCCAGCGGTCCAGTGCATTGCAGCCGCAATTGCAAGCGAAATGCCCGTCAAGACTGCGTGGACGAGGTACAACATTGGTGCAACGAACATGAAGGAGAACTCGAGAGGCTCAGTCACGCCGGTGAAGAAGGAAGCAAGTGCGCCGGCGGCCATGAGTGAACCGACCACCTTCTTCTTTGAGGGATCGGCGGTCATGTAGATTGCCAAAGCGGCGCCCACGAGTCCGAACATCATGATCGGGAAGAATCCGGCTTGGTACCGTCCAACAACGCCAACAACCTCACAGGTGCCATTGACCCAGTTGCCTGCACAGCTGGAAGCGTCCGTTGCGGCCTTGGCTGCTTCAATTGTGGCCGAACCACCAAGGAAGTTGCCGATGTCGTTGATACCGACGACGTCGAACCAGAAGATTTGGTTGAGAGCGTGGTGGAGACCCGTCGGAATGAGGAGGCGGTTCGCGAAGCCGTACAAGCCTGCGCCCAGCGCGCCCAGACCCTGAATCCACTCACCGAAGTTGAAGAGCAAGCTGTAAAGAAGTGGCCAAACGAAGTACAGCACCAGAGCCAAAACGATCGAAAGAACCGATGCCATAATCGGGACTAGACGACGGCCGGAGAAGAACGCCAGGAAATCTGGCAACGTGGTGCGATGGAACTTGTTGTAACACCACGCGGCCAGCAGGCCCGCAGCGATGACGAACAGGACGTTCTTAGGGCCAACAGCACCCCAACCTTGGGAAACCCAATCCAGAACTTCCTGGGACTGTGGGTCCATGGTGGCCAGTGCCGCCAGATCGACATTCTTGAATCCAGCCACGGTGTCTGCGTTCAACAGCACTAGGAGCGTTTGGAAGCTCAGGAAACCTGAAAGTGCAGCGGCCCCGTTGGAGTCTTTTGCAAGGCCAAAAGCAATTGCAACTGCAAAGATGTAGCCGAGGTTATCAAGGACAGCGCCGCCGCTCTTAATGAGAACTGCAGCTAGGAGATTGTTTGCACCCCACCCAGTAGGGTCGATCCAATATCCAATACCCATAAGCAACGCCGCTACGGGCATCACGGTAACGGCGCCCATCAGCGCCTTGCCGAGCTTTTGGAGTGATTCCATCATGTGAGTTTTCCTTCCGGAAGACCGTCATGGTCTTCGCTGTCCGAAGTCGGTGTGGTTTCCGAAGCCTCGGAGGATTGAAGGTTGGACATCAGTGGCGCCGTGGCACTTGCCGCCTCGCCGCCTCTCGAAAGATCTTGTAGCCAGCCGTGCAGCCACATCGCTATATATGCACGTTCTGCTGATCCTGGAACCGCGCATCCCAATTGCTTCGCCAATACGTCAAGCAGACGGCCGGCCAGCTGCCACTCACGGGCCATACCTGTTGCTGTGGCTTGAGAAAGCGGAACTGATCGCAATGCACCTCGGTGCAGACGATCGCGGACATCCCAGATGAATGTAACGAGATCCTCGTATACGTCTCCTTGGGCAAATGCTTGACCAGCGATCCCCTGAAGCTCAGACACAACAGCGAAAAACCGCATTGGTATCGCGCAGAGGTTCTTTAACGCTCGAACCACGCCGTGCCGCATTCAGATGAAGCGTTATGAACGCAACCTCATCTCGTGGCAGCTGTTGGTCGAGTGATGCGTTCAGGTAGGAAAGCATGAGTTCGCCAGCACCGAACTCATCGGGAAATACAGACTTAATCTCTCGCAAAAGCGGATTGCGAATCGTAATGCCGTTTTGGAGGCGTTTCAACGCAAACGCGAGATGGTCAGCCAGTACGACGTAGAGACTCAGATCCAATGCACCAAGCAAATCGCCAGCTAAGTCGATTGCGCTTGAAACAACGTCAAAAACCTTCAGATCAACGCGGTTGATCATGTCGATGTAGTGGGCCTTGGTCACCGAATCAAGCAGACGATACGTCTTCTCCGACTCGTCCAAGCGCAGGCTTTCGCCAGCCTTGGCGCGAAAGCCAATTCCCCGGCCAATCAGCACATACTGAGAGGTACCGTCACTTGCCAACGCAGCATTGTTGTTTAGTGCGCGCTGAACATACACGATTTCATTCGACATAGCCTTGCCCTGCGTGATGAGCGTTTACTAATGTCCCCGTAAAGCATCTTTGCCCCACGGTATCTGGTGATGCCCTATGACGGTCGCACCCAGTAGATGTGGTGTAAGCGATCATACGTATTTCATATTTCGCTCGCAGCACAAACTCAGACATCATCGGTAACTGACCACAACCGTTCTACCTGGCCGTCGAACCACGTAACACATTATGGGCGCAAAAAAGGGGACTCACTGCTTAGCAGTGAGTCCCCTCAGTCGCTCAGATCAGATGATCAGATAATCACTTGATGATCTTGATGACGCGGCCTGAACCGACCGTGTGGCCACCCTCGCGGATAGCAAAGCCGAGGCCCTCTTCCATGGCGATTGGCTGAATGAGCTCAATCGACATTTCGGTGTTGTCGCCAGGCATAACCATCTCGGTGCCTTCAGGCAGCGTGATGACGCCGGTGACGTCCGTGGTGCGGAAGTAGAACTGCGGGCGGTAGTTGGAGAAGAACGGATTGTGACGGCCGCCTTCTTCCTTCTTCAGGATGTAGACCTGAGCCTCGAAATCGGTGTGAGGCGTGATGGTGCCGGGGCGAGCCACAACCTGGCCGCGCTCGACATCTTCGCGCTTCGTACCGCGCAGAAGCAGACCACAGTTTTCGCCGGCATCGGCGGTATCCATGGACTTGTGGAACATCTCGATACCGGTGACCGTGGTGCGCTGGGTTGGACGAAGACCGATGATCTCGACTTCTTCGTTCAGCTTCAGCTGACCACGCTCTGCACGGCCGGTCACGACAGTGCCGCGGCCGGTAATCGTGAAGACGTCCTCGATAGGCATAAGGAACGGCTTATCGAGATCGCGAACCGGATCCGGGAAGTAGTTGTCGACCTGATTCATCAGCTCTTCAACTGCGCCAACCCACTCAGGATCGCCTTCAAGAGCCTTCAGCGCTGAAACGCGAACAACCGGGATGTTGTCGCCGTCGTACTCCTGTGAAGAGAGCAGATCGCGAACTTCCATCTCGACGAGCTCGAGGAGCTCCTCGTCCTCAACCATGTCGGACTTGTTCAGTGCGACGATGATATCCGGAACGCCCACCTGACGGGCGAGCAGAACGTGCTCGCGAGTCTGAGCCATCGGGCCGTCAGTTGCGGCAACCACGAGGATTGCGCCGTCCATCTGAGCAGCACCGGTGATCATGTTCTTGATGTAATCGGCGTGGCCAGGGGCGTCAACGTGAGCGTAATGACGCTTTTCGGTCTGGTACTCAACATGGGAAACGTTGATCGTAATACCGCGCTGACGCTCTTCTGGAGCGTTATCTACCTGATCGAACGGGGTAAACGTGTTCAGATCCGGGTACTTGTCCGCCAGCACCTTTGTGATCGCAGCGGTCAGGGTGGTCTTGCCGTGATCGACGTGACCGATGGTGCCGATATTCATATGCGGCTTGGACTTATCGTACTTGGCCTTCGCCACTTGGGCCCTCCTGGGACTCTAGATTGACTTTCAGCTGGTGAGTTGGATGCCAAAACATCCGACCCGGCTTAAGTGCATTACTTACGGTTTCTGATTGTACAGGACCGGTGGGACGTCACTCGCCCCGGGTCTTTGCGATGATTTCGTCGGCAACAGCCTTCGGAACCTCAGCGTAGGAGTCGAACTGCATTGTGTAAACTGCACGCCCCTGCGTCTTCGAACGGAGATCTCCAACGTATCCGAACATTTCGCTCAGCGGAACATTCGCGCGGACGATCTTGACGCCTGTGGCGTCCTCCATGGACTTGATCATGCCACGGCGGGAGTTCAAATCGCCGATAACATCGCCCATGTACTCCTCAGGAGTACGGACCTCAACATCCATAACCGGCTCGAGGAGCACAGGATTTGCACGGCGTGCGGCTTCCTTGAACACCTGGTTACCGGCAATCTTGAATGCCATTTCCGAAGAGTCGACGTCGTGGTAGGCGCCGTCTTCGAGTGTGGCCTTGATGCCCACAACCGGGTAACCGGCCAAGACACCAGACTGCATAGCCTCTTGAATACCCGCGTCAACAGACGGGATGTATTCGCGAGGAACACGTCCACCAGTAACTCCGTTGACGAACTCGTAAATCGAGCCGTCTTCCTGCGCAGCCATCGGCTCCATTGAGACGATAACGCGAGCGAACTGGCCAGAACCACCGGTCTGCTTCTTGTGCGTGTACTCGATGCTCTTGACGGCCTTGCGAATGGTTTCGCGGTAGGCAACCATCGGCGCACCGACGTTTGCATCAACCTTGAACTCACGACGCATGCGGTCGACAAGAATGTCGAGGTGAAGCTCGCCCATACCACCGATAACGGTCTGGCCGGTCTCAGGATCCTGCTTAACAGTGAAGGTGGGATCCTCCTCCGCCAACTTCTGGATGGCGATGGAGAGCTTCTCCTGATCGTTCTTCGAGCGAGGCTCAATAGCCACGTGAATAACCGGATCCGGGAACGTCATGGACTCAAGCACAATCGGCTTGTCGATAGAGCACAGCGTGTCGCCGGTTGTGGTTTCCTTCAGACCGACGAAAGCGTAGATGTGGCCAGCGTGAGCAACATCAACCGGGTTCTCCGTGTTGGAGTGCATCTGGAACATCTTTCCAATGCGCTCCTTCTTGCCCTTGGTGGCGTTGTAGACTTCTGCGCCCTTTGCAACCTTGCCGGAATACACGCGAGTGTAAATCAGCTTGCCGTAGAAGGGGTGGGCAGCAATCTTGAATGCCAAAGCAGAGAATGGTTCGTTCTCGTCAGCCTTGCGGCTTTCGGTTTCGCCTTCCTCCTCGTGACCCGGGCGGAATCCCTGAGTTGCAGGAATATCCAGCGGTGACGGAAGGAAGTTCACGACGCCGTCGAGCATGGGCTGAATGCCCTTGTTCTTGTAGGCGGAACCAGCGAAGACCGGGTAGATCTCCGAAGCGATCGTGCGCTGGCGCAGGCCCGCGATGATCTCTTCACTCGTCAGTTCGGTACCTTCGAGGTACTTCTCCATGAGTTCCTCGTTGGCTTCAGCAGCTGCTTCCACTGCCTCGAGGCGGTAAGCCTCAGCAGCATCCAGAAGTTCGGCGGGGATATCCTCTTCGGTGACAACGATGCCGCGGGTCTCCTGACCCTTGTCATCCTTCTCAGGGAAGCGAATGGCCTTCATCTTCAGCACATCAACGACGCCAGCGAAATCATTCTCAGCGCCAATGGGGAACGTGATGACGATAGGAGTTGCGTGTAGCCGATCCTTAATCGTCTGCACGGAGAACTCAAAGTTCGCACCAAGCTTATCCATCTTGTTGATGAAGCAGATGCGGGGAACGTCGTACTTGTCAGCCTGGCGCCAAACGGTTTCAGACTGAGGCTCAACGCCCTCCTTGCCGTCGAACACAGCAACGGCACCGTCGAGGACGCGGAGCGAACGCTCCACCTCGACGGTAAAGTCCACGTGTCCGGGGGTGTCAATAAGGTTGAGCTGAGTGCCCTTCCAGAAAGCAGTGATGGCCGCGGAGGTAATTGTGATACCGCGTTCCTTTTCCTGCTCCATCCAGTCGGTGGTGGACGCACCATCGTGCGTTTCGCCGATCTTGTAGTTGACACCGGTGTAGTAAAGAATGCGCTCGGTGACGGTGGTCTTACCAGCGTCAATGTGCGCCATAATGCCAATGTTGCGGACCTTGTTCAGGTCGGTTAGCACGTCAAGTGCCACGTAAGGCTCTCTTCTCGTTCAAGGACGCGACCCTTGGCCCGCGCCCGGCAGTCTATTACCAGCGGTAGTGAGCGAAGGCCCTGTTGGACTCCGCCATACGGTGGGTGTCCTCGCGGCGCTTGACTGCGGCACCAAGGCCGTTGGAAGCATCGAGGATTTCGTTCATGAGACGCTCAGTCATCGTCTTCTCGCGGCGATCACGTGCGTAATCAACGAGCCAACGAAGAGCCAAAGTGGTAGCGCGGCCAGGCTTAACCTCAACGGGGACCTGGTAGGTTGCGCCGCCAACACGGCGAGAACGAACTTCGAGAGAAGGACGGATGTTGTCCATAGCGCGCTTGAGAACTGCCAACGAATCTTGGCCTGACTTCTCTGCGACGCCTTCGAGTGCGCCGTAAACGATCTTCTGAGCGGTGGACTTCTTGCCATCGATAAGAATGCGGTTTACGAGCTGAGTGACCATCGTGGAGCCGTAGACCGGATCGTTGACGAGGGGGCGCTTGCGAGCGGGTCCCTTACGTGGCATTACTTCTTCTCCTTCTTGGCGCCGTAGCGGCTACGAGCCTGCTGACGGTTCTTCACACCCTGGGTATCAAGCGCACCACGGATGATCTTGTAGCGAACGCCAGGAAGGTCGCGAACGCGGCCACCACGGACCAGCACGATCGAGTGCTCCTGGAGGTTGTGGCCCTCGCCAGGGATGTAAGCGGTGACTTCGATTCCTGAGGAAAGACGGACACGCGCCACCTTGCGCAGAGCCGAGTTCGGCTTCTTTGGGGTGGTGGTGAAAACACGGGTGCAGACTCCACGACGCTGCGGGCTCCCCTTGAGAGCTGCGGTCTTGGAGGCCCCGACTTTGTTGCTGCGGCCCTTACGGACCAGCTGCTGAATAGTGGGCACTATTTCTCCTGAATAATTTGTTTCGTCTTTTGCTCGCCGGGCCGGGCGGATGTACACCGCTCATCCTCGCAAGCTCTCCCGCAATTTGGCGCGGAATTCGCGTGCCGGGCCCGCGAACGGGCAACCCACACAAGATTAGCCGCTCACCATTGACATCGTCAAAGAATGAGCAGCACTGGTGGCGGGGAACACAAGATCCCGCCCCCGCGCCGAAGCGCGGCTGCTGGGCTGGCAGCAACTCCAGCCCAGCGCGCAACGATTAGTACGGACCGTAACCAGAGCCCAAGTCGAACTCTGGGAAATCCGTGTAGGAGTAGCCGTCGTCGAATGGCTCGAGATCGCGATGGCTAAAGCCATTGGTCTTCTCGAATTCGACTCGTGCCTCTGCGGTTGGCTCAACGCGTGCCTCACGCAGCTGTTCCAAGCCGGTACCGGCCGGGATCAGCTTTCCAAGGATGACGTTCTCCTTCAGACCCGCAAGCGGATCCGACTTGGAGTTCAGTGCAGCCTCGGTAAGTACCTTGGTGGTCTCCTGGAACGATGCAGCCGAAAGCCACGAATCGGTAGCCAGAGAGGCCTTTGTGATTCCCATGAGTTCAGGACGTCCGGAGGCTGGCTTGCCACCTTCCGCCATAGCTGCACGGTTCTCATCTTCGAAGATTGCCACATCCACCAGTTCGCCCGGAAGCAACTTCGTGGTACCAGCCTCAAGGATGGTAACTCGGCGAAGCATCTGGCGAACGATGACCTCGATGTGCTTGTCGTGGATCTCCACGCCCTGCGAACGGTAAACGTTCTGCACCTCGTTAACGATGTGCTGCTGGGCGGCCTTGCGTCCGTTGATACGCAGGACCTTCTTCGGATCAACTGAACCCTCGACAAGCTGCACACCAACAGCAACGCGTCCACCTTCGGGAACCAAGAGCTTGGCGCGCTTGGCAACCTGGTAGATGATGTCGTCGTCGCCGTCATCGCGAACGATGATGAGGCGGCGCATACGCTCGCCATCCTCGATCTTGAGCGTGCCAGCTGCTTCCGCGATGGGAGCCTCGCCCTTCGGGGTACGTGCCTCGAAGAGTTCCTGAACACGAGGAAGACCCTGTGTGATGTCGTCAGCAGATGCCGAACCACCGGTGTGGAAGGTACGCATCGTCAACTGGGTGCCTGGTTCGCCAATGGACTGCGCGGCAACGATACCGACGGCTTCGCCAATATCAACAAGCTTGCCTGTAGCCATCGAGCGTCCGTAGCACTTGGCGCAGGTTCCGATGCGAGAATCACAGGTCAACACGGACCGCACTGTAACTTCGGTGACGCCTGCAGCAATGAGCTGCTCGATGACCACGTCACCCAAGTCAGTTCCAGCAGACGCAATGACGTTGCCTTCGGCATCCGTGATATCGCGAGCAAGTGTGCGTGCGTACACCGAGGTGTCCAGTGCCTCGTCTGGAACGAGGTTCCCTGAAGCATCCGGAGCGGCAATGGTCTTTGTGAGGCCACGGCGGGTTCCACAGTCGGTCTCGCGAACGATGACATCCTGAGAAACGTCCACCAGACGGCGGGTCAAGTACCCGGAATCGGCCGTACGAAGAGCCGTATCGGCAAGACCCTTACGAGCACCGTGCGTCGCGATGAAGTACTCAAGGACTGAGAGGCCCTCGCGGTAGTTGGACTGAATTGGGCGAGGAATAATGTTGCCCTTTGGATCGGCAACCAAGCCTCGCATACCAGCGATCTGACGAACCTGTTCCCAGTTACCACGCGCACCGGAGGAAACCATGCGGTTAACCGTGTTGGTGCTGGTGAAGTTCTCGCGCATTTCCTGAGCGATCTTCTCCGTCACGTTGGACCACAGATCAACGAGGTCGCGACGGCGATCCTCATCCTCAATACGGCCCGTCATGAACTGGTGCTCGATGCGCGCAGCATCAGCTTCAGCCTGAGCGAGAATCTCTGGCTTGTTCTCCGGAACGATGACGTCAGAGACCGCAATAGTTGCGCCAGAACGTCCTGCCCAGTAGAAACCGGTGGACTTCAGTGCGTCGAGCGATGCGCCCACGGCGACCTTCTCGTAACGCTCAGCAAGCTCATTGACGATCGATCCCAAGACCTTCTTGTCCACAACACCGTTTACGAACGGGAAGTCGGTTGGAAGAGTCTCATTGAAGATCGCACGGCCCAAAGTGGTTTCCAGCAACAGATCGTTGCCTTCTTCGTAGCCCTCGGGGGCGACCCAGTCACGCGGAGGAACAACATCACCTTCAAAGCGAATGTGGCACTTGGCGTTCAAGTGCAGTTCGCCCAAATCCATCGCCATTTCTGCCTCTGCAACGGAGGAGAAGTACCGGCCTTCGCCAGCAGCTCCCTCTCGCAGCGTAGTCAGGTGGAACAGACCAATGATCATGTCCTGTGACGGCATGGTCACGGGGCGACCATCCGACGGCTTCAAGATGTTGTTCGAGGAGAGCATGAGGATGCGTGCCTCGGCCTGAGCTTCAACAGAAAGCGGCAGATGGACAGCCATCTGGTCGCCGTCGAAATCGGCGTTGAATGCGCCACAGACCAGTGGGTGAAGGCGAATAGCCTTGCCCTCAATGAGCTGCGGCTCGAAGGCCTGGATGCCCAGACGATGCAGGGTTGGTGCACGGTTGAGCAGCACTGGGTGCTCCTGAATGACCTCTTCAAGAACGTCCCACACTTCGGAACGCTGGCGATCGATCAGGCGCTTTGCAGCCTTAATGTTCTTCGCGATCTCAAGATCCACAAGGCGCTTCTGCACGAAGGGCTTGAAGAGTTCCAAAGCCATGATCTTGGGCAGACCGCACTGATGCAGCTTAAGTGTTGGTCCGACGACGATGACCGAACGGCCAGAGTAATCGACGCGCTTGCCCAGCAGATTCTGGCGGAAGCGTCCCTGCTTGCCCTTGAGCATGTCAGAGAGCGACTTGAGCGGACGGTTACCGGCGCCCTGAACCGGGCGGCCACGACGTCCGTTGTCAAACAGAGCGTCAACAGCTTCCTGAAGCATGCGCTTCTCATTGTTGACCATGATCTCCGGTGCACCGAGATCAAGCATGCGCTTGAGGCGATTGTTGCGGTTGATCACGCGACGGTACAGATCGTTGAGATCGGAGGTGGCAAAGCGGCCGCCGTCGAGCTGAACCATTGGGCGCAGATCCGGTGGGATAACCGGAAGAGCATCCAGAACCATCGATTCAGGCTTGGTGCCTGAATGCAGGAAAGCGTTGATCACGCGAATACGCTTGAGCGCGCGAGCCTTACGCTGAGCAGTACCGGTCTCAATAACATTGAGCAGGTTGTCATGCTCGGCCTGAAGATCGAAGGTCTGCAGGCGCTTCTGAATAGCTTCCGCACCGCGGCAAGCCGAGAAGTAATCGGAGTAACGGGACTCCATCTCACGATAGAGATCCTCATCGCCCTCAAGATCGCCGACCTTCAGCTTAGAGAATCGATCCCACACCGCATCCAAGCGAGCCAGATCAGCATCAAAGCGCTTGCGAGTGCGCCCGAGATCCGTTTCAGCGGCTCGCTTGATCTTGTTGCGAACATCAGCCTTCTGGCCTTCGGACTCCGCTTCTGCGAGGTCTGCTTCGAGGCGCTTCTGGCGTTCTTCGAGCTCGACATCGCGAGCCTTCTCGAACTGGGCGCGCTCAAGTTCGTATTCGGACTGAAGGCTGGGAAGATCGTCACGGCGTGCTTCGGCGTCGACATCGGTAACCATGTACGCAGCGAAGTAAATGACCTTTTCCAGATCCTTCGGAGCGATGTCTAGCAGGTAACCCAAGCGCGAAGGAACGCCCTTGAAGTACCAGATGTGGGTGACGGGAGCGGCGAGCTCAATGTGGCCCATGCGCTCGCGGCGTACCTTCGAACGCGTGACTTCAACACCACAGCGTTCGCAAACAATTCCCTTGAAACGAGGGCGCTTGTACTTGCCACAAGCACACTCCCAGTCACGGGTTGGTCCAAAAATGCGCTCACAGAAAAGGCCATCCTTTTCAGGCTTGAGCGTACGGTAGTTGATGGTTTCAGGCTTCTTGACCTCGCCGTGCGACCACGCACGGATATCTTCCGAAGTGGCCAGGGCAATGTGGAGCTGTTCGAAGCGATTGACGTCGAGCAAGATTCCTACTTCCTCAGGTATTGCACCGTTTAGTTCTTGTGTGGGAGCCGGTAGGTGGGAGGGAGCCGCAAGGCGCTAATCGCGCTCCCTCCCCCAAGAAGAATTCTTAGAACTCAGCTCCGGACGTCAGATCCTCGAGGCCGGTTGGCATTGCAACTGGCTCAGGGGTGTGGAACTGGTCTTCTTCGGCATCTTGCAGGTTGATTGCTTCGCCACTGGCGTCGAGTGCTTCGACGTTCAGGCACAGCGAACGCATTTCCTGAATGAGGACCTTGAAAGACTCAGGAATGCCAGGTTCAGGGACGTTGTCGCCCTTCACAATGGCTTCATAGACCTTGACTCGACCGACCGTATCGTCAGACTTGATCGTCAGCATCTCCTGGAGAGTATGCGAGGCACCGTATGCTTCCAGGGCCCACACCTCCATCTCACCAAAGCGCTGACCACCAAACTGAGCCTTACCACCGAGCGGCTGCTGCGTAACCATCGAGTACGGACCAGTCGAACGGGCGTGGATCTTGTCATCCACAAGGTGGTGCAGCTTCAGCATGTACATGTAGCCAACTGAAACCGGATCCGGGAAGGGATCGCCAGTGCGGCCGTCAAACAGCTGAGCCTTGCCTTGCGGGTTAACCAGAACGTCACCATCGCGGTTCGGCAATGTATGGCAAAGCAGACCATCGATTTCGTCAGCCTGAACGCCATCGAATACTGGAGTTGCAACGCGCTGACCAGGAACACCTGTCACAGTGCCTTCGCCCAAACGCAATGCCCATTCCTCGCCCGCCTCACGTGGAGTCGTGGCGTCCCAACCTTGGCTGGCAACCCAACCCAAGTGGAGTTCGTAGACCTGACCGAGGTTCATTCGGCCAGGAACACCTAGTGGGTTGAGGATGATGTCAACTGGAGTTCCATCGGCCATGAACGGCATGTCTTCAACGGGAAGGATGCGCGAGATGACGCCCTTGTTACCGTGGCGTCCTGCCATCTTGTCACCAATGGTGATCTTGCGGCGCTGAGCAATGTATACCCGCACGGTTTCATTGACATCCGCAGCAAGTTCATCATTGTTGTCCTTCGTGAACTGGCGAACGCCAATCACGATTCCGGACTCACCATGAGGAACACGCAACGAAGTGTCACGAACTTCCTTGGCCTTCTCGCCAAAGATGGCGCGAAGCAAGCGCTCTTCCGAGGTCAGTTCGGTTTCACCCTTTGGCGTGATCTTGCCAACGAGGATGTCGCCAGCCTGAACTTCAGCGCCGATTCGAATGACACCGTGTTCATCGAGATGGGAAAGCATCTCTTCGGAGACGTTCGGAATATCGCGAGTGATTTCCTCCGGTCCAAGCTTCGTGTCACGGGCATCCACCTCATGCTCTTCGATATGAATCGAAGTCAGGAGGTCATCCTTGACGCAACGCTCAGACAGAATGATGGCGTCTTCGTAGTTGAAGCCGTTCCATGACATGAACGCGACCAGAAGGTTTTGGCCAAGCGCAAGCTCGCCGCCTTCAGTGGCTGGGCCGTCAGCTAGAAGCGTTCCAGCTTCTACCCGGTCGCCTTCACTGACAACAACGCGCTGGTTGGTGCAGTTGCCCGGGTTTGAACGATCAAACTTGGTCATCTTGTAGAGGACGTGCTTGCCGTCATCCTGTTCGATGTGGATTGCTTCCGCTTCCACCTCGGTTACGACGCCAGCTGCCTTTGCCACGGTGGCATCGCCGGCGTCAACAGCCGTGCGCATCTCCATGCCGGTGCCGACGAATGGTGCGACGGGACGAATGAGCGGCACAGCCTGACGCTGCATGTTGGCGCCCATGAGTGCTCGGTTCGCATCGTCGTGCTCGAGGAACGGAATCATTGCCGTACCAACAGAGCACATCTGGCGTGCCGAAACGTCCATGTAGCCGATTTCGTCTACAGGAACCAGCGCGGGTTCGCCACCCGGCATACGGCACAGCGCTTCATCCTGGACGAAGTGACCGGTCGCATTAAGCGGGGCCTCAGCCTGGGCGATAACCGTGCGGTCTTCGTCGTCGGCCTGAAGGTAATCGATCTGCTCTGTAACCTGGCCGTCAACAACCTTCCGGTACGGAGTCTCGATGAAACCAAACTGGTTGATACGCGCGAACGATGCCAACGAACCGATCAGGCCAATGTTCGGGCCTTCAGGAGTTTCGATGGGGCACATGCGCCCGTAGTGGGAAGGATGGACGTCACGAACTTCCATGCCCGCGCGATCACGGGAAAGTCCACCAGGACCAAGAGCCGAAAGACGGCGCTTGTGGGTCAGACCCGCAAGCGGGTTGTTCTGATCCATGAACTGGGAAAGCTGGGACGTTCCGAAGAACTCCTTGATAGCTGCCACGATCGGACGAATGTTGATAAGAGAAGAAGGCGTAATGGCTTCCGTCTCTTGTGTGGTCATGCGTTCGCGAACCATACGATCCAGACGCGCCAAACCAGTACGAACCTGATTCTGAATCAGTTCGCCAACGGCGCGGATGCGGCGGTTGCCGAAATGATCGATATCGTCGGTCTCAACGGCCACAGCCGTAGCGCCCGGCGCACACACGACTTCCTCAGACCCCGCGTGGATAGCGAGCATGTAGCGCAGAGCGGCAGTGATGTCTTCAATACCAAGCTGACGCGAGTTTGATTCGGACGGCAGACCAAGCTTCTTGTTGATCTTGTAGCGGCCGACCTTCGCGGTGTCATAGCGCTTCGTGTTGAAGTAGAAGTTGTTCAGCAGCGTGCGGCCTGCTTCCGCTGTTGGCGGTTCGCCTGGACGTAGCTTGCGGTAGAGATCCTGAAGGCATTCTTCCTGTGTGTGAACCGAATCCTTCTCAAGAGTCTCAATGAGGATCGGAAAATCGCTGAAGCTATCGCGAATCTCGGATTCAGAAAGGCCAAGAGCCTTGAGGAAGACAGTGACAGACTGCTTACGCTTGCGGTCCACGCGAACGCCTACGGCATCGCGCTTGTCAATCTCAAACTCTAGCCATGCGCCACGTGACGGAATGAAGCGTGAGGAGAAGATGTCCTTATCGGACGTCTTGTCAGCTACGCGCTCAAAGTACACGCCGGGTGAACGGACCAGCTGAGAGACGACCACGCGCTCAGATCCATTGACAATGAAGGTGCCGCGGTCAGTCATGAGCGGGAAGTCGCCAATGAAGGTGGTCTGCGACTTGATTTCGCCGGTCTCATAGTTTTGGAACTCGGCAGTGACATACAAAGGAGCGGCGTACGTCAGATCGCGCTCACGGCATTCCTGAATCGAATACTTCGGTTCTTCCAGGTGCGGCGCCGAAAGCACAAGACCCATAGTTTGGGCGGCATTTTCGATCGGTGAGATCTCCTCGAAGATCTCCTCAAGTCCAGATTGTTCACCGGGGTGCTCAGCCGCCCATGAATCCGATCCGATGAGCCAGCCAAAGCTGTCAGTCTGAAGACCGAGCAGGTCAGGCACCTGCAGCGGCTCATGAATCTTGGCAAAGGAAACACGGTCAACAACCGGCTTGCCATTGAGAGCGGAGAGCGAATAGGTGCGCGAAGCAGCCAAAGGGGGTTCCTTCCCTGACGTTGGTAAGGCATTGGACCAAACATTATCCGCAGCAGTTTCGTATTCCAGCTGCTCATTGGAGGTTTCACCAGGAGTGAGCCACCAAACTGAGCCAGAATTGGACATAACTGTAGATATGTCGGCGCAAATATCCAATATACACGTAAGGAGTGTGCAAAGCTACCCCTCACCCTGTGAGGGAGGGCACCAGGAACCACGATGTTCACCTGAACTCTGACACAGAACCTTCAAACATGCAAACAGATCTCTAGAAGAGGGGCACATTAGGGCACAGAGATGCATGGAGATGCCCAGGGACGCCCATTACGGTAGAGACGCAAAGTGCGGGGCACGGATTCCTCCGTGCCCCGCACTTGTCAAGCTGCAGGATGCAGTTGCCTGCTCGATGAAGAGCTGTCAAGGTTGCGGCTCAAGCCGCATGCCTCACTTGAGGGTGACGGTTGCGCCAGCGCCCTCGAGAGCTTCCTTGGCCTTGTCGGCAGCTTCCTTGTTGACGCCTTCGAGGACAGCCTTAGGAGCTGCATCGACGAGATCCTTAGCTTCCTTCAGACCGAGGGAGGTAAGGCCGCGCACCTCCTTGATGACTGCAACCTTCTTGTCGCCAACGGACTCGAGAACGACGTCGAATGAGTCCTTCTCTTCTTCAGCGGCGGCTTCGCCGGCGGGGGCTGCGGCAACAGCAACGGCGGTGGGAGCAGCGGCGGTAACGTCGAACTCCTCCTCGAATGCCTTGACGAAGTCGGAGAGCTCGACGAGTGTGAGCTCCTTGAATGCTGCAATGAGCTCTTCGGTGGAGAGCTTAGCCATGATGGCCTTCCTTCCTGATGCCTGCTACGCGAGCAGATATATCTGGTTAAGTTGGCGCCGCCTGAAATCAGGCAGCAGCCTCTTCCTTCGCGCGCAGCGCGTCGATGGTGCGTACAGCCTTGGAGACTGGCGCCTGGAAAACGTATGCCGCCTGGTACAGGGCAGCCTTGAGCACACCCGCAGTCTTCGCGAGCAAAACCTCGCGGGACTCGAGATCGGCAAGCTTCTTGACGTCGTCGCTGGAGAGCACGCTGCCCTCGAGAACGCCGCCCTTGACGATAAGTGCCGGGTTGTCCTTGGCGAAGTCGCGAATAGCCTTGGCGGCATCGGAAACTTCACCGGTAACGAAAGCAATTGCGGTTGGGCCGGAGAGAAGATCAGAAAGACCTTCGACGCCTGCCTGGTTTGCCGCAATGTTTGCCAGCGTATTCTTGGCGACCTTGTACTCCGCATTGCCTGCGAGCGAACGACGCAGCGTCTTGAGCTGCTCGACGGTCAGGCCGCGGTATTCAGTGAGCAGGACGGCGCTGGAGTTCTCAAAGTTCTCCTTGAGTTCAGCGATCGCTGCAGACTTGTCGGTCCTTGCCATTGGGCCTCCTTCCGGTCATGTGCCGCAGAGCTCATAAAAAGAACCCCGTGCAGGCGCACGGGGTTCGACTGAGTTCTATCAGTAAATCCTGTTATCACCTGCGCTGGCCTCTGCTTATGAGTTTCATCCCGAACGAATCCGGGAAACCTGCGGTCTTGGGCATCAGCCAGCTTAGCGGCTCGCATCCACGATTCCAAGTCATTGGCACAGAAGGTGATACAGGTCGCGCCGTCGTCGCCCAAGTCCCTCACACGTAGCCAACGCTCAGGCCCTTGGTACCACACCAACCCTCAGGCCCTCCCCCAAAAAGGCGACCCTCAGTTTTCTATCGCTCCACGCACGCGATGGATGAGCATATCGAGGGCTACGAGGTTGCGGCCGCCTTCGGGAACGATAATATCCGCGTTGTGTTTGGAAGGTTCCACGTATAGCTCATGCATCGGCTTAACCGTCTCAAGGTACTGGCGTTCCACAGATTCCAGTGTGCGCCCGCGGTCGATAACATCGCGTTTGATGCGGCGGAGGATGCGCACGTCGGCGTCGGTATCAACAAAGATCTTGATGTCCATGAGTCCGCAGATCTCCGGTTCGGCGAAGATGAGAATGCCCTCAACGATGATCACGGGAGCGGGCTCAACGTGCTTTGTCTCTTCGGATGGGTTGTAGATCGAGTAGTCGTAAAGGGGCATGTCAATGGACTCCCCCGCCACGAGCTTCTGCAGATCTTGGACCATCCGATCGTTGTCAAAGGACTCAGGCGCATCCCAGTTGAGCGCCTTGCGCTCTTCATACGTGAGGTCAGGGTGCGCCTTGTAGTAGGCGTCATGGTAGATCACGGCTGTCTGGCCCGGAAAGGCATCCATGAGTGCTTGGGTGAGGGTTGTTTTCCCACTTCCCGTTCCGCCCGCGACGCCAATGACCAAGGTCTTCATCGCCTCACCTTTCTGCGGCCGGCCGTACCGCACCCACCAAACCTTCCGTACTACGTTAGCCGATCTGGAGAGCAATCATTGACAACTAGCCGTTAGCCTCCTCACCCTGCCGTTAGTGGGAGCCACGGGCTCGCCATCACAACGGCATAGGAGGCAAGTCCAAAACCGAGCAAAACCCACCGCAGAATCTTCCTGTCGAATAGCGCCGCAGCGGTGGCGCCAAATAGTGGAACTGCGGCCATCGCGTATCGGCCCGAAAGCACCCGGAAGAAAGAGTGGTTGGTGAGGAGTTCACGCCCTTGTACAACAACGGCCGCCACAAATGGCCCAATTGCCGCACTCCCGGCAAGCAGACGCCTCGCGCTATCCCCAAGGAATGCCAGCAGTCCAACCCACGGCAAGGCAATGTAGAACCAGTACAACACGTTGTTCGACCAGCCAATGAGCACGTCTGAGACGAGCGTATCCTGCATGTACCAGTCGTACGGGTGCTGCGTAATCCCGTAAGGCGCGATGAGCGTGCCGATCACTTGGGCAAACTGGCCCGTGAACTCCGAAGTCGACAGCCCGTTGATGGCGGGAACGTACCCAGTTGGCGTGCGCGCGTTCTGCCACATCGACCACGCAAAGTAGCCACCAAAGATAGCGATAAGACCGACGACGACGATCGTCACCAGCTTTCTTCGATCCGACCTTCCGAATCCGCCAGCCTTGGGGAAGATGGCGCTCAGCGCCACCATGGCAAGGACACAAATGATCCCGACAGTCGAGACCACCCGTGTGAGTGTGATGGCGAGAGCTACGAGGGAAGGCACCGCCCAGCCCAGCTTGTGCTGCACGAAGATTCTCGCGCCAATCCACACTGCCGCGGCTCCAGCCAAAGCGTTGGCTGATTCGCTATGGACCATAGTTCCCGATGCGGCCACAGCGGGTGTAGCCAACACGACCAACGCACCGGCGAATGCTGCCACCGGCCTGACCCGCCAGGCCCGTATGGCCAAATAGAGAGCGGCGATGCCACACGCCAATACGAGCGCACAAAACACCCTCGCTCCGGTTACGAATCCGGCGCCTGTGACAAACGCGAAGGCCCGCCCAAAGAGGCCAGTGAAAAGAAAGAAGAACGGCGGGTGGAACGCGTTATAGTTCTCGCCGTTAAATGGCCAGTCATGGGCGGCGTGGCTCGCCACTTCGGAACATGCGGGCGGTACGACTTTCCGTATCGCGCCCTCCATGCCACGGCAGCTCCACGCGGTACGCGCCTCGAGCCCTAGCGCCTCTCCACGAACCGGTATATGCCCCGCCGAGATCTTCCACGAATAGTCGATATAGGTCCATTCATCTAGACGTGAAAGCTGCGGTGCGTGATACATGGCGTTGATTGACCACGCCACAGATAACACAATCAAGACTATTGCCAATAGTGCATCCACCTGGCGCGGCCGCTGGCGGAAGCGTCGAAGCGGCCGTGGAGTGAGTGTCTGAGTTATTGCTGGCACACGGAACTTCTATCAGAAAAGGCTGGGAGTGCAATGTGGCCCCGCTCCATACGGAACGGGGCCACACATGACGAACGTTGCCTATCAGGCGGCGTCGTCTGCGAGACGAGCGCGAAGCTTGCTCAGATCCAGCGGGATTCCAGGACCCATGGTGGTGGAAACGGTTCCCTTGAGGATGTAACGGCCCTTAGATGTGGCCGGCTTGAGACGAAGGATCTCTTCGCGGGCAGCGGTGTAGTTCTCCAGAAGTTGATCTTCAGAGAACGACGTCTTGCCAATGATGAAGCCGAGGTTGCCGTAACGGTCAACACGGAACTCGATACGTCCACCCTTGATGTCCGAAACAGCCTTGGCCACATCCATGGTCACGGTGCCGGTCTTCGGGTTTGGCATAAGACCACGCGGGCCGAGCACGCGGCCGAGGCGGCCAACGCGACCCATGAGGTCTGGGGTTGCAACTGCCGCATCGAAATCGGTGTAGCCAGCGGCCACCTTTTCAATGAGCTCGTCGCCACCAACTTCATCAGCGCCGGCGTCAATTGCTTCCTGTGCACGTGGACCAACGGCGAAGACGATGACCCTAGCGGTCTTGCCGGTGCCGTGAGGAAGATTGACGGTGCCACGAACCATTTGGTCGGCCTTACGAGGGTCAACACCGAGACGGAACATGACTTCAACGGAGGAATCGAACTTGGTGGTCGATGTCTCCTTGGCGAGGCGAATTGCCTCAGTGGGGCTGTAGAGGACGCCGTCGGCAATCTTCTCAGCAGAGTTGCGGTAATTCTTTGAGCGCTTAGCCATTCTGCTATCTCCTTAAAACAAGCAGTTGTGGTCAGCGGGCCTGCGCAGGCCCTTCCACGTGCCCGATGGGCACTTGGGTGCACCCTAAGGTGCGAGCGAAATCAGATTGCGTCGGACGTGATGCCCATCGAACGAGCAGTGCCGGCGATGATGCGAGCAGCGTTGTCGATGTCATTGGCATTGAGGTCTGGCTGCTTAGTCTTGGCGATCTCGCGAAGCTGATCAGCAGTGAGGTGCGCGACCTTGACGGTGTTGGGGGTTGCAGAGCCCTTGGCAACGCCAGCGGCCTTCTTGATGAGTTCGGCTGCCGGAGGAGTCTTGAGAACGAACGTGAACGAACGATCTTCGTAGACAGTGATTTCGACAGGAACGATGTTGCCGCGCTGAGATTCAGTCGCAGCGTTGTACGCCTTGCAGAACTCCATGATGTTGACGCCGTGCTGGCCCAGGGCAGGGCCAATCGGCGGAGCAGGAGTGGCTGCACCAGCAGGAATCTGGAGCTTAATAAAGCCCGTAGCCTTCTTCTTCGGTGGCATAGTAGGGTCCTTTTCTTGTTTCTAAAACTGCCGCAATGGCATGAGCGACAGCCAGCCAACAACCTTACGCGAAAGACGCGCTGATCCGAAAGTGGGTCAGTCTTCCTTGCGTACCTGGTTGAAAGCCAGTTCGACGGGAGTTTCCTGGCCAACGAGGGTCATAAGCACGGTAAGACGCTGGTTTACCGTGTCCACAGAGGAAACTGTTGCGGGCATTCCGGCCCACGGTTCGGAGGTAAGTGTGACCGATTCGCCAACTTCGAATGGAGAAATCGTCTCTGGCTGGCTGCCAGTTGGCAGGCCCGCGGCTACTGCTTGAGCCGCAGCTTCTGCTTCGATCACTGGCGTCAGCATCTTGACAACCTCATCGGGTGTCAATGCGACCGGAGTGCGCCCGTTACCCACGAATCCTGTCACACCGTTGGTGGACTGGACTACGCGCCAGGCGTCGTCGGTCATATCCATGCGAATGACTACGTAACCGGGCATACGCACGCGTGAAACCAACTTGCGCTGGCCACGGCGGATTTCGAACACGCTTTCCATTGGGACCTCGATCTGGAAGATGAAATCTTCCATGTTCATGGTCTGGATACGGACTTCGAGATCCTGCTTTACGCGCTTCTCATAACCGGAGTACGTGTGCAGCACGTACCAGCGGCCCGGGAGCCCGAGGAGCTGGGCGCGCACTTCATCTTCAGTAGCTGGGGCTTCATCACCGGCATCTGAGCTGGCTGCTGGCGCCTCGGTTGCCGGTACTTCGGCTTCCGCGGATTCCTCAGTAAGCTCTGCTGCCGTTTCTTCGGCGGATTCTACGGCTTCGGTCGCTTCCTCACCGGAAACGTCCTTGGGCTCGAGGGTATCCTCAGGCACGCTCTTCCTGCTTTCTGACTAATGGAGAGGCCAGGTGGCCTATCCAAAGATCCACAGTGTGAGCCGTCCGAACGCAGCGTCAAGCAGCGCAACGAACACCATGATGGCGACGACAAACACAATTACTGTCACGAACATCTGCCCCAGTTCCTGACGGGTGGGGCGCTGAACCTTCTTGAGTTCTGAAAGAACCTGACGGAAGAAAAGAGCAATACGTGCGAAGAGGCCACGCTTCTTGGGTGCCGCGGCCTTCTTGTTAGCGCTCGAGGCGCTGAGGGCTTCGTTCACATCCGTCCTAACCGTCAAGTTCCTTTAGTTGAAAAGGCGGCCCATGCTTACATGAGCCGCCTTTGCAGGGTAGGAGGGACTCGAACCCCCAACCGCCGGTTTTGGAGACCGATGCGCTACCAATTGCGCCACTACCCTTCGGCTGTTTGAGCTCTTAGCATTATGCCTCATTACTGAGACTATGTGCCAACGAGCTCGGCACAACGAGTATGAGAGTACATCATTTTATAGCCCGACGTCGAACTGGTTGGCATAGTTGTTGTTCCTTGGTTACACACCTCACAAGGCCACAGGCGGCTGTTCGCGATGACCTGCGTCACTCACATTCACTATCCGGATATGAGTTCCCCCGGCCGTGTGGCCCGTGCGACGATGAGCGTGTGACCACATCTACTCCAGCTCGCCGCGTTTCGGCCCGGCTCGCAGCTATTCAGGAATCTGCTACTCTCGCCGTCGATGCGAAGGCCAAGGCTCTCAAGGCAGCCGGCCGGCCCATCATTGGTTTCGGCGCTGGTGAACCCAACTTTCCCACACCGGACTTCGTGGTAGAAGCCGCCGTCGAAGCCGCTCGCGATCCAAAGAATCACAAGTACTCCCCCGCCAAGGGGCTCCCAGAGCTTCGCAAGGCCATCGCTGAGAAGACGCTCGCTGATTCCGGTGTGGTGGTTGACCCGAACAACATCGTCGTAACCAACGGAGGAAAGCAGGCCGTCTACCAGGCCTTTGCTGCGCTCCTTGACGAAGGCGATGAGGTTATCCTCCCAGCCCCATACTGGACCACCTATCCCGAAGCCATCCGCTTGTCTGGTGGCGTCCCCGTCGAAGTATTCGCCGGGCCCGATCAGAACTACCGCGTCACTGTGGATCAGCTAGAGGCCGCGCGCACGCCAGCCACCAAGATCTTGCTCCTGTGTTCGCCATCTAACCCAACAGGTGCCGTCTACACCGAAGAAGAGCTCACGGCGGTCGGCACGTGGGCGCTTGAACACGGCATCTGGGTGATCAGTGACGAAATCTATGAGCATCTAACCTATGGGATCAAGAACACCTACATCCTCGCAGCAGTTCCCGAGCTTGCCGACCAGACGATCGTTTTGAACGGTGTTGCAAAGACCTACGCCATGACGGGTTGGCGCGTGGGCTGGATGTATGGCCCAGCTGACGTCATCAAGGCTGCAACGAACATGCAGTCGCATACCACGTCCAACGTGGCCAACGTTTCACAGCGTGCGGCACTAGCGGCGCTCACTGGCCCCCAAGAAGTAGTTGGTCAGATGCGCGAGGCATTCGATCGGCGCCGCAAGCTGATCGTTTCTATGCTTCGCGAGATTGAGGGAGTTGAGGTTCCAGAACCTCAGGGCGCCTTCTATGTTTATCCAAATGTTGAGGCCCTGCTTGGCCGCGATATCAACGGACGGGTGGCCACCAACACCTCGGAGTTAGCCACAATCATCCTCGAGGATGCAGAAGTTGCGGTAGTTCCAGGCGAGGCGTTTGGCGCCTCCGGGTACCTCCGTTTGTCCTACGCACTCTCGGACGAAGACCTCGTTGAGGGCATAACTCGCCTCCAGAAGCTCTTTGCGTAAGAAGCTTGGCGGGTTCGCGGCCTAGCAGGTTCGCGAGTTCGCAGCCCAGCCGGCCAGCCGGCCAGCCGGTTCGCGAGATGTCCTTAAGCAAGTATGTTGGAAACGGCGCTCCTCAGTGGGGCGCCGTTTCTGTACGTGGGAGCACGTAGTTCTGGGCTTATCCGCGCGCCTCGCGATAGCTTTGCGAATCTCGCCAGCTGCGCGCCCTAGCCAACCACATCTCGGATGTCTCGAGCCGCCCACGCGCGTCCCGCTCCCATTCAGAACCGTCCACGCGTTTGGCACCGGCAATCAGCGAGAGCACCACACCTGCACAGCGAGCGTTGAGCGCCACGGGATCTACGGATCTCTCTGCCATTTCGAGCCACACAGGGAGCTCCGCACTGACTTTGGGATAGGAATCTGGCGCTAGGTGCGGCAACACAGAAAGGTGGCCAAGGAGGCACGCGAGATCATCCACCCGATGGCCTGGGCCCATCGAATCGACGTCAATGATCCCAGTTACCTTCGGCAGCTTCCGGTCTACGAAGACGTTTGCCTCGTAGAAGTCCCCGTGCACAGGAACGATCGGACCGGGGTGTGACACCGCCATGAGTTCAAAGACCTCGCGGGCCACTGCAAAACAGCGCGTGGACTCAGACGGCAGCACCGTAGCTGCAGCGTGAGCGTAGTGCTCCGCGCGTTCAGACCAAGCTGGACGGCGCCGAAACCTCGTAATGTCGGCCGGAAGTGCGTCTAGCACGCGTTCGAGGGCGCGAAACATGCTCCGCACCTGCGTGCCGAGACCTCGAGAAATGACGTTTGCAAGAGGAATCCCGCTGATTGCCTCCGTCACCAGCAGCCCTTCTGGATGATCAAAAAGGAGCAGCGGGGCCGGTACTCCCGCTTGGGTGAGCATACGGTAGCGTTGCGCGAGCGCAGCCACCTGCGTGGGCCGCACCACCTTGCCAAATGCCATGACTCCGATCTCTGAGGAGATCTTGACAACGGCGCGCCGTGTTGGGCGGTATCCGAGTAGCTCTATCGAGACGGGAGTGCCGAGCAAATCGCTCATGTGTGCTGGTGAACATGCCACCCGCAGGATTGGCAGTTCCGGGTCTTCGGGAAACTCCCACACACGAATATCGGTTCCGTTGGTGGCAATAGTCCGCACGCCAGCGGAGGGAACGGTGTGTGCAGTTGAGGCGCATAAGTACTTCTCACGCCGGACTATGCTTCCGTCGGGCTGAGGTTCGTCTACGACGACGCCGTATCCAACGCTCACTCCCGCTCCTGGACGATGATGCTGCGAGTGAACGCCCCATGAGCGTAAAACAACCCCTGGCCCCAACGCTGCGCGCAGGACCTCGGCGGCGCCAGAGCTCGTAAGGAAAGCTAGGTCAGCTCCTTCGCGGGCGGAGTCGGCGGGAAGTGTCATACGTATGTTGTACCCTATTTCGAGCCAATCAATGTAGCGTGAAGGTGACCGGGCTCTCATTCTGATGGTGCCCGCCTTGTTACTCCCTGCCGTTGTAGCCTTACGCGCTTCCAACAGCAGTTGCCGCAACCTCGAACTACTCCGCCACGCGTCAGCAACACCACGTCCGTTCACTCAGCACGCGCGCAGGGGAACGCACCCTAGTGTGAAAAGATGAGAATGTGCGAGACCTCAACAAGCTTCCCAAAGCACATCTGCATCTTCATTTCACCGGGTCAATGCGCGTGCCCACTTTGCAGGCAATGGCCACGGATCAGCAGATCCGACTTCCGGATACCTTGGTTGATAATGTCGCGCTGCACGTGGCACCCGACCAGCGCGGCTGGTTCCGCTTTCAGCGCGCTTACGACGCCGCACGAAAGGTAGTTCAGTCCGAGCAGGCTATGCGCCGCATCATTTCCGAAGCGGCGGCCGACGACGCGAGCGAAGGCTCACGGCGTTTGGAGATTCAGATTGATCCGACTTCCTACGCTCCATTCGTTGGCGGAATAACACCGGCGCTGGAGATCGTGCTCGATCAGGCCCGTATATCAAGCAAACAGACTGGCGTCGAGGTCGGGGTCATCGTTGCAGCCTCACGCATCCGCCATCCGCTTGAAGCACGTACCTTGGCACGCCTAGCGGCTCAATACGCTGGTACGCGCCCTGGCGACGTCGTCGGCTTTGGACTCTCTAACGATGAAAGGCGAGGCGCGACTCCGGAATGGGCGGCCGCGTTCAACATCGCGAGGCGTGCGGGGCTGCCAAGTGTTCCACATGGTGGCGAGCTGCTCGGCCCAGATCACATCCGTGACGTCCTCACTCATCTTGGCCCAACACGAATTGGGCACGGTGTGCGGGCTAGCGAGGATCGCGAGTTACTTGATCAGATAGTGACTTCCGGTATCGCTTTAGAGGTGTGCCCAGAGTCGAACGTTTCATTGGGCGTGTATGCCGATGAATCACAGGTTCCTGTGCGTCAGCTCATGGAGGCGGGTGCAACCATTGCACTGGGCGCCGACGATCCCCTGCTCTTCCTCTCACGGCTCACCCAGCAGTACCAGATCCTGCGTGACCGCGGATTCTCGGATGCTGAACTGGCATACCTCGCCCGCAGCTCAATCAACGCATCCTTCGCATCAGAGACGTCAAAGCGCGCCTGGAACGCGGAAGTCGACCAGTGGTTGGCTGCGCCCGAGAACTAGTTGCTCGCTCGCACTAGCTGCCGGCTCGCACTAGCTGCCAGCTCGCACTAGCTGCCCAAACCGCCCAACACGACTGGTTCTGGATGCAGCTCGACTCCGTATGCCTCATGTACTCCGCTCTGAATGGTTCGGGCGAGGGCGCGCACATCCGCGCCTGTTGCTCCCCCACGATTTGTGAGGGCAAGGCAGTGCTTTGTCGAAAGTGCAGCGGGCGCGGGCAGGCCGTAGCCTGCAGGGAATCCCGCGTGGTCGATGAGCCAGGCCGCAGATGTCTTGACTTGCCCCGGGATGGTAGGAGCAGCGACACCCAACATCGCACGCGACTGGTCGCTCACAGCGAAGCGAGGAGCCTCTGGAGGTAGTTCGGCGGCTTCTGCCTCAGTCAAGACCGGATTGGTGAAAAAGGACCCGCAAGAGAACGTATCGGGATCCATATCGTCCAACACCATGCCCTTGGACCTGCGCAACTCTAGGACGGCGGCACGCACGTCGGTCGAAGGCACACGTTTTCCAGGTTCTACGCCAAGCAAGCGAGCCAACTGGCCGTACTGGATGGGGGCTGAGAGCGAGGCAATTCGTAGTTGCAGATCAACGTTCAGTACGACGTATCGCGGGGTCGGGCCAAAGCCATCCGTGAGCGATTCCTTAAGGATGCTGGACCGGTAGCCAAAATGCAGGTCAGCCATCGAAAACTCGCGGGTCCGCAGATCCTGACGGTCCCATACCCGTACGCGCGCGACGGAGGTAGAGATCTCCTGACCATACGCGCCAATGTTCTGAACCGGCGCCGCGCCTACCGTGCCCGGGATTCCCGAAAGCGACTCCAAGCCCATCCATTCGTTCTCAATCGAATGGACCACTACATCGTCCCACGCAGTGCCAGCCAGCACGCGCAGGTTTGCCCCTTCACAGCCACCTTCCTGGACCAACGTGATCTCCGAACGCATGTCCCGAACCACAACGCCCTCGAAAGTAGCGTCGTTGGCGAGAACATTGGAACCCCCACCCAATACAAGAAGCGGCACATGTTCCTCGTCGGCATAGCGAACCGATTCGATGACCTCTTTCTCAGACTCAGCCTCAACGAGCTCCTTGATGGGCCCACCTACGCGAATCGTGGTGAGGTCTGCCAGCGTTGTGGCGCCCTTGCGGCTGCGGTTCGATGGAACCGCTGGAACAACATCTAGTGGAACATCCGAATGCTCAGGAATACTGCAACTCACAAGTTGAGCCTACCAGCGGGCCTGCCAGATCTATCACCCGCGGCATGAGCTCTTCGGGCACAACCAAACGGGGCCCGCAACTTTCGTTGCGGGCCCCGTCCAAACGCTCTCAAAGACTCAACGAGTCTCGCGATGCGTCGTCGACTTGTTGCACCTTGAGCAGAACTTCTTGAGTTCAAGACGATCTGGGGTGTTACGACGGTTCTTCTTTGTAATGTAGTTGCGCTCTTTGCACTCCTCGCAGGCGAGAGTGATCTTCGGGCGAACATCCTGAGACTTGCTTGCCACTTTTAGCTCCTCACGGTCCGGCATGAAGCGAATTGACGCTTCCTATTGTAGCGGGGGCGGGGTTTGAACCCGCGACCTCACGATTATGAGTCGTGCGCTCTGACCAACTGAGCTACCCCGCCTCATCTCGCTGCCTTGTGAGCAGCGATGGAGCCCCGAAAGGGAATCGAACCCTTGACCTTCTCCTTACCATGGAGACGCTCTGCCGACTGAGCTATCGGGGCAACGCGGATAAGCTTAGCAAGAAGACCGCGCTGATCCAAGGTGGAAAAGCAGAACTCCAAGTGAAGCCAATCACGCCCGCCATTAGACGGCGACTCGGAAAACCGAACCAGTGGCGGGTGCAGGATTCGAACCTGCGAAGCTTACAGCGACTGATTTACAGTCAGTTCCCTTTGGCCGCTCGGGAAACCCGCCTTGCTGCGAGCGGGAAGTACCGCATCGCTGCCAGATGAGATTAGCAGCTTGCACCCGTAGACTGTCAAACTGACCGACACTCGTGTGACGCACGTGGCTTTTTTGGTGTGAACGCCGAAAGCCCTGCACGCTCGAGGCTACGTGTATCAGTGCCTTGCTCCCCCGGATTACCTGAGGATGCCGGGCTTTGGATCCAGAAGGGACATAATGGCTGACTCATCATTTGACGTTGTTTCCGAATACGACATGCAGGAGGTGGACAACGCAGTCAACCAGGCAGCAAAAGAGATCGCCCAACGCTACGACTTCAAGAACGTGGGAGCTTCGATCACACTGGCAGGTGAGACCATCACAATGGTTGCTAACGCGCCGGAACGTTGCTTGGCCGTGTGGGATGTGCTCATTTCCAAGTTGACGCGCCGCGGAGTCTCCATCAAGTCTGTGGATATTGGCGACGGCGAACCCAAAGCATCTGGCAAGGAGTACCGCCTAGAGGGGCACCTGAAGAAGGGCCTGAGCAAGGAAAATGCGAAGAAACTCTCAAAGCTCGTTCGCGACGAAGGTCCTAAGGGAGTCAAGGTTCAAATCCAGGGTGAGGAGCTTCGCGTCTCGTCGAAGTCGCGCGATGATCTTCAGGCCGCTATAGCCCTGCTCAAGGGCGCCGATGTGGATTGCGCGCTCCAGTTCCAGAACTACCGCTGAGATCCACCCTGAGCCACGTGGTCAACCTGCGCGGCGGGCACCGGCGCGAGCTACGGGACGCGCCTGATCACTACGGGACACGCCTTTACCATGGCAGAGGGAGAGTGGGCGGGTAGGGACGGTGTCCACCGTCCCTACCCGCCCACTCTCTCAGTTCGATCTAGGTTGAGCTCTCAGTAGAGCTTGCCGTCAGTAGAGCTTGCCGTTGTGTTCTTCCCCGCGGGAGATTGCAGTCATGGTCTCGCGCTCAACCACCTTGATGCGTTCGCGCCCTTCTGCCTGCCCGAGCTGCATCTCATAGGCTTCCAAGAGCTCCCATCCGCGCCATGAGGTGTAGCGCACTCCGCGCTTCTCGAGCAGATCGAACATGCCGTCTGCTCCAGTGCCAGGACCCGTGGGAGCTAGGAGACCCGCATTGGCGTCTTCTACCAGATTCGAGATCGTTTCCTGCGCGTCTGACTTAGTTGAGCCGATGAGGCCAATTGGCCCTCGCTTAATCCATCCAGTGGCGTAGAGCCCATCTACCGTCTTGCCGTCCCGTTCCACGCGTCCACCCACGTTTGGTACCACGTGCCGCTTGGCATCGAATGGCGCACCAGGAACAGGCGAGGAGGCGTAGCCCACCGCACGGTAGACCGCCTGAACCGGGTAGTCGATAAACTCACCCGTACCCTTGACCGAGCCATCGCCTTGCAGCTCTGTGCGCTCCATGCGGATACCTTCAACCTTGTCAGTGCCCAACACTTCAACGGGCTGCTGCATCATGTGGATGTGTATGCGGTGGGAGGCCGTGAGGTCTTCCGGTTCTTGGAACACCCAGTTGGTCAGCTGCTCCACTACCTGCTTGGTCATCTTGGATTGCTGAACCGCTTCTTCGGAAGCTTCGTCGTACTGGAAATCTTCGGGATCGACGACGATGTCGACGTCGGGTACGTGCCCGAGCTCTCGCAGCTCCATGGGAGTGAACTTCACCTGAGCGGGCCCACGGCGGCCGAACACATGGACATCGGTGACGTTGGATGAGCGTAGCCCTTCCACAACGTTTGCCGGGATCTCAGTCTCCATAAGATCGTCTGGATGCTTGGCGAGGATGCGCGCCACATCGAGAGCTACATTCCCCACTCCGATAACTGCAACTTCCTTAGCTTCGAGTGGCCACGTGCGCGGGTAGTCTGGGTGCCCGTCATACCAGGAGACGAAGTCCGCCGCACCATAGCTTGCGGGAAGGTCAATACCCGGAATGTCCAGCGCGGCATCTTGGTCTGCACCTGTAGCCAGAATGACTGCGTCGTAGTAGTCATGTAGCTCACTCAGTGTGACGTCAGTGCCGATGTTGACGTTTCCGTGAAGTTGAATGTCACCCCTCTGCAGGATGTTGTAGAGGGCATTGATGATGGCCTTAATCCGTGGATGATCCGGAGCAACTCCGTAGCGCACCAATCCGTAGGGTGCGGGGAGCCTCTCGAAAAGGTCAATGGAGACATCGAGTTCGGACTTAGACAAAATGTCCGATGCGTAGATTCCGGCGGGGCCAGCGCCGACAACGGCGACGTTGAAATGACGGTCTGTCACAGTATTCCCTTCGTTGCGCACAACGAGACCCATCATAGCGGGGCAACGTCCCACTCCCACAGGGATGTGTGGTGAAACGCAGGTGGACGGCAGTGATGATTCACTGCCGTCCACTGCTTTCTTCGGGTCATTGGAGGGTTATTGCACTTCCGCGTCCAGCCGAATCACGCCATATGTCCATCCGTGCCGATGGTAGACCGCGCACGGTTGCTTGGTCTCCTCGTCGATGAACAGGTAGAACGGGTGCCCCACTAGCTCCATTTCATAGAGAGCTTGATCAATGGACATTGGTGCGGCCTCGTAAAGCTTCTGGCGAACCACGACTGGTGAATCACCGAGCTGCGTCTCAACTGCTTCGCCCGGTTCTGAAGGCACGCGCTTTTCGTCACGCTCAACCTTCTGCTGGGGAATATTCACGTCTTCTGGCGTCAGGTTCAACGGCTCCGCCACGTTCTCACGCCGCGGATGCTCCTTGCGACGATCGCGCACCCGGCGCAAGCGTTCGATGAGCTTTCCCATTGCAAGGTCCAAAGCGCCATATCGGTCAGACGCCGCGGCTTCTGCGCGGATGACCGGGCCTTTGTCACGGATTGTGATCTCAATGCGCTCGGAAGTTTCGGCCTGCGCCGGATTTGGTTCGTGAGTAACTTCCACATCCACGCGCTGTGCGCGTGGGGCGAACTGTTCGATCTTCTGGAGCTTTTCTTCTACGTGCCCGCGGAATCGGTCAGACACTTCAGCGTTCCGACCCTTTACAACAATCTCCACGATGCCCTCCTCAGGTTCAATCTAATAGATGTCATGCTGTGCTTCTCACGCATGCCTGAGACGACCACCCCCTTGAGTCCCCATTGGGCCGATTGCCCGACCGGAGCCTGCTGGCTTTGTTGGCTCAATGTTAGCCCAATCACAGGTCAGAAGTTCACCGTAGACCGAAGTTTGCTCGGCATTCTTTCAGTATTTCGCTTATGGCTTGTCACGCTGGCTTCGGGAGACATTGTGTGCGTTGGCACGGCCGGTATCGCGGGGATCCCGCGCGGCTAACAGGACGATTGCTGCCACCACATGGCCGCCACCGCCTTCGATTGCATTGGCTGCACCCGCTAGAGTCGCACCCGTAGTGACGACATCGTCTACCACAATCGTTGAATGCGAAACGCGACTGCCGCGCTTCAATCCGATCCCCCGCGTCTTCGACCTTCGTGCGGCAAGCAATCCATCACCGCGCGCTCCCCGCGAGCGCAACGCCGCGTTGTAGCGTGCCTCAATGCCACCAGCCTGCAAACCTTCGCATGCTGCCTGCGCGAGTGATCCCGCCACAAAGCGTCCGTCATGTATGCGCGTGAATCGAGAAGGTGCCGGCACCACATCCACTCCACCTTTGCCCAACGCCGGCAGTTGCAACGCAGCTGAACTATCCTCCGGTCTGCCGGAAGAGCTGACCTTCCGCGAATCCGCGCGCGGCACCAGCTCTTCCACACGTTGTGCGAATAGCGCGCAGATTGCCTCTGTGAGGCCGCGATTAACGGTGTTCTTCCACGTTAGAACCACACCGCGTTGTGGGAGTTCGTAAGGAGCCATCGCGAAGACGGGAAAGCGAGATTCAAACGAGGGTGCATAGCGCTCAGTTCCTTCAGGGGATGCGACCAACTGGAGGTAGGGAGCTTGAACTGCTACATCACGCCACGGGCCGGCCAACGCCGCTGCGCACGGATCACACAGGAAGCAGTCCCATTCCCCACACCCCGCACACCACCGCGGAAACACCACATCAGCTAGCTCCGCAAGATACCCCGATACACCCATAGAACGATTGTGTTTGAGTCCGCCGCGATTGAGCGAAGATGTGCACACGTGATCCCCGCGCATGATTCCGAGCATGTCTGTGGAACGCGAGCCACCAGAGATGCCGTGGAACGCAAACTACGAAAGGCGCGGCAAAGCGCAGGCGGTAACGAACCTGTGGAACGCGAGCCACCAGAGATGCCGTGGGATGCGAACGACACACGACGCTCCGGAACACGCCGCGATAAGTACTGCGGGAATCATCCCGGATAGGCAGCCCACGTCACATCTGTGATGAGCGACCTCCAGGCACCACCACTGCGTCCGATCACCACACCAGCGGAGGTGACTCCCGCAATAGACTGTTCATCCCGCCCGGAGGTGACAATCTGGATCGGGGACGATGGCGAGGCCAGCCTCTCCATTGGACCGCCGATTGGAAGCCTGTATAGGCCAGTCTCAGAACCGGCCGCAGAGGTTCCGAGCACCACCAGATCAGTAGCGCTCATCCACGAGACATCGGTAACTGTTGCGAGGCGTTGGGCAATCTGGACCGGTTCGTTCAGGCTCGATGGGACTCCGTCGCCATCACGGGTGATGGAGGATGCATACACCACGGTATCGCCACCCACATCGCACACAACGATTACTCGGCTCCCCTCGCGGGATACCGCAATGCCGGTAATTGTGACACCCTTCAGCCACGACGCAGTGACGGAGATGCCATCACTTGATCCGGCCTGATAAGCGGTAACAGAACCTTGGCCGATGGACTCGCCGCTCCAAATCCAGCCATAGACGTCAATTGATGGGTCAACGAGGTTGCTACCGCTACCAAGTTCAGTGACTGTGTCAGTTGCGCTTTCGATGGAGTACAAAGTACTGCCGTCTTGGGAGAGTGCGGCGTACACGGCGCCGGAATCTTGGTAGCCAACGGCCAATGCGGTCAGGTCAAGCCCATCCACCACATTCGCACTCACAACGGGACTTGCCTCACCATCGGACACCGTGGCCGGAACACCGTCCGCCAAAACCGAAAGTGCGTACGATCCGAACGGATAGATAGACAAATCTGGCATCGACGACGCCGTCAGTGCGGCTCCTTCGACAGTCACCTCGACTTGTTGGATCGAAGAGAGTGAGATGAGCGTGCGCCGCAACTGGGCAAGCAGTTTGCCGCGCTGTTCGGCTGAGGCCGACAAAACCTCAGACGAGAGGTTGACAGTTGCCACACCATCGTCAACGGTCACAGAGTTTTCGAGCGATGTGCCGTCTGGGAAAGCCGTACCCACGCCCCCGGATAGCCAATCGGAGGGCCCTGCTAACAATGCGCGAACGGCCTGTGTGGCAAAGCTTCGGCGCGGGTACCAGTGCAGATCTGCCACCAAGGCGCTTTGATCGGCGGAAAGAAAGTAGAGCGGGGATTCCACATAGAGCTGACCAAAAAGGTGCTCGGAAAGGAAGAAGCCGTCCTCAAGGCTAGCGATACGCCATTCCCCATCCGAGTTGCGTGCTAAGGAGAACTCCGTGGTGATCGTCGCGTCATTGGACGATTCGGAGTACACACCCTCATCTGAAAGCGTTCCTATGGATCCCACTGAAACGCGAATAGCGCCAGAATCCTCAGTAGAACTCTGGAGATTCTGCGTATCGGGATACACGCGCACCTCAGCCAGCGGGTTCCAATCGGAGGCGGCCGTGCCGGTCAGATACTGCCGTGCCACAGCGAAATCATCATCCAGACCCGCGGCCGATGCTGCCAAGAATCCTGCCACAATCTGCTCAGGTGTAGCTCCTGATGCCGGCGGCTGGGCCACGAGCCCGATCTCCCCTTCTTGGGTGGCAGATGGGCTCACAGCGTGCACTTCGCCGCCACGGGGGAGGTTGGAGCAGCCCGCCAACACGATGGCTACCACCGCCAGGATCGCCAGAAATCGGGTCCGATTCACTGTTGCTCCCTCGATTGGCCAGTTGTAGTTGCGTGGTCTCTGCCGTCTGCCACATCGCGCACCTGTTCGCCCTCGTTGCGCTTTATCGCACCGGGATCGCCAATACCGACGTCTATCGCAGGGCCACCTTGTTCGGCACCAGAAGCCCGCGAGGGCGAGCTTTGCGTATCACCGGAATCCAAAGGTTCGGCAGAGTCCACAGGCTCGGCAGAATCCAAAGGCTCATCGGAATCCAAAGGCTCATCTGGGCCGGGCGCCTCCACATCCCATGACGGCTCAGCAGCAGCCACCCGCAGGGGAAGTGGAGCACTCCACTTCTTGCCAGGTTCACGCGGCAGCGTGAGGAGGAAAGTGGAACCCACACCCAGTTCACCCGCACATTGCAGCTTTCCACCATGCAGGAGCGCATCTTCACGGGCAATAGTGAGGCCTAACCCAGTGCCACCGGACTTGCGCACGCGGGCAACATCAGCTCGCCAGAACCTATCAAACACATGAGCGGCCTGCTCCTCGCTGAGTCCAATGCCGTGGTCTGAAACCTCAATAGCCACCGCAGACTCCGCGCCAGCCACCGTCACGCGAACGTCCTGACCATCCGCGTGTTCGAGGGCATTAACTAGCAGGTTGCGCACAATCCGCTCCACCCTGCGCGGTTCCACCTTGGCTTGCGTGTCACCTGTGACCACAAGTCGAACTTCCACTCCATTGGCCTCGGCCAGCACTTGTTGCGCTTCGATCGTTTGGGAAACCAGTGCACTCAAATCGGTGTGTTCGGTGGCTAGGCTCATTGCTCCGGCGTCAAAACGGGAGATCTCCAGAAGATCCGAGAGTGTGGTATCTAGGTTTATGAGCTGGCCATGCTGTAGCTCCGCACTTCGCCGCAAGGAGCTGGGCAGTTCGTCACGCTTGTCATAAATGAGTTGACCAGCCATGCGGATGGTAGTGACAGGCGTACGCAACTCATGTGATACCGCAGAAACGAACTCTTGCTGCACCTTGGACATCCGTTCGAGGCGCGTGAACTGCTCCTGCAGGGACTCCGCCATTTGGTTGTAGGATTCGGCCAAATGCGCCAGTTCATCGTCGCCACGAACAACCATGCGGGTATCAAAGGCGCCATCTGCCAAGCGTTGAGCGTTACGGGATGCCTCTTGGACCGGGCGCAGAACAAGCCCTACTACGATCCACGTAATGAGTGCAAGCAGCAGGATCAGAACCATTGCGCCTGCTGTCAGAGTTCCAACCACTAGGCGGATTGAGGATTCTTGGCTTTCGAGTGAGTATGCGACATAGAGTTCGTAGTTGCCTGCGCCAGGAAGGCTGAGCGATGCACCCACCATAATTCCTGGTTGGGAAACACCGTCACTGCCCACCAAATCGATCGACTGCCAGTGCACGGCGTTGCCACCAGGTACTTGTGCGCGCATCTCATCAGAGATCAAAGTCCGAATCTGAGAAGAGGATTGGGTGAACGGTTCAACAATTTGGAACGAGGTGTCATTCTGGCCCGGGGTGCGCAGCATTGCACTACCCACAATTCCGCGTGCGGAGTCATCTAGTGAAACCACCACTGAGTTGGCGATCTGTTGCATTTCGCCAGCCGTAGGCGATGTAGAAGCATCGAACTGAGACTGGGCGTTGCTCCGAGCAGATTCAAACTGATCCACCACAGAAGTGACGGCGCGCTCAAACAGTTGCGAACGAGTCTGCGTGACGATGATTGATCCCGCCATAAGCATCGAAAGAATGCCAGCGGCCATGACCAAGCCGACTACGCGGACAGTCAGGGACGAGCGCCACCACGCCGAGAGCGACCGCACCCGCGCCCGAAAGACATCAACAACGCTGCGCCGTGCACGTGGACGGTACTGGGAAGTCCCAGACTTTCGAATCACTCCTGCACGGCCCCCGCCCTGTATCCCACACCGCGAACAGTCACAACAACCTCAGGAGAATCCTGATCCTTTTCCACCTTGGAGCGAAGGCGCTGGATATGAACGTTTACAAGCCGCGTATCAGCCGTTGAGTGACGGTATCCCCACACCTGCTCAAGGAGTTCCTCGCGAGAAAACACCTGCCACGGTTTGCGTGCCAGAACTGCAAGTAGATCGAATTCGAGAGGAGTGAGCCGAAGATCTTTGCCACCGCGTAGTACTTGGTGCCCCTTGAGATCAACAGTGAGATCGGCAATGCGCAGCGATTCGGACTCAGGTTCTTGGCGGCGCAGCCGCGCCTTGACGCGAGCGATAAGCACGGAGTTTTCGAAAGGCTTAGTGACGTAATCATCCGCCCCGGCTTCCAAGCCAGCAATTACATCCACAGAATCTGTGCGGGCACTCATCATGATGATGGGCACATCCGATTCCTCGCGTAACTGCCCGCAAACAGTGACGCCATCAAGGCCCGGGAGCATCACGTCAAGGAGGACTAGATCAGGGCGTTCTGCCCGGAATAACGGAAGTACATTCAGCCCGTTTGCGCACACAGTGACGTCATAGCCTTCGGATTCCAGAAGGATAGCCACCATTTCTGAAATGCCTGGATCATCATCAACCACGAGAATGCGAGTGCTCATGGACATATCTTCGCACGCAATGGGGACAAATGCGCGATGGGTTCGAGAGGCTCACACGACAGAGGTCCCCATCTCCCGCGAGAAAATGGCATCTCAAGACCCCGCGAATTGTGTGTAAGCTCCAATGCCCACGTCCGCTGCCCCCAGATGACTCATTACTACTGCGCTAGGCGACGACCATTCCGGGACTCCCGGTAACTCGAAAGAGTTACTTCTCAGGTCCTGGTACAGGAACGTCAGAAACCGGGGCTGGGACCGCGCGCAGTTGTGGGCGTTCCTTCACATCGGTGCGACGGCGCACGTCGCGGGCGGCACGATCCGGAGCTGGCACTTCGCGCTTCGAGGTCTCCCGAATGGCGTTCGCGAGCGCCATGAGATCTGAGTTGGAAGGAGGCGCTGGTTCGAACTCTGTCACAAGGCGCACCATGGACCATCCGTGCGGAACCGTAACAGAGTGGGCGTGCTGCGTGCACAGGTCAAGCGCACCCGGTTCCGGCGATGGCGATAAGGGGCCGAGAACTGCAGTTGCCTCGTCATACCCGTAGGTCATCGTCGCGACTGCGGGCTGGTGACAATTCTGGCGGGAACATTGACGGACATGACTCACAAGAGCTCACGCTACCACCAACCACACACATCTCTGATCAGCGAATCGGCGTTAGTCTTGATGTATGGCAGACGTTGGTATTCCTTCCCGTGGTAGAGCTCGCGGCCGCGACCGGCACGGCCGCGGCATGCGTGGCCCCATCGTCCCGTTCACCGTGCCCGCGTGGCGGACCCGATCGGATAAGTTCGACGACGTCGTCGCGCTCGAACTTATGACATACCGTTCACTTCTGGGGGAAGCCTTGAAGCACATCGACTACGGCGTTCTTGACGTTCCTGAAGTCGATCCCGCCCCGTGGGAGGAGGGCGTGCCGTTGGCACGTTATCTCCCCTTCGAGCGCCCTGCCCGGATCACCGGCCGAATCGTGTTCTATCGGATGCCGATTCTCGCGGCAGCCGCGCGGTCAGACTTTCCGCGCCTCGTGATTCACGACATTGTGACTGAGCAGCTCGCTGCCGCGATCGGGCGCGACGCCGAGGATATTGACTATCTCAATTAGTCGCGGGCGCGAACAACTCACACGAAGCCTCACGCCAGGCCTACTTGCCGAGCCCACGCACCGTACCACCGTGCAACCACTCAACGTCCACGCCAGCTCACCCCATGCGCAACCTACCCGTGCTGGCCAAGTCCACAATCAGCCCACAGCAGGTATCTCAGTCGCTCACAGCGATTGCGCGGCTAGCATCTTCGCGCAGGGGCGAGAAGATTGGAACCCAATCTATGGTCTTGCCGGCGCGAACATTGGCTTGCGTCACAACCGCCGCATAGACTGGCGCGGTTGCCTTGAGCGTGACGGCAATAGTTCCTTCTGGCATTTCGAACGTGACGTGACCGCCCGCATCCAGTTTCGCGTGAAAGGCCTCACCGGCTGAACCATCACTATCAATAGGTGTGACGGTCACAGAGGATTCTGTGCCCTCGGGAGCGGTGACGGTCACGAGGGCACCCAAGGGTCCGAACACAGCTGCTCCAGCTGTGACGGAGGATTCGGCCGCCGCCCACGCGATATCGCGCGGCTCACCCTCCGCCTCCTGCGAGACCAGCTCGACGCCAGCCGTCACGGCCGCCTGCGAAGTGATGTGGACCGTGTACTGCCCGGCAGCCAGGCCTGAGAGCGACAGATCCAGTACGGTTTGTGCTGCGATTGGCACGTTCGTGCCGCCTGGCAAAGGCGATGTTCCCGAGCCGTCGGTGACCGAAATACTCACCTTAGCCGCTTCAGGCTGAGTATTCACAATGCGAAGGGTGGGCACTTCCGTCGCTTCCTCGCCAACCGTCACGGCCGCAACAGTCAAACTCGTGCTTTGCTGCGAGGGGGTCACGAAGGTGACACCCGAGGGCCGAGCCCCATCAAGCACAGTCTCTTGGAGCACAGCAGTGACGGAGCCCCCGCTTGTGACATGCACTGCAATGCGTGAGTCCGATTCCAAGGCCCCATCCAGCGAGGTCCGCACGGTTGCTCCTGCGGCCACTGCGATCTGTGAGAGCGATCCGAGGTCCATAAGTCCCGTGGATCCATACGCTTCAAGATCCACGACAACGGCGTTTTCGCCCGGATTCGTGACCACCAATACGTTGGATGTTCCCACACTCGCTTGAGATCCAACCAACCACATGTCTGACTGGGCGCTCAGGCAGGGATTGACCGCAGCTCCCCGCGCATCCCCAGCCGTGGCGGTGTGCAGAGTTCCGCCTGCCAGTTGAAGGTCTTCAGTCTCACCCGGAACTGAATAGACCCCGGTGAGAGCCCCGGCGTCGCCCTGAAGAATCGCCGAATCACTCGACAATGCATTCCCTTGTGCATCCGTCACAGATTCTGAGCCCGAGGTTCCCACCAACCACGAACGGGACTTCATATCCGCGTCCACGGATTCGACGTCGATACCACTTTGCGCGTTTGCCTCAAAACCACCGGAGCACACAAGGCGTATATCAGCCGGTGCAGCGGAAGAAACCTGTGCGGGTATGGCGGAGGCATCCGATTCAGGCACCGACCATACAAGGAACCCGGCACCTGCAGTCAGTGCGCATACCGCGAGCGCGCTTATTAGGCGTGCGCCTTTCACTCTCTCACCTGCTTCCGCTTGCGCAACGGCACAGCCATCACCACAGCTGCAATGAGTATGGCAAGTTGAAGGTAAGCCACCCACCGCTCGCCAGATGAACGCGTGACCACAAGGTGGCCGCCGTTGGATGGAAGCTCCCATTGTTGGTTCCACGATTGGCCCGAGGATTGGAGGGCCACGCCGTTTAGGTAGGCTCGCCAGCCTGAATCTGCCCGCTCTGAAAGCGTCAGCGTTCCACCAGATCCAGCGGCTACGTCCGTATCAACGGAGAAGATGCCGGATGCCAGAGATTCGACGTTCGAACCAACTATCCGGGCTCGTGCAATTGGATCCGCACTCTCAACCCGCCAGAACGCTCCACTCGCATTCTCCGTGATGAAACTGAGGCTGCCGGAAACGTTCAGTTCAGAAACGAGGACCGATCGCGCCTGCTCACTGATACTTGAGTCAGATGCGGGGATAAGGACGATGGACACGTTGAGATCAGCCAGTTCATCGGCCACATCGCCGCCGGAAACAAGGTTTGTTACTGCTTGGAGGGTGGCCGATTGCGCAGCATCAGAGTCGATGCCCTGTGCCACGCGGAGGGCACGATACTCGCCCACCAGAGAGACCTCATGAAGCTGACGGCCAGAACCGCGCCACATCTGCGCTCTCACGCCGTCTTGCGTTGGGATGAGTGCAAGCACACGCGAACGGTCTGCGGAGACTTGAGCGGTAGTGGCTAGCGCAGGAACACGTTCCGAAGTGACACTGTGGAGCGCCGAGCTTTCCCCACGCAACGATTGAACCGCCCACGTTCCACCCAACGCCAACGTACTAAGCGCCGTCAATCCCACAGCTCCCAGAACAACGACGTGCCGGAACCCAAAACTGTAGCGCGAGAGCGAGGTTCGTAAGCCATCCCCTCCACTCACGATCGCGATCCAGAGGCCCGCGCAAGCCAATGAGAGGCCGGTCCCCGCCCATGCGGTAACCGGAAGGGTGCTGGCCCCCTCGGCTGACGTCGCAACAAGGGAGATCGAGCTCAACCGCGCCCACACAAGGCCAATGGGGACAAGGAACCACCCCATCCGAATACTGATCCAGTTCCGCTTCTTTGCGAGGCACAGCAGCGCGGAGATCAGGATGACCAACAGGGCCACCGCCCCGATCCACTCCCCTGCTGAGTATCCTCCCGCCCGCGCCAGCGAAACGGAAGACGATGGATCGAGTGTCACCAGTCCCAGCCACGAAGGAGTCACTGCCACCGGATTTCCCACAGTGGAAAGGAGAACCCGCCAGCCTTCAGGGATGGATGCCAACTCTGTCAAGAGTGGGAACGAAACAGCCAGCGCCGGAACAGGCAGCCACAACCAACCGGCACGTGGGCGCCTCAAGATCAGACCCACCACAGCCACCGCGAGTGCCACGACCAGTGTTCCTGGCGCGGCCGCGCTCGCGAAGGCCACAGCTAGCGAGGCAATGCCTAGGGCCGACGACGATCCGCGCCTCCAGTATTCGACCACTCCCGCGAGCACTATTGGGAACACAATGTGCCAGATGGCGGCTGCCACCTGACCCTCATTGACGGCCGCAAGAAGCGGCGGAGCAAAACCCCACAGCAATGCGCCGATGAATCGGATCTGCGGCGAATGAGTGAACCTGCCTGCGCATAGGTAGGCCGTGAGTGCCGCAAGTGGCGCAGCTGTAATCACAATGGCTGTGACCACCCAGCCGAGGTTGCCCCCGAAGAGTTCACTTATGGCAACGAGCGGGATGAGCAGTATCCACAGGGCATCTATTTGAGTGCTCTGACCGAGCCCGCTGGGCAGCCACCAGTTGGTTGCGGCGCTGAGAAGTTCGCTACTCGTCCACGAATCGGTGAGGAGCGCCCCGCCGCTCAGGACCCCCTCACCCACAAGAGGCAAGAGGGCAGCTACGGCCACCACTGTTGGCACAACGAGGGCTGCTATGGCCCAGTTGCGCGTGGACTTACGCCACTGGCGGCGCTCACGAAGCACGATGGGATCTGGACGATCAACAAGTTGGATGGCCTCGCGGCGCTGCCGCCGCAACTCGCGGCGCTCTTTACTCAGATCACGCGCAGTTGACTCAAGCGATCGAATAACGGATGCCGGGGCGCGCTTGGCACGCCGCACCCTCCTGCGGCCAGCCATGAGAGCAGGCAGATGTGCTAGCGGAATAATCGCGCCATGCAGTTCGCCGCTAGCTAGCCTGCCTTCCTTTGTCACAATGCGCGCGAGAGATCGCACCGGGGCGAGGAGAAGGTACCCGAGCAGCATGAAGAGCCACAGGACAGGCGGAGCGGATAGAAGCGCGTTGTATAGCTGAGCACCCCTGCGCTGACCGAAGGAGGCGCGTTCCACGCCTTCGAAACTTCCACGAGCATGCCGAATCACGGCGTTCGGTTCCACCGCTACTCGCCAGCCTCCGAGCCACAGGCGGCGCGATAGCTCGAGGCCGTCGCCAAAGGGTCCGAAGAATGGGTCAAAACCACCGATCTGCGCTAGGGCAGCACGGCGCACGAGCATTCCCGCAGTGCCCACTGCCAGGATGTCTTCCCGCCAATCGTACTGGCCCTGATCGAGTTCGTTCTCCGGGATTTCGGGGATACGGCGTGCAGTGCGTGTGGCGCGGATGCCCACTTCGATGAGCCGGCGCGGGTTCTCCCATGCAACCTGCTTTGGCCCCACCGCACCCACCTTCGCGGAGGCTTCACCGAATCGGAGCAGTTCGTCAAGACATTCGGGTTGTGGTGCCGAATCACCGTGAATAAGCCAGAGCCACTTCTCATCTCCGCCAGCGAGCTCATTGACCGCTTGCCCCAATGTCATGGCTGAATCGACTGTGCGAACCTCCACGGGGAACGCGAACGTCAGTAGATCTACTGAGGCTTGGACCTGGCGGTCGGCGCCGCGCACAGCCACGATGAGCCGCGTTGGTCCGCACACTTGGCGCGCGAGTGCACCAAGCACTTCAGGAAGCTGGGGATTTCGGGCGTGTGTGATCAGCAGAGCGAGAACTGACTCGCGCTCCGCCAGAGCTTCATCAGTCAAGAATCAGGCTCCGGTGCCGCGGCGGCGTTCCCGGCTCAGCCGCCGGCGATCATTATCAGACATTCCGCCCCAGATGCCGTGGCGAATATCGTGAGTAATTGCGTACTCAAGGCACTGCGCCTGAACATCGCATGCCGCACATACGCTGGTTGCCGGCGTTGTTGAACCACCCTTTTCAGGGAAGAAGATGTCAGGATCCGTTTGCGCACACAGAGCACGTTCCTGCCAATACAACTCTTCGTCTGAGGATTTTTCATATCCGAGATTGAAGATGTCAATCATCTCTTCCTGGGCCTGTGCAGCCGAAAGCGATTCGCCACGATTATCGACACTGTGGAGAGTGGGTGAGGCCTTGGATGGACACTCTTCGAAGTTGCGCACGAAGCCTCCCTGAGCTCATTGGTTTTGCTGCTGACTATAATTACAAGCGTGTCATTCCCCGAAGTCAAGGCGAAGACGCTAAATTGGCGTCTTGCATTTTTGGGGACTTGACAGTTGGTCTCCCCGTTGCATGAACCACACCTTCAGGTGTATCGGTGAGGACCCATGCAAGATGTAACCCGTTCAATCGGCATGCCTACACAGCGGCGCGAAGGCGCTTCCACGCCGTGTGGCACGATTGCTGTATGAGCTTCTCGATTCAGTTGGCGGACATCGCCGAACAGGCAGCGCGCTCGGTTGGTGGATATCTCACAGACGCTTTCATCACCCCGGGCAAAGTGGACTTCAAGGTGGATTTCCACGACGTGGTCACGGTGCATGACAAAGAGTCTCAACGCCGGATCGTCGCGGCGATCTTCCGGGAGCTGCCAGATTCGTTTGTTGTGGGAGAAGAATCGCACGAACTGCTGAGCGCCGATGGATCCGAACATACTCCCGGCCCCGACGACGTCGTCTGGTACGTGGATCCGATCGATGGAACCTCGAACTTTGCCGCCGGTTTTGACCATTGGTGCGTCTCGATCGCCGCTGCCCGCCGGGGAAAGGTGGTGGCCTCAGTTATCTACCAGCCAACTCTGGGCGCATTGTATCGGGCCGATTCCCGGGGGACCACCCTCAACGGCGTACCCACCGCGGTGCTTGACTCTCCCCTCTCGGAGAACCTTGTGGCAACCCAGTACCCCTCATCTCGCCTAGCCGATCCCACCACAATGGCACAACTGGCCCGCCTCATCGGCGCCGCCCGTGGTGTTCGGCGGCCAGGCTCCACTGCGCTGGCGTTGGCGGAAGTGGCAGCCGGCCACTTTGTAGCCTCATTCAATCGCCACACCCACCCGTGGGACGTTGCGGCCGGGATCCTCTTGGTCCAGCAGGCCGGCGGCCTGTATCTAGGCTTCAACGATTCTGAATCACATTTCCTTACTGAGCTTCCCACCGCGCCCAACTTCGTCGCGGCCGGAAACCTTGAGGCCGCTGCGCAATGCCTGCGTATCTTGGGCCGCGACGATCTGGCGGACCTCCTCCTGGCAGGGGGAGCACCCAATGCCTGATGCACTCGCCTTGTACAACGCTTGCGTATCCCGTGGAACCTCGCCGACCCTCACGTGGTACGGCCCAGACGGGCGCATGGAACTCTCAGGCAAAGTTGTGGCGAACCATCTCGCCAAAATCGCTGGATACCTCTGTGATGAGATCTGGCTGGAGGAATCCGAAACCGTGGTACTCGCCCTTCCCGCCCACTGGAAACAGGTGCTGTGGGGTCTGGGTGCGATGCTCGCTGGCGGGCAGGTGCAGGTTGGCTCAGCGCGCGAAGCAGCTGTGGCCATCACTGATACGCCTGAGGGCGTGCAGGCGCGCGAGGTGCTCGCTCTGGACCTTGGCCCACTCGCACTTTCGTGGACAGGCGCACCGCTACCCGGAGGTGCCCATGACGCCTCCGCCGAAGTCATGGGCTCCCCCGACGCGCTCCTTGACTCTTCCCGCCACGCAGCCTCGAACTTCTCACAGTGGGCGGAAATGGGTGCTTCACCCTCAAGCGCCGAACGCCTGCTCATCGCCTCCTCTGATCCACAAGCCGTGCTGGCGTGCGCGAGTTTCCAACTCGGGCGAGGGGGCCTCGTCGTCGTCGCAGAAGGCGATCCTGTTGTTGTTGCGAACACTGAAGGTGCACAAGTTGCACATCTCACCCACAATTAGGGAAAACTAGAACCATGCGTGGAATCATCCTAGCCGGCGGCTCCGGCACCCGGCTCAACCCGATCACTCTTGGCACCTCAAAGCAGTTGGTGCCTGTGTATGACAAGCCAATGATCTACTACCCGATGTCAACCTTGATGCTTGCTGGCATTCAGGACATCCTCGTGATCACCACTCCTGAGGATGCGCCTGCATTCCATCGTCTGCTGGGCGACGGTTCGCAATTCGGCCTCAACCTGCAGTTTGCTGTACAGGAAGTCCCCAATGGCCTAGCTCAGGCGTTTGTGATCGGCTCCCGCTTCGTGGGTGACCAACCTGCCGGATTGGTTCTGGGTGACAACATCTTCTACGGCCACGGCATGGGTACGCGCCTGCGCCGCAACGTTAACCCAGACGGCGGAGCGGTTTTTGCCTACCACGTCTCCGATCCCACCGCTTACGGTGTTGTTGAGTTCGACGACGAGTTCCGGGCACTATCAATCGAGGAGAAGCCGGTCAAGCCGAAGTCCAACTACGCGGTCCCGGGCTTGTACTTCTACGACAACGATGTTGTGGACATTGCCAAGAACCTCAAGCCTTCGGCACGAGGAGAATACGAGATCACCGACGTCAACCGCACATACCTCGAAGCCGGGAAGCTTCAGGTTGAAGTACTTCCTCGCGGCACCGCTTGGTTGGACACCGGCACATTCGATTCCTTGGCGGACGCCACCAGCTACGTGCGTACTGTGGAGGCGCGCCAAGGCTTGAAGATTGGTGCGCCGGAAGAGGTCGCGTGGCGCATGGGATTCCTTTCTGAGACCGAATTGCGCGAACGGGCCGAACCGCTGGTCAAGTCCGGCTATGGTGCGTACCTGCTGGGGCTTCTGCGCGAGGACTGAGGCGCTGCGCTCTGGAGACTCTGAGCTTTCGGGACACTGAGCTTTAGGGACACTGAGCTTAAGGGACACTGAGCTTTAGGGACACTGAGAGCTCCAGAGACACCAAGCTCTAGGGACTTTGCGCTGCGGAGGCTTTGAAACACAATAGCTCCGCGGAACCGTGACGGATTCCGCGGAGCTATGTGCATTCTTGGGCCTTGTACCCGGCAGGAAACTTGTGCCCGGCAGGCGGCCTTCGCCCTCTAGGCGAAGCCAGCCGATCCTATTCGGATGCCACGAGGTCGCGGGAACGGGCTTGTGATACCTCCGCGCTGTGGCTCCATTCTTCGAATGCCTCGGCGCTGATTTCCTCTGCCGTATCGACTGCCTCGGCAATCGCCGCCTGGTACATCAACACGCATGGAGCTGCCGCAGAAGCCACTACCAACAGTATTGCTACCGCGAGCAAGAGTTTTAGCCACACCACATCGAAGCCAGCGACCTCCGACCACCGCATCCAGTTGATACCAACTCTGGAAATGGTGGACGGGTAGCAGGCATGAGCCCACGCCCACGCTGCGAACACCGCGATGCTGGGTGCGATCACGCTCGGCAGAGCGAAGACCCATTGGCTACGCCGCGTTGCTAGCCGTCGCAGCGCAGGAAGCCATGCAGCTCCAGCGATAACAATTAGGGCCACCACAGCTGGGAACAGATACCTGCCCTGCGTACCAGGAACCGTTCCGGTCTCTCGGTACTTGTTCCATGCCTGTACAAAAAGCATCGCGATAGTGAGTGGATAGAAGCCGAGCAGCACAAAGCGCTGCACCTTCTGGTGGCCACGCAGAAGAGAATGCGCCACCGCCCACAAGGTGAAGAGCGCAAGGCCGGTGAGCAGCACCCATGGCAAGTTCCAGTTGAGCCAGCCGAACCGTCCCCACGAAGATTCACTGAGATTGCCCACGGCTTTGGAGATGAAGTACCAGATCCGTTTGCCTTCGCGCAGATGCTCGGTCTGGTATCCCTCTGGCTGAAGTGTGCCGAACAACATGAGGTTGCGCAACCACCACCAACCGCCCGTCAGCACGCCGATGATTCCCGCGGCGAAGCCCCGAACCAGCCGCACGCGTATTCGCCCAGCGCTCGGGTTCACAACGAACGATAGCGCCACTATGAGGCCAAATGGGATGAAGGTTCCTTTGCTCCACAGGCCCAAGCCAAGAGCTAATCCCGCTGCGAGTACTGTCCAGCGATTCTGCTTCCCGAAGGCCGCCTGCGCACAAGCAGCCACAGTCAAAGCTCCCGCACCAATTGCCAAGGAATCATTGTTGAGCGAACCCGTAATGAACGCGAGCTGAGGGATGGCAAATGTCGTGACAGATATAAAGACCGAACCAATCCGCCCAATGCCCAGCTTGCGTGCGGTAAACAATGTGCATGGGATAAGAGGGATGGTCAAGAATGCGCTGAAGATGCGCAACAGGAGGAGCTGGCGATCCCACGTCCACGATTGTGCACCAAACACATCCATCACCTTGGCAGCTGCCACATAGAACAGCGGCGGGTGCTGGGTCATTTGATCCACGATCTCCGTAGATCCATTGGCACCGTACTCGATGACCGAGCGGTTTACGTGTTCAGTGATACTCGTTGTTGCGAAAGCATCCGTGTAGACCGCACTGGTACTGCCCGCAATTCTGGTGCGGGACAGGGCCTCAAAGTCCTGGGCGTCAGGTTCAATAAAGCCTGACTCAACCACGGTAGTAAAGACGTCCTGATCTACCAGCGCATCGCCGGGGTCAGGCCATTCGCCTGTAGCTTCAACGCGAAGTACTGAGTTGAAATGCAGCGGTTCGTCTGGGCTCTGGAACGGCGGAGTAACTACGGCCCACAGTACCTGCCACACGAAATAGGCGAGCGTTACCAGAATGCCTACCTTGACAAATGACTTGCCAGATATCCGGTTCTCACCCCGCATGCCTGTATGCCTCCACATAATCATCAGTGCTTGAGCCGGGCGTCGCAGTGTGCGCGTGAACCCAGCACCATTGCGTTTATTGCCACCTTCTCAAAACGGTAGCACTCTTAGCTTGAAGTTGTATGGAGGCATAGCCCACCTCACGCGGAGGTGGGCACCGCGTCAACGAGGTAAAACCACTGGCGATGCAGTGTTCCACCGCTCATTCCAATCGCCAATCGGGGCAACACCGATGCGCTCGAGCGCGCCATGCGAAAGCACAGAGTAGTGCGGGCGAGGAGCCGGGCGCTTAAAGGCTGCAGCTGTGGTTTCCTTGATCATCTCGGGATCCTTGCCGATAGAGGCGATGACGGCCTTCGCGAATCCGTTCCAGTTCGTCTGCCCTGAGGACGTGCCGTGGTATGTGCCAGAAGGTGCCTTCGCATCAACAAGCCGCACGATCAGGTCTGCAAGGTCCACGGTCCACGTTGGCTGGCCAACCTCATCAGTCACTACATCGATAGTGGGATGGCTCTCAGCGAGTCTGGCCATAGTGGCAGGAAAGCTGTTCCCGTGCAAGCCGTAGAGCCATGCCGTCCGAATGATGAGGTAATCAGACGTATTCACCCGTACGGCCCATTCGCCAGCAGCCTTGGTGCGGCCATATGCACCCTTAGGCTCGAGCAGGCCTTCTTCCTCGTACGGAGAGTCTGATTCGCCACCAAACACGTAGTCAGTGGAGATGTGCACCAACCGTGCCCCAATCTGCGCACACTGGCGTGCCAGTATCTGCGGGCCAGTGGCGTTGACTGTGAAGGCGGCTGCTTCTTCCTCCTCCGCCTTGTCTACCGCGGTGAAGGCGGCAACGTTGACCACAACGTCCACATCGCGCACTACCTGAGCCACGCTAGCCGGGTCCGTAATATCGATCTCGGGGCGATCAACGGCGACGACGTCGTGCCCATCCTCTTGTACTCGGACCACGAGGTCGTGGCCGAGCATTCCGTTCGCTCCAGCAATCAACCAGCGCATGTTTCCTGCCTTTTCTGCGGCCGAGCCGCGATGCAACTTCTTGAATGGCCGCCGAAGAAATCCATGGCGGCTTGGTGGTCAGGAACCGGAGGTTGTTGCCTGAGGTTCCGATTGGTCGGGGGATGAATCATTGCCGATGGGATCAGAGTGCGGGGCATCAATTGCATTACCGGAAGCAGACTCTTTCGAGATTGCCAGCGCATCCCTGCGCATACCAAATGACGCTCCAACGCCTAGTCCGATATCGGCAATTGTTGTGAAGACTCGAGCTAGTAGCACCACGACTACCACAGCACCTGGGCTCACAGCCGTTGAGAGCACTGCAGCAAGCGTCACTTCGCGCACCCCAGCGCCAGCTGGAACAAAGAACACGAGGAAACCTGCCGTCCAGCCGAGCGCGTATCCACCCGTCGCCAGCCAGAAAGTGGAGAAATCGCCACTCATTCCAAGGTTGGTCAGCATCAGCCATAACTGGAAGCCCACTACAAGCCAGCCGCACAGCGACCACAAGGCCGAGAGGAACGTACCGCCCCAGCTCATCTCATCGTCAAGCGGATCACGCTTGAGAATGCGCAGCCCAAGGTTGACGAGGCGGTTGAGTACCGGTGGGCACAGAACGACTATCCCCACCGGAATGGCCACAATCAGCCACGAATACCCCTGCAGTCCCTCCGTGGGGCCCAACAGCACCGCCAGAACAGCGAGGAGCATTCCGGTGACGATCGAAATGACAATTGAGACCATAAGCGCACATATGGAGCGGCGCCGGGAGATCTCGTAGTCACGGCCCACCTCTGCGGCCGCCACGAAGTTCCACACACCTCCAGGCAGATACTTCGCCACTTGAGATGAGAAGAAGATGCGCCTGGCAACCTTCTTCGTGACGGGCGCTCCGACGTCGTTCAGAATAACGCGCCATGAAGCCATCGTCAGGTACACGTAGACGAATGCCAGAACAATCTGGGCACCAATCATCCACGCGGGCAACGCATTCAACGCGCCGGAAACCTCGCTCCAGTTTCCGGCGACGGCCCACACCGCGGCGATGAGCGCCACAACAAGAAAACCTGTGCGGAAGGCGGAGGATTGGAGGAAGGAGAGGACTCGTTTCACCGGAGAACCTTATCGAGGGGCGTTGTGACTGAGTAGGGGTGGAATGCTTGAGCGGCACGTTCAACAGAGCAACGCTTCGCACGTTCCAGATCGGATGGTGAGGTCACCAGTGCTTCGATCGCGTCGGCGAGGGCAACCGGGTCCGCAGCGGGAACGAATGACGCCTCCCCCAGCATGGCACGCTGCACCGGGGTATCGGAGGTAATGAGCGCGCAACCTGCCGCCATACCTTGATACGCCTTGTTGGGCACAACGCGGAGTGCCTTCCCGGAATCCCCAAAGATTCCGAGGCAAATATCGAAGCCAGCAACGAAAGCCGGAAGGTCGGCGGAGGCCACCCAATCAAGCCATGTCACATTCACGCAACCGAGATCACCTGAGAGAATCTCACGGCACTCGGACTCGTCTTGGCCTGTACCCACGAGTGTCACGTCGACCTCGATTCCGCGTTCGGCAAGCAGCGTGAGCGCGCGCGCGATCGTTGGGGTGCCCTGAAGCGGTGTGAACAGGCCGAAGAAAACCACTGACGTGGGGGAATCGGGATCCGAAACCGGTGCTCCCGCTCTTGTTCCCGATTGGGCCTCGAACCACACCTCGGGCGCTCCCACAGCTACCACGACCGACTTTTCTTGCCACTTTTCGGGAACCATCTGGGCGTGGTCGGGAGTATCGAGAATGATGACGTCCGCGGCCCGAAGAGCCAAGTTGTCAAGCGTCTGCAGGATCTTGGTTTTCGCTCCACCATCGAGGCGTCTGTCTGCTGCGGTGTCTGCCGCGAAGATGAGGTGATCAAGCAGGATCTTGGTGCGCGGATAGAGCAGACGTGCCAAGAGCACGTCGAAGTGGCCCATGTATCCGACCAAGATGGCGTCCGGTGCGTTCGCAGCGCGGAACCTCATGGAGCCCGTGACGAGCGAAGCCCATCGACGAATGAGCGTGAGCCCGAATCCAAGTGCGGCACGGGGGCTTTTGAGCGCAGCAACCCGTCCGCTGGTCCCCACTCCGAGGGGGTAATTGAGCTGCTCCACGGTGTGGCCGTGTGCGCTTAGCCCATCAATCAAGACGGCTACTCGGGGATGCGATCGAACGTCGTAGGTCCCGAATCCGAGAATTCTCATAGCTCCCTTTTCTGCCTCCCGGCTATTCAGCGCTGGCGGCGGATTCGTCAACTGGAGCAGAGCCGGCTTGTGGCTTGGCAGGACCGTACTGAAGCTCTTTGATTCTCTCCAAGCTCTCCTCCACCAGCACTCGGTTGGTGCGTTGGAGATCTGCAATCACCAGAATCGCAAGGCTGAGGAGGCTCGCCACAAGCATCGCCGAACCAAAAATGAGCGACTGGATGTGCCCTCCGCTCTCTCCTTGAATCAAGTAGATGAGGAAGCGAACAAACGGAACCGCGCCCAGCACGCCAGTGATAAACGCAAGCCAGCCCAATGGGACATGCGGCTTGAACATCAGGAATGAGCGCACGATCGCAAGGCCTGACTTGAACATGTGCTGGAAGATGTTCTTGAAAAGGCGTGATTCGCGAGTCTTGGGGTTTGTGGTGATGGCGTGCGAGGCGATCCGCAGCTGCTTATTTCCAGCCTGGATGATCGTCTCCATGCAGTAAGAGAACTGGGTAACCACGTTTAGCCTGTAGAGCGCAGACTTTGAATATGCACGAAAACCGGATGCTGCGTCCGGAAGATGAGTGCCAGCGGCGATGTTGACCACGCCTGAGCCCACATTCTGCATGAGCTTCTTGAAAGGGGAAAACTCCGAAATCTTTGAGGTCTGACGGTCAGCAATAACGATGTCTGCCTCATCCCGAATGATCGGCTGAACCAGCTCGGTGATCTCCGCTTGCGGGTACTGATTGTCGCCGTCCGTGTTGACCACGATGTCAGCACCGTGAGCTAACGCGTAGTCCACGCCATCGCGGAACGAACGAGCCAAACCTTGATTGCCCGAGTGGCGAACGAAATGATGCACGCCCAACGATTCTGCAACCTCGATGGTCCTGTCGGTTGAGCCGTCGTCGATCACCAAGATCTCGACTGAGTCCACGCCCGGAATCTCACGAGGGATGGTCGAAATCACCAGAGGTAGAGTCTTCTCCTCGTTGAGACACGGAATCTGGACAAAGACCTTCATTGATTCTCCCATTAGGTGCGCCGGGCAGGAACGTGCATCGAGATTCTACCGTTACCATCTTAGGAGCTTGCTGAACGTGGCACGTCTCATGGCACATTGCGCGCGTAGGACTGGCGATAGACTGTCATGGTATGCCAGTTCGGCCTGATGCTGTTGGCAGACGCAACATCATTTGTCACGTACCACAAAGGAGCACCCATGGAAATCCGCGAGTTGAAAGTTGCGGGAGCTTGGGAATTCACACCAAGGCAGTTCCCCGATGAACGCGGATTGTTCGCTGAGGTATACAAGTCGTCTGAGTTTGAGAAGGTCATAGGTCACAAGCTCGAACTCCGCCAGGGTAATACCTCCGTCTCCAAAGCTGGCACCGTGCGCGGCATCCACTTTGCAGATGTCCCGCCCTCGCAGGCCAAGTACGTGATGTGCCCCTCAGGAGCGGTGCTCGATTTTGCAGTAGATATCCGTGTTGGCTCCCCCACTTTTGGTCAGTGGGATTCGGTTCTTTTGGACGACGTCGACCGCCGCGCAATCTATCTGTCTGAAGGCTTGGGCCACGTGTTCGTGGCGCTCGCAGACAATTCGACCGTGGTGTACATGTGCTCCGCCGAATACGCACCGGGCCGCGAACATGGCATCAACCCGCTGTGCCCCGAAGTGGCCATCGATTACCCCACAGTTGATCGTGACGGAAACCCGCTCGAACTCCTGCTTTCCCCGAAGGACACGGACGCCCCGGGACTTTCCGAAGCTAAGGAATCTGGGCTTCTGCCATCGTGGGAAGCCTGCCAGCAGTTCATCGCAACTCTCTGATGAGCGTCGTCGCGGTAGTCGTCACATTCCGTCCGGACGGTGATTGTGCCGAGCTGGTGAGCGAACTCGCCCGTCAATGCGACGACGTCGTCGTAGTTGACAACGGTTCTGGCCCTGAGACGGCCCAGCAGCTCAGTGCCACGTGCCACGCGGCCGGGGCACACTTCGTGCCACTTGATGAGAATGTGGGGATTGCCGCGGCGCAGAACATCGGGATCGAGGTAGCCGACTCGCTTGGTGCGGACTTCGTACTTCTCTCCGACGACGACTCGCTCCCCTCACCTGGCATGGTTGAGGGACTTGTGCATGCGATCGAAGAAGATCCGCTCATCGCGGCCACCGGTCCGTTGCCCGCAGAGGACCGTGAGGGTGGCGACCAACTCGTTTACTGCGCCCGCACGTGGGGGCCCAAGCGGGCCCACCCCGAAGAACTTGAGCAGGAACGGTTGGATGTGGCGTTCCTCATCGCCTCGGGCTGCCTCATCCGACTCGAGGCACTCAAGGTGATCGGTCCGATGAACGGCGCGATGTTCATCGACCATGTGGATCTGGAGTGGGGCTTGCGGGCCCGCCAGCTGGGCCACCGCCTAGTGTGTGTGCCGTCAATCGGCCTGCATCATTCGTTGGGAGACGAAGTAGTGCAGCTCCCTAACCGCCCGCAGCCGATCCATGTGCACGCGCCTTTCCGGAACTACTACATCCTGCGCAACACGATCTCGCTCATCAAGCGTGACCTTATGCCCGTGCCGTGGCGAATTCGGTACGCCTACTGGGCCGCAAAGTACATCGTTTTCAACTCGGTACTAGTGGATCGTCTGCCTGAACGCAGGCGAATGCTGGCTCGTGGCTTGGCCGACGGCATCCGCGGCCGAATGGGAAAGCTCAAGAACTGAAAACCCGCAAAGCTGCCTTTGGTTAAGCTCGTGTCAGGGCACGCCCTATGTCTCGGGCAACCCGCCGGATCAGCAGTTCGCAGCCCAAACCTTGCAGCACCTGTCCCCGAAATCGTGCCCGCACATCAATGTTGACGCGCGCCCCAGAGGCACTCTGCTCGATGGTGAACCGAACACTTTCACCCGAACCGAGGATGTTCGCAACTCCCGTTGCAGCAATCAATCGGCCTTCCACCTCGCCGTTTTGCTTGAGATACGCTGCAGAGTCGACGAGCTTTCTGATCAACCGGAAAGACTCCTCTGCACTCTGCTGAACCACATAGGATCGCGAGTACAGTTTGCCGCTGCTCACAAATCGGCCCATGTCACTCTCCGGAATGCAAACTACTGTCCCGGCGCCGACGCACCCTCTGGATCCTTACGACCGTCACAGCAACTATACTGAGCACCCCGGCAGTACATGTGACCGCAAGTCCAATACTGAAATAGGGCGGTGAGTAGGACAAGCTGATCGTATGCTCACCCGCCGAATCGACATAGACCGCAACGGTCGCGTGATCAGCATCGACAAGATTCACTGACTCGCCATCCAGCGTTGCAGACCACCCGCGATCCCTCATAGCATCCGCAATAGCAACCCAGCCTGCACCGGTTGATTCCACGTGGATCTCGATGTTATCCGTGTCGACATCCTCAGATGTGACCACGGCCGTCGACGTGCCGTCCACAGCCTTTGCATCTTCCTCGTGCTCGAGAATCACCGTGTCATCAAGGTCACCAGAGCCGTAGAGTGCTTCAAGATTCTCTTGGGAATCCGCGACGACCTCTTCGGACGACGCCCAGCGGACTCGCTCCAGAGCGGTTGTGCGCTCAAAGATCGTTGCGTCACCGGTATGAACAAGTTCAAGGCCGTCATCAACAGGACGAACCGGAGCCACCGAAACAGTGCCGTCACTACCAGTTGCAAGAATAACTCGGGCATTGGAGTCAGAGAACGTCAGTTCAACGTGCCACGTCGTGGACTCTGGAATACCTTCGCCCTGAACGGCGAGACTCTGATCAGCACCTATCCCGCCAATGGTCTGCGAGGTTGTGGCAAGAACCTGCCCACTTTCTGAAACCACGTTGAGTTCCAGAGTGGCTGAGTCGTCTGGCAATCCAATCTGCTGAAGAACGCTGAGCTGAACACCGCGGAGCGGGCCTGAGAAGACAGCCGTTTTGAGCGTCCCAGAATTCTCAGATAATTCAGTCTCACCTGTTGCAGAAGCGAAGTCATCGACATCGCCCGGAATGGTTTCTGAGGGTGATACGACGATGTACTTCACGCCAAGCCGATCCAGGATAGGGTTCTCGATTGCTTCTTGCCAGCTATCTCCCGGTAAGCTCGAATACGTTTGGGTTGCGTAGAAACCTGGAACGGCAGTCTCCGTGAGCTCACGCCACTCGGGAGAAGCAAAAGTATGGCCGGAAAGCGCACGTAGTTGGTATGCCGACGACGTAGCCGGCGACATCGTACGCCCGACTGTCACGAACCTGTCTTGTCCCAAGTTCTGTTCGAGGAAATCGTAGGCCGGGGTCTCCGGATAGAAAGAGTCTAGGTCACTCAACGGCCACCACGTGTGCGCAATCAGAATCGCTGGAACCAATGTTGTGACAATCGCCGCCGCAGAGACAATGACGGAAAGCCAGCGCCGAACGGTGAACCACACCAACAACGTAGCGGTTCCAACAAGCATTGCGATTCCGATTCCAATCGCAATGTCTCGCCGAACGATCGACAAATTGCCCGCCGCATAGACATCACCAGACATGTATATGGTGACGACCTCGCGGCAAGTAACCAGAAGAACAACGCCAGCGAGCGCGACATAAATGAGTGCGTATGGCACGCGCGTCAGAGGCCGATTGCGAATTTGCGCTAGCTGTGCGCGCAGGCCAACCGGCTCATACAGCGCCGTCGCACCTAGGGCCGCCAAGACTGCCACAAAGAAGCCTAAGACGGAGCGAATTCGCCCAATAGGACTAGTTGAAATCGCGGGCAGCAACGTCAGAATGTCGTTTGCCAAGCCCGCCGAATACACGGCTGTACCGACAAAAACGAGTGCTACCGCAAAGAATGGAAGGACGCCCGGAAGATGCTCTCGTTTCGGCCGCACGAGCATTGCGGCAACTATAAGAATCACAGAGGTTACACCTACATAGGAGAAACCCTCTATGAAGTGCAGTGGCCAAATGTAGCCGCTCAGGTCCGGAAGGCCGAGCATAGTTGGCACAACCGTGGTGCTGAGCAAGGATGTTGGGAATGCTTCGCCATAGCTTCGTGCCTCGAAGTTGACATTATGAGTTGACTGCCACACAAAGGGAAGTAACTGCACCGCTGAGAGTGCCAGGCCCAGCATTACTCCAATTCCCGAACGCAGCAATGCCATAAAGACGGGCCTTGCTTGGCGGTGTTGCGCGATAGAGCGGCAGAAGAAGAAACCAACGGCCGCATAGATCGTATAGACAGTGACTGCGGGGAACCCGCCGAAGATCATGCAAGCCACCAAAACGCCCATTGGCACAGCGTTTATCCATCGTTTTTCCACAGCCAAGCGATCGGTAGCCCAGAAGATGAGCGGAATGAACGCGGCAACGCGTGTCTGTGGCCAATTTGTCCACGAAATCATGAAACCACTTGACACAAAAATGAGAGTTGCGAGAGGCACAGTGAAAGATGGGAGTCTCCAGCGTCCGCGCAATAGCAGCGCCATTCCGAGTGCCACAGCCGCGATCTCTGAAAGCTTCACCCACGCCGGCGCAAGTTCATGGGAAAGCACCCACCAGGGCCACGAAAGAGGCGAGAGCATTCCGGTATTTGTGGTTGCGAGCGCTTCTGTTCCACCTGCGTTGTATGGATCCCACAACGCGAAGTTCCCCGTTGAAGCAGCGTCGGATATCAAGATTGAAGTCGGAGCGACAGAATCGATCGTGTCGCCAACTCCGCGGTTCGTGATGGAGTCTGCCGAGCTCAACGATGACCACGGAGCAAACTCCGTCAGCAGATCGGTACCGAGGAACACCTTCGTTCCAATAAGCCCTGGACCAATCGTCATGATGACAAATGCCAGCAACGCCAGCCAGCCCAAGATGTTGAGCCAGGATCCAGCGGTACGAAAGCTAATCTGGAAACGAGGAATCCTTACCAGCAGGTTGGGTGGTTCCCTAGTATCAGAATCATGGTCAGTCAAGACCTCCGGAAACACCGGTGCGCTTGTTGAATCGTATTCGGCCAGCAGATCGCCCATCACTGAGCGACTGCCTGATTCATCACGTTGGGTTCCGTCTTCCACTACTCAACCCTCATCTAAGAATGTTTCGCCTAGCGTCACAGCGACCTCTGGGAAAGTCTTAATGAAGCCCGTTGTCATACCATCGGATCTCACCGTCATCAGCGCAGCATGCTGCCGGCGGTCCATCTCGATACCTGCAGCATTTACGATCGAGGCGTTGAAAGCGTAGTCACCTTCTCCGAGTGCAAGTTTGGGCAACGTGACTTCGATACGGGCCCTTCCGTAAATGTTCGGAAGTTTGAGTTGGAGCCGTTGGCTGTTCATGCCGAACACAGGTTCGTCTTTGATGGTGTCAATGCCCAAGACAATCCCGTAGTTTTGCAACGGCTGTGAGACCTCGACGTCAACTCCGACGACGATCGAGTCACCCGAGATGAGCACTCGCAGCCCGTCGGGCTGTTCGATGAGGCCCTCAATGACCGAAATGTTCGTAATGTTGCACAGTCTTTGATCTCGGTGCGGTCGATACTGTGAGGCCGCGTCAGCAGCTTCCATGTCTTGGAGGATGTCATCCTCATACTTCTGGTGCAAGCGGCTCATGGCATCGCGAGCATCGCCCATGGCGATAATTCTGCCGTGGTCAAGCACAACAGCACGATCACAGACGTCAATGATTTGCTCGGCTGAATGCGACACGAGGATGATTGATCGTCCTTCGGATTGAAACTCACGAATCTTCTCCATGCACTTGCGTTGGAAGGGTTCATCGCCCACGGCAAGAACCTCGTCTACAAGCAAGATGTCTGGATCGGAATGGACCGCGACAGAGAACGCCAGACGCACATACATACCCGACGAATAGAACTTCACTTGGGTGTCAATGAAGTCCCGAATCCCTGAGAAGTCTACGATTGAGTCCATCCGAGCCGAGATCTCTTCATCAGACAATCCCAAGATTGACGCATTTAGGTAGATATTCTCTCTCCCTGTGAGATCTGGATGAAATCCAGCACCCAGTTCGAGAAGCGCGGCTATTCTCCCGCGTACCCTCACATCGCCGGAGTCAGGTGTGAGAATTCCACCTATGATCTTGAGAAGCGTCGACTTGCCAGAGCCATTCGCTCCGGCCAGTCCGATCGACTCACCCGCGGCAATAGAGAACTTAATATCGCTCAACGCCCAATACTCTTCGGCGTGTGCGCGCGAGCGACCAGCATTGACGATTCGTTCCTTGAGTGACTTGTCCTTGTGAACGATGAACTTCTTGGAAACATCATTGATCTGGATGACATCTGGATGTGCCAATTAGAGCTCCTGAGCAAAGTTGCGCTGCATCCGCGAGAAGACTCGCTGTGCAACAAACACGAGCACGCATCCAATCGCCAACATTATCGTCAGACGGGTGAACAGGTGCGAGGGCCAAATGATCGATTCGCTTCCTACGGCCCAAAATGCTTTCTGGAAGCCCAAGACAGCAAGTGTGGTGGGATTTGCCAGATAGATGTCAAGCATCCATGCAGGGGCTTCGTTGATCACCATCTCGAATGAGTACACGGAAGGAGTGAGCCAGAACCCCACCATCATTGCGACCTCAACCAGGTACTGGACGTCGCGAAGATAGACGTTGGCGGCAGCGAGAACAACACCGAATGCGACACCCCATGTCAAGAGAACAAGCAGTGAAAGCGGGCCGTACATCACAAGACTCAACCAGTCCACGTCACGGATGATCAGTGCAGTTCCAACGACCAGAATGGCCAGCTGTGCGAGGAAGTCGACGCAAGCAGCTCCAGTGGCGGATAGCGGAAAGATCTCGCGTGGAAGGTATACCTTCTTTACGATTCCCGAGTTACCAACAATTGAGCCTGTGGAACTCGCCACAACCTGGCTGAACAAGCCCCAAGCCGTCAAGCCGGCGAAGACGTATACCGCAAAGTTATCGATCGAACGTGAAGCGCCAAGGATTTCACCAATTGCGTAGTAATAGATCAGCAAGTTGACGAGCGGACGAACCAAAGTCCACAGAAACCCAAGCACGGAATCCTTGTAGCGCGCCTTCAGCTCACGTTTTGTCAGTAGCCACCACAGCTCACGATGGTTCCATAGGTCCAGCAATGAGCCACGCGCACCTCCGAAGAAGGACGTATCAGGTGCGACGATGCGAAGCTCCTGTTGTCCGAGCGAATCGATGCGGCGCTGGGCAACCTCCTGCATCGGATCGTATTCATCCGGTTGTGACATTCCTGCTCCCGTAACATCCTTCAATGAGACGATGTGATACTAGCATCGTGCCGCCTGTACGTTTCGAAGACCCCCGACAGTGCATTTGCGGATTGGCGGCATATGGTCGTGTTATTTCGCCTCGGGTGATGCATTGGGGCGACAGCGGCCACATTTTTCGGTCATGTATCATGGCTTAGCTACACGAATCCGTATCGAGGTTGTCATGCGAATCTTCTTGGTCGTCCCTCCGAACTACAAGGTCACGCCCGATCTAAAACGCGAACTTGGTCCTGATGCCACGATCCGCCACTCTCGGGACGACTCAGCATCCGCAGTGGATCTCGGCCTACCAGACCCCAGTGGATTAGTCGTCGTCTGGACTGACCCGTCAGCGGTTGGACCCAATGAAGTCGCTTCCCTTGTTTCTCAGGTCTCGGCAGACCAGCTGTACTCATCCAACACCGCGTTTGTCCCAGGCTCGGAGCAGGTACCCGTCTTGGCGACAGCCGCTGGCCTTTACTCGTTTGACGCGCATGCGGTTCACCTTTCTGGCGGTCTCGATAGCACTCTTGGGATCTACGCACTTGCGCTTGACCTTCAGCTCCGGCTCACGGGGCGTGGCACTCCTGGCCGTTCCGTGGGAGTTCCGGCTGTTATCGGCGTACCCTCGATACCGTTCAATGAGTATCTTGCCGTCATGACGAAGAACCTCACGTCCCAACTGCAAGGTATCTACTTGGCTCCCATGCTTACAGGCGTGGTTGCTCATTCGCTCTGGGCAACGAACACCAACACGTCCATTCTCGATCTCCAGCGTTCACCGGGCAACGACGATGTCAACTCATTCACATACGCCCGTGGAGCTTTCGACGGATCTCACACCGTGCGGGAGTGGGGCGCACAGCTTCCGTCACTTCTGCTTTCTAAGGCTGTGACGTCCAGCGCCCGTCGCATTCCTGACAAACGGCTGCCGCACCTAGCCGAGTTCGTGAATGAAGTATGGGGCAGTACGGGGATTGCAGATCCCAAACGTCGAGTCCTTGAGGATGCTTTCGCCGAACTTCGCGAGACGAATGCTCCACAGCTTGCGTTTGCCTGCGCCAGCACCGATGAAGCGGCACGAACGCGTCTACAGCAAGTGGTCGATGGTCTGAGTGAATCATGTTTCTGGTGGGATCCGGTGACACAAGCGATTCAGGAATGGCGCAATGGCCAATGGTATGCGAGTCCTCACAGCGTGAGGTCGATGTCAGAGTCCGCATGCGTGACGTACCTGATTGGCTTGCCACTGCGGTCCGCACCTTGGGCGGCCACCTCAAGCCAAGTTGTGGTAGTGGACTTCACTACGGCGGAACTCGAAGGCTCCTTTACCACTGGATGGGTAAACCATGAGTCGGGACGCAACTTCCAGAACACCCAGAGTCAACAGCTCACGGAGACTGTGGCTGGGGCTGATCGAATCATTGCTTCTTCTCAGCAACAGAGGGATTTCCTGTTGGGAGTGCTCGCCTCCGAGCTACGGTTGAACCAATACACCTATGATGAGGACCCATCTCTCAACTCCCTGATCAGAGTTGAGAACGGTATGGACGCAGCTCTCGAGACGATTGCCAATCCAATCCATCCTTTCGAGCGAGTGACAAACACAGCAGAGTACGAGACGTCTCCATACTCCGAAATGTCAGGTGGGATAAGGTCGCATCTTCAACGCCTCTCGGCTGTACCATCAAAGTCAATCAAACTCATTAAAGGAGTTGTCTCAAAGTGACCCGTGTTTCAGTGATTCTGGTCAACTTCCGAGGCGCAGAGGATTCCATTGCAGCAGCGGAGTACCTTCGGCAATCCAATTGGCCAGCTAATGATCTTGAGATCGTCATTGTGGACAATGACTCCGGAGATGGGTCATTCGAGCATCTTCTGGAAGCACTTCCAGACTGTGTGGTGGTTGAATCTGGCGCAAATCTCGGGTTCGCTGGCGGTTGTAACTTCGGCGTCAGTCACGCATCAGGAAGCGTTGTGGCATTCCTGAACAACGATGCACGACCTGATCCGAACTGGATCTCTGCAGCTGTTGCCGAACTCGAAGCGGATCCGACCATTGGTTGCGTAGCATCAAAGGTCCTCGACTGGGACGGCAACAAGATCGATTATGTCGATGGGTCCCTTACTTGGTTCGGAATGGGTTACAAGCGCGAAGCCGAACGCGAGGACCGCGGCCAGTGGGAGACTCCCAAGGACGTGCTCTTCCCGACTGGTGCTGCCATGTTCGTGCCACGGCGCGTCTATGAGGAGTTAGGCGGTTTCGATGAGCGATTCTTTATGTTCTATGAGGATGTCGACTTCGGTTGGAGGGTCAATCTAGCGGGCTACTCCGTCCGTTACGTACCGACTTCAGTGGCGTATCATCGCCACCATGTCACGATGAACAAGTTTGGCAACTTCCGCGAGACGTATCTGCTTGAGCGAAATGCTTTGGCCTGTCTCTACAAGAACCTTGGAACAGATCTCCTGCGAACCGTTTTCGGTCCGGCTGTGGCGCTCGCTGTGGAACGCTCGGCTTCTCAAGCGGAGGCGGCCTTTCCGGATTCAGGAACCGTGTTCGCACCGGATGCGACAGAGATGCCAAAGTCGGGTGCCACAGCAACATTTGGCATTAGCTACTTCGTTGATATCTTGCCGAGCCTTGCCGAGTCACGGCACCAGATCCAGTCCACACGTAAGAAGAATGACGCCCAGATTCTCCCGCTGATGCGCAACGCTATAGAGCCTGCATATCCACTCCCCAAGTATCTAGACCTTCATGAGAAGCTTGTGGAGCTCTTTCACATTGATCAGGCTTTTGCTGGTCAGTCAAAGATTCTCGTAGTCACTGGCGAACCGATCGCGGCGAAGATGGCTGGTCCCGCGATCCGCGCGTGGGAGATGTCCAAGCGGCTTGCTGTGGAACATGCGGTGCGTCTCTGTTCAACGGCGGGCGTCAGCAAGGACGTCTCTAATGAGACCTTTGAGATCTTTTCCGGAGATGAGCACACTCTTCGTGCCTTGACGGATTGGGCAGACATCATTATCTTCCAAGGTTTCTTGCTTGAGTCCGCACCTTGGCTCATGTCATCTGAGAAGATCGTGGTGGCCGACATTTATGATCCCATGCATCTTGAGCAGTTGGAGCAGGCACGCGATCAGGGACCGAAGGGACGCAAGAACTCCATTGATGGTGTGACCGGAGTTCTCAATCGACAGATCGCTCGCGCAGACAAGTTCCTCTGCGCCTCTGATAAACAACGCCAGTTCTGGCTTGGACAGCTGGCCGCTCAAGGGCGCCTCAACGCCAACATTCTGGGGACCGGCCGAGTTCCGAACGATCTCATTGCAATTTGCCCATTCGGACTTGACGAGGTTGCCCCTGTACAGACTGAGCACGCGATTCGTGGCAAGGTTCCGGGGATTGGAATGAACGACAAAGTTATCATCTGGGGTGGAGGTGTCTACAACTGGTTCGATCCTCTGAGCTTGATCGAAGCAGTTAGTGTTCTAAAGGACTCGCACCCGGATGTCCGGCTGTACTTTCTTGGCATGAAGCATCCGAATCCGGGTGTACCTGACATGGAGGTCGCTCAACAAGCACTTGATCTCTCCGAACGGTTGGGACTCACTAACAAATACGTGTTCTTCAACCATGACTGGGTCCCTTACAACGAGCGTCAGAACTACCTGTTGGATGCCAATGTTGGCGTCTCCACACACTTCGAACACATCGAGACTCAGTTCTCATTCAGAACCCGCATCCTTGACTATCTGTGGGCTGGTCTGCCGATCGTCGCAACTCGAGGCGACTCATTTGGCAACATCCTTGATTCCGAAGGAATCGGCATCTCAGTGGAGCCGCGCGATGTGAATGGCTTGGCTGCGGCGTTGGAGAAGGTGCTGTACGATCTCGCATTTGCAGAGTCGTGCACAGCCCAGATTCACTCGTACTCCGAACAGTTTGAATGGAACAACGCGCTGCAGCCGTTGCTCTCCTTCTGTCGTGAGCCACAACGCGCGGCAGATCTTGAGTTCATGGAACCGACGGATGTACCAGAGGGCATGCTCGGCTTCATTGATCCGGGGTTTGACCTAAAGAGAGACGTCAAGCTCGCAGTGGACTACATGAAGACTGGTGGTCTGTCAGTTCTCAGGACCAAGGTTGTCAGTCGCCTCAAGAAGTACATCTAACGAAGCTGGCTAGAAGCATGCAGAGTTGGCAGAGATCAGTTGCGGTTGTTGAGGAACCGCCCCTGTTGCATGCCACATGGGTTCACTCATTCAGCTACTCTGAAACAAAACGACCACCGCAGAAAGGGTATTCATGCGCGTCCTCGTAACCGGAGGTGCCGGCTTCATTGGTGCCAATTTCGTTCATTCAACAGTTGAGGCTCATCCGGATGCAGAAGTAGTTGTGCTCGATAAGCTCACCTACGCAGGAAATCCTGCTTCGATTGAAGGGCTCGATCGCGTCGAGCTAATTGTTGGGGACATCGCTGACCCAGACACTGTGGATCCGCTGGTGAAGGACGCCGACGTCGTCGTGAACTTTGCTGCCGAATCGCACAACGACAACTCGCTGAATGATCCTTCTCCCTTCATCCAGACCAACATCGTTGGAACATTCCAACTTCTGGAGGCTGTGCGCCGCCACGGCACGCGCTACCACCACATCTCCACCGATGAGGTCTATGGAGATCTGGAGATCGATGAACCGCGCAGGTTCCAACCTGGTGATCCCTACATTCCCTCCTCGCCATACTCCTCCTCGAAGGGCGCCTCGGACCTTCTGGTGCGCGCTTGGGTCCGTTCGTTCGGCGTTCCGGCCACAATCTCTAACTGCTCGAACAACTACGGTTCGTATCAGCACATCGAGAAGTTCATCCCGCGCACCATCACAAACCTGATTGATGGCGTGCGCCCCCGCGTGTACGGCACCGGTGAACAGGTGCGCGACTGGATCCACGTGCTCGACCACAATACGGCCGTATGGGAGATCATCAACAAGGGTCGCATTGGCGAAACCTACTTGATCGGCGCGAATGGCGAAAAGAACAACCTTGAGGTCACACAGCTGATTCTGCAAGAGTTCGGCCGCGAACCAGACGATTTTGATCACGTCAACGATCGCCCGGGTCACGATCAGCGCTACGCAATCGACAACACCAAGCTAGTTGAGGAAACCGGCTGGGAGCCCAAGTTCAAGGACTTTGCCTCTGGTCTGCACGAGACAGTGGAATGGTACAAGAACAACGAAGCGTGGTGGCGTCCACAGAAGACGGCCGTTGAGGCTAAGTACGCCAAGCAAGGCCAATAGGCCCCATCTACGGAATATAGACAATGAAGCGGCTGGCAGAGACATTCTCTGCCAGCCGCTTCATTCTCAAAAACACAACTCTCTAGATGTACTCACAGTGGGCTAGCGTCGCACACCAAGAGTGCCAAGGCCATCTCCATTCCAGTCCCCGACAAGAGTCTCGTCCGAAACCCGGCCATAGATGAGCGACCAATCTGCAGTTCCGCCTTGAAGATTCTCGGTTACGTAGTAGGTGGAGCCGCGCCGCACAGCGAATGAATCGGTCTTGCTGTTCTTACCGAAATGACCCGCAAAGACCGCGTCAGTGTCCTTGCCATAAGCGAAGTTCAGTTCTGCAGTACCGCTGGCGAGCACATTGAGAATGTAGAAGCGCCCAGATCGTCGAACTGCAACGGTGTCCTTGCCATCGCCATCCCAATCTCCAGCAAAGGCTGCGTCAGTTGCTCGACCAAAGGTGAAAGACTTCTCCGCCTGGCCAGTGCTTAAGCTGTTTCGGACATAGATGGACGCGTCACGGCGCACCGCTATGGTGTCCTTGCCATCGCCGTCCCAATCACCAACTAGCACCTCATCGTCGGCTCGACCGTAAACCATTGTGAATTCGGGTGCGCCTGTTGGCGTCGTTGAATTAGTAAAAGCAAATCGCGTGCCACGCCGGATAGCAATCGTGTCCTTGTCATCGCCGTCCCAATCACCAACCAACACCTCATCAGTTGCCTCGCCCCAACTAAACGTGGTGTTCGCTTGCCCAGTCCACGCATCGTTTAGATAGAAGGTCGTGCCAGCGCTAGGGGCGGCCGTGCTTGGAGCAGAGGTAGGCGCGGCTGTGGTGGGAGCCGTGGTAGTTGGCGACGCCGTCGGGGTGTCACTTATCGCCATGAAAGCGTCATATTTCGTGGCAACAGCCGTTCGTATCGTGCTGAGGCTGTTATAGATCGAACCCGGGCACGCAGTACTTGAGACATCCCGGTGCCCAACGATACGCGGCAGAGCGGAACCTGGCGTGAGTGAAGAGTTGATGACCTTCTCGGAAGGCAGTGGAACCGTGAGCGGACTCGTGGAACGCGGATCTACAGCCGCCACCACAAACTTCCACGCGATCACATCCTCCAACGAAGTAAGCACTGTGTTCGAGGGAGTGACGCCATCGATCGCGTAGTTTCCCATCACAGAAACACCCATGGTGCCAGTATTGCGAGGAACCGCATGTGCTCCCACTGCCATCTGGTCATTAGCAGATGCAAGCGTGCCAGAGCGGCCTTCCCATCGCCCACCAAAGCGATCGATGAGCACGTTGTAGCCGATGTCTCCCCAACCGTTAGTGACGGCGTGGTATCGATAGATGCCCTGAATGGTGGACTTCACCTGCGCCTGCGTATAGGTATTAGATCCAGCGGTGTGGTGCACAATTACGCCTTGGAAAGTCGCATACGTCACCTTCCATGTCATGATCGATTCATCGGCGCCCCAAGCCGAACGTGGCTGCACGTTCGCTGTTGCAGTGGCCTTCGCAATTGCCGTCTTGGAGGCACTTGTGGAAGCGACCGTCTGGACCACGACGGAACGTGCGTACGCCGAATCGTCGTCGGCAACAAAAGAACTGGCTGTGTTAGCTAGGTTCTCTTGTAGATCTTGGGTTTCAGTGTTAGAGACGTCGTCTGTCACGCTTGAAGCTGTCGGAAGAACCTCGGCCAGATCCTCACCATCGTTGGCGGTGATGCCATCATCCGCGGTATAGGAGACGTCGATCCGAAGATCTGTTGGCAGGGCACCCGTGCCCTTGGTTATACGGACTTGGAGCCCGGTGGATCCGCCCGAAACGTTCATTTCTGTTCCGCTTCGCGTTCCCGGTTCGTCTTCCGTCTCAAGCGCAAACCAATCGGACCACACCTCATCGTCCAGCGTGCGCATCTGAACCGAGGAACCAATTGGAAGCTCCTGACCGGACGTCCATGTGACGCCCGCCACAGAGAACGGATCTTCCACAGAAATCGGCGCAGTGAGAACTTCAAAGTCCTCCGCACCCTCCGCGGCGCCCGCCTCGTCCCCATCAGAGGTTGTGCGGCTTGTGTCAAATCCGGCCGAAGCCGCCTCAGTCTCCACACCTGTAGAGTCGGTCAGCTGAATAACGACGCCGCCGGTACCCGTGGCCTCTACGGCCGCTACCGGCGATAACGGACCGAATGCCGTGGCGAAAGCGGCGGCAAGAGCCACCCCTCCCAAGGCCGTTAAGAATTTTGGTTTTGCGCAAATGGACATAGGATGTCAGCCACCAATCAGGATTCACACGATTCACATCGTCCTCACGATTCCCATTCCTACCATAGATATGGCGGGAACTGGCGGCTTGGCAGGGAACTTAGAAGAATCTAGCGCGCAGGATCAGCAACTCGCCGCGCAGGCGTAAGCCCGCGCGCAACATCAACCGCAAGGGAGCCTGGTAGGGCTGCGAGTAAATGCGGTCCAAGTAATGCGCCGCAGACTGATGATGCGTACGCAGCATGGGCGCCGGGCGGCTCTTCCACGAACTGCCTTGTTCGTGGGTCACCGTACCTTGAGGAAGGAAAACGCTCTGCCAACCGGCGGCCTCCATGTCCTCCCCCAACTGCGTATCCTCGAAGAACATGAAATAGGATTCGTCGAAACCTCCGACCTCCCGGAAGGCCCGTGTCCGCAGAAGAAGGCACGCCCCGGAAAGCCAATCCACAGTGTGAGGGAAATCAGTGTTCGCGTTGGCACGGTACGCCTGCGTGAACGGATTATCCGGCCACACACCTGCAAGCAGCGCGTGCCCAGCCCCGGAAACAAGCCTTGGGAAACGCCGCGCAGATGGATACACCAAACCTTCAGGCGTCATGATGAGCGGGCCAAACGCGCCACCTCGCGGCCAATCCTCCGCACCGGTCAGCATGGCATCAATCGCGGCTGGCGCAAACTCTAGATCGGGGTTGGCAACCAGAATCCACTGGCCCTCAAAGCCTTCGGCTCCCAGATTCGCCGCTGCGCCATAGCCAAGGTTCTTGCCTGGGCGAAGGACCTGCGCACCACTCGCGGCAGCCACATCGTCAACCACATGAGGATCGTGGCCGTTGTCAACCACAACGAATTCGTACGGCATCGATGCCGCTGCGGGCAAGCTTGCGGCAAATCTGGCCAGCTCTTCGCCAGGGTTGAAGGCGACCGTGATAATCCGCAGAGATATTGTTTCCACCAGTTAAGGGTATCGGCTACGCCGCGAATTCACTTTGCCAGCCAAGAGGAACACATCACGCCCGCCACCGTGACAAACGCCCCCAAGCGAGCCGCCAAAGGCTCGTAAACCTGCGCCACAGTTCATTCTTATGGCGCTAGGGACTAACGGCCCAACGCGGACTGGGGCACTATACCTTCTTGTATCCAGCCTGTGACTCGCGCGACCAGCATCGAATCCTTCCAGCCTCGACCATTATCATGTGTGGGTGAGCAAAATCGCCCGCGCAGCTGCGCACCAGAAACTTTCGGCCTCCACGAGACACGTGGGCCGCACAGCTCTGCTTGTCTTCATGGCCGTTATCCTCGCAGTTGGCTCAGCCGCAGCCACCGCATATGTGGATCTGCAGGGCAACATTGCTCAGACAAACGTGGATGACCTTCTGGGCACAGACCGCCCGTCAGCTGCAACCACGAATCCTGATGATCCAAACGCCGGGCAGGCGCTCAGTATTCTTGTACTCGGTTCGGACGTTCGTTCCGGAAGCTCTGATATTGACGGCAGCGGCGCGTCAGGCGATGTCACTGGTATGCGCGCAGATACCACAATGCTCTTCCACGTTTCTGCGGACAGAAGCAGGGTCGACGTCGTCTCCATCCCTCGCGATACGCTGGTGGACATTCCTTCGTGCACAGTCTGGAACAACGAAGACGGCACGGACTCCTCCGAATCGGCAGCGCAAACCAGCGCGATGTTCAACTCCGCTTTTGCAACCGGCGGTGCTGGAGGCCAAGTAGCTTCGGCCGCTGCTTGTGCCATGAAGACAGTGGAGCAACTCACTGGTATTCGCCTCGACGGCTACATCGTGGTGGATTTCAATGCCTTCACTGAGATCGTGAATGCACTAGGCGGCGTTCCGATGTACTTCGACGAGGATCTGACCGATACGTACGCCGGGCTCGATGTTTCCGCAGGCTGCCGCCTCCTGGACGGCGAACAAGCCCTCGCACTTGCCCGCGCCCGCAAGCAGATTGGCGATGGTTCGGATATCAGCCGGATCGGCCGCCAACAGGAACTCGTAACAGCCATGCTCAAAGAGGTCATGAACCTCAACCTGTTCACAGATCTGCCCAGCCTATATACAGTGCTCGATGCCGCAACGCAGTCGATTTCCACCTCAAAGGGGCTAGGCGATATCACAACGCTGGCAGGCTTGGCCTCCTCACTGCGCAACATCAGCCTTGACAGCGTCCACTTCATCACGATGCCGTGGGCATACGCCGGAAACCGAGTTTCGGTTGCTGCCGACGCCGATATACTCTGGAACGCAATCGCAAACGATCACGTCATCACTGCCACCACTGATGATTACGGAAACGTCTCAATCGTGGATCAGACGCTCGCGGACGAAGCAGCAGCTGCATCTCCGTCCACGTCTTCAGCTGCAACTGATTCTGCCACCACCACTCCGAGCGCAACCGCTACGTCAGATACGGCCACTTCTCCCGCCTCCTCGGAGGCCACCACAACTGCTCCCGTGTGCACCAAAGAGAACGCCAATTAACAGATGAACTCACAGCCGCCGTCCTTCGAACCGACCAACCCAAAGCGCCGTCCATCCGATCAGACAGCGCGCAAGGTTGGAAAGGGTCAGCGCCCAACAGACCGAGGCACGGCCGCTTCTGGTGCTCGACCATCTGGTAGCGCACCACAGGGCGCGGCACCTGTTCGGCGCTCAGTGTATGGGGACCGCGCAGCGCAGGGTGGGCAAGCAGCGCAGGGTGGGCAAGCAGCACGCCAAGGTAATTACAGCGCACGTGACGGTTCAAACCAGGCCTCGCGCCAGCAGCCACCAAGCTTCGCTCCGGCTCACTCACGCCCACAACGCGCCCAGACCCCCGCAAGCTATCCTCCTGCGAACCACCAGCCCGCTGGCGGTCCAAAGAGAGTTCGTAGTTCCGCCGACGACGCATGGTCGCCTAGCCCTAAGAACTCCGGCATCCCACCGCGTGATTCCGGCACACCATCGCAGTTTGCGGCGCCAGCTTCCCCACTGAAGCCGAAGAAGGGCCGTGCCAAGCGCCGCGTGTTGACCGGCTTAGCTATCGTGTTGGCCTTGCTCATCGCGTGGCCCGCCTACCTCGTCTTTTACGGCAACTCGAAGCTGGAACACAAGGAGGCGCTCTCAGGTGCCGCTAACACCCCCGGCACTACGTTCCTCATTGTCGGATCCGACGAACGCGAGGCGGACGGTATCAATGACGGTACTGAGGGGCAGCGTTCGGACACCATCATGCTGCTTCAGGTACCAGCTTCCGGTTCTACCGCCTTGGTTTCAATCCCGCGCGACAGCTACGTGGAGATCCCAGGCAATGGTGCCGGCAAGATTAACTCTGCCTATTCACTAGGCGGCGCGGAACTACTGGTGGAGACGGTTGAAAACCTCACGGGTATGACCATCGATCACTACGTCGAAGTCTCAATGTCCGGCGTTTCCGAACTGACAGATGCTGTGGGCGGAATCAACTTGTGCCTCGATTACGACGTCAATGATGCCTATTCAGGCCTGACATGGACGGCCGGTTGCCACGACGTGGACGGGACGCAAGCTCTTGCGTTCTCCCGTATGCGCTATTCGGATCCGCTTGGCGATATTGGCCGCGCACAGCGCCAGCGTCAAGTGATTGGCAAGATCCTTGATAAGGCCACCACACCCTCCACACTTCTCAACCCGATCGCTCAACGCCGCTTGGTTGGTACGGCTGCCACACAACTGACAACTGATACAGATACCTCGATCATCGGTCTAGGCCGCGCAGGATTGGGGTTGCGTAACGTGATGGGAGCCGATGGACTCATGGGAGCCCCGCCGATCTCTTCTCTCGATTACAAGGTAGGCGGCCAGTCAACTGTGCTGCTCGATCCGGATTCCATCGATTCGTTCTTTGAGAAGATGATGAACGGCGAACTGACTCAAGACGATTTCGCCCAGCTTGCGGGCTGAGGTTAAGGGTGGAACTCGGGGCTGGACCAGGAGCCTCGGTTTCACGCGAGGACTCAACGCTGCAGTGCGAGCCTTATTCAGGCGCGTGGCTCGCCCGTCATTCCCTGAAGCTTTGCCCCTTTGTCAATCGCAACTTGGCGCAGATCCCGCTGGAATACTGCCATCTTCTCAGCTACCCGCGCATCGGCTGCACTGGTGCCCGATCCAACTATTCTGGCTGCCAACAGACCAGCGTTCCGCGCTCCCCCGATGGATACTGTGGCGACCGGCACACCAGCTGGCATCTGAACGATCGAAAGCAGGGAGTCCATCCCATCCAAGTACTTCAGGGGCACTGGAACTCCAATGACAGGCAGGGTAGTAACCGCAGCCAGCATGCCCGGTAGGTGAGCCGCACCGCCCGCACCGGCAATGATCACCCTAAGTCCGCGCGAGGCAGCATCGCGCCCGTAGGCGATCATGTCTTCTGGCATCCGATGAGCCGAAACCACCCCTACCTCGTACTCGATCCCGAACTCGCTGAGCGCCTCAGCTGCCTGCGACATCGTTGCCCAGTCCGAATCCGAACCCATGACGATTCCAACAATTGGTGTGCTCATCGCATCTCCTTCATTTCGCTGCGGGAGCCTGCGGCGGGTTCTCACCGCGCAAAAGCGCCGCTGCCCCGCGAGCGCTTGACCGCACGCTCTCCAGATTTTGCCCCATAACAGTCACGTGTCCAATCTTGCGGCCGGGCTTCACGGCCTTACCGTACATGTGGATCTTTGCGTTGGGGAACTGCTCCATGACCTCGGGATAACCGATCCGTGGATCCTCAAGCTCAGAGCCAAGGACGTTCACCATGACTGACCACGTAGCCCGCGGTTCGGTTGACCCCAAAGGCAGGTCCAACACCGCGCGCAGATGCTGTTCAAACTGACTGGTCTGTGCGCCCTCGATGGTCCAGTGCCCCGAATTGTGCGGGCGCATGGCGAGCTCGTTGACATACGGCTGCAGCTCACCGGACTCATTCGGTGCGATGAAGATCTCCACCGCAAGCACCCCCACGACGTCCAACTTGGCCGCGATGCGCTGGGCGATCTCCCCCACTTCAGTGACAAGCGCACCGGGGACCTCTGGAGCGGGAGCCACCACCTCGAAGCACACGCCATCCTGCTGAATTGTTTGAACCAGAGGCCAGGTTCTCATCTGCCCAGATGGCCTGCGAGCCACCAGCTGCGCCACTTCCATGGTGAATGGGATCTTCTCCTCGACTAGAAGACCTTCTGGTCCAGCGGCCTCAAGCCAGCCCGCCGCATCGCTGGCATGACGGATTACCATGACACCTTTGCCGTCATAGCCGTCGCGCGGAGTCTTGAGAATGGCGCCGTCGAAGTTCGGACGTGAGGAAAGGCGTGCGAGCGCTGCGGCGACGTCGGCGGCAGAATGGACTTCATACCATCGCGGCGAGGGAATACTCAGTTCGTCCATGCGCGTGCGCATAGCCAACTTGTCCTGCGCAAATCGGAGCGCGTGTGCACCGGGGCGAACCGGCACTATTTTGTTGGCAGCTGCGAGGATCGCATCAGGGACGTGCTCATGTTCCACAGTCAACACATCTACTCGGCCAGCCACAGCGAGCACGGCCTCAATATCATCCGCGCTACCAACGGTGGATGCGGGAATCACTTGGGCTGCCGAACCGTCTGCGGCTTCGACCAACGCATCTAGCTTGATTCCCAGAGCATTCGCTGATTCTTGCATCATTCGGGCCAACTGGCCACCACCAACAACGCCCACTCGGGGAGCGGCGGCAGCTGCACCGGTCCCGACAACTCGCTGGACGTGGGTTGGGTCTATCGATTCGATTGGCACAGAACCACCTTACTCACCATTAGACTGGTCTAGTGTTCGCATCCAACAAACTGGTACAGCGCTTGCTCAACGGACAATCCTTCCGTGAATGGTTCGTGGAGTTTGTGCGTTTCTGTGTGGTGGGGCTTGGCTCGTACATCGTCGACGTCGGGCTGTTCAACCTCTTAGCACACAGTGGACTGGTGAGCCTTCCCGGCGATCCTTCGATGACCGGCAAGATAATCTCCGTGTCCATCTCGGTGATCTTCTCGTGGGTTGTCAATCGCCTGTGGACGTTCGGTGACAAACGCAGCTCGGAGCGCGCCCGCGAGTTCCTCATGTTCGTTTTGGTCAATGTGGGCGGAATGCTCATCGCTCTGGCGTGCTTGTGGTTCTCCCGGTACGCCCTAGATCTTCGCTCCCAGCTTGCAGATAACATCTCCGCCAACGTTGTAGGGCTCATACTCGGCACGGCGTTCCGCTACATCATGTATCGCTACGTGGTATTCGCGAATGAGCCACAGGTACAAGAGCAAGTTGTCTCACAGTAGGTAATCTCGGTGCAGAATAGGCCACCCGCACGCAACCTCTAGTGGCGGCGCCTACGCGATCCCATCGTGATAATGGCCCCCGACGGCAGCACCTTTTCCGGGTCCAATGACTGTGGCACGGCATTCATCGAAAGCGTGAACACGGGCGGAGACGCCTGCGTGAGTTCAAGCCTGCCGCCATCATTCTCTGCGAGGCTTCGGGCCAACGGCAACCCGATTCCGGTGGACCCTCCCGTAGAGACTCCCTTGCGGAAAATCGCTTCAGTCAAGTCTTCAGGAACTCCCTTGCCTTCGTCCGTAACGTCGACGACGACTCCGTGACCCACCTTCTTCGATACCACTGTTGTTTTTCCAGCACCGTACTTCAGCGAGTTTTCGATGAGGGTAGCGATGATCTGTGACAACGAAGCGGGCTTGGCCAAGATGGCCAGATTGGCTTCATCGGTGCATTCGAGCTTGCGGCCCTCGGCCTCAAAACTGCGATGCCATTCATCAAACTGTTGCTCGAAGATCGGCCCAATTCGGACCGCTTCTGTGTGACCTCCTGCTGCGGAGCGGGAGTTCGCCAAGAGATCCTCCACAACACCTGTGAGACGCTCCACCTGTTCGAGGCACTTCTCAGCCTCCTCCTGAACCTCAGGCTCCTTGGAGATGTACTGGATCTCTTCAATCCTCATGGAGAGCGCAGCAAGTGGCGTACGCAGTTGGTGCGAGGCGTCCGCAGCGAACTGGCGCTCGGCTGATATTCGCCCCGCCATTCTGTCTGCAGTTCGGACTAGCTCTTCGTAGACGAGGTCGATTTCCTCAATGCCGGATTCCTCCATGAGAGGGCGGGTTTGCCCGGCTCCAAGTTGCTCAGCCGCGGCAGCGAGGTAGATGAGCGGCGCAGATAGTCGCCGCGATTGGTGCAGGGCAACCATCACTCCCACGAGGAAGGAAAACGCGACAACGCCCACGCTGACCAACAGGAACCAAGCAACTGAGCGGACCAAGGTGTTACGCGGGATCGCAACAGTTACCGTGGTGTCGCCACTCGTGGTCACAGCCCGCGAGATCTTTGGTCCTACTATCTCCTCGCCAGCGTCTAGCCTTCCCTCAGGAGACAACACTGTGATTCGCGCAGGGATTTCACCCGCCTGATAGGCGTAGCGCTCCAGTACCCCAGTGGTTATCTGCTCATCAGCTTCCGTGCGCTGTTCAACCATGGATGCCACGGAGACAGCGCGGCTCTGCACCGCGGATTCGGCGTTGTACCAGATCAAAGCAGTTCCCAGCACAACACCTGGTACACCCAACAAGAGGACGGCCACCGCCACAGCGGCGGTGGTCATCTGAATTGCGCGCCGGCGCACGGTAGGCTACTCCTTCTCGAAGCGGAAACCCATGCCACGGACGGTCACGATGTAATGGGGATCGGTGACGTCGTCGCCAAGCTTGCGCCTCAGCCACGAAATATGCATATCAAGCTTCTTGGTGGAATCATCGCCCTGCATTCCCCACACCTCTTGCATGAGGTCCTCACGGGAAACGACTGCGCCGGCTTGCCGCACAAGAATAGTAAGCAAATCGAACTCCTTGCCGGTGAGCTGGAGTTCATTGGTATCGAGGAACGCACGGTGAGCTGCCACATCCACCGTGACATCCCGGGCGCGCAGCAGATCCGTTCCATCGATGTGTTCGGAGCGGCGCAGCTGAGCGCGTACGCGGGCCAGAAGTTCGGCGAGCCGGAAAGGCTTGGTGACGTAATCATCGGCGCCAGCATCGAGGCCGACCACCATGTCTACTTCCTCAGTGCGAGCAGTGAGGATCAGTATTGGAAATTCCCAACCGTGCATGCGCACCTGACGAGCTACGTCCAGACCATCCATGTCTGGAAGCCCGAGGTCAAGAATGACCAGATCCACTCCGTGCTCCATGGCGTCGAGCGCATCGTGGCCGGTCTCAGCCAAGGCAACTTCATAGCCTTCACGCCCAAGCGCACGTACCAACGGGCCCGAGATCGCTGGATCATCTTCAACAAGCAGTAAGTTCGTCACTCCTAAATGCTATGCCAATCGTCAAACAATAGTCGACAATTTGCACAGATTGGCCTATCTGCGGGCCCCGGGTGGCAGGTGGCGTGTGGTCGATGCCTACCAGATTCAGCCGGAGAACGCCTCGCGTGTGGGCATTCGGCGTAGTTCGACGGCGTCGATCCGTCCAAACCCCTTGATGTCTGGAGTACCTGCCGAAACGAGGGTGAAGCGGCCAAGCTTGAGTGTACGCAGGATGTTCGCAGTGGTCGTATCCGTGAGTACAGAGCCCGTGGGGGCAATATCGACCAGCCGTGACGCAAGGTTGACCGTTGGTCCGAATACGTCTCCAAAGCGGGATACCACCCCGCCCCACACTAGCGATGCACGCACCGGCAGCATTCCTGGAACCTTGTTGAGTTCTTCGACGATCTTTGTGGCAACATCAGCGCCCACCACAATATCGTCAGCAATGTACAAGAAGGCATCGCCAATGGTCTTGACCACGCGAGCGCCGCATGACGTAATGACGTCCCGGCAGGTCTTCTCAAACATTTCAATGAGCGTCACCAGTTCAGAGGAACCCAGTTCTCGCGACCGGTTGGTAAACGCCACCATGTCCACAAAGCCCAATGCGCGCTGGAGCTGCAGATCCCCCGCATCCTCCACATCCATTTGGTCTGCTTCGGATTCCGAGCGGCGTAGGAGGGCGGCGAGGTGGCGCCGCCAAGCGTAATCCATTTGACCACGCAGAAACTCATCGAACTCGTGGAAATGATCCAACACCCAGTACCGAGCCGTGATCGAATCAAGGCCTAGGTCATCACCTGCATGTTCGACCAAAGCCTCGTGCTGCCACAGAACGAGGCGATCGGACATGTGAGACTGGGCGCGCACCAGTGACCGGAGAGTCTCTATTGACAGCTTTCCATCGTCGATCAACGCTTGGTGGCAGCGCATGGCGGCGACGTCGTCGTCGGTAAAAATGATCTTGGTAGCTTCGTTGGAAATAGTTGGGAAACCCATTGCCAGCCAGAACGTGCGTGCGACTTCGGTATCCATGCCCGAAAGCTGCGCAGCCTCACCCAGCGTGTACTTTTCTTCTCCCAGGAGAAGGCGCTCAACATGGCGTTCGACGGTTGTCTTTGTGGACCGAGGCTTGTGTGACAACGTCCGATCCTCCTCCAGATCCTTGCGCGAAATCGCGGTGCGAGCGTCGATTGAGCCGTTAAGCTGCAGCGTTCTCCCCTGCCCGCCCGGGGTGAGTGGTATTGAGTTATCCAAGTCGCGAATGCTCAGTGATGCGCTGCTGTCCGTAGTCACACATCCGCCTCTCGTCTTCACGTCGTTTTGTGTGTCACAAATCACAGTAGAGTCTACCCTTTGTAAGAGTCTTCGTCAGGCAACATGCAAGCGAATCTCCCGAGAACTCTCTGGACGTGTGACACATTACACGCCCTACGGGCAATTGGGGGACCCCTTTCGTCCCAAACCATGAAGCACGCTGTTGTGAACGCGCAACGCCTACCTACGTTACGTCAAGTGGCGCGAGGTCCACTAACGGTAATCTTGAAGAATGACTGACCGGCGTGAATCCAGCCCTATAGACGAGCTTTCAAACTCTTACTTCCGCAAGTGCCTCGAACTCTCCCCCGAACTTGCCACCAGCGTGGGAATGGAGGGAGGCGATAAGGGTACGTTCTCCGATTACTCTCCTGAAGGCATCGCCGCAGAGGCCGACTTAGCTAAGTCCACGCTCGCAGCGCTCGGCAAACTTGAGGTGCGCGACGACGTCGACAAGGTGAGCGCAGCAGCTTTGCGCGAACGGCTTGGACTGGACATTGAACTCATGGATGCCGGAGAACGCGTTGGCAACATCAACGTGATTGAATCTCCCATCCAGTCCATTCGGGACGTCTTTGACCTTATGCCCACCCAGACGGCTGAGGATTGGGGCACGATCGCCCGCCGCCTTAGCGCAGTTCCTAGCGCACTCGCCGGTTACCAGAAGTCCTTACTCGAGCGGATATCCTCCGGGCCCGCCATTCCTGAACGTCAAGTGCTGCGCTGTGCTGAACAGTGTGATGCTCTGGCCGGTTCGGCTTCTCCGCTCAGTAAGTACGCTGAACGCGGCTCGGCCGCCCAGCCCAGCGTGGCGGACCACCTCGCTGATGGCGCGGAGCAAGCTCGTATCGCCTACGGCGAGCTCGGTCAGTTCTTGCGTACCCAGGTGGCGCCCCACACTACCGCTGTGGACGGCGTGGGCCCTGAACGATATGCCCGTTTCTCTCGCGTCTTCCTTGGAGCGGAAGTTGACCTCGAAGAAACCTACGAATGGGGTCAGCACGAACTGGCCAGCATCATCGCCGAACAAGAATCGATCGCGAAGGAGCTGTACGGCCCGGGAGTCTCCGTCAAGGAAGCTATGGATCGCTTGAACAACGATCCAGCGCGCCAACTTCACGGCACGGCCGCGCTTCGCGAATGGATGCAGACCACTGCGGATGAAGCGATGAATGCAATTTCCGGAAGGTTCTTTGACGTTCCCGATCCGCTCAAGACCATCCAGTGCATGGTGTTGGAGGATGGCACCGGCGGCATCTACTACACGGGCCCTACGGACGATTTCTCACGTCCAGGCCAGATGTGGTGGTCCGTCCCGGCAGGCGTCACTGACTTTGTCACTTGGCAGGAAAAGACAACCGTGTACCACGAAGGTGTTCCAGGGCATCATCTTCAGGTCGGACTCGCCGCCTATCTCCATGAGAACCTCAACGATTGGCGCAGGCAGGGATGCTGGGTATCCGGTCACGGCGAAGGATGGGCGCTCTACGCCGAACAACTCATGGCTGAACTTGGCTTCCAATCCGATCCGGGAGACAGGATGGGTGTGCTTGATTCGATGCGCCTACGGGCGGCTCGCGTAGTTGTTGACCTTGGTGTGCATTTGGGCAAGCCTGCTGGCTCCTTTGGATCGGGCGCATGGGACCATGATTCGGCGTGGGCTTTCCTACGCGAGAATGTGGCGATGGACCCTTCATTCCTCTCATTCGAGTTGGACCGGTACTTGGGATGGCCAGGGCAGGCTCCCTCATACAAGATCGGCCAACGCATGTGGAATGAGCTGCGTGAAGAGGCTCGCACACGGGCCGCCACTGAGGGGCAGGAATTCGATATGAAGGCATGGCACATGCGGGCACTATCGCTTGGTTCCGTGGGACTCGACGTGCTGCGTGAGGCCCTCCGGTGAGCCTGCCACACATGACTCTGGCCCTGGCCAGCAAATCTCCCGCACGTTTGGCAACCCTACGTTCTGCGGGCATTGAACCGCTCGTGCAGGTTTCTGAAGTGGACGAACAGGCAGTGTTGTCAGAAGTGCGAGGAGGCCCGAGCCAGATGGTACTGGCGCTCGCCACTGCAAAGGCGCGTGCTGTAGCGGAGGACCCACGTGACGCAGATGGCGCAGACCTCATTCTGGGCTGCGATTCCATGTTTGAGTTTGACGGTGACGTGGTAGGTAAACCCCATTCGCCTGAGGTTGCCCGCGAGCGCCTCCGCGCGATGTCCGGGCATTCCGGAGTGCTCCACACTGGTCATTGCTTGGTACACCCGGGGACGTTTGCCACACTCAGCTCAGTCTCCCACGCCACTGTTCACATTGCCGAGATGAGCGACCGCGAAATCGACGCCTATGTTGCTTCTGGCGAACCCCTCCATGTGGCGGGATCGTTCACTGTGGACGGGCGCGGAGGCCCGTTCATTGAGTCTGTCGACGGCGACTACCACGGCGTGGTTGGTTTGTCCTTGCCGCTGTTGCGCCGCATGCTCGCTGTGCACGACCTTTCGATCACGCAGTTGTGGACTGATGCTGAACCCGCAGCTGGCGGACTCTCAGAGCGAGGACTCGCGTTCTTGGATGAGACGCGGGTGTTTCGGCCTCGGCACGGCGCAGATGGCTTCATTCTCTGCTCGTGCGGGCGCCGCCATTGGGGGATCGGTGGAGCTGCTGGCGTGTGCGCATTCCGCGTGTGCGATGGCCATACGCAAGTACTGCTCCAACTTCGCTCAACGTGGTCGCATGGAGGGGGAACATGGTCAATTCCTGGTGGAGCCATCGAATGGTTCGAATCCCCCGAGGAAGGAGCATTGCGCGAATTCACTGAGGAGACTCAGATCGGCGCGGATCGCTTAACTATCACGGGATCACACCTCGCCGATCACGGCGACTGGAGCTACACCACTTTTGTGGCCCGCTGTGATGCAGACACCATACCCATCGCTGATCGGGAGTCCCTTGAACTGGCATGGGTGGACATCGATGGACCGGAGGAGCCCGGCGAACTGCACGCGGCCTTCGCGGCTTCTTGGCAGAAGGTCAAGGAGCTTGTGAAGCAAGCCGCAGCAGGGGCGTGATTCACCGGTGATCAACGAACCAGAGATAGCCGTCGTGAGCTGATCGCCGATTCAGAGCACGTTCGCCATCTGAGATTTGTTTCCTTGTTAGGCAGTGCACAAAGCGGAGTGTTCTGGCTCAGGCCAAAGGATCTGGGAAGATCGACCATTCCACGGTGTGGCTTCGAAGCGTGTCCATCATGTGACACCGTTAGGATTTAGCCATGAGTCAGAACGCAGCTTGGGGCTACGGCCTCGCGACATCCCGGCCAGACGGCAAGGTTCTTGACGTCTGGTATCCAAAGCCACAACTTGGCACGCCTCCCGAGGATGCACAGCCAGATCCCGTCCTCCTCTCCTTGGAGCGCGACGACGACACCCGCCACGTTCATCTGCGCATCGTCAAGACTGTTATCAACCTCGACGAAGAGCCGTCCACGGCTGCTGGTGCGTACCTGCGGTTGCATCTGCTCTCATGGCGTTTCGTTGAACCAAACTCAATCAACCTCAACGGCATTTTCTCGGTTCTTGAGAACGTGGCGTGGACCAGTCTGGGACCATGCTTCCTCACAGATTTTGAGGACACTCGGATGCGGGCGCGCGCAAAGACCAACACTCCAGTGCGCATCCTCTCGGTGGACAAGTTCCCCCGCATGGTGGATTACGTTATCCCATCGGGCGTTCGTATCGCTGACGGAAACAATGTGCGCCTGGGAGCCTTCCTTTCCGAGGGCACCACAGTGATGCACGCCGGGTTCGTCAACTACAACGCAGGTTCACTCGGCCGCGCGATGATTGAGGGCCGTGTCTCTCAAGGAGTGCTTGTTGACGACGGCGCAGATATTGGTGGTGGAGCATCCACCATGGGAACTCTTTCTGGTGGTGGCGCTCAACGCGTGCGCGTGGGCAAGCGTTCCCTCTTGGGTGCAAACTCTGGCTTGGGAATCCCCCTAGGCGACGATTGCATCGTCGAAGCAGGCTTGTACGTCACTGCCGGAACCAAGGTCACTATCCTGCCAACCGGTGGCGTGGCACCGTCTCCTGAAGGCTACATTCTGGAGCCGGACGTGGTTCCAGCGCGCCAGCTCGCACACATGGACAACATCCTGTTCCGCCGCAACTCACAGTCGGGCGCAGTGGAGGCACTCCCCCGCCCAGGCGTAACAGCAACCAAGCTGAACTCGGTTTTGCACATAAACTAACGAATTCAGCTCTACGTGCGGTGAGGGAGCACTTCGTTCGAAGTGCTCCCTCACCGCACGTAGACACCTTGATCAGAGGCGCTTGTTTTCAAGCGAGGATGAGATCTCCACTAGGTGCTGCTTCTCGCGCTGCGTGCGGGCAACCCAATCGCGCTGCGCGTGACCAATGTAGACCTGACGTGGGCGTCCAATCTTTTGGGCCGGATCTGAGACCAGCTCGCGGTATTGAGCGATCCATCCTGGTAGGCGCCCCAGAGCGAAGAGCGGGGTGAACATCTGCGAAGGGAATCCCATCGCCTCGTAGATGAGGCCCGTGTAGAAATCGACATTCGGGTACAGCTTGCGTTGAATGAAGTAATCATCGGAGAGCGCTGCTTGTTCCAGTTCCTGAGCGATGTCAAAGAGCTGGTTGTCCCCACCGAGCCGCACGAGGATATCGTCTGCCAAGCCCTTGACCACCTTGGCGCGAGGGTCAAAGTTCTTGTAGACACGGTGGCCGAAGCCCATGAGCTTGACCTTGTTCTGCTTATCCTTGACCTGCTGCACGAACTGAGAAACCGGAATGCCTTCATTGCGAATCTGACGCAGCATGCTCAGCACTGCTTCGTTTGCTCCACCGTGCAGAGGGCCGGAAAGCGCGCCCACGCCCGCAGATACCGAGGCGTACACATTGGCCTGTGAGGACCCCACCAAGCGAACGGTCGAGGTGGAGCAATTCTGCTCGTGGTCAGCGTGCAAGATGAACAGCTTGTCCAATGCGTTGACGATCGTGGGATCGATTTCCTGCATTTGGTAGGGCAACCCAAAGGTCATCCGGATGAAGTCCTCTGTGAAGGACCGGGAAGAATCAGGGTAGAGCAACGGCAGGCCAGTGGCACGCTTTGCGATGTAGGCGATCATTGTTGGCAACTTGGCCATGAGAAGCACCGTAGCAAGGTCCAACTGAGCCGGATCCTTCGGATCAAGCGTGTGATCGTAGTAGGTGGCCATGCCAGCCACTCCCGATTGCAGAATGGACATCGGATGCCCACCTGCGGGGAAAGCTGTGAAGAATGCTTTGAAGTCCTCATGCAGTAGTGTGTGGCGCTTGATACGGCGGGTGAAGAGCGCCAGAGCTTCTGGATCCGGAAGCTCGCCGTAGATGAGCAGGTAGGCCACTTCGAGGAAGCTGCAGTGTTGTGCCAACTGTTCGATGGGATAACCCCGGTAGCGCAGGATCCCAGCATCGCCGTCGATGTACGTGATCTCTGATTCGCAGGATGCTGTATTGGTGTAACCCGGATCGAGCGTTACGGTGCCGGTGGATGCCAGCATCTTGTCGATTCGGAAGCCGTCCATACCGATGGACGCCTTCACCCGGGGAAGTTCAAGCGTCTTGCCGTCAACATGAATTGTTGCGGCGCCTTCCATGGCGTTTTCAGTCACGGAAACCTCCTAGCTGTGGACCGCGGTGGTCCGCGGCGTACTCTTTGTGCAGGGCAGCGGGACGCCGCAGACACATCTTATCTTCAAGTCAAGATACTACGTGCTCGACGTCACCTGCGTAACAGAGACAACGGGCAAGATACCCGGACACCTCGTGATTGGCTCATACTATCGAGCCCCACATGCGCGATTTACGCAGGATTCCCGAGCTCGGCGGGCAGTTGTGGCAAACGCGCAACTGCCTGTTCAATCGCCCAGTCTGTCGCGGTTAGCGAAATCCGCACGCGGCCCTTTCCGGCTTCACCATAGAAATCGCCCGGTGCTACAACAATGCCGAGCCGTGCGCATGCATTCACGATGTCCCAGGCACTCACACCCTCACGAACGTATTCCGCCCAGATGTATAGACCCGCCACTGAGTTCGGATCGTTTCGCAGCCCGGACTGTTCCAGTACTCCCAGTAGCGCATTTCGACGACGACGATAGACCTCACGTTGCGCATCAACGTGCGCCTCATCGTTCAGGGCAACTACCATCGCGTTTTGTACCGGAGTGGGCATAAGGAAGCCAGAGTGCTTGCGGATCTCGGTCAGAGCCGCCAAACGCTGTTGATCACCAGCTATGAACGCTGCGCGATAACCAGCCATATTGGACTGTTTGGACACTGAGTACAAGGAGAAGATACCGGAGTAATCTTCGCCGCATACGCGCGCATCGAGAATCGAAGGCGCCTCTTGTACATCCCATGGCAGCTGCGCATAGCATTCGTCGGAAGCGATCAGCACATTGTTCACCCGCGCCCATGCCACGATGCGGCGAAGGTGTTCTACGTCTAGCACGTGGCCGTCTGGATTGCCGGGCGAATTAAGCCAGAGAAAAGTGATACCTGCCGGCCAGGATTCCGGCGCTGCGTCGGTATCGATAGGAAGTGGCCGAGCACCGGCCAGCCGTGCGCCAACATCATAAGTAGGGTATGCGGCGCGCGGGAATGCAACGGTGTCACTGGATCCTAGCCCAAGCAAAGATGGCAGCAATGCCACGATCTCCTTGGATCCGATGGTCGGCAAAACGCCCACAGTTCCAGTCACTCCGCGATGGCGGCCAAGCCACCCCACGATCGCCTGGCGCAAATCTGGCGTACCGATGGTTTGGGGATAGCCGTGGGCGTCCGCTGCCTGGCTCAGGGCATCTTGGATAACCTGAGGGACCGAATCAACTGGTGTACCAATAGTCAGATCCACCACACCGTCGGGATGCTTCGCGGCCTGCTGGCGAGCAGGTACAAGTGAATCCCATGGGAAATCTGGCAGCGTCGCCCCTAGCAACCCCACGCTTACTCGCCGGCGCTCTGTGGCGGCAGCGCCGAAACGTACGGGTGATCCTTGCCTGTTGGCCCCAATTTGGCAGCACCACCAGGAGATCCGAGATCCTTGAAGAAGTCGACGTTCACGTCATAGAACGCTGACCATTCCTCCGGAACGTCATCTTCGTAGTAGATGGCTTCTACTGGGCATACGGGTTCGCATGCTCCACAATCCACACACTCATCTGGATGGATGTACAGGGTACGGTCACCCTCGTAGATGCAATCCACTGGGCATTCGTCCACGCAGGCGCGATCCTTCACGTCTACGCAGGGCAGGGCGATTACGTAGGTCATTGCTTTTCCTCTCTTCAGAATTACCGTATCGGTTTCATCTGGTCAACGCTGTTTTCAAGAACACACATGTGAGCTGGTCTTTAGCTCGCCATCTGTGCCTAATTGCATTTCACAGCGTTCACGGGTGAATACGTCCAAGTGTATGAGCCACTGACGTCTTCGTTAACCACCCCGTCGTGCGATACGGTCCGAGATACCTTCACAGTGAACCCATTGCCTCCTGCCGCCGAAGGCGTGCAGTCAGAGGCAGTGTTCACCTCGGTGGTGGGCGATGTCTGGTTGTAGGGGTCAGACGTGGTTGTGGTGACGTCCCAGTACTTAGTGGACCATAGCTGGGAGTGAACGTAGCCGTCAGCGACCCAGGTATCGATCATCACGCCATAGGGAGTGTTGTTCTGCCACTTCATATCGATTTGCCCGGACCAGAGAGTCGCTTCGCGGCCCATTGGGTAACGCGAGAAGTACTTAGAGTGTGGCTTGTGTTCGACGTCGACCAATCCGGCCAAGTAACCGATATTGAACGTGTTGGTAGATAGCTGCGACAGTCCACCGCCAAGTGCCGTGGAGTTGAAACCATTTGCCACCACACCAGAGGAGGTGAAACCACGGGCCTCTGTGATCTCACCTAGTGCATCAAGCAGTGAGAAGGTCTCATCCGGCTTCACCAGAGTATTCGTAATGAGCTTTGTGCCCACAAGCAGGTTGGTGGTGCGCACAGAATCGCTGGTCAGCGGCGTTTCGATAGAGGAGACCACTTCCTTGATGCCCATGGCCTCGGCATCCTCCGTGGTGAACTCTGCAGGAACCTCGACTGTTGTCAGTTCGATCGAGCGGTTGGTGGAGGTGGCGGCAGCGAGAGCCTGTGTTGCCAGATCATCATCGTCAATTCCAACCCCGTCAGTTGACGGGCTGATGGTGGGGGTGGTGTGGTCAACGATCGTAATGACTGCGTCAGTACCTTTCTTCAGTACATCACTGGCAGCAGAACGCACAACGTCACCTAGCGCCTTGCCATCCAGCGATAGGTCTAGCGTTCCATCCGTCGCGGTAAAGGAAGCTGCGGAAGCAAGCTGGGCAGGCGTGATCTCGACGAGCTTGCCACCCACGGTGACCGAAAGCTTGTCAGAAATGAGCGTGTTGGCGGTTTCGACTGCGGTGGCCGCCGCGGCGTCGTCAATAGCAGGATCGGTGGCCGAAACGTCTAGGCGGATCGGCTGGCTCGCCGTGAGAATCACCGTGGATAGCTTCTCTGCAGCCGAATCTGTGTCCAGAGCAACGCCTTGCACAGATTGTGTGGACTGAACGGTGGGAACGGCATCGCTGCCCTCCCCCACTGCGAAGCTCACGGTGGCGTCAGTAGCATCCGTGTTGACCTGCTGCGCTAGCGAATCAACCGTACTGGCAAGCTTGTCAGCATCATATGTGAGCACCGGGTCTACGTTAGAACCGCCAGAGACATGCGCCCAAATACGAGCCGGTTCCAAAGAAAACCCGACGATGGAGCTGATGGTGGCGTCTTCGTCAATACCCAGATCGAACGAAGAAGGATCCACGCTGTGTTCCGTGCTGTCACTGCCCGCTGTGACTGTGACTGCCTCCGAGAGCTTGGGGGTGAGCTCGGCTTCGAGCTTTGCGGAAGCTTGAGACTTGGTCATGCCACCCACTGAGACTCCGGCTACCTTTGTATTGGCCGGAACACGGTCTGCAAAGAAGTATCCAGCGCCAACGTATGCGCCCCCAAGCACGACGGCAGCTGCCAGCACCACCCACGGCCACTTACGGCGGCCCTTCTTGGTCATGTGTGGGGACATGTCTTTTCCCTGATCACTGAAGACCTCATCGGCGAAATCCTCCGATTCGTTGCGCGACGCAGGAAGCGGCGAGGCAAGGTGTGCCGGACGGGGTGCACTGAAGGCCGCGGTGGGCGCAGCCTCGTCCACCGGCGCGGCCGGAAAAGCCTCGGTAGGTTGAGCCGCAGGCACAGCCTCGTCCACCGGCGCGGCCGGAAAAGCCTCAGTAGGTTGAGCCGCAGGCACAGCTTCGTCTACCCGCGCGGCCGGAAAAGCCTCAGTAGGTTGAGCCGCGGGCACAGCTTCGTCTACCCGCGCGGCCGGAAAAGCCTCAGTAGGTTGAGCCGCGGGCACAGCCTCAGAAGGCTCAAAGAGTGACTCAATAGGGTTGGGAGCAGAACCGGAGGCCTGCACATCCTCCGCATTCCAACTGGCGGGAGAACTGCCTGCCTCTTCCGGTTCATCGATTCGGCGATTCAGTGCCGATTCGAGCGAGCCGGAACGGGATTCCTCATTGGCGTCTTTTCCCACAACAACCCTTTCTTGCGCAGTAACTCAGGCAATTCTAGCGAGCGGCAGTGCCACCACGGGAACAATGCCCCCAAGGCATATGCGTCTAGTTCACCACAACATGCACGCACAAAGCGCTGCTATCTCGCAGCACTGCCGTGCCTTTTCCTACCGGCGCCTGAGCACAAATCTTGGCACAAGTGCCGATAACGGGGCAAGAACGAGCCACGCTTCTGAGGGCCAATACTCCACGAGTACGAGTGCATCGTTGCCGGTCGGGAACAGAAGTAGCCAGAAAGTGGCCACCGTGACTCCCGCGAAGTAGGTCAACCAAGCAGAGACCTTTCCCAGTTCGATGAGGAACCAGGAACCGGCCGCCACCATGGCTGTGGCCAGAACGAGGCCGACGATAGGTAGATCGACGGGGCCGCCGTGCACCACGCAGCCAAGGATCCCAACAAAGAAGCCAAGTATGGCTCCCCACACAAGCTGACCGATCTTCAACAGCCCCTCCATTGCCGAGCACCACGCTTTGGCACCACAGTGCCTGAGACTACTAGCCCCAGCTGAGAACCGTCACTTAGCGCGGCGGCTGGCGCGGAACCGTTCAGTTGAGTTGAGGATAACCTTGCGGATTCGTACAGATTCGGGGGTGACCTCGATGCACTCGTCGTCGCCAGCGAACTCCATGGACTCCTCAAGGGTTAGCTTGCGCGGAGCCTGAAGCTGTTCAAACACATCAGCCGTGGCTGAACGCATGTTCGTCATTTCCTTGGGGCGGACAACGTTGACGTCCATATCCTCATCGCGTGGGTTCTCTCCCACAACTTGGCCCTCATAGACTTCAACGCCGGGCTCCACAAAGAACGTGCCACGATCCTCTAGGCGCTGCAGCGCATAAGCAGTGACCTGACCAGCGCGGTCTGAAACGAGCGAGCCGGTTGCACGGGTTTCGATCTCACCGAACCACGGCGCGTAGCCCTCGCCGATTGAAGCCGAAATGCCTGTACCGCGGGTCTGAGTCAGGAAATGGGAACGGAAACCGATCATGCCTCGAGACGGAATGATGAACTCCATGCGAACCCAACCAGAGCCGTGGTTCTGCATGGTCTCCATGCGGCCCTTGCGCGTTGCCATGATCTGCGTGACGGTACCGAGGAACTCCTCAGGAACATCAATGGTGGCGCGTTCGATGGGCTCATAGCGCTTGCCGTCCACCATTTTGGTGACGACCTGCGGCTTACCAACGGTAAGCTCGAAGCCCTCGCGGCGCATCTGCTCTACCAAGATCGCCAGCGCGAGCTCGCCTCGGTCCTGGACTTCCCATTGATCTGGACGTTCCGTGGGAAACACGCGAATCGAAACGTTGCCAACCAGCTCAGCGTCCAAACGGTCCTTGACCTGGCGCGCAGTGAGCTTGTGGCCCTTTTCGCGGCCCGCGAGTGGCGAGGTGTTGATTCCGATGGTCATGGAGATGGCTGGGTCATCTACATGGATCGGAGCCAGTGGCCTCGGGTCTTCCAGATCCACCAAGGAGTCACCAATGGTGATGTCAGTAATACCGGCAACCGCCACGATGTCACCCGCATATGCCGCTTCAGATGGAACGCGGCTCAGGCCTTCGGTCACAAGTAGTTCAGAGATGTGAACACGCTGGATCGAGCCGTCATGACGGGCCCAACCAACGTATGAACCCTTCTTCAGCTCACCAGAGTGCACGCGGATAAGCGCGAGGCGGCCCAAGAAAGGAGAGGCATCAAGGTTCGTCACCTGTGCGACAAGCGGTGCTTCCTCATCGAACTCAGGAGCAGGAATGTAGTGAAGAATGGCCTCGAAGAGAGGCTCCAAGTTCTGGTTCGCGGGAAGCGCACCATCATCGGGACGCACGGTATCTGCGTATCCAGCCTTCGCTGCACAGTAGATAACGGGGATCTCAAGAAGCTTGTCCAAGACGTCGTCGTCGGGATCATCAAGATCAGAGAAAAGAGAAAGCAGAAGGTCCTGCGCCTCATTGACCACACCGTCAATACGTGCGTCTGGCCGATCAACCTTGTTGACGACCGTGATCACAGGCAGGCCTGCTTCGAGTGCCTTACGGAGCACAAACCTTGTTTGAGGAAGTGGACCTTCGGATGCGTCAACAAGCAGCACCACGCCGTCCACCATTGAGAGTCCACGTTCCACTTCGCCACCGAAATCGGCGTGGCCGGGCGTATCAATGACGTTGATCGTCACGCCATCAGGCGCGCCGAACTTTGCAGCGGAGGGGCCGGCGTAGCGAATAGCCGTGTTCTTGGCGAGAATAGTGATGCCCTTTTCGCGCTCAAGATCGCCAGAATCCATGACGCGCTCACCGGTCTTCTCAACCGTAGCCCGTTCTCCAAATGCGCCGGACTGCCAAAGCATCGCGTCCACCAAGGTGGTTTTACCATGGTCAACATGGGCGACGATGGCAACATTACGCAGGTCTTTGCGGGTGCTCACAGATGGACTTCCTCGATCGTTTGTGGCCCCGAGGCACGCGGACGCCTGCGGAGCGCTTCAGTGCGCGGGGCGCAATCGCGCCGCCTTTCAATTTTACGCGCACTTGGGCCACAATTAACACCATGGAACCCAGATATAAGCTGCGGACGACGTCACAATATGGCGCAATGGCTGCCTTTTCGGTGCTAGCCATCACAATTGTGATTCTCCAAGTGGTCCAAGTCGGCCTAACAGGGCTTCCCGGCACCGTTTTGTTCTGCATCGGAATCGTGTTCTTGGCAATGGCTTTTTATGCCATGCCATACCTCGAGGTCAATGCTGAAGGATTAGTCGTAGCCAATACCCTGACAACAGTCACAGTTCCGTTTAGGTCACTCATAGCAGTGGAATCACGTTGGGGAATGCGGCTGACCACGACTAACGGTGAATCCATTGGAGTCCGCGTGTTCAGCCGCTCGTCGAGCTCGCGTGCTCAATACAAGCCACAGCGGGCTAAGTCCGAGAGTGCTAGTTCCGGCGCCTTCGGCTCACACAGTCACGATGCTAGCGAGTACAAAGTCGGAAACGCGATTCCGCTTATCAGTTCAGGCACCATAAGCATGCGAGCCACAACGTACTCAGCAAGCTCACTCATCGACGAGATGCGAGATGCCTATCCCGTGACGCGCAAGGCCGATCCACAAGGTATGGCGTGCAGCCGGGCTTGGGCATGGGATCGGATTGGCATCGCTGCCCTCGGAGCCGCAGCAATTGCAACTGGAACAGCCGCGCTGTTCTAGCCAACTGGCCGGCCACAATACCTAGATTCCTACTGTGACCGGCAATTCACTTCAGCTCACTTCAGTTAGATGGAATTGTTCTGCTATATTCCTTACCCTCCTAGCCAAGCTGTGGGACGATAGTTCCGACACGGCAAAGATGCCCGCCAAGACAGCGGCCTGGTGGTCTCTCCTAGACCCAAGGTTTGGAAAATTCATGACAAAGAAACACGGACCCCTCAATGGCCATCGCACAATCGGTGAGTGGATGGATGACCCCACCGGTGGCCCAGTTATTCGTGTGATCTTCGACGAAGTCGGCATGATGATGATGCAATCGCGCAGGTGCACTCCTTGCCACTGCGTGGCCTACCCGGTCTCAGTCAAGGTCAGTCTCCCTAGGAACTTGTCGATCGAATCATTCTGACCGCCAACAACGGCGTCGTCCCGGAAGATGAGCCACCACCAGGCGCAACCGGCAAGTGGTTCGAAGGCAAGGTGACCGTGAATACGGGCGCAGCCTCTGGAATCGGACGCGCAACCCTTGAGCGCATCCTCTTAGACGGTGGAACCGTCATCGCAGTTGATCTATCGACGGAACGACTTCAGAAGGCCGCATGAGCATTTCCGGAGGGAAAGGTTATTCCGGTTGCTCGTGACATCACGAAGGATGAAGATGTCGAGCGGACTATGGCGACAGCCGGACCACGGATCGACTGTCTGGCTAACGTCGCAGGAATCATGGACGGCATGATGCCATTGCACGAAATAGACAACGCGCTCAGGGATCGCGTGATGGCCGTCAACGTGACGGGAACCTCCAAGGTCTCCCGTGCCGTCTTGCCACTCATGATGGAACAAGGCGAAGACTCTATTGTCAATGTCGCCAGCCAAGCGGCACTTCGAGGCAATGCCACAGGTACAGCTTGCGGCACGTCAAAGCATGCAATTGCTGGCATGACGAAGAGCGAAGCCTTCTTGTAGGGTCCGCTCGGAATCCATATCAATGCAATCTCGCCTGATGAAGTGGCAACCAACATCGAAGGCTCATTCAAGTCCGATTTCGCTCAGGAACGTGTGGCTCCCTTCCTTGCTTTGATCCCGCCGATTTGCAGGCTGCCGCAATCGTCTGGCTTCTGAGCGACGAACGTCAACGGCATCATCATGCCAACTGACGGCAGCTGGTCGGTTCAGTAAGACTGTTGACAAACCAGTGCTGCTGGGTTGGGAGTATCGGTTGTAGCTAGATCTGGCTGGCTCACGTTACGGTCAGGTTTTCCGCATCTGCCAGCGTCACCCACACTCACGAGTGACAAAACTACAACTGGACAACAAGAATGCTCCCCGGCAACCTACGTTGCCGGGGAGCATTCTTGTTGGATTACTCTCACTAATCAGTTGGATCAGTCGGCAACCCAACCAATGTTCTCGATCGGAAGAACCGCAAAGCCCATCGAGCCTTGGCTCGTATTGCCTGCAAAGTTGGCAAGGCCTTCCTTCACTGCAGCAATTCCGGGACCGTTGTAGAGAGGCATGATGCCGTAAAGCTTGAAGGCTTCAACTTCTAGCTCGTTGGCAGCCGTGATCTGCTCGTCCGGATCACCGATCTTCTGAAGGTCAGCAATCTTTGCATCTAGCTCTGCGGTGCCTGTACCCGAGAGGTTCAAGCCTGAGTCAGAGCCGTAGATCTGGCCGAAGTACGCAACGCCGAACGGATCAGTGGACGAGAAGCCCATCGTGAAAAGATCGAAGTCCTTTTCGGTGTACACATCAGAGAAATCGGACGAGGGGCGCTCTTCGATCTGAAGGTCGACGCCGATATCCTTCAGGTTCTGCTGCATCGCGGTTGCGCGGTTCTTGGCAGTAGTTGCATCGCCAAGGAGCACGTAGCGCAGGGACAGCGTCTCACCATCCTTCTCACGGATACCATCGGCACCTTCGGTCCAACCAGCCTCATCAAGAAGCTTCTTGGAGTTCTCCGGATCATATGTCACGGCCTTGGAGAAGTTGTCCTCGTAGCCCGGCTGCGATGCGAACAAGGTGAAGGAGCCTGGCAGTGGTTCGGTGTAGTCGAGCCCATTAAAGGTGATCTCAGCGAGGACCGAACGGTCAATACCATCGAAGATTGCCTGACGAACACCAGAATCCGCGAGGATCTCGTTGCCCGAGTTGAGCATCAGCAGAGCGTTGGAAGGAACCATTGCTGTGAAGATGTTGATGCCAGACATGTCCTTGACTGCGGTGTAACGCTCGGCAGTTGCTGCAGAAGTGAAGTCAATTTCTCCATTGAGGAAGGCGTTCAGCGAAGCCGAAGTCTCCATTACCTTGTAGGTAACGCGATCAAGCTTGCCTGGTTCGCCCCACCACTTTTCATTCTTGACGAATGAAACGGTTCCGGCGGTCTGGTCGAACTTCTCAACCTTGTATGGGCCCGCACCCAAATCTGGCTGAAGTGTGTTGATGTAAAGGTTATTGAAAGCATCAGCCGAATCCACAGCCGGGTTGAGAACTAGATTGAAGAGGCCCTGCCACCAAGCGTAGATGCCGTCAAATGTGACAACAACTTCCTTATCGCTGGAGCCTGCTTCTACAGAGCTGATGCGCTCGTACCCGTCGGTCGCCGAAGGAAGGTAATCCGGATCGGTACCGTTGTTGGCCTGCCAAGTTGTCTGGAATGCCTTGTAGTCAATTGGAGTGCCATCGTTGTACGTGGCCTCGTCCTTGATCTTGTAGGTTACGACAGTGTTGCCGTCTACCTCATCAGACGTGACGTCATCGAAGTAATCGGGGTTGAAGCTCCACGTACCGTCATCTGCGAACAGAGCCAGCTGCGGGTTGTACCAGTACCATAGCCAGCTTGTGTAGCTGGTGCCATCCTGCTGGAAAGGGTTCTGCTGTTCGCCGAGCTCGGTGATGGCTAGGGTGAGCGTGCCACCTTCCTGAAGCTCGTCATAGTCTGCATGCAGATAGTCAGCGGCGGCGACCTCGGTGGCGGAACCCGTATCGGTGCTGCCCGAGGATCCGTCGCTGCTACCAGAAGCACCGCATGCAGAAAGTGTCAGAGCAGCAACCGCAAACGCGGCAACAATTCCTGTCTTCTTCATGAACATTCCCTTCATGTAATAACCAGTTGAGTGGTACTGGTTAGGTATCTGATCTTAGTGAACGACCCCGTGGTGTCCACGTTTTCCATCCACCATTTGGACATTCTGGACTATCTTAGCTTTTTCTTGACGAAATATTGGCCTTCGTACTACCAGCGGTTTATGCTCACCACTCATCTAGCCTCATGATCGCGTTCAATACTTCAGCATTGGAGAGTACCTTCCGGAACTGCCTAACAATGGCACGAGCCCAGCGCCTATCAGCATCGGCCTCGTGAGGTTTCTAGCGGTAGTGGCACGCGTTCGCATGATCCAGCTCGTCGTGCTTCGACACGAGCGCTGGCGTGACGTCGTTGCACTTCCGGCGCTGCTCTTCCGAGAGCATCTGGTATAGCGGGCAACGGCTCCGGAACGCACATCCAGGCAAATCGTCCGTTGGGCTTGGAAGATCTCCCACCAGAATGGTCCGCTTCCTATTGCGCTCAATATCGGGGTCCGGAATCGGGACAGCCGAGAGCAACGCCTGCGTATAGGGGTGCTCAGGATTGCTGAACACTTCCGCTACTGTTCCGGTCTCCACAAACTTGCCGAGGTACATGACGGCAACCCGGTCAGCAATGTGGTGAATGACGGAAAGATCATGCGCCACGAACAGGTAGGAAAGCCCAAGTTTCAGCTTGAGTTCGTCAAGCAGGTTAATAACGTCTGCCTGAATCGAAACGTCAAGAGCGGAAACGGGTTCATCTAAAACGATAATCTCAGGGTTGGTCGCCAGAGCACGGGCCAAACCAATGCGCTGACGCTGCCCACCGGAGAACGCTCCCGGGAACCGATCCATCTGTTCGGGCTTTAAGCCCACCGTATCCATGAGTTCGCGTACTCGTGGAGTAACGTCGCCATCCATGCCGAAAGCGGTCAACGGCTCAGCAATAATATCGCGGACCGTCATACGCGGGTCCAGAGCACCCATCGGGTCTTGGAACACCATCTGAATGTTACGGCGCTTCTGGCGTCGTTCGCGGCTATGGAGTGTGGTTACATCAGTCCCGCCGAGAATAATCTCGCCGGTCAAATCCTTACCTGCTCCCAGATCCATGACCTCAAGCAGCGTGGTGGACTTACCTGAACCGGACTCACCCACGATCGCGAGCGTCTCACCCTTGCGAAGTTCGAAGCTAATCCCGTTGACGGCATACACCGAACCAACGCGACGCTTCATGATCGACCCCTTCATGAGCGGGAACGTCTTTACTAGGTTATTGACCTTAAGTACAACGGGACGATCTTCACGGGCCATACCGGCAAGTGAATCCTCAGGACGCTCCGGCACCGGGAAAAGATCGTGACCGTCAATCTGGCCATCCTTAATCTCACCTGTACGAATGCACGCAGCCGAATGAATGAAGACCTGATTTTCGTGCGCACTGAGCGCGGTTCCTTCAACGACGACGCTATCTGCAATTGCTCGTCCTGAACCGACAGCTACAAGCTGCGGCTCCTTGACACGACAAGCATCAATGGCGATCGGGCAACGTTCGTTGAATGGGCAAACATCCGGAAAATCAATGACCGTAGGTGGATTGCCGTGAATCGGAACGAGCGGATCTTCACGCTTGCGGTCCGCACGCGGAATCGAACCAAGAAGACCGATCGTGTACGGCATGTGAGGCTCGTGGAAGATTTCATCCACGGAACCAGTCTCAACTGGCTTACCTGCGTACATGACGACGACGTCATCGGCAGTCCCGGCGACTACGCCCATATCGTGCGTAATCATGATGACGCCAGCGCCGGTTTCCTCTTGTGCCTTTGCAATGACCTCAAGAATCTGAGCCTGAATGGTCACATCGAGAGCCGTAGTTGGTTCGTCAGCGATGAGTACGCGTGGGTTGTTAGCAATTGCCTGCGCAATGACTACACGCTGGCGCATACCACCAGAAAACTCATGTGGGAATGCCTTGACGCGACGTTGCGGATTTGGAATACCGACTAAGTCCAAGAGCTCTACTGCGCGGGCTAGCGCCGCTTTGTCCGAGATCCTCTTGTCGTGAGCTTGAAGAGCTTCCACAAGTTGCGTGCCAATGTCGAATACCGGAGTGAGGGCCGAAAGCGGATCTTGGAAGATCATCCCAATGTCCTTGCCGCGGTACTCCGACATCTCCTCATCGGTGAGGCCCAAGAGTTCCTGGTTTCCCAGCTTAACTGAGCCGCTTATCGAAGAGTACTGCGGAAGCAGGCCCATGACGGCAAGAGAGGTTACCGACTTGCCGGATCCAGACTCGCCCACGATGCCAAGAGTCTTGTGTGGCATGAGGTCAAAGTTGACACCACGAACGGCGTCAACACGTCCCGCTTCCGAAGGGAAAGAAACGGTCAGATCTCTAACTGAAAGAATAGGATCGGTCATGCGCGGCCTCCAGCCGACGAGTTCGGGTCGAGTGCGTCGCGAAGACCGTCAGAAATAAGTGCGACGGAAATCGTCAGAAGCATAAGCGCACCTGCTGGGAACCAGAATGTCCAGGTAGCCGACCGGATTGAATTAGCACCGACCGTCAAGAGGTTGCCGAGCGAGACATCCGGGAGTTTGACGCCAAGTCCAAGGAAGGACAAGGACGTCTCACTCATAACTGTTGAGACAATGCCCAACGTAAAGTTGATGATCAGCAGGGAACCAATGTTCGGAACTAAATGGCGGGCAATGATGCGGGGGCTAGAAACGCCCATATAACGCGCGGCAGAGACATACTCGCGTTCTCGAATTGAGATGGCGAGAGACCAAATCACTCGCGCTGGATACATCCAGCCGAACAGGGTTAGGACGACCATCAGGACGATCCAGTTGCCGCCAGATCCCGAAACCATCAAAGCGATGAGGAGGAAGGACGGAACCAGGAGCATAAAGTGGATAACGGCCAAGATAACCTTTTCCACATTGCCACCAAAGAATGCGGCTCCAGCACCGATGAATGCTGAAAGAAGCATCGTGGCTGCCGAGACCACGACGGCAATGATCATCGACCGGCCCAGACCATGCGAGACCTGCGCGAATAGGTCGTTCCCAGCGCCTGTTGTGCCAAACCAATGCACTGCCGACGGTGGTTGGGAAATCGCTAGGAAGTCGGGAGTCTGGTAGTCCCACGGGGTAATGTACTGGCCGAAAATGGCAAAGAGCGCAAGGATCACGAATACGATCAGTCCGGCTACCGCCGTGTTATTGCGCATAAAACGTCTGCGGTAGAGCGCCATCTTGGACAGGTTCTTCGGAGGAGTATCAACTTCAGGACTCTTCAGTGCGGGCGTCTTCTGCGAAGTAGCATCCTTCCCACCTTGAGCCAGAGCGGTGGTGGTGCCAGACTCTTCGAGATTATCCATGACTGGCTCGTTCAGAGCTGCTTCTTTCATTCTGTCGCGATTGTCAGTCATTTCAGCTCACCCTCACTCGCGGATCCAGCGCTACGACGAAGATATCGGATAAGATCGCGCCAATCGCAGTCAGAACTGCCGTGAAGGCAGCAGTGGCCACAACACCATGTATGTCGTTTCGAGAAATCGTCTGGACCAAGTATTCGCCCATTCCATGCCATGCGTAGATGTTCTCGGTCATGACTGCTCCGGTGAACACGCCTGGAACGGAAAACGCAACCGAGGTTGCCACCGGAATTATCGAGGTGCGCAGCGCGTGCTTACGAATTGCTGCGTGGCGTGTAAGGCCCTTAGCGCGAGCAGTGCGGACGTAGTCCATTTCAATGTTGTCCAGAAGCAGCGATCGCTGGGTCATGTGATAGCTGGCGTAGGAAATGAAGACCAGAGAAATCGTGGGCAACGTGAGCCGTTGCAGCAGATTCAGAAGCGCCGGGAAGAAGCCTGTGATTGTATCGTCAGCGCCTCCGGTTACGAAGAACACCTGAGTGCCAGCGAGCGAGTTGATCTTGATGGCTGCGAGCACAAGCACGAGTGAGGCCACGACAGTGTGGGTGTTCATGGCAACAACTGAAATGCCCTGCCATAGACGATCCGCACGCTGGTACTGCCGTGATGCTGTATACACACCAATCGCAACACCGATAACCACAGAAAGAACGGTTGCACCAAGTACGAGCTCAGCAGAAACCCACATGCGATGGCTGATTTCCGCATTCACGTTGCCAGTACCGTAGAAGCCTTGGCCCCAATCCCAATGAAAGAGAATATTGGTTAGCCACGTCCACCAGCGGCTGAGAATTGGTTCTTCTGGACTCAAGTTCATCGGCTCGAGAGCCGCAATGATCTGTGATTCAGGAAGCGGTGGGCGCCTACCGAGATAATTGGCACGTGGGTCCAAGAAGATGTTGGCAAGGAAGTACGTCATGTTGGTTGCGAGGAAAACCATCACAAACCAGCTTGCCGCTCTTCTCATTAGGTATCTAACCACGAAGTGGCCTTCCAATTGTTCGAAGACCGAAGCCCTTGGAATGGCGGGACAACGGCCCTTCTGCTAGATGCATGTATGGTACGTGCTTGTTGCAACCAGACTTCGCAGGTGCAGTAGCACGCGCCTTCAGGTAACAAACTCAGATGCTCCACGAATGAAGCGCGGTGGCGCGCCCTCAAGCATTTGATCATTCTATCCACATTCGGCAGGACCAACGAAACAGCCCAATCCACAATGCGGTCGCCAGAATTCCGCGTAAGAGCGGCAAAAGGTGGCCAAATCCCGACGCTTCGTAATATGGCTAGTACCTCACATCAAGGCAGCCTGCCCGCGCTCTAGCAAGTTCTACATAGCAGAAAGTGGCAGTTCTCCTCCCTGCGTTTGCCCCCCAGAAGTCTGTGAAAACCACCCGTCCAGTTGCACACCATGTGGCCTGCTCGCGTAAGCTCAAGCTGTGGACATAGCCGATTTCTTGGACCAAGGTCCTATGGACTACATGGTCGTAGACTCCCATCAACGTGACCTACACGATCGTGTGGCGGCGCAAACCGCCCCGGACACGTTCATTGTGTGGGAAGCCAAAGATACGTATACGGCGGGCCGGCGCACCAAACCCGCCGACATCCCTAACAAGGAGATCCCCGTCATACAGATGGACCGCGGTGGCTCGGTCACATATCACGGGCCCGGTCAGCTGGTCATCTACCCCATAATCAAGGTGCGGGCGCCACGCGATGTGGTCGCTTTTGTCCGGGCAGTTGAGCGCGCCATCATTGCAGCGCTAGATGAGGCCTGGGAGATCGATTCATGCCAAGTTGAAGGGCGGTCAGGCGTCTGGATCTGCCGCCCCGGCGTCGAAGATAGAAAGATTTGCGCGATTGGCATCAAATTTGCCGACGACGCCACAATGCACGGCTTAGCTTTCAACGTATCTACGGATCTGGCCAAGTTTGGTCAGATTGTGCCCTGTGGTTTGGACGACGCCGGCGTAACGTCACTGCACGAACTCGGCGTCACCGCATCGCTTGAAGAGGCGGCGGCTGCACTCCTGCCGCACCTCGAATCAGAGCTGGGCCGCTTCGCTAACCGCGCCACCGCACCTATCTCCCGCATCCCGACACACACAAAGTGAGGAATCATGAGTCCACTAGCTCCTGAAGGCCGCAAGCTGCTGCGAGTCGAAGCACGCAATGCTCAGACCCCCATTGAGAAGAAGCCGGAGTGGATTCGCACTACGGCAGTTGTGGGCGAAGAGTATTCAGATATGCGTTCGCTGGTTCATGGTTCGTCTCTTCACACTGTGTGTGAAGAGGCTGGGTGCCCAAATATCTATGAATGTTGGGAAGACCGGGAGGCGACGTTCCTCGTGGGCGGCGATCAGTGCACGCGGCGCTGCGATTTCTGCCAGATTGCCACTGGCCGCCCCACGTCCCTAGATCGTGATGAGCCGCGCCGGGTGGCCGAATCAGTACAGCAGCTCGGCCTGCGATATGCCACAGTTACGGGCGTGGCTCGCGATGATCTGCCCGACGGAGCTTCGTGGATTTATGCAGAGACGTGCCGTCAGATCCGTAAGCTGTGCCCGGGAACGGGAGTGGAGCTCTTGGTGGATGACTTCCAAGGGAACCTTGCCGCGCTCAAGCAAGTGTTTGAATCGCGCCCTGAGGTATTCGCACACAACGTTGAAACCGTGCCGCGTATCTTTAAGAAGATTCGCCCGGCCTTCCGGTACGAACGGTCACTGGACATCCTCGCGATGGCTTCCGAGGAAGGTCTCATTACAAAGTCCAACCTGATCCTTGGTATGGGCGAAACTCGTGAAGAGATTGAGCAGGCCATGGTGGATCTGCATGAGAACTCGTGTGATCTCCTCACAATCACCCAATACCTGCGCCCTTCTCCCCTGCACCACCCCATCGATCGCTGGGTCAAGCCTCAGGAGTTCGTGGATCTCAAGGAACTGGGTGAAAAGATCGGGTTTGCAGGGATCATGGCCGGGCCACTGGTGCGCTCCTCTTACCGGGCCGGGCGCTTGTACGGCATGGCCATGGCCAAGAAGGGATGGGAGATTCCCGCCAACTTGGCGCACTTGGCCGAACCCAAGGCCGCGCGCCAGGAGGCCAACTCATTGATTGCAGCACACCCGCAGTTCGCGGCGCTCTAGCCATCACTTGGGCGCTACAGCACGTCGAGCCGCGTTACAGCAGGTCGAGACGCGTCACCACGCGTCACGCTGGTGATTGCGCATCAGGTGAGTCGGGATGTTGCCACAGCTGGCGTCGCACCGCACCGCGGTCAACCTTGCCTGAGCTCGTGAATGGGATCTCCTTGACCACTGCAAGCTCACGCGGCATCTTGTATCGCGCTAACACTTGCCCCGCAAAGGCCTGCAAATCCACCAACGTTGGCTCACTGGCGCCTTCATCCACAGCGATGGCAGCTACCACGCGTTCACCCCATACCTCATCGGGAACACCGCACACCACTACGTCGCTGATCCCCGGGTACTGGCGTAGGACCTCTTCGATCTCAGAGGGGAACACCCCCTCACCACCGGTCATAATCCGCTCAGAGAGCCTTCCGACGATGGAGAGGAATCCTGCAGCGTCCATGGTGCAGAGGTCGCCCGTGCGCAACCATCCCTTGTCGAATGCGGCGGCTGTGTAATCATCCCCGTGCCAGAATCCATGAGTGACCGATGGCCCGCGCACTACAAGTTCGCCCGGCACTCCTACAGCCACATCAGTGAGGGTTCCCGGATCAACTACCCGAGCCTCAATGTTGCTAAACGGCCGCCCAATCGAACCCGGATGGGAAGCACAGTGTTCGAAAGGCAGATAGGAACCGGAAGCCGAGGTCTCCGTCATTCCCCACACATTGATGGGCCGCAATCCCAGGGCTGCCAGCGAACCGAGGAGCGGGGCGGGCACTTGAGACCCGCCCACTAACGGCAAGCGCCACGAGCTCAGATCCCGCGTAGCGATGTCGGGCTGCGCAAGCAGTGCCCCGTACATCGTGGGCACGCCAAACATAATGTTGATGCGCTTCTCCTCGATGAGCCGCAGCACTTCTGCCGGATGAAAGTAGCGGGAGACAACAACGTGGCCGCCGTTTGAGAACAAGTCCAGCGTTGTCCCGTTGAAGCCACCGATATGCGAAAGCGGTGCTGCCGCCAACACACTTTCATCGCTTCGATACTCGAATCCACTCCGGAAGTTCTGAGAACCCCACCATAGGTTGGCATGTGTCAACTCGACGGCCTTTGGCGTACCTGAACTGCCCGATGTAAACAGAATCGCTGCAAGCCCCTCAGGGTATTCCCGTCCGCCCAACTCATCGTGGCCAGAAGGCTCACTATCGGCGATAAATGATCCATCGAATGGCGACATGGCGGCAGAGAGCGCCAAGTACCCGTTCTGGAGGCCAGGTGAAAGCGGGCCTGCGCTGACGTCGTCGTCAATCACAAAATGCAGCAGTGTGCCGGTGGATGTGAAAGAACCTCGCGCCGCAATCTCCGGTTCGCAGATAAGCGCACGCGGGGAACAGAAGTCCACGAGGTTCTGCAGTTCGAACTGCGTAAGGCGGAATGAGACTGGCACAAACACGGCACCCAGCCGTGCACAGGCCACAAACGCGAGCAGATGATAGGGAGAGTTCCGGGCGGCCATGAGCACCCGATCGCCCTCTGTGACGCCAGCCTGGGCAAAAAGCTGAGCAAGCTTGCGCGTGGCAACTGCGGCTTCAGCCACCGTCATCGTCTGATCCCCATACGTGAGAGATGAGCGATCAGGATGCGCAAAGGCGGCACGGTCCAAGGCATGTGCCGCGTTAAAGATCGGATGCTTAGGCAACAGACCAGTACCCCTTCAGGATCTCGGCCAACTCCCAATCATCACGGATAGAGGATAGTTCGCGGGCCGAATGCATAGACAACAGTGGAACGCCAACGTCTACCGTTTCAATACCAAGTCGCGTGGCAGTGAGCGGGCCAATCGTGGTACCGCAGCTGACAGCGTTGTTGGATACGAACTCCTGGGTGGAAAGGCCTGCGGCGAATGCTGCGCGCAGCCAGAGCGCCTGCCCGTGCGCATCGGTGGCGTAGCGCTGATTCGCATTGATCTTGAGCATTGGCCCGTTGCCCATCACCGGGTGTTGGTCAGGATCGTGGTATTCCGGGTAGTTCGGGTTGATGGAGTGGCCGGCATCCGCGCTCACGCACGATGAACGGGCAAGCATTTGGAAGTACTGCTCTTGGGTGGCGCCAAGTGCCAGTGCTGTGCGCTTCAGGGTGGTCTCAAGGATCGGGCCGCATGCGCCGGTGGTGGTGGAAGAGCCGATTTCCTCGTGATCGAAGGCGGAGAACACGGCAACCTCGGTGGGTTCAGCGGCAATGAACGCGGTGAGCGAAGCGTGCACCGAGACGAGGTTGTCCTGGCGCCCTGAAGCGAAGAACTCATCAGAGATGATTTGGGGCGGCTGCGTATCGTAAGCGAAAAGGTCCATTCCGGCGATTTCGTCAGCAGGCACCTCCGCGCGTTCCGCGAGGAACTCGAAAAGATCCTTCTCTCCCAAAGCCCACAATGGGTGGAGGTGAGTTTGCGGGTTGAGTTTGAGTTCCTTGTTGGCTGCGCGGTCTAGGTGCGGTGCCAACTGGGGAATAACCATGATGGCGCCAGTAGTGACGAGGTGCTCCTCACCGTCTACCGTGACGATTCGCCCAGCCAAGCCTAGTTCACGGTTGAGCCACGAGTTGTACAGCAGGCCGCCATAGGTTTCCACGTTGATCTGCGCGAACCCGCTGTGTACGGAGTTGGGTGAGGGCTTGACTTTGAAGCTGGGTGAATCGGTGTGCGATCCGACAATGGCAAATGCGTTGTGCGGCCCGGCGCCTTCCGGCACGCGCCAAGCCATCACGGCCCCGCCGCGAACCAAGTAGTGGCCGCCGGGTGTGGCGCTCCACTCTTCGTCTTCCATCTGTTGGGAGAATCCAGCCTTATCCAGCCTGCAGGCAATCTGCCGGGCCGCGTGGTAAGAAGAGGGTGATGCGCTTATGAAGTCCGCCAAGTCATGGGCGTATTCGAGCTGTGTGTTCGGCGTGTTGTCGGCCTGCTGTGTGCTCTGCATAGTCACCAAGTGTAGACGTGGCTTCTGAACCCCGAGCACCGAACCGGGCGCCTTTCCGGCAGATGTGGATTCAGAGTGCCGAGAAGCCGGCAGTGTAACCCCATAAAGAGTTGCCCTATTCGGGACCTATTGGCACAGTTTCCCTCCAGACGTAGAGTTGCCTCACAAAGCCGGATCTTCAGCTTGTGATTCCGCTCAAACGAGCATGCAAAGTGGCGTGTTTTCGCCACTTTCTCCCACATCAACATGTGGTCTCTATCACTGGTCTTGTTCGTCACTTCGCCGCGATGTTGACGTCTGCAAGTATAGGAGTAGTGTTACCGGCCGTGGCTCAAATGATTGCCGCGGGAGCGCCTTCGCGCACTGCACATGGGCACGCCAGTACGCCCGTCCTCGGACTGGCCGCACTGGGCGTGGTTTTTGGTGATATTGGAACCAGCCCCCTATACGTCATGCGAACCGTCTTCACACTTGGCGACGGCGCAATTGCCCTCACGAACGAGGACATCGTAGGTGTGGTTTCCTGCATCATCTGGATCCTTCTTATCATCGTAACTTTCAAGTACGTGGGTTTTGTTCTTCGAGCTGATCACGACGGCGTCGGCGGAATCCTCGCACTCTCCACTTTGGTTCGGCGGTTCCTTAAGCCGAACACTCGATCTACCGCGGCCGTGGCAGCCCTCGGCGCGTTTGGTGCGGCTCTCTTTTTTGGCGATTCTGTTATCACGCCCGCCATCTCTGTGATGTCTTCGGTGGAGGGCCTCAAGGTCGCATTCCCAACCATGCCGAACATTGTGGTGCCGGTTTCCTTGGTGATTCTTGCAGCGCTGTTCTATATCCAGCGGATAGGCACGGCCGGGATCGGAAGAGTCTTTGGCCCAGTCATGTTGGCATGGTTCCTGGCCTTGGCCGCCATGGGCATCCCCCATGTGGTGAGCCACCCTGGAATCCTCCTAGCACTCTCTCCCATTGAGGCAATGGAGTTTGTGAGCCACCATCCGGGTACCGCATTCATTGCTCTGGGCGCCATCGTGCTGGCAGTAAGCGGTGCGGAAGCGCTATACGCGGACGTCTCCCACTTTGGGCGCCAGCCGATTCAAGCCACGTGGATTGTGGTGGTATTGCCCGCGCTGATCCTCAATTACTTGGGTCAGGGTGCTCTGCTCATCGTCAACCCGGAAGCGCTTGCTAATCCCTTCTTTATGCTGGTCACTTCAGGGTTGACTGTCCCGCTAGTGGTACTCGCCACGTTGGCAACCCTCATTGCATCCCAAGCCGTCATTTCTGGTGCGTACTCCAATGCGCGCCAAGCCACTCGCCTGGGCTATCTCCCACACATGAAGATGGTTCACACTTCGCCTTCTGCCTCTGGACAGATCTATGTGCCAGCGGTCAACGGCCTGTTGTTCTGTGCGGTGGCGTTGGTGGTGGTGGTGTTTGGCGGATCGGAACATCTTTCTGCCGCCTATGGCCTCGCGATCAGCATGGACTTCGTGATCACCAGTACCCTCATGCTGATCCTGACTCGGACCGGCTGGAAGTGGCCGCTGTGGAAGTCTGCCTTGTTTTGGGTTGGATTGAGCCTTGTGGAATGGCCGATCCTTGCAGCCAACATCACCAAGCTTGTGACAGGCGGTTGGCTTCCACTCTCCATTGCGCTGGTCATGTTCTTTGTGATGCGAACCTGGCATCGCGGTGAGCAGCTGGTGTGGAAAGCTCGCACTGAGCGGGAAGGTTCGCTGGTTGACTTCCTCGCCGATCTGGAGAAGCATCCCGTCAGGCGTATTCCCGGCACAGCCATCTATCCGCACTCGATGATTTCGACCACCCCGGTCTCCCTCAAACTCAACACAGAGATCAACCGCACTCTGCACGACCATGTGGTGATTGTGTCCATCAAGTCTCTTCCCACGCCGTACGCCCCCAAGTGTGATCGCGTCAGCTTTGACAAGCTGGACACCACCATTCCCGGCATCATCCATGTGACCATCAAGTACGGCTTTATGGATCGCCGCAATCTGGAGACGGCACTGCTTGAGAGCAAGGACGACCTCGGCTGGCGGACGTGGAATCTAGACAAAGCGTGGTTCATGCTTTCGCATCTCAACGTGCTCAATGGGCCAGAACCCTCAATGATGTGGTTCCGCAAGCGAGTATTCATTTGGCTGACCCGCGTGAGTGCCTCGCCGCCGTGGACGATGCTGCTGCCTTGCGCACGCACCACTGAGATCTCAACGCGCTTGACGATCTAGGTAGAAACCCGCCCCTTGTTCATGGGGCGGGTTTTTCGTTGATGGATCGCGTTAATGGTGTGCGCTCATGGTTTGTGTTGGTGATGTGCGCTGGAGATGTGCGCTGGTGGCTTCCGGGCGGGTTTTCCAGGGCAAGCCTTCAATCCGCGCATGTTCGGACGGTTCGACGACGACGTCGTCGACCAAATGTATGTATTGCCAGCTACTATGCAATACACGTATATTGGTGATACATAAACAAGCGGCAATCGGCCATGGCCACAGGGTCCGCGCCCACAACGCACTCCGGTGCACCCATCGAGATCAGGCAGGAATGATGGCCGACGAGGCAACGCAGCTACGCAAAGGAGTATTGGAACTTGCGATCCTTCGCTTGCTCAAGAGTCAGGAGCTGTACGGCGCCCAAATCGTGGCAAAGCTAAGTGAGTTCCCCGGGCTCAACTCCTCAGCAGGAACCATCTATCCGATTCTGACTAGACTCACCAAGGCCGGATCGCTCAGCGCCTCGTGGCGAGAATCGCCGGTCGGACCCCCTCGCAAGTACTACGCCATCACCGCCGATGGCCTCGCTTCTCTCACCAGCCAAACTGCCGCTTGGCACACCTTGACACTCGCACTCGATTCTCTTCTGGGAGCACACCATGCCTGATGCATTGGACCACGAACTCTACTTAGCTGAACTCGCTCATGAGTTGGAGAAGCTGTCGCTTACTGCCTCTCAACGCGAGGAAATGGTGCAGGAAGTGGCAACCATGCTCAGCGATGGCACGCCAATACGGTCTTTAGGGAGCGCGTCCGATCTGGCACGAGCTCTGGAGTCAGAAATCGATGCTGCCCTTCCAGAAAACCCTGAACTCAGCTTCGACTTCTCAGGTTTGTTCAGCTCGGATGCTCGCGAGCGCCTGTGGAACCCCGAGGATCCCCGCATCTTCGTGCCACGCGTGATGGGAGCCGGGTTTGATATTAATGCGGGTGCGCTGGCGGTCAGGCTGGGTTTGCTGCATCCAGATGATCTGGATGCAGAGGTAGTGGCCGCGATCCCTACGTGGCTCTCCACAGCTCTCCTCGCTGTGCCCGCAGGCCTTGCGGCGGCTAACGCTTTGACAGTCGTGGGAACTCTGCGCAGCGGGAAGCGTCTAGCGCGCAACGTGGCGCTGAGCGGGCGCATCACACCCAGCACCTCGCGGTTCGGGGCAATACCAACCGTAGCTTTGCCCGCCGCAGTGGCGGGATGGGTCATCGGCGCACGGGGCGGCAAGCGGGACGGAATCATCCGGGCGGCGCTAGGCATCTCAATCAACGGTGCTGTGCTGGGCTCATCGCTCATCTCGCTTCTTGCCACCAATGGGCGGGTTAAGCCGTGGGTGGCCATTGCCAGCGGACTGCTCCCGCTGGCAACACAACCGATTGTGCTTGTGGGCGCGGCACGGCTGGGACGAGCTCGCGTCGCGCGCCCGCAGAAAGGGGCATGACATGGTGACCACATCGGGGGTACTTCTAGTAGCTTTGGCGGCGGCGGAGATTGCGATCGTCATTGTGGGGTTGGTGTTCTTGGTCAAGACCCCCGCGCGGGCGCTTCCAGGCCAGATCAAGTGGCCTTACGCGCTGCTCATCGTTCTGCTGCAGTTCATAGGAACGCCCATCTTCTTGATTATTCGCCACGACGGAATGCGCAACCTTGCTGGCGGCGCTACCACGCCCAACCACACTGACGCTGCCAATCCCAGCCACATCGACGCTGCCAATCCCAGCGCCACGGATCCCAGCTCCACGGGCGTCGATGCCACCATTCGCGCCTTGTACGGCCATGAGCCGGATGCATCGTGACTTCGACCGAGCTTTCCCCGCATCAACCTGCAGGTTCGCCCACCGCGCCCTCAACCTCCCACAACCCCGTGGTTGTCTTTGACGGAGTATCGCGGGCATTTGGCACTACCCTCGCGCTCAACAACGTCTCCTTTAGCTTTCCGGCAGGATCGGTGTGTGCGCTGCTGGGCCCAAACGGTGCTGGCAAGACTACTGCCCTGCGAATCCTATTGGGGCTCGCGCGGCCCGATTCCGGCACTGTTCGGATACTCGGGGAGGAACCGGGTACAACGTGGGTTCGCCAACGGTTGGGGTACTTGCCTGATGTGCCTACTTTCCCAAACTGGCTGAACGCATCGGAGTACCTCTATGAAGTGGCCTCGCTCGAAGGCCTCAGTGCCTCTCAAGCACGCACGCGAGTTCCACTACTCCTCGATCTAACCTCACTCCAGACATCCCAACGCATCGGAGGTTACTCACGCGGGATGCGTCAACGCCTCGGCTTGGCTCAGGCCCTCATCTCTTCACCTGACGTGTTGGTGCTCGATGAACCAACATCTGCATTGGACCCCAGCGGACGCCGCGCGGTACTGGATTTGCTGCACGAACTCGGAAAGCATGCCACTGTGATCATCTCCTCCCACAACCTCAGTGAGATTCAGGAGATCTGTACTCACGCAGTACTGCTCAAAGATGGGAACGTGCTGGCGGCCTCCACCCTTGAAGAACTCATGAGTACAGTCGGAGCCGGATTCATGAGGGTGCGCGTTGATCACCCGGATGCCTTCGCTGCAGCAGTGCGCGGTGAGCCGTGGTGTGCGTCAGCCCGTGTGGAAGGGCTGGACGTGATTGTGCGCGGCGATGAGCAACTAGCTGGTGTGCAGATACCTCGCATCATCACCCAGTTGGGCGAACGCCTCCACGCTTACTCACCCAGCGCTTTGACATTGGAAGAGGTCTTCCTAACTCTCACGTCTGAGGAGGGCCAATGAGGAGCCTAGCCACAACACCTTTGGGCGCGGGCGCTGCTCCCACGGCATCAGTTCCCGCGCCTCCAACCACTGGTGTCACATGGGTTGCCAGCCTGCGCAGAGTTCTTCGTTTCGAGGCTCTCACCGTGTGGCGCACCAGCAACCGCTGGGTGGTTCCATTGGTCATCGCTGCCGCTGACGTACTCTCTGTGCTCACGGCGCGCTACTCTCCCGCTATTCTCAAGCAACTGGTTGGTGAAGATCTCATTGGTCTGTTGCCCGGACCCAGCTGGCAAGAGTCGTACGCTCAATGGGTGAAGAATCTGAGCCAATTGGTCATCTTCGCAGTCATCCTGACGGGCGCAGGCGCCACTTCCAACCTCATCTCCAGCGGACGCGCGCAGCTGCTTGCCGTGCGCCCGGTGACCCGCTGGCACCAACCAGTTGCCGCCTACATTGCTCGGCTGGGCGTAGTGGCGGTCTCAATCTGTGGCGCAACTCTGCTCACATGGGGGCTCACGCTCATCTATTTCCCGGAAGCTCCGATCGGGCGGCTCATTGCTGCGAGTGCCATGTGGATGGCGCTCGCAGCCCTCATGCTTGCCGTCTCAGTAGGTCTTTCTGCGTGGCTTGGCTCCACTTTGGCTAGTGCAGGTGCCACGATCGGGGTGTACCTCGTGTTGTCGATCCTCTCGGCACTGCCCACTCTGGCTGATCATTCGCCTGCCGGTCTCATTGCAGCTCCCACAGCTATCGTTGCGCACGGGATCGCGACTTCAGGCCAGCCCATTCTTCTGCCGCTCCTGAGCTCAGCAGTATTGGCTCTGATCATTCTCAGTTGTGGCGCATGGAGCTTTGCCCGGCGCGAGTTGTGATGTGCCTCAGTGCACGCCAAAGCCATATGGCAAAGTGCTCACAGCATCTCAGTGCACGCCAGGGCGCCACATCCCCATCTCGGGTACCGGATGGGCGGAGGGAACAATTCCCAGCGGGATGAACCCTTTGCGCTCATACAGCTTTCGCGATCCGGCAGTGGTGGATTCAAGGTAGATGGGCCAATCTGCAGCGCGCTCTATCCCGTGGTCCAGCAGCATGGAACCAACGCCTTTTCCGCGCGCACTATCGGACACAACTATCGAGTACAAGTACCAATGCGGGAAACCGGGTGTGGCGGCGGCGTCGTACGAATCGAACTGGCGAGCCCGCGGAAATGAACGTCCGAGCGCCCGCATGAGGCCGGGTAGCATACGCAGTTCGTCAAGCTTGGTTATGGGCACATTCGGTTTGGCCCACAGTGCCACACCGAGCAGTTTGCCATCCTCCTTAACCGTGTCCACAACTCCCTTGGGGATGTAAAACTTCTTCAGCTCAGTCGTAAAGAATCGCTCAAGTGCCAGTTCAGGATCGCGCGAGCGCGCCACATACTCGGCGAGTACTGGGTCGTCAATGAACACTTTTCTCAATAGCTCGGCGATGGCGGCAATGTCATTGTGGCGTCCAGGCTTGATCTGCATGGCGCAATTGTATTCGTACGGGCACGGATAGCGAGGAAGGCTCTCGAGCGCGCGGCGGTTTCCGGAGTGGTGGAGGCGTTGCAACCCTTCGGCAGCGTAACCTAGGACCATGGTTGCAGCATTCTTGCCTGAGGGTATGACCCCAGAAATTGAAACCGCATTCGAAAACACGTGGCAGAATATCGGCGCCGGTATCGACGACCGCGCCAATCGTTTTCCCAATCAGACCGGATGGATGTTCCCGGATTCCTCCGGGCATTGGCAGGAAATGTCGTGGGATGGCTTCCGTAAGTGGACGCACCGCATCGCCGCTGGTTTGCTGGCACTCGATCTCAAGCCTGAAGAAGTGGCCTCGATTTGTTCGGGAACCTCGATACGGTGGGTCGTTGCCGACATGGCAATGTCCTGTGTTGGGATCACCACCAACACCGTCTATCCGAACACTCGCCCAGATGATATTGCCTTCATTCTCGACGACGCCGCCTCGATTACAGTATTCGTTCAGAATGAGGCGATTCTCGAGAAGATAGTTGCCCTCGAAGGTCTGACAACAACCATCCGTCACATCATCGTGATGGAAGGGACGCCTTCTTCGCCCGATCCTCGAGTCATTACATGGGATGAACTTGAGGCAGTGGGGCGCGAATATCTCGCGGCACATCCAACATGCGTGACTGACGCGCAGGCCAATACAAACCACGATTCACTTGCCACGATCATCTACACGTCCGGAACAACCGGCCGCCCAAAGGGCGTGGAAATTACGCACGGTACGTGGATCTATGAGGCAGTGGGTTGGGGCGCAAACGATTCCATTCATGACCGCCAGATTCATTACATCTGGCTTCCCCTCTCACACGGATTCGGTAAATGTATGCTCCTGATTGGCATGTATACCGGAACCATCAACGCTATTGACGGACGCATTGACCAGATCGTGCCAAACCTCGGCAAGCTCAAGCCATCACTCATGTGCGGCGTTCCGCGCATCTTTGAGAAGGTTCGGGCCAGTGTTCTGGCTGCGGCACCTGAAGGCTCACCCAAGCGCAAGATCATCGATTGGGCGATGGCCGTGGGTGAGGAGTCCTTCCCCTACCGTTCACAGAAGCTGCGCATGCCAAGTGGTCTAGCTGCGCGTTACAAGGTGGCTGACAAACTGGTGTTCTCCACGATTCGGCAGACCCTTGGCGGCAACCTTGACTTCCTTATCTCTGGATCGGCCAAGTTGAACCCGGAGCTCCAGCGCTGGTTCTTCAACGCGGGTATCCCGTTGCTCGAAGGGTACGGAGTTACTGAGACCGCCGCAGTCACGTACTACAACCGTGTTCAAGAGTTGACCTTCGGATCGGTCGGAAAGATCATCCCAGGTTCGGCCGCCCGGATTGATCCGGAGACTGGCGAGATTCTTCTCAAAGGCCCGGGGATCATGCGCGGATACCATAATGACCCTGAATTGACGGCCTCGGTCATCAGTGAAGACGGTTGGTTCCACACTGGAGACGTTGGCTTCTTTGATAAGAACCGCTTCCTTTACATCACAGACCGAATCAAAGACGTCATCAAGACCTCGAATGGCAAGTTTGTTGCACCGTCTGAAATTGAGGCGCTACTTACTGCCACATCGAGCGCGATCTCTCAGGCCGTGGTGGTGGGCGAAGGCCACAAGTTCTGCGCTGCCCTCATCTCGCTAGACCCCGAATGGGTTGAGGCGTGGTGCGCCAGCCACGGAGCAGCAGGTCTGGCTTATTCGGATGCCGTCAAGCTGCCGGAGATCCGCCGCGCAGTGCAGAAGGATGTGGATCAGGCGAACTCAAAGCTGGGCCGCTGGGAAACCATCAAGCGTTTCGCCATCTTGGATGCCGAAATGACCGTGGATGACGGCACAGCAACCCCAACGCTCAAGGTACGCAGATCGCACGCCATCGAGCACTATCAGGCCCTCATTGATCAGATGTACTTCGATGAGAATCAGGCTCATTCGGCTTAACGCCAAGCCGAAGGGGTGAGGCCCGCAAGCCTCAATTGGCCCAGTCAGGTAAGCCTCAAACGGCCCGGTAAGGCGGGCGCCGCAAACTGAAACACGGGGGGGTTAAAGGCCAAAAGGGGGTCTGGACAGTTTTCCGTATCTTTTCGGGAGGCTTGTATGAGGGTTGTGTATTCAGCTGAGCAGAAGCGTGTGGCTGTGGCGACGTTCCGTAGGTTGGGTTCGTATGTCAAGACGATCCGGAAGTTGGGGTATCCGTCTCGGCATGTGCTCCATGATTGGGTGCATCAGTCTCGTCGAGGTCGCAAACCGGTCGTGAAGAGGCAGCCTGCCCGCCACTATCCATGGACTGTTAAGTTGAGCGCCGTGGAGCGGATGAATGCTGGCCAATCAGTTAAAGACATTGCTGGGGATCTCGGCATTGTTAACCATATGCTTGTATAAGTGGATGCGGCTATGGAACCAAGAAGGTGAGCGGGCCTGATGACTAGACGTGAGAAACGCGAGGCTGATGGTTAGCCACTCGAGCTCAACTAGAGAATCATTGCCGGATGATCCTGACGAGTTGCGTCGTTTGGCGGCCAGGCTTCTAGTGGAAAAGCATGTGTTGGAACACGAGCTTGATCTGGTAAAAAAGACGGGGCGTCATCCCGGGACAACTGTCGAACTGAACAAGACACGCATCATTGACCGGTTGCGTGCTCGTCTTCCTTCGTGATGCTGCTGGAGGCGTGCGCGATCTCGGCCAGTAGCTACCACTATTGTCGGGGTGTGCTTGAACGTCCGACAATATGGCGAGCTCGCTGGCAGGATTGAGAAGATTGCTGGCGATTCGGGCTTTACGTATGGTTGCACGGGTCTGGCTCAAACTCAAGCGTCTTGGGGACTGTTTCTGAGAAGGTTGTTCGTCGTTTGATGAAAGAACATCAGATCCCGGTTTATTACGCTCACCGCAAGCGTCGCTATTCCAGTTATGAGGGAGAGACAAGCCCGGCCCAGATGATCACGTCAAGAGGAATTTTCATGCTGATGAGCCTGACAGACTATGGCTCACTGATGTCAGTGAGTTTGCTGCTTCGGACGCCAAGGTCTATCTCAGCCCGATGATTGATTGCTGTGATGGGAAAGTGGTGGCGTGGCAGACGAGTCGACGACCGGACAAGGTGATGACGCAGTCGATGCTGGAAGCTGCGATCGCGAGTTTGCCTACCGACGCCACGACGCTTTACGGATGATAAGGAAGCTATCCCACTGAATTATTCATAGCGATCGTGGTGGACATTACCGGAGCGCTGAATGGATCGAGACCACGAAGGCTGGGATCACCCGCTCGATGGAAAGAAGGGATGTAGTCCCGATAACGCGGCCTGTGAAGGATTCTTCGGACGTATGAAAACGGAAATGTTCTACGGTCACACCTGGACCAGTGCCGCACAGCTCGAGACGGCAATCAATGATTACCTTATCTTCTATAACACAGAGCGCTTGAAAACATCCCTTGGAGGCACCATCCAAGAAAACCGTGACAAAATGGAGAAACCAGAACCATCCAGAAAACAGTCCTGACCCCCTCCTGGCCTTTAACCTACACGGGGAGCCCAGTACGTGAAGTACTGGGCTCCCCTCATGTTCAATGTTTGTTCTAGGAGACCTTTTCTCCGTCAGTACTCTCAATGATTGCCGCGGCCGCCGCATCGTCACGAACGACGCGACCTCGGATCCTGCGCCACGCAATGAACAGCGCGATAAACCATATGGGCGTGACTGCCTCGGCGATCGCGGTGTCAGGATCCTGCGTGAGAGCTACAAGAATGAACACAAAGAACGCGAGCACGATCCACGGCATCACCTTTGCGCCAGGCATCTTATAGCTCGAGGAGGCGTGCGCCTCCGGGAACCGGCGCAGATACACGATGTAGCACGCTAGGATGATCGCCCACACGCACAGGAAAAGTACTGAAGAAACTGTGGTGATGATTGTGAAAGCGCGCATCACCGAACCTGAGGCTGTGAGCACCAGTGAGCCCACGATCATCGCAACGGTGAGGATTAGTCCGGGCCAAGGCACCCCGTGTGATGAGACCTTGCCAAAGGCACGCGTTGCCATCTTCTTATGAGAAAGCCCGTAGAGCATCCGCGAAGTTGAGTACACGCCTGAGTTGCACGATGAGGCCGCGGAGGTGAGAACCACGAAGTTCATGATCGATGCTGCGGCCACCAGGCCAATAAGGTTGAAGAGCCCAACGAACGGTGAATGCTCCGGATCCACTCGGTCCCATGGGGTGATGCACATGATGGCCGCGAGCGCTACAACGTAGAACAGCAGCACGCGCACTGGAATTGAGTTGATGGCCTTGGGAAGGGTGACCTTAGGGTTCTTCGTTTCAGCAGCTGTAGTTCCCACTAGCTCAATGCCCACAAAGGCGAAGATGGCCAGTTGGAAGCCGCCTATGAAGCCTGTAAAACCAGTCGGGAAAATGCCGCCGTGACTCCAAATGTGGGTGACGGATGCAGATACGCCGTCGTGCTGGAATCCGGTGACGATCATGACGATGGCCACCACAACCAGCGCGGCGATGGCAAGAAGTTTGATGATCACAAACCAGAACTCGAGTTCGCCAAACAGGCGCACACTCAGCAAATTCATGACCAACAACAGCAGCATCACAGCCACGGCCAGCACTATTGACCAAGCCTTTGAGTCAACCCAGAAGTTCCAGTAATCCATGATGGCGATGATGTCAGCCATACCCAGCACTACCCAGCACAGCCAGTACGTCCAACCCACCACGAAGCCCGCCCATGGGCCGAGGATGTCAGCAGCGAAATCCTGAAAAGACTTGTAGTTGAGGTTGAAGAGCAGCAGCTCACCCATCGCACGCATCACGAAGTACAACATGAATCCGACGATCGCGTAGACCACCATGATGGAAGGGCCCGCAACGTGAATTGACTTGCCCGATCCCATGAAAAGCCCGGTGCCGATTGCGCCGCCGATAGCAATGAGTTGCACGTGGCGATTACTCAGGCTCCTGCGCAGCTGGTTGTTTTCTTTTTGTTCGACGACGTCGATCTCAGGCTTCGTGGTCAATGGCCCTCCTTGAGTGTCCGCCGAGTCACTTTACTCGCGAGGGTACTCAGCGCGGGTGCGATTCACTATTCGGACACGTGAAACGGCGTGTTTCCGCCACTCGTGGCGATCGGTCTGAAGAACTCCGTAGGGGCACGCAGCACACCTAAGACCTTAGTCCTAGGCATTGGTGTATTGGTGGCTGAAGAGCCACATCGAGCGTGCAGAAGGGAAGGCGGGTGGCAAATCGACATTTTCAGCCCGCTGGGGTGGCGCGCAGAATCACGCGCGCCACTCAAATGCCGGCGCGGTCAAACGCTTCCTTGGCAAGCTGCCGGCCGAGTTCAATAAGCTCCGGCGCCTTATTGAAGTCCAGCGTGCTGGCCGAGGCGTATGGCACTGTGATGTTGATTTGCGCGGGGTTGGCAGCAGCGCGATAGCGCTCAATCATCCCTTGCATTGTGCCGAGGGAGTCCATAAGCAGCGCAGTGGTGGAGATCGACTTGCCTCCGGTTTCGATCACGGAGTCGCTCGCTTCCATGGCATCCACTTCCCCGGCGTGGCTCAACAGGCCGGAATGGGAAGCCACTGCCGATGTCTGGGCATCAAGCGGCGTGGGCACATGAGCAGAGTCAGCTGGATCGGCTTCATCTTCCACTGCCACCTGTTCGATGTCATCAGCATTAACTGAGCGCGAATCTCGGAAGAAGCGCGAACTCATCGCCTTGACGGACTCCGAGATCTCCTCCACACCTCCGGTGAGCTTGGCAAACACACCACGTTCGGCGGCGATCTCAACAGGAGCCGGTTCCGGCTGATCTACCAAGAACGGGCGCCCGGCAAGGGAGACGGCCACCGTCACGTCCGATCTCACTGACAAAGTGGGCTCAATAGGAACCGGGTTGCACACGCCGCCGTCGACCAATGTGTGGCCGTGCATGCGAACCGGGGTAATGAATCCAGGGATTGCGATGGAGGCTCGAATGGCGGAATCGAGCGGGCCGCGTTGGAACCACACCTCGCGTTGAGCTGTGACATCGCTGGCGACTGCCGTGAAAGGAATGGGGAGATCCTCGATGCGCACATTCCCAGAGTAGGAGTTGATTTCGTCAATGATCCGATCGGCCTTGACCATACCCGCACCAGAGACTGTGAAGTCCAAACGCCGGATCACGGCGAGGCGGGTGAGGCTTGTGGCCCATTCGGTAAAGGCAGGCAAGCCACCGGAGGCTTCCAGACCTCCCACCAGCGCTCCCATGGAGGTCCCTGCGATAGTCACGATTTCGTGGCCACGGGATTTGAGTTCCTCAATGACGCCGATGTGGGCGTAACCGCGTGCTCCGCCAGATCCAAGTACAAGTGCGATGCGCATAGATTCATTGTGTCATCGCACAGCCCCGCTCGAAAGACCGCTACAGCGCGATTCGCTGACGACGTGGAGCGGCCCCGTTTGCTAGTCACCCACATCACATGACCTTAGAATCGTTGCATGACTGTCACACTCGAACCTTTTGCTGTATCAAACCCTGAGGACCGCGAGGCGCTCATTGACTTCATGTCACAGAACGCTTTTCCTTTTCATGTGGGGCATCGCCTGACTCGCTCTGAGATCGCAGCCAAGATTGAACAGGGAGATTTCGACGGCGACGATCACAAGACATTCTGGATCTCTGAGCAACGGCAGGGCCGCATTGGCGTGGTTGTTCTCTCCGATTTGACCGAAAACGCACCACTATTTGACCTTCGCTTCTCCGAAGCGATGCGCGGGCAAGGGTTGGGCGTAGACGCGCTGCGCGCAATTGCCAACGTGGTATTCGAGACGATGCCGAGCGTCAACCGCCTTGAGGGGCAGACGCGCGAAGACAACATTCCTATGCGCCGCACGTTCCACAACGCAGGCTGGGTCAAGGAAGCCCATTACCGTGAAGCGTGGCCAACCGAAAACGGTGAGGCCTTGGCCAGCGTGGCATACGCAATTCTGCGCAAGGATTGGGAATCGGGCACTACCACTCCTGTGACGTGGAATGAGCCTTGGTGATGTGCCGCGCAATCTGAGCAGGCGAGGTGTTCGACGATGTGAGCAGGCGCCAGCCTCTGAGTGAGGCAGGAGTGGGCGGAAATGGAGACCACGAGCCAATAGCCTTGAACTCCACGCGAAGCTAGATGCACGGAAGGCGACCCCAACTGGGGTCGCCTTCCGTGTTTGCGCCGATCAGGATAGCCGAAGCCGCTTCTGGCAACACAAGCCATTCCGCGTTACTCAAGCCCCACTGGCTACCTCGGCCTCTGGCCTCTGGGCCACACAGTTCACGGGCGATCAGCGATTTGCATCAGGAACGGTCAGAGGGACTTCGGCATCTGGCTCATGGGTGATGCGATTACGCAGATCGCGACGAACGATTTCAATAGACCACAACCACACGACATGACCAAGTGCCTCGGAGAAGTGCTCTTCGAGAGGCTGATCCCATGGAGCTGGGACTGTACCCATGGCCGGCATGATGATGATGTGGAAAGCAACCCAGATAAACAGACCAAAGGCAGCGCCCTGCCAGAGCTTGATCTTCGGGTACTTCTCAGCAACCAAGCAGTAAAGAACTGCAAAGAAGATGGCAAATCCGAAGTGGATGATGAACGAGATGATCGGAAGATCGTTGCCGTTGAATCCGATCGTGGTGTGCACGAAGTCGGAGGAGAACCCCAGTTGCTGCAGGAGTTCCTGGGGAGGATTGGTGGCATTGCGTTCCGGCGTGCGTGGAGGGAATGGAACTTCCCAGCCGAATAACAATCCTAATCACTCATATTCTGTAGGAGGTTCGATGTTTTGAACCTTCCCACATTCGACATAAACAGGTAGGGGTGGCTATTCGACACACGGATCGTGGGTATTGGCAGGCGCTCCGGCGCTAGATGCCATGCGCATGCCTGACCGGCCCGCGTCACCGGCAAAGCTCTGAGTAGGGCTTACGGAAGTCTCACCACTCTGATTGCGTCAGAAGTTCCTCCGAATGGATGTATGTGACGAGTAGCATAGACTCATGAGAATTGCATTTCTAGGCACAGGCCGCATGGGGACCGAACTGGTACTTCGACTCATCAGTTCTGGAAGCCACGATGTTGTGGTGTGGAACCGCACCCCAGATAAGGCCCACCGAAGCGTGGCCGGAGGAGCGAAGCTCGCCTTCACTCCTGAAAACGCAATCAAAGGCGCAGACCTCGTCATGACCTGCCTATTTGGGCCGGATGCTGTGGAGGAAATTGTCATGGCACCGGAACTTCTCCCCGAAGGTACGGTGTGGGCGGATGTCACCACAATTTCACCTGAGGATGCCAAGCGCCAAGCAGAATGGGCTGCCGCACGCGGTATCGATTTTGTTCACTCTCCTGTAGTGGGGACCCTCGGGCCGGCCCGCGCTGGAATGCTCGGCGTGTATGTTGGCGGCGCTTGCCCGCGCGCACGTGAAGTAGTGCACGAAGCCGTGAAAGCTTACGCAGATCCAGAAAGACTTCGATGCATGGAGAGCGCCTCAGAGGCGGCAACAGCCAAGTTGCTGGCAAACCTTGCTCTAGCCGTCACAGCACAGGGGGTCTCAGAGGCCATTAGGTTGGGGGCGGCGCAGAACCTCACCGCAGAACGCGTACTGGATCTGTTGGGATCCACAGGCTTGGCATGGATGGCCAACTTCAAGCGCGACTTCACGCTAGGGCGTGACACGGCTGAGGCTCAGTTCTCTACAAACGCCATCGCAAAGGATGTGCGGCTCATGCTGCACACATCCAACCTCCCGCTACCTGCCACCAGCGCGGCACTCGAATCGCTTGTGCAGGTGCAGCGCAACGGCGGAGGCGAACACGACTTCTCCGAGATGCTGCAGGTGGAAGCCAACCATCCAGTCAGTTAGGTTGCGGCAGCCTATCGCTGCTGCCGGGCTACCAGCCCGGCAGCAGCGCCTCGTTATCATCCGTCCGTGCGATTCCAAGCCATCGCTATGAGCTGGCGCATGACTGAGAGGTCCACATCCTCAAGCTTCTTCACATATACGCACCCCACACCCTCGGTGTAGGTGCCCAGTTGTGGAAGAAGGCGTACTTGTTCCGGAAGATCTTTCAAACCATAGAGGGAAAGCTGTGCCTTGCGCGGCGAAAACGCGACCCGGGGCCAATCACCTTCTGTGCTGCCAGAAGCAGAAGCGTAATGAAAACTTCCATAGCCCACCATGGTGGGGCCCCACATGACGGGTTCCGTGCCCGTTACCTCACGGAAGATCTCTGCCAGCGCAACTCCATCACTCTGGCGTTTAGGTGGGACCACTCCGAACAGGAACTCTTCAACAGGAACATTGGTCGGTTTTGTCTTGGCCATAATGCCTCCCACGTGGAACAGATGGCAGAGATGCCACGGGATTCGCGCCGACCACGATAATGGCGTGACCGGTTGCACCTATACCATCCATTCTCTCACGAAAGTTGGGACGTTAGGCTTATATGCATGTCGACCCAAACAACGAACGCCCGCCACCGCCCGCACGTCGTCGTAGTGGGAGGTGGATTCGGCGGATTGAATGCCGTTCGGCAACTACGCCATGCCAATGTGGATATCACGCTGATTGACCGACACACGTACAACACGTTCCAGCCACTCATTTACCAAGTCGCAACAGCCGCACTGAACCCTGGTGACATCACCTGGTTCCTGCGCTCAGTGCGAGCCAAACAGAAGAACGTACGCTTCGTTCGTGGCACAGTGGAGTCGATCGACCACGAAGCCAAAGCGCTCACCTTAGACGGAAACGTCACCGTCAAATACGACTACTTGATCCTCGCAGCTGGAGTCACCGCCAACTTCTTCGGGATTCCCGGCGCCGAAACCTTTGCATTCCCGCTCTACCGCCGCTCCCACGCACTTAGGGTTCGCGACAAGCTATTCGCCAAACTTGAAGACGCTGCCATGAACGCGGAGGATCAGGAAGACCTGCGGATCATCGTTGTGGGAGCAGGGCCAACCGGCGTGGAGACTGCTGGTGCACTAGCCGAGATGCGCAACCAAGATCTGCCTGTCACATATCCGGAGCTGGACCCGCATCGAGTAAACATTTCACTGGTCGAAATGTCACCCAACGTGCTTGGCCCATTCCACTCCAGCCTGCGCGACTACGCCAAGAAAGCTCTGGAGAAGCGCGGCGTAGACCTGCGCCTCGCGACGGCTGTGAAGGAAGTGCGCGAGGACGGCGTCGTCGTCGAAAATCATGCGAAGCAGGAATTCCTTGAATCAGAACTGGTCATCTGGGCTTCCGGAGTTACGGCACATCCGAGCGTTGCCGCATGGAACGTCCCTCAGGGCCGTGGTGGGCGCATCCTTGTGGATGAACACCATCGAGTTGCCGGGTTACCGGGAGTTTTTGCCGTGGGCGACATCTCGATTAATCCAGACAATCCGCTGCCCCAACTAGCCCAGCCTGCGGTTCAGGCCGGCAAACACGTGGCAAAGTTCATCCGCGCCGAAGTGGAGGGCAAGGAGCAACCCAAGCCATTCACGTACGTGGACAAAGGGACCATGGCAACAATTGGCCGTTCATCAGCAATCGCTGAGATAACTGGCCTACCCCGCATGAAAGGCTTCCCAGCATGGATCATCTGGGTGGGGATCCATGTGGCGCAACTCTTGGGGAACCGAAACCGCCTAGCCACCATGACCAACCTGAGCCTCAAGTACATCGGGTGGAGAAGCCACAACGCGATTGTGGGCGAAACCCCCTACACCGCTGCACGCAAACCTCGAGTGATCGACCACAACCCGCATTCGCCCGGAAGCGCTGAATCGGCGGAGTGAACTGGTCTGCATTCGTGACGCCTAGGTGTTGATGAGCCTAGGTGTTGATGAACCTAGGTGTTGATGAACCTAGGTGTTGGTGATGCCCACACGTTCGTGAGCGCCTTCTTCTCACCCTTTGAGGTGTGCCGCAAACACTCCTCAAAGTCCTAGATTTGTTACCTAGGCCACATTTTGTGTAAGGAGTGAACGTGCTGGAAGGCGGGGCATAACTGCACGCGAGGGGTTGAAGCATCACGATTGACCCCGCGGTACGCGAGGGGGTGGTGGAAATGCTGATCGGCTACTACGTTGACCAGCAAGGAGACGGCCATCGCAATCGCGCGCTGCAAATCGCCCAGCAACTGAACTGCGACGTGGTGGGGTTCGGTACCATAACGCAACTTGACGGTTGGCCAGGCCGATGGAATCGGCTGGCAGATGACACTTCGGGCCTCATCGTGGACCCCAGCGCAGGCGGTGTTTTCCACTGGGCCCCGCTACGCCATGAAGGGCATCGCCAACGGATGGGTGTAGTGGCGGTGGAGTTGGCCGCAGGCCTGGATGCGATGGTTGTGGACTCATCCACAGAGGTGGCTGCGCTTTCGCGCCTCATGGGGGTGCCCACCGTGTTAGTTGCCATGCGGGCTCATGAACACGACCGCGCCCAGCATCGCGCATTCGATCTAGCGAACCTCATCATTGCCACCTGGCCCGAATCAGCGCCGGAGCCCGGCTGGAAACAAGAGTGGCTGGCAAAGACCACGTACACAGGCGCAATTTCACGCTTCGATTCGCTGAGCGTGGAGGTTGCCAAGAAGTTTAGCGAAACACTGCCGACCACAGCCCAACCGAAAGATCCGCTCAAACGTGCTCTTGTAGTCTGGGGTGCCTCGCAGCCAGAGTTGCCGGAATCAGAGTTGCGAAACGTGGCTTCCTCCACGGAGGGATGGTCATGGCGGATGCGCAGCCCCCGCCGCCCCTCCCCCAACTTATGGCGCGAAATGCTGGATGCCGATGTGGTGGTAACTCACGCGGGGCAAAACACGATCGCGGAGGTGGCAGCAGCCGCTCGCCCAGCGATAGTGGTGGCCCAACCATCCGACTATGGCGAACAAGCGGCCAATGCCCGCGCACTCGCGCGATTCGGAGCGTGCGTCGCAGTTCAAGAATGGCCGGATCCAACGATGTGGCCGCAGCTTCTAGATAGCGCAATTCGTATGGATACGAGCAGCTGGGCCGAATGGAACAACCGTGGTGGTGCCGCCCTAGCAGCGGAAGCAATCCGAAGATTGGCCAGCAAACGCCGCTGATCTGAAGCCCCAGGCGCCAGTTGGCGGCCTGCTCTACACCCAACGGCTTGCTTCCGCTAGTGTGCAAGGAAAGAGGGAAACCGAACTGTCAGCTGCTTGCGCATCACGAAGCTGACCTAATCGCCATGAAGCCGAACCACGCACACTCAAGGTGAATTCCATGGACAAGATCGTCACGGTCTCGATCATCAATGACTATTCCGTCATCGTCGAAGGCGTAGCGCGGATGTTGGAACACGACACGCGAATCAAGGTTGTGGAACTCGCTGACGTGGCCAATCTAGGTGAGCCCGTAGACGTCGCGCTGTACGATTCCTTTGCTTCCATGTCTAGAGCCAGCCACCTGAAACATCTATGCGAAGATCCGCGTTTCTCACGTGTGGTGGTCTATTCGTTCCGAGCAGATCCACAGATCATCGCCGCTGCGCTAGCCATTGGAGCAGACGGCTACATCACCAAGGATACGGACGCGCGAACCCTCGCAGAGACACTGGTACGGGTGGCAAACGGCGAACGGGTAGTTCAGGTACGCGGAGTGAAGCCGGAGCCCGGCGAAGTTCAGGAAGCCGCAATTCCACTTATGCGCAACCGCAGGCCCCATACCCTGTGGCCTGGCCAACGGAACGGGCTCACGCCACGCGAAGCCGAAATCTTTGCGCTCATCACCCAGGGCCTCACGAATCAGGAGATTGCGGAGAACTGCAACATTTCGATGAACTCGGTGAAGACTTACATCCGGCAGGCATACCGAAAAGTGGGTGTGGAGCGGCGTAGCCAAGCTGTGTTGTGGGGCGCGAAGAATGGGTTACTCCCCAGCACTGAGCACGCCCTCATTGTGAACGAGTAAGGCCGAGAGAACGAACGCGGCTAGGCAGACGCGCAGGGCTAACAAAACGAACGCGGCTAGGCAGACGGGCCGGGCCAAGAAAACGAGCAGGGCCAAGAGAACGGGCAAGGCCAAGTGAACGAGCAAGGCGGGCGCGGCTGTAGCCGCGCCCGCCTTTGCCTTCACCCCGCAGGTCTAGCGGTGTGTCAGCACGATTCTCACATGCCCAGTTCGATTCCTCGGCCCGGAACAGCGTCGATGAGTTCGCGCGTGTAGGCCTGCTGAGGATGAGCGAACAGTTGGTCCGTGGGGCCCGCTTCGACCACGCGGCCCTTCTCCATCACCACGACGTCGTCCGCCATCTGGCGGACCACGGCCAAGTCATGGGTAATGAACAAGTAGGAAAGCCCCAGTTCCGCCTGCAAATCGTTGAGCAGGTGGAGAATCTGATTCTGAACTAGGACGTCCAGTGCGGATACCGCCTCATCCAACACCACAACTTCCGGGCCGAGTGCCAGCGCACGCGCAACTGCAACGCGCTGGCGTTGACCACCGGAGAGTTCGTTGGGATAGCGACGCATGGTGGAACGCGGCAAGGCAACCAGATCGAGCAACTCAGAAACGCGCAGTTCGCGTTCCTTGTCATTTCCGATCTTGTGCACCTTGAGAGGCTCCTCGATGACCCGGAAGATCGAGTACATCGGATCCAGCGATCCGTATGGATTCTGGAACACCACTTGCATCTTGCGGCGTAGTGCAAGGAGCTCCTTGTTGGCGAAGGATGAAGTGTCCTGACCGTCGTAGAAGATCTTGCCCTCAGTGGGATCAAGCAGGTGCAGCACCATGTTCGCCACGGTCGACTTGCCGGAGCCCGACTCGCCTACCAGCGCGAGCGTGGTTTTGCGGCGCACATCGAAACTGACATGGTCGACAGCGCGAAGTACCTTGGCCTCGCCCTTCGCCCCGCGCACATCGAAATCGCGCACCAAATCCTTAACGCCAATGATCACATCAGTGGAGGTAGCTCCCGCGCCCGCGCCCGTCAGTTCTTCTTCAGTTACCTGAACGCCTGCGGCGTGGGCCGATTCAATGCGAGCAGATGCGAGTGAAGGCGCTGCCTTCACGAGGCGCTGCGTGTAGGGGTGCTGAGGATGCTGGAGAATCTCCAGCGCTGGCCCAGATTCCACGATGCGGCCACGATGCATCACGATGAGGTGCTCAGCGCGCTCAGCAGCCAAACCCAAATCGTGCGTAATGAACAGAACCGCGGTTCCCAGCTCCTGAGTCATCTCCTGCATATGATCCAAGATCCGACGCTGGACGGTCACGTCCAACGCGGATGTCGGTTCATCGGCGATGAGCAGCTTGGGGCTAGCGGCCAAGCCGATAGCAATGAGTACGCGCTGGCGCATGCCACCGGAAAACTCGTGAGGGAATTGCTTGGCGCGGCGTTCCGCATCCGGCAGTCCAGCTTCCTCAAGGAGGTCGGCAACTCGTTGACCTTCCTCAGAACGAGGAACAACGTGGTTGGCCCGCAGCGCTTCCTTCACCTGGGTACCGATACGCCACACGGGATTGAGGTTGGTCATGGGGTCCTGAGGAACCATGCCAATCTCTTTGCCGCGGACGGACTCCATCTCCTTGTCAGACAGATGCGTGATGTCACGCCCCGCCAACTCGATGGTTCCGCCCGTCACCTGACCGGTGCCGGGAAGTAGGCCGATCACAGCGGCCGCGGAGGTGGACTTGCCAGATCCAGATTCACCCACGATGGCAACAGTCTGGCCGGGGTAAATCACGAAGCTTGCTTTGCGAACCGCGGGCACCATGCCAGTCGAGGATCGGAAGGAAACCTCAAGATCAGTCACCTTCAACAGCGGTTCGAGCTCTTCGCGCTCGGGTACCGCCACGGCTTCAGCCGATTGGTTGGAGATTGATTGTGTCATTACTTGCGTGCCTTCGGATCAAGGGCGTCGCGTACCACGTCGCCCATCATGATGAAGCTCAGCACCGTTAGTGCCAGAGCCATAGCCGGGTAGAACAGGATCATTGGAGCAGTTCTCAAGGAGGCCTGAGCTGTTGAGATATCCCCGCCCCACGAGACGATCGAAGGCGGCAAGCCAATACCCATGAAGGACAAGGTGGCCTCGGTAACGATGAATGTTCCAAGTGCAACCGTGGCGTACACGATCATTGGCGCTGCCGCATTGGGCAGGATGTGGGAAATAAGGATCCTTGCCTTCGATGTGCCCAGAGCGCGAGCCGCAGTCACGTACTCCTCATTCTTGGCTGACATCACAGCACCACGCGTGATTCGTGCGATCTGCACCCAGCCGAAGATCGCCAGCACCACCACAACCATCGCAACGTTGCGGTTGTCCTTGAAGAGCTGCATGATCACAATAGCAGCCAAGATCAGCGGAATCGCGAAGAAGATGTCAGTGACACGCGAAATTAGTGAGTCCAGCCAGCCACCAATGTAGCCCGCGAGCGAACCCAAAACTCCACCCAGAATAACCACTGCGATCGTGGAGAGGACTCCAACTGATACCGATGCGCGAGCACCGTAAATGACGCGCGAGTAGATGTCGCATCCCTGACGGTCAAAACCAAATGGATGACCACTTGTGGGACTTCCCTGAGAGTTGGCCAGATCGCAGTAGCGTGGGTCAACCGAGGTGAAGAGCTGCGGGAAGATCGAAATTGCCAGTGCAACAAAGATGATGATCGCGGATATCCAGAACAGAGGGCGGCGCCGCATGTTGCGCCACGCTTCTTTCCATAACGACGACGGCGCGCGGTCGTCGTCGACAGCGTCTACGGCACCGAGTCCGGTTTCGTCTGTTTCCGATACGTAGTGGCCCTGGTACGGGTGAGCCGTTGGGAAATTACTCATAACGAATCCTTGGATCGAGCACTGCATAAAGAAGGTCAACAAGGAGGTTGACAATAATGTAGATGAGAACCATGACGGTGGTAATTGAAACGACCGTGGAAGGCTCACCCTTAAGTACCGCTTGGTAAAGCGTTCCGCCAATGCCGTTGACGGCGAAGATACCTTCCGTCACGATTGCGCCACCCATCAATGCGCCTAGGTCGCCACCCAAGAAGGTGACCACCGGGATGAGTGAGTTACGCAGAATGTGGCGAGTCATGACGGAACCATTTGACATGCCCTTGGCACGTGCTGTGCGAACGAAATCAGCAGAGACGTTCTCAACAACAGACTGGCGGGTCAATCGGATCACATATGCCAGTGATCCGATGGAAAGCACAATTGCAGGCATCAACAGACTTCGGAAGCTCACGTTTGGCCCAACCGTTGCAGGGAGTATCCCCCACTTCACGCCCACGAAGTATTGCATCAAGAAGCCCATCACGAAGATGGGAACAGAGATGAATACCAATGAAAGCACCAGCGCGGAGGAATCAATGATTCCACCTTTGCGAACGCCAGCGATGACGCCAATGAGGATTCCCAACACTGCTTCAATGATGATCGCCATGAGGGCGAGGCGAAGCGTGATGGGGAATGCATGGCTGATGACGTCAGAGACGGCACGCCCTGAGAAGGTAGTGCCGAAGTCAAGCGTGAAGACGCCCTTGATGTACAGCAGATACTGCAACACGAAAGGCTTGTCGAGGTTGTATTCCTGTTCGATCCTTTGCCGAACGGCCTCCGTCACTCCGCGTTCGCCGCCGAGGGCAGCAACAGGGTCACCTGGAAGGAGGTACACCATCGCGAAGATGAGGAATGTCGCCCCAAAGAAGACTGGAATAGTCTGCAGGAGGCGCCGGCCAACGTACCGGAGCATATCGTTGTCCTTTGGTTTGATGAATTGAGGGTTGGTGTGGACCGGAAAATGAGGGAGGGGGCGGAAGCGAATCCGCGCCCTCCCTCATTTGGTCATTCAATCAGTTCTTGGTGACCGCGTAGTAGAGCGGGACCGAGTTCCAACCGAACACGACGTTGTCAACGGATTCGCCGTAGCCACCGGTGACGTTCGAGTACCAGAGCGGAATGGCCGGCAGATCGGTCAGGAGGATTTCCTGAGCCTGGTCGAGCAGTCCGTTAGCGGTGTCCACGTCAGATGCTGCCGCAGCCTGTGAAAGCAACGAATCGAACTCGGGGTTCGAGTAGTCGCCGTCGTTCGAACCTGCGCCTGTGGCGTAGATCGGAGCGAGGAAGTTGTACAGGCCCGGGTAATCGGCCTGCCAACCGGTGCGGAACGCGGTGGTGATGGTGCGGTCAGTAACCTCGGTACGCAGGGAAGCGAAATCGGGGTACGGTGCACCTTCAGCATCGATACCAAGAGTGTTCTTGATCGAGTTGGTCACAGCATCAACCCAGGTCTGGTGCCCGCCATCAGAGTTGTAAGCAATAGCGAAGGTTCCTTCCCATGGGGAGATGGCGTCAGCCTGAGCCCACAGGTCAGCAGCGCGATCCGGATCGTAGGTCAGGATGTCTGAGCCTTCGAGGGAATCGTTGAAGCCGTCCACGACTGGTGACGTGAAGTCAACGGCCGGGGTGCGGGTGCCAGAGAAGATCGTGTCGGTGATCTGATCACGATTGATGGAAAGCGAGATTGCCTCGCGGCGCAGCTGGCCTTCCTCGCCACTGAAGTGTGGGAGCGACTGAGGAATGGTGAAGGACTGGAACACAGCAGAAGGCTGGTTCACTGCGCGATCGCCAAGTTCATCTTCGAAGGTCGAAAGAGCCGAATCGGGAATGGCATCGAGGATGTCAAGGTTGCCTGCAGTCAGATCGGCGTAGGCCGCATCCTGCTGGGCGTAGAAGACGATTGTCACGCCACCGTTCTGAGCAGCGCGGTCGCCCTGGTACTCAGGGTTCGGAACGAGCTGAATCTGAACGTTGTGCTCCCATGCATCGTCGCTTGCAAGCATGTAGGGGCCGTTGCCAACTGGGTGCTCGCCACCGTTTTCGGTATCAGCAAGCGTTGAATCCGGCAGCGGGAAGAAGGCTGAGTAGCCAAGGCGCTGCGGGAAGTCGGATTCCGGCTGGTTGAGAGCAACGGTGAAGGTGTAGTCGTCCACCACTGTGAGGCCGGTGAGCTCCGAGCCAGCTTCATCCGAGTAGCCCTCAATTGGCTCGAAGAAGTATGCGCTCAGCTGAGCTTCGGAAACTGCGAGCTTCCATGCATCAACGAAGTTGTGAGCCTGAACCTCGGTGCCGTCCGAGAACTTCTGGCCTTCCTTGATCTTGATGGTGTAATTCTGGGAGTCATCGGTCTCGATAGACTCAGCCATCTCGTTGTGCGTGGCGCCTTCGGCGTCGTAGTACACGAGACCGGCGAAGAGCAGGTCGACGATTCGGCCGCCACCGGTTTCATTGGTGTTGGCTGGGATGAGCGGATTCTGTGGCTCGGAACCATTCGCGGTGACGATTCCGGTTGATGCTCCCGCTGTGCTTGAGGCATCGGCAGATGAATTGTCATCTGAAGCCGTTCCTGATGAGCAAGCAGAGAGCGCAAGAGCAAGTGCCGCTGGCACTGCCAGTAGGGACCGCTTGAATTTCATAGATTCTCCTGCGTCAAGATATGTGCGGCTTGTGTGGAGCCGATGACCCGGATGGGTCAGATATCCAAGTGCTCCATCCACGATGTGGACAAAGCGTCTTGCGGATGAGTGTAGTGTCCGAAAGATTAACGGAAAGTTACATGGCTCACCAGTGGTTGTGAGCGTGGTGTTATATTGACAGGCTGCTTTCATAGCCACGCAACACCCGAAAGCGTCTTTCTTTTTGCATCATCACCGGCTTGGATTCTTCCACTTTTTGGCGAATTCTCCGCCGATACAATCGCAGACTCACGCCCGAATCAACCACTAGCTTCCCCCCGACTCAACCGGCCCAATTCGGTTCAATTGGGCTGGAAAACGCGGGAATGGTCGAGACCTGGAACACACCGCGCGCCCCTTTCCAAAGTGCATCACTCCATCGGGCTTTGCACCGTTTTCCGCGCATAAGTTCAGGCAAGAGTGGGTGCACTCAAACGAAGGCGCATCATCATTACCACAGATCACCAACCACCTTGTGACCTTACTCACAAAACCAGCATTCCCAGAGAAAATCTCAGATAGTGATACGTTTTGAGCCGTCGGTGCGCGGACTTTGCGGGCGCCACGAAAGCCTCGCATCCGGGTGCTGAGCGGCCGTGGCCACCTCCACGCAGAGCCTTCACACCCGCTTACCGAGCCTTCGCACCCCAGCGCTTCTTAACCTCATACGCCCCAAGAAGGACCGCTAGCCACACGATCCCCACCGCGATGGCCGTGCGGTAGTTGGGAGAGAGTGCCATTTGAACAACCACGTAACCGAGGGCAACCAAGACGATCACAGTGGATACCTTGCCGCCGGGCAGCTTGAACGCGAGTTGAGAGACGCCATCTGCGCCGATTTTGGCCCTGAACTTCAGCTGCGTAATCATGATCATGACCCAGTTGATGATTCCGGCAATAAGTGCCACTGACAGCAGATAGCTGAAGGCGAACTCCTGCCACAGGAACACCACGAGCACAGAAACGAGGCCTGCGAGGGATGAGACCGTCACGCCAGCAAATGGGGCGCCACGGCTTGAAAGCCTCGTGAGGAATCCTGGGGCGTTCTTTTGGCCAGCAAGCGTGAAAAGCATGCGGCCATTGGAGTAGAGGGCGGAGTTGTATACGGAAAGTGCAGCAGTGAGAACCACAAGGTTGAGGATGTGTGCAGCGAAGCTGATACCCACGTTGTCGAAGATCTGAACAAATGGGCTGAGTTCGCCGTCGATCCGATTCCATGGAACCACTGACATGATCACGGCGAGTGACCCCACGTAGAAAATGAGAATGCGGTAAACGATTTGGTTGATGGCGCGCGGGATGGTGCGCTTTGGATCTTCTGCCTCACCCGCAGTCACGCCAATGAGTTCGATGCCTCCGAAGGAGAACATCACGGGTACCAGCGCCATGGCCGCCCCGCTGAAGCCGTTGGGGAACCAACCGCCTTCCCGCCACAGGTGAGTGAAGGAGGGATCTGGAAGGCTGGAGCTATTGTTGATCCCCGCGATCACCACAATTGCGCCCAGCACGATCATTCCAATGACGGCCACCACTTTGATGATGGCGAACCAGAACTCGAATTCACCGAACGCCTTCACGCTCACGAGGTTGATGAAAGTGATCACAACGAGCGCCACGAGCGCAGATACCCACGCCGGTACCCCCGGAAGCCAATAGTTGATATAGAGGCCAATTACGGAAAGTTCGGCCATGGATACCAGCACATAGTTGAACCAGTAGTTCCATCCGGAAACAAACCCTGCCCGGGGAGACCAGTATTCATATGCGTATAGCGAGAACGCACCTGATACTGGGTGATCCACCGACATCTCCCCCAATGCGCGCATCACCAAGAAGATAATGGCGCCGCCCACAAGGTAGGTGAAGAGGATACTGGGACCGGCCAGGGCAATCGATGATGCCGATCCGTAGAATAACCCCGTGCCAATTGCGCCACCTAGCGCAATCATCTGCACGTGGCGGTTCTTCAGGCTGCGGTGCAGTTCAGGTTCGTTGGCTTTGCTCACCACCGCAGAATATCCCGTATTCGCACGGCGCCCCGGGACTATCCGGCAGGTGGTGCGGCTAGGCTCGATACATGACTATTCTTCCCATCCTCATCTGGGGCGATCCCGTGTTGCATTCGCCCGCGCAGCCCGTTTCTGTGATCGACGACGACGTCCGCACTCTCATTTCCGACATGTTTGAGACCATGGACGCTGCGCCGGGTGTGGGGCTTGCGGCACCTCAGGTGGGGGTTCCACTGTGTATCTACACTTATTCCTTCACACCGCACGGTGGTGAGCTGTGGCGGGGAGCGATTATCAATCCGCAGCTGTGGATGATCCCCACGCGTTTTGGAGATCCAGATAAGCAGACGGAATCCGAAGGCTGCCTATCTTTCCCCGATTACAAGTTCCCCATCGTTCGATCCGACCATGTGAGGGTGAGCGGGCTAGATGTTGATGGCCAACCCGTTCAGATTGATGTGACGGGTTGGAAAGCTCGGATCATGCAGCACGAATTCGATCATCTCAACGGCGGCCTGTATATCAACCGTCTGGCTGAGCCCTACCGTTCGGAGGCGCTGGCTTCGGCCGAGGAGGAAGGGTGGGGAGTGCCCGGAAAGGCATGGCTCCCACAGGTGGAAGAAGGCTGAGGGAAAGGTATCCTTGCCCTCAGCCTTCACGCTTAGCAGCCGCAGCCGTTACGCTGATCTGCCTTCACGCCCAGCACCCGCAACCTTCGGGTTTAGCGGCTGGCAGCTTCACACTCAGTGCCCGGCAGCCTCACGTTCAGCTGCCACGATGCGTTCGAACTCCGCACGGCGGAGGGTTTGGGCATCGGGATCGGGAACAGGGAGGGAAGCCAGAAGGCGCTTGGTGTAGCCCTCCTGAGGGTTCATGAGGATGTCAGATCCGCGGCCCACCTCGATGAGCTCGCCGCGGTGTAGCACGCCGATTCGGTTGGCCAGCATGTCTACCACCGCAAGATCGTGGGTGATGAACAAGCAGGCGAATCCGAACTCTCGCTGGAGCTCCTTGAAGAGCTCTAGTACCTTTGCCTGCACGGAGACGTCCAATGCAGAGGTGGGCTCATCGGCAATAACCAACTTGGGCTCCAGGACCAAGGCACGCGCCAGCGATATTCGCTGGCGCTGACCGCCCGATAGTTCGTGGGGGTAGCGCCCAGCGTAGGCAGCGGGCAGTTGGACTGCTTCCAGCAGTTCAGCTACACGCTTCTTGCGTTCGCTAGCGTGGAGATCCTTGCGATGAATCACCATTGGTTCGGCAATCGCGTCACCCACGGTCAGGTGAGGGTCAAAGCTTGTTGCCGGGTCCTGAAACACGAATCCGATATCTTTGCGCACGGGCCGGAAGTCGCGTTCCTTAAACCCACGCATCTCGTGACCCAGTACGGTGAGCGATCCACCCGTCACCTTCTCGAGGCCCACCATCGCCCGGCCAATGGTGGTCTTTCCCGATCCGGACTCACCAACCAGCCCGAACACTTCGCCGTCGTGCAACTGGAGGTCTACTCCGCGCACAGCACGGAACGCCGGGCTGCCGAGCCGACCCGGATATGTGACCTCGAGCCCCTTGGCTTCAACCACGATAGGGTGGGACTGGAGCTCGTCGCGGTCAGCTTCCGACATGGTTCCTGAAACCGATGTGCGCCCCAGGTGGGGAACGGACGCGAGCAAGGCCTTTGTGTAATCGCGCTGCGGATCATAGAACAACTCATTCGCCGGTGCGCGCTCGATGATTTCGCCCTGATACATGACGGCCACCGAATCGGCCAGATCGGCCACCACACCCATGTTGTGGGTGATGAGAAGAATCGAGGTCTGGTATTCATCGCGGATCGCCCGCAGAAGGGCGAGGATCTCCGCCTGAACCGTCACGTCCAAGGCGGTGGTCGGTTCATCGGCGATGATGAGCTTTGCCCCCATCGCGAGCGCCATCGCAATAGCAATGCGCTGCTTCTGGCCACCGGAGAATTCGTGAGGGTAGTAGTTGATGCGCTTTTCGGGATCAGGGATGCCCACCATTTTCAGCACCCGCACGGCTTCAGCCCGGATCTCCTTCTTCTTCAGCTTCGGGTTGTGGGCGCGCAGGCCCTCCCCGATCTGCCACCAGATGGGAAACACGGGGTTGAGCGAGCCGGATGGCTCTTGGAACACCATCGCGGCACTTTCGCCGCGCAGCTTGCGGAGCTTGGCACCGCGTAGCCCAACAACGTTTGTTCCCTCAATAAGGATGGTGCCCGACGTCGTCGCCGTCTCCGGAAGGAGGTTGAGGACCGAACGTGCGGTGACGGTCTTTCCGGAACCGGATTCGCCTACGATCGCGAGGATCTCGCCCGGATCGAGGTAGAGAGATACGCCGTCCACTGCGCGCACATCACCCTGATCGGTGGCGAAATCGACGTTGAGGTCAACAATCTTGAGCCGGCGCGGCTGCGAGAGCTCATCTTCAAATTCTTCCTTGGAGTACGCCGTGCCGTTGAACTCCCGGTGGACTCCATTCCAGTCCTGTGCGCTCATGACCGCTCTCCTTCCGAATAGGTATCGGTTTCCTCAGAGACGATCTGGCTTTCCGAGATCGCCTTGGCGGCGTCGAGCGGAACTCGCTTCTTGGTGCGGCGGCGGGTGCGCAACCGTGGGTCGTTCAGATCGTTGAGCGATTCGCCCACCAAGGTGATACCCAAGACCGTCAAAACGATGGCGAGTCCGGGGAACACTGCTGTCCACCAGTTCCCGGCGGCGACGTCGGCAACTGCCCGGTTGAGGTCATAGCCCCATTCGGCGGCAGCTGTCTGCTCGATTCCGAATCCAAGGAAGCCCAGGCCAGCCAGTGTCAGAACTGCCTCAGAGCAGTTGAGAGTCAGGATGAGAGGCAGGGTGCGGGTGGAGTTGCGCAGCACGTGACCGAACATGATGGTGCGCCGTGGGGCGCCCACCACCTGAGAGGCTTCAACGAACGGTTCATTCTTCAAGCGCACGGCTTCGGCGCGAATAACTCGGAAGTACTGCGGTATGAACACCACGGTGATGGAGAGGGCCGCAGAGAGGATGCCGCCCCACGCGCTGGACTGACCACCCGAGATGACGATCGAAAGAACGATCGCCAGGAGGAGGGATGGGAAGGCGTAGACGGCGTCGCAGATCATGACCAGGATTCGGTCAAGCCAGCCGCCGATGTACCCCGAAATGACACCCAGAACCACGCCGATGATCGCGGAGGCGATTACCGCCAAGATAATCACGGCACACGCGGTGCGAGCACCCCACACCACGCGCGAAAACACATCGAAACCACCAACTGTTGTGCCCCAGATATTGACGCTGTTTGGTGGTTGCTGAGCGCCGAAGCTTCCGTCGGCGTTGGAACTCTGTGCCCAGCTGAACGGTGCGATAAGCGGCGCGAATATGGCGACGACGATGAGGATGGCCGTCAGTACGAGGCCAGCTACGAGCATCCCGCGTTGGAGGCCATGGGATCTGCGGACATCTGAAACGACTGGCAGACGCCAGAACCAATGCTCTCTCTTCACCTCAAGGGCAGCTGTATCGGTACTCATCAGTACCTCACTCTCGGGTCGATGAGGGCAGCAATGATGTCCACGATGAAGTTCACGACCGCCACGATAACGGCCATCATCATGACGATGCCCTGAACTGCTACATAATCACGGGCCTGCATGTACTGAGAAAGCATGTAGCCCAAGCCGCCCCACTCAAAGGTGGTTTCCGTCAGTACTGCGCCGCCAAGGCTCATCGCGATCTGCATACCCATCACTGTGATCACAGGGATCAATGCGGGGCGCAACGCGTGCCGTGCCACGAGCTTGGTCTCGCTCACTCCGCGGGAGCGAGCCGATTCGATGTAGGGCTGCTCCAACGTGCCAATGAGGTTGGTGCGCACCAAGCGGAGGAAAATGCCTCCGGTCAACATACCCAGCGCGATGGCGGGAAGCACAGCGTGTTCAAGCACATCGGCCACCAGACTCATATCACCCAACCGCAGGGCATCGAGCAAGTAGAGCCCAGTGGGATTAGTGATCTGACTGATCGTGAGCGCACCTTGAGAGGAAACGCGCCCGGAGGTGGGCAGAATGCCTAGGTTGATGGAGAAGATCAGTTTGAGGATGAGGCCAAGGAAGAACACCGGGGTGGCGTAGCCCAGGATGGCGAAGATTCGCAATACTGCATCAGGCCAGCGATCGCGGTAGCGGGCAGCAATCATGCCCAGCGGAATGCCGATCACCAGAGCCACAACCAAGGAGAACAGCACAAGCTCCAGGGTGGCCGCACCGTAGGTGGCCAGCATGGAGGAGACTTCGCGGTTATCTGAGAAGGTCGTTCCGAAATCGCCGTGAAGCATGTTCCACAGGTACTCGAGGTACTGGATGATGAGCGGGCGATCATATCCGGCGTCCGCAATGCGTTCAGCAAGCTGCTCAGGTGTGAGGCGCCCGCCAAGGGCTGCCGTGATGGGATCACCGGTTGCCCGCATCACGAAGAACACCACGGTGACCAAGATGAAGATGGTTGGGAAGATTAAGAGGAAACGGATGAAGATGTATCGGAGTAGCCCGCCTCCCCCGCGTTCGGTCTTCCCTTCATCGGGCGGAGTTAGGGCCGCAGCCTCCTCCGCAAGGGTTGGTGTGGGCTCTTCACTCATCTGTTCTCCTCGGTTATCGGGTACCAGCGCCCCGAATCCTCGGGGCGCTGGTACCTCTGCTTCATGAAACTAGTGGTGCGTCAGTGACTCACAGTCACTTCGTCACACCCGCCAAGCGGAGCTTGAATGAAGCGTCGAGTGTTACGCCAGAAACATCAGATCCGGCAACCGCCACCTGCTTGCCCTGGAGGAGCGGCAGAGTGGAGATATCGTCAGAAACGAGATCCTGAATCTTCTCAAGCGTTGCCAGGCGTTCGTCTGGATCAGCCTGAGTGACCTGCTCGGCAATCAGAGACTGCACTTCAGTATTCTCATAGTGGTTGGCTAGGAAGTTGTCAGCAGTGAAGAACGGCGTCAGGTAGTTATCCGGATCCGAGTAATCGGGGAACCAGCCCAGCTGGTAGGCCGGATACACATCTGCCACGCGGTCCTTGGAGTACTGCACCCATTCAGTGGACTGCAGATCAACTGTGAACAAGCCGGAGGATTCGAGCTGGCTCTTGATCGCTGCGTACTCATCGCCTGATGAGGAACCGTAGTGATCCGGGTTGTACTGCAGAGCCAAGGTCACGGGCGTCTCAATGCCAGCAGCCGCGAGGATCTCAGCAGCCTTGTCTGAATCCGGCCCACCTTCACCATCGCCATACTTGGTCATGAAGTCCTGAGTTGCTCCTTCAAGGCCTTCGGGAACGTAGGAATACAGCGGCGAGTAGGTGTCCTTGTACACGTCAGTTGCGATCGCTTGGCGATCAACCAAGTTGGCAACTGCTTGGCGAACTGCGAGCGCCTTGTCTGAATCAGCATCGGCAGTAGCTGCACCGAATGGCATCGTGTCGAAGTTGAACACGATGTAGCGGATTTCGCCACCAGGGCCCTCGACTACCTGAACGTTGTCATCATCGGAGAGATCCTCAACGTCAGTTGCGGAAAGTGAACGATAGGCAACATCAATCGCGTTCTTCTGAATATCCAACTTCATGTTGTTGGCATCCTTGTAATACGTGATCGTGACGCCGTCATTCTTTACGTCACCCAAGCTGCCCTGGTAACCATCGAATGGTTCAAGTGCAACGAGTTCGTTGAGCGTGTAGCTCGAAATCGAGTACTGGCCGGCGAACGGTTCAGCTGCCACGATTTCGTCGTCGGACAAAATGGAATCAGCTGGGAACACTTCCTCATCAACAATGGGGCCGGCGGGGCTCGAAAGCACCTGTGGCCACGTCTGGTCATTGGCGGCCTTGAGGTGGAACACCACAGTGACATCGTCAGGGGTATCAATGGAATCCAGCGAACCGAGCAGGCTGGATGGGCCATTGGGATCAGCGATGGCTAGCTGGCGTTCGAAGCTGAACTTGACGTCAGAGGACGTCAAATCATGCCCGTTGGCAAACGTCAGATCAGGCTTGAGCACCACGGTGTATTCCGTATCCGAGGTGAACTCGGCGGATGCGGCAATGTCAGGAGTGGGCGTGACGTCCTCGGCACCAGGAACGGTGTTGAGGAGGAATGGGTACACCTGGTTCATGACCATGAACGAGCCGTTGTCATATGAACCGGCCGGATCAATACTCGAAACCTTGTCGGTAGTACCCACAGTGAGTACGGAGGAATCGCCGCTCGCGCCAGATGACGTGGAATCACCTGAATCGTTAGACGTGGTCGCGCACGCGGAGGTCAGCCCCAGTATGGCTAACGCGGCAATAGCTGCTTTCGCAGATTTGCGAGACATCTTGTCTCCCTTCAATGTTTGGGCGTGTGGGCCCATATTCGCTTTGGCCGTGATGGCCCGCTGATGGGACGATCACTCGTCCCTTTGGGGAGAGTTTCCTCCTCTGAATGTTGCCATCATGTTTCATCTCACACTCTGACACACCACAAGGCAATGCCCGGCTGGTCCTTGACTTATGCGCACACGCGGTATCGAGCGGAAATGTGCCACATATGCCGCGCAAAGATGTCACATTGCGGACTTTGCTTCGATGTGGCTGGACCCACAGTTCGGGCAGGATCTTGCGTACTTTCTGGGCCGACGACGGCGCGCTCCACCCGTTCGCCTGCCCGCCCGGTCTGTTGGCCGCCGTTCCGTTGCCGCCCGTTCCGTTGCGTGGCCGTTCCTTTGCGTGGCCGTTCCGATGCCCGCCCGTTCCGCTGCCCACCCAACTCTGAGCTACTCCAAAACTTCCAGCACCCCATGTGCCCCTTTTTCAGCCAAGCTCATCTGGTGGTTGACGATCGCATAGTGCCCGGCCTCACTGGGAACGAACTCGACGAAGCCGCCTTCTGCGGCCTGGAGCGAAAGCACCTGCGCACCGGTTGTGCCTCGAGTGACCCCATCTGCCGACGTTCCGTGATACACGCTGTAGGCTCCTTCGCTCCACACCGTGTCAAACTGCGTGCCTACCACATGGAATGACCACGGGCTGTTCGGCCCTGCATCCAGCACCCACATTCGCACGCGCTCCCCCACCTTGGCAGTGAGCGGGTGGGCATCGTATTGGAAGGCGCGCCCGTTGAAAGCGACGACGTCGGGAATACCTGCCGCGACCTTCGTTGCGTCGGCCGCTTCACCATCAGCTCCGAGGTACATCTCGGACTGAATCAAGACGTAACTGCGGTCCACTTCTTCTAAGCCGTCAGGCTCAATCACAACGGCCCCAAACATGCCATTGGCAATGTGGCTGGACATGGGCATAGTGGAGCAGTGGTACATCCACACGCCGGAGCGGCCCGCCGTGAACGTGTATTCGAGGCTCTGGCCCGGTTCGATGGTGCGCATGGGTTCATCAGGGGCGAGTTCGCCGGCATGGAAGTCAATGGAATGGCCCATCGTGCCTTCGTTGACCAGCGTGATGTGGAAGGTATCCCCTACGCGCCCGTGCAAGATGGGCCCGGGCGAGGTCCCGTTGTAGGTCCACACGGCCCGCGTAACGCCCGCGGCGACCTCCTCGGTCCCCTCGGTCACAGTGAATGTGTAACTGTGTTCGGTTGAATCGTCCAGTTCGCTGAGATCGGCTGGGTAGGGTTCAGCGTTCTCCGCCGCCTCCGCAAGTTCCGCCATGGTGGGTACGCTCGAATCCGTTGCCGTGCTCGAATGATCCATGTCGCCCTCGCCCGAATCCGCGCTGGCAACCGAACTCGCATCCGCATCCGCGCCCGCATCCTCATCCGAACTCGCACCCACGGCCACCACGTCCAGCACCATGCCCATTTGCCGATGCCCGGGCAGCGAGCACCATCCTTCGAGGTCCTCGCTCACCACCCCCGCGTCCACAACCGCCTGCGCACCGGGGGCCACAGCGCCCGATTCGGCTCCGTTCGCAAACACGAGGTCGTGGCGTTGATCGCCTGTGTTGACGAAGGTGATCTGGAGCCTGTCACCGGCCGGTACCTCAATGCTGGAAGGCACAAACGCCATTCCGTCCACCTTCACGGTCACGTCCGTGGTGTGCCCGGTTTCCATCACCGACGACGACGCAGCGCCCTCACTCGCTTCTCCCACACCCGTACTCGCGTCCACGAGGCTCGGCCGCACGAGGAGTGCCGCCACACTGATGACCACCACAATCACTACGCCCACCACACGAGCGGCTGAGCGCGAAAGTGCGGTGCCTTCTTGACCGGGCAGCGTGCGCGGGCGACCTTCAGAGGTTGGGTTGGTCATTGTTCACTCCGTTCGTGGGGGCGGAAGAGTTGGAGGCGTTCGGAGGGGTGGGTATGTGTGATCTTGCGGTGATCACCCTGTTCGCTGTGCGGCCTGTACGCACTTGGCGGATACCTGCGATGGCAAGCGCGGCGACGTCGGCGGCGAAACAAGCCAAGACGATCACCCACCACGCGGTCAATGATCCTGCGCCGGAAATAGCGCTGGCGGTCAGAAGCGCGAGCGCGGCGTTGCGAACCATCACGCGAGTGGGAGCAGCAAACTCCAGAATCGCCATGCCGTGGCGCATCACTGCCGGGCCGCCGCCGATTACCACGGGCATGAGGTAGGCCAGGGCCGCCATAAGGACTTGCCCTAATCCGCCTGCACCGATGATGGGCAACCAAGGCAGATTGGCGGTGCGAAGGGCCGAAGCGCTCATAGATGTGAAGGCATGGAAGGCTACTGCCCCCAAGCCCACTGTGATCCAGATGAACGCGGCTGCCATAGTCCACGTGGCGTAGTTTGAGAGGCCTTTGGCACGTGCCGAAGCGATCATCGGCACACTAACTCCGAATCCGAGGCCCGCGGCCAGTCCCAGCAGGCCTATCCCAACTCCGGGCATCCACTCAATAACGGCGCAGGTGGCGGCTACCAGAATCGCGCCGGCCATCCACGGCAATGCGGCAACGGCTCGCGCAGGCGCGCCCGCATCCATCTTGGTGCGCAGGATTGTGGGCCACAGGGTAACCAGCGTGCCAGCGATTGTGAGGCCCACCCATCCGCACACGTTAACGAGGGCATGGGCAACCGTCATACCTTCGCGTGCCTCGAGCAGCCATGCGGGAGCGTGCGGGCCGAACATGGCCACCGTGAGGAATCCCGCCAGAATGCAGCCGAGCACGAGGAATGCAGCGGAAGCCACGTAATACCGCAGGACCACTGCGAAACGGTTCCCAAACTTGGCCCTCGAAGCGAGCAGCAGCGCCAAGCCGTGCCACGCGATGACGGCTCCGATGCCTGCTGCTCCGGCAACGGTTCCCCACACGTTGGCCGTCCACATTGCCACGACCAGCCCTACGAGCACCACGTTGAAGGCAATGGTTCGGGCGGTGGCGTCGCGGCCTGCACGCTTGTCCTGGGCTGGAAGGTGCAGGAGTGCGCGTGCGAAGAACCACGTCCACTGCATGATGGCGTTGCTCAGTACGCCGAGCGTGACAACGTGAATCATTGTCCAGAGAGGTTGTGGCAGCACGTTCTTGGTGGAAAGGCCCACGGCCATGACCGCGAGCGCGGCAACAAGCCAAGCGGTGGTGATGCGGTCGGTGCGGGCGCGGCGCGCGGACGTGGGCTTCTTGGGCCGGGATGCCGCCGGGCGTTCGGAGATGTCCATGTGCGTCACTTGGCTTCCTGGCTCTGAGTGGTTTCTGGTCTATGAGTGGTTTCTGGTTCCGATTCCCCTGCTGGGTCCGGCCCTGCCTCCACGCTGGATTCTCCTGCCGCCAACCGTGGCTTTCGCCCCGCCCCAACCAGGCTCACCGCAAGCACGAGGAACGCCAGCACTGCGCACACAGAGAGCGCACCGCCGAACTGCCATGGAACGGTCGCTTCCCGAGCGCCGGCAATCACTCTGATGAGCAGCCCTGCATGCAGTAGACCTGCCACTGCCCACATCGCCGGGTGATACGGCAGAGGCCTGCGCACGATCGCGGGGATGATCACAGGAGCGTGGGCAATCACCATGGAGAGCGCAAAGCCGATGGTGAGCGAGTGGACGGCGGCGTCGTACTGGAAGCCCGTCCACACCGGACCACTCACGATCCACAGGCCCGCTGAAACCAATCCCCAGACGTAGGCAAGGATCATGCAGGCAGCAGAAAGGCGGGGCAAGCCGGTGGAGCGGATGAGGTGGCGGGCGGCGTCATGGAGGCCGACGTCGATAAGCAGTACGGCAAGAGCGATGCCCAACAAGGGGTAGCCAATTGTGGGAGTGACCAGTGTGGCTACCAGCGTTAGGGTGAGCGCGGTGGATTCGGCGAGTACGCGCTGTTCGGTTGTGCCAGAGGCGAATGAGATACGGGCCAACTCGAGGCGCTCGCCAATGATTGTGAGCACCAGGAACATCACCCACCACGGAACGATGATGGCAACCTCGAATCCTCGTGCCCACATTGCTACTCCGCCCAAGCCGATGATCGCACCAAGCGCCTGCACCAACACTGAGTAGGAAGCTTGCCGGCGCCACACGGCCCAGTAGATCGCGGTGAAGAAGGCCATGGAAGCGAGCCATGCTCCTCCCGGAAGAGCCCTGCCACCCGGCACATCCACGCCAGCGATGGAAGCAATGAGTAGAGCAGCTGCGAGGCCACTGGCCGCAGGAGCTCCGTAAGCCCAAAGCCGGGACTTCTCGGCTTGCAGTGCCACGGCACGTTCCAGAGTGATGGCGGTACCGAGGAAACCATAGACCATGAGGATGCCGTGGGCAGACGCGAGCGAATCCGAATGCACGGGCGCGGGCACACCCAGCCTCAACAGGGCTGCGTTCAGGCCGCTCAGCACACTGACTGCAGCAAAGAGGAGCAGAACCAACCGCACCCGGGGAACGCGCCGGGATGCCTTGGGAACAGGTGCACCCGCGGGCGCCTCTGGCTTTCCCGCAGCGGTTTCAGGTTCCGCCATTGCCACTCCTTCACAACCGTGGTGCTCGTGGATCACCAGCTCAGCAGCTCACAACGTTCTTGATCTTCTCGAAGGATTATAGAGGATGGTGATAGTTTATATTCTATGAGTGATGCACAGAGCGCTAACGTGCACGCAGCACTGGCCGTGCCGGCTAGGCGGGAGCTGCTCGATGCCCTTGAGAGCGCTGGCCAGCCGCTAACTGCCCAGCAGATAGCAAAAGCAATCGGACTGCATGTCACCACTGTGCGGTTTCACCTTGACCAGTTGGAACAGGCCGGGCTGGTGGCGCGCGAGGTCCATCATGAGAGCCGCCGCGGCAGGCCGAGCGTGCGCTACCAGTCCACGGCTACGCATGGCGAGCAGGCCAGCGACCAAATGATTGGTGCCTTAGCCGGAATGCTGGCGACGAACGGAGCACCAGGCGAAGATCCCCGAGCGGCCGGCCTCCGCTGGGCGGCCGGCCTAGATCGCCCAGCCGGTGAACACCAGCAGGCCGTCGCCAGTGAATTCGCACGGATGGGCTTCTCCCCCACAATTGCCGGCAGCTCTATTGAATTGCATTCGTGCCCGTTCCGGGAGGCCGCTCGCGTTCACCCGGGCATTGTGTGCCAAGTACACCTCGGATTGGCGCAGGGCCTAGCAACCCGCACACACAATGGCGAACAGGCACATGTGGAGCTCGAACCCTTCGTAGCACCGGATCTGTGCTTGCTGCATTTCCTGCCTGAGGCCGGCTAACGAGTCCGGCAACTGGCGTACGGCAGCCGGACTCCCCAACTCCCCAACTCCCCGACTCCCCGACTCCCCGACTCCCCGACTCCCCGACTCCCCGACCATCAACACAAAGGAACAACGATGCGTCAACAAATTTGGACTATCTGATGGAAGTCCCGCAGGGATGGCACGTTCAGATCAAACGTGTATATGAGGCACCGGAAGCCAGTGACGGTTTCCGTGTTCTGGTGGATCGGTTGTGGCCGCGCGGGGTGAGCCATGAACGTGCAGCACTTGACCTCTGGTTGAAGGATGTTGCGCCCAGCCCGGAGCTACGCACGCAGTGGAATCACGACCCGGTCCACTTCGAGGAGTTCGCGCAACGGTATCGCGAAGAGCTCGATGAGAACCCGGCAGCGCGGCACCTCGAAGACCTCATCCAACGCGAGGGCACGGTAACGCTCATCTATGCGGCCCGCGACTCGAAGATCAACCACGCACGAGTGCTGCGGGACTACTTGGCGGCAGGCGAGCTGAGCACCTGAAATGGTCTGCCGCGGCCGCAAGCCGTGACCTGCGCTAATCTTGGCCCGTGCGCAGGAGTCAATGGGTTGGAGTTGCAGGGTTTACCCTCACGGCCCTCGTTGTGCTCGTGATAACGCTCAGCCCCAACCGGGTAGACGAGGGCCGCATGCCGGAGATCATCCGGTTTCTCACCTTCTGGCATAGCCACGGGTTACCAAGCTGGTTCAGATACAAGCAGCTCGAGTTCTCCGCCAACATCGTGATGACCATTCCTCTCGGACTCTTCGCGGGAATGGCGCTACCAAAGCCCAAGCGGCAGATCGCATTCATCGCGCTGCCAGTTATGGCTGCCTTGGTTGAACTCAGCCAAGCCCTGTTTCTTGCGGGCAGAGTTGCATCGATCTGGGACGTGGTAGCAAACAGTCTTGGCGCCTGGATCGGTTTGCTCGTCGCGATCTATGCCGACGCCGAATATGTCTGTCGCCAACGTACGGTGCTAAGGCAGCCGATAGAATAGCAACCAGTTCCGTCAGAACTCCTTGGCCGAGTCAGCGACTGCAGGCAGGACTTACACTTCGCCCAACACCAACCGCAGACGGAAGTGCACCCCAAGAACAGCGGGCCCTTCTCGAAAGAGAACCAATGCGGCGAAACCATCCAGACCGGCAAGAACCTGCTTCTCACCATCTTCGCACAGTGGTGAAGACCTTAGATGTTGCGCTTGAACGCCGCACAAACCCCATTTGGAAGGCTGGTCATTCTCGCGTTCACTCCAAAAGAGTGTTTACTGCGCCGGCTCGCTTGGGTGTTTGGTGCAGACTACTTCCCTTGCGTAGCTGTTGAGACGGTCGGAAAGCCGGAAGCTCGCGCCACTAGGTACGGGTCTCCATATCCAGCTGATAAGAACGGAAGAGCCGGCAGTGCAATCAGCGCGAATCTCAACGCCACCATGTTTCATCGCAAACACCATCTAGATCTGCCGCTAAGTAGGTCTATCTAGGACAGTCTTGGGCGACTCCAGACTGCCAGACTTCACCGTGCTGATTGGCGCTCTCATCAGTGCCAGAAGCAATGACGACTCGGCAGCAACAATCGGCAAGTTGGCGCCGATCGACCATCGGAACCACCACGAACGAGCAAACTGCACTAGTATCATGATGAAAATAGTGACGCCATCACGCATCAGTCCTTTTTGGAAATCAAGACGCTCACCAAGGCAGCGAGATCAATTACTCGTCCATTGCGGCGGTCAAATGACGAGGAACTCACAGTAGACACAGTTGCGCCGAAAATGCCACTGCCCCGTTCTGTCTCAGCGCGGCGCGCATGCGGCATGCCATTGTTATGCCGCGGTCAGTCTGAATCTCATAGAAAAACAAGTTATGCTGACCAATACCGCAGAAGGATCTGTGAGAATCACGGCGACATTCTAGCATTCAAGACTATTCTTCAGACTATCGACCTAGTCGGCATTTGACCCACAGTCACAACAGGACTGGCACATTTGGGATGCCACAGTTTCACTCCGCTTCCACCATGATTGCAGATTAGATTCTATTCATTTAGCACGTTTGTCGTTGTTCTTTCGCACCGATACGTGTCGTAGGCAATCATCCGCCATCGAATCATTCAGCTTTCTCATTGAGCGCGATGCAAAGAGTGTCAATCCGGGCTATTGCACGAGTAGGTTTCGTCATTCTGATCACCTGGTGGTTCTCGGTGGCATGTGCGCTCTAATCCATGACCATTTGGTTTACGGAGAGCAACAAATGCCTGTATCTTTCATCGTGGACTTTGCAATCTCGCTAGCTTTCACGTCTGGGTGCATTGTCGCTGACAATACCACTTAGGACAAGATATGCAGTCTTGGCATGTCTTTCGTGCGATCATCTTTTCGGAAACGAACGATTCCACTTGCTCGTCAACTGTCGCTGGACCTAATTGTAATGGCACTGGCGCTCAGGATGGTAGCGGGCGGAGCCTCCTGGATGACAACTCAGACTGTCTCTGGGAGCAGACCCCTATTGCGTATCGTGCAAACGGGGCATGACAGTAGGAACTGCAGTTTCAGTCAGGAGGACTCAAACACCCTGATGATCTCGCCGCATCGCCTATCTGAGCAAAGACCTTGTCAACCTATTATGTGCGTTATCTACTAAGTGCCGGTATGGCAGCCGCGCACCAACCGTCTACGGCACGCAGCTACATGTGGAATCGAAACACGTAAGGCAAATCCGAGTGCACGCGGCGGCCAGCACCATCGCTTCGCATTGCGTCAACAAGCTCAACACCTATCCCGGCGCGCGCGACAAGGCCACCTTTCATCCTCCACGCACCAGGATACCCGACAATCCGATCTAAACAGATTCAAGTCAACAGACCGGCATTGAAACGACTTCTGGAACTCAGGCAATATGCTCTTCTGGCGCCTACTCAAGGAACACAAACAATTGAAATCACGGGCCAATTGGGTCGCTTGGTACTTTTCCACCCGACACCGTCGTAGAATCTGTGACTGTCTGGTCGAAGATCGACGGCATCAGTAATGCCCAAGCTTCTTGCTATATCGTGGCGGCAGGTGGACTCTGCAGCTGCGCTAGTCTTTCATTGGCAGAACCCCGACGATTACACTTGAGTACCGGCGAAATGACACCTTCCTTAAGAGGGGATGTATACGATAGCCTAAAAAGAGGTGTTCGCGTGTCCTTTGAGGCGTGATACCGTTCTCTGGCCGATCTCGATCAATTCACCAGAACGAACAGCGAATCTGTCGGCAATTAACCCTCCAATTGCGTCCAATCTCAAGATGAGCTGAGAAGCAGGTCGTCCGTATGAAAGAACTCCGGTAACAGACGATCTCGATGTCTAGTCGAGAATCTCTATGTTGTCTTCGTTCCCAATCGAGACACTTTTCAGTCTCTAACTGAAAGACGCGACTACAATAGGCGCTAACAATCCGGTTCACGAGTATAGACAGCTATTGGCAGGATGCAATGACGTGTAATCACTTTGCTCAACCCAGACCGACCACCGAGCCATTTCCCGGACGTGTAAGGGGTCTACTTCTTGGGGTTGATGTCACGCCCCTGACGAGAGATCAGCTTTTGGCTGCAATTGTCGCGCTCAAGAACCATTCAGGACAGCACTTCGTTCTAGGCCAGAACCTTCACAGCGCGTACCTTTACCGTAAAGACCAACAGCTTAAGGCTCTGTATGACAGAGCCGCAATTGTGATCGCCGATGGAAAACCAGTACAGGTTGATACGGCAATCACCATGCGACTTCGAAAAGGGCTTGCCGTAACACGTGTTGAACGAATCGGGTCAACTGACTGGCTTGAGATGCTCGTGAGGACCGGAGCCTTTTCGCGTATTGCGGTAATTGGAGCCATCGAAAGCGCGAACGTGTCGTTTATCACCCTACTCAAGCAACACTGTAGCTCGGCGACATACCTGTCACTGCCCGGCGAGCTTTGGAACTCCAAGAGTGAAGAGAACACCGTAACTGCAATCCAAACGTTTAAACCTGACTTGGTGCTGATTGGTCTTGGAATGCCGCTGCAAGAGAGCTTTCTAATTAGGAATGTTGAGCGGATTCCAGAAGCGATTTATGTTGTAGTTGGAGGTGCTATAGACCAGCTATCTGGTGTGCAGGCCCTCGCCCCTCGCTGGCTTGGACGAATCGGCCTTGAATGGCTCTGGCGTTTATGTGCGCATCCTCGCAGGTTGGCCTACCGGTACTCCGTTGAACCCGCTCTACTCCTGGTCGAGCGGACTCGAGAAGTGTGGCGCCTATTGAGCGATCGGAGTCGACCATATGAGCACTGAAAACCGCATCGTCTTTGTTCAGCCCCATCTCCGCTTTGGCGGAGCAGAGAAGCAGACCGCTTTGATACTAAATAGCTTAGTAGACTCTGGCAACAGCTGCACGCTTATCCTACACCGCAAGGAGGGCGGCCTCCTAAATACACTTGACCCGAGGATCAGAATCATCGATCTTGGATTTCAGAGCCACCTCCGGATTCCATTTGGCGTACTGAAATTGGCAAACATACTGCGTGAGATCGAGCCTTCAGTGATCGTCGCCAGACTTTGGTCATCAATTCTGACTGTGGGCATCGCAAAACGCTTTGCTCCACAACACAACTACTTCTTTTATGAGGATCTTGACCCACGCAATCATACTGACTACATTCGCTTCGGCAAGATCAAGAAGAGCCTTGTGAAGCGAGTGTTCAATCAGAACTACGACAAACTAATCGCAAACACGGAACATGTTTCAACCGCTATGTGCGAAGAATACTCGATTCCGTCCAAACCCCAAGTGATTGAATGCGGTATTGATACCAGCGAGTGTCGTGGACTAGCCTTGGCATCTCCTGCCGCTCCCATATCAGATTCAAGAGATTTCCTTCGTATTGTTACTGTAGGAAGCTTAACTGAGAGAAAAGGAATAACGCAGCTCTTCAACATACTTAAGGAAATGACGATACCGATTCACTGGACATTGGTCGGACAAGGTCCACTTCGCGACACCTTGCTTCACGAATCCAGGTCCGAGAACGGAAATCTCACAGTCTCAATCATAGATGGCACTGACAACCCATATCCATATATCGCAAGTTCTGACTTACTTCTACATGGCGCACTTAGTGAGTCCTTTGGGATTGTACTGGTTGAGGCGATTGCCCTTGGAGTCCCAGTCATTGCAAACGCCGCCAATGGGCCTGCTGAAATCAAGAGGCAGCTTCCAAATGCAGAGGTATCTCTCTTGTGGCTGGAACGCGAACCCGAGGAACTGGCTAGCCTTCTTCAAAGGTACTATCGTGATATGGACGTGCGTCAGCGCCGGTTCACGGCGGATCTCGGACCATATGAGTTATCTGTAGTGTTAGAGAAGTGGCGCTCATTGATGAGCTAGCGGTCTTTCACGACCGATTGGCAAGACGTCCTAGAATGGTAGTATCATTTGATTGCGATTGATCTGAACATAAGCGTCATCGTTCCAGCGTATAATGCGGAAGCTGCCATAGAGCGCTGCATTCACTCTATTCAAGATCAGACTCTGCAACCCGTGGAGATCATAGTTGTTGACGATGGGTCGACAGATTCTACGCTTGCTATTGTCACCGAATTAGCTGATGCGGATCATAGAATTAAAGTTGTTTCGCAAGCGAATGCTGGGGTTTCTGCTGCACGAAATCTGGCACTGGATTACTGTTCTGGTGATTACATTCTATTTGTGGATTCCGATGATTGGATTCATCGCGAAGCACTGTACCGCCTTTCCTATCCTCTCGCTACAGGAGAGGCTGAGCTAAGTCGCATGCAATATCAAATGGTAGAGAACACAACCAACGTAGCTGCGAATGCCCGCATTCGGCCCCGTGTATATCAGTCTTTTGCGGATCTTGAAGCTATTCAAAGAGCTTTCCTTGGCGGCGATGAACCGTGCTACTTGTGGCTGTTCTTGTTTCCAGCTCAACTTTTGGACGGCCGCCGATTTGACATAAGCTTGGCATGGATGGAAGATGTTGTATTTCTCGCTCCGATCCTATTTGAAGTTCATTCAATTGCGATTCTTGACTACTGCGGGTATTTCTACTTTCAGAACCCGGTTGGTGCTACTTCGAGTCCAAGGCACATGATTAGGAACATTGTCACCCAGACAAATATATTGCTTGAGATTGACAACATTGTCTCTTCATATAGCACCTCCACTCATTTGCGATCTTCTATTATTTCGGACAGGCTTTTGGCATTTGGTCGCTACATTGTTTCCTGCGTCGCAAATGATCGTCTGTCGATTGAAGAGCTTCAAATCGTGCACGCGACATTGTCGAAAGATCAGATATATTTCAGATATTTTCAGCTTTCGGGAGTTTCGTCGTTCTCTGTAGTAGGTTTGCTACTCGATATGGTAGTCAAAGGTAGAGAACGCAGTTTTTTGGTTTATTGTCGCTTCTTGGCGATGGCATACCGTTTTCGACACCAGATCCGAACAGTAGTTCAGCGGAGTTCGGAGCATTTTATTCGAACGCGTGCTCGTCGCCTTCTGCTTCAGAACGGATCATAGATCTGGTTCATCTGGAAAGGCAGCCGGTATATCATTAACTCTTGGCTCTCAGATCAGGCTTCGCAGGTTTACTTTGACACATCAGGCAGGCGAGTTGGATATTGCGCGAGATTCGCAGCGTGTTTACACATTTTTATAGGAATTTGGTGAAATGCCCCGGGGCTTTGCCTCATCCTTAATGAGGTCGCCAGTATGCTTGCGGCCTGGCCAACCTTGATAGATCTTGAATAACGGGAAAGTGTCTGATGAGCTTGAAGAAGACAAACCATTGGGGCGCACTGCTACAGTTTGCTCGGTCCAGGGTGACGAGGTCTTTTCGACGAATGTGGCATCTGGACACATCGTCTTCCACTTTCCCTCTGTCAACTCATTCAGCCCTACGTGCAACGATACTGGTGTTGTTTTGCGAGTCTAAGAGATTATCGTAATCTGCTTTTCTCATGGTTCCGAAGTCTATGCTTGGATTCTCATAGAAACGCGGCTGTGATTGTCGACGAGTTTTATTGCTTTCGGCAGCACAGTATTTCTTGCACTTTGTGCATAGTTGAACGTCAACAATCTGGGAGTCAGACAATTTGTCTATCTTGGAATGCATCAGTTGCAATGTAAACGACAGCCTCAAATGCATCCTGCTTCGACTCGCCTTTCTTGTCACCCCGACTGACGCACGGATACCTATCGTCGTTTCTGCTACGGTCGAAAGAGCGACCAACACAAGCGCCGTTAACCAAGACATTGGTGCACTCCCCCCACAGAGTCTTGGAAGCTCTCTACACTTTGCCTGGGACCCAACCGATGTTGGAGGAATTGCTGGACGAACAACATAGGGACGTTCCGCGTTGGGGTCGTCAATTCCTTAAGCAGTTGGAGCTGTCGGCGGCAGTTGAAAAGTGAGCAGTTTCGGCAGTTGAAAAGTGAGCACTTCGACTAACGATGTGGAGTGTGATTTCAATGCACGATTGGGAAAAGATCCGGGTGCTTGCCCGCGAGGGTGTACCGAAGGCTCGTATTGCTGCTGAGCTGGGTATCTCACGCAATACGGTGGACCGGGCGGTGAAGTCTGATCAGCCGCCGCGTTATGTCCGCACGAAGACACCGACGAAGTTTGGGGAGTACGAGGCCCGGATACGGTGGCTGTTGGAGGAGTGTCCAACGATGCCGGCCTCGGTGATCGGCGAGCGGGTGGGCTGGCCCTACTCGGAGAGGACCTTGCGGCAGAATGTGGCACGGATCCGTCCTGAGTATGCGCCGCGACGTCTCGATCCTGCGGACCGGTTGGAGTGGGAGATCGGGGATGTGGCCCAGTGTGACCTGTGGTTCCCCAATGTTGATATCCCGATCGGGAACGGCAAGACGGCACGCTTCCCGGTCCTGACGATGATCCTGGCCTGGTCAAAATATCCCGTCGCCTTGATGATCCCGACCCGGCAACGCCCGGACCTGCTGTTGGGCATGTGGGACGGGATCAGCACCTTTGGCAGGATTCCTCGACGCCTATTGTGGGACAACGAGTCCGGAATCGGACGATACGGCAAGCTCGGGCAGGAAGTCGCGGAGTTCTGTGGAACCCTCGGGGTGAAGCTCGTCCAAGCCAAACCCTATGACCCTGAGACCAAGGGCGTGGTCGAACGGTTCAACTCCTACCTGGAAACCTCGTTCCTGCCCGGGCGGACGTTCACCAGTCCCAAGGATTTCAATGCTCAACTCACCGGCTGGCTCGAGGTGATCCGAGGGAAGAAACCACGAGGGAAAGACCAAACCCGGGGCCAGGCCCTGACCGTCGAGCTCGAGCATATGGGTGCGTTACCGCCGGTTGATCCCGCAGCGACGTGGACTGTGCAGACGCGGTTGGGACGTGACTACTACATCGAGATCGGCGCGAACGCCTACAGTGTGGACCCCACGTGGATCGGGCACCGCATCGACGTCACCATGAACCTGTCAACGGTCCAAGTCAGGACGGGCGGGAAGGTCATCACGACCCATGATCGTCTTTGGGGCAGCGGCGGTCAGGTGACCGACCCTGACCATGTGGAGACCGCTCGGAAGCTGCGTGCGACCTTTCAGCAGCGCCAGGGCCTACCCGGCTACGGAGTGACGGTCCAGGGCGGGGACCTGGCAGTGTATGACCAGATCTTTGACATCGAGGTGGCCTAAATGGAGGCGATCAAAGACGTCACGTACTACACGAGTGCGTTGAAAGCACCACGTATTCAAGCTTCTTTCGCTCGCCTGGCTGACACCGGGCGCGCACAGGGCTGGACGTTCGAAGAGTACCTGGCCGCGGTCTTGGAAGCCGAGGTCACCGCCCGGGAAGCATCTGGGGCCGAGATACTGAAGCGCCCTGGGTTTAGTGGAGACTCAGCTCATTTGATTTCAACCAGTTCTTGGGCGCTGGTAACCCCAGCATAGAACGATTCCTCGAACTCCGTTGGAGGCACATCACCGAGGTAGCCATGGAGTCGTTTCGTGTTGTGCCAGTGCACCCACCCCAGCGTCGCGAGCTCGAGGTCATCGACCGTTTTCCACGGCCCCGGTTTCGCGGGCCCGCGCACAAGCTCAGCCTTGTAATAGCCGTTCACTGTCTCAGCGAGCGCGTTATCGTAGCTGTCGCCAACGGTCCCGATCGAGGGCGTCGCCCCGATCTCGGCGAGGCGTTCCCCATAGCGAATGGACGTGAATTGACTGCCCGCGTCGCTGTGACAACGCAGCTCGGGAAGATGCCTGCCGCGTGACCAGCGGGCCATTTCAATCGCATCGAGCACCGTCTCGGTCTTCATGTTCGATGCACATCGCCAGCCCACAATCATGCGGCTGAACGCGTCGATGATGAAGCACACGTAAGCGATGCCCTGCCAGGTGGGCACGAACGTCAGATCTGTCACCCACAGCTGATTCGGCGCATCTGCATTGAAGACGCGGTTCACGAGATCGGGATGCCTCGGCATCTTCGGATCAGGCTTCGTCGTCTTGACCCGTTTCTCGCGCCGTACCCCTTCAATCTGAAGGATTTTCATCAGTCTCGCGACTTGGTCACGACCGATATCGATACCCGATCGCTGGGCTGCTTTCCAGAGCTTACGCACCCCATAGACCGAGTAGTTTGACTCCCAGAGCTCGAGCAACCGTGGCGCGACCTCCGCGTCCCGAATTTGCCGGGCTGATGCCGGCCTGCCGTTCGCGGCGTAATACGTAGACGGGGCCACCTGCAATACCTTGCAGATGCGCTCGACCCCGAGCCTGCGTCCAGCAACAATATCGTCCTTGTTCGCGTTGATGAATGCCACTACATCTTGTGTTGGCGGTCGAGCTCCGCCCCGAAGAAAGACGCGGCCCGCTTCAAGATTTCATTCGCGCGCTTGAGCTCGCGCACCTCTTGTTCAAGCTCACGCATCCGAGCCTGCTCGTCGGTCGTGACCCCGGCTTTCACGCCGTCATCGATATCAGCCTGGCGCACCCAGGCCCGCACCGACTCAACCCCGTAACCGAGCTGCTCGGCCACGCGCGAGGTCGTTCCTTGGCTCGTACCGAGCTCGACGCGAAGTGTGCGCACCATCCGGACCGCAGCAGCTTTCTCTTCAGCCGAGTAGCGGCGTCCCTTGTTCTTGTGTTGGGCCATGAATCTATTCTCCATCCGTAACTCTGGAGCCTCCAACAAACCCAGGTCGTATCAGCTTGGGCTGCTTGGTGCTCATTGGCCTGAAATAACGATCACGATGCTTGCGAAGTATTTCGGTGTCTAGGTGGGGACACCCCACAAGTAGCTGCGCGAGAAACGTGTCCGGTTTGGTGAGAAACCGGGGGACATCAAAGCGAGGTCTGAGAGCGGCGTTTGCTTCGTCAGCGCAACCGGCAGCTCGAGCGAGACGATGAGGTTCTTCGTCGCACGGCGGCGTATGTGAGTCAGGAGAACCTATCGAGAACAGGATTTACCTGGCAGTGAGCGAGCTCGCCGAGGATGGCGCTCCGGTCTCGGTGTCCTTGCCAGTAGTGAAGCTCTCCAGAGAACCGTATTACCACTGGTTATGGTGTCCAGGAGCGAGGCTGAACTCATCGGAGCTCATCGAGATATTTCCGTGTTTGATGACCATAAGGATGATCCCCTGTACGGTGGCCGTTTCATAGCTAACGAGGTCGGGGAGGCTGTCCAGAGTATGTGTGATCCTACTGCGTGGAGGATTTGCGCGGATAACCGGTGGTGGTCCGGTTGTGAGAAGAAGACGGGCCGGAGCAGAAGAAGTCAGGACCGCCGTTCATGACGACCTGTGTGCCTTTGAGGACAAGCATGGAGTCACGCCGCACCGGTTCACCGGCAGTGGTCCCAATGAGCTGTGGTTGACCGACACTTCGGAACACACCACGCGGGAAGGCAAGCAGTGCCTGTGTGCCATCAAGCATCCATTCTCAGCCCGCAAAATGTGGGAGTCCATTGGTCCGAGCATGACAGTCCGTCTCGCAGCGAACGCCATGGGAGACGCAGTGTGTTTGCGCGGGAGTATGAGAAAGGGCGCAAAGCACAAGGCGACCGTACAAGCCAGTTCCGCAACCGCATATTCGTGTACGCTACAGCCTGTCATGGACTGGCAGGGAGCGTGGAAAGCATGAGTGCTGCCGCAGACAACCCAATGATGGACAGCTTCTTCCCTCTCCTCCAAAAGGATATACTTGACCAGCAACGGTGGGACAACCGCGAACAACTCCGCGCCAGCATTGTGTGGTGCATAGAGAAGACCGACCATCGCAGACACAGGCAAAGTCCGCCTCGGCAAGCTGGCACCCGTCGAATACGTAACCATTCTATAAACCAACAGACCACACCAGCCACCTGACTAAGCTACCCCGTTACCTTGTTGATGGGTCCTTTTGGCGTGTGTTGATTGGGCTTGTCGATCAGTCGCCCTGGCATGGTGTCGCGCCCCTGCCTATTCAATGATCCGAGGGGTGCTGCCACTAGGGACGATTGACAGTGGGTGATCGCTGATGAGGGGCTCGGCACCAGCGTTGGATGCCTGTCGTACACGTGGATGTGAGACTTACTGTCTAGACCTGATCGATTGCACTGAAATGTCAGTTGAGAGGAGCAAAGATGGTCACTCAACAAGCACCACATGTCTTCCTAGGGCTCGACGTAGGTAAGACGCAGCACTGGGCCTGCGCAGTCACCGCAGATCAGAAAGCTATCTGGAACAAGGCACCACCTAACGATGAAGCGAAGCTTGTTGACATGTACACCCACCTGCAAGAACACGGGCAGCTCCTTGTTGTTGTAGATCAGCCAGCAACTATTGGCGCCCTAACAGTTGCCATAGCACAACACATGGGAATCCCGGTTGCCTACCGTCCGGGATTGACGATGCGCCCCACCGCGGACCTATACCCAAAGGACGCGAAGACAGACGAAAAAGACGCCTTCATCATTGCTGACGCTGCCAGAAGCCTGCCACACCCGCTGCGGCAGCGAACCGAGGCTGACGTTGATGAAGCCACCTTGGGCATGCTCACTGGCTTCGATCTGGATCTGGCTCGGCAAGTGAACCACGTATCAAACCGGATTCGCGGATTGTTCACCCAGATCCACCCTACCCTCGAGAAAGTGGTGGGGCTGCGCCTGGAACACGACGCAATCCTGGAAATGCTGATCTCTTGACCAACCCCCAAGAAGCTCCGCACAGCAGGCAGAGCCCGGATCGACGCGAAACTCACGAAACAAACAGTGATAGTCACCGGGACTGATGCCGCCGGCATCGTCATCCCACACCTGGCTCGCCAACTCATTCATCTTCACCTCCAGCGAGCCGATGTTGCCTGAGAAGCTGAAGAAATCGTCCTTAACCACCCTCTTTACCTAGTCCTGACCTCGATGCCCGGAGTAGGACTCAGGACCGCGGCCGTGATCATTGCTGAACTCTCCGGGAAAACCTTCACCAGTGCCGCAGCATTGGCTTCCTACACAGGGCTAGCACCAACCACCAGACAATCCGGGACGTCCATCAAAGCCGAACGGGTCAGCCACAGCGGGAACAAAAGACTCAAACGGGCCTTGTTCCTCTCAGTCTTCGCTGTGATCCGCACCAACCCCGCCAGTCGCGCCTACTACGACCGCAAACGCAACCAAGGCAAACGCCACAATCAAGCCATCACCGCACTAGCCCACCGCAGCCTCACAGTCTTCGACGCCATGCTCCGAGACAGCACCCTCTACGAAGGGCGAACCACACCACCAGCCCTCGCCGCTTGACAAACAACATAAGGGACCCCACTTGAACATGCGGTGTTTCTCAGGTCCACAGGCTTTGTGATCTCCAAACTCAGGAGTGCGTGCGCATAACAAGACTCACGCCCCGCAACGATGACAGAGCAGGCGAATCAACCTCGACCAAAACCGAGCGCTGATGGCACGTATTGAAGCGAACTAGCGTTCAAGGATACGCGAACTGGAGCTAGTTCACACCAAGATCCTTGGCAAGGTAAGCCCGCTGGCTACTGACCAAGCGAGATAGGATCTCAATATTGAAAGAGCGCGCAGACCCCAAGTCTCCGACAGCTGACGCGCGACCTATTTCGGGTTTCTCGCCCTCACATGCAACTCAGTCATTTGTTCACGCGAAATCGCTATTTGGAACGTCGCTTCGGCGCTCCGTTTCAAGGCCGCGACCACGCGACTGCCCGAAATAGCTGCAAGCGGTAGACCAAACGTCGGATTGACGGTCCTAAGTATACAATCCGACTATAAGTCGGCACGCTCCATCATGTTCTGCAAGAATCGTGATACTGAGCTCGATCAACTCCTGCGCGCCGGAAACATCGGCAACACCTTCGACAATGCCGTGAGTGAAGAAAACCAAGGACCTTTGGGAAAGGCGTGTATCCGACTACAACAGTCAAAAACACCGAGTAGGGCCAACATGCGAAAGCTAGCTGGATCTGACCGTCCACCCCAGAACACCCTGGCGACGGAAATGAACGGCCACCAACCGATCTAAACCACGTACGCCGAAAAGACACACTCGACGGCTTCAAGCATCGAGAGACGAACGAAAGTACCAAACTGATGTCAGACAAAACCAACTCTCAAGAATCATCCCTAGAATAAGTGATGCGGAATACAGAACGGTTCAGACCGCATGGAGAGTGGTTCGTCCATCTGACAAAACATGCAACAATCAAGACAGATGCCTGATCGCGACGCTTCACGATTTGAAGGTAGAGCTGACTCAGTTCCGCGCCCTCGTATCCACCGCACCAGCATTAGGGTCATGCGACACTCACGATAGGTAGACCAAAACAGTGAACCAAAACAACAGACGCAGGTCGTTTCCAACTAACCGGCTTGCCCAACGATTGACCGAATTGATACTTCCATCAGCAGCGGCCCTGTTTCCAATAACTGCTGTGCTCAACAAGATAGTGCCATCAGCGATACTAGAGGGTTTGCTACTGATGTTGATACTTCTATCTGTGCTATTGGTTGCTACATACGCACAGCTCTCCTTAAGTATATGCCTACTGGGAGTGCTCGGAACCATAATTGTTGCGGTTACTCAACGGCCTAACCTGTTTGCAGTATTCCTTATTCCACTCGTCGCCTTTATTCTCAATTGGACAGATCTGTCTATAGTTACAAGACGATTTCTTACAATTAGCCTCGTCATATATACAGTCATAATCCTTCTGTATTACACCATCGGTTTCGGCAACGACAGTGATTACATTTCTTGGCGTAGCTATTCGGAAGAATTTGTCTATCGCAAAGCCTTGGGATTCTCACATCCAAATCGAGCTATGATGTATTGGGAGGCGATTGCAGTCCCTCTCCTTATGTTTTCATCCATCAAATGGCGCATCAAATTGTTGCCCTTAGTCATAGCGATATCGGTGTTTCTATATACCGAAACAGACTCCCGAACATCTTTTGTCCTTATAATGATATGTGTTGTATTTGTGGTTATAGGAAATAAACGAATTGAACAACCTGTCAGTAAAACAGTCCGAGGATGGGTTTGTGTCACTCCGGCAGTTTTCGCGCTCTTCGCGTTCGCTCTGCCTGCCTTTGCGGACAACGCGAAAGTCAATGCGATGCTGAGCGGAAGGCCCACAATCTATCTTAACCTTCTAAATGACTATTCGATCTTGGCGCCCTTTGGCACAAAAGCGGTCGAGAATGGAATTGTGGACAATGGTTTCATCCAGCTGTTCCTGGCAAAAGGTGCCACGCTGGCAATTCTATACATCACTTTGCTAATGCGGTTGCTGACTATGGCCCCTAAAATGTCATTTCGAACTGTAGCGATTTTGGGGCTATTCTTGGTTCTTGCGCTATTTGAAACCACGCTTCTCAGCATCGTTCACTTGTTTTCAGTGATACTTGCGTGCGAGTTCGATCGACGAGCATTCAGCGGTACGAACCCAGAAGTCCACTCCAACTCATCGAAAACTCCGCTTAAACGACTAAACTAGCTCGCTGCATCATCGATCGCATCAATCGACTGGGTTAAGCCACGACATAAGATCGTTAAAAACCGACCAGCTTTGCAAAGCCCCGCCACGAAACATATGTAAAGCCAGTGTGGCGCAGGCATCGTACGTTCGGACCAATGTTGCACCAAATCAAAGCTCTCAATTCAGAGTTCGTGAAGAAACTCGTAAACATGGCGTCACTACAATTCGCCGAGCACGTGAGACAATTCAGACAATCGTTAGAAGAGAGCCTGGACGTTTTGGAGCGCAACCCGTCTGATGTATGCACATAGATCGTCGGCCGCATGATCACGTTCAGGCTCAGAGAGGTCCACATAGATCTACTGGCCTCCTAACAACGACTAGAACTGTGGCGGATGACCGCTCGACTGAATTCTTCTGACAAAAGGAGAAGACTGTCGACTACTTGCACAAGGGGCACCACTTAGCGACCGTTGTTGCCAGTAAACACTCCTGAAGCGAAGCAATCGTCGGACCGCATGGAAGACTAAAATGACGTTGTCGAAACGGAAGAAGCTACACTTACACGCTGAGTCGGGCAACATCTTTGGCTGACAACCAAACATTGCCATAAGTCCGTGTCAAACGGTGAGATTGCGCGTATTTCTGTCGGTTTCACCTTCGAAAGAACAGATTCTAGCAGAATGTTAATTGGTCATGACATATTTGTGCCAAACTGTTTAACCAAAACCTCACTGTCGGTACATTGCCATAATAAAAGGCAAGGCCACCAGGTTCACCGCTCTAATCAGGCATATCTGTAGCGCAATACAGAACCACCGCCAACACTTCTCCAGATCGTCCATATCACAGTACTAAGCCACAATGACCTGTCAGTTATACCTACTTTTGGAGAGATTGCGCCCACGCTAACACACAGAGACCAGCCCTCCTAAGAATGGCAAATATCCTCCTCACAAAACACGCAGTATGTGTCGTGCAATGAACGGCTCTCGATAGAGCATTTGCGACGACGCAACATGTGTTGATTGGAGCACTAAAGGCGCTCAATCACTGCAACTTGTCATTGCACGCGGTCGCCGCATCTCTGTGCATAGCATCTCAGTCTCCGGACATAGGTTCTCCGCAACCGCATCTTTGGTATCAGAAAGCACCTAGCTTGCGATGAAGAATGTCGATACCATGCGAGCACATCCCAGAAGTAGAACCCAGACGGTCCTCCGACCGAAGCTTTCACACCTGAACAACGAGTTGTTCTAACGTCGATGCTCGAATACCCAGAAAAGCCCTTCAACGGGCAGCTTGGCGCGTTCGACATCCAAATACTGCAATTTCCGACGATACTTGCCCAACATACTTTTGATAGCCACGGACCATTCGCCAGATCTCAGAATGACTAGATCGAATTGCCCTTCGGCACGCATTCACAGTAATGAAGGCACGGTATCAATGATTGCCATAGACCTAGGCGAGTGGAACGACTGAAGTGAATCAACGCACAGCAACCGCCAAATTGGTTCCTAAGCATCTAACTGAAGATCTCAGTTTCTGGTCCTAACACAGACCACGCGGAAGAACCCAGCCTCAGCGCTGCCGAGAAGCACACCGAGTGGCTACACCTGTAGTCGACGAACAGCATTTTGCACCACAGATCAAGGTCGTACCAACGCACTAACAGCTTTAGAACGCACATAGCCTGTCACAATAATCTGGCTTGCTATCTGACTGTCTTTATCCCATCCAGAACGTCTTGCAGATAGAGTATCGAAGCCCTTTGCTCCGTTTCAATCCAGCGATTCGCTTGCGCGAAGTCTATGGACTCTTCAAAACGAAAGTCCGCAAGGTCCGATTCAGATCGAATAAGTCTGTCCATAAGTCCAGCATTCTCCAGCAAAGACTCGACACGCGAGGCACCTCGGACAGTGTTGCAGATTGTTACAAATGGTTTGTTGAAAATAATAGAAAAGACGGTACCGTGAAAGGAATCAGTGACAATAAACTCTGCATCGGAAAAACCTCTCAGCCAGTCCTCAACAGGAGCTAGAGCAGCCTGATTCAACAACACATGACTCGCCATGTTTAGATGCAACTTGGCGGCCTCGAGTGTTGATTGGGAAAACTCATTCTCATCAAGAATATAAGAACATATTCCGCCAGGATCTTTGTTGTAGCCCTTGTCGGCTAACTGCTGATATACGCGTTTACCTATTATCATTGTGGGGTCAATGTGACACATAGCTTCCACACCAAAGAAGTCGCTGCAAATAGCAACGCCCGATATTTCACGAACTGACACAGCATCAAACCGCTTAATAGCTCTCCGTGCCCGTAGGCGCTGTATTAATGAGTATTCAGCAATGTTGTCAACACCAAAAGAAGCGGCATAGGAGAGTTTCTTGACAGCCTTAGGCACAAAGCCAAGGAAATTGACACCTAGCGCTCCATACGGTTCTCTCCATACTTGATCGCTTCCGACAATGACGGCTTTGTACCGGCCCGTATTACGCTTTGCTTCATTGAACGAAACTACTTTGAGATACTCTTTCACAAAGCTCTTTGAAGCCTCCGCATACCCTTCTGGCCGTCCGTTCCTAGCGTTGCCTTTGATGATTCTTGCCAGCCATTTGACTCCAGGAACACGTTTCAACGAACGCTTCCAGCACCTTCCCACTCCACCGACGGCAGCCGTCGTCGACACGTTATACCCAAGATCCGAGATAACGCTCTGCAGGGCATAAGCTTGCAGGATTCCTCCGTAATTCTCCCCTATCGGAAGAGTCACAATAAGCACAGAGTCTTGCATGAGCTTTCCAATCTATCTATGTGAGCCACTACACTCGCTTTGTCATTTCCGGCCTAGGATTGGCTCTGTCACCACAACTATAGTGCTGATCTAGCATCTGGTGGATACTGATGTGGCATGCCAACGTTCGCATGTAGTACGCTGGTCCAGCATAAGTAAATCTGGACTTCTTCGCAATCGCGGATACAATTTTTCGAGTTGGGCGTTGCCTTTTGAAGACTCTCTCGGGAATGCTAGATGTCTTTGCCTTTGGTCGAATGGCGTCTTAGCTATTTGTTCTTGGCGTGATGACCAGCCAATCGGTCTTGAAACCGTATTGACTGCACGCTCTCATACCTGTACAGAATTCCGTCGAGGCTACATAATTCTAATCGTGATGCCGACGCCAACGCCTTAGCTTAGTGCTTAACGAAGCTCTTTCTTGTTGGTCGAGAACAATGATGTAGACCGCCACTGTGTACAACAACGAGTAGACGAGGCCCCACGTGATGAAGAGGTTCCAAGTCTCGGCTGGAATCGCAAACGACCCAACCACGCACACTGCACAGACCAACGCTCCCACAAAGGCAATCGGAACGATCCTCTTCCAGAATCTCACCATGTCGAGGCCGATCCTCTTCTGGTAATACCAGTTCATGAAGAGACCACTTCCAAACACAATGTATGCGACATATCCAATTGCTGGAGCCCAGAATCCAAGAATCGGCACCAAGAGTGCAGTGAGGGTGACGTTGAGAATTGCCATCAGGAGGTATGCAATACTCCGTGCCCGATGACGATTCTTTGCACGTTGGATCTCAATGCCAGTATTCTGGACAAGCGGGACAAACAGCGGTGCCACCATGACCAGAACAAGATAATACCCGTCCAAGAAGTCCGGGCCGGCCCACCTTTCGACAAAGAACCTTCCAAGAAGAATAAAGCCTCCAAAGACATACACGAATAGTGTTGCTTGGTAGCGGCCCACACGTGCCATTAGATCTGTGAGTTCCGCATTGTCATCCGACTCGGCGACCATACGATTGATTTTCGGCGTGAAGATACTCGACATGGTTGTCGACAGGGAGTAGAAGACCGAACGGATCTGCACTGAGACGGCAAAGACTGCAACCGTGCTGGCACTCGTAAGTGCACCAAGCAGGACATTTGGCACATTCTGGTTGATGAGCTCACAGACTTGGTTGGTGAAGATCCACGCACTGAAAGCGGCAACAGAGCGGAACAAAACACTGTCAAAGTGCCGCACATCGAAGCGCATGCCGAGTTTGCCGATCGCAAAACGCGCATTAAGTATAAGCAATACAAAGGTCACCGCGAGCTGCGCCACAGCGGCGCCCACGGCACCCATACCAAGGTTGAGCAGACCGTATGCCAGACCGGGCGTTGCAAGTGTTGTCAACATCTGACGCGATTGCTGGAACTTGAACTGCTCATGGGCAAGAATGAATGCATCGAAGACCGTTGACAGCAGCGTCATCGTTATGTTGAAGGTCATGACGACGATTAGCTTCTGAGCCAAGTTAACTTCATCATCAGTGAAACTTCCAGAGAAGATACTGCTCGCATTGGCTGCAAGTAGGAGGCCGAGCACGAGAGCGATGGCGCATACGGCGATATAGAGCAACAAGTACATGCCATTCAAGCGCCTTATTTCATCCTCTGACCCGTGAATGTGCCGCTGAGTGTAGAAGCGTACGTACGCCTCGGAGAAGCCAAAAGTCAGCAGCGATAGAGAGAACACAAACGAGTACGAAGTTTGGTAAACGCCGTAATCCGCCTGTCCAACGAACGAGAGCAGCATCGGCGTATAGATCAAGTAAACGAGATTCTTGACCAGAATATTGGTATATCCGAGAACGGCGCCGACCTTGCGCTGGCTAGACAATTGCAAACTCACTTCCACTCATCACGTCGTTGAGTCTCCTTAGAACTGTCTCACCCATAACGCCGTCATGTCTCATAGGAATCTCAGCAGAATGTCGCGATGAAAGAGACAAAAGACCAGCTTGCGAGAAGAGCGATGGCGTAGAGCGATGAGAAACCAGATTGAACTTTACCCGAACCCGACAGCTCATCCTCTCCCATCCAGCAGTCGGAGACAAATGGTAGTCGATTCTCTAGTGAGCGTGAGCTAGATACCAGACCAGTCTTCGTGCATTGGAAAGAGACCGAATGCCACCAGACTCTCGGCACTCTTAAAGCTGCCACTCACGTTCATCGGTTGAAGATTCTCAGGTGGTCGCACCCAGACGGGCCACATAGCCAGGCAGAATACAAGCAGCAACACTACTACCGGTAGCAAACCACGCCGAATCGCGTTGGGTCTCCGCAAAAGATGGCGGGTGACGTCGGGCAGTTTCAAAGCGGCATGAGCGGGTGGCACTCTCGAACCAGCTGGCGACAGTACGCAAGTCGACAGTAGGCAAGTCTTTGACGTAGCAGTACTTTTCCTCGACAGACAACTGCAATCAGAGCGCCGCACCTGCCACGCTGACAACGACGCAGATCCCGAGGGCTTTCCGTCTTTCAGTGGTGAACAAACCCCTTACGACACGGAACGTGTCTCTCCACATTCTTTCGCTCCAAATCTCTACGAGAATGGCTCGATGATGAGACCGATCGTTCCTAGGGACACCCTTTCTCATCGACCTCGTCAAGATGGGCCATGATCCCATCGACTTCGTGACTACGATGCCCCATCAGCCCTAGGTCAAGCACGCAATTGAGGATACTCTCGGTGACCTAGCACTGCATGCAAACCAATTTCGCTATTCTCGAGCTATCCTCCTTCGCCAACACAAGCGACCATTCGGGAGACTTCTCGTGAACGTCAATCAGATCTCCACAAGACCATTTACCACACCTACGACAGTCTAGAACGTGCCAACCAAAGCCACCTCCTTCTGCAGCGAGTCGGATCCAGACACGCCGCTGTGCAGACGACACAATAAAATGTACGCAGTCTGGAATACGCTCAGTCTAGCCGTCGAAAAGCGGACCGAACGTCGCACGCTATGCTCATTCTCGGAAACTGAACTCAATACCTGATTTTTTGCCGATGATGCAGACATAACAAGATTGCAGATCTTCCTGACGTCTAATGGGGGACCCACTTGGAATCAGAAGTATCACATTCATAGGAACCTGAATCCGTTAATGTCTGGCAAGGCGGAGCTGCCGTACCGTTCCGTGTCTATTATGTTCACCTGTTAAGTAAACCTTCGTGGTTTGGGAACGTATAGCAAACGAGCAGATCAGAACTGACATCGCGGAAACTGAAAGGGCGCGGGCCTGTCAACGCATCGATTCGATGCATAATCACGTTCTGTTTCACAGGCTTGCTCACCGGGTAATTACCGGCCTAGGCACAGATACGGGCCACTGAACCAGAATACTGCCTTTAAGGCTGCGCACCTCGAACCTCATATCGGCTTACGTCCTGCAACATGTGCGTTCAAAGAAGGAAACAAACTGACAGCCAAACCGGCAGCAAGAATCCCACATCATCAGCAGCACAATCTGAGCAAGATGTCATAGATCGAACCTGAAACTGTCGAAATAGCTTCAATCCAAACTGGTCACAAACGGAAGTACGGACATCACTGACAGTCGAAAACAGTGTGATAACGATACTCGCAGATAGGGCCTCCTCCTCAGTGTTCTTCAAACGGCACCGGTGGTTTCCAACGGCCAACTGTTCGAAAGCTCCTTCACGGTTCCGAGGAACGGGATGTGTACATCGCCGACATGGTCAGTTACCGCAGTCGTCGATGGGGCGTGACTACGAAAACGTGTGGTCTTGCAAGCACTAGTCCGTTCATGCAATTCTCAGCTCAGATGCTCAGCCATCTCCCTACTCAGAGCCATTTCTAGGACCGACTTTGTCAACGGCTTCAGCAAACTGTCAAAGACCATCAGATCCGAACCAGCAGCCTTAGCCAGATGAGCCAGTTCGGCAGCGGCAACCATCACAAGTGCTGATTCTGCGCCAGTCCTCGGCTTCTTCGATGCCATACACGCCAATGTTTCAACAGACATGACCCGCGCCCACCATCTACGCCAACAACGAGTCAGCAACTCAGAGCAACCACACCACACCAAACCCACAATCGTCTTTGGCATTATGCCTTTGATAGGCTGCATTGGTGTACCCAAGAAGGGTCCTCATAATCTGCCTCTGAAGGATAAGCTCACATGCCACGTCTTCGCTCTGAACTGAAACGATATGCACCAAAGTGGGCATTGGATGTTTACAAGTCCTTGACTATTGCAAGGGAGTTCCTCGCTGATTTCTTTGACTACTCTGCGTCAACGTCAGCTTTGTTTCCCAAATCGAACAGTTCGAAGCGTGATTATCGGGAACAGCTTCAGGCAAGGTTGACTTTCTTTACCCACGGACTTGAGAAAGGAATGGCACTTCCACAGCCAAAGAACCCATTTGGTGTTGAGAGAATGGATCTGATGCGATCGCTGCTTGAATCAGCAGAGCAATGCTCCGTTCGCCTTGAGTCCGACAATGCTTACGCTGCAATTGCCGAGGTCGAGAGCTTCAACGATACGAACGAACTATCAGACTTATTGGCACCGATCGTGGATCAACCGCCAGTGACGCTTCCCATCGATGCGGTTCAAAGCTTCGTCAAGTCAAGGCATAGTGTGCGGCACTTTGATCAGACCCGTCGCGTAAGCGTTGACCAGATACGTCAAATTGCACAATTGGCCGGCACCACACCTTCGGTATGCAACCGCCAAGCATTCCGCGTCTATTATTATGACGACTCAACTCAAGTGCAAGATCTATTGCGCCTTCAGAACGGTAACAGAGGTTTCAACCAAACAATACCTGCACTAATGGTTGTAACAGTGCGCCGCTCGTCCTTCTCTGGTCCAGGTGAGAGAAACCAAAGGTGGATCGATGGTGGGTTGTTTGCAATGTCATTGGTTTGGCTTCTACATGCATCTGGTCTCGGTTCCTGTCTTTTGAACTGGTCCGAGACACATGAGAAGTCACGTACATGCCGACCTGTGGCTGGCATTCCTGCCTCGGAGGATATTGTTGTATTCATTGCCGTAGGGTACCCTGCAGAGAATTACCGTCAAACGCTCTCACCCAGAAGGGATATAGACGACATCTTCGTTGACCATTCCACGCACGCAACAGACTTTTCTGAGTAATTGCTGACGGAGTTGGACCCATTTCAGAACTGTGCACTGTGCTGCCAAGAACAGTTCAACTCATCACAGTTCATTGCACAGGGAAGACTCGAAGAGTTGTCCCGCACAGACCATCTTAAGACCTTGAGACAGTCTACTAATCGGTCACGGTAATGATAAGTTCCACGGGTCCTGTTCGCAGCTTACTGGCCATTTGCTGATCACGTATCGCTCACCATTCGCGAACTTCAGAACATAGACACCACAGCGGTGCCTTTCAGTTACGAGCGCGGCTATCGAGAGTACTTGCTCTAGTACCCACCGACGGACCTCGAATGCTTCCACGTCAGTACTTGACATAGCCGCCTTATCCATTCAGCCAACCTCTCACCCGATCACAATATCCTGCCGCCAAGCTGTCTACGGCATGGTGACCACACCGCCCGTGGCACGATCGTCTCTTGGACCCGCGCATAGAGTCTTTGCAGCTCAGACCACTGCTAATCATCATCAGATATCAGGAAGAGTGACCTCAAGCGAGCATTCACTCGTCTGCGGTGGCACCGAGACGTCCCCCGAGCGCACAATGAACCTGTCACCAACGCACGCTTAGTCCTGAATGAACCACTGAGCCTCTTGCGCTATAAAGACGGAGATTCTCGACTCCACTCGCTGCTGGTATTGAGTGTTGGACTGGATGGGAGAGCTATGACGGAAGTGCCGATTCCCGTGGTTGAGTGCTCTGATTTGGAGTTCCGTTATCGGCGTGGGTTCAATCTGGGCCCATTGAGCTTCACGTTAAACACTGGTGTGACGTGCCTTGTGGGCGCACGGCGCTGGGAAATCAACTCTCTTCCGTTTGATTTCGGGAGAGCTACGCCGCCCTGCAGACTCCGTCCGGTTTTCGCGAGCAGCGGGCCTGGGCGTTCTCCCCCAGTCGCCAGCGTTCCCTACAAACGCAACCTGTGAGCAGTTCATATCGCACGTGGCGTGGCTGCACGGTGTGCCACGGGCGGAACGGAGTGCCGCCGTGGATGCTGCGCTGGACCGTGTGGGGTTGTCAGAACGCAAAAGCTCAACAATCAAGTCACTATCAGGCGGCATGGTGCGCAGGCTCGGGATAGCACAAGCTATTGTTCATAATCCCAGCGTTCTTCTACTTGACGAACCCACTGTGGGTCTCGATCCCGTTCAGCGCCTAGCAATCCGCTCCGTCCTTGAGGATCTCGGGGAGACGCACATCGTCTTTGTCTCAACTCACCTGGTAGAGGACGTACGCGCACTAGCGCAGAGAGTGATCGTCATGTCCGAAGGTTCGATGGTCTTCGATGGAGCAGTGGAGACCTTAGAAAGCCTAGCTTCTGACGACATGCCTGGAGAGACTGCGCTTGAACGCTCTCTGGCAGCACTGATGGGCGCAGAATGAGACTGCGGTGGGCGTATGCGGCACGTACGCTAGCAGGACCTTGGGTAGCACTAGCGGTGATCGTCCTTGATGTAGGTGTGGCCCTACTTCGCGGTGCACCATACTTAGGCGAAGCGGTCTTCACGGTTCGTTGGATGGCATTGGCTGTTTGGATGATTAGTGCACTCGTGGGCGCAGTTGCCGCTGTGGATTCGGCCCACTTAGCCCAGCCAGGTCGCCGTCATCTGAGCCTAGCCACAGCGGGTGGGCGGCGAGAGTTCGTATGGGCGGCGTTATGGGCTGAGGTACCCGCAGCAGTTGTTCACCTGCTCGCCATCCTGGTTTTGTTTGGCATTGGCGGCGCTCCCCATCCGTTTGTTGGATGGTTCCCCGTGGCACTAGCTATGGCCGCACAGGCAGCCTCCATCATGTGGTTTGCGGCATTAGGCAGTTTCGTCGGCAGACTCACCCAACCAGTTGTTGCTGGCCTACTTGGGGCCGCAGGCGCCTACGCCGCATCCCTCATCTTCACCACGGTCTCATCAGGAGGTCGGGGGTTTCACCCACTTGGCGACAGCGGCGCCACTATCTCCCAAGTCGGGTTGGTGTGGAACACAGGGTTCCTTTGGCTCCAGCTGACCATCACCCTCCTCACGGCCGGTCTCCTTCTGCTGTCACGCCCGCGTGCAGCTCATGGTTGGTTGCTGCCATCTCCTGCGATAGTTGCCGCTGGGTTCGTCGTCGTTATTCTTCTTGGCGCTTCAATGAAGGTACCCGGGAATCAGATGGTTCCTACAGCTGAAGAACCCACACACTGCGCGGGAACGGACCCCACGATCTGCGTTTACGGCGAACACGAGCGCAATGCTGCACCGGATATTGCGACAGTACGTCAGCTTGTGAATAGTGCGCGGGAAGCCGGTTACGATGCCCTAGTTCCCGCTCAGGTTGTAGAAGCTTCGCGGTCACGGAATCCGGGCGATCCCGATTCACGGACAACGGCGTTTGGGCCAATTGAACAGGACCCAGATGACGTCTCAATACTCATTCAAGAGATGTTGACACCAGCATGGTGCCCAGCGCTATCAGGGAACGATGCAATTCCTGACCACTACTGGACTGACATGGAGAACATCGTCTACACGTGGAGTGGGCAACTAGGAGATGCCACCATATTCACTGGCGACGAGCATACTCTCAGCCCCGAGGACATCAGCGAGATCCTCAATAGATGGGCGGCCTGCGATCTGGGGGCAACGTGAGCGAAGGGCGTGCGTGGCTGGGCGTCTATCGTACCCGGCCAGCTATTGCAATCATCGCGACATGCGCCGTGTGTTCATTCCTGCTGCGCGACATCCTCGTATCCCGTGCCTTCACCCAATGGCTGGTAGCGCCGCTAGCCCTACCCGTATTCATCACCTGCCCAGCCGGAATCGCAGTGGCCATAGGATGCATCGGACCCCCGGCCCGCCTACCCGATCCCCCTCGAGTGAAGCTGGCTCGGGGCCTGTGGGCCGTGCTTCTCATGGCTCTGGCCGCGGGGGCTTGCATATTGGGGACACTGGGTGGCGGGCTCGGCGTGGCCTCGGCCGGAATCGTTGTCCGGAACGTCCTAGTGTTTGCCGCATTGAGCCTTGCTGCGGTTATCGCCGGCTGGACCTCATTCGCCTGGCTTCTTCCACTGATGTTGGTGCTGGTTGGTATCCAGTTCGGCGTATCGGGCGACGGTGGTTACCCGTGGTGGGCCGTATTCTTGGCACCTCAGGCAAATGGGCGCGAGTTACTGGTGGCTGCCCTAGCCTTCTCAGGGGTGGTGCTGGTGTATGCGCTGCGGCCTCCGGTGATTCGCCGGGAGTGATGGGCGAGGGCGATAGTGTGACTAGTCTGATCTGAATACGACCACGTTCCGTGTGTTGTGAAGTTCAGTGAGCAACGTGGACAAACGGGAGCAAGCTCGATCGGTCGGTGCCCACAGGGTCCAGTCCGGACGCCCGAGGGAGCCGCGCTTCGGGTACCGGCACGCTTCCCGCTGGGAATGAACGAAGCGCAGCACGTCAGGACGAGAACCTCAATCAGGAGGTCTTCCTTCCCAACCAGCGGCGAGCATCGGAGGCGGTTTGGCGCAGATTGGGGTTCGTCTGAACGATCTCTCGCTGGCGCTCGGCAGAGATGCCAAGTTCTTGAAGAAGGTTGAGGACAACAACCGCGGTAGTGACTCTGACGACCGCAGACAGTTCCTCCATCGAGTGGCGCGGAGTCTGTCCCTGGTGAGCAAGATCGTTACGCGCCTGCGACGCGGACTGTGCCCACCGGTCCTTGTCTGGCATTAGGAGATCGACCACGCCCGCGTCCATCCTCTCGACAAGCCCAAGGAGACGGCTCCTGAGATTCGGAGTGTTCTGGAGCTTGCTCCGAACCCAGTCCCGGCGTTCTTCAGACACGTTAGAAAGGATCTGTTCCCGTAGCAGTGCGAACTCTTCTTCAGGGATCGGAGGAGAGCCAACATGCAGTTTCCCTTGGAGCACTTCGGCAGCGCCGACCGAGATCAGCAAGTTGTTTTCGATGTACAGAGCCGGGTCGTATCTGAGACCCAGGATCATGCTCGCTGCGGCTTGCAGTCGCTCGTGAACCTCGCACCACCGTGGGACGATCTCCTCAAACGGCACGTCATTGCATGTGAACAACACTCGATGCGGCTTCACCGCTTCAGCATCGCCGTCGCCTATGACTGTGGGGCGATAGAGGACTTCCGCGTACCGTGCGGGAACCGGGCGCTCGGGCAGCGAATCAACGGTGGGGCCAGAAAGCCTCAGCCGCAGCCAGAGAACGCCACAGGCTCGATGGGCGGACAAAGACAGGAGGTCTTGGAACAGGCCTGCATATCGGATCGCATCCTCCAGCGGACATCCATCCGAAGGGTTGACTCGCACGAACGGTGTGTCCGTGGCGCGGCCGAAATCAACCCCGCGCCGAGTCTCCACGAAGGGCAACGTGTACCTATGAGAGAGGGAGTAGTTCGTCCCGTCTACCTCGACTGACGTCTCAGAGGCAGGTGAAAGCTCGAGAGTGCTCTTGCCGTTGAGTCTGCCGTCTTCCAACTCGAATGCTGACTGCAATGCAGACGAAGCAGCCCAGACTCCAAGGTCTTCCACGGAGAAATCGCACCCTAAAAACGCTGACTCCTCAGGTGACGCTATGTGGGCGCCGACCAATGCCGAGTCCACTGAGATGACTTGCTTCTCCGGACTCTTGACTCGCGCGCCCCAGGTGATGGGCGAATGCGTCGGTGAGCAACCGAGGAGCGTGATCTCTCGGCGGTTAGCCACTCCGTGAATGGCGTCCCAGGATTGAAGCCCCTGGTAGACAGTCACCTTGCCGTTCTCGGGCTTGCTCATAATCCGGTCCTCAAGGCGACCCATGAGAGTGAGCGTCGATCCAGTCCCCGGCGCGTATCGGAGCGTCCCTGGAATCTGTTCGTCCGGGGCGTCAGGTAGCCACCAAAGCCCGGACCATTCTGTCTCGCTATTCAGACATAGGAGGTCATCGGCCATCTCGCTGACCTCGGCCGCCTCGACGTGGTACTGACCTATTCACAGTGCTAAGCGTACCGGGCGCATCATCACAGGTGCGAGCATCGAGCTTGGACCGGTGCACCTAGTTCAGGAGCCTCCGCTACCGCGGAGACTCCTTGTTTACACATTGACCGAAATGCCACAACGTCGCGGGTGTCGTGAAAGTCAGTGAGCAGCTCGGAGCGAAAGCGTCACCTTGCACCAGATCAACGAGAACCGACCTCGATGTCCAAGGCACAGATCGAGGGCGGCCAGTTCCCCATCTCGCGCGTTAGATATAGCCCCGTAGTCCCCGATCCGAATGAAGGGCGTTCTGTCTCCACCCTTACCGTTTTGCGAAAGCTCGAATGACGCAGTCCGAGGAAAAGCAATGGAAACATTCAATTACGAAGCGCGCAATGGCAACGAGATCGGCCGAGTAGACTACAACGGCAAGGCCAAGCAGGAAGGAAGCTGCCGATGCCCAGTATGGATAAGTCAAACTACCTCTTTCGGCAGTTCTCTCATCGAACACGTAACAAAGATTTTGAGAACTATGTGGTCAACGCGATCTGGAACAGAGTTGGCGATCTTGAAGTTCTTCCCGTCACACAGCAACTTGTGCGAACGAAGAAAGGACCAAGATTCATTGATCTTTACTTCCCCCAGGTTGGCGTGGCTATCGAGTGCGATGAACTACACCACGAGAGCGACGACCAAGCCTCTAGGGACGCGATACGCGAGGCGAGCGTGTTCGACGCACTGACCTCTTTTGACGAGGCCGCACTAGAGGGTGGGCTTCACCACGTCCGACAGGCGGAGTTCAAGGACAGCGAGGAGCTAGAGTCCCGGCTCGATGAGTTGGCGGAGATCGTGCGTAAACGGGTGGAGGAGCAAAGGGAGGCTGGCACGTTTGAGCCATGGGTTGAGGTCCATCCTGATCCCGTGGATTACCTCCGTGATCGCGAGTGGCTGGACCTTGATGAGTGTGCTCGGGACCGTGTCGGGTTCCAGTACGTCGTGGACATCCCGAACTCTTTGTTTGGTACTGCTTTGACTCCGAGGCAAAGTCAAGGCTGGGGTTCCTATCGCAGGCTTGACGAGTATGACCCCGCATACGGGGACCTGCACCTATCTTTGGCAAACCTTCGCGTTGACAGCGATGATCGCGGGATGAACTGGGACAATACTTTAAGTAGCGACGGACTGACACTTCGGGAAACGCGCCTTCAGAGAAACCAAGACGAGGGACAGGCTTGGGAGAAAGAACTCCGAGTCTGGTTCGTCAAGGACCAAAGGACAAACAGAGATCAATCGTGGCGTTTCGCGGGCATTTACGAGTTGCAGGACATGAGAGGTGGCACCCGGGTTTGGAATCGCATTGCCACCCGACTGCGCTTACCCACGCCCGATGCGCCACTGGACCCCAGCTTGCCCTTGTTTGATTAGCGAAGTAAACCTGAGTTGAGGTGTTTCTTGGTGTATGTCGATGACCTAGCTGCAGCCAAGGCGAAGTCTGAGGGAAGAACAGCGTTCATCAATTCACACAGTTTGGATGCATGTCCCGATGACTGGTTATCACCTCGACCCTCCGAATACACCAGAGGCTCGAAGTGATCAGGCGTTCTGCTAGACATTGAAGCGGAACTCGACCTGATTCAGATCAGTTGTTATCGTCTTGTTGCTAGTCCACAGAAACCTGCAGGCTGTGGGCCCATGCTTACCCGCTCATTACCCGCCGCGCCTGCTTCTTAGACCATTCCGAGATAAGCTCGCAGAGTGCCCCAGCACAATCCAGCCACCCTAGTGCCGATCCACCATCTGTCATCCTGCGCGCGCTATTTCACGCAGTCCCATGCTCAGCCGCTGGCTTGGCACCTTGGTGTGCCGGTTCCTGAGTACTCGATTCATCAGTTCTCAGCTCGAAGGCTTCGCCGTCGTGCTTTTCAATAGCCGAAGCAACGCTCTGCTCCAGAACCTCGCGCGCCAAACTATTCCGGATCACCAACGGATCACGCGATAGATCCCGCCACAAAGAAACGCACAACAACAACATCACAATGACAAACGGCAAAGCCGTCACAATCGTAATGTTCTTCAAGCCATTCAAAGCAGCCTCCGGATGATCCCCTCCCGCAAGCAGCATGATCGCGGCCACCGCACCCGTCGCCGCACCCCAGAACACCACATTCCACCGCGAAGGATTCTCAGCACCGTTCTCCGAAAAGCTCGCCATGACGATGGAAGCCGAATCCGCACCCGTCACAAAGAAGATCGCCACCAACACCACACACAAACCCACAAGAACGGCAGTCATCCACGCCGGAATAGGAAGCGCATCAAGGAACTGAAAGAGCACAGTATCTGAATTGACACTCTTGGTGCCATCAGGACCAGTGGTGACCATCAGGCTCGCCGCACTCGCCGCATCCTCCGCGCGACGCAGTAACCCGATAGCTCCTCCACCAAAAATCGCAAACCATAAGACGGAGACAACGGACGGTACCAGTAGCACTCCCGTCACGAACTGACGCACTGTCCTTCCCCGCGAGATTCGACCAATGAACGAACCGACAAACGGGCACCATGAGACCCACCATGCCCAGTAGAAAATAGTCCAGTTGGCCATCCACTCATCGATGGATGCATCTCCGCTACCGGCAGTGCGCGATGCCATTGCCGGGAGGTCTGAGATAAAGGAACCAACCGCGTTTGGGATGATGTTGAGGATGAAAAGTGTGGGGCCGGCAAAGAAGACGAGCACGGCCAAGGCGATGGCCAGCAGCATATTGATATTGGATAGCCATTGAATGCCGCGCTCAATTCCAGAGACCGCGGAAGCAATAAAGGCCGCAGTGAGGATCGCAATGATGGCGGTGAGAACTGCAGAGTTTGCCTGTGGGATCGCGCCACTTTGCTCTAAGCCACCGCCGATCTGGAGCGCACCTAGACCCAGCGAACAAGCTGAACCAAAAAGAGTGGCCACAATTGCTAGGACGTTGATGATACGCCCGCCGGCACTATTAACTGCACGTTGGCCAAAGAGCCCGGCAAACATCGAAGAAAAGAGCTGGGTGCGTCCCAGACGATACGTGCCATACGCCATTCCCAATCCAACGATCGCGTACATCGCCCACGGATACAGAGTCCAATGGAACATCGTGGTACCCATCGCAGTGCTCACCGCAGCTGTGGTTTCTGCCGTCACAGTGCCCGGCGGCGGGGAGACGTAAAAGAACAAGGGCTCGGCCACACCGTAGAACATGAGGCCAATACCCATGCCTGCGGCAAACATCATCGAGATCCAGGACCAGGTGGAGTACTGCGGGACGTCCTGGTCCTTACCCAGCGGAATCCGGCCAAACCGGGTGAATGCCACAACCAGCACGAAGACCACGAATACCGTCGCCGCGATCACGAACAACCAACCGAAGTTCGTGATCACTCCGCTGAGCGCTGTCGAAGCGACGTTGCCGAGGCCGTCGGAATCAACGAGGCCCCACACAAGGAAGGCAATGGCCACAGCTGCTGCAGCACCGAAAACCCATCTATCAACCCCGGTGCGAATCTCACCTTCTTCCTCATCCTTGGTGACTTCCTTGAAAGTCTCGATCAGGTCCTTGGTGTGATTGGCGTCAAGAGTCATGAGTTCGATGTGCTCCTGCGTGTTCGCTGAGGGTCACGGCGGTTCTACGGAATCACCGATCTCACGAATGGGCCTCATATATTGCATGAGGCCGCGCAGGCCAGCCTCTCCCTTCGTTGGTTCGGAAACAATGCCTTGCCAGCATACCCTAGACAGGAAATGTTGAGTATGAGCCGGGACTCAGGGAACGTGTTTGTACCACGGCCTCCTGCCGCCAAGCCGTCACCGGCATGGTGACTACTATCTCCGGTCGCAGGCTTCCTTATTAATACTTCGGCCTCAGTCACATTCCTCTCGGTATGTACTGTGGTGCTCACAATCGCAGGTCTGACTCTGGGGAAGGACCTACCGGCACTACGCACGATAGGTTGGAAGATCATACCTGTAGGACTCGTGGCGATCACCGCCTCATACCTTCTATCCGTGGTCGTAGCGGAGTTCGCGCTGGGACTGTGGGGGTAGGCTGAGCCAACTGTGTGAGCGGGAGTCGGCGTGAAGGCACGGCTGCAGACGAATGGAAGAACTGCTCAAGGCCCGTTGTTCTACAGTGGCGCATCAACCCGTTCCGCACAGCGGAGACGGAGTCTGGATCCTCGGGAAAAGTCATCGGGATCTGGACCGCGCGGAAGCGTTACGGCGTACTGCTCGGCCTCACCGTTCCAACGAACCATGCCCGGTACTGACATTCAGATCGTGCCGCTCCACGATCCGTTGAAACACCAGACGCGGCAACTCAGCAAGCTGTGAGATGCAACTGACTCCGCACGTTCGAGACAGCATCCGGGCCATCGCTAAACGACATCGGGCTCTCGATGCTCGTACGCATGCATTGGAAGATGGCTTGCACCTCGCTCCGGACATGGTAAGCGCGGAAGATCTCATCAAATGGAACCTTCGTTCCAAGTCCCAGAACCTCGATTCCTACCACCATACCCATCGAGTCAAGATCAACAAGAACGTTATTGTTGAGCTCGACGGTTCTTGACACAGGCTCGCTTGAGACACGGATGTACCCGGCATCGGCATCTTTGTCGATTTCAACCTTAACTTTGTGGATGCTGACGGACATCTTTCTCCCCTTCTCAGTGATCGGACTCTCGCTGAAAGCAGGTGAGCACCTTCAATCTATCATTGGCATCAGCGGGCCACGAAGTTGCAACCTCTACTGGAGAAGGCGGTTCATGATCGACAAACCTCCTCGATCTAGGCTCCTTGCCATCGACAACAATGTCAGGTTGGTCCACAGTCAGTATTGCCCTCTCGAGGGTGACTCCGCGTCCAACCATTCGCACGCTGCCATGCCGCGTCACGTCACGTCACGTCACAACCCAAGCACTCTTTTGTACGAGACGAAGACGTGCTTATCGTCGATCCCACCAATGTCAACGCACACGCGCCTCATATCAAATGGGCTGACAATCTGGCATGAGCCATCGCGCTGAGCAAGCTCGCTCAGCGCATCAGGCATACTCGCCTCACGATCGATGGAGACATCGAGCCAGCAGCCACCAGATGCGCAACTCATTTCGCTGCCGTCAACAACCAACCCGGCAGGCAACTGCGCATGACTGAGCGATGGCGTGGAGGCGCCGTCGTCGAACTCAACCCAAAGGACCGGACCGCCATAGAACAGAACGGCAATCAGGAGGAATGCTGCCGCGAACTTCCACCACACACGGGACGTGGTGCCGGGCGGCTTCTCATCGTTGGAACAACTCACCACCCGACTCTAACGCCGAGCTGGATATCGGCGGTGGCAAGGCACAGGTCTGAGATTACCGAACGAAGAGCGTTTGAGATTACCGAACGAAGAGAGTTTGAACTGGGCTCGCCGTGACCACAACGAGGTCACCCATGCGTATCGTCAGAACAAGCTCACGAAGGATCGTCTTCACTCCATTTCAGAGTAACGCGGAAGCCATGCCCCCAAGCGAAGTCCCCTGTGATCCGCTGCGCTTGACCAAGCACGATACTGGGTGCAATACCCAGTTCATCTGCAAGTGCACGTACGGCCGCCGAGTTGCGGTTTGTTGGCAGGCGGTCCGTGAACTCCGCGGGAATCAGCGTGCGCGCAGCATAACTGTCAGCTTCATCCTCGATCTTGCCCTCCATCCCCTGCATGAACACACTCTTCTGACCGTGAAGCAGAGTATGACCAATCTCGTGGAACAGTGTGAACCACATTTGGTCGTCTGTCTTGCCACGCATCGAAAGCTGAATAACAGGGCGCCCTGCGATCCATCGAGTCGCACCACCGGCGCCAAACCCCGGAATTGGTGGAACCAAGCACACTGCAACACCGGCGTCCCTAAGCAACGCCTGTGCTCGGGTAATGGCGGCCACAGGATCCGATCCACCTGTCAGAAGACGTAGTTCGGGAACGAGTGCGATCACTGCGTCTCTGCTGAACTCAGGAAGTGCACTCACATTCGCAAGCTTCTCCCCCACAGCCAACCATGTGGCGCGTTCAAAGGTTTTCTCATTAGTGAGTGGCACCTTTCGATATGCCACCTTCGCGTGAAGCCATGTTGCGTCGAAGGAGTCAAGATGAGCGATACCAAACAGCGTCAACAACCCGCGAACTGTTCCAGCCTTGTCACGCTGTTCGGCCGTGACAAAACCCCACTTCCGCAGGTAAGCAAGAGGGAAGGCCTTGGCCTTCACATACTGCTCTTCAAGCTCGACCTTCTCCGCCAACCTGACGAGCTCCTCACGGTACTTCACCTCGAAGCCGTTCCACATCCGAGCAGGAATACCCGTGACCCGTTCCAAGTCCACAGCAATCCTTGCTGAAAGTGGCGCCTTGCCGGAAAGGAGCTCAGAGATATGCTTTGGCGTGACACCCAACCTGCGGGCAAGCTCAGCAGCGTTCACCCCATTGTCATCGAGCCACTCCGCAATGTGCTCGCCTGGTGCCACCGCATAATCCGGCTGCGCTGAATACGATGCCAACCCAGACATTGCCATCTCCCCTTTTCCTGGCCATCCAAAGCCAATCCGCAGTCAAGTTGTCAGTGATAGTCGCCAATCTCAACAATCCAAACGACGACATTCCCATCTTCGGGCGCGACGATCAGCCGCCAATTGGCAGTGAGCCTTCCAGACCATTGTCCGATTCGATCCCCAGTTAGGGCTTCCCATTTTCCTGGGAAACAGAGAAGCTCGTCGATCTCAGTTGCCAAACTCAGTTCATTCAGACGAAGGCGCAGGGCTTTGGCACGTTGGTCCCCAAGCTTCCTTCGCATGTACGTGGACTCCGTGCATTTGCGCTCCATATCGCGATTCTTGTACCTTATCTGCACAAGCGTTACCTAAATCGTAACACTTTGCTAGCCGAGGGAACATGGCTTTTGCTACTCTTCATTGATCGTCAACCTCAGCTCTTCTGATCCTGCAGTCATTCCCCGTCACATTTTAGTGCGGCAGCCCGACAGTTCTGCCCTTCACATTCCGGGCGTGGATGCGCCGTCGTCGGACTCTACCCAGAGAACCGGCCCGCCATAGAACAGAACGGAAATCAGTAGGAATGCTGCTGCGAACTTCCACCACGCGCGGGATCTGGTTTTAGGTGGTTTGCATTCAACGAATGTCACGGCCCAAGTGTAGCTAGGGGAATCACGGCAAGCCCATCGTTACTGCGAAATGCGGCAGGGCCCGTGGTAACTGCCACAAGGTCAACTACCTAGTCAGGCATCTGATCACGCAGCCACAACAGGTGGCGCACATCTGAATCCTCATTCGAGGCAGCCAACCAGGTTGTCAAGCGCCTGTTAGTTCTCCGTGAATTTGTCCTCCCCCTTTCCTAGAATGGGAGGGACTTCAAAGGCACAACCAATATGAGAATGGAGGGATTCGCATGAAGGTTCGCGTGGACGTCTCTGCTGACCTCCTTCATTGGGCAGTTGACCGTGCCGGGTGGGACCCGGAGACAACCGCGCGCCGCGCACCGTATTTCAATGAATGGAAAGCAGGGACAAAGCAACCCACTCTGAAGCAGTTGCAGGATTTTGCCTCCGCTACCCACGCCCCTTTCGGGATGCTTTTCCTCACGGAACCACCAATCGAGGAAGTCCCGATCCCCGATATGAGGACGATTGGGAACAAGGCAGTTCCTCGGCCATCGGCAGACTTACTCGACACCATCTACCTATGCCAAGCCAGGCAGGACTGGTATCGGGAGTACACAGCGGAGAATCGCATTCCACCACCGGAACTGGTCAGCTCCGCATCCACAAGAACACCACCAAAAGATGTCGCCGGCCGGTTGCGTGACGAACTCGGATTTAACCTGAGCGAACGAAGTTCGTCATCCAATTGGGAGACAGCCTTCAGGCAGTTGATCGACCGGATCGAGGAACTCGGAGTCCTCGTCATGATCAACGGTGTAGTCGGGGCAAACAACTTCCGAACGCTCAACCCCGAGGAGTTCCGAGGATTCGCCCTAACCGATACCCGGGCTCCGTTAATCTTCATCAATGGAGCTGACACCAAAGCTGCACAGATCTTCACCATCATCCACGAGCTCGCTCATGTGTGCCTTGGTATGAGCGCTCTGTCCGACGCAACCATGGCAGGGCAAGTAGGCAACGATCACGAGCGGTGGTGTAACGAGGTTGCCGCCGAAGTGCTACTTCCTTTGGAGTCCCTCCGCAAGGACTTCAAGGGCGCGATCACAATTAGCGAGCTGGAACGATTGGCGAAGCTGTACCGCGTAAGTACGCTCGTCGTAACAAAACGCATCTTCGACGCTGGTTTCTTAGCATGGGACGAGTACCAGGAAACCTACCGCGCTGAACATGCCCGAGTGATAGGTCTGCTCGCGGCCGGCCGTGCAAGAACTTCCGGCGGCAACTTCTACTACACGCAACCGATCCGCTTGAGTCACACCTTTGCGAAGTCTGTTGTTGCCAGCACACTGGAAGGCTCCACCACGTACCGTGAAGCCTATCGATTGCTCGGGATCAAAAAGCATTCCACGTTTGAGAATCTTGCCGAAGAACTGGAAGTGGCGTGATGTTCCTTCTGGACACAAATGTGCTCATCGAAGCCAAGAATCGCTACTATGGCTTTGACTTCGTCCCAGGGTTCTGGGCATGGCTGAATCTGGCAAATCGGAACGGAATAGCATGCAGCATCGATGCAGTGTATGACGAACTCCGCGCCGGTAACGATGCCCTCGCCGACTGGGCTACCAACAATGCCGACTTTTTTCGTCCACTCGATCAGGGCACGACGCACCACTTTAGCGAGATATCAGCATGGGCAGACAGCCAAAATTTCAAACCGGCAGCGCTGAACAGCTTTTCCCGAGACAACGCTGATTTTCTCCTCATTGCCTACGCACGGGAACATCAATGCACGGTCGTCACACATGAGCGATCTCGGCCGAATGCCCATGGAAGGGTAATGATCCCAGATGTATGCCATGCCATGAACGTCAACACCACCGATCCCTTCAAGATGCTCCGCCAAACAGGTGCCATCTTCGATCTCTGTGCAAACACGCCGTGAGGTCGTTACATTCCCAAATCTAGGTTGAATTCATGCTTCTTTCTGGACTGCGCCTCAGGTGATTGGTTTTTGCCACTTCACCTGCGAGAATCAACTGCGGTGCGGCGTCCTACGCTACCTCTTGGACACGTTCTAGACGACCTTTTGGACGGTACTCAAACTCCCTTTTCACTCCGAGACCACTACACTCCCAGATCTCTGCATATGCAGATACTGTGGAACCTACGCCAGTAGATGGGCCTCAATCGGAAAGGGCAAGTTCATGAGCAAAATCATCGTGATCGGAGGCCACGGTCACGTGGCACGGCTCCTCACGCCAATCCTCGTCTCCAGAGGTGACACCGTTACCTCGATCATCCGTAACCCAGACCAAGCCGCAGAACTTGAATCACTCGGCGCGAAGCCCGTTGTAGCCGACGTCGAAAAACTAACCATCGATAGCTTTGGAGATGTGATCCAAGGGCACGACGCCGTCGTCTGGTCCGCTGGCGCTGGCGGCGGAAACCCCTCCCGTACCTCGGCAATCGACCGAGACGCCGCAATCTACTCCATGCAGGCAGCCAAGATACAGGGCGTGAGCCGGTACGTGATGGTTTCCTATTCCGGCTCGTACATCAACCATGGGGTAGATGAGCACAACGACTTCTTCACCTACGCGCAGTCCAAGGCAATTGCCGATGCCGTACTGCGTAACAGCGGGCTGGACTACACCATCGTGGGCCCGGGAGCACTCACACATGAACCCGGTACCGGCCTAGTATCACCAGCCGACGCACACGGCAGCGTACCCCGCGCAGATGTGGCTGCATTCGTCGCCGCGGTCCTCCACGATCCAACCAGCATTGGGCAAACGTACCGTTTCACCAGTGGAGACACCGCCATTGCAGACTTCGTGAAGTCTGGCGGAACCCACTGAGAAACGCGTGTGGGCGCACCAGCATCCCGGAGCGCCCACACTCCAAGCCGTTCTTAACCCGTGTTCTGCACTCCAGCGGAAACACCTGAAACAGAGAGCAACAGCAAGTGTTCCCAATCTTTGTTGGGCTTCTCGTCGTCGCCGGAACGAAGCATCCGCAACGCACGCAACTGCAGAAGTGACAGCGCATCCACGTACGGGCTTCTCAGTTCCACAGCAGTGCGCAGCGCTGGGCGATTATCCAGCAGGGCGTCTCCCCCAACGATTCGCACGATCCACTCGCGGGTCAGTTCCATCTCTTCTAGGACGGTCTCGGTGAAGTCCGGGCGGTCACCCAACTCAAGGTAACGCCGCGCGATGCGCGAATCAGCCTTGGCCAAGCTCATTCCCACGTTGTCGATGACAGTGCGGAACAACGGCCACTCTTCGTAAGCCTCGCGCAGAAGAACCTCATCCCCCACGTCCGCCAACGCCGTTCCCAGCCCAAACCAACCAGCCAGATTGATCCTGGCCTGCGACCAAGCGAATACCCACGGGATCGCGCGAAGATCAGTCAGCGACTCCACAGAAAGCCCACGCCGCGCCGGGCGGGACCCCAACTGCAAGCGCCCGATCTCCTCCATCGGCGTGACAATCGCAAACCACGGCGCAAAGCCTTCACCCTGAACCAACGAATCGAATCTCGCGCGCGAAGAAGCGATGAGCTGCTGAGCCGTCTGCTCATACTTGTTGGCGGCCGCCACATTGCGCTGCTCGATCGAGGGAGCCACAGCCAACAGCGTTGCAGCAGCTACTTGATCAATGTGGCGCATAGCGATCGTTGGATCGCCATATCGCGCAAACACAACCTCGCCCTGCTCAGTGAGCTTGAACCTGCCATCCACCGAATGTGGTGGCTGAGCCAGAATCGCAGTATTGGTTGGGCCGCCGCCGCGCCCAAGTGCTCCACCGCGGCCGTGGAACAGCGTCAGTTCGATTCCGTTTTGCACGGCCCATTGCGCGATGCTCTGTTGGGCATCGTAGAGTGCCAGGTTGGCCGCGAGCGGCCCCACGTCCTTTGAGGAGTCCGAGTAGCCGAGCATGACCTCAAGCTTGCCGCCCGTGGCGTCGAGCCGTGCCGCAAAAGCCGGATAGCGCACCACTTCTTCCAGAATCGATCGCGCTGCCTGCAGATCATCAAACGTCTCGAAGAGAGGGATGACGTCAAGAACAGGAGCTGCACCCGAATACTCAGCGAGCCGATACACATTGATAAGGTCTTGAGCGGACCGCGTGAATGAGACGATGTAACGCCCCGCAGCATCCGGCCCATAACGCCGTTGGAGCTGTGCCACTGTCCGGAAGACCTCGAGGATCTCCTGAGTCTTCTCCGAAGGCGCTTCGCCCGCATCGAGCTCCGCCAGTGCGGCAGCATGCACTGCCGAATGCTGGCGCACTTCGAGTTCAGCCAAATGGAAACCAAAGGTCTCCACCTGCCAAATCAGCGACTGAATGCTGCCATATGCCTGGCGCTGAGCACCCGACGCCCGCAGCGATTCCTGCACAACCCGAAGCTCACGGATCAGTTCAGCCGGATCGGCATATGCCAGATCGGCGTCGCGCAACCGCGTAGCAGCAATGCGGGCCGCGATCACTGTCATAACCTGCTTGTGCGGTTCGTTCGGTGCGCGCCGTGCCGAATCGGACGCCAACTCCTCATTGACCGTATACATGCTGTGCCACAGGTTCAGAAGCTCGTTGGAAGGCGAGGTCTCATCCGAACCGAGCGTCAATCCACGAGCAATCCGCGAAGCCGTTGCTTCGAGGCCGCGCAGGACATGGTCCGATGCGATCGACGCCGCCTTCTTCGTCACTGAGGCTGTCACAAATGGGTTACCGTCTCGATCGCCGCCCACCCACGTGCCTAGCCGCATGAAGGGAGCCACGATCGGTTTACTCCGGCCCGCATCCTCACCCTGAAGAGCGTCGTCAACATAGCGGTATACACGCGGCACCACTTCATACAACGTGGAATCGAAGATGGTCATAAGAGACCGAACTTCATCTTCAGGTCCAGGCTGTACGGAACGCAGCGGCGCCGTGCGCCACAGGGTATCAATCTCCTCGAGCAGGAGCCTGCGGTTACGCCGCTCTTCTTCAACCGCGCTGCCCACGCTCGCACGCTCACCAAGTAGCGCAGATAGCCTGCGCAGGCTTGAAGCTACCGCGCGGCGGCGCGCCTCGGTGGGATGCGCAGTAAAGACTGGATGGAAGCGGAGGTCTTTCAGCCGCTCGCGGGCCGCATCCTCCCCAATCTCAGCGGAAAGCTGCGCCAGAGCCTTGGGCACGGTATCAATATCGCCCTCTAGCTCGGATTCCCCAGCGTGAATCTGACGTACCCTTTGAGTCTCCTCGGCGAGGTTCACCAGATGGAAGTAGACGGTGAAAGCCCTCGCCACCTCATCAGCGCGCTGCACTGAGAACGCCTCGGCTATCTCTGTCGCCTTGGCGAACGCTTCCGGCGAATCATCACGGTAGGCCTCGATGGATGCGAGACGGAGGGCTTCGACGTCGTCAAACAAACCCGGCGAACCGCTCTCACTCAAAACCTGGCCAAGGAGTGTGGTCAACAAGCGCACATCTGCACGGATTTGCCCGGGTAGTTCGTGACCATCGGGCGCACCGGATCCTACGGGCATCGGGGTGGTGTTGATATCTGGCATGCCGCAATCCTAGGCCTAAGGGCCTAGGTATAGTGCGCGATGACCAACTTCTGAACGTGCGAACGAATGAGGGCCAGCACCCCTGGGGATGCTGGCCCTCACTCTACTCAGTGATCGGATCACCGTTTGGCGGAAGATCCCTCACAGGTATTACCTATGACCGTTCTTACTCTTCGCGCTTGCGCCGAGAGATAACAACCGCCAAGGCGCCACCCGCAAGAAGCACAACCACTGCGATCGCGAGGCCGCGAACGTCAATACCGGTGTCCGGGAGCTTCGCGATGAAGGTGTTAGTGACCTGCACGTTCACATCCTCATTTGCTCCCACCAGCACGGTGGCAGTGGTGGAATCGTACTTCTTACCGCCCACGGAGATGGACGTGGAATCCGCGCCACCTGCGTTGGCCTCAGTCACAACACAGGAAGCTCCGGCTGCGACATTGGTGATCTGTGCGCGCCAATCGGATGCACGATTGAGTTCCACAGTTCCGTTCCACACGTTGGTGCCTTCTGGATGGCTGGCATCTGTCAGTACACACTCCACGTCCACGGTGAAGGTCTTACCTTCAGCCGTCTTGGCGGCCGAACCGTCGATCACCTTCGCGATTGCAATGGTGCCCACATCGTAGGAGTTGATGAGCGTTGCCGAGTTGGCAATCTCTGCTCCCACGGGCTCTAGCCCGGTGAGGGTCCACTGTGTTCCCGTGATGGTGTCATTGACATCCGTGCGTTCAAACACGGTGCTCACGGCACCCGCTGAATCCGTTTCGGTCACTGTGCAGTCGCCGCCGGCTGGCAAGCCATTCCACACGACCGTCTCACCATCAGCAATCGTGCGATCGGCCTGCTCGATTTCCACCGGCTGACCATTGAACGTGCACTCAATCGCAACAGTGAACGGACCATAGGCGATCGGGTTGCCTTCGGAATCTACAGCTGCAGTATCCACATGCTTCGTCACGGAGACTTCAGCGAGGTCGAAGCGGTTATCCACTTCCACGCCCACCTGAGCCTGATCATCGTTCGAAGCAATGGTCGGATCGGCAACTACCGTGAAGGTAACACCCGTTGCGGCATCGCTCCACTCTGAATCACCTTGGCGAATCGTGCTGACCGTGGCACCTCCATCGGAGGTTTCGGTCAGTGTGCACAGCGCACCATTTGGCAACCCGGTGTAGTCAGCCCCAGGATTCTCAGCGCTGACCGTCCGTGTGGCTCCATCTGGGATCCGCACGGGCTCGCCATTCAAGGTGCACTCGAGAGTCACTTCGAAGTCCGCGGTTCCGTATGTAGCCGCGCCATCGCCGGTCACGTCCTTTGTTACGTGCAGGGATCCAGCGAGGTAGCGGTTCGTCACCGTTACTGCCACAGGTTCAGTTTCACCTTCGGAGATGGTTACAGTTCCAACAGTCTGGTCCTCATCGTTGTTCGGAGTGATGACCACACCATCCGCGCCTTGAAGGTCAGGTTCCGTAATGGTGCAGTCGGTGCCAGCCACCAGGCTTGGTACGAACTGCGACCATCCGTTGCCCTTGTTCAGCTCGAACTGAGTGTTCAGCAGTTCCTCACCTTGGTACTCGCACACGACGTCCACGGTGAACGTGGTGTCATCCGCCAGATCGGCAGCTCCACCAACCAGTTCCTTCGTGATCTCGAGCTGAGCCACGCTTCCGAAGTTGTTGGTGAAATCAACGGAGTTTGTGCCCGACGACGTCGCCAGCCCATCAAGTTCTGCACTGCGAGCTTCGTTGTCTTCAGTCACAGTGCCGTGAGCCGAATCGTCTGAATTGACAGACTCTGCTTCAACAACCGTGGAATCTGCACCACGAGCGTCCGTCTCAGTGACGGTACACGTGGCATTGACTGGTAGGCCCTCAATCACGCGCGATTCGTCAGCATTCAATGTGAAGCTGGCATCCTCACCCAGATCGATCGGCTCACCGAGGAAAGAGCACTCCACTTCGAACGCGAAACCCGAGGGGAAGTTATCGGCTGTGGTATCAACCGACTTCGATACCGTCAGGCTCGTGAGTTCATAGGTGTTTGTGAGATCCACTGTTGGGATCGTCTCGGAATTCAAACCATCTGGCACCGTAACAGTTGTGGACGTTGCCGTGGTCTGACCGGTTTCATCGGACTCCTCCACGTAGCAGCTTGCGCCGTACGGAAGGTTATCGATCTGAACCGTCTCGCCATTCTTGATGGTGAACTCACGGCCCGGGATCTCAACTCCTGCAGACTCGCAAACGAGCGTTCCAGAGAACTCGAGGTCCTCAGGCACGAACTCCGCGGCGTCACCGGTGATCGACTTACTAATCTTGACCGAACCGGTAATGAGGGCGATGCCAACCATGGACTGATCGCGGGCGCGGAGCCTATCGATCTTCCCGTCGTTGTCCCACAACATGGAAACCGTCAGCGAGTTGTTCGCAACGGAATCAGCATCCGCCACGTTGGCGCTGTAGGCCGGTGTGGTGGTGGTGAACGTAATGTTCACTTGGCCACCTGGAACAACTGTTCCATCCACAACGAACAGCAACGCTGTCACATCAGAAGCGGTATTGGTTCCAAGGGGAACCCACTTTGATGCGTCCGTACCAGTTTGATCAAGGCAACTTGCCAGCTTCGTGGGGTCATTGACCCCCGTCATGCACAAGCCTTCCTTGCTCGCCGTTGACTCGTACACCGTCAAGGTCTGCCCGGAAGCAGGATCAACAAGCTTGGGAGCTTGACCAGTGAAGGTTGGATCCCACTGCGAGTTACGGATCAGATCCGCCACAAGGGTGGAGTCCCCTGTGACTGGCAGGTAATCTGCCACGACCAACTGGGTGGCGTTTGCGGTGCCATCATTGGTGAGGGTCAGCTGCCATTCTTCGGTCTGGCCCGGAGCGGTACGCGGGACGCATGGGTACTTTGAGTAGCCATAGTTTTCGGCGGCGATCTCAGCACACTGTGCAACAGAAGTTCTGGTGCGAACTGAGAGGAACCCGTATTCGTTTGAAGGATCACCATTCGAGTCCAGCGGACGCACGGACTTGATACCGCGAACACTTGCCGCCGTTGTGGGCCGCACTGTGGCGGATGTGGAACACGTGGTGGCATCCTCGCTCAGCGAAGCGGTGTATCCGTTGGGTGCGGTACACGTATCCCACGGGCGATCCCCCGATACTCCGAAGGTGTTAGTGATGTCCTGACCAGCAAGTACTCCTGGAACAAACACCATCTCAAAGCTGATGGTGTAGGTCTGGCCCGGAGCAAACGTAGTGCCTTCTGGGAAGGTGAACGTCAGAGTTGGCGTATCACTATCGAGATCCTCAACCACCGTCACCGAGGCGGCGTCTGTTGGCATCGGGGTTCCGTTGGTCGAATTGGAACCACTGAGCGTGTAGGTGTAGCGAACTGCGCCTTCCGCCTCATCGGGATCGAACTGAACCAGCGTTCCGAGTGTGTCACTCCACGGGAGGGAATCAACAACTACGGGGTCAACAACATCGCGGTCACCAGTGTTGGTGAAGGTCAACGTGTACGGGAATACCTGGCCTGGTGCCTTGACACCCGTCGGATCCTTCTTCACCTGAACGCCGTTCTTGGCGTGCTTGTAGGTGATAGTCGCAGTGGCCGAGTTATCAGCTTGGCCACCCCAGATCCCGGTGATGTGTGCTTTAACCACGTTGGTTGTAACACCAAGCACGGTCTCACCTGGAGCAATCGTGCCGGTGGACAAGGTGGATGGCACCTCGCCGCCGGTGCGCAGCTCGGCGCGGCGAACAACCTCGAGTGGAATCTGCACGGTAGGTGCAAATGGGTTGGCCCACTGCGAGCCGCCCTGGCGTGAGACCTTGATCCGAATGCCCTGCACATCGGTACCTGAAGCAGGTGCCCACGTGCGAGCTTGGGTCTGGCTCATTTCGCTCGACCATTCTGACCACGTACCGCCAGTTGCTTCGCAGCCCACATCAGAAGCTGCTGCAATCGCAGCCGCATCGAATGTGCGTCCAGTACACACGGAGAACTGGACAACGGCGTTGTTTGCCGGCGAGAAGGTTGGCAGTGTCAGAGTGTTGGAAACCTTCGAATAATCGTAGGCATTCCAGAATGTGGCCGCATCGTCAGTGATGACGATCGACTTGGTTCGCTCACTGCCAGTAGGGGTGGCCGCCAGAGTCATCGTGACTGCAGAGTTATTCGGTTCAGTCTGCGAAGCCACGGAGAACGTCTTGGCGGCGTTCACACCGATGTTCGCTTCCTGCAGCTTGACGTCAGCGGTTGCATCATCACTGAGCGTGTCCGATACGAAGGACTCTCCGTTGTATCTGCGATCAGACACCGTGGCCAACATGTCGTTATACACAACGGCGTTGTCAACCTGAGTCACGGTATCGCCCGAGGTCCGCTCGGTTTGGCGCAGTTCCAGATCAAGCACCAAAGTGCCCGTTCCATTCCGGCTGCCAGAAGCGATTGATCCTGAGTAGGTCACGGTCAGACCCGTAACTGTGCGCAGGTCCGATTCGGACATAGCTTGCAGCTTGGCCAGCGCGGCGCTCGCAGTTGGCTCTGAGATTGACGGAATCGGATTACCCGTGGCAGTGAAGTCTACCTTGACATTAGTGGTGCCTGCGGGAGCGGTCATCGCCTGGACGCGAACGAGGTCAAACACCTCGAATGGCGAATCGGCGTTACCAGAGATTGCCCCGGGTTCCACGATCTGAAGGGAATCCACGATTCCGGAGACCGCCTGACCGCCTGACGTCACGCCGCTAGCGGTGGTGTTTGTAGCCGAAAGCGTTACACGCGTAGTCGGAATAGCCTGCGTGTTCCAGTCCTGTGGAACCGTTACAGGGCTACCATCCCACTTCTTGCTTGCAGTGATTCCAAGGTCCGGATCAACGATTTGAACAGTATCGCTGTCAGTGACATCGAATGCCTTCTCATCATCAATGTAGCCAGTGATCGTAGACGAGTTGAGAACCTCGCTCGCGGTGTTCGTGTTGTAGGTGGGCCCTTCCACGACGGGAGTGTCAGAGTCCGAGCGGAGCGTGTCACGCAACTGGAAAGTCAGCGGAATTACCCGGCCGTCTCCGGTGGAGATTCCGGAACCTGCCTGTGGCTGGTCCACGCTGCTCGGATTGCGGTTGGCCCTTTCTGTCACGATGAACCGCACACCAGTTGTGGTCTGCTGCTCGGAGCTTGTCAGAGTGATGGCCGGAATACTCGTTCCCGAACACGGTGCCGCAGTGGTGCACGTGGAAGCATCTTCCCATTGACCCGTGCTGGAGTTAAACAGCTGGACCGTCACCTGGTCATATGCAAACTGGGCGTCATTGATCGGACCTATGGTTGTCACATTGAAGGTGTCAAACACAGAATCAGCAAGTGAACCAGGTTCGCCGTCGCCGGCAATTCCGGGTTCAGTGATGATGATCTTGTCTACACCTTGTACGCCGCCAAGACCCCATGTGAGATTGGCGGTGGTGTTCTGCCGGGAATGGCTGAACACCAGGTCCGGCGTCCAAGACTTGTCGTAGCTGACTCCGGTGCCAGGCCCTTCGTCTGTGGGCAGAAGGTTGACCACCGGGCAGGACTCTAGTTCTGCCCTGTTAGAGACAGTTGCGCCATTGGAACCCTGCGATGCCGAACAGTTCTCCAACGAAGCCACATAGGACTCGCCTTCCGCTGCCTGAGTGGGGAGAGGCTCACCCGAGTCGCGCAGAGTTTCCCGCGTTGCGAAAGTCAGGTTCGGGCTGAAGGTCTGCCCGGCAGTGAATCCATCGTCTGAGGAGTAAATGAAGCGAATCCCGTAGATGTCATCACGAAGCGATGCCGGGATATCGCCTGAGAAGATCCCGTTGGCGGATCCGGAGATATCCACCATGCCGGGAATATCGTAGAAGTTGCCATCCGCATCCCGGTACTGAACCGTCAAAGTGGCGTTCGTTGGGATCTGAGCCAACGTCACCGCAGTTGCGTCGAAATAGTTGTACCAGTCTGTCAGTCCGGTAGTGGTCTGCGGATCATCAATGATCACTTGCTTGGCACGGACTGTGGTCTCCGGATAGTTCGCAATGGTTGCGGTGAGCTTTGCAGTAGTCGACTGACCGGAGCGCGCCCATAGCGTGTCATGCGAAAGTGACTTGGTAGTGGAGATCGCGATGCGATCGCCATATACGGTCAGATCGTCGCTTGCAGTCTTATCTGCTGGATCCGGCAGATCGTCAGCTCCGGTACCCGAGACCGTGATCTCGTTAGTTCCAGAGATCATGTCTGTGTTCATCGAAGCAGGCGCATTCACCGTGAAAGGTACTTCAGCTTCTGCTCCCTGTTCAATTGAACCCGCAAACGTAATGACGAATCCAATAACGCGCTTGCCATCTGTTGGAGCGGGTAGCGTGCCCTCAGAAGAAGTCGAGGCGGACGAGTTCGTGGAATCGGAGTAGCTGTACGTGATGGTCGCTTCAGTGGCGCCAGCAGGCCATGTGATACCGCTAGAGAATCCGGCAAATGTGACGCCACCCTCAGCAAAAGCGGGTGAAAGGATATTCGTAGCGGAAGCCGGATCTGTGGGCTCGGCAATTGTCAGCTCAGAGAGCGTGACTGTACCGGTGTTCTTGGCTCCCAGCGTCACAAGGCTGCTCGTGGTGTTCCCAGTTGTAGCAATTCGCTCAGGAGAGAAGGACTTTGAGGCTGACACGCTTGACGCCACGGGGCGGAGCACCAGGCTCGCGTCCTTCGTCGCTATGGCTGAAGACTGGGAGTCTAGGCCCACCACAGCTGAAGACTCGTTAGGAATAGTGGTTTCGCTCGTTAGAGCACTCACTGAATCTCGTTGTGTCAGCGCGAGGCCAACGGAAGCACTCGCTCCCACAGGGATGGAGGCTGTATCAGACTGAAACTCCACACGGACAGCGCGGATATCGTAAGCCGTGACGCCGCTAGGTAGCGAAAGTGCTTGGCCCGCTGGCGTTACTGTTCCTGCGGTCCATGTGGATCCATCGGTGGTCACAGAGACCACGGCGCGAGTTGCGCCCTCAGGCCATGAGACATCCCCTAGTGAGGCAACCGCCAGGTACTGCTGGAAGACAGAATTGTTTGGATCGGCCGGATCCTGCAAGGTCAATGACGATACAGAGGTGTTCGAGTTGTTGCTGCCACCGAAGGTCACGCCGACACTCGCACCGGGTTGTGCAAGAAGTGACGTATCGGAGAACGTCTTAGTTGCGGCCGCGACGAGCGAGACGGGTACATTGGCCGTCACTGCCGCATCATCAGTCTTCACCGATGCGTTGTCAGCAACGATCGATGCTGTATTGGTAAAGACCTCACCATCGCGTGATTGATCAATGGCGGTTAGCTTCACTGGGATGCGCACTTGCGCACCGGAGCTGAGGCCAAATGCGCCCGATGGACTAACTAGGTTCTCCTTGAATGCAACAGTTACGGTCTGGCCGGAAACCGAGATTTCGGCTTCCTGGCTCGAATAGACCGCATCCTTTACAATCTCAAGCCCGTCCGGGATGACGTCTGTCAAAGTAGCGTTCACACACTGGTCAACATTTTGGTTACACGTGACGTCGATATACCAATCGAACTGCTCGCCCACGGTGACCGTTGGTGCATCGGGCAGGTCATATTCTGTTCCGTCCACGGTGACTGACTTGTCAATCGTGACGCCTGCTTGTGTTAATGAATCATCTGCCTGCGCGGCTGGCGCAACCAGCCCAATAGTTGTAATGGCAGTAAAGAACGCGAGAATGCCGGTAAACCAGCGACTTCTGTGATGCATCGGCGAAGACGCCACAGTACCTCCTAAGTCCGAAACGAATGGCCAACTCTGCTTCGAAAACAGAAAAATCCGGTGAGCACACGCAAAGATCCATCCATGCCAAGGGTGAGCAGGCCGTAGGACACAGTAATGTTATAGGAAACCAAAGACAATAAATGGAAGATCGTGAAAAAGATCTGCCAAACGCAGCATGCGAGAGGAAAAAAGTACTAGTCGCCCTATAGATGTCTATCTTGGAAACTTTCCAGAATCCGCAGTAACTCACCAAACAACGCCCCCATCAGGCAAAATGCCGGCATTTCTCCCCACATGAAACAAGCCTCTGTCAAGAGTGCGTCATCTCACACTTGGTGATGTGAAATCACAGAAACCCTTTTGCCACCAACGGTCAGCCGCTCCTCAGAACCACTGCCCTCCTCGCTGATCTCAGGATTCTCTAAGCACTTGGACATATCGGCCACTAATTGCGAAGAGGAAAGTATTTCCACACAAACACGTCCGATATTCCGATACCTGTCACTTGTGTGCATTCTTCTATTTCGTGCGATGGGCACACTAATATCTGTCCGAAGTTTGGAATAGGCTCAGAACCGTTAGCAGAGATACATCACTCCCCACCATCGCAACCACACATTGTGTTTGGGAATGTGAAAATCTCCCTTAACCTTCACACGCGGTTCACCACGAGGATTCTGATGGCAATTGATGCAACTTGGTACACGAAGCTAAGGCGGTCTACTCAGACGTCAGAAGATGGCCTTCGTGGTCCTGCTGCCACACCAGAGCACACATGGCAGTGGCTGATATCTGGGCGTCTGGCGGCAAGCGATTTCGTTGTAGTAACGCTTGCTGTGTTCCTGACTCAGATCGCGTGGCTGGGTTGGGGAACAACAGATCTCACGGCTACCCCATGGCGCCAGCAAATTGCAGGAGTACCGTATTACGTTGCGACGTGTGGAATCATCCTCGTCTGGTTGACCGCACTGTCAGTTGGAAACACTCGTGACGTGAAGATAATTGGTTCCGATAGCACCGAATATAGCCGTGTCGCGTCAGTCTCAATGCATGTTTTTGGCATTGTCGCCATGGTGGCGTACTTCGGACGCATAGATCTTGCTCGCGGTTTCATGGTGTTGGCATTCCCCATTGGTACGATCGCTTTGCTTGTCTCACGATGGCTGTGGCGCAAATGGTTAATCTCGCAGTGGCGTCAGCAACGCATGCGCACAAACGTCTTCATAGTCGGCACACAAGAGTCCGTCACGGCCATCGTTGACCGCCTTCTTGTTGCTCGGCCCAGCCCTTTCAACGTCATCGCAGTGGCCGCGGCGGATCCGCATCAGGATTTGTGGGGCGATAGCATCACGGTGCGCGGCCGGAGCTTCCCCGTAGTCTCCCTGAAGACGGATGTGAGCAGACAGATGCAGCGCCTCGGTGCCAACACCCTCGTGCTCGCAGGCGGTCACATGATGCCGGCCCGCCGAGTGAGCGAAATAAGTTGGAGCCTTCAACCTAATCGCCAGCGCCTTGTGGTCTCATCAGGTGTTATGGGCGTGGGAGCAACACGTTTGGCCGTGCGCCCTGTGGCAGGGCTTCCGTTGGTACAAGTTGAACCGCCAGCAATCACTCGGCCGCAGCACCTTGCCAAGCGGAGCTTTGATGTTATTGCATCGGGTTTAGGGATTATTCTCATCAGCCCTCTGCTAGCCACAATTGCACTTATCGTAAAGCTCAGTGATGGTGGCCCAGTGTTCTTCAAACAAGAACGCGTTGGTCTAGAGGGCACTGTGTTCAATATGTACAAGTTCCGCAGCATGCATGTTGACGCCGAACAGAGACTCATCGAACTCAAGAAGAAGTATCCCGCGGATGCTGGCAATAGCACTCTCTTCAAGTTGAAGGACGACCCCCGCGTTACGCGGGTCGGAAAGTACTTGCGCCGCTATTCGCTTGACGAACTCCCCCAGCTGTTCAACGTGCTCAACGGCACGATGTCACTCGTTGGCCCGCGGCCACCGCTCATGCGTGAAGTCAAAACATATGACAGACATGTGTATCGAAAGTTCATCGTGAAACCTGGCATAACTGGGCTGTGGCAGGTCAATGGACGTTCAAATCTCTCCTGGGAAGATAGCGTGCGGTTTGATCTCTACTACGCAGAGAACTGGACCATGATGGGTGACCTACAGATTCTCTTCCGCACATTCAAAGCCGTTGTTGGAAGCGATGGCGCGTACTAGCACGCAATGAGGTTTGGAGCACCCATCAACCACATATTCTTGGCCCAAGAACCGCGCAGGATTCAAGGCGGCAACGCATTGTCAGGTATCTTAGATAGGACTCGTGTCCACTCGATCTCAAATTCCCTTGGCCGGGTCACACACTATTGGAGAGGCATGGCTCAATGACACTTCAAGATTATCTAGTGATCTTCCGGAAGAACTGGGTGGTCATTGTGATCTGTACTTTGGTGGCGGCAGGCCTGAGCGTTGCATGGACCCTCACGCGAACACCGACATACGAAGCTACCACCCAGCTCTACGTCTCCGTTCGCACTGCGGATTCCTCCTCATCAGATCTCTACCAAGGATCGAACTACGCCCAGCAAGCAGTCGCATCCTATGTTGATGTTGTGACTACTTCAGTGGTGCTTGACGAAGTCATCTCAGAACTCGGCCTTGATCTCACGGCCGCAGAACTCGCTGACGAGATCGACGCTTCCACGCCTACAAATACCGTTCTCATCAACATCACCGTGTCTGATTCGGATCCCAGCCAATCCGCGTTGATTGCGAACACCGTAGGCTCTGTGTTCATTGACCTCGTTGAGAATCAACTCGAGAAGCCAGCGGACAACTCACCAGCACGGGTACAGATTGACACTGTGGAGCCAGCCATTGCTCCCATATCACCAGCAAGTCCCAGCATGCCAAAGAACATCGCACTGGGGCTGATCTGTGGCGTCGCGATTGGGATTGGCATCGCAGTTCTGCGCGAGGTGCTTGACACGCGAATTCGCTCCAAGAGCGATCTTCGGGCGATCACGGACATCGCCGTCATCGGCACAACCATCTTCAACCCAGATTCGGCCGAACACCCACTCATTGCTCAAGCCGAACCCCAAAGCCCAAGTGCTGAAGCATATCGTTCTCTGCGCACGAACCTGCAGTTCCTCAGCGCCGAGAATCCCAAGAAGAGCTTCGTGTTTACATCGTCAAGCCCGTCCGAGGGAAAGAGCACAACAGCAGCGAACTTGGCTATTGTGTTGGCCGATGCGGGCCACCGCGTTGCACTCATCGATGCGGACCTACGCAAACCGCGCGTCGCCGCCCTCCTTGGAGTCGAAGGGGCCGTTGGCCTCACGGACCTTCTCATCGGCAAAGTCACCTATGATGAGGTTCTGCTCAAGACGGGCCGCAAGCAACTCTTTGTGCTTCCAGCTGGCCGTATCCCACCCAATCCCAGTGAGCTTCTTGGTTCCATCGCCATGGATCACGTGATTGAAACCCTGAGCTCCCACTTCGATTACGTCATCATCGATGCCCCACCCATCCTCGCTGCAACAGATGCGGCCGTGGTAGGTAAGAAGGCTGCGGGTGTACTACTCCTCGCCGCGAGTGGAAAGACCCACAGGCCTGAACTTGTTTCCGCACTCGAAGCCCTAAACAATGTCGAATGCGATGTTCGCGGAATCATCATGACAATGGTCCCCACCTCCGGCCCCGATTCCTACCGGTACAGCCGCACGTACTACCATGCAAGCTTCGATGAAGCACCTAAAGGTTCTGGCCACCTCAATGGCGAACCCATTATGGGCGCAGTCAACAGCTGATTGAATCACATCGAATTCTCACGATCTGGACCAGCACTATGTGGGTCCAAGGTGATACCGATTGATCAGTCGTGGTGACTGAAGCTCCCGAGTCGGACTCGTCCACGCCACCTAGACTGGTAGGTATGAACAACAGCAGTGTGCTCATGGAGCAGCTTGTCCGCATCTCCGACGTCCTCGACTGGTCGGCAGAGAATGCGGCAAGCTACAACCTCGCCATCGCCATCCTCAAGGAAATGACTGGGGCTGTACTTGCTCCTACCTTCTTACTCGATGCCACTGCCACAGAACTAGTGCTACTCGCGGATGACGAGTTCTCTCGTCTTCCGCCCGCCTTTGAGACCATGCCCGCGTGGATGCACGTGCGCCAACCATGGGTCAACAGCCAAGCCCGGCCTTCTCCTCATCGGGGACGCCGCAGGTTTCACATTGAACACCGGACTGACGATACGCGGGATGGACCTTGCGGCCGGTTCCGCTATTGCCGCCGCCCGCGCGGCACATACCGCCCTTGAAAAGGGTACGTTTGGACAGGAAGCCATGGATGCCTACCCGCGTGACCTTGCCGAAAGCTTCGTAGGCAAAGACTTAGCGACGTACGCCAAAGCACCTGCATTCCTCGAAAACGAGCGGATGTACACACAGTACGGCCCACTGCTGGCGGATATTCTGCACGATGCATACGATCTGGACCTCTCCCCGCGCCGCCACATCGTGCGCACCGCCACCGATGCCTTCAAAAAGTCCGGGCTACGCCTTAGATCTGTAATTCGCGACGCCGTCGCCGGCGTGCGAGCACTATAAACCAACGAAAGTGCTATGGCCGGCGTGCGAGCACTATAAACCAACGGAGAGCACCTCGAAGATGATAAACAAGAGCATTCCTGAACGGCTAGCGGGCAACGTCTATGAAATAGACGAAGAAGAAAGCCATATTGACATCAATCAAGAACTGGCCAGGAGCACGGGGTCAGGCAAAGTGCTAGTGAAGGTATGCCCCGCGCACGTCTATTCCGAAAAGGCTGACGGGAGCATTGGCGTGGAATACGCTGCGTGCCTCGAATGCGGCACGTGTTTGGCTGTAGCTGCGCCGGGCGTCCTCACATGGCACTATCCTCGCAGCGGATTCGGCGTCACGTTCCGCGAGGGGTAGCGAGGAGAAGTGTGGGAGGTGAGGAGTGGCGACGGGCTGCGAAGAGAGGTGAGGAGTGGCGAGGGGTAATCCGCATCATGTGGCGAGGGTTCTCTAGTCAAGGTCCCTCAGGAGGCGCCTCACACCAGCGCGGGATATGAGCAGCGCAAGGATGAGTCCGGTGACGGCGAAGAAGCCACCTAGTTGAACTTGGCCCTGAAAAGCCACGCTCACTGCCTCCAGAGCCGCAAACTTGCTGCCCACTAATAACGCCCACAACAAGATTCCTGAAGCGATACGCCCAGTCAGGCTTGTCGCAGCTTTCAAGCGGCCCTTCACGCGATCCTTGAGCGCCACAACTACTTCAAGTATCAGCTTGAGCAGAACCGCAGTGAGCAGTGAGAGCGTGAAGGTCTCAGTGATTACCTGGGGTAGATACTCTGCTGCCAGATTAAGGACCACAACGTAGACGAAGACGTCCACCACATCAGCAGGCCGGAGATGAACACGAAATCGACTCATCGCAGCAGCCCCCTTAGCTTGCAAGGATCCGATTCAGTAGGCCCTTATCTTAACCCGAGGCGCGCGAGGCGCCAGCAGGTTTCCCGCCTACCCCATCACCTTTGTGGACTCTAGGGCCTCGGCTGTGCGCCTGTTGAAGCCTACAAGTGGCTTACGCAGATACAGGCCAAGGATCAGCGCCGGAATCACAAACAACACGAGGAAGCCAAGTGCCTTCCAGAAGTCGGCATGGTAGATTCCAGCGATCGCTGATCGATACGCCTCAACGGCATATGTCGCAGGCAGGAACTTGCTGATGTGTTGGAACCATTCGGGCAGAAGTTGAAGCGGATAGGCAGCCCCAGCTCCCGATATTTGGATCACCAAGAGGAACACCCCAACGGCTTTTCCGGCACTTCCGAATGCCACCACTAGCGTGTATATGAGGAAAGTGAACACAAGTGATGTGGTCCAGCCAGCCAACATATACAGCCACGGGTGCACAGCTTGCACTCCAACAAAGAATAGGTTCCCAAGCCCTAGCAACGTACTCTGAGCCAATCCCATGGCAGCAAAGATTCCGTAGCGGCCAAAGAACTTCTCATTCGATGTCAGCTTCTCTCCACCTGGCACGTCTGTGTTGGCCACGCTGACTTTGATGCCCACTGACATGAGGAGTGCACCCACCCAGAACGCCAGCACAGAGTACAGCGGCGCCATCGAGCTACCGAAGTTTGCCACTGGGAACACAGCTGTGCGTTCGAGGCCAATAGGCGAGGCAAGTGAAGCAGCGAGTGTATCTGGGTTCGCGCCAACGATCTGCTCCAGCTGGCTGAGATCGCCAGACGAACTGGCGGCCTCAAGTGCATCGCTCACAGAGTCGAACGTGCTTGCGGCATCATCTAGCTTGTCCTGCAGGTGCGTCATGACTTCCTGCGCACTGGAAAGCTGATCGTTGATGGAATCTCCGGCCCCGGAGAGTCTGTCCACCGCGGAGTTCGCATCATCGCCGATGCCAGCGATTGAGGTCAGCGCGGTGTTGAGCGTACTGGCAAGGTCTTGGAGGCTCCCCTTGAGATTATTCGTGTACTCATCGCTCAGATCTGTAACGCTCTGCTTGGCTTGTGAGATCGCATCATTGAGCGCATCGTGAGTATCCTGCGAGTTCGCTACACCCGAACGCAGGGCAGCAGCAGCGTTATCCAGACCGTCCTTCACGGCCTCCTGACGCGAGACGGCTCCATCAAGGATCGCGAGCACCGGATCGAGTGCACCATCTGGAAGCACGGGTGCGACGTCGTCAACCAACGTCGAACGCAACTCCTCATAGGCATCAATCTGGGCCTGAACCCGATCGGAGAGGGCATCAAGCACGCCAGCCTGCGCTTCCACGCTGTTCTGGGCAGCTGAGAATGCCACATCCACTTGCTTTCCGAGCGATTCGTAGCTCGCAACACTCGAAGCGAGGGCGTCACTCAAACCGTCAGCGACCGAATCGATGGTGGACTTAACGGTACCTACGCTGCTCACAGCACTTCCCACAGCGGCGGACGAATCGTTGAGCGCCGCGGAGGTTCCTTTCACGAGGTTCGCTGCGCTGGTCACGAGCCCCTGGCTGGATCCCACAATGGAGGAGAACGCTCCGATATTTGTGGATGCCGAACGAAGTTGCGTGGAGGTCTGACCCACCTGAGCCTGAAGCTGACTGAGCAGAACCTTGGTATCGGCAGAGTTCAGGTACTCGGAAAGATCAGACAAGATTCCCACGGCGATCTCACTGATCGTCTGTGTGAACACTTTGTTTATTTGCGCAGAAAGGGTACTGGCCCCCTGCCCAGTGATCTTTGGAGCCAGCGAGTTCTTCTTCTCGTTCGTGTAGTAATCGATAGCCGTGCGCGTGCCGCCGTCGGCATAGAACGTGAGCATGTCCTGGCTGAACGACGCCGGAAGCACGATCGCAGCATAGAACTTGCCGGATTTCGTGCCATCAATAGCAGCATCCTCGCTGGTCACAACCCAATCCAGATCCTCATTCGCGCGCAAGGCAGAAACCACTTGGTCGCCAATGTTGATCTGAATTGGGATCAGATCGCTCTTGTAGCCTTCGTCCCTGTTGGCCACAGCCACCGTGAGCCCCTGAGTGTTCTTCAGGGGATCCCAGCTCGCGATCACGTTGAACCATGTGAACAAGGACGGAAGGATCGCCAAGCCGACCACCACAACAACTGCCATTGTGTTCTTGGTGGCCTGAGCGATGTCCCGCCGGAAAATACTCCATGCGCCCTTCACTTGGCATCAACTTCTTTCGAGCTGGCAGCTTCTTCCGGGCGGTGAGTATCTTGTGCAACCTCAGTTGCCTCCGAACTCTGGGTTGTCTCAGATCCCTCAATCAAGGGGTGAAGCTTCGTCTGACCCGCCGGTCTTCTCTTCCTTCGTCCCTCGATCGCCTGATGCAGTTCGTTATCTGGCATGTTGGTTAGTTCGAGCCCATCTTCGATCGCATCACGAATGTACTCAATCACTATGAGATAGCCGAAGAGCAGGAGGAACCAGGCTACCCACAAGCCCAACACCAGTGCCTTCACAGAAGGATCCGAGGCGGGGATGAGCGTCAACACGACGGGCATTATGAAGCCCGCGATCAAACCTCCGCGTCGCAAACGTGGATAGTAGCGAGCAAAAGTGGCGGCCCGGCGTTCTAGCCTGTGGCGATAATCCTCCCGGTTAGCCAGCGAACGCAGAGCCTGTGAAAGCCTGTAAGTGCCCGAATCGTTCACTTCTTCCGCCACAAGAAGATTCGTTTCAACGATGCCCTTGTTGAAGAGCCGCGTGATGGTGACAAGCTTTGAGCGCAGCAGCAAGCCCAAGATGAACGCAGCCGCAACGAATAGCGTCAACACACTCAGCCGCTGCCAGTAATGGCCGTCGTAGAAACCTGCAATCGTCTCACGCATCGCGTCGATCCCATATGTGAATGGGAAGAACGGATAGAGATTCTGGAAGAAGGACGGCATCATTTCGATGGGATACAGACCTGAAGCACCTGGAATCTGCACAATCACGAAGATCACGCAAAGCCCCTTGCCTATGTGTGCAAATGTCACAGATAGCGCATAGATGATGCTCAGATATGTCAATGCAATGAACACACCTGTAGCCACAAACGCTACTGGATTGACCGTCTGCACTCCGATAATGAGGTTGCCAAATGTGACCAGCAATCCCTGCAGTGCGCTGATGACTGCAAGTAACAGCCACCGACCCAAGTACGCCTGGCGCACGGTCAGGCCGGGCACGCCTTCGTCGTCGACCTCCAACTTCATGATGACCATGAGGACAAAGGCACCAATCCACAACGAAAGGTTGGTGAAGAGCGCAGCCATTCCGGAGCCGTAGGAATTGACGGGGAACACGACTTTTTCATTGACCTCGACCGGTGACGTCATGAAGGAGGCGATTTGTTGCGCGTTCAAGTTAGTGATTGAGTTCAGTTGATCCCAGACCGACGCCGAACCGAGCGCCACCACGTCCGTACGCAACGTTCCAAGGCTGTCCTGGAAGCCCGAAAGGTTGTCCATCATTCCGCCCAGCGCAGTGCTGGTATCGGCGAGCTGACTGTCCAAAGAATCGAGCAAACCTGAGGCCGAGGCCAGTTGCGAACGCTGCGCTTGGAGGGCCGCCGCGAATCCGCTGGCACTGCCCGATAGCGTGCTCAGCTGCTGATTGAGCTTTGGCATGCCGTCTAGGAGTAGGTCACGCACCGTGTCCGCGTTGGATGAGGTGTTCTGAAGTGCGGAATCGAGTGCTGTAGCAGCATCTGCCACGGCCTGGACGGCATCATTCGATGTACCACCTAGATCGAGGGCTTGAAGGGACGTCAGCAACTCCTGATCGGCGGCATTCCTATCATTGAGAGCGTCGAGTACCTGATTGAGTTGCGTCACGACCGCCGGATCTAGCCCACCATTGCTGATGAGTTCTTGGATCTGGTCGATCGCTCTCCCATTCGATTCGACTACCGCAGCGACGCCGTCGATCGCAGTCCCAACGTGCGTATTTGCCCCTTGCAACGCCACATTGAGGTCCGCCAATCCCCCTTGTGATTGGGAAGAAACGTTCGCCAAGATCCGCGTGGCGTCCGCAAAAGAAGAACTGAACTGCGAGCCAAACGTGGTCAGATCCTGTTGCGCCTGAGCCGCGATTGCCTGACTCTGCGAAATAGCCTTCTGGGAGGCTTGAAGAGCGGTATCAACGTCGGCCAAGGTGGCCTTAGCATCTGTTAGATTCTCACGCGCCGTTGCGAGGTCATCTTGAAGCTCTTGGAGGCTCTGTTTGCCTTCTTCGATCGACGACGACGCCTCATCCAACGTCTGTAACGCTGTGCGCTGGCCTTCCTCGAGCTTATCTTGGGCGTCCGTCCCCACGTCACTGAGGGCATCGGCTGCGGCTTCAGCAACAGTTGCCGTAAAGGAACTCGTAATCTGCTGAACCAGGGTCTGCGCGCCCACGTCCGTCAGTTTCGGAGCAACTGCGTTCGCCTTCTCATTGACAAAGTACTCAACTTTAGGCTGGGTGAAGTCTCCCGAAGTGATACTGAGAAGGTTGGAAGAGAAATCTGCGGGGATCACAATTGCCGCGTAGCTATCTCCGCGCTTGACCCGGGCCTCTGCCTCATCCTCATCCACGAAGGTCCAGCCAAGTTGGTCGTTTTGCTTGAGTTCTTCAACTACTTGGGCACCCACGTTTACGTCGCCCGTCAGCTCGGAAGTGGCGCCCTCATCGAGGTTAGTTACCGCAACGCTGATATTGGCAGTCTTGCTGTAAGGATCCCAGAACGCGATGACGTTTACCCACGCATAGAGCGCGGGTGTAACGATCAGGCCCAACAAGATGATCCATGCTTGGGGAACTATGAGGATACGCCGGAGATCCCGCCGAAATACATGCCAGATGTTCCTCATCAGGTTCCTCCATGCCGGCGCCATGTGGGAGAGCGCGGGAGCTGTGGTAGAGCATCGCTACCTGCGATTTGATCATTCAAGCCTACGCCCGAGCATACTGTGCTCAACAAGCCACTAGGCTAATGTCACATCCACTCTGATCGTTTCGACCCTCGTGTCCAAAAGACGATTCCACCGCACAGAATGAGTAACGTGGCAATTGCACACTAGGGCCCATCGTGAAGGAATACTAATGAGCCACAACGATTCACTCCTACCCGACCTACCAACCGCGCCTCAAACTCGCGGCAGAATCGAACTCACCGGAATCGAAATCGTCAACGAATCCGAACGAACCGCCAAACCACGCAATCTCTTTCTGCCTTGGTTCGCCTCCAATATCTCCGTGTTTGGCATGAGTTACGGAGCGTGGGTGCTGGGCTTTGGAATCTCATTCTGGCAAGCCACGATCGTCGCGGTGATCGGCGCGATCCTTTCCTTCGCCATCTGCGGCGTGATCGCACTGGGTGGCAAGCGTGGCTCGGTTCCCACCATGGTGATGTCACGCTCCGCGTTTGGAGTACAAGGCGCAAAGGTTCCGGGCGTCATTTCCTGGCTGACGTCTATTGGCTGGGAAACTTCACTCGCAATCACCGCAGTACTCGCCACCGCAACGATCTTTGAACGCCTCGGCTGGGTGGGCAGCGATCACACAGCCATCGAAATCGTGGCGGCAATCGTGGTGGCCATACTGATTGTTCTGGGAGCCGTAGCCGGCTACCACATCATTATGCGGATGCAGGCCGTGCTCACCTGGCTGACCGGCATCACCACTATCATCTACATCATCCTAGTTATTCCAAGCATCGACTGGCCTACCCTCACTTCCATCCCGGCTGGATCATTCCCCGCCATGATCGGTGGAATGACCATGGTTATGACCGGAATGGGACTCGGCTGGGTGAACATCGCTGCGGACTGGTCACGCTACCAGTCACGCGAGGCACGCGGTTCCTCAATTATCTTCTGGAACACTTTTGGTGGATCGCTAGGCCCAGTAGTACTCATTACCTTTGGACTCATGCTTGCCGGTTCATCGGCCGAGCTGTCAGAAAACATCGGGATGGACCCGGTTGGTGCACTCGCCACGCTGTTGCCCACATGGTTCCTTATTCCCTTCCTTATCACCGCGATCCTTTCCCTTCTTTCAGGTGCCATCAATGGCATCTACTCCTCCGGACTTACCCTGCTGACCTTGGGCATCAAGATCCCCCGGCCAGTCGCTTCGCTCATTGACGGCACGATCCTCACATTGGGAACTATCTACGTGGTGTTCTTCTCGCCCACCTTCATCGGGCCATTCCAGTCATTCCTTGTCACGCTCGGTGTTCCCCTTGCAGCTTGGGCTGGAATCATGATGGCGGACATCGCACTGCGCAAGAAGAGCTACGACGAGTTCGCACTCTTTAACTCCTCTGGACGCTATGGGGCATTCAATTGGAGCGCGCTTATCCTTATGGCCGCCGCGTGCATCATTGGCTGGGGCCTAGTAGTTAACGGGTACTCCGACGCCTCGTGGAACGATTGGCAGGGTTACCTGTTGGGCATCATCGGTGGCAAGGATGGCGTGTGGGCTTCCGGCAACATCGGTGTGATCATCGCGTTGATCATCGGCTTCCTCGGCTATTACCTTCTCAGCGCCTCGCGGGTGGCAGGCCAAGAGGCCTCGCAGGAAGAGTATCTGCAAGTCAGCGAATAGGCATGATGGGATGTTCGGCCACCTGCTCCACCACTAGGCGGAGTGGGTGGCCGAACTGCGTAACTCAGTTAGAATCTCACGGGTTGCGTGAGAAGTAGGGCAATACTTACGGCCATCACAACCCCAGCCACCACAACAACGCCGTGGGACATGCGCGGGAGCGAAAGCTTGGACGCAATGCCTGCCAAGAACAAGACGGATGCAAAGAGCAGAGAGTTCAGCACATAACTATTGCTAGCTTCGCTGGCGAAGTCCGCTGCCGCAAGGGCCTCTTCGGCACGAGCAGTTGCTGCATCTGCTTCTTTCTGCGTAGGCAGAACATATTCGGCCTGCTCAAATGGTTTACCCGCGGGGACGTGCATGCCCGCTTCCACTGGAAATGCAATCCAGGTATCGAAAGCCTCCTGAAAATGCGGCTGAAATCTCTGCTCAACTTCCGAAGCTAGGACCTCATTCTCTGAAACCTTCGCCTCGAGCCACAGCGAAAAGATCGAGAGATCGTTGGAAAGCTGGCGATCAGCGATTGCCGACTGCCGCTCAGACTCAAACCTCTCTCCTGTGGCAGCACGAGACTCATGCGAGTAGACGTGATTCCACAACGATGCTTGAAAGCCACACCAAGCCGAAGCGAGAGTCGCCAATGAAAGGACGATGGCGGACAGGAGATTCCAGCGATATTCGGGATCCCTGCTGGGAACAGCCGCACTTTCGGTGGCAGATGTCTCTGCCACTCCATTCGCGCTCATCGTGCCTCACCGTTGATCCGTTGATCCGTTGATCCGTTGATCCGTTGATCCGTTGATCCGTTGATCCGTTGATCCGTTGATCCGTTGATCCGTTGATCCGTTGATCCGTTGATCCGTTGATCCGTTGATCCAATGGTGCCGGATATGGTTGCACTATGCGCGAGGTTCTCCTGTTCGAATCGCAAACTGCCCTCCGCAGTACCTGCCACAACCGCCGGCATGCAACCTACTCGCCAACCCCACTAGATGGACGGCGCATCAGCTGGACGGCGCATCAGCTGGACGGCCCATCAGTCGGACGGTCCACTGGCTGAACCGCTAAGCGAGGCGAACAACCCATGCTGCTGCCTCAGCTCGTGCGCGCTACCTCTTTCCACAATGTGCCCGTCTTTCAGGACAACAACCTGATCGGCTGACTCCACAGTGGAGAGCCTGTGCGCAATCGTCACCGTGGTGCGGCCCACCGCGAGCGCCTCGAGCGCCGCCTGGACTTGCGCCTCGGTGGCGTTGTCCAGAGCGCTGGTGGCCTCATCAAGTATGAGGATGCGTGGGTTGCGCAAGAGTGTTCGTGCAATAGATAGACGCTGTTGCTCTCCCCCAGAAAAGCGGTAGCCGCGTGCACCCACTACCGTGTCCAGACCGTCGGGCAACTCACTGATCATCTGACCAATCTGAGCAGTCTGGAGTGCATCCCACATCTGATCTTCGGAGGCCTCACGGCTACCGAGCAGCAAGTTCTCACGAATCGACGCATGTATCAGGTAGGTCTCTTGGCTCACCACGCCCACGAGTTCGGCAAGGTTCCGTGAAGTCATATCTCGAACATCCACACCATCAATTGAGATAGCTCCAGAGGTGGGATCGTAGAGTCGCGTAAGCAACGCTGCCAAGGTGGACTTGCCCGATCCAGTGGGGCCGACGATCGCCGTCGTCGTTCCAGAAGGTATGTGAATACTGACGTTGCGAACTACTGGATCGCCAGCTTCGTATCCAAAGGTGACGTCGTTGAATTGGACGTCACCCTCAACATCGTCCTTCACGAGCGATATTGGAGAGACTGGCTCCTTGATATCAGGCTGCAGGTCCAGATACTCGAAAATACGGCTGAATAGCGCCATCGCGGTCACCCATTGAACACCCACGTCCAGAAGACCCATGAGGGGCCGGAAGAGCGTAGTTTGCAGGGCCGTGAATGCAACAAGCGTGCCCACCGTCATTCCTCCAGAGGTAGCTGGCAAACCCGCAACCAGATAGATCGCGGCTGGAATCGCGGCAAAAACTATGGACATCGTGGCCATTCGCCACTTGCCCGCCAGCTGGGACTGCACCTCCAGATCTATGAGGCGAAGGGAAGATTCTTCAAATCGATCGGTGTTCCACTGTGCGGTTCCCAGAGTCTTAGCCAAACGCACTCCTGATACCGAAAGGCTCTCCTCAACTTGCGTGTGAAGGTTTGAGAGTTCAGCCTGCTTGGCGGCCGTGATATCGCGGCGGAGCAAAGCCACCCGGCGGCTAAGCCACACCGCGGGTGGCAGTATCACTAAGGAAAGGGCTGTGAGCCGTGGCGAGAGTGCCAACATTGCTACCACCGTCGCGATCACGGTAGTCACTTGGGAGGCAACGGATGTGGCGGTCGATGTGATTACGCTCTGCATTCCAGAAATGTCATGCGTGAGCCTGGACTGAATCTCGCCACCGCGCGTTCGGGTGAAGAACTGTAGAGACTGCTTTTGCAGATGCGCGAAAACGGATGTTCGCAGATCATGCATCACGGCTTGGCCCATCCTGGTTGCAAGCCACGTCTGCACCACTCCTACCAGAGAACTCACCGCCGCGACCGCAACCATTGCCGCAGTGAGCCACACGAGCAGGCGAACGTTGGCGTTGGGAAGGGCGTCGTCGATCACAGAGCGCACAAGGAAAGGTTGAGCCATCGTCACCAATGATGAAATCGTTATGAGAACGACGACGGCAACGATCTCCCATGTATGTCCTGAAAAGAGTCTCACCACTCGTCTGACAGCCACGGGATGGCTAGCAAGCTGATCCCGATCTAGCTGAGAGACGCGGGCAGGACCACGGCCGCCCACAAAGGAGTCGGACGAGGCGCGCCCGGCGCGAGGGTCCGTTGAGGTGGACGTGCGGCTGCGGTTCGGCCGCTCGGGACGGCTGCCAGAACCGGGTGAATCGGGACGGTTGCGGGAACTAGGCGAATCGGGATGGTTGCGGGAACTAGGCGAATCGGGATGGTTGCGGGTGGTGCCGCTGTGGCTGCGCGAAGACGTGGTGAGCGCGGAAGATCCTTGTGACCTGCGGGATTGATCTTGCAGTGATGTCGATGTGTTCATGGGTCACCTCCATAGTGAGAGGTCCGAGATAAAGCACGTGGTATGTGTGGGGCACGTGGTGCCTCGTGTGCTTCGGGAACTGTGTGTCCGTAATCAATTAGTGAGGTTACCTCACTATGTGGTAACCGTCAAGAGTGTTAGGCTTGCTCCATGGGCGATCTAGGGAATCGGGCAGCACCACGCAACTCACAGGCCTCTGCAGGTGAGGGCGCGCATGAGTTTGACGTCAAGAACGCGCACTCGGGTGAGGCGGAGAACCCACGCTTGGGTAAGGCGGAGAACGCACATTCGGGTGAGGCGGAGAACGCGCACTCGGTTGAGGCGAAAAGTGTAAACGGGGTTGAGGCGAAAAGCTGGCCGGACCGCCAGAAGCTTGACTATCTACACCCGGCCGCGACTCATCACGGGCACAAACACAGAGGCCCCGAATCCTTTGATCCCGAGACTGCCGATCTTCGTAGCCTTATGCACCACACTTCCCGAACATTGAGACGAACGTGGATTGCGCAGCTCGAACCTTGGGAGTTAACTCCATTTCAGTGGCGAGCTCTGCGTACCCTTTCGGAGTGCGACGGGGACGCTCGGCCTAGCGCCATCGCCGATCGGCTAGGCATCACTCCACGTTCAGCCACGGAAGTCATCGACCAACTTGAGGCCAAAGGCTTGGTGGAGCGCAGCCCCGATCCCAAGGACCGCAGGGCAACCAGAGTCCAGCTCACTGAAGCGGGAACAGCAACTGCGCACAGCATCCTCTCCGAGGGAACCGCCCACTCCGAGCAGTACTTCGCACCACTCTCCCCTGCGGAACAGGCACAACTGGCCTCTCTGCTCAGGAAGCTGGCTCGCACCCGGTAGGAATCTCACAGCCCGCGCACGTTCTGTGGAGGAACTGCGCTGCGCCGATATGCCGACTATCCGAAAACCGACTAACCGAAAGCCGGTCAGCCAGTGCTCGGATGCGCAGCCATGCACATTAGCCGACTCTAAGGCGACCACCGCGCAGCGATGTACCAGATCCATGCGCCCCATCCAAAAGCAACGGCCGTGGCAATGATCACCGACCTTGAGAGGAGATGGGAGCACGCCCCTCAGATCGGCCAGACAAAGCCATTTCATTCTGGCAAGGTGGCGCCACACCACGCTTCATTCGAAGCGACACACAACATGTGGGTCGTAAGCACCTCTGGGCCCCAAGATGTAGTGTTGAGGGGTAGTGAGAAGAGGAACCATGACCGCCACTGAAGTCGTCGAACGCCCATCAGCACAGGGCAATTTGGCAATCCCGCGAACCGTCGAAAAGCGTGACGGACGGTTAGTCGATTTTGATCGGGACCGGATCACGAACGCCGTTGTTTCCGCTTATGACGATGTGCACCGGGATGAAGATCCCGCGCGTGCCCAGAACATAGAAGCGATCGTAGACGAAGTGGTTGACGCGCTCTCCCACCGCCAAGGCGGGCCTGTGGATATTGCAACGATCCAGACTCTTGTGGAACGTGCGCTTGTCAATGCCCACGAGTACGAGGTTGCGCAGGCATATACCTCCTACCGCCTTCGCCGTGACATTGAGCGCTCCAAGGCTAGTGACGTCAACGAGGCTGTTAAGAAGCTCGTGGATCGCGACGAATCACTGGTTAAGGAGAACGCGAACAAGGACAGCCGGGTGTTCGCAACTCAACGCGATCTGCTTGCCGGGTCCGTCTCCAAGGCCACCGCACTCTCACAACTGCCTGCCGACGTGGCCAACGCACACATGAAGGGCCAGCTCCACTTCCATGACATGGACTACAGCCCTTTCACGTCCATGACCAACTGCTCCTTGCCTGATTTCGGTGACATGTTGGCCCGTGGTTTTGTGCTGGGTAATGCACGCATGGAGTCCCCGCACTCAATCGGTACTGCCACAACACAGATCACCCAGATCATCAAGGACATCGCGAGTGCACAGTACGGCGGCCAGACCGTCAACAGGTGCGATGAGATGCTTGCTCCATATGCGGAACTCGATTACCGCAAGCATCTGAAGATGGCCCGGATCATGATCCCCGATGGCACCGATGAAGAGCTGGCCACGAACATCATCGCCACACTCAAGGCTGGCGAACCGGGTTGGTTGCACACGGAAGATCGGGAACCGCTGCCGGCGGATACCCCCTTCACAACCGAAGCGCCAAAGCTTGAGCAACTACGTGAGGTCTACGCCAAGCTTCTGACCCGCAAATCCATCTATGACGCCATGCAAACCATGGAATACCAGATCAACTCCAACCGGGTGAGCAATGGCCAAACCCCATTTGTCACCGTCGGTTTTGGGCTTGGCACCTCATGGTTTGCGCGCGAAATTCAACGCGCCATCTTCCTTAACCGCATCCGCGGGCTGGGCGCTGAGGAACGCACTGCGATCTTCCCCAAGCTGACCTTCACCATCAAAGCGGGCATCAACGCTGCACCCGGCGATCCAAACTATGATCTCAAGGAACTCGCACTCGAGTGCTCTACCAAGCGCATGTACCCTGACGTGCTGTTCTACGAAAACATCGTGCGTATCACCGGTTCGTTCAAGGCGCCTATGGGGTGCCGTTCATTCCTCCACGCCTGGACTGATCCAGAAACTGGGCAACCCGTGGAAGATGGCCGGATGAACCTCGGCGTTGTCACGGTCAACATCCCGCGCATCGCTTTGGAAGCGCAGGGCAGTATTGACCAGTTCTGGAAGCTGTTCGACGAACGCATGGGAGTTGCACACAAGGCCCTGCGATTCCGTATAGACCGCTGCCGGGAGGCTGAACCTGCCGCAGCTCCCAGCCTCTATCAACACGGCGCATTCGGGCGCCTGAATGCCGACGACGACGTCGATACCTTGTTCCGCAACGGGCGCGCGTCGATTTCATTGGGCTACATCGGCCTAGCGGAAACAGTCTCTGTGTTCTATGGCAAGGACTGGATCAGTGACCACTCCTGGGACCCCGCTGGTCGCGAGTTCGCGCTGTCCATCGTACGCCGCATGGCCGAACTGTGCTCCGAATGGGAGGCTGGCGAAGGCTACCACTACTCCGTGTACTCAACTCCAGCTGAGAGCTTGACTGACAGATTCGCCAGACTAGATAAGGCGGCTTTCGGAGAAATCGAACGCGTAACTGATCACGACTTCTACACCAACTCATTCCACTACCCCGTCTGGCTGCGCCCAACTCCCATGGAGAAACTCGACTATGAGGTCGACTTCCCCGCCTACGCCTCCGGCGGTTTCATCAACTACTGCGAGTTTCCATCTATGCAGCAGAACCCAAAGGCCTTGGAGGCTGTGTGGGACTATGCGCGTGAGATCGGGATCGGGTACCTGGGCACCAACACCCCTATCGATCATTGCTACGCCTGTGGGTTCGAAGGGGACTTCGAACCCACAGCAGAGGGCTTCCGCTGCCCCGAGTGTGGGAATCAGGATCCTGAGAAGTGCGACGTCACAAAGAGGACCTGCGGATACCTAGGCAACCCTGTGCAGCGCCCCATGGTGCACGGGCGGCATGAGGAGATCACCCACCGCGTCAAGCACATGGCTGGCGAAACTGGCCACGTAATGCTGGCAGACGGTACTCGCCGCGAGTGGTTCAACGGCGAACTCGAATGAGTGGGTCCCATGGGCCGATCCTTGGCCCAACCTCGGGCCAAGGCCACGTGGATTTGGGAAACCAAAGCGCCTCTGGGCCCGGGGAAGGTTGTGAGTCCGCGCAGCGCCTCGGGCCTGGTGTGCCTTGCCAGACGTCCCGCAATCCACGGGCTGGCCAATGGCAGGGCGAACACCTCAGCCAAAAGATGATCGCAGATTACAAGCGCTTCATCATGACGGACGGCGAGGGCATCCGGTGCTCGCTGTACGTCAGCGGCTGCCCATTTCAATGTGAAGGCTGTTGGAACGAATCCATCTGGAACTTTCGCGCGGGCCAGCCGTACACGCGAGAACTAGAGGATCGGATCATCTCTGACCTCTCAAAGACCTACGTTCAAGGCATGACCTTCCTTGGTGGCGAGCCCATGCTCAACACCCCCGTCCTGCTCCCACTGGCACGCCGGATACGCCAAGAGTTCGGGACCACTCGTGACATCTGGTGCTGGACCGGCTACACGTGGGAAGAACTCATGCGTGCTGGTGAGACCGCAGACAAACTCGAGCTGCTCTCACTCACAGACGTCCTTGTGGATGGGCGGTACATAGAGTCGCAGAAAGACCTCCTGCTTCAATTCCGTGGATCCTCAAACCAGCGCATCATCGACGTGCCGGCATCTCTTGCCACCGGGGAATGTATGACATGGAGTCGCACGCGCGATCTGGCGCACCATATTCCCGAGATCTACACGAAGGAACGACTGGCGGGCGAAGGCTCACACTAGAACGCTCCAGCTAGAACGCTCACGCCAGAACGCTCCAGCTAGAACGCTCACGCTACGTTCTCAGACCCAGCCAGCTCCTCAGCCCACCCGAGGAACTCGTCCACAGTGATGACAGGCTTCTTCCATTGGGCCGCATTCTTCGCCTTGCCTGACTGTGTGCCCCGCGCGGCCACCACCAGAACATCTGTACGCGTCTTCGTCATGTTCTCCGAAAGTGCCAGCCCACGATCCACAGCGATCCTCTGCAGGTCAGTGCGATCAACTACACCCCGCCCTGCAACCACAGCCGTTCCGGTGAAGCACAGGCGAGCACCCGGGACCAAAATAGCGCTCAACTCGGCACTCTCTGCAAGGTGGAAATCCTCCGGAAGAATGCTCACGCCATAGCGCTGCTCGACCGTCTGGATGCGTTCCACCACTTCTCTATCACGATCAACCACACGCTCCCATGCGCCCTTTAACAGCGTGGCAAGCTCCTGAGCTGGGTCATCGTCAGCGCCGAGATTGCCGCCCACAGTGAAACCGTCCGGGCCCTTCACCCCATCCACACCGGTCGTCCTAGCAAGCACAAATCCGCGTCCTCGTGGCTGCGCAGGGAAGGCTGTGCCTCCACCGGCTTCCTGACCAAATACGCGCATTCCAGTGGCACGCATCGCGCGGGCACGGTCGAGTGCCCTACCCGATTCAAGTCCCTTGCGCTCAGCCGAATTCACAGCCTCGATGGGGATCTCGCGACCCAAGGGTGTCATTTCAACGATGCCGTTCCGCTTCAGCTCAGAGTCAATGATGCTCAGCGTGGTATCAATACCGACGCCGGCAGGTACGCGCCCGGCTAACAGCGGTGAGAGGGCGGCCCATGCCTCAGATAGAACGGGCGCCAGCTGAGTGTCACGAGTAGTGATCCCGTAGGCTTGCTCCGCCTGATACAAATCGCTCGTGGGATTGACAACCGTTGTCGCTTCGTCGTCGTCGGTCACAACAGCGATCTCCACGGGACGTGGCCGATATCGATCGCCCTCGTTCCCTACCGTTAGTGCGGCGATATAGACGTTGCCGAGCGTCTGGGCAGAAGCGTTCGACGTGTTCAAGAACCTGCGAACGCGGATATCAGTCTTGAGATCGCGGGGAAGCACATCGCGCTTGAGCACCAGACCATTGAGGTTCGTACACCGGCTCAGCGCCACATACAACTGCCCATTCGCAAACGTTCCACCGGTAAGATCAACGATCACCCGATCCAGAGTTTGGCCCTGGCTCTTGTGAATAGTGATCGCCCATGCCAGCTTCATCGGCAACTGCCGGAAAGAGCCGACGACGTCGTGCGCCAACCGGCCTCCGTCCACTCGCGGGCGAGTGATCTCCCATGTATGGCGCTCCACGTTTACGCGGCCGCCATCGCGAAGCAGAACGGTAACAACCGGTTCATCTTCCTCCTGCGTGATGGCCTCTACCCGGCCGATGCTCCCGTTGACCCACCTGTTACCAGAATCATTGTTCAACAACATGATCTGAGCGCCCACGGCAATCGCAAGGTCCGACTCCGTAGGTACATCAAAACCGTCTAGGTCCCCATGACATGTGGCATGAAAATGAACTGGTGGAAGAGGAAGCCGTTCAAGCATTGCCCGGTTGCGCGCCCCAACAATCCGATTCGTAGTTGCCAAGGTCAACCAAAAATCGTTTACATCCGGTTCAAAGGCGGGATCAGTGTGGCGGTTCAATTCGGCGCGGGCGTTCTGCAACAGGGAGCCTTCACGCACCGAGTTCAGAAGTTCGACCATACGAGAATCACCAATCTGGCGAAACACAGTGGTCAGCTCAACTGTCGGAAATGTGGCGCGGTCAAATGAGTCAGCCGAAAAGAAGAATGGTGTTTTGTACCTCAGCTCAAAGTGGCTGAGCTCCGAATCACGCACTACCGGTGGAAGCTGAAACAAGTCGCCCACCAGCACCAACTGCACTCCCCCGAAGCGTTCCCCCGGGTGTGGTCCGAACAGCTCCAGCGCCGCGACCATCGCATCAAACAGATCGGCGCGAACCATAGAGACTTCATCAACAATGAGAATATCTAGGCTCTGAATGGCCTTCGCGAAGCGAGTTGGGCGGTAGGAACCACTTCGAACTAGGTGCTCGTCTACTCCCGTGGGGAAAGAAAACAGACGATGAATCGTATAGCCGTCCACGTTCAGCGCTGCAATACCTGTGGGGGCAACTGTGATTGCACGCCGATCCGTCCGCTCAAGGAAGTATCGGATCAGTGTGGACTTACCGGTACCAGCTTTTCCGGTCAGGAACACGCTCTGACCTTGATCCAGGAGCTTAAGCGCGTCGGAAAACTCAGAGGTGATGGTGAGTGAAGTGGCTGGCACAGCAAAGTTTTACCACATGGGCCGCTGGCGGGCGCGGCAAACTGACCAATTGCAGCAACAGCAAACTGACCAATTTCAGCAACAAGGGCGCGCTGGAAGTTGGGCCAGAACCCAAAGTCACTCACAACACTTGCAGTGCTGGCCGCGGGCGGTTTGGAACGCCACCTTCGTTCCAAACCCCCCGCGAGCTTCGTGGTATCTACTGCACTTGCTGATCGTCCATGGGGGTCATAAATGAACCGAGCAACGTACGTACCAAGTCGCCGCGTGTCACCACGCCAATCAGTGTGCCGCCAGACATGACCGGCACCTTCTTCATACGGCGAGTTCCGAGCAACTTAGCGACCTCTTCAACTGATGAGTTGATATCCACAGCAACTACCGAATCCGTTGCGAGCTCCATAACATTGAGGCTCATAACCTCGTCGATTCGATTCTGGAAATCGGGATTCTGACGATAGATGTTGAGCCCAAATGCGATATCTGCTGCGGAGTCAGCGTGTTCGGAGACGGCCCGCAGAATATCGCCATCGGTTATGTAGCCGCACACCGCTCCCTTTTCATCCGTGATCGGGATACCGGAGGTTCCCTTCATAACAAACTGTTCCACAACCATACGGACGCTCGCAGTTGAAGGTACAGAAAACACATCCGCCCGCATGAGGGTAGCGATAGATGGCCTTGCTGCCACGTCGGCCTTTCGATCCCGCGCAAGCATACGAGTGTAGAAGAATGCCACTACTACGCCCACCACAGCAATCACCCCAGCCACACGAATAGCCTGCGCAAATCCGGCCGCATTGGCTTGTTCTGCGGTGACGCCAGAAGCGACATGGCCGGCCGACGTCGAAGAGAGAATGCCAATCAACAATGATGGTCCGATCGCTGCGGCCAACTGGATCGATGTGTTGAGCAGTGCAACACCGTGTGGATGATCATTACCCGCGAGCGTGGCCAATCCAGTGGCTTGAGAAGGCGAAAGAATGAGGCCCACCCCAGCAAACACGATCGATGCGGCAATCAGCACGCCGAGCCAGGTCATGTGCGGGGCAACAAGAGTCATCGTCAGCTGACCCACAGCAGTCAACGCGAAGCCGATGATCAGCAAAGGCCACGGGCCTCTCGCGTCCATAACCTTTCCGCCCACGACGGCCGTGGCCGAGTTGAGAAGGATCGGGAGGATAAGCAATGCGCCAGCCATCAGAGCCGTCATCCCAAAGGAACCCTGAAAGTACAGTGGCAATAGAACAGAGAGCGAGAACGTCATCATCATCGCAACCACCACAAGGATCGCCGACGGCCAAAACCTTAGCGAGGTCATGGGATGAAAGCTGAGGATTGGGTTGGTCAGGCGGAACTGACGGCGCACGAACACCGCCAAGATAAGAATGCCCACCACGGCCGATCCGGCTGCGACTCCTGGCCTCACTGTGATCTCTGACAGTCCGAATACCACTCCAAGCAAGCCGAGCGCGATGAGAAGAACCGAAGGAACATCGAGTCTGACATGTTCGGGTTCAGCCACGTTGCGAACCGCGAAGTAACCCCATACCCCGAGTGCAAGGATGGCGACGAGCGTGGGCAGGAAGATAGTGTGCCATCCGAAGAAGGTCACCATGAGGCCTGCCACTACTGGGCCAAAAGCAGGCCCAAATGTAATTGTCATTCCGCCAATGGACAGGTAGAGGCCAAGTCTCTTGCGTGGGGCTATTGCCATAACCGTACTCATCATGGTGGGGATGAAGATTCCGGTGCCAACGGCTTGGCAGAGTCTGCATACAAGGAGCCAAGGGAAGGATGGTGCAAAGAAGGCGGCCGCTGAACCAACAGCGAGAATTGACACTCCGATGAAGAACAACCGCCGTACCCCGACACGTCTGTATAGATACGCCGATATGGCCACGATGATAGTTGTGATCATCATGTATCCCGTCACGAGCCATTGGGCTGTGCCCGCTGAAACGTGGTAATCAGCCATGATGTCAACAAGTGCCACATTGACAATGTTCTCGTTGAATGCCGCAACGAATGCCCCGATATAAAGCACGGGGAGCATACCTATGGTGCGATCTTGTCGCATTGGATTCCTAACTCCACTCGCCAGCCCCGGCAAATCGAAGTGGATACAGCCGGCAACCGGCCAAACAACCGCCCGCGCGGCCTGCTCATTGCAGGTGCATCATATATATTTCCTGAGCACGTTCATAAGTCATGCAAATCGTCAGATGCTGAGTTTTCTACCATAGGAATCGCGCAGCGAGGAGCATTCTGATGCGTAATTTCACGGGGTTCTCAGTGGATAATGGCAGCGGTGGTGGGAGGTGTCACACCTTTTGGCAGGTGCTGGAGTCAGCGGATTTGTGGGGCAGTTGAGGCATTCTTCACGCTAGGAGCTCCACTGCACCGCCCAATTGTTCGCACTTATCGCGACTAAAGCCTGGCGCCCACATCCCCAGCGCGAAAGCAGACCCAATCCAGAAGTCGCGCACAATTCTCTCCACAACGGACGAACGCAATCTGGTGAGCAAAACGCCATTCTGGATAGGATGTTTGTCCTATCTGAATCGACAGAAGTATGAATCTGTCAGGGTGGTTTTCCTAGGCAACTCAAAGACTTGACAACACCGCGTGACGCGACGATGACCCGAGGAAGTTTCTTTCACAGTTCGTTGACGAAAGACACTTTGTTAGCTCAATCTCACCCCTCCGTAGGACATAATGAATAATAATTCCTCAAGCCGCATAAACAACCGCCGCAAGGGCGCAGCAGTTCTCCTGGCAGCAATCGCTGCACGTGGAATTGGTTTCGGCGCTGCATCCCAACTGAACTTGTCGTGGAACGGAACCTACCAAGCAGGCTCCGTGACAGTTGATTCGAATTGCCAAGCAACCGGCCAAGATATCACCGTTGGATTCTCGGATCCCATCTTCAACGCCGCCGTTACCCTACCGTGGACGATCTCAACAATCCAGTTTGCTGACGTCAGTGACGCCTGCAACACAAAGTCTTACTCAGTTGCGTACCAAAGCTCCGGCTCAGATGAATGGACTGAACTCGTTTCGGGCCAGACCTTGAACCTCTCGAACGGCGCATTCGACGTCGACCTTCCCTCTTCTGTGGACCCGCAGGAGATCGCCAACGTTGCACTGACCATTTACGGCAACTGACCTAACACGCAATGAAAATGCGCCCCGGCACGTTCGCTTGCCGGGGCGCCAACTGCAATGAAGGCGGTGACAACATGCCCAGAACCCGTACTCGCGTGGCGATTTCGGTGATCGAATGGGTCATGTTCTTTGCCGCTGTTGCCGCTCTGTGGCCTTCTCAACTGGGCGGGTGCACTGGCTTCGTCATCATCAACGGCCCATCGATGGAACCTACTTTGATGCCCGGCGATCTAGCCATTACCCAGTGCATATCCGAACCGCAGGTGGGGCGGGTGGTCATCTACACTCCCATCTCCGATGAGAAGGGCCTGGTGATTCATCGGATCGTTGGCGGAGACGAATCCGGATGGAAGCTTCAAGGCGACAACAACAGCTGGGTTGATCCCTTTTCCCCAACGAACGACGACGTCAAGGGCACACTACTTCTCCGCGTTCCCTACGTAGGGAACGTGCTCGGCTTCCTCGCTTCTCCGGCCATCTACCTCTCCTTGCTCGCATTAGCAGCTGCACTTGTTCTATGGCCTGCGCGGGCGAAGCCTGATCCTGCGAAGGATCAGTACAAGGCGAGTGCCGTGCTGGAAACGAGTATTGGACTGGGATCGACGGGAGAACTTGATCCTTCGAGAGTCCTCGACCCGTTGAGCACTCTTGACCCAGAGAGCGGGCGAAAGCCCGAACCGGAACTTGTGCCAGAACTCCAACCCACACGTGAACTTGTGAGGGCAGTAGAAGGTTCCACACCGCCGGCGCGCGGCAATCAGCTCGACACCTCTGGCAACCCACCCGCCCATAAGGCAGGCATTCTGTGACTGGGCGGCGAATTCGGGTGGTTTCGGCCATCCTGCTAGCGATCGCCGCCATCTCAACAGCTTCGGCCTCGCAGCTTGTCATGGAACCCGCTTCAGCGACCCTCGTAAGCTCACATGAACGGTGCTCCAACACCGCAGTGAACGTTACGGCTACGGATTCTCAGTCGCTCACGATTAGTGGAATCGATACCGCGGCATGCGCTGGACTTCCGCTCGAGCTCTGGGTCAGCGACGGCACCAAAACTGCAACCGCAGCAGTGGCATCCATTGTGTCGGGCAAGGAATCGGTCACGCTTTCCAACAGCGTTAACGTTGCGAAGGTGCAGGCGAACATGGTGATGGTCAAGGTGGGCAACTGGCCAATTCCTTCCACCTGGACGAACTCATCGAAGGTGCCCGTACCTCTGTTGACCTGCGTGGTCCCAGGCAGTGATGTATCTTGTTCCGCGGCGATCACTGCCAAGAACTCATGGGGATCCGAGTTCGTCTACGACGTCACGATCACCACTAACAGTGTGACACCTGTGCCGTGGATGGTCACTATCAACCTGTCAATGACCCCAGACCCATTCCCGTTCGTCGCCAACGAGGTCAATGAGTACAGCGGCGGAGCAGGCATCTTCTATTCTCAGTCCGCATGCAATGCAACGCCTCGCACCATGACGGTCCGCAACGGCGACTGGCGTACCATCAGCAAGTCCCAGTCTCAAGTGCTCAAGATCGATGGAAGGCAGGCAGCCTCCGGCAAACCTGCGGGCGGCCAAGTGCTGCTTTCCATGCCCGTGAGGTGGGCTTGCGACCAGCACCGCGGGTGAGCGCGGTCTTCGCCTCGGTGTAGGCATCCCGATCATGTTCGAACTGTGCTCGTAAGTCACGCTTGAGAAACGCATAATCGCGGCAGGTTTCGGGATGCTCCAACAGGTAATCCCGAAAGTACAGTTCGTCGGGATCTTCAGTTCTGCGCACGTGCAGGTGGAACACCTTCTCGGCAAAGCCCAGCGGGGTGTATCCCTTGTTGAACCCAAGGTGTAAGGGCTCAACTTCGGAGCCATACATCTGGCACCATCCGGCCCCACGGATTCGCGCAGCCGCGTGGATGGCAGGCGTTTCACCGCCGAGTTCCACGAGGATGTCCACCGTCGGCTTGGCTAGGAGGCCAGGCACCGCCGTCGACCCAATATGACTGATACGAACAGCACTGGAGCCTAGAACGTTCGCGAGCGCCGCCGATTCCTCAGCGAACCACGTGAACCATTCCGGGTTGTGGTTCTGGAGAATGATCGGAAAGAGCTGCCAGAGCTCAGTCAACGTGAGGTCTCCGAGATTCCGCGAGGAACCCTGAGATGAAAGTTCTGACATGACTAAGCAACCACCGATGAGAGGGGTGCCGAAGGCTTGTCGCGAAGGACCCGGTAGTGTGCGCACACAAAAGCCCGGTTGCGTGTTACCTCAAGGAGTTCGAGATCTAGATTTCTGGGCAGGAGCGGCTGGCCCGAACCAAGAGTTACAGGAGCGAACTGCAACCAGATCTCATCGAGTAGACCGGCGTCTGCAAACTGGCCGGCCACATCGCCGCCGCCCACTACCCAGACATCGGCTCCGCCTGCCGCCTCAAGTATTTCTCCACATAGTTGATCGACTTTGCCCCGAACGAGACGCACATCCGCAGCCTCAGGCAACACAAGTTCTCGGCTGCTCAGGACGAATACCGGCTGCGTGTAGGGCCACTGCTCTTCTGCCGCGCGAAGCCACTCATAGGTGGACGAACCCATCACCAGTGCACCGATGCCGCCGATGAACTCGTGGTAATTCATCGGGCCCTCTTCGTCAAAATCCTGCTTGAAGAGCCACTCGTGGGAATGGTCAGAGGTGGCGATAAAACCATCCAAGCTGGTGGCCGTATAGAAATGAACCGTCATGACGCAAAGCTACACGTCTTTCTTGCTTGCGAGACACCCCGGAAAAGGACCGAAACACGCCGGCGCCGCATGGTCTCATGCCTGTGCAGAACCACAATTCTCTTCCTGCAGGTATGTGGCGTGCCCACTAGGCCAGAACCGAGAATCACTTCACGCGTTCGAACGATACCGTCTTGCCCTTCAACGAAATGTGGCCGACCTGGTAGCCGTATGCGATCAGTTCCTTCTTTGCATTGAGAAACGAATGGTCTATCGGGAACCCCAACACTTCCTGAATCTCTTCAAACGTCATCGTGAAACCCGATGAGTCTCGCATACTGATGTTGTGCCAGAGCGGTTCAAACTTACTCATATCCAGACCTTCCAGTGGTCAAACGCCCTAAGTACAACGGCGCTCTGGCCGTGAAACTGTGGCTGGGTACAGCGGACACGGTGAGACGGTGTCACGTTCGCGCACGCTTCATCTGGGCAGGCGAACATGACGACCTCCTTCGCAGCTAAGCGACTTGTGTAAGAAAACGGTATCGCCTCCAGAAGACCGTGGGTGGGTCTACGTACACAAATAGCCTCATTCGCTGAAGGAAGCGATGGGATTCTTGTGGTTCCCAAGGGAGCTGTGTGGCGCCGTCGTCGACAGTGCTTCGGTGTAATCGCGTAAGCCCTGCGCAACCTAGGTTGACACCTCCATTCTTAGCAACGTAGGTTGACGGCATGGAGTCTTCGCAGATCGCAGCAATAGCAACGGATACGAGCGACCCGAGAGCGGGATTACGAGCGGTAGCATCCTTGCGCAAGCTCGCGGACACCTTAGAGCTTCGTCAGGTTGAGGCCGCGTTGCGTTCAGGAATGAACTGGCAGGAGATCGCCGACGCGCTCGGAGTAACCCGACAGGCTGCTCACAAGAAGCATTCCAAACGAATTGACCCCACGATCCCCTTACCCAGGAGGACCTCATGAACAAGTTCGTACGTGCCGCGCAAACAAGTCATTCGCTTTCGCTTACTGCCATGGAGGAGGCTTCCCGAGAGGGACTCCGCGCAGCGGATATTGAACACATGTTCCTTGCACTCGTCATCGATGCCCAACCTGCCGGCCACGCACTGCGCAGCTTGGGCATCGACCTTGATAGTGCCCGTCGCGCTGTCAAAGAACAGCATGATGCGCAACTGGCTTCACTCGGCATCGAGGCGTCATTCCCTGAGGCCGGGCGGATCGTGTTCCACGAGACGGATGGATACCAGTGGAGCCCTCGTGCTCTTGACGTCATTGCGAAGTCCAGCCGCCACAGAAACACGGGTGACGCTGCTGCAGTGCTCCGTGAACTAGTCGCTGAGCCCAGCGGTTTGATCAACGATATACTCGCTCGCCTCGACACCACATCCGAAGCAGTCATCGAACGCCTCAACCAGCACGACCCATTCGCTGAGAAGAGTGCGCCTGGCGGAGGGATTGGTGTTCTTACCGGAGTGTCCGTGACAATGCGGATTGTGGGATCGTCCGAGACGTTCGTTCCCGCACCATTGAACGAAGTGTGGGTATTCCTCGCAGATCCCACGCATGTCCCCATGTGGGACCCCAGCATCGGCAGCATCGACTCCACCAGTCTGGACGCGATGCCGGGTTCAGTCTGGGAGGGTTCAGTCTGGGAGGGTGCTGCCCCGACAAGCCACCCCAACGGAAAGCCCATGAGGATCAAGTCTCAGTTCCGCCGACGCAGCATTGAACTCGTCGCAGCTCACCGGCCAGACAGGATTACATGGAACTTCGGGTACCCCGACGTCGCGCGAAGCAATCCGGTTCTGACCGAGTTCAGCCTGGCGGCCACGACAGGTGGCACGCACGTTCGGATCAGCAAGTCACGGCCCCGAAGGCAAGGCTGGCGCGGACTGATTGCTATGCCATTACGTCCGATCCAAAAGTTCCTCATGTGGATCGCGGTGTCCCAGACAGCCAGCGCAATCAGCCGTGCGTTTCGGTAGTCCCAAGGTTTAGTTATGGGACTCTTCTTGTAGTTCCCAAGGGAGTTTAGGTGGCGCAGCCCCTGTCCCTACTCACGCCTCTGGAATACCGAGATGAAGACTGCGGAGCGATCTAGACCCGATTGCTTGATGCCGGCACCACCCGCGCAGGGAACGGCGTCTATGCCGCCACCACGTGGGGCATGAACGGCTGGTCGGAATCCATGCGGCAGGAACTCCTGCCCAGTACCCGCGTCATCCTCATCCAGCCCGGTGCCGTCCACACCGAGCTACCCACCCACATCACTCATGAGGCCACCCGCGAGGCTGTGCAGAATGGCTACGCCAAAGCCAACGTTCAGCCCAAGGAGATCGTGGAGGTAATCTGCTTCGTTCTGGCCCGGCCTCGACATCTGGCCATCAACGAGGTCCTTCTCCGTCCTGCCGACCAGCTCGGCTGACTTCCTCGGTCAATCACTCATGCAGGGGCTCGGAGTGGTTTGAGTCAGTCCGAAAGCGTCGCCCACACGCGCGAAAGCGCGAACCACGAGTTGCGAATCGCGAGCCCCAGCCCCAAAACCACTGGCCTGGAGCTAACTTGAATGAATTACATCTCGGCGCGACCATTTCCATCAACAGATCCATGGATCCCAACTGTTTCGTCATGGACGCTATGCCAAGTTCGCAGGCGGTGCAGTTATCTGTGCATTCCCAGCGGTACTTTATATTGTCAAAACTAGCTCGCATCTCACTCGCAATGTAAGCCGGGTCAAGGGACTGCTGCACGTTTGAGTGACAGTTTGGTCAGGCTGCTTGTGCGGCCTGCCCGTTCATAATGGTTTCAAAGTCGATGGGTTTCACCGAGGCCAGAGAACTCGAACACCCGATCCGAACATTCGTCCAGTTCGATTGAGTGGGACGAGGCAGACAATAGTTACGCGTTGAAGCGGCACTCCGCCGAGTTCCGTAGTCGATACGCATCTGCTTATGGCCAATCACATCAGCTGACGATGCAGCTCAATTCTGTGGCTTCGCTAGTCGATTATCATTCCGAAGATTTCTACATCAAACCTAAACGTGCAGCAGTCCCTCTCTTATACCCAACAACAACACCGATTAGGTGATTTGGCGTCTGTTCGTTAGGTGATTTGGCTAGACATTAGGTCTGAACTCCATCACGTTTGCGTGTTGTGAGTATCTGGTGGGCAGACATGAGCAACTATGGGCAAACGTGGCACACACATCGGATCAGCGATAGATCTCGCGGCGATGACCGAGGCGCAACACGAGGACAACTAGCTCCTCGTCTCGCACGTCATAGACAACTCGGTAGTCGCCAACCCGTATGCGGAGTTCCCCATCGCCACCCTTCATTTGGAGGCACCCAAGCGGTCGCAGCTCAGACGCAAGTTCACTAATTGCGTCAGCCACACGACGAACCGTCACTCGGTCTAGCTTTAGCATCGCTTTTTCTGCCGAGGGCACGTAGCTAATGGCGTAAGTCATCAGCTCGATTCACAAGCCGAGTTCGCGCATAAGATCATCGTGAGAGATGCGGCCATCCTCGCGACGCGCTTCTGCCGCGGCACGGATATCTTCTTGATCTTCAAGCGCCTGCATCGCACGGTCGAAAAACTCCGGAGACACCACCACAGCTCGGCGACCCACCCCACGAGAGGTAATCTCAACAGGCTCGCGCTGCGCAGCGGCGATGTAATCACTCTGCTGGCTACGAAACTGGGAGAGAGTCACGGAAATCACGCCAAAAGCGTACCACTTGTACAAGTCGTACGTAATCTCAGGTCAACCTAGGGTCGCCCACACCAACCCCATAATCACAGATTGAAACGCCATTCCACCGAGTTCCGTAGCCGATACACGTCAGGATCCTAGGAGCATTGGTGAGGAAAAACCTGTTATGCCGCAGCATCATTGACCCTTACCTAGAGATGATCCTGCGTGACTCACATCTGGATTACGGGTATGAACTCAGCTAGTGGTTTAGGGTCACGACTAACGTCATACTGCTTCAGCAGCGCAATGTACTGCTTCTTGTCAACTTCCCAGTCGTAACTCTCAAACAAACTGTCCATCTCCTGAGCCGCCAGGAACACTAGATCAGCGAGAAGCCGTGTGACACGACCATTCCCATCAACAAACCCATGAATTCTAACCGTTTCAGCGTGAACAGCGATGCCAAGTTCGCGGGCAGTCCAGTCACTGGTGTGGTCCCAGCGATACTCTATGTTCTGAAGACTGGCTCGCATCTCAGTTGCGATGTAGGCCGGGTCGATACCAATACTTAGCTCTCGGTGTCTATATATGCCTGCCCACGTCCATAAGTCCCCATAGAGCTTGGCGTGCAGTGCTCTTAGGAAAGCGTCGCCAAGAAGATCCTTGAGAACAAGTTGCCCTTCAACGATTTGGCTTTGAAGCGCGATGCTGACTTCATCTGCGATCGCCTGCTCAACTTCAAACAGATCGGCCTTGTTTGGCTGGTCACCGAATATTTCCCGAGCGCGCGCAGTTAGCGCACTAGCCTCGTCTGGCGTTATCGGCGTCTCGCCATAGCCAGGATCGAGGTTCATTAGGATCGTTTCTCACGGCTCACTAAGAAACGCTCAACACGGTCTGAACGTTTGGAATCAACAGGGACCGAGCGATTCTCAAGCGCAGCGGAAGCCCGAATCGAACGCATAGCAGAACGACGAATTGCTTCAGCCGTAACGTTCTTGCGTTTCATAACGGCACCTCCTCCATCTTGTTCCTAAAGTAATTGTATACACGAAAGCCCACCCACACCCTTGACAAGATTCTCGCGGAAAGCCGAAACGTTCCCTCAGCGCCCCACACTGGCACGTAGAACTCATGACCAAACCCTCAGGTCACGTGTCCAAACTCCACCAGTTTCCGTGTGTTATGACGATCAGTGATCAAGATGAACAGATAAGAGCGAGCTTGATTGATCGGGAGTCACCCGGGTGTGGTGCCCGTTGGGAATTGGCTACCCTCTCACTGACGAAGAATAGGAGTTGCGAACCACCTTCGCCCCAGAGCAGTGAGCGCGACCGCTGCAGCAGCGACCTTGGCTGCAACGGCATCAAACTACGATCCCTTCGTGCTCAACTCAGTATGCGATGCCAACATCGGACTTACGTCGTCTAAGTCGTCGAAGTCCATTCCATGCAAGTCTGGGATGACACGACGCGTCGAGAGCAGCGTGGCAAGTGCCTTCTCGGTCAAGACCTCAGACTCAATACTCTTCGGTATCACTGACGCGACAAACGTCATCCCGACGCAGGATTTCCGTAACCCCTGATCGATTTCCCAGCTCATTGGCGAACCGAGAGAAAGCTCTTCCTCGCTCAATGCTTGCGGCGGGGTCGATCTTGACTCCGCCGTACCGGACTTCGATCAGCGGGAAAGTCAACAGATGCAGAGCGAGGGCCGCACCGATGCGCGGCCGCGCAGAGTCACCTTCCAGCCTGCCTAGCGAGTCTCGACCTTCAGCTCGGAACTCCGTGTAGGTCGGTCCCTAGGCATCGACAGGATCGGGGCCGGAGAAGTCATTACGATGATCAATGGTCGACGACACGCGAGTCATCTTGAACGCACCCGTGGCATCTTGACCAACAGTCTCCCAGGTGATGCGGGTTCCCAGCGCGAACGCGCGCAGACGTCCCTGACCGAGCCTGCCATGCAGAGGTCGTTTCTCACGCTCGGTGAAGCGCGCCCCCGAGCTTCCAGGAATTCCCCACCCACTTGAAGTCCCGCTCGACGCGTTACGGGCTCATGCCGAGGCCATCATCGCGAGCATGAAGCCACGGACGAGGGTGCCTGGAGGCCGGATAGCCTACAATTGCGTGGTGCCCGTTGGAACTCTGGACGACGTCGTTTCGGCCAGCCGTATTCTCGTTTATGGGGTGACCGGTTCGGGTAAGTCAACAGCCGCTCTATCCTTGGGAGAGATTCTCGAGTTGCCCGTCCACTTGGTTGACGAGGAGTTCGGCTAGCTACCGAACTGGACCCCTCAACCGGTTGATGAAATAGAGACGATGGTCGCATCGGAAGTTGGCAACGAGCACTGGATTTTCGATTCGGCGTATAGCCAGTTCCTCGACCTCGTTCTGACTCGAGTCGAGGTGGTAATCGGACTCGACTATCCGCGGTGGCTCAGCCTTTCGCGCCTGATCCGCCGCACCATGCGACGACTCGTCACAAAGGAGCAGTCCTGCAATGGCAACGTCGAGTCGTGGAGCACAGTGTTCTCAAAGAAGTCAATAATCGCATGGCACTTCAGGAGCTTCACTCATAAACACGACCGGATGTTCGCATGGGCCAATCAAGCCGATGGCCCCAAAGTAATGCTGATACAAGACCCAGCTCAGCTTGCCTGGCTGATTTCCACATTGAAACAACTGCACAGATAAGCCCAATTGCCCCCACAGAAGTCATGGGCCTTGGCCTCGTTCTATCAGTGCGGATGAGGACCGCCTACGCTAACGCCAGTCAGCGAATACTCGACCCGGCCGTCGGTGCCCAGCTCCTATTGACTTGCCCAGCGGGCGGCATTGGCGCGTCGTCGTCGATGGCACGTCCAACTATGACGGAGTTCTTTGCGTTCCGTGCACTGTGAGTATTTGCTGGGTGGGTGTGAGTAGGTCTGGATCGATTCGCCAAGACACTTCCCCGTCACCAGTAGACTCGCCGCAGCGTCCTGCGACGTCTACGAGTGGTAGCATGGCCTTGAGCCTGCCCAAGCTGCGCCTACCCGGTAAGGGAGCAGCCCGCCCGCTGCTTGGAGAGGGTGGCAGCCCGTTCGAGCCGGGCCAGGTCCGGGGGACTCACTTCTCAGCGGGAGATGTCGGAGTCTCCACCATCACGCACCTCAAACGTTAAACCTAAACTCCACCACGTCGCCGTCGGCCATCACGTAGTCCTTGCCTTCCATTCGCACCTTGCCGTGCGCGCGAGCTTCCGCAACCGATCCGTACTCCACGAGGTCCTCGTACGAAACGATTTCCGCCTTAATGAAGCCCTTTTCAAAGTCGGTGTGGATAACACCCGCAGCCTTGGGCGCTGTGTCACCCTTATGAATGGTCCACGCACGCGATTCCTTTTCACCAGCTGTGAGGTAGGTTTGCAACCCCAGCGTGTCAAAACCAACCCGGGCCAACTGATCCAATCCAGACTCTGCCTGACCAGTAGACTCCAGCATCTCCTTTGCTTCGTCAGGCTCAAGTTCAATCAACTCTGATTCGAACTTGGCATCAAGGAAGATTGCTTCAGCCGGTGCCACGGACTCACGAAGCTTGGCTTGCATGGACGTATCGGCCAGGCCGTCGTCGTCAGTATTGAAAACGTAGATAAACGGCTTCGCGCTCATGAGCTGGAACTGCTTAAGGATCTCGGGTTCAAAATCCTTGTTGTTCGCGGAAATGACCTTGCCCTCTTCGAGCAGCTTCAACGCGGCTTCGGCTGTGGCGAGCACTTCCTTCGGTGTCTTCTTGCCCGTGACTTCCTTCTGAATTCGCGGAATCTGACGCTCAAGGGTCTGCATGTCAGCCAGAATCAGCTCGGTTGTGACCGTCTCAATATCATCCAGAGGATCAACGCGTCCTTCAACATGGACCACATCGGGATCAGCAAACGCACGTGTCACGAGGCAGATTGCGTCGGCCTCACGAATGTTCGCCAAGAACTGGTTGCCGAGCCCCTCACCTTGAGATGCACCGCGAACGATTCCCGCGATGTCCACAAAAGAGACAGTTGCAGGCACTACCTTCTGAGAGTGGAACAGATCCGAAAGTACGTCCAGGCGTTTGTCCGGAAGAGGGACGACGCCGACGTTCGGTTCGATAGTCGCGAACGGATAGTTGGCTGCGAGTACGGTTGCGCGGGTCAGCGCATTGAACAGGGTCGATTTTCCGACGTTCGGTAGGCCGGCAATTCCAATAGTCAGTGACACGCAGCCAAGTCTAGCTGCCCACAAGAGTCGGTTTGTGTTGAGCACCTGACACTGAGGTCCAGGCCATGCTCACACCCGCGTTGATGCCACAGAATGTGTCCTACAAGCATGGTTCACTAAACCTATGACCCTCTCTCCAATCGTTCTCATCTTGCTCGTGCTCCTATGTATCGGCGTCGGCGCCGCCATCGGGTATCTGTATGCCGTAGCGCACGGGCGTGGCAGTGTGGATCGGGATAATGCTCGCCTGGGCCAGTTGCAGGCGGAAGCCAGCGCTGCTGGTGCGCGCGCAGCTCGGCTTGAACAGGAGAACAACGGCCTTATTGAACGGGCACGTCAGGACAACAACGTGATGCGTTCACTCGCTCCGTTGGGCCAGCAGTTGGAGGCGTTGGACCAGAAGGTCCAACGCCTCGGCAAGGTCAACGCCGCCCAAGGAGCAGAGTTGCGGGAACAGCTTTCAACCGCTGCGCGCACTCAGCAAGAACTGGCAAGGGAAACCTCCACGCTGCGCACCGCTCTGACCTCCACCTCAACCCGCGGTACGTGGGGTGAGGTGGAGTTGCGCCGAATCGTTGAAGCCGCCGGAATGCTGCAACACGTGGATTTCTCTACTCAGTTGAGCACAGGAAAGCTATCAATCAATGGGTCTGCCTCACGCCCCGATATGCTGATCCACTTGCCAGGCGGGGGCCACCTCGCTATCGATGCCAAAGTGCCGCTCAACTCTCTGATGCGGGCTCAAGCCATTGAGGGATCAGATCACGTGTCTGAAACCCAACGCGCAGGTCTCATGGCCGATCACGCGAAGGCCCTTCGCGGGCACGTCAACGCACTCATCAAGCGGAACTACCCTGCCGATTTCCCGGGTTCACCCCAGTTGACCGTCATGTTCTTGCCTGCCGAATCGCTTCTCTCTGAGGCACTTTCCAGTGATCCAACACTTCTCGAAGATGCACTCCGCGCAGGAATATCGCCAACTTCCCCAAGTTCCCTGTTGGCACTCCTGCGCTCAGTTGCAGCGGTATGGGCCACCACCCAGATCACCCAAGAATCTCAAGACATCATGAACCTCGGCCGCACTTTGGTTCAGAGGCTCGGGGTTGTGGCCGGTCATCTTGACTCACTTGGCAACTCTCTCCGCAGCTCAGTCAAGAACTACAACAAGACGGTGGCCTCTTTGGAGTCTCGCGTTCTTGTTACCGCCCGCGAGTTTGAGTCGCTTGAATCCAATGTTCCCGCGCCCAAGCCAGTGACCTCTGACGATGCCCAAGTGCGTAGCCTAACCACTGCCGAACTGACTATCGACTAGGTGGTTGCAGCCGCAGCAGTGTTGTCCGTATTGCCCAAATACTTCGATCCTTCTCGAATCGAAAGCGCCGATAGATCGGCGCGATGCGCGTCAATGAACTCACCCACCCACGCCGGGTTACTCTTCGAGTAATCCCGCAGAGCCCACCCAATTGCCTTGTTGATGAAGAACTGCGTAGATCCGAGGTTCAGCTCAATGATCGTCGCCAATAGGGCCTCGTCGGTCAGGTGCTTCCACGTCAGCTGGTGATCAATAGCAAGACGCCGAATCCAGAAGCTCTCATCCACAGCCCACTGGAGCATCACGGACTTCAACTCCGGATTGGCCGCAACAATGTGGCTCACACTCTTCTGGAGTGAATCAACACTATCCCACCATGGTTTGGATATCGCGAGCGCTCGCACCCTCTCCAGATCCTCGCCGCTGAGCATCTTCCGAACGGCGAATAGGTAGTCAGCAGCAACGTATTGAAACTCGCGATGCGGCAACGCCCAACACTGTGCCACAAATGCCCAATCCGGACGCGGATCACGCCTAGCAACGGAGAAATACGACTTCGTGATAGCGCGACGTTCAGGTGTAGTGAGTCCCAAGAAAAGGAACTGGTCACGCATATATGCCGCCATCTGCACGGCTTTCTCAGGATTGCCCGCACCAAAGAGTTCGCCGATCAAGCCGGCTCCATCCATATGGGTGTCGAAGGGATCCATCGTGGAATCGAGGAACTCCTCTTGGCCACCAGATGCACGTTCGTGAGCGCTCGGGTGTTCCTCTGAGCTTTCGAACTGATCCATCACTGCACAGATGTGGCCGCGCTAGCTTCGCTAGCCCTCGCCTGAGGTGAATCGCCATCGTGCGCGCCAGCAACATTCTCCGGGGCAACCCCGATAGCTTCACCAACACCCACCCCTGGAGCACCCGCCTCCGGTGCACCCACCTGCGAAACACCGGCCCGTACCTCGCGCACCTTGTGCGGCCGATCGGGGTGTGCACCAACTGCTTTCAAGTCTGCCCGCAGGTTCTTCGGCAATGAGAAGCGAATATCTTCGCTGGCTGTGGTCACAAGATCCACTTCGGTATAGCCGAGCCCTCCCAAATTCTCCACCACATCGCGAACCAGAATCTCGGGCACCGACGCGCCAGAAGTCAGACCGACCGTTGTTGCACCTTCCATCCACTCCGGAAGAACCTCTTCTGCATGATCCACACGATAGGCGGCGCCTGCGCCAGCCTCCAGAGCGACCTCTACAAGGCGCACAGAGTTTGAAGAGTTCGCAGAACCAACCACGATCACCACGTCGCACTTAGCTGCCATGGCCTTGACAGCGCCCTGACGGTTTTGGGTGGCGTAGCAGATGTCATCAGATGGCGGATCGATGAGATGCGGGAACCGTTCGCGAAGCAACTCCACAGTCCGCATCGTCTCATCCACTGAGAGCGTGGTTTGAGAGATCCACACCACTTTGTCTGGATCGCGCACCTCCACAGCACCAACCTCATCTGGCCCATTCACCACTTGGATGTGATCAGGTGCCTCGCCTTGCGTGCCTTCCACTTCCTCGTGCCCGGTGTGGCCAATCAACAGGATGTCGTAATCGTCGTCGGCGTAACGAACGGCTTGCTTGTGGACCTTGGTGACCAGTGGGCACGTAGCATCGATCGTCTGCAGGTGGCGTGCGGCCGCTTCGCGATGAACCTGCGGGGAAACACCGTGAGCGGAGAACACCACGCGGGCACCTTCGGGTACCTCATCTGTCTCAGAAACAAAGATTGCCCCACGCTTGGTGAGTGTTTCCACAACATACTTGTTGTGGACAATTTCTTTGCGCACGTAGACGGGAGCGCCATAGAGTTCCAGCGCCTTTTCCACGGCATCCACGGCGCGGTCAACGCCTGCGCAGTAGCCGCGCGGGGTCGCCAACAGAATCCGCTTGCCGTCTGGCGATGGCACGGACGGAACGTGGGATGGAAACGCCGATGCTCCTGCGAGCGATATCGTGGGGCCCTGGCTGAATTGCGAAGTCACCCCTCAAGGTTACGTGGACCTTCGCACAACCGCGAGAGTAGCCGGTCACTCGATCAGGGTTGCTTGTGGCACCGCCAAGCACACCAGTCACAGGTTTCGCGAGCGGCGAATTCTAACCCGCGTGGAGGGCCTCGGCGTCCATCTCCCAGTCATTCTGGGAAACCTTGCCGAAAGATGGGACACACGGCACAGATTCCCAACCAAAAATCATGTAACCATGGTTTGTATGTTTTCAAAAATACCCGTACCTGCTGAGCTACCTCAGCACGCGGCGCAGACAACACCGGAGCGGCCTTGGCCACTGCGGCTGCTCTCCGCGAAAATTCGGGAATACGTGGCGGCTATGTCCCGCCTATGGGTGGAAGGCGAGGTCATCACCCTCCAGCGCCGCCCGGGAGCGAAGGTCCAGTTCTTCACCTTACGCGATCTCGAGGCAAACACCTCTATCACCGTCAAGATCATGACGCACCTGCTTCCAGCCACTGTCGAATCCGGCAGCCGCGTCGTAGTCTGTGCCAAACCTGACTTCTACGAAGGTAACGGTTCGTTGTCTTTGTGGGCCGACGACGTCCGCACGGTCGGCTTGGGAGACATCCTCGCACGTATTGAACTTCTCAAGGTTCAACTGGCCGCCGAAGGCCTGTTCGAAATCTCCCGTAAGCGGCATCTACCATTCCTGCCGCGCACGATCGGACTCATCTGCGGCCGCAACACAAAGGCGAAGGAAGACGTGGTGGTCAATGCGACTCTGCGCTGGCCCGCAGCCACGTTCGACATCCGTGAGGTCCAAGTCCAAGGCGCTGGTGCCGTGGAAGCGATGATCGCCGCATTAGTTGAGCTGGATGAAGCTGCAGATGTGGACGTCATTGTTCTGGCACGCGGCGGCGGAAGCGTGGAAGATCTCCTTCCCTTCTCCGATGAGCGCCTCGTGCGGGCAGCGGCAGCAGCCACCACACCAATAGTTTCCGCAATCGGCCATGAAGGCGACTCCCCTATTCTTGACCTCGTGGCTGACCTGCGTGCGTCCACACCAACGGATGCCGCAAAACGTATCGTGCCGGATGTGGCTGAAGAGGCGGCTGGCATCGCCGAAGCCCTGCGCCGCGGCCGCAACTCCATTGACCTCCGCATCGCGCAGGCTGAAGCAGAGCTCAACGCTCTGACCAGCCGGCCCACAATCGCCAACCCATTCACAATGGTGGACGTGCGCGAACAGGATCTCGCATCCCTCACCTCGTGGTTGCGCTCCTACACGAACCGCAGCATTGACGCTGCGGCGTTCGACACTTCTGTGCTCGTAGGAAAGTTGCGTGCCTTGTCACCGCAATCCACACTTGAGCGCGGGTATTCTATTCTTCTTCGCGATGGCCACGTGGTTTCGCGATCCTCACAGGTGGAAGCCGGTACCCCCGTGCACGCCGTTCTTTCGGCAGGCCACCTCGAACTAACAGTCCGCGAAGTCTCACAAGGAGCCCGCAATGTCTGAAGCGACACCCACCAAGGGTGCGCCGTCCCAACTCGACGCACGAGTCGCTGACCTCTCGTATGAGGAAGCACGCGGCCGTCTGGTCGAAATCGTGACGCGCCTCGAACAAGGGGCAATCCCCCTCGAGGAATCGATTGAACTGTGGGAACTTGGTGAAGCGTTGGCTCGCAGATGTCAGGCCTGGCTCGACGGCGCACGCGAGCGCCTCGCTACCGCACAGAATCGCGAACCAGGTGGTCAAGCAGCGGCGGGAACCGCAGACCTTACAGAGGAGGGAGAAGAGTCATGAGCTGCCTAGTGATTGGCGAAGCTCTCGTAGATGAGATCGAAGGCCGCGACGGCATCATGCGGAGAATCCCCGGAGGTTCTATGCTGAACGTCGCAATTGGCCTGCGCCGCTTGAACCGGACGGTTCGATTGGTCACCGATATTGGTAATGACGACGACGGCGAGATGCTCGCGGAATACGCTGCTTCCAATGGTCTGGAGCTCTGGCTACGCCCGGATGCCGAGCGCAACAACCCCACATCGATCGCTCGTGCCACTGTGGCCGAAAGCGGGCAGGTCTCCTATGACGTGGACTTCACATGGGACATCCAATCGACGCCGGTCTCTGGTGCCTGCAAGCTAGATCTCGAAGTCTTGGCCCCCCACTCAGTTGCCATTGGTTCCTTTGCATGCCACTTTGAGCCAGGTGCTTCCAAGGTACGTTCATGGGTTGAGATGCTGCGAAGCACTGCCACGATCTTCTACGATCCCAATGTTCGCCCGAACGTGCTTGAGGACCTCGAGACCATCCGCGCGCAAGTTGAGGATTTCGTCAGGATTTCTGACATCGTCAAGGTCTCTTGGAAAGACATCACTGCGCTGTATGGTGCCGACGTCGACGTCGACGCGAAAGTGAAGGAGTGGCTGGCATCTGGCCCTGCCTTGGTCGTGCTAACTACGGGAGCTGACGGCGCCACGATGTACAGTGCCTCGGGCTACATCGTTGGTGTGGCAGCTCCACGGGTTGATGTAGTGGACACCGTGGGTGCTGGGGCGGCATTCTTCTCTGCGTTGATCGATGGCCTATCACGGGTCTCACTTGACGGTGCGGAAGCCCGCGAGAACCTGCGGACGATTTCTCTGACCAATCTCCAGACTTTGGGTGCTTACGCGGCTACTGCCGCCACGATTACAGTTTCCCGAAGTGGCGCAAACCCGCCCAGTCGTGACGAACTCATCGACCGCAATGAGTACTACCAGGCAAGTGGCATCAACGCTTTGGTGCATAGTTGATGTGATTGCAGGGGTTGGGGTGTCAGCGTCCCAGCCTACGGTCCCGTTGGGTATAATCGCGCAGAGCGCGCAGAAAGTCAGTGCGCCGAAAATCCGGCCAGTACGCCTCGCAGAAATAGAGTTCGGTGTGTACGGATTGCCACAGCATGAAGCCTGACATTCGCTGTTCGCCACTTGTGCGTATGACTAGGTCAGGATCAGGTTGCCCCTTGGTATAGAGGTGCGACGTGATGTCATCTGTAGAAATCGATTGTGCAACACTTTCGATGCTGCGCCCGGCAGCAGCCTCTTCATGGAGGAGTCCGCGTACAGCGTCGGCAATTTCCTGACGCCCGCCGTATCCTACGGCGATGTTGACTTCCATTCCCGAAACACCAGCAGTGCGGGCTTCTGCCTTCCGCAAGCGCTCGGCCGACTCCTGTGGGAGCATTCCCAAGTTGCCGACCATTCGGAGTGACCACTTGCCTGTTTCGGCTAGCGACTCAACGGTATCGGCGATGATGGAAACCAGTTCCGTCAGCTCGGACTCGTCGCGCTTGAGATTGTCGGTGGAAAGCAGCCACAAGGTGACAATCTCCGTTCCCACTTCCTCGCACCAATCGAGAAACTCCGCAATCTTGAGTGCGCCGCGCCGGTGCCCATAGGCGGCCGACTGGCCAACCTCGCGAGCCCAACGCCGATTGCCGTCAAGCATGACTGCGATGTGGCGAGGCAAGTGCTCAAGCTCTAGGTTTCGGCGAAGCCGCCGCTCGTAAAGCGTGTACAGAAAGGCCGGTGCCTGCACGTCACTCCTTCCCTCCGAGTATCTGCACTGAGCTTAATACGACAAGCTGCACGTCTTGCGCCAAATGCCACGGCCGGGCTGAACAGCCCTGTTCTCTGCTAAGTCATCAGACTAGAATGTTGATGTTTGGCGCCTCCGCCACTGTCTGAAACCTGCGTTTCGGGACTCCCGTCATGGGTGAGATTGCCGCCAAATCGATAAGTCAGGGTTCTCAGGAGGGCACATGCCAGCATCGGTAAATGAAAACGATGTCTCTGCACCAGTGCGCGCGAATCCCAGTTCCCACACGTCCCGCATCAAAGAGCGAAAGGCACGCTTGGATCAGCTACCCAAGCCCAAGGCCCGCGGCTGGATTCATGCCATCACCGCACCCTTGGCACTTGCGAACTCGATCGTGCTCATCGTTTTGGCACAGACGCCCGGTGTCCGTGCCGCCTGCGTAGTGTTTGGGCTTTCGGCAGTGTTCCTCTTTGGGAACTCCGCTGTTTATCACCTCGGCAAGTGGTCAGTGAGGGTCCACTCAATTCTGCGACGGATTGACCACTCCAACATTTTCCTCCTCATTGCGGGAACCTACACTCCTCTATCTGTCGCCTTATTGCCGGCAAAAACCGCCGCGCTGGTGCTGTGTATTGTGTGGGCGGGCGCGATCGCTGGCATCCTCCTCTCCGTATTCAGGCCTGAAGCGCCGCGTTGGCTCTACACCCCGCTATATGTGGCCCTCGGCTGGGTTGCGGTTTGGTTCCTGCCAGACTTCTGGAGTGCTGGCAGTCCGGCTGTGGTGTGGCTGCTCATGTGTGGTGGTATTGCCTACACAGTTGGGGCGCTCTGCTATGGGTTGCGTTGGCCGAACCCTTGGCCCAAGATGTGGGGATTCCACGAGTTCTTTCACACGGGCACTCTGTTGGGATACGCGTGCCACGCAGTGGCCGTATGGATCGCAGTTATGGCGTAGGAGTCTTTCACCATTCATATGAGTCATCACCCCATATGAGTTGCGAAAAACCTTGACGCTGGTATGGTGAAGACCAGTTACAAAGGCATGCCTGCATACCGCGGGCATGTGTTTTTTTATCCTCTGACAACGCGACGGCGCATGACGTCGTCGAACATGACCGAAGGAGCAAGAATGGCTGACGAAAAGAAGGGAACATGGCTTTCCCCTGCCAGCTACGAGCGTTTGAGTGCCGAGCTTCGCGAGATGACCACCACTAGGCGAGCCGAGATCGCACAGAAGATCGAAGCCGCGCGTTCCGAAGGCGACTTGCGCGAAAACGGTGGTTACCAAGCGGCTCGCGAAGAACAGTCCAAGATGGAAGGGCGAATCATTGAGCTCACCCATCTTCTTGAGAACGCCCACGTGTCAGAGCCTGAGGCATCAGATGTCATCGTACCTGGAACGGTAGTAACGGCTTCGATCGCTGGGGAGGAAGAACGTTTCCTCATCGGCTCACGCGAGGCTGCTGACATGGTAAAGGTGGAGGTCTACCCAGAGAACGCACCCTTGGGCAAGGCAATCCTTGGCCTCAAGGCAGGCGATAAGACCTCGTTTAAGGCACGCAACGGCCGCGATATTCAGGTCGAAATCATTAAACTCGAGCCTTTCGAAGGCTAACTGTGCTCGCGTGCCAACTGGCCCGCACACAACCTGTTGGAATCCTTGGAAACTCTGGGGAATCAACTGACCTCCCGCTGTTCACTCATCGCGGGAGGTCTTTCATTTGGGGTGGCTGCGCCGCCACAATGTAGATGCATACCAACACAATTGGGAGGAAAAATGTTCGTCTGGGAACAATCGGCCAAGACCACAATGGTGGCCCCGGAGGATGCGCTAGCTGGGCGCCGCGAACTTGTCCTGCCTAACCCGCAGCCGCACACCGTTCTGGGAACAGACATTCTGGCAGAGCCAGAAGAGGACCAAGAGATCATCTACCTCGCCTCGGGATGTTTCTGGGGTGCCGAGAAGCTGGCGTGGGAGCTTGGCGCAGACTCAACTGCCGTGGGTTACATGGGCGGGTACACACCCAATCCAACCTATGAAGAGGTATGCACCGCCAAGACGGGTCACGCTGAAACCGTGCGCGTGCTTTTCACACCCGAGAAGCTCCCGTTGGAACAGTTGCTTCAGGCTTTCTTCGAGTCCCATGACCCCACGAGCTTGAATCGGCAAGGTGGCGACATCGGCACGCAGTACCGTTCAGCCATCTTCCCCACTACCCAGGCTCAAGAGGACTTGGCCCGCAAGATGATCGCCGGCTACCAAGAGGTGCTTTCACAACATGGCAAGGGTGAGATTGTCACCGAGGTTGTGCCAACGCTTTCAGCTGGTCCATTCTTCCCTGCCGAGGACTATCACCAGCAATACCTCGATAAAAACCCTGATGGTTATCAGTGCCATTCCCGCACGGGAGTGGCGTGCCCGCTCCCAGGAAGCGGACCGTTGGCGCAAGAGAAGTAGGGATCTCCACGCAACCACCCCACTAGTCACACGATCGCTGTTATTATTTTCATTGTTGATGTGAATAGTGGGGCGATCGCGTTCCACATCATCCATGAGATGGAGGAATCGTGGGGTTCAGAATCGTGGTCGGAGCCGATGAGGCGGGCGTGGATTACAAGGAAGCCATCAAGGCTGATCTGTTGAGCGATCCGCGCGTGGACGAAGTAATCGACGTCGGCATTACCCCCGGAGAATCAATCGCCTACCCACACAAGGCCGTTGCGGCCGCCCGTACAGTTGCCGAAGGCAAGGCTGACCGTGGCATTTTGGTCTGTGGAACCGGGATGGGAATGGCAATCTCTGCCAACAAAGTCCCCGGCATCCGCGTATGCACCGCTCATGACAGCTTTTCAGTGGAACGCCTCGTGCTTTCCAACGATGCTCAGGTGCTCTGTTTGGGTCAGCGCGTGATTGGGCGTGAACTCGCACGCCGCCTAGCCAAGGAGTTCCTTGACTACACATTTGATCCGAGTTCTCACTCTCAAGCGAATGTGGAACTCATTGAGAAGTACGAAACAGACACAGAAGGCGAAGCGGCCACATCAAGCTGCTGATCGCCGCTGACAGCTGTGCGGGTAGCTGCTGACAGCTGTGCGGGTGGCCGCACAGCTGCCAATAGCTCCTCATGCCCATAACAACCAAGGTGCCCGGCCGCTCCTGAGGAGCATTCCCGACCATCTTTGGAAACTATCGTATAAACACCGTGTGGGAGGTTCGTGAACGCCTAAGTTCACGCACCTCCCACACGTGCTCCCATCACTCGTTGGGACGGCACTCGCCTCACGCCTGCTGCTTGGACGTGTTGCTCGCTGCAGGTCCAGCCACAGTAAGGTTCACTCCCGCCTCCCTCAGCTCGTCGATCTTCTTCTGAGGCGTCGCGTCGTCGACCACTACGTGAGTAAACTCCGTCAAGTCTGCGAACTCGAACAACGCCTGACGGGTGAACTTAGAGTGGTCCAAAAGCATCACTGATACAGTCGCGGAATCCAGCATCGCTCTCTTGACCTCGGCCGTCTCCGCATAGGGGTGGAAACACTGCAATCCGAGCACCGCGGATGCCGACATCACACAAAAGTCCGCGTGCATCGATCGAATGTTGTGCACTGAGGTAGGCCCCAACAAGGCTCGCGCCCATGGCTGATATTCACCGCCAGTAATGATCAGTTTGTCCGGCAACGAACCGGTCACCTCGTTGGCCACTTGGAGCGAGTTGGTGACGATCGTGATGGAAGAAAGATCCTCCAGCGCCCGGAGCAGCCAGATGCCCGACGTCGAATCGTCCATCATGACCGAACTGCCGGGCCGGATTAGCCTGGCCGCGCTCGCCGCAACAGTCTGTTTGTTCAGTGCCGCCTGCTCGAGGCGGAACTCCGCATCAACCTCATGTAACCCACTGGCCACCGCGACCACTTGCCCTCGATGGCGTTGGAGTATCCCCCGCTCCTCAAGAGCAGCGATATCACGGTAGATCGTCATGCTCGAAACTCCGTTGAGTTCCGCTAGTTGATCAATGCTCATTGAACCTGTGCGAATGACCATCTCCGCAATTGCCAGTTGCCGACCGCGTGGCCCATCTAGGCTGCCAAACTCTCCATCGCCACGTGGTTCCACCACAGAAGGCCCTCCAACTACGTGTTTCACGTTATCGTCCGGGTGGCCAGCCTGATCTCGCACATTCAGGGCATGGCTCCGGCCACCATCACTGATCCCCATGCTGTTTATTGAATATATCGCGCTAAGTACCTAGCAGTGAGGCCATCGCCTCTCACAAGATCCCGAGGCGTACCCGAGAAGATGACTTTGCCACCATCGTGACCAGCCCCTGGGCCCATATCGATTACCCAATCCGCGTGGGCAATCACAGCCAGATGGTGTTCAAGAACAATCAAGGACTTCCCCGCGTCGACCATCGAATCAAGCAGAGAAAGCAGTTGACGAACGTCAGCCAGGTGCAGACCCACAGTGGGCTCATCCAGAACAATTATGCCGCCCTTCTGCCCGAGATGGCTGGCAAGCTTGATGCGCTGGCGCTCACCACCCGAAAGCGTCGTGAGCGGTTGCCCCAAGCTAAGGTATCCCAGGCCAACGTCCACCAAATGGCCAAGTATCGTCTTGGCCGGTGGAACTTTTGACTCCGGACGTCCAAAGAAATCGTGCGCTTCGCCAACGGGCATCTCAAGCACTTCCGAAATGTTGCGTCCACCAAGTGTGTATTCGAGCACGCTGGCGTCGAACCTTCTTCCCTCGCATACTTCGCACGTGGTGGTAACGCCACTCATCACCCCCAGAGGCGTGTAGATCGTTCCAGTACCTTTGCACTCTGGGCAGGCGCCTTCCGAGTTAGATGAGAAGAGCGCCGGTTTTACCCCATTTTCCTTTGCAAAAGCCTTTCGAACTGGTTCAAGCAGCCCCGTGTAGGTTGCCGCGTTAGACCTGTTCGACCCTTTGATGGGAGTCTGATCCACCGCCACGATTCCTTCTTCGGCCGCGCGGCGTGGAGAAATAGAACCGTGGATGAGTGAGCTCTTTCCAGACCCGGCGACTCCTGTAATGACGGTCAGGAGTCCAAGAGGCACGTCGACGTCGACGTTCTTTAGGTTGTTGGTTGTGGCGCCTCGGATTTCCAGAGCGCCCTTGGGTGACCGTACGTCATTCTTGAGAGCAACCTTGTCCTCCAGGTGGCGCCCTGTGAGGGTATCCGAGTGGCGCAGTTCCTCAACTGTGCCTTCGAAGCAGATTTCGCCACCAGCTCGCCCTGCGCCCGGGCCCAGATCAACCACATGGTCCGCGATTGCAATGGTCTCTGGCTTGTGTTCTACAACCAGCACAGTATTGCCCTTGTCGCGCAACTTGAGAAGCAGCTTGTTCATTCGATCGATGTCGTGGGGATGCAGGCCAATTGTTGGCTCATCAAACACGTAAGTCACGTCTGTGAGAGCCGAACCTAGATGGCGAATCATCTTTGCCCGCTGGGCTTCACCACCTGAGAGCGTCGCGGCGGGCCGATTGAGTGACAGGTAACCTAGACCGATCTCAACAAAGTCGGTCAACGTGTCAGTCAGAGCGTTCAGCAGTGGTGCCACTGAAGGCTCATTCACCTGTGCAACCCACTTCGCAAGATCGCTTACCTGCATCGCCGTCACATCAGCGATGGAGACGCCATCAATCTTTGACGATCGCGCACCTTCGGAAAGGCGAGAACCACCGCACTCCGGGCAGATGCTGAACGTTACCGCCCGGTCGGCGAACTTGCGGACGTGAACTTGCATCGCCTCGGGATCCTTCGCAAGAAGCGACTTCTGGATCCGAGGAATGATGCCCTCATAGGTCATGTTGATTCCGGCGATCTCGCGACGCTCGGGCTCGTGATAGAGGAGATTGTGCAGTTCTCGCTTCGAGTAATCCTTGATGGGCTTATTGATGTCGAAGAATCCAGATTCCGCATACAGCCGGTAGTTCCAGCCACCCTTTTTATAGCCAGGTGCTCGGAACGGGTCTTGTGCAAGTGAGAGTTCGGATTCATACAACTCATTCACATCGATGTCCTTGATTCTGCCGAGGCCATCGCAACGTGGGCACATTCCACCTGTGCGGGAAAACGACCGTTTGACTGCCACGGATTGGCCGGCCTTCTCAACTGTCAGCGCCCCCGATCCAGAGGCGGAAGCAACGTTGAAGGAAAACGCCTGCGGAGGGCCGTAGTACGGCTGGCCAAGGCGGGAGAAGAGGATTCGAAGTGAGGCATACACATCCGTGGCCGTGCCGACGGTTGATCGTGGGTTATCACCCAAACGTTCCTGATCAACGATGATTGCGGTTGTCAGGCCCTCCAATGCCTCAACATCGGGCCTATCCAGATGAGGCATCAAGCTCTGCAAGAAGGCACTGTACGTCTCATTGATCATCCGCTGTGATTCTGCAGCGATCGTGTCAAAGACCAGCGAACTCTTTCCAGAACCAGAGACGCCTGTAAACACGGTCAACCTACGCTTGGGAATCGCAAGGGAGATGCCCTTGAGATTGTTTTCCCTAGCGTTGTGTACACGGATCTCATCATGATTGTCAGGTTGCATGAGTCTTCCCCGTCTCGAGTTGGTCAGGCTACTGTACCCGCCATATCCCGGCAAGTGGTACCCCTCCGCGAACGTGCATTCTGGTTGGTAGCAGCCTTAGATCTAGGCCCTAGGTACCCACTTACCAAGCTCACATGATGAGTTTTGGTCATTCTCACAAATCCCCACCGTCACACAGGCTAACATCGGGCCTACTGGCATAGACTGCCCCAAAAATCGCGCTTTAAACTGGGTTGAAACGACCAGAGAGGACATCATGGACGTCACACTCCCAACCGTCACCGGGGACTTCGGAGAGAATCCAGAGCTCACCTTCCCCGATGCTCCTGCCCCTCGTGGATTGCACGTGGCCGTGCTCGAAAGTGGCACTGGTCCCACAATCCAAGCAGGACGAGAAATTGAAGTGAACTACCACGGGCAGATCTGGGACGGCGACGTCTTTGATTCGTCCTTCAGACGCGGTGAACCAACTTCGTTCCCGATCGGGGTGGGCATGGTCATCCAAGGATGGGATCAGGGAATTGTTGGCAAGAGCGTCGGTTCGCGCCTTCTCATCTCGATTCCACCTGAGAAGGGATACGGAGTGGGCGGAAATCCGCGCGCTGGTATCAAGGGCACAGATACGCTCGTGTTCGTCGTCGACCTCCTTGGCGTGAAGTAAACAGCTGAGTGACCAACAACGGCACCTTCCTCATGTGGTGCGACAGCTTAATAGATGAAGGGCGGGCAGCCTCAGCTGCCCGCCCTTCATCTATTCAACGTGCTTCTCAAGCACCCAAAGCTCTCACGCGCCTCTACGTTTTTGCTACGAGAACACCTCATCAAAAGCGTTGGTGCTGTCTAATCCTTCGCTATCTTGGTGATCGTTCTATCTTCGTTACCGCTGAGAAGCGATAATGGAAACCAAACGCAACATCTCAATGTAGATCCACAGAATCGTCATGACGATGCCAAAGGCGCAGGTCCATGCGAACTCGCTCGGAGCACCCTTCGCCACAGCGGTTTTTACCAGTTCGAGATCACCAATGAGCATGTATCCACCCACCGCGATCATGACCAAGCCCAGCACAATGCCTATAGATCCGCTGTAGAGACCCCAGCCAGAGGCGAGGCCGGTCATGAGAAGAATGATGTTGATGAAGCCGTAAATGATGGCTGCAATCATCACGGTCAGAACTACACGGCGCCCCTTGGGGGTGGTGCGAACCTTTCCACTGACGTGCAGACCCGCAGCTACAGCCACCACAACGACGGTGCCTAGTACGGCCTGCGATGCAACGCCTGGGTACATCAAGTTGAGGACGTAGGTAAGCCCGCCCAAGCAGATACCTTCAAGGACTGCGTATCCAATGGCAAAACCGGGCTTCACAACTCGCTGGAAGGAAGCCACCATTCCCAACACGAAAGCTCCGATCGAAGCCACCACTGCGACTGGCAAGATGTAGTCGAGTGGCACCAAGATCGCAGTCGCGATACCGCTGACGATGGCCGCCGCGAGCAGAATGAAAGTCTTCACCATGGCGTCGTCGTACGTCATGGTTGTGGTGGTCTGAGGCTGGAACGGGGAAGCGTACTGCTGGAACTGCTGCTGTGCCTCAGGCTGTGCTTGGCTGAACTGGTCGTAACCCGTCTGGCCTTGGAACGAACCGGCCTGCGGAACTCCTTGACCCGTAGTTGGGTAGGCGTTGGGCGTTGCTGCCTGCGCGTTGAAATAGGGATTGCGGCTCATGACAGGATTGTTTGCCACGGTACCTCCTAAGAAGATGGCGGTGTTGGATACATCGTAAGAAACACGTCAAGTCTACGGGAACACTTACGCTTCCGTAAGGTTGCCTCAGCTCAAAGCCCAATTCCTCCCAGGATACTTCCGGGTTGCTCTCCCCATTCTTGCCCAAACGTGTGGAGGATTCGGCGACGTCACACACCTCTTCGGGTAATGTGTGGCCCGGTACCAATAGGGAGAATCGACCGATTCAGAGTCCCCATGAAAGGACACCCATGATCACCGTCGAACATCTGACGAAGAAGTACGGCTCGACCACAGCCGTCAATGACCTGAGTTTCACCGTAGCTCCCGGCAGAGTAACCGGGTTCCTTGGTCCGAATGGTTCAGGCAAGTCCACCACCATGCGGTGCATTGTTGGGCTCGACAACCCAACCGCCGGGCGCACCTCCATTGGAGGGGTTCAATACTCCGAACTCAAGTCGCCTGTCACCACCGTTGGCGCGCTCTTGGATGGCAAGGCTTTCCATCCGGGCCGCACTGCTCGTCAACAGCTTCAGATCGTCGCGGATACCCATGGCATTCCGAAGAAGAGGGTCGACGACGTTCTGGAGCTCACTGGTATTTCTCACGTCGCTAACAAGCGCCTAAAGGGATTCTCGCTCGGCATGGGCCAGCGCTTGGGAATCGCCATCGCTCTGCTTGGTGATCCACAGGTCTTCCTCTTTGACGAGCCCGTAAATGGTCTGGATCCCGACGGCGTGCGCTGGATTCGCACACTTATGCGCGATCTGGCAGCTCAGGGCCGCACCGTTCTGGTCTCCTCACATCTCATGAGCGAGATGGCAGTGACTGCCGATGACCTCGTGGTGATCGGGCGCGGTTCACTCATTGCTCACGGTCCAATCACCAACTTCACTGAGAGCGCTGCTCACACCATCATCAATGTGGCCAGTCCCGATAGCCAGGCTTTGGCAGCCATGCTAGACAGGGCCGGGATCGCCTACCAGTATCTCCAGCCAAGCGAACGCTCCCCACAGGGAGCATTCTCAATCCGAGGCGGCCAACGAAGCTCGATCGGGCATTTGGCATATACGAACAACGTTGAGCTTCACGAACTCTCAGAGTCTCATTCCAGCTTGGAGGACGTGTTCATGGAACTCACGCAGTCCTCTGTAGAGTTCGGTTCGGGTGCACCCACACCTGGCATGCCCGTAGGCTATCCAACTAGCGCCAGCGCACCAGTCTTCGATGGCCAAGCTCCGATTTACGGCCAATCTCCCTACCCTGACCAAGGGCAGGCGTGGAACGCAGCACAGGAAGGTGAGACCAAATGACTACACCCATGGCGAATCGCGATTTTGTACTAGATGCGCGGATCTATCACTCCTCGTTCTTCCGTTCACTGCGCTCAGAAATCCGCAAACTGACCTGCCTGCGTTCCTTCTGGATCAACCACATCATCATGATCGTTGGCTATACGCTCATAATGTGGGCCGTTGGAGCCACTAGTCGCTCTGCTTTGGACGCTTACGCTGGAGATTACTCACTTCCCATCTCGGAGGCGGTGACGGCGGGAATCTCCTTCATCATCATCTTCCCGATCGTGCAAGGCGTCCTCGCAGTCACAAACGAGTATGCATCGAACACGATGCGTACTACCACGCTCTCCGACCCGCGCCGTGGGCGCGCTTTCTCCGCGAAGATGTTGGCCGTCGGGATCTTGTCTGGGATCTCCGTAGGGATCATGACTGTTCTGTCTACCCTCGTATTCATGGTCACCTCCGGCATTTCTTGGAATGCGGACAGTAACGATCTACGCCCTCTGGTCGTCTTCTGGCTAGTTCTCACGCTCGCGGCGGTCATGTCGGCTGGTCTGGGGTACGCCATTCGAAGCACGGCGGGTTCGATCATGCTGGCGCTCGTTGGGCTCTATCTGTCCACAATGGTTGCGATCATCAATCTCGATTGGATACAGGACACCCTGATCCACTACATGCCACTTAACGTGATCAGCACTGCCACAAGCTCCGGATCATTCGTCATGGCCGATGGGTCAGGCATTTCGTGGTCCACAGCGACAATCGCATGGGTGCTGTACACGGTCGTAATCGGTGCGCTCGGATTCATCCGCTACTCTCGATCCGACGTCTGAAAAGAGTGAGCGTTAGCGCGCTACCATCCACCTCCGTGTCTACACCCATACGAATCCAGATTCACAAACACAACGTTTTCCTCTCTGGGGGGAACCTCTCTGTACTGGTAGTGCACTGCCGTGACAGTATGTGACCTACCCAACACTTCGGGTTTCATCTCAACGAAGGAGGCCACCATGGCAGAAGATTCGACTTTCGACAAGATTGCTGGCAAAGCCAAGGAAACCACAGGCAAAGTGACCAACGATAAGGACCTGGAGGCTGAAGGCAAGCTGCAGCATTCAGAAGGCAAGGCCAAGGAGTTTGTTGAGAATGCGAAATCCGGCCTGAAGGCTGCAGCTGAGAAGCTTAAGGACACCTTCGATAAGTAGTTTCTTTACTGCTCAGCAGAACTAGTCAGAGCGGCAGGACCGGTGGATGGGAATCGATGTCCCATCCACCGGTCCTGCTTCTCCGCAAGCTCCGCAGAACCTCACACAGCATCATGGAGAGGCCACTGGCTGCTTGAAGCTAGGCTTTTGCATAACACATGTGCGATGGAGGTCCAGAAAACCAGTAGTATAGGCATGTATTACGCCGAATACGACTCTCTGGGATAGCGACACGTGTCATTCAATGGCTAAGCCGTGCCCGCTACTGGGCCGCGCTTACGTAGTGCGCGGTGGAACTCACTGGGGAGCCACGGCAGAAACCAATGATTGTTGAGGACACTGTGGCGCAAACACTAGTTATGTACAACTCCGTGACCGGATTCTCCCAGACCTACGCCACGTGGATCGCCGAGGAACTTCAAGCTCAGCTCCTCCCATTCGACGAACTCGACTCAGTCAATCTTGCTGACTACGACGTTGTGATCTATGGCGCCGGCGTACGCATGTCAAAGATCCGGGGCTTTCACACGTTTCGCAAGAAGCTCGCTACCACCGACGGCGCCCCTGCAGAAAACGTCATCGTGTGGGCCAACGGTGGCACGCCGCAGCATCCAGATCGAGACTGGAAGGCGGCCGCAGGAACATTCACACGTCGTGAGCTGGCACGCGGAGCCTACAAGTACTTCTACTTTGAGGGCGGAATCCGTTACGAGGGTCTGAACAAGCCTGAATACCTGCTCCTGAAGACATTTGCGAAGCGTGTTCAGAAGTACCGTGATCGCGGTGAATGGGCCGCCCAGGTTGCGGACGGAATCGTGGAGGGGTACGACCACACGTCTCGAGAAGCGATTAGACCTCTGGTCGAATACGCACGGCAGTTGCAAACAGCAACCAAAGCCTAATTCTGGGAGCCAACGATCGTGCCATATACCCTCGGAACAGACTGGTTGGGGGTGCGGTGCTAACAGCCCCGACTTTTCGTTGATACTACTGGTCCCCCCAGCGGGATTCGAACCCGCACTGGGCCGATTTTAAGTCGGCTGCCTCTGCCAGTTGGGCTATGGGGGGCGGCGGACGCCTACGGATGAGAAGGCCACCAAGATCCTATTGTAGGGTATTGAGGTACCCACCTCGGCTATCGTATCAATCCCAAGGGGAAAACATGGCATTCAAAGCCGGACCCATCGCTCGGTATCAGAACGCACTCAGGAGTGAGTCCTTTTCTGGCGTCGTCTTGCTTCTTGCTGCGCTAGTTTCCCTGATTTGGTCAAACTCGCCGGTTCGTGATGCGTTCTTCGCGATGTCCGAGTACGTGATCGGACCCGCTGCACTGCACTTGGCTCTTCCCGTTTCCGGTTGGGCATCCGACGGTCTCTTGGTTATCTTCTTCTTTGTTGTGGGTCTCGAACTGAAGCAGGAGTTCACCACAGGATCATTACGTGATCCGCGACAAGCTGCAGTTCCTATCATCGCAGCAGTTTGCGGCATGGTCGGACCCATCGCCGTGTACATGGCGGTCCAACTGATCTCCGGGTCCGGACAGTACGGAGGATGGGCAGTACCTGTTGCAACCGATATTGCGTTCGCACTCGCCGTACTCAGTATCTTTGGTAAGGGACTTCCGCCAGCTGCCCGCACATTCCTCATGACGTTGGCGGTGGCTGATGATCTAGGTGGAATCATCGTCATCGGAGTGTTCTTCTCTAATGGCATTAACTTCCTATATCTCGCGGCTTCTATCACCATCGTCGCGATATTCGGCGTGCTGGTTTCACGGCGGATTACCGCTTGGTGGTTGCTTTGGCCGCTAGGTATCCTCGCGTGGTACTTCATGCATACTGCCGGAATTCACGCCACCATCGCTGGCGTTCTTCTGGGTATGGTGGTTCCTGCTACGCAGCGCAAGAATGAGAGCGTATCTCTCACCCATCGGTTCTCCGACGCATTCTCATTCTGGTCCGCCGGAGTGGTTCTTCCAATCTTCGCATTCTTCGCTGCCGGAGTTAACATCGTAGATTCGGGCGGTTTCGGGAGTATGCTCTCGGACCCCGTTGCCATCGGAATCTACCTAGGACTCCCATTGGGCAAGTGCATCGGGATCTTCGGTGGAGTGTGGGTCATGGTGAAGGTATTCCGGCTGAAGCTCGGCCATGGCATTGACCTTGCGGATATCTTCCCAATATCGTTTGTGGCCGGCATAGGCTTCACCGTCTCACTCTTAATTGCTTATCTCTCCTTTGATGCCACCGATCCTCACGAAGCACATGCCCGGGTTGCTGTCATTGTCGGATCCCTATTGGCCGTTGTACTGGGTGCTATCGCGCTGCGGGTCAGGCTCGCGCAGCGCGTGCGTGGGAGCGGCGCTCAGCCCAAATCCCTACGTTCTTCCCGGGAAGCGTCTGACAACGCAGTGGAGTCCCGGCGTATGCGCCGGTTATGGCGAAAGCCACAACGAAAGCCGGACCACGAGTAGATCTAGCTGTTGGTATGGGGCCACATACGGTTGGTTCCGACGACGTCGACCGATCGTTCCGGATCGTTTCACTGCGAGTCGTTCCGGATCATTTCAGTGCGAATCGTTCCGGATCGTCGGTAGGCACCCATCTGCATCTAGCGGCCGAAACACGGCACCGGCGCCGCACAGTAAGTCTCTAGGCCCAATCTGGCCGCTGTGGTTCGCGCGCCGCCCACAAAGCCATTCCATCCAAGATGTCATGCTCCGACGTGACTACTCCGCTCAGTTCCCGGCCGGCTTCAGCCATCCGGGCAGAAACTCGCCTGACTACTTCCTCCCACACCAACGCACCGGCTGGCATGACGTCTACGCGGCCCGGATGCATGAACCCGAGCGCTTCGCGTTCCGGGCGGCTCGAATGGATGAACCACTCGCACGCCTCAACCACTTCATCCACACTCAGCGTGCTTCCATGAATCCGCTCAGGATCATAAGCCGCAAGCCCTAGGGCCTTCGCGGTCAAGGTTGTAACAGTGCCTGCCAAGCCAACGAGCCCTTCGGCGGACCTCAGATCCACCCGTTCCTCCGCAAGGTCGAGCATTGCCCGCACGTCCGCGCGAGCAGCCGCGATCTCTTCACTTGTTGCGGGGTCAGAGTGCATGTGCCGTTCATACATCCGTACACAGCCCACGTCCATCGAGAAATCGGAGACCACACCGCCTCCCAACTCGCCTAAGACGACCTCAGTGGAGCCTCCACCTAGATCGACTGCGATCACTCGCTTCGGCACGTCAGAGGACAAAACTGATGAGGCTCCCTCAAAACTGGTGCGGGCTTCGTCGTCGCCGGAAAGAATCTGCACAGGCACACCGAGCCGTTGCCGAATACCGTCCAAGAAGACGTCCTTGTTGCGGGCATCGCGGGCCGCGGAAGTGGCGGCGAATCGGATGGACTCCACCCCATTCTCACGGCACAGCGCGGCGTATTCCTCCGTTTTGGCAAAGGTCCGCTCCAGCGCATCCTGCGCGAACTCACCTGTCCGATCAACTCCCCGACCAAGGCGCACAACGTTCATGTCACGCACCACATCGGTCAACGGTTCATCGGCCCCCGGCACATCCGCAATCAGCAGACGGATGGAGTTGGTTCCACAATCGATTCCAGCTACTCTCACGGGATCAACTTTAGGCTTGGTCGCAATGGCAGACCGAATCGTCCCACCCGATCATCGAAAGTGCGATATCGCCGATTGGACATACGCCCGGCCCTGCGCTCAGTGAATAACCCACCATGGCGTGCAGGCACTTGACGCGGCTAGGCATCCCACCAGCGGAAACGTGGGCGATCTCTTCTACGTCACCCAAGATCCGGCGGCGCGCCACGTAGCTCTCATGCGCCGCGGCATGAGCAGCAGCGAGATCCGGCTGCTCAGACAGCCGATCGTTGAGCTCTGCCATGACACCGTCTGCCTCCAAGCGCGAGGCTTCGCGGACAAGGTAGGGCAGACTGAGATAGAAGACCGTTGGGAACGGCGAACCATCGGGCAAGCGAGGAAGAGTGACCGTGACGGCGGGCTTGCCGCACGCACACCGCGCTCCCACACCTACCAGCCCGCGCGGCACGCGCCCGAGTTGCTCCTCAATGACTGCAACGTCATGCCCTGCCACAGGCGTGGCATTCGCAGCAACCTGCGTGAGCAGCTCGGCTGTGACCTCATCTGGACTCAGCACGGGCCGGGTAGCTCCGTGATTCGCATTCGATTCTGAGTTCAGATCAGCCATTGGATTCCTCGATAGTTGGGGTTGACGTTGTTGTGCTCGGATCAGTTGCCGGTTCTGAAGCCGACGGCGCCGTGGTGGTGGTGCCATCCGGCGTGAGTACAGGTGCATTGCTCGAGTTATCCTGCTCATCACCTGATTGCCCGGCAACAGTGATCGAGTCCCACATGGTGACGAACCAGGGAGTGGCCGCACGCCGATCCCGGTTGACTTCCGCAACACGGGATTCGAGTTGTTCCTGAGCCGTGCCCTCCCCCGAGTCACTCACCACGTACAGAGTCTCACCGGGCATGACGTAACCAAGTCGTTCGCGGGCTTGCGCCTTGACGAAATCTTCGTCGTTCCACAGGCTCAGTTCGCGCTCCAGTTCCGTCACAGTATCCTGCGCCTGGGTGAGATCCGCCCGAGCCTGAGCAACCTCTTGTTGACGATCGAGGTAGCGTACGAACGTAGGTGCCACGATAATCACGGCCATCAGAGCGAAAAGGCCGACCACGAGTAGCCGCAACGAGAACTGGCGTCCACCGTTCCTGCCATGGATGAAGATGGAGCGCTTTGTGCCCATCCTCTGCGGGCGTTCACGTTTGTCTGGATCCGGCTGAGCGGGCCGCCGCGACGGCGCCACATTCGCGCTGGTTCGGTTGGCAGAACGTGAGCCTGCGGGGTGAGAAGTCTTTGACCGTGGGGATGAGGGACGGGAAGCACCTGCGCGAGGTGTTGACGGGCGGCCCGAATCCGTGCGCTTGGACGCTGGACGGCCGGACACGCGAGGAGCCGAACCACTTGGGGAGGAAGATGTGCGATCAGCCGTGTGCTCACGTTGCTGAGCTTGCGGCCGGTCAGCGGCACGTTGACGGTGCGGCGCCGCGGATTTCTCCGAAGCCGGAGACTGTTGCGAACCTTGCCGGTTCTCCCCTGACGTTTTGCCTCCCTGCTTGCTTGCCACCTTCGCAGGGCGCGCCTGATCGCGCCCACGTGGGTGTTCGGAACCCGACGAATGCGATCCAGGAGTTTGAGGGCGGCGGACGGTCATATGAAGGATTCTAGTTGCTTCGTCTGAAAGGACGGGTCAGCGACTGGCCGCGGCCCAGTACATCCACCTCGTGGCTCCTCACACCATCAGCGCGCAACTCCCCCAGCTCATGATGTGCCTCTCCGCGAGCTCATGATGTGCCTCCTCCCAAGCTCGTAGCGCGCCTTTACCTACTGACGACGAATGCCGGCCCTGACGGGCCGGCATTCGTCCAGATTACTCAATAAGAGCTATCAGGCCTTGAAACGTGGGAAAGCGGAACGACCTGCGTACAGGGCGTCGTCGCTCAGTTCATCCTCAATGCGCAAGAGCTGGTTGTACTTGTTGATGCGCTCGCCACGGGCAGGTGCACCGGTCTTGATCTGGCCGGAGTTGGTAGCAACTGCGAGGTCTGCAATCGTGGTGTCTTCGGTTTCACCAGAGCGGTGCGAAGTCATCGACTTGAAGCCTGCGCGGTGTGCGTTCTCCACTGCCTCGAGGGTCTCAGTCAGGGTGCCGATCTGGTTCACCTTCACCAGAAGCGCGTTAGCTGCGCCAAGATCGATGCCCTTCTGGAGACGGGATGGGTTGGTCACGAACAGATCGTCACCGACCAGCTGGACCTTGTCACCAATCTCAGAGGTCAGACGAACCCAAGCGTCCCACTCATCTTCTGAAAGCGGATCCTCAATGGATACGATCGGGTAATCAGCGATCAGCTTCTCGTAGTAGGCCACCATGAAATCGGTGTCCTTTGCTTCGCCTTCGAACTGGTAGGCGCCATCCTTGAAGAACTCAGAAGATGCAACGTCCATAGCCAAAGCAACGTCCGAGCCAGCCTTGAGGCCAGCCTTCTCAATTGCCTCAATGATCAGGTCGAGTGCAGCAGCGTTGGACGGAAGATCAGGAGCGAACCCACCTTCGTCGCCAAGACCGGTGTTCAGGCCGCGGCCCTTGAGCACTGCCTTGAGGGAGTGGTAAACCTCTGCACCCCAGCGCAGCGACTCCTTGAAAGTTGGAGCGCCAATTGGAGCAATCATGAACTCCTGAATATCAACGTTGGAATCAGCGTGCGATCCACCGTTGAGGATGTTCATCATCGGAACGGGCAGAACGTGTGCGTTCGGACCGCCGAGGTAATGGTAGAGAGGAAGACCTGCAGATTCTGCTGCAGCCTTCGCAACTGCGAGGGAAACACCAAGAATGGCATTGGCGCCAATCTTGCCCTTGTTATTGGTACCGTCAAGGTCAATCAGGGTCTGATCAAGGTAGCGCTGATCTTCAGCAGACATACCAATGATCTCCGGCTCGATGATCTCAGTTACGGCCTCAACCGCATCCTGAACACCCTTGCCGAGGTAGCGGCCCTTATCGCCATCGCGACGCTCAACTGCTTCGAATGCACCTGTCGATGCACCAGATGGAACACCGGCGCGTGCGAACGTGCCGTCGTCGAGCAGAACCTCGACCTCAACGGTCGGGTTGCCACGAGAATCGAGAATTTCGCGGGAAGCAACAGCCTCAATGCTGGCCACAGGTACTCCTTTTGTTGATCCTTTGGCCTAAGTTGGCCATACCTGCACGGGCAAAACACCCGCCAAGAACTATTGTCGCCTAAAACACGTCATCGCGTTAGCCCAGAAGCTTCCTTTGAACATCATTTCGCCAAGAGCAACGTGACCAATGCAATCGTTGAGGGACCTTCGGCACTCGCTAAATCCACGCATTCGCCAATGGAGTTTGCGTTCGGCAAACAGACCCCAACGTGGTCAGGTCCTAGTTGGTTGCGTCCGACGTGGGCGCAGAACGGTCATCGGTGGAAAGGAAGGCCGGCAAACCGGTGTCGCTAGTCAGATCGCCGTAACGCGGGTTCAGTTCGATGTCCGGGCTTGTGAGTGCTTGATTGGCTTCGTCGTAGAAATCCGAGTTGTCAGTCGCCAACTGCATGATGACGCAGTAATCCTTGAGAAGCGAAGAAGAAGCCTCGTTGGCCTCAACACCCACAGTGGTGGAGCAATTAGCGATTGCTGCGGACTTGTAGTCATCAGTGACCACATCCGAATAACCCGCCAGAATCGGCTTGGCACCGGCAACGGTCACGCCGATATTCAGGGCGTTCAGCCGCGACCCGCCAGCACCTGCGATCTCTGAAGCCAGATCGTTGACCTCTTGCTCTGAGATCGTGGTGCCATTGACAATCACTGCGGCCCCGGACTGCGACGTACAGCCAGCCAGCAGACCCATAGCTAACAATGCCGCTCCTGCGACTGCAAGCTTTTTCGTCATGCTTCCTCTATTCCTGATGAGAAGTTCGTCCGCCCTTGAGCATAGATCACAACCCTGCTAATACTACTAATTCTGCCCAATACTTGCGATAAAGACCGCTTCCATCACAGCTTCCACCCAGTCAACGAGCTTCTCGTTCTCAACATTGAGTGCTTCACCCATTCGGCGAGTGTTGTTGGGCAATGGCACCATGATGACTCGAATGGCAGGCTTGGCCATCGCGCCTGGGAACAACCGTTTGAGGCGCGCTTGGCGTGAGTCGGTCAGCTGAACCGGTGCAAACCGGATGTTGCGACCGGCTTGCGTGACTTCCTCAATTCCTGCCCGTCGGCAGGTCTCCCGCAGGTGCGAGATCTTGAAGAGCCGCTCCGCTTCCATCGGTATTGGTCCATATCGGTCAAGAAGCTCATCCCGCACCGATGCCCGTTCGTCCTCATTCTGGCAGGCCGCGATCTTCGCGTAGATCTCGAGCCTGAGACGCTCAGAAGGAACATAGGATTCCGGAAGGAACGCGTCAATGGGCAACTCGATGCGCACGTCCGCAGGCTCCTCCTCAGTGTGAGACGATCCCGGCCGCAGCTTCGCCACGGCCTCAGAGACCATCCGCACGTAAAGGTCAAAGCCAACCCCCGCAATCTGACCCGACTGCTCGCCGCCCAGCATGTTGCCGGCTCCACGGATCTCCAAATCCTTCATCGCGACTTGGATTCCGGCTCCCAGATCAGTGTTGGCAGCAATCGTGCGCAAACGCTCAAGTGCCGTCTCCGTCATGGTGCGATCCGGCTGGTAGAGGAAGTAGGCATAGGCCCTTTCCCGGCCGCGTCCTACGCGTCCACGAAGCTGGTGCAGTTGGGAGAGTCCAAACTTATCCGCGTCCTCCACGATCAGAGTGTTCGCGTTGGAGATGTCTAGGCCTGTTTCGACGATCGTGGTACATACCAGCACATCAACTTCTTTATCCCAGAACTGTTGAATGACCCCTTCAAGCTGATGTTCGCCCATCTTTCCATGGGCAACCCCTATGCGAGCTTCCGGCACCAGCTCATGAAGGTGAGCCGATACCTTTGACATGTCATTCACACGGTTGTGAACATAAAATACTTGGCCATCACGCAGCAGTTCGCGGCGAATCGCAGCAATAATCTGTTTGTCTTCGCGGGCTCCCACATATGTGAGAACGGGATGGCGCTCCTCGGGTGGAGTGGCCAAGGTGGACATTTCCCGTACACCTGTCACGGCCATTTCTAGTGTGCGCGGAATGGGTGTGGCGGACATAGAGAGCACATCAATGGTTGGGTACATCTGCTTGAGCGTTTCCTTGTGTTCCACGCCAAACCGCTGTTCTTCGTCGATGATGACAAGCCCCAGATTCTTGAAACGCACACTCCCGGTCAAGAGTCGATGGGTTCCGATCACAACATCGATTGTGCCATCGGTCAGTCCTGCGAGGACTTCCTGCGACTCTTTCTCTGACTGGAAACGGCTCAGAGCAGCCAAACGCACGGGAAAACCAGAGTATCGTTCCGTGAAGGTCTCTAGGTGTTGCTGGACCAACAGTGTGGTGGGAACCAGCACGGCAACCTGCTTACCGTCTTGCGCTGCTTTGAACGCGGCGCGCACTGCGATCTCTGTCTTGCCGTATCCGACGTCGCCGGAGATCAGACGATCCATCGGGATAGGCTTTTCCATATCAGCCTTGACTTCATCAATGGTATGAAGCTGATCTGGAGTCTCGACGTACGCGAAAGCGTCCTCTAGCTCGCGCTGCCACGGAGTATCCGGGGAGAATGCGAAGCCCTTGGACGCCTGACGCTGCGCATAGAGCCGCACCAGTTCGGACGCGATCTGTTTGGTTGCCGCGCGCGCCTTGTTCTTGGTCTTCTCCCAATCCGAACCGCCCATTTTGTTGAGGGGGGGCGCTTCGCCGCCGGAATACTTGGAGATCTGGTCCAAAGAGTCGGTCGGGATCCACAACTGATCGGGCGGAGCGTTGCGTTTTGTTGATGCGTATTCGACCACAACGTACTCGCGTTGTGTCTCCTTGTTTGCACCTATAGAACGCTTCGCCATCTTGACGAACCGGCCCACGCCGTGGCGATCATGAACAATGTAGTCACCCGGCTTCAAGGCGAGTGGATCAACGGTGGCTTTGCGCCGAGCTGGCATCTTGCGCATGTCCCGGGTTGATGAACCACCGCGCCCCATGATGTCGGCCGCCGCGAACACGGCGAAACGGTACTCTTCCATCACAAAACCAGAGGCAATTGGCGCAGCGGTGACGTAGCACAGACCGGGATCTAACTGCCGTGGAAGGTCTTCTACGTAGGTGGCGGGAACTCCGGCCTCCTCGAGTTGCTCGCGCATGCGGCGGCCCAAGCCTGGCCCTTCCACCGCTAGAACCACGCGCCACGCGTTTGATGCATGGTGGCCAATCGCGGCGATGCCCTCATCAACTTTGCCGAGGAACCTGAGCGGCTCACGGGCGTGAACCGCGGAGGCGAAATCTGATGTCTCATCATCCCGGGCAAAGCCACCAAGAGTCCACCATGCACCACGTGAGGCCAGAACCTCTTTGCGCGTATCGGGAAGAGTGGCGAAGGATGCGGCGTCGACGTCGATCGGTACCTGTGCGCCAGCTGCGGCGGAGGACCACGCGGCGGCTAGAAACTCCTCGGTGGTTGCTATGAGGGATTCGGCGCGCTGGGTGACGCGTTCAGGCTCCACCACACACACGCGAGAGCCGCGTGGGAAGGTGGAACTTACGGAGACCATCTTCTCAACGAGGGCCGGTGCCAATGATTCCATGCCCTCTGGCGCAATACCTTGGCTGATGGAGGCGAGCATATCCACCGCGCCCGGCAGAGTAGCGATGAGCGCATCTGCACGCTTGCGCACCTGCGGTGTTAGGCGAATTTCGCGGCAGGGAGTGGCGTAAACTTCATCAACACTCTCAAGTGAACGCTGATCAGCAATGGCAAACGTGCGAATCTCATCCACTTCGTCGCCAAAGAGCTCAACCCGGCGCGGGTGCGCGTCCGTCGGTGCAAAGATGTCAATGATTCCGCCACGAACGGCAAACTCACCGCGGCGCTCAATCATGTCCACGCGTGAATAGGCGGCATCGACCAGATCGTTCTCAAGCTGCTCAAGGTTGACGCGGTCGCCCACCCGCACGCGAACCGGTTTCAGTTCGCCAAGGTCCGCCGTGATGGGCTGGAGAAGTGCGCGAACCGGCATCACCAAGACGGCCAGCGGGGCAAACTCCTCAGGATGTGCGAGGCGCCGCAGAACAAGGAGGCGCTGGGCTACCGTGTCTGATCGTGGCGAAAGGCGTTCATGAGGCAGAGTCTCCCATGACGGAAAGATGTCCACTGACCCTTGGGGCAAGTAGGCCCGCAGCGCTCCGGCCAGTTCCTCAGCTCCGCGGCCGGTGGCGGTCACGGCCACATGAAGTGGGCCGGTTTTTGCGTGATCCGTGGGCCTCGCGTCATCGCCTGAGACGAAGTACGCGAGAGCGGGCGGAATGACTCCGCGCGGCATAGCGATGTCACGGCGGTCGCCACCATCTGCCATCGCCTCAGCCAGCGCTTTGTCATTGGCAACATAGGTAAGAATGGGACGCAGGTCCATCTGTTCCTTCGAGTTAGTTCGAGGTATGAAGCTTGAGTTGGGCAGCTTGCAGACCATGCAACAGCACGTCTTCAACCGCGTCAGCAGCTTGCCCAATGAGCAGTTGAAGCTCCGAGCGATCCGAGGCCGGGAAAGGCTTAAGTACGTAGTCGGCAGGGTCTTGCCTGCCAGGTGGGCGGCCAATCCCGAATCGAAGCCGGATGTAATCCTTGGATCCGAGGGACTGGCTAATGGACTTCAAGCCATTGTGGCCGCCTTCCCCTCCTCCTCGCTTGAGGCGGAGGGTTCCGAAAGGCAGATCCAGATCATCATGAATGACGATCAGCTGTTCTGTAGGTACATCGAAATACGCCATGAGCGCCTTGACCGGGCCACCGGAGGTGTTCATGTAGGAGTCACTGGTTGCGAATATGACCTGCTCACCGGGCTGGCCCGGAGCCACACCGATTCTTGTGGACATCGCATGGGTCTTGGAGGAGCGGTGTGCGCTGAGCGTGGAGCCTACCCGGGACGCGAACTCATCGATCACCATGTGCCCGATATTGTGCTTGGTGTTCGCATACTGTGCGCCCGGATTTCCGAGGCCGACGACGACGTGCATGAGCAAGTGGCGCTGCAGGCGCCTCCCCTTTCGGTCAAAACCTATGTTTCAGTGAAGATGGGTGTGGCGTCCTCAAAAAGGACGCCACACCCACTATGAAGTTTGCGAAACCGCTAGATCACACAGCGGCTGCTTCGGAAGCTGCAGATGCGGCTGATGCGGCTGCTGCGTCAGCGGCCTCCAGAGCGAGGTCAACCTCAGGAGCGGCGATAACTACAACGATGGTTGACGGATCCTGCTCGGAAACCACGTCTTCAGGGAAGTCAATGTCACCAATCGTGACGTGAGCGCCCTCTTCGCGGCCGGTGACGTCAATAACGATGGACTCCGGAATATCGATCGCGGGAGCCTTGAGCAGAAGGTGCATCATCTCAATGGTGTGAATGGTGCCGCTGGCGGATTCGCCAGTAACTTCGACTGGGACCTCGACGTCGACCTTCTCATCGCGGCTGACGCGCAGGAGATCAACGTGCTCAATGCTGCGTGAGAGTGGGTTGCGCTGAATGGCCTTGACCAGTGCCAACACGGTCTCACCCTCGAGGTCAACGCTGAGTAGCGCGTTGGAAACGCCCTTGGTGGCCAAGAAGATATCGTGGCCATCGAAAGAAAGGTGAATTGGATCAGCGTTGTGGCCGTATGCAACGGCCGGGATGCGGCCGTCACGGCGAAGTTGGCGCGATGCGCCCTTGCCGAAGTCGGAGCGGACAAGCGCCGAGATCGCGGTGTTCTTGTGTGCCATGTGGGTATTCCTTTTCTGTCAGGCGCTGAGCCGTTTGGCCGGGCGACGTTGGCCTCTATGACCGCAGGTATGGATATACCCACCGCGTCGATAACGGAGTCACTTCACAGCGCTCCCTCGCCGAGGCAACCCAACAATCATAACGCGCAAGCGTGTAATCAGACCAGCGCGGGGGTACAGATCACAGGCAAAACGAACCACGAGGCCAGCGTTCCGGACTTCCGGCCCTATGCGTGCCACACGTCCGGACCCCGGCCGGCCGTACCACTAGGCTCCCTGGCGTACCCCACTTCACCTCAGGAGGAGCCACACAGTCATCACGAACCCTCCCACGATCACCATCCAGCGCATGACCGTCTCAGAGATCCAGCGCTGGACCTTGGGCCCCAAGTACCCTCCCACGAAGGTTCCTACGCCGACCGAAAGTGCCACCACCCAATCCACCTCACCGCGGGCGATGAAGATGATCGAGGCACCTAGGTTCGCCAAGAACATGAGCGGAGTCTTCATGAGTACAGCCTCATGTGCAGACATCGGCGTGCACAACATACACAAGGCAAAGAACAGAACACCGCTGCCAGCACCGAAGTAACCGCCGTAGATTGCGATTGCCAAGAAGATGATCAAGAAAGCTAAGAATGGAATCTGCCGCTTTGTCATGCGGCCGTTAATGCGTGGGCTAAGGATCACCAGAACGGTCGCGAGAAGCACGAGCCACGGCACGATCGCTTCGAATACCTCGGGCTCCGCGATCAAGAGAAGCACCCCGCCAGTGACTCCCCCAAGGAGCCCCACGATTGCTTGAGGAGCAAATGGATAGACGTCGATCGCGGTGATGCGACGCCAAGCGCTTGCAATCGATCCAAGTCCAGCTCCAAGCAACCCCACTGTGTTTGAGGTGTTTGCCAGAACCGGCGGGATGCCAATGGCGATGAGAACCGGATAGCTCACCAAAGATGCGAGGCCCACCAAGTATCCGACGATGCCCGCGAGGATGCCGGCCAAGAAGAGGAGGAAGAACATTGCTTTCCAGAATACGCGCCCAGCATTCGCCAAGCCGCGCGGTAGCATCAATCCATTGGGAGAATCACAAGGAAAGGCGGCCCGACGTGGCGGATCTCGGTATCTTCAACGAAAACGCAGACGTCTTTGAAATTGAGACGCAACGGCTCACCCTGCGCGGCTGGGAGGAAGCCGATCTCAGTGCGTGGATCGAGATGAATGCAGATCCCGAAGTGAGATCGTTCTTCCCGTCGGTGCTCTCTGAAGAGGAATCGCTGGAACAGGCGGTACGCAATCAGAGATACCTGGCTGAGAACGGCTTCGGATTATGGGCAGTTGCCGCCCGCCAGCCGATTCACTATTCCGACGACGACGTCCTGCTGCCCGGTGATTTCCTCGGTTTCATTGGCATTCATCCCATGGATCCGGTGGTGCCAGAAACCGGTCACGGCGTGGTGAGTTTCGAGATCGGGTGGCGGCTGCGCAAGGAGGCGTGGCATCAAGGCTTAGCAACTGAGGGCGCAACTGCTGCACGCGATTACGCGTTCGGTATTGAGAGGCTCCCTATCCTCGGTTCGCTGGCAGTCAGCCAGAACACCCCCAGCATCGCCGTCATGGAGCGAATAGGGTTCACGTTTGAGATGGATGTGGAGGATCCCGAGCTGCCGGATAACCTTCAGCACTGTGTCCTGTACACGATGACTAGGCAGCAGTGGACTCACAAGCGACCCTCGGAGGAATAGTGCAGGTGTGGGCGGGAGCGCCACGCGCTCCCGCCCACACCCCACACACATCCAGCGCGTTCAGGGCTCAGTGCACGCCGTCAAACAGCGACGTCACTGAGCCGTCCTCGAATACTGCATCGATTGCATTGGCCAGTACAGGGGCAATCGGAAGAACTGTCAGCTGTGGGAAGCGCTTCTCCGCAGGGATGGGCAAAGTATCAGTCACGATAACTTCACGCACCCCGCTTTCCCCAAGCCGCGTGACAGCAGGATCGGAGAGCACCCCGTGGGTGGCCGCGATGATAACGTCCTTCGCGCCAGCATCAAGTACAACGCGCACCGCACCACAGATCGTTCCGGCCGTGTCGATGAGATCGTCCACGATCACAGCCGTGCGGCCGCGCACATCGCCCACCACGCGGTTCGCTGTGGCTTGGTTTGGCCGCGAGATGTCACGCGTCTTGTGCACGAATGCCAACGGCACGCCACCCAGACGGTTGCCCCACTGTTCAGCTACCTTGATACGCCCGGCGTCGGGCGAAACAATCACGGCCTCATCCGGATCGATGCGGGTACGCACGTACTCCACCAATGTTGGCATAGCCCACAAGTGATCCACCGGGCCGTCGAAGAAACCTTGCGCCTGTGCCGCGTGAAGATCAACGCTCATGATGCGATCAACCCCAGCAGCCTTGTACAAGTCAGCAACCAAGCGAGCCGAAATGGGTTCGCGGCCCATATGCTTCTTGTCTTGGCGGGCGTAGGGATAGTACGGCGAAACAGCGGTGATGCGCTTGGCGGAAGCGCGCTTGGCGGCATCCACCATGATGAGCTGCTCCATGAGCCACTTGTTGATCGGAGCTGGGTGGGACTGCAGAATGAACACATCTGCGCCTCGGATCGACTCATCGAATCGGACGTAGATCTCCGAGCTTGCGAAGTCATACGCGGTAATCGGGAGGAGCTCAATGCCCAACTCCTTTGCTACAGCATCTGCAAGTTCCGGGTGTGCCCGGCCGCTCAACAGAACTAGTCGCTTCTCGTTGGATACCTGCATACCCGTCATTGGTGCTCCCTGTCAGTGATGCTGCCCGGCGGGAATTCCGCCCAAAGCGTCGGTGCTTCCGGCAGTCCCCTGCTCCACCGGAAAAATCGTAAATGGCGGAAGAGTAGTTCCGGCCGGGATTGCGCCACCGCGTGCCACCACGTGACACGCCACAGCGCGAGCACCAACAACGGTGTCGGTGAACTCGCCGGGTCCCACAACTGCCTGCGCACGCACATCTGTGTGTCCATGGAGTTGAGTTCCCGGAAGAATACAAGAATCGGGTTCGAGCGTGACGTCGACGTCCACAGCGGTTGTGGCTGGGTCCACGATAGAAACACCTGAACGCATCCAAGCGTCAAGGATTCGCTTATTCATCTCGTGACGCAAAGCAGCCAGCTGAACCAGATCGTTACACCCTTCCACCAGCCAAGAGTCCGAGACAACGTAGTCCCCAACCCCGCTGCCCGATGAGTAGGCCTGTTCAACAACGTCCGTCAGATACAGCTCACCTTGCGCGTTAGAACTTGACAGGTTCTCCAGCGCGCTGCGGAGAAACTCGAGGTCAAACGAGTAGGTGGAGGTATTGATCTCCGTGATCGCGCGTTGGGCGGGATCCGCATCCTTGTGTTCGACGACGCCGCAAATACTCCCGGTGCTGTCACGCAAGATTCGGCCATATCCAGTTGGATCGGAAACGTTTGTGGTGAGAACCGTGACCGCATTGGAATCGTGACGTTCGTTCAGGTGGCTGAGGGTCTGCGTATCGAGCAATGGCGTATCGCCGGCCATGACCGTAACAGACCCGGAAAGCGATGCTGGAAGTTCTTGGAGGCCGCACCAAACTGCGCGCCCCGTACCCATGATCGCATCCTGATCAGCGATGATGACGTCCGGATCACATTCCAACGCGTGGGCGGCAACTGCATCGCGTTCGTGACGAACCACCACCACGACATATTCGGGTCGGAGCCCGCGCGCAGCTGCAATTGCATGACCAAGAAGAGTGCGCCCGCACAGTGAATGCAGCACCTTGGGTGTTGCCGAGTGCATTCGCGTTCCCTGCCCTGCGGCAAGAATCACGACCGCCGCTGGACGCCCAGAACTCACAGCTTTCCCCTCTTCTCGTTGAACCGAAACTAGCCTACCCCGCGTCAGCTTTCGAGGGCGAGTATTCACATGTGAGTTTGGCTCCGCCTCCAGGGTTCGAACCTGGACCAAAGGTTCCAAAGACCTTTGTGCTGCCATTACACCAAGGCGGAATATGAACGGAATGATTCTACCGTCAGCCGTTCAGCAGTCATAATGAAACCATGAATGAATCCGAACTCACAAACCGGCGCGATCCTCGCCCGCGAATTCGCATGACTCGAGCCGACCGGCGCGAGCAACTCATCGGCGTCGCACGTGAGCTGTTCGGAACTCGCGGGTATGACGCCGTTTCCATTGAGGAAATCGCCGCTGCGGCCCAAGTCTCCAAGCCCGTGGTCTACGAACACTTCGGCGGCAAGGAAGGTCTCTACCAAGTAATCGTGGATCGCGAAGTGACATCTCTCTCGGAGATGTTGGCTAGCCAGATGATCCCAGGGCAGCACCCGCGCGAGATGCTGGAGAGAATCCTCCTGTCACTGCTGGACTACATTGACGAAAGCCCTGATGGCTTCCGCCTGCTTTCCCACCAATCTCCCACCGCTGTGAGCGGAGGAACGTTCACCACGGTGATTGCCGACGTTGCCGAACAAGTGACGGAAATGCTCGCCCCCGTTATGGAAGAACTGGGTCAAGATCCGCAGACTGCTCCCATCTACGGTCAGCTCTTGGCCGGTGCGATCGGCCGGATCGGCCAGTGGTGGGTTGAGGTACAAGCACCTGACAAGGGCACGGTGGCGGCCCATGTGACCAACCTGCTGTGGCTCGGCCTTCGCTCAATGGAACGCGACCCCCACCTAGTGACGGTTCCCAACCCTGACGGGGAAGAATGGGGAGGCACTCCAAACTAGGATTCCGGCACGAATCAAACGATTTGGTAACCTGTAAACGCAATCACACCTATCTCGTGAGGATAGATATGCCACTCGCTGGCCCAATGCTGGGTATCGATCACCTCAACAAGTCATTTGGATCATTGCAAGCGCTTCGCGATCTCTCCTTCAATGTGGGAAAGGGGGAGATGTTCGGGTTCGTCGGCTCGAACGGAGCAGGCAAGACCACCGCGATGCGGATCATGCTGGGAGTTATGTCTGCCGATTCAGGTGAGGTCACGTGGAACGGCGCACCTATCTCCTTCGAGGCTCGCAAGACGATCGGCTACATGCCAGAGGAACGCGGCCTGTATCCCAGATTCGCCGTGGGGCCACAACTCGAATACCTGGCTCGCTTGCACGGGATGAACAAGTCCGAAGCACACGCAGCAATGGAGTACTGGACTGAGCGCTTGGGCATTCAGGCACGCCGTGAGGACAACGTACAAAAGCTCTCCCTCGGAAACCAGCAGCGCGTGCAGCTCGCAGCAGCACTCATCCACAACCCCACGCTCATGGTGCTTGATGAACCCTTCTCCGGATTGGATCCAGTAGCAGTAGATGTGATGTCTCAGGTCCTCAAAGAGAAAGTGGAATCTGGCGCGTCCGTGGTGTTCTCCTCCCATCAGCTCGATCTGGTGGAGAGGTTGTGCGACAGGGTAGGCATTATTTCCCAAGGTCACATGGTTGCCGAAGGAACAATCAACGAACTGCGCTCCACAGAATCCCAGCAGTTGGCACTCGCTTCCGGAGCTGCACCCGAACAGCTTTCCGCCGCACTCCTCCCGCTCGGCATCACGCTAGCGCCAGACCCGCTCGATGGCAGCGCAGAAGCGCCCGCCATTTCGGGGCTCACCCGCGTGATCTTCAATCAACCCGCCGGAGTTTCAGACCAGACAGTGTTGCAAGCCGCGATCAGCGCGGGACCTGTTCACGAGTTCGGGCCCCGCAGGCCACACTTGACGGACTTGTTCAAGGACGTCGTCGTCGTGACTGCGCCAGATCAACCCGAAACTAAGCCGGCCAAACGGTCACTGTGGAAGAAGGTGGCGCGCTGATGCTAGGACTCATCATCAAACGCGAGTTCACAACACTGCTGGGCTCCAAAGCTATGCGAATCTCCACGGCAGTCATCGTGATTCTGTGCCTCGCCGCCGGCGTAGCTGGCAACATCTTCTTGGGAGATGACAGCTCTGATGATCAGGCAATCCCTGAAGCCACATCCGTATCCATCACGTCTGAAGCCAACGCGCTGACGCCCTATCTTGAGCAACTGGGTGTGAGTGTCGAGGAAACCTCTGGTAATCCAGATGACGTAGCGCGCGATTCCGGCAACGCAGTTATTTCTGGCAGTCCCGCGGCTCCCACCATCACCTCGACCGACGGCGCCGATCCCATCAGGGACGTGGTGGTACTGGCCGCAACGGAGAAGCTGATGGATGAAGCTGGAGCACTGACCCCAGACGTATCAGCGAACCTCGCCGCTCTAGCCAGCACCACTGTCACCAGCGTGGCAACTGACGCCTTCAGTGAGAACCCCATTGGCTACGCCGTGGGCATGGTGGGTGTGCTCATGCTCATGATGATCACGCTCATGGGAATCTCCACACTCTCGGCTGGCGTGGTAGAAGAGAAAGCGAGCCGCGTGGTGGAGATCTTGTTGACCACCGTGCGCCCGCGGACCCTCCTGCTCGGAAAGATCCTAGGCATCGGCTCAGCTATGCTCGTCATCTTCGCGGTGTACCTAGCCGGCATCCTCGGAGGCTTGTGGATCGCAGGACTGCTGGATCAAATCAGCACACTGGGCGCACTAGGCGTGTGGGGATACGTGCCGATGCTGCTTCTGTGGATCGTTCTGGGCTACTTCACATTCGCCGGAATCACTGGCGGAATCTCCGCCACAGTTTCCCGGCAGGAAGATCTGGGCGCAGTTCAGACTCCTCTCATTTTTATGCAGATGATCCCGCTATACCTTGCGATCTACCTTGTGCCCTACCTTCCGGATGCCACCGTAACCAAGGTGCTCTCCTACGTGCCACTCTTTTCCCCTTACCTGATGCCCATGCGTGCGGCAGTCGGTGGAGTCGAGGTGTGGGAGCAAGTGCTCGCTATCGCGCTTACGCTGATCACGATTCCACTGCTCGCCCTAGTGGCCGGCAAGATCTACGAGCGTTCCATTCTGCACACAGGTGAGAGGATCAAGCTCAAGCAGGTCTTGAGGAAGGCCGCATAGTACCTGTCCTGATAGTTGAGTGCGCCCGGCGGACAAAACGCCACCGCGCCGTGGAGCATCCAGTTGTCCTGATAGCCGGGGTGCCCAGCTCCGCAACGTGACCTGAGGCGACCAGACCGCCGGGCTTGACTCGCCCACTAAGCTTGATGACCAAGACGAACTCACGGAAGGGTTGCCCATGACTTCTCAAACTTCAACTCCCACCCAGCCAGACGTCTCCCTAGAGCGCACTGGAACGCGAACCTACCATGCGCAGAACTCGCGTGGCGCAACGTTGGAGATCGGCAAGGGCGAAGGCCAGTGGAGCCCCGGTGACTTGCTCAAGGCAGCCCTGCTGGGCTGCAACGCGATGTCAGCAGATTCCCGCTTGGCGCACGTGTTGGGTGATGACTTCGCATTGAGCGGGGTCATCGCCAACGAGTATCGAGAAGACGAGGATCGATTCACAAAGTTCGTTGTGGAGCTCATCCCCGAGTTCAAGGATCTTGATCCGGAAGCCGAGGCCGACACGCGAAAGCGGGCTCTGGCAGCGATCGCCCGCTACTGCACTGTGGGGCACACCCTCGACCACGCCGTGCCGCATGAAACCATCATCACCCGCGAAGACTGATTCCGGCCCCACCACGGCTTCCGGCCACACCACGGCTTACTTCCCACCACGGTCTCCCTGCTAAGGACTACTTCCCGCCCCGCTCAAAATGGGCCAGAAGCTCACGCAGCAGCGCGGCAAGTTCCCGGCTGGAGTCTGCGCCTAGCCCGTCAAGTTGTTCACTCTCTAGGTCCAGCAGATCTGCCATCGCCTGATCCACGAGCTCCACTCCCGCCGGTGTAGCCTCCACATGAACCACTCGTTTGTCTGTGGGATCTGGAAGACGCCGCGCGTTCCCGCGAGCCACCATTCGATCGATTCGATTAGTAACCGTGCCGGAAGAAACAAGGGTCTCCTGCATGAGGCGCCCCGCCGTCAGGCGATACGGAGGGCCTTGACGGCGCAACGCAGCAAGCATCTCAAACTCCCACGATTCGATCGAGTGGCGCGTAAACGCCTGCCTGCGCATCTTGTCAATGTGGTAAGTCAGCCGCACCATTCGAGAGAACACCGCAAGTGGTTCGGGATCAAAGTCAGGGCGCTCGCGGCCCCACGACTCAACAATTCCATCCACCTCATCACGAGGCTCTCGCGCGGTTTTCATGTAGCCAGATTACTCGACGTCGAGATACTTTCCGCAATACTCAGCCGAAAGTCACGAGATCTTGGCCGGAAGCGAACCCTTCTCTAGGAGCTGTGCCACGTATCTGGCTACGACGTCGATCTCGATGTTGACCGGATCGCCCGCATCTAGGAGCCCCAGATTGGTCATGCGAAGGGTCTCCGGGATAAGCGCCACACCAAACTCATGCCCCACAACAGTTGTCACTGTCAGAGATACTCCATTGAGCGCAACCGCGCCCTTCTCAGCAATGAAACCTGTGAGCGCTTCGGGCGCCTCCACACGAAGCTCAATCCACCCGTCGGAGTCCACACGCCTACTGAGCTGACCCACACCATCCACGTGGCCTTGCACAATGTGCCCATGCAGGCGCCCATCAACCGGTAGCGCGCGTTCAAGGTTGACCCGGCTACCTGCGGTCAGGGTACCCAGCGCAGTGCGGTGCAGCGTTTCCGGCATAATGTCGACGACGAATACTCCTTCGGCTGGCTGGTCCACCACAGTGAGGCAGACGCCAGATACCGCGATGGAATCTCCGCGCTTGGCTCCCTGGACCGCAAGTGGTCCAGCGATGGCCAACGTTGCTCCTCCATGGGGTTGGAGCATGATGTCCTTGACGGTCCCGAGTTCTTCAACAATTCCAGTGAACATGTTCTCTCCCAGATTCTGGCTCCGGGAAGCGCGATGGGAGCGCCGCACATGGGGAGGTAGGCGAATACTCCCCACAATCCACGTGTGATTCTCCCATCCGGACTCTAACCGTCGGTTCTGGAATTTCACCAGATCAACCGTGTGCTACTGAGCAGCACACGGGTCGCGGACTTTAACCGCCGGTTCGGACTTTCACCGACCCCGAAGCACGTGGTGTACTTTGCCTCCCACCATAGTCCTCGCCTCAGCCATCAAGGTGCCCAGACCACATTGACTTCACCACACATGGCGGATTCACAATCGATGGAATGAGCGCGTTCGGCCGCACTAATCGTCGCGTTGGTTAAGAAGCTCGCGCAGCATCCGAGTCAGCTCGATCCGTTGCGGGCCGCTCAATGTATCTAAACTTTTCCGTTCGGCGGTGAAGAACTCATCGAGCACCGATTCGAGCACCACGCGGCCCGGATCGGTTAGGGAAACAGTCTGTTTTCGCGCATCAGTTGGATCGATGTTCCGCTCAATGAAGCCGAGCCGTTGGAGCTTTCGGAGGCGCTTGAGCATGCCGGCTTGTGTGATGAACATTTGGGCCGCGAGCTGCGCTTGGGTCAGATGCTGCTCGTCGCGAGCGCGATAGAGCGCTCCAGCCGATGAATATGGAGGAACAGGCAATGGGCTCAACCAACCACACGCACGCGGCATCGGCGAACACCGCAGTGAACGATCTACGCTCGGCGCTCGCCCTCATCCAGGACGATCCCACGCAGTTCATCACCACGGATCATCCCGTGGACCCAAACGCGCAGCTCGCAGGCGTGTACAAGCACATCGGCGCCGGCGGAACAGTAATGCGACCTACCCGTCGCGGGCCGGCCATGCAGTTCACCAATATCGTGGGCTTTGAGGATGTCAGCGTGCTGGTGGGAATGCTCGCCGATCGAGCACGGGTTGCCAAGCTTCTGGGAGCAACTCCCACTTCTATCAACCACCTCGTAGCAGAAGCTTTCAACCACGCAAGAGAGCCCGTCGTCGTCACAAGGAACGAAGCGCCGGTGCAGGAAAAGGTGTATCTGGCCTCCGAACCGGACTTCGATATCCGCACCCTTCTACCTGCTCCAACGAACACGCCGGTGGACGCCGCACCATTCTTCTGCATGGGCCTGCTCTTGGGCACTGACCCGCAGACTGGGCACTCGGACGTGACGATCCACCGAATCGCCGTGCAGGGCCGCGACGAGCTATCCATTTTCTTCGCACCGGGCCGCCACATTGACGCATTCAGGAAGAAGGCCGAGGCCGCCGGAAAACCGCTGCCTGTGACGATCAATATGGGCCTAGACCCCGCCGTTTACATCGGCGCATGCTTCGAGGCACCAACCACTCCCTTCGGCTATGACGAACTGCAGGTGGCCGGGGGCATCCGCCACGAACCGGTGAGCCTGGTCAAGGCACTAACAGTGGAACAACACGCGATCGCACGTGCCGAAATCGTCATCGAGGGCGAATTGTTGCCCAATGTGCGAGTTCGCGAAGATCAGAATTCGGATACCGGCCACGCCATGCCCGAGTTTCCCGGCTACAACGGCCCGGCGAACCCCTCCCTACCCCTCTTCAAGGTCACGGCAGTCACCACACGCACTCACCCCATCCTTGAGACATTGGTAGGCCCCGGCGAGGAACACACCTCTCTAGCTGGCATCCCCACGGAAGCATCACTCATCCGGGCACTGGAAGCCGCCCTGCCCGGTTTCGTCACCCAGGTTTATGCGCACACCGCAGGTGGCGGAAAGCTGCTAGCCATCATCCAGGTACACAAGGAGAAAGCGTTCGACGACGGCCGTGCCCACCAAGCCGCGTTAGTCGCGTTCGCAACATACAGCGAGCTGAAGAACGTGATTCTTGTTGATCAGGACGTGGATCCGTTCGATACGGATGACGTGCTGTGGGCAATGACCACTCGAATGCAGGGAGATACCGATATCATCACCATTCCTGGCGTCATGGGGCACGTCCTGGATCCATCTCAACAACCCGAATACAACCCCTCGATTCCCGCGAAGGGCGTAACCGCCAAGACTATCTTCGACGCCACCGCACCGTATCGGCTCAAGGAACAGTTCACGCGAGCACAGTTCCTTGAAGTGGACCCGCGGCCGTGGGCACCGCAGCTACATGTTCGATGCGCACCTTGGCCAAGATTGCGAATGGAGTGAGCACATCGCTGGTTTCCCGCGCCGCCGACGTCATACTGAAGGAAAGGCGCCGCCTCGTGCTTGTTGCCCGCGAGGCCCCCTTATCGCTCATCCACCTGCGCAACATGATCACTGTGACCGAAGCCGGGGCGACCGTCTTCCCGCCCGTCCCCGCGTTCTACACCAATCCCACAAGTCTCGCTGACGTGGTGGACCACACTGTTGGCCGGGTGCTTGACCAGTTTGGCATTGACACCGCATCCTTCCCACGTTGGCGCGAAGAGAACCTGCAGGCCTCTTTCCGCCAGAAGCCCGTGATGCGCACAGATGAGGTGTATTCGTGATCGACGCCGAGCCTGACCCCTCTACTCCGTTCGAAGAAGGTGGCGATTTTGCGTTTCCCAACCGGAGTTCTCCACGTTCTGCAGAGCTATCCTTCGACTCACGGGGAAACCAACCTGACCTGGGCGTAGCCTTCACACCGGCAATCGATGCGTTCTTGTGCGAACACACCGTCATGTCTGTGGCGGTCTACGCGAACGGCATGCTGCGGGCGGCAAGCGTGTTCTATTGTCTGGAACGCGGTGCCCCCCGACTGCTCTATTATTCAGACCCCAGCACGCAGCACGGCCGCCTCAGCACCGCCAACCCTCGAATGGCTGCCACCATCGCACGGCAGGAGACCGACGCCGCGGCAATCCGCGGCCTGCAGCTCTACGGAACCACTGAGCTCCTGCAGGCTGAGGCTGCCGAGTCGGCACGGGCAACGTTCGCCGCAGCATTCCCAGCTGTGGACATCGTGCCTGCACCCATCTGGGCGTTTACTCCCTCAGAAGCGAAGCTAGTGGATAACCGTTTGGGTTTTGGCCACAAGGAGCTGTGGCCGGCTTCGTGAGCACTACTCGAGCTGCTCGGATATCTCCAGCCAGTTCATCTCCAGCTCCTCAGCTTCATCCTGGAGAGCTTGCACATCTTGATTGAGCTTTCCGATCTTTTCATAATCGGATTGGTCCGCATCCGCCATCTTGGCATGGATCTTCTTGATCTTGGCGGTGGCCTTGTCCATCTTGCGCTCGATTGCACTCAGCTCCTTGCGCAGGGCATGCACTTGCGCGCCAGTCAATGCGGAAGAGCTCCCCTCGGCAGGAAGCTGTGAACCGGAGCCGGATTCCACTTCAGAGTGAGCCGCAACCTCCTCATCGCGAAGCCGCAGATACTCATCCACCCCACCGGGGAGGTGACGCAATGTGCCGTTCAGGATGGCGTACTGCTGATCTGTTACCCGCTCCACGAAGTATCGGTCATGCGAGACCACGATGAGGGTGCCCGGCCATGAGTCCAGAAGGTCCTCCATGACGGTCAGCATATCCGTGTCCACATCATTCGATGGTTCGTCGAGGATGAGCACGTTCGGTTCAGACAAGAGCACGAGCAGAAGCTGGAACCGACGGCGCTGCCCACCGGAAAGCTCGCTCACCTTGGAGGATAAATGCTCCCGGGCAAATCCGAGCCGTTCGAGCAGCTGGGCAGGAGTCATATCCTTGCCGTCCACAGTGTAGGTAGTGCGGTACTCGGCGAGCACGTCACGCACCTTATCTTCACCGATCTGCTCAAGTTGGCTGAACTGTTGATCCAGCATGGCAAGTTGAACGGTCTTACCTCGTTTGATGCGGCCCGAGGTGGGCGTTAGTGCTCCCGCAATCAATCCGAGCAACGTTGACTTACCTGCTCCGTTCGCACCCATGATCGCGGTGCGTTCGCCAGGCGCAATGTGCCACTCAATCCCGTGCAGAACCTCGTTGTCTCCATATGCAAACCCAGCATCGAGCAGATCCACTACATCCTTGCCAAGGCGAGCGGTCGCCAAACGTGAAAGCTCCAGCTTGTTACGTGGATCCGGGACATCAGCGATGAGTTCGTTCGCGGCCTCGATTCGGAACTTCGGCTTGGAGGTTCGCGCAGGCGCGCCTCGCCGGAGCCAGGCAAGTTCCTTTCGCATGAGGTTCTGCCTCTTCGCCTCGATTGTGGCCGATTGCCGGTCACGTTCTACGCGCTGCAGAACGTATGCCGCATAGCCACCTTCAAAAGGCTCAACGATTCGATCGTGGACTTCCCACGTTGCTGTTGCCACTTCGTCGAGAAACCACCGATCATGCGTGACCACGAGGAATCCGCCTGAGTTCTTTGGCCACCGATTCTTTACGTGGTTCGCTAGCCACGTAATGCCTTCCACATCAAGATGGTTGGTGGGTTCGTCGAGTGCTATGACATCCCAATCGCCAACAAGAAGCGCCGCGAGTGCCACGCGCCTGCGCTGCCCACCGGAGAGCTTCCCGACCTTCGTGTCCCACGCCAGATCAGGTACCAGACCCGCGATGATGTCGCGAATCTTCGGATCACCCGCCCACACATATTCTTCACGATCGCCGACGACGGTGTGGCCCACCGTATCTTCGGGGTCAAGAGTGTCACTTTGATCCAGAACGCCCATTCGCAGCCCGGTTCGGCGCGTGACGCGGCCAGAGTAAGGTTCGAGTTTTCCAGCGAGCATCGCCAGAAGCGAAGACTTGCCATCCCCGTTCCTGCCAACGATGCCAATGCGATCACCTTCGTTGATTCCGAGCGAGACTGAATCAAAGACAATGCGGTTTGGGTATTCGAGATGGAGGTTTTCGGCACCAAGCAGATGTGCCATCAGCGAACCACCTGAACGTGCGCACCAGCAGCAGGGCCGTTCGCCCGTAGCACTGTCAGTTCTGGGAACTGCCGCGAGAGTTTCCCTGCGATCGCGTCAGCCGTTGAGAAATCGTCCGCCAGAACCGCGACCGTTGGTCCGGAACCCGACATGATCGCGCGGATACCGTACTCCTGCGCGGCCCGCAGGACCTCCCGAATATCAGGCCTCACTACGAAGGCTGGCTGTTCAAGATCGTTGACCATAAGCCGCCCGACTGCCTCAAGATCGGAATCCTCAAGTGCTTCTTGCAGGTCTTGTGTGTCAGGGACAAGGGTTTCAGGTATCCGAACGTAATCCATGAGGGAGTCAAACTCGCGGAACACCTCCGGTGTAGAAAGCCCCTGACGTTGGGTGAGAATCACCCAACTGTGCATTACGCCGACCTTAAGTGGGCGCAACACTTCGCCGCGGCCAGTTCCGTGGGCGAGTGAACCAAGAATGCAGAAGGGAACATCAGAGCCCAGTTCTGCGCCTAGCTCCATGAGTTGATCAGTGGAGAGGTCCAGATTCCACAGCTTGTTGCAGGCAACGAGCGTCGCAGCTGCATCAGCGGATCCTCCGGCCATGCCCCCCGCCACTGGAATCCGTTTGGTGATACGCAGCGCTACACCTGTGGGCACTGCGAATCTCTCCTGAAGGAGAAGGGCTGCGCTTACAGCAAGGTTGCGTGAATCAACGGGTAAGTCCTCCCCCAGCCCCGAAATGCTCAAAGTAACTGAGGAATCCGATACGGAGGTAGCTTCGACGTCGTCAAAGATATCCAGCGCTTCGAACACCGTATCGAGAGGATGGTAGCCATCAAGGCGGGGCGGGCCGACTCTCAGAGCCAAATTGACCTTTGCGGGAGCGGAAGCAAGAACTGAACGCACGTGCCTAGTCTACGTGGCGCTTCCCGTAGAAGAAGAACCAGAGGTTCGCGCCAGAATCCACGCGAGCACAACTGTGGCAAGGGCGGTGACAAGCCACACAACGAAGCCCGCGAACAACCATGTTCCCAACGATTGCGCAGAGATGCCGCTAGCGGCCGGGATGAGGCCGGCCACCAGCAGAGCCACAGTTGTGGAAATGATTCCGATCCCGCCTTCGAGCGCCGGAATGAACCGGCCGATCAATCGTGAGACAAGCGGTGAAAGAAGTGCCTGAAGTATTGCCAAGACCACCGTGGCGATGATGAAGCCTTGCGCGTGAACGCTGAATCCGGGCACGATCCAAGCCGCACCCAGCAAGCCTATTGCTGCACTTGCCAAGGTCACAGCCAACCTGAGCAAGAACCGAGTAAGCGTTCGCATCATAAGACTCCGTCAGTTCGTGATCGCGAAAGGTCAGGCAAGCGCCCGTGCTTTGAGCTGATCGAATTCTTCCTTGGTGATGACACCCTGCTGGAACAGAGTGTTTGCCTCGGCAATCACGTGTGCGGGATTACCGTTGGCCGTCTCGCGGATGTAGCTGTCAACTGCCCGCTGAGCTGCGACCGCAGCTTCACGGCGCCTGCGCTCCATGCCATTACCACGGGCAATGAGGTACACGAATGCGGTGACGAATGGGATGATGATGAGGAACAGTACCCAAATGGCCTTGGCCCATCCGCCCATCTTTGAGTCCCGGAAGATGTCTTGCGCGATCATGAAGAACAGCACAATGTAGACAAACAACAAGAACACTTCGAGTATCAGCCAAAAGAAAGACCAAAAGTTGTTGAGATCCATGGGAGCATTCCTATTCGATGAGTAAAAAGGCTGTTCACGTTTTCAAGCCCGCGAGTGCAACATTAACAACACAAGTATTCTGATTGTTGGGAAGAATTACTACCCCTAGAACTAGGGGATTAGCATTGTGTTAAGACCACAGATATGTGGATCGTTGGCCTGCAAGCTAGGTATCGAGGATACAGCGCTCTGTTGACCATTGGCTCCACAAATGAACTCTCACCAACCGCAGCGCTCAACCGGCGTTCGCAAGATATGGAGCCACGGATGCAGACCATCGGTTTGGTTGATGATCACGAGCTGGTTCTGGTCGCCCTTGCTGAACGCCTCGCCCGAATCTCAGGTATCGGCTTAGTGATCACGGCCAAGTCTGTGCCCGAACTTCTTGAGCGCTTCGCCAAGGCAGACGCCACTCACCGCGCCCCCAACCTTGTTCTCTTGGACCTTCGTCTTGCGGACGGCACTAGACCACGCACCAATGTTGAGCAGCTCACTGCGCTGGGCGCCCACGTGTTGGCCTATACGTCCGGCGAAGACGTAGGTCTGTTGCGCGAAGCCGTCCATGCCAACGTGCTCGGAGTCATATCAAAACGCGAGCCTGTCACTGCGGTGATCGACGCCGTCCAACGTGCTTTGAGTGGCGAAGTGGTGGCATCGACTGATTGGGCCGCCGTCATCGATGCTGACCTCGACGCAATCGTCCACTTGACTCCGCGCGAACGCGAGGTTCTCAGCCTCTATGCCAACGGCGAGACCGCCGATTCCGTCGCCCGAATGCTGTGGATATCCCGGGATACCGTGCTGGACCATATCAGGCGCATTCGTGCGAAGTATGCAGCAGTATCGCGGCCAGCAGATACGAAGATTGATTTGTATCGGCAAGCCGCCGAAGACGGCCTCATCATTCACTCCTAATGTCTCAGCGTCATATCGAGCGCCAGCTACCGCCTGAACTTGCAAGCGTGGCAGAACGGCGGGCAAAGATGCGGGCATTTGTGGCCGTGGCAGTGGCAGCAGCTCTCGAAGTGCCGGTTTGCGTAGTCTCGATTGCGGACAACGTGGCTGCCTATCCGCTGTGGTGGTTGATGTTGGCAGGGTTGTGTTTGGCACTCGCCGCGGCAGTTGCCGTGGCAGTCGTCAGCAACGCGGGAAAGGCCATAACTCACCTCGCCACGATACTTCTGGTACTTCTGCCACTTGGATATGTAACTGAATACCCAGCTCTCCGGTCAGTGGATCCCACAGCTATGTGGCAGATTCCCACTCTGTGGGCGCTAGAGCCGGTAGCAATGATCGCAGCTGTCCTCACATGGCCTATATATCAGGCTTATGCTTACGGGCTACTTTCTGTTCTCAGTGTTCCCACGGCAGCGCTGCTCAGTGGAACACCCACACAGGCATCGTGGTGGGGCATCATGGCTTTGCATGCAGGGAACTTATGCTTCATAGCCTATGGCAACGCGATCCACAAGCAGATGGTCCTCCGTGAAGTCAGCCAAGAGTTCCGCCACCTGCAGGTGAATGCAGCGGCTAGGTCTGCAGCGTGGCACCGCGAGCGCACTCGCCTTGATTCGATCATCCACGACGAAGTCCTCTCAACCTTGTTGAGCACAGTTCACGGCCGAAATGAGGATGCTGGGCGATTGGCAGAGCGGGCCAAGGCGACCTTGGAGCTGCTCAAGCAGAGGTTACAGCGTGAGGTACGTACGCCCGATGTGGCGGATACCCACGGAGGTGCACCAGATGGCAAACAGGGTGCGGCCGTAAACCACGAAGGCACCGAAGATCTGACATCAGATGGCACGGTGAACCCGGACGAGTTCCACTCATCTAGCTTGTCCCGCCGTATTCACACTCTCGCACACTCCTATGCTGTGCCCGTGACTGAGGAAGATGCTTCGGGAGGCGAGAAATTACCTCATGGAGATCTGCATATACCGGCAGATGCCACGGATGCACTCGTGGAAGCAGCCACCCAAGCTCTGGAGAATGCGCAACAGCACGCCCAGGGTGCAGCAGTACTGCTCAGATTGCGTCAGACAGATAACGGAGTGAACGTGGTCATCTCCGATGCCGGGCCCGGGTTTGATCCGGAGAAGGTCGACCCGCGCAGGTTCGGTATCCGCACCAGCATTATCGAAAAGATGGAATCCGTTGCGGGTGGAGAAGCGAAGGTACGTTCGGGTTCTCGTGGAACGACGGTTGAACTCTCTTACCGGCCGAACATGCCCTCGCAACAGCAACGGCCGAACCACGCACCAGCGCCAGAGTCAGACCATTTTGAGAATCAGTGGTTTGAACGTGAGGGAGAAGTGCCAGACGCACTGCATCTTGAGCCACTTATCGCGCGAAACAACCACCGAAAGCGGAACGAGACCGCAGCATTCGAGCGCCTCGTTGTGGAGACATCTGGGCCAGCATCTACGGAGCTTCGTGTGGTCCTCATGCTGCTGTGGGTTATCGGCACGATGATCTCAGTTCCTGATCCGACGCTCGGTTCCCACTGGCCAAAAGCAATCACAGCCGTCCTGATCGGGCTAGCGAGCCTAGCGTCAACCACAAAGCACGCACGCCTTAAGCCTTGGCATGTGGCAGCAGTCTTAACGAATACTGTGGCAGCCACAGTATTCACACTCACCGCAGTGACGGAGTTCCCGTCTGCTCAGCCGTGGGCATGGCAGATGTCCGGCAACATCTGCGGACTTGTGGCGATGCGTGGCAATACGCGTTTGGCTCTTGTCTGTTTCGCATTCCAGAGCGCAGGTCTGGGAGTGTGGGCCGCTGCCAACGGTCCGATGACTTCAGCCCAGGTAATAGCAGCCACCGCATACGCTCTATCTGTGTCCGCGGGGTTAGTGTGGAACGCCTTGGTGCGGCGCAATCTGACAACGATCATCGGTCGGCTGGATACAGCAGCTCAGGCGCAGATCAATCGAGAGGCCACAGCGCATGCCATCGCTCAAGGGGACCGCCTAGTTGACCGAGTCCAGCAGTACGCAACTCCAGCGCTGGAGCAGATCGCGAACCTCCGCGTAGGCGTGAAGCTGACAGATGCGCTTCGCCTGAGAAGTGAGATCGCGGAGGCATCAGTTCGCGATCTCATTCGCGCTCCCCGTCTGACCGTGCCACCGCTTGAGGCTGCTTGCTACTCTGCTCGCTTAACCGGAGTGGACGTTCGTTTGTACGACGACGGAGCCGAAGCCACACCACTGCCGGAACTTGTGCTTGACGATGCCGCACGGCTCATCATAGAAGCCGCGGAGCACGGCGCCTCGGGCATTCTGCTACGCGCACTCCCGCAGGGACGCCCCGACCTCTTAGTTCTTCGGGCGGAAGGATTGCCGGAGGATGGCGCGCACGGCGCCATCCTCCGGCAATCCTGGCCAGCCCTTCATCAGGCTTCTGGCACAGCGAAGGATGAGGCCACTTCGGCCAGCAGGCGTGCACCAAAGCCAGTTGGGCCGCGGCGGATCCACCGATCCTCCGCAGGGGCTTGAGCTGTTCCGGCAATGTCAATGTGAGCCCATGGCTTGGAGCCAATGAACTCCTTGAGGAACAACCCTGCCGTGATCTGCCCGGCGTTGGCGCCACCCAGGTTCTTCAGATCGGCCACGCTTGAGTCAAGCTCTGACCGGTAGGCCGCAACCAAGGGAAACTCCCACACGAGTTCATCGGCAGCTTCTCCTGCGGACTCAACCTGCGCCACCAGATCGCTCGACGTTCCCATAACCCCGGCATAGCGAAGGCCCAGAGCACGCATGCAGGCACCGGTCAACGTGGCGATGTCGATAATCGCATCCACATCCGATTCAGCCGCGAGCGCCAGCGCATCTGCCATGACCAGTCTGCCTTCGGCGTCGGTGTTAAGAACCTCTACCGTTGTTCCATCATGCATCGTCAGGATGTCACCCAGCTGCATTGCGGTGGCGGACGGCATGTTATCTGTGATCATGAGGTATCCGGTGACTTCGGCAGTGCATCCAAGATCCCGCAAGCCGAGCATAGCCGCCAAAATGTCACCGGCTCCCGTCATGTCATTCTTCATCTGCGAGTGCGACTCATCGCCCGGCTTAAGGGAGATGCCACCCGAATCAAAGGTGATGCCCTTGCCTACCAAAGCAAGTTTGCCCGTTGCAACACCCTCAGGCTTGTAGCTCAAGACCACCATGCGCGGTTCCCTCGCAGAACCGCGATTGACGCCCAGAAGTCCGCCACAGTTGAGCTCCTCTAGCTGCGCGCGGCCATACACAGTGGCTTCCAATCCTGCGGCCGGAGCGCTCTCCACCGCAAAATCAGCAAAGGCTTCAGACGTCAACGTCTGCGCCGGGCATACCGCCAAATCGCGAGCCACCGAGCCCACGCGAGCCTGAACCAAGCCACGGCGCGCACCCACTTGCGCCGCTGCGACGTCGTCGGCACCAACAACAAAAGAGATGGATGTGACGGGCACTTCTCGGCGCGGCCGGGATGCCAGAGTCCACGAGTATCGCGCAAGGACGATACCTTCTACGATGGCGGCGGTCGCGGCAGCAGGTTCCACATTGGCACCTGCCACGTCTGCTCCGAGGATGGCGTCTTGAGGAACCGCGCGTGCAAACGCTGCAGCAGCGTCACGCAAGACGTTGGCAGTCACAGTGCCAGCGGGGCCCATCCCAACCGCCACAAGGACCGGCCCTGACGCCACAGGAAGTGCCAGAGCACTGCCAACGGCACCGGAGAACCCAGCGCGAACAAGTGCGGCTCGGTCTAGGCCCAGAATGTCTGGCACGGGACCATCAGAGGTTACCGCTATGGCCTCTGCCTGAACGTCGGCCGGAAGCTCCGTGCCCACGTTCACCGTGATGGCGGCTGAAAGACTGGGTGAAATTAGTGCAAATTCATCGGGAAGCATATGCATCTCTCATTTCGAATCGTGATGGCTTGGGGAACCAGCTATAGGCCCACGGGGGCACCAGGACCCCACGGAATACCCAACAGGAACCATGCAACGTAAAGGATCACCCAACTAATGAAGATCACCAGTGTGTAAGGCAGCATAAGTGCGATGACCGTTCCCATTCCGGCATCCTTCTTGTACCTTTGGGCAATCGTGACAATGAACGGCAGGTACACCATGAGTGGAGTCAGCACGTTCATTGGTGAATCAGCCACCCGATAGGCGGCCAGAAGCGTCTGGGGTGCCACGTTCAACGCAGTGAAGATTGGGATGAAAACAGGTGCGAAGATGGCCCACTTGGGAACTACGCCAGGCAGGATGATGTCGAGAACAAAAATGACGATCATGAACAGAACCAGCAGTACAACAGATGGTACGTTGATGCGTTCAAGGAGCTGAGCTGCTTCTACCGCAGCCACTGTGGGTAGGTTGGTCCAGTTAAACAAGGCTATGAACTGGGCGATCATCATGAACATGACAAGCAGCCCGCCGAGGGATGCGAAAGTCTTGGCCATCGCGTTGACCGTGGCATCGCCGCCCTTCATCGTTCCCGCACCAACACCGTACGCGATGCCGCACACGAGGAAAGCCAACGAAATGATGAACACCAAGCTGGCCATGAACGGTGTGGCACCGATGAGCGCTCCAGTTGCCGAATCGCGCAGCGGCGCGCCACTGGGCAACGATAGTGCCAGAACACCAACCACCACTGCGATGAAAGCCCACAGAGAGTAACGCAGTCCCTTCGCTTCAGCGGCTTCATCGATTTCATCGGCGACGACGTCGACCGATGCTTCAGCAGGATCGTAGGGTCCAAGACGTGGTTCCACTACCTTGACTGTCAACACAGTCGCGATGATCGCGATGAGGATAGAAGAAACGATCGAGAAGTAGAAGTTAGCGGTGACAGTCAGTGGCTCTTGAGTAGCACCCAAAGCTTCGTTCGTGATCTCAGTCAGCATCGAATCCGTGGGTGTGATGAGGAGGTTGACTGAGAATATGGCACCAACTCCGGCGAAGGCGCCCGCCATACCTGCCAGCGGGTGTCTGCCCACCGAAAGGAAAGCGGCGGCCGCCAACGGAATGAGGATAAGGTATCCGGCGTCAGAAGCAACTGAAGAAAGCACGCCCACAAAGATGAGGATGAAGGCGAGTGTAGATCGAGGAGCAACCTTGACGATCTTCCGGATGAGGGCGCCCATCAGGCCAGCCTGCTCGGCAACCCCAACACCCGCCATCGCCACGAGGACAACAGCCACCACGCCGAATCCTGCAAAGTTGTCCACGAAACCGGAGAAGAACTTCTCCAGCCCGCCCACCGAAAGCAGCGAACGAACAGCTATGGTCTGCTCCTGGATGACGTAATCCGGTAGCGATGTAATGGTTTGGGTATCGAGGTTGAACGGGACGAGCGTTCCTCCCAGTGCTTCGTTGATCTGCTGAAGCTGCTCGGTGGGAACTTGGGTTACGACTTCGTCCGTGACTGAAACCTTCAGAGCCTGAAGGATGGCCGAAATAACAGCGATGATTCCAATCAAATAAACGAACATGATCGTAGGATTGGGAACCTTGTTCCCTACTCTTTCGATCGTGTTGAGGAAGCCACCGGGCTTCTTCACGGTCTCTTGAGACATGTGAGTCTTTCCTTTCGTGGGCGAGGACGGCTACCAGATCAGCGGTACCACCAGCACCGCAACAATGAACCAAACGGCCATGTTCGCGAGGCCAAACCGCCAGTAGTCACCAAATCGATATCCCGCCGCCGCGCCAACCATCAAGTTTGCCGGCGTCGCGATCGGTGTAAGAAGTGAAGCCCCTGCAGCGACCGCAAGGGACATAAGCATGACGGGCAGATCAATTCCGGAGGTCTGCGCGATCACCACGGCAATCGGAATCATCACGAGCGCTGTGGCAGTGTTAGAGATGACTTGACCGAGCAGTGCAGTGGCAATGAATACCACCGCGAGAACCACTGTTTGCCCGCCCGAACCAGTCAGCGCCACGACGCCATCAGCGATGAGATCTGCGGCACCAGACTCACGGATAGCAACAGAAAGCGGGATCAAGCCACCGATGAGTACCACGGTCTGCCATGAGATCGCCCGATACGCTTCCGGAGGAGTCACGACTCCTGTCAGCACCATGGCACCCGCAGCCATCAGACCCGCCAATGCAGGCTCAACCAGTCCCAACGCCAGCATGATAACCATTACTAGCGTGATGCCACCGGCGAAGATCGCCTTGACCCCAAGCGGAGACATTTGGCGGCGCATCTCGGCCGGACAGTCAACAAGCACGACGTCGTCGTCGTCCTCCAAACGGATGATAGCGTCCCATTCGCCGTGAACAAGCAGAACATCACCCTCCGCCGCCCGTAGAGTAGAAGCACCAATTTCGCGGCCGCCCCGCCGGGCGGCGAGTACTGTGACGCCGCCGCGCATCAATCCTGCGAAAAGTGGCTGACCGATGAGCATAGACCGCGGAGCGACGATCACTTCTGCGAGTCCGCTCTGTTCTGGAATGACTGTGGCAGCGTTGTTTGGAACCAATGGTTCAGATTCAACCCAAAAGCCGTGAAGCTTTGCGATATCGCGAATAGTTGCCGCGTTTCCGGTCATGAGCACGATGTCGCCAGCCACAAGTGCATCATCTAGGCCGCGCGCCTCCCGGACTCCACGCTGCACTGCATAGACATGGACTCCGTCAGTTTCAAGCGAACGGGCCGTAGCTGCGATTTCTCGCTCAATGCGCAACCGGAAGAATCCTTGATCAATCTGATAATGATCGAGAAGAGTGCCCAGGTGGGCCCCAAAATCGCGGGAGATAGAAGCCTCACGATCGCGCGGCAATAGTCGCTCCATGGTCAACGCCACGGCGATCGAGCCCACCACTAGAAGCAAACCTGCCCCAGCAAACTCAAAGAATCCGAAGCTTCTGCCCGTCTGATCGAACAAGGTTTGGGAAACCATGACGTTGACGACCGAACCGGAGAGGGTCAACAGTGCTCCGGCGCTGGCAGCGAAGGCCACGGGCATGAGGAGAAGGCTCGGCTGGATGCCACTAGCACGGGCAGCCTTCAAAACCACGGGAATCATCGCGGCAGCCGCGCCATTGGGCGTGATAAATGCGCTCAAGACTGCTGTCACGATCATGATGACGGCCAAGAGAGTTGCCCGAGAGGCTCCCGCCCGATCAGTGATGTATGTGCCCATCCATCCTGTGATTCCGGAGGCGTCCAGACCTTCTGCCACAACAAAAAGGCTGGCAATGAAAATAACTACTGGATCTCCGAAGCCGGAAAGTGCGGTGCCTGTGTCCACGACCCCAGTTGCGACCAGCGCCAAGCTGCACAAAATGGCAACCACGCCAACAGAGAGCTTATTGAGTATGAACAGCGCAATTGTGAGTGCGAGGATCACAAGTGTTACGAACTCTGGGTCCATCGCTCCCCCTTATGGGCAGGGACACCGTGGACCATCACCACGCGGAAGCGCCCTTCGATATCAGGCTAGACGGCCAGTTTCTTGTGCGGTACCCCCAAGAAGTGGGGGTTTTGTGCTGTCTGGCGGTGCGATCAGTCTACCCAGCCAGCAATGCCACGCTGCGCTTGTTCAACGAGAGTGGCTACACAGCCCGTGGAATCATTGGCCCACGGGATGTAGTGGAACTCTGAGCCACCCGCTGCAGCGAAGGTTTCCCTGTTCAGGCAGTTGATTTCTTCGAGCGTCTCCAAGCAATCTGCCATGAAGCCGGGGCACACCACATCCACGCGCCGCGTTCCAGCATGGCCGAGTTCCGCCATGGAATCGATGGTGGCGGGCCCGATCCACGCAGCTGGGCCAAACACCGATTGGAACCGGACGAGCATCGCGGATTCTTCAAGTCCAAGCCGTATCCGTAGCAGTTCAGCGGTATGCTCACACTCGCTTCGGTACGGGTCTCCCGCCTTGTGCATGGCTTCCGGAATCGAATGAAAGCTCAAGACGAGCTTGTCACCGGCATTGAAGTGCGGCTTTCCATTCTTGGCCCAAGAATCATCAAGCGCCGTGGCCAGAGCCTCAATATATGGAGCCGAATCGGGGAATGACCGCACGGTGCGCAACTCGAGTTGGTCGCGCGCTCCCAGCATCCACCTGCCTACTTCATCGATCACGGTACCTGCCGAGGATGCTGCATACTGCGGGTAAGCGGGCAAAACGAGCACGCGCCGGAACCCTTCGCTGTGCAACTCGCTGAGCACCTCGCGCAAGGCAGGCTTCCCGTACCGCATGGCTGCACGCACTTCCACGCCTTCGCCTAGTTGTTCACTCACTGCTGCGGCCTGACGCGTAGTCCAATGCATCAGCGGCGATCCCTCATCAAGCCAGATCGTGGCGTACTTTCGTGCCGAGGCGCGCGGCCGCACACGAAGAATGATTCCTTCAAGAATCGGCTTCCATAGCAACGGCGTCATCTCGATCACGCGGCGATCGCTGAGGAACTCACGTAGGTATGGACGCACCGCCTTCGCGGTGGGTTCTGTGGGAGTACCGAGATTGACGATAACGACGACGGGTTTGGCTGCGTTGCCTGCCGCCATCCGTTTTTGCGACACTTGCACCGAGGACTGTGACATGCAGCCACCTTACCCCAGATGGAGCAGACTCCGAACCCTGCGTGTCAAAACGATGATAGACACAAGAAGAAGTATTGCTACAAGACCATGCAGAGCCCCTCCAGCAAGGCCCGTAGCATTGAGAATAAGGATAGCGACACTCATCGCCAACACTATGCAGCAGAACACGACGTCGAACAGTTCGATGTCCAATGCCGCATCGATAATCGCGAGGTCTTCCGGCTCAAACTCCGGTTCACTTCGGTCATTTGACGGCGGAAGATCGCCGGTTTGATCAGCAACGGATTGGTCCTTGTGGGTCGCTCCCACAAGTTGCGCAACCATCAAGCTGACCCTCGCTCGCTGATCGCCGCTGTCTCCGACTCCCCTTCCACTGAATGCACGTCCGCACATTACGAGCCACGCGCCTACAAGAGCGAGCCCTGTAAGTGCAAGCATGATCCCGAAAATGACAAAGACCACCGAGGTGAACGCACCCGAGACACCCGAAGGCGTCAGCGCGGCCTGATGCAGAAGAAAAGCAGCAGCGCACATAGACACTCCCACCGGAACCGTCCACGTCACAGCAGCGACAAGAATTGCCTGAAGGCGTGCCTTGATCCGCCCGCTCAGCATGAAGATGACGGCGGTAAGAGCCACACCTATCGCAATCCCGGCCACCCCTGGAGCATAGAGCGCCTCTGCCGGGTTACGGGGCGCGATAGCGCGCGGAATAGCCACCACGATCAGCATGGCGTTGGAAAGTGCGACAACTGTTAGGAGAGGTGTATGGACGCGCCGCTGGCGTGCCTGAAGGAGATCTGGGTTAAGCGGAGGAACTCCCGTGGCTTGCCATCTTTGGACTTCGTCCGCATCGCGTTCTTCGATCGCCCGTACCACCGTGACGCCCTGAACGAGCGGTATGAAGAAAACGAAGCTCACCGGGATAGCCAACAGCAATGCCACACCGACTTGCTGGGACCATGTGAGATCCGTAAACACCACAGTGAGTGGCAGGCACACCATCCACAGAGCGCAAGCAGCTAGACCTGCCAGCGCTGAATCGAGACGCCGTTCAGCGCGAAGCCACTGTGCATGCATCGCTCGATCCATGCTGCCTCCCTGCTGTGAGCTCCAGAAGCGTGAGAGAACCCACCCGACACAAGCCTAATGCAGGTGCGCGACGATCCTTCTACGGCCCTCGCCGCGAATGATGCAATTCATCGCCTGCGCAGTTCGTGTGACCAGAAGTGAAACGTGCAGTTCACCCGCAATGCGGCCGAATCGGCCGATGTGCTAGCTTAGGGCCCTACTCGCATCAGCAATTGCAATGTAGTCAGCGATCCCCAATCGCTCTCCGCGAACTTGGGGATCAATCCCAGCGGCACGCAGCACGGCCTCTGCGCGTGCTGGTGAACCGGCCCAGGGTGCGAGTGCCGCACGCAGAGTCTTACGCCTCTGCGCAAAAGCAGCGTCCACGATCGCAAAAACGTCTTCTCTGGGTGTCTGTGTGAGGATCGGATGGCGATCCAATCGCACCAAAGCTGAATCCACGTTGGGGACGGGCCAGAACACGTTCCGAGAGACCTTTGCCCCGCGGACCGCAGTTGCATACCAAGCCGCTTTGACTGAGGGAATGCCGTAGATCTTTGAGCCCGGGTTGGCCGATAGGCGGTCGGCGACTTCGGCCTGGACCATAACCAGTACCGTCTCCAAGCTTGGCAGATTCTCGAGGAGCGTGAGGAGAACTGGAACCGCTACGTTGTATGGCAGGTTTGCCACCAATGCACGCGGCGCAAACGAACGCTTCTCGGCGATGGCGTCCACTGTGAGGGCTGGAGCACTACCTAGTTCTTGACCGCTCGCTGCGGAATTCAGAGCACGGCCAAAATCATCGGGCACCGCAAGCATCTCAGCGTCAGATATCGCCATCGCGTCCTGAAGGAGTACAGCAAAACGGCCGGAGGCCTCCGGCATTCGGGCACTCACTGTTGTGGGCAATGCCCGGGCCAGCACAGGATCGATCTCAACAGCAGAGACATATGCTCCTGCCTCAAGGAGGGCAAGTGTCAAGGATCCAAGTCCTGGGCCAACCTCAAGAACGGCATCCCCACTTTGCACACCTGCGTCGCGAACAATGCGGCGAACAGTCCCGGCGTCGTGCACAAAGTTCTGGCCGAGCGTCTTCGTGGGACGGATGCCAAGTGCAGCTGCGATCTCACGAATGGCGGTGGGTCCGAGCAGCCCAGTAGATTCACTCACCGAACAAGTCTCTCACGAGTCAAGTGTGTACAGTGCCGGCCACGGTCCATCGGGAACGCACCGTGCTCAGCCGCACAGGGCGAAATCAGTACCAACCCTTTGACTGGAAGGCTGCCCACGCACCGCAAGGAGTTGAGTACCGGCCAGCAATGTAGCTCAGGCCCCACTTGATTTGCGTGGAAGCACTGGTCTGCCAGTCTGCACCAGCAGATGCCATCTTCGATCCAGGCAATGCTTGCGGGATACCGTAGGCGCCGGAGCTCGAATTGGCTGCAGTCACACTCCAGCCAGATTCTGCATTCCACAGTGGCACTAGGCAGGCAAACTGCGACTGATCCCAGCCATAGGAACTCATCATGCCCGAAGCAATCTGCTGGGCTTCCCCGGCAGGCACAACCGCGGCGGCAACAGTGGAGGTGGAGGTGGAGGCAGAAGCAGAGGAATCTGTTGACGTCGCGGCGGCGACTTCTTCCTTCGTACCAACACTCACAACTTCGTCTACACGCTGGGAAGTGGAAGCTGAGATCTCAAGTGTTCGGGAGATTTCCTTGCCGTCTTCGTATGTGACTGCGTACGTGTTGGTCACGACGCCGTCGACTCCCTGCGTGGTTACCTTCGTGGTACCCGCAGCCAAAGTGCCATCCTCAACTTCTGAGGATTCGTAGGGATCTGTGACGGTTTCGGTCACCTGCTTAGTGGTCACGCGAACAACAGTAACCTTGGCACCATCAAGAACTGGAGCAGCCATGAGGGATGAAACCTTGTCATCCGCGTTCACGATGAATCCCGCGCCTGCCAAGGCGTCTGCCAAGGAAGTTGCCGTTGTGGTGATATTCGATGTCTTGCCATCGATGGTCAACGCGAATGTCACAGCATTCACAGAAGCATCCGAGATCCTAGAGAGCGAAGCAAGGTTTGCTCGAGTCTGACCGGCATCTGGATCGGCAGCTGACGTGGAGGTTGTCACGACGGCAGTTCCCAAAGATGCAGCCACAACTGCCATGGCAGCTGTTAGCGCCTTCGAACGCACTGCTCGTGGAGCGCGCTTGGACTGACCAGTTACAACGATCGCTTCCTCGGTGATCGGTGCGTCGAAGCGCTGGGGAACTTCCTCGTCAGAACTCGACATTCCGGGCCACACAGGGTGAAGCGCCCAATCCTCGGAATCCTCATCGTCAACCACATGCTCGCCATCAACGAAAACATTTAGACCGGGAGAGGCAACAGATTCTGTTTCCGCGCTGGCTTCAGTGTTTTCACTGAGAACTTGGTCAGACTGCGCATGTGCGCCTACACCATCGTCGGCGAGCCCATCGCGTTCCGCGCGCAGTCGGGCTCGGCGTGAACCAGGAGTTGGCTCGGCCGTAACCTGTGCCAACAGGTCTTGATCCACAGGTCCACTGTGTCGTCCCAATAGATTCCTCCAGAAACGTCATGGCGCAAGCGGTGCTGACAGGCAGCCACACCAACGCTTTATAACAAAACTATATCGAGTGTAACCATCCCGTGATATTTGCGCCAGACTTCCGTAGTGCAAATTACACACTGCATCACGAAACTCAAGTGTCAAGAATGGCGTGTCGTTCGCACTTATCCGCAGAAATCCGCGGGTCACGTAGAGAGAATAGGGCGCCCGCCACTTTCACGCTTCCTCACTGCTATCGTCTTTGCATGAGCGCTTTCGGACAGTTTCAGAACCAGTCACAAAACGCGCCACGCCCATACGTGAGCTCTGGCCGCACCCAAACCGCACATGCACCCTCACGGGCCCACCGCGCCATCTGCACAACCGCCATCCTGATCGGCGTGGTTGTGGGCGCAATCGGGATCTTCTTGCCATGGTTCATCACTTCACGGGTGTTCGATGATCAGTCCGCGTGGACCTCGTTGGCCACCAACCCCACGTGGCTCCCAGGTCTGATAGTTGGCATCGCGCTGGTCAGCCCCATGATCACGCTCTTGGTGGCGGCGGCTGGTGCCACCGCACCACGGTGGCTCCGCATCCTTGTCTCCCCGATTCCGGGAGCAGCGGGAATAGTCATTCTGGCCATCACCCTCTTTAACTCATCACCAAGCAACTCTGTCGCCTACGATCTCGCAGCGAACGGGATGGTGTGGAGCCGCGGAAGCGGCTTCTGGTTGGTGCTCACCAGTGCCCTTCTCCTGTTCTTCTTTGGGCTAGACCATTTCGCGCTCACAGTCCGCCAAGCCACAAGTGAGGTGGGGCGGCCCAAGGCGCCAGCTCACACGCAATACCACGCCACGAACCAACCATACTTTGGGCAGCCGCAACAGCCCTACGGTCAACAGCCATACGGTCAACAGCAGTTCGGGCAAAGCCAGCCTCAGTTCGGGCAAAGCCAGCAGCAGTTTGGCCAGGGCCAGCCGCAGTTTGGGCAGCAGCAACAGTCCTACGGTCAGCCGCAACAGCCCTACAGCCAACAGCAGTTCGGGCAAGCGCCCAATGCGCACCCTTATCCGCAACAGAATGCCACCACACCAGGTCAGGACCGCCCTGAGGATCCCACCTCTCAAGGGCAGGCCTACACCGACTAATCCCGGTGCCTCGCACCCCGCAGGCACATCACGTCACTCGTGTTGAACCGTTGCACGTCGCTTTTGTCAGACCTGAGTTCGGTCATTTCGTTAGTGCCTGACGCCGGGGTTGAGGGCGTCGAGGATGACCTGACGGTCTGGGTCGATTTGGGGTGGGATGGTCTGGATGGCGCCGTTGATGGCGATGGTTGCGGAGCGCAGCGGGCGGAGCTGGCGGATGAGGTTGCGGATCGCCAGGCCGGAACGGTTCTGGGCGGTGCGGGCCACCGCGAGAGCGGTGAACACGATGGTCAAATGGGCGTCGATCGCGTCCTTGGTCCTGACGAACATGGGCCGGGCGGCGAGGTCGGTCTTGGACATCCGGAAGGACTGCTCCACGTGCCACAGGTCGTGGTAGTTGGAGATGACCTCGCCCGCAGTCATGACACTGGCGGGGATGTTCGTGACGTAGCCCTTCAATCCGACGAGCTTGCGGGCCCGGGCCAGGGCAGCCTCGTCCAGGCTCCGCGCCCCGTTGCTGGTCGTGACGAACCTGGGGGTCCGGGTCGCCTTCTCCCCGGCGATGACGGCCCGAGCCCGGTTCTCCTGCGCGGTCAGGGTGTGCCCGTCCCGGGCGGCCCGCTTGCGGGAGTAGACCCACACCGCCCGCCACGACCCAGGATGCGTCGCCAGGTCCCACACCGGCTCGGCGCGCAGCAGCTTGTTGTTCTCACTCCTGTGCCCGGTCTTGGGGGTGATGGTGTCGATGACCTGCCCGTCTGTGAAGGCGTCCCCGTGCCACCGGAAGTGGGACTCCAAGTCGATCGGTGCCTTCGTCACCCGGGAGCCCACGATGAAGGAGAACCCGGCCTCGTCAAGCTCCCGCAGGTTCTTCGCGGACAGCATCCCGGCGTCCGCGACGACGACCATGTTCTCGATCTGGTGGCGGGCGTGGAACTGCTTGACGATCGGGATGATCTCGTCTCGGCCTTGTTTCCCTCGAAGAAGCCGATCTCGAGGGGGAACCCCTGCCGGTCCACCAGCAACCGACCACGATTTGCGGGTCCACCGGCGTTCTTTCGAGAAGCCGACCTTGCGGAGTCGTCTTCCTTCTCCCCTCGAAATACAAGGTGGTGACGTCGTACAAACACAGGGAGACATCCCCGGCGCTCAGTGCGTGGGTGAAACACAGGGACGCGAGCTGGTCACGGTACTTCCCCGACGCGCACCGGGCCAGGGTGCGGCGCATGGTCTTCTCACTGGCCGGGGCGCGCCCCAGGTCACGGGTACCCGCCCGGTGTCCAGGATCGAGGTTGGTTCCACGATCCGGGCGACCACCAGGTCCCGGAACACCGCATCACCCACCGCGTCAAACCCGAGATAGGTGAACACGCCCACCAGCGCGTCGTACAGCACCCGCGAGGACGTGGAGATCACCCGCGGTGCCGGCACCGTTCCCACCGGGGCGGACTCCTTGCCTGGGAACAAGGCCGGATCCTCGGCGGGGCCGAGCAGCGCCGTCTTCGGCGCCCGGGGCTCGATCCCGAGCGGGAACTCACCCTGCCCCGGGTCGCCCATCAGGTCCCGGGCCCGCGCGATCAGCAAGCCCAACTCGGCCTCGGTGTGCGCCGAGCCCACATGCGCCACGATCCGGCGCCGCCCGCCGACCGATTCCACGAGCTGGACCGCCGTCGCGCCTGAGCCCGTTCGCACCCGCCGAATCCACACACGCCCTACCGTAGGACACTCGTTAGTGCCTCAGAAGCGACGCCCCAGCCACCGTCACCCCAGCTCAACGGGCTGCGACTCGAAACTCTCCGAGCGACTGACCAAACTCAGGGGTGCCGACGCGCTTGCGAAAGTCCTGGGTGGTCCAGGTCATTGCCCGTGGCCGATGACCACAAGAATTACACACTGTGCCATTACGCCCATCGGGTGACGTTGACACTGAATAGAGGAAAAGGTGGACCTTTCAACGGAAAGGGGTGCCTGACCTTGGTTGCACAAAACTTCGACGGAGAGCAGAATATCGTCTGCGGTCGGGTCTCCGCGCCGCGCGGATCTTCCCACGATTCGCCACCTCTCCTCTGAAGGAGCGTTCCATGACGTGGTTGCTTGGTGGAATTCCTATGCACCCCCTTTTTGTCCATGCGGCAGTCGTCCTGATCCCCATCGTTGCGCTCCTCGCAATTGCGGCGGCGTGGAACACGAGAACGCGTGATTGGCTCGGTATCGCATTCCCGATCATTGCAAGCCTGACACTCGTGGCGGCAGCCTTCACCTCGGCATCGGGCGAGGCCCTGGCCACACAAGTCGAGCAGACAGCGGCCGTCACCGCCCACACCAGCATCGCTGATCTCGCCGTGGCAGCAGGATTCCTGCTGTTCCTCATCTCATGGGTGCAATGGGTGTGGATTCACAATTACACCACTGTGCGCCCAGGCCACACACAAGCACGCGTCACCAATCCGCAGACCATTCGCCGGTGGACGACCGTGATCTCGATCGTGCAGACGGTCATCGCAGTCTTTGCGCTCGTTGCGATCGTGATCGTCGGCGATACAGGCGCGCGTGCCGTGTGGCAGTAACCTCACGGTCGACGCGACAGTTCAACGGCGACGATGGTGATTTTGAAAACTCTTTGGTCGCGGAGAGAAGCTACGCCAACCGATTCTCGCGTCTCCGGCCGAATCTGCAGTGGCGATTCATTGGGGCATGAAAGGAGCGCTTTCTGGATTGCGCTGAAATTCACGGCTTCAGCGAATGAATTGCTGGTGGACCCACCGGCGTGGCTCTTCGTGACGAGAAAAGATCCTGCCTGACTGGCATGCGTACTATGCGCTTGGGAGTGCGTTGAGGCTCGCCGACGGGGAGGGACGCAGCACCTCGCCGCGACGCCCGACAGGCGGCGCCCGGACGCCCGACGAGACACTGGCGCCCGACGACTGGGCATTTGCCTACAATCGGCGGGTGAGCCAAAATTCTCGGGACGTCCTCTTCGACTTCGATGACGTGCGAGTAGGCGCGATCCTGCACGCCGACCTTGCGATCCCCCCGGGTGTCACCGTCATCTTCGGCCCGTCGGGGGCAGGCAAGACGACGCTCCTGAGGCTCGCGTGCGCCATGCAGGCTCCGAGCAGCGGTACGGTCAGCTTCCGCGGCGAGGACATCGCGCGCGTGGACCCGGTGCTCCTGCGCCGGCGCGTGACGATGGTGACACAGCAGCCATTCCTGTGGCCGGGCACGATCGCCGATGAGCTGTCCATCGCCTGCGTGCTCCAGGGGCGCGGCGCACCGGACCGCGAGCGCATGGGAGAAGTCCTCGCGGTCGTGGGTCTCGACAAGGATCTCGCGGAGGACGCCTCCACCCTCTCGGGCGGGGAACGTCAGCGGGTGGCGCTCGCGCGAGTCCTGTTGGCTGGTCCGGAGGTGTACCTCCTGGACGAACCGACAGCGGCCCTGGATGCGCGGGGCGCGCGCGACTTGGTGCGCCGGGTCGTTGACTGGATCCGTGCGACAGGGGGCGACGTGGTGATGGTGACCCATGATGAAGGGCTGATGGAGATCGGGGACGCCCGTGTCGCGATCCGGGACCATGAGGCGGAGGTCGTGGCATGAACGGGGGTCTTGTTGAAGTCCCGATCTCGGGGCTCGTCGTGGCCGCCCTCGTGGTCGTGGTGATCGCGGCAGCCGTCCAGGCCCTGACGAAACGGGAGGGCGTACGCACGCTGTGGGCGGCTGTCCGGATGACGGCCCAGCTCGTCGTGGTCGGTTTCGTCCTGACGTGGGTGTTTGACAACCCGAACCCGGCGATCACGGTGCTGCTGCTCGCCATCATGATCGGCTTCGGCATCTTCACCGTGTACGGCCAGCATCGGGGTCGGATGAACGCCCGACAGCGGTGGGTGGTGGCGGCGGCCTTGGCCGTCGGGCCGGTGCTCGCGTTGGCCGTCTTCCTTGTCGGGATTGTCCAGATCCCTCAATTCTGGGATCCGCGCTACGTCATCCCGACAGCGGGAATGATCATCGGCAACTCGATGACCGGGGTCAACCTCGCCCTCAACGGGATCCAGAACGGAATGCGGGACCGCCGCAGCGAAGTCGAGCAGGCCCTCTACCTGGGCGCCACCCCGGCGCGGGCCACCAGGGACATCCGCACTGACGCCTTCACCTCGGCCGTCACGCCGACCACGACGAGCATGCTGTCGATGGGCATCATCTTTCTACCGGGGATGATGACCGGGCAGATCCTCTCCGGCGTCGACCCACTCATTGCGGTTGTCTACCAGGCGGTGATCATGGTGGGGATTCTGCTCTCAGTGGTACTGACCTCCGCGATCATCCTCCGGTGGGGGATGGGCGGGTACTTCGACGCAGGTGCTCGACTCATCGCGCCGTCGGACGACCAAAGGTCCTGAATCAGCGGCCTCGGAGACCGGACGCCCGCAGGCGGCTCGTGGCGAGTTGTCGATCCTCTGTCGCCTCTGGCCTGAGTTCGGTCATTTCGTTAGTGCCTGACGCCGGGGTTGAGGGCGTCGAGGATGACCTGACGGTCTGGGTCGATTTGGGGTGGGATGGTCTGGATGGCGCCGTTGATGGCGATGGTTGCGGAGCGCAGCGGGCGGAGCTGGCGGATGAGGTTGCGGATCGCCAGGCCGGAACGGTTCTGGGCGGTGCGGGCCACCGCGAGAGCGGTGAACACGATGGTCAAATGGGCGTCGATCGCGTCCTTGGTCCTGACGAACATGGGCCGGGCGGCGAGGTCGGTCTTGGACATCCGGAAGGACTGCTCCACGTGCCACAGGTCGTGGTAGTTGGAGATGACCTCGCCCGCAGTCATGACACTGGCGGGGATGTTCGTGACGTAGCCCTTCAATCCGACGAGCTTGCGGGCCCGGGCCAGGGCAGCCTCGTCCAGGCTCCGCGCCCCGTTGCTGGTCGTGACGAACCTGGGGGTCCGGGTCGCCTTCTCCCCGGCGATGACGGCCCGAGCCCGGTTCTCCTGCGCGGTCAGGGTGTGCCCGTCCCGGGCGGCCCGCTTGCGGGAGTAGACCCACACCGCCCGCCACGACCCAGGATGCGTCGCCAGGTCCCACACCGGCTCGGCGCGCAGCAGCTTGTTGTTCTCACTCCTGTGCCCGGTCTTGGGGGTGATGGTGTCGATGACCTGCCCGTCTGTGAAGGCGTCCCCGTGCCACCGGAAGTGGGACTCCAAGTCGATCGGTGCCTTCGTCACCCGGGAGCCCACGATGAAGGAGAACCCGGCCTCGTCAAGCTCCCGCAGGTTCTTCGCGGACAGCATCCCGGCGTCCGCGACGACGACCATGTTCTCGATCTGGTGGCGGGCGTGGAACTGCTTGACGATCGGGATGATCGTCTTCGTCTCGGCCTTGTTTCCCTCGAAGAAGCCGATCTCGAGGGGGAACCCCTGCCGGTCCACCAGCAACCCGACCACGATTTGCGGGTCCACCCGGCGTTCTTTCGAGAAGCCGACCTTGCGGAGGTCGTCTTCCTTCTCCGCCTCGAAATACAAGGTGGTGACGTCGTACAAACACAGGGAGACATCCCCGGCGCTCAGTGCGTGGGTGAAACACAGGGACGCGAGCTGGTCACGGTACTTCCCCGACGCGCACCGGGCCAGGGTGCGGCGCATGGTCTTCTCACTGGCCGGGGCGCGCCCCAGGTCACGGAGTACCCGCCCGGTGTCCAGGATCGAGGTTGGTTCCACGATCCGGGCGACCACCAGGTCCCGGAACACCGCATCACCCACCGCGTCAAACCCGAGATAGGTGAACACGCCCACCAGCGCGTCGTACAGCACCCGCGAGGACGTGGAGATCACCCGCGGTGCCGGCACCGTTCCCACCGGGGCGGACTCCTTGCCTGGGAACAAGGCCGGATCCTCGGCGGGGCCGAGCAGCGCCGTCTTCGGCGCCCGGGGCTCGATCCCGAGCGGGAACTCACCCTGCCCCGGGTCGCCCATCAGGTCCCGGGCCCGCGCGATCAGCAAGCCCAACTCGGCCTCGGTGTGCGCCGAGCCCACATGCGCCACGATCCGGCGCCGCCCGCCGACCGATTCCACGAGCTGGACCGCCGTCGCGCCTGAGCCCGTTCGCACCCGCCGAATCCACACACGCCCTACCGTAGGACACTCGTTAGTGCCTCAGAAGCGACGCCCCAGCCACCGTCACCCCAGCTCAACGGGCTGCGACTCGAAACTCTCCGAGCGACTGACCAAACTCAGGTCAGACGTCCCAACCGCTCCGGGCATCGCAGGCGGTGAGCCGCGCGTCAGATCCCGTACACATCCCGCGTGTTGGAGTCGATCTGCCTGCACCACGCCTCAAGATCGCGCTCACGTAGTTCCGCCTGATAACGCACGGTGTACGCCACGGCGTATGCGGCGTTCGGGTGTCCTCGCCACGGAACAGGCGTCAGATAGGGCGCGTCGGTTTCAACAAGAACAAGATCATCAGGCATTGCCAAGAAAGCTTCACGTAGGCTCGTGTTTGCCGGATAGGTGATGGGCCCAGCAAAGCTGGCATACCATCCGTTCTCCGCACACGTCCGCGCCATCTCAGCATCACCGCTAAAGCAATGGAAGACAGTGCGCTCGGGTGCGCCGCACTCTTTGAGTATCCGAATGCAGTCGGCGTGAGCGTCGCGGTCATGAATCTGAAGCGGTAGATCACGTTCTTTGGCCAACGCGATGTGCATCTTGAACGATTCGATCTGCGCGGCCTTTCCAGCATCAGCAGTGCGGAAGTAGTCAAGGCCCGTCTCGCCTATCGCCACAACCACAGGGTTGCGCGCCGCATCGGCCACCAAGGTGACCGCTTCTTCCAGCGAGTACTCCCGATGCCACGGATCCATGCCATGCGCCAATCCGTCCGGAGCTTCATCCAGAATCCCGCAGTGCAGCGGCGCATCGTTGGGATGAATCGCGATGGCAGCCGAAATCTGATCCGAATAACGCTCTGCCACATCGATGGTCGGCTGGAGCGTGGGAACCTCACACCCTGACGTGATGGCATGGCGCACGTTCGCCGCCGCCATCCTCTCCAAGAGTCCGTGGAGCGAAAGGGGACCATCGCGTCCGTCGTCGTCGCTAGAGACGTCACTGCGATCGAGAACTGGTCCGAAATCCTCCGCGTACTTTTCGCCCTTGACAGGCAAGTGCGTGTGGTTGTCGACGACGGCGTGCGGGAGCGCCTCCGGGATGTCGGGATAGACGCTGCGCTTTTGTCTGTTGCGCATGACGCGAGCGCCCTTACTCCTCGCCCAGTCCGAGGCGGTCGAGTTCCTCGGCGATGACGGATTCGTCAAGCTTCTGGAATACAGGCTTTGGCTTTGCTATGGGCGTGCCCGGTACGACATCACGAGGAGCCCATGGATGTAGGTCCGTGTAGTCACCAGTGATGATTGGGTACGGTTCTCCTCCGTCCAAATCCTCAACTTCCACGAGGTGAGGCATCGGGGCGAGATCTCCAGCGCCACCCAACACTGTGTCGATTGTGTTGGAGGAATGAGGGAGGAACACTGACATCATCGTGTTGAGGTCGCACACGGCTTGAACCAGCGTGCCAAGCACTGTGGAGAGGCGTTCGCGCTGCTCAGGAGCCTTCAGCTTGAAGGGTTCGGTGCGTGTGACATACGTGTTCGCCTCGCCAACAAGCCGCATGAGCTCAGCCAAAGCGGCGCGCTGGTGGTGATGGGCGATGAGTTCTCCAACCGTGTCAAAGCCACCGCGCACAGCACCCAGCAACTCGTCGTCGATCGGCTCAGTCTTGCCGATGGCCGGGATCTCACCAAAGTTCTTTGCGATCATCGCGGCCGTGCGATTGACCAGGTTTCCCCACCCGGCCACGAGTTCAGAGTTGTTGCGGCGCACGAACTCTGCCCAGGTGAAATCAGCGTCAGAAGTCTCTGGGCCGGCGATCGAAATGAAGTAGCGCAGGGCGTCTGGCTGATAGCGGGACAAGACGTCACGCACGTAGATCACCACGTGCTTGGATGACGAGAACTTCTTACCTTCCATCGTGAGGAACTCGGAGGCAACCACCTGCGTGGGCAGGTTCAGTTTGCCGAGTTCGCCGGGCGCGCCGCCCTTGGCGCCCTCGCCGTTGTGGGCGAGGAGTTCAGCCGGCCAGATCTGGGAGTGGAAGACAATGTTGTCCTTGCCCATGAAGTAGTAAGAAAGCGCCTCTGGATCATTCCACCACGCACGCCAATCATCCTTAGTGCCGGTACCTGCGGCTTCGCGGCGGCGGGCCCATTCGATGGAAGCGGAAAGGTAGCCGATCACGGCATCGAACCACACGTACAGGCGCTTGCTCGGCTGATCTTCCCATCCTGGAACCGGAATGCCCCACGAGATGTCGCGGCTCATGGCACGCGGGCGCACATCCTCAAGCAAATGCTTAGAGAAGGAGATGACGTTTGGACGCCATTCGCCCGTGGCTTCAACTTCATCAAGCCAGACCGCCAGAGAATCGGCCAGCTGCGGCAGATCCAAGAAATAGTGCTTAGTAATCTTGAACTCCGGAGCCTTACCCGAGACCTTGGAGACGGGGTTGATGAGGTCCTGAGGATCCAGCTGGTTTCCACAGTTGTCGCACTGGTCGCCGCGAGCGCCGTCTGCGCCACAGATGGGGCAGGTGCCCTCAATGTAACGATCCGGAAGGGTATTGCCTGTATCCGGGTCAATTGCCACCGACGTATCTTGAATAACCATGTATCCGTTGTCGCGGCAAACCTCGAACATCTGCTGAACCACGTGTTCGTGGTTCACGGTGGTGGTTCGAGTAAAGAGATCGTATGAGAGTCCGAGTGAGACGAGGTCTTCGGCGATGATCCGATTGTTCTTGTCGGCTAGGGATTTTGGTGTGACTCCTGCTTCCTCAGCAGCAACCAAGATCGGGGTTCCATGTTCATCAGTTCCCGAAACCATGAGCACATCGTCGCCACGCATTCGCATGTAGCGGGAAAAAACATCGGAAGGAACGCCAAAGCCAGCAACGTGGCCGATGTGACGAGGACCGTTTGCATATGGCCAAGCTACTGCGGAGAGAATGTGCGACATGTGCCAATTCTAGAGTGCAATGGCGTAGCACACCTATTCGGCCAAGGTGAAAGCTAACACGAGGAAGGAGTGGTCACACGTGTGTGTGGCCACTCCTTCCGAGGATATGTTCCTCACCTGCTCATGATGAAGACGTCAGGCGTCCAGATCCTGCTCGATGAGAGAGGCGATGCGATCCACCGCTTCTTCATTATCTGATTCAACGGTGACTGCCGCTCCCTTAGACGCACCCAGAGTCATGATCATCATGACGGAGGCCGCATCAACGGGTTCTTCACCTTCAAGGCTCAGGAGGATCTCATCGTCCTCGTACTCCCCCGCCGCTTCTGCAACAACGGATGCGGGACGGGCATGAAGACCAACCCGTGAGCCAACCAATACTGTCTTCTTAGCCATGAGCTTCTCCTTTACGATCGGTCACTCCAGTCGCTCATGTGAAGTGATGTCGATGATTGTAGTGGGGCTAGCGGGCCGTCGATTCGCCTGCGGTGAAGCAGGTCAATCGGGTTCCTCTAGGCCGCCACCTCCTGTGCAACCTTTTCAGTTGCCAAGTTTGACTTGCGAGCGGTGGCAGACTTCAAGGCAGTCACCAAAAGCCCTGCCACGACACTACCAACAACAACAGCTAGGACGTATGCCCAAGCCGGATCGATTGCGAAGAACACGAAGATGCCTCCGTGAGGAGCCTTGGATCCAACACCGAGTGCCATGATGATGGCTCCTGTGACTCCACCACCAACCATCGCAGACGGAATAACCCTGAATGGGTCGGCCGCTGCGAACGGAATAGCGCCCTCTGAGATAAACGAAGCTCCCAGCAGCCAGGCTGCCGTGCCGTTCTCGCGTTCCACCTCCGTGTAAAGCTTGGGACGAAGAACCGTGGATAGTGCCATGGCTAGTGGTGGCACCATACCGGAAGCCATAACTGCCGCCATGATTTCCCACGAAGCTTGTGTCTGCGCCGCAAGTCCTGCGGTTGCGAAGAGGTATGCCGCCTTGTTGACCGGCCCGCCCATATCGAAGCACATCATGAGGCCCAAGATGATTCCCAACAAGATTCCGGCACCGCCACCGCTCATGCTGGTCAGGCTTTCCTGCAGCCATGTCATGAAGCTGGCAAGCGGCCGCCCCAAGAGGGTCAGCATCAGCCCGCCCACAATGAAAGTAGTTATGAGCGGGATGATGACCACTGGCATGAGACCAGACAACCACCGAGGAGCCTTGAGCGTGGTGAACCAATATGCCACTAGGCCCGCCAAGATACCAGTAATGAGGCCACCGATGAATCCGGCACCCACAACAACTGCCACGGCTCCGCCGATGAATCCGGGGGCGATGCCGGGCCTACCAGCTAGACCGAATGCGATGTATCCAGAAAGTGCGGCAACAAGGAAGCCCATTCCGGTACTCCCGAGGAACTGGAGTACTGCGCCCGTGTAGAGCATGAACCCACTCGACGCCTGAAGCTGGTCAAGCCCAGCGTTGGACGCCACCGTCGCTACATCTGGCAAGTTCCAGAACGAGTAGTTGAGCACCACGTCGTTGGAGACGAATGCGACATCGTATCCGCCGACAAGGAAGCCCAACGCGGTCAGCAAGCCACCTGCGGCAACGAACGGAATCATGTAGGAGACGCCGGTCATGAGGGCTTGCTGGATTCGAGAACCCCAACGTGGCGTTCCCCCCGAAACCTCACTGACATTCGCGCCCTTACCGGCCTCAACGCGCGCCGCCCTGGGGTTGGAGGACGCCGCGATGGCTTCATCAATCATCTGTGGACCATTGGAGATGGCCCGCTTGACCGGTGACTCGATCAGCGGCATGCCCGCAAAGCGCTCCCGGCCAGTCACATTGACATCTGAGGCAATGATGAGCGCATCAGCCCGGGCGATGGTCTCTGGGGAAAGCCATTCAACACCACCAGATCCCTGTGTTTCCACGTGGATCTCAATGCCCTTGTCACGAGCAGCGTTCTCCAAGGATTCCGCAGCCATGTAAGTATGGGCGATTCCTGTTGGGCACGAAGTGATGGCTACGATCACTGGGCCCGCAACCACGCCCTCGCTCACTGGCATGTTTGCTTGCGTTGGTGCGGGTTCGGCCGTGCTCGGGCCCGCCGGGGCTACCCCCGCCGTGGCCGCCTCCGTGCGGCGCTTAGGTTGCGCGTTGATAGCTCCCATGATGAGATCCGAAACCTCTTGCTCGGATCCTGCCGCGCGAAGCGAGGCGAGGAACTCTTTGCGAACGAGGGCCCGCGAAAGCTTGGCAAGCAGCTTCATATGCTCGGCTTCATCGGCATCCGGCGCGGCAATTGCAATGACAATGTCAGCCGGACCATCTTTTGCACCGAAATCCACCGGCTCAGACAAACGCATGAACCCAAGCGCTGCTTCTGAAACCGCTGCCGAACGGCAGTGCGGGATGGCTATTCCACCAGGCATGCCAGTTGCGAACTTGGACTCGCGATCCAGCATGGCCGCTTCGAGGCCAGCCTGTTCAGCGCGTCCAGTGGAGGCGATGAGTTCGGCCATTTGGCCGATAACCGCCAGTTTGTCTCCTGCAGGTTGCACACCGAGCCTCACCAGCTCGGGTGTCATCAATGTGTTGGACATGGTATTCCTTCTCGTTTGTGGATCCTCAGATGGCGACCACGGCGTCGGGATCAGGGTGGACTTGTTCAGGTGTGGGAATTGTGGTTCCAGGTAGGGATACTGCGGCAGAGCCGTAGGCGACGGCGCAAGCGAGGCGCTCGCGGGGAGAGAGGCCGCGTGCGCGGCCGATGAGATAGCCAGCTGTGGCGGAATCGCCAGCGCCAACTGTGGAGATAACAGGTACATCTTGGGACGGAGAGAACCAGGCACCTTCGGTCGTCACCAATACGGCACCGGCACCGCCCAAGGTCACAAGTAGTTCAGCAACGCCAGCGTTGTGCAGAGCCAAGCCTGCTTCGCGCACTGCAGAGAAATCACCTTTGCCAGCAGCGGCTTCCAATGCCACTCCGTCGCGTCCAGTCAGTTGCCCAAGTTCCTCTGCGTTGGGCTTGAGGAAATCGGGGGCCGCTTGCGCGAAGTTCTCAGCGAGCGCTGCGAGTGGCGCGTCAGATGTGTCAACGCCCACCCAGGCCCCGGCGGACCGAAGCTGGCGAACGAGGCGGGCGTATTCGTCGTCGGGAAATCCTGGTGCGAGCGATCCAGACAACATCACCGTATCCCCCGCATGAACGTTGGAGACAAGGACCTCTTCGATCCCCTTGACCTCTGCGGGGCTGAGGAACGCACCGGGTTCATTGATCTTCGTGGTGACTCCACCAGCAAGCACCGTCAGGTTGGTCCGCACACGCCCAGCAACTGGGCAGGCTTGATAGGACAAGGCGGCCGCGTCCACGAGTGCGAGCAGTGGATCACCGGCACCCGCCGGGAACACGGCCAAGACCTCGTGACCCGCGCGCGAAACGCCGAGAGCCACGTTGATGCCCTTGCCACCGGGCTGAGTGGAGTCTGTGTCAATACGATGCACGCCTCCCGGGACCAGTTCAGTGGTCAACGTGATAGCGCGATCGAGGGAGGGGTTGTCGGTCAGAGTGACAATCATGCTCGAACTACCTCAATTCCATTGCTTTCAAAGCTTTTTGCCCAGGTATCGGAAAGCCCCGAGTCACTGACGAGGAGGTCAATATCCTCAAGCCCGGCGAACGCCACCAACGTGGTCACGCCCGCCTTTGAGGAATCGGCCACCATGATTCTGTAGCTGGCAGCCTGAACCATGGCCCTCTTGACGGCCGCCTCTTCTGGATCGGGGGTGGTGAACCCGGCTTCGCTCATCCCGTTGCAGCCTAAGACCGCGATATCAGGATGGAGGGAGGCGAGGGTCGCGACAGTGGATGCGCCCACGGCCGCTCGTGTGGTGCCCCGAACTCGCCCGGGAAGGAACTGGACCGTTAGTCCACGTTCCACGGCGCTTTGCGCCACGTCGAGTCCGTTAGTGATTATCGGAGCTTCGCTCTCATGGAGAAGAGGAATAAGTTCTCCGGTGGTTGAGCCGGCATCCAGGAGGAGGCTGGCCCGTGGATTGCGAGTGAGCACGCTCGCCACAGCTTGTGCTATGCCGCGCTTGGCTGGGACGTTGGTGTGGAGCTTTGTGGGTAGGTCAGGTTCCACCACTCCTGTGCGCTGGGCGATTGCGCCGCCGTGGACGCGCAGGAGGAGGCTGAGTTCGGCAAGGTGGTCAAGATCCCGCCGGATGGTTTCGGAGGCGACGTCGAATTCTTCAGTCAAGTCCGAAACCGAGACCCGCCCGGAATCCTCAAGGATGTCAAGAATCTTGCGTTGCCGCTGTTCGGCGTACATCTTTCTCCGATTCGTCTTTGAAACTGGATGTGGTGAATGAGTTTTCTTGTGCTCCACGTCTTTGGGGGATGGAACCCTTCCCATCTTGAGAAACAGACTACGCCACAAACCAACACACTGTCACTAGTATTCTGTGTTGTTTTTTGTTGTTTTGTGAACGACGACGACGTCGTACAAACCAGACCTGCACAGCAAACGATGGGGTTCGCAGCGGGATAGACTTGCAGATGAAACAAGGGAGGACCCATGGAAGATACCGCACGCGCACTCATAATTGTCGACGTCCAACCCACCTTCTGTGAAGGCGGAGCACTTGCCGTCGATGGCGGAAACGCGACCGCCGAACGCATCGCAGACTTCGTCACGGACAACGCTGACGAATACTCCCTCATCGTGACCACACAGGATTGGCATATCAATCCGGGCACACACTTCTCCGAGGCACCCGATTTCGTTGACACATGGCCGCCGCACGGCGTGGCTGGAACGCGTGAAGCCGAGCTTCATGAGGCCATCGCGTCCCTTCCAATCGACGTGTCCGTGAAGAAGGGCGAATACGCAGCGGCATATTCGGGATTTGAAGGTCACGATTCCGCTGGCCAGGGCCTCGAAGACATCCTCAGGGCAGCCGACATCAAGACCGTGGACGTGGTGGGAATCGCCGAATCGCACTGCGTCAAGGAAACTGCATTGGATTCCCTGCGAGCAGGCTTCACAACGCGCGTCTTCTCAGATCTGACAGTTCCTGTCACCGAGGAATTGGGCGAACTAGCCCGCCAAGAGATGGACGAAGCAGGCGTTGAACAGACCGAGTCATCAGAGGCCTTCGGCTTCTACGAAGAGGGCGAGGACGCTGAGATCCCCGGAGATACCGACGGCGATCTGGATCCAGATGACGGTCTGGACCTCGAAGACGATTACGACGACGATGCCGATGCGGACGAAGATTCCGATGAGGCAGCAGACCTCGCCGATGCGGACTACGACTTCGATGACTTCGACCTAGATGAGGACGGCAAGGTGGACTTCTCCGAGGAGGTGGACGAAGATGACTTCGATTTCTCGGACATCGACTTCGACCCCACGCAGGGCTAATCGGAACTGAGAACTGACTCTGTGGGTGTGGGCGGTGCCTAATGTCACCGCCCACACCCACATCTGCCCTCGAGAAGAATTACTGCTTCCGGCTGAGCGCCGCCTCGTACAAGTCCTTCTTCCGTAAGCCTGTACGTGCCGCTACGTGAGCAGCCGCATCCTTCAATCGCAAGCCCGCAGCTTCGAGATCTTCGACCTCCGCCACCGCCAACTCCGCGTCCACCTCAGCCTTTTCGGCTCCAGCCACCACGATAGCTATCTCCCCTAGCACATCGCCGGCAAAGCGATTGGCCAGATCCCCAAGCGAACCACGCACCACTTCCTCATGGATCTTCGTCAGTTCACGGCACACGCACGCGCGCCTAGAGGTACCAAGTTCGTCGCGCATCGCAGCCAGCGTGGCACCCACGCGTCGAGGGGATTCAAAGAACACCATCGTTCGGTCCTCGCCCGCTATTTGTCGGAGATACTTGCGCTGCTCACCATCCTTGCGAGGCAGAAATCCCTCAAAACAGAAGCGATCAGTGGCAAGCCCCGAAATCGCGAGCGCAGTCAAAACGGCTGAGGGCCCAGGTACAACCGTGACGGGAACCCCCGCCTCGGCCGCCCGTGCGACCAACCGGTAGCCAGGGTCTGAGACTGAGGGCATCCCAGCATCAGTCACCACAAGCACACGCTGGCTCGCAGCCAACTCAAGGAGATAGGGGCCGCGTTCGGCCTCATTGTGTTCGTAATAAGAAAGAATGCGCGCAGTCACCTCGATCCCCAACCGGCCGGCCAAGTTCAAGAATCTCCGAGTATCCTCGGCTGCGATGACGTCCGCCCCTTCGATCTCCGAACGCAAACGGAACGAGGCGTCGTCGTCGTTCCCAATGGGGGTTGCTGCCAGCACAATCTGTCCGCTCATGAAACCACTCTCCCACACAAGGCAATCTCCAGCTTGATCACCGTAGAATGTGTGACTGTGACTTCAACTTCTCACGATCCTGAAACAGCACAGGCCGCAACGGACTTCGCCGAACCAGCAACTGCGGATACTCCTCGCATCGACCGGCCCGTCACATTGCCACTCACACCTGAGAAGGCCGGGTTGTGGCACAACGAGTTGCGAGGGAGGTTGGGCCTCCTTCCTTCCGGAGCTCGAATCTCGCAAAGGGTGCGCAAGCAGGGGTGGGTGGTCACTGCCGTTGCCACATTCATCGCGTTCGTAACCCGGTTCTGGAACCTCAATCATCCGCATTCCATCGTTTTTGACGAGACCTATTACGTAAAGGGCGCATTCTCGCTCCTCACCCAAGGTTTCGAGGGTGATTGGATTGGCGAAGACGCCAATACACGCTTCCTCACCGGCGATTACTCTTCGCTATCAACCACCACAGCCGATTACGTGGTCCACCCTCCCTTGGGCAAGTGGCTAATGGCGATCGGCCAAGCACTCTTTGGCAGTGACAATGGTGTGGGCTGGCGATTCACCACGGCTATCCTCGGGGTTGCCGCAGTGTTCCTCGTGGCACGTATTGCCATGCGTATGTTCCGTTCCCCATGGATCACCGCCATCGCCGCAGGAGCCATGGCACTAGACGGCATGGGGATCGTCATGTCGCGCACCGGCATTCTGGACAACATCATCGCCTTCTTCGTGCTTCTGGCCTTCTACACAATGCTGTTAGATCGTGAACAGTTCAGAGCTCGACTTGCAGAACGTGTGGCCCACGGCGAACTCAACCCAGACGGCACTCCGCTGAACCCGTGGGGACCACGCATTGGCGTGCGCCCATGGCTCGTTCTCACAGGTCTGATCCTCGGGCTTGCCTGCGGCATCAAGTGGTCTGGCATCTATGCGATTGCCGTCATCGGGATCCTCGTGTACGTGTGGAGTGCATCGGCACGGCGTGCAGTAGGTGTTAAGCGCTGGTTCGCAGTGGGAACTCTCAGGGATGGCATTTCTGCGTTATTCCAGCTCCTCCCCATTTCAATTGTTGCCTATTTGGGGGCGTGGACATCCTGGTTCCTGAACCCAAACTCATACAATCGCGGATGGGCCGCAGGAACTCTCAGCTCCGGCGGTGTAGTACCCCTCCCTTGGGCACCCAACATCGTCAACGACTTCGTTCAGTACCACAAGTCCATGTGGGATTTTCACCATGGGTTGGCAACCCCTCATGACTACCAGTCTGAGGCGTGGAAGTGGATCTTCCAGCTCCGCCCAGTTTCCTTCTTCTGGAACGGCACCGACGCCATGGCGTCTCAGTGCCCTTCCGGCAGCGAATGCGTCCAAGCGATTACCTCGGTTGGAAACCCGATTGTATGGTGGCTGGCTGTCATAGCCGTGGTTGTGGTTCTTTGGGCGGCGTTCCGCGATCTCGATTGGCGGGCGTGGGCCATTTTGGCTGGCTATGCCGCGATGTGGCTCCCGTGGCTCACCTACACCAATCGCACGATCTTCCAGTTCTACGCCGTAGCATTCCTTCCGTATGTGGTGTTGGCCTTGGCATACGGTTTGGCGTACTTCCTCGGATTCCTTAGCCCGGCACATGCCAAGCCGCGGGCGTTTGCCCATGTGGTCGAAGCAGAGGAGGAAGAGCAGCACGCCGCACCACAGGCCGAAGACGCGGAAGATGAAGAACCTGCGGCAGACGAAGGTGCTGCGGCAGACGAAGGTGCTGCGGCAGACGAAGATACTGCAGCAGACGAGACGAGCACTCCCGCAGAAACAGCGGCCAGCATGACGCTGGCGAGCTTTGCATCCTCCCTCACCGAGCCGCTTGATCCAGAAGATCCAGTTGCCAAGTGGGCCGCTTCGGAAGCAAACGCGCCAACCATTCGGGCAGAGTCACCCGACTGGTGGCAGCCAACGGAACCAAACAAGCCGGGACGATTCGCCGTCGTCGCCATTATGGGATTGGTGGTCGCTGCAGCGTGCTTCTGGATGCCCATCTGGTGGGGCACAACGGTCTCCTACAACTTCTGGCACATTCACATGTGGATGCAGAGCTGGATCTAAAGGGCTGCAGACACCCTGCAACGGGTGGAGCGTTTTCCCACGAACGTCATTTGATCGACCGTAGAATCAAGCCAACGAGTCTCACAAGTGGTTCCCCATTGGAACAATCAACTCAGGCCAGCCGGCCCGTGTAGTTGTCCCATGGAGCAACCTGCTCGCACACAAGAGCTTGAAAGCGAACTTGATGACCGTTCATATGGGTCAGGGAACGTGGTGGTGATGATGCATCCAACAGCTAAGAAATGCACAGTCTGGGCCGTCGTAATTCAGACTCTCGCCGGAGGAATGCCTTCCGAACCCATGAGTTGATCCCGTGATCGATCGGTCAAGGAATCGATCACGGCTCACGAAGATGGAAGCGCCACTGCGCACAGCTCAGTGCAGTACGCCCACAGAGTAAAACTGCTTGTGGTAACCGGGGACCTAAGTCCCCGCAGCAGAGTAGTCTCAGAACATCATGCGCCTGAAAAACACCTAGACAGATGGAGGGACATATGACAAACGTGATCGTCCACATTGACGAAGAATCCCGCTGGGAGCAGCTCCTGTCAAACCTCGAGTACTTCGTTGAAATCCACGGAGAAGACTCGTCAACTGAAGTAGTCATCAACGGACCAGCAGTCCGGTCCTTCAACGGATTCGATGTCCACCCCGAATACGGATCCCGTATGAGGTCCTTGGCAGATAAGGGAGTTAAATTCATCATCTGCGGGAACTCGCTTCGCAACCGTCAGATCCCCGAAGATCTGCTCCCTGACATCATCACTGTTGTACCTCAAGGCGTCTCCTACATTGTGGAACGCCAAGGCGAGGGCTACGCCTACATCAAGCCGTGATTTCATCACACCCCAAGACGGCCGGCTTCATAACGAGCCGGCCGTTCGCGTCGTTTGCACCCAAAACAGACATTCGTGGCGCTGTCCGCGGCGTTGGCTTTGGAACTCTCACCACCGATGACTACAGTGTGATGCGGGGCACGTTAGAGACAACGGCGTCAATAACGTGCCACCTCAAGCACTATCTCATTGCGCAAAGGAACTGTGGCTATGCCCCACAGCAGAATCTCAGGAAACTCCCGGAATGCATTCTGAGTGAGAGAGTTACATCATTGTCAGAGATCGAGAGCGCCAGCAATGGCAGATCAAGGAGACATCGATGAATGACGACATCCGCCAGCCAGAGTCGGACGACCCGACTCGCCGCCCAACTGAGTCCCTTCCGGGTCAGAGCAATCAGGTTGGCACGGGCACAGATTCCGCTCCGGCTACCGGGCAGGCAGAAGCCGATGCGCAGGTTGATGCCACTTCTGGTGCCACCTCCACTAGCACGCAGAACACCGGCGCACCTGACACATCCACGTACCGATTCGCAGGCTCCCCTTACCCGGAATCAGGACGCTACGGATACACCTCTCGTCCAGACCGGCCTTACCAGGCTCCCCAAGGCGTGCCGTACGGTGCAAACCCATATACTCAACAGTCCGGCTACACCACCGCTGGCTACACTCAGCCTGATACCCAAAACGCCCAGAACGCCACTCAGAGCTACGGTTCAACTGAGGGCCAGTACGGCAACGGATACGGCTACCAAGGCTATGCCCAATCCGGTTACGCCCAGCAAGGATACGATCCCAACAGCGCCTACGGAGGCTACGGTCAGCCGCCTTACTCCGGCAACTACCCGGGTGCCTTTGGCCCTGGCCCACAGAAACCGCGCAAGCCCAAGCGCACGTGGTCTTCGGCAATCCTGGCCATGACTGCTGGCATTGCCTTAGTACTTGGCGGAATGATCGGCGCAGGGATCTCCATCGCAGTGGACGATCATGCGGAAGCTTCTGCAACACCTTCCTCGCAGTCGCAGGATCAGGGAACGCAAACCCTGCCGCAACTGCCCGGGAACTCGACGAATCCCCAGCAGTCGGATCCGGGTGCTTCTTCAACAGCGGACTCCGGCACAGTAGTAGATTCGGCTCCCGGCGTGGTCCTCATTAACACCACGTTGACCGATGGTACTGGAGCTGGCACTGGAATGATCATTGATTCCTCTGGCATCGTGATCACGAATTACCATGTGGTCTCGGATTCGGAGACGGTCACCTTGACCATTGCCGACTCCGGTAAGCAGTACTCGGCAACAGTCTTGGGCCACGATGCTACAAATGACGTCGCGGTGCTCCAGATTACCGGTGGTTCGGATTTCGATACTGTCACCACCAACACGGATACCGTGAAAGCTGGCCAACAAGTATCGGCACTCGGCAACGGCTCCGGTCAAGGCTACTTGACCCAGCTTGACGGTACTGTGACAGGGCTCGACCAAACCATTACCGCGCAGGATTCCTCCTCAGCATCCGGTGGCGAGACTCTGACCGGGCTCATTGAGACCGACGCCGACGTTGTGGCCGGATACTCCGGCGGCCCTCTTATGAACTCTGACGGCGAAGTCATTGGCATCACCACCGCAGCCTCTACCGGTAACACGTCTGCAGACATATCGGGATATGCCATCCCAATCGCAACGGCACTAGACATAGCTCAGAAGGTCCTAGCCGGAGAATCCTCCGACACTATCGTTATCGGCCGCGATCCGGCGCTTGGCGTCATGATTTCTGATGGCCAGACCGGCGTCACAATCGTGCAAGTACTCACGGGCTCAGGCGCAGAGGCGGCCGGACTTGTAGCCGGTGACGTGATCACCGCAATCGATGGCACCGCGGTCTCCTCCGCGTCAGCACTATCGGATGCAGTGCTTTCGTACTCCGTTGGTGACTCCGTGGCCTTGACCGTCACGGGGACGGACGGAACTTCCTCAACTGTCAACGTCACTCTTGGAGAATCAAGCGTGAACTAAGTTCTTCACACAGTGAGCATGAAGGAGTCCTTCATAGCGTGAGACCGGGGAGCCGGTGGAGGCGTATGCCTCCACCGGCTCCCCTTGCACGTGGGCCATAGCTAGCGGAGCGGATTCGGCTGGCAGACACGACTGGCTCCCGATGCCCGTGGGAACCAATCTCATTGCGACGGGAGATTGAGGTACTCAATCTGTGCCCGGACAACCATCTCAGCAGCCACTTTCACTACTCCGGAGGCGTCAGGATAGACCGCCTCACATACATCCTCCACACGCGGACCAACGCGAGCGGCCGTACGCCGGATCTCCTCCAGCCTTTCCAACCGGTGCTTCCGGTACATGCGGAGGGTGGCAAGCGGATCATCAATCTGAGGGCCATGACCCGGCAGGAATCGCACCGCGATTCCTGCCGCAACCAGACGTTCAGCACGATCCAGAGAGCGGAATGTGGCAGCAACGTCCGTCACAAGGCTTGAACCTCGCCCCAGCACGAAGTCGCCACACAAGAGATTGCCATCCACCAGATAGCTGATGGAATCCGCCGTGTGCCCCGGAGTTGGCAGTGCTCTCATACCGGGAGCAATCTCCAACTCATGAGGGCTCTCCCCTGCTTCGAACAAACCACACACGTCAGCAGCGTGCAACACTCGCGCACCAGTGCGGCGTGCCAGTTCGGGTACCGCTTCATCGTGATCTGAATGCCCATGCGTGGTGAGAATGAGGTGAACTGGTCCAGCTGCCTGTTCGATTGCATCCACATGTTCTTCGATTGCTGGTCCCGGATCAACTACTACGGTGCCAGCCGGAGAAGAGACAAGGTACGTGTTTGTGCCTTCAAGTGTCATCGGCGAAGGATTGGGAGCCAGAATTGTCTCAATCACCACGTCACCTCAATACAAAACCGCTAGGAGAACTCGCAGCCGGAGCTGGTGTGTACTTCACGTGACGCGGAGTGGCTACGAGCGCTTCGTCAATGCTCGCGGCCGCTGCCAGTTCCTCAAGCTGGATGCGGGTTGGCACCACAATTGAGATTTCACCAGCATCCGCACGATCAAGGAATTCCTGTGGCGCACCCCATCTCTCACGCACAGCTTCCGTCGAGGCAAGGAATGGTTCCTGCCCCACAGGTAAGAGTGCCGTAAAGAATGCGAGGCGATAGCGCCGTGGCAGAAAGTCGGGTGTTATCCAGGTACCGCGGTATCCCATACGGTCCAGATCAATCGCAAGGCTATTGCCTTCCATAAACTCTTGGAAGCTTAACCTGTGCATCTCGATGGCCTCGCGTGCCTGCGCGAGCGGGCCATACATGAGCGATTCCTGTTTGGTCAGCAGAACACCCGTCTCTTCAAACACCTCACGCGCGGCCGCTGCAATAAACCTGTGCGCAATCCCAGGCTTCTCACCCATATCGGCCGCCCAGGCATCCAACTGTTCGGTAGTGAGCGGAAGCGGGACGGCGCCGTCGTCGGGCCGAATAGATCCACCGGGGAAAGCAACAACTCCAGGTTGGTGAGCCATCGTAGAAGCTCGCCGCACCATGTACACATCAAAGGGATGTGGGCCAATGGCCGGACGGATCATGATCACGGTGGAAGCAGGGCGCTCCGCAACAGCCGGATAGGCCTGATCCAACCACGCCTGCGCCGCCTCACGTTGAGACGTTGGCAAATCAAATTCGCGCAACACGCACCCACTTAGTTCGCTGAAACCGTCATCGACGCCGGCTAACGCCGCGTCCACCTTCTTCAATATACGGGACAGAATTCAACGATGCTTTTCTGCCGCACGAACTCAATGGAACGACGCCCGCACCTGCAGCTCAACCGAGTATTCGCGTTCTGCGGCGGCATCGATGACGGCCGCAAAGCAGATAAACAAGGGCTCACAAATGCGTTTGGACAAGCAAAAGCAGTGGCGTTGCAGCCATCATCTTCAGGCCGTGGCGTTGCAGCCATCATCTTCAGTTGGTGAGAGATCACAACAACGCAGACGAGTGGCCAGCCGGTTATGCCCCAGCTGGCCACTCGCTGTGAAACTCACTCAGCCAAACAGGTGATCGCTGGCAATGCGCGCACCCTGCGCCAAGGACTCAAGCTTGGCCCAAGCAATCGAGGGGTACACGCGGCCGCCCAGCCCGCAGTCGGTGGACGCAATGACGTTCTCCGGGCCAACTAGTTCGGCGAAGCGCTCAATGCGCTCGGCCACCAGTTCGGGGTGTTCCACTACGTTCGTCGAATGTGACACCACGCCAGGAATGATCACCTTTCCCTCAGGAAGCTTCACATCCTTCCAGATCTTCCATTCGTGTTCGTGGCGCACGTTTGCCGCCTCGAATGTGTAACCCTTGGCATTGACTTGCAACACCTGATCCACGATCTCCTTGAACGGAATATCTGTGGTGTGTGGGCCGTGCCAAGATCCCCAGCACACGTGGAATCGCACGAGATCCTCTGGAATGCCTTCAAGAGCGCGGTTAAGGGCGTCGATCCGCAACTGAACAAACCGCTGGTAGTCGAAAACTGACGGCTCCGGGTTGATCTGGTCCCATGCCTCCGCGATCGACGGATCATCGATCTGTACGGTCAAGCCAGCATCGGTAATTGCTTTGTACTCCTCATGGAGAGCGTCGGCGCAGGCGTTGAGTACTTCGACGTCGTTCTTGTAATACGCGTTGGAAATACGGGCAGCAGAACCGGGCGAAAGCGAGGCAATGAAACCGGTGTTCGGGTTCAGGCCGTTTGCATTCAAGGCCTTGAGCGTCAAGGCGATGTCGCGGTTCACGGCGTCCTGGCCAACGTAGTTCAGCGGAGCGGTGATGGTGGGGAACACCACCGGCCCACTCGATTCGCGCGCGGTGTGAATTCCGGAATCTGGATCACCATAAGCATCTGCAAACTTCAGCCAATCACGGCGATCGCTGAAGGGGGCAAGCTGAATGTCACCTTCGGAAGCTGGCGGCGCAAATCCGAAGCGGGCGTCAGTTGAAAGCTCCAGTCCGGAGAAACGGGAGAAGGAGTAGAACCACCACGCGCCGTAGTCCACCGATTCGGTCATCAGGTGGCCAAATTCGCCGTCGTTGACAATATCGATGCCAATGTCTTCTTGACGCTTGACCACGTCTGCCACGGCCCCATCAAGGATCCCGGTGAACTCTTCCTGTGAGATCTCGCCGGCGGACATTCGCGCATTCGCCTTTAGTAGTTCCGCGGGTCGCGGCAAGGATCCCACATGCGTGGTCAGAATCCGATTCATGTCACTCCTTTTCGAGTCCATAGCGATTGCTCGCTTCTATGCTCGCGTGGGTGCGCGAAGCCACACCATAGGCTAGGAGAAACCCGCACTTCGAACAGGTTTGGTCCGCTAGATGGACTTCCGTGAGGCTGATGAGGCGTCCTGACTCACGCCACAATCCTTGCCTCACCGGCATCGGTTCAGTCACCTCGTTGGCATCAGTTCAGCCCTCAAGCCAGCAGCATCCGCAGGTCCTCAGCGCCGAGTTTGCCCCCGCCAACGGATGGATTGGGCGTTCCACCCATCGATTCGTTGGAGGTGTCTGAAGCCAAAACATCGGCCACAAGTTGACGCTTAGAATCTTGCAGCGCCAAGACCTTCTCCTCAATCGTGTCTTGAGAAACCATCCGGTAGACGTGAACGGACCTCGTCTGGCCAATGCGATGGGTGCGGTCCACAGCTTGCTCTTCCACAGCCGGGTTCCACCACGGATCAGTCAACACCACGTAATCGGCCATGGTGAGGTTAAGCCCCACACCTCCAGCCTTCAAACTGATGAGGAACACTGGGTTCTCACCTTCAGCGAAGTCATTGATGACCTTGCGGCGGTTGGTCGTTGAACCGTCTAGGTAGGAGTACTTGACACCCTCGTGTTCCAACCGATCCGCAATGATGTGGAGGTAGCGGGTGAACTGACTAAAGACGAGCGTCCGGTGCCCTTCCTCTACTACTTCATCGAGCAGCTCAATCAACGCGTCTAGCTTTGAAGATGGAGCGGCGGAATCCTCATCAACGAGCGCCGGGTCGATGGCGAGCTGGCGAAGGCGAGTTAACGCGCTAAGAACCTGCACGCGATTGTGGTCCATATCCTCAGCCAAGTGCAGCACACGCTGGCGTTCGCGCTGCAGATGGCGATCGTAGGCGCGGCGGTGCGCTGGTGCCAGCTCCACTTCAAGAATCTGTTCTTGTTTCTCCGGAAGATCTGCGGCGACTTCCGCCTTGGTGCGGCGCAGCAAGAAGGGTGCGATTCGGCGCCGCAGAAGAGCCATGATCGCACCTTCCTTATCTTCGCCACGTTCGATCGGACGCCGTGTTCCTTGCGCGAACTGCTTTGCCGATCCAAGCAAGCCGGGCGCCGTGAGAGCGAAGACCGCCCACAGTTCACCAAGGTTGTTCTCCATCGGCGTGCCAGTGATGGCAAAGACCGTGGGAGCCCCAATTCGCATGATGCTGGTGAACGTCTTGGAAGTGGGATTCTTAGCTTGTTGGGCTTCGTCCAACACCAAACCCACTGGGTGCAGATCTGCATACTCTTCGGATTCGAGGCGCAAGAGCGTATAGGACGTGATGAGGATATCCAGGTCATGCGAAAGCTCCTCAAGCGATTGCGCACGTCGCTTGCGAGTGGACTCCACGATCGCCACCCGCAGGCCGGGCGTGAACTTGCGTGCTTCGGCAGCCCAGTTAGAGACGACCGAGGTTGGCGCCACCACAATCCACGGACCGGTTCGCCTCCCCGTTGGCTCCCGGGTTTGGTTCCCCGTTGGCTCCCGGGTTTGGTTCCCCGTTGGCTCACGGGTTTGGTTCCCCGTTGGCTCCCGGGTCTCCGCGTGTTGCGAAAGGCTCCATGCGGCAAGCTCCTCACGCTCATCCTGGATCATTGCCAGAGTCTGCACCGTCTTACCCAAGCCCATGTCATCAGCAAGCACGCCTCCCAGACCCGACCTGCGCAAGTGGCTCAGCCATTCGTATCCCTGAACCTGGTAGGGCCTCAATTGCGCGATGAGTCCCTTGGGTAGAGGGGCCGGTGCAGGAGGCTCAGCCACTGCTTGCCGAATTGCGTCAAACCACGCGTTTGTGGATTCTTGGACCACGTCAAGGCTGAGTAGGTCCTCCCACCACGACTGGCGCACCCGCGGTATCCGAATTCCCGAACGACGACGATCGTTGAGCCCGCGTGCTTCCTCCAACAGTTGGCGAAGTTGATCAAGCTGTGGGGTGTCAAGGCGCACGTATTCCCCTGTGGAAAGGAACAGTGCTTCATCGTGGCGAGTGAGCGCCTCCAGAAGTGTTGGCATGGGCACCTCGTGTGTGCCCACCTTCATGGTCAGCTGCAGGTCCAGCCAGTCCCGCCCGGAGCTCTCGCGTTCTTCCGCGCCAACAGATACCGTCGGGGCCGCGGCCAATCGAAAGTCCGGGATCTCCCCCAACCGATCGATCCGAACTCCAAGCCCTTCTAGGCGAGGGCAAATCTCTTCAACAAGCGTCACCACGTCAAGCCCTGAAAGCGTGCAGTCTTGAAGAGGCATCCGCGGCCCGGTTGTTTCCGAGCTTATTGCGGCCGGTAGAGGCGCCAGAACATCGCACACATCCTCGAGCAGTTTTGTCTGCGCAGCCGCATCACGGCGCGGATTGAGTGGATCGGGCGTGAGAGGCCGAGCAGAAGCGCGCGCACGCTGACGCTGGTCGTGCGCGCGGTGGCGATCCTCCACGATGGCTTCCAGCATCGGGCGAATCTCTTCCTCGAAAGATGCAGAAAGGTTTGAGGCCACTTCTTCCACGCGCGGTCCTCGATCATCCAGAGCCATAAGGCTAGAGACGGTCGCTTCGTCTTCTCCCCACGACCAGTGCAAGATTGCGCGAGGAGGACGCCCGGATCGCGTACTCGGATTCATTCCGATACCCAGATGTAGTTCGGGGGTCGACGGCGGCGCAGGCGCGAACGTCTTTCGAGGCGACGTCCATCCCACCCGTGAGATGAGGGGCAGAAGCTCGGTTTCGAACGTGGCACGTTCGGAAGCGGGAACGTATACCCCGTCCGGCATGGCATTCAACCGCAGCCATGGGGTGGTCGCCGGTACGTCGAGTTGTGCGAAGTGAATCTGCTGCTCGTCCTTCCACACGATGCCATGCATAGGGCGGCCAAGCCGAACCGGATCGTCCCCGCCAGACAACGCCGGATGGCTGAGTTCGGCGCGCACAACGAGGTCCCCATTCTCTGAACCCGTCGTGCCGCCGTCGTCGATCGTTATATCGGCCCGCGCCGGTTCTTCCTCGAGAATCACCGGTGCGAACGTCGTGGAATCGACCAACTGAACTCCGGACTTTACGATTCCGCGCAGCGTTGGCCAGATAGCCGGGTTGTCCACTACGTTCAGGCGCAACCATTTTGGGCCGTGATCGTACGGGTTGGCGGCAACGTACAGCTGGCGAAGGCGGTCGAGCGCGTCAACTTGGAGCGGGTCAGCACCATGAATCGAATGCGTCTGGAACCTGTTCCACCCCACATCGGTGGAAACCCATGGCGTACGGCGGCCTTTGCGAAGTGGGCGCACCAACACGCTGCCCACCGAACCTAGGTCAGTACGTCCCTTCGGGGCTCCGATCCGAGCCGACGTGCCGGAGCCTTTCATTGCAGCAGCGCGCGGCACAGTGAACTCCACCGCGAGCGCCAGAGGAGTTTCCACTCGAGGAGGCTCAAAGATGGTGCCCAACGTGTCATGCCAGTTGGCGGAGGGTTCAGGCAGGTCCGCGATGCCGGCGGCGGCTAGTGCCGTGATGACGAGCGCAACTGAGTGCTTGCAGTCCATTGCAACTGGGCAGGAACACCAGCCTGTCATCGAGGTAATAACGCCTGAGCGGGACATCCGGTATTCGGCTTCCACGTTATAGACGTTGCTGCCTGATCCGAGGCACATACCCTTGACCCAACTGGTGGTTCGGCGGTCACGTTGGCCCGGAAGTGGAGGCTGCGCCGATGGAATGGCATCTTCGCGCCGCTCGATGCGGCAGTGGCCGTTTTCGGCGTACTTGAGACCCCGACTGTAGGTCGGCGCTCCGACAATTCCAACGAGTTCAACCGGACCTTGCATAACGTGCAATTCTACGCCGCTTACGCAGAAGAGGGGTACCCGTTCGATCACACCAACCGTGTGGCAGTGATTCGAGATACGCGGATTTGCGCATGTTCCGGGGCAAAGGTACCCCGAACGCCCCTTTCAGCAGGCCGGATTTCAGACCATACTTGAAGTAATGACGCCACTTCCATAGGAAAGGCCTTCTCCATTTCTTCTGATTCCAATAAGGCAAGTTTCACCGAACAATTTCAGGTGGCCAGCAACGAAATCCTCAGTACGATCAAGAAGTTGATCAGTGAAGGTAACGTTCGCCGCATTATCATTCGCAGCTCCAATGGCAAGCAGCTCTTCTCGCTTCCGCTCAACGCCGGCGCCGTGGTGGGTGGAGTCGTGGTTCTGACCGCGCCTATGTTCGCCGCCATCGCCGCCATCGCCGCTCTGGCCAAGAACGTTACGCTCGAAGTGGAACGTTCTGACGAATCCGAGTCCGTGGTCGACGTCGAAATCGTCGATGAACAGGATGCGAGCGAGGCTCCACATGCCCATGCCAGTACCGGCCCGGACTCGCCCGATGCAACCACCCCTGAATCAGCTGCTGGCGCCGAACACAACACCACTGACTACACGATCTGAGCTATGTACGCAGTTTAGGTGGGGGTGAGCGGGCGACGTGCCAGCGCTCACCTACCGCCGTTTCGCCTGATATGTGGCGGGCTTCGAGCCTCACTTAGTGCGTCGTGAGATTTGAACCACGCCTAGTGCGTCGTGAGATTCACGCCTCGCCTAGTGCGTGGTGAGCTTCAGCCCGATCACGCAACCAACGATCCCCACGATGAAGGCAATACGCAGAAGGGAAATGGGTTCGGCTCCCGTGGCCATCGCCCACCCAACAGTTGTGACGGCTCCCACCGCAACCCAAATCGCATACCCGGTGCCTACCGGAATCTCACGCATGGCAAAGGCAAGTCCGCCCATAGATACCGTGACACTGACAGCAAAGACCAATGTTGGAACGAGCTTAGTGAAGCCCTCAGACTTGGACAGGGCTGTGGCCCAGACGGCCTCAAACAAGCCCGAACCAACTAAAACTAACCAGTGCAACATATGCCTCTCCCTCGAGGCCGTCCCCACTGAGTTCGGTGCTGGGCCGTCCCACCACCGGGCGCCAAGCTTGGCGCGTCCCCATCCTCTCCCACCTAGCCAGAGTTGGCAAGTGCTGCCAGCAAGAATGTGCCGCAACACAACCTTTGGGTAAGAGCAGCTGATGCGCTTGGCAAAGTACATGAAAGTACTTCCCGATAGAATCGAGCCGTGAGCGTTCCAAAGATCTTGTTGTATTACCTATTTGCTCCCGTGCCTGATCCGGAGGCCGTGCGGCTGTGGCAATACGAGCTATGTGAGTCGCTCGGGCTACGCGGGCGCATTATCATCTCCAAGGATGGCATTAACGCAACCGTTGGTGGCGAACTGGACGCCTGCAAGCAGTACGTCAAGCGCACACGTGAATACGGACCGTTCAACGGTCTAGATAAGACCATGAAGTGGTCCAACGGCACGGGATTCGAACCCGAAGTCCCCGAGTATCTCCACCACATCGACCGCCGCGCACCATGGAAGAGAATCGTCGATTTTCCCCGCTTGTCGGTAAAGGTGCGCGATGAACTCGTTGCTTTTGGTGCGCCCGAAGAGCTCAAGGTTGGGCCAGATGGGGTGTTGGGCGGCGGTGTTCACCTCAGCCCCCAAGAGGTTAACAATCTGGTGGCCGAGAGGGGCAGCGAGGTGGTCTTCTTCGATGGCCGCAATGCCTTTGAAGCAGCAGTAGGCCGTTTCCGCGGCGCAATCGTTCCGAAGATCTCCACAAGCCACGGTTTCATTGATGCCCTAGACTCCGGCGAATATGACGACATTAAGCACAAACCTGTTGTCACATACTGTACGGGTGGCGTGCGCTGTGAGATTCTCTCAGCGGCGATGAAGAATCGCGGATTCACGGAGGTCTATCAGATTGATGGTGGGATCGTCCGCTACGGCGAAGCTTTCGGAAACGACGGCCTCTGGGATGGTTCATTAGTGGTGTTCGATGGGCGCGAAAGCGTTGATTTCGCGCCCGGAGCAAAACTGGTCGGCACGTGCGGTGTGTGCGAAGCCCCCTCAAACAAGCTGGTCAACTGTGCAGACACCTCGTGCCGCGCCCGGTTCGTCGTATGCGAAGAACATGCACTCACTGGCGAACGCTGCACGGAGCATGGCGGTCGAATTTCGGCTCTACCGGGCGAGCTAATCAACGAGTAGCTGAGCCCTGCTTACACCTAGCCCTTCCGAGTGGAACCGTGCCGTCCCACCAGTTTCACCAGCGCACGCTCAAGCGTGAATGGCTTGCCGTCCTTGACTGTGGCTTGGCCAGCGCCCTTGCAGGTCAAGCACCCAAAGATACGCCCACTGTTGTTCACTTCCCATTCCTCCCACCCTGGGTTCCCTTCCCGGATGAAGCGCACCCAGCTGGCGTGGAAAGCATCCGCAAGTGACTGAGGAGCCTCTGGTGTGCCGAACGTCTGGGCGACATATGGATCGTCGAGGCAATCGAACGCAAACGGAACATCAACGCAATGTAGAGCCAGCCCATGCGTGGGGCGCGGCCACTCGAACTGGTACACCCAGCTGCCTGCCTTGTGCCCCGATACGGTCACTCCGGCATCCACATCGCTCGCTTCCACAGGCCGCGCGTTGTCACGAACAGCAAGTAGCTCTACTAACGGCAGGTGGAACAGACTGTCCGAGAGAATCTGACCGATTGTGAGGGCACAATCATCCTTCACCTCTGGCCGCGCGAAAAGGTACGCGCGGGCAGCCGGCCCGGGTATCCCGGCACGTTTGAGCGTGGCAACCGGGCGGAAAGACCTCCACGAGTCGCTCATGGCTGCTGCCAAAGGCGTCATCTCATTTCGGGTGGATCCGATGAGTATTGGAATGTCACATCCGCTGCCAGCTGCAACTGCTTCGATGATGGCGAGCGGCAGTACATCACCGTCTACGGTAGGCATGAAGTGAAGGAGACCCTTGAAAGCATTCGTCAGGTCTTGCCCATTCTCAGGTCCCCGCACACCTTCATCAGCGGACCCATTTTCACGGCGCACTACGCCGTCCGATCCCGTCTCACCACTTGACCTGGCCGTATCGGGATGGGGTGTGGCCCGAAGGCTCGCGACCAATGGCGAAAGGAAGTCTGCCGGGTCTTTGGGATACTCCATCGGAGCCCCAAGCTCTTGGCTGGCATCCAGAATCTCAAGTTCTGAATATTGGCGCCAAAAATCGAGACCAAGCGCAAGATCCTCCCGATCGCCGTTCTCAGCTCCATCTACGGTGGGTTCACTTCCCTCAGTTCCATCTACGGTGGGGTTACTTCCGCCGCCCGACTCTTGCGCGCCATAACCTCTCAGAATCGCCGCCAATGCTGATGCGATGCCGCGAGCGTCTGCGAAACTTTGGCTTGCCACAGCACCTGACTGGCAAATCGCCTGTGAGAACAATCCGCGAGCACGCGGGCTCGCGATGAGTGAGAGGACGGAACCGCCGCCAGCGCTCTGACCACCAACCGTCACGCGTTCCGGATCCCCGCCAAAGGCCGCGATGTTGCGCTGCACCCACGCCAGTGCGGCAATCTGGTCAAGAAGGCCACGGTTGAGCGGAGCGTCAGAATCCACTATGTAACCGAAGCCGTCAAATCCGAGCCGATATGAAACGGTAACGGTGACGATGTCATCGCGATTGAACGCTGCGCCGTCGTACCACGGGCTTGCGGGAGACCCTGCGATGTATCCGCCCCCGTGGATCCATACGAACACCGGCAGCTTCGCCTCTGGCTGGTTGGGTGCTGGAGTGAACACGTTGACGCTCAACGAGTCCTCGCCAGCAATCGAGGGTTCCGGTATGTCAGTGACCGGGCCGAAGGGACGGCGCTGCGCAGTGGGACCATACGTGGTGGCATCGCGCACGTCTTCCCATCGGGTGCGCGGCACGGGCGCCATGAAGCGGCGCTCCCCTATGGGAGCTTCAGCAAAAGGGATTCCGAGGAATGCCACCGAACCCATGCGGAATCCACGGACTGGGCCACATGGGGCATCAACGATGGGAATTTCCTTCGTGAGGTGTTCCATTTTCGCTCCCATCTTGCGCAACACGAAGTCTATGGATTCAGATTACAACGCGACCATTGCCGGTGCGCGTGTGGATACAAGCCTAAAGACGTTGGTACGAATCCATTCGAGGCTTTGGGCTATTGCGCCAACGACGACGACGTCGCCGCCAAGTTCCGACAACACGATTGGTGGCGGGGGAAAATTCGGGTGCCAGTATTGGGGTGTCAGGCGGTTGACTCGTTCGACGAAGGGGGCGAGTTCGGGTCCGGTGCCGGACAAAATGATGCGTTCTACATCCAACATTCCCGCTAAGGTGACGCAGCTGCGGGCTAGCCGTTGGGCGGTGTCATCAATGATTTCGCAGGCGAAGGCATCTCCCTGTGCGCAGGCTCCCAGAACCACTTGTGCAGTAATGGCTTCCCGTGCCATTCCGGTAAGGACGCTTCCCGTTGCTTCCACCAAGGCAGCTCCACGTGTGGCCTGCATGCGCATTGTGTTGTCAAGGCCGAGCGCGGAGTTAATCCCCCGTGTTCTGGCGTGACCAGGCTCTGCTGCCGCATCGCCTTTGTGCCGCAGCGGGTCGATATAGTCAAGCATCCACAGCTCGCCTGCGGCACCGTGATAACCCCTCACGGGCCTTCCATCGGAAACAATGCCAGCGCCCAGCCCGTCTTTATTGAGGAAGGCTATGAATGAGGAAAGGCCTCTGCCTGAACCGACGAGTCCTTCCGCAATGGCAGCAAGTGTGGCATCGTTCTCGACGTCAGCAGAGTAGCCGAGCTGTTCAAAATACGTACCCATGCCAGGGTTCATGAGGTGCCAGAATCCGCCGGGGCGTTCCGGGGATTCGCCTGAGCTGTTGACGGGAGCCGGCACACCGATGGTGAGCCGCAAAGCGTGGTGCGGCGGAACGCTCGCATCGCGCAGGGCCGCTTCCACTACGCTCTGGGCGCCTGCAAGCCGTTCTTCGACTGTGCTTGATTCGACTACTTCGCGGCTTTCGGCTCGCCCGGTCACTCTGCCACGCAGATCTGAGACTCGCGCAACCATCCACGTATCTCCGGCGTCGAGCCCTACTCCGACTCCGGCCAGGGCGTTGAGCGTGTAGCGGCGGGCAGGCCTGCCTTTGGAGTACTCCTGGGTAGATCTGGCGTCTGCCAGTTCAATGAGCCAGCCGTTTCCCACGAGTTCTTCGCACAAGGAGATCACAGTGGTGCGCGTGAGCTTGGTGGCGCTGATGGCGTCAGAAGCGGTGAACACATCAGTATTCCACGCAAGTGCGAGGATTGATGCAGCGTTCAACTGCTTGCTGGACATGCCTTTGAGAACCGCCGGGTCAAGGTCACCTCGGCTGGATAACTGTTCAAGTTGCGTCTCCGGCACAATGCCAACCATACCGGGAGACATTTACACCGGGACCTATATAGGATAAAGATGACGTCGAAATGCAACTTGCGCAAAAGCCTACAAGCACAAGCCGCCGCCGTCCGGATTTCGCCCGCCGCCTCAACCGGCCCAGCGAACAGCCCGCGCATCACCCACAGAAGGCAGAGAGGCCATCTCATGACTCAGACCGCTACCCGCGAGTCCGCCCACGATTCCGCCACTTGGTGGCGCAATGCCGTGACATACCAGATTTATCCGCGTTCCTTTGCCGATTCAAACGGTGACGGCATTGGTGATCTCGTTGGAATCACATCACGCGTTCCCTATCTCACGGAACTCGGGATCGATGCTGTGTGGCTGAGTCCGTTTTATCCCTCTGCCTTGGCCGATGGTGGCTACGATGTGGATGATTACCGCAACGTAGATCCACGCATCGGAACCCTCGCTGACTTCGATGTCATGACGCAGGCGTTGCACGATGCAGGTATCAAGCTTGTGGTGGACATCGTGCCCAATCACTCCTCTGACCAGCACCGGTGGTTCAAGGAGGCCGTTGCAGCGGGAAAGGGCTCCCTAGAACGCGAGCGCTATATTTTCCGCGATGGACGCGGTAAAGATGGAGAGCTTCCACCCAGCACGTGGCCAGCTATGTTTGGTGGCATCGTATGGGAGCGCATCACGGAGCCTGACGGAACGCCTGGCCAGTGGTACTTCCATACGTTTGCCAAGGAGCAGCCAGATTGGAACTGGAAACACCCCGATGTGCACGCAGAGTTCCTCGAAACGTTACGATTCTGGGCTGATCGAGGAGTAGATGGTTTCCGAATCGACGTGGCACACGGCCTCGCCAAGAATCTCGATCCAGCCTATGACGTCATCAAGGACCCCGGCGAGCCGGGTGAGTTCTTCGAAGACGGAAAGCACCCCACCACCGATCGCGACGAGGTGCATGAGATCTACAAGGAATGGCGAGCACTCTTCAACCAGTACGAACCGCCCCGATTTGCCGTAGCAGAAGCCTGGGTTCCAGATCATCGCCGGGCACCCTACGCCTCAACCGATGAACTGGGGCAAGCGTTCAACTTCGATCTCTTGTTGGCTCGCTTCGACGCTTCCGAGTTCAAGAAGGTAGTGACAAGCAACCTAGAGGACGCCGAACGGTTTGGTTCTTCATCCACGTGGGTGTTGTCCAACCATGACGTGGTTCGCCACGCCACCCGGTACGGGATTCCAGAATCGGAGAATCCGACCCGATCCCACACCACAGGGAACGATTGGCTGATGGCGGGTGGCGATCTAGCGACCATTGACGCCGCCGGAGGATTGCGCCGTGCCCAAGCCGCCACATTGTTCATCATGGGTCTACCCGGATCCGTGTACCTCTACCAAGGCGAGGAACTCGGCCTGCAGGAGGTGGGCGACCTTCCTGCTACCACCCGTCAAGACCCCGCCTACTTCCGTTCGGAAGGGCGCGAGGTAGGCCGTGATGGTTGCCGCGTGCCACTGCCATGGAGCGCCACGGGTAACACGTTTGGCTTTTCTGCCGACGACGCCGCCTCACACCTTCCGCAGCCCAGCTGGTATGCGCAACGATCCGTTGAGGCAGAGCGGGAGGATCAAGAGTCCACCCTCTCTCTGTATCGCCGAGCGCTCGCGTTGCGCCACCAACTGGTGAGTGATGAACAGCTCGAATGGATCGATTCGGAGGCGGGCGTGCTTCATTTCGCACGGCCGGGCGGCTGGCACGTGGTGACCAATTTCAACGCAGCGCCTGTAAAGTTACCTAGCGGAGATGTGCTTGTGGCCTCGAACCAGTGTGGCGACTCCTTGGAGCGCGGCGTCCTGCCTGGCCACACCACAGTTTGGCTGGAAGCGTGAACTGAGCCCATCGGCTGACATCCGTTCTGGCCAATGTCCCCGCCGGGCATTCCGGCGCCAAGCCGCGATAAGATTCCGCCAGAGGGCACTGATTATCCGTTAGGCCCGCCCACCGCGCATCGGAGTGACATGACGCACCCACCTGTATTCCGACCATTCCGCATGCCCTTCATGCCAGCCACCTTCGCATTGGTCGCCGCGTGGTTCGCATTGACGCCCTCATTGCTTCCACGTGCCGGTGCCGTCCAAGCTCTGGTATCGGCCGTGGCCGCTATCTTGGGATACGGATTAGGCGCGTTCTTGGGTTGGCTACTTCACGATCCCCGCATCGGCGAACGCACACGCCGTATTGCGTGGAAGGTGTTCGCTGTTGTTGGCGTCATTGGCTCAATCATCTTGCTCTTTGTCTCCCGCAGATGGCAGCAGGACCAACGCGCAGAGGTTGGGATGCCTTCTGCATCCATATGGGACATCCCCATCACAGTGGTGCTGGGGCTTGTGCTCTTCGCTCTGCTCCTCATGCTGTGCCGTGCAGTGCGCAAGTTCGGCCGCTTCCTTTCCCGTCAGATTTCCCGCCTCTTGCCGCCGCGCGTCTCCATTGCGGTTGGAAGCATCGCCACCGTATGGATCGTGGTGGTACTGGTCAACGCCGTCGTCGTCGGCCAAATCGGTGGAACCCTGGACAAACTGTTCCTAGCAATCAATGACGAATTCTCCACGGACGTCGCCGCTCCAGAGGAAAGCGAGCTATCGGCCGGGCCTGGATCGCTCGTCACGTGGGAGAGCTTAGGACGTCAGGGCAGAGTGTTCATTGCGAACGCACCAACAGACGATGCGATCTCAGAGTTCACCGGAGAAGATGCCGTTCAGCCGATCCGCGTGTACGTGGGCAGCGAGGGATCATCGGATCTGCAGGCTCAAGCAAACACCGCAGTTGAAGAGCTGGTTCGCACCGGTGCCTTCAATCGTGCCGTCATCAACGTGGCCACTGGAACTGGGCGCGGCTGGGTCAACGAGAACTCGGCCCGCGCACTCGAGTACATGTGGGGTGGAAACACCGCCACCGTCAGTATTCAGTACTCATACCTACCCAGTTGGGTATCATTCTTGGTCGACGGCGCGCGTGCCCAAGACGCCGGGCGCTCCCTCTTCGAAGCGGTATATGCATACTGGCTGACCTTGCCTGAGGATTCGCGGCCCAAGCTGGTGGTGAGTGGAGAAAGCCTCGGCTCATTCGGCGGCGAAGCGGCATTCTCCGGCGCTCAAGACATCGCCTCACGTACCTCCGGCGTTCTATGGGTAGGTCCCACTGCCAACAACACCTTGTGGAACACCTTCACAACTCACCGCGATTCTGGATCGCTCGCCTCTTTGCCCGTATTCGAAGGCGGGCAAACGGTTCGATTCTCCGAGTCCGGAGACACATGGGACGGGGACGGCACGTGGGAAGAGCCGCGGGTGGGCTACCTACAGCATGCGAACGACCCCATCACGTGGCTGGACTTCGCCACCGTGTATCAGCGCCCAGACTTCTTGAGCGAAACCCGTGGCACGGGGGTTCCGGACCACATGTTCTGGATGCCAGTCATCACAATGCTGCAGATCGGTGGCGATCTGGTTGCTCCTGGAGTACCCGACGGCCAAGGCCACGAGTTTGGGCAAAGCCCGGCGCGCGCGTGGGCGCAGATCCTACCCTCGGAGGGATGGACGGATTCAGATACCAACCGCCTCGTGGCTCAGCTGGCAATACTTCAGGATTCAGACCTGTAATCGCCCTGAACCCGAGGCGCTCGCTGGGTGCGGCAACGCATATGCTCGAATGCAGAAGCAATCACAAACACGGCCACGGCGCCCAAATTCGTCCAGATCGCCACTGTTCGCGGTTCTGAAATCAACTGGTAGATGATGCCGGGATCGATCCCGGCAGCGAAGTCCATATCCGTAAGCGACCGAACTCCCCATGACATACCCGCCAAGACGAGGCCCGAGAAGACCGCAACACTGAGGCCAAGACCCGCCACACCTCGGAGTCGATTGCGAGCTAACAACACCGCGCTCGCTATGAGCCCCAGTGTGGCCCATGGAAGCCACCGCGCTACGTCGTTGAGAATGGCAATTGCCTTCTCCGCCTGTGCCAGGGCATCAGATTGGATGATCGTGACTGTGCCAGTGGTATCCGGGATGAGCGAAGCGCCAAGCACATTGGCAGCCACAAGTTGTTCGCGCAGCTCACTCACGATGGGCTGCACATCTAACGTGACTGTCCCGGCCGAAATCCCCAAAGCGCTGCCGTCAGAATGCACCAAGCGTGAAACCACTTGCTCGTGGGCAACCCGATTTGCTGATTCCCATAACGCAGGGAACTGTGGGCTGCTCACCAACGATTGGGTGGTAGAGCGGATCTGGTCCTCAGCAGTCTGAGCTAGGCGCGCGGCGAGGGCTTGGATAGCGGCAGTCGTGATGTTGGAGGCACCGCTTGCTTGTGCTGCTTGATTAGCAAGCCCCTCAATATCTACGGAATCCACCACAAGTCTTCCAACAGCATCAGCTACAGCATCTTGCACGGACGGGTCGGATGCTAGGGGTGCAACGGTACGTGCGTAGGCATCGGCGTCGGCAATCATGTGGTGAGCCCACAGGGCCAATGAAGATGTCGCAACGCCGCAGCCAGCCAACACTATAGCTAGTCCGGCCACGGCGCTACGCCACCATGCGCCCGCAGGCCGCGATCCATCTGGTTCAGTCATGGCTCTGACTGTAGTGGATCGGGCATCAGCGGTCGCAGCCACATATGTCAGGCGTGGCGAACACGTACCTCAGGCGTGGCGGACAGCTTCCTCGGCCGCGAGGCGCGGCATACGAGGGAAGTCGAGCTCCACGTCGCGGTGCCCGAGTGCAATAACAGCGAGAAGCTCCTCCCGGCCAGACGGCAGGAAATGTTCAGTCACGGCCGCTGCGTCATATCCGGTCATGGGAGCAACATCCAAGCCAGTGGCCCGGGCGGCAAGGATGAAGTAGCCCATCTGCAGTGCTCCATTGGTCCGCGCCGAGGAACGCCGCATCTGCTCAGCGTCTTTGAACATCTCCACGGGGTTGTCCATGAAGGGTGCGGTGCGGGTGAGTGTCTCATGCCAGTCAATGTTGGCAGAGACGACGACGAGGATTGGTGCCGATGCCGTCTTCTCACGGTTACCCGGGTTCATGCGTTCAATGAGCGCATCGCGTTCGGCCGCACTTTCCACCACAGTCAAGCGGAGCGGAACTCCGTTCATGGCGGTGGGGCCAAACTTGATCGTGTCGTAGATCGAGTCCACAACGGATGAGTCGATGTGCTCCTCTTGGAACCGCACTGCCGTGCGTGCATCAAAAAAGATCTGATCAGCGGTTACGCTGCTATTTTCACGTGTAGTCACGTGACCATTTTATTAAGGCTTCAACTAAATCCGGCAATACTGTTGTGCATGCCACCTAGGGCCGCCGCAGTGTTTGGCGACGACGTCGTCGTCACCCACACCTGCCATCGAATACTTGGATACCACGAACCCAATGCGGTCACACTGGTGGGCGCTGCGGCTGCACGTGTCCCACTTTCTTCGATACCACGTAGTCAATGCGTTCAATAGAATGGACCAAGGTTCCGTTTCCACCTCGCCATTCGGAAGGGCGCTCCATGATTGCTGGCATTGAAACCGGCGGCACTAAGTGCTTCTGCGCTGTAGCGCAAAGCAACGATCCCACGCAGATAATCGATAGCGTGCGCATTCCCACGCGTGATCCGGACTCTACTTTGGGAGACATTTACGAGTTCCTCGCGCGCAATCATCAGCACGAATCGATCGAGGCGATCGGTGTGGCATCGTTCGGTCCGCTGGACACGTCTGCAGACTCTGCAACGTTTGGCACCATCACGTGCACACCCAAACCGGGTTGGACTGACACTGATTTGACTACCATGATTGGCGGACTCACGACCTTCCGCAGGTCGGCGAACACCACCGGACCCATCCCGATGAACTTTGTGACGGATGTGAGTGGATCACTGCTCGGAGAAACCGCCTTCGGTGCCACCCAGGGCATGGCCAATGCTGCCTATGTAACGGTGGGCACCGGGATCGGCGTGGGGCTTATGGTGGAAGGCCGGCTCGTCACAGGGCACGGAACCCCAGAGCTTGGCCATATCGTTGTGCGCCGGCATCCCGAGGACCATTTCAAGGGCAATTGCCCCTACCACGGTGACTGCCTCGAAGGGCTCGCATCGGGCCCAGCCATTGCTGAACGCAGAATGGGTCTAGTCACTGAGGTGGAGGAGTTGGTGGTGGGTTACTACATTGCCCAGCTCTTGGTGACCATCACGCTAGCCACGGCCCCGGAACGGATCGTCATTGGTGGCGGCGTCATGAAGACGCCGCGTTTGCTTGACGCAGTTCGAAAGGACTACCGCACTCTCATAGCGGGGTACCTAGGCGAGGATCATCCATCCTTCCGTGCTCCCGAAGAGTTCGTTGTCATACCTGAGTTGGGCGACGACGCCGGCGTGATTGGCGCGTTGGTGCTTGCCCAAGACATGCTGCCGCTGCGCGGAGTTGCGGCACTCAGCTAGGGAAACGCGAGGGTGGCCGCGTTCCCCCCACTGGGAACGCGGCCACCCTCGCGGCATCGCACAGGATGTCAGCCTTTTACTGATCCGCCCGTCAGCCCTGCCACGATGTAACGCTGCAAGAACAGGAACACCAGCAGAATCGGTACGGCGGCGATCAGGGCTCCCGGAGCAAACCACTCCCACGATCGCTCATTGCCACCAACCCACTGATTCATGCCGATGGCAAGCGTCCAGTTGGCCCGTCCCGAAAGCACCGTGTTGGCCAGCACGAAATCATTGAAAGCACCGATGAATGCCAGCAGGCCCACAACCGCCAGGATCGGTGTGACAAGTGGAAGGATGATGGTCCAGTAGATCTGCGAATGTGATGCTCCATCAAGCTTCGCTGCCTCATCCAACTCCAATGGAATGGAGTTGAATGTGCCGTACATGAGGAAGGTGTTTGCACCCAACGCGCCGCCCCAGTACACACAGATCAGCGCCATCTTTGAGTTCAATCCCAGCGCTGGCACCACATCTCCCAGCGTCATGAGCAGCAAGAACACTGCAACGAATGCGAGCAGCTGCGGGAACATCTGCACCACCATGAGCACCAGCAGGCCCTGCTTTCTGCCAGAGAACCGGTAGCGTGAAAAGGCGTACGCCGCAGCTGCTCCCATCAGTACAGTGCCCAGAGCGCTGAAGATGCCAATCTCTAGAGTGTTAGCGAACCAGCGCCAGAACATAGTGTCGTTGAAGAGGCTTGTGAAGTTCTCCAAGCTGAACTGTGAGAACAAATCGTTGCTGAGTGTGAGGCCCGTGCGTGGGTCAAAAGCCGCGGAGATGATGAAAAGGATTGGGAACACGGAGTAGATCACGGCGATGACGCCAATGACGTGCCGGAAGCCGATCTCCTTGAACCAGCGGCCAAACGCCATCCTGTGACGTGGCGTATCCGGCGTGGTCACTTTGGGTGCATTCGGGTTGCCCAGAAGAACTCCGTTAGAAACTGACGTATCGCTCATCATTGGGCTCCTTCCATGGACCGGGAGCGTTTGAAGCTGTATGCGGACACAGCTCCCACGATGATGAAGATGATGATGGACATTGCGGATGCCAATCCGAAGTTCCTACTCGCTTCTCCGGAGAGGCCCGAAATCTGGTACACCATCGAGATCAGAATGTCGGTGGAACCAACTGGTACCGAGGAATCCTCGAAGCGTGGCCCACCGTTGGTCAACATGTATATGAGGTTGAAGTTGTTGAAGTTAAACGCGAAGGAAGAGATAAGAAGGGGAGTCACTTGAATCATGAGCTGCGGCATCGTGATGTAGCGCCAAACTTTGAAGCCGTTGGCCCCATCGATTCTCGCGGCTTCGTTCATATCAGAGGGGATGGATTGGAGAGCTCCGGTACAAATGAGGAACATGTAGGGGAAACCCATCCACAGGTTCACAAACAACACTGAGAGCTTCGCCAACCACGGATCTTGTAGCCACGGTATGGCTGCTCCCCCGAACAAGACTTCGTTGAAGAAGCCGTATTTGGTGTTCAGGAGTCCCGCGAAGAGGAATGCCGTCATGAAGGCTGGGAACGCATACGGCATGAGCATGATAGTTCGATAGAACTTGCGGCCACGCATTCTCTCATCATTCATCGTCATGGCCAGCACCATTCCCAGAAGGAAGGTGGTGGCTACGGAAAGAAATGCGAACGCGAACGTCCATACCAACACCTTGACGAATGGACCCGCATAGCGCCCGTCTCCGAAGGCATCCTTGAAGTTGTCCAGCCCAACGAACACGCGCCAGCCCGGATTGAGGGTCTCGCCGTCGGCAGATTCGAACTGACCCGTACTTCCATTTGCGGTGTAGACGGTTCCGGTCTCCTCGTTCGTCAGTGCGTCTGAGGAATCGTCATAGGTTAGAACACTTCGGAAAACGAAACCTGTGGTTCCCGTCTGAGTTCCGATTGCCCCATCAGCTTCATAATCATCCGAGATAGGCACACGCAGGGCCAAAACATCCGTCTGATTCTCTGTAACTTCGCCCATTGAGAGGATCTCCCAGCCGGGTACCTCCGCAATTCTTGTACCGTCGATTGTGGCCCCATCAACAGCCTCAAGTGGTTGGTCGGCTGTGCCCACAAACACCTCATCATTTTCGATGATGGCAAAGCCCAGATCCGATCCGTTGCGTACCACCGCAAGAGGATACTGGGCAGTGCCCTCAACACGGCGGGTGTTCTGCATGAGGATCGCGTCAATGGCCTGGCTCTTGTTTACCATGTGGCCCGCACCGTAGTTGGTGAGTGCTACGTATCCTGTGTAGAGAATGACGAAGATCTGGAATACCAGCAAGAACACGAGGCCGGGAGTCAGGTACTTCAATGCAAGAGTCTTCTTGGAGAAGTACACATAGTCCACAGCTACGAGGATGAGGGCCATACCGCCAAACACCACCCACGACCCTGCAGTGTATGCGTTGACCAGCACATACAGGCCTAGTGCATTGACTGCAGCCATGAGTATGAGCTTGGTGAGGAATCCAGGTCCCCAATTGGTGGCCTGTGAAAAGACCTTGCGTGGCTCTTTTTGCTTCACTCGTTCATCGGTGCGCGGTGACACGTCTGTCATGAATACTCCTCAGCGTTAACTCCTATGGCGTGCGGCCAAGCCACACGCCACAGGAGTCAGTATTCCGAATGTCTGGTGACTACTTATCCAACTCTGCCTGGATGTTGGAAACCATCTCGGTCCATGCTGCCGGAGCATCCGTGGCAGTTCCATTGATGATGTTTGCTTCAGTCACACCCCAGAATGACCACACGGAGTCCATCTCAGGAATCGAGGGCATCGGCACGGCGTTCTCTGCTGCGGCGGCAAAGCCAGCGACGATCGGATCGTCTGAAACTGCATCAGCTGCAGCGTTCAGGGCCGGCACGCGGTCGCCTGCCTCATAGAGAGCAACCTGAGAATCTTCAGTTCCCAGGTAGTTCACGAGGAAATCGGTTGCCGTGAGCTGGTTCTGCGAGTTTGCGTTGACGTAGAAGCCCTGCACGCCCACGAATGGAGATGCGGTCTCACCACCGGCGCTTGGGATTGGATCAACTGCCACGTCAATGCCTGCATCTGTAAATGCGGAGATCATCCACGGTCCACCAACGATGTAGGGAGATTCGCCCTTGGAGAAGGCGTCCACTGCCACGTCATAGGTGATATTTGTATCAAGCACACCGGCTGTTGCCTGATCCTGAAGCCACTGAGCGAAGTTGTTGCCGTTTTCGCCACCCAGACCCAGTTCGGAGCTGTAGGAGCCGTCGTCGTTCTGAACAAAGACGGGTGCGCCGAAGGATGTTTGGAATGCGTACATCGTGTACGCATCGCCTTCGTCGCCCACCTGAATAAGGAATGGGTACTTGGTGCCTGCGGCCTTGCCCTTGGCGAGCATCTCATCAAAGGTTGCTGGCGTGGAGTCCGCGAGTGCGGTGTTGCGAATGACAGCCACGTTCTCAATGGCGTATGGCAGGCCGTACACCTGACCATCGTATGTGAAAGCATCCGTGGATACGGTGTTGAAGTCAGCAAGGGCATCGCCGAACTCGATTGGCGCAACCAACCCGTCCTTGACGAAGCCTCCTAGCCAGTCGTGCGCACCCACGGTGATGTCTGGGCCTTCGCCCGTGGGAACCTGTGCGGAAAAGTCCGCACGGATGTTGGCGAAGTCCTTAACCACCACGTCAACTGTTGTGCCTGTGGCGTCTTCGTATGCCTTGGCCGCGTCGGTGACGGCCACTTCTCGGTTATCGTCAACCCAGATCGTCAGCGATCCGCTGGCGCCTGTCTCGCTAGCTGTTGTTTCTTCCGCAGCGCCGCTGGTGGAATCATCGCTGGATCCACCGCCACAGGCAGCCAAAGTCATGGCCAGGCCAGCAGCAGTCAAAATCGAAATGCCCCGTCGCATTCTGTATCTCCTGAACTTGAAAAAGTTGGTCAAGCGCATGTGTGGAACTTGCGCTCACATCTGAATGTAGCGCGCCTTGAGCAGACTTGCGAGCGTTTTCTGCAAATTACTACAAACTGACCTTTGCAACACTGCAATATCGGTATGATTCGGTGTATTTCCAACTCATTCAAGCATGATGCAATCATGCAACTTCTTGCAACAACACCTTTCTCACTTTGATCACATACCCGTCCGAGCAGCAGTTCCAGTGAGATACAGCACAGCCCAGCTACATTGGTCGTGACGCAGCACACATCGCAACGTTATACGAACCTCTTTGCCGACGACGTCGTCGCCCCAAACGTTCGGTTCCCCGCGAGTACTTGCGGCGCAGGGAATCGAAACTCATCGAGCATCACGGCTTATCTACTACGCACCCATAAGGTAGTGCCCACATATGTGCGTTTCTCCTTATGGTTCTTACGCTTTAGGCTTGCCCTAGATCCACTTGCCACAGTGGAGGAATTCCATCACGCGATGGAGAAACTCCACTCAACCTGTGAAGGTGAACCGTGTACTCAATTCTTCTTGCGCTCGTTTACATCGCATTCATCAGCCTCGGTTTGCCCGATTCCTTAGTGGGTTCGGCGTGGCCGGTAATGCACAACGATCTGAACGTTCCTGTCTCCTATGCAGGCCTCGTCACGATGACCATCGCAATTGGAACGATTGTTTCGAGCCTTCTTTCCGATCGCCTCACCAAGAAGCTGGGCACCGGAGTGGTCACGGCTGTCAGTGTGGGAATGACCGCCACGGCGCTAGTTGGATTCTCATTCACGCACTCGTTTGTGGTGTTGCTGCTCTGGGCGATCCCCTATGGGTTGGGGGCAGGAGCAGTGGATGCCGCTCTCAACAATTACGTGGCCTTGCACTACCCGGCACGCCACATGAGCTGGCTTCACTGCTTCTGGGGCGTGGGAGCCTCGATCAGTCCTTTGATCATGAGCGCGGCGCTCGCCAACAACAACAACTGGAACGGTGGTTACTGGACAGTTGGCCTAATCCAGGTGGCTCTCACATTCGTGCTCATCATGAGCCTGCCGCTGTGGAGCAAGCAGCGTAAGGCGATGATTGAATCCGAGGAAGTGGTTCTCACTGAACCCATTCCCCTAAGCACGGCCATAAGAATCCCGGGCGTGCCCTTCATCCTCGTTGCGTTCTTCGCCTACTGCGCATTTGAATCCACTGCGATGCTCTGGGGATCCAGCTACCTCGTTCAGTTCCGAGATGTTGACACCACCACAGCTGCGCGGTTTGCCGCGTTATTCGTCATGGGAATCACGCTGGGACGCTTCCTCAGCGGATTTGTGGCTGAGAAGCTGGGCGATGAACGCATGATCCGGATCGGGCTTGTCACATCATTGATAGGAACCGTGTTGGTGGCCCTTCCATTGGGAACTGACGTTGTGGCTCTCACGGGACTTGTGGTAGCTGGACTTGGATGCGCACCGATCTACCCGGCAATCATCCACGCCACACCCGTTAACTTCGGCCGTGAGAACTCACAAGCCATCATTGGTATTCAGATGGCGAGCGCATACGTGGGCACCACTCTCATGCCGCCACTATTCGGATTCCTCGCCGAAAAGATCAGCATGGGACTCTTCCCCTTCTTCCTCATGATCTTCGGCCTGCTCACCTTGACGTTCTCGGAGCGTCTAAAGAAGGTTGTGGGCCGCGGCGACTTCACGCACACAATGCGCGAGTAGCGCGTGAGGATGCCTCCTGCTACAGCATTCGCAGGAAGATTCTTGAGGATCACACACCCGGGCTACACGTGCTTGTGGCGTCGGCAATGTTCGGCAAATGCACGTCGGCCCACCATGAGGCTGGGGTGGCATTGTCCGTTTTCAACCACTCCGGGTATTCTTTCCGGGTGCAGGGCTACTACTCCGTCCATAATTCCTCCAGCCGTTGGGAGGCAGTGTGAGCAACCCAAACGTTGAAATGACGGCATCTCCCATGCCTGATCCCGCCAATGTTCCCTCTTCGCGCTGGCGAGAGTGGCTCACTCCCGGACTGCTGCTCCCCGTCGGATCCGGTGTGGCGTTGGTTACGGGATTCCTCACCGAACTTGCAGGTCTGAGCACCGTGGCCACCCTCGCGTTCTGGGCCGGAATCCTGCTGGGCGGCTACACGTTTGTGCCCGGCGCCTTGCGCGCGCTCATCCAGCGCCGCAAAGTGGGCATCTCGCTTCTCATGACGATCTCGGCGATCGGCGCAATTATCCTCGGTTACCTCGAGGAAGCCGCAGCACTCGCTTTCCTCTACTCCACCGCTGAAATGCTTGAGGACCGCGCGATGGATCATGCCCGCGATGGCCTGCGTTCCCTGCTCTCGCTCATCCCCACAACGGCGCTTCTCAAGCGCAACGGCACCGGCGTAACCACCAACGTTTCTGACATCGTCGCCGGTGACGTATTCATCGTTCGTCCTGGAGAACGTGTGTGTACAGACGGAATCGTGCTCGTGGGCAAGAGCAGTCTGGATACGTCGGCAACAACAGGTGAGTCGATGCCGCAATACGTGACGGCCGGGGAACGGGTGAGCGCGGGAAGCATTAATCTGTCTGGCGCACTTGAGGTCGAAGCCGAAGCACCTGGAACTGACAACTCGTTGACCCGGATTGTGGAGCTTGTGGAGCAAGCCCAAGCGCAGAAGGGAGAAAGGGCGCGGCTGGCCGACCGCATGGCCTCTCCCCTCATTCCGGGCGTGATTATCTTGGCGCTGGCGGTGGCGATCATCGGTTCTTTGGCTGGCGACCCAAGCACCTGGATTACCCGTGGACTTGTGGTACTTGTGGCAGCCTCACCGTGCGCGCTAGCTATATCCGTACCAGTCACGATTGTTAGTGCCGTGGGCGCTGCAAGCCGCTTTGGAATTGTAGTTAAGAGCGGTGCGACGCTCGAAGAGCTTGGCACGATTGCCCACATTGGATTTGACAAGACAGGCACGTTGACGCGGAATAATCCAGTGGTGACCGACGTCGTCGCCGCGAATGGATATAACAAGCACCATGTTTTGGCGTGGGCGGCCGCTGTTGAGCGTGCCAGCACGCATCCCATCGCAACGGCCATTGCTGCTGCGGCGCCCATCGCACCATGGGCCACCGCCGTGACCGAGCTGCCCGGCAACGGTGTAACGGGAACGGTTGATGGGCACGAGGTGACAATTGGCAGCCCACGGTGGATTCATGTGGCGGAGCTGGGCCAGGCGATCGCTGAGCTGGAGTTGGACGGGAAGACGTGCGTTGTAGTGCGCCGCGATGGGCAGGCTGCCGGTGTCATTGCCATCCGCGATGAGTTGCGCTCGGAGGCAGCCGGAGCTATTGCGGCGTTAGCACACGACGGCATCACCGTATCCATGCTGACTGGCGATAACTCCCGCACTGCACACTCCCTCGCCGTTGAGGCTGGAATCGAGGCCGTGCGCGCGGAACTCACACCGGAGTACAAAGCGCGGATCGTTTCGGAGATGGCGGAGCTGGCACCCACGGCCATGGTGGGCGACGGTATCAATGACGCCCCTGCACTGGCCGCAGCAACAGTAGGAATCGCCATGGGCGCTTCCGGTTCTGATGCCGCCATTGAGAGCGCAGACATCGCATTCACAGGTAATGATCTTCGGCTTATCCCCCTCGGGTTGCGGCATGCTCGGCGCACGCGCCGCATCATCGACCAAAACCTCGCATTATCGGTGGCCATCATCGCGGCATTATTGCCTCTAGCCATCAGCGGAGTCTTCAACCTTGCCGCCGTGGTGCTGGTTCACGAAGGCGCGGAGGTTCTGGTGATCCTCAACGGGTTGCGGGCGGCGCGGGCAAAGGGAATGCTGACGGGCGCAAAGGGCAATCCGCGGGCACTGGCGGCAGGCAACGGGCGCTGACACTCGAACCTGTGTGCTGAGGTTGGGCAACGGGCGCTGACACTCCAACCTGTGCACTGGCGGCGGCTGTCAGGAACAAAACCACAGGTCAGAGCGTTTTCTTGCCGATCAAAGTGCATGCGAGTGGATCACTAAGGCAGCTCTCATCGATCCACAATTGGGGTAGAAGTATCCATCGGGCACAAAGTGGCCGAATTTGAGGAAAGTATCAATTCTCCCGCGCGAAACCTGTCGGTGGTATTTTCTATGGTGAAAACACATTCAGACAGCAGATATCTAGCGGTTGAACCCAGTCCAACGGTTACTCCGCGGAATCACAATGTGCCACAGCCATACCAGTCAAGGAACACTCATGCCCAAGAACACCACATCCGGCGACCCGCATTTACATCCTCCAGCAACCGCCACCCAGCACGGCATTGCTTCTACGGACTCTGAGGAGACCACAAGTGCTATCTCCGTAGGTTCCGAAGGTTCTGGCGCCGAACCTACGTGCGTCGTCACGTGGGTTGAAGTACCGGATTTGGACCCCAGCGAAGAAGTACTCATCTGCGTTAAAGGTGAGGAGATATCTGGTGATGGCCGCCTCGTCGCTAGCTTTCAACTGCAGACAACGCTTGACCAATGGGACCCTCGCGAGTTCCTTATACGTGAGGTTTCCGAACGTGGATTTTCTATCACCAGTCTGCATGTTGACCTCAATTTCGCTGAGGCAACTTACCGGTGAGTTCTGCTTGGCAGTGGCTCGGTGAAGGTTCCGAAGGGCAGTATTCACAGGTCCACGGAGCCATGAAGAAACCAATAGGATATTTGAATAGAATATGTGAAAGCGGTACGAATTCTAGGATCTCCATTGGCGTGGCCACTGCGCCATGACCACCAGATCGTGAATCCTTGGGTTGATGAGTGCCTACGCAGCCGTTTAGCAACATGTGGAATATCTTTCAGAGACTCTAAGTTGCTCTGCACATGACTAAGAAGATCGGATTCCTTTCCTTCGGGCACTGGATGGACCACCCAGATTCAGCGGCGCGCTCCGGTGCAGACTCTCTTCTCCAGTCCATCGACCTAGCGGTGGCTGCGGAAGAACTCGGTGTGGATGGTGCATATTTCCGCGTACACCACTTCGCACAACAACTCGGTTCGCCCGTCCCACTGTTAGCAGCGGTGGGATCGCGCACGTCCCGGATTGAAATTGGCACCGGCGTGGTGGATATGCGTTATGCGAACCCGCTCGGTTTTGCAGAAGATGTGGCCGCGACTGACCTCATCTCTGGCGGGCGAGTTCAACTGGGCATCGGGCGTGGCTCACCCGAACAGGTCATCGATGGCTGGCGATACTTCGGATTCGCTCCTGACGAGGGAAAGTCGGAAGCGGACATGGCGCGGGCTACCAGCGAAACCTTCCTCAAGGTGATCGAGGGTGTTCGCTTTGCCCAACCCAATCCGAACCCCATGTTCCCAAATCCACCAGGACTATTGCGCGTAGAGCCATACTCCCCCGGACTTCGGCAGCGAATCTGGTGGGGGGCCGGATCAGATGCCACGGCACGTTGGGCAGCCGATCTGGGCATGAACCTCATGTCCTCCACGCTCAAAGATGACGAGTCCGGCGAGCCGTTTCACGTGCAACAACGCAAGCAGATTCAGGCTTACCGCGACCAATGGGCGCAGCAGGATCATGGCTTTGAGCCCCGCATATCAGTCTCCCGCTCAATCTTTGCCATCACGAACGATCTAGACCGGAAGTACTTCTTAGGAAGCGCCGAGCGCCAAGATCAAATCGGAAGCATCGGACTAGGGAATCGATCTGTATTCGGGCGTTCCTATGCGGACGAACCTGACGCCCTCATTGACCAGTTACGTGAGGACGAGGCAATCCAGGTCGCGGATACGCTTCTTCTGACCATCCCCTCGCAGCTGGGCGTGGACTACAACATCCACGTGCTTGAAGCGATTCTCACAGAGGTAGCGCCCGGGCTTGGGTGGAGGTAACGCCTAGAAGAAAGCCCGCCACATAGCTAACGAAACGCCGCACTAATCAACGCGGACCACGAGCTTGCCCCGGGCATGACCGGACTCCATTAGCCCGTGCGCGTTCTTGATGTGGTCCAGAGTGAATACGGTGTCGACGGGAACGGGGGCGTGACCGGTGGCGACGTCGTCGAGAAAACTCTGGAGGACATCCGCGGGAAGATCTGTAGCTTCGCCGGCGTAGGCAGTCAGGCGGACGCCACTCGGGATGTAGCCGATCGGATAGAAGTCTTTGACAATCCAGCGGTTGGAGAGCATGCCAGTGAAGCAGACCACGCCGTGAACCCGGGTGGCGCGGAGGGTGTCGGGCAGGGTTGGGGCACCGACGAGTTCGAGAGCCGCGTCGACTCCGCCGGGCGCGAAGATGCGCGCTTGGGGCGCAACGGCGCCGTCGTCGATGAGTACATGGTCGACGCCGATGCGGGTGAGGGCGCTGGTCTTGCCGGGGTCGCGTGTTGTGGACAGCACGGTCATGCCGAGCCGTTTGGCCAGGATCGCGGCGGCCATGCCAACTGAGGAGGTGCCGCCGCGGACAAGGAGGCTCTGCCCCGGCCGTGCATCCAGACCGATGGTAAGGGAGCCGTGGGCGGTCTGGAGCATCTCAGGGATCGCGCCGAGGGTCGCCCAGTCCAGGTTGGATCGGAACGGGATGACCTGGTTGAGGGGGACGCAGGTGTATTCGGCGTAGCCTCCGTCGAACGTGCGACCCATTCCGCCCATCATCGTCATCGCTTGCTGGCCGGTAGTAAACGTACCGGAAGGGTCGGCGTCGACGATGCCGGTAGCTTCGATGCCGAGAACACGCGGGTAGGTGACTGCGTCCCCGGCGTAGCCGAGGCGGGTGTGCAGTTCGGAACGGTTCAGGCCGAACGCCTTGATCTTGATGCGGACCCACCCGGGTGCGGGTTCAGGAATCGGGAGGTTCCGTAGATGTAGGTTGCTGACGGGGCCGGGTTCGTCAAGGACGACGGCGCGCATGGTGGCGGTCACGTGTGTTCCTCACTTCCGGCCGGTGGTGGAGCGAGTTGTTCGCGAAGCCAGGCGATCTCGGTGGTGCGGGTGGCGCGGGCGGAGATGAGGATGCCACGCCGATAAGGGTCCGTGATGTCTGCGATCCGCTGCATCTCTTCTCCTGCGTAGAAGAAGCTCGCTGGCTGGTCGAGGAAGTCGAGGCGGCGCTGGAGCACAGCGCGCCGCTGTTTCTCGTCCGGAAGCAGCGACAGGAAGGCAAGCACAATGAAGAATCGGCTTCCGTCGGTGATGTCGTGCCCGTCGGCGTCGCGTATGAGTTTGCGGAGTCGTTGCCGTCCGGCAGGTGTGAGGCTGAGGGTCCGGCGCGTGGTTGTACCGGCCCCGGGCTCCAGTTTCTGAGTCACGGCCCCGGAGGCAATAAGCCGTTTGATTGCCGGGTAGATGGTGCCGTCGCTGATGGTGCGCGCGTGGCCGTGCAACTGCTCCATCTTGCGGCGTAGTTGGTAGCCGTGCAGCGGGCCTTCGGCGAGAAAGCCCAAGATCATCAACTCGATCATGTGTCCAACACTATCACCACGATTCGCTATACCACGATTCGAGGTATAGCGTGGCATGTAGTATTTTCGGTGCAGGGAACGGAAGGAGCCGACGTGATCGAGTTTGAGGCCGTGTCAAAGACGTACCCCGGTGGGTCGGTGGCCGTCGAGGAGTTCTCCCTGACCGTGCCGTCACATCGCACAGTTGCGTTGGTGGGGTCGTCGGGGTCGGGCAAGACGACGCTGCTGCGGATGGTGAACCGCATGGTTGAGCCCACCCGTGGCCGGGTTCTGATTGACGGCCAGAATGTTCAGGCCGGGAACGCGGTCTCGCTGCGACGCTCAATCGGATATGTGCTGCAGGCTGGCGGCTTACTGCCGCACCGCACCGTGCTGGACAACGTCGCCACCGTGCTGCGGTTGAACGGCCTAAGTCGGACACCGGCTCGGCAGAAGGCCGCTGAGTTGATGGGGCGTGTCGGATTGGACGCCGGGCTCGCCCGCCGGTATCCGGGTGAGCTTTCCGGAGGTCAGCAGCAGCGAGTGGGAGTCGCGCGTGCCCTCGCACCCGATCCGAACATCCTGCTGATGGATGAGCCATTTGGAGCGGTAGACCCGATCGTGCGCCGTGAGCTGCAGGACGAACTATTGCGGCTACAGAAGGAGCTGGGCAAGACGATCGTGTTCGTCACCCACGACGTCGACGAGGCGTTCCGGCTCGGCGACGAAGTGGTTGTACTCCGCGACCACGGTGTCGTGGCACAGCGCGGCACTCCAGCAGAGATCCTCGCCGCTCCGGCAGACGACTTCGTGGCCGACTTCGTGGGTGCCAATCATGCCGAGCGCACACTCCACACGCAGACCGTGGGCGGCCGAACCATCGCGGTGGACGGCGACGGCCGCCCAGTCGGAGTGATGACGTCGTGAGTTGGCTGATCCTGAACTGGACTCAGGTGGTCGTGCTCGCGCGCGACCACCTCGTGCTGAGCCTTCCCGCGATCGTGTTGAGCGCACTCATCGCGGTCCCGCTTGGGCGTCTTGCCTACCGCAGCCCGACCGTCGGCGGACCACTGCTAGGGGCAGCAAGCTTGCTCTACGCAATTCCGGCGCTGCCGCTGCTCATCGTCATCCCGGTGATCGTTGGCACCCCGCTTCGCTCGCCCGCAACGATGACCATTGCCTTGACCATGTACGGCGTCGCCCTCTTGGTGCGCACCGCCGCGGACGCCTTCACGTCGGTTGATGCGCGCATCCGGGATGCTGCGGTGGCAATCGGGCACTCACCACGGGCCGTGTTCTGGCAAGTCGATCTGCCACTTGCAGTGCCCGTGCTGTTGTCCGGGCTACGTGTGGTGGCGGTTTCCACGATCGGGCTCGTTACCATTGGGGCGCTCATTGGCGTGTCCAGTCTGGGTACCCTGCTGACTGACGGCTTCCAGCGTGGTATCGCCGCCGAGGTTGCCACCGGCGTGATCGTCACGGTACTGCTCGCGCTGCTCATTGACGCGCTTCTGCTCGCCATCGGACGCGCCATCACCCCGTGGAGGCGCACCACCTGGAATGATCATGTCCCCGATGGACGGACACAACGATGAACATGTTTATCGAGACGTTATCGTGGTTGTCCGACCCCGCGCACTGGACCGGCACAGGCGCCATCCCCACCCGAATAGGCCAGCACTTGGCCATTACCGCAGTGGCCGTCGTCGCCTCGTCGCTCATCGCGCTTCCCGTCGGGGTGCTCATCGGGCACACCCGCCGCGGGGCTGGCGCGATCGGTGCGATAGTGGGTGCCGCTCGAGCCATTCCCACCTTGGGACTGCTCACTCTATTCGGCCTAGCACTCGGTATTGGAGTGCAGGCGCCGCTCCTCGCCCTGATCGTCTTGGCGATACCGTCACTGTTAGCCGGCGCTTACGCCGGCATCCAGTCCATAGATCCGGCCACGCCCGCAGCAGCCCGCGCGATCGGCATGAGCCACGCTCAGGTGATCGCCGCCGTGGAGATACCTCTTGCGCTACCAGTCATTGTCGGCGGGCTACGTGCAGCCACGCTCCAGGTCGTGGCGACAGCGACTTTGGCCGCCTACACATCCGACACCGGGCTGGGCCGCTACCTGTTCGCGGGACTGAAATCACGCGACTACCCCCAGATGCTCGCCGGAGCACTCTTGGTTATCGCACTCGCGCTCCTGTTAGAACTCGTTCTCGCCTCGGTGCAACGCCTGACCAACCACATCGCCGAACCCGCGCGTTTGTCCACTCCACGCCACTGATCACCACAAGAGAAGGAACCCAGCCATGTCCCACCGCATCACGACCGCCGTACTCGGCGCGCTTGCTCTAGCCGGATCCCTCGCCCTAGCGGGCTGCGGCAGCAGCGACCCACTTTCCTCCGACACCAACCAGACAACGTCCTCTCAGACGATCGTTATCGGCTCCCAAGACTATTACTCCAACGAGATTATTGCCGAGGTCTATGCACAGGCCCTTGAACAGGCTGGCTACACTGTCGACCGGCAATTTCGTATCGGCCAACGCGAGGTTTACTTGCCTGAGATCGAAGCCGGAAACATCGATCTCTTCCCCGAATACACCGGCAACCTCCTCCAATACTGGGAGCCCGACACCACCGCCCGCCTGACCGACGACGTCTTCACCGCGCTCCAGGCGGCCACCCCGGACGGGCTGCGCGTCCTCGACCAGTCCCCAGCCACCGACCAAGACTCCTACACCGTCACCCAAGAATTCGCAGACACGTGGGGTCTCACCACGATCGACGATCTCGCGAAAGTCACTATGCCGCTCATCATGGGCGGCAACTCCGAGGGGGAGAACCGCCCCAACGGCCCCAAAGGACTCTTGAACACCTACGGCATCGAGGTCGGGTTCACCCCGATCGAAGATAGTGGCGGACCGCTCACGGTCAAGGCCCTCAACGACGGCGACATCCAACTCGCCATTATCTACACCGCAGACCCCTCGATAGGCGAGAACAACCTCGTGTCCCTCGAAGACACCAAGGGCCTGTTCCTCGCCTCCCACGTTGTTCCACTCGCCAGTGACAATGTCGACGACGACGCCGCCGCGATCATCAACAAGGTCAGCGCCGCCATGGGTCCCCAGGACTTGATCGCCCTCAATGCCCGTAGCGTCAACGAGGGACTGCCGGCGAGCACGATCGCCGCGGACTGGCTCGCCGACCAAGACCTGAGCTGACGAGCGAGTCTCTTCACGAAGCCCTTGCGCTTGTGTTGTCATGGGCGGCAGAGGTGTGGCGGGCCAAGCTGGGTTGATCCGATCGATGATTAAACCGTGAGCATGACCTTCAGTGCCTCGCGGTGGTCCATGGCTGCGTAGGCTGCCGGAGCGTCGCTGAGGCTAAGCGAGCGGTCGAACACCTTGCCGGGGATGATCTCGCCGCCCAGGACCTGCTCTATCCCGCGCTCCATGTAGGCGCGTACCGGCGCGGGCCCACCGGCCAAGCGGGCGTTCTTCCCAAACAACGAGCCGAAACCGATCGGCGCCTCTTCGTACTGCGGCACTCCGACGCGCGAGATGATCCCGCCGGGCCGGACGACCCCATAGGCCTGCTCATAGGCCGGCATGTGGCCGACCGCCTCAATGACCACGTGCGAGCCTTCACCTGAAGTTAGATCCATAACCTTCGCGATGCCCTCGTGGCTGCGCTCGGCGACCACATCCGTGGCACCGAACTCGACTCCCAAGTCAGTGCGGGAGGTGTGTCGGCCCATCAGGATAATGCGCTCTGCACCGAGCTGTCGGGATGCCAGCACGGCGGACAGGCCCACTGCTCCGTCACCGATAACGGTGACGGTCTTGCCGGCCTCGACACCTCCCATATGCGCGCCGTGATACCCGGTGAGGTAGACATCCGACAAGGTCAGTAGGGAGGCGAGCATCTCCTCGCTGAAGTCGTTCGCCGCGCCGGGGACCACGACCAAGCTACCGTCAGCCTGAGGGATGCGGGCGAGCTCCGCCTGCAGGCCGCCGGTCTCCGGGCCACCGTAGAAGCCCCCGTGCAAGCATGAGGTTTGCACGCCCTCGCGGCAGAACACGCAGGTGTTGTCCTGATAAGCGAATGGGGCGATCACGAAGTCACCGCGCTTGACCGTGGTGACGTCGCGGCCTGTTTCCTCGACCACGCCGATCAGTTCGTGGCCCATGGCTCTGCCATGCTGGCTCCCCGGCATCGAGTGGTACGGGTGAAGGTCGGATCCACATACGCAGGATCGCGTGATACGGACGATCGCATCCGTTGGCTGCTGGATCGAAGGGTCAGGGACGTTCTCGACGCGAACATCGCCCGCCCCATACATGAAGACTGCTTTCATCGTGGTTCCTCTGTTTTCTTGTAGTCACGGCCGATCCCGTGATCGGTCAGTCGGATTCGGGCCAAGTCGTCACGGAACCGCGCGGGTTCTTGCTCCACGGGCACTGTGTTCGTATCTAGGACCCCATCCAGCGCCGCGGGATCGTCGGGACGGAGCGCCGCAAAGACCGGTGCAAGGTCGTCTTGCTCACTGCCTCTCTCAGCAGCGAGCTCGAGAGTCTTTCGGTTCGCCGCTTCGGCGCTGAGGCTGTCGATCAGGACCCGTGCGATCTCGTCGCGCGCGATGACGCCGTCTGCGGGACTGCCGGACTGGGCGGTATCTCCCTGGCGCATCACGATGCGGCGTTGGTTAGCGTCGTTGTAGTCGAACCAACCGGGGCGGACGATCGTGTAGTCGTTGCCGCTGCCACGGACGAGCCGCTCGCCGCGGCGCTTCCAAGCCGCGTACGCCGCGCCGGGACGGGTGGTGCCGACTGCCGTCATCAACGCGATCCGAGCTCGGCGCCCGCGCAAAGCCGCGAGGATGTTCGCGACGCCTGCGTAGTCGATCTCACGGACGTCCGCCTCACGCGTCGTCGAGCCGTGGGTGAAGACGATGGCGCCGATTCCGTCGACGGCGTCGTCGAGCGTTTCCGGGCGCGTGAGATCCCCGACGACGATCTCAGCCTCGGTGGGCAGCTGGCGCTCGGCTTTGACCCGATCGCGGACGAGCGCCCGGACCGTATGTCCCTGTCGAAGTGCTTCGGCGACGGCGGGGCGGCCAGCTGATCGGCGTCGAGCACCAGAGCGTCAGCGGCAACGTTCTCCTCCAAGCGAGAGACTCGTTTCGCGCCTGGAATCGGTGCGATGTGTAGATCGTCGTCAGCCCGGGCGACCTCTCCACCTAACGAGGGTTCCTACACGGAAGCATCACCCCTGTGCCAGATGACGTGCAAAGAGAACATGACCTGTTGTTGCAGGCCGACGCATTGATCATCGTCTTTCCCGTGTACTGGTGGGCGATGCCTGCCCAGTTGAAAGGGTGGTTCGACCGGGTTCTCACCAGTCGTCGATCTTTCTCGCGATCCACGTCACGCTTCTCCGTGGTCGCTCATCTATCGGCGCACGTCCTTGCAATCACTGGGGGCAATGAAGCCGGGTACAGCAGTCGGGGTTATGACGACGCAATGCGGACGCAGATCGAGACCGGCATTCTCAACTTCAGCGGATTCAGATCAACGAGCTGGACCTGGTTGTGGGACAGGGCTCTCGGCCCGACCGAGCAGCTGCGGGCGGCGAGCCAAGATGTTGTCGATGCAATCGTTCGCGAAGCGCGGCCCCGCATCAAATAAGAAGGATGGCCTGCCGCCATCCTCGCTCAGGAGCCCCGAGGCGAGACGCCCCCAACCTTGGCTTATGGGCCCCAACCCTCCCCCGAAAAAGAAACTTGCCCCGCATTTCTGCGGGGCAAGTTTCGAACTCGGCCTGTTTGGTGGGCCTCGGCAGCAACCATTACAAAGAATGGCGGCCTCTGTTGGCCTACAGGGCGGGCTGCCCGCCCCAGCCTGGTCAAGAGCCGGCAGAGCCCTCCAAGGCGCCGGAAACGGCGTCACAGGCCGTTTCTGGGCGGCGAGGGCGCAAGCCGCAGCTACACCTGCCGATCGAGCAACAGCTCGAAGTTGTTGAGCTGTAAAAGGCTGGCGTCTCGGTCAAGGAGATCGCTGAGCGCTTCCACATCCATCGCGCCACGGTCAGCGAGATCTGCAAGCGCAGGTGCGTTCCGCTCCGCAACGAGAGCCGAGGACTGACACGGGAGCAAGTACAGGGCGCCGTGCTCCGGTATGTCCAGGGTGCGTCGCTCGCGACAGTCGCGAAGGAGTTCGGCTCGACTCCAACAACCATCCGCACGGCGCTGATGGCGGCTGGCATCGAGATGCGTCCGCCGCGCGGTGGGAAGGGGAAGTGACAGGCGCTGCGGTGGCTGGCGAGGCTCGGGATCCGCCTGTATGCCAAAACGTTGATCGCTAGAACGGCGGCTCCTCGTCGCCAACCGGTTGAGAAGCTACGTTGTTTCTGGGATTAGGGCGAGGTGTTGACCAGACCTCTGTTACAGACATCGTGCGGCTATCGGGCTCATACTCGGGTGCCATCTCGCCGACCTTCAGCATGACGGGGACTTGGGCCGACACCCCAGCGAGGATGCATACGCCGGTCGGCAAAATTGGCAAGGACTCGAACGAGACGCCATCCAGGTACGCGACGGCTCTCTCCACCGCGCGGATGTCTAGATCGTTCACTAGGCGATGCAGGAAGTAGTTGTGCAATTGGGAAATGATCGTCGGCGAGATGTCGTGCGGACGCTGACTGGCGATCGTCAAGAACACGCCGAACTTTCGTCCCTCCTTGACGATTTCTTCGAACGTTTCGAGCCGGTAGTCGCGCCAGGCTTCGCTCTCGCGGGCCGACTCGAACGACAGGATGTTGTGTGCCTCATCGATGATCAGATTGAGGTATCCGTCACTCGCGCGAGGCGCCGCCTTCTTCGTTTCGTATAGGTGTTTGCAAAGAATCATCGGAAGCACCTTCCGCATGTCCAAATTGACATCACGAAGCGATACCACCGTCAAAGGCTTCGATACGAACAAGTCATCCGATACAACAATCAGCCGCTTGATGCTGTCGATTCGCTCGTCCAGCCGTTTGATCAACGGTCCGATATGCTCGCGGTTCGCGTACCCGTGGATGATGTCGCGATAGAACTGCATAACAAGCTTGAAGCGGACCAGATCGACGTCCGTGATGGAGGTGAAGTCCTGAGTAACGGCACCAAATTTCGTTCGCATACTTGCATCCCATGCCGGGTTGGCAGCATTGGCATACTCAGCGGTTGCTTTCCAGTAGAACGAATTCGACTGACCACTGCGGAAGTCAAGGTTGTTGTTCACCTCTTCAATCAACGCCTTGAATCCGTCGGACGTGGCACCCCCGAGGCAGGTCGCGATCTGCTCCAAGAAATTGATCGGTAGCCGCCTGTCGACCGATGGGTCCGTGTTGTGCGTAGCACTAATGAACAGATTCGTGATGGCCGCCATGAGGTCGCCACCATCGTCTATGAGTTCTTCCCAGTACTCGCTCTTAAGAACTCGGTTAACGAAGGGCGCCTGCGTCTTCTCGGTGGCATCGAGGAGAATGTTCCAAAATGTTGGATCGTGCACTGCTGACTTCGGTAGCGGCAGTCGATCTCCGTCCGTCCGACGCGTGGAGAGCCTGTACTCCGCCTTCAGGTCGCGCTTCGCGATGACCGAGGACGACGGCACATCGTCCCGGTTGTTGACATATTCACCATTGAAGTCGATGAGAACGAACTGGGATCGCTGGGCGAACCCTGGCTCGCCGCCAAACTGTGCAAACAGCTCGTGGTAGAGCTTCGCGAGCGTATAGGACTTGCCGCTCCCGGTGTTGCCGAAGATCCCGACATGGCTTGCGAAAATACCATTGACGCCGATGTTGACGGGTTGGGTTGGTTCCATCGCAAGTGTACCAAGCGGAAGGGCTTCCTCACCATCGTGCACAAAAGTGTGGATCGCCTCGAATTCCTTCTCGCTGAGAATGAAGCACTCGTTGTCCAGCAATGGCATTTCGCGGACGCCTCGGCGGAACTCGCCGTTCTCTAAATAGCCAATCAAGCTGACGTCGAGAGCGCGGCGTAGCGCGTCTGTGGGGCGGCGGTAGTCCTTTGAGGCGCCGCGATCTTCCTCGACGCGCTCACCGTCAACTACCGCTACCAGTTCATTGAAGCCCTTGGCAATCTTGACGTAACTGCCTACGGCGACATTGCGGACGATGTTGCCCTTGTAGAGTAGGTGAGAGCTGTTCTTGAGCTTGTCAACTGCGATCCGAACGCGCCGGCCTTCAACCGAGACAACTCTTCCGACACCGAAAACCGCGTCGCGCTGGAGGCGCGCTTCGTCGTCAGTCATCACCGGAGATCTCCGACGGCTCACCAAGTTTCAGTTCGATCACATGGTCCGCAGTCGCAGGCGACTCCGCTAGCAATGCGAGCAGATAGTCGTCGACTAGCACGTCGATGGCGAGCTTGCGCTCATCCTCGCCTTCTTTCGGCTCGTGTGGTGCGACAAGCAAAATATTCGCGTTCTTCACCTGTTCTTCGGGGAACAGTGCGCGCATTTCTTCTCTGCCGTCGCGCGAGTAGCAGAAGACGATCACCTGCAGCGTCGGGTTTGTACGTGCTGCTCGCAATACAAGGTCACGCAAGTGCTCGTCGCGGAACGAGAAGCCGTGGACGAAGAGCGCGCTGTTCTCCTTTTCGAGCTCGTTCGCGAGTCGACGGATCAGTTCGTAGTAGGTCTTGTTCAAGACGGTCGTCGCGAACTTCGTCTTCTCGGGATTGACGATGCTCAGTTCTTCGTAGGCGGCGGCGAATGCCTCTCCCGCGCCGTCGAGGGTCTTACCTTGAGCTGCCTCAAGTAGCTGATCTGCCTTAACGTCGTCCGGGTCTGAGATCGGCAGCAAGCTGGATTCCGAACCTGCAACGTCGAAGACAGCCTTCACTTGTCTGACGCTCGAAAGCTGGTGGTCAAAGTAGATCTCGTCGCCCTCCTGACGCCACGCGGCCGATCCGTGGATCTTGAAGAGGTTCACGACCGGGATCTCGGACCGGTACTCGTAACGCGTTCCCTGGCGTAGACGAAGGGTACCGTACTCGCCAAGATCAAGGCGGGGACGGAGCTTCCCAGCGAAGCCATCGTTCGTGTCGATCTCGAGCATTTCAAGGGCAACCTCAAAAGCCAGGTCAACATTGGTCGTGAATACATTTGCCTGCTTGCCCAGTAGCGTGCTTCGTCGCCTCAACAGGATGCGGTTGATCGTGCTGACGAAGCGCGCGTAAGACTTGAGTAGGGGGCGCGCGATCGGTTCACGTGCGCAGAGCGGCAGGTTGGGCAGCAGCACCTTTTCGAAGAAGTAGCCCTGCAAAGAGGCGCGCACGAGGTTTGCTTCCGGGCGGTCGGGAGAGTAATCGCCGATCTCGGTGAGCACGTTCTCGATATCGCCGAGTTGCTCGAAGTAGGGACTAGAGGTGCCAGCGCCGATCAAGAAGTTGAGGTGCGAGTCCTGCACGATCGTCCGCAAGCGCTCGACTGTCAGTCCATCAGCTGGCTCAGCGCTAGCCGAGGGAGTGGTCACGCGAAGTTCGCTCTTTGTCATAGCTTCGACGCTCCTGGCACTGCCCGTGCGTAGTCGTCAATGCCGATGGCTTCGAAGTGGCGCTTGGCGGACTTGATCATGGCGAGTTCGGTCGGGTGGAGCTTCGAGTCGTGGAGTGTGCTCTTAGTATCCTGAACAATGTAGATCCAGTTCCCTTGGCATCTCTGCTTGTCGATCACCGGCTTGCGGTTCTCGATTTCCAACAACCGCACAGGCATTACTCTGCTCCTCCACGTGCGAACAGTTCGGCTTGTTCGAGCACCAACTCGATGGCCTTCTTCTCGGCATCAGGTGGGTAGTCGTACTTGGCAAGCAAGCGTCGCACCTTCGAGCGCATCGCGGCGCGGACGCTCTCCTTCTGATCCCAGTCGATGACGACGCTGGTACGGACAGCCCAGACGAGGTCGACAGCGATCTTCTTCAATGTCTCATCGCCCATGTGCATGACCGCGGCGTCGTTCTGGGCGATCGCGTCGTACAGCGCGACCTCCGCGGCAGAAAGCCCCAGCTCCTCGTTACGCTTCTGGTCGTCCCGCATCTGCTTGGCGAGCTTCACCAACTCCGCGATGATCTCCGCCGTCGTCAGCGATCGGTTCGTGTACCGATTGATCGCCTCGTCGAGCAGTTCGGAGAACTTTCGCGCCTGCACGAGGTTGGTGCGCTGCACGGTGCGAATCTGGTCGTTGAGGAGGCGCCGCAGCAACCCCATCTGCAGGTTGGGCTTGTCCTTCTCCGCGAGCGAGTCAAGGAACTCATCGCTGAGGATCGACAGCTCTGGCGTCTCGACACCGGCGAGCTTGTAGATGTCAACCACCTGGTCGGCGGCAACCGCTTCGTTGAGCAGCTGCCCGAGCGCGGTGTCGATCTCGACAGCGCCGGAGCCGCCACGCCCAGAATCCGGGTTCTGGATCTTCAAGATGGCTGCACGCACGTCAGTGAACAGGCGCACGTCGTTGCGGATCGCTGCCGCCTCGTCGCGCGCTCCAGCCAGAGCGAACGCCTTGGCCAGTGCGAGTACCTGGTCGTTGAAGCGCTTCGTGCGGTCGGGGTCGGCCATGACGAAGTCGAGCACCTTGGCGTACTCCGCCAGGCGCTGGGAGGCGGTGAGTGACGGCGAGGAGTCGTAGTCGACGCCGTGCAGCAGTCCTCGGATGATGTCGTGCTTCTCCAGCATGACGGCGACCATCTCGTCGATCGGTACGCCGGCCTGGTCACGGTCGGAAGGGGAGTACTCCGCCAGTGCTGCCTGGAGGTTCGCGAACACGCCGATGTAGTCGACGATGAGTCCGCCGGGCTTGTCGCGGAATGTGCGGTTGACGCGGGCAATTGCCTGCATCAGCCCGGCACCTTGCATGGTCTTATCGACGTACATCGTGTGCATGCTGGGCGCATCGAACCCAGTCAGCCACATGTCCCGCACGATCACCAGCTCAAGTTCGTCGTCGGGATTCTTCGCCCGGAGCTTGAGATCCTTGCGGACGTCCTTCGGATAGATGTGCGGCTGGAACTCGGCCGGATCGGCAGCCGATCCGGTCATGACGACCTTGATCTTGCCCTTAGCCGGGTCATCAGAATGCCAGTCGGGGCGGAGCGCGACGATCTTCTCATAAAGCCGCACCGCGATACGACGGCTCATCGTGACGATCATGCCCTTACCGAACAGCGCCTCTCGCCGCTTCTCCCAGTGCTCAACGATGTCCCGAGCAATCAGGTCGAGGCGCGAGTCGGCGCCGACGATGGCTTCCAAACGCGACCAGCGCGACTTCGCTGCCGTGGCCGCATCCTCTTCGACGGTCTCGGTGATCTCATCCGCCAGCTCGTCAAGCGCGGCAAGGTCATCGTCGGACAGGTCGATCTTCGCTAGGCGCGATTCGTAGAAGATCTTCACCGTCGCGCCGTCCTCGACCGCACGAGTGAGGTCGTAGACATCGACGTAGTCACCGAACACCGAACGTGTGGACTTGTCGTTCGACTCGATCGGCGTACCGGTGAAGCCGAGATACGTGGCGCCGGGCAGGGCATCGCGCATATGCTTCGCCAAGCCCGAGCGCAAGCGTCCGTGACGATCCAGCGTCTCACCGAAGCCGTATTGGCTACGATGCGCCTCGTCCGCCACGACGACGACGTTGCGCCGATCCGTCAGCACCGGGTTGGCATCGCCATCCTCACCAGGAGCGAACTTCTGCAGCGTTGTAAAGACGATGCCACCCGACGCGCGCTTCAACTTCGAACGCAGGTCGGCACGGGTCGTTGCCTGCACCGGGGTCTCTGGCAGGATGCGGGCCGGGGCGAACGTCTCCCCGAACAGCTGGTCGTCCAAGTCGTTGCGATCGGTGATGAACACCAGTGTCGGATTGGCCATCCGTGGATCGCGCATGATCTTCGCGGCATAGAACACCATCTCGAAGCTCTTGCCCGACCCCTGGGTATGCCAGACCACACCACCACGACGGTCACCATCAGGCCGGGACGCCTGCACGGTCGACTCGACCGCTGCGTTTACCGCCCAGTACTGGTGGTACTTCGCCACTCGCTTCACCAGTACCCGCGTCGGCTGGCCAGTGGCTTTGTCGGTCGCGGTCTCGTCACTGAAGACGACGAAGTTTTGGACGATGTCGAGGAACCGTTTCGGCTCGAACACACCCTTGATAAGCACCTCGAGCGCAGGGTGATCGCTCACAACCTCGCGACCCTCGATCGTCTTCCACGGCGCATAGTGCTCGAACGCCCCCGCGTAACTGCTCATCGCCGCCGAAGTACCGTCAGAGATCACCGTCACTGCGTTCGGCACGAACACGGATGGGATGTCCTGCCGGTACGTCTGCACCTGATTCCACGCTGACTTCAACGTCGCATGCTCCGCCGTCGGATTCTTCAGCTCCAGCAGCGCCAACGGCATACCGTTGACGAGCACCAGCACGTCAGGCCGACGGTTCTTACCGTTCTCAACGATCGTGAACTGGTTGATCGCCACCCAGTCGTTGTTCTCCGGCTGCTCATAGTCGACCAGCCACAACCTGGTCGTACGCAGCGCACCGTCGGCATCCCGATGCTCAACAGGCACGCCCTCCGTGATGAGCTGGTGCAGCCGGTAGTTCTCATCGATCGGGCTCTGCGACTCCGCACGCCGCACCCGCTTGATCGCCTCGTCAACAAGGGCAGGGGAAGTCCCAGGATTGATCCGCCTGATCGCATCACGCAGCCGACCCCAAAGGAACACCTCCTCATAGGAATCGCGCTCCGCGCCCGGCTCGCCAGGAGCGATGTCCGGCCCGTGCAGGGCGCGGTAGCCCATCTCCGCGAAGTACTCCAACGCAGCCAGCTCGACGGTGTTCTCGTTGAACGCGCTCACGATGCAACCTCCAACGTCGATTCATCCACCCAGCGCGCCAACACACTGAGCGCCGCCAAGTACTCCAGCGCTTCTTGCTCTGGCATCTCCTGGTCAGCCTCATGCGCAAGCGGGTTACGGATACCAGCAAATACACCCTCGGCAAACATGCGAGCACCACGCTGCACCGACTTGAAGGTCTTGCTGCCGTCATCCGGCATACGGTGCAGACGCGGATTCTTCGCAGCAGCGGGCTGTTCGCTGAACGCCTGGTTGAAGAGATCTGTCTCGCTCACATCACGACGACCGAGCTTGTTCTGCGTCTCCGCATTCAGCTTGCGGATCGCGCCCTCGACAGCCTCACGGAAGTGCCCCGAGTGCCACAGCGACGACGCGCCGCCCCAGACCCACGGATGCAGGTTCGCAGCCGATAACTCCGGAGCGTCATCGCCAAGGTTCTTGCGGATCTCCTCCTGACGCTCCAGCTCCGCCTTCGCGCGGATAGCCGCCTCACGGTGCCGTGTCCAGCGGTTGCTCTTGCGCAACTCGATGTCCGTGCGCCAGCCGGGAATCACGCGATCAAGAATCTTCTCCACGACCTGTGCCTGCTGTGCCACTTCGGCGTCCGCGGCGGCGGTGCTGGACTTGTTGGAGAGCGACACTACGCCGTTACCGACATAGCTGTTGTTCGTCAGCACAGTCTGCTGGATAAACTTGTCCAGCTCCCCAAGAGCCCAATCGACGTTGATCCCTGTCATGCTGCGATTCCTTCCGCAGGGACGCGGATGCGACCGGAGAGCAGCTCGGGGAGGAGGGCGTCGCGGAGGGCGGTCAGACGCTGGGTTTCGCTCTCGAGCGACTCGATACGAGCATCGATAACACGGAGCTTGTCCTCGAGCTCGAGAAGCGCGCCATCACCGGCCCAACGAATCTCGGCACCGTGCACATCGGTCTTATTCACCGAAGCGAACACGGTCCCCTCGCCTTGGAACTTGTCCCAGGCGCTCGACGAGCTTCGCATGGCGTAGTAGAGCGTGCTGGGGTGAGTATCGCTATGGATAGCCGCCACACCGCGCCCGATGCAGCAGTCGGCGCTCGCTCGGTTCAGCTCCCCGACCGGGGCGCGCACCGACATGAGCGTGTCGCTCTTTGCAGCTGTGCGGACGGGGGCGGTTGTCCAGACACGCAGCGACGGGAATCGGACGCCGAAGTCGCGCGTGCCCTGGTAAAAGGGCAAACCATCGCCGTCCTCGTTGAGATCTGCACCCTTCGGCGAGCTTCCCATCGTGATGTCCGCAACGTCCGAGAGCAGCCGTGACTCGCTAGCGGCAGCTGCGAACAATGCATCCCCTAGATGCTCCGCAATCGTTACCGCTCGTCGGTTTGACTCGATTTTGTCGTCGAGCGCGCCGAGCGTCGCGGCGATAGCAGGCCAGTATTCCCGTGGAGGAACACTGACAGCCTTATTTTTCAAGGGACCGGCAGTTATCTGTGGCTGGGCTGATCCAGAAACCACGTCGTTGAAATCCGTATTCAACGCCAAGTAGTAGATGAATGAGTTCGCCTCGTCGGTTCCCGCATCCAGCGCCATGGCATTGTTGCTGACCCATACAGGTTCGAGTGGGTATTGAATAAGCCCACAGTTCGAGCCACGACAGGTCACCAGCGGTACCCGTCTTTGATAGGAAGGTTTCGACACATAACCGAGTACACCATTCGCTCCGACGGTCGGAACCGGGGCGTCCTCCGACCTCGAAGAAGCCAGATTGGATTTCGCTACATACTTACCTTGCTTGACAGTTACCAAGTCTCCCCAGGTAGTTTGGGTAGGTTCGAAAGCCAAATGTCTCATAACGTTGACAACCCGCTCAACCGACGCCTTACCTCATTCTCGAGTTCGCGGCCACGCTCGAACTCCGCGAACAGCTCGTTCGTGAGGCGTTCGATCTTCTCCTCGATCGGTTCGTCGTCAATCTCCGCCTCGGCAGCGCCTACATACCGGCCTGGCGCGAGCACGTAGTCGTGCGTCGCGATCTCTTCGATCTTCGCAGCTTTCGCGAACCCTGCTATGTCTTCGTAGCCGCCGTCGTGGTTGCGCCATGCGTGGTATGTTCCTGCGATCTTCTCAATGTCGTCGTTGTCGAGTACACGGAGCTTGCGAGATTCCATCTGGCCAAGCTTGCGCGCATCGATGAATAGCACCTCATCACGCCGCTCTCGGTGCCCGTTACCGGCGCGTCCCTTCGAGACGAACCACAGAGCGACCGGGATGCCGGTGTTGAAGAACAGCTTGTCTGGCATGGCGACGATGCAGTCGACCAACCCTGCCTCGACGAGCTTGCGACGGATCTCGCCTTCACCGCTGCTCTTCGAGGACAGCGACCCGTTGGCGAGCACGAAGCCCGCCGTGCCGTTGGGGGCGAGATGGTGGATGAAGTGCTGGACCCACGCGAAGTTAGCGTTACCCGGGGGAGGTGTGCCGTACTTCCAGCGAGGATCATCACCGAGTTTCGCATCCCACCAGTCAGAGACGTTGAACGGCGGGTTCGCGATCACGTAGTCAGCGCGGAGGTCCTGGTGGAGATCCTCGGTGAATGAGTCCGCCGAGTGCGAGCCCATGTCAGCTTCGATGCCCCGCAGCGCGAGGTTCATCTTTGCGAGCTTCCACGTTGTATCGGTGAACTCCTGGCCATACACGGAGATGTCGGTGCGCTTGCCGCCGTGGGCCTTTACGAACTCTGCCGACTGGACGAACATGCCGCCCGAGCCTGCTGCTGGGTCATAGACGCGACCCTTGTATGGCTCCAGCATCTCCACCAGCGTCCGGACGACGGAGCGCGGGGTGTAGAACGCTCCAGCGTCCTTGCCGGTCTCCTTGCCTGCGAACTGGCCGAGGAAGTACTCGTACACACGGCCGAGCACATCATCTGCGCCGTGATCGTCGGCCTCAGTGAAGCCGATCGACCCGATGAGATCGACCAGCTCACCGAGGCGGCGTTTGTCGAGCCCGTCCCGTCCGTAGTTGCGCGGGAGCACGCCACGCAGGGAGGGGTTCTCCTTCTCGATGAGATCCATCGCCTGGTCGATCTGCTGGCCAATCTTAGGCTGCTTGGCCACCGACTGCACGTAGCCCCACCGCGCGAGAGACGGCACCCAGAAGACGTTCTGGCTCGTGTACTCGTCCCGATCCTCCAGGAACGACTCGATCCGCTCGGGCTTGATACCCTCCGCTGCCAGCTCTCCCTTGAGCTGCTCGCGGCGCTCCTCGAACCGGTCGGAGACGTACTTGAGGAACACCAGACCCAGCACGACGTGCTTGTACTCGCTGGGCTCCTGGTTGCCGCGCAGCTTATCGGCAGCCTCCCAGAGGGTCTGCTCGAGTGTCTTCGTCGGTTTCGGCTTCGCGGCGCGTGCCATGCTGTTGGATCTCCTCCGCGCCGCAGGGCGCGTCTTAAGTTGTGCCCTCGGGGCGTGTCCCATGCTACCGACGACCACTGACACCGCTAAGGTGCCGCGCCGGAGGCGATGCCGAGAGATTGTCGCGACGGGGAGCCTGACGGGCTCAACCGAGCGTCGCGATCTACGCCAATTATCTCATGACCGGCGCTTTTCGTGAAGAGCCGCCCGCCGCACCCGCTTCGGCCACGGCGCCAGCGTCGCCATCCGGTAGCGCAGCCACAGGTCGACGAGCACGGCCTGTTCGGTCACGATCTGCACAGCCTGTTGCTTCGTCTGATCCCACGCATGACGTGGTCGGAGCCCGGCACCGTCGAGGTACGCAGCGATCGTCGCTCCGGCGTAGGGACGGAGGGCGAGCGCTTCGGACAGCTCACCGCGCACGTCGATCAGGTGTTCCCGGAGTGTGTGCTGCATCCAGTGTGGCCACCGATGCGCCGTGGAGTCGTCTTCCAGCTGGGCGATGATGACGTACGGATCACGGCGGCAGTCTTCACACGTACGGTCGTTCGCGAACATCAGACGGCGAGCCTGACGGGCTGCGCTGTCCCGCCACGACTGCAGCGCCCGGTTCAGCTTCTCGTCCCAGGACGGGTATGGCTCGACGTTTATCAGCAGGCAGGCGTCGCGGCGTACGTCGGTTCTAGCGCCACCGTCTTCGGCAGCGTCCCCGGGTCGTAGCGGGGTTAATACCCAAAAGGGGGTCAGGACTGTTTTCTGGATGGTTCTGGTTTCTCCATTTTGTCACGGTTTTCTTGGATGGTGCCTCCAAGGGATGTTTTCAAGCGCTCTGTGTTATAGAAGATAAGGTAATCATTGATTGCCGTCTCGAGCTGTGCGGCACTGGTCCAGGTGTGACCGTAGAACATTTCCGTTTTCATACGTCCGAAGAATCCTTCACAGGCCGCGTTATCGGGACTACATCCCTTCTTTCCCATCGAGCGGGTGATCCCAGCAGCCTTCGTGGTCTCGATCCATTCAGCGCTCCGGTAATGTCCACCACGATCGCTATGAATAATCAGTGGGATAGCTTCCTTATCATCACGTAAAGCGTCGTGGCGCTCGGTAGGCAAACTCGCGATCGCAGCTTCCAGCATCGACTGCGTCATCACCTTGTCCGGTCGTCGACTCGTCTGCCACGCCACCACTTTCCCATCACAGCAATCAATCATCGGGCTGAGATAGACCTTGGCGTCCGAAGCAGCAAACTCACTGACATCAGTGAGCCATAGTCTGTCAGGCTCATCAGCATGAAAATTCCTCTTGACGTGATCATCTGGGGCCGGGCTTGTCTCTCCCTCATAACTGGAATAGCGACGCTTGCGGTGAGCGTAATAAACCGGGATCTGATGTTCTTTCATCAAACGACGAACAACCTTCTCAGAAACAGTCACCCCAAGACGCTTGAGTTTGAGCCAGACCCGTGCAGAACCATACGTAAAGCCCGAATCGCCAGCAATCTTCTCAATCCTGCCAGCGAGCTCGCCATACTTGTCGGGACGTTCAAGCACACCCCGACAATAGTGGTAGCTACTGGCCGAGATCGCGCACGCCTCCAGCAGCATCACGAAAGGAAGACGAGCACGCAACCGGTCAATGATGCGTGTCTTGTTCAGGTTCGACAGTTGTCCCGGGATGACGCCCCCGTCTTTTTTTACCAGATCAAGCTCGTGTTCCAACACATGCTTTTCCACTAGAAGCCTGGCCGCCAAACGACGCAACTCGTCAGGATCATCCGGCAATGACTTCTCTAGTTGAGCTCGAGTGGCTAACCCATCAGCCTCGCGTTTCTCACGTCTAGTCATCAGGGCCCGCTCACCTTCTTGGTTCCATAGCCGCATCCACTTATACAACAGCATATGGTTAACAATGCCGAGATCCCCAGCAATGTCTTTAACTGATTGGCCAGCATTCATCCGCTCCACGGCGCTCAACTTAACAGTCCATGGATAGTGGCGGGCAGGCTGCCTCTTCACGACCGGTTTGCGACCTCGACGAGACTGATGCACCCAATCATGGAGCACATGCCGAGACGGATACCCCAACTTCCGGATCGTCTTGACATACGAACCCAACCTACGGAACGTCGCCACAGCCACACGCTTCTGCTCAGCTGAATACACAACCCTCATACAAGCCTCCCGAAAAGATACGGAAAACTGTCCAGACCCCCAAACGTGGGTCTTAAATCTTGGTTTTTCGTTGTGATAGCAGTGAAAGGTCGGGGTCGTTAATGATCTGGTCGTTAAAGGGGTTGCTTCGTTGACACTGCTCGGGTTATGTGCCTTGGGTGAAAACTCTCTCCCCACATGCTCGCCGGTGCCCTCTGTGTGGCTCTCCAACAAAGAAGAAGGGACGCACAGCTACTGGTAGCCAACGCTGGTATTGCGCCCCCTGCCGCTATAGCTTCACCCAGCAACTCACCGACAAAGCACGAGCCAAAGAGTTTCGCGAGTTCCTGGACTATGTCACCGACACCCTTCCCCGGCGCGTCACCCACATCCCACACACCACGTGGGACCATCACCACGCCTGGTGCTGGCAGACCCGCCCGATCTGGACGATCACCGGGGAAGTCTATGATCAAGTCTTTCTCGACGGGACCTACATCGGCTACGGCTGGTGCCTGCTCTCCGCTCAAACCAACGGCAAAATCATCGCCTACCAGTTATGTGACACGGAATCCAAAGCCGCCTACCACGCACTCCTCGCACAGATTCCACCACCCATCGTGGTCACCACCGACGGGCACGCCGGAGCCCTGGCAGCAATCACAGACCAATGGCCAACCAGCCACATCCAACGCTGCCTTGTCCATATCCAACGCAACATACGCACCGTAACAACCACCCGACCCACAACCATCCAACATCAGGCTCTCTACCGCCTATGACTGGACCTAACCAGAATCACCAGCATCCAGGCGGCCATCACCTGGCAGAAAGCCCTCGCCGCCTTCCACGACCTCTATGATCCCTGGCTAGGTGAACGCACCTACCGCGACCACCTCCCCGCCACCGCTACTCCCGCCCACGCCCGAGGAAACAAACACTAGTGGTACACCCACTACGGGGCCCGGCGCATCATCCACTCCCTGGACACATACGACAAAACCGGGGTCCTCTTCACCTTCCTAGACACCACCCTCAACGTCACCACACCCCTAGCAAGCTCAACAAACTCCCTAGAAGGAGGCATCAACTCCCCACTCAAAGACTTCCTACGCAACCACCGCGGCCTGAGCGAGGCCCACATGATCACCGCCATCGACTACTACCTCTCCAGCCGATCCTTAAACACCGAACCCATTACCAGCTTCATCACCAACACCACCCCACCCGCCCAGGCACAACCACCACAAGAAGCCCACACACCAGCAGCCCTCGACACCACCATCAACACCCAAGCATCCTGGGAAGATGGCCTGACAATTCGCACAGGATGGATCCACAACTAACACGACACGCCGCCATTAGACCCACGTTTTGGGTATTAACCCAGCTCCTCGTCACGACCGACGACGACGGCAGGCACCAGATTGATACGACCTACCAGACACCGTTCGACGTCATCTACGGCCCAGACATCCGAACGCTCGTCCACGAGGCACGACGCACACAGCGCCCGGCCACCCCCGTCAGCGCGAGGCAAACGAAAGAGCCCGCCGAAACCGGCGGGCTCTCCCTGGACGTACTGTCCGATAATCTCATTGCTCTTGTCGAGGGTTCGAGTAAGAGCATCATGGTGGAGCATAGGGTGTGTGGTTTCACGACATCGTTCCGGTATGTCTCACGTCATCGTTCCGTTTTCTGTCTCACGACATCGTTCCCTGGGTGTGTCACGACATCGTTCCGGCTGTGTCTCGCGTCATCGTTCCGGTATGAATACCTCGAACAGGAACAGTGTCATCGTCCTCGCCATCACTGAAGGCGGATTAACCCAGACCGAAGCCGCTACCAGATTCAACGTGTCCACCCGATGGATCCGCATCCTGCTAGCCCGCTACACAACGGGCGGACTATTGGCCGTTGACCCACGCTCACGCCGCCCACACACCAACCCCGCCACCACCGATCCGGACATGATCACCGCCATCCTCACCCTACGAGACGACCTCATCGAACAAGGACTCGACCCAGGAGCTCAATCCATCTGGGACCGCCTACCACCACAATCACGACCCTCACCAGCAACGATCTGGCCCATACTATCGCGCCATAACAAGATCACTGCCCAACCCCAGAAAAGACCCCGCACCTCCTGGCACCGCTTCCAAGCCGAAGCACCCAACCAGATGTGGCAATCAGACTTCACCCACTGGCCACTCAGCGATGGCACCGACACTGAAATCATTTCCTGGCTCGATGACCACTCCCGCTTCCTCCTACACACCTCCGCCCACCCACGCATCACCGGCCCGATCGTGATCGACACCTTCACCACCACCATGGACACCTACGGTCCACCAGCCTCCACCCTGACCGACAACGCCATGGTCTACACCACCCGCTTAGCCCGCGGAAACACTGGACAACGCAACCAACCCAACGGCTTCGAACAACTCCTAGCCGACCTGTCCATCACCCAAAAGAACGGGAAACCCGCACACCCCACCACCCAAGGCAAGATCGAACGCTTCCACCAAACCCTCAAACAATGGCTGACAGCAGCAGGCCCATCAACCACCCTCGACGAACTCAACACACAACTCAACCAGTTCACCCACATCTACAACCATGAGCGGCCCCACCGAGCCCTCAACCGCACAACACCAGCAGTGGCCTACACGGCCCTACCCACAGCAGAACCCACCATGGAAGCCTTCAACCAGATCTGGAGAGTACGCCACGACAAAGTCGACCCCGACGGGTTAAAGGCCAGGATTGGTGTTTTTATGTCTGGGTTTTCGGTGTGATGGTGGGGAAAGGTCGGGATCGTCTTGCTTGTGAGGCAAGATGAGGCGTGATTGTGTCTGCTTCTCCCACTTTCCTCTGGTTATGTGGTAGCGCCTTGGAATGCCTGCATATGGGTGTGTGGGAAGACAACGATCAACACGACCCTGCTCCATCTGCGCGTGTGGCCCAGTCCTGAAGAATGGGTACCGCAACGGAAGAATCCGATACCGGTGCGCGACCTGCGGCCAAGATCCACACCGCCTCAGTGCTGGACGGCCAGATATTACCGACACAGCTGTTCTGACCCGATTCCTTGAATATGTGACGGGCACCAGCACACAGGCACACATGACTGGCACCAGCCTGAGAACTCAGCGCCGTGACTGGCAATGGTGCTGGAGCATTCCTACTCCGCAGGTAGAACCAACAGGCGAGGTCTACTCCCAAGTCTTCATTGACGGCATCTACCTTCCCTACGGCTGGTGCCTGCTGATCGCTCGTAGCCAGAGTCATGTTGTTACCTGGCAGTGGACGACACGCGAAACGAAAGCCGCCTACATGGCGTTACTGGACCAGATCGCTCCTCCCTGTCTTGTCACCACCGACGGGGCCGGTGGAGCCCTGAAAGCCCTCCATGACCTGTGGCCTGATACTCCTGTTCAACGCTGCCTGGTCCATGTTCACCGCAACAACCTACGCGATCTGACCCACCGTCCTGCCACCCCTGCAGGGAAAGCTCTTTATGGCTTATCCATCCGACTCTTGAAAGTCAAAACCCGGCAGGAAGCAGCGGCTTGGTCTGGTCTGCTTGTCCAGCTCCACACCCAGTACCAGGCCTATTTCACGGAACGAACCTGGGCCCGTGATGTCCCGGCCTCCCAGCGTCGGGAAGGGCGAACATGGTGGTACACCCATGAACGTGACAGGCGTGTCTACCACCGCCTGGCACGCCTCCAACAAGAGGGAAGCCTCTTCGCCTTCCTCGACTTCGACCCGCCACAGGAACGCACCACGAACCCTGTCGAATCAATCAACTCACGCATCCGCGCACTCACCTACGCACATCGGGGAATGACGGAAACACACATGCAAGCAATGATCAACTGGTACCTGCATTCCACAACCGAAAACCCTCAATCAGCCAGCCACATACTCCGAGAATGGAACACAGCTGGCAGGCCACAACGCCGCACAATCCCAAAGAGAAAGACCAAAGCCAAACTCAAACCCACCGTCGGGGACATGCCCGTCCACTACGACACCGCACTCACCAAAGAAGAAGGCCTCTGGCCCCGAAAAGGCTGGGCAGGACGATCACACTAAACCGCAACACACCCACCAAAATAAAAACACCACTTTTGGCCTTTAACCCACCCCGACGGCCACGCCACCCTGCGCTACGCAGGCAAACTCCTCCACCTAGGCATCGGCCGAGCACACACAGGCGCGACCATCATCATCCTCATCCACGCCAACAACACCATCGTCATCAACAAAACAACCGGTGAAATCATCGCCGAACACACCATCGACCCGACCCACAACTACCAACCCAAAAAGCCCACACCCACCCACCAAACCGGAACGATGACGTGAGACACCAGCGGAACGATGACCCGAGACATCCCCACACAAACCGGAACGATGACCCGAGACACCCCCGCGCCAAAAACACAAAAAAGTCTCGCGACACCGAGGAACGATGTCGCGAGACTTCACAATGGTGGAGCATAGGGGATTCGAACCCCTGACCTCTTCATTGCGAACGAAGCGCGCTACCAACTGCGCCAATGCCCCAAGACTCAAAAAGCTTAGCACCACGCTCGAATGTTTCGCACATCGGCCCGTGTTGCTTGCCCCACGCGAGCTCTCGCCATGTGGGCCACCAGAAGTCACCTACAGTCGCGTCCCACCCGAGACCACCTGTCCGGCAGCCCTGTCCGGCAGCCCTGCCCGCCTAAGCCCTGCGACGATCCAGCAGCTGATCCAGAATGGATCCGCCCGCCAGGCCGTCAGTGCCTTTGTGGTTCTTCTTGACCTCTTCGCTATCGTCAAGGCGTTCGCCCACGTTCTTCGGGCGGTAGGGCACGGACGCCTCCGCCACTTCCGGCGCCTGGTATGGCGCCACCGTGCGCTTCTCAATTGTCCGGTTCTTCAGCGTGTAACTCGGCGCGGTCGCCTTCGCGGCCCTCGCAGGGCTCGCCGCCTCGGCCGATTCCGTTGCCACCGTGCGCCCTACCTCCGGGGCCTTTCGCGTGGCCTCGCTCGCGGTAGACTCCACGCGCTTCACACCCGTTGCCTTCGCTGTGGGCGTCTCCTCCGCGTTCACGCTGGTATCAGAATCGCCAACCACCTGATCCGTGACGAATCCCGCCTCGATACTCATCGAGATTCCGGAGCGCTGTGCCTTTGTGGTTTCTTTTTCCACTTTGTCTTGGTGGTCCGCAAGTTTTGGTTCCGACGACGCCGCCGCATTGCCAGACTCCGCACTCACAACCGGTTCCGAAGCCGATTCGCGCGAGCGCCGCGGCGCCGAACTCTTGTTGGCAGCGAGCTTCTTGTCAATCTGTTCGATAATGCGGCGATCAGCTGAGTCAGCCTTGGAGATCTCCGTGCGGACGTAGCTCAAGCCAATAAGTGCCACACCGGCAGCACCGGTGGCTACGGCTGCTACGGCAATGGGGAACGATGCAACGAAAGCCAAGATCCACGCCACGGCCGCGAGCGCAGTGACGATTCCAGCGGCCAAGTATCCACGCTTCTGGTTTGCCGCACGCTTAGCTATGCGTGCTCGCCGCCGTGCCCGGTCCTTGGCAAGAGCGCGCACATCCACAATGGCGGCTTTCTCGCTCTTGCTCATCATGACCTCCGGTTGGCGAAAGAAGAGTGTTCCGTGTGGTTCATCCCCGTGTGCGAAGCATTGAGGATCGTTTGATCCCGACACCTGCAGTAGGCGAAGTTCTTCAGCGTATCTTTCATCGATTCGGGCCTCGGCCAAAACCGCCCGGCGACGATAGATATATGGAATGACGTAGGCGAGCAAGAGCGCAATCACAGCCGCGAATGCATACCCTTGGAACTCCACAATTCAAAGTTAGTAGTTGCCCGATCATTTCATCGGGAAGTCTCACCGCGTGTTGCTGATAATCGCCGTGGGAATGTCCAGTGGACGTTCTGCTACATCCAGTGTTAGCGGCGCCGCGCCTTACCCGTTGAAGATGATGCATTCCAGGTGCTCACCTTCGGCCACAACTGCGGCCCCTTCAGGAATGATCGCAAGCCCGTTGGCTCCGCCCAATCCGGTGAGAAGTGGTTGGCCGCCGTCTGCCACCGGATCGCAGGCATAGCCTGCGTTTGGGTCTCCGTGCACGCGCACGCGCACGAACTCACGCTCCTCCGCCGAGGACTCCATCAACCTGGAGGCTCTTGCCAAAATGGTCCGCGATTCGACGGATGCGTATCCAGCCATGTTGCGTAACGCAGGCCGAACGAACACTTCGAAGGCAATGAGCGCAGCCACGGGTTCTCCGGGCAAACAGAAGATGATCGCGCCGTCGCCAACGGTTCCGAGCCCAATCTGACGTCCTGGGGTCATCGCCACATTGTCGAAGCGCACAGACCCAAGAGGTGAAAGAACTTCCTTGACTGTGTCACCGCCGCCGTAGGAGAGGCCACCGGTAGTGATGATGACGTCGGCGCGGACCAGTTGATCCTCAATCGCGTCGCGTAACTCCTGCTTGTGATCAGACACTGCTGGCACGCGATACACCATTGCCCCCGCGTTCTTTGCTGCCGCTGTCAGGGCGTGGGAGTTCGCGTCATACGTCTTGCCTGGAGAAAGTGGCTGACCCGGCTCTACGAGTTCGTCACCAATACTCATGACCACCACACGCGGCGCTGGCCGCACCAGTACACGATCACGCCCAGCGGCGGCCACAACTGCGATCGTCCGAGCTGATACGCGTGTCCCCTTTGTTGCCACGATGTCGCCTGCACCCATGTCCTGGGCGAACCCACGCACGTTGGCACCCGCACCAACTTCGTGGCGGATCTCTACTTCAGCTACGCCTTGGTTTGTGGACGTGAGGGGTACGACGGCGTCGGCGCCACCGGGCATTTTTGAACCGGAGGCAATCCGTACGGCGGAACCCTCCACGTGTGGAGGCGTGTCAAACGAGCTGGCGAAGACTTCATCAATGACCCGCAAGTCCACCGGATGGCGCGGCCTAGCGCCATTCGTTTCGCTGGAAAGCACTGCGTATCCATCGCAAGCGGCCAAGTCCGCGAAGGGAACATTGACTGTGGCACGGACGTCGTCGGCGAGAATACATCCCACTGCGTCCTGCAACACCGCCTCAAATGGAGGCAACGGGGTTGCCAGTTCAAGGCATTCAGCCAGATGTTCGGCAACCGTCTTCATATAGGTCCTTCCCCATAACGCGCAGTACCAAGCGTACCGATGCCGGGCCATTGATCCCAACGTCGGCCCGGTTCACGTCCAGCGGAATGTCACTCTCTCCCCTGACACCACCCATCCGCCATGAAAGAATGAAGGCATGAGAACACATATGGTGACACTTCCAGATGTCACCGGTCTGGATGTCGAAGATGCCAAACAGGCCCTCAGATCAAGAGCGCGATCCCATAGGTCGCGCCGTCCTGCGTTTGAACGTGAGCAGTTGGGCGAAAAGTGGGTCAACACCGCTTTGGACTTTGTTGGCGCCGCAGAAGTCGTGGCTTGCTACGTTTCAGTCAACGATGAACCTCCAACAGGGCCACTGTGTGAGGCACTCGCACAGTCTGGCCGCAAAGTACTTCTTCCAAAACTGGGTCCGGGCCTAGCCCGCGAATGGGCGTGGTACGCCGGCCTGGATGACCTACGCGTTGGTGCTCCAGGGCGTCCACCCGAACCTAGCGGCGATGCGGTCAGCGCGGATATCCTCGTCGACGTCGACGCGTTGGTTATTCCAGCCCTACTACTAGACCACGATGGTCACAGGGTAGGCCAAGGCGGCGGGTGGTATGACAGGGTCCTCAAGCAGATAAGTCCTTCTACGCGAGTGGGAGCGATGGTCTACCCGGAGGAGTATGTGGATACGCAACTCCCACAGGATGAAATGGATCGTCTGGTGCCCTTCGTTATACTGCCGGATCGTTGGGGCGTGACCAAGGCAGGCGAACGATAAGTACGTCGGCGCGTACGTAGTTTGCTGGCGGGTGCTGAACGGGTCGGCGGGTACTGAACGGGCCGGCGGGTGCAGAACGGGCCGGCGGGTGCTGAACGGGCCGGCGGGTGCGTAGTTTGCTGGCCCGTACTGAACAAGCTGGCGCGCTCTGAGGCTCCCCGGGGGCCGCTTGTCGGGTGTGATTCTGCAAGCATCGCGCTGTGAGGTCTGGATAGGTGCGCGCCAGACAGAGTAAATTGGCACTCGGTAAAAATGAGTGCTAACGGAAGGTCGGAGCGTGCCAACATACAGCTATCGCTGCACGATGTGCGGTGTGGAGTTCGATGTCCGTCAATCGATGATGGACGAACCGCTGAAGGTATGCGAAAACTGCGGCGGCGAACTGCGAAAGATCATCAACTCCGTAGGCATTGTGTTCAAGGGCTCCGGCTTCTACCACAACGATTCGAAGTCAAAGGACAATTCGTCCATGCAGGCGCATGTGAGCCACACGAACGAATCGGCCGAAGCATCTAGTACAGAATCCACGGGCGAATCCTCTACCCCGGCGAGCACTCCCGCATCCGCACCGGAAACGAAGGCCGCAACGAGCGCACCGGGCCGCACCCCAGCGAAGGTCAACTGACCACCTCTGAAGAGCTCTTTGACCCCCAAGCGTTCATTCCGTCATGTGGACTGAACGCTCGCCATCTGGAATGGACACCCAGCTCCTTGTGACTTAGCGGATTGTCACCACACTCAAAACCTCATAGTGAACCCGTTTACGTGGACATTAACCGTCCGAAACACGAATGAAACACGGTATTGCTACGGTCCGGTTACCCACGAGTAGGTCAGCACGCTTCTGAGTGAAGTGCCTGCTGACCACCCCTTTCCAGAGAGGTTCACATGAGCTTGTCCGAAAACCAGCCTGGAGCGCGCCGGCGCCCGCGTGACGTTGCCGCTGCCATAGCTGCGGCCGCAATCGCGATGCTCGGCACCTCCATGGTGCTCGCGCCAGCGGCATCTGCCGATAACGTCGATTCAATCAGCATAAGCGCACCATCGACCGCAGACGAAGGTGACACTATTACCGTCACAGTCCCGGTGGATTCTGCAACCGATCTGTATGCCTACGAGTTGACCGTCAGCTACGATCCGGACCTGTTGAGCTATGACGCGGACTCAGCCGCGTTCCCAGAAGGCGGCCATGATACGGCCATCGAAGGCACAGACACTCTCACCTTCGCACACACCCGGCTCGGTACATCTCCAGGCCTCGACGGCGAGCAGATGCTCGTCACCTTCACGATGACCGTACTTGATGGAGGTGCCACCGCCATCACTCTGGAAGACGCCAGCTTCCTCGATTCGGCCGGCGAGTCCACGGCACTCGTGGAGCCAACCAGTGCCGAAATCGCGCTGACAGCTGCTCCAACGCCGTCGCCCACAACATCCTCACCGTCACCATCGGCGTCAACATCGCCAGCAACATCCACTCCCACACCTACGCAATCAGCTAGCACAGACACCGCTCTAAGCAGCGATCCTGAGACCGGCTCGTTACCCTCCACAGGTGGCAACGTGATTCCGTTCCTCATCGCGGTGCCACTCATCGCGCTTGGTGCATTCCTGATCATCCGTAACAAGAAGGAGGCTGTGCAATGACCACACCTGTGCACTCCCCTATCGCCCCAAAGCGAGCACTGGCCTCCGCTGCCACGATCGCCGTAATTGCAGCAATAACGGCGGGCATCGCTCCCGTGGCAGCCGCAACTACCACCGAAGCAACCACTGCGGCCATCCTCGCGCCGTATTACACGCAGCTCGACCTCACCGGGGATGACCAAGTCACTACCGCTGACCTCGACATCGCGGGATCATCTCTAGGCACCACGTCGAGCGACGCCGGATGGTCTGCTGTCTCCGTTATTGATACAGATGGCGACAACGTCATCACAATCGCTGATCTTGCCAGTTTGTCTCAGCGGATGATTTACGACGACGGACCGTTCGAGCTGATCGAAGCCTCCACGATCGATATGCAAGCCGCAATGAATGCTGGAGTCATCACCTCTGTGGAACTCACGCAGGACTACATAGACCGCATCAATGCGTATGACCGCACCGTGGTAGCTGGTGGAACACGCCCGCTCAACTCGATCATCACCGTAAGCGATGTGGCTCTGCAGGCTGCCGCTGCCGCCGACGCCGAACGCGCCACATACGGCATGACAAACATGCTGCTGGGCGTACCAATCGTCCTGAAGGACAACTACGATACGGCCGACATGGTCACCACGGGTGGCTGTGGCTGCTGGAGAGATAACCAGACCACCACGGATGCCACGATGGTCGCGGGACTTCGCGACGCCGGCGCCGTAGTGCTCGCAAAGGCGTCACTCGACGAGTTCGCATACGGGTTCGTCTCGGAGTTCTCTTCGTTCCAGACTCCCGGTTCCACCTTGCTGGTTGCCTCGCCATACAACACGGCGAACACCGCCGGCGGATCCTCAGGCGGAACCGGCGCAGCCGTCTCAGCTAACCTTGCTGGTCTTGGCTTCGGAACCGACACAGGCGGGTCAATCCGCGTACCGTCGTCGTACAACCAGCTCGTCGGCGTTCGTCCAACTGTTGGCCTAACCAGCCGCGATGGCATCATCCCACTCGCTCTTTCACAAGACACAGGTGGCCCCATGGCACGCTCTGTCGTGGATACGGCCGTGGCGCTCGACGCCGTCGTCGGCATCGATTCGGCAGACCCCGTGACGTCGCGACAAGCGGGACTTGTCCCCGACTCATACACGTCGGAACTGACAGATACCGCTTTGGAAGGTGCCCGCATCGGATACGTCGCATCAATGGTCGGATCCAATAGCGCAACCGCAGCGCTGTTCGAAGAGGCAAAAGCCACTCTCGAGGAGCAAGGTGCGGAGGTCGTTCTGATCACCCCACCGGCCGGCTTCAGCGCGGTGCTCGCCGAAGGATCGGGTTCGACGAACGAATTTAAGCACGATCTAAACGAGTACGTTGAGAACCACCTCGCCGCGTCCGTCACCCAGCGCTCGATTCAGGACATCCTTGCTGGCGGCAACTACGTCACGTCGCGGCGGAGCATATATGTGCAGCGCGACAACGTCACAGAGCAGACCTATCAGGCGTGGGCGGGCGCCACAGGAACGCATACCACTCAGCTCGCCACGGGAAAGGCGCTCGTCACGCAGATGATGGATGACAACAATCTCGATGCCCTCATCTACCCGAGCACCGCGGCTTACTCGACCATAGGCACCAACATGCGCCTTAGTCCCAACACTGGCATGCCAGCGGTTACTCTGCCGATGGGAAGCACCGGCGCTGGGCAAGGTGGATCCACAGTGGGCGTCAACATTGAGTTCCTGGGCCGCGATTTCGACGAGGCGGGCATCCTTGGCCTTGCTTACGATTTCGAGCAGGCCACTGAGTACCGCACAAGTCCGGCTCTGTACCCGGCACTCGGCTGACACATGGATAGCTGATACGCATAGAGGACGGAGGGCTTCTCCGGTGGTTCTGGCCGCCGGAGAAGCCCTCCGTTGTGTGCGCCTACGTGCTGGGTGGACGCCGCAGGGCTGGGTGGACGCCGCAGGGCTGGGTGGGATGCTTGGGGCTTGGCGGTTTCCCCAAGGACCGGAAATCGCACACTGATCCACAACGTGACGCATCCGCCTAACCCACCACTGGCACACAACCTACTTTTGGCACATGAACATTGTCCGGATCCGCGCCATGCTGTGGCGCATGCGCTTCTTGCTCCTCGGCATCACCGTCCTGGCACTCGTGGGCACGATTGTGCAGACCATCTCAGGTCTCCAACCACAGCGCACAAACGTCGTTGTGTCAGCAGGTCCCCTGAAGGCAGGTTCTACTCTCACCACGGAAGATCTACACACCGTGGCAGTGGATACCGCGCTGCTTCCGGAAGGCTACCTTTCCCAGATAGAGGAAGGCGTAGGGCAGGTGCTAGTTGCTTCCATACCAGAGGGGCTTCCACTGCCTCGCTCGATGTTGCTCTCGTCGGACTTCCTTGATTCAGCGCCAGCTGGCCACGTCATCGTCTCGGTGACTGTCCAAGCCGACGGCACTGAATCGCTCGCTCAGCCGGGCAGTACAGTGTCCCTCTATGCTCCAGCGGAGGAGTTCTCTGAAACCGCAAACGCCGTCCTTGTCGCTGAAACTGCCGTGGTTGTGGGCGTGGGAGCTCAGGCAACCGAAGGTGGCTTCATGTCAGAATCCAGCTCCACCGTGGTCCTGTTCGTCTCGATTCCCACAAATGTCGCTAGTGTAGTGCTTGGCTACGATTCAGCAACTGCTATGCGCATTGTTCTGCATCGGACAGCCTGACGAACTCGCTCCGTCGCATGTGCATCCGAATGCCTCACACAATCGAATGGCACCAAACAACACGCACGCGACGGTCCGCGAGTGCTACCCCATGGAAAGGAATAAGCCTATGTTGCAGGGATTCAAAGATTTCATCACACGTGGCAACGTTGTAGACATGGCCGTTGGCATCATTATCGGCGGTGCGTTCACACCAATCGTCACAGCACTCACCGAAAAGGTACTCATGCCTTTCATCGCGGGACTTGCTGGAAAGCCCGATTTCGATGGTATTTGGACTATCACACTCAACGATGCGCGGATCGAACCAGGATTCGTCCTTACGGCACTCGTCAACTTCCTACTCGTTGCCGCGGCACTCTATTTCGCAATCGTCATGCCCATGAACATGCTTCGGGAACGTCAAGAGGCCAAGGCAGCAATTGAACCTGATCCGGAACCGCTCCCCTCAGACGTTGAGCTTCTCACCGAGATTCGCGACCTCTTGGCCACAGGATCGCGCGATTACTGAGCAACCCCATTCGAAACGCGAGGTTACAGCTTTCCAAAATGCGGCGGCCGCTCCCCGAGCAGCCGCCGCTCGTTGGCATCCTTGGCCTCAACGGCAGGTTTCACCTCGTGGGCCGCAGAAGTGGCCTGGCCTGCATCGTTGAGGTGCAAAGCCTCCTCAGACGTTGAGATCTCACCACGCTCCAACCTCTCCCGATCCACTCGGGAGAGCCGGACGGCGGCGCGCCCGTGCCGCCGTCCGCGAGGAGCTGCCTCAGGTACACCATCAGCCGGGCGCTCACTCGAGTTCTCACTCATCATGCGCTGCCGAATCCGCACCGCCTAGAGGCGAATCATCCCGAGGAAGCTGAGGGCTATCCTCAAGTTCAATGCGCGGGAACTGGCCAGTCAAACGCTCGTTGAGCGCCTCAATACCCTGCGTTGCAGTATCAGTATGCGAAATCGCTTCACCTGTGCTCTGCTTGGTCAGCCCGGAGCGCAATACCACGTTGCGGAGCACAGCATCAATCTGCACACCACGGCGGTGCAAATCCAACTCATCCCGCATGGCAGCAACAAGCTCCTCTTCCGAACGCGGAATAGCATCCGACGAAATCCACCGAACGATCTCATCTAATTGGTCATCCGAGTAAGCAGCCAAGGGCAGCCCCGGAGTGATGTTCGGCCGCGAAGAACGTGGGATCGCCACACTGTCTGGCTTCACCGGATTCTCGGAAGCCGCCTCCGGCGTTACTACAGCTTCAGGAACATCATTCGCAGAAGGCGCCGACCACTCCTCATCCAAATGGGGGACCTCAAGTGGCGCAAGGGCAGCAGCCCCAGCACTTCGTACCGATTCACGCATATGTTCGAGAATCGCAGATATAGCGCGCGTCTGCCCCTCAAGGTCAATGAACAGCGACGTCGAGAATGTCTGGAACACCGTCCAGCCCCGGGCCTCTAACCGTTCAGCCCAGTAGCGATCACGCCGCCGCTGAGAACGCTCGGCCACGTATGCCTCGTCGTCGTACACAACGGCGACACGCCACGTACCCTGCAGGGACGTATCCCCAACCGCAAGAGGGATGGTCACTCCATCCGCGTATCCGTAATTGAAGGCGACCGACCAACCCTTTGCCTTCAGCTTGCTGGCAAGGTCACGGATCAATGGTTGCGTAGGCCCGCCCAATGGCTTCGCCTCGAGAAGCACATTCTGGCCGCCAGCACGGTCGATGAGCTTCGCCAACAGGCGAGGACCCGGCGTGGTCACGTTGTCCATCCCGATCTCGCCGGGACCTATCGAGGAAATGATCGTCAACTCTTCGCGAGCAGCTCCCACCGCCTCCACAAGGCCCGTCACACCAGCAGGCGTCGCCAGTGAACCAAACGAATGCAGAACCCTGCCATGCACGGTCTTTCCGTACCCAACAGAAAGTATGATCGAATCTCGCCGCAGGCCAGCACACTGCGTAATATCGACGACGGTGAACGGCTCACGTACGTCCGTAATCGTCAGGGCACCCAACACGGATGACTTCGCTACGGTTTCCTTGATCGCCTCGCGCACGCGGCCCGCATGGACCTCCGACACGCACACCACCGCCAAAGACAGCTCTGGCTGGACCAGCGTGTGGTTGACCACGGCGTCGATAACCGCATCAACTTCAGCCTGTACTCCCTCCACTGTGCCTGTGGCTGGAGAGGGGACTCCACGGCCATTCACTACTACAAGGCGCGCGTGATCGTTGTGCGGAACGGCAGGAACCATCTTGAGTACGTCCGCATATCCCTGTTCGCGCAGGGTCTGCGAGGCAAGCTCGTCATACTTGGCACGCAAGGTGGGAAGCTCGCAAACCGGAAGCACCTTGGCAAACTGAGCCACAGCAGAGTTCTCATCTGCGCGGCGCAGATCACCCATCACCACTATCTGGCGTCCACGCATCAACATCGGCACCGCAGAGGCGCAGCTTGCCGAATCCATCTCGTCCACGATCACGAGGTCGGCCCACGGCATCGGCGGAATAAACTCCGCAACCATCATTGAAGGAACCACCCACGCGGGGCGGGCCACTTGGACTAAGCGTGGGTGAGCAGCAATCGCATCGCGCAGCGCGCCAGTTGAATAGCGCTCAAGCTGGCGATCCAGCTTCATGGTCTCGTCCCGGCGCTTTGAGATCGTCTCACGCATGATCCGGATTGCGGCCCTACGCACAGGACCAACCAGACTCTTGGTGTGGCGTTTATCCAGCTCACGTAGCTGAGTGCTCAGCCGCGTGAGATCCCCAGGTCCAATCTCCGCGAGCGCCCTAGAATCACGCACCAGCTGTTCGAAAATTGAGGAGGCGTACACCAACTCAAGTTCCGCATCAATCTGACCAATCGAAACAGACCGTTTGGTCAGATCCTCGACCAAACCATCGAGGCCAGCTTCCTTGAAATGAGAAAGCAGTTCGTTGCGGCGAGGAACCGTGGCCATTGCACTCGAACCCGCGGCCAAGACTCGCAGCTGTCCGATAAGGTCCTCGAACGGCTTGTCCACCAGCCGGGCGCCCGCAGGCAAAATCTCCTCGAGGGCCCGGATCTCAGAAACAGCTTCGCCAGCAGTCGCCTTGATCTGTGACATGCCATCAGGCAGCCGTGGCCATCCGCCTTCATTCGAATAACGCCGCCACACCTCGCGCTGGCGCTGAACCTTGACAAGTTCCTCATGAAGATTAGCTACTTGAGCGCCGGGCCGCACCAGATCCTTGGCCTGCTTGGTCAGCCTGCGCCGCTCGGAGCCCTTCATATCCTCGCCATGCTTCTCACGCCATTCGCGCGTAGCAGTAGCTATCACCATGTCAGCGGCACTGCGCTCGTAAATCTTGGGCACAAACACGTCGAGTGTGGTGGAAAGCCCTTCGAGCATGTTGATTTGCTCAAGCCACATCGAGAAATTTGTGGCACGCGTCAAACCGGTTTCGCCAGCCACTCGCTGAGACTGCGCCATGAGCACCGGGACTGTCTCATTTGCGAGGCGACCGGCGCGGCGCAATGCGACCTGCCCCTCCTCCTCGCTGCGAATTCGGGCACCAGCCCACGCTGCATCCGGGCTACCCGGAGTGAGCATCCCCAGTTCGGCGGCCTCGGCGAGGTTTCGGCGCTCGTCGTCGAAACTCTGCGCGAGCGCGACGGTAGCTGCCCTGTCCAGACGCACTTGGCTCTTGGGAGCATCGTGACCCACCGTCAGCGAAGCCAGACGCTGCAACAGCGTATAAACGGACTCTCCCCACACCGGATCAACCTTGTGTAGTTCATCGATGTACTCGCCAAGTCCTTTGCGGGCATTGACAAGTTCCGCTCTAGCGTTAAGCACCGGATCGTTGTCCGGCTTGTCGCCTCGGAGCCGGAGTCCCGTACGCAACCGCATGGCGACGTCGTCGAGATTCGAAAAGTCCAGTGTGAGATCCGAAAGGCCCAAAGTGTCCATCGAATCGATCAGAGCTCGGCGAGAAGAAGCCCGGCCCGGAATGTAGAGAACTGACCGGCCCGAGGCGGTGGCATCCGCGATGATCGATGCCAGAGTCTCCACGCGCTCAGATCCGGGAGGTGCGTCTATAACAAGTGAGCGCCCGGACGCGACGGCGTCGATCGTAGCAAGTTCAGCGACGTCCCGGTCCCCGGCACCGCGTTCACCTTCGGGGGCGCGGTCGCTCGCATCAGCGGGCGGGACTGGCGCAGCAGAGAGCTTTCGAGTGGCTTCGTCCCCTGCCAAAGCTGACATGATGCCTGAAGCCTCGATATACGGCTTCATCGCTTCCAGATCGGAGAGCAAGACCTGCCCTGGATGGACAAAACTGCCCAGCAGCATTCGCACTTCATACGTGAAACCTGGCAGGTATGCGCGGCCAAGTTCGCGGATAGAAGCGAGCGCTTCATCCTCAGACGCTGGGTCAGCCGCCAAAGTACGAAGTCCCGAAATGGCATCTGCGCTGATGCCATGGCTACGCAGAGCGCGAAGCACTACCGGGTTTACCTCGCACTTGGCTGTGAGGGTGATGTAGGCATCGTCTTCCCCGTAAGGCTCCAGCCGTACTGTACGGAGCAGCGCAGGTTCCACCATGACTGTAGGAGGTGCCAGCGGCCTAAAAGGCTGGTCTGCTGGCGCTCCGCCATCTTGCTCAGGTGCGGAATCTGAGGTTTGCGGGGCGGCGTCTGACGGTTCCGGCTTCGCGGTCTCTGACGGTTGCGTGGCCACGGCGTCTGGAGAAACCTCGTCACCATCCTGAGGGCTGTGTGCCACAGTCACTGAACCGTAGCCGGAACTTGGATTCTCCGGCGAAGTGACCGTTGTGTGCATCCATGAGTCTGCAGAGGGGAAATCCTCGTGATCCGTCAAGGAGTCAGGCTCCCATTCGGACTCCTGAGAAAAGGCGCGTGTTTCAGCGGGCGTTGAAGGAGAAGAAGCTGAGAATGCGGCGTTAGCACCGGCATTGGCAGCGCTAGCAGAACCTGACGGCGCTGCAGAGGCGTTGGGTGTGGGCTCATCCGGCAGTTCAGTCCACGTCAGTTCTGCTGTGGCCAGCGTGACCGGCGCGTATCCGTATTGCTCCGAGAGCGTAGCGATTCTGTGTTTGAGGGTTGCAAGCCTCATGCGCGCCACCTTGAGCGCACTCTCTTCGCGGACGAGAGAAGAAAGGAGAGTTGGCATGCCCGAATACAGTTGGGCACTCCCAGTGGGATGCGGCGAAGAAAGATCCACCACGGAGGAATCCACAGAGCTGAATGGACGCGATGCATCCTCAGCAACCCGGGCAAGCTCGTCGCGCCACGTCGCGTATGCGGCTTGGACGAGTACCTGCCGTGATGGAGTGTTTGAAGGTGCTGCAAAAGCGGCACCTTGCGAAGGCTGATGTACGGCGGCCTGAGCTGGTTCCTCCGCGCGCGCGACCTCGGCTGATGAGGCCGATGGCGCGGACTGAACTACCTCAGTGGACGCCGGTTGTGGCGTCTCACGGCGGTCACGATTGCGCTTAAAGAATGGAGTCACAATCCCACCGTATCGGCCTAAGCCGTCTAATGTTACTTAGCGCGCCGATCACTACTCAACTCCACATCTTCTGTTAGGCAGACGCACGGATAACACCATCACCGAACATCGAGGATCAACCCTCTCCTGAACTGGTGCGGCGGCCGCTTCGAACCACACAGGCCCGGACCTACCTGGACGTTGACCTGCGATTTGGGTGCGCGCCACGAGCCGGAGCCTGACCGGAGGTTGATCTGCGACGTGTCTTGAGTGGGCCAGCAGCCCTCGCGCACCCAAGCCTGACTGGATAATGCACATCGAATGGCATGCGGACCTAGACTGTTGATGCCAGCTCACCTCACCCGAAGAATCGGAGATACTCGTGGGAAAAACCATTGTCATCACAGGTGCGAGCGACGGCATCGGCGCCGCTGCAGCCCAGCAACTCTCGAGCCGCGGGCACCATGTAGTGGTGATCGGACGTTCGTTCCACAAGGCGCGCGCCGTTGCCGAAAGCATCGACGCGCCATTCCATGTAGCCGACTTCTCTGATCTCACGGACGTGGCCAACCTAGCGGCGGAACTCGAATCTTTGCCGCAAATCGACGTGCTGGTCAACAACGCAGGCGGGTCCTTCTCGGACGCCCCACCAACCATCCAAGGGTTTGAGCAAACCTTCCAAGTCAACTGCCTCGCCCCGTTCCTTCTGACAAAGCTCCTGCTTCCCAAGCTCGTGGCTTCCTCGGCAACGGTGGTACAAACCGCGAGCATCGCATCACGATTTGGGCGGTTCGACGTCGACGCCGTGGATTGGGAAGCGAGCAACTTCAGCGAACTCGCCGCAAATCCCGCGCGAAAGCCACTAGCACCTTCAGGATCCGATCTACTCCACGGATATGGCAAGGCCAAGCTTGCCAACATCGTGCTAACGCGCGAACTGCAACGCCGTTACTCCCCTCAAGGAATCTCCGCAGTTGCCTTCCATCCCGGACTCGTCGCTTCAAAGTTCTCCCCGGCGGGTTCGGGCATACTCGCCGCGATGTACCGGACGCCATTCCGCAAAACCATGGTGAGCCCCGAGCGCGGCGCTGACCAATTGGTGTGGCTGGCGGATTCAGGGCCAGGCGATGGATGGACTCCCGGGGATTACTACGAGAATCGCAAACCCGGCCGGTGGCTGAATCCTCAAGCTAAGAATGCACGGCTCGCCAAGGCGCTGTGGGATTGGTGTGACCAGGCAGTGGCCGTGTAGCCACGTTTTTCGACCGCCGCAAAGATCAACGGGCAATCCCGATGGCGGCCATATGGCAAAGTCGGATGGGCTGAGAAAACCAAGGGAGCTGAGAGAGCCGGCGGAACCGGCAGAGCCAAGCAAGCCAAGAGAGCTAAGAGAGCTAAGAGGATCTTGGCGCCGCCCAAACCTAGCCCGTGAACGTCAACAGGGCCCGAACCTTGGCCCTCACATCATCGGGCCAAGGTTCGGGCCCTGTGCGCTATGTGCCCCCGAAAGGATTCGAACCTTCGGCCTACCGCTTAGGAGGCGGTCGCTCTTCCCCTGAGCTACGAGGGCTAACTGTTCTAGTCTACCCGTCCCAGCAGCCCTTTTCGAAATGCTTCGGAGCACGCTGGGGGCGTGGCACACCTTACTTGGTGCCACGCCCCCAGCCACGTCAGCTTCTACCTATACAGGACGATCCCACGGCACCACTGGGTGTAGGTCTTCATTGTCACGAGTGCGCTTGGGAACCACAATCGTTGGGCACGAGGAATGCTGCAGAACAGCCTGACTCGTGGATCCGAGCAACAGTCCAGCAAATCCACCGCGGCCTCGCGTTCCAACCACCAGAAGGTCAACCGCCGTGGAAAACTCCGTCATGAGCGCTGCTGGGTTGCCCTCCATGGCATGGCACCGCACATCGACGCCATCATAGTCAACCGTTGCTTCGGCGACGGCGTCGCGAAGCCCCGCGCGAACATCGTCAAGCACTTCTTGGTGGTAGTCCGAACCAGGGAGCCACGTTGTGCCAGAAAAGTTCACGGCACTCACACAAGAGAGCCGTGCGCCCCACCGCGAAGCCTCGCGGATGGCCAGGGCAAGTGCAAGATGCGCCGCTTCCGATCCATCAAATCCACAAACGATGTGTTTGACAGGAAGGACGGTTTCCACTGGTGTTGATGGGACGATCACTACTGCGCAGTATGCGCGCGCCGAAACCGCCGATGCCACCGATCCCAGAAGCCGATCAGCAAATCCGCCGGACCCACCCCTTGCACCGATCACAACGCGAGCTGCCGTCTTTGAGCGGCTGAGCAATGCCTTGGTGGGGTCTGATGGGTCAAGCACGGTAGTTGTTTCAACCCCGTGTTGTTTTACCCTTTCCTTGGCCTTGGCCAGCACTTCGACGGCTCCATCCTCAAGGAGGTTCCCGTTGTGCTTCTGCTCATTACCCGAATACCCAGAGTAAGTAGGCTGTTCATAACAGCAAAGAATCTCTAACCGGGCACGCCGTGTTCGCGCTTCCTGCGCGGCCCACTCGAGTGCATTGAACGACGCCTCAGAACCATCAACTCCGCATACGACAACGTTGTCATGCCGGTAGACCATGGCAGCCCCCTCCAGTAGTTTCGATACCTCAATTCTGCCACCACAGAATCGCGGGCACATAGCGTGCGCCTACTAGAAGTATTACAGCGATCAGGAGCACTGTCAGCCAAGTCACAGCCAACAAACTGACCTTCTGTCAAAGAAACATGGCTGATCAGCGATACCGGTACCGTGGAAACGCCTACCATTCGCGCCAAAAACCACATAGGGAACCGGCGTGTGCCGGTTCCCTATGTGGAAAAGATCTTGTTATCAGCCAGCCACTCGAATGACGATCGGCGTGCCGCCAACCCACGAGTTCGGGCCAACACGCGTCCCCATACTTGCATTCCATGCACCAACATTTTGACCGTTGCCAGCATAGATGGCTACGTGGCCAGGCCAGTACAGGATGTCACCAGGCTGAGCATCAGCGTAGGAAACCTGAGTTCCAGCTGAAAGCACCGAGGTGGTGTATCCACCAATCGAGACACCGTACTGCGCGTAAACGTAGCGAACGAATCCGATGCAATCCCAACCGGAAGGCGTTACGCCTCCTGCAACGTAGGGAGAGCCAACGTATGACAACGCAGTGGCAAGAACTGCCGAACCAGTTGCGGAACTGATGCCTGAGTTGACTGCGATTGTCTGTGTGGATCCAGAAGCAGAATCGTCACCAGACTGGTAGGCGGTGGTTGCAGCTTCCGAAGTGGTTTCAGGTTCCGCGGCGGTTTCCACTTCCGGAGTGGTTTCCACTTCAGGAACGTCCACGCTCACGGCCAACTCAACATCAGAAGAATCGGCGCTTGAGGATTCGAGTGCAACCTGCTCAACATTCCATTCAGCATCAGCAGGAGCCGTAACAGCATCTGTTGCGTCGATGGTGTTGTTCTCCACTGCGCTGAGATTAGCTGCGGTGGCATTATCCAAGGTCTCATCGGTTGCGCTGGCACTTGGCATGACAACGCCGAACATCGCTCCAACTGCTACCGCAGCGGCGACTCCGCGTCCAGCGGGTGTGTTCACAGCTTTCAGGGCTGCCTCGCGACTTACCGCATGGCGACCGGTCATCTGGTTACTCCTCGTTTTGCCTTTGTACCCACCACTGATGCTGCGGCGGCTACCTCAATAAAGAAAACAATAACGGGTAAATAACCGAATGTCACGTTTATATAACAGATGTGATCAGGGCCGTGACATTTCATTTTTCCGCGGTATATCAACGATTTTCAGCATTCACACGGCGGAGTGTGACCCACATCGTTGACCTAACTAACGCTCAGAACCGTGAAATAGCGCGATTCTGCCACCAACAATTCGCACGTCGGTGTAATTTTGTTACCTCGGCCACATTTTGAAGATATAAACAGCCAGTGCGGGGAACTGCTCCCCGTGTGACGAATCTCAGGCCGCTTCCATTAAGTTCCAATGACGTCACCACTAGACTCAAGAGCATGTCCTTTCTATCGGATCCTGAGCTCCTACTCCAAGCGCTTGGCGCATTTGTGCTTCCTGGTGTTGCACTCGTCCTGTTCGTGGAGTCCGGCCTGCTCTTCCCATTCCTGCCGGGCGACTCCCTTATATTCACCGCCGCAATGTTGCACAGGCAGTTCGGATTCGAGGTGTGGGCCCTTATCCTTGTTGGCGTCGTGGCTGCCTTCTTAGGTGTCCAGGTTGGATACTGGCTCGGTGCCGAATTCGGGCGGAAACTCTTCAAGCCCGATGCGCGAATTCTCAAGACGGAGTATCTGGATCGCGCGGAAGAATTCTTTGAGAACCACGGCCCCGGATCGCTGGTCTTGTCGCGCTTTGTTCCAATCGTGCGCACATTCGTACCACTTGCAGCGGGCGCTGCCCGAATGAACTACGGCAAGTTCCTACTATTCAATGCTATTGGCGCGCTGGCTTGGGTGTGCCTCATGACCGGCGCGGGCCTTCTGCTCGGTCAGATTCCATTTGTCGCCAATAACATTGACGTCATCGCAATTCTGATCGTGCTAGTCTCTGTGCTACCCATTCTTATTGGCTACCTACGGAAGCGGCGTGCTGACAACGCGGCGCCTGCTCCCGTCGAGACCATGGCGCCCGCTTCCTTCGAGGCCGGCAACCCCGATCTGGGCGGTAACACGATTTAGAGGGCTCACGGCACATCGAAGTGATCGTCTGTTCTTGGGCAGCTACTTCTTGAGAACCTTGGGCAGCTACTTCTCAAGAATCTTGAGCAGTTACTTCTTAAGAAGCAGATGACTCGCAATCCACGCAGTGAGCTCTACACTGCCGTTGGTTCCCTCGATGGTCCACGCATTGGCCCCGGCTTTCACCAGACTGATCTGTGAACCAGGCAGAATACCTGCTTGATGCAGCTCCACCAATAATCCAGAGTCCGTTTGAAGCACTTCACCGATTCGTGCCACAGTAGAAGGCCCGCCTTCGGGGTGCGCCTCCAGGAAATCCACTACGCGGATAAGCCCGGCAGGCCCAGCGGCCGCCGCACCCGGCCCATCCAGTCCATCAACAGGGATGGGATTGCCAAATGGGTCAGTGGTAACTCCTGCGAGTAAAGCAGCAATCTTGCCTTCCACGCTCTTCGACATGACGTGTTCCCAACGGCAAGCCTCATCGTGAACGTCCTGCCACGGAACGCCAATAACCTCAAGAAGTAGACGCTCGGCCAATCGGTGCTTGCGCATGACCTCAGTGGCTTCCTTGCGCCCGCGAAGGGAGAGTGCGATGCTGCGCGTTCCCACGATGGTTAGTAGGCCATCACGTTCTAAGCGGGCAACCGTTTCAGAGACTGTGGGCTTGGATTGACCCAAGCGCTCCACAAGGCGCGCTCGCAGTGGCGGCACACCCTCTTCCTCAAGCTCATAAATCGCCTTAAGGTACATCTCAGTTGTGTCAACGAGATCGCTGCTCATTTTCAACTCCTCGCTTGTGCATCTGCGTCTGCACGGTGTGGGCATCCATATTGGGTGGGAGCCACATGGTTGGTCTGGGCTGGCGCGATTGAACTCACGCCGGGCATATGCTCATTCCAGTTTACTTGACTTGGTCAGGTGCTTTTAGCCGGATCGCGAGTCAGATAGACCTAACGTGCACCCACATGAATTCATTCCCACAGGGATCGTCATGGACAAATCACCTCACGCTGCCTGTTGCAAGGCAAGATGGTCCCATGAGTGTGCAGATTCCATCCGACTTGTTACCCCACGACGGCCGCTTCGGCTCAGGTCCATCGAAGGTCCGGGCCGCTCAGATCGCAAGGCTATCGGACCCAACAGCACCAATCGGCCAGTCCCATCGATCCGCGCCCGTCAAAAGCATCGTGGGAAGCATCCGTTCGGGAATCTCTGAACTCTTCAACCTTCCCGCCGGCTACGAGGTGGTTCTCGGCAACGGAGGTGCGAGCCTTCTGTGGGACGCCATTGCATTCAGCGTTGTAGAGAGCCGCGCCCAAGCCGCAACCTTCGGTGAGTTCTCTGCCAAAGCGGCCCGTGCCAGTGTGAAGGTCCCATGGGTGGAGGCTGTCGAGCTCGTTCAAGCAGATCCGGGATCGATCGCTCTGTGCCAAACCACTGACGGCATCGACACCTATCTCTATCCGCAAAACGAGACGTCCACGGGCGTCCTCTCCCCGGTTTCGCGCTTCGGCGGCCCGGATGCTCTGACGGTTGTGGATGGCACAAGCTCAGCAGGTGGCGTTTTGGTAGAGATCGCCTCAACCGATATTTACTACTTCTCTCCCCAGAAATGCTTCGGTTCAGACGGCGGCCTCTGGATCGCCGTCATGTCACCTCGCGCAATCGAGCGCATCGAACGCCTTACCTCTGAACGCTGGGTGCCCGACGTCCTCAACCTCAAGCTCGCTATTGATAACTCCCGCAAAGATCAGACGCTGAACACCCCCGCGGTGAGCAACCTCCTGATGATCGCGCAACAGCTTTCCTGGATGATCGAATCAGGCGGTCTGGCGGCAATGAACGCACGCACAGCCTCGTCGTCGTCGCTCGTGTATAAGTGGGCCGAAGCGCGCCCAGACGCCACGCCCTTCGTATCAGACCCCACCTATCGATCCCAAGTGGTCACGACTATTGATTTCGACGACGGCGTCGCCACACCTGCGATTTCGGCCTTCCTACGTCATGCAGGCGTGGTGGATATCGATCCTTACCGCTCTCTTCACCGGAACCAGTTCCGCATCAGCACGTTCCCCAATGTGGAACTCTCAGACGTGCAAGCACTCTTGGCATGCATCGATTGGGCAATTGAGGCTGGAATCGGACGCAGTTGAGCGCGTTAATCGGCGCAGGAAACTCGGGCTCAACGAACCGCGCTAATCGGCGCTGGAAACTAGGGCTCAACGAACCGCGCTAATCGGCGCTGGCGACGATATGGGAATCAACGGGCCTGATCGCCGGGCGTGCGTTCCACAGCGTGCATTTCAGCCTCACGGGCAAGCTGTTCATGCTCAAGTGGACCGATGATTTCTAGGTGCGGCCTAGACCGCATGTGGTAGCGGACCTCAACATCCCAATGCTTGCGGGTCCAGATGAACGCGCCCACAGTGACAATGAGCGCCGCCGCCGGGCCAATTCCGATTCCCCAGCGAGGGCTAATCGATTGGGAGATCCAGCCCACTACCAGTGCACCAATGGGTGCAGAACCCTGCATCACGGTTTGGTAGAGCGCCATCACGCGGCCACGCATGTGCGGTTCGGTAGACATCTGCACGGCAGTGTTCGCGCTGGTCAGGAGCGTCAGCATCGCCAGCCCCACTGGGATAAGTGAGATGGCGTATGTGAGATAGGTGGGCATAATGGCGTTGATGCTCGCTGTGACAACAAATGCTAGAGATGCAATCACTACCACACGCACGCGCGGTTGTGAACGACGTCGAGCAGCTAACAGAGCTCCAGTCAAAGAACCAATTGCGAGCACCGAGCCCAAGATGCCGTATTCCCCGGCCTGCTTGTCAAACACAGAACGCGCCATCGAAGCCGTGGTCAGCTGGAAGTTCATTCCGAGGCACGCAATGACGCCAGCAACCACAAAGATCACCATGAGGTCTTGCCTGCCGCGCACGTAGGCCAACCCCTCGCGGATCCCCCCGCGCTTGCCTGATTGAGTAGCTCGCTTCGTGATGGGGTAGAAGTCTGCCCCTCTCATGATGAGCAACGCAAAGATCGTGGCTATGAAAGACGCGCCGTTGATAATGAACACCCAACCGGCCCCCACCCATGCGATGAGGAGGCCTGAAAGCCCCGGGCCGATGAGGCGCGCAAGGTTGAAACTGGTGGAGTTCAGACCAACCGCGTTGGGAAGGTCAGCCGCAGGAACCAGCTCGGAAACGAAGACCTGACGCGGAGGGCTGTCAAAGGCACTAGCCGTGCCCAACAGGAAAGCAAAGATGCACACATGGACCACCGTTGCATGGCCAGAAAGCACGATGGCTCCCAAGGCAAACGCCATGATCGCCTGCGAAAGCTGGGTGATGAGAAGGATCTTCCGCTTGTCGAACCTATCAGCAAGGATGCCAGCCACCGGCATAAAGAACATGAGAGGCAAGAACTGCAGCGCAGTCACAGCTCCAACTGCAAATGCGTTGTCATCCGTCAGAATTGCCAGAACCAGCCAGTCCTGGGCCACTCTTTGCATCCACGTGCCAGTGTTGGCGATGAGCGCCGAAAAGAACCACACGCGATAGTTGTAGATGCGCAAGCTTGCAAATGTTCGTCCCACTGTCTCCTCTTCCTCAGGGAGCTCCGGGCACTCACACCGCCTTCAACGAGCATAGGTATAGAAGGAAAGGAGAGTCCGGAAGCGGTGCAATTCTACCGCTGCCGGACTCTCCCGACCATGACCCACGAGACACGGGGCATGGTTATAAGCTATTAATTTCGCAGATCAGACGAGATGCTCGGCACTACCGAGCAAACCCGCTCAGACGCCCAAAGCCGCCTGGATCGGACCCAGCAAGAAGTACACCACGAAGAGTGCGGAAACGAGCCACATGAGGCCATGTACCTTCTTAGCCCGGCCAGTTGCGACTTCCATAATCACGTAAGCAATGAAGCCGACGCCGATGCCAACTGTGATCGAGTAGCCGAAAGGCATGAACACGATGGCGAGGAATGCTGGGATGGCGATGCTGAGGTCATTCCACTTTATGTCCGCAACCTGCTGCATCATGAGGAAGCCAACCGCCACAAGTGCCGGAGCTGCTGCTTCATTAGGCACAAGTGCCACAAGTGGGGAAAGGAATGTGGCCAGCAGGAAGAGCACACCGGTCGTAATAGATGCGATACCGGTACGGGCGCCGTCGGCAACACCTGTTGACGATTCGACGAAGGACGTGTTGGAGGAAACACCGCCAGCACCACCCGCGATTGCTGCAACCGAGTCAACCAGAAGAATGCGCCCAGTGTTGTAGGGGTTTCCTTCTTCGTCCAACAGATCGCCTTCGCTGCCCACAGCCACCATAGTGCCCATGGTGTCGAAGAAGTCAGCGAGCATCACGGAGAAGGTGAGCACGATGACCGAAAGGATACCGAGCTTCTGGAACGGGCCGACTACAGAGAACTGGCCAATCGTGGCGAAGTCAGGTAGTGCGATAGGCGAGCCAGAAAGGCTCGGAACGGAGAGGTTCCATCCACCGGGGTTGTCCGCGCCGGAGACTCCGAGCTTGCCTACTGCTTCGATGATCACGGCCAGAACAGTGGATCCGAGGATACCGATGAGGATTGCACCCTTGAACTTGCGCACCATGAGGATTGCGGTGACGAAGAGTCCAACAATGAAGACAAGCAAAGGCCATGTGGATACTGAACCGCCCACAGCAAAGCCGAGTACCGTACCCGTTCCCGAGCGGACGATTCCAGCGTTAACCAGACCAACGAGAGTGATGAACAGTCCGATGCCCACGGAGATTGCGGTGCGCATGAACTTCGGAACTGCACGGAAGATTGCCTCGCGCAATCCAGTCACCACGAGCAGAACAACAACGATGCCTTCAAGCACGATGATGCCCATACCGTCTGCCCATGTCATGCCCGGAAGCTGGACGATTGTGGCTGCGACCATCGAGTTCAGGCCGAGGCCCGCCGCGAGCGCAATAGGAAAGTTCGCGAAAGCACCCATGAAGATCGTCATGACGCCTGCGATGAGCGCAGTGCCTGCGGCAATAGCAGGCATGTTTGCTTCGGTGCCGCCACCAAGGAACGCGCCTGTGGAATCAGGGCCAGAGAGAATGATTGGGTTCAGGACCAGGATGTAAGCCATCGCGAAGAAGGTTACGGCGCCGCCCCGGATCTCTTGGGCGAGGGATGAGCCTCGCTCTGAGACGCGGAAGTAGCTTTCGAGGATGCCAGGCTTCGTATCGTTCGACGCAGTGGGCGTCGACTCCATCAAAGTGTCGTTCACGTTGCACCAGTCTCATGGAGTGGACGTTTCGCCGTCCACATGCATCCACATTCTGATCACTCTGTTCTTAATGATTGGACCGCGGTGTCTCACAAAATGGTCCGGCTACGGAACGCTTGCCACCACAAGCCGCCCAAAACCGCGCATATCCAGCTTTCCGTCAGAATCCGGAACGAATGCCGCTTGGCCCGCATTGAGAGTGAGACGTTGGCCACCCGCCTCCAGCTGCGCTGCTCCATCCAAGCACACCACCGTTCGCGGACCCCATACTGTGCTCGCGCTCACCCACACGTTGGCATCGCGCAGATCGAAGATGGCAAGCTCAAAGTCATCAACGGGCGCATAGAGAACGGACATCGATTTTGAGATACGTTCCGGCGCGATACGCACAGGCGGCGCAGCTTCAGGGCGCACGATGCGCAGCAGTTCAGGTACATCCACATGCTTAGGGGTCAGCCCGGCCCGCAACACATTATCTGAAGCCGCCATGATTTCAATGGCCGTGCCGTGAAGGTAGGCGTGTACGGTTCCCGCCGGAATAAAAAGTGCTTCCCCAGGCCGCAACGTCACAGGATTGAGTAGCAAGGAAGCCACCACGCCAGGATCGTCTGGGAACTTTTCGAACAGCAGTTCCACGGTCGCGTCTGCACGCCGCGAGGGTGAGATGAGGGCGATCCGTGATGCGCAGGCAGCTGCTACCTGAGCAATCTGGTCATGGCTAGGCCGAGTATCCTCACTGATCGCAAACTGAAAAGCCTCACGGACGCCGCGAGTAAGCACCAGCTTGCGTAGATTGTCCGTGAGATCCGTGTGAAGCCCACGAAGCACTTCCGCGATTCGCCGCGGAGCGCGGAACCCCGCCAAAGCATCGAAGCGCGTCAGAGCATAGACAAGTTCCGGCTTGTGGTTGGCATCCTTGTAATTGCGTTCCGGAGAATCGCGAGGAACTCCCGCTGCATCCTCTGCTGCATATCCGGCAATCGCCTGATCGATCGATGGATGCACCTGCAGCGAAAGAGGTTCGGCCGGTGCAATAATCTTGAGGAGGTAAGGCAGCTCCCGCCCGGATCGAAGCGCGATCTCCTCACCCAGAATGCCTGAGGCGTCGGAGGAAATATAGTCAGCAAGGGTCTGACCCGCTGGCTTCTTAGGATACAAGGCTGGGTAGAGTTGCGCCGGGTCAAACAGCGGCTCCATGTCTGAACAGTCAACGCGAGAGGGATCGTTGGGGTGCGCCCCCAACCAGACCTCTGCCACCGGGCTGCTGGCCGGTGGGTACCCAAAGAGGCTGGGAATCACGCTATCTGATCCCCACGCGTAATCACGCGCGCGGCCCTGTAGTCGTTTCATACATCTCGCATCTCGTGAGCGCGGTGATGCGACTGCTGCAAGCCGGTCACCGCCGCACCATCAACTACTGTTTACCGACGATGTCCAAGTCCGATTCGTTGACCACCGGATCACTGGGATCCCACATCCTCTTCTGGACCGGAACATCGGTCTCAGAATGAGAGCCACATCCATGGTCAAAGGAAACAACCTGACCATCGTAGGGCGACCATTCGTTTGCACACACGCCAAACATGGTGCGGGCAGAACCCGCCATGAGCATCAGGAAACCGCACGTTGAGCATTGCGCCTTGGCGGCACGCGTTCCAGCGGTTTTGGGCCCATGTTCACCCGCGTACCACCGCTCAAATGCTGCCGATCGCCCATCATTGTTGAGCACGCGTTTGCGCCCAAGGCCCAACTCAAAATCCTCTAGCTGGTCCGCATCTTCACCGGTTGCCTCAAATCCTTGCTCCAAGCGGGGATCTTCCAGCTGGAGGGGGAGGCGATCAGTTGGCTGAACGTCGCCGGGCTCCAGACGATCTGCCCACGGAATCCAAGCTGGCGCCAGTAGCGCATCTGGACCCGGGCGCAGCGCCATCTCATCAATGGTTCCCTTGGATGAACGCGGAATCCGCGCCATCGTGACCGTCCAGAACCAACCGGAGTAGCCAGGCAACAAGCAGGTGAAGCAGTGCGTGAGGACGCGATCATCTTCGACGACGACGCCCGCGTGTTCGCCAACGTTGTGCGGCCGCGTCAACTCCGCGAGTGCTTCGCGAGCCTGCTCCACTGCTGAACCAAGAATCTTCTCCTTGCCAGCGGACTTGCTCGGTTGAATCCGGAATCGATCAGGCATCGAAATCATCAGCCAATGTTCGTAGGACCTGCGCAATCCGATGGCCGCCGTCTGGATAATGGCCCCGGCGCAGTTGGGTCGAAGAGTTATCCAGAATCTTGATCAGATCCTCGATAATGGGAACCATGTCCTCAGGCGTACGGCGGTTCTTGCGAGCCAGAGACTCCACTTTCTTCACCACGCTAAGCGAAAGCGCCTGTGGACCGCGGCGCGTTTCCGCAACGCCATACTCGACTTTTGTTCCCGGGCGGAGCTTCTCCCCCACCGGTACTGCTGACGAAGGAAGATACACTTCGGCGCCGTCGTCGCCGGCAATGAAGCCGAACCCCTTCTTCTCATCGAAGAACTTGACCTTACCCGTTGGCACGGAGACTCTCCTTAAAAATCACTTACAATCCGCGGCAGTGCCGAAACGTGGCCTGCCCGAATGCATACTGTGCGCTAGTCTACCGGTTCGGCCCATTCCTAACACATCAGGACTTCTCACAGTGCTCCGCTCATGGCAAAAAGCGCCGCGGCACTCCCCGATTGTCCGCTTCGGTTGGTACCGTGGCACTGAGGTACACATCACGTGCGCCTCAATCGACCAACTCTGGGGCATCTTTCCCCTGATTGGCGCTTTCGCTTCATGCCGGAACAGGTAAGGATTGAGCCGTGCATCTGCTTCGTAAGGGTATTGCTGCCCTATCTCTTGTCACGGTCGCCCTCATCGGCTTCCCTACCGCCGCTTCTGCCGAGGAACCGGTGCGCGTCACCGATACCGTCACTGACCTCACTGGTTCTATTTCCAGCGAGGTGCCCGCTATGGAATCCTCCATCGTGGATCTGCAGAGCGCTACCGGTAACAGCCTCCGCGTCGTGTTCGTGGACTCGTTCGATTCGGTCAGCTCGGATGATTGGGCCTACGAATCCTTCACTCTCTCCGGCTTTGGTAGCCAAGATTCTCTGCTTGCCATCGCGGTTGATACCAACCAGTTATCGGTGTGGACGGGTGGTGACGGCTTCACAGCTTCCGAGCTCCGCGATGCGATCAACGGCGATGTCACCTCCGCTTGGCACGATGGCGATTGGTCTGGCGGGCTTGACGCGTTGGCCGCGAACCTCGACAGTTCCGGTTCGTCTTCATCCGCCGCGCCCATCATTCTGATCGTGCTCCTTATTGGCTGTGGTTTGGCCCTGTGGTTCCTTTCCTCCCGTCGCAAGAAGGCGGCCACAGTCAAGGCAGCCGCGGATCTAGGCGCCCTTGAGAAGCAGGCTTCCCAAGCACTGCTTTCGGTCGACGACGGCGTGCGTGCAGCCGCCGGGGAACTCGAGTTCGCAAAAGCAGAGTTTGGGATCGAAGCCACCAAGCAATTCGATACCGTGCTTTCACAGGCTCAGGAGTACGTGCAGAAGGCATTTGAGATTCGCAAGAAGCTCGACGACGAGGTCCCGGAGACTCCAGCTCAGAAGCTCGAGATGAATCAGCACATCATCAAGCTTGCCACTGCCGCACAACAGGCCATCACTGAACAAGAAGAGAACTTCACCCAGATGCGCAACCTCGCTGCGACGGTTGTGGAGCACTTCGACCAGCTTGAGGTCAGGATTGGCGAGTTGCGGACCAGCACTGGATCGGCTCCAGCACAGATTGATTCGCTGGCATTGACCTATCCCGAATCCGCCCTTGTAACCCTGCGCACCTATCCGGCTCAGATCTCCACGTTATTAGGGGCTGCCGAGAAGGCCGTTGCTGAGGGCCGAAGTACAGCGGCAACTGACAAGTCGAAGGCGGTGCCTTATGCACGGCTTGCCGAAGATACTGTGCGCCAGGCACGCAGCCTAGTCGACCAAATCTCCAACGCGCGGGCGGCATTCGAACAAGCCAATGCCAACACTCAGAAAGCACTCAGTTCAATCAGCAGCGATATTTCCGATGCTCAACGGCTGGGTCGCGGCGATCACGTCATTGCCGCTCGCAAGGCGGACGCAGAGGCAGCCGTGGCCTATGCCACCGGAAACTCAGTGGATCCCATTCGGGCCTTCAACCAGCTCACAACAGCTGAGAACGCACTCGATGCGGCGCTTGCGGCAGTTCGTAGCGCTGAGGAGAACTGGCGGCGCGCCCAACAGCTGGTGGAACGCAACCGGGCCGCGGCTCACGCCTCTATCACCGAAGCCGACGCCTACGTTGATCGCTATTCCCGTTTCATTCCGCAACAAGCCCGCACTCAACTTGCGGCGGCGAAAGGCTCCTTCGCTCAGGCTACGAACACCGCCAATCTCATGGAACAAGCCCAGCTATTTGATAGAGCCCGGGTACAGAGCGGCGAAGCATATTCCGTTGCGCAACGCGGAGTTTCTGAGGAAGAGCGCCGCCAGCAGAACTCGCAGAACAATGGCGGTTCTGACTTCGGCGCGGTGCTCGGAGGAATGATCATCGGGTCCCTGCTTTCGGGCGGCGGACATCGCGGACATGGTGGATTCTCCGCCGGATCCTTCGGTGGCGGCTTTGGTGGAGGTGGCTTTGGAGGCGGAGGCGGAGGCGGAGGCCGTGGAGGCGGCTTCGGCGGTTCCTTCTAGGTCATGGTCACCTCTCCGGAGGTATCGCTTTCCCAACCACAACTGGCAAACATCAACCCAACAACACAAAGAACCGCTTCCGAGGCGCGAACATCCTTCACAATGGTTACGACTCGGTTTCTCAAACACCCCAGATCCTAGAAAGGTCTACGTCATGGCAGAGAAGCAAACGATCCTTGGCCGAATGGCACAGCTCGCGAAGGCGAACGTCAACGCACTGCTCGATCGCGCTGAGGATCCGCAGAAGATGCTGGACCAAATGGTCCGCGACTACACCAACTCGATTGCTGAGGCACAGGACGCCGTCGCCGTTACGGTAGGCAACCTTCGCCTCACTCAGGCTGACTACAAGGAAGATGTTGAAGCTTCCCGCGAATGGGGCCAAAAGGCTCTGGCGGCCTCCAACAAAGCCGATGAAATGCGCGCCGCGGGCAAAGAAGCCGATGCCGCCAAGTTCGACAACCTTGCCAAGGTAGCCATCCAGCGCCAGATGCAGTTTGAGAAGGAAGCCAAGGACGCTGAGCCGATTATTGCTTCCCAAGAGGAAGTAGTGGCTAAGCTCAAGACCGGCTTGGAGCAGATGCGTGGCAAGCTCGACGAGCTGAAGAACAAGCGCGATCAGCTGATTGCTCGCCAGAAGACCGCCAGTGCGCAGAACAAGGTGCAGGACGCGATCTCCTCAATTAACGTGCTCGATCCCACCAGCGAGCTTGGGCGCTATGAGGAACAGGTCCGCAAGCAAGAGGCCCTAGCGATGGGCAAGGCAGAAGTTGCAGCAGCTTCACTCGATGAACAGTTCGCTGCGCTTGAAGATCACAGCAACGATATTGAGATCGAAGCTCGCTTGGCTGCACTGAAGTCTGGCTCAGAGCCCGCCAAGATCGAGGCCAAGGATTTCAACCTGTACTGAGCAGAGCTTTTCGAACAGTACTGTGGACGTGTGGCGGGCGCAATGCGCCCGCCACACCGCTCTCGCTAAGGTAGATGCCTCTTGTGAGGCATCTCTGGGATCTCTCCCTGCCTACTCCCAGACATTTCCGGGAATCTCCTAGACAACTCCCAGCTTTCGCCCGTTCAATGATTCCATGAGTAATCAGTCCCCCGTTCCCGAAGCGACCCTCCTGGTCGTCGACGATGAACCGTCCATCCGCGAACTTCTCTCCGCATCGTTGCGTTTCGCTGGCTTTCGAGTCCTGACTGCCGCTGATGGGCATGAGGCACTAGATCACCAGGCCGGCAGCCACATTGATCTGGCAGTCTTGGATATCATGCTCCCCGATATGGACGGCTTCGAAGTATTGCGTCGCCTGCGCGAACGCGCACCCGAACTCCCCGTTCTGTTCCTCACTGCACGGGACGATATCAAGGACAAAGTCCAAGGCCTCACCGTGGGCGGCGATGACTACATCACCAAGCCGTTCTCACTCGAAGAAGTGGTGGCACGTATCCGCGCAGTGTTGCGCCGTACCCACCCGGTAGAAGATGATTCGGCAGTGCTCACCTATCAGGATCTGGAACTGAACGAGGACTCCTACGAAGTCCGGCGCGCTGGCCATGAAATCGACCTCTCTCCCACTGAGTTTAAGCTTCTGCGCTACCTCATGATCAACTCTGAACGAGTGGTCTCCAAGATGCAGATTCTGGACCACGTCTGGGACTACAACTGGGACGGTGAGATCTCCATCGTTGAGTCTTACATCTCTTACCTGCGCCGCAAGGTGGACTCTCCAGATGCGCTCGGAATCACGGATCCTCAACAGGCCGCAGCAATCGTTCCACTCATCCAGACCAAGCGTGGTATCGGATACGTTCTGCGCGCAGGCAAGTAAGTAGCAACAGTGTCATCTCCCACCGGGCACCGATCGAAGCCGGCCCTCGAAGTTCCCACCGGGTTGAAGCCTCCCCGCGCTTCGCGGACGCTCTCCTTCCGGTTGGTAGCAATCTTCGTAGTCTTGATGACGGTGGTGGTCTCCTTCATCAGTGCCGTCACCGTGACGATGCTGCAGCATTTCCTCATCAACAACCTTGATGATGAACTGCAGTCGTCCGGCCAAGTCGTTGCCACCCAGATCATCACTGAGATGAATCACCCGGAGCAGTCCAACATCAACCTTTCGGATTACTATCTCCTGACGAACATTTGGGACAGCCAAACCGGCCAGTACTTGCAGACCGAAGCGATCAGTTCTAACGCCCAAAAGCAATATGGAACCCCGACGCATGCGGCCTCCCTTTTGGGCACGCCAACTGATGAGCCCATAACGATCGACGGCACGGACGGTTCACAGTGGCGCGCCATCGTGATGCCGGTGTCTGATTCCTCCCAGCAGGTCGCCTTAGGCACAGTTCTCGTTGCGAGACCAATGGCAAATATCACCCATACGGTTGCACTTGTAACCCAACTACTTAGCTTCGTAAGTGCGGTGCTCGTAGCAATTGGAGGAGCGGCCACAGCCTGGCTTGTCAGACGTGAACTCAAGCCACTGCGAAGCATCGAGACCGTCACTCACGCTATCGCTGCAGGTGATCTTTCCCAGCGCGTACCTCACGGTACTGAGGGATCTGAAATCGGAAACCTTGCCAATTCGATCAACGTCATGCTGAGTCAGATTGAGCAAGCCTTTGAGATACGCCTCCATTCCGAAGCCAAGATGCGCCAGTTCGTATCCGACGCCTCCCATGAGCTGCGCACGCCCCTAGCAACAGTGCGTGGATATGCTGAGCTCTACCGTCTGGGCGGTGTACCTAATACAGAAATGCCTCAGACGATGGACCGCATTGAGTCTGAATCCAAGCGCATGACAGGGCTCGTGGAAGACCTCCTGCAACTTGCCCGCTTGGATGAAGGGCGCCCGCTTGATCTGGAAGTAGTTGACGTTACAGAGATCTGCTACAACGCTGTATCTGACTTCCATGTGCGCGATATGTCCCGCACCGCATCGGTGGTGGGGCTGACTGGTCATAGTGTTCCCGACGTCATTATTGTGGCGGACAGGGACAAGGTGACCCAAGTGGTCTCTAACCTTCTCTCCAACGTGCTCATGCATACGCCAGAAGGCACAGCTTGCGAGGTGGCAATCGGCTGGGGCCAGCCAGGAGAAGCCATTATTGAGATTCGGGATCACGGCCCTGGAATCTCCGAGAAAGATGCCTCCCGACTCTTTGAACGCTTCTACCGTGCCGATTACTCGCGCTCCCGTGCTTCCGGCGGCTCCGGGCTGGGAATGGCGATCGTTGCAGCCATCATGGCTTCACACGGTGGTACTGCACGCCTTGCAGAAACCGACGGCGGCGGGCTGACCGTCCGTCTTACCTTCCCCGTCAACATGGCGAGCCAGCCAATTGCAGCGATTGGAGCCGCCGTATCTGCTGAGGAAGCAGAATTGGACGACGGCGTAGCCGAGGTCCAGACCGCTGATTCGCCAGTCGATGCGAGTGTGCCAACACTTGGCGTGAGTGCGCCACCAGATGGCACACAAGACAAGGCTCCTTTAGAGGATGAACCACTAGAGCCCTCCGAGCCAAGCGCTGATTCCGAACCTAGAACCACCGGCCCGACTGAGGTGACTCAGCAAGCCTGAGTGACCCGCGAGCCTGAGTTACCCCACGCACCTTAGTGCCCCCACAAGCCACGTTGTGAACATCGTGGCACCCCTCGTGGCGCGGGCGCCCAGCACGCCTAGTTCTGGGTTGGTGGATCGAAAGGCGACGTGCCGTCGTCGTTCACAGGATGCGCGGTACTCTGCTCCAGCATGGACGAAATGGCAACAACTACTCGTGCCATGAAATCCTCGGGCTCTTCGTCAGGCAGCGAGTACATCGGCTTGCCAATGAACAAGAACACCTCGCTGCCGATCTTCGGGAAGAACGAACCCACCGGCATCGCTTCATGCCCACCGTTCATCGCAATGGGCACCATTGGCACATTCGCGTGCTGCGACAACGCCGCCGCACCCGCCTTGAACGTGCCGAGTTCACCGTCACGCGAGCGAGTTCCTTCTGGGAAAACGAGGATCGGTACGCCAGATCGTAGTAGCCGCCCGGTCATGCCGGCCGCTTTGCCGCGCTCATTGCCGTTGCGCTTTCCCTTGCGCTCGATCGGATACGTGTTGAAGAAAACTGACGTCAGGTTGGAAATGAATCTGCGGCGATAGAAGTAATCCGCTGCGGCACCTGTTGCGAGCCGTTCCGTGAGACTGTCAGGCAAGAGCGAAAACACCATCGGCGCATCGAGATGCGAAGAATGGTTAGGGATGAGCAAGAAGGCACCGGTAAGGCCCTCTACGTTTTCTTCGCCTAGAACGGTGGGGCGCACAACCGTTGAAATCACAGGCCGAGTCACAAAACGCCGAACGCGATGCCTGCGCTTGCGCTTGGACTCATCCAAATATGGATCAATGGGTTCGAGCCCACGCTTGTCCACCGGTTCCACAGCCTCAGAATCGCCAAGGGGTGGTTCAGGTACCTGATCTTCTGCCATACCTTAGTTTCGACCCTTGTTGATCTTCGCGGTCACAGCCCAGACCGCCTTCTTTGGAGCATGCTCAGCGAGCGCTGCAATGACCTTGAAACGCTTGGAGGGAACCGAATATACCTTGCCGCGATCCACGTCTGCCAAGCAATCGTGCACCACCCGATCCGCCTCAAGCCACATGAATCCGGGAAGATTAGAACGCTCTACACCCGCCCGCTTGTGGAACTCCGTATGCACCCAACCCGGCATGAATGCCACGACCTGGACGCCGGCTCCTGCAACTTCAATCGCAAGCGACAACGACCACGTTTTCACGAGCGCCTTGATGCCTGAATACAACCCCATCGGCACAAGTGCAGAAATCGAACACGTGTTGACGATGACCCCGTGGCCCCGGCGTTGCATCGTTTGAGCCGCTGCGCCGCCAAGCTTCACCACGGTCGTTGCCATGAGATCAATAGCGGCGCTCATCGGTTCAAAGTCTCGGCTTGCCAGCGTGCCATAGAAACCTTGGCCCGCGTTGTTCACAAAAACTTCGATCGGGCTGGAATCTGAATCAAGGCGTTCTGAAACGGCGGCGACGCCGTCGGCCTCCGAAAGATCAGCGGCCAATACCTCGCATGCCACGCCGTATTGTGATTCGATAGCGTTCCGTGTGGATTCCAGACGTTCGCTCGAACGTGCAACCAACACAAGATCCAAGCCACGCGCCGCCAACGCATCTGCAAACGCTCGGCCGATACCTGATGTACCGCCAGTAATGAGGGCCCGCCCCTTAAGTGGGGAAGCAGCTCCCTTGTCCTTCGAGAATCTCACATACCTACGTTAGTCCACTGGCGGGGTGCGATGCGCCTTTTGATTCTGTGTGGGCAGGCACCGTTCCTCAGTCCCAGAGGCACCATCACACAGTCACACAGGCACTTTCACACATCGCGCGCCTCACATGTTGCGTAGAACTTTCTCGGTGCCGCCACGGCAGTACTAGACTCTCGTGGGTTGCGAGATCCACGGCGCCGATATTTACTTGAGAGGAGGAAAAAATGCCGAACGATGTTCCACAGTGGCTTGTTCAAGCCTACGTTCGCTCCGTTCAGAGCGCTGGTTCACCTTTGTCAAAGGAAGAACTAGCGCAAGCATGCGACCGGCTCATTGCCCGCTGGTCCAGTTCCGACCGCTCATATCACGGCCTACAACACGTAGTGCAAATGCTCACTAGGCTCGAAACCCTCCTTCCCGAAACACATGAACCCAGTTTGGTGCGCCTTGCCGCCTGGTATCACGGCGTGGTGTTCTCCACAGCCGAAGAGGACGCCTACACCCGCAATGGCGGCGAAAATGAGAACACTTCCGCCACACTTGCCCAAACCCACCTTCTTGGCCTAGGTGTGGATCCCGAAAAGGCCCGGCGAATAGGTGAACTCATTCGTGGGATGCGGCGCGCAGACAGGCTTCCGAATGAGACCGCACAGTTTCAAGCAGTCGATGTGGATGAACTCGCGCTTCGCGATGCCCACCTCGGTTCACTTGCCGTAGACCCGCAACGATACAAGCGCTACCTCGAGCAAGTGGGTGAGGAATATGCCCACATTCCTCACCGCGATTTCCTTCTGGCCCGCCGCGAAATCGTTTCCCACCTTCTGGCCCGCCGCCAACTCTTCGCTACACCACTGGCGCGCCAGTGGGATCGCGGCGCACGCGAGAATCTCGAGGCAGAACTCGAACGGATTTCACGAATCCTCTCAGCGCAGACCGACGATCAACCCGCCGGTGCGAGCGGCGCACACCTTAGTACTCCTGCGCCATCCGATTCCTTGCCGGCCGCTCGCACGTCCGCAGCTGTGCCAGAATCCACGGGGCACTCCAACTCCGCGCCCGCACCGTCTTCAGCGGCTTCTTCAAAAACGTCTTCAGCGGCTTCTTCACCGGCCGCGCATGTTTCATCGCCCAGATCTGCTTCGCAGGTCACGCCATCTTCTGCAGTACCGAACGATTCGTCGACGACGACGCGTGGATCAACAACGAGGGGATCAACAACGCGCGGCACCGATGTTTCCGCAGCTGAAACCGGTACGCGCGACAGCGAGACCCATGCAAAGTCGAATGTGGCCCGCAACGCTGGTATCGATGCGTTGCTGCGCGCCTCGGCTGAAGCCGATGAAAAGGAACGGATTGAAGCTGAACGCGAAGAAGCATTGCTGCGATCTCTCCGCGCGTTTGAGCTAGCGTCCCCCGCCCCGATAGACACGCTATCCACCATGGAAGCCTGTCAGGAGCTAGTTGATCCGGGCGTGCGAGAACGCGAAGCACTCACGCCTGAGGAAAAGAAGCAACGCAGGCGTGAGGCTGTGGCAGCCGAGATTCGCCGCCGCATCGAAGAACGCCTCCAAACGGCGGCCGCCATCAAAAGGGCGCGTGAGGAGCAGGAGCTGGGCGCGATGTCAAAGCCCGGCGCGATGCATGGAGAAGCGGACCTCCCGGACGATGCTGATCTCCGGGATGATGCCCGCCTAGAGAGCGATGCCCACGGCAGTCCGGATCCCAGTTTCTCTGCGCACACCCCACCCCGCACGGATGGAACGGTCACTCCAGATTCACCAGTCGCGAACTCAGCGTCACGCGCGGGCGCGCCTGCTCCTTCTGATAGCACGGCAAGTTCCACAGCAAGCTTCAGCCCACCGGCAACAGCACCAACGCCCGAATGGATCGACGACGACGACGAAAGGGTTGCCACCAAACGCGACCAGAGACTCACGCCTCCCCGGCTGACAAGTGATCGCGAACCAGACGTCCACTCGAAGAGGCTCCAGCAGACGCCTACACACGGGATTGAACGCGAACCCGACGACTAGATTGATTGCGAGACCAACGACGAGGCGGAGGCGCCACATGCCGTGGCCTGGCAACTAACCTTCGCCACATGGCGGCCCTGCGAACGCGAACGCGGGCGTTAGCCTTCGGTTACCACATTCGAAAGTACGCCAATACCGTCAATCTCGATCTCCAAGGACTGGCCCGATTGCAGGTAAACAGGTGGTTTGCGTGCATGGCCAACTCCACCCGGTGTGCCTGTCAAGATGAGATCTCCCGGATTGAGCGTCACAAAGGTTGATGCGTACTCGATGATCGCTTCTGGCCCGAAGACGACGTCGTCGACAAAACCGCTCTGCATAACCTGCCCGTCGAGCCGGGTGGTGAGGCGAGCGTGCCGCTCGAACGAATCCCGATCCACGAGCACTGGCCCCACCGGCGTTGAGCCCTCCCAGGCTTTGCCGGCAACCCATTGACCGGTATGGTTCTGCCAGTCGCGGACCGAACCATCCATGCAGATCGTGAACCCTGCGATGGCTGCCGTGGCCGCTGGGCCCTTAGCGCGCCTAACCTTCTGGCCGATCACGACACCCAGTTCGCCTTCAAAATCAAACATCTCCGATTCGAATGGCTTGATAAGAGGGTCTCCGGACCCCACAAGAGCTTCGGAGAACTTCATGAACAACGTAGGATGGCTGGCGATTTCACGGCCCATCTCCTTGATGTGGGGGCGATAATTCACGCCCACGCAAATGATCTTGCCAGGATTGGTCACTACCGGAGCAAAATCGAGGTGCTCTGTGGGAAACTGCGGGCCATCGAGTGTACGCGCCGCATCTAACGCGCCAGCCTTGAGGAGCGCGTCAACGGATGGAAAGCCGAGGTCTGTGGCGCTATCCCCATCAATTCGAACCGCAACTGTATTGTTCTCGCGGCTATCGCGCCGAATCGTAGCCAGTTTCATTGAATCCTCCGGTCTGTGCCGCCAAAGCGTGGCCTACCCAATCGTCTGGGGGGCGTGTACGGCCCGTCCCGATTCGGCTGCCTTTCGGATTCTAACGCGTGGGTGTGTCCAAGCCACGGAACGACTCCAGCCAGCTGCCACAGGCATTCCGAACACACTGCTCCGGACTGGCATGAAAGAGCATTGGACAGGCATGAAAAAGGTGCGGCTAGGGATCTCTCCCTAGCCGCACCTGCATATCAGTCAGAGACTGGCGATCAGTACATGCCGCCCATGTCGCCGCCCATGCCTGCGCCCGCATCAGCAGCCGGGTTCTTCTCCGGCAGATCTGCCACCACTGCCTCAGTGGTCAGGAACAGACCGGCGATGGAGGCCGCGTTCTGCAGAGCAGAGCGAGTCACCTTGACCGGGTCCATGACGCCGGCAGCGAGGAGATCCTCGTATTCGCCGGTTGCCGCATTCAGACCGTGGCCCTTGGGCAGTGAGCGAACCCGCTCCACAACAACGCCGCCTTCGAGACCAGCGTTGACAGCGATCTGCTTGAGCGGAGCCTGAATGGCGATCTTGACGATCTGTGCGCCAGTGGCTTCGTCACCTTCGAGTTCGAGGGTTTGGAAAGCTTCCTCAGCAGCCTGAATCAGCGCGACGCCGCCACCAGCGACGATGCCTTCTTCAACAGCAGCCTTTGCATTGCGGACTGCGTCCTCGATGCGGTGCTTGCGCTCCTTGAGCTCAACCTCAGTAGCAGCGCCAGCCTTGATCACTGCAACGCCACCGGCGAGCTTCGCCAAGCGTTCCTGCAGCTTCTCAGTGTCGTATTCCGAGGTGGAGTTTTCGATCTGGGTCTTGATCTGGGCCACGCGGCCAGCGATCTGTTCGGCATCGCCAGCACCATCGACGATGGTTGTCTGGTCCTTGGTCATGACTACCTTGCGTGCACGGCCAAGGAGGTCCAGATCGGCGTTTTCGAGCGTCAGACCGACGGTCTCCGAAATGACCTGACCACCGGTCAGAATGGCCATATCCTGAAGCATTTCCTTACGGCGATCGCCGAAGCCAGGAGCCTTGACGGCTGCGGACTTGAAGGTGCCACGGATCTTGTTTACAACGAGAGTTGCGAGGGCTTCGCCGTCAACATCCTCAGCGATGATGACCAGCGGCTTGCCGCCGTTCATAACCTTTTCGAGGAGTGGCAGAACATCCTTGACGTTGGAGATCTTGGAATCCATGAGGAGGATGTAAGGATCCTCCAGGACTGCTTCCTGACGCTCAGGGTCAGTGACGAAGTACTGAGAAAGAATGCCCTTGTCGAAGGACATGCCTTCGGTCAGCTCCAGTTCGAGGCCATAGGTGTTGGACTCCTCGACAGTGATGACGCCTTCCTTGCCGGCCTTCTCCATTGCTTCAGCAATCTTGGCGCCGATTTCCGGATCGCCAGCAGAGATGGACGCGGTAGCAGCGATCTGCTCTTCGGTCTCAACTTCGCGAGCGTCAACGAGCAGACGATCGGCGATAGCCACAACGGCCTTGTCGATGCCGCGGCGAAGCGCGATGGGGTTAGATCCTGCGGAGACGTTGCGCAGACCTTCGTGAACCAGTGCCTGTGCCAGAACGGTAGCGGTGGTGGTGCCGTCACCTGCGACGTCGTCGGTCTTCTTGGCGACTTCCTTCACCAATTCGGCGCCGATGCGCTCGTATGGATCCTCGAGGTCAATTTCCTTTGCGATGGAAACGCCATCGTTGGTGATTGTGGGGGCGCCCCACTTCTTGTCAAGCACCACGTTGCGGCCCTTTGGCCCAAGCGTCACCTTGACGGTGTCGGCGAGCAAGTTGAGCCCGCGTTCCATGCTGCGACGAGCTTCCTCGTTAAACGCAATGGTCTTTGCCATGCCTGTGTTCCTCCCAATGGGATGATCGAACTGCCAGTCAATGCCCGCGACGGACGATGCATGTGGATCGGTCATTTCCCGGCCCGGCATGCACCTCATCGACTGCGCGATTTTGTCACTCTCACTCCAAGAGTGCTAACTAGATTTTGGCACTCTCAGCTCCCGAGTGCAAGACGAGCCCGATTGAGCCTGCCTCTTGTTCACCGTGGGCAAAGAATGGCTTGAAATCGGGACTTCTCTGGCACGAATTCGGGACTTCTCTGGCACCAAAGTTGAGTTATCTTGGCTCAAGATGCGGTAGCAGCGGATCCGCACGCGGTCCATCCTCAGCGCCACGGCGCCGATTCCAGCCAGATCTAGACGTCACCCGCAAGGACGACGACGATTTGGTCACCACCCGTTGCGTTCGCATTGAGAATGAAGTTCGCTGATGAGATTCCCAGAGCATTCGCAACCGCCGCAACCGTAGCGGCGTCAGACTCAGCAGAATAGTAGATCTGGGAGGCTGCTGGCCGCGTGTACTGGTAGTTCCCTACCGAAACGCTGGTGAATCCTGCATTCTGCAGAATGCCCTGCTTCGTGGCAGCCAGACCGTTCACGGTAGAAGCGTTAAGCACCAAGATTGCCTTGCTGAAATCGACAGAGGCTGTTGTGGCGTCATCTGTGGGAGTGGGTTCTTCTGTGGCCGTGGCTTCATCAGTGGCAGCGCCCGTTGAGGCTGCATCGCTACTGGCTTCATCCGTAGGTTCCGCCGACTGCGATTCCTGGGTTGTTGCACTCGCTTCGGCACTTGTGGAGGAGGTGCCAGATGCTGTTGAGTGCGAGGATGGCACACCCATGAAGTTGATGACTGCCCATCCAAAAAGCGGAGCACACACTAAGACCGCAACCAGAGCGATCCACCACGAGCGGTTCGATTCGCGGCGACGATGAGCGCCGCGCACGGCGCGTTCAGCGGCCAAAAGGTCGAATTCATCCTCTGGGTACTTGTTCTCTGCCACGGCGCTAGCTTACCGTGTTCTGCCCGCTGGCATTGCCGCCACGCTCGCGAATGACGCGAGCGTTATGGCGTTCATTTCCACGCTTTTCCCTGAGTCTTTTCAGCCTGCGGACGAGTTCCGGATTCTCCAGCTCAGCCGCAGGTTTGGCCAAAGCCCGGTTGAGCACCAGATAGTAGTGAGTGCTAGACATTCCGGTGGCCTGAATTGCATCGGACTTCTTTATGCGCGAGCGCCACCACGAGTCCTCCACTGAGAGCACTTGGCGTTCTTCATCACTTAGCCCTGGTACGACTTCTTCCATATCACCCCTTCTTCCTCATCAGCCTATCGAAGCTGAGCAACACATCCACATACTGCTGGCGCGTACCCTAATCTCATGCAGCCCCTCTCTGACATCATCGATCCCGGTTGGGCCGAGGCCCTCAAGCCCGTTGAACCCAACATTCATCAGATGGGCGTTTTTCTCCGCGATGAGTTAGCTGCCGGCCGCCACTACTTACCGCTCGGCAAGAACGTTTTGCGTGCCTTTACCTACCCTCTCAGCAGCGTCAAGGTGCTCATTGTGGGGCAGGATCCCTACCCGACCCCCGGCCATCCCGTTGGGCTCAGCTTCAGTGTGGATCCATCCGTGCGTCCGATACCTCGTTCTCTGGTGAATATCTTTCGTGAGCTTCACGACGACGTCGGCTGCCCAGAACCTTCGAGCGGAGACTTGACCCCGTGGTGCGAACGTGGGGTCATGCTTCTCAACAGAGTCCTCACTGTCCAGCCGGGCGCTCCAGCGTCACATCGCGGGAAGGGGTGGGAGGCGGTCACCGACCACGCCATCCGAAGGCTCGCGGCTCGCAACCAGCCACTCGTGGCAGTACTGTGGGGGCGGCCAGCTCAGGAACTCAGACCTCTACTTGGAGATGTGCCCGTGGTAATGTCGCCCCACCCGTCACCACTCTCAGCATCCCGAGGCTTTTTTGGGTCACGGCCGTTTTCACGAGTCAATGAGTTGCTTGCAGCCCAGGGAGCCGATCCAATCGATTGGCAGTTGCCCTGAAGCACCGCCGGTGAACCCTGCTGTTTAGCGCCCCAGGTGGGATCTGTTCGTTGTGTGGGAACGTTTTGTCTGCGCAAGCCTCACTGCGTCGAAGTTCGATACACCAATGGCGCGGATCTTTCCGGCGTCGTAGGCGTCCTCGAGCGTGCGGTACGCGCCGTGGTAGTCGCCGTATGTCGTAGTGCCTCAGGTCAAGTTGATCGTATAGATCCAGTCGTGCCTCATGTACTTTGATCGTGAGGCCCGCGGTCACGCGGTCCGGCGTTTTACTTCGCTGGTTTGTCGCTTCTGGCGCCGGGCCTTCGTGTCTTCGACTTGCGTGGTGAGCAGATCGGACTTGTCTCATGCTTTCGTGATGAGCATGGTGTGGTAGCGGAGGATGTCGCGGGTCAGTTCGACCGGGTTTAGCTTCTCGTACTGGCGTCGTAATGCTGGGCGGTCTTCGGGGATCAGACCGGGGATCTTAGACACGAGGGCCTTGTCTCCTAAGCCACTTCAGCGTAACGAGGTTCCGCAGATCTTCACCGAGCGGGAGCCTGAGTATTCTGTCCCGATGACCGGAAATATGTATAGTCAGCTTTGGAAAGAACCGACCTGTCGGTTCAGGACGTTGTTCAAGAAAGCCATAGCCCGTCTCAAGGAGCTCCTGCATCAGGACCATGACGTCCGGTACAGGGACTAAGGGCGAGGAGCGAGTCAAACTATCGTTCATGATCTCTTTTTCCACTTCTCAATCAAACCTCTGGCACGGGCTTCCTTAACCGACACAACGTGTTCGCGATAATGCGAGTAGGGAAGGAGTGACCTCCTCGCTTCCCTCTCCTTCTTACTCACTTCCAGCTCACTTCGCTTCCCCGGTGCGGTGCCTACCAAAGAGTTGACAGACATCTGCGGATAACGACCGATGCAGGGTGACTTCTCCAGTTGCCGTTGTCAAAGGGGTTCTTGGGAAGAACCGACCTTTCGAGTCAGGGTGCTGCGTCAGATATGCGTATCCCACATCAATGAGTTCTCTGATACAACTCTTGAGTTCTTGTAAATCGCCGTTCTGTTCGCAAAACCTAAAATCCATAAATCCACTGTCCGTCTCGAACAACACCACATCGCTACACCAATAACGGATGGAGAAACACCCGATGGGGACATTAGCCATTCGAACATTCATTTCGATAGTGCCAGTTTCCTGCAAAGAGGACTCGAAAACGAGCTCTCCAGTTGAGTCATCGATGCTCTGCACCAGACTCAGCGCCTCTACGGGATTTATTCGCGCCATTCCCACCTGCTTCGAGACAAAATGGTCAATTATTCTTCAACCACCGAAACGAAATCAGCCGTGCCAAGTCATCATTAAGGGGATGGCGCATGACTTCTTCTCTTTCCGGCATTTCTACAGTGATCTTCGGAAAGTACCTGCCCGTGGGAACCGGACGCTGAATGAGGTAAGCACGGCCCACAGCCAAGAACCTTCTGAGTACTTCCTCGACTTCTTGTGTCATCTCCTCCACACTTGCGCCTTCATCCGTCCCGTCATATGAGTCCGTCAAATGGAAGGTCAAGAAGTGGTTGAAGGTGGAAATCATATGGATCGCTTCTCCTTCAATGCCGTCGGACGTGATACGGAACCCGATATCTGGTTCACCGATCGGATGGCCTTCCAAGCATGCCTCACTTCGATAATTCATGAAGCACCTGTAGACGTTGTCATCCAGATCGGCAGACAACCGTTCGAAAAGTACCAGCATCCCGGCCTGCGTCCTTCTACGATCTTCTTCTCGTGCCCGTTTTCTCGCCTCCCTGTCGCGCTTGCTCACTTCCAGTTCACCCCTCTTCCCGACGAGGACTAACGCGGAACTGAAGTCCGACGAAGACGAGAGACTTCCTACCAAGCCAGTCACGCTTCCACTGAGGGTTACCCATCAACACTGCTCCCAGCAGCCGCGCGTTGGCAATCGTCATGGCGAGGTCCCTGTGCTTCACAGGCTCTGGAACAACCGGAACAACACGCACTCTCGCGCCCCGGTCATACAACCGCAGCTTCAGGAAACGAGAAGTCAGCTCCGTCGTCTCCATCGAACCCGCTTCTGGACTCGATCCCAACTCGGGACTCAGCACCAAACCTCTGACAACGCGAAGTGACAGCCAAGACGGCTTGTCCGTGAACGCCTCCCTTTCTTGGGCCACGAACTCTTCGATGGAGGCGATGAAGGTCTCATAGGACACCTCTTCATCCCCGCTGGTGGCATGCTCATCCATCTCCCTCTGTTGCAGCGGGTTGCCTTCCTGGATTTCCTCCGTTTCTACCTCCCAGTCCTCAATTTCTGAGTAGCCCACGAAAACCAAGGGAGGCAGCACCAGCCGGATGAGGTTGTACTTCTCTGCGAAGTAGTGTTGCGGCTCTCCACTTGCTCTGCTCAAGAGGCCGAAGTCGATGGGGCTGTTGACCGGCGTCGTCAATAGCTCCTTGCGAGAGCGCAGGTAGGAATACAGCACATTGGCGGCATCCTCTGGGTTCAGCTTCTCCTGGATCAAGCCCACCGGGTCCTCGTGGTAATCGAGAAATCGCTGGTCCGTCTCCTCGAACGCCGAGGAACGCACCCGCAACCATCCATCCACACTGCAGACACCCGGATGAACTCCACGGCGAGACTCACCGCCAGAAGAAAGAGCATCCCACAGACCACTGGCCTCAGAACGGGAAAGAGACCACAGGTCTTCCGTAGCCTCACCCACAAGAATCCGCAGCAATACGCGATAGACCACTGCCCAACGCTCATCGCGAGAGGGATCACCGATCCGCTCAGCGGCGATCTCTTCCAGCACTGGATAAGCAAGCACAACTCACCTCTCACCCTTCTCCACGATCGCTCGGTTGATCTCACGCAACTTCCACAACGAAAACCGGGTGAGAAAACGATAGACCAAACGTTCCCTGCCAGAACCAACAACAAACCACAAGCCCACCACCTTCGTGAAAACACCGCCCACACCGCGAACGTCAACAGTGCAGCAAGACAAACCCTCCATCACAAGAGTCAGAGGAGGAACACGTGCCAAGCGGACATCGAGGGCCGAAGAGCCGTTCAATAGGGTTTCACCGGGTGCTGAGGTTTCTTTCCCTCCGTGTTTCACGGCAACGCTCGGTCAACAATGGCCAGTAGCCCGGCAAGTTCCAAGGTGTCGGTCGGATATGAATGTGGTCCCGGCGAGGCAATGTACACCATTTCGTCGTTGTCCCAGAAGAACCACAACCATCGGTCAGCTTTCTCAAGAAACACCGCGGGCGTACGCCAGCTCTCTGTCGCTTCACGCCATTCAACCTGATAATCGGGGCAGTTCTTAACGATGGAATAGAGCTCCCTCAACAAGGCTGCGTAATCAAACAACTGGGAATCCCTTCGTAGCTACCGCAAGTACCTGCCACGGAAATAATCCTTGTGTGCATGGGTCCTGGTCGAATATTTCCTGAAAACTGTATACGGTCTCCCCTTAGAAGCATTTACACCCCACCCAACTCGGGTTGTCCTACCTTTATTGTTGAAATAGCCTGCCTTCTTGGCACCCAAAGAATAGTTCCCAAAGAGTCGACCTCTTTCGCCAACGACAGGTGCCTTTGCAATACTATGTCTAACTGTCGTTGACACTACTCGCGCTCCGGCTCTGACCGCCGTGCCGCAGGCCGCTGATGCGTAGACGCAGACAGCCGTGGCGACCACGACCACCGCAGCTACCGCGAGGACCTTCTTCCAATTTCGTTTGAGCCACTTCCAAGCATTGCCGTCGAGGTCTTGTTTGTTGATGGGGTCCTGGGGGTAGGTGTATTCGGTGGTGTTTCCGCCAGGGACCGGGTCAACGGACGTGAACAGACCGGTGGTGGGGTTGTAGAGGCGCACACCCATGAGGATGAGACTGCTCGTTGGTTCAACCGCTCGTTCCTTGCCGCCGAGCCAACCATAGGCGATCGGGCCGGCTACCGGGACAACAGGTTTGATCTGGTTCCCGTACTCATCCCAATGGTTCAACGGCTTCGGCGTCACAATCTCACTATCAACAATCACGCTCGTGGCAATGTTGCCGATCGGGTCGACGATCTCCAGTGTCACGACGCCGTCGGTCAGGCTCGCGGACAGGTCACCACCAATCGACGCCGAGTACCGCGTCACGGCCGTTGTCCCATCACTCACCAAAGTGGCCCACCCCGGATTGTCACTGCTGTCGGTGTAATGACGGACAACCCGTTTGGTTTGACCACCGGTCGTGGTCACCTGCTCCGCCCGACGCTCAACGGGATCGAGACTGTAGGTGGTGACCGAACCGTTCTGCGTGGCGGAGGCAACAAGATCGTTGTCGTAATAGGAAACCTGTGCGTCCCCAGCGTTCGAACCGTTGACGGTGTCCGCCGCGGGAATGCTGGTCTGGCGGCCAAAGGCGTCGTACATATAGCCGCCCGATCCGTTGGCGCCGTTCTGGACGCGGTTGCCCGCATCGTAAGCCCACTGCTTGTCAGTCTCCTCCACGGAGTCCCCGTCACAGCTCCCGACCCGAGTCGAGGCGCTCATATTTGTCCGGTTGGAATTGGTGTCGAAACCGTAGGTGCGCGTTGTACAGGTGCCATCAAGCGTGCCGCTACCCGTCGCCAGCCTGCCGGTCAGGTCGTAGGTGTACGCAGAGTCCCGTTCCGGTCCGGAGAGAGTGTTGATGCGTCCAGCGTGGTCCCGCGCGATACTCCAGGTCGCTATCTGGATGGGGGCAGCATCGCCGTGCTTGAGCGAGTAGTTCAGCGATGTTTCATTTCCGGCTCTGTCATATGTGGAGGTTTGGGTGATGCCGCCGGGCATGGTCTGGGTAATCATGTTGCCTGCCGCGTCATATGCCGCCGTATAGCTGCCGGTGCCTGAGACGTCCAGCTTGGTCAGGAGCCCTCGATGATCGGTGTCCGAATCGTAAGTGTTTGTGGTCGTGCCTTGAGGGTCCGTCACGGTGGCCACTCGGCCCGTATCATCGTATACCGTCGTGGTGGTCTGTCTGTCGCGGTCCGTGTAGGTGACTTCCCGCCCCCACCCGTCGTATCCAGTTGCGATCGACGAGGCCGTGGCGCCAGCGGCATCAAGAGAACTCACCGCCGTCGTCAATCCTGTACTCGGATCGTAGGACGTCCTGGTGGTTGGCAGGCTCGTGGAGCCAGCCAGTCCGGTCGCCGCCGTCGAACTGGTGAGAACTCGTCCGGCCTCATCGAAAGTCGTGGTGGTCGTTCTGCTGGCACTTGGAGTGGATTCAGTAACCGTTGCCGGAGCCAGATAGCGGCTGTAGGTCGTCGTCGTGACCGGCTCCGAGGCGTCCGGAGACCACGTTCTACAGGCCAGCCCGGCCCATTCGGGACGGCTCCCGCATCCGCTCGCGGGTCCGGTTTGGGCAGCCGCCGTGTAGTACGCCGAGAGCGTCGTGCCAGCGTCGGTTCCATTGGATGCGGCAGTCCGAGATTCCAGAACCCGTCCCTCGGTGTCGTACTTGGTCAACGTCGTCGGTCCAGCGTTCGACGCGAGATCGGTGACGGTCGTGGACGTCGTCCCGCTACCCAGCACCCAACCCGAGGTCTCGCTCAGAAGATCCGTACCGTCCATTGGAGCATATCCGGAGATACTGCGAGACAGCACCTCTTCTCCGCCGGCGAGCGGCACTGCCGGATCGGGAGAACCACTCAGCGCATCGGCCGCGCTCACGGTGGTGGTCGTGGCCAGTCGGAAACCGAGACCCGTCTTGGGATTAACACCCTGGTTGGGCGCATCCTGGTCATAATCCATGTGGGTATGGGTTCGCACCAGGTTACCGTCCGATGCCTCGAACGCCGGGCCCCAAGTATCGGTAACCAACGATCCGGCGGGCGTGATGACAGTGCCTGCGGCAACGGTCGTCTCGCCGGGTCCACTGGCCGCGGCGGCACTGACAACATCCGTGTTGTAGCGTGTCAGCGTCGCATAGGAATCCAAAACCTCCTGCGAGAGCAGAGTACCACCCGAGGCATATTGGTTCCTGATGTCGGCCGTGGCCTTCTGGTCCAGGCTGCGGATGACGCGGCCGGCATTGTCGTAACCCGTCGCAGTGAACTGCCAGTCACCTGCACCGTAGCTCGCGGTGTTGAGCACGCGGCCCTGGTCGTCGGTGTACTGCACATCTGCGTATGGCCAATCACCGGCTGTCACTGCAGAGGGTGTGGAGCCAGCAACGTTCTGCCTGTCTGCACTGAAGACCGCAGCAGCATAGGTGGGAGCCGTTGACTGCCCCCATACAGCCACCTCCTCACTGGTCAAGGTAGGGAGACCTTGGGTGACCGTCTGCGGATCGATGCCATAGACGAAACGGGACAACGTGTGCTTCGCACCGCCCGCCGTTGCAGGATCGCGGCTCACGCTCAGCAGCGATTGCTTATCCTGACTGGCTTGACCAAAGTCCAGGGCGAACCCGGCCAGACCCGAAGGGGTCACTGACCTCAGCAATGGCTGCTCCGAAGCCGAGGATCCCTCGTATCCATAAGATGTTGCCAAACCGGTACGCGGATCGGTGACCTTCACGAGCCTCTCCTCGACATCGTACAAGTATGTGGCAACCGGAGTGCTGGCCATCGCTGACGTGGCCGGATCCCATGCCACGTAGTCAATGGCACGCACCTGTCCTGTGATGTCCCCCGCATTGGTCGCCGTGGCTGTGGTCGCCGAGGCGTAGGAGATATTCAATGCCCTACAACCTACACCAAGTGCACCGCTTGAACAGTCCACACCCGGAGGGACCGGAGCAAGGATCCGCGTGATCCGGCCCGCATTGTCCCTGGTGAACGTCGTCGCGCCAGCACTCCCCGGCTCGATGACCGAGCTCGGAGCCCACGTAGGAGCCTTTCCTGCGGTGAAGGAGACCGGCGTATAGACGGTAGTGGTTCCATCCTCTTCTCGTAGGATCAGTTGGGCAGCACCACCTTTTCCGGACAGTGTCAGGGACATGCCTGCTTCGCTGGTCTCCTCGTCGACGGGGAGATAGACACCCTCTTCCATGAGCTTCTTGCCGCCGCTTGGTTGGCGATAGACAACCACATCGTTCTCGGCATCCGTCAGTGAGTATGTGCCATCCACCAGAGTGTTGTCGACTATCGTGGCCCCTGCCGCACCCGCATCCGTTCCATCGAAGGAGGCGCTCCACCCGGGCCCAAAGACCGGGTTCGTTGCCTTCCCGGCCAAGGTTGAATACGATCTCGAAACTGACAGGTCGCCCACATAGCCCGGCACCGAAACGTCGGAAGCGGACATGTTGAACTCGCCAGTCCACAGAGCCACCTGACCGGGGCCAGCTTCAGCTGTCGGGAAATTGTCGCCGAAAGCATGGGGAACCCGGACGACGGTCGGCCTGAGTGCCCCTTGATCCTCATTCCATGTACATCTGGTCAAGCCTGAATCCGAATACTCGAAGCAGACCTGAACATCGAGGCTCAGCGGGACCCGCTCTTTGCCGATAGATGAGGCTGCGGAAGCACCCGACAACGTCGTCGAAATAGAAACCGGCTTGTTGGCGGCGATGGTCGCGAGCTTCGAACCTTCAGTCCAGCCCGAGTTCGAACCGCTGGCCGGATCATAGCCGGTCCCATTCGAGGTCCCCGCGGTACGCCAATACACCGTCGGCGTGACGGACCCCGACCCCGCAGCGGGGGCCGACGCCGCAACCTGGAAAGCATCGGTGGACTTGAGCCCCACCTGCGGGGAGGTAAGCGCAGCCCCGCCAGAGCCGAAGCTGAAGGACGCGGTCTCGGAAGCCAATCCGGCCCGGTCAACAGCCTGTACTTGGAGCCGATGCGAACCGGCTCCCGGATTCCAATCCAGCGACGCCGTTGCGGGCTGTCCGGCCGCCGCGAGCGTTGTCCATGAGCTGTCGCCATCGCGCTTGTATTGGAAGCTCACCGCGTCTTGCGACACCGATGACATAGTGAAATTGTTGGAGGAAGGCGCCGAGTCGAGCCACTGCCCGCCTTGATAGTTGGAGGCAGTGAGACTTGGTTTGGCCGGGGGAGTCAAATCAACAACGAAAGACCACGGCTTGTAAGCATCCTTGGACAACAACGCTCCGTCATCCGCCCACACGGACAAGGAGTATGCCTGCCCATCCTTCAACGCAGGAAGAGATGAGGACGGACTGAGCGTTGATGATCCTCCGGAAGAAACTGAAGCCCCAGCGGCTTTATCCCATACTGTGGTGGACCCTTGTGCGAGCGAGAATCGAGCTTTGATACTACCTCCGTCTGGATCACTCACTACCGAAGAAAACATTGGCCGAGCACTGTTGACGTAGAGAGTCTTCACTCCCGAATTGTCAGTCCACCAGTTGTACTGCCCCTGAGGTATCTTCGTGTTTCCGGGCCTGTTGGGATATGAATTGTAAGTGACCGACAGTGTTGGACGTCCCGAGGCAGCATTCCCGGAATTGAATCGTTTCCATCCATAGGAATCCTTCTCATTTGCTGCCCGAAGACCCACCCAATTAACTGCATCGTTGTTGTTAAGCGCTGCTTGTGCCCATGTACTCGCGTCAACGGAAACCCAGCCAGCACTACAGGCTGACGAATATCCGCGCGTCGCAGTTGAGGAGGAGTACTTAGAATACCAAGTGGGCTGGTTGGTCCATTTTGTCGCCGTCGAGGCCGCCGAGACCGCCCACAGATCCCATGGGCGAGCATTACATGAGTATGACCACGACTCCCATAAATTCACCTGCGCAGACGTAACCTTCATTCCCTTAACTGAACTAGTCCCAAAACCTAGAATTGAACGAGAGATCGTCTTTCCACCGTCAAAGGTTCCGGCCAAGAGCTCGGGATCGGCCGAGTAGTCACCAGTTACTCCGGACTGCACGAAGGTATCGAAACCAACACCGATGGACACGCTGGGATCAATCACCACAGGGTATGTGACATCTTTGGAATGGAGAAACTCCTGCGAAGGCTCCAGAACCAGCCGTGCTTCGTCCTCAGATACATCAACGCTCACGTCAATTGGGGCTGTGATACCAAGGGCTGCATCAGTACCTGGATCGGTTTCAGCATCGTTTTTATCATCATTTTGGACAGGATCATCTTGTGAATCTGGGATCTTGGTCTCACTTAGCGCCCACAAGGATGGCTGAGCCCCCACATCCCATTCTTCAAGAACTGGATTTCCACGTTGAACATCAGCCGCGGCATCCCACATAGCTGGAGCAGCTACACGAGCGACCACATCATCATTGCTGACCAACTCAACGGAACCGCCACCAGAATCGCGACTCGTGGCCCCTTCAGCCCCTACGCTCACTGGGAGTGACAACTCCTCATCAGTTGCTGGAGGATCTTTCAACACAAAGAACTGCTCGACGCCAGAGCCCGTTACCTGAACAACCATGTCCATACTGGGCTGAACGTCTGTGAAGGTTGCTCGTGGTCCCACCACGCTAGGAGTAGGAAGATCGCCGGACCAAGTTAGCTCACTGACTAATCCCGTTGCCGGATCTTGGACGCTGGCGACTACCGTCTCCGCGTCTTCGCCCGCTGCCTCCCCACCAGAAACAATGACTTCACCGTAATGGGCAACTGGGCTAAACGAACCGTCGCTACGTTGTTCGAGCGTCTCGTCAACGGCTACCCAATCAGCGTTGGTGGTTCCATCGCCCCCTATTTGTACCCACACTGGGCCAGAAGCAACCACTTGCTGCCACTGACCATCTGGCAATGCAAAGGTTGAACCCACTTCACTTCGTTGAGATAGGTCTTCTACCCGTTCACCGCGTAATTTCGCGAGCAACTGTGCCGAGAAGCGATCCGGCGCTGTAAGTTCACCCGTTACCGGTGAAATCGATTGCTCGTCGCCCGAACTGGAAGAAGTAGAATCCGCAGTCACCGCATCATCGGAGTAGGCGGGCGGGACGTCCGCCACAACCATTGCGCAAGCCACCAGCAAACCCACGCTACTAGTCCAACGAAAACGATCACGCATATTGGTGCAACAAGAAACAGACACGGCAGCCACCTGTCGAACGTCAATGTCCCCGAATCAGCACTGACACGGAAACGAGCCAACCAGCACCTTGAACCGGCCTGGCCCCGCAACGAAAGACACACGAGCCGCAACGGTCAGACAAAAACATATGGAGATACAGGCCGCACACCATGTCAAAAGTCCTAAACTCCGTGAACCTATTGCGTCCGTGGATTCGAGCATATTACTTGGATTCTAGTGGTCGTCGCAACACTGCGACGAGACTCAGCTAAAAGGTCCGGGAACGGGAGCGCGTGCCTCACGCAGTGATGTCCGCGTAGCGGGTTCCCTCGGAGTATGGCTGAGGAGTTGTCGATGGCTGCGCGCCGTGAGTTACTCGCATTTCTCATGGTAGCTGTCTGATCAACGTTTTGTCTGCTCCCGATGGTTCTCCAGTAATGACAAAAGAATCTGGAGAACACAGGGGGTTCAGCAATGGCTGAAACCAAACGCACTAACCATCGCGGTGATGCACTCTTTTACGTTGGAATCGATACCCACACGGATACGCACACTATCGCGGTCATCAATGCCGCTCAACACACTGAGCTGACCGGGACGTATCCGACAACCCCGAAAGGGCTATCAGCAATCGTCAAAGAGCTAGGCCAGTTCGGCGATCCTGAGGGTCTGGTCATCGGGATCGAGGGAACCAACTCCTACGGGGCGAGCTTGAACCGGAGGTTGCAGGCAGATGGATACACCACATTCGAGGTGCTGCGTCCACCCCGTCAAGTGCGGCACATGGATGGTAAGTCTGATCCGATTGATGCCTTGGAAGCAGCTCGCACGGTGATGAGTGGTAAAGGTGTTTCTATACCGAAGCTGGGGCAAGGCCCCGCAGAGGCACTACGTTACCTTCACATCGTTCGAGGCAAATACGTATCGACCATGACGGGGCTTTTGAACATGATCATCTCTTTGTTGATCACTGCTCCCACACCCCTGCGCCAGAAATACACGAAGACTTCGACGAGCAAAACTCTCAAGACCTTGCTTGCATCCAGGCCAGGATCCGCTGACCCTAGCAGCGTAGATTTTCATGTGATGACAGCCTTGAAATCAATGGCTCAAACCCACGCCACCATCAAGGAATCGGCTGATCGCCTAGAAAGACAAATGCAAGTAATCCTTCAGGAGCATTACCCAGCCCTGTTAAGAGTGTTCGGTGTCGGCACCATAACCGCAGCCTCACTGGCAATCACTGCTGGAGACAACCCGAGGCGAATACGCAACGAAGCAGCCTTCGCGAAACTATGCGGTGCCTGCCCCATCCCTGCTTCCAGCGGCAAAACAAACCGTCACCGTGTCAATCACGGAGGTGACAGACAAGGAGACCAAGCCCTCCATCAAATTGCGCTGGTCCGAATGTCATGTCATCAACCCACCCGAGACTACGTCGAAAAGCAGATGAAACGCGGTAGAACCAAGAAAGAAATCCTGCGTCAACTCAAACGAGCGCTATGCCGAGAGATCTACCGTGTCCTTACCCGCCCACAGATCATCGAAGACGAAATCAACCTGCGTGAACTCAGAGTCAGTAAAGGAATCAGCCAAACACAAGCAGCACAAGCACTAGACACATACCCAGCAAGAATCAGCGAAATTGAAACCGGACGACGACCACAACCAGCACTAAAAGACCGCTACAAACAATGGCTCCAAACCATTGACACACCATAGGAGCATCGTGAGGCAAGACGCACTGGGGCCTGTCTCGTTAGCCCATTCATGCATCTCCTCCACCACACGATCAGTGATCCGGCTAATCGTCTCTTTAGACACCGAAGCTCCGTAGATATCGTGGAAGTGAGCACTGATCTCACCAGTGGTCAGCCCTTTAGCGTGAAGAGACAACACGACCTCATCCACGTCGTTCAACCGGCGCTGGCGTTTAGGCACGATCACTGGTTCAAATGTGGCGGCCCGATCACGTGGAACATCAATCTGGACCTGCCCGACCGTGTCAGTCAACACCGTTTTGCTGGTCTTGCCATTACGCGCATTGTCTGCGCTTCCTCCCTCCGTCTTCACGTGTTTAGCACGTCCTAGATGCTCGGTCATTTCTTCATCCAAGGCCGTTTCGATCACTGTCTTGGTGAACTGTTTCAACAAGCCGTCCCGGCCAGTGAGATTAAGACCAGCAGCTTTTGCTTGCCTCACCAGTTCAACGGCAGCGTCCATCTCGGCACAATGCTCTGATTCCTTCAGTTTTTCCTTTGTCGATGCCATAGGCACCAGTGTGTCAACAGACATTTAACATGCCCACCTTCCACGCCGACCAACAGTCAGCGATCCAGACCAGTTACTGTAATGCTTGGGAGTGGCTGATCTGGGATCGGCTGGCAGGATTGGTTTCAGCCCTTTGGGGTGTGGCTCAGCCAGTTACTAACCAGGAACCGTCCAGCAATGACACCGCTGGTGGTTCGTGTGTTCTTAGTGTGATTTGTCCACCCCTGGGGGTTGGGACTGGCCTGACCTGCTCATCGTGGCTTGATGAGAAGCCTGTCCAACCCGTGCGGGTTGTGACTCATTACAGTACTGCCCTATGAGCGCACGCATTTCCCAGGCCAGACCAGACCAGAAGCAATTGATGCATCCGGCCCTCTGGTTGAGAAATGGAAGGAAACACCAAGCTCATGAGCATTGTCGCACACTCCTATTCCTACGTGGTGGGGGTCGATACCCACGCACGTTCCCACACCCTAGCAATCATTGATGCTGCCACCGCCGCTGAAATCGATGCCGCTCAGTTCCCGTCTACCCCAGCAGGGGCCGCTAGGTGCATTTCTTGGATCACCCGGCGCACCAGCACAAAAACAGCACAGGTTCTGGTATCAATGGAAGGAACTAACTCTTATGGCAGTGTGCTACGAGAATCTATGGAGAGCTCTGGCTTCCAAGTAGCAGAAGCCCCACGCCTGCTGATTCGAGGCAAGAGACGTACCGCCAAGAGCGACCCCATCGACGCGGCCAGCATCGCGGTCCGGACCCTACCCATACCGGTCGAACGTTTGACGGTTCCCCGTAGCGGGGACGAACGGCAATCCTTGCGGATCCTGCTGGGCGCGAGGTCTGGGATGACCCGCACTGCTACAGCAATGATCAATGTTCTGACCGCCCTCGTGCGTACCAATGATCTTGGTGTGGATGCGCGCAGGCCTCTGTCCAAGAAACAGATCCGCCAGATCAGTGCCTGGAGAACCCGCGACACCGACTCGCTTTCTCAAAGAACTGCCCGGGCTGAAGCCAAACGAGTCGCCAACACAATCACCAATTTGTGGGAAGAAACCAAGACCAACCTTGAAGCCCTCGACGCCCTGACCAGCTCTATCAGTCCCACGCTCAGGGCGCTTGTTGGTGTTGGCCCCGTCAGTGCTGCCCAGTTCCTTATCAGCTGGTCTCACCCAGGACGCATCCATAATGAAGCCGCGTTCGCTTCTCTTGCCGGTGCCAGTCCTATCCCTGCATCCTCGGGAAACACGAAGCGTCACCGTCTCAATCGGGGCGGTGACCGCCAACTCAATCAAGCCCTACACAACGTGATCCTCGTGAAGATGCGAATCGATGAGACACCAAAACCTACGTCGAGAAACGCACCACGGAAGGCAAAAACAGACGAGAAATCATGCGTTGCCTCAAACGCTACCTAGCCCGCAAAATCCACCGAACCCTCACCACCGAACAATCAACCATACTCAACCCCAAAATCGTTGAAAACACCGATTGACACATATAGAAGCATCACACTTAACGAGATAGTCCCCTCTCTGACATCGTCGATCCAGGTTGGGCCGAGGCCCTCGCGCCCGTTGAGCCCAATATCCATCAGATGGGCGAATTCCTTCGCGACGAGTTGGCTGCCGGCCATCAGTATCTGCCACGAGGAAAAAATATCCTGCGCGCCTTTACTTACCCTCTCAGCGACGTCAAGGTGCTCATAGTGGGGCAAGATCCCTATCCAACACCCGGCCACCCGGTTGGACTCAGCTTCAGTGTGGACCCCTCCGTCCATCCGATCCCACGTTCGTTGGTGAATATCTTCCGCGAGCTTCACGACGAGGTCGGCTGTCGCACTCCTTCGAACGGAGATCTGACCCCGTGGTGCGATCGCGGAGTAATGCTTCTCAACAGAGTCCTAACCGTGGAACCGGGCGCTCCTGCGTCACATCGAGGGAAGGGCTGGGAGGCGGTCACCGACCACGCCATCCGAAGGCTCGCGGCTCGCAACCAGCCGCTCGTGGCGATACTGTGGGGGCGGCCAGCTCAGGAACTCAGACCTCTGCTTGGAGATGTGCCCGTGGTAATGTCGCCGCACCCGTCTCCGCTCTCAGCATCGCGAGGTTTCTTTGGGTCACGGCCGTTTTCACAAGTCAACAAGCTGCTTGTAGCCCAAGGAGCCGATCCAATCGATTGGCAGCTCCCCTAGGTATCGAGCGCGATGTGAGCGCTGGGCGTGCTCAATGCCGGTTGACCAGCAATCCAACTAGCACCCCAAATAACGCTACGACGACGTAGCCCGCGATCAGGGGCCCTCGTAAGTAACTCTCGACGAAATGTTCCTCATACAATCTGCCGGCAACCTTCTTGAATGGTCTGGACCTCGTCGCGACTAGTGCCTACTGGGCTTGTTTGTCTACTTCCTGCAGGGTAACGGTAGCAGGCAGCGTATCGCCTGTGTCTGACTCAACACGACCAAAGCTCATGCTGTCTGCGGTTTCGGAACGTGCCTGACTCGCGTTCTTGAGTATTGAGGTCGACGGCGACGATGGGCTTGAGACATCCTGGTAGATACCCGCTTCCGCCCCTGTCACATAGTACTGGGAAGCAAGATCTCCGGTGAGGCCCGACGGAGTCAGGTACAGCAGATACACCTGATCTGTACTCAACATTTCGACACCTGTTTGTTGTTTGGCTGATCCGATCTGGCGAACCTTGACGACATCGCCTGGGCTCACATCCGTGCCCTTCACCACGCGTGTCACAGAGAACGATGAAATCGTGAAGTCGTCCTCTTTAGTGATATCGCGTGCCACTTCTTGGCTAGAGACGGTGCCGACAACGATCGTCGTCGAATCGTCAGACATGTCGGACAGTGAGTCATAGAGCGTGACTCGAGAAATGTCGCCAGTCGAGTTGGTGCCATCGGAGGACGTCGTCGAACATTCAACACACGACCCTGCGACCACTAGGGTAACCGCAGTAACCCGTCCTATGGAAGAAAAGAACTGCCGTAGCATTGAATCCACCTCATTCACCTGATTTTAGTAGAGCTTATTGATTCCCTTGATTTCATCGCTTGTCAACTTCCTTACTTCTCCGTTCAAATATGCCGTAGAAGCCGACTTGTACATACCATGGTTCAGTCCTGATACGTGGCCCAAGCCAAGCACATGACCTAACTCGTGAAGCCAAAGGACCTTAATCTGCGCTGACGAGGTCGTTGAACCGATATAGAACGAATTCACCTTCGAAGTTGCACTGTGTGTCGCACCTGCGTAATAGGTCCACGTTGACTGACCCTCCCAGCCCGTATTCCCGTAGTTTGCGACATTCGCTTTCTAGGAGGGTCCACTGGCCGTCGTACGTGAAAGAGTGACGTCAGTGGATGCGTTGCAGTCCGCGATAGCAGAGTTGAGTCCGAGGGAGTAGTTTCCTGGAACAACAACAGTTTGGATACGAAGATTTGAACCTGCTCAACGACTTCCGCTCGTCGTATATGCCGAAGCGGGAGATGCCATCACAAGCATGAAAGAAGTAAGCAAGACTGCGAAAATGAGCGGAAGCCCTTTCGCCCGATGCTTCGATCTGGTCGCCCCGTTCGGCAACCAACACTTTCAACGTCTCGATCACGTTTGATTCTTTCGCTGAGCGTCGAATTATGCGCGCCACGATTCCACCCCCGGCAGCCGCTATCACAGCAGCGATGATCACCGTATCGACACCCGCGAGGACACTCACTGTTTCGTTCCTGCCGGGGACTGTGGATCACAAAACCCGCCGATTCATGCAACAGCCTCTATATCCCCCCGATAAAGGGCAAGGATGTTCATTTCTGAATGGCTACAATCTCGATTTCCGCTAGTCTAAATCAGGACTTTTCCTTAGAGCCGCCTATCGGACTCGAACCGATGACCTGCTGTTTACAAGACAGCTGCTCTACCAACTGAGCTAAGGCGGCATTCTGCAAGACGCTTCTTACAGCGTGACTATCTTGCCAGAGAATGAGTGGAGGAGCCAAACCGCGTCACTATGAGGCCTGACTCCTCCTCCTTGTGTGCAGTGCTTAATTCGTGGCAGTGGCGCTCGCATCGCTGCTGGCACCACTCGCACTCACAGCCTCGCTGATCGCTGTGGTGAGCGCTGTGTTCCAGTTAGTAAGCTGCTGGCCGTCAACAATCACGGAGGGGGTGCCAGTCAAGCCGTTGGCAGTGAACTGGCTGGTGGCCTGCGATACGAAATCGTCCAACGTTCCATCTTCAACCGCGGACTGAAGTTCGGCGACGACGTCGTCGGGCACTCCGACTTCCTTTGCAACACCGATCATCTGATCAACGGTTGGCAGCGCATCTGCACTGCCGTCAAACACTGCGGAGGACAGCTCAGAGAACACCGCGTTATGGAACTCGATGTACTGCTCGGGAGCGTTAGCAGCGAGGAAGAAGTCAGCAGCTGCTGACTGCGAAGAGAAGTCTTGGCCCATGATCGCAACCGGGTTGTAGACCAGTGTGATTTCGCCATCTTGCGCCATTTGGGTGAGCTGTTCGCCAAACTGAGCTTCGAGATCGTTGCAGTGGGTGCACAGGTAATCGAAGTAGATGCGGACCTCAGGGGCGCCTTCATTCACAGATCCTGCAGTCAGATCCGAACCCACCGAAATACCGCCCATGTCATCCACGTTCTCCGGCAGTGTGGCCGTGAACTGGCTATCTCCGAACGTGAAATCGGTGAACGCGGGTTCGCCTGTTGCCGACGACGTCGCGTTGTCGGCAGACGAGTCCTTTCCTGAGGAGACAATGAGCCACACAGCGCCCAGCACAAGTGCGAGCACGACCACCACGCCCGTGATGGTCCACGCTAGATTCCGCTTGGCGCGCCGAGCTTCTTCTTCTTGAAGCCTCTTCGCAGCTTCGCGTGCTGCTTCGCGGCGCTGTTCTTTGGTCATATTGGAACTCGCGGTTCCCGGTGTATTCCGTGATGCCATAGAAGCATCCTAGACAGGTTGTTCCGGATAATGCAGTGCCGTGAGCAGATTATCGCCCAGAAGTCGCAGGCGCGGATCGTCACATTGACGCCGCGCCACATATGCGCAAAACCGATAAACCTAGTTGGTTACCTATGTGGCGCACTAGGACGCCAAGAAGAATGGCGCATTCACAGGCACCCAGTTGGGTTGTCCGCCCATAGCGAGCAACGCAACCACTCCAATTGCCATGACCAAGACAAAGGACCAGAACACTTTGTATCCGGGTGAGGGAACCAAAGCTCTGCACGCGATCCGTGAGCCTTCTTGCCCGCTTGCATTTGATCCAATGCTCCACGAAACCAAGAATGTGACCGTGGCACCTATCGCGATGACCAACCGCAAACTGGGGAGCGTGAACACACTGGCCACCCACATGGCCGCCGCTCCAAAGAAAGCGCCTACCACTGTATTGAGGATCTGGAGAATGACCGAACGAACCAAAGCCCACGGCAGCCGCAACGCTGCGAACATCGCGTCTGAACCACTCGGTCCACCTCTCTCCATTCTCCGGCGCCGCAGCCGCGCCGAAGTGGAGCCAATACAGCTGGCCACCACCGCGAGAACAAAGTAGGCAAACACAGACACCATGGGGAACAGCATCGCCGCACACGCCAGAAGCGCGCCTACCAGCAATACAAGTATTCGCGAGGGCGGTGCAGGCCGCATCCATTGAGGGATAATTTGTGGGTCGTGGACCACTCCCGCATATGGCGCAAGATGGGCCCAGTCCGCATTCTGCGCGCTTTGGTAGGCCATATCCTGAGTGGGTTGATGCGCCATATCCTCAGGCGGTTGATACCGATCGAGTGCCACCGTTTGGTATCCACTGGCTGGCCCAAAGTGGTCCCTGTTAGGCGAATTCGGCGTGTACCCATCTGAAGCCGCAATCACCGGCCGCCCATAAGGCTGCGCGTTACCCAACTGCCCTTGTTCCGCGGGATACGGATAGATCGCCTCAGTGGGCTTCGCATCGGATTGTTCACGCGGATCAGCAGCCCCTAATGGCAACACACCATTCGGATCGACGCCCCCATGGCCGCTGGCACCCACGACCGTCGCTCGAGCATCGCCAACCCCTGCGTAGTTACCCACAGGCGTGACCGCGGTTGGGGTGGCCATGTCGGGCTGGTTGCCCTGCCGTCCATAACCATCCATTGTTGCGTTGAACTGACCAACTTCCCCTATCCCATCCGGAACTAGGGTTTCCGGCGAACTCAAGGACGCGACGACGTCGTCGGTATTGCCAGACTTCGGGATCCCACCAGGTGCGCCAACCGGATAGCTAACGGGCTCTTGAACCAAGTACTCGCCACGGCTGGGGTCCTCGATGACTGCGATGAGTTCGCCAATGGAGATGCGTGCGACCGGATCGGGTGAAAGTGCACGCGTGAAGGCGGCAGCGAGTTCGGGTGAGAGTCCTTCTAGGTCCGGGCTTCCGGTGAGCGCGCGATAGCTGATCGCATGGGAATTCCCCTCACCGAAGGGCGCCGTGCCGGTTGCGGCGTAGGCAAGCACTGCGGCCAAAGCCCACCAATCGGCAGCCTCGTCAGGCTGGTCACCTCGGATCACGCGGGGATCGCAATATCCAGGCGTGTGGGAAAGCGATCCTGCCTGCGTGAAGCGGGGATCCTTATCAAGCTGGGCAATGCCAAAATCGATGAGTACCGGGCCGTTTTCGCTCATCATGACGTTTGTGGGTTTGAGATCTCGATGGAGCACACCAACGTCGTGAATCGATTCCACGGCGCGTTCGAGCTGGCGAGCGAGGTCGGTCAGGTCTCCTTCGGTGTAGACCCCTGAGTCGACGACGTCCTGTTCCAAAGTTGGCCCGTCAATGAGCTCTGTGACAATGAAAGCCTCATCCTCATCAGATTCGGCATCGAGAACCTCAGCGACGTACTGGCCGCGCACCTTCTGCAACATGTGTACTTCGCGGCGTAGCCTGTCCCTGCCGCCTGGTGCGCTTACCACCGAAGAGTTGAGCAGTTTGAGCGCAACGCGCTTGCCCGCGCCATCCTCGGCTTCGAACACAGTGGACATACCGCCGTAGCCGATCCTCTTGATCAGCCTGTATCCCCCAACATCGGTCCGCTCGCGCACACTCCTAAGCTACCCGAGCACCGCTCCCAACACGAAAGGCAGGCGATCCCTTGGAGAAAATAGGCAAAACTGGCCAAAACTGAGCCTGCAAAATGTAGCGCAAAGTTTCAGGAGGTGCCACAATAGAGGAGGTTCATCTTTGATGAGCTGTGTCAGAGTCGACACGATTCGGCACCTTTCACTCGGATCGTCCGGCACGTACCTGCCGGTGAAGGGACCATAAGAAAATTATGGCAACTGTAACCTTTGACAAGGCCACACGCGTGTACCCGGGTTCGGATACACCAGCTGTTGATCAGCTATCGCTCGAGATTCAGGATGGGGAATTCCTCGTACTGGTCGGGCCCTCAGGATGCGGAAAGTCCACCTCGCTGCGCATGCTCGCAGGTCTCGAGGATGTGAACAACGGCCGCATTTTCATTGGCGATCGCGACGTCACCGACGTCTCACCTAAGGATCGCGACATCGCAATGGTCTTCCAGAACTACGCCCTGTACCCCCACATGACCGTGGCGGACAACATGGGATTTGCTCTGAAGATTGCCGGCGAACCTAAAGATGCGATTCGCAAGCGCGTTGAAGAAGCCGCAAAGATCCTCGACCTCGAACCCTACCTCGACCGTAAGCCGAAGGCCCTTTCGGGTGGCCAACGCCAGCGCGTCGCAATGGGCCGAGCAATCGTCCGCGAGCCTCAGGTATTCCTGATGGACGAACCTCTTTCCAATCTGGACGCTAAGCTCCGCGTTCAGACCCGCACCCAAATCGCATCACTTCAGCGGCGCCTGGGCATCACCACCGTCTACGTCACCCACGATCAGACAGAAGCTCTGACCATGGGCGATCGCATCGCGGTACTCAAGGATGGCCTCCTCCAGCAGGTTGGCACCCCTTCCGAGATGTATCAGACTCCCCAGAACGCCTTCGTGGCAGGATTCATTGGCTCCCCCGCCATGAACCTTGGCAAGTGGCGCATCGTTGGTGAGACCGCCGTTTATGGCGACGCCGTCGTGCGCCTTCCGCGCGACGTCATCGCAAAGGTCACGCCAGAAGACGAAGGCAAGATCATTGTCGGATTCCGTCCGGAATCTGCCGAATGGGCACCTGAGCCCACCGAATCCAACATCCCCGTCAGCGTCTCATTCGTTGAATCGCTCGGCTCAGATGCCTTCGTCTACGGCAAGGTTTCTGGATCGGACAACGAGACCGACAAGGTTGGATCGGGTGACAGTTCCGATCAGCTCACTGTTCGCATCGAGCCTGACCGCCTGCCAGTTGCTGGAGACGTCATACATTTGTCGCCAGCGCTTGACCGCCTGCACTTCTTCGCAGCTGCGACGGGTAACCGTCTAAACTAAGAAGTCGAGCATGAAGTGAGGGCCGTGGCGTTCCGTGCGCCGCGGCCCTCTGCATGTTTTGCCCCTAGTGTCACGGAAAGGTATTGAGAATGTTGCAGTCTTTGCAGATCATGGCTGCGCGCGTTGATCCCGCGCTACTTGACCTGCCCTGGAATGTTCCTCTCGAGGATTGGCCCGAAGATATTGTGGCAGCTTTGCCGCGCGGCATCTCCCGCCATATCGTCCGCTTCGTGAGCCTTGGGGACCGGATTATCGCGGTCAAGGAGATCGGCGAATCGGTGGCCTACCACGAATATGAGATGCTCCGTGATCTTGGCCGCCTCGATGCACCTTCCGTAGAACCAGTGGCCGTCATTACCGGGCGTTCGAGCGACGACGGCGAACCCCTGAACGCCGTTCTTGTCACGGCCCACCTTCCTTACTCGCTGCCCTACCGGGCGGTATTTGGCCAGCATCAACGGCCTGAGACAGTGCGCCGCCTCATCGATGCCCTCACCGTGCTCATGGTTAGGCTTCATCTTCTTGGGTTCTTCTGGGGTGACGTCTCCCTCTCCAACACACTTTTTCGGCGCGACGCCGGCGCCTTCGCCGCCTACCTTGTAGACGCCGAAACCGGTGAACTCTATGACAGCATGACCGACGGCAAGCGTCTCTATGACATCGACGTGGCCCGCACCAATATCATCGGCGAGCTGATGGACCTCCAGGCTGGTGGTGTGCTTCCTGAGGATTACGACGTCATTGAGGTCGGCAACAATTTCGCCACCCGTTATGAAGAGCTGTGGAACGAACTCACCAAACAGACCTCGTTCTCCGCGAACGAACGCTGGAAGGTTGCGGAACGGGTCGAACGACTCAACGATCTTGGCTTCGACGTCGGCGAACTGGCAATGACAACCGATTTGGACGGCACGCGCCTCTACATTCAGCCAAAGGTTGTGGACGCAGGGCATTACTCACGCCAGATCATGCGCCTGACCGGAATGGATGTGGAAGAAAACCAAGCGCGCCGCATGATGAATGACATTGAGCAGTATCGAGCCCAACGGGACATGCAGAAGGATAGCCTCTCGCTTGTGGCACACGACTGGATGACCCGCGTGTTTGAGGCGACTGTCAACGGTGTACCACGCGATCTGCGCGGCAAACTGGAGCCTGCTGAGATCTTCCACCAGTTCCTCGAACATCGGTGGTTTATCAGCGAAAAGGCCGGATATGACGTGCCGTTCAAGAAAGCACTGAAGTCCTTTGTGGACAACGTGCTCAGCCAGCGCCGGGATGAGCGGTCCTATCTCGGCCGAGGCGATACCGAGGAACTTCCTGCTATCGATCTGGACGAAGTGTAGGGCCCCCACACCGGGCTGGCTGCAACGTGACGTCTCTGCTGTCTAGGCGGTCAGGTTCTTGCTGGTTAAGCAGCTAGGTTCTTGCTGGTTAAGCAAGGGCCCGCCGCTCAGGCAGCCAACTCTGCGATAACCAACTCTGCCACCTGAATGGCATTGAGGGCTGCACCCTTGCGAAGGTTGTCACCAACGATGAACATGGCGAGGCCACGCCCACCTTCAACCGACTGGTCTTGGCGGATCCGTCCAACGAAGGTGGGATCTTGGCCAGCTGCCGCCAGCGGGGTTGGGACGTCCGTGAGAACAACTCCCGGGGCGTCAGCAAGGAGCTCGCGCGCGCGATCTGGCGTCACTGACTTCTCAAACTCGGCGTTGACAGAAAGCCCGTGAGCGGAGAAGACGGGGACTCGCACGCACGTACCTGAAACGAGGAGCTCTGGGATTTCCAAGATCTTCCGCGATTCGTTACGAAGCTTCTGCTCTTCATCGGTCTCCTCGGAGCCGTCATCTACCAAATTGCCGGCAAAAGCAATGGCATTGAAGGCAATCGGAGCCACGTATGTAGAAGGCTCAGGGAACTCAACAGCAGAGCCGTCCGTCACGAGCTGTGTGACATCCTGATCCAGTGCGGCGCGTACCTGTGATTCGAGTTCCTTGACGCCCTTGAGGCCCGATCCGGAGACCGCCTGGTAGGAGGAGACCACAAGGCGCTTGAGGCCGAAGTTATCGTGCAGAATCTTCAACGAGGGCATCGCTGCCATGGTTGTGCAGTTCGGGTTCGCGATGATTCCCTTTGGGCGATCCTTGATCGCGTGGGGGTTCACTTCGGAAACCACTAGGGGAACCTGAGGATCTTTGCGCCATGCGGAAGAGTTGTCAACAACAACAGCACCGGCTGCAGCGAACCGTGGCGCGTATTCAAGCGATGTTCCGCCACCTGCGGAGAATACGGCGACGTCGATCCCCGAAAGGTCCGCCGTGGCCACATCTTCAACCACAATTTCTTCGCCACGGAACGGAAGAACTGTTCCCGCACTTCGTGCCGATGCGAAGAAGCGCACCTTATCCGCAGGAGTGTTGCGCTCCTCGAGGAGCGCACGCATAACACGGCCAACCTGCCCGGTTGCGCCAACAACAGCAAGGGTGATGCTCATCGCCCGGTACCTCCATAAACAACTGCTTCGGATTCGGAGTCTAGGCCGAAGGCGGTATGCACAGCGCGTGCCGCTTCTTCAAGCGATTCCGGTTCCAGAACTACGGAAATGCGTATCTCCGATGTGGAGATCATGTCGATGTTTAGGCCTTGGTCAGCCAGAGTCTTAAATAGGCGAGCCGAAACCCCTGAGTGGGAACGCATACCAGCGCCAACGATCGAAAGAATTCCAATGCTCTCCGATATCTGAATCTCCTTGAAGCCGAGGCTCGCCTGCTGCGCTTCGAGTGCCTGGACCACGCTGTGAAGCTGGGACTGCGGCACTGTGAAGGAGATGTTGGAGATGCCGGGGTTGGAGAGCGATGTGTTCTGCACGATCATGTCGATATTGCCGTCAGCTGCGCCAACGATTGCAAAGATCTTTGCTGCGGATCCTGGCACATCCGGAACGCCAACCACCGAAATCTTGGCCTGCGAACGGTCGTGGGCCACACCGGAAACGATGGGCGCCTCCATGGCCTTCTGTTCGCTGAAGTTATCGCTCACGATCCAAGTTCCTTCCTTGTCGGAGAATGACGAGCGCACATGTAGTGGCACATTGAATTTGCGGGCGAATTCCACCGCACGCAGGTGGAGAACCTTGGCACCATGTGCCGCGAGTTCCAGTGTCTCTTCATACGTCATGACCTTGAGCTGACGTGCCGCCGGCACGATGCGAGGATCTGCAGAGAAGACACCGTCAACGTCTGTATAGATCTCGCAAACGTCAGCGTGCAGAGCCGCCGCAAACGCAACTGCTGTGGTATCCGAACCGCCGCGGCCCAAGGTGGTGACGTCATTGCGAGAGTTGACGCCTTGGAAGCCTGCCACAATTGCTACCGCGCCAGATTGAATGGTGCGGAGAATCCGTTCGGGGACGATTCCAAGAATCGATGCCTTGCCATACTTGTCATCAGTCAGGAGGCCAGCTTGCTGACCGGTGTAGGCGTGAGCCTCCACTCCGGCTTCATTGACCGCCATAGCCAGAAGTGCCATCGAGATGCGTTCGCCAGCTGTGAGGAGGATATCCATCTCACGGGCCGGAGGATCAGGTGTTACTTTCGTGGCCAGATCGATGAGATCGTCGGTCATGTCCCCCATCGCCGACACCACAACGACGACGTCGTTGCCCGCTTCGTGTGTATCCGCAATCCGTTTCGCGACACGCTGGATACTAGCGGCGTCCGCTACCGAGGATCCGCCGAACTTCTGGACAACTAATGCCACGTGGTGCTCCTTTTATCGACCTGTTCATGGTAACGATGCATGCTTGGCAGGAGGCGGCGGTACCGACTGGTGGACACAGAGTGAACTCCAGAACTGCCAGCGCCGTGTATTGTCCGACTCATCATCTCACATGTTGGAAGTTGACATGTGGTCCGAAAGCTCTAGGCGCCGCAAGGGTTCACCTCCTGGGTTTGTCGCCACCAGAGGGCGTGTGGATTCGCTGGCGACCCTCGAATGCGCGCGACAACGTAATCTCATCTGCGTACTCCAGATCGCCGCCCACGGGAAGGCCAGATGCGAGGCGCGAGACCATCACGCCCAGAGGAACGATGAGCCTAATGAGGTAGGCAGCCGTTGCCTCGCCTTCAATATTAGGATCCATCGCCAAGATGACCTCTTCAATAGCACCGTCACTAAGCCGAGTGAGGAGCTCTCGAATTCGCAGGTCATCCGGCCCAACGCCCTGGATGGGATTGATCGAACCTCCGAGCACGTGATAGCGCCCGCGGAACTCGCGCGTTCGTTCGATTGCGACGATGTCTTTCGCTTCTTCCACCACACAAAGAACCGAATCGAGACGCCGAGGGTCGGCGCAGATTGAGCAGATTGTTGCTTCGGTAACATTCCCGCAGCGTTCGCAGAAGTGGACACGTTCCTTGACTTGCAGGATGGCGCGGGAAAGCGCATCGACCTCGGCCGGATCCTGCTCAAGAATGTAGAACGCGATGCGTTGGGCACTCTTGGGGCCGACGCCTGGCAGTCTGCCAAGTTCGTCAATGAGGTCCTGAACCGCGCCGTCATAAACTCCTGGCATCAGGATCCTCCATTTTCGTTGGCAACTTCTTCAATGATGGTTCCTCCGAATGTATCGAGAACCACATCGATTCCCACCAAGTTGGACTGTTCGATCGTTGGGTCATCTGCGCTGACCTCATCCTCATCGCGGATGGGCGTGGTGGGCCCTGAACCCGCCGCGTGGAGGGACGTTGGTGGAAGGGATGCTCCGGGAGCGTGAGCGGCCAAGATGCGTGAGGCTATGGAACCCCGTTTTGCTGAGTGATCTGGCCTGTTCATTGGCACAGGCGGCTTCAACATCGGCATCTGACGCTGATAGAAGGGAACGTCAGTGGTATCTGCGGGTGCCCAACTGGCATCCGGAGCACTGTCCACAGACGGCACAGCTTCACGGTACGGATCTGACTCCGGGTACGGAGGTGGAACTTGCGATGGGTACGGTTCCAGATCCTGCGAGGTGGCATCCTCACGTTGATCAGGTACACGTTGATCTGGCGAGGTGGCACGCTCGGGTTGATCTGGCACACGTCGATCTGGCGAGGTGGCACGCGCAGGCGGGATATCAAAGGAATCACTCAATAGCAGAGCGAGAACCCCCGCAGGATCATCGCTAGCTGACGAGTTGGCTGACTCCGCGCCGTCGGGAACCGAAGGAACCTCGAACCGCCCACTGGCGGGTGGTTCCGGTTCGTGTGCTTCCGGCGCCGATCCATACGTGGTGAATTCCCGTGCCAACTCAGCCGCAGATAATGCGGGTTGGCCTTCAGGCTCATACTCGGCTTGACCCTCGGACCACTTCTCGGTTTGGCTTTCGGGCCCATGTCCGGCTTGGCCCTCGGCTTGGCTTTCGGGCCCATGTCCGGCTTGGCTTGCGGTCTCATACTCGGCTTGGCCCTCGGACCAGTTCTCAGGTTGGTGGGTAGCCCCGGGAACCGTGGCGGGTTCAGTGTGGCCGCGCGCCCCAGAATCGTGCTCCGATCTGGAACTGCTCGGAGGTATCTGCGTATCTGCCGGGAACCGAGCCTCGGCCGCCTTACTGGCGGCCGCTACTTTTGGGGAAGACTGTTCGCCTTCTTCAACTGCGCGGACTTCAACATCAACCGCGAGTACATCCTTGACGGCTTCCAGCAACACAGCGGGATCGCGCCCGTTCGCGAACCTTGCCGCCATACCTGGCATCGAGAACACGACCGTGAGAACACCGTTCTCAACTGTGTGTGCCTCCACATACTGAAGCTTTGACCACGCCACATTCGAGCGGTTGTGCACTGCCGCAAGCACTTCACCCCAGCGAGCCTCATCGATCTCAACTGAAGGGGCCGCGGAATCCACACGATCAGGCGTTTGGCCGTGGCGGGCTTGCGCGGAACTGGCCTGTTCTGTATCTGCGAGGACGGGTCCAGATGGCTCGGTTTGGGGCAGGACCGTTGAAACTGCAGACGGAGCTTGCACCGTGGCTGAAGGAGTTGGTGCCGGGGATTCTGCCGGCGTAAACGTTGACCGTATAGGCGCTTGCCGCGCGTCCGCCGCGGATGCGGACGCGCTCCGATCCTCCTGCGGAGCCGCCCATCCGGGGGAAACCACCCTGCCGGATGGGCGAACCGGCTGCGCCACGCTCCCCGCTGCTGGCTGCCGTATTGCTGACTTCGGGCGAGGAATCGCGCTGGCAGGGCGTTCCCTCACGGGAGCCGTGGCGCTTGGCTCATGAGGTGCGCCCTCTTCTGATGGCGCAGGAGCCTGTGTTGGGAGCAGAAGCCGCGCACACAGCAACTCCAACTGCAGGCGCGGTGAAGTAGCACCAACCATGAGACTGAGCGCTTCATTCACCAGATCGGCGCTCTTTGACGCACGCGCCGCACCCAAGTGCTCAGCCTGATCCAGCATCCGGGCGTATTGATCTTGGGGAACAGAGGTCAGTACGTCCGACGCCTGTTCGCCAGCCAAAGCGATCACAATGATGTCACGGAGGCGTTGCAGAAGGTCCTCAACAAACCTGCGCGGATCATGCCCAGATTGGATCACTCGGTCCACGACGGAAAAGAGAGTTGCGCCAGACCCGGAGCCGATCGCCTCCACGGCGTCGTCGAGCAAAGATCCATCGGTGTAGCCGAGAAGTCCGATGGCGGCATCGTAGGTGAGCTCGCCATCTTCTGCGCCACCGATCAACTGATCGAGAACTGAGAGGGAATCACGAACGGATCCACCCCCCGAACGTACGACGAGCGGGATGACTCCCGTGCCGACGTGAATACCTTCTTCAGCAGCGATCTGTTCTAGGTAACCGTTTAGCGTCTCCGGGGGAACCAACCGGAACGGATAGTGGTGAGTACGCGAGCGGATCGTGCCGATGACCTTTTCAGGTTCTGTTGTGGCGAAGATGAACTTCACATGCGCAGGCGGTTCCTCCACTAGCTTGAGCAACGCGTTGAAACCTTGATTCGAAACCATGTGGGCTTCGTCGATGATGAAGATCTTGTAGCGGTCCCGTGCCGGTGCAAAGGACGCGCGTTCGATGAGGTCACGCGCATCGTCAACACCACCGTGACTTGCGGCATCCATTTCGACGACGTCGAGTGACCCTGAGCCGCTGAGCGAAAGTTCACGGCACGACGCACATTCGCCACATGGCGTGTCAGTTGGCGCCTGCTCGCAGTTCAAGCATCGCGCGAGAATTCGCGCCGACGTGGTCTTTCCACAACCACGCGGGCCGGAAAACAAGTATGCATGAGCCGTTTTATCCGCGCGCAGTGCCGCCATCAAGGGACGTGTGACTTGCTCTTGGCCAATCACGTCTTGGAATTTCTGGGGACGGTAACGCCGGTACAGTGCCATGCTCACGGAACCAGTCTAAGGGGCATAGCCGACATCTTCCTGCCCATGCACACCTCCACTCATGGGTGTAGGTCGCTTCCTTGCGAAAGCGACCTACACATATGACGAGGAATCAACGCACCTTATCGGCGGACGCCAATACCATCAGTGCCATCACCATTCCAGTCACCCATGAACATCTCATCACCCGAACGCCCATACGCCACCGTCTTATCAGCCGTACCACCATGCAACGACGTCGTCAGATACACACTCGTACCCCGACGCAACGCAAACGAATCACCCTTACCCGACCCAAACGAGCCAACAAGAACCTCATCCGTAGCACGACCAAAAATGAACGTCTTATTAGCCGTACCACCACTCAACGAATTCTTGACATGGAACGTGGCATCACGACGAATCGAAATCGTGTCCTTACCATCCCCATTCCAATCACCCACGAACACCGCATCAGTGGAACGACCATAACCAAACGAAACATCCGTACTACCCGAACTCAAAGAATTCGACAAATAGAAGGCCGAACCACGCCGAACACCCAACGTATCCTTGCCATCCCCATTCCAATCACCCACAAGAACCTCATCAGAAGCATTGCCAAACACCACCGAAAAAACAGGAGCAGACCCCGGACGCACCTCATCAGTAAACGCATACGTGTTCCCACGCCTCAACGCCACCGTGTCCTTACCATCCCCATTCCAATCACCCACAAGAACCTCATCAGAAGCCACACCCCACGAAAACACCGATCCAGCATCCCCAGAAATCCCATCATTCAGATAGAACACCGTCCCAACAGACCCAGCCGGACTCGTCGGAGTAGAAGTAGGCGACGTCGTCGTCGGAGTAGGAGTAGGAGTAGGCGACGTCGTCGTCGGAGTAGGAGTAGGAGTAGGCGACGTCGTCGTCGGAGTAGGAGTAGGAGTAGGAGTAGGCGACGTCGTCGTCGGAGTAGGAGTAGGAGTAGGCGACGTCGTCGTCGGAGTAGGAGTAGGCGACGTCGACGGATCCGGAGTCGGGGTCGAATCAGCAATAAAACCCTTCTTGGAAACCAACTGCATCTCAACAGCCTCAACACGCTTAGACTGACCCGTCACACCAGCAGTCGCACCATTCTTCACCCAGCTCGACCAACCATACGTCTGCTGATACACCCGATACTGAATGTCATACGTAGAAGACACCCCACCCGACAACTTCAACCGAATAGCCTCAATAGCCTTAGACTGACCCGTCGTACCAATCACAGCACCCTGCGACTTGTACCCCTGCCACCCAATAGACGCAACATGCGCCTCAGACAACACCGAACCAGCCACCGTCTTACCATCAGCACCAGGCAACAACCGAACCTTCATCGCCTCCACACGCTTAGACTGACCAGTCGTACCCTGCATCAAACCACCAGTCACAGTAGGCATCCACCCCTTGGACTGAGCATGCACGTCATACGACAACACCGGACGCGACGAACCCCCATACACACCATCAAGATACGAAACACGACTCGACACCCAACTCTTCAAATACGAAACCTCGCCAGAATAGGTACTCGCCCACACCCTGTCATGGTTGAAGAGCAATGAAGCTTTGCCGAGCACCGGCCACGTCGTGAAGTTGGCGGCAGCCGACTTGCTGATAGCCGATGAAGTAGTGGAGATGGAAGCGATCGTCGAGGTTATTCCCGCATGTCCAATGCTGGAGTAGTAGGAGTTGACGAGGCGGGCAAACTCCGGATTGCGGAAGAACTGGTAATACCAATCATTGCCAGACTTGCGGAGCCATTTGACGTTGTTCGTGTAGTTAGCGGTGGCGTCGGCACCCAACTCCTTGGTTGAAAACGCTCCGAGCGCCGAATCAAAGTCCCATGCCGGCCCCATATGAAGCTTGTCGTCTACACCATCCTTATAGAAGAACACGGAGGAAGAGCCAACTTCAGGGTTCGCCGTGAACTCCGTCAAGATGAAGTACTTGGCGAACGAATCCACATCCACAAGCTCCGAAATCTTCGACCAGTCCGGAGAAGACGCATACAACAACTTGTCCAACGCATTGATATCAGCCTGGATATCAACCCAACCGGCATCACCTGAGGCGTTGCCACCATCCACGGTCAAGTCATTGACCTGCTCCTTGATCGCGAAGACTGTGCCGCTGGTTGCCGACTTGAAGTAGTGGGGCTCAGCCATGCCGTAGCTGTTGTCCAACTCGACAACGATTCCGGACTCATTCTTCAAATTGAGACGAGTCTTGGAGATCTCGATCTTCTCCGTGAGTTGATAGTTACCCACATATGCGCCGTTCACATACAGATCAACATATCGCGACTCTTGAGGAGCGGCGGAAAGGCCTACATAGTTGCCAACGCCAAAAGCCACTGTGTTTCGAAGCAATGATGCATCCGCGTGATTCGCAAGCAGAATCCACGTCTTACTTGATTCCATACCAAGCAGTGACGCCGCCTTCGATAGCTTGATCTGGTAAGGCTTCTTGTCAAGCTTCCATGTGTAGTTGCCCCGGCCCTTGATCTCAACACCGGTGTATGTAGTATCCGCATAGGTACCCGTCGGATCCGTCAAGTATGCAGCCGAGTCCTTGTGCTTTACGTCTTTGTCACTGTTCACTTGGCTGAGAGTCACACCATCAGGCAACGTAATACTCAACGCCGGAATCCCATTGACCGCATCCACCTTGACAGGCGAAGCATTTGTCGTGACGGGCGCAGCATCCGTCGTGGCAGGATTCAGGGATGAATCTGCGGACTCTGACACCTCGGAGGAGGTCGAATCGGTAGATCCTTGGACAGTTGGTGCTGGAGCGCTTTCGTTAGGGACCGCATCAATATCTGTCGTATCGGTCGAAACCGACGATGCACTTGGTGTGGGCGTGACGTTGTCGGCCGCAACGGGAGCCGCGCCAGCTACCAGCAACCCGGCAGCAAGCACGCACGCCAGTACTGACGATCGCGACCCCGAAGCGAATCCAGATCTACGACCCGAGCTCATTTGCGTGACTCTCATATTCTCTAACCTTTTCCATAGGCGCAATAGCCGGACACCAACTTCGGACCAGTCGGTGAGCTATCGCAGCACTTGTCAGGCGGAAGACTGCGTTGCCAAGCGCCCGACGAGCCGATTATTTACCTTACAACCACGCGAAGCAATCTTTTTCTTTCGCTCAACGCGCCTTCACGTCAACCCGTCAAGTCAGATCTTGTTCCCTGAGTACATTCCTGTGTCGAAGGACCTATCTCAGGAACTCTGGGCTGATTGTGTATCGCCAAATTGAGACATATCCGGTCTATACACACGCATAGATCGATAGAGATAGCTTCAGATTATTCTCAAGAACCGGCGATAATGCGTGTTGGCCCGGATTGTCGGCCCGGCCCAACACGCATCACAAGGACGCACCTTATCGGCGGACGCCAATACCATCAGTGCCATCACCATTCCAGTCACCCATGAACATCTCATCACCCGAACGCCCATACGCCACCGTCTTATCAGCCGTACCACCATGCAACGACGTCGTCAGATACACACTCGTACCCCGACGCAACGCAAACGAATCACCCTTACCCGACCCAAACGAGCCAACAAGAACCTCATCCGTAGCACGACCAAAAATGAACGTCTTATTAGCCGTACCACCACTCAACGAATTCTTGACATGGAACGTGGCATCACGACGAATCGAAATCGTGTCCTTACCATCCCCATTCCAATCACCCACGAACACCGCATCAGTGGAACGACCATAACCAAACGAAACATCCGTACTACCCGAACTCAAAGAATTCGACAAATAGAAGGCCGAACCACGCCGAACACCCAACGTATCCTTGCCATCCCCATTCCAATCACCCACAAGAACCTCATCAGAAGCATTGCCAAACACCACCGAAAAAACAGGAGCAGACCCCGGACGCACCTCATCAGTAAACGCATACGTGTTCCCACGCCTCAACGCCACCGTGTCCTTACCATCCCCATTCCAATCACCCACAAGAACCTCATCAGAAGCCACACCCCACGAAAACACCGATCCAGCATCCCCAGAAATCCCATCATTCAGATAGAACACCGTCCCAACAGACCCAGCCGGACTCGTCGGAGTAGAAGTAGGCGACGTCGTCGTCGGAGTAGGAGTAGGAGTAGGCGACGTCGTCGTCGGAGTAGGAGTAGGAGTAGGCGACGTCGTCGTCGGAGTAGGAGTAGGAGTAGGAGTAGGCGACGTCGTCGTCGGAGTAGGAGTAGGAGTAGGCGACGTCGACGGATCCGGAGTCGGGGTCGAATCAGCAATAAAACCCTTCTTGGAAACCAACTGCATCTCAACAGCCTCAACACGCTTAGACTGACCCGTCACACCAGCAGTCGCACCATTCTTCACCCAGCTCGACCAACCATACGTCTGCTGATACACCCGATACTGAATGTCATACGTAGAAGACACCCCACCCGACAACTTCAACCGAATAGCCTCAATAGCCTTAGACTGACCCGTCGTACCAATCACAGCACCCTGCGACTTGTACCCCTGCCACCCAATAGACGCAACATGCGCCTCAGACAACACCGAACCAGCCACCGTCTTACCATCAGCACCAGGCAACAACCGAACCTTCATCGCCTCCACACGCTTAGACTGACCAGTCGTACCCTGCATCAAACCACCAGTCACAGTAGGCATCCACCCCTTGGACTGAGCATGCACGTCATACGACAACACCGGACGCGACGAACCCCCATACACACCATCAAGATACGAAACACGACTCGACGCCCAACTCTTCAAATACGAAACCTCGCCAGAATAGGTGGACTTGTAGGTGCGCTGATAGAAGGGATATAGCGCCTTTCCACCGAGGATTGGCCACTTCTTGAAGTTTGCGGCAGCGGCGGTATTGAGGCTGGCAGCAACTGTGTCCATTTCAGTAATGGAACTCGTGAGTGCTTCGTGGCCCAGCAAGCTGTAGTAGTAGTTGACGAGGCGGGCAAACTCCGGATTGCGGAACCACTGGTAATACCAATCATTGCCCTCATCGCGAATCCACTCGGTGTTCTTGACATAGTTGGTGGTCGTGACGCCGCCTCGGTCAACAGTGGTGAAGTTGCCCATTGCGCCGTCATAATCCCATGCCGGCCCCATATGAAGCTTGTCGTCTACACCATCCTTATAGAAGAACACCGAGCCATTGACGACTTCAAAGTTCTCTGTGTATTCGGCAAGAATGAAGTACTTGGCGAACGAATCCACATCCACAAGGTCCGAAATCTTCGACCAGTCCGGAGAAGACGCATACAACAACTTGTCCAACGCATTGATATCAGCCTGAATATCAGCCCAACCGACTTCGGCCTCGCCGCTGCCACCATCCTCTAAAAGGTCAGTCTTCTGATCCTTCAACGTGAAGTAAGTGCCCGATGTGGTGGACTTGAAGTAGTGCGCCTCTTCCGCGTAATAGTTGTTGTCCAACTCGACCAAGACGGCATTTGGATTGTCAATTGCAACCCTGTCATCTTTGATTTCAACCTTTTCGGTGAGCTGGTACGTACCTAGATAGGTGCCGTTGATCGTCAGATCCACGTAACGAGACTCGTGGGGAGTGCCAGCGAGCTCGAGCTTGTTTGCTGCATAGAACGCGGTGTAGTTACGCAAGAATGACGGATCTGGTGCGTTCGCCAGCAGGATCCATGTCTTGTTAGAGTCCATACCAAGCAGTGATGCTTTCTTCGATAGCTTGATCTGGTAGGGCTTCTTGTTCAAGGTCCACGTGTAGTTGCCGCGGCCCTTGATTTCAACACCGGTGTATGTAGTATCCGCATAGGTACCCGTCGGATCCGTCAAGTATGCAGCCGAACCTTGGTACTTTGTGTTCTTGTCACTGTTCAGCTGACTGAGAGTCACACCATCAGGCAACGTAATACTCAACGCCGGAATCCCATTGACCGCATCCACCTTGACCGCATTGCCGTCCGCAGTACCCTTCACCACTGCGTCCGAACTCGCAGAACCGGAGGCTGGGGCATTGATGTCACCGCTGCCATCCGAAACCGTTGAAGGGACCGAACTCGGGTCCGTTGGCTGCGTATTCTCCGGATCAGGTGACTCCGTCTGTTCATCGGCAACCGCGGCGGTACTCGAGGTTGTATCGGTGGCCGTGGGCGACGTTTCGGTTGTGCCCGTTATGGCCGAATCCGGATCCACATCCTCGGCTAATGCCATGCCGCCGCTTCCCACGGTCAATCCCACTGCCACGAGCGATGCAACTGCGGTGGTCAGCCATCTCTGCCGGCGTGATGCGTGACGACCATTTGTTCGCGATTTCGGGATCGTGAGATCTTGGTGAGCGGTACTCATAGTTCAATCCTCTGAGCTAGGTGCAGAATCCTTGCCCCCAACATCGGACTTGCTAGGAGGATCCAAACAATTTGCCACATGGACCCACGTCATCGTGATCCACTCGACACGAGGATTATCCGTCGATCAGAGAGTGAATTCAACCCATTTCATCCCAGTCAACCCAAAAATGCCGCCCTGCCACGCAAGTTGCTATCACCCAGATCTCGCGATGATCAGGCAATACGTCAGCAATCGAGGCGCCACAGGACTGTCTATCTGGAAAGATTTCCTTCTACTGGTTTCCCGAGTTTCCCGACGCCGGCGCATCGGTTTCAGTTGTTGTTGACGGCTCACTCGGCTCAGTACTCGTTGATGGAGTACTCGGTTCCTCACTCGGTTCTGTGGTGGTTTCAGGTACCACGGGCGTTGCCGTATCCTCCGGCGCCGGGATGCTTGGATCGGAACTGCCAACACTCTCGCTCGGAGTGGGCGACTGCGTAACAGTGGCATCGTCTTCCTGTGGCAACACATCTGGAAGGGAGTTCAAAGCGTTGTCCCAAACATGGAGCACATAAGCGTAACTGGCAGGGAATATACCTATTCCCTCCCCATCAACTTGATTCACCTTCTCAATGAACAGATCCAGGCGTCCTGTGCGCTGCCACAGCGCCACATCAAAGGAAGGTTCCCACAGCCCTACCGCCGTCGTCGTCAAATCAACTGTGGACCACTGACCACTGCCAACACGCGAGTTCGCGAGCACAACACGACTGCCAAGATCCACATCACGCAAGATGAGATGGACTACCGCGTTCGATCCGGAGCCCGCCACAAGGATCTGGGGGCGTGCGATCGGAAGAGCCTTGCTTCCTGAACCTGACAAGGAGAAAGGCGACGTCCTAAGTCCCGTATTCTCCACAGTCCAGTGGGCGTCAGAGAGGTAAGCAACCATATACTGCACGACTGGCGAGTCCTTAGGCTTCCAGTAACTAACGATGTAGGGCTGGTCATCAGAGTCAATCGTCATTGACGTCTGGTTCATCAGCTCACTGCCCTGACTGATCGTTTGAGCGATTTCAGCATTGGCCTTAGTGATAGGCAGCGTGTAGGCCTGTCCCTGCGAGGTCTCCCACGAAGTCCCTGTCGCATCAGTTGACCTCGCGTACATCAGGTCATGGTTGGTCTCAACCATCCCGGTGGCGCGCCACACCCAGCTGATTTGCAGGCGGTCCTGCGAGTCCACCACGGCTTGCCAGTATGGCGAAACGCCACTTCCGCTTCCGTCAATAAGCTTGCTCGAAACCTGTGTCCAAGCCGAAGCGGCCGTGCTGTAATGGTCGATGACCATGTTGCCGTTGCCTGATGATCCGAACCGGTAGACGAAGAAGAGGTCTCCGTTGCTCTGTGGATAGAACTCGGGATAGGTGACTTGGGCTTCATTCGTCCCGGTCAACGGAGTGATCTTCCCGAGGTTCAACGACCACGGTTCTGTGGACTTCGCGTACTGCATCGAAGCTACATGCATGCCCCAAGCGACGTGCAAGTATCCGTCACCATCCACCGCAATGGAGATCGAGTTGTGCGCATCAGTGACCGTACCGGTGTACTGAGTGGTGACCACTTGCCAGGCCTCGCCAGTTGTGACATTGCGCCGAGCAAGCATCAGTTGGCCCTGCGCGCCATAGTAAGCAGCAGTCTGAATCTCATCCGTTCCGCGGTATTGAGTGACGATTGATGAATGGCGGAAAGCCGTAGCGTTCACGGAGTTCGATGCCCAAGCTTCCCCCAGCGCGTCGGCCTCACCGTTAGCAAATGTCAAGGTAGCCGCGGCCTCGCTCGAAACGTAGTCGCCAACATTCGCCGGTGCCTTCATTGTGAGCTTTTGGTTCCACTCATCGGTGGCAGAATCGGCGCTACCGGAGGAACCGGTTGGCTTGGTGGATCGCCTTACCGCCACCGTGTCACCGTTTTTTCCATCCCAATCACCTACAAGCGTGTAATCGGAGACCCTTCCGTAGATAATTCGGAAATCGGCTTCGCCACCGCTAATCGTGTTCTTGCCAAGGTACGCATTGCCGCGTCGCATTATTATGGTGTCGATACCGTCCGCATCCCAGTCACCTGAATAGATTTCGTCGGTCGGTTTTCCATATGGCACAGTACGGTCAGCTTGACCGCCATGTAGCGAATCGAAAAAGTAGAACCTAGCTGAGCGCCGGACCGCGAAGGTATCGACGCCGTCGCCGTCCCAATCGCCAACTGTCACTTGGTCGCCAACACGGCCGAGGGCGAACCGATCATCGGCTTGGCCTCCCGCAATCGAATTCTTGACGTAATAGATATTTCCTCGGCGTACTGCCAAAGTATCGACGCCGTCGCCATCCCAATCACCAACGAGCACCGTTGTCCGTGGACCGGCCATAGTAAATGACCTTGTCCGCAGCACCACCAGAGATTGAGTTCTTGATGTGGTACGCATTACCGCGGCGTACAGCCAAGGTATCGACGCCGTCGCCATCCCAATCACCAACGAGCACAGTATCGGACGCTTTGCCGTAGACAACTACGGAATCGGCTTGACCACCATTCAACGTGTTGGAGAAATAGTAGTAGTTTCCGATCGACGACGCCGGCGCAGCGTTCGCAGGGCCGGCCCCACTCCAGGAACCACTGCTATCAGAACCAGAAGCACAACGAACGTGACTATACGGACGGGGAAGGTGAGACTCAGTCTGGATATGACTTTTCTTTGATGCTGTTTCATGGAACATGCGCTGCCTTGGTGAGGTGAAACTGCGTTGTGTTTGCCAGCAGAAGAGCAAATACATCGAGGACTCCCCACGCACCCGCCAGAGCCCGCATACCCTTGCTGCCTTCCGGCCCTGGGGGAGTTTTGCGAGATGACGCCACGTGGGGAGCCGCTTCAAGCATACGTTAGATGGAGCTACCGCGCACAATCGGTCAGCTCCCATACGATGATCAGACTCGCCAACAACAACACAATTCCCTACAGTATAAGTATGGAAATAGCAGGATTGACGGTTGTTGGAATGGGTACCGCCGAATGGGTCAACGCACTGGACAACACTGAACTTCTGGCAGAGCCAGTGGCAGAACAACTGCGGAACCTTGCCACCTTGGAACCTACATTGGTCTCTCAAGCTCTGGTTTCGGCAATCGACCCGCAGTTCGCTGACACCGAGGCAATGACCGAGCACTACGCAATGGACCTCAATCTTTCCTGCAACTGCGTTCTCGTAGCGGGCAAGCGCGAGGGTGAAGAGCGAGTTGCGGCGGCCGTAGTCCGCGCAACAACGAAGGCCGACGTCAACCACACCATCAAGAAGATTCTCAACGTTCGCAAATGCTCGTTCTGGCCCCAAGACAAAGCTGTGGAAGCTTCAGGAATGGAGTATGGCGGGATCACACCTGTGGGCGTGCCAGAAGCTTGGAATCTGCTCATCGACGCACGAGTGGCTGAAGGCTATTGCGTGGTTGGTTCCGGCTTGCGCCGCTCTAAACTGGCACTTCCAGGTGCGCTCTTGGCGGCGCTGCCGGGCGCCCAAGTTATCGAGGGCCTCGCCACCGAATAGCAAGAAAAGCGTGGCCTGTCTCTCATCGGCCCGGATTCGCACTCGAACTGAGATTCAGCTAAGCTAAACGGGCGCGTCACCGCGCGAGGAGGATTCGCCTAGTGGCCTATGGCGCACGCTTGGAAAGCGTGTTGGGTGCAAGCCCTCGGGGGTTCGAATCCCCCATCCTCCGCGATGTCATGTCTCGCGTCATCGTTCAGGCGATGGCGCGAGATTTTCTTGTTTTTGGCGCGGGCATGTGTCGCGTCATCGTTCACTTTTTTGGGTGGGTGTCTCGGGTCATCGTTCACTTTTTCGGCTGGTAGTTCTTGGTGGAGTCGATGGCGTGTTCGGCGATGATTTCTCCGGTGTTGCGGTCGATGGCCATGGTATTGGGGCCGTGGATGAGGAGGAGGAGGCGTGAGCCGATGTGGGCTCTGCCGATGCCGAGGTGTCGGAGTTTGCCGGCGTAGCGCAGGGTGATTTTGCCGTCTTTGTCGACGCGGTCGTAGCGGACGCGCCAGAAGGTGTGGCCTATTTCTTTGGTGGGTTCGGCTTTGATTGTTGCCGTGTAGACCTGGGCTGGGGTGCGTCTGCCGAGCGCTCGGTGAGGGCGTTGGGTGTTGTAGATATCAGTGAACTGGGCGAGCTGGGTATTGAGTTCGTCTAGGTTGCGTGCGCGGGGTTGTGCGCTTAGCCAGTGTTTGAGAGTTTGGTGGTAGCGTTCGATTTTGCCTTGGGTAGTGGGGTGGTTCGCGGCGCCGTTCTTCTGGGTGATGCCCATGTCGGCGAGGAGTTGTTCGAATCCGTTGGGTTGACGAGGCTGGCCGTCATTGCCGCGGGCGAATCGGGTGGTGTAGACCATGCCGTTATCGGTCAGGGTTGATGCAGGCGGTCCGTAGATATCCATGGTGGTGGTGAAGGTATCGGTGACGATGGAGCCGGTGATGCGTGCGTAGGCGGTGGCATGTAGGAGGAGGCGGGAGTGGTCATCGAGCCAGGAGATGATCTCGGTGTCGGTGCCATCTTCTAGGGTCCAATGGGTGAAGTCGGATTGCCAGGTTTCGTTGGGGGCTGCGGCTTCGAATCGGTGCCAGGAGGAGCGGGGACGTTTGTGGGGTTGCGGGGTGATCTTGTCGTGGCGTGTAAGGATGCGCCAGATCGTTGCTGGGGAGGGTCGGGTCTCGGTGTCTAGTCGGTCCCAGATGGATTCCGCTCCGGCGTCTAGGCCTGCGGTGGTCAGGTCCTCACGCAGGGTGAGGATGGCCTCTACCGTGGTGGGATCGGTGGCGTTGGGGTTGGTATGGGGGCGGCGTGAGCGTGGGTCAACAGCGTCAATCCCGCCGGCTTTGTAGCGGGCTAGGAGTGTGTAAATCCAGCGTTGTGAGACGTTGAAGCGTGTGGCTGCTTCAGCTACGCTCAGGCCGCCTTCGGCGATGGAGAGGATAATGACGCGGTTCTGGTTCGAGGTGTTCATGTGTGAATAATGACGCGAGACACCTCATGAACGATGACGTGCCACAGTTAGTGAACGATCTCATGAGACATGCTGTGAACGATGACGTGCGACAGGGCTGAACGATGTCCTGAAATCACACACCCCATCCTCCGCGAGCGGACCCCGGGATCCTTGAGATTCCGGGGTTTTTCGTTGCTATGACGCGACTTTTCTTCCTCGGCTCCCCGCCTTGTCATTCCTCACAGCACCATCAAAGTGACGGTAACTCCCAAGACCCCAGCCAAAAGATAGACACACCCTATAGCGCTGCCCTCAGCGCGGCACCTGCCATGTTCGCCGCCCAACAGTCATCAGTGACCTGCAGACGCAACGGCTATCGGTGAACTGCAGATGCCAAGATATCTAGGCCAAGGCGCCTGGATATCCAGCGAGCCGCCAAAGTCCCTCGCACACTATTTCCCGCAGGGTCAAGCAGTGGCGAATAGCTTCCCAGCGCACCTTTGCCCGGCGAAACAGCGATGACTCCGCCCGCAATTCCGCTCTTGCCCGGCAACCCCACCCGCATGAGCCAAGATCCAGAGGTCTCATACATGCCTGCGATCGTCATCGCCGCGAGCGCCGCCCGAGCCTCCTCCCCGCCCACAACTTGTTGCTTGGTTATGGGGTTTGCCCCGCCATCAGCAAGAGTGGCCGCCATAACTGCAAGGTCAAGCGCAGTGACACTCAAACAGCTCTGCCGGGTATAGAGCTCGATCGCGTCATTCGTATCGCCAACGATTCGCCCTAGACCAGCCAGAAGATTGCCCAGCCCCCGATTTCTGAAGTTGGTGGTCCTCGCAGATTCGAGAACATCGTGGTCCAACTCGAGCTCCCGACCAGCGAAGGCAGAGAGGCGTTCCACGATGAACGCCCACCTATCCTCGAGGGACTCATTAGGGATCGTACGGGCCGACGTGCTTCCAGAAATGAGACTTGCAGTGGCGATAGCGCCAGCGTTGACCATCGGATTTGTTCGGCCACCGTTTCTCTCAACTGCTGCGGCCGAATTAAACGGCAAGCCTGTGGCGTCCATGCCAACTTCGTCGCACACGTATTCGACCCCGTGAGTTTCACATGCCAGCGCAAAAACAAACGGTTTGGCAACACTCATGAGTGCGAAGGAAACATCGTCATCTCCTTCAACAAACGAATGTCCCTCCACATCTACCAATGCCAAACCAAAGTGTGCGGGATCGCTCCGTGAGAGTTCCGGGTATACCTGCGAGATGTCACCGTCATCCACTCCACGGAACTGCGCATAGGCTTCGTGAAGCACCTCCGCTACCGCGTCACCTCCGGGAAGAGCCCCGTTCATCACCAGCCGCGATTCAGAGTGTGCGGCCTCATTTGATTGCTGCATGGCTTCAACCCCCAAGATCTCACGCACGTGCGTGGTTCGTTCCTTCAGCATAGTTGCCCGATCGCCACCCGCTTGCAGTGCTGACCTATCCAGAGACCAGCCGAAGTAACGCTCACCCGGTTCCAGCTCTCGCTCAGGCGAATCAGACAGGCAGGACCCGTTACCGTCCTGCGTGAGAGGGGCCCCGATCAGCCGTTATCGTGATCGCCGTCCTCATCAGATGGATCAGTACCCGAGTTCTCCTGCTCCTGAGCCGCCTGCTCCTCTGCCTCGCGTGATGCCTCGGCCTCAGCCGCTTCCTGCGCTGCTCGCTCGGCAGCCTCTCGTTCGGCACGCGCTGCCGCGTCAGCCGCTTTCTTCTGATCCACAGCTGTGGTGACAGCAGATGAAGCGCTTTGAAGCGGAGCGATGGCATCTCGAATTGACGACGACGCTGTCTGGACATCCGCCACGTTTTCCGCCGTTGCAGCGCCCACCAGCGCGGCTGCACTGTCTAGTGCCGAACGCAACGTCTGCCGAACTCTTTCATCAGCCACAGCACCACGTGAATCCGTGTAGACCTGCTCACCCGAATCAATTGCCCGCTGCAGCGCGGACTTTGCATCATTGAGATCTTGGACCGCAGCGTTCAGTTCAGCTTCGGACACTCCATCAAGCAGCGCGGCAGCAGAATCAGCCAATTGTGTAACGGCATCCTCCAACGAAGCTCGGTCGGACTCGAGCTGCGCCACAACCGAACTATCTTGCATCACTCTGGCATCGGGCTCAGTCACAACATATGATGCGCCCACTTGATAGACGGAACCTGAAGCTAGCTGGTAGGTACCCGGCTCAGGAACATCTAGCCAGAAATCGGACGAGGTGGTGTTGATTGCAGCAGCGGCGCTGCTGGACGTCTGTTCGGTGGGCTCGGAGAACACGGCCCCATTCCGAGACAGGATCGCGGAGACTTGCTTGTCAACGGCAACAAGTGCATCCTGGAGCCTCGTCACCAAGGCCGCATCAACACCTGTGGAGGCCGAAGCTGTGAGAACTGTCGTTGCGTAGGAAGACGTACCCGACGCCACGCCCAAACTGACTGCCATAGACGCGGCGGCTGCGTCCCACGTCGCCTCACGCTGCCTGTTGTTGTGGGAGACCAACACCATGACCAACGCGACCACCACTGCCACCGCCACAAACGCCGCGATCCCCACAAACCACTTTTGCTTGTGAACTGGTTCGGAACCGGACTCGTCTAACGAAACGTATGGTTGGCCGACGTCGTCGCCAAATCCGTCAAATATCGACGTCGCTTCGGCGCCGTCGCGGGCGTCATCGTTTGACGTGGTGAGGCCTAACTCCATACGGCTGCCTACTTCTAACGGGTTTTCGTCAGAAACGAAAATGCGTGGATCGTGGTGTGCATGAGCGTGCCGCGTTCGATCTGCCGAACGTGGTACACATCAGTCAGATTCGAATGAAGGCAACACAACTCACTCCCCCATTGTGACCAAAGCGAGACGATGTTGCCACAGCTTCTTCCGAACAACCTCAAATCCGCCGCTCGCAGCGCCAAAGAGATCAGCATCCGGACGATTTTGACCCGAGTAGGTTCCACGCCACGCAGTCCATTCATGCAGATTGCAGTTAGCTCGGCTACCGTTAGACCTGTGAATGACGGCAAGGTTTCAGCTCGCGCCGATTATCGGCGCCGCATCCAGCAACGGCAGACAGTCATCTTTGGCACCATCGCTGCCCTGATGGCGGTACTGCTGCTGTTTGCCATGCTCTTCTGGACCAACATCGTGCCATTCCCCTTTGATCGTGAGTTCAGCGCGGAAGTGGACTCGAACACGGTGGTTACGCCCTGCATCGCTGATGGCACGGCTGTTACGGACCTCTCCACCATCACCGCCAATGTGTACAACTCAACCAGCATCACGGGGATAGCGGCTGAAGCAGCAACCGCGCTTACGGGCCTCGGGGTGGCCGTGGGGACCACGGAAAACTGGAGCGGAGATCAGGCCCTTTCTGAGCCGGCACGCATCCAAGCAGGAAGCCAAGGAATCACAGCTGCCTATACCTTGGCCCAGTACATCCCAGACTCGATCATCCAGTACAACTCAGATCTGACGGGTGAAACGATCAACGTTATCCTCGGCACCAGTTGGAACGGCATTTCCTCAGCAGATTCTGTGGCTTCGGCAAACCCAGATGGAACTCTCAGCCCAGTGGCGGAGTGCACCACTCTTGAGGACTCGGCTGGCAACTGATCCCAGCTGCCAGCGCGTCCCGAGAAGGCGGCGTTGCTTAGAGAAAGCGAAGCTACCTAGTAACGGCTGAGCTACCTAGTAACGGCTGAGCTACCTAGTTTGCCAGTGCGATAGCCCAACGAGGCGTTGACCGTACTGGTGGCGGCCATAGGCCACCACAGTAGCTAGAGAACGCCTAGTAGCTATGGAGAACCTCTAGTAGCTATAGAGAACCTCGAAGAACTCCACAACTACTTCACCCTCAGGGTCAAACTCGAGCCCTTCGGCCGCGCACTCCGCACGGAAGAACTGTTCATGATCCAGCTTCCACTGTTCAAAGGTGCCTTCGCCCTCAGCCTCAGCCACATCGGGCCCAATGCCATGGAAGCCTAGTATCTTCACCTCAGTATCACGAATCAAGGCGCGGGGTGAACCAGATCCATCGCACACGATCGCCAACTCGCCAATTTCCGGAACTGGCTCCCCTAGCGCCTCATAGGTTGCCAACCAACCCGAGGTGGCGCGTTTGGTGCCGTCTATTACCAATTGGCAGAGCTTATCGGCCATATCCTTATTGCTACCGAAGCAGAAGGCTGCCGGACGCAATGAGGACGTATCGTCCATGCCCACAATCACTTCAAGCGGGTTGAACTTCGCAACATTCCGAGCTCTGATCCAGAATGCCTCAAGCTGGGCATCAACTGGTTCAACGGGTTCCCACGCAGCATCTGGCATCTGGGAATCAGTGGGATCATTCTGCATCTTTGGCTCCAAGCACTGAAGAGTGTGAACCTGCGGAGGGCTGCCCGCCGGTTGTGAGAGGTTCATTCAAGGAACCCTCTGCATCAGAGCGGGCATCAGATCCACGCCCGCTCAACCCCTCATTGTCTAGGGCAGCTTGGATCCACTGCGTCACGAGAATTCGGGTACCAGCGTTGATTGCTAGACCACTTCCCAGAACGGCTAGGAGCTTTCCGCTGGTCTTGCCCCATCGCTTCACACCGGCAGCGAAAGCGAGCGCTCCCAGCCCGGCCTGCAGGGAGGCCAGAGCTTCCATAGCTCGGGGGTTCTCCAGATAGAGCTTGCGATAGATCTTCCAGAAGCCTGGCTTGGCCCGGCCCTGGCCAGCCACCTCATAAGCCACACTGGATTGAAGGCGTTCAGGGAATGGTTTTGGTTCAAAGACCGTAGCACCGGGAACCAACCTCGCCTCGAGGAGGCCCTCAAGGCAGTCAGCGACCTCTGGAGCCAACCCCACAGCGTCGATGAAGGCACGCCCGGCATCCTCCGGAGAGCCCAACAGGCATGCGCGAAGTTTCTCCGGTTCGGTGCTGGGCAAGTCCGCGCAAATGCGGGTGACAAATGCACCAGCACCCAGCTGCGCCTCGGAAAGCTCTGCAGCTACATCAGATGATGCAACCCACTCCAGATTTGGGAGTTCGCCCTGCCAATTCCAGCTGCGGCGCATGGAGTCCTGACGTATGGAAAGCACCGGCCGATCCAAACCGGTTGGATCAGTGGAAAGCACGATCACGTACTCAGGCATCACCATGAGATTGCGTTGCGCCAACTCCACATCCGCAAGAATTGCATTGGCCTTATCCAGATCGAAAGCTGCGACCGGGCTTTCAATGGATGCCGCCAGAGTCGGCAACTGGGCGAACGAGACATCAGAGATCGCAAGCATCGGCCCTTCAAGGAATTCGGGAACCGGTCCTTCGATTCCTTCCTCATCGACTTCGGGCTCAACACGATCTGGAGTGCCGTCCAGGTCGTCCCATTCGACGTCGACTTCTCCCAAGTCGATGTTACCCCACGCGACTTGGCCATCAATATCGATCTGGACCTTGCGCAGCTCCTTGTCTAAGAGTTCCACAAGTTCGCTGAGGGAAGGACCCGGGACAACGTCGCCAGCTGCATCCAGCTGGGCCACCCGGCGCCGGCGCCCTGTAGCGGCCAGTTCAAGGCGGAAAGCCTCGTCCTGATCCTCACCACGGGCAATGATCTTGTGGCGAGCAAAGAAATCTTCAATGCTCTCCACGGTTGCGAGAGTTGGATCAAGTCTCACGATCTCGCCCTTGATCGGACGCCAGGTAACCATCGTTGAACTCGCTTTCTGTTAGAGGTTGGCTCGGAGCCGATCAATCTGGTACAGCGCGATGCCGGTGGCAACGGACGCGTTAAGTGACTCAAGTTCTGCCGCGATCGGAATTGAGGCGACGACGTCGCATGTCTCGCGGGTCAGACGCGCCAACCCGTTTCCTTCCGATCCTGTCACCACTACTAAAGGCATGTCAGCTAGTTCGAGCTTGTCGATATCAACATCGCCGCCACCGTCGAGCCCCACAACGAAGTAGCCATCTTTCTTCAGCTCGCTGAGTGTGCGCACGAGGTTGGTCACGCGAGCCACGGGGACTCGTGCGGCAGCGCCTGCTGAGACCTTCCATGCGGTCACGTTAACGCCAGCAGACCTGCGTTCGGGGATGATGAGGCCGTCCGCGCCGAATGCGCTGGCCGAGCGCAGCGCGGCGCCTAGGTTGTGCGGATCCGTTACAGAATCGAGGGCGATGATGAGGCCGGGACGTACGTGGTTCTCTCCACGTTCGATGAGTACATCAACATCACAGTAGTCGTATGGCGGAACCTCGATTGCCACACCTTGGTGAACCGCCCCATCAGTCATGCGGTCAAGTTCGGTTCGTGAGACTTCCACGAGTGGAGCGCCGAGCGACGTCGCCGTGCGCACGACCTCCCCAACGCGTTCATCGGAGATAGCGGCCCCCACCATGAACACGCGAGTGAGCGGGATGCCAGAACGTACCGCCTCCACCACTGGGTTGCGCCCTGCAATGAGCTCATGACCCTCAGCTAAGTGGAGCGCGGCACGCACGTGGGTGCGCGCGTGCTCGCGTGCTTCCGCAGCGCGCGCAGCAGCTTCCGAAGCCTTCTTGCGCTTGTAAGCGGGATGGTAGGTGCGGTCCTCCGCCTTAGGAGTTGGGCCCTTGCCCTCCAGCCGGCGGCGATTGTTCCCGCCTGATCCAACCGTGGCGCTCTTCTTGCCCTTTGGGCGGTTCGTCCTCTGATCTGCCATTATCGTCCTTCTACGTGCCAACGAGCGCCGTCAGCAGAGTCTTCTACGACGATTCCAGCATTGGTCAATGAGTCGCGGAGTGCATCCGCGCGCGCCCAGTCCTTCTGAGCCCGAGCCGCCGCCCGATCATCCAGCACGTTCACGACGAGGGAATTCAGCGCCTCATACAGATCATCGTGGCTGGAAGATCCACGCCACGGCGCCGCCAACGGATCAAGTCCAAGAACGTCGAGCATAGCCCGAACACTGGTCTGCGCGGCAAGAATGGCGGGATCATCACGTTCTGAGAGCGCGTTGTTTCCGTTCGTCACCGCCTCATGAATGGCAGCAAGTCCCGCTGAAACATTGAGGTCGTCATCCAATGCCGTGACGAAATCCTCTGGAAGATCATCCGGGCCAAGCGCTGCTATGTGTTGGGCGCTCACTTCACCAACCGCCTCTACTGATCGGTTGACGAAACCCGCGAGCCGATCCCACACAGCTGCTGCCTCAGTGAGGGTCTCAGGTGAATATGCCACGGTGGATCGGTAATGAACAGTTCCTAATGCGAACCGCAGGACTACCGGCGGCACATCCTTGACGATGTTCTGCACGGTCAGGGAATTCCCGAGCGACTTGCTCATCTTTTCGCCTTCGATTGTCACCCAGGCATTGTGCATCCAATAACGGGCGAAGCCGCGCCCGGCAGCATGGGACTGTGCCTGCTCGTTCTCATGGTGTGGGAAACGCAGGTCGATGCCGCCGCCGTGGATATCGAAATCATCGCCCAGATATCTTCCGGACATCGCCGAGCATTCAAGGTGCCATCCAGGCCTTCCCCGACCCCACGGTGAGTCCCATGAGGCGTCCGCGGGCTCGCCCTGCTTTGGCGCCTTCCACAGAGCGAAATCATGTGGATTACGCTTGTCCGGCTCCATGTCCGATTCATCCACGTTCATGTTCTCAAGCGCCTGGCGCGTGAGTGAACCGTAGTCGCGCAGAGACGTCACATCAAAGTAGACGTTTCCGGGAGCTCCCACATAGGCGTGGCCTGCATCCATGATCTGTTGGATCAGCTCAAGCATCTGTGGAATGTGCCCTGTGGCGCGAGGCTCATATGTGGGAGCCAGAATTCCCAAGGTTCGGTACGCCTCGGCGAACTCATTCTCATACGTATACGCCCACGCCCACCATGGCTTTCCCGCTTCGGCAGACTTCTGCAAGATCTTGTCATCTATATCGGTCACATTGCGGACCATCGTGACGTCGTAGCCGCTGCGGCGCAACCACCGGACAAGCACATCAAACGCCAGAGCGGAACGAATGTGGCCAATATGAGGAGAGCCTTGGACCGTGGCGCCGCACAGGTACACGCCAACCTTGCCAGGTTGGAGGGGCACAAAATCCCTCTGGGAATGGGTTGCGGAATCATAGATGCTCAGGCTCACCCCTTAAGACTAACGAATACATGGGATACCGGCACGATTCGGCACAGCGCTGGGCGAAAAATCGGGGTGTGGCGCCGACGTCGTCGCACGATTGCGTATACAACGAGGCAAGTTTTCTCTGAAGTTGCCTTCTCTTGGTGTGGCGGACAGATTTGGAAAGTAGTCTGTAGCTCATGGCATCTCACAACAATTCGACCGATGATGCGCGCACGAGCCACGAATCCTCACCGATTCCCTCATCGCAGCAGCAGCCACACCGCACCCTTGGCTTCATCAACAGGCAGGTGATGGCATGGTCCCTGTGGGACTGGGGTTCGGCGGCTTTCAATGCGGTCGTGACCACCTTCGTGTTCACTGTGTACCTGACCGATGCAGATCTGTTTGGGGAAAGCGCCAACGCGAACCTGGGCTGGGCGCTCGCGGTGGCCGGTATCTTGGTGGCAGTTGTGGCGCCAGCAATCGGGCAGTGGACTGATCGCACAGGAAAACGCCACACGATCCTTGTTGCCGCCACTCTGGGAGTGGTTGCGTGTATGGCGCTCTTGTTCTTCGTTAAGCCGGGCCACAGTTATCTGTGGCTTGGTTTGGTGTTGGTTGCGCTGGGTAACGTCATTTTTGAGACGGGCTCGGTGGTCTACAACACGATGGTTACTGAGGTTTCCACACCGCAGACCGTGGGCCGCGTCTCTGGGTTTGGGTGGGGCATGGGTTACGTCGGTGGTATTGTTCTCTTGCTCATCCTGTACGTAGGGTTCATTTCCCCTGATCCCGGATGGTTTGGTGTGACGCATGAGAACGGCGCACACATCCGGATTAGCATGCTCATTTGTGCCCTGTGGATGCTCGCATCCTCGCTTCCCATCATCCTGACTGGCACAAACAATGCACCAATCGAGAGCGATGTGCACGGCATTCTGGGTTCCTACAAGGAGATCCTCCGGTCCGTTGCGCGGTTGTGGCGTACGGACCGCTCAGTGGTGTGGTTCCTGATCTCATCGGCGATCTTCCGCGACGGTCTTGCTGGAGTATTCACCTTTGGTGGGGTCCTCGCAGCCGCAGCTTTTGGCTTCAGCGCCGGGGATGTCATGATCTTTGGAATCGCTGCAAACCTGGTGGCAGGCATTGCCACCATTCTGTTTGGCCGGTTGGATGACAAATTGGGGTCCCGGGCCGTCATTATCATCGCCTTGAGCCTCATGACCGTGTCCGGGCTACTCGTCTTCTTCCTCCATGGCGGCCTGCACATAGGCCCGCTTTCGCTCTCCCCCACGATGGTCTTCTGGATTTTCGGGTTGGTCCTGTGTATCTTTGTCGGTCCCACTCAGTCTGCTTCGCGCACCTACCTTGCCCGCATTGCACCGAAGGGATCGGAAGGAGAGATCTTCGGCCTCTACGCCACCACCGGACGCGCGGTCTCATTCCTAGCACCAACTGCATATTCTGCAGCGATTACCTTAGCCGCAGTGTCCACTGGCCTCACCAAAGCGGACTCGGCGCACTTCGGGATTCTGGGAATCGTTGTGGTACTACTCGTGGGGCTGCTCGCGTTCATACCCGTCAAGGCGCAGGCAAAGAAGTAGCCGCGCAGTTGGGCCAAGAGCCAGTCACACGTGTGTGGCAGAAGCACACGCGATGGCCGCATTCAGCGCGTGACGAGCGCAGTTGCGATTGCCGCGATGCCCTCGGACCTGCCTGTAAACCCCAGATGATCCGTGGTTGTTGCGCTGATGGAGACCGGTGCTCCCACAACAGCGCTCATGGTCGCTTCCGCATCGTTCTTTCGCGGCAGGAACCGGGGGCGCTGGCCCACAATCTGAATGGAAACGTTGGCAATCTGCCAGCCTTCCTCGCGAAGTAGTCTGACCGACTCCTGCAGGAGTGCCGCACCGCTTGCGCCTGCCCATTCTGGCTGGTCAGTGCCGAAGACAGTGCCAAGGTCCCCTACTCCGCTTGCGATGAGAAGTGCATCGCAAGCTGCGTGAGCAGCCACATCGGCATCTGAATGCCCCTCCAAAGACTGCTCACCCGGCCATTCGAGGCAGGCCAAATGCAGCATACGGCTCTGATCTGTGCTGAATGCGTGGACGTCTATGCCCGTTCCAACACGAATATCCATCAGGATTCCACCTCCGCGCGTGGCATATCAGCGGAGTCGGTGGCCAAAAGCTCAGCGATCCTCAAATCGAGCGGGCGGGTGATCTTCAGAGCCCGCTCACTGCCTCGCACAAGTACTACGGGATGCCCAGAGGACTCGACGAGCGCGGCGTCGTCGGGCGCTGACGTGCTTTCGTCATCTGAGGTGGTGGCGAACTGAGCGTGCGCGGCCACAATAATATCCAACGCAAAACCCTGTGGGGTTTGCATCGCCCGGAGGCGGTTGCGGTCCAGCGTCTGATCTATAGGTTCAGTACCATCCGGATTCGTGTGGCCAACGCTTTTGATTGTGTCAACGACGGCGAGCGCAGGTACCACTGCAGGATGGCCGGCTTCCAGTGCTTGAACCACTCGTTGGATCTGACTGACTGGCGTCAAGGCTCGTGCTGCATCATGAATAAGCACGTAGTCCGCTGAGCCCGCGGCGGCTAGACCCGCAGCAACGGAGGCTTGGCGCGTGTGCCCGCCTGCCACCACAGTGGCGTGTAGGCCCGCCGCGGCGAGTGCGGCCTCAAACTGCACAAGATGATCCTCCGGGGCGGTCACAACGCAACGATCAACAACACCGGAGGCAAACATCGAACGCACAGCGTGAACGAGCAATGGCTCACCGGCCAGCTGCACTAACGCCTTCGGTCCCTGAGAACCAAGGCGGGTGCCGGAACCGGCACCCGCAATGACTGCTACTACACTCACTTCAGCCTCACTCGAGGAGTCACATCGTCATTCGGCCGCGACGGTTTCCTCAAGAATCTCGTCAAGGAGTTCGAGAGCTCCTTCTTCCGAAACGTCCTTAGCCAAGGCAACTTCCGAACCAAGGATCTGGCGCGCCTGGGAGAGCATGCGCTTCTCGCCAGCCGAAAGGCCGCGGCCTGAATCGCGGCGCGTGAGGTCGCGAACAACTTCCGCCACCTTGACCACATCCCCCGAGGTCAGCTTCTCACTGTTTGCCTTATACCGGCGCGACCAGTTGGAGGGTTCTTCAACCTGGTCTGCACGCAGAACAGAGAAGACCTTTTCGAGCTGAGAATCGTTGGAGACATCACGTACTCCAACATCTTCGACTTTGTCTGCTGGAACCTGAATGACAAGGTCACCTTGCATGACTCGAAGGGTCAAATATAGCTTTTCCTCGCCGCGAATAGTCTTTGTAGAGATGTCCTCAATAAAGGCAGCACCGTGATGAGGATAGACGACGGTTTCGCCGATTTCGAAAGCCATTTCGCTTAGGCCCCTTTGTCGAGATGAATTTCCGTTTAGACATTCTAACACGACCGGTATAGGCTCGATATTTTCCGGATCGCACGTCCGGCCTGATGTGGCCCCACAAAGCGCCGAAGATTCGCCGATCTACTCGTCTGAATCGACCAGCTTGTAGCCCAGTCCGCGCACCGTTTGGAGCGCCTGAGGGTGTGCGGGATCTTGCTCAATGCGCGAACGGATCCTCTTGACATGGACGTCCAGAGTCTTGGTATCACCGATGTAGTCCACACCCCAGATACGATCGAGGATCTGCACCCTAGTGAGCACCCTTCCGGGGTTTCGCATAAAGAGCTCAAGCAACTCAAACTCCCGCAGCGGCATCTGAACCGGATCGCCAGCCACAGTGACCACATGGGCTTCCGTGTCCATGGAGATACGTCCCACGGCTAGAACTTCATTGAGATCATCGTCAGAAGCAGAAGACGCCGAACGGCGCAGCACTGCACGGATTCTGGCCACGAGCTCGCGGTATGAGTATGGCTTGGTGAGGTAATCATCGGCGCCAACTTCGAGGCCCACAATCTTGTCCACTTCATCATCCTTGGCGGTCACCATGATGATGGGCACGTTGGATTGTGCGCGGACGCGGTTGCATACTTCTATTCCAGAGAGACCCGGAAGCATGAGATCAAGCAGGATCAGATCCGGCGCTGCCCGGGTAAAGGCGTCAACGGCGGCAATTCCATCTGCTGCGGTGACCACCTCAAACCCGTCGCGGCGCAGGTTGAACGCTAGGGTGTCACGATAGGTGGGTTCGTCGTCGACAACAAGGATCTTGGGCATCATTCTCCGTTCGTGGAACTCTCTTGTGAAACGCCAGCCGGTGGCGCTACGGCGCTCTTCGGGGCCTGTGCTTCTGGTAGAAGAATCGTAAAAGTGGATCCTTGGCCGGGCGCGCTCCACAAGGTTACGCGGCCGCCATGATCGGAGACCACGTGCTTCACGATGGAAAGCCCCAACCCTGATCCGCCAGTTTCGCGGGATCTTGCCTTGTCGCCGCGATAGAAACGTTCGAAGACTCGTTCACGATGTACGGGAGCGATGCCTTCACCTTGGTCAACCACTGCGATCGAGACGAGCCCATCATGGCTCGTTACGCCAACTGACACTCTGCCACGCGGGCGCGAGTATCGAACTGCGTTATCGAGAAGGTTGCGCACCGCCGTGGTCAGCAGTTTCTTATCGCCATACACCGTCAGCCCTGTGGTGCGTCCGGAAACCAGAGTCACTCCACGATCTTCGGCCTCAACCCGCATGCGATCAATTGATTCGGCGACGACGTCGTCGATCTGCACCAGATCTGACGTTGAAAGCGCATCGCCTGCCTGAAGGCGTGAAAGCTCAATGATGTCCTGCACCAGCGTTGAAAGGCGGCGGGATTCCTTTGCCAGACTCTGGGAGAAGTGCCGCACCGCCTCCGGGTCATCAGCGTTGTCCGCCAGCGTTTCTGCAAGCAATGCGATCGCGCCAATAGGCGTTTTTAGTTCATGGGAGATGTTCGCTGTGAAGTCGCGGCGAGTCTCCTCAAGCCGCAGCTGAGCGGTGTTGTCCTCAAAGAGGATCAAGACCCTTCCAGAGTTCATCGGGGCGCTGCGCACGATCAACTGGCTTTCGAGCTCCTCTTCGAGCATCGAACGGCTCATGCGGACCTCGTCCGAGTGGATGAGCCCGTCATCGCGAACAGCTGCGGCAATTCTCATGATCTGTTCACGAACCACTACGCCGTCCTTGACGATCCCGTACGAATACGCACGGGTTGAAGCTTGTTCCACCCGATTCTCGCGATCGAGAATGATGTAGTCCTGCGGCAAGGCGTCTAACACAGAATCGGCGAGGATACTGGACTCGCTAGCGGCCGGGGAAATGACCTCGCGGCGGCGCGCGCGTTCTGTGGCAAGAAACGCGTACGTGGCCCACACCCCCACCAACATTCCCAGGAGTGCGGCAATCAAGATGATGGCACCAGATGGCATAACACAAGCCTAATTGCCGCGGCCTGTCTACACAGAATGGAACAGCCACACTTCGCCCACCGTTAACCTCGCCCCCATTACGCGTTAACCTATATCCACGGCAACGTTCACGACGGCGTGATTGATTGTTTGCTGGAGATCCGTGAAATCAGCATTCAGCGAGCCCTACGCTGAAGCGCGAACCGGCACAGAAACACAAGGAGCAGCATGCGCGAGGAATTCCGCAAGGAAATGGCCCTTCTTCAAGAAACTCTGACCATTCAGGCCAAAGCGGCGGCAACCGCTATGAGCCGCGCTGCAGATTCTCTGCGCGATGCCAACTTGGGACTCGCCGAAGCCGTTATCGATGCCGACGCGCAGATCGACTTCTTGGAGCGAAACTTGGACGAAATGGGGATTTCGTTGCTGGCCCGGCAGGCTCCTGTGGCCTCTGACCTGCGAACTGTTGTATCAGCCCTACGGTTAGCTTCCACATTGGAGCGAATGGGTGACCTTGCACGCCACGTGGCATACATCGCTCGCGGGCGGTTCCCACAGACCGCAACGGACGGTTCCGCCTATGACCTGCTGACCAAGATGGCAGATGAGGCCGCCAAGGCGGGTGCCAAGATGGCAACGCTGGTGCAGACCCAGGACATGTCACTTGCTGCCGAGATTGAACAGGATGACGAGGTGCTTGATGCCCTTCACCGCCAGTCTTTTGAACTGGTGTTGAATGAATCCAACAACCTGACTCGCCAAGATGTTGTGGACGTTGTGCTGTTGGGCCGCTTCCTCGAACGCTACGGTGATCACGCCGTCTCAGTGGCAAGGCGCATGACGTTCCTTGTGACCGGACTTACCCCCGAACGCGACTCCTCAGCTCCCGGAACTGAAGAAGAGATGCTTGGTAGGCTCGCAGACTGATCCTCTAGCGGTAAACAGTGAGGGCACGGATTAATCCGTGCCCTCACTGTTTACCGCCGCTTGAGGGGCGCTCGTTCCGAGCGCCCCGCAGCTCATCGACCTTGGTTAGCCACTGCCGCGATCTTCGCCTCAGCTTCCGGATCCAGGTAGGTGCCACCCTTCTTCACCGGCTTGAGGGTTTCCTCATCCAGCTCATACACCAGCGGAATGCCAGTGGGGATGTTGACGCCGGCGATGTCATCGTCAGAAATATCGTCGAGGTGCTTGACGATTGCGCGCAGCGAGTTGCCGTGTGCGGCAATCATGATGGTCTTGCCGGACTTGATGTCTGGCACAATCACATCGTTCCAGTATGGGAGAAGACGCTCCAGCACGTCCTTGAGGCACTCAGTTGCGGGGATCGGTTCGCCGGCGTAACGCGGGTCTTGATCCTGAGAGAACTGGCTACCTGCTTCAATAGCGGGCGGCGGGCAATCGTACGAACGGCGCCACTGCATGAACTGCTCTTCGCCGTACTCGTCGCGGATTTCCTTCTTGTTCTTGCCCTGAAGAGCGCCGTAATGGCGCTCGTTGAGACGCCAGTTCCGCTCAACTGGAATCCAGTGGCGGTCTGCCGAATCGAGTGCAAGATTTGCGGTCATAATGGCGCGGCGCAGCATCGAAGTGTAGAGCTTCTCAGGAAGAACGCCAGCTTCCTTGAGCAGTTCGCCGCCGTGAGTGGCCTCTGCCCGGCCCTTCTCTGACAACGGCACATCAACCCAGCCGGTGAACAGGTTCTTAGCGTTCCATTCGCTCTCGCCGTGGCGGAGCAATACCAAGGTGTAAGTCATGGTCCTATCTTCCCACGTCCCAACTAGGACCTTCCAGCCCTCGCCTGATTCTGGGCGCGCGTTCTATGCCAACAGTGTGCGGTCTGAGAGACCCCCACCACGCATCTTTTCAAAGGCTCCAAGGAGATCGGAAACCTTCATCGAAGCTTTCTGTTCACCTTCAACGTCCATGATGATTCTGCCCTGGTGCATCATGATGAGCCGGTTGCCCATCGCGAGCGCCTGCTCCATGTTGTGGGTGACCATGAGTGTGGTGAGGTTGTGCTTCTCTACGAGTTCAGCGGTCAGCTTGGTCACCAGCGCAGCACGCTGGGGATCCAATGCGGCGGTGTGCTCATCGAGCAGCAGAATCTGCGGATGGGTAAACGTGGCCATCAACAATGAGAGCGACTGGCGTTGCCCACCTGAGAGCAGTCCTACCCAATCATCGAGCCGGCTTTCTAGGCCTTGCTCAAGCATCTCAAGGTCCTCGCGGAACTTCGCGCGCTTTGCGGAGTTCACGGCAGTACCGAGGAAGCGGCGCTTGCCGCGCTGCGCCGCCATTGCCAGGTTCTCTTCAATGGTCATGTGCGGAGCCGTGCCTGCGGAAGGGTCCTGGAAGACTCGCCCGACAAACTGGGCTCGGCGGTAGTCAGCAAGCTTCGTCACGTCATTGCCTGCGATCTCAACCAATCCTGATTCGGCTCGGATCGAGCCTGAAACGATGTTGAGAAGAGTGGATTTGCCTGCACCGTTGGATCCGATGACGGTGACGAAGTCGCGCGGCTTGAGATGCAGATCCACCCCTACGAGCGCTTTGCGTTCATTGACCGTGCCGGGGAAGAAGGTCTTGTTGATTCCTGTGAGGCGAAGCATCAGTTGTCCTTTCCGTCCGAAACCGAGGCATCTAGGCCGGGTTCCGCCCCATATGTACGTGGTTCCAGAGAAGTTGCCCCCATCGGAACGAGGTCTTCTTCCGACGACGTCGCCGCGCCTCGGCTCTTAAACATGGCCGGTAGCCGTTTGAATACCTTGACCTGAGGAAGGATGAGCGCCAAGATGACGAGAATCGCGGAGATGAGCTTCATGTCGCTCGGTTCGAACCCAGCCAGAAGAGCGAGCTGAATGACCACTCTATAGAGCACAGCCCCGAACACCACTGCGAAGGCCGCTCGGAGGATTGTGGTGCGTCCAAAGATAGCTTGTCCAAGTATGACGGAGGCCAGGCCGGCCACGATCATGCCGATACCCATTCCGATGTCGGAGAATCCTTGGTATTGGGCCACTAGCGCACCGGAAGCAGCAACAAGCCCATTAGAGAGGGCCAAGCCGAGGATCTTCTGATTGTCGGTTGATACTCCGAAGGATCGGATCATCTGAGGGTTATCACCAGTTGCCCGCATAGCTAAGCCGGTGTCAGTGTGCAAAAACCACACGATGAGCAGCCACACGGCCAATACGAATGGCAGAAGTATGAGAGAGCCCATCCACGATGAACTGGCAATGTGTCCAGCTTCGCGCAGACCGGTGAACAGTGTTGATTCACGCAACAGGGAGATGTTTGCGGTTCCCATGATGCGAAGGTTTATCGAGTACAGGCCAATCTGGGTGAGGATGCCTGCCAAGAGTCCGTCGATGTGCGCTTTGGTGTGAAGCAATCCGGTAATGAGGCCCGCAACCATACCCGCGAGGAAGCCAGCGAAGGTAGCTAGGGCCGGGTTAACACCATGGAGGATGCCAAGAGCTGCTACCGCTGCACCCGTTGTGAAGCTGCCGTCTACGGTCAGGTCAGCGAAATCGAGGATGCGGAAGGTCAGATACACACCTAAGGCCATGATCGCGTATAGCAATCCGAGTTCTACTGCTGTGGCGAGCATCTGGGCTCCTTTGTTGTTAATTGCTAGATGCGGCGCGCGGGTGGGGCGCTTGCTGTGCCCCACCCGCCGCGTGCAGCCACGCTCAGCGCGGCCAAGGTTTTATTGGGTGATATCTGCTGGGTCGGCCTGGTCGATGAGGTCCTGAGGAATTGTGACTCCCATTCGCTCAGCTGCACCGAGATTCAGGTAGAGCACCGGCTCCTTCTGAGTTTCAACTGCCATTGTCGCAGGATCCGCACCTTCGGTAAGGATCTTCACGGCCATCTCGCCTGTCTGGTAACCCAGCGCTTCGTATGAGAGGCCGTAGGTAGCGACAGCGCCGTTTGCGACCGAATCGCCTTCGGCTGCAATTACCGGGATCTTCTTCGATTCGCCGACCTGAATCACAGAGTCCAGAGCTGAGACAACCGTGTTATCGGTAGGGACATAAATGGCGTCGACGTCGAGCGAATTGGCTGCCTGCTGCACCTCTGCAGTAGTCACGGCGTTGGCCTCTTTGACTTCGAGCCCCAACTTCTCCGCAGCTTCCTTGACCCATTCAACCTGAACCACAGAGTTTGCCTCACCGGGGTTGTACACCACACCAATTGTCTTGGCATCCGGCACTAGATCGAGAACAAGGTTTATCTGCTCCTCCACCGGGTTGGCATCAGTGGTTCCGGTGATGTTGGCGCCCGGCGCATCCAGAGAATCCACCAAGCCCGCACCCACTGGATCGGTCACAGCAGTGAACAGAACGGGGATGTTCGCTACGGTTTGTGCAAGTCCCTGCGCCATGGGTGTCGCCACACCGAGCACGAGGTCATAATCGCCAGCGGCGATCGTTCCGGCGATGGACGCAATGATCGTCTGGTCGTTGTTCGCGTTCTCGTCGTCGTAACTGACATCGAGACCCGCATCCGCAATCGCCTGCTTGAAACCAGCGATAGACGCATCAAGTGAGGAGTGTGTAACAGTCTGTGCAACGGCGATCTTGTAGCTATCCGAACCGGAGTTGGTGCTCGAGCTGTTACTGGAGTCTGAGTCTGAGCCGCATGCCGCGAGTGAAAGCACTGCGACGACTGCGGCGACAACCGTGGTGAGATTCTTCTTCACGAGTTTCCCTTTCGTGGAGTCAACTGATGTGTGGAGATCTGGATACCGCCATTGGTTCTTAACGCGTGTTGCGCCAGCAACCTCCCCCGCATCAAGCACCACAGCACGCATGCCTGGGTACGAACAGATGGTAAGAGTTCGTCCGCCTGTTGGGACAGTCATCCCAATGGGCGGACTTATTCGATGTGAAGTTGTTCCCGCCAAACACCGGCTATCCGACCGCTGCCAGGGCACCCAGGACGGGCCGCCAGTCCCCTGCCCCTCACAAGCTACCTCGCGAACCAGATACGCCGATTACTGAACCAGATATCGGGCGCGACCGGGCGTCGTCGTCGGCCCCTAACCCAGCGTCAAACCCAGCGAATCCAACCGCACCATAAACTCATCGGCTGAAACCGGCCTGCCGTAATGCGATCCTTGAACGTACACACCACCCAGATCCTCAACAAACCTAGCTTGGCTGGCATTCTCCACCACAAAAAGGACCTCACTTTCCAGAGAATCGCCCAGCTCCAACAGTTTGGCCAAAGCAATCCTGGTGCGCTCCTTGCCCGATTCGTCCATAATTCGAGAACTGACCTTCATTGCTGTCAGCGGGTAATCCACAATCGCCGTGAGTTCCGAATAATCCGTTCCAAGGTTGTCGACGACGAGCCGAATCCCGTGGGCAGTCACATACTGCGACGCCTTCTCAATCGTCTCCAGCGGGGCCAACCTGATCGAGCGTTCATCAAGCTCCAGAAACACCTCAACATCAGGGTTGGCTTCCGCCACCTCCTCATAGACCGTCCTGAAGTCACGATCCACCAGCTGGGCAACACTGATATTGACGCTAACGCGGTGAAGGTCTGGGGCAAGCACTTGGAACCGCCGAACGTCATCCACAGCACGCCGAAGAACCTGGCTCGCCAGCTGGGAGGCCAGCCCCAGCCGCCCCGACTCCTCACGAATGAAGCGCTCCGGCAGGCTCGCGGGCCCGGAATCACTGAACCTCAGGCCCACCTCCAGACCGATGATGTTCGCATTCACCCGATTGACCACCGGCTGGTAGACCTGCATCACCCGGTCCGAACGGATAGCGTCTGCAAGCGCAGCAGAAAGCCCCTCTTGGACCCGACCGCCATTAACCAGAGCCTCTGAATCGGCAGCGAGCTGGACGTCGTCGGGCTCAACTTTGTCAATAAACTTGCGCCGCGCGCGGTACAAATGCTCATCAGCACGAGATATAAGCTGCTGGATATCTGAGGTTTCAGTGCCAGCAAGCGAGACGCCCTGCGAGATGTTGAGCGAAATCATCCCATCGCTCGTCAGGACCGGGGTGGTGACCGCAGAATAAATCGAGAACGCCTTATCCTCGGCTTCTCTACGCTCATCGATTCCAGACATCAGCACAACGAACTCATCTCCCGCAATCCGCGCAATTGTAGAGCCGGACGGAGCCGCGCTCCGCAATCGTTGCGCCACGGCCTTGAGCACATCGTCGCCAGCCTCAGAACTGTAATCCTCATTAATGTGGCTGAGATTCTGGACATTGAGGAACAAGAGTGCCGTCATACCGCACTTCGAGTTGCGTTCAGCCATCGTCGAAAGCGAAGAACGAAGAGCCCTATAGTTCATAAGGCCGGTCAAGGAGTCTGTATTCGAAAAGCTCTGAAGGCGCCTTAGCTCGCGATCGGCCCGCAAGGACTCCCGAGCCATGGTCGCCATAGCCTCAATCATGTTGACGTCACGTTGGGTGTATGGACGCTGCCATGCCCTGCGGGAAACCCGGATACGTTTGGCGTCATCCCCATGGTCAATCGGACTCGAGATCAGGCAACCATCCTCCATGTAGGCCGGCGCACTGTCGTTTTGACTGTCAACAATCTGAGTTCTGAACGGTTTAATGGCCCGCTGTAGATACTGGACGGCCTGATCCTCCACAGATGTAGTCGCTTCCCATGGCAGGGAGGCCAAAGCCTCCATCATTGTCGCGTCACGCGAAGCCCAGCGCCGGCTTCTCACACCCAACGCGAAGACTGAACTGGTTGCCACGGCAAGAACAATCATCAGAAGCGACTGGAGATCTTGACTTTGGAGGCCAAGATCAAACCTTGTTCCCCACGCGTAGGCCAACGTGGCAGCGAACACCGCAATGACGTACTGCAAACAGGTGAACGAAAGCGCGCGCCCCCAGCTAATGCCACGAAAAGAGCGCAGGAATCCGGCGCGATTCTGAATGCAAGCCGCGAAAGAGAACTCGACCACGGTCGCGAGGAAGTACGCACAGAAAGCGGCGCCCAACGAGATCACAACTTGGAGGTCAGAGGACAAGGTGGTGCGCGCGATTGCCGCACTCGCCGTTTCGTATGCGGCGAGCAAAGCCAGTCCCGCGGCAGCTTCCGTGATCATCGACCAGCTAATGGATCGGATTGTATTCAGAGACCAGAAGCACGCCAGAATCACACCGAAAGTCCACAACCCAAACGCCTGGTCTGACCATGCTGGCACAGTGAGCATAGTCGCCAGCGCCGCATTACCCATGCCCATCGTCAGGCCCGTTGAGACGGAACCTACATCAATCCTCACAGATGCGGCGACCAGTGCGAATAGGACTGATACGACTGCCACCGCGGGGTTGCCAGCCACCTCTTCCCATCGCAGGATCACGCCGCCCGCTGCTAGAACGGCGCTCAGTGCCAATGCGAAACGATCAGCATTGCGCGGTGCACGGTCTCGCGTCAGCAAAACTTGTTCTCTGTTCATCTCCACTGCTTTCACATTCGTCACCGCGGCGCTTACCGCGCGGGGCGCCGTCAGTTGTCGGTGAGTTCCTGAATCTCTTGGGTGGTTAGCTCCCGCCACGGCGAAGTATCTGAATCGTTCTGCACGGTTGGCGAGTCACCTTGGGTCCACCACTTGGCCTGAAAGGCAACGCCGTCGAACATCACTCTGTCTCCAGCACCATAAGCCGTTGAAGTGTCCCACTGTGCGTAGGTGCCTGCAGAAACGGTTGGTTCGGGTTCTGGAGTCTCGCCTTTGAGCACAGGGCCCACGAGCCGCCACGCCGCGCTGGTTCCCGAAGTCACCTCATCGGGTTGATGACCATCATTGGGACCCCATAGTGCGATATACACGTTGCGGTGCCACACCACCTTGGACCCAACGGCATAGGACTCCTCGGCACTCCAGATTGGATAAGGGCTGGTAGCCGGATCATCCTCTGTGGCGTTCGGCGTTTGAGGCGTTACCTGCTGAGCCCCATCTATCTGATCATCAGCAGATCCGGTGAAGTCGTAACTCAAAACGGATGCAAATCCTCCGGCTTCCTGACTCACGCCTGAACAGAAATCGGCAACACTGCCCCAATCGGAATAGTTCGCTTCGCACTCAAAGTCGCGGTTTGCAGACCACATCGATAGCCTGCCAAGCCCATTCGTCAGAGCGAAAGTTGATATCGTCCTAGCATCAGCTAACGTGAATGACTCGCCAGCTACATCGCTTTGACCAATCATGACGGTTGCACCCATCATTGCCCAGATCTGATGCGAAGAGTGGAACGTCATGTTGGCGGCAAACAACCGGAAGAGCTGCGAATGGCCGGCGCTCAGCGCATCTTCCACTAACGCTGCCACTGCCGTGTCAGAAGACTGCACCCCAAAATCCATGGTCATGAGGTTCACGCCCGATATCGCGACGCCTTGGTCAAGGAAGGTTTGAACTGCCGCCACACCATCGTTGGTCAGGCCGTTTTGATCAGCAGGGAGGGTCAGCCACACGTTGAGGGTATCGGTGCCGCTGGCGGACTGAAGTTGGGCGATTGCCTGGGCACGCCGAAGCATGGATTCAGAATCAGCGAGACTGTCTCCTTCGATGTCCACATCGATTGTGGAAACGTTGTATCTAGAAATGACCTGTGAATACGCATCTGCAAGATCACCAACTGTCTGACACGACTGCGCAAGTTCAACCCCAGCTTGACCCCCAAAAGAGATCACAGCAGATCGCCCCGATCGTTGAACCTGAGCGATACGCCGGTCCAGATCGAGCGCTTGGTTCGCTTCTGCCAGCGAGTACGCGCCACCCCACGTTGGGGCACAATCATCTGATGATCGGGAGACCACAAAAGCAAGAAGCACGTTGCCTTGAGAGTCGCTGGATTGTGATTCGAAGGCGTAACTGGGTGTGGCCGTCACATCAATGTAGCTACCAAACCAGGGCTCGGCGGTAGGCTTCCGGTTTTCGAGCTGGAAGTTTATTCCAATATATGTGGCACAACCGCCGATTATTACTACTACTAAGAAGATGCCGAGGCGCAAGAAGGAGAATCTTTTGCCGGGAAACCTGGCACTTCTCATTCGGTATTCCCCTATCTTTGCCTGAAATCACGTCTATTTGCAAAGATATCCCATGGTAGCCTGACCTCAGTGTTCATTCTCAAAACCGGTTTGGTCTCACACTCGTAGGAAACATCGATGAAACCACGTTCCACGACGTCATCAGGGCCTAGTCGCACACGACAAGTACGCCAGCACCAGTTGGGTGCAGAGCGAAATGTGGAACGTCTGCCTATTTTGCACAAACGTCCAAGCGTTGGCGCTCTAGCGCGCAGCCGCATTGCGATTGGCGTGACGGTTTTCGCCTGGATGATGTATGTCCTAACGACGGTCATAAGAATGTACATAGAACGCGATTTCACAACCCTTCGCGTCGTGATCGAAGCACTTATCTATCTGCTGACAGTGACTTTCCTATGTTTCTCAGCACTCATGTACCTTCTCTCACGCCAAGGTGCTCTCATACGTTTTCGCTCTCACCGCCGCGTAACGCGAGCGGAACTGGATCATCATTTCTCGCACTACGAAAAGGGAATAACCGTACTCATTCCGTCCTATGTGGAAGACGTCCGAGTTGTCGAGAAGACTATCTGGTCCGCAGTTCTTCAAGAGTTTCCCCATATTCAAGTTGTGCTACTTATCGACGACCCCCCAAACCCAAGCGATCCACATCGCATTGCTGAACTCAATGAGACACGGCGGCTAGGAGCGCTCATTTCCGCTGCGCTGGCCGAAATTTCCGAGCGGTTTGTTGAGGAACGTACCGAAGCCCTAGCCCGAATTGACGGTACGGATTCTGTGCGAGGAGCCGAGCTGACCCATTTATGTACGGAGTACCGTTGGGCCATTCACTGGCTCGCCAAACAGGCAGAACGGTGGGAGATCCGCGATCACACTGACCGATTCTTCATCGACAACGTACTCCTTGACCTTGCCGCTGACCTGCGCCTGACCGTGACCGCGCTTGAAGGCGCCTTAGAACAACGCGAGAAACTGAGCAGCGAACGGGTTGAGGAACTCTACAACCGATTGGTTTGTATATTCTCTGGCTCCGTCCGCGCCTTTGAACGCAAGAAGTATGCCTCGCTATCCCACGAAGCGAACAAGGCAATGAACCTCAATGCATACATCTCCCTTATGGGCAAGCGTCTCAAGCGCATAGAAACCCCGCGCGGAGTGGTCCTCCGCCCAGCACTCGAGGATGAGTTCGCGGATCTTCTTATACCCGACACTGAGTACATCCTGACTCTTGACGCGGACTCCATGCTGTTGCGCGACTACTGCTTGCGGCTTGTCTACTTGCTGGAACAACCTGGCAACGAGCAGGTTGCCGTAGTCCAGACTCCGTACTCCTCATACCGTGGCGCACCGACTCGGATGGAGAGGATTGCCGCGGCAACCACGGACGTCCAGCACATCCTTCATCAAGGATTGACTCACTACGACGCCACTTTCTGGGTAGGTGCGAATGCAATCATCCGAAAGCGGGCGTTACAGGACATCGCACAGGTTTCCTTCGAGGGCGACAACCGGGTCACGACCTACATTCAAGACCGCACAGTCATTGAAGATACCGAGTCTTCAGTAGATCTCGGCCTCTACGGGTGGCACCTCGTCAACTATCCCGAACGCCTGAGTTACTCGGCCACGCCACCCGACTTCGGGTCGCTAGTTATTCAACGCCGCCGATGGGCAAACGGTGGCTTGCTCATCCTTCCAAAGTTCCTCAGGCAACGCCGCGCGCGACGCGGCACAAAGACTCAGGTTCGCCCGCTCGAGACGCTCCTTCGCGTGAACTACATGGCATCCATCGCATGGGCAAGTGTAGGACTCATCCTTCTTCTGGGTTACCCTTTCGACTCCCGGCTTCTCAGCCCATGGGTCATCATCGCAGCGGCACCGTACTTCCTCTCTATGTCACAGGACCTCAAAGACAACCGCTACAAGAGAACTGACGTCTTTCGTATATACGCCTTCAACCTCATTCTGTTGGCCGTCAACACATCTGGAACACTCAAGTCAATCCAGCAGGGCATTACGAATGAGAAGATACCCTTCGCGCGGACGCCGAAAGTTGCCAACCGAACGTCCTCTCCGTGGCTCTTCGTCTTCGCCCCTCTGTTTATCGTCTTCTATTCTGCCTTCGTATTTGTGATCTATTTTCAGGATAGGAACTGGGGCAACGCGATATTCGCAATATTCAACGCCTCACTCTGTCTGTTTGGGATCGTTTCCTACATCGGGATCTGGCCATCCATCCAAGATCTATTCCTTGGACTTCTCAGTTGGTTCTTTGTTCCAACCAAGAACCCTCAGAACCATTCCGACTCCGGTGTTCTGGACCGCCGCAATGCGATCGACTGGCGATCGATGATCTACTACGGTCAGACCGATCCTGACAGTCCCACCGGAACAACCAAGTCCTTGGAGTCTGCCGAGGTTGCTGAATAGCACTGCTGCTCCTCTAGCGGCACGCGCTCCGCATCAGGCAAGCAACCATCCATCGGAGCATGTTGGAAGACTGGCACGGGGCCTAGTGCTCATGCCCGCGGGCACGCTGGAGATGCTCTTCTAGCGTGGGTGGATGGTGTTCGTCCGCAGGGTGAGGACCGCGTCTGGGGCGAGGGACTGTCCGGTAAACGGTGGATGTGGGTCTGGCCTGACTGAAAGGTAAGGCAGTGACAGATTCACGATCGACCGAAATGATTGATCCCGTGACGGGACAGATCATTGATCAAAGAGAGCTTGCCGAGCAGCTGCTCGCGCAGGCCAAGGAACAAGGCGTGAGCCTGGTCGGGCCGGGAGGCCTGCTGGCCGGGCTGACCAGACAGGTCATCGAGACCGCGCTGGATGCGGAGATGACCGAACACCTCGGCTACGAGAAACACCAGGTCACCGACAACGTGAATGCGCGTAACGGGACCAGAGCCAAGACGGTGATCACCGAGATCGGGCCGGTCGAGATCGAGGTGCCCCGGGATCGGGACGGCTCGTTCGACCCGCAGATCGTGCGCAAACGGCAGCGCAGGCTGGACGGGATCGACCAGATCGTGCTGTCCTTGACCGCCCGGGGCCTGACCACCGGAGAAGTCTCAGCGCACTTCGCCGAAGTGTATGGGGCTAGGGTGTCGAAGGACACGATCTCGAAGATCACCGACAAGGTCATCGACCAGATGACAGAGTGGGCAGGCCGTCCCCTGGATCGCGTGTACCCAGTGGTGTTCATCGACGCGATCGTGGTGAAGGTCCGTGACGGCCAGGTCACCAACCGGCCGTTCTACGCCGCTATCGGCGTCACCACCAGCGGGGAACGCGACATTCTGGGTATCTGGGCCGGTGATGGTGGTGAGGGTGCGAAGTACTGGCTCGGCGTCTTGACCGAGATCAAGAACCGGGGTGTCGACGATGTCTGCATTGTGGTCTGTGATGGGTTGAAAGGCCTGCCCGAGGCGATCACGACCACGTGGGAGCTCGCGACGGTGCAGACGTGCATCATCCATTTGGTCCGTAACACGTTCAAGTTCGCGTCCCGGAAGTACTGGGATCAGATCGCCCGGGATCTGCGCCCGGTCTATACGGCCCCCACTGAGGCCGCAGCTAGGGAACGGTTCGAGGAGTTCGCTACGAAGTGGGACGCCCAGTATCCGGCGATTCGGGGACTCTGGGAGCGGGCCTGGGACCAGTTCATCCCGTTCCTGGACTACGACGTAGAGATCCGCCGAGTGATCTGCTCAACGAATGCGATCGAATCCCTGAACGCCCGCTTCCGGCGAGCAGTACGAGCCAGAGGCCACTTCCCCAATGAGCAGGCCGCGATGAAATGCCTGTACTTGGTGACCCGCTCCCTTGACCCCACCGGGCGGGGACGGGCACGATGGGTAACCAGGTGGAAACCCGCCCTGAACGCCTTCGCGATCACCTTCGAAGGCCGAATCAACTAAAAATGCGCCAGACCACATCCACCGTTAAACGGACACTCCCTGGAAGGCTGGCACCGGGCCTAGTGCTCATGCCAGCGGGCACGCTGGAGATGCTCTTCTAGCGAGATGCGTGGCTGACGTGTGGTGGGCTTCTTGGCTCACTTGTGGTGGGCTTCTTGGCTCACTTGTGGTGGGCCGCTTGGCTGACGTGTGGTGGGCTGCTTGGCTCACTTGTGGTGGGCTGTTTGGCTCACTTCCAGTGAGAAACCTGGCCGACTTGTGGTTTTGCTCCCATGGATCTGTGTTCTTGCTCGCGCAGACTGAGCTTTTCGGCGCTAATGTGTTAGGGTCTAATCGGCTGACCGGATGGTCTTGCCGCTGGGTCGTTCGTTGTGTCGTGTGCAGTGGGGCGTCAAGTTAAACCACCACCGAATTGCACCACACACGAGTTCCGTGCAATTCATGTTCGTGAGCGTCCGCTCGCAAATCCAGCTAGGAGAAAACATGTCTGCCACAGGTACCGTCAAATGGTTCAGCTCTGAAAAAGGATTCGGCTTCATTGCGCCCGATGACGGTTCAGCTGATCTCTTTGTTCACCACTCCGAGATCAACACTCGCGGTTTCCGCACCCTCAACGATGGCCAGAAGGTGACCTACGAAGTCAAGGAAGGCAAGAAGGGACCTCAGGCTGCTGAGGTCGAGCCTCTCGACTGAGATGTGATGGCGCTGTAGTTTGCAGCGCTTCACAGGTTGGTTTCAACCACATGCGAATGCCCGGCATCGAAAGATGCCGGGCATTCGTGCGCTCAGCCCGCGAGCGAAGCCGCCGCGAGATTCTGCGCACCCACGATTGTTGAGGATTTCGACGACGACGGGACCTACAACTCCCATGGTGCGGCCCATATCAAATCGAGGATCCGAACCAGCCGCTTGGCTCCCAAGCTGCCGAGGACTGCCACTTCCTCAATATCTGGGCTCCTGCCTGCATTGAGGAACCCCTACCTGAGAATGTGGCGATCTACGGCGGAGGGTTCGAACACGGCTCCGCCTCCAGTTGGGTCATGGACGATACGGCGATAGCTGCGACGGGCCGCGCCGTCGTCGTCGCCCCCAATTACCGCGTCGGTGCGTTCGGATTCCTCGTCGCGGCACTGCCTGCTGCTCCCTCTGCCAAGGGGACCTTCGCACGCCTAGGCGTGCACTCCGCTGGCGCTTCGCGCATCCTGCCATTGGATGCGGCCACGAGCATGGCCCGCAGCTAGGTAGAAAAACTTGGGGCCACCGAGCTCGATGAACTCCATACTGCCGACCCACTGGAGTTAGTGCGAGCGCAGGCAAACGTTATCTCCACCGACATCTGCGTGCCCAACGGCCCACGGCCACAGACTTTCGGAATCGTGGATGACCACGAGCTTCGGCGAGGTGTGTTAGCCCGCCACCCTGCTGATGCTATTGCGATGGGAAAGGCACGGGATATTCCTATTCTGCCTAGTGCAACTAGGGATGAAATCTCCCTCTTCCGCACATACGCTGGCGATGCATTTGCGCCAAGAAGTGAAGCGGCCGTTGTAGCGGAAGTCGAGTCCTTCGGCGCGGATAGAACGTCTGCGCAGCACTGGCCTGATTCGACACCCCAGGCGATCGCTCGCGATGTCGCAATCACCCGAACGATCCTTGACTTTGTCAGCACGCCGGCCACCGAAAATGGTGGGCTGAAACCCGTTGGCAATGCAGCGACCCCAATGAGGTGTTTGGTGCCGTGCTCAAGCGATGGGAGGGAATCCCTCGCCCATGACCGAACGCGCCGCTGCGTGAAAGAAGTTCCAGATGCGCACTGCTCGCATACACATCTTCACCGAGTGCAACCAGCGTGCACGCCGAAGTTCCAGATGCGTGCAGCCCGTAGCTCCAGCGCACCACCTGCTTCCGTTGCACAACAGGCTTCCGTTGCACAACAGGCTTCCGTTGCAAAACAGACTTCCGTTGCAAAACAGGCTTCCAACCTTCCGAAGAGAACCTCCGCGGTGTTCAGCCTCTCAGCGTTGACGTAACGATGCGTCACTCGTGACAGGAACTGGAGAACGCTGCCACGCGCCGGATCTACGGCTCGCGGCAGCCTCATGGGTAGGATGAGCGCGTGGAGATCCAAGATAGGGCGCCACGCAGCGCCGAGAGCGATAACAACATCACGCAGGATTCACAAAACGGACGCGCATCAGGATCAATCACACACTTCTCGCGGAATGAGAAGCGTGCTTTAGCAGTGATGACAGTGATTGCGCTCCTTTTCGGTGCCTACTTCCTACGTGGCTATCTCCAACTCATTGCTTTCGCCGGAGTGTTAGCGTACCTCTTCCAACCGCTATATCTGCGATTCAAGCGCCGGTGGAACGGTGGGGTTGCATCGACGTTGACGCTGTTATCTGCCCTAGCCATCGTCATCATACCTGTGGGTGGAATACTCACACTGGCTGTAGACCAGATCAACCAAATGATCAACGCAGTTAGTGACTGGGCAACCGAAACGGACATGAGCCAACTCGGCGACCGCATTCTGGGGACAGTCAACAGCGCCTTAGACCAAATCCCATTGGTCAACATCGAACTCACATCCGAGAAGCTACAGTCTAGTGTCTCGACGTTAGCCGCAAGTGTAGGCGACGTCGCACTCAGCTTCGCGAAAAACTCAGTCGGTAGCATCGCCGGGGGCGTGACCACCGCGATCATCTTCCTATACGTCTTCATCACATTTCTCGGAAGCGGGCCGAAGGTGGTCCGCATGGTCAAGGACCTCAGCCCTCTGGACTCTGACATCACTGATATTTACCTGTCCAAGATAGGTGCAATGGCCAAAGCAACCGTGGGCGGCCAGTTCATCATCGCGCTCATACAAGGAGCACTCGGAGCGGTCTCCATCTATATCGCCGGGATCCATCAAGGATTCTTCATGCTCGTCATCTTCCTCACGGTCCTGTCAATCATCCCGTTGGGCAGCGGGATCGTGACAATACCCATGGGAATCATTGTGGCGTTAACCGGAAATGTGCCTGGCGGAATCTTCATCGTTCTGTTCCATATTCTGATTACGACGAACGTCGACAACATCCTGCGTCCTGTACTGGTGCCACGCAATGCTCACCTTCCCCCTGCACTCATGTTGCTTGCAGTATTCTCTGGTCTTTCAATGTTCGGTTTCCTCGGAATCGTCTTCGGACCTGTGGTCATGATTCTCATCGTCACGACGATCAAGCTCTACCGCGTGGTTATGAAGGGTGCCGAATGGGATGACCTCGAGGATGAGAGCGAAGGCAGAAAAGAATCAAAGAATCCCTGGAAGCGTTTCAGAGATTGGATTGCTAGGAAGCGTAGCAACCTCGACGAGGACGACGGCGGTGCTTCTGGATCCGGGCCGTCTGGCAGTGTGACGCCCAACGATACAGGTGCTGACTAAGCTAGTTCGACGTGGTTGAGCTCATTCAGCTCGGTTGAGCTGATTCCACATTCGGGTAGGCGAAATTGAGACTCGATTTGAACCACTAACGGGTAATCAAGCCAGAATTGTGAACACTGCAGGCTTGATTACCCCCATCGTCGTCAATAGAAGTGGAGCCACCCAAGAGAATCGAGCTCGTGACCTGTCTATGACAGGTCATTTGCTGACTCTAATGAAGCTATCTGGCGTGCACGCAGGACCTGTTGGCCCCCGTAATACGTGTGAATAACCTTCACTGCGAGCTTCGTTGCGAGTTCATCCGCCGGATTCTCTATAGTAATTCTCTCTCTCGATTTTGCTTCTAGCTTTTGGGCAGATTCAAGCACCTGCTTCGGCAGTCCATTATTCCTATGGAATGAACAGACAGAGCTCTTGTGTCCAGAACCCGAGTGTGAATTCTACGTGGCTATCAGCTGTCAATAGTGGTCGCAACGCATGGAATAACCATTCCAAATCTCCTGGAAACATCAGCAATTCTTCAAGTTCCACGAGCACACTAAGTTTAGCCGCATACGGAGACACCTGGCTCGGACTATACACATCTAGGATTAAAGGCACACAATATACTATTCAGTTGAATAGCAAGAATCTGAATGTGCATTACCAGTCGAATTGATACAGTTTTGCTAACGTGGTTAAGAGCACCACTGCTCGCGAGTTTGGGCACGCATTGCGCCTAGGCCACTCTAGTTCGTCAAGTCTGCTGATGAGCCATTCCCGAAACAGAAATATCGTTACTACTCCCACTACCGGTGAAGTCACTGAATCAAATTCGTATTACTGAGAGAGGATTGGCCATGAATAACCGTATGCGTACCCAGATGGCGCTTCTATCACTTACTGGAATAGCATTTGCAGGTTGCTCAACATCCTCAACTGAGCCACAAACTGGGAGCACCGTGGAACTATTTGCAGATTACCCAGTTTACGATTCGGTAACCATCGTGCAAGAATCAGCGGTCATCGTTGAAGGCAATGTGGTATCAACTAAGCGAACAGTCTCAACTCCGCGCTATGAGGGAGACAGCCCCGAGGAAAATCCGTTGGTCGGACTGACGGAGGAGGAAAAGGCCAAAGCGATTTCTCAGAACGGAGGTGTTGCTGGGACACTGGTCCAATTTCATGTCAATAAAGTACACAAAGGCGCTGTGAACGCTGGAGACGAAATAGTCATTGTCCAAACTGGGGGGACTCAAGATGATGTCCTCTATGTTGTCGAAGGTACAACGGTTCTGCAGGCCGATACTGACTATCTGCTCTTCGCCGCAGAGAGTTTTGATGATGCATATGCAATTCTCGGAGGCTCGGCAGGAACCTATTATGCAAATCATGACAATGATTTCGTGGCTGCAGCTCCGGAAAGTGCACCATTCAAAGTCCTGACTGAATGAGATACTGACACACTCGTCGTCGATAAATGATCCATGAGCACAGCAGCCGCTGATGGTTTCAAAGCGAGCAGGCTGCCATCTCTAAGACACGCCCATCTCCTTTTATCAGCTAGTTCGAGTAGATTCGCATCTAATGAATCGGCCTTACAAAATCACGAAATGAACTCCCCGAATGGTGAAACCATACTCCTGTTGAACTTACTGTCAGATTGAACGGGCCTTTTGCCAACTGACTTGTGATGGACAGTTCGGATTCCAAGCGCAGCGACGTACACTCGTATGGTCCAGTGACATAGCAAAGCGCGAGATATAGCCGGATCGCAACGGGTCTCAACGTGTTAGCCGAGTTCCCGGCTCTGCCAGCAGAGCGCGGTGACGAGTTTCTTGGCCGGCCTCGCCAGCAGTTCGATGCACGCTGCGGGAACGTACAGAATCTGGTGTTGGCACGCCAGAGGGCCTTCGACGAGGGGCCCAGTGCGCCCGAATTTGATGAGGACATCGCGGCCGAGGGACACACCATTCGCAACCTTCAGACTGCCTACAACAAATAGATGAGAAGCCGTATCCCGGAGAGTAAATCATGAGTGTTCTTGGTGGCGAGCAGATCGCCGAACACACCACCATGACATCAACCAAGTTGGGAACGAATATCACGGCCACATTGGCAGACTTGTCAGCAACCAGTCTTTGGACCATCGCCAAGATACGTGCAGCGGCCGCCCACAAACTACCTGTGACGGCAGGGCGCCGATGCGGGTTCCAACATCGCTTCGATATCGCAGCGATAAGACTCGATGCGGCCAGATGGTAGCAACACATTGCGAACCGAGTTCCTCAGTTCCTTCACTGCTTTTCCCGAGGAATGTGGAGAAAGATTGCGGTATCTACGCGATATTTCACCACCAGCCTTCTGCAGCTAGACTCTCCGTTATGGGAGCTTCCTCCGTGACGCAATATCTAGCCGAGTTCGATGGTGAGACCTTGGCGCGAATCAATCGCGTGCGTAGCATGGTCGCCACTGCCGCCCCTCAGGCTGTTGAATCGATCGCGTACGGGCTGATTGGCTGGAAGTTGAATGGCACACCACTGATCTACGTTGGCGGGTTCACGCATCACATCGGCATGTATGCAACGCCCGCAGGACATGCCGAATTCGCGGCCGAGTTTGCCCATTTCAAGCATGGCAAAGGTTCCGTGCAGTTCCCACTGAGCGAACCTTTGCCTGCGGATCTCATCCAACGAGTCATCGAGTTCCGCGTACGGCAGGTCAATGGTGAGCTATCTGCCTGAAACCGATCCATTTCTTACTGGCTTCTAGATACGCCGTTGTTACGCATGTCCCAGCGGCGAAACAGTAATGCCCCGGTTCACACTGAACCGGGGCATCTCTGAGCCACCTAAGAGAATCGAACTCTTGACCTATTCATTACGAGTGAATCGCTCTGCCGACTGAGCTAAGGTGGCGCGTTGCAAGCAACGAAGGCTACTTTACCTAGCAGCGAGCCGACTGCGCAAACCGGCTCGAGCTCGCGTAATAGGAGCCCACGATCGGCTTACGAACTGCAGGTCAGGCCATCTTCTGGCACCGTTCCTTGCAGCAAGTACTGGTCAAGCGGATCGTTGATGCAAGAGCCTGCGCGGCCGTATGCCGTATGGCCTTCACCTTCCCACGTGACGAGCACTGAGTTCTCGAGAGCCTGCGCCACAGCCTCCGCCCATGCATATGGCGTGGCTGGATCGTACAAGGTGCCCACAACCACAATCGGATCTGAACCAGATGCCTCAAAAGCTCCAGGTACGTCCGTGGGACTGAAATGCCACGAAGCACATAAGTCTGTGCCCTCAGTCATGAGTGAGCCAAACACAGGGGCTTCAGTGTTCAGCTTCTCTGAGGCCGCCTCAAGATCGGATTCACTAGCTGCTGGGTAGTCGGCACAGTTGATAGCCCAGTTGGCTTCATTGATGTTTGACGCAAATGTGCCATCGTCATTCCGGTCAGATGAAAGATCGGCGAAGTACAAGAGTTGACTGCCATCATTTCCCTCGAACAGCTCAGACAATGCGGTGGTGAGCATGGACCACGTGGAATCGTCGTATAACGGAACAATCAGGCCCGAGAAAAGAAGTGACTGGGTCAATGGCCGGTCCGGATCACTGGTTGGATACGGCGTTGTCATTGCCGTAGTCAGCGCATCATGGATCTGCTGCAGACCATCATCTACGCTCCCGGTGAATGGACATGAGGAGCTTTGGAGGCAATCCTCCATGTAGTGGCGAAGTGCCGTTTCAAACCCCAAGGTTTGGTCGTAGCTCATCTGAGCTGTGCCCAAGGTGGTATCTACAGCGCCATCCAGGATCACACGGCCTACGTTCTCTGGGAAGAGATCGGCGTACTGCCCGCCGAGCGCAGTGCCGTAGGAGTATCCCACGTAATAGAGCTTCGGATCACCCACGAGCTGGCGCATGACGTCGAGGTCTTGTGCAGCTTCCTTTGTGCCGACGAACTTGATGAGCTCACCGGAGTTCTCCGCGCACCCGTCGGCGATAGTCCTCTGAACTTCTGTGTATTCAGCCTGCCAATCCGGATCGTTCGTATCGAATGACGAATCAAGAACAGAGCCCAGAGTGGCATCATCGAGGCAATCAATGGCAGTCGATTCACCCACACCGCGCGGATCGAATCCTACAACGTCAAAATTGTCCAAGATATCTTGGTCAAAGTAATAGCTCGCGCTCATGGCCATGTCTATGCCTGAGCCGCCAGGGCCTCCTGGATTAATGAACAATGTACCAATTGCTTCAGACTTCGCCGGGCGCTTAAGCATAGCCACTTGGATCGTATCCCCGTCAGGATTGGCATAGTCCAGTGGAACGGTAATCTCAGCGCACTGGAAACTGCCGTTACAGGTATCCCAGTCCACATCCTGCGTGTAGTAGCTTTCCAAGCCATCTGGAATGGCTGGCATCTGTGCATCGATAGAGGTGCCAGCACCCGTGGTGGGCGCGGTGCTCTCCGACGAACCTTCCGGTATGAGCACCGAGCTGTCAAGCGTGCATCCGGCAAGGAGCAATGAGGAGGCAGCCAACGCCGCCAGAGTCTTGAATGGCTTCACTCCTCAACCGTAAGCCACGCAGCGTGGCATTGCATCATGGCTCCGCCGGTGCTGTGTGTGAACGCTACAGACTCCCGGCGTGTGGAAACTCAAGGACGAAGCGCAACGAGCATGGCTTCGGTCGTAAGAAGTGGATCCGCATTCGCCGCTAGGCGAATGCGGGCCTGGGCAATCGCATCCATCCGCTCTACAGATTGCGCCGCGCTCGAGCCCCTTGCCATCCGAAAGACATCTTCTGTGAAGTCAGAGTTGACCAGCTCCACAGCCGCGCCAAGTTGCACAGTCAATACATCCCGATAAGCGGAAAGAATGGTGACCATCGCACGGTCGATGCTGTCGCGCCGCAGTCGAGTCTGCCTGCGTTTCTGATTCTCAGCGAGTTCGCGCAGTTGCGCACGAATAGCCGGAGGGACTCGCACCCCCTCATCCACACCAAGACTTCGCTTGAGGTCAGCGAGCTCGCGCGCATCAAGTTGTTCGCTGCGTTCCTTGACCTCAGCTTCGGCTGCTGCCATGACGCGTTTCGCTCCTAAGGCAGCGTCCGCAACACCACGAACTGAAAGAGCCATGTGGATCACTGCTCTGCGCTGTTCTCTCACAGCTTGGTCAGTGAGCAACGCTCTGGCCACCCCGATATGAGACTGCGAAGCACGCGCAGCCATAATGGCGTCCTCCGAGTTCACGCCTAGCCTGCGAACCAAGAGTTCAGCGATATCCTCCGCACGAGGAACCGCGAGCGTGAGAACCCGGCACCGCGAACGAATCGTCGTCATCACGTCTTCTGGTGAGGGAGTACACAACATCCACACCGTGAATGGTGGCGGCTCCTCAATCGCCTTCAGCAACACATTTGTAGTGCGCTCCGACATTCGATCAGCATCCTCAACGATGAGGATGCGCCAACGGCCCGCACCGGGTGAAACAAATGACCGTGAGACCAGCTGGCGGGTCTGATCAACGCTAATTGTCACACCTTGGGTGGCTACCACCTCGACGTCAGGATGGGTTCCCCCCATAACCGTCTTGCACGCGTGGCACTCACCGCAGCCCGGCACATCACTGGTGCACTCCAAAGCTGCGGCAAACATGCGAGCCGCAACCGACCTTCCCGATCCGGGAGGACCGGTGAAGAGCCATGCCTGGCTCATCGCCGAATTCTCGCTAGGACCACCAGTGCTCCTAGCGGCTAGAGCAGCGCGTTCCAGTTGGTCACGAACAGATCGTTGGCCCACAAGATCGTCAAAGACGCTCACTGTGAGTCCTTGCCGGATGATGCGCTTTGAACGCTCTCAGGCTCACTGATAAAGAGTTCGCGGATACGTGGCATAACGGCATCACGGACCCGCGCTGCGACGGCATCGATCGAGCCTTCCGCTGGCACCACGATCCAGCGGTTGGGTTCGGCTTGAGCCATTGCTAAGTACTCTTGGCGCACCGCCTCGTGGAAATCCCGACCCTCAGACTCAATGCGATCCTGGGTGCCGCCAACTCTGGCAGCGCCTTCGGAAACAGAAACATCAAGCAGAACTGTGGCATCAGGCATTAGGCCATCCGTGGCCCAGAGTGAAAGATCGCGCACCTCTTCGGTTCCGAGTTGGCGAGCGACGCCTTGGTATGCCACCGAGGAATCGAGGTAACGATCAGCAACGACAATGATTCCATCCTCAAGTGCTGGTCGAACCACCGTAGCGATGTGGTGAGCGCGATCCGCCGCATACAGGAGCGCCTCTGCTTTGGGGGATACTTCGCCACCGTGCAGAAGAAGCTCGCGGATCGCGCGGCCCAGCTCCGTGCCACCAGGTTCACGCGAAGCGACTGCCTGAAGGCCAACTCCATTGAGGTGTTCAACCAGCGCTGCCACCTGGGTGGTCTTTCCTGAGCCGTCACCACCCTCAAATGTTATGAACGCTCCGCTCACTCGGCATCCGCCTTTGTGGATTTTCGAGGAGCTGCTTTCTTGGTGGTCGTCGACGCCGACGCCTTCTTAGTGGTCGTTGACGCCGACGCCTTCTTAGTGGTCTTCGACGCAGATGCTTTCTTGGTGGTCTTTGAGGCCGCCTTGCGCGCAGGCTTCTTCGGAGCGGCTGCCCGCCGATCAGCGAGTAGTTCGTAGGCACGCTCATTTGTGATCGAGTTCGGATCATCTTGCCGCCGCAGCGAAGCGTTGGTTGTGCCATCCGTGACGTATGGGCCAAAGCGCCCATCCTTGAGCAAGACTGGCTTCTCAGAAACGGGATCCGTGCCAAGTTCCTTGAGAGGCGGCTTGGTCGTGGCGCCCCGCCGGGTCTTGGGCTGAGCTAACAGGGCCTGCGCTGCCTCGAGCGTAATATCAAATATCTGCGCCTCAGATTCGAGCGACCGAGAGTCCTTACCCTTAGTGATGTAGGGGCCATAACGGCCATTTTGAGCCAGGACGTCCTCACCATCCACCGTGCCCACCACACGCGGCAAGGAAAGCAGACGCAGTGCATCTTCCAAGGTGACAGTCTCAAGACTCATTGAGCTGAAGAGGGACGCCGTTCGTGGCTTCGGAGCACGCTTGGAAGGCTTGCCCGTGGGGGTCAGCGCGACCTCTCCTTCTGGAATGATCTCCGTGATGTATGGACCGAATCGGCCAGCCTTTGCAACCAACGTATGGTTCGTGGCCGGATCTACACCCAGTTCCCGCCCATCCTGCTTGGCTACCTCCAAGAGTTCCCTGGCCTTGGCCACGTCAAGTTCATCCGGTGCGACGTCGTCGGGGACAGATGTATGGCGCAGCTCTTGGCCATCTGGACCGATCTCCTGAATGTAAGGTCCGTAGCGGCCCACACGAAGGACGATACCTTCCCCCAAGTCGGTTGAGTTGATGGCCCTAGCGTCGATATCGCCAAGGCTTTCGACGAGCCCTTCCAGACCAGGGCGTTCCGTCTCACCGCGCCAGAATCGTTCGAGGTAGGACGTACCATCCTCGTCACCAGCGGCGATTCGATCGAGTTCGCTCTCCATATCCGCTGTGAAGTCATAATCAACAAGTTGCGGAAGATTCTCCTCAAGCAGCTTGATGACTGAAAAGGCCGTCCATGTGGGTACGAGCGCTTGGCCGCGATGGTCCACATACCCACGATCACCGATTGTGGAAATCGTGGCAGCATACGTGGAAGGGCGTCCGATACCGAGCTCCTCCATCTTCTTCACTAATGAAGCCTCTGTATACCGCGGCGGCGGCTGGGTTTCGTGCCCATCAGGTTCGGCGCTCTTAGATACAAGGGCCTCGCCCTGCACGAGTTGCGGAAGCCTCGACTCCGACTCCTTGTCCGACTTGTCATAACGCTTAGCGTCCGTTGACTCTTGGTAGGCTGCCATAAAGCCTGGGAACGTGATAACCGTTCCCGAGGCGGCAAACTCAGCCACCTTGGCTTCCTCTACCCCATCAAGCTGCACAGTGATGCGCGCGGAAGCGGTCTGCCCGGCGGCGTCAGCCATCTGGGAAGCAACGGTGCGCTTCCAGATCAGCTCATACAAACTGAACTGCGCTCCGGAGAGCTTCCCGCGCACTTGGTCCGGAGTACGGAAATGGTCACCGGCTGGCCTAATGGCTTCGTGAGCTTCCTGTGCGCCCTTTGACTTCGTGGCGTACATGCGCGGTTTGACTGGCAGGTATTGGGCCCCATACATGTCCTTAATCTGACTACGCGCAGCTGAGAGAGCTTGGTCAGAAAGGTTGGTGGAGTCGGTACGCATGTAGGTGATGAAGCCGTTTTCATAGAGGGCTTGGGCCGTGCGCATCGTATCGCGCGCACCCATCCGCAACTTTCGGGAAGCTTCTTGCTGCAGTGTTGACGTGGTAAAGGGTGCGGCCGGACGCCGCTTGTAGGGCTTTGTCTCCAGCGATGCCACAGTGGCAGTGGCTCCAGCCAACGCCTGTGCAACTGCAGTTGCTGTTGCCTCAGTGAGAGCCTTGACGCCGCTGGCGCTGCTCTTGGAAGTGAGCTCACCACGGTCAGTGAAGTCCTTGCCACTTGCGATTTTGGCTGAGTCTAGGCCGACGAGTTTTGCCTCAAACTCTTCCGTTTCTTTCGCAAAGACTGCCGTCACGTCCCAGTATGAAGCGGGAACGAACGCAATACGCTCGCGTTCACGATCAACCACCAAGCGAGTAGCCACGGATTGAACACGACCAGCAGAAAGACCCGGAGCAACCTTACGCCACAGCAGCGGGGAGACCTCGTAACCAACAAGACGATCAAGGATTCGGCGAGACTCCTGAGCATCGACGAGTTGGAGGTCCAGTTCGCGTGGCTGCTCTAAGGCCCGAGAAATCGCTTCCGGAGTGATCTCATGAAAGACCATGCGCTTGACGGGAACTTTTGGCTTCAGGACCTCGTAGAGGTGCCACGCGATGGCTTCGCCCTCGCGGTCCTCGTCCGTTGCCAGAAGGAGTTCGTCAGCATCCTTGAGCTTCTTGCGAAGCTCTGCCACCTTCTTTTTCTTGTCTGGAGCAACAACGTAAAACGGTTCGAAACCATGATCGACGTCGACTGCGAATCGGCCAAACGGGCCCTTCTTCATCTCCGCAGGCAGCTCTGAGGGTTGCGGAAGATCACGGATATGGCCGATCGACGCTTCGACGTCGTAATCGGAGCCCAAGTATCCGCTGATCGTTCGTCCCTTAGCGGGTGACTCCACAATGACGAGTTTGGTCACAGTACTTCCTTCAGGCGTTCCACACATTTCTTGGCGTGGCTAGGTCGGTTCATTCGACTTCTGACAGTCATTGTTGCACTAGTTGTTTGGTGGTCAGTAATGACGAGTCCCTCACGATGGTAGGCGAGATGTCAAGGAATTGGCATTTTGCTCCCTGTTCTCGGACCAGAATATCGACCAGGGAATCGACCACACCGCAGGTGGCAACTGTGCGAAACGTGCTGCGAACGGCAACCGGGCTCACGGCGTGTTCTGCGGAGGTGGCTGGGCATCACCACCCGGCCACCTCCGCAGATTCTCACCATCATTGTTGGCCTGCTTCGACCATTGCCAGCCGAAGACCATCAGGCCATCACAGCTAATGCCGACCTCAGGAAATTGCGGCAGTTCTATCGTTGACGGGGCTTGCGTACCAAGAACGTCCCACCTGCTAGGAGTGACGTGACAACCAGCGCTAATCCCACCATGCTTGCACCCGTGCGTGGGAGCTTTTCCGCGTGTACCACCTTAATCACCAGCGTTTCACTTGACTCGCCACACGTGCCGATGGAAATAGGGTTGCCCCCTGCATCGTACGTTCGTTCCACGAATCCATAGGTCAGATCCTTGTTCTTGTCTGTGGTGAACAGCTCCGTGGAATACTCCCCCGCGTTGCCGCCGTGTTCGATCCGCTTCGCGGTCCATATTGGATTCTCACATGTTGGTGAGGATCCAACCGGCCACGCGAACAAGTCAACTTCGGTGTAGGAACCGGCAGGGAAGTTTCCAGTGAGAATCACGGTGTCGCCGATCCTCGCGCCAGCCTTCACGTCCTTTGTCTCAGAAAATGCCACGGTTCTCACTTCACCGAAAGTTGGGTGCACTTGCTCCTTCGGATCAATATCTGAGGTGCGAACTGCAGCCACCCGGGAATCACCCACGAACTCTGAGACCACTTGATACGTGCCCATTCCTAGGTTCCAGTCAATTGGGAACTCCTCAGGTTCGATCACGTATTCACCATTACGTGCGGGCGTCTGAACGTGCGCAAGGGGCTCGATCTGAGCTGTGACACCTTCTACATGATCTGTTCCCTCTGGAATGAAGTAGAGGTAGTGGTCGATAACCCCATGATCACCACTCCACGAACCGAGACCTGGAAAATCGCCATGATCTGACGGAAAACCACTAACAGTAAGTTCATCACGGACCCCAGATACCGCTTCGTCAATCGATACCTCCACGGCACTTGTGATGATCTCGGGACGCCACTGAACCACATTGGTCTCGCTAGCCTCAAAGAACGGTGACTCAAACGGACGAATGAACTGCGCAAATGTGCCCTGCTCCTTGAGGTCCACCACGGCTCTGAACATGTAGAAACCCTCACTGGGGGCGAGAATCGTTGCATCGGTTTCTTTGACTCCTGGACCGTTGAACGTCACGGAATAGCTCCCGAGCCGTTCATCTTCAGTCACCTTTGCGACTGTTGATTCCTCACGTGGCACGCTGAACGGACCGTACACGTCGATTCGTACGACAACGGGAACCGGGACTTCCGAATCGGGGATCGCCAACCACTTACCTCGTGCCGAAGCCTCGACGACGTCGACTAGTGGTTCCCCTGCCTCGATTGCTTCCGCCTTGACATGGGTGGAAACAACCGGCTGGAAGGTCATCACAACCGGTTCAGGTTGTGACTCTCCATTCCACTTCGCCGTTCGGCCCACCTGGACAAGGTTCTGAGCGGCGCCGAGATTCGATGTTCCTTCTGACACCCACGGCCGAGAATCAGGCACTCCGTCCACACGTATATGTGCCGTTATCTCTCCCGTGCCAGTGACTCTGAACCTAACCCCATCGATGGATGTGGCAGCAGTTGTACCTTCTCCCGCGGACGCGTCTATCAACTCCGCGGGTCCTTCCAGTGTGAGCGTATAGTGCCTGCCCGAAAGCCACTTACCCGCGGCGGAAACAACACCCACACCTTCGAGCGAACCCGTTTGCCCTCCAGCATCCAGCACGATCTTCAGGCCCGCTGAATACGGTCCCGCCAGCTGCTTAGCTTCTGCCTGAAGCTCAGCAGAACGGGTTGCAGCGGCCACAAGTGCATCTGTGTTGGCGGCAGAGAAGGTTCCCTTGGCGGCACGATCCCACACCGAACCCTCGTAGACACCAGCGATTCTTGCAATCGCGGCTTCGCGTGCTGCCGCTTCCGTGTTGCTTGGGGAACCGATCGTGGACGCGACGTAAGCAATTTGAGCTAGGGCCGTTCCATCTGAGAGCGTGTGGCTGGAGGAGGTAGAACCCTTCGGTGTGTATGCGGAAACCACCAGGCTATCGACCTGCCGTGCTGCTTTCATGGATCCACTGGTCACGGGTGCAGTAACCAGTGCAAGGTTCTGACCATCAGCCGCGCACAAGTAGTCGATTCCAGAAGACTTGTCACTCATGACTCCGGAGAAATAGCCGGTATCGAAATGTATGCCCGCCCCATACTCCCAACCACTAACAGAGCGTGGGCCAAACGCGATTGGATCAGTTGATCCGGCTTCATCATCAGCGAAGGAGATCGGTAGCGTGAGGGGGCCAAGTGCCAGCAGTCCTATAACTGCCAGAGACAAGGCAGATTTGATTCCCATTGTCGTGTCCTTTCTGATCGGCACTGGTCAGAGCCAACCGGGATGTGAGCACTTCCGCTCACGGACATGACGCTATGGATTTGCGGTGTCTGAACCCCTGCGGGGAGGATCCACTGTCAATGGGAACGACGCGGTGCCAAGCTGTGGAACACGTCTGGTTGCCGCCGTGGGCTAGCGCACCTAACCTGGTTGCCGCCGTGGGCCCGCGCATCTCACCTGCTTGCCGCCGTGGGCTAGCGCACCTCACCTGCTTGCCGCCGTGGGCTAGCGCACCTCGACCCGAGCGAATCCTGCCTCGCGTACCTCAGCCGAGATTTCTTCCCAACGCGCGCGCCACGCAGGCATGTCCCATCGCTGTGCCATCGCCTGAAAGATCGGATCTGTACCCTGAGTCCGCGCCTCCTGAACAGCGAACTTCGCAACTCCGGCCGCTCTGAGACGCTTGAGAATCTCAGAGAAGTCACGGTCTGCCGAAGAGCCAGGAAAGATGGTGGTGCGAACTTCGAAATCGAAGGTTGGCCGGCGCTCTGATTCGCGAAGAACGGCATCAAGAGCAGCCCATGCTTTGGCGCCTGCGTCGAATCCAACGGCCTCGCGGTAGTCCTCTGGGAGCGCTTTGATGTCGAGTCCCACCCAATCGATGTGCGCGAGCACCTCGACCAGCCGCCGCGGATATGCCCCTGCAGAGTGAAGGCCCACCGCAAGCCCGCGCTCCTTGACTTCCCGCATCGCCGAGACCACCGCAGCCTGACGGAGCGCCTCACCTCCTGTGAACACAACACCGTCCAGAAGGCCTCTGCGCTTATCAAGCAGCGCTCTCACCTCATCCCACGGCACTATACCGGGTACCGATGGGTCCAAAATGGCGGCGTTCTGGCAGTATGGGCACCTCCATGGGCATCCCTGGCAAAAAACCGTTGCAACAAGATGATCCGGCCAGTCCACGCTCGAAAGTGGCACAAGTCCCGCAATGGCAAGATCTGCCGATTCGGCCTCGAGCCCACCGTGACTCACCACATTCGGGGGCGACGACGCCGTCGTCGGGCTCTGTATGTCTGCCCGAAAAGTGTTCGCGCCAGAGGGCGGGACCGAGACTGTCGCTTCAGGCCCGCCGGTATCCTTGTTGATCACGACTCGACAGCTTGCAACTGTTCATAGGAGTCCACCAACTGGTCCGCGCGGCTCGCCTTGGTTCCCAGAGCGTTCTCCTTGAATGTGAGGCGCTCGTGGTACTCACCTTTCTTGCCGATGTTGAAGGATTTGACCGGCCGAAAGTAGCCCATAACCCGCGTCCATACCTCGCATACCTGCGGTTCGGCGGCGGGGTTGGTCTGTGCGCACAACTCACAGGTCTCGTGTTCGCCCGCAAGGTAGCCATGAACAGGGCAAATCGAGAACGTTGGAGTGATTGTGATGTAAGGAAGGTGGAAGTTTGTGAGGGCGCGGCGCACCAGCTTCTTGCATGACTCTGCGGAACTCATCCGTTCGTTCATGTACAAATGCAAGACAGTCCCACCTGTGTACATAGATTGCAGGTCAGCTTGTTGCTCGAGTGCCTCGAAGGCGTCGTCGGTGTAGCCAGCAGGGAGTTGAGAAGAGTTCGTGTAGTACGGTTCGGCGCGGGTTCCCGCCTGCAAGATGTCAGCGAAGCGCTTGCGGTCTTCCTTTGCAAACCGGTATGTGGTTCCTTCCGCCGGAGTCGCCTCGAGGTTGTAGAGGTTTCCGGTCTCCTCTTGAAAACCGACCAATTGGCTGCGCACGTGGTCAAGTACCCTGACCGCAAACTCATGCCCGTAGCTATCAGTGATGTCATGCGCATCACCGGTGTAGTTGCGGATCATCTCATTGACGCCATTCAAGCCAATTGTGGAAAAGTGGTTATCGAGATTACCGAGATAGCGCTTCGAGTACGGGTACAAACCTTGATCCATCAGCTCTTGGACCTTTGCACGCTTCTTCTCCAGCACAGACTTCGCCAGATCCATGAGGTGGTCTAGACGAGCAACCATGCCTTCCTCATTACCTTTGTACAGGTAGCCGAGCCGGGCCATGTTGATCGTGACAACCCCGATTGAGCCTGTCAGTTCTGCTGAACCAAAAAGGCCGTTGCCGCGCTTGAGAAGTTCGCGTAGGTCGAGCTGGAGCCGGCAGCACATCGATCGAATCATCCCGGGGTCGAGCTCTGAGTTAATGAAGTTCTGGAAGTACGGCAGCCCGTACTTCGCAGTCATTGCGAAGAGCAAGGTGGCATTCTCAGACTCCCAATCGAAGTCCTTAGTCATGTTGTAAGTGGGGATGGGGAAGGTAAACACACGCCCGTCGGCATCGCCTTCCATCATGACCTCCATGTAGGCCTTGTTGACCATATCCATTTCAGCCTGCAGTTCTCCGTATGTGAAGTCGCAGACCTCGTCACCGATGTACGGGTAGTTGTCGGCAATATCTGGAGGGCACACCCAGTCAAACGTCAGGTTAGTGAACGGGCACTGACTACCCCAACGGGAGGGCACGTTGAGGTTATAGATCAGTTCCTGGATGTTCTGCTTGACGGCGTTGTACGGCATTGAATCGAGCCGGATGAATGGCGCCATGTAGGTGTCAAAAGAGCTGAATGCCTGAGCGCCTGCCCATTCATTCTGCAAAGTCCCGAGGAAGTTGACGATTTGGCCGCAGGCGGAAGAGAAATGCTTGGGCGGTGCCGAAGCGATTGCTCCCTCTACGCCATTGAAGCCTTCTTCAATGAGCCGACGCAGCGACCATCCCGCGCAGTATCCCGAAAGCATGTCAAGGTCATGGATGTGATAATCGCCTTCGCGGTGCGCCGACCCTTCCTCGGACGAGTAGATCTCACTCAACCAGTAGTTCGCGATCATCTTTCCTGAGGTGTTCAAGATGAGTCCACCGAGCGAGTAGTCCTGATTGGCGTTTGCATTGACTCGCCAGTCAGAACGATCAAGGTACTCATCAACCGTACTGATCGCGTCAACTCGGACTTGATGTGTGTGCGATGTCATCTTCATCCCTTCGACGAAACACCTGAGCACTGTGAAGTGTCAAAACGAAAACATGGCAACTTCAATCAGGCAAAACCGTGATCCGTGGTGAAGCTCCACGGAAGTCATTATTCGGGCCGCGTTGACGGCGGCGTGTAGTAAAAATTGGATCACGACCACTACATGTTGTGCTAGACATTCGCCTCTCACACTAGATCTAGTTTCCTCTGATAGTTCATCCATGGGTTCGATGTGGGGCTTTAGTCCCATGCCTCGGTAGTACGAAACTCCCTTTTCCGACGACGACGGCGCGCCTGACCTGCCGCTTCGGTTACCCAACAGAATCAGGGCAGACTTGGGGCGTGTCAGAACTGCTCGAAGTACTCAAACAACATGCCGCGCCCGGCCAGATCACGGGAGTCATCAACGTGCCTGAGCGCCCTGCCCGTATGAGCGAATGGCCAGGTTGGGTACAAGCTGAAGTCCGCAGTGCTCTGGCTGCCCGAGGTGCTGAGAACCCATGGATCCACCAGGTAGTTGCGGCCGAATCCGTTCATTCCGGCCATCACACGGTGGTTGCAACTGGCACTGGATCTGGAAAGTCCCTCACCGCATGGGTTCCGATGCTCAGTTCGCTGGTCGCTGCACGATCAGGGCGGACTTCGCTTGCCGGGATGAAATTCCGGCCCACGGCTCTCTATCTGGCCCCAACAAAGGCGCTGGCTGCGGATCAATTGGCAGCCTTGGCTAGGTTGGCTGAGGATGTGGATCCCCGCATAGCAATCGCGAGTGCAGATGGTGACACAGATCAGACGGCACGGCGCTGGGCTCGAGATTACGCAGATGTTGTGCTCACTAACCCTGATTTCGCTCATCACGTGATGTTGACCGGTCAGCAGCGTTGGACGCGTCTGTGGCGAGGGCTTTCCATGATTGTCATCGACGAGTTTCACAACTATCGAGGAATGTTTGGCGCCCACGTGGCGCTTGTGGTGCGCCGTCTCCTTCGAGTTGCCAAGTATTACGGCGCAAACCCAACGGTGGTCTTCCTTTCCGCGACTAGTGGAGATCCAGCGGGTGCAGCCGCGAGGTTCCTGGGTATTGAGCGCGAACTCATCACTGTGGTGGACCAAGACGGTTCGCCGCAGGGTTCGAAGGAGATCGTGCTGTGGCAATGCCGCGAGATGGAGACCGAGGAGGATGAGGGCAATGAGCATTTCGAAGATCCAGACGAGGACAGCGCCGAAGCTCCCGTAAGCGTTTCCGCGCCGACCAACGGTCGCGAACTTCCACGGCGAGCAGCCAACACTGAGGCTGGTGAGTTGACAGGAGTCTTGGTGGAATCTGGTGCGCACGCTCTGACCTTTGTCAGGTCCCGGCCTGGCACGGAGAGCGTGGCACAGGTGGCGCGCACATGGCTCGAAGAGCATAGCCCTGCCCTGCGCGCCACAGTTGCTGCGTATCGGGGAGGCTACCTTCCCGAAGAGCGGAGGCAGTTGGAGCACGACCTTCGATCGGGTGATCTGCGCGCGCTCGCGTCTACCAACGCCCTTGAGCTTGGAATAGACATAGCTGGCTTGGACGCCGTGGTGGTGACAGGTTGGCCCGGAACTCATGCGTCCTTCGCTCAACAGATCGGCAGGGCCGGACGCGCAGGAAAGACTGGCTTGGCGGTCTTTGTGGGCAGGGACAACCCGTTGGACCAGTACATACTGGCAAATCCCGCCGAGATCGAAGATGCGACGAGCGAAGTGAATGTATTCGATCCCGCTAACCCGAGCGTGCTCATTCCCCATCTGTGCGCAGCCGCTTCGGAGCTGCCGCTGACCCCTCACGATCCACCCGTGTTCGGACTGCCTGACACTAGCCTTTTTGAGGTTCTCACTGAGCAGGGTTTCCTGCGCAGGCGCCCCGCCGGGTGGTTCTGGAACCCAACTATGGGCGAGAGCGCCCATAACGCCATCAACTTGCGTGGGGATGGGACCACTGTGACGATCGTAGACGCGGAAAGTGGCGGAATTCTGGGGACAGTGGCATCCGGACAGGCCGATACAAGCGTGTACCCGGGGGCGGTGTACATCCATCAGGGCACTCCGTATCTCGTGGAGGAACTTGGGGAAGACTTTGCACTTGTTCGCCTGCATCGTGACGAGGAGATTCGCACGTACGCTCGCGAGGAGACCAACGTGGAGATCCTCGACGTTGAGGAATCCCGTGATCTTGGGATAGGCGTGTGGGCAACAGGCCGAGTTGTGGTTTCCTCGCGCGTTATTGGATACGACGTGCGCCGCAACTCTGACGGTTTGTACTTGGGTATGGTGCCGCTTTCCATGCCGGTTCGCCAGCTAGAGACGGTTGGCACATGGTGGACCATGAAGGAAGCCGTGATCCTCGATTGCGGAGTCGAGAGATCTGATATCCCAGGCGCTCTGCACGGTGCCGAACATGCTTCCATTGGAATCCTTCCGTTGTTTGCTACATGCGATAGGTGGGACCTAGGCGGGCTCTCCACGGCTGGCCATAGCCAAACGGGCGAACCAACTGTGTTTGTGCATGACGCCCTACACGGAGGATCGGGATGCGCGAGGCGAGGCTTCGATGCTTCCCTTCAGTGGATTGAAGCCACCCTTTCCGTGATCGCCAACTGCAACTGCTCATCCGGTTGCCCGCGATGTATCCAGTCCCCAAAGTGCGGCAACAACAACGATCCACTCTCCAAGGACGGCGCACGCCGCGTTCTCCTACAATTACGTGAAGCTATGAAGGCGGCTCATTGACGGGACCTGCGCGCGCAGAAGCGTGCAGCTTCACCCCCGGCAGTGCACGCACCGAACCAAGCGCAACCACCCGCACATGGCTTCCGATAACCGTGCACGATTCGAGTTCAATATCATTTTGTTGAGCAACACGCACCGCTTGGGAACACGCGATATCTGGACCGCCTAACTGGTACGCCCTCGCACCAGCAATTGCCGCTACATCGGCGGTGTTCTGGATGTGATGCTTCACCTTGATGCCTTCGCCGATACTCATGAGCCCGATGATCACAATGACTGCAAGCATGAGTACTGCCAGTGTGAGTACCGTTCCTGATCCGCGTTCGGACCCCACACTTGGTGCGGCAATCACCGTGGTCTGATGTGCCGGCCTGAGCGTGCGGAGTTTCATCGGGCAACTCCCGGTTCCAGCGCAGCTACGGTAGTGGCTGCCAAGGTGAGATCAAGAAGAGCAAGGGGACCCGAGGGTTCGGCCTTGACCGTAACTGAAACTGATTCCCCAAGCTGCTCGATTCGAACGGAAGAATCGGGAAGGATCTCATGAGCCATCAAGGTGAGCTCACTGGAGTTCTCTCCCATACTGGCCTCCCGAGCTAGAGTTCGGCTGAGATCCTGCACTTCGAGGTAGATGCCCATCGCAGACGTAATGAAGAAGATCAGTATTGTGACAAAGGAGATCGGGATCAGTCCGATCGCGATTTCGCTGGTCACCATGCCTGCCTCCTTCTGTTCCCTACCCCAATGATGATTCCCAGAGAATGGAACGGGAGATTCATCGACCTCCTTCACGCCGTGGCTCACCCGGGCATGGCGATTGAAGGACGCACACTCACATGGATTCCGTAGACGTCCCGGTACTTCCTCGCCACAGGAACTTCTCATGATGACCCTCCTTTAGGCAGGTGCGGACGGCAACGCCGCCCGCACCTAGGACTTAGAAACTAAAGATGCTCTTGAAGATCGATTCCAATGCGTCACGAACCCAGTCTTGCTTCACCAACCACAGGAGAAGTCCCGCGAAAGTGCTAGCGCTCAGGGTTCCAATTGCGTATTCGGCAGTAGCCATCCCAGATTCTGAGGAGAACTCATCGGACGGATCCATGTACGGCGTGGCGGTCATGGTTGTTCCTTTCTAGACTTCCAGCACGACTCTTTCGTGCCGGTGAAGCAACTCTGGCGGAACTGCAAGAATCGCAGGTGAGTGAGGTTGTTTGCTGTGGACGTGGGATTCATGTTCCAAGGCTGTGGGAACTCGCCTGCTCAGCCAAAGATGTCTAGACCGGCAGAAGCGATGACCGGCACAATGCCAACTAGGACGAACGCAGGTAGAAAGCAGATTCCCAACGGGAGAACCAAGCGTGTGCCGAGCTCCGCGGCCGCTTCACGAGCGGTACGCACGCGACGCTCCCGGATACCGGCTGCAGTTCGCGCCAGAAGTTGGAGGGGAGCCGCGCCATCAGCCCACGCAGGCTCCAAGGATTCCTTGAGCGGATCGAATCGCGATGGAACCTCCTGCCAGGCCTCGGCCCACGTTCCTCCCATAAGAAGGGTTCGCGCAGCAACATCCAATCCACTCCCCTCCGCCTCTTCTCCCAGCGCGCGGTGTAGTGACGTGAGAGCGGTGGGAATCGAAGATCCACCACTTAAGGCCGCGGCCATGAGATCTGCGGCCATGGCTGGATCGATGGCAGGCATCGCCAGATCAGGTTTCTTCCCGCTAAGTAGCTCGGGACGGGTAGGAATGTGCGCGAACCAGGTGACGAGCGCAAGCACTCCAAAGAGGATTCCTGCGGCATTGGGAGTCACCATGCCTCCTCTTCGGCTTTACGACTCAACCTATTCACCCACATGAGCCCAATGCACTCGCTAGCTAAGCCCGCTGCAAGGCAAGCTTTGCCGAGTCCAGTTCCAAACAAGAAGGCGAGCGGTGCCGCACCTAGTGCCCATCCAAGTGCCAGCCCTAGCAAAGGCAGCCAAGCCAGCATTCGGGCGGTGGCCTTGGGTGCCGCCAAAGCCACTTTTCGCTCAGCAGCGGCCTCAACTGCTTCAGTTACCCCGGAGGCACATGCATCCAAGATATGTGCAGCTGGTGCGCCAGAAGCCTGAGAGAGCCTACATGCGGCCACTGCAGGTGGAATGCCAAACCTCACTCCGAGGTTGCGGTTGCGCGCCAAGCGCGATGCAAAGGCAAAACGCATTGGCCCACCTCGAAGCACGTTGGGATTCAACCAAATGGCGTGGAGTGCCCGAGGAACACCGTTCTCATTCAGCCCGATCTCAATGGATTTAGTGACTGTGCTTCCAGCCATGAGTCGGACAACGGTATGGTGCCATGCACTTTCAACAGAGGCTCCCGACCGAAGCCTCGTTGCAACCTCAGATAGCATCAGGCCCATGTCCAACTCTGCTGCCTTGCTCTGGCGGGTGCCCACTGAACCGGACTTCCACCACCGCCTTTTCGAACGCGCTTTGTGCGGCAGACGGGCTCGCGCTGGCGAACCTGCTACGGCGAGAAGCGTGATACAGACTGCCAGCACAATCATGTCAGCCGGCCAAACCGAGACGTTGCGTCAGGGAGGGCCAACTAGGCCCAAACCTCAGTTCCGTTCCCGAAAACACGACGGCCGGCCTAGCTATTAGTTCACCCGATGATCTCTCCATCGTGGCAATCTCGCTGATGAAACGGTGCGCGCCACGGCGGCGCACGTGCACCACAGCATCCAAGGCACTGGCGGCTTGAGCGGCCACCACAGATTCGCTCATACCCGCAAGTGCTCCAAGCGCCACCAATCGCGTAGGAACATCTGATGCTGAGTTGGCATGAATCGTGGCCCACCCGCCCTCATGACCAGTGTTGAGTGCCGAAAGGACCTCACGTACCTCCGCGCCGCGGCACTCTCCTAGGACGATTCTGTCCGGACGCATTCGCATAGCCGCGCGGACCAGATCACTCATGGTGACCTCGCCTATGCCTTGAACGTTTGCACGGCGCACTTGAAGATGGACCACATGCGGATGCCGCGGCCGCAGCTCTGCCGATTCCTCAATTATGAGGATTCGTTCTTGCAGAGTGACAGATGAGAGGATCGCTGCGAGCAGGGTGGTCTTTCCTGATCCCGTGGCTCCGGAAATGATCACGTTGGCACGCCTTTCCAAGAGTGCGTCGACAACGTGCCTGAGTGATGCCGGAATCGTGCCAACGGCTGTGAGTTCATCAAGATCAAAGATCACTTGGCGTTGAGTGCGAAGAGAGATCAACGGCCCTTCGGCCGCTAGAGGAGGCAGCACAGCGTGAAGTCGCATGCCCCCAGCGAATGTTCCGTCTGCGATAGGCGACTGATCATCCAAGCGCTGACCGCAGGCAGCCGCGAGCCGTACAGCTAATGCCCGTACGTCGTCTTCATGGGAGAACAGCTGGTGGACACCGCCAACCCGCTCAAGCCCTTCGCCCCTGTCTACCCAAATTCCGCGGGACCCATTGATCAGAATGTCTGTAATCTGCGGATCGTCGAGCAGCGGTTGTAGAAGAGGCCCTGCGCCACCCACAGCGGACCGCACTTGACGCCCGGCACCCAACACGGCCCTTGTCCCCACGGCTTCCGGTGCCGTTTCCGCAAGCGCCTGCGAGAAACTCGCACCTCCAGCAAGTGATGCGCGGGCCAGCCGGAGTTGCTGTTCTGTAAGCACGGACATCACAGGATCTCCATACAGTGCTGACCGATCCGCGTCACATCACGTGCTGTGGCGCATCTGTTCCTGTCTCCAATTCTCACGCCGTGTTCAAGATCCTGATTGAGATTGCGTAGCCTGCGCATGGGCATCACGTTGGCCGCACCTAGCTCCTGAGCGAGGGAGGCGGCCTCAGCACCTCCCGAGACCCCATTTCCAACGAGTATCACCTTCTTACTGGGAGGGAGATTCTGCATGCTTTGACGAATTTGCAGGAGCCCTCGCGACGTTGGTGCGCCAACCAATACAACGGCATCGCACCACTCAAGCCATCCGCGTTCGTGCGACGTCGGGTCAGCTACCGTTCGAGGAAGATCAAGCACACATATCGAGTTCACTTGGGAAAGTGCTGCGATCGCGCGTTCACCAATTCCTCCTTGCCGCGGAACTCCTCCGCGTTGGTCGGCAGAAAGAACACGCAAGGAGCCGAGAGCCGGTAACACCGCATTGAGGCGACCTGGAACAAACGAACCCAGATCTTCGCCTAGATCACCCCACCTCAAACCCGCTGAATCCGAGAGCCCAAGCGGGCGGTCAATCCCGGCCGATAGGGAGTCCAAGTCAAGGAGGGCAGTGGTGTGTTCCTCCGAAAAGGAACGGGCCAACCATGCGGCGAGCGTGGTTGCACCGGCTCCCCCATGGGAGCCGACTACCCCAAGCACAACCCCACGCTGGGTTGAGCCTGCCGCCAGAAGGAGTTCGAGGAGATCCTCTGCTTCATCTGGCAGAGCCAGTGTGAGGCTCCCCGCCGCGAAGTATGGAGCGAATGCCGGATGAAAACTGGCTTCCACCGTGGGAACCGCAGCATCAACTTCCGAAAGGCTAAGTACACCCTCAAGTGATTCTGATGTGGCCGCATGTTCAAGCTGTACTCCGGCGAGCGACGCGATTCGTTCAACTTCTGCACGAACGAGGTCACTGTGTGATCGGAGAATGACTGCAGGCATACGTGTTGCGGCGCGCCCATTTCGACGTGCCAAATCGGAACCCAAGGCTCTATGTGATTGTGAGCCGCGTGGGCGAGAAGGGATCGCATTCATGTGCCCACACTGACAGTATCTGGCGATCGGTCCACGACCCAAGGATGGGAATGTGGAACCGATAGGCATACCTGCCCACTGTGGAACATCCCCACACACAATTCCCAACGGATTCGTCTAGGCTGATCCCGAACCTCGTTCACCCACCGAAGGGTTGACCTTCTGGACCAGCCTCAACACGTTGAAGGACGCCCATGGACATTCGCAAACTGGGAGCATTAACCGCTATGTCGCTGCTCGCCATGAGCTTGGCGGCTTGTGAGAACACCGGCTCTCCCACCCGCGAGAATGTCCAAAAAGGCTACATTTCCATCGTCAAAGATAGCCTCGAGGAACTCAACGCGGGGGTTACATCGGATGCGATTGACGATTACGCTGCATGTCTAGTGGACGCCACATTCGATCAGCTCTCCGAGTCCGGTCTTTCCGCTTTGGCGAACCAAGATTTCTCTGAAGCGTTTAGCGACGACGACGTCACGCTGATCTCGGACGCTTCAGATGGCTGCTCCCAGTACATTGAGGATTCGCTAGATGAGGCCGAAGCCTCATCTTCCGCCAGCTGACCAGGGCACGCCGACAACCTCATACACGATGGGCATGTATTGTCGTAGCGTCGTGACGAAAGCACAGGAGCCGATCAAGGAAGGGCATCATGTCAACACCGACAGATCCGTACAGTTCGTCTGCCCGACGTCCGTTCGATGAAGAAGACATCCTGGAACCCATCACACCGTCACCTTCGGCGTCTTCGCCCGCGAGCAGCAGCTTCCTGCCACCGGCATCCCCCTCTCGCGATTCAGCTTTGGAGCGCCCGGTTGGACACGAGGGTATGGACCCTGCGTTCGATACTGATCCGGTGCCTGATCCTCCTGCCGCTAGCACCGAACCGGCCACCTCTTCCGATGGTGCTGCCGAATATGGCGAACCTTCACCGTATTCGCAGACCTTGGCAGGTTCCTCATTGGCACTCTCAGACTCGTGGAACGATCAGCCCTCCACCCCTGAGGTACCTGCGGGCCAACCAACAGTGACCACCTCACCCTCGTTTCAGGAGATGCAGCAAACTGGGAACTTCGCGGCTCCTGAGGATCCATGGGCGGCACCTGAACCTCCTCGTTCTGCGGCTGTCCCGGTCCCTGAGGCTCCATCAGGCCGCGGCTGGACCCACGCCACAGCTCTCATCTTCACTATTCTGCTTGTTCCCGTGGCGTGGTATCTCATCTCAGATGCGAGCGTCCGCTTGTCGCTCGTTCAAGACAATCCGTGGGATACAGGAACACTTAACCTCGCCGCTCTTGGCGAGCTGGCTGGCGGCATCGCAGTCGCAGCAGTCATCTGGTTCTTGGCGCGGGGAAGCTCTCTGGGAGTCTTCGTAACGGGAATCATCGTCACGCTTTTCGGTGCGCTGGCCTTGGTGCTTCCAACGTTTACACAAGATAATCTCCTCACTCCGATTGAGAATGCAATTGGGGATTTCAACGATTTCACTGCAAACCTCGTTCACCACCTCGATTTGGATATGGGATCTGGCCGAATCTTCATCTTTGGAGCGATCCTGATTCTCACTGGAGTCGTTTCACACTCGGCACGCAGGCGCGGCCAGAAGTTCGGGGTTCTGACCACCCGTCGTTCCATCGCTCTTGGCGAGAACTGAGTCAAAGTGGCAGTACCTGCTGACAACTCATGCGTTTTTCTTGAAGGGCCTTGGTCCCACCGTCTGGTTCAGGCCAACGGTTGCCAGTTCCACATCGCCCATATGGGTGAACATCGCGATGACCTGCCACTTGTCTTGCTCATCCATGGATTCCCGGAGTACTGGTGGGCGTGGCGCAATCAGATTCAGACCATCGCCGATGCTGGATATGAAGTCGCCGCAATCGACCAACGCGGCATAGCCGGTTCGGACAAGACGCCAAATAGCTCGGACGCACTCACTTTGGCGCAGGATATTTCGGCCATCGCGCGATCCCTCGGAGCCTCGCGCATCGTCGTCGTCGGGCATGGACGCGGCGGACAACTGGCGTGGGCTGCACCGGCCCTCGCACCAGGGATGGTTGAAGGTGTCTTAACCTTCTCAGCGCCCCACGCTCGCGCAATCCAGAGGCCCGGTACACACCTGACTCTGCGTACGTGGCGCCATGTACTTACTACTTTCGTACCCCCGTTGGCACGACGCGGCTTGACCGATCCAGTATCGCTTGAACACCTCTTGGCCGAGTGGTCAGCCCCGGGGAACGACGGCGCCTCCTCGCAAGCTCAGATCTACGCCGCGGCTATGAGACTTCCGGAGGCCGCAGGGATCTCGCTAGACCAGTTGCGGTGGTCCTACACCGCAGTGCAGCGCCCGACAGGCAGGCGCTATTTCGAGCTCACCAAAAACGCCATCGAGGTTCCGGTCTGGTCAGTTCGTGGCCAACTTGATCCGCTGTTGCCGGAGCGGGCATGGAGGCAGGACCACACCTTTACCACGGGGAACTTCCGCCAGATCACCGTGGCGAACTCCGGGCATTTTATCCCCGAAGAAGTTCCTGAGGAGTCTTCGCAGATCATCCTCGAGTTCCTTCACCACGTGGCCCATCAGGCCTAGAATGCCGGGGATTTAGGCCACCGGCTGGAGGTCAGGAGTGTCCTCGTGACCTTGAGGATGCTCAAATGGCACACCTACGAACAACTCGTATGACGGGCAAAGATCGGCCAAAGGGCACGAAATGCACTCGGGGCGTTGGGAATGGCATACCCTGCGCCCATGTTCGATCACGCGGTGGCAGGTGATGGTCCACGTCTCTTCTGGCAAGAGCTTGGCGATGTCTATCTCAGCTTTGACAGGATCGGTTTCGCGGGTCCACGCCCACCGGCGTGCCAAGCGACCCATATGGGTATCGACCGTGATGCCTGGAGTTTCAAATGCGTTTCCCAAGACCACGTTGGCCGTCTTGCGCCCAACTCCAGGCAGGGTCACAAGGTCCTCAAGCCGAGGCGGAACCTCTCCTGCAAAGTTCGAGCACAATGCTGCAGCCAACCCTTGACATGACCGGGCCTTGGCACGGAAGAATCCCAACGGGTGCAGGATATCTTCGAGCTCTGTGCGGTCGGCACCAGCCAGATCCTCCGGCTTGGGAAAGCGCGAAAAGAGGAGCGGCGTCACTGAATTGACACGCGCATCTGTGGTCTGAGCAGAAAGAACCGTTGCAACAAGAAGCTCAAATGGATTCGTGAAGTTCAGCGCACAGTGCGCATCCGGATATAGTATTGCGAGTCGATCGGAAATCTTCGCTGCTGCCTCACGACGTGCATACAACGCACGCGGACGGTACGGAAGTCGTTTTTTCGAAGACATACGTCAAGCCTATTCGTGCAATCAGCACTAAGGTGATGGCAAGATGTGATGTGTATGGCATAGTGAAGAAGATTTCGACCCAAGCATTTTAGTGATTAATGCCGGCGTACTGCCTTTTTGGCCCCGACAGGAAGGGAACACATGGACACGAGCGTTCTCAAAGCAGTGCCTCTATTCAAGGACCTAGGCGACGAGGACCTCATCGCTCTTGGCGAGTTGATGAGCGAAACCAGTCTGAAGCGAGGTGACTCGCTTTTTCGTGAAGGTGATGAAGGTGACCGCCTCTACATCATCACTGAAGGCAAGGTTAAGCTGAGCCACGCGGCAGACGATGGCCGCGAAAACCTCATCGCAGTTCTCGGGCCTGGCGAGATCATCGGTGAGCTTTCGCTGTTTGATCTGGGCGCTCGCTCGTCAACGGTTACAGCCATTGCCCCAACCCGCCTTTTTGCCCTTTCCCACAAGGACATGATGGTGTTCCTGACCGCCCATCCAGAGCTCTCGCAGTCGATGCTGCGCGAACTGGCACGGCGCCTCCGCCACACCAATGAGCAGATGGCTGATCTGGTGTTCTCCGATGTTCCAGGCCGCGTTGCTAAGGCCCTCTTGGACCTCGCAAACCGCTTCGGTGAGCGCACCCCTGAAGGCATCTACGTTGCGCACGATCTCACACAGGAGGAATTGGCCCACTTGGTCGGCGCTTCCCGTGAAACCGTTAACAAGTCGCTGGCAGACTTCGTCTCCCGCGGCTGGATTCGCCTTGAGGGCCGTGCAGTTCTCCTCGTTGAGATCTCACGCCTCCAGCGCCGCGCTCACTGAGCCACACGCTCGCCGAGCTAAGAGCTTCAGGGCCGATCCGGTCTAGCCATCAGGCCACAACCTGACGGCACAGCCAGCAACTTCACTAAAAAGGGTCGTGCCCGGCACCTATGCCGGGCACGACCCTTCTTTGTCTGTCAGAGCACGCTTGCCGCTGGCAACCGCACATGCCGCAGGTTCCCAACACCTATGGCTGACAATTCCGAGTTCAGCTGACCAAGCAGAGCAGCTCCACTTCCACGGGGGAATCAAGTGGAAGTACCGCTACCCCCACGGCGCTACGAGTGTGCACGCCTGCTTCGGAGAAGACCTCCGCAAGTAGATCAGAGACTCCGTTTGCCACTTGGGGCTGGCCAACAAAGTCCGGCGCAGATGCCACAAACACAGTGACGTGAAGGATGGACGTGATGTTGTCGATGCCTCCAGCCACAGATGCTGCAGCAGCCAAGGCATTGAGCCCTGCTTGGCGAGCGTAAGCGTAGGCATCAGCTGGGTCTATCTCAGCTCCAACCTTTCCCGTTGCCGGCAATGTGCCGTCAACGAACGGCAACTGGCCCGATGTGCGAACTTGCTGCCCAGTTCTTAAGGCCGGAACATACGCAGCTACGGGAGCTGCGACAGGAGGGAGACGAAGGGCACGATCGGCCATCCGGACTGACGGATTAGATGCCATGAACTACTCGACCGGACGCTTGAGGTAGGCGACAAGGTTCTGGCCATCAGGCCCTGGCACTACTTGAACGAGTTCCCAACCATCTTCTCCCCACGTATCCAAGATTTGTTTGGTGTTGTGGATCAAGAGCGGAATTGTTGCGTATTCCCATTTTTGCATGACAGCATCCTAACCATTTGGCGCACGAAAGGCTGCGGCGTAAGACTGTTGGATCGCGAGGGGCCAGCGGCCAAACTGGCCTGCAACCAGACCCTCATCCCCTACAAGTTTCAGCGATCCCCTAAGCGAGGCACACGCCCATTGCGAAGATCCACTGCAATCTGATCTTCACCTTTGGTCAAGCGCTCATACCAATCAGTAACCTTTGGATACCTGCGGAGCAAGGCTCGGCGCTCCCGTTCAGTCAAGCCTCCCCACACGCCAAAGGTTGTTTCTGAATCAAGTGCATCCGCAAGGCAGTTGAGCCGTACCGGGCACGAGAAGCAAACTTGCCGTACTTGGCGTTGGGCAGCACCTCTCACAAAAAGTGCATCGGGGTCGCTTGATGAGCAAGCGGCCTCAACTGCCCATGTCTGATCTGCTGTGGTCAGCGACATTGTGTGCTCCTTAACCTGCGAACGCCGTTGTTCGCTAATTAATGTAACGACTCTCACGTCGATACATCGATCTTAACAACACTTGGCGTGTATCACCTAAGGGGGTTCATGTAATGACATCGGCGCGGACCAATTCTGGATGCTTCTCGCTAACGGACCACAATCAGCCCAAATCGCCCGGCCCTGATACTTCCGCCTCATGTGATGCGGCAGCGCGATCCATGTGAGCCGTTTTCGGCCAAGAGTGCCGGCAAAACCCGGCCCACAACACGCCGTCGTCGGCCAATAGTGGCGAAGACTCCAAAAGGGTCCACAGAAAACTTCAGACTCACAACGTATTCTGGTTACCATGTCGAGTTCTAGCCAGCATGGCGCCACAGCGCGTCAGATCATGACTCTTGTTGCTGCACTAGTCGCGGTCTGCATGGTCGGGGGTGCGCTTTTGGCGGGCCTTGCCCTGCCAGCGGTCACCGCGGCTGGCACTACCGTCAACGCGGGCACCAACATCTTTGAAGAGGTTCCGTCTGACCTCGGGTTCACTGAGCCATCGGAACAATCGGTCATTCTGGCTGCTGACGGGACCGAGATCGCATCCTTCTATGCGGAGAACCGAATTGTGGTTGCCTCGGACCATATCTCGCAATATATGAAGGACGCCGTCGTGGCGATTGAGGACCGCCGCTTCTATGAGCACAACGGCATCGACGTCCAGGGGCTCTTGGGCGCAGTACTCAATAACGTGACGGGCGGAAACCTTGCTGGCGGCTCAACAATTACGCAGCAATACGTGAAGAATGCGCTCATTGAGGAAGGCCGAATTGAGGACGACGACGAACTCATCGACCAGGCTACCGAACGCACCCTCGGACGAAAGATCAACGAGGCCCGCTATGCCCTTGCCATCGAAAAGACGATGACGAAAGATGAGATCCTCACCGGATACCTGAACTTGGCACAGTTTGGAACCTCTTCTTACGGGGTGGAGGCCGCGGCTCAGCGATACTTCTCCAAGAGCGCTGCCGATCTAACCGTGGCTGAAGCCGCCACTCTGGCCGGTATCACCCAGTCACCTGCACGGTGGGATCCCATTCGCCACCCAGAGGATGCCACATACCGCCGCAACGTGGTGCTGGGCGAAATGCTCTCCAATGGGTACATCACTCAGGACGAGTATGACGAGGCCTACAACACAACAATGGAAGACATGTTGAATGTCTCCGAAACGACAAACGGTTGTGCAGCAGCAGGTACCGCAGCCTACTTCTGTGAGTACGTCGTAAAGGCGATTCTCAACGACGATACGTGGGGCGAGGATCGCGCAGACCGTACTCAACGCCTCTACCGCGGTGGTCTGACTATCCAAACCACGCTTGACACTGCGAAGCAGGCTTCGGCATACCAGTCACTGACCGCCAGCGTTCCCGTTAATGACGAATCGGGTACTCAGATGGCGATGTCCTCGGTTGAACCGGGCACCGGGCACATTCTCGCAATGGCTCAAAACACGAACTACGGGACCGCCAGCGACTCGGACCCGACCGCAACCCAAATCAATCTCAATGTGGAAGAGGCTATGGGCGGCGGCACTGGCTTCCAGTCCGGATCAACATTCAAGGTCTTCACCCTCATCGAGTGGCTCAAGCAGGGCCACACAGCATACGAAACGATCAACTCCAGTAACGCGACGTTCCCCAAGAGTTCTTGGAATATCTCGTGCTCACCACAGTCCGCCGTTGATTACACCCCCAGCAACATTGAGGGTATTGGTGGCGGCACCATGACCGTACTCGAATCCACCCGCCAATCGGTCAACTCTTCCTTCGTGCGTATGGCGAACCAGCTAGACCTGTGCAACATCGCTGATAACGCATTGTCGCTCGGCGTAGAGCGTGGCGATGGACAAGACTGGCAGTACTACCCATCGATGATCCTCGGTGCTAACAACGTCACGCCTCTCTCAATGGCCGTGGCCGTAGCTTCTCTGGCAGATGATGGCAACGCCTGCGAACCAATGTCGTACACGAAGATCACGGGTTCCGATGGCAGTGTGCTGACCGAGAAGTCTTCCAGCTGCCGTACGGTACTTGATCAGGAAGTCGCCCGCGAAACCACCTCTGTGTTGCAGCAGGTTGTTCAGGACAATGCGACGGGCTTCCGAGCACAGGTTGCCGGGCGAAGTGTGGCCGGCAAGACCGGTACGGCTAACGCCGACACGGACGCATGGTTTGTGGGCTACACACCGCAGCTCGCTACGGCAGTGTGGCAGGGCCACATGTCTGAACAGAGGTCCATGCTGAACACCACCATCAATGGAACCTTCTACAGTGAGGTCTACGGCGGCCTGTTCCCAGCCACTGTGTTCAGCTCCTACATGACGCAGGCTCTGGCCAATGAGCCAGTTGAGACGTTTACTGCGCCAACCAGAAACGTGTTGCGCGGAGTCTCCAGTCAGAGCTCTAACTCAGCTCTACGTTCAAACACTGGCACGGGCACACAGTCCGCTACTAGCGATCCGAGCACTGCCACCGATTCACAAGACTCAACCGCAGCCGATACCGCTGAAGACCCCTCGACGAACGCAGCTGATGCGTCTGACGGAAGCGACGGCTGATCCCCTTAGGACTGTGAGCATGGGCTGACGCTCACACGGCACGATCAACAGGATTTCATTCATGAACCAACACACTCTCCGCAACGCTGCGAAAGCAGCAACCAAAGCCACCACTCGCACGATAGCGGCCGGTGTCGCGGCTGGCATTACCGCCACAGGGTGGGGACTCGTGGAGTCGCATTCATACGCTTTGAGGAGGCGTTCAATTCTCCGCGAGGGCAGCGGTGCGGGAGAACCCGATGCTGCTGGGCGCTCTTTGCGCATCATTCATCTCTCTGACATCCACCTCATGGCGCGTCAGAAGCACAAGATCGAATGGATTCAGAAGCTCGCCGATTCAGACCCGGATTTCTTGGTACTAACCGGAGATCAACTTTCCGAGGCCCAGGCACTGCCATCACTGCTTGAGGCGCTGGAGCCATTCCGCGGAATCCCAGGGGCTTTCGTCTTTGGTTCACATGATTACCATTCGCCGCAGATCAGTAATCCAGCCGCTTACCTTTTTGACCGTTCTCACGACGACGGCGCCCCGACTCCAAACGTACCCCAAGACCCGTGGGCAAACCGAGACCTGCCATGGCAGGAAATGGCTTCCGCTTTCGAAGATGCTGGCTGGATTAACCTGAACAACGCGCGTGGCAAAGTGCGCATTGGGCAGTGGGCAATGGATTTGGTGGGGGTGGATGACCCCCATATCAACCTCGACGAATTTCCTGCAGTGAACAATGGGGAGGACTCGGAGCCACTTGTGGCGACGGAGCCGAGTGGCCCCTCCTCCGCTGGCTCAGTGCTCTCTGTGAAGATCGGGTTGACGCACGCCCCATACAAGCGAGTTCTTAATTCAATGGTTGATGATGGTTGCGATTTGGTTTTCGCTGGCCACACGCATGGCGGGCAGATCTGCATTCCCAAGGTCGGTGCACTCGTGACGAACTGCGACCTTGAGCGTGAGTTTGCCTCAGGTCTTTTCCAGTGGCCCCCAACAGGAGCCGAGGTCCTCTCCGGGGATGGTTCAGTGCCCACGCTGCGCGACAATCACGGTACTGCGTGGGTCAACGTGGCGACTGGGCTAGGTACTTCTCCGTACACTCCCGTCCGGATAGCATGCAGGCCGGAAGCTGTTCAGGTGGACCTGATCATCATCTAGTGGACCTGATCATCATCTAGTCAGCTAGGCCACAAGGCGCCAGTTTCACTTTGGTTCACCATCTCCGCTATTATGAAACAGTTGCATTCGCAACACACTTTCGGGGTGTGGCGCAGTTTGGTAGCGCGCTTCGTTCGGGACGAAGAGGTCGTGGGTTCAAATCCCGCTACCCCGACTCATGAGATTCCCCGAGTTTTCGTTGAAAACTCGGGGATTTAGTCTTTCCCAGATAGGCCCGAGATTGCCTCGGGACACGATGGCATGATCTCGATAGTTGGCTAGCGACCGTTAGTGCCGCGTACCCAGTGACGAGGTTCGCGGCGCGTTGAACCGCATTAGTCTGCTGCGCTTATCCAGACCGATTAGGCCTTCGCGCCAACTCTTGAGGGCCTCACCGATCATCGACAGATCCTCCATCGTCTGACTCAACTTCCTCGTTGTCAATAGTTCTCCCACGAAAAGTGAACGACTTGATCTGCGCGGGTGAACACACTTAACCTAGTTGGTTCTATGTGGGAATGCGGCTCGGCCATTCACTCGCTCAATCCTAATCTTTCTGGGACGTCGCGGCCCAGCCGTCTAGGATTCGATGCGACAACAGACGTACCGGAGTTGTCGGATACTTAGCTAAGTCTCAGGTGTACGCGTCAAAGCGATATCGTCTCCTGTATCATCCAATCGGACGAATAACCATCGGAGACTGGAAGTTCAAGTGTGGGCACAAAACTAGATTTGGATTTCCTAGACGACGTCCCCGCGCCTCTTGTGACACCAGAACCCCCTGTGAATCTTTTTGAGATTCTTCGAGAGGGGCACCTCGAAACGCGAGTGGACATGGTTTTGAAGTTCCTCATGGATCCTGGTGAACGGCATGGGCTCGGCACACTGGTGCTAGATTCGTTCCTGGCGTTGCTCGAAGGCGCTCACTTTGTTGATTCCCGTGGTCGCAGATCTGAAGCTTTCGAAGCTGCTTTGGTGAGCGGCAACGGCGGTTGGGAACTCGGTACGCAAGTTGATCACATCGATCTATATGCAATGAATCCAGATCTAGGCTTGGCCGTGGTCATTGAGAATAAGATCGGCCATGAATTCAATAATCCCATCGACAAGTACGTCGAACATGCGTTGGATCAAAAGGGCATCAATGATGTGATCATGGTGGTTCTTGCACCGGAGGCGCGTACTCACATTGATTCAGATCTCGACACGTGGGTATCAAAGTCGTTGACCTACCAGGACTTGGCTGAAGCAATTCTAGCTAGTAGTTCTCTTGCCGAAATAGCAATGAATCCAAAAGACACCAACCAGAGACGAAGCCTGGACCTGCTCCAGCAGTTCATCGAAGTACGCACAAGGGGAAGCAACGTGGCAGATCAGCAAGACGAAGTCCGACTCATAAGTGAATGGCGTCAACTCAATGAGCAGCACGCTGCCCAGATTAGGGCGTTCAATGACAGACAAGGTCAAGTCAACGCTGCGATGAGTCGTCGTCTATTTAGGCTGAAGCAGCCAATCATCGATCAGTTTCGGATAGCCAATGTGGGCAAGAACCCAGGTGAACTCTTGGACTCGGAGGGTGCAGGCAGGTCAAGCACGCCATGGTTACGTTTCGACTTCCCAGAACACGGCCGTGCTGTTGAACTCAAGTTTTCCTCTGACTACAAGAATCATGCCGTGTTCATTTATGACCATGATCGCAATCAGAAAGACAGGCACATAGAATCACTGGCCGTTACGTTGGACATGGATGATTCACTCATTGCCAAAGCCTTTGTGAATCGGGCATTAGTACTCGTTAGCACACGAAGCTGACGAACACCCTCAGGTGGAATCAGTCAGATCCAGACGGATCAGTCTGTAACTGCATTTGTCACAATCAAAAGAGCTTTCTGTTTCCCGCTGGCGGAGTAGCACGGGTCATCCAGTTTCGGAGAGACGACAGTCTTGTCGTCGCTCCTGCGACGAGGATGGCAGAGCCTCACTCGGGTGCAAGGCTGTGCCAGTGGGATAGCATCAACTGCTGGAACTTTGGCTCTTTCTGGCGCTCGGCGAGTGCGAATCAGGACACGATTGGGACACGATCGCACTGATTGAAGGACGAAATTGGGCGAAGTTGCCCGAAGGCTACTTTTCGTAGTTTCGTCGAAATGGCACGGAAAAATAAGCCTTCCGATGAAGTTCAAAAATGGCTGAAAACGGCTCTACTAATGAAGAGGTCGTGGGTTCAAATCCCGCTACCCCGACTCATGAGATTCAGGCTTGGATCCGCCATTTGGGCGGGTGCTTGCCACCCAAGGCAATTGCCTCTCAAAGCACTTGCCGTTCAACGCGCCCGTGGTCCAGCAATGCACCACGGGCGTTTGTAATTTTCTTCGAGGTGCTGGCGGTTATCGCGGTTGGCTCTTCGGGCAGGACCTCAGTCCGAGCAACTCCGCACATGCGCTGGATGAATAGCCACGGCCTACAGCATTCACGGCCAAACATCAGGCATGAACGACGACGTCGACGCGGTGGAGTTCGGCGCCTCCAGCGAGGCTCCCCGCCCGGTCAGTCCGCTTTGCCTGCCCAGATACCGCGGACATGGCCGATGTGCCGCGTGAGGAGCCGCGCAGAGCTCTCACTGTCACGCGCCTGAATGGCTGCCAAGATTTCGTGGTGTTCTTGGGCCGATTCTACGAGCAGGCCTTGTTCAACCAGACTGCGCAGCCCGTACAGGCGAGTTTGAGCCCGCAATGAGTCCACCAGTTCAACTAGGCGATTATTGCCGCAGTACCGCAACAGCGAAAGATGAAACACGCGATCCGCCTCGAGATAACCGGGCAGATCACCTTCGCTGGCTGCTTCCACAATTTGGTTTGCCGCTTCGCTCAGGCTTGGGAAATCTTCATCCGGAATGAGATCCACCACCGAGCTCAGGATTGGCGGTTCAAGGAGCTGGCGGATCTGGGTGATCTCATCAAGGTCAGAATCTGAGACCTCCGTTATCTTGAATCCCTTGTTTGGCATCACAGTAACGAGGCCTTCGCGCGCGAGGTCAAGCATTGCTTCGCGGACTGGCGTGGCAGAGACTCCCAGTTGCACACTCAGCGACGGCGCGGAGTGCACTTCGCCGGGTGCTAGCTCTCCTGAGATGATTGCGCTGCGAATGCGCGCATGCACCATGTCGCGCAGACTAGTGCGCGGCCGCACTGGGCCCAGCCCGGCACTTGCGTTCATTCTCATTCCTTCCCAACGCACGTATTTCGGTAACACGATACCAATGTCTGCGTACACATCTTGACGCTAGAGTTCCCTCAGCGCGCCATACAAGATCTCTAGACTCGCCAGTAAAGATAACTGAACTCGCCGCCTGAGTTCTCTCAACTACCTGCTTCAGATCACTTCTGCACCACAGTCATGACCAACTCAGAACACTGAAATTACCGTACACCGGTGCCACGCATGCCCAAGGTTCACAAGCATCTTGCGAGACGAATCGCTTCCATCGTTCGGATTCCTATTGCGACAACCAAAACTTGTGAAACGGAGCTTGACCCACAATAAACTACTGCTAATATGTGACATATTACTTCAGAGGATTCCCTCGCCGCCCCGAAAGGAACGCTCACATGTCCGAACCAAAGCCTTGGCACGGTGTTAACGTCGCAACCACTCTGCCGTTCACCGCGGATTACAGTGTCAACCACGAGGCATTCGCCAATCACGTCCAGTTTCTTGCTCGCGGAGGCGCCACCGGCATTATCCCGAACGGGTCGCTCGGCGAATACCAGACACTTACCGAAGAAGAGCGCAAGCAGGTGTTCCTCACCGCGGTCTCCGCAGCACCTGCAGGCGTAGCAGTCATTCCCGGCGTAGGTGCATATGGTGCGTTGGAAAGCATCCGGCTTACGGAGCACGCTGCGGAAAACGGCGCGCCGGCAGTGATGCTCCTCCCTCCCAACGCATACAACGCATCAGATGAGGAAGTCATCGCGCACTACCGAGCCGTGGCAAAGGTTGGCCTACCTATCCTCGCTTACAACAACCCCGTTGACACCAAGATTGATCTGCGCCCAGAACTCCTCGCCACCCTCTACTCCGAAGGGCTCATCGCATCGGTCAAGGAGTTTTCAGGGGTAGTCTCCCGCGCCTACCAAACCAAAGAACTCGCACCAGGTTTGGACGTTTCGATAGGTGCGGACGACGTGGTCCTAGAGCTGGGAATCGCCGGCGCGGTTGGTTGGGTTTCCGGTTACACAAACGCAATCCCCAGTTCATCGGTAGAACTGTACAATCTCGCTACATCTGGTGATCCCGAGAAGTGGATGCGCGCCTCTGAGATTTACCGGGATCTGCACCCACTGCTGCGATGGGATTCCACAAAGTGGTTCGTGCAAGCAATCAAATTGTCGCAAGAAGTTGCGGGGGCAGCACCGTGGGGAACCACAACTCGCCCGCCTCGCCTTGCCCTTCCGGAGGATCTCTACGCCCGCATCGTCAAGGACACGGAAACAGTGCTCGCAAAGGGCTACCGCTAAACCACGTCTGGCCAAGACAGCGAACGAGAAGGTGAAGGAAGATGCGATCACAACGCGTCATACACACCGTTGAGTCTCACACGGAAGGGATGCCCACCCGCGTCGTCACCGGTGGCGTGGGCACACTTCCCGGCGCAACGATGGAGGAACGCCGGATCTGGTTCATGGAAAACATGGATTACCTCCGCACGTTTCTCATGTTCGAACCCCGTGGCCACTCCGCCATGAGTGGCGCCATACTGCAGCCACCTACTCGGCCCGATGCCGATTTTGGAATTCTCTTCATCGAAGTATCAGGCTGTTTACCCATGTGCGGGCACGGAACCATTGGAGTTGCCACAGTACTGGTGGAGACAGGAATGGTGCCAGTCACCGAACCCACCACAACTATCCGATTGGATACGCCTGCCGGCTTGGTCATTGCCACCGTTGCGGTGACCGATGGCCACGCTGAATCCGTCACTATAAGAAACGTTCCATCCTTCGCCTATTCTCTCAACTGCCAGGTGGAGGTACCGAACCTAGGTAAGGTTTCATACGACCTAGCTTTCGGAGGCAACTTCTACGCCGTCGTCGAACTTGAGGAACTGGGAATTCCATTCGGACGTGAGCACAAAGATGCCCTCCTCGATGCCGGACTGCGCGTCATGGCAGCAATAGATGAGGTCAACTATCCCGTTCACCCACTGGATGAAACAATCAGAGGTTGCCACCACGTCTACCTCAAGGCGCCAGGATCAACCGCCCAACACTCACGCCATGCGATGGCGATCTATCCCGGATGGTTCGACCGCTCTCCGTGTGGCACGGGTACCAGTGCACGGATGGCACAACTCCACGCCCGCGGCGAACTCCCCCTCGGACAGGACTTCATTAACGAGTCACTCATCGGTACGCAGTTCGTGGGCCGGCTCGTAGATGAAACAACAGTGGGCCCGTTCCCTGCCGTCATCCCCACGATAACTGGCAGGGCATGGGTAACAGGAACCGCCCAATACCACCTCGATCCGAGTGATCCATTTCCTGAGGGATTCCTGATCTGACATGACTACAAACAGGTACGCGGATGTGGTGATCATCGGCGCAGGTATCGTGGGTGCGGCTGCAGCTTTCTTCGCTGCCCAGGCTGGGCTGAGCGTTGCTGTATTTGACTCCCGGCGCGCGGCAGGAGGAACCTCCTCCCACGGTGAGGGAAACATCCTTGTCTCAGACAAGGAACCCGGACCTGAACTGGATCTCGCACTGTACTCAAACGCTGTGTGGCACGAAGATCTAGGCGAATACTCCCACCTGTGGGAGTTCGAACCAAAGGGCGGGGTGGTAACGGCCTCTTCAGAGACCGGGCTGGCAGCCCTGCGAGACTTCGCCGAAACACAACGATCCCACGGCATCGCGGTTGAGATGATTGATTCGCCCGCAGCACTCGCGACCTTCGAACCACTCATCAATCCCGAGATCCCCGGCGGTGCGTTCTACCCCCAAGATGCGCAGGTTCAGCCCATCTTGGCAACAAACCATCTGTGCCGCTTAGCCCGCGAACTCGGAGCAGCATTCCATTTCGGCCAACCCGTTACCGCACTTGTGCGGTCTGGCGAAAAGGTCACCGGAGTAAGGACCGACGACGGCGTGTTTAGCGCTGGAGCCGTCATCAACTGTTGTGGGCCGTGGAGTTGCGAAATCGCAGCACTCGCTGACCTCCAGCTCCCCGTTGCCCCACGCAAGGGCTACGTACTCGTAACCGAACCTGTGGGGCCGTTGGTATCCCACAAGGTGTACGGCGCAGATTACGTCGCCAACGTGGGAAGTGGCGATGCCGCACTGCAGGCCTCGGCAGTAGTCGAATCCACACCAAGCGGCACAATCCTCATTGGCTCCAGCCGAGAACGCGTTGGTTTTGACGAAACCTTCTCACCCTTGGCAATGAAGAAGATTGCTCGCAACGCCGTCGCGCTCTTTCCCTTCCTCTCAGGCATTAACATCATGCGGACCTACTGGGGATTCCGACCATACTGCCCAGATCACCTGCCCGTCATCGGACCCGATCCCAGAGCTCCTGGCTTGTGGCACGCTTCCGGGCATGAAGGAGCCGGAATCGGATTGTCCGTCGGCACAGGCAAACTGCTGGCTCAAGCCTTGACTGGACGCGCCACAGACCTCGACCTCTCACCATTGCGCCCTGATCGTTTCGAGCCCACCAAGGAGAGCTTATGAGCGAACACCACTTCGACTTTGCTGGCGAACTCGTGGCATTCACGCCCGGGCAGAGTGTGGCTGCCGCACTTCTGGCTGCCGGTATAACCTCGTGGCGCACAACAAGGATTGATCACGCTCCCCGGGCGATCTTCTGCGGAATCGGAGTCTGTTACGAATGCGTCGTGGTCGCTGATGGAAGAAGAGGAATGAGGGCGTGCCTTCTTTCAGCTCAGGACGGTATGACCATCGCTCCCATGCCATCCGAATCTGTTGTAGTGCGGGCGGAGCACACCCCAGCATCAGCAACACCCCGAGAATCTCCTGAATCAGAGGTGAAACGATGAGTGAGATCCGGGTCCAAGTGGACTTCGCCGTTGTGGGCGGCGGACCGGCGGGCCTGACCGCCGCAGTCATTGCTGCCGAAGGCGGTGCCAACGTGGCACTCATCGATTTCAACGCCCGGGTAGGCGGGCAGTATTGGCGTCACGGTGCCGGCGAGGCCACCCCGATCGGTCAACACCACACCACTGAACTTCGTAGCCTCATCGCCCGTCTGAAACCACTCGTTAGCTCGGGCAGGGTGCGCGAACTGTTGGGCCAGCAGGTGTGGAACGTCGCTGCCCCGAACTCGCCGTCAGGCGCGTTCTCACTGCGCACTACTGCAACCACAGGTACCTCTGATCGCGGGTACCGCGTTGAGGCGCAACGCTTACTCGTGGCAACCGGAGCATATGATCGGCAATTGCCGATTCCAGGCTGGACCCTCCCCGGAGTAGTTGCTGCCGGCGGGGCCCAAGCCCTTCTGAAAGAACACGGGTATGTTGTTGGCAAGCGCATAGCCGTGGGTGGCACCGGACCATTCCTGCTGTCGGTCGCTGCTGGCCTCGCCCGGGCAGGCGCCGCCGTGGTATCCGTTTGCGAGTACAACTCGCCACTGCTGTGGGCTCGCACTCCGATCGGAACTATCAGCCAGCCCGGCAAAGCAGGTGAAGGAGCGCAATACGTTGGAACCTTCATCCACAAGCGCATCCCATACCTTCCTCGACACGTGATAACCGAGATTCATGGCTCCGATCACGTCACCGGCGTGACGATAGCCAAGGTGGGGCGCAATGGAACACTCTTCGCACACCGGACCAAGCAGGTCGACGCCGTCGCACTGGGATGGGGTTTCACGCCTCAGCTAGAACTCCTCGAAGCCCTAGGTGCCAGCATGCGCGTGGACAGCGATGGCTCACTCGTTGCGCGCGTGGATCACACACAGCGTTCCAGCGTGCCCGGGCTCTACGTCGCAGGCGAAGCAACGGGTGTGGGTGGTGCCACAAAGGCGATGGCTGAGGGAGAAGTCGCAGGTCTGACTGTGTTACATGACGTCGGCTTGGAATCACACACCAGCCGCGTGACCCAAGCACTCAAAAGAGTGGCACGCGCCAACCGATTCGCCCACGCTCTGCACAACGCCTCCCCGCTCCCGGCCAACCTCGAAACCCTCATACCTGACTCTGTAGCTGTGTGCCGCTGCGAGGAAGTGACCGCTGGAGTCATTCGCGCAGCAACCACCGAACTAGAAACTGCCACTCCGCGCGACGGGAAGATTACCACGCGTGCAGGGATGGGACGGTGCCAAGGGCGCGAATGCGGCCTCGCGGTCTCCTGCCTTTCACTCGGCACGGATACTCGGAACTGGAGCATTGACGCACTGCGCCCCACACAAAAACGTGCGATCGCTACGCCCATCTCACTGGGTGCACTCGCCGAACTGGACCTTAACTCGTCTTCAGGGAAGGACAACGAATGAGAGTGCCACCAACCGATACCGAAGCAGTAACCAAGCTAGCTTTGGCCGCGAGTCAAGCAGCCCCGTTGTGGGCGGCTGTTCCGCCTCGAAAGCGTGCGTCCGCCATAGAAGAAGTGGCTGCAACGCTCGATCACGCCGCCGATGAGCTTATCGATATCGCCATCGCTGAGACCAACCTTCCCGAGGGAAGACTGCGCGGCGAACTCACGCGAACAACATTTCAGCTCAGGCTCTTTGGTGAGGTTCTGCGCGAAGGATCGTTTGTCGGGGTCACCATTGACCACTCCGATCCAGCATGGCCGATGGGCGCCGCACGCCCCGATCTGCGGCGGATGAACGTTGCGCTGGGAGCAACTGTGGTGTTTGCGGCAAGCAACTTCCCCTTCGCGTTTTCGGTTGCCGGAGGCGATACCGCTTCAGCATTAGCTGCCGGATGCCCCGTCATTGTCAAGGCAAATCCGGGCCATGAGGGCCTCTCGCTACGCACTGCGGAGCTCGTTGCCGAAGGCCTAGCAAAGGCGGGTAGTCCTGAGGGAATCTTCGGAATCGCTTTTGGCTTTGATGCAGGCTTGGAGCTTGTGGATGATCCTCGGATCATGGCTGGAGCGTTCACCGGCTCTCTTGGCGCAGGCCGCGCACTCTTTGACCGGGCAGCCAAACGCCCCGTCCCCATCCCCTTCTATGCAGAGATGGGCTCCACCAATCCAACGTTCGTGACGCCCCGCGCAGCTGCGGAGCGCCTCGATGAAATCACTGCGGGATACGTCGCGGCCGTTACCGGCAGTGACGGCCAGTTGTGCACAAAACCGGGTATCCTCTTCGCCCCCGCGACCAGCAACCTGCCAGCACGCCTATCTTCTCTCCTAGAGCCACCCCCCATCGCCATGCTCAACACTCGCATTGCGGAAACCTACACCAAGACCCTTGGCGAACTAGCATCTGCACCTGGGGTCACAACAGCTGCTTTAGCCGAGGGCAACTCCGTCTCTTCGGCGGTCCTAACGGTCGCGCTCGACGACGTCGTCGCCGAACCAGACCGGTACCTCAAGGAAGTCTTTGGTCCAGCATCGTTGGTTATCCAATACAATTCGGTTCCCCAGCTTCTCGAATCAGTCGCGTTGCTGGAAGGCCAGCTGACGGCAACAGTGTTTGGTGAACCAGATGAGGAATGCGCCAAGAACCTCGTTACTTCTCTTTCTGGCATTGCCGGGCGTGTGCTGTGGAATCAGTGGCCAACAGGGTTGTCAGTTACGTGGGCTCAGACCCACGGCGGCCCTTACCCTGCAACCACCGCATCAGCGACAACATCTGTGGGTACCACTGCGATTGACCGATTCCTGCGGCCCGTCACCTTTCAGAACATCCCACCGGAACTACTCCCACCGGAGCTGCAAGAGTCGAATCCACTCGGACTGCCGCGGCGCGTTGACGGTGTGCTTCATCAAGCTCTCACGGTGTAGCCGCTGAATCGATGTCAGCTGCGGCCTGTGCCGGCAGCACCACGCGTTGGGGTGGTTCCACGTTTCCAGCCGCATCAGTGGCAGTGTTAGCTGCGCGAAGGTACATGTGGTAGCGCGAGTCTCCTCCAGACCAACACGGCTCCCACACCTGCCCAAAGAGCTGGACAGAACCATTCGTGCGCAGCGATTCGGCGATCTGCTCCGGGGCACAACCCGCAATCACCCCGTCAATGCTCTGGCTTTCCAACTGCGGCGCTGTAATCCAACGAGTCGACTCAGATCGTGCCAACAAGAGAGTTGGCCCAAAGAAGAGTGCTTGTGCGCTCGGGTCATCCAACGCTGGTTCCATTCGCAGGGTCAGCGGAAACTCCATGACTACTACGTCGCCTTGCACCCACGTTCGCGTTACTCGCGCAAACGAACCGGGCTTTGCCATGCACACTTCTTCACCGTTGACCAGGACGGCAACCGAATCGTTAAGCCACGAAGGTATCCGCACATGAAGTGCCATTTCACGCGAGACCGTTGTATGAGAGAACCGTATGCACACTGTGGAACCGAGCGGGTATTGAGTCTCGACTGCTAGCGTTGCACCCGCTTCCGCCCAACGAAAACGCATCGGCGCATACTGGTTTAGCCAAAGCCCGCCACATTCCTCGAACACCATACCTTCGCCATAGCTGACATGGTTTTCAAGTCCTGTTCCCCCGCAGCATGTTCCCACGTTGTCATATTCGCGCAATGCTCCCGGATGCACAGGAAACATGTACGTGACTTCGGGGCTGGTCAGCGAACTGACGTTTCGGCGGGAACCAACAATGTGATTGAGCCGCGCCCGTTCCACGTAGTGAGCGAACGCGGAATCTTGAGTATGTAGGAAAAGGCGATTAGCGATCTTGATCAAGTTGTAGGTTGCGCATGTTTCGGCATTCTCCCGCCCGATGCTCCCAATGACAGCGTTCGGGGCGCCCCATAGCTCTGCCGAACCTGTGCCGCCGTGAGCAAAAGTACGTCCAGGTACGATCTGGTCCCACAGTGCGAGCACTGCCTCCAGATAACTCCTTTCACCCGTCGCCTCATACTGACGCACGTATCCAAGCATTTGGGGTAAATGCTGGTTGGCGTGCATACCCGTCAACGCATCTTGGTGGGTCTGAGCGGTTTCTAGCAGATTGGGCTGTTCAAAGAAGCTCGCTGTCTGATGGAAGAGTGGCACACGCGCAACTTCAGCCAGCCGAGTGAGAGTCTCATTCATTCCCCCGTACTCGCCAGCGATATATAAGGACCACATCTTCTGGCGCTGCCCTGCAGGTAGCTTCGTTAACCGAGAATGCACCCAGTATCCCATTAGGGTAAGGACCCGCAGTGCTTGCGTGTTCCCCACCCGTTCGTACGCATCGAGCAGTCCCGCCATAATCTTGTGAGCCGTGTAGTACGGAGCCCAGATCTCTCCATATGGGGCGTAGTTCTCCAACTGCGAGAACTGCCATTCTCCGTACGCGGCCAAGAATCCTGGATGGGAGAACCGCCCAGAATGCGCCAGCGCCTCTTGCACTTGCGCCAAACCTGCTACGAACTCATCAACTTTGCCACGCAACTCGGGGTCACCAGTATCCTCCGCCGCAATTGAGAGCATGGAGAGAAAATGGCCTGCGTAATGCCCACGTAGCAGGTTCGCGGTGTGTGCCATTTCGCGGCCAGGGTAATCGAACTCGTTCCACGGCTGTTCAAGGGGATGACCGAAGTTCTCCCACCCTCCGGGCGGCAGGGCCCCGTGCTCATCCAACCCGGCATTGCGCCGAAACACAGCCAACAACCGGTCCACGGGATATGCATGCGCCAGCTCCAACATGCGTGAACGCGGCCTGTCATAGACGGATTCGCCGGAAAACTCGATTCCGGAAACACTCGACAGCATCACAGTTCGTCCTCTCAATGTCGGGGTCCGCGTTCCATCGCGATAATCTGCACCGAGGTGGAGAAGCGTGCGCCCATCCTAGGCCCCGGCCAACCGAGCCTGGGTCCATGCCTCAACTCCAGCCGCATCGATAGGAAGAGCATCAGAGAGAACGCAAGAACCACTGTTTGTCACTACCAGATCATCCTCCAGCCGCACACCTATCCCACGGAGCTCGGGCGGGACAGTGTGGTCGTGAGCGTGGAAGTACAACCCCGGTTCTACAGTCATGACCACACCAGGTTGGAGGTCCGCTCCCATGTAATCCTCATAGGGGGCATGGGAGCAATCGTGCACATCGAGCCCGAGGTGATGACCGATTCCGCACGTGAGATACCTGCGATGATGTTGGCCGTCCGGAGAAAGTGCCTCATCTACCGAAACAGGTAGCAACCCCCAGTCGTGCAAGCCCTGCGCAATCACCTCCATCGCTGCAAAATGGAAATCAAGGTACTGCGAACCAGGCCTGACGTAGCTGATACCCACGCGGTGGGCCTTCTCAACAAGATCGTGAACCATTCGTTGTTCAGTGGAGAATCTTCCCGATGCCGGCACTGTTCTCGTTACGTCGGCCGTATAGAGCGAATGTGTCTCTACACCCATATCAAGGAGAAGTGCAGCATCAGGAACAATTGGCCCATCGCAACGCGTCCAATGGAGGGTGGGGGCATGGGCACCTGATCCGACGATCGTTGAGTATCCAGGGCCGTTGCCAAACGTTCGGGAGTGGCGATCAAAGGTTCCCTGCAACCACCGTTCTCCCAAACCGTCCGCTATTGCATGCGGAACCTCACGAACGACCGCTGCAAAACCATCCACAGTGGCGTCAACAGCTGCCCGCATCTGGGCGAGCTCCCATTCATCCTTGACCATACGCAGCTGGGACAACGCTCGATCCAGTTCCGGGCTGAGAATCGCATCACGGGAGTCCGCGAACTCCGCACTCACGCTGGCCGCCGCGAGCGCGCCGGTCATAGCCGCGGGAAGCTCGGAAAGGGCACGCACATCGATGCCCAACGCTTCCTTCCATTCGGGCAAACCAGCAGACGGCCCAACCCACAACTCTCCATGTGCAGCATTCGAGAAGAATCCCACGTCACCCGGGCGGAACGGGACCGGCATATACATCACAGTTTCATGCCCAGTGCCGGTGGCATGCATGACCACAACCGCATCCTCCACTTGGCTACCGGTCAACCACACGAAGCCACTGTCGGGACGGAATCGGTACTGGTTATCGTCATTGCGTGTGGGTGCGGTTCCTGAGGCCAGAAGTAGGCTCTTTCCTGGGAAGAGGGAGCTCAGCAGGCGACGATGAGCAGCTGCCGCTTCAGCGGCGCCGGGAACAACAGGAGCTTCAGGCGCACCGAGTTCCCACCCTTGACCCATGAACTCCCGGAATGCTGGTATGTGCGCAAGCCGTGGATACTGCGATCCTGCGTATGGTGGACGCTTCACAGCTCTCCTCCTCGATCCACCACAAGCTCTCGCAGCCGCGCGAGCACTCGCGGAGTTTGGATCCCATCATGCTCAAACTCGTTGGTTACCCAGTACTGGGCGTTCCCCAGTTTGGAGAGCGTCGTGAGCTGCAATCCCGAATCCACATACATATCGTCAAAGTAGACTGCTGCGGCCACGGGAACATCGTTGTTGGCTAACCTGACTTGGTCATAGAGGTTGCTCCACGAGGTCTGCCGTGCCAGCCCTTCAACTGCTTGCCGGAAACCCTTGAGCAAACGAACTTCTTCAAACATCCACGGAAAAGCCATTTCACCGAAGAACAACATCGGGCGTTTGTCCGGTCCGAACTCAGGCCTCCGGTTCAGTTCGCGCTGGGCCGCCCATCCAGTGGGACCGTTTTCGCCGTCGCCATAAATGGATTCCTGAAGGGTCCAGAACAATGGATTTGAGGCCGACGACGTCCGAGCCAAGACCGCTGCGAGGAAACCCTCATTGAATCGATCACCGGAGATGAACGCCTCGTCTACCAGCCAATGCATTCGCTCGAAGCCACGTTTCATACCGAAGTCGATACCAGTGGACTGGAATCGATGGACGGTGAGCACGTCGCCGTCGGGAAGGGTGACATCCCCTGAGGCCAAACGATCAGCGATTCGAGCCACTTGGTCCACATCTTGTGGGAAGCGGCGGTAGTACTCAGCTGTCTTTCGCGCCACTCGATCAAAGGTGCGCCGGTATACCTCAGATGCATCCGCTGGAATGCCCGGAACACCTCCATGCACATAAACCGCGCTGAGCCCCTCTGGTGCCATTGAAAGGTAGGCGAGTGCTATCCACCCTCCGAAGCTCTGAGCTATTGCGGCCCATCGGCGCCCTCCGTAGAGCCTCGTACGGACTGCTTCCAAGTCCCTGACAATTGAATCGGCGCGGAAGTGCGCAAGGAAGTCTGCTCCAGAGGCGCCGCGCGCGGCAACGATGCGAGCGTCAAGCGGAGAGCTTCGCCCGGTACCTCGCTGGTCAACCATGATGATGCGGTAATGCTTGAGTGCTTCATCGATCCAACCAGAACGTTCAATGGGACGTGGATTAGCTCCGCCTGGGCCTCCTTGGAGAAAGGTGACAAGCGGTAAATCCTCAGTGACCCGTACGGGATCCACTAACTCCCTTACGAACAGTCTCACCTTCTCTTCCTCAGGTGAACTCCACACCAAAGGAACATCGAACTCCCGCTCTGTGACGTGAATTCCGGGTAGGTGGTACTGAATCATTAATACTCCCGTCTTCATCGAGTCCGAACGCGCGGCTCGAGGAGAAGATAGATCATGTCCACAATGAATGTGCACACGACGATGAATGCGCCTCCCAAGAGGACTACAGCGATTATTACAGGGCGATCCTGCGTCTCCACAGATTGGACTGCGAGTTGGCCGATGCCTTGGAGCCCGAAGACCTGCTCAATCACGATTGATCCTCCCAGCAACGCCCCGATATCGATACCCAACTGAGTGACAAGTGGCGTGACTGTGGCGCGCATACCGTGCTTGTACACCACCCGACGTTCGGTCATACCTTTTGCGCGCGCTGTGCGGATGTAATCCTCACCCAGAACCTCGAGCAGTTGGCCACGGGTGAGCCGGGCGTACACTGCTGCGGTCACCAATGCCAGCGTGAACCAGGGCAGGAACATGTGCCATGCCCATTGGACAACGCCATCGGCTAAGGGCTCATAACCTCCTGGAGGAAAGAGCACAAAACCAGCCTTCCGAGGAAGGAAGTACAGCGTGTATAGCAAGACCATGCCGAGCACAAACGTGGGAAAACTCAGTCCTATGAGCGCCGAGCTCTGGCCGAGCCGATCGCGCCACGTACCGGCATGGCGTGCCGAAGTGATACCAATGGACACTCCGATAAGAAGCCACATGATCACGCCACCAAAAACAAGTGAGAGTGTGGCGGGAACTCTGCCAACAATAAGCTCAATAACCGGAACTTGGTTTCGGTAGGAGAATCCCAGATCTCCTTGCAGTGCATTGGAGAGGAACAGCCAGTACTGCTTATACAACGGTTCGTCCAGTCCGAGGTTGCTGCGCACCTGCGCCAAGGTCTCGGCTGTGGCTTTCTCTCCAGCAATGAGCCGCGCCGGATCACCCGGGGCAACATAGAAGAGCAGGAACACGAGGATGCTGAGCACAAAGAGCACAAGGACGGCATAGCCAAACCTGCTTGCGATGTACTTCTTCATGCCTGCACCTCCCGGATAGAACGCTTACCAAAGATGCGGCGCGGCGTGCGCCGCGCTTTGAGGCGTCCCGCGCGTGGGTCTAGAGCATCCCGGATTCCGTCTCCCAAGATGTTGAAAGAAAGCGTTGTGAAGAGGAGCGCGCAGCCCGGACCCAGCACTAACCAGGGGGCGGCCATATACACCGAGTTCTTCGCTGCGTCAGCAAGCATGCCGCCCCAGCTTGGAGCAGGTGGCGTAATACCCATGCCGAGAAAGGAAAGTGTTGCCTCAAAAACAATCGCAGAGGGAATCATCATCGTTGTGTAGATGATGATGGGCACCGCGAGGTTCGGCAGAATGTCCACGATCATCACAGAGATCTTGGAGGCGCCGAGCGAGTGAGCGGCCTCCACGAATTCTCGCTCTTTGATTGCGATCACTTGCCCGCGAATAACACGTGCTGTGCCAGCCCAACTGAAAAACACAATGACTAGCATGGATAGCTGCAACCCACCACCAAACACCGCGACCAACGCGAGCGCCGTGAGGAGGAATGGCATGCTCATAACAAGGTCCATGATGCGGGAAAGCACGGTATCCACCCAGCCACCAAAGTAGCCAGCCACCAGACCCACGATTACAGCTAGGGTCGAGGCGAGCAAGGATGCCACCACGCCAACCAGAAGGGAGACTCGCGCTCCATAAACCAGCCGCACCAAAACGTCGCGACCCAAGTGATCGGTGCCCAACCAGAACTCGGAGTTTGGTCCAACTGGGAGTCCAGTAGCGGTCATGCCTGTGTCTCTGTACTGGTCGTTTGGTCCATGGCCAGTTACGGCCGAGATAATCGGGGCACACACAGCCACAAGAACAATGATCACGATGACAATGAAAGCAATGAGGCTGGCGCGGTCACTTCGCAGGCGCCTCATCGTGAGGGCCACAGTTCCCAGTTGACGCACTCCCTCATTCTCACGGTGAGATGCCTGGTCGGTGATAGCCGTTGGTACCTCATCGCCGGCAACGGCGAGTTCGTGCTGCTGGTGAGATGAGATCACCTGGTCTCGCGAATCTGTTGACTCACTCATTGTTCACCTCCCCTGTGGTCACAAGTTCTCGCTCTGGCAACTTCGCTGCTGGAGGCTCATGGACCGAGGCCGCCAACAACTCCTTGGTGAATGGATGCTGCGGATCTTCATAGAGCGACTCAGCGGGCGCCAGCTCCACAATGCTCCCGTCCTTCATAACTGCGATCTGGTCACACACGTGGCGAACAACAGCTAGATCATGAGAGATAAACAGATACGTGAAAGAGAAAGCGTCCTGAAGATCCTTCATAAGGTTGAGGATTTGAGCCTGAATAGAGACGTCAAGTGCAGAGACCGGCTCATCAAAAACGATGAGGGAAGGACGCAGTGCCAAGGCTCGTGCGATGCCTATCCGCTGGCGTTGACCACCGGAAAACTCTGCTGGAAAACGGTTGTAGTGTTCGGGGTTGAGCCCCACTAGTTCCATCAACTCTTGGACCCGCGCCTTGCGCTCGGCCTTGCTTCCCACCTTGTGTATTCGCAGCGGATCGCCAATGATTGCGCCAATTCGGCGGCGTGGATTGAGTGAACCTTGCGGATCCTGAAACACCATCTGAACGCTCCTACGCATCTCATGCCATTCGAGCTGCGTCAGACTGTCAAGGCGGCGGCCGTTGAGTTCGATCGTTCCTTCCGATGGCTGGAGAAGGCCCGCGATGGCCCTAGCCAATGTGGTCTTGCCGCACCCAGACTCGCCGACGAGTCCCATGGTGTGACCGGAAGCCACCGAAAGATTAATGCCCTTCAACACATCGTGGCGCTTTGCTCCCTGACCATAGGAGAGATGAAGATTCTCAACCTTGACCACTGGGATGTCGGAGTAGTCCAGCTCGGGCGCAGCGCTGGACTCAAGGATCGTCTTGTCCACCACGATCTCAACTGGAGGAATCTCCGGAATCACAGGCGGCCGTTTTAGGTGGCAAGCCACCTCGATACCGTCCGTGTACTCCCTGCGTGGCGGTGGCACCGTACCGCATACGTCCATGACGTCTGGGCATCGATCTGCAAACACGCATCCACTCGGAACCGTCAAAAGGCTTGGCGGCTTGCCGGGAATAGGGATAAGCCTCTCCTCGGCCACATTTCCTGGAGAGGATCGAAGAAGGCCAGCTGTGTAGGGATGGGAAGGACGGAGGAACACCGAAGAGATCGGGCCGTACTCAAGCTGGTGTCCCGCATACATAGCCATGGCTCTGTCAGCCACGGATCCGAGCAAGGTCAGATCATGAGTCACCATGACAACCGCCGTGTCCATCTCATGGCGCAGTTCGTCCAACAGATCCAAGACCTGCGCTTGAACCGTGACGTCCAGCGCCGTCGTCGGCTCATCTGCGATTACAAGCTTGGGGTGCAACACCAATGCCATGGCGATCATGACTCGTTGGCGCATGCCACCCGAAAACTGGTGGGGGTAATCGTCGTAACGCTCGGCCGCTCCCGGAACACCTACACGGTCCAGCATGGCCACCACGCGTTCGCGCGCAGCTTTCTTGCTCACCCGTTCATGGAGGTGAATCATCTCAGCAATTTGTGGGCCGATCTTGAAGTAGGGGTGAAGGCTTGAGAGCGGATCCTGAAAGATCATGCCAATGCCCCGGCCACGCACCTGGCGCAGCTGAGCTGCCGAGAGTGAAAGCAGATCGTCTCCGTTAAAGAGGACACTTCCGGTGATGTCAGCTCCCGGGAGAAGCCCCATCATGGCCTGAGTCAGAACACTCTTTCCTGAGCCGGACTCACCTACGATTCCGAACATCTCACCGGCGCGTACTTCGAATGACACGTCTTGAACGGCATGGACCACGCCGTCTTCGGTTGGGATATCCACACTGACGTGCGACGCTTCGAGCAAAGGCATGGTTTCTCCTTTCAGGGGGTGCGCGAGGAGTGTCTCCCCGCGCACCCCAGACCAGTTCGGCGCAGGCACTCGGTCAGCGCGTTATCGTGACGTTCGTCCAGTCCCCCTGAGATCCGAGTGCGAATGGCAGGAAGTTGCCCACGGCCTTGGAATGGTACAGAACTGCCTTTCGTGAGATGAGCGGAACTACTACGGCGTCGGCCATGACCGCTTCACTCGCTTGGTGCCATAGGGTTGCAGCTTCATCCGTTGAATCAGTTGCAAGCGCCTGGGCCGCGTACTCATTCGCTTCATCGTTGTTGTAGTCGAGGTAGTTGTACGTCTGCGAAGTACCAGTGAAGGTGAACTGCGGCTGGAAGACGGAGCGCGCGGCGCCACCCACCCAGTCTGGATTCCATCCGACGATTGCGATGTCCCATTCCGAGTTGATCGCATTCTCGTGATTGGTCATGAACGTGGCGTAGTAGTCAGAGGACTCAACCGGCTTCAGTTCCACAGTGATCCCAGCCGCCTTCAAACTCTCTTGGAGGGTTGCGGCCCAATCAGGCGCGGCATTCGCGTTGGAGTAGGCAAGGGTGAGCGTGAGATCGCTGACTCCGGCTTGGGTTAGAAGCTCTGCTGCCTGATCCGGGTCCCCAGCATCACCGTCGGTCGCATACATGTCACTCTTCTCGTAACCGATAATGCCGTCACCGAATATTCCGGTCGCTACCGAGGCTTGCGTCTCGCCACCGGATTGTTGCACGAGTGCGGCCTTGTCTACTGCGTATTCAATTGCTTGGCGCACCTGAAGGTTCCCCAGCGCCCCGCCATTATTCGCAGACAACGAGTTGATCCACAGGAAGTCGCTACCACCAGGGTTGATGGAGACTATGCCGTCCGGATCGGAAGCTTCGAGCTGTTGGAGGCTGGCGGTCGGGATCGTCACATCGTATGTCATATCGGCGTCGCCAGACTGAAGTTGCTGGATGGCTGAATCCACTGAAACACCGAACGTGATTTCAATGGAATCTACGTTTGCTGCACGCAGTGGATCGGAGTCAGCAACCCAAGCTGTATTGCGCTTGAGAATGAGTTCCTTGTCAGCCGTGTAAGAGTCCACGGTGTAAGGACCACTCGAAATGAAGTTATCGCGGTATTCCACGGAGTCTGGTTCGTAATCGAGAACCTCGATCGGCACGGGCGTGGCAGCGTTCAGCGAAAGCATGTAGATGAAGTCGCTAGCAGGTTCAGTGAGATTAAAGACGATCGTCTTGTCGTCTGGAACCTCAATTCCTGAGATCGAGTTTGACTCGATGTAGTCCTTGACCGACTCCGCTGTAGGGCCGTCGGTGTCATAACCTGCACAGAACTCATCGAACCCATCGATGATGGAGAAGTAGCTCGATGCTGCTGCGGGAAGAATGGGATTGCAGATTCGCTCAATTCCGCGAGCGACATCCTCGGACGTGATTTCGCGGGCACCATCGGGGGCGTCCCACTGAATGTCATCTCGGAGCGTGAACGTATAGGTGAGTCCATCGTTCGTTGGCTCAGGGATTTCGGTAGCAAGGTCGGGCTGTGCGGTGGTTCGCTCGGCGTCGTCCAACGAAGATTCGTAGCTGATGAGCTGACGAGTGACAGCGCGCATAAGGTTTGAGCTTGTAACCAGCGCGGCACCGGTCGGATCGAGATGATCGATGTCGGATTGTCCGACGATCTTGAGTGTTCCTCCGGTTGTTGGCGATTCTTCAGCATCCGAAGACGGTGAAGATGAACAGCTTGTTAGTGTGAGCGCCATTGTGGCACTCAAGGCAAGAAGTGCGGTGACACGTGTGCGGGGCATGTTCTACCTCCAAGGTTCAGGGCGGGTCAAAGACCCATCCATTGGTGTGTGACATACTACTGAACCTGTTGTGGAACATAATTTCGTGGATGTAACACTTGTGTTTCGCAGCTCACATGGCCACCAAATTGCCCACGCAAATTGCCCTTCACGCCCCCGACCTGGGACCTTGTTCCCGATTATCGCCAATTCACGCCCCAGACCTGGGACCTTGTTCCCGATTATCGCCAATTCACGCCCCGGATGTGGTTCGAGATTGCAGCATCCGTTCAGTAAAGACCACGCGTCCTGAGAAATCTCTCTATTCTCAAATGAGGCTTCCATCACTCTCTGACTCGAGGAACCACATCCATGTCAATGACGACACGATCCCCGGGGCAATCGGACTACCCCCAAACCCAAAAGTCCGCCACCCATACCCCACACTCCCCCACACGCCGGTTCTCACGGCCGATTCTCATCGGCGCTTGTCTGACGCTTCTAACCGTCCTATCTGGATGCTCAAACTCCAGTAGTTCGGAGGAAGGTGTGCACGGCGGAGAAGCAAGCTTGCAGCTCCCCGACCTATCCAACGTCATGACCGCTGTGGGATTATCCGGCCGTGCCATCTTGTATGTGGGAATCCTGCTTTGCCTGTTCGGATTCGGTTTTGGCATCTTGACCTATGCGCAGCTGAAGAGGCTTCCCGTTCATAGGTCAATGCTTGAGATCTCCGAACTGATCTACACCACCTGCAAGGCCTATCTGAAGAAGCAAGGCCAATTCCTCATGATCTTGTGGGTCTTCATCACGGTTGTCATCGTGATTTACTACAAGTTCCTCGTTGGCTTCACGCTGGGACGAACAGCAATCATCGTGTTCTTCAGCCTTCTTGGCATGGCCGGATCCTATGCGGTGGCGTGGTTCGGGATTCGAGTCAATACCTTCGCCAACTCCCGCACCGCCTTCGCCTCGCTCAAAGGCAAGCCGCTGCCAACACATCAGATTCCGCTGAAGTCCGGCATGTCTATCGGAATGGTGCTCATCTCGCTCGAGCTCTTCATGATGCTCATCATCCTTCTCTTCCTTCCTCGGGAGATCGGCGGCGCCTGCTTCATCGGCTTCGCAATTGGAGAATCGCTTGGCGCTTCAGCCTTGCGCATCGCCGGCGGCATCTTCACGAAGATCGCCGACATCGGATCTGACCTCATGAAGATCGTGTTCAAGATTGACGAGGACGATCCACGCAATCCTGGCGTTATTGCCGACTGCACGGGAGACAACGCCGGAGATTCCGTGGGCCCTTCCGCAGACGGATTTGAAACCTATGGCGTCACAGGAGTCGCACTCGTGACGTTCATCCTCTTGGCCGTCAACGACGGGACGATGCAAGGACTCCTCCTCGTGTGGATGTTCGGAATCCGCGCCGCAATGCTGATATCTTCGGCACTCGCGTACGCCATCAACCACGCGTGGGCCCAGCGTCGCTTCGCCAACTCGACGCAGATGAACTATGAAACTCCGCTGACTTCTCTGGTGTGGCTCACCTCGATTCTCTGCATCGCGTTCACGTTCGCAACTACGGCATTGATTCTCGGAAATGCCTACTCCGGCTTGGGATGGAAGCTCTCGTTGATCATCACCTGTGGAACGCTGGCAGGTGCCCTCATTCCGGAACTGGTCAAAGCTTTCACATCCACGAAGTCCCGCCATGTACGCGAAACGGTCAAGAGTTCGCGCGAAGGTGGGGCCTCGCTCAATATCCTTTCCGGAATCGTCGCCGGAAACTTCTCCGCCTACTGGTTGGGCGTCACGATCGTTGGACTCATGTCAGTGGCCTATCTGATTTCCAATCAAGGGCTCGGCGAATTCATGATCGCTCCTGCAGTGTTCGCATTCGGCCTCGTGGCCTTTGGGTTCCTCGGTATGGGCCCCGTGACCATTGCCGTGGATTCCTACGGGCCGGTCACTGACAACGCTCAGTCCGTATATGAGCTTTCACAGATTGAGAAGATTGACAATATCGACCACGACGTCAAGGCCGAGTTTGGTTTCACACCAGAGTGGAACCGAGCCAAGTTGATGCTTGAAGAAAACGATGGTGCTGGTAACACCTTCAAGGCGACCGCAAAACCGGTGTTGATCGGCACCGCCGTCGTCGGCTCAACAACAATGATCTTCTCGATCATCATCGGACTGACCAACGGACTGACGGAGAACGTGCAGAACCTTTCGATCATGCATGCACCATTCCTGCTTGGCCTGATTCTGGGCGGCGCCGTGATCTTCTGGTTCTCGGGAGCCTCAATGCAGGCGGTGACCACCGGCGCCTACCGCGCGGTCGAATTCATCAAACAGCACATTAAGCTCGATGAAAACTCCGCAAAGGCATCGGTTTCGGATTCCCGCGCGGTGGTGGAGATCTGCACACAATACGCACAGCAGGGCATGCTCAATATCTTCCTGGCGGTGTTCTTCTCCACGCTAGCATTTGCCTTTGTGGAGCCATACCTCATGATTGGATACTTGATTTCCATCGCGGTGTTTGGCCTCTACCAGGCGATCTATATGGCTAACGCTGGCGGTGCGTGGGACAACGCGAAGAAGGTTGTCGAGACCGATCTCCACGCAAAAGGCACGCCGTTGCATGACGCCACAATCGTTGGTGACACCGTAGGCGATCCATTTAAGGATACGAGTTCGGTGGCACTCAACCCGATCATCAAGTTCACTACGTTGTTTGGAATGCTCGCGGTGGAACTCGCGGTTAGCCTGACGGCCGATGGGATGGGAACTATCGTCCACGTTCTGGCGGCGGTGTTCTTCATAATTGCTGCCTCGTTCGTCTATCGCTCGTTCTATGGGATGCGCATTCAGACCGAGGTGGGCGAGGTTGACGAAACCGGCGGGGGCCAGGATGAGAACCCTAGCGCTCCTTCAGGGGTTTCCGGAGATACCCAGGATCGGATTGCTGGGCCGGGATCTGGATCTCGATCTGAACATGGACGGGATTCTGGATCGGATTCGCAAGCACAGGAACTCATCGGAAAGGCAGGGCACTGACATGAACATCATCATCAAGCGCGATGCCACAACTATCACACCCGATGGTCGCGTGGCTGGCCACGATGCTGGGGCAACACTCGTGCGCCGCTTTCTCAGGCTGTTCCCGGGCGCACAGCTCGTGGGGCCATCCCCGCACCACGCCGCCGGATTTGACGTGGTGCCATTGGAGTTCATCGATCCAGACGACTCGGTGATTATCAACATGGACGTGCTGGACTCGATGGACGTGTGGCGCACAGTCTTCCAAGAATCGGGCGGAACTCAGCCACGCATCATGAACTTCGTTTGGTGGCCAGTTCACCAACTGGAACACCGGGTAGACAGATACTCTTTCGCACTCTCATGCGCCCTGTTCCCCACCTTCGCCGCTTCCGAAAGGACGGCCTCTGAGGTGCGCGACATTGTACAAAAGCGCACGGTATCCGAGATCTCCTCATTGTCCAAGCTCGACTGGGTGAATCTCGGGTTCCGCGTGGAGCACGTTCATGAGCGGCAAGAACCCGAAGTGCCAATTGTGCTCTACCCAGCGATCTACCTCTCGCCCACCAAGCGGCCAGATCTGTTCAAGAAGATCGTTGAAAAGGTTCACGCGCGCACACCACTCAAGGTGGAGATGAGGCTTCAGGAATCCCATTTGATCAGCGAGAAGGCTATGGCGTTTTCGCGACGCAGCTGGATATGGGTGGGTCCACTCACCGCGGAAAGGACCTCATACTATGAGGCTCTTTCCCACACCACGGCCTTCCTAGCCACCGCGGAAGAAGAAGCGTACGGCTTGTCATACGTGGAGGCGTTGGGCTCTGGCGTGGTGGGCATCTTTCCTGATCTACCTTGGGCGCGCGCGCTTCTCCCGGAAGGCTATCCCTTCCTTTACAACACCGAACAAGGTGCCGAGCAACTGCTGTATCAGGCAGTGACCGATCCTCAGTCATGCCGCGCACAGCTCGATCACCTCGTGGGCGGTTCCTTCCTACAGTGGATCGCAGACCATCACTCAGACGATGCCTTTGACCGTGAAGTAACCACGTGCGTGCGCACGTGGTTTGGTGAGTGAGGCCGCGCGCTCCGCGTGCCGTCCACAGGGATGGGCCCAGCAGATTTGCTGGGCCCATCCCTCTTTCGTATGTCCATGTTGAGTTGCTGGCCAGCTGCCGATGCTGTGAGCTAGTAGCTTCGGCACACCGGCGATCTATCAGTGCGTTGCCCCAAACCAGTGGGTGAATATCCGCCAGAAGTTGCGATTGCCATATGTGGAGCATTCATCGCCAGTGCCGTACATGTTTGCCAAAGCAGCGGCGTTGGGCTGGTATGGCGTGTAGTTGTACAGAGCGGCGGTGGCCTTATTCGCGATCGTGACGGGCGCAGATCCGCAGGATGCTACTGGGTTGTAGGGGATGGAGTACGTCCCTCCCGAACGGTAGGTGAAGGCGCTCGCCCGCACTCCATACTCCACGTATCGTGAGGCGGCCGAATAGAGTTGGTTGGCGAAACCTGCATATTGCGGCCCACATGTACCAGTTGTGGCACAACCGAAACCGAGTGCCTGATCATACTTCACACTGGTCAACGCAGAACCAGTTGCCGAAATGAGCCCCTGTTCCTTTTGAAGAGTGACCAGCAGAACCTGAGGATTCACACCACAGGCTTGTGCCGCCTTCGCGATCATGGAAGCCGCGCTTTCGTTATTGGCTCCCTGGAATGCCGAACAGTAATTCGACGTCATTGTGAGGGTGGTCTTGGTGTAGTCCTTCAGGCACTTTTCCTGACCTGCTTCACAGGAGGGATTCTGCGCCTGAAGGAATGCTTGAATCTCGGCCACGCTCATCGTTCCCGAATCGAACATCTTCGCATCAGAAATGATGTTGCCCGCAACAAAGGTGGTGTTGGGGTCCACGCTGGAAGTTGGGGAAGCCGTTGGTGTGGCGGTGGGCGGAGCCGTCGTTGGCGTTGACGTGGTAGCGCTCGGGCTCGGGGACGGAGTGGGGGATGGTGAGGCTGACACTGTGACGGTGGAACAGCCGAGCTTCTTGCTTGTACCGCTACCTTCATTGATTGCCACCACGCACACGCGATGGTTCCCAGCCGTTGCCGAGACCGTCTTGGAGAAGCCCACCGTATCCTGCGCAAGCCCGTAGGCTGTCTTGACATCGGCACGTTGCAGGGATGCCTTCACAAGAGTGGAGCTGTTGTCCACGAAGATCTGGATTGTCAACGATTTCGATGTATCCGGATCGTAAGTCCAGCCGGAAACGGTGACTGCGGAGGCGGCCGGTGCTACGCTATCGATCCGGCCCTGGGGATCGTGCGCGGCCACAAGTGTTGGAACGATTCCATCGCGGCGGATCACCCCTAAGGTATCTGATCCGTCCGAGTTCCAGTCGCCCACGATAACGTCGTCTGTGGACCGTCCATACGCCAGCTTGAGATCCGCGACTCCCGAGGTAACCGAGTTGCGGATGTGGTAGATGTTGCCGCGCCGAACGGCGAAGCTATCGGCGCCATTGCCGTCCCAATCGCCAGCCAAAACCGTGTCGGTCGTTTTGCCATAGACGATGACGGATTGCGCAACTCCCGAGGTGAGCGTATTCCGGATGTGGTAGGCGTTGCCGCGCCGAACGGCGAATGTATCCTTTCCGTCGCCATCCCAGTCACCCACTAGGATCTCATCCCCCGCTTGCCCATAGACGAACGACGTAGACGCCTCACCCCCGGTCAGCGTGTTCTGAATGTAGAACCGGTTGCCGCGGCGCACGGCAAGTGTGTCTTTGCCGTCTCCGTCCCAGTCTCCGATAAAGATCGAATCGGTGGAACGGCCAAAGACAAACGAATACGTAGCTGCGCCGTCGCTGTTCTGATCGCGCAGGTAGAAAGTGCTCGAACGCCTGATTCCCAAAGTATCGGAGCCATTGCCATTCCAGTCACCCACCACAAACGCATCTGTGGACTTCCCGAACGAGTATGCGTTGTTGGCCGTGGCCGTCCACGCATCGTTAACGTAGATCCCAGCAGCAGGATCGTCTGGATTCTTGGGGACGACGACGACCCCAGTGGCCGCCGGGCTCTCGCTAACCGCCAGTGCGGCGCCGGCAGGCAGCAGCTGGCTCACAGCCAGTAGTGCTGCGAGTGTCAAACCAACAAAGCCCTTATGTTGCCCAGTGTGCACTGATCCCTCTCCAGATTCTGTCAGGGGTTGCAGATACCTCAACAATATCTGAAGGAACTGCCTGTGTGACCAGCCATTTCGACAGTTCTCAGGCGGGAAGATCCAGGGGCTGCCGTTCTCAGTACCGGATCGCGTCGATCGGGCGCACTTTGACTGCCGCGATCGCGGGGATGATGCCGCACAGTGCGCCCACACCCGTAGCAATACCGATACCTGCAATGGCTGCAGACATTGGGAAAGTGGGAGCGTTCTGCAGCATGATGCCCATGGACTCGAGTGGAAGGTAGCGCGTGACGATCACAGCAATGCCCACACCTACGATCCCGGCAACAAATGTGGCCACCACGGACTCCATGAACACGGCAAAGAACACGCGGCCTGCAGACGCTCCTACGGCACGCCGGATCCCGATTTCTCGAACTCGTTGACGAACGGTAACCACTGCGACGTTGAGCAGACCTAATGCACCGAGCAGAATCACGATTCCACCGATGCCCATAATGGCCAGCCGCACCGTCTCGAGCTGATCGGCGGCGTCGTCCCACTGTTCACCGCCATAGGCCTCCGCAGTCCAGTCGTCGCCAAGCACTGCGGCAACTGCAGCGGGTAGGGTGGTTCGGGCTTCGTCGGCATTGTCCGGGCCCACCCACACCGCGGCAGTCGAATCGATTGCTCCCTGTTCAACGTCGCTTGGTTTCATCAACTGCCACGAATCGTACGGCATGTAAATCCGAGGAGAATCCCACGTGCTGCCAGCTGGTACCACGCCCACAATCCGTATGGTCTGGGCCTCCGGACGCGTGAAAGTCAATGTGGTCGGCACAGAAATGTCCGGTTTCCCAAACAGCTCCCACATGGTCGAGTTAATCACCACTGGTGTTACGCGTTGGTTGACGTCTCCAGAAGCAAGCCAGCGCCCCTGAGAAGGCCGTAACCGGTAGAGCACGGCATAGTCTGGATCCACGGCATACACCTCAGGCGAGGACCACTCCTCCACCACTCCGTCGATGTATGCACCGTGGAATGTACCGAGGTTCACCAGCTCGTCAAACTCCTTAATCTGGAGGTCGTACGCGGTGGAAACACGTGACCAATAGCGGATATCGAATCGCTCGGCGACTGTGAGCATTGCCTGCCCCAGCGGATCCACGATCACATCCTGCTCCACGGAGTTGGGCGAATCGGAAGTACCGTCCGCATAAGTTGAACAATCACCCGTTGCGCACGCATCATCAAGAATCGGGGTATCACCGGATTGGTAGGCGCTGATGGTTAGAGTGACCTCACGCCCACTCCACGCTTCCTGATTCTCGCGTTCTGATTGAATGAGCAAATCACCGATGGCGATCACCGTGGCCATGGCCGCAACTGCCGCGGTCACACCCACCAAGGAAAGCACCACCCTAGCCCGTTGCACCTTGACCTCGCCCCATGCCTCCACAAGGGCTCCGATGATGGAGCTAAACATCGCGGACCTGCGCAATCTCGTGGGCTTGGGCTTCTTGCTCACGTGCTTCTGCTTCTTGCTCACGTGGCTGCTGGGCCTTTTGGACGAGGGACTCGTCCGCGCTGAGCGCGTCGCGAGCGGTGGCGACTGGGTGAAGCACTCCTTCGGCAAGTACCAGCACCCTATCTGCACGCGACGCAACATTGAGGTCATGCGTGATCACGATAAGCGCAGAGTCATTCTCGGATGCAACATCCTCCAGAAGGGTCATGACGGAACGACCCGTTTCGGGATCGAGTGCACCAGTGGGTTCGTCTGCCAGGATCACGCGCGGTTGGCGTACCAGTGCCCGAGCAATAGCGATGCGTTGTTGTTCACCGCCGGACATCTCCGCAGGGTATGAATCAAGCCGATCCCCAAGCCCCACCCGTTCGAGCATGGCGGCAGCTATGCTCGAACGCTTCCAGAACTGTGCGCCCGTCGTGTAGAGCAGGGGTACCTCAACATTCTCCAACGCGGTACGTTCAGAGAAGATGTTGAACTGCTGGAACACGAAGCCAAAGGTCCGCCCACGCATAGCTGCCCGCTTGCGCTCCCGTAGTGCCAGCGCGTCCTGCCCATCCACGGAATATGTGCCCGAATTTGGCTTATCCAGCATGCCCAAAATGTTGAGAAGCGTAGATTTGCCCGTGCCTGAGCGCCCCACAATAGAAACTCGTTCGCCAGCCTCAGCACGCAGTGTGACACCCTGCAAGATGTGCAACGGCGAACCATCAGGAAGGTCCACAGTGCGGGTGGCATCTGCCATCTCCACAAGAGCCATATCAGCAGCCTTCGCCGGTGAACTCGTTGCACTCCATAGCGTTGCCTTCGGTGGGAACGAACTCCAGAACCTCATCTTCGGCAGTGAGACCCTCGATGATGTGGATGCGCTGACCGTCTGTAATTCCGAGCTTCACTGCAACCTTTTCCGCGTCACCCTCCCCGCCTGTAGGCAGGTACACGTAACCACTTGCGTAGCGCCCCTCCACTGCACTGACTGGCAGAGTGAGGACATCCGTAACTTCTCCGGCCACGATGCTCATTGTCACTTGGAGTCCAGGGAAGACCTTCTGACCATCAGGAATCGCGCACGACGCTTGGATGGTGGTGCCTGTACCCTCTTGATCATCGGATGCCGCAGGGGTGGAGATGAGTAGACCCTCGCATTCAAAGGGAGCAGGCCCATTGGTGATGGTTAGCGTAGCTTTGCTCGGCACATCTTGAATCCGATACATCTGGTCAGCCGTCAATGAAGCCACTGCAGAATAGGTGGCCGGCTGCACGGTGCCAAGTTGGTCCCCGATAACAAACTGCTGGCCCATGAGCGCTGTGAGCTTCAACGTTCCCGAAGCCGGAGCCACCACATACTCTGACTTATAGATGGTTTTCCCTGGGGTAACGACCTCGTTGCCTTCCTCGTCTACTGAAACGACGTCGTCGCCCTGTTCTGTCCGTTGGATCAGAAGGATTCTTTCACCTTGATTCACGGCCACGCCGTCTGCAGCATAGATCGCCACTACTTCGCCATCGAACGTAGATAAGACTGGTGAGGATGCATCGGATTCGACAGTTCCAGTGAGGGTGAGTTCATTGACGATGGAACCGGATTCTGGCACGACCGTCAGTTCGCCGAACGTACCGCCTGGAGCGAGCCCGTCCGGATCAGTGGCTTCCGCAGAATCGGGTATGAAAGCTATCTTCACCAGCGCCACTGCGATCACAACCAGAAGAAGAAACCTGATCGCCGCGGTGAATCCGGAGAGCTTTGTTTTGCGAGTACTCATAGATGCTCCGATGTGAGGCACATGGCGTGCGGGCAACTAGAAAGACTCTACAAGACTCCCATGTTTCTTTCAGGAAAAGCCAAAGTCAGATTGCGCTTCTCAAAAAGTCCGCGATTTCCTCGGAGGGCACGGGACGCGCCGACGCGCCGTCGTCGAAAACCATCATGTCTCCGATACCGCGCTCGAAGACGAATCGGATCGCACCACTCTTGCCCTTCTTGTCGTGCGTCATTGCATCCATGATCGCCTCAACAGTCACTGATTCCGGCAGAGCGGTGGGCAGGCCAATGGCACGCAGGAGACGCTCAATCCGGTCAGCTTCTCCCTGTGTGAGGTAGCCGAACTGCACACCCCACTTGGCCTGCAAGTTCAACCCCACCGCCACGCACTCGCCATGGCTCATCGTGTATCCCATGGCGGTCTCCAGTGCACGGCCAATCGTATGGCCCAGATTGAGAGCCATTCGCCGGTTGCCTTCGTGTACATCGGACACCACGAAGTCTCTCTTGATCTCGCAGTTGCGGCGAGCGACGAGTTCCGCCAATCCGTCATCGCGCACGAACTCCGCCGGGCTCATTCCACGAGTGACAAAAGCATCTTCGAGGGCATCAAAGTACTGCACATCGCCTAGGCAGGCATGCTTGACCGTCTCGCCCATGCCGTCGCGAATCTGGGCATCGGATAGAGTCAGCCACCGATCCACATCGATCACCACAGCGCTGGGCTGATGGAAGGCACCAATAAGGTTTGTTGCTGCTGGCGTATCTACCGCCGTTTTTCCACCAACCGCGGCGTCCGCTGCGCCAAGAAGCGTTGTAGAGACCGAGATGTAGGGAACGCCGCGAGTAAAAGTGGCGGCAACGAAGCCCGCCAAGTCGGTTACAACCCCTCCACCTACCGCAACAATCAAGGTGTCACGGCCACATCCGAGAGCAATGAGTTGGTCCTCAAGTGCTTCCTTTGTGGCGCGAACCTTGTTCGGCTCACCGGCAGGGAACGCCAGCACATCAACGCGACGTCCCGCATCAGCCAATGCACGCGCAATGGACTTCCCGGCGAGTTCAACCACGGTGGTATCAGTGATCACGGCAATCCTGCGCTCCGCGAGGTCACCTCGGGACGCTAGCTCCACGACCTTTGCATCGAGTCCGCGGCCAACCACGATCGGATACGACTCATCAACAGTGCGAACCAGCTCAACCTTGAATTCCGTGACTTCCATGCTCACTCCCTGCGGCAACGTAACTGCAGGCCAGTCTAACGAGGAGCGGGAGCGAACGGGCCGCCCTTGCGCCAATCGGTCACTCGTTCGGCAGAACCCGCCGCGATAATCGTCTCCCGTACCTTCCGTCTCTCAGGCTTGCCGATAAGGTTGCGCGGGATTTCCTCCACCAAGTGCAGCTGGCGCGGGAGCGCATAATGGGGCAGCTCCTTTTCCAAGGTCGCGCGCAGGCGCTTGAGATCCGGGTTCTTCCACGGCGCAGTCACCACGGCCGCGACTTCCTCACCCATCGCCTCGTTTGGTACTCCGACGACGACGACGTCCGTCACGTTCGTCAGCTTCCTCAGGGCCGCCTCAACGTTCGAGGGGAACACGTTGAACCCATTTGTGATGATGAGGTCCTTGGAGCGATCAACAAGGTAGATGAAGCCGTCGTCGTTGCGCGCAATGTCGCCAGTACGGAACCAGCCATCCACGAACGCTGTCCGGGTCTCCTCTGGATCGTCAAGGTAACCAGAGAAGACCTGTGGCCCTTTCACCAGAATCTCGCCGGGTTCGCCGTCGGGAACATCGCGCGTGGGATCATTCTGATCAACCAAGCGCATGTTTGTGCTGGGGAATGGGAGCCCAAGGCAACCCGGGCGTCGGTCCGCAGAAAGTGGTGAGCCGCACAAGGTCGGTGAGGTCTCGGACATTCCGTAGCCCTCAATGATGAAGTGGCCAGAGGTTTCTTCCCAGCGCTCAGCAATCTCTCGTGACAGACCCATGCCTCCTGAAACCGCAAACTCAATGCTCGAAATATCTATATCGTGTTCGCTTGCGTAGCGGGCGATTCGATCAAACATGGGTGGCACACCGAGAAAGAACGTCACATTGCGGCGTTGATGGGCGTTGAGCGCCAGTTGCGGGCTGAACGTGGGAAGAATGATTTGGCATGCACCAATTCCCACGCCCGAACACAACAAGAAGCACATTCCAAACGCATGGAAATATGGCAGCAAGGAGAAGAAGGTCTCCGCTCCACGATCCAGGCCCCACACCCAAAACAGGTTCTGGTTTACGTTTGCGCGGACGTTTGCGTGCGTCAACGGCACAGATTTGGGAATCCCGTTCGTGCCTGACGAATGCAGGATTACTGCATAGTCAGAAGGCGCAATCTGAAGAGCAGGACCCGAGTAAGGAGCCGCATCGCGCACGAGTTCGTCCCACGATCTTGACCTGCGTGGCACCGGGCCGGTCATAGCCTTGCGCTGCTTACGAGCCTCGGCCACTGGCAGTTTCAGCTTCATTCGCATTGAGTGGGGCATGGGGAAAGTGATATCCACTGTGAGAAGACTGCTTGGATTCACGCCCGCCTTGACCACAGTCTGTGCAGACTTCTGCCACACAATACATATCTGCCCTTGGTGGCGCTCAATTTGCTGTTGCAGCTGCGCGGCGGGCGCGAGCGGGTTGAGCTCTGCCACTACTGCCCCGAGGCGTTGGGCGGCGTAGAAGGCAATGAGATGTTGCGGGCAGTTCGGCAACGCAATCGAGACCACGTCACCCTTTTTCACACCGCGCTTCGCGAGAACATCGGCACCTTTGAGTGCCTCACACAACAACTCCTCATACGTCCACACGCTTCCGAAGTAATCGATCGCGGGTGATTTCGGATACGTGTTGGCTGTGTGTTCCAACAGCTCGAAGATAGGGCCTTCGGGCTCAGGTATCTCACATGGAACACCCTTCTGGTAATGAGTATGAGCTTGCTCAGAAATCGGTGTGAAGTCCACGGTTCTTGCCTCCGCCTAGGCTGCGAGTCGAATATCTTGCCGAACCGCACGGGCACCACAACGGCTGCGCAGGTCAACACTTCCTTCACTCTAAGACGCGCCTGAACCAGATCAACGGGTTTTTGCTGTCGGAAGGAAGACACGCCAGCAACTAGACAAGTTCACCTTTTCATGGCCTCGAACTGGTGCCAAACCGAAATCAATCACGTAGGGATTGGCCGCGCCAGCAGTGCTTGCCGAGGGACTACTCCCCTTATGGCTGAACCCGAACGGTTGCCTCGCGCCGGCCCAACGCATAACCTCGAAGGCATGTCTGCACCAGTGCGCGACCACCACATCGATCCTCACATTGGCCTGAGCGATGCTCAAGTTCGCGAGCGCACAGAGGAAGGGCTCACCAACTCCCTCCCTCCTCGTTCCGGGCGAACCACTCTACAGATTGTCAAAGACAACGTCTTCACCCGTATCAATGCGTTGCTGGGCGTCCTGTTCGTCCTCGTCATGTTGACCGGATCGTGGATTAACGGAGCCTTCGGCCTTCTCATCATTGCGAATTCCATCATTGGAATCGTCCAAGAACTGAGGGCAAAGAACACGCTGGATTCACTCGCCGTCGTCGGCGAAGCACATCCAACCGTCCGGCGAAACGGCAGTGAGCGTCAAGTCGCTCAAGAGGAAGTTGTTCTTGACGATATCGTCACCGTGACTCCCGGCGAACAGATCGTTGTGGACGGCGTCGTGGCCGAAGCTCGATACCTCGAAGTGGACGAATCCCTGCTGACAGGGGAATCCGATCCCGTTCCAAAACGCGAAGGGGACCAAGTATTATCAGGCAGCTTTGTGGCTTCTGGCGTGGGCTCATATCAGGCAACCAAGGTTGGAGCCGATTCCTACGCTGGCAAGCTCACCGCTGAGGCGGCGAAGTTTTCGCTGGTGCATTCGGAGCTGCAAGCCGGCATCAACTCGATCCTCAAGGTCATCACATGGATTCTGATCCCAGTTGGAATCCTGACCGTCTTCGGGCAAATCCGAGTTGGTGAGAACAACTGGCAAGCGGTGATCTTGTCTGTGACTGGTGCGCTGGTGCCAATGATCCCCGAAGGCCTTGTGCTCATCACATCCACGGCCTTCGCACTGGGAGTCATTCGGCTTGGGCAACGCAAATGCCTCGTGAACGAACTGCCAGCAATTGAGGGCTTGGCACGGGTAGACGTGGTGTGTGCGGACAAGACGGGAACACTTACGGAGAACTCCATGGAGTTCGGCACATTGCACCCGCTCGGATCACACTCTGAGGCCGAGGCTCTGGAGGCACTCAGCCAACTTGCTTCTGCGGACCCGGCGCCGAACTCCTCAATGGAGGCAATTCGGGTTGGAGTGGGCACAGCCAAAGTCCAGTGGGAAGTGGAGCAGACCCAGCCTTTCACATCAGCGAAGAAGTGGTCAGGGGTGAGCTTCGCTTCAGAAGGCCACTGGATTCTTGGAGCGCCAGATGTGCTCATTCCAGCAACGAGCGATGCCGGCAAGCAGGCGCAGGAGATCGCTTCTACGGGGCTGCGTGTGTTGCTGCTCGCCTCTAGCGATGTGCCAGTGACTGCGGAGGGCGCTCCCGGACTGGTGGAGCCGATTGCCTTGGTAGTGCTGGAGCAACGTATTCGGCCCGACGCCGCCGAAACCCTTGAGTTCTTTCGCAGCCAGGGAGTGCAGGTCAAGGTCATCTCTGGCGATAATGCCGAATCTGTAGGTGCGGTTACCCGCAACCTCGGCATGGACTCCGGCGAAGCCATTGATGCTCGGTCTATAACCGAAGCCGATTTTGCGCAGACTATCAACGATTCGCACGTATTTGGGCGCGTCACCCCACAACAGAAGCGCGCAATGGTGGCGGCACTCCAGAACAATGGGCACACCGTTGCCATGACCGGAGACGGAGTTAATGATGTTCTGGCGTTGAAGGATGCGGACCTGGGAGTTGCCATGGGCTCGGGTACAGCGGCAACGAGGTCGGTTGCCAAGATCGTGTTGCTCAATGACAAGTTCGCCACACTGCCCTATGTTGTGGCAGAAGGTAGGCGCGTGCTTGGCAACATCGAACGCGTAGCCAATTTGTTCCTGACCAAGACGGTCTATTCCTCAATCATGGCCATCTTGGTACTGCTCTTTGCTCTGCCGTTCCCGTTCCAACCCATCCACGTGACCATCACGGGCTGGTTCACCATCGGCATACCTGCCTTCCTGCTTTCGCTTCCACCTAACAACGAACGCGCTAAAGACAACTTCGTCCAGCGGGTTATGCAGTTCGGTTTCCCGGCCGGGCTCGTGGTGGCGCTGGCATCATTTGTCACTTATGTGGCCGTGCGAGTCCCTGATGGCACTGAACAGCAAGCCACGCAAGCCTCCACTGCTGCTCTGCTGGCACTGATCATGGCATCCACGTGGGTTCTGGCAGTGGTGGCCAGACCGTACGAGTGGTGGAAGATCCTGCTCATCCTTCTCCCCTTAGTGGGTTACGGACTTATCTTCACCTTGGATTTCACGCAGACTATCTTCATGCTTGATTCATCCAATGTTGAGGCCATGAGCTTTGCGGCGGTCGCCGGGCTAATCGGCGCGACCCTTATCGAGATCCTGTGGTGGGTGCTCCGTTCGGTTACCAAGAGCGAAAAGCCTGTGTGGATGCCGAAGCAAGAACGTGCGGCCGCTGCCGCTCAGCGCAGAATTGAGCGCGAAGCCCGCCGAACCGAGAAGGAAGCCGAAGGTCGCGTCCATGAGTCCAGTCGAGTCTAGGAACCAAGCAGGAACCGAACAGCGCATCGTGTTTGCTCACCGAGGCCTGTGCACACAGGCTCCGGAGAACACAATGGCCGCGTTCCGGTTGGCTCATGAAGCCGGCTGCACGTGGATTGAAACTGACGTGGATATCATCGCCGATGGAACACCCGTCATTCTCCATGACTCCACACTCAACCGAACAACGGACCACAGTGGTTCAATGTATGCGCTCAGTAGGCACGAGCTTCCACACGTCGACGCCGGAGCGTGGTTCAGCCCGTCCTTTGCGGGCGAACACTTGCCAACGTTGCATGAGTTCATAGACTTTCTCAATGAGACGGGTATGAACGCGAATATCGAGCTCAAGTCTCATGAGGCGGGGGCTGCGGGCGCTCACACGCTCATCGATGTGGTGATGAGAGAACTGGCGCGCCTCAAGCCTGGTATCGAAATCATCGTTTCCTCCTTTAGCCTGCTTCAGCTAGCCGAGTTCCATCGCCGCGTTCCCAATTACCCCATCGGTGTACTCTTCGAGCAACGTACATTGGGCTTGGATTGGCTTTCTGTGCTCGAGATTTGCGGCGCGAGTTATGTGCATTTGGAGGATACGGCGCTCCTCCCCCAACTTATGGCACTTCCTCTGAAAGCTGGCTACAAGGTAAACGTCTGGACTGTGGACTCAAGAGCTCGGGCAAACGAGTTGTTCCACCTCGGTGCAACTGGAGTTTTCACGAACGTGGCGGATTCGATGCTCGATTTGGCTTGAGATCTATTGTGGGCTTGAGATCTATTGTGGGCTTGAGATCTATTGTGGGCTTGAGATCTATTGTGGGACTATGCAATGGCAACGCGGCCGCCAGGCGTATATTTGCTTGAAAGCAGCCTCACCACATGGAGCTTTCTATGTCAATGTCAGCAGATGTCAGCGACCAACAGTCCTCGCACTCCCACCCACGCCGTTTATTCTGAACAGCATCATATCGATGGTGGTTTGCTGCAGATACATCGTCAGCGCTTGGCGGATCAGTAACTAGCTATGCTTTTCCATTGATTGTTCTGGCATTAACAGGATCACCGGCAAAAGCCTCACTGATGGGTTCTATCGCAATGATAGTCTCCGCAACCTGTGAGCTCTTTGGTGGTTCTCTTCAAGACGCAATGGATCGCAGAAAACTCCTCGTCATCAACGGTGTGGCGGGTCTTCTTATCTATTCGTGGGCATGCCTGTTTCTCTATTTTGACTGGTTCACATTCACCGCAGCGATCATCTTGGCCATTCTTCAGGGACTGAGGTCCGGACTTACTGGTGGGGTATCAAATCTCCTGTTGCGCGATGTTGTTCCTTCCGAACAACTACCGCAAGCCATGGCAGTGAATCAGGGACGCGATGCTGCTATCGAATTCGGCGGTGCTCCTGTGGGTGGCCTTCTGTTGGGTATATCGCGGGTCTTTCCCTTCCTCACCACCGCAATTCTGGCGTTGATTCAGACGCTTTCAGCGTGGCGCCTGAAAGGCTCTTTTGCTCCGCCTCCCAGCGAGAAATCACCGATTTCGATCAGTGGACTCTTCGACGGATTCCGTTGGATCCTCAGTTCGCGGCTCATGCGTATTATTGTCTTTGCTGGCAACCCCGTCTTTTCTCTATTCAACGCCGCAATCCTCATCACCATCATGGAGTTGGTGACCCAAGGCAGTAGCGAGACGGAAGCTGGTTTCATTAACACTGCTGCTGCCGTTGGCGTCTTCCTGGGTTCATTACTCGTCAGTGTGCTTCTTCCGCGCGTCCGGGGCGGTGTGCTCACGCTCATCGCATTCGCGCTACCCGTCGTATGTGTGCTGGCCATGTCCGCCACCACCGGCCTGGTGTGGAAGCTCGTTCTTCTAGTCCCCGCACTACTTCTGCTGCCAGCCGGGAACTCGGCGATGGGGGCATTCCAGATGCTCGCTATGCCCAAGGCCGTCATGGGGCGAGCTTTCGCCAGCATGGGTATCTATGAGTCCCTCGTCGGAGCAGCTATTACCGCACTCGCCGGAATCAGACTACAGACCTTGGGCTACCAGACCACCATGATCATCATGGGATCCCTCATGGCGCTCCTATTCCTCCCACTGTTGTTCTCTTCAGAAGTCCGTGACATCCCACTTTCGGATCATCTGGAGACCTACGCGCACTCGCTGGGATATGGCGAAGAATCTCCGAGTAAATCACCGGAATCACCTAATGAGGGATAAAGGCTACGTGCACAGGAGGAATCCCCAAGCACGCACAGCTAGTTGGGAGTTCCGCAGCCGAACCGGAGACCACACATAGGTCATGCACTACGCTGAAATGACTATCCCCGGTACCACTTGTCACGTGTGTACCGGGGAAAACCAGTGGCGGTAGCGGCGGGATTTGAAAGCGTAGGCACGCCTTTTTGGGAGTGCTGGAAACGTGGGGAAAAGTCCACCTTTCGTTGCTATGCCAACGTTTTGTTTCATTCACTATGTATGCTCAATTGTGCTCTGATACGCTCATTTATGGCAGCGTTGTACCGCATATGTACCGCGGTTTGGGGAGGGAAAACCTATGGGACGTCTAGCATTTGGGGCAATCGACAAGCAACGCTCAGGGCGATTTCGTGCCCGATACACACACCCACTGACACCGTTCAATGACGATGGTTCACCTAACCGCATATCTGCGCCTACAACGTTTCGCACTAGGACAGAAGCACAGGCATGGCTAGCGGGGACCCAAACAGATATCGCCAAGGGAACATGGAAGGCACCCGAAGAACTCGAAGCCGAGCGCGTAGAGGCCACCATGGAAGCCCTCCGTGCAGCACGCACATTCGGTACCTACGCCGCCACATGGCTACCGTCACGCCGCCTCACACCAAGGACACGGCAGACCTACGAAGGTCTACTACGTGTCCACTTGCTCCCACAATGGGCCAATACACCACTGAGAGCGATCACGACGCCGGATGTGCGCGCATGGCTGGCCGTCCTTGCTCCAGGCTCTCCAGGGGCACGCAAGAAGGCTTATGAGCTATTCAAGACAATTCTGGCCACCTCAGTGGACGATGACCTCCTAGCAGCTAACCCGTGCAAAAGGAACATGCTTGCCACGGTGGAACCGGCACGTGCGCCACAGGTAGCGCGGCGTAAGCGTGAGCCACACGCACTCTCACTTCCCGAACTTGAAGCGGTCGCCGCCCAAGTCCCCGAATATATGAGGGTCCCTATCATGTTGGCCGGACTGACAGGAGAACGCTCTGGGGAACTCCGTTTCTTACATGGTGGGGATGTGCGCACCGACGATGCCGGAAGGGTATGGATTGATATTCATATGGCCGTCTCTGGTCAGGGGAAGAACCGGGTAACCGGCACACCGAAAACACCGAAAAGCATTCGCAGTATCCCGTGCCCGCCATCGTTGACCGATGACATTACCGCGCTCGCGGATAAGGCTGGGACTACCGGCTTACTATTCCACACGGTGAAAGATTCGAGAGAGATAATCCCTGAGAGGACCTTCCAGAAGAATCTTTCACGTGCGGGGGAACGCGCCGGTGTAGGGCATGTCTCGCCACATGATCTGCGCCACACAGCGGCTAGTTTAGCCCGTGAGAATGGTGCTTCAGCGACCGCGGTACGTGACCTTCTCGGACACACCACAACAAGCATGACAGACCGTTATACGCACACGTCAGATGAAGAACTCACCCGGGTAGTGGACGGCCTAGACCGCGAGCGCATTCGCCCCGCTAGCGTTATCTCGCTCGATCAGAAGAGGAAGCAAGCGTGAGGAATGACCCTAACTGGACTCATTCGTTGACTGTGACACCTCAAGCAGGAGATCTAACCAAATGGTCAGGCGAACTCTTGCTAGGTTCAAGTCTAGAGCAGGGGAGAGCATAGCCGTATGCAGGAGACTTGGAACACATGGGCTTGGAACATCAAGATCTTCTGTGACGCTCAACGGCAGTGGCATAGGAGCGGGAAACGGAAACATAACCTAGCTGACTTCCAACGCGTAGGACGTGAAGTGACGAAGGTATCTTTCATTAGTGAGTATAACGACGTGGCCCCTCAGGAACGAGAGTTCAGTTACTACTATCTCGGGAGACACACACCTAAAGCCTTTGAATGGGTGAACATCGCTCATTTCTCCACCCGAACGTATAGCGCTAAACACATGGAAGAAACTGGGGAAGATAACGCTTCCCAATTTAACGGCATAGTGGATGCCGCCGTGCAAGAACGAATTGATCGCCGGGTGCGCCAGCTTACAGAGCAAGGGTATGAAGAACGTGTTATAGATATGGACGGCGGGACTGAGCCAAACGTCTATGACCTGTACGCGTACGACCCTGACGGCAGACCTTTCCTTGAGGATAGTGTCACCATATACCCTGACGATTTCAAGGCTGAAGTGTTGTACAACTCGTCAGATAAAGACGGTCGTGAGAACCGTTTCTCACCATTCGTAGGAGCACTTACGGAAGAAGGGGAGTTGCTCAATATTCCAGCGGCAGAGGGGGGACGATTTCACGATATTGTGGACATCCTCGATCGCTACGGCCAGGCACCCGTGTGGAGAATGGCGTGCCCGTGCGGTATCTCAATACCCGATATTCCTCACTATGAACTGTCTCCCGCGCTGGACAAGCTGGCAGAACAAGGGCAAAAGAGAATCTCGATAAGCACCCTTCTCAGAATCATTGAACTCATGAAGGAATGGTAGAGCTACACCTTTGTGCCCATGTGCGCTAGCATAGGCACATGGCACCGTGGCACGCCGATAGAAGAAGCCACGGCCGCTCTTTGAGTGACAGCATGAAAACACGGGTGAACTGTATCTACAGCACCCCAATTCCAGAAGGAATTTCATGCACGCGAACATTGAACAGGGCTATCTCTCCATCCCAGAAACCGCACAATACCTTGGCGTATCCAAGGACACCGTGCGCCGGATGATCTACCGCAAAGAACTTGAAGCCTACAAGGTAGGCCGTGTGATTCGTATCCCGGTTGCAGCTCTCCAGGCCGCACTGCCACCCGCCGTAGCGTAAGGCGGTAGGCAAAGTGAATACAGAAAAAGAAGCGGCCCCCGACGAGGCCGCCACATCCGATACGTCTATTCTAGCCGATACTCACCCGTGCCGCCCGAACATCTCTTTCCTAGGTGATGCCGCACTTGACTACGCCGCCAACGGGTGGAGTGTTCTCCCATGCTGGGAGACCGGCACCCGCCCGAAGAGTCCCCGGATAGCTGGAGGATTCAAGAATGCCACCACAAGCCTCACACAGGTAGCCGAATGGTGGCACCGCTGGCCACAAGCTCTCATAGGCCTAGCGTTACCTCCCAGTGTGGTTGTGCTAGATCTCGACGAACCGCGAGCGCTCGCGAGCCTACAGGTAGTTAATGGTGGGCCGCTCCCGGCAACGTTGACGGCTGTCACGGGAAGGGCTGGGGGTGGCTATCACTACTATTTCACGCACAGGATTACCGGCCTTAGCCAGTGTGGTGTGAGGGATAGGGGCGGCAAGCTTGTTCCGCATGTAGATGTGCGGGTTGGGGGTAGGGGGTATGTGATTGCCCCGCCTTCGCCGCACCCGGCCACAGGTGTGCTCTATGAATGGTGTGAGGGCCCGATGGAGCTGGCCGAACTGCCCGCTGCGCTTGCGGACGCTCTGGCACCCCCGGCACCCCGCCCGATGCCCGTGGCAGGTTCGACGGGCTACCACTGTGGCAGGGCTCTAGATGGGCTCGTACGCACGATGGTTAACGCGAAGGTGGGGGAACGTAACACTCTCCTTTTCTGGGTGGCGTGCCGAATGGTTGAACGTGAGCAGCGTGGTCTCACAACCGATTGGGCAGGGCTAGAGCAAGCCGCGCTTTCCACAGGGCTATCTGCCAGTGAGATACGGGTGGCGGTTGCGAGCTCCAGGAAGCAGGTGGCGGCGTGACTACTCCTAAACCGCCCAAGGGGAGCATTGTAGAGGAAGAGGCCATGCACGTACGTGCGGTGTCTCTCGTGGGCCGTACGCCGCGTGTTAACCGGTTCGTGTGGGCTGATCGGATTCCACTGTCCGCAGTGAGCATTATTGGCGGTGAAGGTGGTGCGGGTAAGTCCACGTTGTGTGCATGGCTAGTGGCTCTTATTTCACGTGGGAAACTGGAAGGCGAGTGCTACGGCGATCCTCGTAATGTTCTGGTCATTGCGATGGAAGATGATATGGACTCTGTGCTAGTCCCGCGGCTTACCGCTAACGGTGCGGATCTCGCCCGCGTAACCCCGATTGTGTTGGAGCAGGGCGAACACCCATTGGCGTGGAAGTTTCCTTCGTGTATTGGATGGCTAGAACAGGCGATCCAGAAACACTCCCCCGCGCTTGTTCTGATAGATCCTATTGTGGCCACTCTGGAGGGTGACAACGACAAAGAGAAGGACGTGCAAGGACTCTTGCATTCTCTCAACGCTCTGGCACAGAAGTACCGGTGCGCGATTGTAGGGGTGAAGCATCTAACCAAGGGGGCAGGAAGAATTGAGAATGCTCTAGGTGGCTCGGGCCAGTGGTGGAACGCCGCCCGCTCAGTCCATATGGTTGGCAAAGACAAGGAACTTAATCAAGTGGTGCTCTCTAGCGTGAAGCAGAACAGTGGGCCGCTCCCCTCCCAGTCTCTGGCCTTCAGATTCGACACTGTAGAACTAGACGGGCTAGGAGAAGATGCCAGTGGCTTAGATCGTCCTTGCAAAGTAACGTCCACCAAAGTGGAATACGTGGGTCTCTCTAAGGTGGATGTGGAACAGCTCCGGTTAACCAATCCCGCTACCGAAGAGGAAGCCGAAGAACGCCAAGACTGCGCCGACTGGCTAGCAGACTATCTTTCACATTGTGAAGGGTCTGCCACCGTTGCTGAGATTAACGCACAGGGACGGAAGGCAGGAGCATATGGGAAGTCAACCTTAAGAAAGGCCGCTGTCACACTTCAGTTGGTCAAGAGCAAGGCTAGGTTTCAAGGCGAAATGACGTGGGCACTCCCCCAAAGTGCTCACCCTCTCGGTGCGCGGGCCGACGTTAGCACATTGGACGAACAGACAGGACTTTCCCCTGATATGACGCCACTTCCCCAAAGTGCTCACAATGTGCTAAGTGAGCAGTCAGTGAGCATATTGGACAAACCGCGCGATACCAACGATAAACCCGCGTCTGATTCCCTAAGTGCTAACGAACCTACACGCACACGGCAGGGTGAGCACAATGGGGGAAATGCCGACACTCCCCAGTTCGACAACCAGGAATGCTTGCCATTATTTGGAGACGTCCCGGCACACTCCGTAAGCCGACCTGACGCAACCCTACGGAAGCCACCAAACGGGTACCCTCCAGAGTTGGTAGACAACGTGCTGCGCGTCTACAGGGAGACTCGCTCCTACCGCAAAACTGCGGAAAGGATCGGCGGACTCGGCAAGGACAAAGTATCCACCATTGTGAGGGAGTACGGCCAGCTGGGAAGCTAGCCCACGGCCCGTGGCGCTCGCGGTCGCTCTGCTAGGTGCTCGCGAGCGCCTTCGCATTTCTAGGATCGACACCACGTACCGCACCTAGTTGCACACGTAGACCTGATAGGCAGAAATGTTTGAACCCTCCGCGGGGAAAGATCACCTCACCAGCGGTGTGATAGGGCCACGCTCGGTGGTACCCCGTGGGGGATGACTCCCTCCAGGCTTTCCCTTCCCACCGCCGGATAGCAGTAGTGTCTCAGCGAGCGCCGAAAGGTTCGTTTTTGTCCGACTGAACTGGGCCAAATGGCGTGATATCAACGCTTAACGGCCGTGGCGGTAGCTTTTTCTATGGTTTCGCATGCTAACAGAGTCTTGTGGCCATACTTAATCGTTGCTGTAGCAGCACTTAACCGTAACCACCCTAGGTGCACACTTATCGGCCAGGGCGCACCAGACCCGATCTTGAGGTGTGTCTATGAGCATTGCCAGACCCGTACAAACAAGGAAACACAGCACCCCCTAGGGGGGAGCAGGGGTGGGGGTACGGGGTCCCTCCCTCCCCCGGTCCCAACTTCGCTCCCGGAGGCATAGCGAAATCTCTCCCCGCGTTTTTTCCACACGTGCTCGATTTATCCGTATGCCGTTTCGTTGTACCGCATATGTACCGCGCCACGCCCTAAACAACTTTCCCCGGTACCACTTTTCGTTGTGGTACCGGGGAAAACCAGTGGCGGTAGCGGCGGGATTTGAACCCGCGGTGGCTATTAACCACACAGCATTTCGAGTGCTGCACCTTCGGCCGCTCGGACACGCTACCGCCGACCATCGTACATAACACGGCGTCCTCACGCTAATTGGCAGGTGAGTGATCTGCCCCTCGCCCAAAAAAGTGCCGAAGCTGCTCTACACACTCCTGCTCCCGAATCCCGCCAATCACCTCGACTTGATGGTTAAGCCGGGGGTCACGCACCACGTCGCGCACCGAACCAGCCGCACCGGCCTTCGGGTCCCACGCCCCAAACACCAGGCGTCTAACCCGTGCTCCCACGATCGCGCCAGCACACATGGTGCACGGTTCGAGCGTCACGTAGAGATCACAATCCTCAAGTCTCCAGCTCTCGAGGTTATGGGCCGCCGCACGCAAGGCAGCAATCTCAGCGTGGCCCGTTGGGTCGTTGAGTGCCTCACGGGTGTTCCATCCCAGCCCCACCACCTCCCCGAACTCCCCAGAAACGCCAAGGTCGCCAAGAGTCCCGCACACTTCTGGAACCACGCGCTTGCTTCGTGCATTGCGAGGTTTTGAGCGCACCACGACAGCACCTACGGGTACATCGCCAGATTCTTCGGCATGGCGTGCCAGCCTGAGAGCTTCGCCAATCCAGTGCTGCTCAACCTCATACATGCACACCAGTTTCGCACAGTGCCCGCAAACAGCCTGAGCACTCTAGCAAGGTGACCTCACGTGCTACGCGTAGGTTTACCAGCCCGTCACCAACGTGAGTTGTTGAGAGCCGTCACTATGTGGGGCTTCAGCCGCAGAAACTTGCAATCACACTGGTAGATTTGGCACATGCGCACTCAGGTCATTGAACATCCCCTCGTCGACGCGAAGCTGACCATGCTCCGGGACGAAAACACTCCCTCCGCAGTCTTCCGCCAGCTCGTTGATGAGCTCGTCACCCTTATCTCTTACGAGGCCACTCGCGAGGTTCAGACCGAACCCGTGGAGATCGTGACCCCAGTGGCACCTATGACAGGGACCAAACTCACTGAGCCCCGCCCGATCGTGGTACCGATCCTGCGCGCCGGCCTAGGCATGCTTGAAGGAATGTCAAAGCTCCTTCCGTCTGCGGAAATCGGATTCCTCGGCATGAAGCGCGATGAAACCACGCTCGAGGCCGTCACCTACGCCAACCGGCTCCCAGACAACTTGTCCGGACGCCAGACCTATGTTCTTGACCCGATGCTAGCCACCGGCCATACCCTCATTGCATCCATCAACTACCTGCTGGAACGCGGCGCCCGTGATGTCACATGCATCTGCATCCTTGCCGCCCCCGAAGGCTTGAAGAACATTCAGGACGCCGTGGGAGATAGGGCTGAAGTCAACATCTTCGTAGCTGCAGTTGACGATCACCTTAACGAACGCGGTTACATCGTTCCAGGGTTGGGCGATGCTGGCGACCGGCTCTACGGCGTCGTCGACTAATCCGTAAGGGCAAACCAAGCAGCTATCAAGCGAGGTTGCAGCAGATCTTCAGGATCACAACGGAAGATACTTGTGCGGGCGGGAACCACAACGGTTACCCGCCCGTCCAACTCTGTAGGCCACCGGTATCCCTAGACCTCATACGCTATGGGCCACAGGTGGACCTCATCAACTACCAGTAGAAGTCCCTACCCAAGAGCGGCAAGTACAGACCAAAGGCTTACCTTGAACCAGCAGCTGTAAGGTAGCCGAACTCCGTGGCAGCATCGCCGCCCACGAAGCACTGGACGCACGGGCCGCTTGCAGACTTACCATTGGTGAAATATCCGCGCAACGACGCGATGGAGGCACCACATTGCAGATCTCGAATCCAACGCCTGACTACCTCGGAGCTACGTGGCAGGCCCGCACGATCAGCTTGACGGACGACGACGGCGGGGCACCTGCGGGCCGACCGGACGTCTCCGTGCTGGTCCATGAGTCCGATGCGCGTGATCTCATAGCGAAGTCTGGTGTGGCGGCACTCTACCTGCCAGGTTTCCAAGATACTTTCTTTCACACCGAACAAGCTGCTGCCTGGCGCGATTACGGCGTTCCGTTGGTCGGTTTGGAGTTCCGGCGTTCTGGCCGGGCACTGCGCTCGGAAGCCTCACGCGACGATATTCGGGACATATACGTTCGAGAAGAAGAGATTGGCTTGGCGCTTGAGTACCTTCGCGATCTCGGTGCCCGCAGAATCGTGCTTATTGGGCATTCGACGGGCGGCTTACAAGCAGCTTTGTGGGCAGCAGATCATCCTGAAACGGTGGATGTTGTTATCCTGAACTCTCCGTGGCTAGACCACAACGGGCCCGATTGGCAGAAAGGCACCTTAACGCACATCGTCGATAGGGTGGGCTTGGCATTGCCCCGCCTCAAGATCTCAACGTTGGATCCCGCCTATGCGCGCTCACTCCACACAAACTTCGGCGGCGAATTCGATTTCAATGTCGCGCAGAAGGTTCTCTACCCTGCTCCTGTGTATGCCGGGTTCTGGCGTACCGTTCGCCGCGCGCAAGCTCGCATTGGCCGAGGCAGTGTCAGGATCCAGGCACCTCTGCTCATTGCCCATTCAGGCAGATCTGGCAACAACTCCAAACCGAGTGCCGAAGATCTGGCCAGCACAGATTGTGTGCTCAACGTTGAGGACATGAAGCGCGCGGGATTGTTGCTCTCCCCCGAAGCCACATTCCTTGAAGTTCCCGGAGGTCGGCACGATCTCGCTCTATCGCGCAAGGCGGCAAGAGACCAGTACACGCACGATTCCATCTCCTGGGCAGCCGAACAGCTGAAGCTCACTCGGTTGGCCGACCTGCACTGAGTGGGTACGGCTCGGATATGGACGGCTCTCGATCGGATGCAAGCGCCAGATTGGATCCACCCTCCGCATCGCCGTCCGCACAGCTTTCAACCCGCTGCTTCTGCGGTAGGGGCTCCGAATCTTGGGCCAAAGCCTCTTCGACCGCCGAAAGATCAATGGTTGTCCGGAGCGAGGTTCCCTTGATGAATGTCGTGGCGATCAGCGAGATGACCAAGATACCGGCCATTACCGCCATGACGGGAGCTAGAGCGTTTCCATAAGCCGTGCGAACGATGTGCTCCGCAGCGGCTGGGAGAGCACTGAAGTCAAGAGATCCAGTGCCCGATTGGGAGGTGGGCATCGCACCAAGTTGGCCCACAACTTCGCTCTGTACGCTGGACTGCATCACGCGTCCGAAAACCTGAATCGCAAGCGCCCCGGAGAGAGTCCGGAAGAAGAGGACCGTGGAGCTGGTGGCGCCCATGATCTCCAAAGGCACGATGTTCTGTACGGCAACCATCAGGGTTCCAGAGGCACCCATTCCCGCACCCAAGATGACCATGGCCGCAGAGACGTAGATGAGGCTTGATGTCTCATTCACGGGAAGAAAGAGCAGAGCCCCTACAACCATAGAGACCATTCCACCAACCACATACCTCTTCCACCACCCGGTTGCTGTGGTCCGGCGTCCGATAACAGTCGCGGCGAGCATCATCGCCAGAGTCATCGGCAGAGTGAGGAGACCCGACTGGCTCGGTGAGTAGCTGCGTCCATACTGAAAGTACTGCCCAAAGAACACGGCCGTTGAGAACATAACGGCACCTTGTCCCACGTAGTTAACCAGCGATAGCACGACCGTACGGTTGCGGAACAGGTGGAGTGGAATGAGTGGTTCGCTCACCTTTGATTCGACGACGACGAACAGCACAAGCGAAATCACAAACACACCGATGAGTGCCATCGAGACTGGATCACCGGTGGTGAAATCGCGCCCTTCTGAGGAGATCCACACCAGAGCACTGGTGACCACAGCGCCGATAAGAGCGATACCGAGGAAATCGATATGGACCTTGGTGCTCCTCTCCTGACCAACTGGAATCTTCAGGAGTCGCATGACCACGATGATGGTCGCGATAACGAACGGAACAGCAATCCAGAAGCACCAGCGCCATCCGAGGAAGGAATCAACAATGAGACCCCCGATTAGCGGGCCTGCCACGGTTGAAACAGCCATCGATGCACTCATGTAACCGTTGAACTTGCCGCGTTCGCGCGGTGAAACGATGGTTGCCATGATCACAACTGTCAGCGTGATCATCATCCCCATGCCAGCACCCTGCAGAACGCGGGACGCGATCAACTGGGTAGGAGTCTGGGAAGCTCCAGAAAGAAGACTTGCGGTTCCGAAGAGCGCGAGCGAGAAGATGAAGAGCTTCTTCTTGTCGTAGAGATCAGCGAGCTTGCCTGCAATGGGCGTCAGAATTGTGTTGGCGAGAATGCCAACTGTGATAACCCACGTGTATTGAACCGCGTTGGCACCAATCTGCGCCACGATCACAGGCATCGCGTTCGAGATGATCGTATTGGACATCGAAGCCACAAACTGCGCAGCGAGCAGTCCGATAAACACCGCGGTGACCTTGACTTCTGGATCACCAGACGTGGCGGGCCTGGAATCGTGGGTGATGCGGGTGTGCTTGCGTGCAGCTTGTTTGAACATGCCATCGATTCTCGAGGGGTTCATGTGGACATGACACCGCGCTCGGCTAGATTTGGGTACCTGACCGGTATACGCTGGCGCGCGGGCCTTAACAAGGGTTTGTGCTGGGGTTCGCACGGATACCTGCGCCACATGGCTACACCCGGTGTGCTGTGGCGCGTCGCCATGATGGCATGGCTCTTCAGCGCCGAATACCCACCGCAAACTGGGCAATACGAACAGGTTGCAGCGGCGGAGTACTGGCAATAGTTCCTAGGCACCTAGACATCACGATGTTGGCTCAGACCACGTAGTCTTGAGTGGTTGATTCACAAGAAAGGCACTGATGTCGAAGAAGAATCGCCGCGGCGCGACCGACCGCCCGGCCAAAGCCAAGCGCCCCAACATCCCGTTCGTGGAACGCCCCTTTGAGGGCTTACCACGCGAATCCGATCTTGTTGCCATGCGCGAAATCCTTCCGCTGGCCACCTTGTCAGTAAAGACCACTGAGGAGTTCGGCGGAGTTGAGCTCAACCTCGTTACGATTCTTCCCCAGATGTCAGCTGGTTTGCGCCGCGACGACGACGTCCTGTTGGTTGCGATCCAGAGTCTCACGAGCTCAGGCGACCCGTCGTTGGACATCGCCACAAACGTTCTGCGGTCCATCGAGCTTGAGCCTGGCCAAGTACTGCAGGTCTCCGAGCTCCCTGAACCTGGACCTCGCCTGCAAGAGGTTCTGGACCCCGATAGCTTCGGTGAGATCGAGCTCTTTACCGAACCTACGTTCTGGATGAGCGAAACGGAACTCGCGAAGCCTGAGAACAAGGAAGCCCTTGCCACTGCTCGGGAACAGCTGATCCCCACTGCACAGGTTCCCGGCCAGCCGGGCGCTTACTGGTGCCGCATGTCTCGTGAGTTTCTCCGTTGGGTGCGCCCCGAACCCCGAGACGCTGTTTTGGATGGCTTGGCGCGGTTACGCGTTGCTGGCGAAGGTTCATTCGACGAGTCCCGATTCGTGGGCGCATTTCGAGCTCAAGGCCTGCTCATACCCGTGTGGGAACTCCAAGCGGGCAGCGAAGCCGATGAGCTTGCAGAACCCTTGGCAGAATTCGCCGCACAGTTCGATGCCGCGATCGCGTCACATGAGCCGCTTTCATCAGATGAGAAGCGTGCTCGCGCGGGAATCGTCTCCCGCCAGGTAACTCTGCGCTGATTCTGCATCACGGAGATCTCATGTGTAAGTGAGGGGAATGGGGGTGCGAACCTCCCTCCCCTCACTTACGTCGAGGTCGCACACACCAGATTCCCACCCAAATCTCACGTTCTGGCCGCAATACGGAACGAATATGAAATCTTCATGGCAATTTCGTTGCTCAGTCAAGAAACTCACCAAAATGGTTATAGGCTAGACCCGTGACCGAAAATGACCAGCGGGTGGCCGTCGTTATTCCCGCAAAAGACGAGGAAGATCACATTGGTGCGACCATTCGCGCCGCCCGAGCGATTCCCCACGTAGATCTTGTTGTTGTAGTAGACGATGGTTCAGAAGACGATACTCAGAATGCCGCTCGCCATGCGGGCGCAACGGTCATCAGGCACTCAGTAAATCGTGGAAAAGCGTCAGCTATGGAAACTGGAGCCTCCGTGGTTGCCATGCGCGATGTGGCTGGGCGCCCCGCACGTCTTCTCCTCTTCATTGATGCCGATCTAGGCGATACCGCAGTTGAGACAGCTCCGCTGGTTGCACCTGTTCACGCGGGTGAATCCGACTGCACAATCGCGGCACTCCCCGCACAGCCGGGGGCAGGCGGCCACGGATTCGTCACAGGTCTGGGCCGCCGCGCGATCGAACGCGCAACAGGCTGGTCGCCGCGCCAACCACTCTCAGGGCAACGCTGCCTTACCCGCGAAGCCTTCGAATCTATCCGGCCGCTGGCAGTTGGCTGGGGCGTTGAAGTGGGCATGACAATCGATTTGCTCGTTCACGGGTTCTCCGTTCAGGAGGTGCCTTGCGACCTTCGCCATCGCGCTACGACCAACAACATCGCCGGTTATATGCATCGCGCCCAGCAGTACAAGGACGTCTGGCTGGCGGTTTCAAGCCGGCGCATCCGCCGGGTTCACGTGCCGCGGCGCCTGCGCACTGCCGAACGCGGCGTTGATTTTCAGCCATTCTTTGCTTTCAAGCGTTAATCTGCGGCACTGCCCTTCGGTACACCTCGCACTCTGATTCCAAGCTCTGACCCAACTGTAGGTCTACGTAACGTGAGGTCTAGACGGTTTCTTGGTCCAGTTCGTCGTCGTGCCGAAGGATCGTAACCAACCATAGCGGTACCGCAACGCAGAACCCGATGAACGGAACCACCACACCAGAATCGTTGATGAGAAACCCCACGGCGAGCGCGGCACACAGCGAAACAACGCTGGACTTCAGCACGGGCACATCACGCCACGAGCGGCTCAACAGCCTAGGTGAAAGATGCGTGCGAAAGGCGCCCCGCGCATGCAGATTCCGCAACAGCACCACCACGGCAACCAGCACTGCCAAGAAGATTGCTACGGCAGTCCACGGTAGTCCAAAGAAGGACTGGCTCAGTTTTCGCGTGATGACCTCCATGCCACCACCGTTAAGAAGTGTCTGGATGAAGCGGCCCAGATGTGATCGCTGATCGGGCGGGCGAAGGTAGTCCGCCACAGCGAAACCAAACGACACGAGCACTGCGGCCCCGAGGACCACAACCACGCGCAGCCATGAAAGAGTCGCACTGATTGCTAACACGGTCAGGAACGCGAACCCCACAATGAGGGCGGGCGGTCCACCAAAATCAGCTCCGAGCCCGGCACTTCCGTCAATGATCACCGCCACCACTGCAATAGCCACTACCACCGCCGCGGCTACGTTCTTACCCCAACGCGCCCTCAGGAGTTCGGCCGCGTATGCGGTGGCAAGAAGAAGGCCCGCTGCCATGACGGCAAAGGTGGCGTTACTCAGTCCATAAAACCTGCCTCCCACCTGCGGCTGAGTTCCCAAGAGCGAAGCAAGTTGTAATGGGTATGCCGCAAGTCTGCTATCCAGCACAACATCACATAACAGCGTCAGTGCGCTGATCGAACCCACTACTGCCAGAGGAGCGTGAACCTTATCCTTCCACTTGGGAAAGAGTGCAATCGCGGCGATGAACGTTGCAATCGCCGTGATTCCGCCAAAAAGTGCCACGCGCGGTGAATCAGAACGCCACCATGGCAGGAGGTTAATGAGAAGGGAGGCTACTGGGATGCTCGCCACCCAGGTGGCGAGCTGGATCAGAGTGGCGTCGCGGCGCTGATCGCCACCCCGCTGCATGCGCGCAATACCCATCCCTACTGTTAGCACAAAGAAGACAATCAGTCCGATGTAGAAGACCCCCACGTTGGCTCTGACTAGGTCGGAGCGCACTTGGTCATCTGCCAGGCGTTCTGGGAGCCGCGATCCTGAGATGGACGTCTGGTAGATGTGAGATCCTACTGAGTCCTCGAGAGCCGCCGAATCCGAGTCGAGTGCGGCCATGATGGTCGGAAAGACGTCGGTCAGCTGCACCAAACCAGGTTGCCGAGTGGCATCGGATGTAGCTAGGACCGATTCAGCTTCTTCGGAACCGCCTAGTGATGTCATGGCGAAGTATCCGAGTTCAGCCGTCTGGTTCTGAGAATCTCCCACACTCGTGGCAATCACTGAGGCGCCTGGCGTGCTCGTTGTGATCTGCTCCAGCAGAGCACCAAAACGGGCATCGAGTGCGGCCACCTGATCGTCAACTTCGGTGGGCGTATCTGGGATTGACCGGAAAGCCGATTGAAGCTTCTCACGTACTCCCGGATCGGCTGTTGCCGCTGGACTTGAAGTCAGTTGCGCGTCTGGATAGCGAACCGATCCGAGGTCAACAACGATCACGTCAGCCCCCGAAGCGAGCTGCGCGTATGCATCCGCGGCGGCAGTCACGCCTGGATCCGCGGCGCCTGCGGCGGTACCTTTCTCCGATCCCGGTAAGTCCGGGATTTCGGCAGCCATGGCACTGACGTCGCCACTCGAATCGGTCAGCGCCAATGCCGCCCCAGCACCGATTGCCACCGCGTTCTTCTGTTCCAACGAATCCGCGAGCAGGCCGATCTGCGCACCGTAAGAACTGGCCAGATTGGCCTCGGAGAGCTCTGTCCAATCAGCCGCGCCTCCCCCAGCTACGCTCGCAAGAGTTCGGCAACCATCGGCTGTGTCCAACGCTCGTTGCCCTGCCGCTATGGTCAGCCATCCCGCAGCCGGGCACGTAGTCTCACCGACGGTTCGCACCACCACGTTTGCCACACCAGCGCCTTCAGCGAACTTCCAGAGGTTTGGAGTGGTTTGCTCCGTTACGTTCTCCCACACCAATCCGGAGAAGCCGACGACGACCAGTGGGCTCGCCTTACTCTGGACTTCCGTTGTTTGGACGGCCGTGGCTGCCCGCGCAGGAACGGCCAGCACGCTAATGAAGATGAGGCACGATATTGCGCAGGCAACAAGGAAGCGGAATACGCCTCGTCGACTCGTGCCGTGAACCATGCCATCAGCGTACCGCGCACGGATCCGCATCAAGTGTTTGGCGGCTGAATGTCATGTGGCGGGCGCACTCCTATCAGTACTCGTGCATCCGGGTATGGTAGAGCCATTGCAGCCACTGGGGCGCAACGTGAAAGGAGGATTGTCATGAGCGAAACTACCGAAGGTCGCCTACGATTTTCCTTTCTCGGGCCAAGGGGAACCTTCTGCAACGCCGCTGCACTACAGGTCGCGGATGCCAATGCCAACCTCATTCCTGCGGTGGACGTTCCAAGCGCACTTCGCATGCTGCGCAAGGGTGAGGTGGACTACGCGGTTGTCCCCATTGAGAACTCAGTGGAAGGTGGCGTAAATGCAACGCTGGACTCGCTTACCCACGGTGGCAGGCTAGAGATCAAAGCAGAGATGCTCGTCCCGATCCGCTTCGCACTTGCTGCCCGCCCAGGCGTGAAAATAGAGGATGTGCGGCGCATCGGCACGCATCCCCACGCGTGGGCACAGTGCCGCGGTTGGATTGCAGCCAACCTGACTGATGCGGTGCATGTTCCTGCTACGTCAACAGCAGCCGGAGCTCAAATCCTCGCCTCAGACAAAGCCGATCCCGGACTTGACGCAGCCTTGTGCCCTGTTCCAACAGCAATTGAATATGGCTTGAACATTCTGTCTGACGAAGTAGCTGATAACCCAAACGCCATTACGCGTTTCATCATGTGTTCTCTCCCTGGACCGCAACCTGAACGTACCGGCGCAGACAAGACCACACTCATGGTCCAGTTGGCTTCCGACGAAGCCGGCGCACTGCTTGACATGCTCGAACAGTTCTCTGTTCGCGGCGTCAACTTGTCCCGAATCGAATCCCGCCCCCTCGGAGACTCCCTAGGACGCTACGCATTTTCGATCGACGCCGAAGGCCACTTGCTCGATGAACGCATGCAAGCAGTGCTAGTTGGATTGCATCGCGTATGCCCCGCGGTCACATTCCTCGGGTCCTACCCAGCGGCCAACGAAAAGAAGATTCGGCCGCTTCCCGGCACATCTGATGCGGATTTCATTTCTGGACGCAAATGGGTCAACAGCCTGATTAGTGAGGGATGACTCCCTGCGGGACTCTACAACCATCCGCGTGCCAGTGGAGCACTGGGAGAAGCCAGAAGGTGCTTCCCTACGGGACTCGAACCACCAAGGCGCCCTTGTCGATGCGTGCCCGAACATCCCGGGCGTAACCTAGCGCGTCGCCGTCGGCCTGAATAAGTTCGAGTTCCCGAGCCGAAACCTGCGCCTGACGGGTGCGCCGGAAATCGATCTTCGCCGTTTCTGGAAACACCTTATCCTGCACTCCGAATCGTTGAAGCCCCAGACGCCGGACGAGGTCTGTCCAGCCCACTATGCCTCCCTTGGTGTCAAGGACCGCGATGTCCAGCCAACCATCATCAATCCGAGCGTCCGGGGCAAGCACAATTCCGGCCGTCAATGTGCCGCAGTTGGCGAACATGATGGACCGAGCTTCGACTTCCACCGAGTTCGCGCCGTCTCCCGTTGAGATGGTGGCATTGACCCGGTCCCCGTGGAGATGGCGTATGCCTGAGACTATATAGGCGGACCATCCCATGACACGCTTGAGGTTATCGTCAGCATCGTCCATGACTTGGGCATCGAATCCCATTCCTGCAATCACTACAAACGGCACTTCACCTTCAAAAAGTGTCGCGTGACCATCGAGATCTGCCAGTTCGTTGCGAGCTTCAACACTGGCTTGGGGAGCACTCATCCACCCAATATCAATACGGCGCGAACGGCCGGTCACGGCGATGGACGCGAGGTTGCGAATCGAATCCATAGGAAGGTCGAGGTTACGCGCAAGCAGGTTTCCCGTGCCGAGTGGCATAAGACCCATAGGGATGCCTGTACCAGCCAATGCACCGGATACAAGGCGAACAGTACCGTCACCTCCCGCAGCAATCACTACTGAAGGGTTGTGACCAATTGCCTGCTTGGTTTGCCCATATCCCGAATCCTCAGCAGTGGTGGGAATCCATACGGGTTGCGCAAGCCCGGCATCAGCCGCTGTTTCATTGAGAATACTTTTGATCTCATCAAAGTCCGCAGACTTCGAGGGATTGTAGATCACCACTACGGGACCCGGTTCACGCGAGCCGTTCTCCTCAGACTCAGCGGGTTCCGTATGCAACGTTGCGACTTGGAATCGCAGGGATTCTAAGTCTTTTCGCAGGAGAAACAGAAGAATCACTGCTCCCGCTGCCAGAATCAGTGCGATGACGGCGACCCACGATGTCCACTCCATGCACATAGCCTAGGGTGCCAGTTAGACATATTCCTAGTGCAGGCGGAACAAGGGCGTGCTGCGCACGCTCGCTGAGATCGCCGTGACCGAACCTAGGATGGGCACCCGGAGGCGACCAAATGTTGGCCGAGCACACAAAGTCATGTGCACCATGCAATCGGTTTGCCCGTAGAGTGCACTCTCCACGTAAACTGGAGTGCATGATTGATATCCGCTTTGTCCGCGAGAATCCTGAAGCAGTGCGCGAATCCCAGCGCCGCCGTGGCAATGACGTCTCGACCGTTGATACCTTGCTGGTCGCCGACGACGCACGCCGCTCAGCACTTCAAACATTTGAGTCCGCACGTGCCTCTCAGAAGGAGATCTCTCGGTCAATCGGTAAGGCGTCTGCTGAGGAACGCCCTTCGATCCTAGCCAAAGCCAAGGAGTTGTCCGAACAGGTCAAGGAACTTGAGGCCAAAGCTTCAGAGGCCGAAGCCGCTTATGATGAGGCGAATCGCGCTATCCAGAACATCATTATTGATGGAGTTCCTGCCGGAGGTGAAGATGACTACGTTGTCCTGCGCCACGTTGGCGAAGCTCGTGACTGGGCCAGCGAAGGCCTTGAACCCAAAGACCATTTGGACGTAGCTGAAGCACTCGGTGCACTCGATATGGGTCGCGGCACCAAGGTCTCCGGCTCCCGGTTCTACTACCTCAAGGGAGTGGGTGCTCGCCTTGAGCTTGCGCTCCTCACAATGGCCGCAGATCAGGCCGAAGCAAATGGCTTTACACTGATGGTCACGCCCACCCTCGTGAATCCAGACATCATGGCAGGCACAGGTTTCCTCGGTGCACATTCTGATGAGATCTACTACCTCCCAGCAGATGACCAGTACCTCGTGGGCACGTCTGAGGTCGCTCTTGCCGGCTACCACAAAGATGAGATCATCGATCTTTCCGAAGGTCCACGCCGTTATGCTGGCTGGTCCTCGTGCTACCGCCGCGAAGCCGGTTCCTACGGCAAGGACACCCGTGGCATCATTCGCGTTCACCAGTTCAACAAGGTGGAAATGTTCTCCTACTGCAGGCCTGAAGATTCGGTAGAGGAACACCAACGGTTGCTCGCGTGGGAAGAGGAGATGCTCCACAAGGTTGAACTCCCCTACCGCGTTATCAATACAGCTGCCGGCGATCTGGGCAGTTCGGCAGCGCAAAAGTTTGATTGCGAGGCGTGGCTACCCACTCAGAACCGCTACATGGAAGTTACCTCAACCTCTAACTGCACCACGTATCAAGCTCGTCGGCTTAACATCCGCGAGCGCTTTGAGGGCGAGAACCGCAACGTGGCAACCCTGAACGGCACGCTGGCCACAACGCGCTGGCTTGTTGCACTTCTGGAGAACCATCAGCAAGCTGACGGTTCCCTCTACATTCCAGAGGCCTTGCGCCCGTACCTTGGCGGCCGCGATCACTTCGATCCAATCGCCTGATCTCCCTTGATGCGGAGTGGGCGCCTCCTGTTCTCGCAACAGAAGGCGCCCACTTCCACACCAGTTCACACGTGTAAGAAGGCACCAAACTTCGGTGCATGCACTTCTGCAACTCCCGGGCACCCATTGGGCGCCCAAGAAAGGTGGCCATGCCGAGTCTCATTGATTCTCTAGCCTCCTCTGGCCTACCTTCCGCCGGGCCCGATCTTTTCATTGCGCTCGACATCGACGGGACGGTCTTGCATTACGACACGTCGTTGTCCGAACGGGTTGGGCGTGCCGTTGCCGCTCATGTGGAAGCCGGAACTCGAATCACGCTGGCCACTGGCCGAGGCATCTACGGCACGCAGGTTGCGCTCGAACAGTTGCAGATTGCCAGCGGCTTGGCAGTTTGCTCAAATGGTGCGATCACGCTTGGGCTTGGCGGCATTGAGGTACCGGGAGAACCGTGGAGCGATCGCGCCTACCAACTGCGATCTGAAGCTGAGCGTACGGTCAACATTGGCCTGCCCTTCAGAATCCTGGACTACCACACCTTTGATCCACGCAAGGAGATCGATCTTCTCCATCGCGCTATTCCAAACGCGCTCTTGGCCGTCGAGGAACTAGATGGCCCTCGCCGTGTCACAAAAGAGTTTCCTCCTGGTGAGTTGACCGGACCTAATGTGGTACTTCCCGCTTCTGAGCTCGGAGTAGCTGAGGCCACCCGCTTGACGGTTCGCGCTCCCGAGATGTCCTCAGAAGAGCTGCTGCGCGTGGTCGAATCTCTCGGACTTAACGGTGTTGAATACGCCGTCGGGTGGTCGGCATGGCTGGACGTATCACCAAATGGTGTGTCAAAGGCCTCCGCACTCGACCATATTCGTGCCGCATACGGTATCGATCGCACTGCGACCCTAGCGGTGGGCGATGGCGGAAACGACATCGAGATGCTCAAATGGGCCAAACTGGGTATAGCGATGGGAGGATCTGCTGCCAACGTACAAGCGGCAGCGGATGCCACCACAGCCAATGTGCAGGATGACGGCCTTGCAGATGTCTTGGAGTTCTTCCTGTAGGCATGAGTCTTTCACTGCGTAGCTCCTTAACCACACCTCTATACTTGGGACAACCAAAGGAGGTGCCACATCGATGAGCGGATTCTCGCGGCTCCTGAGTATCTGCGCCGCTCTCTTGGTGACGTGGGCAGCACTCCTAAGCACTTCCTTCACTCCCACCGCACATGCGCAAGAACAATCAGACGCGGGTGCGGACTCCGTCGTCGTCATTATGACGAGCGGGCTTGAGTGGACGCGATTCAGTGCCGAAGGGACTCCAAACCTTGCACGGCTTGCAGCCGATGGAACCATGGCCAATTTGGTACCACTCGCCACGCGTGGCGGCAGCTGCCCGGTTGACTCGTGGTTGACGATCTCGGCGGGTCGCCAGATCTCCTCTCAGTCGGTGGCGCTCGCCGCTACCACCGATCCAATCGTGCCGGAATCTGGAAGTGAAGCCACAGTAGCTCATTGCCCGGAACCTGCCGCGGCAGCAGACACACGGCTACGCAACTGGTCTGTGTATCAGGAGGCGATCTCCAACGCTTCAACGAGCGCTACGCTCGGAACCTTGGCTGGAGTGCTCGGAGAATCCGGAGTCACTACGCAAGCGATCGGAACTGGCGCGGGATACGTCATGGTCAACTCCGATGGCAGTGTTCCGGACACATACATTTCAGCACCATCCGACGACGACGCGTTGGCCGCACTCGTCTCCGAATCAGCGACGCGCTCCCAGCTGACGGTCGTTGATGCGGACAAAGATACCTATTCCTCGGATCCAGTCGAGCAATCTCTGAAAAGCATGACCGTGCCTTACGTCAATGCGGCACGGATCGAGGCCATCCTAGAACAGCTCCACAGTGGCACACGGGTGGTAGTCGCATCTCTGACGACGGTGGGAACATCTTCGGCCATGCAGCTAGCGGTGGTGGGCGATATCGGTTCCGATTCCAACTCCTCCAACTCGGCTCGGCCAGGTATCTCCACGGGACTAGCCGTTTCGGACTCGGTCAGGCAGGAGGGGGTCATTCAGGTTCCTGACTTGGCGCCCACCCTGCTCTCATGGCTCGGCGTGGACCCACCCGCGACCATGCAAGGCAGCGTGCTTCGGAGCGCAGATGTGGAGGGAACAGGTGCTTCGGTGTGCGAACCCAACTCCGTCTGTTTCACGGAACGGCTAACCAGCCTCGCTGATCAAGCTGAGCATTCTGGCCACATGAGAGCACTTCGCGGCCAGTTCTTCCAGTTCATGACGTGGAGTTCAATCGGGTTCTTCCTCATCTCGTTGGTGCTACTTGTCCAGCCCGTCTGGCTGAGACTCCAAAGCCACCTTTGGCTGGCCAAGGGGTGGTCATGGTTTGGCATGACTATTGCATCGTTGCCGCTGACCAGTTTGGTGGTGAACATGCTCAGGTGGTGGGATACAGGCTCACCGCGAGTGGCACTCATTGGTGGGGCTTGGCTGCTGGCCGGTGGAGTCGCGGTGATCGGATTGAACATCCGAAGGATTCATCCAGCCGCACCCCTTGTGCTTATTTCGGCACTAACATCTACTGCGCTCATCATCGACACTGCCACGGGTTCTCGATTCATGGCGGATTCACCGATCGGCTTCAATTTGCTCACCGCCGCTCGTTTCTATGGAGTTGGGAACGAGGCATACGCCGTCATTGGAGCCGGTTCACTCATGGCGTTGGCATTCTTGGGGATGTGGATTCGCGATCATGGCGGGCAGACTGCACTCAAGAAGTACTGCGCAGTTGCTGTTGTTGGGATTCTGGGGCTTTGCGTTGCGGCCATCGATGCCATGCCTAGTTTAGGAGCGGATTTTGGCGGCGCGCTTTCCTACTTACCCGCGCTTCTGGTCCTCATCTTCCTGATCGCCAAAGTAAGAATCTCTGTACCTCGGCTTCTCGGAATTGGCGCAGTGACCGTAGTTGGAGCAGCTGCTATCGCGGTGGCGGACTGGATGCGGCCCGCGCAAGCACGCACTCACCTTGGGCGGTTCGTTCAGTCCATCGTGGATGGCGACCTGTGGGACGTGCTGATCCGCAAGATTGAGACCAATTTGCGGCTATTAGTGGGTTCAACCCATCGCTGGGTCGTTCTGGCCGCGCTGTTGCTATTGATACTTGCCCTTCTCCAAGCGTTACGCAGTGTGCCCGCAGTTGATGCCGCTGGCGCAGCTATCGATAAGAAGTGGCGCCCCACTTGGTGGAACCGTGTTCGGATGCTGGTGGTCGGGACATGGGGTTGGCTTGGGCCGCGGCCAGGCGAACCTACCGCACCGCTAACTCAGCGCATGCCGGCGCTTCGCGCCGGGCTCATCTCCGTGGCAGTGTGCATGGCTTTGGCCTTCCTGTTGAACGACTCTGGGATAGTTTTGCCTGGCATGGCCGCAATTTTGATTGTTCCGCTACTTGTATCTCTGGTGCTGCGCGATGTGGTTCTGCGCTCTGATGCCGAGAACCCTGCGGAAGCTGATGCCAACTAGTTGGCGCTTCATCCCCCAAACGGGATGAAGCACACGCTTGATCCGACTTCGCTCCTCAGCCCAATTTCCTCTAAGATAGTGACGTTGCCGCTTAGCGGCAAAGGAAGGTTGACAGAGCGGCCGAATGTGACGGTCTTGAAAACCGTTGTACGGTAACCCCGTACCAAGGGTTCGAATCCCTTACCTTCCGCAGCGAATATCCCCAAGAGCTTGCTCTTGAGGGATAAGAGCAAGGAAAGGTCGAAGGTGCACCGCACCAAACACCTTCCGCAGACCCCGCTTCGGCGGGGTTTTTTGTTGCCCGAAAACTGTGTTTCCGCAGGTCAGAGGCCTATGGACAGTTTTGAGGGGTGACACGAAAACGTTAGCGATAGTGGCGACAATAGTGGCGACATTCGCGGGTTATAGGCCTAAATGGGGTTATAGGCCTAAAGGGGGTCAGGACTGTTTTCTGGATGGTTCTGGTTTCTCCATTTTGTCACGGTTTTCTTGGATGGTGCCTCCAAGGGATGTTTTCAAGCGCTCTGTGTTATAGAAGATAAGGTAATCATTGATTGCCGTCTCGAGCTGTGCGGCACTGGTCCAGGTGTGACCGTAGAACATTTCCGTTTTCATACGTCCGAAGAATCCTTCACAGGCCGCGTTATCGGGACTACATCCCTTCTTTCCCATCGAGCGGGTGATCCCAGCAGCCTTCGTGGTCTCGATCCATTCAGCGCTCCGGTAATGTCCACCACGATCGCTATGAATAATCAGTGGGATAGCTTCCTTATCATCACGTAAAGCGTCGTGGCGCTCGGTAGGCAAACTCGCGATCGCAGCTTCCAGCATCGACTGCGTCATCACCTTGTCCGGTCGTCGACTCGTCTGCCACGCCACCACTTTCCCATCACAGCAATCAATCATCGGGCTGAGATAGACCTTGGCGTCCGAAGCAGCAAACTCACTGACATCAGTGAGCCATAGTCTGTCAGGCTCATCAGCATGAAAATTCCTCTTGACGTGATCATCTGGGGCCGGGCTTGTCTCTCCCTCATAACTGGAATAGCGACGCTTGCGGTGAGCGTAATAAACCGGGATCTGATGTTCTTTCATCAAACGACGAACAACCTTCTCAGAAACAGTCACCCCAAGACGCTTGAGTTTGAGCCAGACCCGTGCAGAACCATACGTAAAGCCCGAATCGCCAGCAATCTTCTCAATCCTGCCAGCGAGCTCGCCATACTTGTCGGGACGTTCAAGCACACCCCGACAATAGTGGTAGCTACTGGCCGAGATCGCGCACGCCTCCAGCAGCATCACGAAAGGAAGACGAGCACGCAACCGGTCAATGATGCGTGTCTTGTTCAGGTTCGACAGTTGTCCCGGGATGACGCCCCCGTCTTTTTTTACCAGATCAAGCTCGTGTTCCAACACATGCTTTTCCACTAGAAGCCTGGCCGCCAAACGACGCAACTCGTCAGGATCATCCGGCAATGACTTCTCTAGTTGAGCTCGAGTGGCTAACCCATCAGCCTCGCGTTTCTCACGTCTAGTCATCAGGGCCCGCTCACCTTCTTGGTTCCATAGCCGCATCCACTTATACAACAGCATATGGTTAACAATGCCGAGATCCCCAGCAATGTCTTTAACTGATTGGCCAGCATTCATCCGCTCCACGGCGCTCAACTTAACAGTCCATGGATAGTGGCGGGCAGGCTGCCTCTTCACGACCGGTTTGCGACCTCGACGAGACTGATGCACCCAATCATGGAGCACATGCCGAGACGGATACCCCAACTTCCGGATCGTCTTGACATACGAACCCAACCTACGGAACGTCGCCACAGCCACACGCTTCTGCTCAGCTGAATACACAACCCTCATACAAGCCTCCCGAAAAGATACGGAAAACTGTCCAGACCCCCAAATGTGTGTAATGGCCGGGCGTGTTGTGGGTGTTATTTTGGTCGGCCGGCCCATCCTTTTCGTGTCCAGAGTCCTTCTTCGGCGGTTAGCGCGGTGCCGTAGCGTTCGGGTCCATCGGGTTTGTCTGGTGGTGGTGTTTTCTTGGCTGGGATGAGTCCTCGGGTGGGTTCTCCGGCGTGCCTCCAGTGGGTGAGGATGTGTTGTGCTGGCTGTGGAAACTCACTGTGGGTGTAGCAGAGCCAGTCGATCATGGCGATCATGGCGATCATGGCGATCATGGCGATCATGTGGGACTCGGTCATGCCACGGTGGTAGTCAAGGGATAGACGGATGCGGCGGTTGAAAGATTCGATCGGGTGCGTGGTCCGCTCCCGTGCTGGATCGAAATCGAGAAATGCGAACAGGTGGCTCTTGGCGTGTAAGGATGCTAGACGGCGGTAGACCTTGCGGTCGCGTTCGTGGGTGTACCACCAGGTCCGGCCTTCGCGGCGTTGGTGGGCAGGAACGTCTTTCGCCCAGGTACGTTCTGTGAGGTAGGCACCGTATTCGGTGTTGATCTCGATCAGGAGTTTCACCCAGGTGGCTGCTTCGTCTTTGGTGGAGACCTTCAACAAACGCTGTGACAATGCGAAGAGAGCTTTCCCAGCGGCCGTGTTCGGTGTACTGGTCAGGTCACGGAGGTTGTTGCGGTGAACGTGGATGAGGCAGCGCTGGACAGCCAGGTTGGGCCATGAGGCTTTGAGTGCTTTGGCGGCTCCGCCGTGCCCGTCGGTGGTGACAAGATCCGGGCCCGGGATCTTGGCTAGGAGAGCCGTATAGGCGGAGGCATTTTCCCGGTGGCACCACTGGCGGGCGAGGACATGGTGACCATTGTGTGCGATGAGGAGGCACCCGTTGTAGGGCAGGTAGATCCCGTCAATGAACACCTGATCATAGACCTCGCCAGTGATCTGGATTGGTGGTGTGGGAATGGTCCAGCACCAGGCCCACTGGCGTCGAAGTCCGCGTCCGGTGTTGCCGGAGATCTCGGTCTGGGAGAGCTTGCCAAGGAGGTAAGACAGGAAGACTGTAAAGGTTGCTAACACGGCCTGATCAGTGCGTGGGGCTGTGCTACTGGCACGAGACGAGGTGCATTTCCAGCGTTGGGAACCAGCAGCTGTCTTCCCTGATGTGATCATCGGATCGGAGCAGATAGGACACCGGCGGGCACGTGTAGATCGTTTTCTCACAGATACCACGTCAACCAGTACCTGCGAACCAGCTTGTCAACAACCTTCCGTCTTTATGCCCCCAACACCATAAACACCACGACTTTCCCGCGAGCTAGCAACCAAAAGCCCGAACATAAACACCACGTTTGGGGGTCTGGACTGTTTTCCGTATCTTTTCGGGAGGCTTGTATGAGGGTTGTGTATTCAGCTGAGCAGAAGCGTGTGGCTGTGGCGACGTTCCGTAGGTTGGGTTCGTATGTCAAGACGATCCGGAAGTTGGGGTATCCGTCTCGTCATGTGCTCCATGATTGGGTGCATCAGTCTCGTCGAGGTCGCAAACCGGTCGTGAAGAGGCAGCCTGCCCGCCACTATCCATGGACTGTTAAGTTGAGCGCCGTGGAGCGGATGAATGCTGGCCAATCAGTTAAAGACATTGCTGGGGATCTCGGCATTGTTAACCATATGCTGTTGTATAAGTGGATGCGGCTATGGAACCAAGAAGGTGAGCGGGCCCTGATGACTAGACGTGAGAAACGCGAGGCTGATGGGTTAGCCACTCGAGCTCAACTAGAGAAGTCATTGCCGGATGATCCTGACGAGTTGCGTCGTTTGGCGGCCAGGCTTCTAGTGGAAAAGCATGTGTTGGAACACGAGCTTGATCTGGTAAAAAAAGACGGGGGCGTCATCCCGGGACAACTGTCGAACCTGAACAAGACACGCATCATTGACCGGTTGCGTGCTCGTCTTCCTTTCGTGATGCTGCTGGAGGCGTGCGCGATCTCGGCCAGTAGCTACCACTATTGTCGGGGTGTGCTTGAACGTCCCGACAAGTATGGCGAGCTCGCTGGCAGGATTGAGAAGATTGCTGGCGATTCGGGCTTTACGTATGGTTCTGCACGGGTCTGGCTCAAACTCAAGCGTCTTGGGGTGACTGTTTCTGAGAAGGTTGTTCGTCGCTTGATGAAAGAACATCAGATCCCGGTTTATTACGCTCACCGCAAGCGTCGCTATTCCAGTTATGAGGGAGAGACAAGCCCGGCCCCAGATGATCACGTCAAGAGGAATTTTCATGCTGATGAGCCTGACAGACTATGGCTCACTGATGTCAGTGAGTTTGCTGCTTCGGACGCCAAGGTCTATCTCAGCCCGATGATTGATTGCTGTGATGGGAAAGTGGTGGCGTGGCAGACGAGTCGACGACCGGACAAGGTGATGACGCAGTCGATGCTGGAAGCTGCGATCGCGAGTTTGCCTACCGAGCGCCACGACGCTTTACGTGATGATAAGGAAGCTATCCCACTGATTATTCATAGCGATCGTGGTGGACATTACCGGAGCGCTGAATGGATCGAGACCACGAAGGCTGCTGGGATCACCCGCTCGATGGGAAGGAAGGGATGTAGTCCCGATAACGCGGCCTGTGAAGGATTCTTCGGACGTATGAAAACGGAAATGTTCTACGGTCACACCTGGACCAGTGCCGCACAGCTCGAGACGGCAATCAATGATTACCTTATCTTCTATAACACAGAGCGCTTGAAAACATCCCTTGGAGGCACCATCCAAGAAAACCGTGACAAAATGGAGAAACCAGAACCATCCAGAAAACAGTCCTGACCCCCTTTTGGCCTATAACCCTCACACGCGAAGGCGACACCATCAGCGTAGCCGGCACCTATCCCTACACCGAAGACGGCCGCCTCCCCATCCTCGCCTACAACCTCATCAACCCAGTCCCCGTCACCGGAACATTCGACGCCTGCTGGCTAGAGATCTGGCCCGAATCTCAAACCTTCGACACCCTACTCACCTACCCACTCGACGACGACGCCACACCAGAGAACACCACGGTAAAGGTCCAACAACTCAACTCCTCCATGGGAACCAGTTTCACCACCCGCACAACCATCCCTACCTGGATCTATCTGGCAGCCAGTATCCTCATCGGCGGAGTCCTCGGCATAGCCCTCACCCGAACCCGCCGCCTCGAACTAGCAGGCACACTCCACGCCGGCATCGACAAAGCATCCCTTTGCCTCCAAACCCTCACCAAATACCTCATCTGGTCCCTCCCCACACTCGCCCTTCTCTGCGCAGGAATCCTCTACCTTGCCACTGCAAACAACCCTGACCCGCCCACACCAGCCTTCCTCACTGGAGCCAAAACACTACTCACAGCTTGGACAACCGCACTCGCCACAACAATCCTCACCACAACCACAATCAACGAAAACCAACTCTTCACCTATTTCAAGAACAGCTAACCACCACCCACAACAGGAAGCCCACAGCCCGGTAGACGTCACAAGCCACAATGGAACGTTTTCGCACACCCTGACCAGGTGGGCCTGGAAGGTGCGACGCGCCGTGTCACAACCCCTGTGCGAAAGTCCCGAGGAGTCAGGATCTCTCTGTTAGGTTGTGTCCCATGGGGATGACCGGATGCGCCAGGGTGAGCACAGACATTCAAGATGAGGCCAGCCAGCTCGAGCTGCTGGGTGCGGCTGGATGCGACGTGTTCTACGTCGATCACGCCTCCGGCAAGGACATGGATCGTCCCGAGTGGCAGAACTGTCTGAAGTCCCTCCACCGGGGCGACACTCTGGTGATCGTCCGCTTGGATCGGCTAGGCCGATCCTTGGTCGATCTCATCCAGACGATAGAAACGCTCGGGGAGCGCGGTGTTCAGCTGCGTTCCTTGAGTGAAGCTATCGACACTACGACGCCTGCCGGGGGCGTTGATGTTCCAGATCGCTGGGGCATTTGCCCAATACGAGCGATCCCTGATTCAAGCGCGTACTCGGGAAGGCATGGCCGCCGCCCGTGCACGCGGCGCACACATCGGCCGCCCCCACGCCCTCACCACAGAACAAGTCACCCAAGCACAAAGAATGAGGGCCACCGGCGAACCCGTGGCCCTCATCGCGCGAGTTCTAGGCGTCTCACGTAAAACCATCTACCGCGCCACCGCGTGACAGTCTCCTACTAGACTCAAGCACTCTTTCTAATCTGATTGACTCGTTGCTGTGTTACTCCGAAAGCCTTTCCTACTGCGGCCTCGGTGTATCCCGCGCTCCGTAGGGCGTGGACAGCTCCTCTCTTCAGCTTCGCAGCGTGTTGTAGTTCGCGCTGTCCTATTTCTTCAGCTCGTGCCCCTTCTTGCCACATCTTGATGATGTCATTGGGGACGGTGACGTGGACTGTGACGTCAATGTCAGCTAGAGGCTCGTTTGTCCACACACTAATGAGGTCTCGTGCAGCTCCTTCGACTGCACTCCAGGATGTGGCCAGGCCCGTTGCTATCGTCTCGTGCCCGCCAGGTGCGGGAGACGTGAGGGAGGGAACCTCGATAGTCCACACCTTGTCGGTGTCGATGTATGCGTTCACGTCATAGTTCATGGTCAATTCCATCCTTTCGCTACCTCGTCGTCTGGGAACTGTGCTTGGATCTGTCGAACGATTCCCGCCGATACAACTCCTTGGTGCGCAGCCACTGTTACTTTCGCCAGCCCATCACCCGATACCCACACTTCATGGCTGCCACGGGTCCGTACCTTCACCCATCCGTGTTTCGTGAGAAAACGATGAACATCTCGATACTTCTGTGGCCTCGTCATAGAATGATACTACCCCCACTTGTTTCGTAAAACAAGTGGGGGTTGTTATCTGTGGTGGCGAAATGCCGTTCTGCAACCGCTAGCTATTTGGCTATTCACTGCTCCGGTTGCACATGACCGTCGAAGCGGCTTGTCCTTCCTGCGACACGGGTAAGCAGTTCACGACTCGCGTTACGCGCCTTTTCATCCACGATGATGCCCCCTGGCGAGCCGGAGGAAGGAATCATCACTTTCAGCCCAATCGGCCATAACATCCCAGTCCACTTGATTTGTAGCCACGTCCCCCATCCTTTGCCACGTTGTAACGCGAGGTTCCGTGCAATGGAAGATAAATGGTGTTTCCAGGTTCCATTCTCCCAATATTGGTGTTGAAGCATCCCTACGGTGGTGGCGTGTAACGTACAGCACATGTCAATTAGGGCATTGTTTCAAGCGCAAGCAAGAATATGAAAACACGCAACTTGATTTTTGCCATATTTGCATCTGTGTCTCTCGCCTTATCAAGCACAGCTGTCGCTAGCGCCGATCAAATAGATAGTGGTCATGAACAAGGTGATCAAATTGTCTATGGAGGCACAACACAGAGCACCGATCCAAGCAGAAGTGATTATGTTGCTCTGCAAGGTGAACCATCAATTGGCACAAGATCCGCTTGGGGGCACCAAGCCATAGGTGGATTTACCTTCGGTTTCAAAGGTCTTTCAATTCAGATTCCATCTGGCACACTTGCTCACGACATTCAAGGATCTGGAACTCGTATCACCGAGGAAGCTGCGCAATATCTTCTCATTGCTTCAGCAAATCTATGCAATTACCGAACTGATTCTCAAAATCGAAACGACAACACTATCTACACAACTTGGAAAGGAACCACCCAGTATGAGTGCGTATTTCGCACATCTGCCATCCGTCACATAACATCACCATTTACGGTGAAGAAAGGCCAGCAGTGTGCTCGCCTTTACGTCGGAGGAACATTCTGCGGCGAGCAATGCCACAACATCAACCAGTAGTCTGATGCATAGGTCTTCTCAAAGTTACGGTACTGGGGCTGTTCCACTGCTGCTGGTCACGCACGTTTCTCGGGGCTTGAGGAGATCCGTCAACCTAACGGTGTAACTGGGTTGGGTTGTCATGCTGCTCTCGGACTGCTAAAACGGCCGCCGATTCGGGTGTCGGATGCGTTGAGAACTTTCTTCCATCGCTGGGTCTAGGTCCACCATGAAAGCGCTCGAGCGCTTTCATGGTGGACACGATCCGGTGGATCTCGCGGCTGAAGCCGAGGAACGAGACACGCTCACTTCACGCGTTCTCCCGCAGCTTGACCACCAGTGGTTGGCTTTTCATCCTCGAGGTGATGGATTACCCCCGATAGGGGTCAAGAAAGTGTCCTTGTCGGCACACAGTTACAGCGCGTCTAATGTTTGTGTCTATTCTCCGTGACCAGTTTAGGGAAACAGAACAAGTGAGATGACACGTGTCATGATCACTGCGAAACCGAGAAGTGAAAGCACTGAGAGGATGATTCCAATGTACGTGAGTCCCTTTGTGTTGGAACTGTCGCGGATCTCTTTATTGGCGAACCAGAGAGATAGTAAGGCCGGAAAGAGAACGTAAAAAAAGGGGACACTCAATAGACCCCATGCGAAACTGGCCCATGCTGAATGACGAACCCTTGGATACGAGACGGTGGATGTGAGCTCCTGCATGTCTTTTCCTCTTTCGAGCACGGTGTCTATAAGACGGACTTGTCTCTGTCGATACATTGAACCTCGTTTTTAGAGTACCAAGAGAGATGGCTTGAGAGTTGAGCTTTCGGCATATCTGAACTAGTTCTACTGGCAAACACTGAAAGTACCGGGTTGATCCCAAGCAGACATCACTTGAACCGCTCACTCCGTGGCAACATGCAGTTTGGAACCATAAGCAACATCCGATCACGGTTTGTTGGTTGTGCGGTTAACAGCGTGTGTGGTTGGTGCGCAGTGAGTTTGTTTCGTCGTCGGGCAGGTACCGCGCCCCGCCTCGCAGTTCGTAGGCATGCTCGATCAGTTCCGGGCGCGCAGGTAGAGGAAAGACGTTGATAAGCGTCCCGTAGGGGCGTCCGAGAGCTGTTTCGTCTGCGGTCACGCGTTTTTGGGATCGTTTGAAGGTTTCCTTGATGACGCCAAGAACGTCACCGTCTGCGGTACGGATGAGAGCGAAGCGCCCGCAATGGTTCTTGAGTGGGTTTCGGGAGCTGATAGGTTCAGCTAACTTCCACCAATGCAGCGTCGGGAGAACCGAAAAGTCACTGTGTCCAGGCTTCTTCTCCAACTCAAATCCGGCAGCCATCGTGAACATGCGGGTCTTCTTCATTGCCACAGTCTGAATTCTTCTTCCATTGACCACCTACGTACCCCAGTGTGTAGTTCATCCGCGCCACGGCCGTGGCCGTGAGTGCGGGAGGGGTGGGTCCAGGGCGGACACCGTCCTGGCAGGCGAGTGGGGACAGAGTCCCCACAATCTCGGCCTGATAGCGTCTGCCCACTTTTCCACAGCTCAACTGTCGCCTACCACTGGTATATACACTTGCCACACCCCGATCATCAACGCTTTGTAAGCGAAACCCGGTGTTCGCGCGCCCAAGCCGTGCTCGACGTCGTTCGCGATGAGGACACGATGGCAACGCATCACGTGTCGGAAAGCTGTTCAAGTCAATCTGCGGCCCCCATGGAAATGTTCTGAAGTTGAGGCCTCCGCTCGTGTTCTCAGAAACCGACCTCGAGTGGTTCCTTACGTCCTTCGATCGTTCGCTGAACGCTCTACGCGTGTAAGTACGCCATAGGAGTTGGATGCACTGAAGGGGTAGGACCAGCTCACAGCTGGTCCTACCCCTTCAGTATTGTGCTGACTCCCTGCTTGTTCCTTTTACGGGGAGTCAAGCATCATGTTCCAAGTTCAGGAGAGCTTCAGCATGACCTTTGACGAACCGGTGGAACGGTCCGCCGCGGTTTGGAAAGCTTCCAGTGCATCATCGATGCCGAACGTGTGAGTCAAGAGAGGCTCCACATTCAGACCGTTCGCCATGGCTGCGACGGCGTCGGTGATCTCATCAATGAAGCGATAGGAACCGACGTACTCGATCTCGCGAGTCACTAGCTGGCCCAATGCGACCGGAACCTCACCTGCTGGCAAATTGCCCACTTGGACAAACCTGCCACCACGTTGAACTGCGAGGAACACATCGCCAAGGGCGCGGGAAGCCCCAGAGGCATCAAATGCCACCTCTACGTCCTGTGGCAGATCCTCACCCTTGGAGCGATCTATTACGTGATCAGCGCCCATGGCTTTCGCCACTGCAAGTGCCTTATCGCTCAGGTCAGAGACGTAAACCTCAGATGCACCTGCATACTTTGCGGCTGCAACGACAAGTGCTCCAATCGGACCAGCACCATTCACCAAAACGCGCTTACCAGCGAGATCGCCTGCACGGTTAACTGCATGCATCGCAACACCGAGAGGTTCAGCCACGGCACCCTCGCGGGTGGAAAGGTTTTCCGGCAGAATACGAATCTGATCAGCGCGGCACAGGCGGTACGCGGAGAAACCACCCTGCTCGTGCGGCATAAACGCGGCCGAGCCGAAATAGCGGCACTCGGGCCACAGGTTGTCGCGGCCCTTGATGGACTCTGGCATCGTGTGATCGCCAACCAGTGTTGCTGGGTGAATGGTCACTGCCTGACCTATTTCTAAGCCCTCGACACCCTCGCCAATCTGGTCGATGCGTCCGGCCACTTCATGGCCGAGTACCAAAGGCTCTTTCAGGACGGCAGTCCCGGACGTTCCCGTCTTCCAGTACGCGATATCCGATCCACAAATGCCACCCCACTCCATAGCTACGCGGACCTCGCCTGGACCAGGTGTCAGATCAGCAATCTCTTCAACGCGCAGGTCATCAGCACCTGCAACAACTACTGCTTTCACATTGCATCCTTAGGATCTGTGAGGTCGCGCCCTGCGACCTCGGGCATAAAGAATGTGGTGATCAACGGAGCGCCCGTGTATACAAACATGAGGATGGCCAAAGGAATCCACGAACCACTGAAAAGCGTGACCAAGCTGGCCGCGATAAACGGGCCGAAGCCTGCTGTCACCATGTTTGGAATCTCCTTGGAAAGCGCCAAAGCCTCGTAGCGCCTCTTGGATCCGAACAGCTCCGCCATGGTGATGTTCTCCAACGAGAAGAGGGAGAGCACTGTGATGTTGTGTAGCACGATGTAGGCGATGTAGAACATGAGCGCCGGGCGATCGAAATACTGCGTGGTGACGCCGTCCACCACAGCCTCCGTGGTGTGGGTACCCATGGAGTTCACCAAGAAGTACAAGCACGGAATGATGATGATAATGCCAATGCTGGTAACGGCACGGTAGATCGTGCGGCGGCCGTATCGGTCACCCAGCCAACCAATCAAAGGAACGGTGAGGAAGCTGAAGCGCCCTGGGTTTAGTGGAGACTCAGCTCATTTGATTTCAACCAGTTCTTGGGCGCTGGTAACCCCAGCATAGAACGATTCCTCGAACTCCGTTGGAGGCACATCACCGAGGTAGCCATGGAGTCGTTTCGTGTTGTGCCAGTGCACCCACCCCAGCGTCGCGAGCTCGAGGTCATCGACCGTTTTCCACGGCCCCGGTTTCGCGGGCCCGCGCACAAGCTCAGCCTTGTAATAGCCGTTCACTGTCTCAGCGAGCGCGTTATCGTAGCTGTCGCCAACGGTCCCGATCGAGGGCGTCGCCCCGATCTCGGCGAGGCGTTCCCCATAGCGAATGGACGTGAATTGACTGCCCGCGTCGCTGTGACAACGCAGCTCGGGAAGATGCCTGCCGCGTGACCAGCGGGCCATTTCAATCGCATCGAGCACCGTCTCGGTCTTCATGTTCGATGCACATCGCCAGCCCACAATCATGCGGCTGAACGCGTCGATGATGAAGCACACGTAAGCGATGCCCTGCCAGGTGGGCACGAACGTCAGATCTGTCACCCACAGCTGATTCGGCGCATCTGCATTGAAGACGCGGTTCACGAGATCGGGATGCCTCGGCATCTTCGGATCAGGCTTCGTCGTCTTGACCCGTTTCTCGCGCCGTACCCCTTCAATCTGAAGGATTTTCATCAGTCTCGCGACTTGGTCACGACCGATATCGATACCCGATCGCTGGGCTGCTTTCCAGAGCTTACGCACCCCATAGACCGAGTAGTTTGACTCCCAGAGCTCGAGCAACCGTGGCGCGACCTCCGCGTCCCGAATTTGCCGGGCTGATGCCGGCCTGCCGTTCGCGGCGTAATACGTAGACGGGGCCACCTGCAATACCTTGCAGATGCGCTCGACCCCGAGCCTGCGTCCAGCAACAATATCGTCCTTGTTCGCGTTGATGAATGCCACTACATCTTGTGTTGGCGGTCGAGCTCCGCCCCGAAGAAAGACGCGGCCCGCTTCAAGATTTCATTCGCGCGCTTGAGCTCGCGCACCTCTTGTTCAAGCTCACGCATCCGAGCCTGCTCGTCGGTCGTGACCCCGGCTTTCACGCCGTCATCGATATCAGCCTGGCGCACCCAGGCCCGCACCGACTCAACCCCGTAACCGAGCTGCTCGGCCACGCGCGAGGTCGTTCCTTGGCTCGTACCGAGCTCGACGCGAAGTGTGCGCACCATCCGGACCGCAGCAGCTTTCTCTTCAGCCGAGTAGCGGCGTCCCTTGTTCTTGTGTTGGGCCATGAATCTATTCTCCATCCGTAACTCTGGAGCCTCCAACAAACCCAGGTCGTATCAAGCCAACCAGTGAAGAAAGGACTGTAATTGACGAAGCAACGGACTTCGAGAAGAACAGGTTCACGGACAGGAAGGAGATGAGGTAAGTCTGAACCATGCCAGAGTTGCCGGACTGACCAAAACGAAGGAAGAACGCTGCGGCGAAAGCCTTCGGCGAGATCTTCTGCTTAGCTGGCTTCGTGACGACGGAACGCTGCGAAAGAGGAACATCGTAGGCCTCAACGATCTCTTCTTGAGTCGCTTCGAAGACCGGGGTCTCCTTGAGGTGCAAACGGATGAAGATTGCGAAAGCCATGATGATGATTGAACCGAGGAACGGAATACGCCATCCCCAAGAAAGCAGTGTTTCATCGGACATGACTGCGGTGAGTATTGCCCAGACTAGGCCCGCAAAGAGAGTGCCAGAGTTGGTTCCCAGCGCGACGAGGGATGAGATTATGCCGCGACGGTCCTTGGGGGCATACTCGGCAAGCATCACTGCAGCGCCAGAAATCTCTGCACCTGCACCAAAGCCTTGGATCAAGCGGAGAACCACCAGCAGCGCCGGAGCGATCCAACCAACCTGATGGAACGTCGGCAGAGCGCCAATGAGTGTTGTGGAAACGCCCATCATTGTGATGGTAATGAACAGGACCTTCTTGCGTCCCACGCGGTCGCCCATACGGCCGAAGTACCAAGCGCCAATTGGCCGAGCGATATAGCCAACGCCGTAGATTGCCATCGCGGACATAACCGCGACTCCCGGACTTTCCGAACTGAAGAACAGATCGGAGAAAACGAGTGCGGCGGCGAGTGAGTACAGCTGGAAGTCCATGAACTCCAACGCTGTGCCGAGCCACCCTGACATTGCCGCCTTGACTAGATCGCCCGTAGTGCGTTCAGCAAGATTCGGCTTCTTTTCGATAGTCGTCTCTGACATATGGATTTTCCTTGGGTTGTTTCTGGGCGCAAAGATGCCTTCATCGGCTACCAAACGAGTTCCCAGAAGAGAATGGGTCACGCATGAATGCGTGAAAGAAGAAATGTGGTTCCGTGTGCGGCGTGGCGCAACCCCCGTCATGCCACACCGCACGAGAACCTACATTGCTAGATTTATCGCTTCACTCGAGCGCTGCCACCACCGACAAGGCGCTCTACTTCATCAAGGTTTGCCATCGAGGTATCGCCCGGCGTAGTCATGGCAAGTGCTCCATGGGCTGCGCCGTAGTTGACTGCTTTCTCGATGTTTCCGTATTCGAGGATTCCGTATGCCAAACCAGAGGCAAAAGAATCTCCGCCGCCAACACGGTCAAGGATCTCCAAACCATTGCGCTGAGTAGCCTGGGCAAATCCCTGCCCACGCATCCAAGCGATGGCACCCAGGTCATTGACGGTCGCGGTGCGCACCTGGCGCAGCGTCGTGCCAATTACCTCGAAGTTGGTGTATTCAGCGGAAACCTTCTCGATCATCTTCTTGAAGGAATCGATGGGCAGAACGGTCAGATTCTCGTCAGTTCCTTCGACTTCAAATCCGAGCGAGGCCGTAAAGTCCTCTTCGTTCCCGATCATCACATCCACGTACTGAGCTAGCTCGCGGTTGACTTCCTGTGCCCGCTTCTGGCCACCGATGCCAGCCCACAGGGACGGGCGGTAGTTGAGGTCGTAGGAAACGACCGTGCCGTGACGATGTGCCGCCTCCATGGCTGCCTTCGCCACCGCAGCCGCGTTCTCTGAGAGAGCTGCGAAGATACCACCCGTGTGCAACCACCGGACTCCTTGGCCGAAGAGTGCGTCCCAATCGATATCATCAGGCTGCATCTGAGCGATTGCAGTGTTTCCCCGATCAGAGGAACCGACCGCGCCGCGAACACCAAATCCACGCTCAGTGAAGTTGAGACCATTGCGTACAGATCGGCCGACGCCGTCGGATTCAACCCACTTGACCCACGAAGTATCGAGTCCCGAAGTCAACATGAGATCCTCGAGGAGGCGTCCGACCTCATCATTTACAAGCGCTGTAACAATCGCTCCACGCTTGCCGAAGCAACGGCGCAAACCGCGGGCGACATTGTATTCGCCACCACCTTCACTTGCTCGGAACGAGCGAGCAGTGCGGATGCGGCCTTCACCCGGATCCAGACGAAGCATAACTTCGCCTAAGGAAACGATGTCGTAACGGCATTCCTCTGCGGGCTTGATTTTCAGAGTCACTTACGAGCCTTCTCGACCAGAGCCACTGCTTCGGTTGAGAGCTTCGTAATCTGATCCCAGCGCTGGTTGGCGACGTCGTCGCGCGAAATCATCCATGAACCACCTACGGAAGCGATCGCCGGATTGGTGATCCACTCAGCGATATTCTTGGTTCCAATTCCGCCTGTCGCAACAAACTTGACCTGAGGGAACGGCGCTGAAAGCGCCTTAACTACCGGCAGACCGCCAGAAGCTACTGCAGGGAAGAACTTGAGCGTCTCAAATCCATAATCGAGTGCCGCAGTAATCTCCGAGGCAGTCACAGTACCCGGCATGTATGGGATTGACTCATCGCTAGCGAACTGCGCAACAGCCGCGGAGAAGCCGGGTGATACGAGGAAGGTCGCACCAGCATCCAACGCGCGGCGAGCCTGCTCAACGTTAACCACAGTTCCGGCACCCACGGTGAGCCCCTCAACGGCAACCATCTCTTTGATAACCTCGGCAGCGGCCGCAGTGCGGAAAGTCAACTCAGCGCAAGCGATTCCGCCGGCGAGAAGTGCCTTGCCCGCCTCAACAGCATGTGCTGGATCGTCAATGACCACAACGGGAATGATTGGATTTGCCGCACACAGATTGCGTGCTTCAGCATGAATATCGGTAGTCACTTCAGCCACGCGCCTTTACCTTCTCAATTGCCTCGTAGAGGCCGTTGAGGTAGACCGCCCCAAGTGCACGATCGTAGAGCGGGTAGCCAGCGCGGCCGGTTTCGCCCCAGATCATGCGGCCATGGTCGGGACGCACGTAGACATCTGGGCACGTGTCATGGATTGCTTCCATGATGGCTTCCATGTCTAGGTCGCCTTCACGTGACAGGTGGGGAGCTTCCTTGAAGTGCTTTTCGCCAAGGTACTTGACGTTGCGTACATGGGCGGCAGCAATTCGATTGCGTTCGCCGAACTCGCGGAAAATGGCTGGAACGTCATTGGCCGGGTTGGATCCAAGGGATCCAGAGCACACGCACAGTGAGTTTGATGGTGAGTCGACGAGATTCACGATCTTGTCGAGATCATCTCGACTGTTGCAGATTCGCGGAATGCCGAAGAGCTCCCAGGCAGGATCATCGGGGTGGACGGCCATGCGAATGCCCACCTTTTCACACGTGGGAATGATGCCTTCGAGGAAGTACTTGTAGTTCTCGCGAAGCTGGTTGGCATCGATGCCTTCGTAGGCCTCAAGAACTTCGGAGAGCTGGGAAAGACGCTCTGGTTCCCAGCCTGGCAGAGTGAAGCCCTGGGAATCGGCGGCAGTGCGCTCGACGATCTCCATCGGGGTCATGCCTTCGACGTCTGCATGGTTGTAGTACAGGCAGGTCGAACCGTCTTCGTTCTCGTGGTACAGCTCCGTGCGCAGCCAATCGAAGACCGGCATGAAGTTGTAGATGACAACCTTGATGCCGTACTTGGCCAAGTTCTCCAGAGTCTGGCAGTAGTTCTTAATGTACTGATCGCGAGTTGGGCGGCCAAGCTTAATGTCCTCGTGGACATTAACGGACTCAATGATCTCGCATTCGAGGCCAGCAGCGTTGACCTGGTCAATGAGTGCCTTGATGTCCTCTTCTGACCACACTTCACCGGCAGCGTACTGATCGAGCACACCCATGATTCCGGTCATGCCGGGGATCTGACGGATGTACTGCAACGGGATCGGATCAAATCCTTCGCCATACCAGCGGAAGGTCATCTTCATTTGATGTTCATCTCCTTGTTGAGGGTGTCACGCACGGCGCCTGGTCCGGCGATAAGACGCGGGAAGAATGCTTCGACCTTCGCGGCAAGCGGAGTCTCATAGAGGTTCACCGCGAAAATCGTGGAGTTGGAAAGGATGGGCTGGAGAGTCTCGTGAACGGCTTCTGATGTCAGCTCATCGCCAAGCTTGATTCCAGCCACATGTGCCTGCAGCTCCTCAAGCAACGGATCCGAAGAAGGCGTGAACGCGGCGCCGTCGTCGGCAATACCCATGAGGTAACGGCACCAGATCGCAAAGACCAGTGGCATTGCCTCAAGAGAATCGAGGTCAAGTCCACGTTCGATGTATGCCTTGATGGTCTCGCCAAACCTGATAGGGAGCTTCTGTGACGTATCCATTGCGATTCGGGCCGGATCGTCAGGCAGGAACGGGTTGGGGAAACGAACTTCGAGTACTTCACGAAGGAAGTCGCTTGGTGCCACAATCCCGGGGTCGACGACGACGGGAAGGCCTTCGTCCCACCCCAAGCGGTTGACCAAGGCGGCAAGCGCGGGATCCCGCATTTCGGAATCGATGGTGGGGAACCGGAGCAGGCAGCCAGAGACCGCCAACGCCGTATGAAGCGGATTGAGGCAGGTGGTGAACTTCATATGTTCAAAATCGTCACACACCTTGCGGCTGGCAATGAGCACGCCGAAATCCTCAAATGGTGGGCGTTCGCCAGCGAAGGCATCCTCCACGATCAGGTACTCAGTTGGTTCTGAGTTCACAAAGCCCGCCAGTGGAGTGCGCCCTAGCACTTGCAGGGCCATATCTTCGAAACCGAGTTTGGCCAGATCCTCTGCCACAGATTCGTTGGGGCGTGGGGTGATCTTGTCGATCACGGAGATGGGGAATGCGACTTGTGAGCCATCCTTGACCCATGCGACGAACTCATCCGAAACGCTTCCGGATTCATTCCAACCCTCAACGATGGTGAGGACGGAATCACGAAGCTTGTCTCCGTTGTTGCTGAAGTTGTCGCAACTCATAAACGTGATGGGGGCGGCGCCGGCTTCAAAGCGGTGGACCAGCAGGCCCGCGACCAATCCCATCGTATGAGGCTGGTACGCGTGTGGATCGGATGCGATGGCATCTACGACGGCACTCTGAAGATTGCTCGCAGAATCACGGATGGCATAACCCTTCTCCGTAATCGTGAAGCTCATGAGGCTGACCTGCGGCTGCTTGATAATCTCAATTAGGCGAGCAAAGTCATCTTCACGGCGTGTGGCAAGTCCTTCGGACATGCCTGCGATGACGTCCAGACCACGTGTGCCGTCCTCGCGTAGAGTTACACCGAGCGTCATGAGATCGTGCGCTGCGAGCTGAGTATCAAGCTCCTTCGGATCCATGGGCACCACGGCCGTAATTGGCCACTGGTGGCCGGCTGCAATCATTTCAGCCGCTACGCGCGCGATGAACACACGAAAGATGTTTCCCGGGCCGACGTGGATCCAACACGGAGTCTCACGGCCAGATTCCTGCATCTGCTGTACATCAAACTCTGGAAGAGTGACACCAGCACGCGCAAAGTCTTCGCGCTGCGCCAAACCTGCAATATCAAGTCTCATTAGGTCCCCATCGAGCCAATAGCCACGTCATGTTTCATTATGCGAAACGCACGTTTTGTCCTGTGACACACAACTACCCGATAGAACGCGTGCTCGTATACCCAAAATCGAATTGAGTGACAAATCACCCCTTCACCCACGCGTGTCATCCACCATCAACCACCGACATGATCTGACATTCGATGTGACCCCAATCCTCTACTGTCGATTGGAGAATTCGGGATCGTTCACGCTACGATATGTACGCATGGAGACGTCGCATAGTCCGGTCGAGTGCGCCTTCCTGCTAAGAAGGTAGGGGTCGAAAGGTCCCTCGGGGGTTCAAATCCCCCCGTCTCCGCCATTGTGAAGTCTCGCGACATCGTTCCTCGGTGTCGCGAGACTTTTTTGTGTTTTTGGCGCGGGGGTGTCTCGGGTCATCGTTCCGGTTTGTGTGGGGATGTCTCGGGTCATCGTTCCGCTGGTGTCTCACGTCATCGTTCCGGTTTGGTGGGTGGGTGTGGGCTTTTTGGGTTGGTAGTTGTGGGTCGGGTCGATGGTGTGTTCGGCGATGATTTCACCGGTTGTTTTGTTGATGACGATGGTGTTGTTGGCGTGGATGAGGATGATGATGGTCGCGCCGGTGTGTGCTCGGCCGATGCCTAGGTGGAGGAGTTTGCCTGCGTAGCGCAGGGTGGCGTGGCCGTCGGGGTCGACTTTGTCGTGGCGTACTCTCCAGATCTGGTTGAAGGCTTCCATGGTGGGTTCTGCTTTGGGTAGGGCCGTGTAGGCCACTGCTGGTGTTGTGCGGTTGAGGGCTCGGTGGGGCCGCTCATGGTTGTAGATGTGGGTGAACTGGTTGAGTTGTGTGTTGAGTTCGTCGAGGGTGGTTGATGGGCCTGCTGCTGTCAGCCATTGTTTGAGGGTTTGGTGGAAGCGTTCGATCTTGCCTTGGGTGGTGGGGTGTGCGGGTTTCCCGTTCTTTTGGGTGATGGACAGGTCGGCTAGGAGTTGTTCGAAGCCGTTGGGTTGGTTGCGTTGTCCAGTGTTTCCGCGGGCTAAGCGGGTGGTGTAGACCATGGTGTTGTCGGTCAGGGTGGAGGCTGGTGGACCGTAGGTGTCCATGGTGGTGGTGAAGGTGTCGATCACGATCGGGCCGGTGATGCGTGGGTGGGCGGAGGTGTGTAGGAGGAAGCGGGAGTGGTCATCGAGCCAGGAAATGATTTCAGTGTCGGTGCCATCGCTGAGTGGCCAGTGGGTGAAGTCTGATTGCCACATCTGGTTGGGTGCTTCGGCTTGGAAACGGTGCCAGGAGGTGCGGGTCTTTTCTGGGGTTGGGCAGATCTTGTTAGCGCGATAGTATGCGCCATATCGTTGCTGGTGAGGGTCGTGATTGTGGTGGTAGGCGGTCCCAGATGGATTGAGCTCCTGGGTCGAGTCCTTGTTCGATGAGGTCGTCTCGTAGGGTGAGGATGGCGGTGATCATGTCCGGATCGGTGGTGGCGGGGTTGGTGTGTGGGCGGCGTGAGCGTGGGTCAACGGCCAATAGTCCGCCCGTTGTGTAGCGGGCTAGCAGGATGCGGATCCATCGGGTGGACACGTTGAATCTGGTAGCGGCTTCGGTCTGGGTTTATCCGCATTCAGTGATGGCGAGGACGATGACACGGTTCCTGTTCGAGGTATTCATACCGGAACGATGACGCGAGACACAGCCGGAACGATGTCGTGACACACCCAGGGAACGATGTCGTGAGACAGAAAACGGAACGATGACGTGAGACATACCGGAACGATGTCGTGAAACCACACACCCCCGTCTCCGCCATTGTGAAGTCTCGCGACATCGTTCCTCGGTGTCGCGAGACTTTTTTGTGTTTTTGGCGCGGGGGTGTCTCGGGTCATCGTTCCGGTTTGTGTGGGGATGTCTCGGGTCATCGTTCCGCTGGTGTCTCACGTCATCGTTCCGGTTTGGTGGGTGGGTGTGGGCTTTTTGGGTTGGTAGTTGTGGGTCGGGTCGATGGTGTGTTCGGCGATGATTTCACCGGTTGTTTTGTTGATGACGATGGTGTTGTTGGCGTGGATGAGGATGATGATGGTCGCGCCTGTGTGTGCTCGGCCGATGCCTAGGTGGAGGAGTTTGCCTGCGTAGCGCAGGGTGGCGTGGCCGTCGGGGTCGACTTTGTCGTGGCGTACTCTCCAGATCTGGTTGAAGGCTTCCATGGTGGGTTCTGCTTTGGGTAGGGCCGTGTAGGCCACTGCTGGTGTTGTGCGGTTGAGGGCTCGGTGGGGCCGCTCATGGTTGTAGATGTGGGTGAACTGGTTGAGTTGTGTGTTGAGTTCGTCGAGGGTGGTTGATGGGCCTGCTGCTGTCAGCCATTGTTTGAGGGTTTGGTGGAAGCGTTCGATCTTGCCTTGGGTGGTGGGGTGTGCGGGTTTCCCGTTCTTTTGGGTGATGGACAGGTCGGCTAGGAGTTGTTCGAAGCCGTTGGGTTGGTTGCGTTGTCCAGTGTTTCCGCGGGCTAGGCGGGTGGTGTAGACCATGGTGTTGTCGGTCAGGGTGGAGGCTGGTGGACCGTAGGTGTCCATGGTGGTGGTGAAGGTGTCGATCACGATCGGGCCGGTGATGCGTGGGTGGGCGGAGGTGTGTAGGAGGAAGCGGGAGTGGTCATCGAGCCAGGAAATGATTTCAGTGTCGGTGCCATCGCTGAGTGGCCAGTGGGTGAAGTCTGATTGCCACATCTGGTTGGGTGCTTCGGCTTGGAAACGGTGCCAGGAGGTGCGGGGTCTTTTCTGGGGTTGGGCAGTGATCTTGTTATGGCGCGATAGTATGCGCCATATCGTTGCTGGTGAGGGTCGTGATTGTGGTGGTAGGCGGTCCCAGATGGATTGAGCTCCTGGGTCGAGTCCTTGTTCGATGAGGTCGTCTCGTAGGGTGAGGATGGCGGTGATCATGTCCGGATCGGTGGTGGCGGGGTTGGTGTGTGGGCGGCGTGAGCGTGGGTCAACGGCTAATAGTCCGCCCGTTGTGTAGCGGGCTAGGAGGATGCGGATCCATCGGGTGGACACGTTGAATCTGGTAGCGGCTTCGGTCTGGGTTTATCCGCATTCAGTGATGGCGAGGACGATGACACGGTTCCTGTTCGAGGTATTCATACCGGAACGATGACGCGAGACACAGCCGGAACGATGTCGTGACACACCCAGGGAACGATGTCGTGAGACAGAAAACGGAACGATGACGTGAGACATACCGGAACGATGTCGTGAAACCACACACCCCCGTCTCCGCCATTGTGAAGTCTCGCGACATCGTTCCTCGGTGTCGCGAGACTTTTTTGTGTTTTTGGCGCGGGGGTGTCTCGGGTCATCGTTCCGGTTTGTGTGGGGATGTCTCGGGTCATCGTTCCGCTGGTGTCTCACGTCATCGTTCCGGTTTGGTGGGTGGGTGTGGGCTTTTTGGGTTGGTAGTTGTGGGTCGGATCGATGGTGTGCGGCCTTTAGAGCCGATGGCTTAACGAAGAAGGGGCGAGAGACTGCTTGAGTCTCTCGCCCCTTCTATTCATCCCAACCCCTCATCATTCCCTGGCCGCATCTGGATCAATCCACGGCTCAGGGCGCTTTTCTCCGGCCCGCACCGGCACAGCAAGCACGTTGCTGTCGATCGGCTTCGGGCATGTGCCGAATGGCGTGAATGCCGCCGGGAAGTTCGCCGACCTGTTGAGGTCCACTACAAAGCTGGCCGATCCACGTTCGGACTGCGGTCCCGGAATTGTGACCTGACGCCAATCGGCGGTCTCAGTCCCGTTGGTTTCGTCATAGAAAACCGCCTGGAGATCGCCGGCTGGATCGCCAGAGACTGCTAGACGGCACTCCACGCCCTTGTATGTAAAGACGACATCGCCAACAAGCTTGTAGCTTGTGCTCACGCCTTTGCGCGCAGTGTCACTCAGTACGTCAAGAGGCTCGCCAAAGGAGTCGAACCGGGCGGCGACGACGGCGTCGGGATCGAAATCGTACACCGGAACGCCCGTGAAAGAGACGCGAGTAGGCGCTGCCGAATCACGAACTCGAACGCAATACCTACCACCCCGTACGGCGACCTCGGCGACGCGCGTGCCGGCCGAGAGTGACATATCCGAATCACCATTCTCCAAGGCGAATACCGCTTCGCCAGAAAAAGGCTCTCCATTGCGATACACGTCTGCAGACGAACCGGTTGCCGATGTTCCCTTTTGGAACGAAGCTGCGGCTTCCGAACCATTGGCATACCAGTGCCCTGGAAAATGCCCTAGCCGGGACCTTTCCTCATCCAGCCAAGTGAAGGAGATGAGGCTCAACCATCCGTGATCCTTAGCCAAGTCGCTGTTGCGATCTGCACGCCATGTGCGCCAATCCGCTTCGGCATTCAGTAGTTCAGTCATGCACACAGTCTAGGGTTTATTACAGACTTGTTAAAGAAAATGCCATATCTCGACACTCTGTCTGGGAGGATTCTTTGCCAATCTCTGGGGATGGGTGACCAAGGTACCAATTACCAACCGGATCGGCATCAGTTCACGTGGCTCCATGGATTAAGTCACACTTCTGTGTTGATTCGCCCCGCAAGCCAGAACAGTTACTCAGAACCCTCCTTACCTACACGGGACATCTGCACATGTTCATTCAGCTAACCACTGATTAATGGCTAATCCCCGACTCATCGAGCACTGTGACTGGGACCATGCGCCCCTGTTTTGCACCAAGCGACATAGCGAAGTAAGCTAAAGGACGTTCCGGAAACGGGACATGCGCTCGTAGCTCAATGGATAGAGCATCTGACTACGGATCAGAAGGTTGGGGGTTCGAGTCCCTTCGAGCGCGCTGAGGCTCCGTGCTGGTCGACATGATTCCCGGCACGGAGTTTTCGTTTATATTCCGCCAAGTATGCGCCTCACCAGACGGCCTACAAACGAGCCTCGCGCCGCGCCCACCAGTGAGCAGGTACACACAGAAGTACACACATGGTAGGTTCCTCACCACGTTCGAAATCAGAGCCAAAGAAACACCAGGTCCCTGAGAACTGTGCGGGCAATCCTAGATCTTGAAAGGGAACGGACGCGATCATACAAAAGGCAGGATCCTCACGGACATAACTTCGCGGGCCGACATGACGCTCGATCTCGGACAGTTGACATTGGACAAACAGCGTTAGGCACTTACATCCCAATTCTGGTTGTGGGAGTGGAGCGTTGAGAAAACTCAAACGGACTAGCATGCCAGGTCTGCTCGGTGACGGGAACCAGCACCTTCCGGTGGGATATGCCAAGGAGTATTTGAGGATTGAGTGATGCGTGGGGCGAGTCCGATGATCAGACAAGACTCTCAAGCATCTCCTCCACTCGGCCATGGGACAGGTAGTTAATCCCGATCTGGTGCCGCTTCAGTCAGACTCCTTGCGTGCACCATCACTGGCCACCGCCCGGAAGAACCCCGGCTCACCATAGCCTGCTGCGACGAAAGCCAACCCAATAGCATTAATCACTTCATCCACGCAGTTCTCTGGCACCAACGCAATGGCAGATCCTCCAAACCCACCACCAGTCATTCGGGCACCGATCGCGCCATGTGCCAGAGCTACATCCACCACAAGATTCAGCCGTTGTGTTGTCACTTCGAAATCGTCACGTAACGAGATATGAGATTGCGTCAAAAGACTGCCGATATTCAATGGCCCGGAATCGCGTAGCACTCGCACAGTCTCCAACACGCGAGCATCTTCACTCACTACGTGCCGTACACGACGGTAAGTCTCATCATCAAGCAGATGACGCCCGGCCTTAAGCAGTTCCTCATCAACATCACGAAGCTGCGCAACTCCCAACAACGCCGCTGCCTTCTCACAGGACGCCCTGCGCTCGGCATACTCGTTATCCGCATGTGAGTGTTCTTCGCGTGTATCAACTATGAGCAATACCAGATGATCAGCCCGCAATCCGAGCGGCACAACCTCCGTCTCGTTCGAGCGGCAATCCAGCAGAATCGCGCTATCTGCTTTCCCTTTCAGAGAGGCCGATTGATCCATGACACCAGTCGGAGCACCAACAACCGTGTTCTCCGCTCGCTGCCCAGCCAATGCGAGGTCAGTACGGGAAAGACCCAGATTCCACAGATCATTCAACGCCACTCCCACTGAACACTCCAGCGCGGCAGAAGAGGAAAGTCCCGCACCCAACGGCACATCCGAGACCACGAAGATATCAACGCCACGCGGCTCAGAACTCGGGTACCCAGCGTCCAGTACCGCGGCCATCCCCAGTACATAGGTAGCCCACTTAGGAATCTGATCACCGCCCACTTCTGAGAGCAGCGCCTCCACAACTCCGGTATACATCGCACTTGCTACCCGGAACCTGTCCGTACCATTGCAGCGCACGGCAACCCATGTTCGCCTATCGATAGCCAACGGCAGCGCAAAACCTCCGTTGTAATCTGTATGCTCACCGATAAGGTTGGCGCGCCCTGGAGCAGACCACACTCCTTCTGCCGGTTCACCATAGGTCGTCAGGAATCCAGCTTTGGCGGAGTCAAGCAAATGAGCCATCTATATTCTTTCGTGGTGGGGCATAGATCTTGCCCAAGTGGGTTCGGACTGCGGTAGTGGTCGATCTACCCATCGTTGACGCTTGCGAGCGCCTTCCGGAGGTTCTCAGCTTGAGTCTCCGGAGGAACATCACCGATAAATGCTCCCATCGCTGACTCCGAACCGGCCAAGTATTTGAGCCGATCCTTACCCCGCCGCGGCGAAGTTATCTGGAGCATGAGGCGCACCTTATCCCGGGCAACGTGCACCGGTGCTTGATGCCAAGCCGATATGTACGGGGTGGGATCTTCATACAATGCGTCCACACCACGCAACAACTTACGGTAAAGGAACGCAAGCTCGTCCTTTTCCTCACCAGTGAGACCGGCCATATCCGGAACGTGACGATGAGGCAACATGTGGATCTCAATCGGCCAACGCGCAGCAAACGGCACGAATGCAGTGAAGTGCTCACCCGCAAGCACCACGCGCTCAGAGGCCTGCTCGCGCTTCAGAATATCCGCGAAGAGGTCACCCGGATACTTCTCAATAGAGTTGAGCAACGCGCTGGTCTTGGGCGTGATAAACGGATATGAGTAGATCTGCCCATGCGGGTGATGCAACGTTACGCCAATCGCTTCTCCGCGGTTCTCAAAAGGGAAAACCTGCTGGACTCCCGGCACTGCGGAGAGCTCCGCCACGCGATCTGCCCACACTTCAACAATTGTGCGCGCCCGATTCAATGATTGCGACGCAAATGATCCCTGTGTCTGGGGAGCGAAGCACACAACTTCACAACGCCCGACCGAAGGTAGTACCTTTCCCTGGCCAACGGTGGTCAGATCGGCAAGTGCCGCAACAGGGTCAGAATCCTTCGGTGCCGTATCCGGTCCGAACGAAGGGGACTTGTTTTCAAAGACGACGACGTCGTAGTTGCTTGGGATCTCACTTGGATTCGTTGGGCTTGACGGGGCGAGTGGATCAAGCTCTGCCGGAGGGAGGAACACGCGGACCTGACGAGCTGCTGCGATGGAGATCCACTCCCCTGTCAAGGGATCCTGCCGCATCTGGGCAACAAGAGGGCGGGGCGGCATCTCACGAGTGTCCGCGGCCCGCTCTGCGGGAAGCCGAGTATCGGGATCGTCGTAGTAAATGAGTTCGCGACCATCGGCCATTCGCGTGGCGCGCTTGGTCACACCGGCACCAATTGTGGTTACTACCTGGACGGCGTGGGGGCCTTGAGCCTGCTCAATATCAATATCCACACTCACATTAAGCAACTTTCGTAATCGAAAGTCAAGGAACGGAATCTCAGCCTCAAACGAAACTATTCGAAATGTTTGACAAATCGTCGTAATGCGGCCAGACTTGGGAATGTGTCAGACAACACCAGCTCATTGAACCTTCCAATTGAGGTTCGCAGGTCCGCAATTCTCGAAACCCTCAAACAGCGTGAGTTCGTTCGAGTATCGGACCTTACGCGCCAGTACCACGTATCCGAAGTGACGATTAGAGCCGATCTCGCATGGGCCGCACAGGAACCTGGGGTCGTACGCATCCACGGCGGCGCTATGTTCGCACCCATAGATGGGAAAGAGCCGCGATACGAAGATGCAGTCGCTGCACATAGTGAGCAGAAGCGGCGCATTGCGGTGGCGGCCGCTGCCCGCGTAAACAGTGGAGATACAGTGATTCTGGACGTCGGTTCCACAACAGCGGCAGTGGCAGCTGCATTGGCGAACCGTCAGGATCTCACGGACGTTACCGTGATAACCAACAGCCTCTCCAACGCTCAGACGTTGGAGCCTCTGATCCCGCGCTTCACTGTGATACTCACCGGGGGAACACTCCGGCCCTTACAACATTCCTTGGTAGAACCGTTTGCCTCACACATTTTCTCTAGCATTGCGGCCAACATCGCCATCATCGGCGCCACAGGAGTGGAAGCTACGGCTGGAATCACAAACATCAATCTCCCTGAATCCGAACTCAAACGCGCGATGGTCCGCGCTGCCACTTCCGTAGTGGTGGTTGCTGACTCGACCAAAATTGGGCGCGTGGACAAGGGTAGGATTGCTCGGGTGGATGAGGTCTCCACTCTCATCACAGCAGGTGATGTGGACTCCGATCGTCTGGACGCACTCAAGTCCGCAGGGCTCGACGTCGTCGTCGCATAGAAGTACCACGAGCGAAAGGAAAACCATGGCTTGGCTCGTCACAGGAGGAGCAGGGTACATCGGATCGCATGTGGTCAGGGCCTTGCGCACCGCCGGTATGGAGGCGGCAGTAATTGATGACCTATCCACTGGGCACCGCGAGTTCGTGCCAACCGGTGTCCCGTTCATTGAAGGTTCGCTACTTGACAGAACAGCATTGGATGCGGCCTTCGGTGCAACCGCCATCGAAGGCGTAATACACGTGGCAGGCTACAAGTATGCTGGAGTATCTGTTGAGCGGCCTTACCACACGTACACCCAGAACATCACAGGTATGGTGAACCTACTCGAAGCCGCTCGGGAACATGGCGTTGACAAGATGGTGTTCTCATCATCAGCGTCCGTCTATGGAAACGTGACTGATGGCCTTGTCACAGAGGATACGCCAAAGGCGCCCACCTCCCCATATGGGGAAACGAAGCTTATCGGAGAATGGTTGTTAGCCGACGGCGCGCGTGCCCACGGCCTCAAGTACACCGCGCTCCGCTACTTCAACGTGGTCGGCTCTGGCACGCCAGAACTCTACGATTCGAGCCCCCACAATCTTTTCCCTCTGATTTTTGCCGCCATCGAGCAGGGCAAGATTCCCCACATAAACGGCGATGATTACCCCACCCCCGATGGCACCAACGTACGCGACTACATCCACGTATCAGATCTTGCCGCTACCCATGTGGCAGCCGCCCAGAAACTGCTCGAGGGCCAGACTATTGCAACTGCATACAACCTAGGAAGTGGCACCGGTGTTTCCGTACGCCAGATCATGGACGCTGCAGCACGCGTCACGGGCGCGGGCTTCACTCCCACCATCGCCCCACGTAGGCCCGGAGATCCAGCGCGGATCGTAGCGAGTGGCGAAGCTGCCACACGTGACTTGGGGTGGGCCAATACGCACTCAATTGATGACATGATTGCTAGCGCTTGGAAGGCAGCTCAGAGTCACCGCACCAATTAGCACGCAGGATACTTCCTGCCGTCGCGTTCGCAACAATCCGTTGCGCTCAGCAACAAGCTGTCACCTACACCTTTAGTTACTCACACAGTTCTCGATTTCGGATGCGGCCACACAATACCGCACCTGTGCCACCCTGCCTCATGACATGCGTGTTGCCCTGAGGATAGCTGATTGATCCACTTCACCTAACGGAACTCGAATACCTGCATTCACAAGCAGAGCGCCTGGAAGTTCTATTGGCTCGCTCATCCATGGGGATAACACGTCACGCCCGCGCGCGCTGACGATAGGATCTATCAACTCCACCTTGTAGCGCGCTGTGGTATCGAGTCCTGGGAGCCGCATTGCACCCAGCGGCCACGTTGCTGGCCGCTCCATCTGGAACAACCCGTAGAGTGCTTGGCTCTTGTCTGGAGCGACAGCGCCGATCACCGCGAGGCAACCAGCATGAACAGCACGATGGATCCGCGCGCGTGCTATGAATCCGCGGTACTCCTTGTAACGATCCACCCAGGCTGCCAGATCCGCCAACTCAACACTGTTCACATCGAGTAGGTTCCATTCAATTCCGAAGCTGGCGAACATCGCCACGGTAGCTCTGAAGCTCAGGTCATGAGTCCTGCCTGTGGTATGCGAACGCGGTGCGCCTACGTGTGAGCCCAAGAGCTCTGGCGGGCAGAGCTGCATCGTTCCCATCTGAATCTCTACACGCTCGTGTGGGTCGATACAGTCCGAGGCCCACACTCTGTCAGTGTGCTCCAAGATACCGAGATCGATTCGTGCGCCGCCCGACGCACACGACTCAATAAGAAGCCCCGGGTGAGCTGCCTTAATTGCATCCATGAGCCGATAGACGGCACGTGTCTGATTACGTATCGTGGCCTGTCCTGTTGCTGGCGATGCCGCATCAATAAGGTCACGGTTGTGATCCCACTTGATGTATGAAACTCCCAGGTAGCTAATCACCGCGCCTATTCGCTCCACCAGCCACGCATATGCACGTGGGTTCGAAAGGTCAAGGACATACTGGTGACGCTCCGGGATGGGCCTTCTCCCGCGAACGCCCAGTATCCAATCGGGATGTTCATGCGCCAGATCCGAGTTCAGGCTTATCATCTCCGGTTCGAACCACAGCCCAAACTCCATGCCAAGCCGGCGCACATGAACAGAGAGCTCTGCGAGTCGGTCTCCCCACACTTCCTCATCCACATACCAGTCACCCAATGATGAGGTATCGTCGCGTCGGCCACGGAACCATCCGTCGTCGACGACGAAACGTTCCACGCCAATACTGGCCGCAATTTCCGCAAGCCGCGCAAGCGTGGCGTAGTCATGCTCAAAGTACACCGCCTCCCACACGTTGAGAGTGACCAATTGTCCCTCTGTCAGTGCGGCATGTTCGTGCGAGCGGAGGTAGCGATGGAACTGAGCGGCCAATGCATCGAGTCCCTGCGCATGCGCGAAGTACACCCACGGGCTCGTATACGTCGCTCCAGTTTCCAGCGTCACCTCGCCAGACTGCAGCAGCTCACCCGCACCAACGACCTTTTGTCCGGTCGCCACCCGCTCGGCGTAGGCAACATTGTTGCCACTGTGAGCGACGTGTAATCCCCACACTTCGCCTTCGGAGTATCCACAGGCTTCTTCACCCACACACAAGACGAAGGCCGAATCGTGGCCAGTTCGCCCACGCCGCCCCTCCCGCAGATGCATCCCCACAGAAAAGGCAGTGCGTTGCTCCGTTCGTTCTTTCGTCCACCGGCCGGCGAAGTCAATAATCTGAGTTGCGCCCTCCGGCACAGGAAACGCTGTGACGATCCCGGCAAGCTCAAAAGGATCCGGCCCTGTGTTCGTGATGCTCGACTGAACGCGTACCAAGCCCTCGTCCGTGACCTCGATGCAGTCCACGAGCGTGAGACCAGCGGAGCGATCGGCACTTGTGATAGTTGCGGCCTCAGCCACAAAGCCCTGTTTGGCATGCCTGCCATCTGGGCCATCCACCTTTATGCTCACGTGCGTGAAAGAGGGCGACCAGGAATTGCCGCCAGCCCGGTGCCCCTCCACACCTGGTCGCCCGAACCAGCCTGCGGCGTGGGCTGGGTGAATCCCCACAACTAGCGGTTCATCAATACCTCCGCCGGGCACGGCGGGGACCTGCGAATCGACAAAGCTCGCGAGGTCCCCTGCACTCAGTTCTCCGGCATAGGTACCCCAATACTCCACCCGTGGGCTACTGCCAACGAAGTCGAGTATTACCGAGGTACCGCCATTGTGCAGGTGCAGGGGGCCGCTACTCATGCCCGTCTCTACAGGATTCCTTGGAACGCAAAGGTGAAGGATAGCTCCTTGTCAGCAGGAAGGCGGTACTCAGGAAGCGTCATGGCACCCCACGTATCGTCACCTCCCACACCACGGCGCATATACGCCGGCCGCAGAATAGTGCGGTGCGTGCGGGGCAGCTCGTTTGGGTGCAACGCATTCTCCACCTCAAATGGAGTCCACGGCAATGCAGAGAGTTCCATGCCGCCAGCCGTGCCGGCGCAGTCGAGCCGAATGCCATGACCTCGTTCATCCGTAATCTCTGCCCAACGCACGCCCGTGCGGTTGCCTGCTTCTTGTGGGCGCAAGTAAGGCGTAAGCATGGTTGCCACATCACGTTCAAACACGTCCAAGCGAGCTCCTTCACGCCTATCCACATAGCATTCTTCAGGACCTTCACCGTAATAGCGCAGGTTGTGCAGGTCCGCATCCACGGCCATCATGAGACTGAACTCAGGCATGTCGGGCAGCCCGGCACCGGGAGCGATCCGCGTAGTTACCTCGATCCGTCCCTGCCCATCCACCGCGTAGCTCACAGTGCTCGTGCTCTGTGGAGTAGTCGGAAGCACGTACGTAAATGTCACGACGACGACGTCGTCGTTCACTTCCAGCGTGGGATTCTCCAAAGATGCCAACGGTACGCAATAACGGCTGGCACCCAACCATTGAGCGTCGCGGCTCGGGCCTTTCCACCCCCGTTCATTCGAGGTAGGAGCATGCCAGAAATTCGGCAATGGCATACTCCGCAGAAGCTCCCTACCACCACGTTGGGTTTGACCATATCGGTATGAGACCAAACCTCCGTGGAGCTTGGAGAAGAGTGCAGAGAAGTGCTCGCCGTGTACCCCAATGTTGTGGATTGCGTTTACTACGGTTGGCGCCGATCCGCGTGCGGCGGCCACAGCGGCGTTCGCGGGGTTCGTGAACACCGCCTGATCTCCTGCGATACGGTGGCCCGCCGCTGCCCACGCAGTCGGTTCTGCCAACCTAAACTCGACGTCCACCGTGTATTCACCTGGAGTATCCGGTACCCGGACCGGATTGGGGTATGTACCGGTCTGACCAGGGGGAACAGCCGTAGCCAGCCCGTATTCTTTGATCGTGCGCCCCTCGCGGCGCAAAGTGACCACGCAGGTATAGGCGTTCGATGGTGTGAACAGGAATCGATTCTCGATCGAGATCGTTTCACGCTCAATCGTGGTGACCAACGCCCGATACACATGTGCCACTTCCTGCATGCGGGGTGTAGGAGTGTGATCGGCAAAGAGAATTCCGTTTCCGCAGAACTCCGCATCGTGTGGGGCTTCACCGCAATCGCCACCATAGCCGAAGTAGTGTTCGCCGTATCTATCAGTCAGCGCAATTGCTTGATCTGCAAAGTCCCAGATGAATCCACCTTGGAAGAGGGGCTCGCGATACGCCAGATCAATGTATTTGTGTACCGCACCGAAGGAGTTACCCATCGCGTGGGCGTACTCGCAAAGAATGAACGGCTTGTCACGATGAGTGGTTAGGTACTCCTCCACCTCGGCTGCTGGCGTGTACATGCGGCTCTTGACATCAGTGGTCTGAGGATATCGTGGATCCCAATCCACGCCCTCGTAATGCACTGGCCGATTATCCTCAGCACGGAAGTAATCAGAGACAGCGAGTATATCCGCGCCTCCAAACGACTCGTTGCCACACGACCACATGACAATGCTTGGATGGTTGCGATCCCGCCGTAGCATACTCGCTGCCCGGTCCAGGAGCACCGGAAGCCATTCAGGCCGATCTCCGGGGACCGCGGTTTCCACACCTGCGTTCTGATACCGAATCCTGTCCCACAGGCCGTGCGACTCCAGATTCATTTCATCGATAACGTACAGGCCATACTCATCGCACAGTTCATAGAGGAACGTGTTGTTCGGGTAATGACTGGTTCGAATAGCATTAAGACCCGCCGCTTTGAGGAGTTTGACGTCCTCTTCTGTGCGCTCCCTGCTCATCACGCGGCCTTGTAGGCCAAATTCGTGGCGGTTCACTCCCTTGAATACGATCCGCTGACCGTTGATCTTGAGAACGCCGTCTTCAATGCCGAACCGGCGCACGCCCACCTTCAGTGGAACAAACTCTGTGAGTATGCCCTCTGAGTCATACACCTCAAGTTCTGCTTCATAAAGATATGGATCCTCTGCGCTCCACAGGCGCGGCGCACTCAGGCTCACAGTTGCGGGTTCGCCTTCGCATTCTCCAACGGCCACCACACGTGCTCGCACATATCCGTCACCGACCAGCGAAGTATCAATGGAGATTGTTGCCCGGTCCATATCAGGAGTCAGCTCTGTGCGCACTATAACGTGTTCTGCATGTACTGCTGGCCTGCGGTACAAAACAACGTCGCGAAAGAGGCCCGAGAACCGATAGAAGTCCTGATCCTCAATCCACGAACCGCTCGTCCATTTGATTACTTGCGCAGCAACGCGGTTCTTGCCTTGGTGAACGAACTCAGTGATGTCGAATTCTGAGGGAGTGAAGGAATCGGCGCCGTAGCCCACGTAGGTGCCGTTGATCCACAGTGCCACGGCAGATTCAGCGCCCTTGAATGCAATCGAGAGCCTTTCGTTGGCTCCCACCGGATTGTCCAGAACAACATCTCTGACGTATAAGCCCACGGGGTTGAACTTTGTAGGGATCTGGCCGGGTTCTATACTCTCATGTCCATCCCATGGGTACTGTACGTTGGCATACTGTGGAAGGTCATAACCTTCCATCTGGATGTGTGCTGGCACGCGGATGTCATCCCATGTGGAACAGTCAGCATCAGACTTCTGCCACCCTTCTGAGACTTCTGAAGGATTGCGTACGTAACGGAACTTCCATGTTCCGTTCAAGCATTGTTCGAACGACGACGTGCCGAGGCAAGCTTCCTCATACGAGGCAAACCACCTGTGATCAGAGTGCGCTTCACGCCGGTTCTCCGAAAAGTACAAGGGATCAGAGACGCGGCTGAAATCGAAAGTCACTTTATGGCTCCTGTCATGCCCTCAGCAAAGCTGCGCTGAAGGGCCAAGAAGACTATTACTGCTGGAAGAGAAGCAATGAGTACGGCGAGCATGAGCACTCCGTAATCCGTTACGTAGCCTGCAATGAGGTTGGAGATCAGCATCGGCATCGTTTGATAGGACGAATCAACCAAGATCACCTTGGGCCACAAGAAGTTGTTCCATGCAGTCATGAATGTGATAACGGCCGCGGCTGCATAGGTGGAGCGCATTGTGGGCATGTAGATGCGCATAAAGATCTTCAACTCACTCAGTCCGTCCAGGCGTGCTGCCTCCAGAATCTCGTGAGGGAAGTTGCGGGATGATTGCCGGAACAACAGGATAAGGAACGGAGTGGAGATCGCTGGCAGAATCACAGCCCACGTTGAGTTGATCATTCCGAAGTTGCCAAACATCTGGAATAACGGGATCATCGTTGCGGCAAACGGAATCATCATCGCCAGAAGTAGCACTGCCATCAAGCGATCTTTGCCCTTGGAGTGATACACCTCGAAACCGTAGCCTGCAATAGAGCAGATAACGAGTGCAAGCGCGGTTGTTGCCAGAGCATTGACAGCAGAATGCCCAAGGGCAGCAAGCACATTTTGGCTGGAAACCAAGGAGTTCCAGTTATCGATAAGGCTCCCACCGGGAGTCAGTTTGGATCCCAGCACGTCACTGCTGGAGTTCGTTGCCGATACCGCCATGAAGTACAACGGGAAGAGCGAAAACGCAGCAACGATCGTGAGAAAGAGGTACATCGGAGCTTCACGAATGGCCTTAGTCACGCTTGTCACCTACCTTCATCTGGAACAGAGCAAGAACTGCAACAAGAATAAGAATCACGTACGAAAGAGCTGCCGCATATCCGAAGTTCGGATTCTTCTGGAATGAGACTTCGTAAAGGTAATGCGACATGGTCATTGATTGATGGGCGGGACCTCCTTGAGTGAGGTTCCATGATTCATCGAAGAGCTGCAGCGTTCCGTTCGTTGACATGATGGCCGTCAGTAGGATCATCGGCTTGAGCTGGGGCACCGTGACGTACCAGAAGGTCTGGAAGGAGTTGGCGCCGTCGATCTTGGCAGCTTCAATACTCGAGTACTCGATGTTCTGAAGGGCCGCCAAGTAGAAGATCATGTTGTAGCCGGTCCAGCGCCAGATCAGTCCAAGGATAATGACGAAACGCGCGGTATTGCCCTGTCCGAGCCAGTTGACTGGATCATCAAGTATTCCGATCTTCTCAAGAATGTCATTGATGAACCCGTCCTTAGCAAAGAGCGTACGAAAGACCAAGGAGTATGAGACCAGTGAGACCGCGCAGGGCAAGAATATAGCTGTTCGCCAGAATGCCTTGAACTTCAAATCACGCTTGTTGAGGATGTTGGCTAGCACTAGGGCCAGAACCAACATGATTGGTACTTGGATGATGAGGTAGAGGAAGGTGTTCTTCAGAGTCATCATGAAGATTTCATCGTCGAGCAGGCGCCGGTAGTTGTACCAGAGCGGCTCGGCGAAGCTCATGTTTGAACCACGCCCGGTCTGAAGCGAAAGGATGAACGCCTTGAACATCGGGTAGAAGTTCATAACCAAGATGAGGAATGCTGCAGGAAGCAGGAACGCCCATCCTGTGAGATTCCGCCGCTCGGAGTTACTTGGACCCCGGCCGTTTCGCTTCTTCACGCCAGGGGGCGTGGCCTTTTTATCGACTTTCCGGAAACCGAGCGTGCGCTTTTCTCCCGGAGCCGTCACAGATGTTGACACTGAGATGACCTTCCTGTGCTGGCCGCGAGCACTGCTCGCGGCCGTCCAATGGGATGGGGCTCAGGTGGTGGGGAGAACTGGCTCCCCACCACCTGATCCGAGATCCCTTACTGCATCGCGAACTCGACCGTGTCTTGTGCATTCTGTAGCGAGTCATTGGCGTCTGCGCCGCCAATGATCTCCTGAATCGCCGCACTCACAGCGTCACGAGCTTCGTAGTAGTACACACCTGTGTTGTTTGAAGGAACGTTTGCTCCAAACTCAACGATCATCTGGAAGATGGGCTGGCCGCCGAAGAACTCTGAGGGCGCTGCGTACACATCGGAGTCGCCAGCTGGCGACCAGTTCGCAATTGCGCCGGTGGACGGAAGGATCGTGTCATAAAGCTCGGTGGAGCCGGCAAAGGTTGACGCGAGGAAATCGTCTGCAAGTTCCGTGTTTGCGTTGGAACTGACCGCCCACGAAGAACCGCCATTGGCAGAGTAGTGGGTGGCTCCATCAACACTGTCCAAGCTTGGAAGGTTGGTGATCTGCCAATTGCCGGACTGGTCGTCAGCCGTCTGGATCGAACCAATGATCCATGCTCCGTTGATTGTTCCAGCAACCTGCGAGTTGACCAATGTGCCGATGTACTCATCCCACGAGTTGACCTCGAGGAAGATGCCGTCGTCGACCATCTGCTTGTAATAGTCAGTTGCCTCTACAAGGGCTTCATTGTCAGCGATGGTCGGGTTGCCATCTGAATCAAAGAGAGAAGCGCCGGCAGACTGCAGCATCATCATGATGGTGTCAGATGAACCTGCTTGCCCAGAAAGGATCGGCTGGCCTGTGGCGGCGAGAACCTGCTTGCCTAGGTCAATGAACTGATCCCACGTGACGTCTGTGAAGTCATCTACCGTCAAACCGGCTTCAGCCAGAAGATCGGTGCGAAGAGCCGTGATTGCCGTGCCCTGATCGAACGGCACGCCGTACTGTGTGCCATCTACGTTGCAGTATGCGTTCACAGCATCCGGGAACTCCGAGAAGTCAATCGCTGAGCTACTGAAGTCTGAGAACAAGTCTGGATAGTTGATGATGTTCTTCTGGCAGGCGTTGTTCTGAATGAGGAAGATATCTGGCAGCTGGTCATACTGCTGGGACTGTGCGATGGTGGTCAGTTTGGTCTGGAGATCGTCCCATGGGGTCTCAACAATGTTGAGAGTGAAGTCAGGGTGGTCTTCTTGGTAGACCTTTTCCGCTTCTTGCATGGCTGCGATGTTAAAGGCTGGGTCCCACGTCCAAACCGTAAGGCTTTGGTCGCCGCCGTCCGCCGAACTCTCTGAGTCGCTACTTCCGTTGCTCGAACCACATGCCGCCAGAATCAAGCTGAGCGGCACCATTGCTGCCATGGCCAAGTAGCCATGTTTCTTATGCGTCTTCATAAGTTGAAGATCCTCCTGTGTGTGGTGCAGGGTCTGGCAAAACCCGGCATTGTTGTGAGAGAGGCATCTTTGCCTTCTCGGATGTACCAAGCTGCTGCGCAGTTGGTGGTGACAGAAGTGTTTGGTCCGGAGGTGAGAAGCTGCATTGCTTCAAGCTCTGCTCGTGTGGAAGCGCCGAGCGCCCTCAACCAATCTAGACCGCGAATTGTTTACGTTGCCAACCGTAACACTGGTTGGCGTGAAATGTACTCTTTCGAAGATTTCTTTTTGACAACAATAGCGTCTATCAGCCAGTTGCGCGAGAGATTTGCTGAAACAATTTCATCTCGCCTTGTCATGAGGAGCTCAGTAGATCCGCAAATGCTAACGTAAACAATTTACGATGTGCTGATGCTAGACTCTCGAACATGGCCACACCCACCGGCATGGGCCGCATAAAGAACGGTCCCTCGATCAAAGACGTCGCTCTACTCGCAGGCGTCTCAGCACAAACAGTCTCTCGCGTCTCCAACGGAGCGGAGTCTGTCAGCACGGCAACTCGTGATCGGGTGATTGCCGCGATGGATGAACTCGGTTACTCGCCCAATTACGCCGCACGCGCCTTACGCAACGGATCCTTCGGCACAATCGGAGTGATTACGCAGCAGTTGCGAAGAATGGGTGAAAGTCTCACAACGTCCGCAATTGTCCAGGCAGCGGAGGAACAGGGCTACTCCGTCACACTTATCCAAGTGAAGAACCCAGAATCCGGCGGCCTCAAGCAAGCGGCATTCCGCATTTCGCATCAAGCAATTGACGGCCTCATCGTGGTGCGCTCGGGGCATGCAACCTACGGTTCACTCTCACTTCCACCTGGCCTACCGGTGGCAGTGTCCGACTCCCGCATGATTGGGTTCTTCCCGTCAGTTGTGGCTGACCAGGTCGCGGGAACGCGGGATGCAATCCACCATCTACTCGATCTGGGCCACCGCACGGTTCATCACATAGCTGGCGCACCAGACTCACAGCCAGCCCTGGTGCGGGCAGCCACATGGCAGCGCACACTAGGTGAATCAGGAGTAAGCACACCAGAGCCATGGGAAGGTGATTGGACGGCGCGATCTGGGTATCAGATCGGAGTGAGAATCGCTGGCGATCCTTCCGTCACGGCCGTCTACTGTGCCAATGACGAAATGGCCTTCGGGCTCATGCGCGCCCTTCATGAACACGGCTTGCGCGTGCCTGAGGATGTCTCAGTTGTGGGATTTGACGGAATCGACCTGTCAGAGTTCGCCTCGCCACCACTGACTACCGTGCGTCAAGACTTTGACAGGATCGGAAGAGAACTCTTTACTCTTGTCCACTCGCAGATCTCAACCGGTGTAACCGCGGAACGCCAACGCGTCGTCGTCCCAACGGAACTGTTGGTGCGCGGAAGCACTGCACCACCGCGCACCCACTAGTCGACGCAATCAGACGATCCGGTGCGTCCATTCACGCGTTGCGAACTTCGTATTGCACCGGTCCTGAGCAACAGCAATATCCGCCTCGGAAATCGCGCCGTCAGAAGCGTTGTACTTCTCTTTGAAATGGTTGTAGAAGACGTCGAGAATCTCCTCACGCTCCATGCCAGTTTGCGAACGCATCGGATCCACGCGCTTGACGGCTGACCTTGTGCCCTTGTCACGCACCTTCTCCTTGCCGATGCGCAGCACTTCCATCATCTTCTCCGCATTGATGTCATAGGACATCGTGACGTGATGGACCATGTAGCCGTTGGCCCAGCGTTTCTGTGCGGCGCCGCCGATTTTGCCCACTTCAGACGCAATGTCATTCAAGGGAATGTAACGTGCTTTGACGCCGCACTTCGCTAGGCTTTCCATCACCCACTGGTCAAGGAATGGATAGGACTGCTCGAAACTCAGGCCATCCACCAAGGCTGTGGGAATGACGATCGAGTAGGTGACGCAGTTTCCTGGCTCCATGAACATAGCTCCACCGCCCGTCACACGCCGCGAAACCGTGATGCCGTAACGATCTACGCCTTCTTGGTTGATCTCGTTCTCATACGATTGGAAGGAGCCCATAACCACCTGCGGGCCGTTCCATTCCCACAGGCGCATAAACGGCTTACGGTTTCCGGCGGCAACGTCTTCTGCAAGGGTCTCATCCAACGCCACGTTGATCATGGGATCCACAACGGGTCCATGAATCACATCAAAATCGATATCTTCCCAGCTCAGAGCATTCCCCAACGCACGCCTTACCGCAATCCCCACACCTTCAGGAGTCAGGCCGAACAAGGTGTCAGTGGGCAGCACCTCGCGAGAAATCCGGGCTGCCAAATGTGCGGCATCCGAATCAGCTGGCGCGCCTTCGAGTGCTCCCGTAATGCGATCCAATGCCTCGTCTGGTTCAAGAAAGAAGTCACCGGACACTTGGACGTTGTGAAGAGTACCGTCTTTCTCTTCGACGTCGACGACGACCAGCTTGCCCCCTGGGACTTTGTACTCACCATGCATGGAATCAATTATCTAACGTGCCGCATTCGTAATTGACAGTTGGGACCAAGGCAACAGGCAACCTCAAGAATCTCACGAGCCCGCAAGCAAGTATGCTTGTGTTAGGAGGTGTGACATGGACCATAATTCACGCGATTTCGACGACGCCTTAGCGGCGTATGAACATGACCGCGGCGCTCCTGATGTGGGTAGGGAGCCACCGGTTGAACCCATCGGCCCCGATGATCCCCGATACGTTATTGATACGTGGGAGAAGTGCTTGTGGGCCCTCGAACGCCAGATATCCATTGCGGAGCAGCATGGCTCCACCGTCAAGCTCACCTTCCAAACCCAGGACTCAACCCGGCTCCAGACTGTCATAGTCAATCCGGATCGAAACTCTGAGGACGAACTCTTCTATCACGTCAGCTCCGCAATTGGAGAATCGAACTTTGTGGATAGCGTGGGTATAGCGCAGGAAGTTGAGAAACTGGTCCTTGGTGACCTGCGCATTGTGAACAACCGGCTGGTCATCCACCAGTGCTACCGCGCCCGAAACCTTCCGTTTGCACGCCTCGAACGCGGCATCAAGTTCGCGGCTCGAACGGCCGATTGGCTGGAAGCCACATTCTCGGAGGGATTGGATGAATTCTGACATGAACGCCAACTTCTCCCCAGAGCGTGATGCTCAGACCTCCGCCACCCTCCTTGATTGGGATGATGTGCGGGAGAGTCTTCCGAGTGTCCTTGCACTGGCCATGAACACGGAGGAACAGATCGTTCTGGGCGTGGCGTGGCCCAATGGTCATCACCAGACGATCTATCTGTTCCCGCAGGGATCTGACAACTTCCGTAGCCTCTTGGGGATCCAAATCCCGCTCGGACCTGCCAGCCACGATTCGGTTGTGGCTCTGGCGAAAGCCTCTCTGCGCTATGTCCTAGGCGGCATTCGCGTGGTAGGTGACAACGTGGTTTTAGCGCACAGCACTGAGATTGCTGGTCAGACGGCCATTAGCTTAGCTCATGACATCGGCGCCCTAGCCGGCACGGCCGATACACTGCAGAACACGTACTTCGCAGACGGCAAGTTTCGTGGGGAGGCATCCTCCCGCCACAATGGAACTGATCAGGAAACTGCACCACCCGATGCGGAGCACTGATCAGCTACCTAAAACGCAACGCCCCAGCGCCAAAGTGTAAACAGAAGCGGAGAAGAATGAGCACCGGCTCCTTGCCCCCCGAGAATCTGACGAACTGGCAGGATTGTGCCGACGTCGTATCGCGCAACTTCGAATCCGACGACGTCAGTGCCATACATGTCCGCATTCACGTGCCCATCTCAGTGAACGGAGAAGACGCCATCCACCCTGCAATGGTGTGGCATGGCAAGTCCACGACCTCGGAGCGCGAGGTAGTGCACATCGCTTCCCCAGTGATCGCGGAATCTGGCGACATGATGGCGCTGGCCGCTGCTGCAGATTCCCTCCCATTGGGGGCGTTGCGCACAATGGGAGGGCTAGTGCACGTGCATGAGTCCCTCGTTATCGGGGCGCTTCCTCCTCTTCGGCTGATCGGCGCCGTGCGGCTCATTGCCACGGAGGCAGCCATCACCGCATCAGAAGCGATCTGAGGGAGAGATATGTTTGGACGCAAGAAGGACAAGCGGATTCTGACCGACTGGCCGAGCCTTCAAGATGCCCTCGTCGCCTTCTTCGATGCCACGCAGACGCCGGAAGGCGACATGTCCCTGCGCATCGAATGGAAAGCTGAGAAACGTCACCAAGAGATTCGAGTGACGCATGCGCCCACGCCGCTCGGACCCGTAGCATTCGTGACAGCTCCACTCCTGAGCGCACCCACCGAATCGCAACTGAAGTGGCTCATGAGCCAATCCGCCAAGTTGTTGATGGGCGGAATTGTCCTTGACAACGGTATTGCTCACCTCAGGTCCACTGTTCCTTTCGAGGGAACAGCTTTTTCAGAGATCGACGTGATTATTCGCCAACTCGCAGCAAACGCGGATAACCTGCGTGAAGAGATAACCGAAATCGGGTGAGCACAATGCTCACACACCGCTATCTCCAGCCATCCCGTCGATGATAATGAAACCTACGTTCGTGGCTTCGCCCTGCGCGTAGGTTCAGCCGTCAAAGGGTCTTCGGGCCACGGGTGGCGGGGGTACCGGCCCCGCATCTCCGCTCGGACCTGCACATATGCACCGCGCCAGAAACTCTCCACATCATCTGTTACGGCAAGCGGACGCTGAGCAGGCGATAGCAACTCAAGCGTGATGGGAACTCGTCCGTCTGCGATGCGTGGGGTAACCCGCCAGCCGAAGGCCTCCTGCAATCGGAGTCGCACGATCGGGCGCCCTGACGAATAGTCCACACGGGAAGTGCTTCCCGTTGGCACCTGTATGCGCTCCGGAGCAAGTTCCCCTATCCGGGCCGCTTGCGGCCACGGCAAGATGCGATCGAACTGTTCGGCTCGGATCGCTTGGAGCTTCTTGCCCCGGATGAACTGATTCAGCTCAGGGCCAGCCCACTCCTCAAGGCGGGCCGCGAGCGCCTCATCGCTGACGTCAGGCCACGGATCGCCCATGGCCATGTGGAGGAATGCGAGCCGTTCCCTCATTGAGACCGCACCCTCAGTCCATGTGAGCGGAAGCTCGCCTGAGGAGATTCGTGCTGTGACGAACTCCCGGGCCATATCTAGGTCAATCTTCGCCTCCTCACGCACGCTCAGCTCAATGGCACCGAGCGAACGCACCGTCAGTCCTTGCAACCGACCGTGGTGGAGACGAATGTGAGTGTTTTGCTCGATGAGCGATGCCGCAAGGACCTCTGCGAAGTCTCGATCAAGCGGCACTGCGGCGCGAATTACTGCATCTGATCGGCCTTGACCCCGATCCAGCTGCGCGATCGCAAGCCAAACCTCCCCTGCCAGCGGCGACCCAGTTGGAAGAGTAGCTCCGATCCCATTGGCTAGGAGATACCGGTTTGTGGGCTGCCCGTTGAGGGTGCGCACCCGCGCAATCCGTTCCGGGTAGGCAAGGCCGACGACGACGGCAAGGGCATCGTCTGCTGATCCCGTTGTGTGGTTGGCACCGCGGTTTAGCGAGGGAATGTCGATGCTGTGTGTGCCCTGTAGAGCAACCTGCCTCGCTATCTTTTCCAAGCGATCGGCCTGATGCTTCCACGTGGTGGATTGGGCGGCAACTGTGCGCCACCCGTGTGCGAGGTCGGCTCCGGGGATTCGGATGTCATCCTCGATGAGGGCGCAGACCTCGGCGGCGCGGCGGGGGCCGATGGCTCCCGCCGCGACGAGAAGGGCTCGGCCCACACGGGGCGAGACGGGAAGCCGTGCCAATTCGACGCCCAATGGTGTGGGCCGCCCCGAATCGAGTGCACCAAGAGAGGTCAATGTGGCTTCCGCCGCGTCCAGCGCTGCTGGTGGTGCCGGATCGATCAGAGCGAGCCCTGTACCACGCGGCGCACCCCAACAGGCCACCTCAAGGCAGAAGGAGACGAGGTCAGCCGTGCGGATCTCAGGTTCAGCGTGTTCCGCGAGTCGCGCCCACGTGTTCTCTGACATGCATCTATACGCAACACCTGGCCCTTCACGCCCAGCTCGGCCGGCCCGCTGAACTCCGGCGGCACGCGCCTCAAGAACCGTCACAAGTCCACCAACTCCCTTGCTGTAGTCCATGCGTGGTTCCCTGCTCAGTCCCGCGTCCACAACCGCTCGCACGCCAGGCACGGTCAGGGAGGATTCGGCAATTGCAGTGGAGACTATGACCCGCCGCAACTTCCCACCCGAAAGCACAGCATCCTGTTCCTTGGCACTCAACGAACCATGAAGCTTCATCACCTCAGCTCCACAACCAACCAGGTGGGCGGCGGCGTCGTCGACCTCCCTAACCCCGGGAACAAATACGAGGACGTCACCGTTCGTTTCGCTCAATGCGCGCCTAGCAGTGGCGGCAACGTGCGCCACAAATTCCCGGCGCACCCCCGTAGCTCCGTTCGTTCCCAGAGCTCCAAGGGGTTCTGAGCCGCGTGGAGGTTCTGCATAGCGCAACTCGATGGGATGAATTGCCCCAGGGATATCCACTACTGTGCCACCAAGCAAAGCGGCCGTACGTTGCGCTTCCACAGTGGCAGACATCGCGATGAGGATGAGGTCCTCACGAATCGTTTCACGTACCTGAACACACAATGCCATGGCAAGGTCAGAATCGATATGGCGCTCGTGCACCTCGTCCAAGATCACCGCTCCGACTCCCACCAACTCGGGGTCTCGCTGGAGGCGGCGCACCAACACGCCTGGCGTCACCATCTCAATGCGGGTCTGTGCGCTCACGCGCGACTCGCCTCGTACAGAAAAGCCGACTGTGTGCCCTATCGGCTCACCCAGCAGCGAGGCGATACGCCTCGCTGCTGCCCGTGCCGCCACTCGCCGAGGCTGAGTCACAACCACCCGCGAACTCTTGCCCAGCTGCGTGGCCACGAGCGGCGGAATGAGAGTTGTCTTGCCTGTGCCGGGAGGCGCTTGAACAACCAACACTCCGGGAAGGGCATCGCGCACTGCGCTGAGGCGGTGAGCAACCGGCAGGTCCGGCGGATTCGAAATGAGTTCCTCGAGGGACCCCCGACTCACCTGGCTTCCACTTCCGTCAGGTATGCCAATACCGCCCGAACTCGGCGATTGTCCTCGTCAGGAGACATGCCAAGCTTCGCGAAGACGCTTGCCACATGTTTGGACACAGCCGCCACGGAAAGAAAAAGCTTCTCACAGATCTGTTGATTGGACAGGCCCTGAGCCATGAGTTCGAGAACCTCTGTCTCGCGTGGCGTCAACGGGTCAAGCTTGGACTTCCTGCCGTGCACAAGTGACGCAGCAACCTCTGGATCCACCACGATTCCACCGGCTGCCACCACCTGAAGTGAGCGAATGAAATCTGCAACGCGTGCCACGCGGTCCTTGAGCAAATACCCAAGCCCGCCAACTCCATCGTGTGGGGCTGCCGGTTCAAAAAGCTTGCTCGCATAGGCTGGAGCGACGTATTGGGATAACACCATGATGCCTATTTCTGGAGATTCCTGACGAAGTTCGACGGCGGCGCGCAGGCCATCGTCGGTCATCTCGGGAGGCATCCGCACGTCCGTCACCACAACATCAGGCATCGCGTTGATCGCGAGCGCCACCAGTTCGGGGGCACTGGACGCCTGTGCCACAATCTCATGTCCCTGCCGTTCAAGCAGACCAACTAGCCCTTCACGGAAGAGTGCCGAATCGTCAGCCACAATGAGTTTCACGCGCTCTTCCTTTCCGTGGACATAGCCACGCCGAACTCTCCGTTGCGCAGAAGCAACGGTATCCTGCCACTCACTGTAGTTGGACCGCCGAGTGGACTAATCACATCAAGCGAACCTCCGAATGCCGCAAGCCTCTCCTTCATACCAGCCAATCCGTGATCAGGAGTAATGGAAGCTCCACCTGGACCTTCGTCGACAACCGTGATCCGTAGTTCGTCGTCGGCCGCCAAGAGAACGGAGACACCAGCATCAGGAGCGTATTTGGCAACATTCGTGAGAGCTTCAGAGACGAGGAAGTACCCGGCGGCAATGACGCCCTCCGTCATAGTGGGAAGCTCAATGGGCACTCTGACCAGTACGTTCATTGGGCTAGATGAAGCAAGGTCACGCACAGCTGCTTCCAGCCCGATGTCTGAAAGCACCTTCGGGTGGATCCCAGCCACCGTTTGGCGCAATGCCCGAAGTGCTGCATCCGAATCGTCTTGAGCTTTTGCCAGCAGGCGCTTAACCTCACGATACACATCAGCATCTATGTGCCCCTCTGTGACCGAATCAAGCAGAAGGTCCGCTTCACCAACACTCATGGATGCCGTCACAAGGTACTGTTGCGCGCCGTCGTGGAGGTCCCGCTCAATGCGACGCCGCTCAATCTCAAACGCGGCCACGATTTCGCGCCGAGACTCAGTAAGGGAGGCAACCGCCTCCGGGGTTCGGCACTCCTCACCTCGGTCTCTCCTGCCCAACCTCCAGCCATGTCCTTTTGCCATGGCTTCATCCTAAGCTGGTAGAGCTAGCCCTACCCTCTTTGGACAGGTGACACCATGGGAAGTCGACCCATTCTGAGATGAAATGATTCCATGAGCACATCACCAGCACCCTACTCAGGATCCGTTGACCGCGCCCTTACAGGCTCTGGGCTCGTCAAGGACTTCGGAGGCGTCCACGCCCTCGCGGGCGTAGACATCACCATTCCGGCCGGCCAAACGTTGGCAATTATGGGACCGTCAGGATCAGGAAAGTCCACTCTTCTCCACTGCCTCTCAGGGATCCTCGCACCAACTGCAGGGGACGTCTCGTTGCGAGGAAGCAGCGTATCAGGCCTCAATGACGCCACTCGCTCGAAGCTTCGGCTTCAGAACTTTGGCTTCGTCTTCCAGGACGGCCAGTTGATTCCAGAGCTCTCTGCCCGCGAAAACGTAGCAGTGCCGCTCATGTTGCGGGGATCTTCTCGCCGCAAGGCACTCGCGGTATCTGACAGGTGGCTAGGCAAACTGGGTCTGCTCTCCGAACGGAGCCGGCGCCCCGGTGAAATGTCTGGCGGCCAAGCACAACGCGTTGCGATCGCCCGGGCACTCGCGGGAGAACCGGCCGTCATCTTTGCCGATGAACCCACAGGAGCACTCGATCAGGCCACCGGCCATGAAGTCATGCAGCTGCTCACCACCACCGCACGCATGACGGGATCTACGCTTGTCGTGGTTACCCACGATCCCCAAGTTGCCGCTTGGTGCGGTCGTTTGGTGGAGATCCGCGATGGTCGGATCCATGCTGATTCGGCTGCCACCGCGACTTCGGGAGTCGATTCCTCCCCCCATTCGAACAGCAGTTCACAAGCATCATTCCCAGCGGAACCACGCGGAGGTGCCTTCTGATGGAAGCTCTCCGCCTTGCTCCCGGGCTTACTGCAGCCCGCCTACGTTCGCATTCTGGGGACGGTTGGCTGGATATTCTGGCCGTGTTGTCCTTTGCTCTCTCGGCACTCATGGCGCTCACCGTGGCGGGTGGCGTGTGGATGTTTTCCGGCTGGGCCACCAATCCTACGGCGCACATGCTGCAGACAGCTGAACACTTGGGTTGGGGCCAACAATCCGATCTCTTCACCGCATACTTCGGTATGGCGATGGGAGCTGGGGGCCTTCTGGTGTTCCCCATCTTCTCGTTGGGAGCGTCAGCTGCGCGGCTTGGTGCACGCGGCCGAGCTCAGCGCCTTGCCTCACTTCGACTGGTGGGCGTGACAGGATTCGAAGCCGTCGCCATGTCGATGGTCGAGACCGTTGTTCAGTGGATCATGGGGGCCGCTGTGGGTGTGGTGGCCTACTTCGCAACTCTGCCACTGTGGAGCAGCGTTACGTTCATTGACCAGCACATTAATCCCGCCCAGATGCGCCTTCCAGTCCCGCTGTTCTTTGCAGTCTTAGCATTTACGCTGGTCATCGCCTTGATCTCTACAGCCGTGGGCCTGCAACGAGTGCGAATCTCTCCGCTTGGAGTAGCCAACCGTGAACCGAATCCAGCCCTGCGTTTTTGGCGGGTGGGGGCGTCCGTTGCGGCCATCGCCGCTTTCGTTTTGTGGACGCGCACCGATCGGGCTCCAACAGACATGTGGACCTACGTGTCTATGGCTTTCATGCTGTTGATTGTTGTTGGAGGCATCTCCCTAGTTGGACCGTTCATACTTCAGAGCCTCGCGCGACCGGGTACGCTGACACGTTCACCCGCGATTCTTCTGGCTACCCGCCGCATTCTTGATGATCCACGAACCGCTTGGCGCAACGTCAGTGCCATCGCCTTGTTGTCTTTCATTGCTGGGTTCGTGGCCGCTGTTCCATTCGATAAGTCCGACGACGGCTCCGTCTCCCTCCTTCACGACGTCAATACGGGAGTCCTCATTACGCTGGCTTTTGGGTTTGCCTCCGCTGCTCTTTCAACACTGATGAACCAAACATCATTGGTCTTTGACCGCGCGCCACAAACTTACGCTCTGGCTCAGGTTGGCTTCCCTCGCCAGTTCTTCGGGCTCTCCCGCGCAGCACAGATCCTAGGACCATTGTTGTTATCCACACTCTTCACGACCGTTATCGGCGTATTCCTGGGATACTCCACGTCCACACTTGTGCCAAGCACGGATTCGATTGTGCTGGTGGGCGTGTTTATTCTCATTGGTATCGGCCTGTCAGTCCTGGCATTGCTCGCGTGCGAGCCACTGGAACGGCACGTCTTGGCAAATATGCGCAGGGCGAACGATTGAGCTCCGCTCGTGGCCTAAGCTGATCACATGATCATTGCAGTTCCCGTCACAACTGACGGTCAGGTAGACCCCCGCTGGGGAAAGGCGCATAACGTCGCTATCGCAGAAGTCCAGGACGATCGCATCGTTCGCTGGGATGAGCATGAAGTTGGTTGGGACGTGCTGCACGATGCAAGCACCGAAGGCTCGCATCACGCTCGGATCGTCACGTTCCTGAAAGAGAACGCGGTGCAGTCGGTCATTATCAACCACTGCGGCGCTCCCATGCTGAACACGATGACCAAGATGAACCTCGTCATCGCTACTGATGCAGAAGGCAACGCGAAGGACATCGTTGTTGGCACCGCTCCACTCATTCGCGAAGCTTTTGGCGGCTCCACTGAGCTCGAACCATCAGCCGGCGGAGGTTGTGGCTGCGGAAACTGTAGCTGCGGGCAGTAACTAACCGTATTTCGAGGTGCAAAGGCATCGACCCGCCCACGACGCCCACATGGACGCAATGGCGGATCGCCTCTAGGCGCACGATTCTAGGCGCACAGTCTGAGCACGATGATGGCAGCGCGCCTGTTTCTCTGACAGCAAGAGAAGCAGTCAGAGAAACAGGCGTCACCTGCAGACCTGAGTCAGAGCATTTTGCTGCGCAGTGCTCCAGAATCAAGCGGCGAGAGCTTACCCAGTGGAACGTCAAAGAACGTGATTGCTCCACGGTTACCTTCAATTGCCATCCGCGCAACAGCTCTGGCAGATGCCGCCACCACAGCTCCTGTGAACTCTGGATTGGAGTCCAGCGCCAGCTTGAAAGACATGATTTGCTTTGTGCCTTCCGATGTCTGGCCAAGCCGAATCACAGTTCCGCCGTGCGGCATTCCAGAGTGGTCGCGATCCAGCTCCTCCTGGGTGACGAATGTGACCGACGTAGTGTAGCCAGCAAAGTAGTTGGGCATTTCCACGATCTCCTTGGTGATCGCCTTGAGGTCCGCACCTTCTTGGGCTACGACGAAGCACTGACGGGTGTGCTTTTCCCGAGTACTCAAGTCACGTTGCTCGCCAGCGAGAATCCGCTCCTCGTTCTCGGTTACGGGGAGCGTGTATTGCACAGCATCCACAACTCCATCAATTCGGCGCAACGCGTCCGAGTGCCCTTGAGAGAGTCCCGGACCCCAGAACGTGTAGGTGCTGCCCTGCGGCAGGATTGCCTCGCCAAGCAGGCGATTAATTGAGAACAAACCTGGATCCCATCCCGTGGAGATGAGCGCAAGGTGACTGTTGGCACGGGCAGCAGAATCCACTGCCTGAAAATGTTCAGGAATTCGGGCGTGTGTATCAAATGTGTCAACTACGTTGAAGAGCGCCGCAGCTTCGGGAGTCTGAACTTCGAGATCGGTAGCAGATCCACCACAATTGATACAGACATCAACCTTGTCAACCCAATCCCTCATCTCGTCCACTGGCACTACCATTTCCGTGGCAGCATTCAAGGACGCAGGGTCGCGGCGCGTGAAGATCGCAACGACCTCCATATCAGGGTTCAGCGCAACAGCTTTCTCAACTGCCTGACCGAGGTTTCCATATCCATTGATTGCCACGCGGATGTTTGACACTACTGCACTTCCTTCTTGGAGTCGCGAGATCTTCGCGCCGAGTCGCGCCTGCGGAGCACTGGAAGCATCCGCATGCTCTCCTCTTTCAGCCTACGACTGGAGGGACTCACACTAGGTTAACTTGGCAGAGATCACGCTGTGAATGGCAAACAAGCAATGACCATCCCACCCTCATCACGAAACCTCGGCAGCCTTCTGCGAACGTGCGGCACTGACTAATCCGTGAATGGCAGCAGCCAACGCATCGCCCACCTCATCAGCAGTTCCACCCTGATCCGAAATCTTGAAGCTCTCAAACACGAGGTTGCGCGTGTAGGCCGCCCACACCGCCTGGTGTGGCACGTCCAGTGCCGCCCACTGGTCGGCTATGAAAGTATCTACCTGACCGTGAATGCCATCCACTCCATGCTGGGCGGACTCCCTCGGAGAGATCCCATGGCTGAAGCGTTGTGTGGCGCGCGGTGCGTGCTTGTTGGGGGCATGAGCGCTGCTCATCAACTCCATGAACCAGCTGTGAGATGAAGAAACGCTCTGCTGCAGGGAAGCTCGTGCGAACTGCACCAGCTTCTCCTCGGGAGAAGCCGATTCGTCTACGCTCCGAGAAATCGCCGAAGCCCATTCTGGGATGTGACGTTCTATTGCCAGCATCTTGAGATCTTCCACAGAATCCACATACCGATAGATCGAGTTGCGGGCGATTCCTACCTCCTCAGCTACCGCTCCGGCGCTGAGAGCTTTGACGCCTCCCTCGCGTAGCAGGCGCTCAGTAGCCTCCACAAGTCTGGCTTTGACAGCCTCATGGTGCTCACGGACCGTTGGAGCTGATATCTTCGGCATCTCATTCGTCTCTATCTGCGGTTTCGATCTCCGCTAGATCCTTCTTCTGAGTCAGACGATATAGCACTGGCAGGAGGACCATTGTGAGGAGGGTGGAAGAAACGAGGCCACCGATCACCGTAATGGCAAGTGGCTGCGAGATGAACCCGGCTGTGCCCGTGATTCCCAACGCCATGGGTGCCATCGCAGCGATGGTCGCGAGCGCGGTCATGATGATAGGACGGACGCGGCGTTGAGCGCCCTTATCAATCGCTTCATCAAGAGGCATGCCACGCCGCCTGTATTGGTTGATGAGATCCATGAGCACAATGGCGTTCGTAACAACGATGCCGATGAGCATGAGGATGCCGATCAGTGAGGAAATACCTAGCGGAGTGCCCGTAGCGAACAATGCAAGGAATGCTCCGATGGCCGCGAACGGAATGGAAACCAACAGAAGCACCGGCTGGACCAAGCTCTTGAGGATCCACACCAACACCACGTAGATGAGCAGAATGGCAGCGGCCATAGCCAAGCCAAGCTGACTGAACGTATCGGAAATCTGCTCGCCGGCACCTGCTTCAGTCGTGGATGCTCCAGCGGGAAGGTCGGTATCCGCCACAATGCCATTGACTGCCGAGCGGACAGAACCGAGGTCATCCGTGTTCTCCGGTGTAACCGTAATCGTGGCAGTCTGTTGGCCGTTGATAGTCACGACCGTCGGAACCACGGTGACCTCTTCAACCGTCGCAAAAGCCGCGATCGGCTGGCCCATGAGGGTCATGTTCTGCAACTGGTCCAGCGAAGTGACCGGATCGGCCAGTTCGATATAAATGTTCAGGTCAGTGTTGTCGATGGTCACCGTTCCGATGGAAGCTGAAACCATCTGTGCAGAGATGAGGCCGACGACGTCGTTCTCTGTGAGTCCTACAGCGCTTACGGCATCTCGGTTCACAGTAACTTGAACGGCAGGCTGCGCGGCATCAAGGTTGGAGGTGATCGACTTAGCGCCTTCCACGCCGTCAAGCGCTGCCAGGAGCTTCTCATTGGCATCGGCCAACGCGTCGTCGTCGCCAGCAACTACGTTGATCTCAATAGTGGAAGATGAGAGCGAGGTTGAATCCAAAGCCGACGCCGAATCCTCCGGGGGCACTACCGCCTGAAGTGCATCCTCAAGAGAGTCCGTGATCGCTTCCTGATCCGCGTCTGGATCAGTGGTAACGGTGTACGAAATGGCCGAAGTGGAGGAAGCACCTATGCCCGCTCCACCAATGATCGTGGCTACTGATTCCACTCCAGCAACGTTCTCAAGCGCTTTCTCGGATGTGGCAGCGCGCTCTACCATCGAATCTGTACTGGTACCGGCAGGGACCTGCTGCGAAAGGGAGACCATATTCTGACCGGTGTTGCCCAGCAGGTTGATCTTCAAGAGCGGAATGAGTGCTCCGCTGGCCACCAGTATCGCTACGGCAATGCACAGGGTGATTACAGGATGGCGTTGCGAGCTTCGCAACACTGGGCGGTAAGAACGCCGCAGCCACGTTCTCTTTTCCTTGGCTTCGGCCTCCGCTTGGCGCTTTGTGATGAGTTCAGCGACGCGAGCCTCGCGGTCATCCTCACGTTGCGTGCCGAGCACATCGGCAACCGTACCAACTGCAGAAATGGCATCAGCAGCCTCCCGCGCTTCCTTTGATGGGCGCAGGAACCAGTAAGCGAGCACAGGAACGATGGTGAGCGAAGTAAACAGCGAAGCCGCCATCGCCAGTACCACAGTCAAGGCAAACGGCTTAAACAGCTCGCCAGTCATACCCGAAACCAGTCCCACGGGAATGAACACCAAGCAGGTCACAATGGTCGAGGACGTCACGGCGGAGGCCACTTCACGGACGGCCATAAGGATGGCACGGCGTTTAGCTTCACCGTATTCCAAATGCCGTTTGATGTTCTCAATTACCACGATCGAATCGTCCACGACTCGGCCGATTGAGATCGTCAGGGCAGAGAGAGTCAGGATGTTGAGCGAGTAGCCCGCCACGTTCATGCCAATGAACGCTAGGAGCAGCGATAGCGGAATAGAGATCGCTGTGACGATGGTGGACCGCAGCGACATGAGGAAGAGCAGGATCACCACCACGGCCATGACCAAGCCCAGCGCGCCTTCTTCAGCAAGCGAGTTAATGGAGGTGGTGATGAATGGGGCTTGGTCGAAGATCGTCGTGAAGGAGACGTCACCGAGCGAATCCCTGACGGAGTCCAATTCCGCGCTTACGGCCCTCGAGGTGTCGATGATGTTCGCGTTGGCCGTGGGATAAATGATGAGCGCAACAGCGGCTGAACCATCAATACGTGAGACCATCTGCGAGTCCGCAGCAGTAATTGCCACGTCGGCGATGTCACCTAACGTGACGGTCCCCGATTCTCCCGTCACAGGGTTCGTGGCGGCGACGGGCAGAGCCTTCAGGCCGTCGATTGAGTCAATGGATTGACCTACCGTGACGTCCAACGTGTTGCCTTCATGTGCAACCGTGCCAACGGGAATCGAGAGCCCGTTGTTATCGAGTGCGGTTGCGATTGCAGACGCTTCAACCCCATTGGCAAGCATTGCTTCTTGGTCAAGCGAGATGGTGACCTCTTGCTCGGGTGCGCCGATAAGCTGAGCAGACGCCACTCCATCCAGCTTTTCGAGCCGCGGCAACACGTCCGTGCGCACCTTGTCAGCTGTGGAGGCCGCGTCCCCAGAGGTGGTAACTCCGATCATCGCGAGCGGAATGTCTGAGGTTCCCCCGGAGGTGACCTGAGTCGTTGTGTTCTCAGGGAAGGTATCCGAAGCAGTATCGACGGCCTGTTCGATCTTGGCGGTCGCGCGCGCCAAGTCGGTGCCGTACTCCAGTTCCACCGTGATCATTGCGTACGACGACGACGAATTAGTGGTCGTACTACTGACCTCAGCGATCGTAGACACCTGTTGCTCGATCGGAACAGCTATGCGATCACTGATCTGTTCGGCCGTTGCGCCTGCAGAAATCGCCACCACTGATACCGCAGGAAGCTCAACTTGTGGGATCAGCTCCTGGCGCATGGATGAGAGCGAAATGCCACCGAGTATTGCAGCCACGACGCATACGAGTGCGACGAAGGAACGGTTTCGTAGTGAGACGTGCGCGAGTCTGTGCATGAAAGCGAGCCTACTTGACTACACCAACGCTGGCTTCATCCGTCTAGATGTATCTCACAAAGCTGAAAACTCTATGGAATGAGCTTGAGCTTCCTGAATGCGTTGTAGATTCCGTCCTCATCAATTGAGGTGGTAGACCAGTCTGCCGCCGCACGAGCAGCAGGGGTCGCATTCCCCATCGCAACTCCGATTCCAGCGACCGAGAGCATTTCCACATCGTTTGCCGAATCACCCACGGCCACTGTGTCATGAACCGAAACCTTGAGGAAATCAGCCACTTTGGTCAAGCCGATCGCCTTGCTCATGCCCAGAGCGGAAAGCTCTCCTGTCAGACCATCTGGGTTGACGATCGATCCGTCCACGATTGTGTATCGGTTTAAGAAGTGTTCGCGAGCGTCATCAAGAGTGACTCCGCAACTGTGCGGGAGAGTGAAAGTGACCTTTGACGCCGTCGTCGGAATCCCTTCACGCACGTATGGCGCAATCTGCTCCGCGAAGGACGACCAATCTCCCTGGATGCCGCCATCGGCAGATCTCCCAACGAAACGTTCAAGGAAATTCTGCGATGGATTGAGGGATTCGGGAGACTGCCACAGCCAGCCAGCCCCCAGATCATCGAGCCATGAAGAGATCTCAACAATCTCCGGGTGGCTCAGGCGTTCGTCCTGAACCACATGGCCGTCCACTTCCGCGTATGCGCCATTCCCGCCGATGAAGCCAATGAAGCCAACCGAAAGCAACCAAGGGTAGATCTCATGCTTGGATCTGCCTGTGCAGAGAATCAAAGAGTTGCCCGCCGCCTGCGCGGCCGTCAGTGCCCGCCTAGTTGAATCGGGCAGCTGCTGATACTGATCGAGAAGGGTTCCATCAACATCAAGAAAAACGACTTTGCTCACGCAATCCATCCTTTCAGAAATACGCGGGAGTTTCTTGTGAGATCCATTCCTTTGGGGCGCGGGCAAAGGCAGGTGGTGATTTCTGCATGGAGTGGTTTGCAGCCCGAGCACGAATGCACAACCCGTGGTGCGAGAACGGTTTGCGGGTGGGCCAGTAGTACAACAGCAAGCCCGCTTGCATCACAGTTTCTCGGCGCAGTGCCCAAGACTGGGTCACAATAGACCCATGTCATCTTTTATGGAGTGGGCAACTCAAGTCGCATCAGAGCATCCCGACCTTCACGGAGCGTTCATTGATGTGGAAGGGGAATGGCTCGATGTCTTGCTGGCGGACGGGCGGACCGTGCGCTTTCGCCCGTCCCAGATGCTCAATCAGGAAGCACCTGAACCGGCCCGTCGGGAGATGTTGAATCGCCTCATCGCCATTGGTGTCAAGCTAGCCAAGCATTCCAGCACTACGGAGGGCACTCCCGGATCAGGTGTGAACGGCGATGGCAACGGTGGTGGCGATGGCAACGGTGGTGGCGATACCCGCAGTGCCGATGGACCTCAAGAAGGCGCGGCCACAGCTAACGGATCAGGTTCCGACGCACAGAATGCTGGCACTGCCGGAATGGAGGATGGCAATCACGCGGGTACTTCCGACTCTTCGCAATCGCCCGATGAAGCCCTCCCCTTCGATGACCCATCGGATATCGAGGCATCCACATCGCTGAGCGACCAGAGCTTCGGGCCGCAAGTGGCTCGGGGTCCGAACGGAAACCCGTTCGGACCCGCATTCGATGCACTCTTCGGCGCAACCTCTCAGGATGCTGGCCAACGCGAACTCACAGATGGCGAGGAAGCTGCGCAAGATTTCGATGAACTCGACGGCGAGGAATCCTCCGGACTCATCCTTCCGATCGTCCGTGCGGCAGACTATTTCATCTCCTCTCACAACCACGCCGTGGGAGATTCGATGGTCTACATTCCACTCACTGACTTCGTAGGAGTGGGCCTCGCAGATGACAAGCCCGACACCATCGAACCGATTTACTACTCTGATCTAGGCGAACGCGGCCTCACTTCGGAGATCGGCCCACTTTTCGCAGACTCTGTGAACTCCCTGCGGCACCTCAACCTCCAACCCGGGCGTCCCGGCCTAGAGCTGGGCGTCACGGAGATTGGTGGCGCCGAAGTGTTCATCTTCACCGGGCCAGCCAATTACCAAAGTTCATGGTTCGCGGACTTAGACATGACCCAGACGGTCTCAGAATCGCTGGTTGCCGAATACGGTGACAGACTGCCACTGTTCGTACCCGCGAGCCGCACCAGCTTCTTCGTGATCATGGCTGACGATCCGCACCTCGCGGACGTGTTCGCCTCACTGCGCAACCGTGTGGGTGAACAGGATGCCATCTATCCTTTGCCCCACACTGTGGCAGCTGACGGTTGGCAGGAATGGATTCCGCTACCTGATCACCCTGCTGCCGACCTTCTGAGCGAGCTCCGGGTGACCCACCGGGAGCGGATATATGCCGCACAAGCCCTGGCAATGCGGCAATGGCCAGGTGACTTGGGTACCATCAAGGAGTTTGAGACTCGCCATGTCAAGTCCGGTTCCACGGTCTCATCCGCACGCTGGGAGAGCACAGATGGCCATGGCTCCATCCCCTCGACTGACTTCATCAGCTTTGTGCGCCACGGCAGCGGCCTGCCGTGGGACGAAGATCGTGGCGACCTAGTGACAGTTCGGTCTGTGGTGGCCCGCGATGTATGGCCAGAAGGAATCGCCGCATCCGCTGACGTCTGGCCACCTCGATTCGATGTAAAGGGGTTCCCGACTCCCAACCAGATGGACGCGTTGCGCCAAGCCTCCTACCGCGAGATCTGACGACGACGGCGCTACGCCTTACGTCCCCAATTGCCCGCGTAGAAGCGTCCCAAGGTCTCCTCTTTGAAGGCCACATACGTGCCGTTCTCCATCGCCTCCCGGATCCGGTCCACAAGATGAATCGTGAAGTACTCATTGTGAATCGTCGCGAGAGTTGAGGAGATCATCTCCTTCGCCTTGAACGCATGGTGGAGGTATGCGCGTGAGTAGTGCGTGCACGTGTAGCACTGGCAATCAGGCACGAGTGGGCCGAAGTCGCGCTTGAACTGTGCGCGAGTCACGTTGAACCGGCCATCGGGTGAATAGATCGCGGCGTTACGGGCTACTCGGGAAGGATTCACACAGTCAAACGTGTCAGCACCAGCCTCAACTGCCGCAAAGAAATCGTCAGGCTCTGAGATTCCCAACAGATGACGGCCACGATCTTCAGGCAGCTCCTCGGCCACCCATCCCACGATCGTGCCAAGGTTCTCCTTCTCCAGCGCGCCACCAATACCAAAGCCGTCAAACCGCTGACCGTCAATCTCCATGCTCCCCAAATCCTGAGCAGCTTTGCGGCGCAGATCCTCGTATTGGGCACCCTGAATAACTCCAAAGAGTTGCTGATAGGGCTTGTTACGCTGCTCGCTCAGACTCTGATGAGCCTTCAAACACCGCTGCGCCCACAACCGGGTGCGTTCGAGCGCTTCCTCTTGATACCCGCGCGAGTTGAGCAGAGTGGTCAGCTCGTCAAAAGCGAAAATGATGTCCGCACCCAACTCATGCTGAATGCGCATCGAGATCTCTGGAGTGAACCGGTGGACGTCACCGTTGAGGTGCGAACGGAACCACACGCCGTCGTCGTCGACATTAGCGAGCCTCTCCTTGGACGGAGCCACCTCGGTGTCTGCTCTACCGGAACCGGAGAACTCCTCGGAAAGCACCTTCTTGAAGCCAGAACCAAGCGAAAGAACTTGGAAACCGCCAGAATCCGTGTAGGTGGGGCCATCCCAGTTCATGAAAGTTCCCAATCCGCCAGCATCATCCACGATGTCCGAACCCGGCTGAAGGTAAAGGTGGTACGCGTTCGCAAGCACTGCTTGTGCGCCAGCATCCTTCACGAGTTCGGGAAGAACCGCCTTGACAGTTGCTTTGGTTCCCACCGGCACAAATGCAGGTGTTTGGATGTCTCCGTGCGGGGTGTGGATCACGCCGGTGCGCCCAAGCGGCTTTCCAGTTCGTTCACCATGGGCACCGGACTCAAGCTGCGTCTTGAGAGTGAAACCCGTGGTAGTTTCTGCGGGAGCGGGCGAGGTTTCCATGGTGACCTTTCACCTTGAATGGGCAGACGTGGGACGTGAGGAGCGTGCGAAAGCGGATTACGATCACAAGCCGGTGGCGGCCAATGTGATGTGCGCTGAAACTAGATCACGCGATCCGGTTCAGCCAGTTCGAAAGCGGGCGCCGCCTCTGCATATCCCGGTTCAACACGCTTCACAGCTTTGACAACCCTATACGTGATAGGGAGGAAGAGTGCCTCGATCGCCACCTTGTAGATGTAGCCAGTAATCATGAGGTTGAGGATGGTGGAACTGGAGGCCGACCCTACCCATGCGATGAGGCAGAAGAGCACCGTATCCGCTGCCTCGCCTACCACCGTTGAACCAAGTAGCCGCGCCCACAGATGCTTCTCGCCATAGCTTTCCTTGATCTTGACCAGCACATATGAGTTGAGCATCTGCCCGGCCAAGTATCCGATGATAGAGGCAGCAACGAATCGAGGAACCACGCCGAGCACTGCCTCAAACGCCTCTTGGTTCGTGTAATCAGCAGCGGCCGGCGCAATCTGAACCAGCCAGAACGTCAACGACGCGAGGATCTGGATAGCGAAACCCATGATGATTGTGCGGCGAGCGTACGCGAATCCGTACACCTCTGAAAGCACATCGCCAAGAATGTATGTGAGCGGGAAGAGTATCGCGCCGCCGTCAAACACGAGCGAGAGCGGGCCGACCTCCACACCGATGAGCTTGGTAGCGCCAATGTTCGATAGCAAGAGAAACGCCACGAAACAGACTGCGACGATATCCGAGATTCCGCGAGGAGTTGATGCGAAGCGAGCTTTGGCGGCAGACATGATTGACCCGAGTTTCTTAGTTGAGGAACCTTGGCGCTCGAAAGCTACAAGCGCCAATCCGGTGCTGCCACCACACGGATACAACCAAAAAGTATAGCCGAGGTATTGCAGACCTCAACGTGAGCTTCACTGCCACGGCATATGCGCTTCCTCATCGGAGAGGCAGTGCGGCAGTCCTAGTACTGAATGCGCAGCACGGCAGAACCGTCCGTAGGGCTTGTGCCCTGCGTGATCTGGAGTTCCTCACCATCGCGATACCCAATGGTCTGGCCTGGCATGAGGAAGGCGTCCGAACTCACGATGTAATCGGAGATATTGGCCAGCAAAGAGTACATCTCTTCATCGCTGCGAACCGACTCCACTACCTCTAAGTCCAAGTGCCCAAAAAGCGGAAGGCCCAATGTGCGGCCGTTTGCTAGGTCTGGCCGGAAGGTCCGAACAGCCACCCACAGCGGCAGCGGCGCTTGGCCCTGAGTCAAAGAGTTGGCCAGTTCGATGATCATCTCTGGAGGCTGAACCACTCCCAGTTCCTGGCGGTACACCCCCACGGCAGCGGGCTCACGAAGCAGCACATCGAGGAGTTCTGTAAGTACTACGTGAGCAGTGAGCATCCTCTTGCGGCGCTGCGAAGGAAGATCGTCAACCTCGCCTATCTCTCCATTACCGGCCTGATCCCCAAGAGGAGCGAAGCAGGTAATGGCCACATAGAACGAATGGTCCGGGAGATTTCCGCGTTCCACCTGAAGTTTCTCCGGTACTGGAGTCAACATGACCAAGATGCCTTCAAGCGTGAACCGGTAGATCCTTCCAGCCGAAGAACCTGCCCCTAGTTGTCCTGCGGGCACAGATTCCCAGACTGGTTCCACGCTTTCATTCCAGATCGTGTTGATCCGGGCCACTGCGGCTTCCAAGTCAATTGGTGCTTGGTAGAGCACCGCAGCAGAGAGGAACTCTGGAGCTAGGGGATGGATTGCGGAGACGGGCAACTGCTCGCTCATCAGGCTCCTCACGTAAAAAACTGGGCGGTGCGAGACGACAGCAGCATTCTCGCACCACCCAGCAATTTGGCAAGGGATTCGTTGATTCCCTCCCGCTCACCTCAGTTGGGACGAAACACACTTACCAGTGCGCACATCACTATGGAAGGCGCAAGATTTCAGTTGTAACTGCTGACGTGGTGACTCATGATGGCTCATCATATTACGTCAGATTCAGTTGTAGTAATTCTAAAGTGTGGACGGAAGCCCTGCCAAGCCCTAGAACTGCTATGGCTACCCATATACACTATGTGCATTGACGGACCCACACTACCAGTATTGGCGCGCAAAGATGCGGAACGTGAGCATCAAGACTCATCGCGACCCGTCAGATTGAGAAAGTGCGGACCGCGCGCTTCGAGTTCTGCAGAGAAAACCGCTCGCCACTGGCACCACGGCTCCTTTGACAGATAATCATTTGAAAACCGGAGATCTTCAGTGACTTCAGTCACGCAGAACGTAGGGATCTTGAGATCCACTACAGGGCCGAGCCGTTCGCATTCCGCGACCACCAACCCAGAGTTTTGACCTCCAAACACGTCAAATTCCCATCCATCTTCGTCATACCAAAGAGAATGCCGGTTCTTCAGGATGATGTTGGGAGATCGGCGCAGGATCTGGGAAGCAACGTCAATGTCGATCTGGTTCTCCGTCTCATAGCGCTCACCAGCGATAGCAGGAGACTTGACCGCAATGGTTGCCGTAACTGCGTGACTTTGGCGGTCAGGTTCATACACTCCTGCGTCCCTGAGAAGCTTGTGAAGCTGGCGCCGCTCGTATGCACCAAGAAAGTCCACTGCCTCATCAAATGGCGGGAACTCGATCGAAGTCTCAGGAAAGGTCAGCCGCACCCTGACGGCATAGCCCTCCTCAGCAAAGAGGTAGGCCTGTGCAATTACCTGATGAGAGCCGTGGGTCAGAACGTCCCTCGGCAGCTCCTTCACGAGGAACTTCCGTTCAAACTCGAAATGTAGGTCCTCGGAGTCAAAGTGCTCGCCCATACCCCAACGATACGGAACATCAAGCGGACAACGGTGGAGACTCCCCTACCAACACGGCACACTTGTTGCTATGGCAAGCGAACTACCCAGTGGAGTCGACGTGGTCGTCGCCGCTCAAACCTTAGGCAACACGGTCCGTCACACTCCCCTCGACCTCTCACTGCGCCTTTCGGGGATTCGGCGCCAGCCTGTGCTCCTCAAGCGTGAGGATATCCAAGTGGGCCGTTCCTACAAAGTGCGCGGCGCCTACAACTTCATCTCCTCACTTTCACAAGAGGAACGCGAAAGCGGAATTGTGTGCGCCTCAGCCGGGAATCATGCCCAGGGTGTCGCATTCGCCTGCCGCCAGCTGAAGATTCACGGCAAGGTGTTCCTACCCAGTACCACCCCACGCCAGAAGCGCTCCCGAATCCGCGATATTGGCGGGCGTTGGATTGAACAAGTCATCGGCGGAGCCACCTTTGACGAAGCTTCGGCGGCAGCACAGGAATACAGTCGCGATCATGGCGCAACCTACGTCCATCCCTTTGACGACCCTCGCACCATCGCTGGTCAAGGAACCGTAGTCAAGGAGATATTCGAGCAGGCATCCGAAATACCCGCAACAGTTGTGGTGCCGGTCGGCGGCGGCGGATTGCTTGCAGGAACTGCGATCTGGCTCCGCACGTTCCACCCCGAAGTCCATATCGTTGGGGTGGAACCGGAGGGAGCGCGCTCAATGGCGGCCGCACTCGAAGCCGGCGGCCCAGTCACTCTTCCCGAAATCGATGCTTTTGCCGATGGCACTGCTGTGGCACGCGTGGGCGACATCACCTATCGCATTGCCCGCGACCTTGTGGATGAGATCATTTCCGTCCCCGAGGGTGCCATCTGCACGGAGATGCTCGACCTCTACCAAGTGGAAGGCATTATCGCCGAACCCGCTGGCGCCCTGGCCACCGCCGCAGTTGCCCGCTTCCTCCCTGACCTTCCAGACGGGCCTATCGCATGCATAGTTTCCGGTGGAAACAACGACGTTTCGCGGTACGACGACGTCGTCGAACGCTCGCTTGTGTATGAAGGACTGCGCCATTACTTCCTCGTCACGTTCCCGCAAGAACCCGGCGCTCTGCGGCACTTCCTTGACGATGTTCTAGGTGAGGGTGACGATATCGTTCTATTCGAATACACGAAGAAGAACAATCGTGAGACCGGTCCAGCACTCGTGGGAATCGAAATCGATGATCCGGCCAACCTGCCCGGGCTGCTAGACCGGATGGAGGCGTCGCGCCTTCACATCGAGAAGCTCGAGCCGAACTCACCCGCCTTCTCATTCCTACTCTGAGGTAACCTTGCGAAGGGTTTTCCGTCCTGCTACGGAAGACCCTTGCTAGTAGAGACCGTGCGGTCCCGGCGTGATTCGCCTCCAGTTTCCGCACAGAAGCCGACGAATCGAGTCCAGCGTGAATATCAAGCAGGCAATCGCCTCGACATACATGAAGTTCTCCAAATGGACTTTTGTCCATGAGGAGCTTCCACCGAAGGTCGTCGCAATCGGTGCACCACACACGTCCTACTGGGATGGCTGGTTGATGCTGATGGCCTTCTGGAAGGTGGGGCGACCCTTCAAATTCCTGGTCAAGGACTCAGCCATCAAGGCGCCTGTCATTGGGCCAATCATCCGGGCGGTAGGCGGAATCTCAACGGATCGCTCCGCCCACCACGGAATGGTTGGTTCCCTCGTGAACTCTGCCCGCCAGAATGAGAGTTTCACTCTTATCATTGCGCCGAAGGGTACGCGCTCACCTCGGCGCTACTGGAAGTCAGGCTTCTATCGCATTGCGTTAGAGACGGGCATGCCCATCCAGCTCGGCTTCATCGACTCCACGACAAAGACCTACGGCTGGGCCGGCACCATGGAGATCACTGGTGACATCGAGGCAGACATGGAGAAGATCCGTGCCTTTTATGACGGCAAGCTTGGGTTCCATTCCGAGAAGACCAGTGTTGCTCGGCTTCGCGCTGAAGACGACGCCGAAGTGCGCGCATGGCTACTCGGAGACCACGAGAACTAACTCCGAACGGCCTTGATGAGCCGCTCGATCATCTGAGGTCCGCCAGTGCGCAGGCCATCATGGTGGTAATCGTTAGTGATGAGTGGCTTCAAGCCACGAATCTCGTGAGCCGTTGCCAGCGAGATCTCGTAGGGAACGAACATGTCATCCACGTATATCCACGCTGCGGTGGGGACGGTATTCTCCGCGAGCGCGGCCTGTGGATACAACTCCGGCCACTGCGTGTGGAACGCAAGCTTCTCAGCGGCCTCCGCCATGGGTGCGAGCGCTGGATCGCTGGCCACCTGCCAGGGGTAGATCGTCTCACCAGTGAACCGGAAACCACCTTCTTCTCGGCGCAAGTCCAGTTCGCCACTGCCACCGGCAGCCAGCTCTGGGAGCCTAAACTCTGGGTACTCACCCCGCATGCGCTGTGCAGCCCACGCTGTTGGGCCAGAAGACCGCTGGCCATAGATGGCCTCGTGAATCACGCCGTATAGCGGATTGTGTGCATATGAGAGTTGTTCACATACCCGCGCGAGGAACTGCGGGCGCAGGCGGCGCTGACCGCCGCATTGCCACACTGGGTTCTCAAGCAGGAAATGTAGGAGCTCCAGCCCGTAGGAATATCCCAGAACGATCCCAAGTTGCCGGAACCGGGCGGGAGTGAGACGTTCGCCGTTTGGCATGGTCTCTTCCACGTCAGCCAGATGTGTGGCGATGAACCACGCCGTCGCTTCATCTTCTGGATAGCGGGCGAAGAACTCCTTGTTGCGCGTGGCGGTGGACTTGTATGTGCGGCGATAGACCTCGTCTGCCGGAAGATGCGTGGAGGGAAGGCCCGCGGTGATAAATGCTTCCGAAAGGCCCTTGGGGCTCTGCGCTAGGTATGCCGTGACGGTGAAGCCGCCGAAGCTCTGCCCCAGCGTGGCCCACGGGAGGTCTCCTTGAAGAGCTTCACGCAATGCCTCGGCGTCGCGAACAATGGAATCTTGCCGGAAACACGAAAGGTAGGCGGCCTGAACGTCTGGGTCGCCAGCAGCCGTGACAGCCAACGCCTCAAGTGGATGTGAGTTCCCAGTTCCGCGTTCGTCAATGAGCACCACACGGAAGTGGTCCAGCGCCGTTTCCAGCCATGAACCGATCGGCGCCATACGCGGGCCCGCTGAACCCGGACCACCTTGAAAGAACACCAGACGCGGGTCAGAATCATGCCCGTCACGAACGTACTCGCGAGCAAACACTTCTATCGTGCTGGGAACGTTGCGTGTTGCCCCATCATGTGGGAGAAGCCCCATCGCTCCGAAGTAATCCAAGGGCACCGTAATCCAGTGTTCGAGCATCTTGTGGCCATCAATGCGGTACGCGGTTGTCTCCATGCCTTCAAGGCTACCCACGGCCCACGCCGCCTCAATCTCCACAGGAGGTGAACCACCTCACCTGTTGGCGATCTTCAGCAGATTGGACGGGAAAGTGCCGCAGGTCCCATTCAGCGGCAATAATGGGGGCATGAGTATCCAACAATTGCCCCTGAACAGCGGGAAACACATACCTCAGCTCGGGCTAGGCACGTACAAGATGTCAGAGGCGGATACCCTTCGGTCGGTCGGATATGCACTCGAACTGGGATACCGCCACATTGATACCGCGCAGATGTATGGAAACGAAGCCGCCGTAGGCAGAGCCATTGCTGAGTCCGGGATCGCCCGCGAAGATATCTTCTTAACGTCGAAGCTTGATAACCCCAACCATCGGCCCGAAGATGCGCGGCGAACCTTCACCCAGTCTCTTGAGGACCTGCAGACCGATTACGTGGACCTATTCCTCATTCACTGGCCTTTGCCCGACAAGTATGGTGGCGACTTCATCAGTACGTGGAAAGTTCTGGAGGAGTTCGCCGCAGATGGACGATCAAAGTCAATCGGGGTCTCCAACTTCCAGCAGCACCATCTTGAAGAACTCATTGAAGCGACTGAGACAGTCCCAGCTGTGGATCAGATCGAGTTGCATCCCTACTTCCAGAATGTGGGAGTTGCGGAATTCTGCCGCGAGAACAACATCTGCATCGAGGCATGGGCGCCGTTAGTTCGCGGAATCATTGTTGCTGAGCCAACGGTCGCCGCGATTGCCGAGAAGCATGGCTGCACTCCCGCGCAAGCGGTTCTGGCATGGCACCTAGCCAAGGGTCACGTCATCTTCCCGAAGTCCGTGACGGAATCGCGGATTCGGGAGAACTTCGCGGCACAGGAGGTTGAACTGACGGTTTCTGACGTTGAGCTGCTCAACGAATTGGACCGAGGAGAAGCCGGCCGCACTGGTTACAACCCTGACACGATGACACGGTCCATCTAGCCGTACCGCGGTGGCCCATAAAGCTCTTCATCACGCGGATGTCCACAGTGTCGCACGAGCTAGGCAGGGTCTGTCATTCAGGCTTAGCATGTGCTTCATAGCCAATATGGCGGAAAAGAGGATTTCAATGGTCAACTTTGCGTACACCATCGCCGGATCGGAAGCTACAGGCGGAGCCGGATTTCAGGTCGATCTCAAGACCTTCCAGCAGCTCGGCGTCTACGGGATGGGCACGCTGACCTGTATCGTCTCGTTTGACCCAAACAACGGCTGGGCACACCGGTTTGTACCGGTAGACCCCACAGTTATCCACGATCAGATGGAAGCCACACTCACTGCTCAGGATATAGACACAGTGAAGATTGGCATGCTGGGGCACCCAGCAACAATCGATGCCGTGGCCGCGGGCTTAGCTAGGCAGTCTTGGGCCAACATCGTTCTTGATCCAGTTCTCATTTGTAAGGGACAAGAGCCAGGGGCTGCACTCGATACAGACACCGCCCTGCGGGAGAAGATCTTGCCACTGGCCACAGTTGCCACTCCGAACTACTTCGAAGCATGCACCTTGGCTGGTATGGAGAAGCTTGAAACCGTGGAGGATCTCGCGGAAGCCGGTCGCAGGATTGCCGAACAGGGACCCTCCTATGTAATCGTCAAGGGTGGAATCGACTTCCCAGGGCCGGATGCCGTGGACGTCCTTTGGGACGGCACGGAAGCCACCGCGTATTCGGTTCCCAAGATAGGCGAGGAGCGCGTTTCTGGAGCCGGCTGCACGCTCGCAGCAGCTATCACCGCTGAGCTGGCCAAGGGTGCAGATATCCATGATGCCGTTCGCGTGGCAAAGGAAATGGTTACAGCAGGCATTGCAGCTCGTGTTGGTGCACACACTCCATTCTCAACTGTATGGCAAGGTGCTTACACCGCCTGAGTGGCGGCTGGCAGGGGCAAATCGAACGCGTGTGGGCGAGGATTCCTCGCCCACACGCGTTCCTGCAAACAGTCTATTGAGCTACCTCAGCAAACCTTGCGAAGTGGCCTTGGAATGCGAGTTCCACCTTGCCGGTGGGCCCAGACCGCTGCTTTCCGATGATGATTTCGGCCATTCCAGGGCGTTCTGATTCCTGCCCGTTGACATCGTCGCGATGGATGAGGAGCACCACGTCGGCATCCTGCTCCAACGATCCAGATTCGCGCAAGTCAGCCACCTGTGGGCGCTTGTCATTGCGCTTCTCTGGGTCACGATTGAGCTGCGCTACCGCCACGATGGGCAGATCCAGTTCCTTCGCCAAGAGTTTAATGGAGCGCGAGAAATCTGAGACCTCTTGCTGGCGCGACTCGATCTTCTTTCCTGATGTCAGAAGCTGCAAGTAGTCGATCACAATGAGCTGGATATTATGCTGCTGCTTCATGCGCCGGCTCTTGGCCCTAATCTCACCAAGAGTCAGGTTTGGCGAATCGTCCACGATCAAGGGTGCGCTAGATACCTTGTCCAGCGTGAGTGCGATTCGCTGCCAATCATCCGAAGTGAGTTCTCCCTTGATCATTCGGTCAAGAAACACCCTCGATTCGGCTGCCAAAAGCCTCATGGACAGTTCCGTCCGGCTCATCTCTAGGGAGAAGTAGGCACAGGGAATATCATTGTGCACCGCCGCGGAGCGGCAGAAGTCCATTGCGAGCGTCGACTTTCCCATGCCTGGACGCGCTGCCACGATCACCATTTGACCCGGACGCAGCCCGTTGAGCTTCGAATCGAGCTCAGAGAAGCCTGTTGATACTCCCTGCAGGCCACCATCGCGATTCGCGTTCGCCTCAAGCTCGCTGTAGAGATCAGGAACGATCTCACTGAGTGTTGTGTACTCACTTGCATGGCGCTTCTCAGTAATTGCCAGTACTTCTGACTGAGCTGTGTTCACTAATCCAGCTACATCAGCGCCATCGGTTGTGTATCCGAGCTGGACAATCCGAGTACCAACCTCTACGAGCGCGCGTAATTCGGCTTGTTCGCGGACGATATCCGCGTAATAGGCCGCATTTGCCGCAGTTGGAACGCTGGCAACTAACGTGTGAATGTAGGGCAGGCCGCCGATCCGTTCGAGTTCACCGATCCTCTTTAGCTCCGCACCCACAGTAATGGCATCGGCTGGTTCACCTTTGCCGAACAGTTCGAGGATGATTGTGTAGATCGTTCCATGTGCAGGGCGGTAGAAATCGGAAACCTGCAGAATCTCGATGACGTCCGCAATGGCATCCTTTGACAAGAGCATGCCACCGAGCACTGACATCTCCGCGTCAATGTTCTGGGGTGGAGTCCGCTCGAAGGAAGACCCGCCGAGTCCGTCACTTACTGCCGTCATACATCCACCTCTTAGTTCTGCTCATCGGGACGATTCCGTGGTGCGGCCCGCTGCCACATGCGAGGTGCCCTCGCGTGCCGTTCAGCCCTCCAGCATAGTGCCACCGTGCCACGGCGGCGGGGAAAGTGAGAATGCCTGTACAACCTCGGTTCCCAAGCACAATCGAATGCCGATATGCAAGTTGTTCAAACATTCGTTCTGTGAATACACGCCGAAGATGATGTGGATATAACTCGCGTTTCCTGTGGGGAATTGGTGGTACTTATCCACACATTCTCCTAGAGATGTGCACAATTGGGGATAACTTGGATCAGATTGGCGTCATTTCGTCCCCAGCGTTATCCACATCGGTGGATATCTCCATTCATCATTTCCATCCACAATTGCTCAAATGTGACTCGCAATACCTCAACCCCAACACGAAGTGTTGTGATGTGGACGACATGGAGGACACTCGTCAAGCCCCGGAAGTCACCAATTGTGCTCGCTCCTAACCATTAATCGGACAGATCAATTCCATTTTTCGAGACGGCTTCTGATCGAACCGCGTACCCGCATCACAGTGACAAGTTATTCACAGGCTCGCAGGCACTTCGGCCGCAGCGAGATCACCAACTAGGCTGGACTGGTGGCAGACCAAGACCAGTTCACCGAACCCAACGGATCACCCGGAGCAATCGATCGTGAGATACGCAGGCTCGCTCTGCCCGCACTCGGCTCTCTACTCGCCGAACCGCTGCTCATAGCCGTGGATTCAGCCATGGTTGGACACCTTGGGACCACCCCGCTGGCGGGCTTATCTCTGGCATCAACTATCCTCACCACAGTGGTTGGATTGTGTATCTTCCTGACCTACGCCACCACTGCTGCCACCGCTCGCCTCCACGGAGCCGGGCACACAGACCGCGCAATCCGCCAGGGAGTGGATGGAATATGGTTGGCCGCAGTACTGGGCCTCGTTCTCGGAGTAATCCTCTTCATCTTCGCGAGTCCGCTACTCCAACTCTTCAACCCAGAACCCCAGGTGCTCGAGCAAGCGATCCACTACCTGCGGGCCTCCGCTTTTGGCCTTCCTGGAATGCTGCTCGTGCTAGCGGCCACCGGCGCAATTCGCGGATTAGGAAACACCACCACTCCGTTGTATGCCACCACAGCCGGAGCCCTCCTTAACATTCCGCTCAACTACTCCCTGATCTACATCGCCCACTTCGGTATCGCAGGCGCCGGTGCCGGAACCGCTATCGCCCAGACCTTCATGGGCGCGTGGCTCTGCGCCGTCGTCGTCAAGAAGGCTCGGGAACACAACACGTCACTACTTCCATCTGGCGCTGGAGTACTCACCTCCGTCAAGGACGCCGGTCCACTCATCGTTCGGACAATATCGCTGCGTCTGGCGATCCTCCTCCAGATCTCTGTTGCCACAAGCATGGGCACCGTCGCCCTAGCCTCAAACCAAATCACAATGAGCTTCTGGAACTTTGCAGCATTCGGGCTGGACGCCTTGGCTACCTCGGCTCAAATCCTGGTGGGCCAGGGTTTGGGTTCAGGCAAGAAAGCCCGCGTGCGCGCCGTGCTCAACAGGTGCCTCAACCGAGGTGTTTACTACGGAACGTGGCTTGGCGTGGCCATGTTTGCTCTCAGTTGGATACTGCCCATTCTTATGACCAGCGATCCGGACGTTCACGCACTCGCCACCCACACCATGTGGGTTACAGCCCTCGCAATGCCGATAGCCTCAGTGGCGTACATGCTGGACGGAGTGCTCATCGGAGCGGGCGATACGCGGAGGCTGGCAATCTATATGGTGGTGGCATTGGCGGGATTTGCTCCTGTCGCCCTCATCATCCAAGTCCTTGCCACCGGTGCCACGGGCCAGATCTTGCTGTGGGCTGCGTACGCACTTATCTTCATGAGCCTACGTGGAGTCACCATGTTCTTCAGGGTGCGCGGCGAGGAGTGGATGAAGCTTGGTCTGAAGTGACCTGCACCCGTGCCATGGTCAGCTTGACCCGTGCCCGACGGAGTTAAGGCCGTACCCAAGCCAACTAGACCCGTGCCCGACTGAGTTAAGGCCGTACCCAAACGCGCTGCACCAATAACTCAACGTCAGACGGGCGGCGATCCACACATCGCCGCCCGTCTCCATCTGAATTCTCAATGGACGTTCCCGGGAAAGGAATACCGAGAAGTCCATGTGGAGCGCTGCTGTCACTACCAGATGGGATATTTAGTTGGGTAACCACTCAACAACCACACCACGAATGGTTGTTGGCGTCCGGGTAGCTCCACCAGCGACTCTGGCTCCCACACACATTCAGGAGAATCAATTCCACAGAACCAAAGCGGCCGGTTTTACTGCCGACACCATTATGAAACCAACCCAGCCTCAAGAAGTCATGGGACTAAGCTGGGAATAGTCTGGAATCTGGATTCCCTTGTAGTTGCCTTTTTGGCACAGGTCCATACTTACGGCTTGCGACGCCGCCGCACACTCACAAGCACCACAGCGCCGATAGCGCCAAATCCCACGAGCACAGTCCACAAAGCGGGCTGATCAAAGAAGGCGCCAATGCTCCACCCATTCGCATCCGGCTCCGGATTCTGGGTGGGGTCACCAATCTCGATCTCCAACTCGTGGCGTGACACCGTAACCGAACCGTCGGCGTTCACTTGCGGAAGCGACGCCATAGCAGCGGCAAGGTCCAGACGCGTCCATCCCACATCTCCCCCGCGGGCCAGCTTGCCGGAAAGATCCAAAGGATAACCGGACTTTAGCGCGGTTTGCTCAAGAATAGCTCTGCGTTGAGAAGCACTGAGGTCTGGGAATGCCGTAAGTATGAGATTCTCGGCTCCGGGAGGAACAGTGACAGTCACTGTGGTGTCACCCGTGGCGGGCAAACCATAGGTCAGCGCGAAACGGCTGGCAGCCACCGCTTGGTCAGTGCTCGCGTTGCGACCCGAATCCACCTGACTTGTGAGGCAGGACGCCAAGTCCGCATTGCCCAGTTCGGCCTCACAGTACTGCGCTAGATAGCTGCGCAGTTCATCGCGGGCAGCATACAGGCTCACACGGAAGTCCTCATCACTCCACCTGGCAGCTACCGTGCGAGTCGCGAGCGCCCGTGCACCAATCACATCGATCGGTGAACTCACGCCCAGAACGATCTGGCTTTCTGCCACATCAGCTCCGCTAGCAATGATCTGCGGCCCAACTTCAGGAAGCATCGTGGCAAGCACAAGCGCTTCCTCATATGCAAGAAACGCGCCGTGGCTTATGAAGCTGAACTCTGCCTGCTCCCCATCGCCCAGCGCATTGAGCTGTTCCGCATGTGTGGTCAGAGGACTCGCGATCTGGTACGTTTCCGCCACCTTGCCCAGCGAATCCCAAGCAGGTGTGACACCCTCACCGTCTCCGAGGTTCACCTGAGCGATAAGCCCAGTGGTCAGCGGCAACGAGCCCCCTTCAGATCCCCGTTGGTAGTACCCCGCGAGGTCTTTTCCAAGTCCGTTGACCACATACACCGATTCCGACGACGACGCCTTCGCATCCGCAAGCGCCTGACTGATCCGCGTATCACTGGCGTACGTGTTAGCACGGATGACGTAATCCATACTTGCGGCGAGAACGTCGTCGTCGAGCATCTCAACGCCTTTGAACATGGGGACAACGTCAGGATCCACATCAGATTCGTAGACGATTGCGGGCGCGGGATCTTCAGAAGGGGAAGGTGAAGGTGAAGCGGTTGTGGCTAGCGCCGATGGGGTCAAGCCCAAAAACAGCGCAAGGAAGCCAGCAGCCACGTGAGTGCGTGCACGCACGGTTTTCACCACCTTCGGACATGAGCGGTCACAAATCTACTCCGAGACTACCGGCACAGCAGCAGGAAAACCGAAATAAGCACACCTATGAGAACAGGGTCAATGTGCCCGCTACGAAGGCCGAATCGTCCACGCACCCTCATTGACAATCGTCCACGCACCCTCATTGACAACTGTGCGGGCGGCAACCCCACGAAAGTCGCCGCCCGCCGGATTCCTCTGTATCTGAAGGTCGCTCTCTCACAACGGGGAAACACGTTGTGCACACATCTGAGAGCTTTCGCGCCATGCGCGGGCCAGAGGAATCTTTATTCAGTTGTCTGGGACACTTGTCCGAATGTGCCCCGTGGTAGGGAGGAGTCACGCTCTCCGGTCACCTACCGACAAGAACTAGATAACACCACTTTCCCAAAAAGACGGTGTGTGGATACTGGGAAATCGTAGGGAATTGTGGACCGGGCTGTCCGCCATGCCCGGTTCGTCTGCCATGCCCGGTTCGTCTGCCATGCCCGGTTCGTCTGCCATGCCCGGTTGGTCCGCCATGCCCGGTTCGTCTGCCATGCCCGGTTCGTCTGCCATGCCCGGTTGGTGCGCATTGCCTGAGCGGTCCGCCATGCCCCACCGGTCGGAAGAGGGCTCACGTGGGCCCTTGCCACCAACGCCCCCAAATGCGCTTAACGCCACCACAGATCCCTCTATAGCATGCTGCATTCTCTGGCGGTATAGGCCATAATGAAGTGACTGGGCGGCGGGGCCCTGAAGCGCCTTCGCTCACCGTACACAGACGAGGAACTGAAATGCCACGAATGAACGTCGAGTCGTTCAACCTTGACCACCGCACCGTTTCGGCCCCTTTCGTACGAGTGGCTGACGTTAAGCACCTTCCCCATGGCGACGTGCTGACGAAGTATGACGTCCGGTTCTGCCAGCCAAACGTCGCTCACCTTGAGATGGATGCCGTGCATTCAATCGAGCATTCGTTCGCCGAATTCGCACGTAACCATAGCGACGTCGTCGTCGACTTTTCTCCCATGGGATGCCAGACAGGCTTTTATTTGATCCTTGCCGCGCAACCCGACGTACCGGGAACCATTGAGCTCATTGCCCAGACATTCGCCGATATTCTCAATGCAAGCGAAGTACCCGCCGCCAACGAGGTTCAATGCGGTTGGGGCGCACACCATTCACTGCTCGGGGCCCAAGAAGCGGTTCGAGCAATGCTCACCAGCAAGCCCGAATGGGCTCACGTTCAGGAGGTCACCCCGTGATACGCATTCGCGCAATCGTTCTGGCCGCTCAGGAAGAAGAAGTCCGGCCAGTTCTGGCGGCGCTTGAAGCCACCGCCACCAAGCCCGCCAAGATGGCCTGCCCCGTTGCATCAGCATGGGTTGCCGCCTCCACCCATGGCAACACAGTCATCCTCAAAACAGGGATCGGATTGGTCGCCACAGCTTCCGTGCTGGGATGGGCACTAGCTCGATTCTCACCCAAGGTTGTGCTGTTTACCGGAACCGCGGGCGGCCTGGCACCAGACATTCGGGTGGGTGACGTAGTGGTTGGCACGTCCTACACGTACGGCACTGCGGATGCCACGGCATTTGGGTACGCACCCGGCCAAATTCCGGGGCAACCCGCCGTGTTTCAAGGGGCAGAAGAACTGCTGGAACACTGCCCGTTGGACGTCAAACGGGGGCAGATGCTTTCCGGGGATTCATTCGTCACCGCACGCAACATCGGTGATATGCGCTCCAAGTTCCCGGACGCGCTGACAACCGACATGGAGACCACGGCCGCGGCACAGGTGTGCGCTGCATGGAACGTTCCCTTTATCGCCGTCCGGTGCGTCTCCGACCTGTGCGGGCCAAGCGCAGAAGACGACTACCATATGGAACTCGATCACGCCTCCGAGCTCTCGGCTGAGGCCACATTAGCTTTGCTGGCGTACTTGGCCGAACCCGTTCCTTCCGGCCCCAATCAGAAGTTCTCCAAGGAGCTGTTGACGCTCGGATTGCTGACCGTGTTCGCACGGGTGCGCAACCTCGATCCCGTGGATCCACGGGAGATTTCTGACGATCTGCGCGAGGACCTAGTGCGCAACCTCCCCCCGCAGCATGTCAAGCATCTCGAGGTCTTGCTTGGGCTGGCCGCGGCCGCCGAACTTGCCATCAAGAACAACCCCGAACTGACCCTCACGGCAAAGCAGTATGACCAAGAGCGCTCGAAGTTGGCCAGCGAAGTTGGCGTAGATACCGGACGAGGCAAACTCGCCTGGCCGCCCACGTCTCAGACCATCATCAAACGGTTCAATGGTTACTGGAACGATGCGCTTGACAACGTTGGCTTGCGCTCCCAGCTGGGGCGCAAGCGCGGAGGGCTCAAGTTCTCAGATCAGGACTACATCCACGCGTTGCGCAGTTTCTCCATCTGGTCGGCCAAGCGCGGAATCTCGCCGAGCTATAAGGCATACCAGCAGTGGATTAAGGATACGGGCCGCCGTGGCGGCGTGCCTTCGGGTGCAGCGATCCGCCAACGGTTTGGGTCGTGGCGCACTGCTGCTCACGAGGCGCAGATCTAGTCCCGCCTGCTCACTGGGCGCCCTCGCCTTCAACCAGTTGTTCTGCCGCACCGATTTGGTCAAGCAGCCAAGCAAGGATGAATGCCTGTTGGCGCCACTTGTCGTAGCGTCCGCGCTTGCCGCCATGCCCCGCGACCATTTCAATCTTTTCAAGAATCGGGCGCCCACTCTGGTTCTTGGTAGTCTCCCTGAGTATCTGCACCCACTTCGTAGGCTCAACGTAAGAAACTCGCACGTCGTTGAGTGACGTGGTGGCCAAGATCGCCGGGTACTGCACTGCTTGCACGTTCTCAGTGGGAGCGTATGACTTCATGTACTCATACGCTTCCTTATCCGTAATGGGGTTTCCCCACTCCTCCCATTCGCCTGCCGTGAGGGGAAGCTCTGGCTTGAGCATGGTGGTAAGCGCATCAACAAACGGCACACCAGCATGCACTGCGCGATAGAGGCTCGGATCAAGGTTCACAACGGCACCCATGAGCAGCCCACCTGCCGAACGACCTTCTGCTGCTAGCCGATCCACGTTCACCCAGCCGCTCGAGATCAACCAGCGCGAGCAGTCCACGAAATCAGTGAACGTGTTCTTCTTGGTCATCATCTTGCCGTTGTCGTACCACTCGCGGCCCATTTCGCCGCCGCCACGCACGTGAGTCCACGCCACAACCACACCGCGATCCAGGAGAGAGATATACCCTGGCCAGAACTGGGGATCATTGGATACTTCGTAGGATCCGTAGCCGTAGATGTATCCAGGGTTAGTGCCATCAGGCTTCACATCGCGACGACGAACGATGGTCAAGGGAATCGGGGTGCCGTCCGCTGCTGTGACCAATACGCCCTCTTGAACGTAAGCAGATGAGTCATAGTTAGGAGTAGGCAGTTCCTTAAGTACCCGTACCTCGCCCGTTTCAACTCGGTAGCTGCTGGTACGCGGTGGGGTCAGCGTTGACTCGCTTGTGAACGCGATGTCTTGCGCTTCCCAATCATTGGACTGGTAGAACTCGATTGTATGGAGCGGTTCAGCCGGCACCGGCTCAGACCGTTCCCATATAGGCCGTTCGTGGGGCTCCTTGTAGCCAACTGGCCCTTCCTTCAGATCGTGGCACGAGGCAAGCCTGCGCGTGACGCGCAGGGCAGTCTGGCCACCTGACCGCATAGAAATTACGGCAAAATCGCGGAACGCATCAACATCAAGGATTCGCTCGCCGGGTTCAGGCTCAAGGATTGACACCCATTCGAAGGGCGCGGCGGTGCGGATGGGCGCGGTTGCGAGTTCAAAGTCCGCGAAGTTGGCGTTGTGAATGATCAACAAGTGATCGTTGGCAGGCTCCACTGAGTACTCAAGCCCGTGCGTGCGCGGACACACCAGTATCGGGGTGGCAAGAGGCTGATGAGTTGAAACTAGCCGAACCTCAGAAGTAGTTCGCGAAGCGGAGTTGATAACAATCCACTGCCCATCGCGAGATGGCACGTGCCAGATCTCGAACTGTTCGTCCGGTTCTTCATAGAGCAGCCGATCCGATTCAGAGGTTGTGCCTACGGTATGTAGCCACACTTGATACGTGCGCCAAGCATCGTCAACCCGCGCATAGACGACACCAGAAGAGTCCGCCGTCCATGCCAAACCGTATCCGAGCCCCGCCACGGAATCGTCAACGATCATGCCCGATTCGATGTCGAAAATGCGCAGAGTGAAGTGCTCATCACCCAAGAAATCCACGCCAAGCGCGCCAAGTTTTCCATTGGGCGACGCAACAAACTCTGAGGTGGCAAAGAACTCCTGGCCTTCGGCCAACGAGTTGCCGTCATATACCAGCTGCTCACCTGCTTCACTCTGAAGCACTGCTTGGGATGGACGAAGTTCCGTCAGCGCAGGAACGCGGTATACCGCCGGGTACTGCTTGCCCTCCCACGTGCGCCGTAGGTACCACCAATCGCCGTCGCGTTGAGGAACGCCGATGTCTGACTCCTGCGTACGCGCAGCCAGTTCGCCCACGATCTTCTCCGTCAGAGGCCCGAGGTGAGCGGTGTTCTGGGAGGTCCATGCGTTCTCAGCATTGAGGTGGTCAATGACCTCAGGGCTGGCCTTATCACGGAACCATTCGAAGTTGTCAGTGTACGAATCACCGTGGAACAGGCGTTCCGTGGGGACTTTCCGTGCCACGGGCGGATGAGTGAGATTCATGGTTTCAGTCTACTTCCCACTACTTCCCGTACTTTCGCGAGGCAGCTACCGCGAGGGAGTCGCACAACTCATTCGCCTGATCACCTGCGTGGCCCTTGACCCATTCCACGTCAGTGCGGCCAGTACGGTTCTCATAAAGATTGAGCAATCGTTCCACCAGTTCGCGGTTCTTCACGGGTTTGCCGTCGGATTTCTTCCATCCCTTTCGACGCCATGCGGGTGCCCACTTCGTGACCGTGTTGATCACGTACTGCGAATCGCAACGGATGAGCAGATCTGGTGCTGGCCCCACATACTCAAGTCCCTCAATGAGGGCCGTGAGCTCCATAATGTTGTTGGTAGTGCGAGCGGCACCACCGCTGCTGCGCGCACCACTGACCTGTTCCACCCAAGCCCAACCGCCCGGCCCCGGATTTCCTGAACAGGCACCATCAGTGGCGACTACGGCGGCGTACCCCAGCTTGATTTTCCCGATCGGCCCGGTACCCTCCCCGGTAACCGGTTGTGCATCGGCCGCGCCTATGGGAGCTTTCACGGTACTTGGACCCTGCGCCGCCAACGGCTGCACCGCCGCCGCACCTTCAGTATCCGATGCCAATCCCACCTCAAGCCCGAGTTCCTCACCAAACAGATCATCGGCGTAGTAGAAATCGGAGTCCAGTGTGCGAAACCCTGGTGCAGAGGCACGCATTCCGATGCCTTCGAGAAGATCGAGGGTATCGGGGTGCCAGAGTGTTTGGGGACGCCCAGATTCAAAGAGGGTTCCCGCGAGAGTGTGACGTTCGGCCAAATCTGTGGGGTGCGACCCTTCAGCCAGATGAAGCTTGGCCAAGCCTTCAAGGACATCGTGTGGCTGTAGGCCTAGGATGTCCGCGATATCAGCAGGTGAAAGCCAGTTTGTCATGGCTCAAGAGTAGCTGGATCCACAGACACATCCGGTGAGGGAAGAGTCCCACAATCTGCGCAGGCACTCTGGGGCGGGTAAATTGGTGTCAGAACGATAGAAGGAGACACTAGATGCTGCCCTTGTCCGCTTATCGGGACGCTATTCACCTGGATGAGCCGCTCCCAGACACTGATAATGATCCGCGGTCATTCGACGAACTCATTAACGTCGCGCTCAACGGCCTCGAGGGCCGCCCGCTAGACGAACCGCGCCCAGAACGCTCCGTCTTCACGATGAGTGGCCTGTTCAACACACTTCGTGTGGAACTGATGAAGCGCACCCCCAGCGAACTTCCTGAGGAAGTCTCCAACGCAATCCGGAGCCTCCTAGTTCGCCACTCCGCACACTTGGGCCGCACCACAGGCGCCAACCTCATGCGGATCAATGAAATGTGGCCGCAGTCAGATTACGGTTCAGCTCGAAACGTTGCAGTGTGGCGTGGAGACGTTCGCGAACTCGTAGTGGACGCCGTGGTGAACGCTGCGCTCCCCGATCTTCAGGGCTGCCGCAATTCGCTTCACCCGTGCATCGATAACTATATTCAGGGTCAAGCCGGCCCTTGGCTGCGCAACGATTGTGCGATCATTCATGAACTTCAAGGCTCCGATGAAGAAATCGGCGGCGCCAAGTTGACCCGAGGCTACTGCCTCCCAGCGAAGTACGTGTTACACACCGTCAGTCCACGCATTCAGAACGGCGTGATCACAGATGCTGACCGCGAGGCACTCGCCAGCTGCTACACCTCATGCCTTGACCTCGCGCTGGAGAAGGGTGATATCCACACGGTCTCGTTCTGCGCACTCTCCACAGGTGAGAACGGGTTCCCCTTTGAAGAGGCAAGTAGCATTGCTCTGACCACAGTCAATCGTTGGCTTGTCAAGCATGGCACCGGGGTTATTCGCCTCATTGTGTTCAACATCTTTGAAGATGAAGATGCAGAACGCTACAGCAATCTGCTTGCGAACTGGATCGAAGACTGATCGCGGCGTATCACACCAGCTAGATAGAAGGGTTGGGAGGCTTCCGCAGAGGCCTCCCAACCCTTCTTTCCTTGCTACCGTCAGTCCTGCTGCCACACATTCCACAAATGGGCGTACTCCCCATTTGCCGCAATGAGTTCATCGTGGCTACCGATCTCAGCTAGGTCACCATCAATCATGACGGCCACTCGATCGGCATCATGCGCAGTGTAGAGCCGATGCGCAATCGATATGACAGTGCGCCCAGCCAACACATTAGCCAGCGCTCGTTCGAGCGATCGGGCCGCATTCGGATCGAGAAGTGACGTGGCTTCGTCAAGCACCAAGATGCGCGGATCGAGCAATACGATGCGTGCCAGCGCAATCTGCTGTGCCTGAGCAGGCGTCAGCTTCTCGCCACCAGAGCCAACCTTCGTCTCCAAACCATTATCCAGAGACTCAAGCCATTCAGCCGCCTCCACCGACCGCATGGCCTCACACATTTCGGCGTCAGTAGCTTCTGGTTTCGCCAGCCGCAGGTTGTCAGCCAGTGTTCCCACGAACACGTGATGTTCCTGAGTCACAAGTGAGACCGATGCGTGGCGTTCCTTCTCTGGAATACGCGTTACTTCGGCACCTCCCACCTGGATCTGCCCACCTTCTGGTGGATTGATCCCGGCAATGAGGCGGCCGAGCGTGGACTTACCAGCACCCGAAGGTCCCACAATCGCCAAGGTCTCGCCAGGAAGTACATCTAGGCTCACGCCGTGAAGCACCTCTTCGCCTGTGCGATAGGCGAAGCGCACGTCCTTGATCGTCAACTCTTCGTCACGAGGATGCTCTTCGGCGACGTCGTCGTCAGACAACTCATCGCTGAGCTCCTCCACTCCGAAAATACGTGAGAAGGACGCCGAAGCAAACTGGAGTTCGTCAACCCACCACCCCAACTCGTTCAATGGGCTACGCAACTGCTGGGCGTAAAGCGCCACAGTGGTTACAGCACCCAACGTCGTGAGCCCTTGACCCATGAGGAACGCACCCCAAAGCACTGTGATGAGCATAGGCGAATACACGGCTAGAACCATGAGCATCATAAACAGGAACCGCATCCAAGCTGTGTAGCGCTCATTGCGCCACAGTTCCCGGATCAGCGTGTCCATGCGCGAAATCCGATTGCGCCCCAAATCGAGCGAATCTACCGTGCCGCCTTGTTCGATCGCCTCTGAGACCACGCCTGAAGAACCCGCCCACAGCGCAGATACCGCGAGATAGGCCGGGACCGTACGGCGCACATACCACCTGATGATGAAGTACATCGGAATAATCGGTAGTACGACGACGACGCCGACCCTCGGGTCAGCCACGAACGCCGCCACCATGGTCACCACGATCGTCAGGATTGTGATGATCACTCGGGAGATACCACGCTGGACGAACACGGCCACGCGGTCCACATCGTGTGTGGTGCGGCCAAGGAGGTCGCCGGTACCCGCCGACTCCACAACTGAGAGCGGCAGATGCGTGACTGCGTAGACCACCCGGTTACGCAGAGCGAGGAAGACCCGCTCGCCCAGCTTCATGGCTTCGTGTTCCCCAAAGAAGGAGAGGATGGCCTGAACGAAGACTAGAACAAACAGGACGATGACGAGGTTCCGGATATACCCGAAGTTCGTTCCTTGTGAAACGGCATCAATGGCGGCACCGATGAGGTACGGGCTAACAACCGCGACGAGCGCCACAAAGAGCTGTAGGGCCACAACCAACACAAACTTTCCTCGGTATTCGCGCAGAATGCCTGAGAGCTTGTGCAGGATAGTTCGCGTACTTGCGATAGGTAATCTCATCGTTCCTCCTTTCCGCTTATGCCGGCTTGGGCGGCACTTACGTCCACGGGTTTATCAGTAGATGGGCCCACCTCTCGGTGCACGACCGCGTAGTAGCGGGGATCCTTCAGCATGGCATGGTGCTGCCCGCGCGCCACCTCGTGGCCCTCCTCAATGAGGATGACTTCATCGCACTGGTCGAGCACCAAAGGAGAAGAAGTCACCAAAACAGTGGTCTCACCTGCGCGATTGCTGGCTAGGCGCTGCGCAATTCGAGCTTCCGTGTGCGAATCAACCGCGCTGGTGGGTTCCACCAAAACTGCGATCGCCGGATCGTGGGTCAGAGCGCGTGCCAAGGCGACTCGTTGGCGCTGACCACCTGAGAGAGACCGGCCACGTTCGGCAACCTGCCCCCCGAGCCCACCATCCACTGAGGTCAACACGTCATGAGCGTCTGCAGTGGAGAGCGCCTCATGAAGCTTGGTGTCCTCCGGATGATCTGACTCCGGCTCGTCAAACAGTGCGCGCGTCTCGCCTCCTGGGGCATGAATATCCGCGATCTGTTCGTCAACTCCACGAGGATCGATCTCTGCCGCCTCTGGGCCAAGGAGCCCCGAACGCAGCGTGCCGGTGAAAAGCTCAGCGATCGCGCCGGAAAGCACGATGTTCTCACGCACTTCACTGACCGGAACTGAACGCAAGTCGATGTCACCCGCGTAGGTGGTATCGGCGTCGTCGACCCTCGTCAGACGGGTGGCGATGGCTGAAGAAGCTGCCGGATTATCCGAAACGAGCGCAGTGATTTTCCCGCCGCTAATCGTGACTCCGGAGGTGGCGTCAGTCAAAGAGGTGGTGCGCCAATCGATTTCCGGCGCCTCTGGATCCACGGCGGCATCGGTGACCAGCGGCGTTGCGGAAAGGAGCCGCGACATCTTCTTCGCGCCCACCCAGCCTCGCGTGCCGGTCTGGATTGCGTTGGAGATCGCGCTGAGCGGCATCGCCAGGAAGGCGGTATATCCGTAGAAGGAGAACAACTCGCCCGTGGTCATCTCGCCTTGGTAGGTGAGGTACAGGCCCGCCCCAACTACGCATGCCGTGAAGACCGCAGGTCCTGCGGTCTGAACGGCATTGAGCAATGCACGCTGAAATGCAACCTTAAATCCAGCCTCCATCACCTGCTCAGATTGAGTGCGGTACTTTGCGTTGTACACATCCTCGCCACCCACTCCACGCAGAACACGAAGTCCGACCACGGCGTCCGAGGCAAGCGTTGTGAGTTTGCCTTGCTCTTCGCGTTGCGCGGTGATCTTCGTCTTCAACGGCTTAATGATGCGAGTGATGATGGCCAGGACGATGGGCATGCCGATCGTCACGAATAGCCCGAGCGGCACATTCACATTAAGCATGAGTACTGCCACCACTACGAACGCCACAACAGAACCCACTGCGTCCGGAATGAATGCAATGAGCTGACCCAGCTTGTCGCCGTCTGTGGTTACCACCGCGACGATGTCGCCTGATGGCATCTCCTTGCCAACATCCGTGCGGCGGCCGAACACTGTTCGGAGCAGGCGCCGCATCGGCTGCCATGTCCCCCGCAACCACAAGATGATGGCAACGGGTTCTTGGATGCTGCAGAGCGCGACAACCACGATGAGACCCACGGTATACAGCGCGTTCGGAACGATTGCGCTGGTTAGGCCGTGCTCAATCCCGGAGTCGAGCATGTTGCCGATCGTCAGCGGCAACAGTGCCATTGCAACAAACAGCAGGGATGAAATTGTTATAGAACCGAGTAGCAGTTTCCAGTTGCTGGAAAAGAGCTGCCCGATGATTTTGCGTGGTGAGGTGGGAACCTGCTCTGGCTCTGTCACCGGCTCGCGCATGAAACGAGGCCATGTGGACGGAGTCGGACCGAGGCGCACACCGTTGCCTTTTTGCGGCATGGAAGTGCTTTCCAATCCTTGATGTTTTTGCGTAGATGAACCAGAGGACTCTGGATATGGCATTGTTCCGCTTTCCGAAACATCGATCAGTACGGAAGGCGCAGAGGGAGCGCCAGCAACCGGACAGACGTGTGGGATGTTCTCTTAGATCCAGCGTAGGGTGATGAACCCTGATGGATCAGCTAAAGCAGACATGAAACATGGTTCGAGGCTAACACCGCTGCAGGTCAGGCACCAAGCCAAGAATGCCCTCAGAATTCGTGAAATCCTCTGGGGTGGACCGAAGACTGCCCGCTCGTCACCAGATCGCCCGGCACTCTTGTTGCCTTTTGTGAGCTATGACATAGTCAATGAGTAGGAAGAGGTGCTTGGGAACCCATACCTCCATACTCGCGGATTCACACCTTCACACAAAGGGGAACGATGAAAAAGGAAAGATCACCAAAGCCGCACACGCACGACGTCGTCGACGACGCTCCACCCTCAGATCCTGCGTACAACGTTGAGGAGGGTCACGAGTGGGCCAGTGAAGGCGGGGCTCTGGCCGAAGGGCCAGCCACGAGTCTTCCTGAACGGGCCTCTGGTGATGAGAATGTGGCAGTGCACAGCGCACCTCAAGGGCGTTCCCAAGATGAGCCCGGGCTCGATCGGGATCTCATTCCCAAGGCCGACCACGGTGAACGCACGTACATCGGCCACGGACGTCTAGCTGGCAAGCGAGCCCTCATCACGGGTGCCGATTCGGGTATCGGTGCAGCGATTACTATCGCTTTTGCACGCGAGGGCGCCACTGTGTGCATGGCCTACTTGCCGGGTGAAGAACCGGATGCCAACCGGATCTCCTCAATAATCGAGAACGCCGGCCGCGCGATGGGATCTGCTGGCGAGGTGGGGACCATATATCGTTTGCCCGGGAACCTGTTAGACCCAGAGTATCGGCACTCACTTGTGGATAAGGCCGTTGGCCTCATGGGCGGAATCGATATCCTCGTCAACAACGCTGGCAGGCAAGTCTCTGTGGAGCACCTCGCCGATCTGACCGAAGATCAAATCGATGAGACCTTTGATGTGAACATCAAAGCCATGTTCACTTTGTCCAAACACGCATTGGCGCATATGAACCGCGGTGCCACAATCATCAACACAACTTCTATTCAGGCATACTCCCCCTCCGGGCACCTTCTGGATTACGCCACTACCAAGGCCGCCATCAATGCGTTCACTAAGGGATTGGCCCAGCAAGTTGGCCCCAAGGGAATCCGGGTGAATGCAGTAGCTCCCGGGCCCATCTGGACTCCGCTACAACCCCCTCCTGGCCAGCCACCTGAGGCACTCCCACACTTTGGAGAGGACACGTGGCTCGGCCGCGCGGGCCAGCCGGCGGAGCTGGCCGGCGCATACGTGTTCCTTGCGAGTAACGAAGCGTCATACATCACGGGAGCCACGCTCCACGTCAATGGCGGAAAAGTCTCTCCGTAACAGAGCTCTTGAGCGAGCCCGCGAGCGCCCACCACCTGAGGGATCTTCAACGTCCCTTGAGGCCGCGCTATGAAGGGGCCCGTGAAACAGAAGATCTCCTAGGACATTTGTAACCCATGTCCTAGGAGATCACATTGGTGCTCAAGGGGGGACTCGAACCCCCACGCCCTTTCAGGCACACGGACCTGAACCGTGCGCGTCTACCAATTCCGCCACTTGAGCAAAGTGGCAACAAATCCCGATGGTTCCATGTGAATGGCCTACCGGCAATTGCAGCATCTAGAAGCTTATAGACACTTGCTGCCATTTTCAAAATGTGAGAGGTGTGTGACACCTCTCTATCGCGTTACAGGGAAAACTCGGGGCTGGTGTGGCACACCGTGGTGTGCCACACCAGCCCCGGATAGCTTTTCAGCTACTTCCCAATCCGATGCCCTGCCTAGCCTGAGTTGGTCTGGCGAGTCATCGTCTCAGACATGCTTCATTCAGTTGCTGGTGCGGTAGCTGCTGCTTCAGTCGCATCCTTCTTGGGGCGAAGGACTCCCCAGCCAAGTCCACCGAGCACAACGCCCGCGACGATCGCGCCTACACCAACGTAGAACGCGATTGAGCCGACGAGCCACCAACCGTATGCGTTCAGGAGTGTGCCACGCAGGGTAGAGCCCATGAAGAGCTGCTGACGCTGGGCGGCGAGGGTTGCGAGTTCATCCTGATCCGCATCTGGATCGTTGGCCATCTTGGTGTATTCACCCGAGACGGCTTCGTAGGTCCGTCCATCAGCGATGTTCTGCATGTGCTCGTAGATGTAGTTGTCAGCGAACGCCTTGGCCTGGATGCCGGTGGTGAGTTCCTGACCGATGAACGGAGTCAGAACCTTCTGAGACTCCTCACTGAGGGAAGAGATTCCATCCTCGGTGGGCATGGAAATCTCTTCTTGGGAAAGCTGGTCCGTGATGAAGCTGTGCGCGAAGCTACCACCGAAGATAGCTGCAGCACCGACGATCACTAGGACAACGGCGAAGACCTTCGCCATTGCTGCATATGCAATTCTTTGCATTCTGGGCCTATTCCATTCTTTTCTGATGATTCTTGGCCAATTCTGGGTCTTGGCCACGCATGTGTGAAGCTTGCGAACTCGATTTCGTCTTCCTCACTGGAAGATTCAACTATGTCACAATCGACGACCCTTACTTTAGACAACAAGGAGGGACCCCGGAAATCTCACGACCCTTATTCCATATGGGAAGATGCCGTTTCTTTTGCGGTAAGGAGAGGCTAACCCTCGAGCGAATCAAAATACCAGCCAAGAACCGTCCACAATCCAAACTTACCTGTGATAATTCCAGATATTTCCGCCACGTCGGGACCAATGGCCCATAACTGGGTCGATCCCATTCAACACTGCGATTCTGGCCACTCACGGGACTGGGCGGCAATGGTCACGGTGCAGCCAGCTCCGCCCCCGAACCAGCCGACCCCATTACTCAAAGGGGAGACTTCACCTACAACGCAAAACTCACGCATGATGATGCCAACTTGTAGCTCACCCCGTAAGGTGATGTTGTGGACGCGTAACAGGCGTCAGTTCTAGCATGCCTACGAGCAACTCCGTAGCGAAAGAAGGTGTCATGGGGGCATTCGATAAGTTTGAAAAGGGCGTCGAAAACGCAGTGGCAAACGCCTTTTCCCGCGCCTTCAAGTCAGAACTCAAGCCCGTTGAGATCGCGTCAGCCCTGAAGAAGGCCCTAGACGAACACGCGGCCACAGTATCGCGGGAACGCACCGTCAGTCCCAACGATTTCCTGGTGACACTTGCGCCGTCCGACCTAGAGAACGTGGAACAGTGGGGCCGCGCCGCTTTCGCTGACGAAATGGTCAATGTCATCACCGATTACGCCACTGAACAAGACTTCGCTTTCCTCGGCCCGGTACGTGTGCAGTTCACTGAGAATCCAGCAGCAAAATCAGGTTCGATTCAGGTAGCAGCCACTACGGTTCGGGGTGCGGTTGCGCCTGTGACGTCTTCTGCCACCTCAGGGCATTATCCGATGCTAGAGATCGGCAGTTCGAAGTACCTCCTGACAGGTGCCGTCACTGTGGTTGGTCGTGGTTCAGACTGTGATATCCCTGTTGAAGACACCGGGGTATCGCGCCATCACTTCGAACTACGTGTCACGCCTTCCGGTGTCATTGCCACCGACCTGGGGTCCACGAACGGAACCTTCGTGGAGGGCCACCGGATCACCGCCGCAACTCTGCTTGACGGAAACACGATCACGATCGGCCGCACTCACATCATGTTCTGGAACGCTTCGGAGGCTGCATGAGCGCACTCGTCCTCACCCTCCTTCGGTTCGGGTTCCTCTTGTTGCTGTGGATCTTCGTGATAGGACTTGCCCTCACCCTGCGCCGCGATGTCTACGGCACACTCGTCCGTGACCGCTCCGCGCTGCGCAACACTAGGAAAGACAAACCTGCCCGCGCAGTGTCCGCTCCGGCGCGGCCAGTTGAACGGAGAACTCCGCCAGCACTGACGCTCGCCGTGACCGCCGGCCCACTTGCCGGAACCATACTGCCACTGGGGCAAGCGCCCGTCGTCGTCGGAAGATCACCGGACTCCGCCCTCGTACTCAACGACTCGTACTCGTCTTCGCGCCACGCGCGTATCTTCCAATCCAACGGTGAATGGTGGGTTGAGGATCTCGACTCAACCAACGGCACCTTTGTTGGAGGCCAGCGTATTTCTGCGCCCATGAAGCTTCGCCCCGGTGTGCCTGTGGTGGTTGGCAAAACCACCTTGGAGCTGCGTCAATGAGCGTCCAGCTCCAATACGCAGCGTTTTCTGACATCGGGCTGGTCAGAAAGAGTAATCAAGATGCCGGATACGCCTCTGGGCATCTTCTTGTGCTCGCTGACGGGATGGGCGGCGCTGCGGCAGGCGACATCGCCTCAAGCGTCACTGTGGGATTCCTGGCCCAAGTGGATCAAGACCTGCACACAGCCGACGAACTTTTACCCGCACTTCGCACCGCGGTCAACACCGCTCACCAAGACCTTATTGAGAGAGTCGACGAAGACCCTGAGATAGCCGGACTTGGCACAACCTGCATCGCAATCCTGCGCTCAAACAACAAACTTGCCATGGTTCACGTGGGCGATTCACGTGCATATCTGCTGCGTGAAGGCGCACTCAATCAGGTGACAAAGGACCACACACTGGTCCAGTTTCTCGTGGATCACGGGCAACTGACACCCGAAGAGGCCGAACACCACCCCAAGCGAAATGTCATCATGCGCGCGCTGGGAGATGCTCCCGGCCCGGTGGAACTCGATGAATCAGTGCGTGAGGCAGTACCGGGCGATCGCTGGCTGCTGTGTTCGGACGGCCTCTTCGGCGTGGTCGCACATGACACCATTGAACGCACACTTAAGACCTACCACAGCCTGACCGAATGCGGCGAGCACCTCATCGAACTCGCTCTGGCGGCGGGCGCTCCAGATAACGTCACGGTTGTGCTTGCCGACGTCGTCGACGATTCCGATTCATCAGTAGGAAAACTCAATACCGGAGGGCAACAGCCAATCGTGGTAGGTTCTGCTGCGCGCGACGCCGGTTCCAGAACCCGCCGCGGAACCTCAGCGGCAGGCCGGGCCTTCTCACTGTTCATTCCCTCGCGCGCCACTGATCCAGACCTTCTTCCCGACGACGACGAACCGGTTCACCCCCGATTGTTCGCACGAATTGCCGTGATCGTGGCTGTCATCGCTATGGTGGCTGGTGGGCTATTCGCCGGATATCGGTGGACGCAAGGCCAGTATTACGTCTCGACGAACGAGGGATACGTGGCCATATACCGCGGAATCCCGCAGTCGATCGGGGGGATTGAGCTCTCATCGCTCGAAGAAACGAGCGCTGTGAGGGTTGCGGACCTGCTTCCAGTAGCTCAGTCTCGACTCGAAACTCCCATTCTCCGAGACTCGCTTGAGGATGCCCAGCAACTGGTGGCGAACTTCGGAGACCAGATGGCCACACCCAGCCAGGACCCAACGGCGGATGCCACAGCTGACGCTGATGCCAGTGCTTCAGCGTCTGCCTCCGCCTCACCGACGCAAGATGCGAATTCGCGATCGCCTACGACGGGTGGGGAGGAGACGCCATGAGCGTAGTTTCGCAACCGACCGCACGCAAAGGGCGCTGGCCCGAACTCGTGTTCCTCATCCTTGCCTTGGCTATTGGACTTGGCGCCTACGTGCTGGTCTACGTCGGAGTCGGCAACGAAGGCATGCCAAGCAACTTGGTGACTGTCGCAGGTGCAGCCGGAGCTCTCACACTTGTCTCCCACCTCGTGGTGCGGCACGTGGCACCCTATGCTGACCCCGTGTTCTTCCCCGCGGCACTTGCGCTGAACGGACTTGGGCTCGCGATGATCTACCGCGTGGACATTGCGGAGGACAAGAAGCTTGCTGGCGGCCAGATGAGCCTGACCATTGTTGGTGTGCTACTCATGGTGGCCACAGTTCTGGTCATTCGCGATCACCGCTGGTTGCGTCGCTTCACATGGATATCGCTGATTCTTGGAGCTCTGCTGCTTCTGCTTCCCATGGCTCCAGGAATTGGGCGTTCGGTGTACGGCGCTAGGATCTGGATTAACGTGGCAGGCTTCTCCTACCAGCCAGCTGAACTCGCCAAGATCTTCTTCGCGATCTTCTTTGCGGGATACCTCGTATCTGAACGCGACAACTTGAGCCTAGCCGGCCAAAAGGTACTAGGAATTCGCCTTCCTACGGCACGGCACTTCGTCCCAATCCTGCTAGCTTGGCTGTTCTGCATGGGAACGCTTGCCGTCGAGAAAGATTTCGGAACAGCACTTCTCTTCTTCGGGCTGTTCGTGGCGATGCTGTACGTTGCAACCGAACGCGTCTCGTGGCTGATCATCGGCTCGGCGCTCACAGTGGTTGGAATCTTCGCAATCGTCCACATGGTTCCACACATTCAAGCTCGCTTCGTCGTGTGGCTCCATGCCCTTGACCAAGATGTGTACAGCGCCAAATACGGCTCATATCAGCTGGTTCAGGGAATGTTCGGCATGGCATCAGGTGGGCTGTTTGGAACCGGGTTAGGCAAGGGCTACCCCGATTTGGCGTTCGCCGCTAACTCCGACTTCATCATCGCATCATTCGGTGAGGAACTCGGCTTGACCGGCCTTCTCGCATTGCTCTCCATCTACCTCATTATCATCATGCGAGGCCTGCGCACGGCGACCCTTCTGCGCGATGGCTTTGGGAAGCTGTTTGCCACCGGCCTCTCGTTTACCATGGCGCTCCAATGCCTCTTAGTGGTTGGTGGCGTCACGCGCCTGATTCCATTGACTGGCCTTGCCATGCCGTTCCTGGCACATGGCGGTTCAGCGCTGCTCACGAACTGGATCATTATTGGCCTGCTTATGCGCATGTCCGATGCTGCCCGCAGGCCCGCCTCCACCGAACCTCTTCCACCCCCCGAAGTACTGGACTCGCTCCTCGCTAAAGACATCGCGCACCCCACGGTTGAACCGCGTCAAGAAGACGCCCAAGAAACCCAAGTGGTGAAGTTTCAATGAATCGTCCAATTCGTCAACTTGCGACTCTCGCGACGATCATCTTCCTTTGTCTGATGGCCGCGGCGACGTCGATCCAGTTCTTCCAAGCATCCAGCCTCAACGCTGATTCCCGGAACGTACGCACGCTCTACCGCGAGTTTGGCACCAATCGCGGTCCGATCATCGTTTCGGGAAACTCGGTAGCCTATTCCGTTGAGTCCGACGACGCATACAAGTTCCAGCGCGTCTATGACTCCAGCGGGATCTATTCGAACCTAACCGGATACTTCTCTACGGCATTCAACTCGATGACGGGCATCGAACGTTCCATGAACTCCGTGCTCGGTGGATCCGATTCCTCACTTGCCTCCCAACGAGTCCAAGAACTCTTCACAGGAACAACGCCAGCAGGTGGCGGTGTGGAACTGACGATTGACGCAACTCTCCAAGAAGCTGCTGTGAAAGCGATGGCCGGGCGGAAGGGCGCCGTCGTCGCGCTGAATCCCAAAACGGGCGCTATTCTTGCGCAGGTCTCACTCCCCACATTTGACGCCAATTCGCTGGCGGTGCGGGATGTCTCCGCAGCACAATCTGCGTGGAATACGCTGAATGATGATGAGACGACCCCGCTCGTGGATCGCACCATCGGGGGTGACCAGTATGCCCCAGGCTCAACCTTCAAGATGCTCACTGCAGTGGCGATGCTTGAGAACAATTCAGACCTCACACCGCAGACGCTGATCGACGCTCCAACAAGCTGGCAGCTCCCTCAGTCCGACCATTCGATCTACAATCCGGGCCGGGCCGAATGCGGTGATGGATCAGGGCAAGCTACGTTGCTTCAAGCATTCATACAGTCGTGTAACACCGCATTCGCGATTGGCGGCACCGGGGTGGGTGCCGACGCCATGATTGCGCAAGCTGAGAAGTTTGGGTTTGGCGATACGATCTCCACGCCTCTGACGGTCACAGCATCACGTTTTCCTGAGCCTGAGTCCGAAGCCGCGCTGGCCATGGATTCCTTTGGCCAGCAAGACATTCGCGTGACGCCCATGCAGATGGCCATGATCACAGCAGCCATCGCAAACGACGGCGTGCTCATGAAACCCTACTTAGTTAATCGCACGCTGACTTCGGACTTAGAGACGATTTCAACTACGGACCCCGAAGTCTATTCAACTCCCATGAGTGAACAGACCGCCGATTACATGACTCAGATGATGATTGCTGACGTCACGGACGGAACCGGGTACCGAGCAGCGATCGATGGAGTCCAAGTGGCCGGCAAAACAGGTACAGCCGAGATCAATGCGGATACGCTAGCACATGCGTGGTTCGCAGCCTTTGCCCCAGCAGACGATCCGCAAATCGCTATAGTAGTGCTCCTCGAGAACTCAACTGAGGGTGATGGTGGCACCGCAGCAGCGCCAGTTGCCAAGGCCGTAATCGAAGCATTGCTGAATGAGTGATACCCATGCAGCTGACAAATGATGGAAGTGGAAAGGTGACCGAACGTGACTGATATTCCCCGCGTTCTCGGTGGACGCTACGAGGTTGGTGAGCTGATCGGACGTGGCGGAATGGCCCAAGTCCATTTGGGCTATGACACCCGGCTCTCACGCACCGTGGCCATCAAGATTCTTCGGACGGACCTCGCTCAGGACCCGATGTTCTTGGCCCGCTTCCGGCGGGAAGCCCAGTCCGCTGCGGCGCTCAACCACCCATCGATTGTGTCCGTATATGACACAGGTGAAGAGCAACTGACCTCTGCGGCCGGACGCCCCGTATCGCTGCCCTACATCATCATGGAGTACGTCAAGGGCCGCACTGTATCCGCACTGTTGTCCGGTGGCGATCCGGTGCCGATCGGGGAAGCTGTTCAGATCACCGTAGGTGTTCTGAACGCGCTCGAGTACTCACATCACGAAGGCATCATTCACCGCGACATCAAGCCCGGAAACGTCATGTTGACGCCCGAAGGCAAGGTCAAGGTGATGGACTTCGGGATCGCGCGCGCCATTGCCGATTCCGCAGCGACCATGACCCAGACCAACTCTGTGGTGGGCACCGCTCAGTACCTTTCTCCTGAACAGGCCCGCGGTGAAGTGGTGGATACCCGTTCTGACCTGTACTCCACCGGGTGTCTGCTCTATGAACTGCTCACTGGAAAGCCTCCGTTCACAGGAGACTCCGCTGTGGCAGTGGCCTATCAACATGTCTCAGAAGCACCGAGGCCGGCCTCTCTGGTGGCGCCGGACGTCCCCGATGCTATCGACCGCGTGGTCATGAAGTCTTTGGCCAAACAGCGCGACGAACGCTATCAGTCAGCAGCTGACTTCCGAAATGATCTCTTGTCCGCCGCTCGTGGTGAAGGCGTCGCTGCGCCGTCGGTAACCTCGTGGAACATCAAGCCAGTGGCTCCCGCCTTCCCGCCAACAATGGTGGCAACAGCCGTTCCAGGCGTTGCTACCAACGTCGGCCCAGCTACCACTGCCACCGGCATTTCGGCGGATGACGAAAAGAAGACGAAGAAGCGCAACAGGATCATGATCATCGTCGGTGTGGTCATCCTTCTCCTTGCGGCCGCAGGAATCATTTGGGCGGTCAACTCCGATCAGAACAACGTTGAACCAACTCCTACAGCTACCACTCAGGCCAACGTTTCGGTACCAGACCTCACCGGACTCAACGAGTCGCAGGCTCGCCAAAGCCTCGAAAGTGAGGGCTTAGTATTCTCTAACGGCGGCACTCAGGCCAGTACCTCAGTGGACAAGGGCCTCTTCGTGGCGTCAAACCCTGAAGCCGGTACGCAGGTCGCCGAAGGCTACACAGTCATCGTCTATTTCTCATCCGGGCCTGATAGCGTGGAAGTTCCGAGCATCACTGGTGTGACAGTGGAACAGGCAACTAAGCTCCTCGCGGCATCGGGACTGGTGGTGGGTAGGTCCGAGACTGTCAACGACCCCTCCGAGTCCAAGGATCGCATTGTTTCGCAGGATCCAGCCGAAGGCACCTCGGTAGCGCCCGGGACCTCCGTTAACATCACGATCGCATCCGGCAACGTTGTGGTTCCTAGGGTGACGAACATGAGCCTCGATGCAGCCCGTACCGCCCTCACCGAAGCGGGCCTAGTGGTGGACGATACGATCCAATACGAGGATTCCAGTACCGTATCAGCAGGCACTGTGATCGCCCAGACCATCGGCGAGAACACGGTTGTGGCCGCTGGTTCAAGGGTGGGCTTGGTAGTGGCGCAAGCCGCGAGCACGCCGTCGGAGAGCCCAACGTCACCCGCATCAACAACCTCATCGCCGACCACTTCTCAGAGTTCAGATGAGGATCCTCAAGGCTGAGGCGAAAACTGAAGCGTAAGGAGGGGAGCACTTGTGAAGTGCTCCCCTCCTTGCTTTAGGCGCATCCACGAGCAATGGATCAGTTCAGATTGGCGTTTGCGTTGCCCCGTACTAAGGGAGCCTTGCCTTCCGCAAGGCTCAGCGCCTCATGTGAGCCACACAGTGCAAGCCAGTTTGCCAACATGCGATGCCCACCTTCAGTCAACACTGATTCAGGGTGGAACTGGACGCCCCACAAAGGCAGTTCGCGATGCTCCAGCGCCATAATGATGCCGGAATCCGTAGTGGCGGTCACGCGCAGTTCGGCGGGAACCGTCTCAGGTTCCGCTGCCAACGAGTGGTAGCGAGTTACACGAAGCGGCGAGGCGAGCCCGTCGAAGATATGCGTGCCGGAGTGTTGGATGGATGACGTCTTTCCGTGGAGGAGCTCCGGCGCTCTACTCACAGTGGCTCCATAGGACTCAGCTAACGCCTGATGCCCCAGACAAACGCCCAGCATCGGTATGGCCAGTCGAGCACATTCCCTGATGGCAGCTATGGAAGCTCCCGCCTCCGACGGACTGCCCGGACCAGGTGACACGAGGACGCCATCGTATTCGTGAATCGAATCGATGGCGACCACATCGTTGCGGACCACAGTTGTTTCAGCACCAAGAAGGCGCAGGTAGTCAACGATTGTGAAAACGAAGCTGTCATAGTTATCGATGACGAGAATCCGGGTCATTGCCCCACCGTGCTATCAAACATCGGGAATGTGTCTACGACCCAAGGATAGACATAATTGAAAAGCGCAGCTACGACCACCAAAATAAGGGCCAACGCCTCTACTGACTTGAACCAGACCGGCCCCGGCAGGTGCCGCCAGATGAATCCGTACAACTTATGCTCCTTCTAGTCCGTCACCATGTCCGGCGGTAGCCCGTCGGAGCGAGGCACCCAATAATCAAGGGTGGCGTGCACGATCCAACGTTGATTCGATACGAAAGGCGGATGGCACGTAGTGAGCGTGAGAATTCGTTCCGTTGCCTCCACGCCCGGTTGGCGGGGTACCGGGAGCACCACATCTCCTTCCGAGGGATCAACGATGTAGTGCTCAGTCACGCGGTACACGTAATAGGCATCCCCGGTTTCAATGATGATCGGGTCGCCTTCCTGCAATTCGGGTACATCACGCAGCGGTGCACCGTAGGTTTGCCTGTGGGCAGCGAGAGCAAAGTTACCCACTTCACCCACGCCCTGCGTGTTCGCGTAATGCCCAAACGCGCCTTGGTTGAGAACTGACATTTCAGTTCCCTGTTTGATGGTGTAGGCGTAGTCGGAGCCAAAGCGTGGAATATGGATGATTCCGATTGGCTCACCATCTGCAACAGGTGCGGCGACGGGAGGGTCATCCGTGCGGGGCGTGCCAGTAGTTGACGGCTCTGGGGACCAATCTTGCACGATCTCCTGCTGTTGAACGGCTTGATCCCGGTGAACCTCCACATCCGTCCACCACAGCTGCCATACGATAAACAGCAGCAGCACAAGGCCCGCTGTGATGAGGAGCTCCCCTACGAAGGAGAGGAAAGTGCGGAACCACGAGCGGCGACGCTTCTTCACTGGGTCAGACTTAGCCGGCGGTTCCGAAGCGCCCGAAGCGCCCGAAGGCAGCGTGCCAATGCCGGGATTATCGGGTTCACCCAGCGTCTGCGCGGCAGAATCCAGCGTGCGCGTGCCAATGCCGGAATCATCGGGTTCACCCAGCGTGCGCGCGTCAGTGCCCCGGACGTTCGGATCGACGCGATGATGCGAGTTGATCGAGGTGCGCAGATCTTCGCCTGCGGGCCGGTTGGCAGCATTCTCAGATGCGTTGCCGGAACCAGCAGAGTGGCGACCACCCATGGACAACCCCCATTTCGTGTTAAATCAAGGATAACTGGCCTGCGCAATGAGTTCATCAGGGATCCACAGCATACCCACCCGTCCACCCTACGAGGTACACCGCCAATCCATTCAGCCAAAGGCAATAGAATCGCTTCTGGATCAACTTGCCGATAGTCTAGGTCTGGTCACCTCAGGAAGGAACAATATGGCGGAGCCCGAAGAGAAATCACAGCCTGCAAAGGCGCAGCCCTCCAAGAATGCGACTCCGGCTAAGGGAACGCAACGCGGCATCGCTGCGCAGGAGGCAGCCAAGAAGGCAAAGCCGAAGAAGGTCAAACCCGCGGGGAGCAAGAACTCTCCACGCTGGTGGGCACCCCTCATGGTGGCACTCATGATTATTGGTCTTGTCATCGTTGTACTGGCGTACGTCTTCAGTGGCGATCTACCTATCCCGGGTTGGGGCAATTACAACCTTTTCTTGGGAATCGGCATTATGCTGCTTGGATTCCTGATGACAATGGGTTGGAAGTAGTTCCCTTTCCCAATCAGCTTCGCACCAAGACGTGGGTCCAGCCAATCGGCTGGGCCCACGTTTTCGTTATCTACGCCCGTTCACTATCTGCGCCCGTTCACCTACACCCAGAAGCTTCAACGCCCAGGTGAAGACGTATGCAACACTCACGCTCCGTCTATCCACATCTGTGGGTAGATCTGTGGATAATTACAGCCATGTAATTCGGTGATGAGTGGAGATCTTTTGGCTTAAAATCGCCAATGTTCAACTAGGAAGCCCACGGACGGCGCCTGTGGCTAACTTAGTTGTGGATCTGTGGAAAAGATCGAAGATAGCAAGTTTCGGTCACGGGGTGACAGTATGGAAAGGGCCAGGCACTGAGTGCCTGGCCCTCCGCATCACTGATACGCCCACCAGATGAGTCCGACAAGGACTGCCGTGGTGCCAATCACGATCGCCACATCGCGGATGCTTCTCCACCTCACGCTAATCTGGCCGCGGCGCATCATCATGAGCGCCATGACAACGCTGCCCGCAATCAAGCCACCCACATGCGACTGCCACGAGATGTTCATGCCCGGAATGAAGCCCAATGCAAGGTTGGCAACAATTACAACCAAGATGCTGGTGGCATTGGAATCAAAGTGCTTCATGAGCACGAAGACCGCACCGAATACGCCAAAAACAGCGCCAGATGCACCGACTGTAGCGGTGATCCAGCTCTGGCCGCTTGGGTCTGCGGTAAGCAAAACAAACACATTTCCCGCCACGGCCGAAAGTAAGTAGATGGCAAGGAACCGCACCCGCCCTATGGCTGGCTCAAGAATGGAACCAACTAGCCAGAGCGCGTACATATTGAACAGCAGATGCCAGAATCCGGCATGCAGGAAAGCTGATCCGAGGAACCTCCACGGTTCGTGATCGCCAATGACCGGTGCGAAAACGAGCGAAGCACCCACTCTTTGGCTGAACATCTCGGAGAGAGCAACCAATACGCACAGAATGATAATTGTTGAGGTCACCACGGGCACATTCCGGCCCGGAGTAAACCCGAGGCGTTCAGCTAGACGCCTCCAGAAAGATCCGCCGCCTCCTTGCGGAAAACCTGCAGGCATGGCCCCAGCTGGCATCTCGTATGAACCGGGATTCGAGCTGGGGTCCTGCCCTTCAGGATTGTCATTCGCGCTATTCGCGCTCATGGGTTGATCCTCACTTGGTGATTGTCACCGATTCGATCACAACGTCTTCGACAGGACGATCTGCACGGCCTGTTGGCACCAAGCCAATTTCGTCGACGACGGCCTTTGATCCATCGTCCACCACCTTTCCGAAGATGGTGTGTGCACCCATGAGCCACGGAGTCGGGGCAACAGTGATGAAGAACTGCGAGCCGTTGGTGCCGTGACCGAAACGCTTCCCAGCATTTGCCATCGCGAGGATGTAGGGCTCGTTGAAGTTAAGTTCGGGATGGATTTCGTCGTCGAACTCATATCCGGGACCACCGGTACCGGTGCCAAGGGGATCTCCGCCCTGGATCATGAAGTTCGAGATCACGCGATGGAAGATCGTGCCGTCGTACAACGCATTGGTGGACTTCTCACCCGTTTGAGGGTTAGTCCACTCGCGTTCGCCAGCGGCTAGCTCAACAAAGTTGGCCACCGTCTTGGGTGCGTGATTAGGGAACAGTTCCACGGTGATATCGCCATGGTTCGTATGAAGAGTAGCTTCCATGCAGTCCATCTTTGCATAGCGAGCACTCCATCGCGTCATATGGAACATGAGTTTGTGCTGATTTCCCATGTGAAATGGCGGGTATCTCCAGTTTGGCGGCTGGCGAACTTTGCATGTCTGGCTGACATCTGCCATCCTGCTCGGCCACAATAGAAGGTGACACAGAACTTCCCGTCAATTCGAGCGACCGCCCGGATAAACAAGACGGGAACTGACCAAGGAGGTCGCCCTATGTTCTGCCATAAGAAGAAGGCTGACGTGAAGTCTGAAGCCAAGAGCGTTTCCGCAGACCTCGCCGCACAGGCAGGTGCAGCATCCAAGCAGGCAACTGCGTTCGTTTCCCACCTCGCCGATCAGGCCCAAGAGCTTGCCCATCAAGGCATCGAATGGGCAACCCCCATTGCAACCGAAACCGCTGAAAAGGTCCGTCCGATGGTCGACGACGCCGTCGCGAAGGCCTCTGAAACGGCAGAAAAGCTCCGTCCTGTAGTAGGCGAAGCAAAGGTCAAGGCAGGCCACCTTGCCGAGCAAGCTCAGGAACTTGCCCATCAAGGCATCGAATGGGCAACCCCTATTGCGACCGAAACCGCTGAAAAGGTCCGTCCGGTTGTGGACGACGCCGTCGCACGGGCTTCAGACACCAAAGACAAGGTTGTTTCTGATTACGTTCCCAAGGCAAAGCGCGTTGCCTTGGCCGCTGCCGCAGCCGCCAAGGAGAGCGAAGGCGATCTGAAGACTCGTGCCCAGCTCGTTCAGGAGTCTGCTACTAAGGCACTTGCAGATCCCAAGCCTAAGAAGCGCGGCCACAAGGTCTTCGCAACAGTCAGTCTGATCGCTGGGCTCGGACTAGCCGGATACTACCTGTGGGTGCGGATGCAGCCAACAGAGGATCCGTGGGCTGAAGCTTACTGGGACGAAGCCAAAGAAACGGGTGCTTCGGTCAAGGAAGATGTAGCTGATGCCACGGAAGATGCCGCTGAGAAGGCTGACGACCTCAAGGAAGGAGCGGCGGAGAAAGCTGCTGAGGTGAAGGAGGCCGCGTCTGATGCTGCCACCCAAGCAAAGGAAGCCGCATCGCAAGCAGCCGAATCAGCCAAGCACGCCATCAAGGACAGCACGGAAAAGTAGCCAGGTCCTACCTAAGGGCTTGCACAAAGGAATCCTCCACGTGAGTACACCAAACAACATCGCCGCGTACGTCCTCCGCGAGACAGCGGAGGGCGTACGCGGCGCTATGGCCACCGTTGGGCCCGACGATCTCGGGGAAGGCAATGTGCTCATCCGCGTCACTCATTCGTCCGTGAACTACAAGGATGGGCTGGCGGCCACTGGCCGCGCAAAGATTGCTCAGACACTGCCACTTATTGGCGGATGTAATGCCTCCGGAATCGTGGCCGACCCCGGAGAGAGCGGCTTGCATGCAGGCCAGAAGGTGACAGTTGTTGGCGCAAGCCTTTCCGAGAAGCATCCGGGTGGGTTTGCCGAGTTTGTGAGGGTTCCAAGCTCGTGGGTTGCCCCTCTCCCAGAGGGTATGACCACCTGGGAATCCATGGCAATTGGCACGGCGGGCCTAACCGCCGCCATGGCCATCCATAAGCTCGAAAAGAACGGTGGCCTTCATCCCTCCTCGGGCCCAGTAGCTGTGACAGGCGCAAGTGGCGGCTCGGGAACATTGGCAGTGGCGATGCTAGCCAAGCGCGGCTATGACGTCACCGCCATCACCGGGACGCCCTCTAGCGAGGCTCTGTTGCGCCAGCTCGGCGCCACTCAAGTGTTGGCACGCCCAGATGTGTCCGCCCGTACCCGCCCTCTCGAGCATGCCTCGTGGGTAGGTGCCATTGACACAGTTGGCGGCGATGTACTTGCGTGGCTGTTGCGTACCACCCTGCCCGGCGGATCCGTTGCCGCCTTCGGCAACGCAGGCGGCAACGCCCTCAACACCACCGTGCTGCCCTTCATCTTGCGAGGGATCAATCTGCTTGGAGTGACCGTATCCTTCCCTGATCCGGCATTTCGGGCTCAGATGTGGGAACAGGTGGCCGCAGATCTCCCTCACTCAGTACTCGAGGCAGTCACCCAGACCATCGCCTTCACCGAGCTCGGCGGTGCACTCGAAGCGATCGTGGAAAACCGGACCGTGGGCCGCGTCGTCGTCGAACTATCTTCAGAAGGCTAAGACCAGCCGGGCGCTACTTCTTCAACGAATCGATATCGATAACGAACCGGAAACGGACATCGGAAGCCAGAACCCGCTCCCACGCCTCGTTCACGCGATCTGCCGCGATGATCTCCACAATCGGCGCAATCCCTGCCTGTGCGCAGAAGTCCAGCATCTCCTGAGTCTCCGCGATACCGCCGATACTTGACCCCGCGTAGGATCGCCGCATCGCTTCGAGGGAACCCACCCGAAGACTCATGGGCTCGGCCGGCGCGCCAACACTCACGAGTGTCCCGTTCACGGCCAACAGTCGGAGAAAGGCGTCCAGATCGATCGGAGCACTGACCGTGTTAATGATCAGGTCAAAGGACTCCTTCAGGTCAGTGAACGTGGCGGGATCGCTCGTTGCGTAGTAGGCACTGGCCCCAAGCTTGAGGCCATCATCCTTCTTCCTCAAGGATTGCGAAAGCACTGTTACCTCGGCTCCCAGCGCGTTCGCGATCTGGACAGCCATATGCCCAAGGCCACCAAGCCCCACAACGGCCACCCGGACGCCAGGGCCAGCCGACCAATGCTTGAGCGGGGAGTATGTAGTAATGCCCGCACACAGGAGCGGAGCGACCCTTTCGAATGGAAGCGAATCCGGCACGTGCAGCACGAAATCCTCGTTGACCACTATCTCCGTGGAGTAGCCACCCTGAGTGATCGTGCCATCCCGGTCAAGGGAACCGTATGTACCCACTGCTCCATTGGTGCAATATTGTTCGAGTCCCGCGCGGCAGTTCGCGCACTCCTTGCACGAGTTGACAAGGCAACCCACGCCAACCTTCTCATCAACGCGGAACTTCTTGACTGCAGAACCCACTTCCGCCACATACCCGGCGATCTCGTGGCCCACCGTTAGAGGGTAGTGCTGTGGACCCCAGTCGCCTTTAACCGTATGTATGTCCGAGTGGCAGATGCCAGCCCAGCGAATCTTGATCCGGACATCCTTGGGCCCCACTTCACGGCGCCGGATTTTTCCGGGCACCAACGGGCCAGTCGGAGTCAGTGCGACGTAAGCGGGGATGTTCGTCATGGCGTTCCTCCAGATGGGGTCCAAGGTTCATGAGACGGGAGCAGGATTCATAAGACGGGGCCAACGTTGGTGCTAATCCCAGAGTAGTCCCTAGTACGCGGTACAGTCTGCAAATTGTGAAGACGTAGGGACGTTGCGATGTGTTTGGCGACGTCGTCGAACACATCGGACGAGCGCGGCGAACGTTGTCCTCACAAATCCAATCAACACCCTTCGGATACAGTGGTTTTGTAAGGAAAGCTGCGGCACACAACACAACTTAAGCTGCGCTGGCCCCTACTTTGGGCCCTATTCCTTCCCACATGTATCTGAGAGGATTGTTAGGACGGGCTAACCCCAAGAGAAGTCGTCTCAACCAGAAAAGGATTCTCCCATGACACGCATTACAGTTCTAGGCGGAACAGGATACGTCGGATCCAATATCGTGGCGGAGGCGGCCAAGCGTGGCCTGGTTGTGGTCTCGTTGAGCCGAACGGCCCCAGAATCTCCCATCACCGGCGTGGATTACCAGCTCGGCAGTGTGCAGCACGACGACGCCCTCCAGCACGCAATCGAAGGCGCCGACGTGGTCGTTTCCGCACTTTCTCCGCGCGGCGAACTGGCAGGGAACAACATCCTTCGTTCCGTTGAGAAGAAGATCGCAAAGCTCACGATGGTAGAAGGCGCTCGTTTGGGTGTGGTCGGCGGCGCAGGATCGCTTCGAACAGCCGAAGGCGGGCCAATGCTCCACGAAGGTTCCGAATTCCCCGAGGCAGTCAAGCCTGAAGCAATCGAAATGGCCGGCGTCTTGGACGATCTGAACGCCAACACCTCTGGTATTGACTGGTTCTACGTGAGCCCAGCAGCGGAGTTTGGCAGCCACAACCCAGGCGAAGCCACGGGCGTGTACCGTGTGGGTGGCGACGTCGTCCTAACCGACGCCGAAGGAAAGTCGTTCATCTCCGGCGCGGACCTCGCACTGGCCGTGGTTGACGAGATCTTGCACCCCAAGCATTCATGCACGCGTTTCACGGTGGCGTACTGACACTTATTTCGAGCGCATGATGCAATCAGATCATGAGGAACATCATGCGCACAGCCTTTGACCGCGGCCAACCTCCCACAGACAAAGATGTGGCACTTATTGCGGACCTCATCAGGACTGGCGAAGCATGCACCCGGGCAGAGCTGATCGAACGCAGCGGACTCGGACGCAACTCTGTATCTACCCACCTAGCTACCTCGACGTCTGAAGGATTGGTCACCCAGTCCGGCCGAGGTGCATCAAAGGGTGGCCGCGCGCCAATCACGTGGAAGTTCAACGAACAAGCTGGCACCGTTCTTACCGCGTGCATCGGCGTGCACTCGATGCGGCTTGCCTTGACCGACCTCAAAGGCACGGTTCTCTCTGAGTTCTCTCAGGCATGGGACCTTCAAGTTGGCCCAGAGGCAACACTTCAGGAAGTGGCTGACCGTCTCATAACACTTGGCGATGGTGCCGGAGCCCCCGTATGGGGACTCGGAGTCTCTCTTCCTGGGCCCATTGACCACGCCTCCGGACGCCTCATCAATCCGCCAATCATGAATGGCTGGGACGGATTCGAGGTAGGAAAGTATCTCTCAGACAAGCTGGACCTCTCCGTCGTCGTCGAAAACGACGTGAATGCTATGGCGTTAGGGCATCGTGCCAAACATGGAGGAAACAACTCCATCTATTTCCTCATGAGCACAGGCGTGGGAGCTGGCATACTTTCGGCTGGGCGCATTCATCGAGGTACAGGTGGCGCAGCCGGCGACCTCGGGCATACCCGCATACCTGGGTATGACAAAGCGGTATGCCGCTGTGGACGATTTGGTTGTCTAGAAGCTGCAGCCGGTGGTTGGGCCCTAGAAAGATCTGCTTTGCGGCTTGCCTCCGACGGCATGAGTCCATTTCTTTCGGAAGCGCGCGATTCTCATGGCACGATCTCCACGGACGACATCATACGAGGCACTCTGGCGGGAGACACTTCCTGCATCGAACTTGTTGCCACCGCAGCCATCGCTGTTGGAACCATCATGTCTATGCTGGTCAGCTTCTACAATCCGGACAAGGTGGTCTTGGCTGGCGCAATTCCAACCAAATGTTCACTATTCAGTACGTCGGTGGAGCGCACAATCAAAGAGCAAGCACTTCCCCTTGCCGCATCACAGCTATCACTCGAAGTGGCGTCTTCGCCTGAAGACGACGGGATTCGCGGCTGCGCACTTATGGTGGTGGAGGAAGCCTTTGGCCGAGCGACCTCCGCCCGAGTGATCTCCTAAACGAGCACTTTCCTCTCCGAGGTGGCGATCGGCCTACTGACCAATCACGTGATGATTCCGCTGTGCCACGTGGACCAATCCGCTCCTACATCCGCCCAGTTGCGGCACATGCGCCACCAACAATGCCTGCCTTGTTCTGCAGGCTGGCAGGGATAATTGGGGTACGCAGGTTGAGCAACGGCATGAACTTTTCGTGATTCTCAGAGACTCCACCTCCCACGACGAACAGATCAGGGGAGAAGAGCATTTCCACAAACGAGTAGTACCTCTGCAGGCGCTGGGCGAACTGCTCCCAACTGAGATTCTCAGCTGTTTTCACACGGGCAGATGCTCGCGTTTCGGCGTCGAACCCGTCGATTTCCAGATGTCCGAGCTCAACGTTTGGGATGAGTCTGCCATCTACGATCACACCAGATCCGATTCCGGTACCTAGAGTGGTAACGATGACTTCGCCAGGAACTCCGCGAGCCGCACCGAAGTAGACCTCGCCAAGTGCGGCGGCGTCGGCGTCGTTAATAACTACCACGGATCGCCCCAGCTGCTTCGACATTAGTTCCGCAATGTTCACACCGACCCATGACTCATCAAGGTTGGCGATGAACGGGATGATGCCCTTCTTGATAGGTGCCGGGAAAGTGATTCCGACGGGAGTGTCAGCAGAAACGCCGAGGATCTCTAGCACCTCGCCACAGGCGGCCGTTACAGATGCGGGCGTTGAAGGCACAGGAGTTCGAACACTAGCAACATCGGAGACCAACTCACCCGTGGAGAGATTTACGACGCCTCCTTTGACGCCCGATCCACCAATGTCGATTCCACATGCATACTCAGCCATCTTTTGCTCCTCATTTAGGAATGGGACTCCCCACGCTGGAAGCCCCGTCATGTATTCGATTATCAAGGATCCTTCGCCCATTTGGCACGAATTCAGACCTGTGCCACATCACTGCCCACACGTTATGCACCTTCTGTGCATAACGGTCACCTAGACAACGGCCATCCTGCCCCCTTGGGGCAAACTTCGGACTTTTGCACTCAGTTAACGCACGTTAGGACACGATGTGTCAAACTTCACTTTAGAGTACTGCGCTGCCCGGCCCGCGTGCCGCGGAAGCATTGGCTCCTCACCTTGAGACCACAGCAAGCCGCCTAGAGGTGGTACTTCCAGTACCCGGCTCATCAGTCACTCCCTTCTGCTCGATCACCGCGTTACCTTGGCATCATGGGGGCAACCAGAATGGGCGGCGCCGGCGATGTGCGCGTCGCACCCCTCTCCGCTCCCGTTGGCGCACATTGCAGACGCCAATCACCTCAGCTCATTCATCTCAATCATTCATTTCAACTTGAAGGAATACCTGTGGAATATCGACCACTTGGACGCACTGGCGTGCGTGTCAGTCCGCTGTGCCTCGGCACAATGATGTTCGGCCCCTGGGGCAACCAGGACGAGTCCGACTCCATCAGAATCATTCACGCTGCGCTTGATGCCGGCATTAACTTCGTTGATACTGCCGATGTCTATTCGGCTGGCGTTTCGGAAGAGATCACTGGGAAGGCACTCAAAGGACGCCGTGATGACGTGGTGCTCGCAACCAAGTTCTTCATGCCTATGAGTGAAGATCTGAATACGCGCGGAGGATCGCGCCGTTGGATTATGAAGGCGGTAGAGGACTCCCTTCGCCGCCTCGGCACTGATTACATCGATCTCTATCAGGTCCATCGCCCAAGTCCGGATACCGACGTCAGCGAGACGCCCGGCGCCCTCAGCGACCTCGTCCATCAAGGCAAGATCCGGATGATTGGATCCTCCTCGTATTCTGGAAGCCAGATCGTGGAGGCGCAGTGGACGGCTCGCGAGCGCAACCTCGAGCGTTTCGTCACGGAACAGCCTCCCTATTCTCTGTTGGTTCGTGGCATTGAGGAGGACGTGCTGCCTACTGCGCAACGCCACGGCATGGGCATCCTGACATACAGCCCACTTTCTGGAGGCTGGCTTTCCGGCAAGTGGGGTCGTAACGCGGCACCAACGTCGGGAGCTCGCCCTCATCTGCGTTTTGACATGTCTCTACCCGGCAACAAGCGCAAGCTCGAGGTAGTTGAGGCCTTGCAGGAGGTTGCAAACGAAGCCGGAATCAGCATGATCGAACTGGCAATCGCATTTGTTATTCGCCATCCCGGAGTCACTTCCGCGATCGTGGGGCCTCGCACGATGGAGCAACTCGAGTCCTACCTTCCTGCACTCGATGTGAACCTCTCTGATGAGGTTTTGGACCGCATCGATACGATCGTGGCACCCGGCGTGACCATCAACCCTGATGACAACAGCTATGGCGCCAACGAGCTTCTGCCTGCTAATCGTCGTCGGTGATTGAGCAAGTAATCAAGAAGGAACGAGACTCAACCTTTCACAATCCTCTTGGTCGGCCAAACAATCAGCATAGGGCCGGGCTGGTTTGATACGACCGTTCCAGCAGGCTGGGCATGAACACCTGGCTATGCGGTCCGTGCCAGCACTTCGCTGGAGAGCTGGAGAACAGTGAGGCCTGATGCGTGCAGCATTACGTGGGGATCGCTTGACGGCCCTGCGTAATGCTGCCGAAGCGTTCACTGCCTCATATATCCGGAAGTAATGCACTCCCTCCGCCGGCCTTTGCCGAGTATGGTTGCCCCGAGCGCAGATTTGCGTTTCTGCACAGCGACCGACGGGAAGAAGCCGATGCCCGCAGCAGTCTCCATATCTCATTTGACCAAGAGCTACGGCAAGGTTCTGGCCGTAAACGACGTCAGTTTTCAGGTTCGCGAAGGCTCAACCTTTGCCTACCTAGGAACAAATGGCGCTGGGAAGTCCACAACAATTGGCTGCCTGACCACTGTTCTTCCTTTCGAATCAGGAACACTCGAAGTTGCTGGCTTTGATGTAGTTCGGCAAAGCCAAGAGGTGCGTAAGCAAATCGGAGTGGTGTTTCAGGACTCCTTGCTGGATCCGCTTCTTTCTATCGATGAGAATCTGAGATTTCGGGGCCAACTAAACGGTCTCAAAGGCGCGGCCATCGAAAAGCGAATCACAGAACTAGCTGATCTGCTCAACTTCGCAGACTATCGCAGGCGACCCTACGGTGCGCTTTCTGGGGGTCAGCGCCGGCGCGCTGATATTGCCCGGGCCTTGATCCACAACCCCAGTGTCATTTTCCTTGACGAACCTACTACTGGGCTGGACCCCGCGAGCCGAAAGGATGTGTGGCGTGCGGTCAACGACTTGCGCACCGGCATGGGTCTGACCGTCTTCCTCACCACCCACTATATGGAGGAGACAGAGGAAGCCGATACCATTTGCATAATCGAAGCAGGCAAGATCGTTGCAACTGGCAGCCCGGCAGAACTTCGCGCTGCCTACAGCCACAGCTACCTGACCATTACGGCGCATTCTGTGGAGCCAGTGAAGCAGAAGGCTTCTCGTATCAATCCCATTGCCGCAGATTCTGCGATCGTTGAAGGCCAGACCATTCGTTTTTCTATCGACGACGCCGCCCAGGCCCGCTTAATTCTGGCCGAATTAGGCGACGACGTGCTGGACTTTGAGTTCAGGCATGGACGTATGGATGACGTCTTCCTGGCGCTGACAGGATCTCAGCTGGAGGTGGCAGAATGACAATCACTTTGGCGCTCATGAGGCGAAACCTTCAAGTCTTCTTCCGCGACAAACTCAATGTGTTCTTCTCACTACTTGGCGCAATCGTGCTGTTCTTGCTGTACGCACTGTTCCTTGGCAACTCCCAAGTAAACTCGATATCTGACTCTCTGCCCGGCGTTCCACGCTCCGACGTCGCCCACTTCATGAATGCGTGGATGTTCTCCGGAATAGTACTCATAACAACAGTGACTACCGGGCTGGCGGCCCTCAGCGCCTTAGTGGAGGACAGCCAAACCGGAAGGTTCAAGGATTTTCTAGTCTCGCCGATCAAAAAGGCGCCGCTTGTTGCCGGATACGTTCTTTCAGCAGCAGTGGTGGCCATCATCATGTCAACCTTCACGCTCGTGTTCAGCGTGGTCTACCTATGGGCGATTGATGGGCACCTTATGGGAACCGGCCCCATACTGCGTTCCTTCGGATACGTCATTCTTTGCGCGCTGGCATTCACTGCGCTCTCGGCATTCCTGGTCTCGTTCATGACCACGGTTGCATCCCAAGCCGCCCTCAATACCATCGTTGGTACCCTGACGGGCTTCATCGCCGCTGCCTACATCCCGATCGTGGCGTTCCCCCAGACCGTTGCGAATGTAGTGAGTGCGTTGCCATGGGCACAAGGCGGTATGCTGCTGCGGCGCGAGTTTGCCAGCGAGGCCCTTGCCTCGATTACAGCCAGTGACAGCGGTGCCGAGGAATCCCTGCGGAGCGGTTTTGGGCTGGACTTGTCAGTGGGATCGTGGGAGGTTCCGGCCCTGTTCACAATCTTCTTCCTAGTTGCGATCACACTGCTATTCACGGGAATCGGAGCCGCCCGGATCCGTTCTAGGATCTCCTGAGTTCAGCGAGCCGCCACGCTTCTCCCACGCGCTAGGCGCGCAGAAGAAGCGTGATCACACGTGGAACCACGCCCTTCATTCCTGCAACCACGCCGTGCGAAGATCATCCACGGTCTCCGTGAAAGCTGGCGGGCCCCACGGATCCGCATAATCACCGTCGGGCTTAGGCAATAATCCGATTTCCACAGCTTCAGCTTGCGTCACGATTGCCGAGTTGTTGAAGACGTCGCGCGCGAATCGCCAGAGGTTTGGGTAGTCGACGACGGCAGCATCCGCGAACGGAAATGCCGAACGGTATCCAATATCGAAGGTGAGAAGCACACCAAACAGGTGGGAATCAGCCTCATTCAGCTCCTCGCCACCTAGGTACTTCTGTGCGCTCAGCTCCTGGTCGAACAGGCCCAACCGTGCGTAGAAAACGCGACGCAGTGCGTCCCGTCGGGCCGCATCCACACTCGTATCGATTACCCCGAACAGAGCCTCGATGAGATCCGAATCAATCGTGTTGACAAGATGGCTTTCAACTTCACCGCCCCACAGAGCGGCCGAAATCTCCCGCCAGTTCGTGCTGAGAACAGTGCCATCCACCGCGAGCGCCACGTCTGGAAGATTCTCTGTTGCCGGCGCATGGCGCACCTCGATGGGCAGATGTCGCAGCCGCACAGCTGCAACACTCGCCCACGCACGAGGATCGAGCGCACTCGCGTCCAGAGTGACCTCTGTTCCTGCACTAACTTGTGCCCTCAAGCGAGCTGGATCATGTGAACTCGAACCGGGTTGAGAGGAGGGCAGGAAGATGCGCGGCTCCTTCGTAGCAGGTTCTGTGGCCACCGCAGGGTTAACTGCGCCAGCTGGTTGATGCTCCGCGAGCTTGGCACGTGCCATTGCGGTTGATCCTCTCCATGATTCGTTGCGAGTGAAGGTCAGAAGCCGTTGGCCCGAATCGATGACCATCGTCTCCCAATCGATACGCCGGTGGAAGCCGTGCTTGTAATACAGGTTGTGAGCGTGGGTCATGTGCGGGCTCGAATGAAGTTCGATGGTCCGATAACCGTGCTCATCTGCCAGTGCAATGCAGTGCTCCACCAGTACGTTTCCGAGCCCAAACCCTCTGCCGCTTTGCGCTACTCCAAGCACGTTGAAGGTGAAGCTCTCATCTTTGTGCAATTCTGGCTTGGGGGTGAGCACGGCCGCCTGAAGCTCATCGTCACGGGTAACGACCCACACGTGAGAGGTTGCCGCCCACTCGGAAATGCTTGTCAGTCGCTTCCGATAGGCAGGAGTAATCCAGCAGCCGTGGGTGAACGCGTCAACTAACATCTCTCCCACGGCGGTGTACTCATCAGTACCCGCCTCGCGGAGCTCAAAATCTTGCCCCTTGATCTGTATCTTCGCGTTCACGCCACGGCCCATATCACTCGCCGAAATCCCACAGTTCAAAAGAGCCGCCGCCACCAGGGCCGGAGTACAGCGGAGATCCAGTTAGATTCTCGCGGCCTGCTGGTTCGAGCCACTTCTGGTACAGAGCTTCACGCCCGGAGAAGTCCGGCTGCCCGAACGGGTTTTCTTCTCGGCGTGAGAATCCATGGGAGTATTCGCCATCCTCTCCGGGAACGTAACCAAGCTCGTAGAGTTCGGGGCCGTCGATAAACCCTGGAGTCTGGAACAGGTCCCTCGCGTAGGCCCACAGGTTCGGGAAGTCCCAGATGTGCAGCACATCGTCGCCAAGCTTTGCGGCGATGCCAGGGCGATACCCGTTTTCATACGATTCGAGAGTCTGGAACAGACGCACGTCGGAGTCCGTTATCGATGGTCCAAAGAGGTAACGGCGTGAGGCCAAACGGAAATTGTAATCAGCTAGGCGCGCTGCGAACACTGTGTAAGCAGCTTTCGCGGCGCCTTCACTCGTAGCGAAGATGACCTTGTACGTTCCATTGTTGACGTCGTCGAACAACTGCTGATTGAGGAGATCGATCTCCGCACGCAGCTCCTCAGGGTACAGGTCCGGAGCACCTTCCTTATGGAATGGCTTCCACGCCGTTTCCAGATCGATAGATAGCAGATGGTAGTTGTTGGTTACCACCTTGCCGGTCTCAAAGTCGACGACGGTTGGTGACGTCCCACGCCCGGAAAAGTCTCCAGAGGTTGCCCGGTAGAAGTCATTGAGGCGGTCGTATCCAAACTTCTCACCGATCGAACCTGGCTCTACCGTGAGCTTCCAGCCTTCAGAATCTCGGCCATATACCACTTCAGGAACGAAGACGCCGCCAAGTCCGAGCAAACGAATCACAATGCGCTGACGGCGATTCCAGCCACAACCGATTGAGCCAAGAACGCGGTAGCGCCCCGGGATCACCGGAGCCTGGCCCTCTTCAGAGCCAAACCGCTTCGTGTATGCGTTGCGTTGGCGGCGGAAGGCACCATCAGGAGTCTGTTCTACGCTCGTTTCCTCGAAAGGACGCTCGGAAGGCTCGGGAACTAGGCACGCCTCGCTCGAGGCTACATTCAGGAGTCCCGCTTGTGCAGTCTTGCTGATAGTCATAGCGATGCTTCTTTCTCTTATGCGAAATTGCGCAACGCCGCTACGGCGCTGTGTGTATAGAAACTGATTGCTGTTGGAATGGTGGCATCAAGTCCCACATACTGCGGGCTGTGCCAATCGGCTGCTCCAGGTTGGCCATTGGAGCCAACAAAGGCGAAGAACAAGGGAGCTTTCGCCCGGTAGTCGGCGAAGTCCTCACCAGCCATGGACGGCTGTAGATCAGCCACATGAGCAACGGTTGCTACCTGAGGCAGCAACACGTGGAGGAGTTCCGGGTTGTTGATCAGCGGGCGCGCGAGGCGCTCCCATGTGATATCGACGCCAAGACCAAATCCGGCTGCCAGTGATTCCACCAATGCTCGGAAGCGGTTCTCCACCCTGTCTTCTGTGGCCTGCGAGAAGGTGCGAACCGTTCCGGAGAAACCTGCCGAGGCAGGGATAACGTTCCAGACGTCCCCTCCGTGAACCTCCGTTACACTCAGCACGGCCGAATCGAAGGCAGAGACGTTCCGGCTCACGATCGTCTGCAATGCAGAAACGATGGTGGCCAGGGCTTCAATCGGGCCAGTCCCTTTTTCTGGGTATCCGCCATGGGTGCCTTGGGCGCGCAGGTTGACCTCGAACCGCACGCATCCGGCCATCATCGCTTCACCCACAGCAACACTCCCTGGCGCGTAGTTGGGGTTGTTGTGGAAGCCGATGACGGCTGCGACGTCGTCCAGAACTCCAGAGGAAAGGATCACGTCGGATCCGTGGCCTGTCTCCTCTGCCGGCTGGAACACGAGCCTCACAGAACCGGGAAGCTCGCTGGCGCGTTCGCTCAGCTGCGCTGCTGCGCCCAGCAGGCTAGCGATATGCAGATCGTGCCCGCAAGCGTGCATCACCCCCTGAGTCTGCGAACGCAATGCATGGCTCGCATCTTCAGTCACTGGCAGGCCATCGAGATCTGCTCGCAGTGCAACGGTAGGTCCAGATCCGCCCGTGATCTCGCCGATCACGCCCGTCTCTAAGCCCGCGTCAACAATGGTCACGCCCATACTGCGCAACGCACGTTCCACATATGCGGACGTCTGATACTCCCGGTTGGAAAGCTCAGGCGTGCGGTGGAGGTGATGGCGTGCTTGGATGGGGTCGAAAACTACCATTGCTGCAGCTCCTTGAAGTGCAGCTGGCGAGCCCTGCGAGCGAGCTCGCCTTCTGTGCTGCCTGGTTTTCCATCCGCAATCCCCTCGCGGCCCACGAACTCCGGAAGTGGTTCAGGAACAAACTGCTTTCCGCGCATGAGAATCAGTTCGCGATGATCGAGAGCGTGGAGGTCCTCGAGCGGATTCCCCGTCACTACCAGCAGATCTGCAGCGTACTCCGGAGCGATTACCCCAGTGATACCCGCCAGTCCGATGGCAGCGGCCGCACGGGAGGTGGCTGCAAGGAGGATTTCGTCCCGAGGAATACCCGCCTCCTCCAACTGCTGCAATCCGAAAAGGTAGGCGTGGGCCGGAATGACCGCGCCGATATCATGTCCCGTCACTATGCGCACGCCGTGCGAATAGAGTTCGTAGGCGCGAGGAGCGATGGTCTCGCCCGGCACCAGTGGATAGGACGGCGGCGCCGCCACATCCACGTATATGCCTGCGCGGGCAATGCGATCGGCCAACTCCGGCTCAAACCGGGTAGTGCCGTCGTCGGAAATGAAGGTGGCGTGAGCAATGTAGTCCACACCGGCCTCAACCGCTCGCTCAATACCTTGGGTACCGTGCGCATGCACAGCCACATGTTTTCCAAGCCGATGAGCTTCCTCAACCAAGACCTTGATCTCACCAACTGAGAACTGGGCCTTCCACTGCGCAGTACCTGGTGTGAAGAACCCACCGGTTACGGCAGCTTTGATCACGTCGGCACCCGCCTTGTGATGCTCGCGCACAGCGTGCCGGATGTCGTCGATTGAATCAACCTCCGCGCCATCTTTCCAGTCATGGCCAGCTGTAGTGGTGATCATTGGCCCTGCGGCCACGATTCGTGGACCGTCGATCAGGCCCTGAGCAACTGCCTCCCGCACGGCGACGTCGGTATAGAACCGGGAGCCCAGAGACTGCGCAGAGGTAATTCCGATAGAACCGAGTTGGCGCAACACATGGACAGAATGGAGCGCATTCCAGCTTTGGTCGTGCCGGGCGACATCCGGTACCCGGGGCCCCGAACCTGGGCGTGAACCCAAGTGCGCGTGGGTCTCCACAAGTCCCGGAAGAATCGTGCCTCCCGGGTACTCAGCCAGTGGCACTGCCTGAAACTCTTCTGGCAGCTCACCACGCTGGCCCACCCAAGCGATACTGGTTCCTCGGATCGCAACTGCGCCGTCCTCGATAACCTCACCCGGTTTTCCTGTGATAACGCGGGTAGCCGCAATGACTCGGGCCTGATCGACGGTTTCGGTCATGATTACTCAGCTCTCCAAACTGCGACTGTTGAGAAGATGTGGCCGGAGATCTCGCTGACGTTGATCCCCTGAATGGCGGCGGAGGCCGCCCAGTTGTCACGCGGAACGTACAAGGGGAGGATGTAGGCCTGTTCGTTGACCACGTAGTCCTGCACCTGGTCGTAGAGCGCCTTGCGTTCTTCCTTGGTGGGAGCTTCCTTCGCCTGCTTGACGAGGTCAGCAGCCTTGGCATCCTCGTTGATGAAGATGCGCTGTGGGTTCCATGGGGTCAGCAGGAGGTCCAAGGAGCTCGAGATATCCGAGGAACCCATCGAGTTATCGAATGCGTCGTTCTTGTTATCCTCCCACAAGGTTGTGACCGTGCCGGGGTCAAGTGCCTGGAAGTCGAGCTCAACACCCAGATTCTCTTGGAGTTCCGCGGCAATTGCCTGGAACAGGACATCGCGCGAATCACGAATGTAGGGAGCATCTGCGTTGAGTGCGATCGTCAGACGATCACCGGCAGCGTTGGTGCGGTAGCCGTCCGAATCCCGCGAAGTCCAGCCAGCTTTGTCGAGTAGTGCATTCGCTGCGTCAGCATCGAAGGCCACGTTGGACGTGAAGTCGTCGTCGTAGAAGATGCTCGATGGAGAGAACCATTGGGTGGCTTGGGTACCGGTCCCGTAGTACACAGAGTCGACGACGGCGGCGTAATCCACACCTTGTTGGAGGGCCTGGCGAACGTGAATATCCTCGAACGGAGCCTTGGTCGTGTTGAAATAGAGCGAATAGACCGTGCCTGAGTTGAGGACTTGGCCGTAGGTGTACGTGTCGTCGTCGTCAAACAAAGAAATATCCTGCGAGGGAACGCCGTAAACGACGTCAACTTGGCTTGAGGTGAGAGCGCCGGTGCGGGTCGAAGCCTCAGGAAGTATGCGGAAGACTTGAGTCTGGGCATAGGGAGCACCCGGGTTCGCCTCGACCAACGCGCTTGGGCCCCAATCGGACCAGTCGTAGTTGTCGTTCTTTTCCAGAACCAACTCGCTGCCTTCGGTGTAGCTGGACACTGTGTATGCGCCCACGAAAGCAAGATCTGGACCGCCTGTTTCCAGGCTGTCAGTCTTTTCAAGCGATTTCGGAGAAACCGGCGCAGTGGTGACTGCGGAGAGCGATTCGAGGAAGAGTGGCGAAATGGCGTTCAGGTGGAATACCACCGTGTAGTCATCTGTCTTCTCATAGCTTTCGAGGATGCCCGTCCATCGTGGAGTGGAGGAATTCTCATCCGACGTGAGGTAATCAAAGTTTGCGATAACGGCATCTGCATTAAAGGCTTCGCCGTCGCTGAACGTGACTCCCTGACGGAGATTGAGAGTAACGGTCAGCTGGTCGTCGCTGAGCGTATAGCCCTCAGCCAGCCACGGCTGATAATCACCGTTTTCATCCAGGTACAGGTAAGAATCGGCATAGTTGCGCGCGATAAACACGAAGCCGTCTTGGCTATTCTTCTGAGGATTGAGCGTGGTCGGTGAAGTTTCGATTGCCCATGTAATCGTCTGGCCCGAAATGGGTTCAGAGCTAGACTCAGCGCTGGAATCAGACGATGAGGTGTCTGCCTGTGCGCTGCAACCAGTGAGCAGTAGTGCCACGGCAGCGAAAGCTGCAGCGTAGCGTTTCCGGATGGATCTCATGAGTTTTCCTTTGTGTGTGTAGGCACGGGAAGTGCTGGCAGTGAATGAATAAGTTCGCGGGTGTATTCGTGTTGCGGGTGAACCAGAACGTGTTCGGGAGAGCCTGTCTCGAGAATCTGGCCGTGCCGCATAACGATGACCGAATCCGAGATGTGGTGGATCACCCCAAGATCGTGGGAGATAAAGAGGATCGCCACATCCTTTTCCGCTTGGATATCTGCAAGAAGATCAAGGATCTGAGCTTGGATGGATACGTCAAGCGCCGAAACAGCTTCGTCAGCAACCAAGATGCTGGGATCGGTGGCCAGCGCTCTGGCGATCGCGACTCTCTGACGCTGCCCGCCGGAGAGTTTCCATGGCATGAGTTCCTTGGTTTGGGAGGCGAGCTGCACTAGATCCAGCGCTTCGGCGACCCTCTTTGCCGCATCTTCCCGCGAAGCCTTTGTGAGTTGGCGAATCGGCTCAGCGATGATGCGTTCCACGGTGTAGCGGGATTCGAACGTTGCGAGGGGATTCTGCGCAACAACCTGGATCTCGTGGCGCCTGCTGCGGCGAACGCGATCAGGTAGGGGAGACCATAGCTCGCCTTGGAGATTCACCGTGCCCGAATCAGGTTCGATGATTCCGGCAACTATGCGGGCAAGGGTGCTCTTGCCAGAACCGGACTCCCCGACGATCCCAAGGGTTTGGCCCTTCTTGAGCGCGATGGAAGTGTCGTCAACCGCCTTCACTACACCGCCGTGGCGGCCAACAAACGTCTTGCTGATGCCCGTTGCCTCAAGAATGACCGGCTGATCGTGACCCAACTCGTTCGATCTGGCGGCAAGTGGTACGCGTTCCACAGTTGCGAGCCGGTATCCGCGCGATGCGGCCGATGGCACTGCAGCCAAAAGAAGCTTCGTGTACTCCTCTTGAGGATCGGAAAGAATCTGATCACTGCGGCCTTCCTCCACGATCACGCCATCCTTCATCACGAGAATGCGATCGCAGACAGAAGCCACCACGGCCAGATCGTGCGAAACAAGGATGAGGCCATGGCCTTCGGCCACCTTCGAACGCAGAAGATCGAGTACCTGGGCTTGAACCGTCACATCCAGAGCAGTTGTGGGTTCATCAGCAATGATGAGATCAGGGTTCTGGGCCACTGCGCTGGCGATGAGTGCGCGCTGGCGAAGCCCCCCAGACAACTCGTGAGAATACTGGCGTGCCCGCACCTGAGGATCTGGGATTCCGGCGGCCTGGAGCAATGCATGCACCTCAGGAGACTTCGCGAGGCTGCCAGGGCGGCCTGTTGGGCGCAGTGCCTCAGCCACTTCTTGCCCAATCGTCTTGAGTGGATCTAGCGAGGAAAGAGCGTCCTGCAAGACAAATCCAATGCGAGTTCCACGAATCTTCGCCCACTGCTTCTCGGAATAATCGGCGACGTCGTCGCCAAATAGTGAAAATCCACCGGTCGATTGGCGTTGGTTCGAAGCCGTGAGTCCGAGCAAACTGCGCACGGTCACGGATTTGCCTGAACCGGATTCGCCGACAATACCGAGCGTTTCGCCAGCACGTAGTGAGAAGGAGATTCCCTTGACCACGTCCTTAACACGAAGATCAGATCCCGCTGGACCGGAGGCGAACCCGATGCGCAGGTCCTTGATGTCCAGAATGGTCTGGTCCGCGGCTCGGCTCGGTGCAAGTTGGGCTGCGGGGCTGTAATGGGCCTCGCCGCGCACACCACCAAGCTCGGATGCGTCCACGATGGGCTTCCTCTTGGCTGGGCTTTGGATAATGCTCATTGCCCTCTCCCTTCGAACTTGGACTGCCAGGCGCGTCCCACAACGGTGAATGAAATGACGGTGAGCACCAAGACGATGCCCGGGAGGATTCCGGACCACCAGGCGATCCGCAAGTAGTTACGCGATTCAGCGAGAATCGTTCCCCATTCCGGTGTAGGTGGTTGCGGGCCAATTCCAAGGAAACTCAAGCCTGAAACGCCCATGATTGCCCCACCCAAGCTGATGGTGATCATGTACGGGATCACTCCGAGAGAGTTCGGCAGAACGTGCCGCATGAGGATTTGCCAGCGACTCAGGCCAAAGGTGGAGGCCTGTTCGACGTACTCGGAGAGCACTACGCCTTTTGTTTCTGCGCGGATCATGCGAGCAAACGAGGGAATTCCGCCGATTCCCAGCGCCACAATGAGATTGGGAATTCCGGCACCCGTCAGACCCACAATGACCAGCGCGAGAAGTACGGAGGGGAACGATGAGAGAACATCGATGCAGCGCATCGCCACGGTGTCTACCGCCCGAGACCGCGTGGTGCCGGCCAGCACACCCAAGATGGTTCCGAATACCAGTGCAATGAGTGTTACCGCGAGGCCAATTCCAATGGAGTAGCGGGCACCGTAGACGATTCTGGCAAACAGATCGCGCCCGAGGTAATCGGTACCCGCCCAGTGCTCAGCAGACGGCGAGAGGTTTACTGCCAGGAGATCCGTCTCAAGAGGATCGTGGCTGGTCACTATGTGCGGGAAGGCAACGAAGAACCCTATGACCAGCAAGTATGCTCCAGCTGCCACCACAGTCTTGTTACGCGAAACGGCCCACGTTGGTTTGGCAACGACGACGTCGACCGTGCGTTCCTTATGCAAGATGCTCACGAGGCTTTCCTTCCAAGTGCTCCGCGAATGCGCGGGTCGATCGCGAAGTAGAGCAGATCAACAACAGTCGAAGCGATGACGAAAACGAGCGAACTGACGAAGGCCACGGCAAGAATCACCGGGAGGTCCTTAGAGGTAATGGCATTGACTGCGATCTGCCCCAGGCCCGGGCGCCCAAACACTTGCTCGGTAATCACGGCACCACCCAACAGATTGCCGATCATCATGGTTCCCACCGTCACTGCCGGAATGCTGGCATGGCGTAGAAGGTGGCGCCGCTTAATCTGACCACCGGAGAGCCCCCGGCTACGCGCGGTCGTGACGAACGGTTGATCCAATCCTCTGCCGATCCCTTGCCGCAAAATCTGGGAGAGATTGCCACCTTCAGGTATCCCGATAGCCAGCGCGGGCAACACCAAAGCCGCCAAGCCAGACGCCCCTGCCACAGGGAACCAACCGAGCTGGAAAGAAAAGACTGCCAGCAACAGGATTCCGAACCAGAACGGAGGTGTGGAAAGAAGCGTGAGTTCTGTTCCTTCATAGAGGCCACGAATGAGTGGGTGTGTGGTGTTGGAGATGAGGAGGGATCCCAGAAGCGCCACTGCCGTCGCGATGATCATGGCAGTGATCGTCAGTTGGATTGTGTATGGGAACTGCTCAGCAAAGATGGCATTCACGCTCTTGTGCTGCACGTAGGAGGTTCCAAGGTCACCGCGTACGAGTTTGCCCAAGTATCCGAGGTATTGGATGAACACCGGACGGTCCAGGCCCCACTCTTGAATAACTCGGGCTCGAAGTTCCACGTTGGAACGTTCGGCGTCGGTCAAGAGGTTGTCCACAATGTTGCCTGGCGCCGCATGTACAGCAATGAATGTGAGGGTCACGGCCGACCACACCACAAGGACTGCTTGGAACAGCCGCGCCGCCAGGAATTTGACCAGCGCTTCAGAACGGCGGATTCCGCCAACTCGTGAGTCTTGTGGCTGGCGATCCGTCTGGAGCGCACCTTCGGTATCTGCCACACCAATTTCTTGGTCAGAAATGGCACTTGTATCCTGCAAAATGGACACAGATTCCCTCTTCTCCGGGGAAGTTCTTTGGGAGGATTACCGCCGTTCGAGCATGGTTGTGCCATGGAACAGGCAGCGGGGTGCTAACGATTGGCGCTCAAGATGGTGCGCCTAAATCGATGCGTTCGTAACCGTGAGGTGTCAGCGCACGCGGTGCGCTTTAGACAGCTAGCTCAGCAGTTGGTGGCCAGGCACATTCGGCACTGGCAACACATGGAACCGGACATTCGGGAGTCGATGCGGCAGGAATCAACGGTGACGTGTTCCATGCTGAGCTCCTCTCACAATTCCACATTTCCTACCATGTTGGTGGGATTAATGACTAGATTAGTCGCGTATTACGCGGCCTGCAATCAGTGACCACATGCTGGTAGGTGACAGTGGCCACATCCCAGATCTCCACACCACCCTTTCCGCAGGTGGTGCCAGTCATCACCGCGTCAGGCTGAGGTCACTTCGGTGGGCCGGGCACAGTTCACGCCGGTGGGCTGGGCACAGTTCATGCCGGTGGGCCGGGGGTGGCACTCACTCCCTAGTACTACTCCTCGGACACCCCGGAGAACTGTGACATGTAGAGCCGATAGTAGGCACCCTCAGCTTCGATGAGTTCGCGGTGATTCCCTTGTTCCACGATCGCGCCCTTCTCCATCACGAGGATGGTGTGCGCATCGCGAATAGTGGAGAGACGATGCGCAATAACGAATGACGTGCGATTGAGGCGCAGCGCCGCCATGGCCTTCTGCACAAGCAACTCAGTTCTGGTATCTACCGAAGAAGTAGCCTCATCAAGGATGAGAAGCGCGGGATCGGCCACGAAGGCACGCGCAATTGTGATCAGCTGGCGTTCACCAGCCGAAATGTTCTCACCATTTTCTTCAACAACCGTCTGGTATCCGAGCGGCAAAGAACGTACGAACCGATCTACGTACGTGGCTTTTGCTGCGCCGACGACGTCGTCGTCGGTCGCGTCCAGACGTCCGTACCGAATGTTCTCCATAATCGTGCCCTTGAAAAGCACGGCATCTTGAAGAACCATGCCCACTTGGCCGCGTACGGTGCCACGAGCTAGGCGGTGGATGTCTACGCCGTCCAAGCGAATCGCTCCGCCGTCTATCTCATAGAAGCGCATGATGAGGTTGACGAGGGTTGTCTTGCCTGCGCCTGTGGGCCCGACGATCGCGATCGTGTGGCCCGGTTCGGCACTCATAGAGAGCCCGTCAATCAGAGGCTCATCAGGCGAATATGAGAAGGAGACATCGTCGAACTCGATTGTTCCGCGCACAGGCTGAACCAGTTCGGCAGGATCAGCAGGATCAGGTTCTTCCTCTGGGGAATCAAGGAGCTCGAAGATCCGTTCGGCCGAAGCCACGCCGGAGATCATCATGTTCGCCATCGAAGCAACCTCGCCCAAGGGTTGGTTGAACTCCCGCGAATACTGAATGAATGCCGTGACGGCACCCAACGTCATCTGGCCGGAAGCCACACGCAACGCACCTACCACAGCGATTCCCACGTATCCGAGGTAGCTCACCCATTGCATGATGGGCATGATCATTCCGGAGAAGAACTGCGCCCGGAATGACGCATCGTAGAGGGCTTCATTGCGCTCATCGAACCGTTCCGCCATGGCAGCTTGCCGCCCGAACACCGTGACGATCTCATGGCCCGTAAACGATTCCTCAATGTGCCCATTCAAACGCCCTGTATCGCGCCACTGCGCTGCAAACAAAGTCTGAGATCGTGAGCCGACCACCGCCACCACTATTGCGGAAAGCGGCAGCGCGACCAAAGCAATCAGAGCGAGTTGCCATGAGAGGTAGAACATCATTGCTGTAATACCGATGATGGTCAGCACGCAGTAGATGAGGCTAGTGAAGGCCTGCTGGAGGGCGGCCTGAACGTTGTCCACGTCATTCGTGGTGCGGGAGAGGATGTCACCACGCTGGGCGTTGTCAAAATGTGAGAGCGGAAGGCGGTTGATCTTCTCCTCGATGTCGCGGCGCAACCTGTAGACGATGCGCATCACCACGTCATTGAGCAGGCGGCCCTGCAACCACATCAGGAGTTGGGCGATCACATACATCCCCAACACGATGAGGATGAGCCTACCCAAATGGCCAAAGTCCACGCCTTGGCCAGGCACGAAGTCCATGGCTGAAAGCATGTCAGCAATCCGAGTCTGCCCCGACTGGCGCGCCTGCTCTATAACCTGATCGCGCGTCAGCGTATCGGGCATGCGGGAAGCCATTGCGCCAGCAAAAATGACGTTCATGGCATCGCCGAGGACGTTTGGAGCCCAGACGTTGAATACAACTGCCACCACGATCATGGCGAGCACACCCGTCATCGGCAGGCGTTCCGTGTTGAACAGCGAAAGGAGCCGGATTGCCGAGGGCCAGAAGGCCTTTGCCTTGCGCGGCGGGCCGCTCTCGCCCCACGATCCGCCGCCGGCATGTTCTTGAAGCTCGCTGATTTCTTCTTCACTCAACGTGGCGTTGTTGGACGACGTCTCGAGTTCCACCTTCTTGTGGCGGTGGTTCGTGCCTTTTCGGGACCTCATGCCGCCTCCTGCGCACTGAGTTGTGAAGCAACGATCTCTTGATACGTGGGTGAACTTGTGAGGAGTTCGGTATGCGTGCCGCGAGCGACAATCTTGCCTTCCTCCAAAACGAGGATCTGATCGGCATTGGTAATCGTGGAAATGCGCTGGGCAACGATCACCACTGTTGCTCCACCCGTGAAGTGGGGCAATGCGGCGCGTAGTTTGGAATCGGTGGTCAAGTCCAACGCGGAGAAAGAATCATCGAATAGGTAGATGGGTGGGCGCCCAATGAGTGCTCTGGCTATGCTCAGGCGCTGGCGTTGCCCTCCCGAGACGTTGGTACCACCTTGGGAAATGGTTGAATGCAAGCCTTCACCGGTAGCACTTCCTGCCCCGCGTTCACGCACGAACTCCGCAGCTTGGGCGGTCTCAAGTGCCTCCCACATACTGCGTTCGTCTGCGTCTGGGGAACCGAACCTGAGGTTTGCGGCCACGGTACCCGAAAACAGGTATGGCTTCTGCGGAACGAATCCCACGAGCTTCGTGAGGGTCTGGCGCGAAAGCTTGGTCACGGGTACGCCGTCGATAAGCACGTGCCCCGACGTCGCGTCGTAGAGCCGTGGAATCAGATTGAGCAAACTGGACTTGCCTGAACCTGTGGAACCGATAATCGCTGTGGTGGATCCTGCGGGAACCGTGAAGGAAATGCCGTCAAGTACCGGCTGCTCCGCACCAGGGTATGCGAAGGTGACATCGCGGAACTCCAGCTTGCCGTGAGGATGAGCAATGTGTACTGGGTTTTGGGGTTCGGCCATGGAGGGCTCCACATCCAAAACCTCAGTGATCCGCCGGGCACACACCACGGCACGCGGAAACATCATGAACATGAAGGTCCCCATCATGACCGCCACCAGAATCTGGAGGAGGTACTGCATGAAGGCCGTCAGAGCACCGATCTCCACAACATTGGCGTCCACTCTGTGACCTCCAAACCACAACACTGCGGAGGTGGCCAGATGCAAGATCATCGTTATCGCTGGTCCCATGATGACGAACAGGCGGCCGATTCTCACTGAGGTTTCTGTGAGCACAGCGTTTGCATCGTTGAAACGCTCCCTCTCATACGGTTCACGTACGAATGCGCGCACCACGCGCACACCCATGATCTGCTCCCGCATCACGGCGTTGATGTCGTCAATGTTGCTCTGCATGATTTGGAACAGGGGAACCAGTTGACGAACCAAAAGGCCAACAATCACAAGCAATACGGGAACAGAAACCCACACCAGCCACGAAAGGCCAGCATCCTCGCGCACAGCCATGATTATTCCGCCGATTGACATGATGGGAACCATCACCATGAAGGTAAGCGCCATGAGCAGGACCATCTGAACCTGTTGCACGTCGTTTGTGCCGCGCGTGATGAGGGTGGGGGCGCCGAAAGCTCCGATATCTTGGACTGAGAAGGAATTTACCCGGCGATAGACCGCTGCGCGCAGGTCACGCCCCAACCCCATCGCGGCCTTCGCAGCAAACCACACTGCAGCTATAGCGGTGATTACTTGAACGAATGCCACCCCCAGCATCACGCCACCAATGCGCCAGATGAGGTTCGTGTCACCTTGGGCGATGCCTTCGTCGATAATTCGAGCATTGAGGCTTGGCAGATAAAGGGTAGCGATCGTAGCGATCAACTGGAGGACAATCACTGCCCAGATCCGCCCCAGATGAGGCCGGCTATACGATCGGATTATTTTCCACAGCATGCGATTCCTCAGCGCTCCTCGAAATACAACGTGGGGCACCCGAATGCTCCTGCTACACAGCTGCAGTCAGTTACATCCACAACAGGGCGCGCGGCCCATCGTACACGAGTACAATTTGCTTCCCAATAGCCCTGTGGATCAGCGAACCATCCGCTTGATGGCGTCGCTCGCTTCCTTCATCTTGGCGTCCGCTTCATCACCACCAGCCTTGGCGGCATCCAGCACACAGTGCTTGAGGTGGTCATCCAGCAGCCCCAAACCCACCGCTTCGAGAGCCTTGGTCATGGCGCTGATCTGCGTGAGGATGTCGATGCAGTATTTTTCATCCTCAATCATCTTGGTGATGCCGCGGGCTTGCCCCTCAATGCGACGCATGCGCTTGAGAAAGGCATCCTTCTCTTTGATGTAGCCATGGTGGTGGGTGGCGCACGATTCGCATTCTTCGCCTGCCGTCTGGCTGGAAAGGTCATGTGGTTGAGCCGAATCGGCCACAGAATCGTGGGAATCTCCCGCAACACCAGCACTCTGGCGATCCTCACCGGCAGATTCTTGATCCATTCCTGCCGATCGGATGGTCAATGTGGGCGCAGCCGTAGAGATCGATTCCGGAATGTTCATTGTCATTTTCACTCATCTCCCTCATGCAGCACGTAGCCACATATCTTCATCACACTGTAGATGGTAGGACCGGAACAGCATTCGAGTCCCACCATCTACACGTTGCTTCAGTTCTTTGAGCGGACCACGCTCGAGAACCCGCGTAGCCGCAGGCTGTTGCCCACCACGAACACGCTGGAGAAGCCCATGGCTGCTCCAGCGAGCATCGGGTTGAGCATACCCAGAGCCGCAATCGGAATCGCAGCCGTGTTGTAGGCGAATGCCCAGAACAAATTCGACTTAATAGTCTTGAGCGTGCTGCGTGAGAGCCGAATTGCGTCCACCGCGCTGCGCAGATCCCCACGTACCAACGTGATATCGGAGGCTTCGATCGCAACGTCAGTACCGGTTCCCATCGCCAGGCCCAAATCGGCTTGGGCGAGTGCCGGGGCATCGTTGACGCCGTCGCCAATCATGGCCACCACGTTGCCCTTGCTTTGAAGGCGCTTCACCACATCAACCTTGTCGCTTGGAAGTACTTCGGCGACGACGTCGTCGATCCCAACCTCGCGAGCGATCTCAGCAGCTACAGCCTTGTTGTCTCCGGTCAGCAGAACCGGGCGTAAACCGAGTGCCTTGAGCTGCTTGATGGCATCGGCGCTGGTGGGCTTAACGACGTCAGCAACCACAAGGATGCCACGGGCCTGACCGTCCCAGCCGACGCAGACCACCGTCTTTCCTTCACGTTCAGCCTCAGCCTTGGCCGTGGCTAGCTCCGGGCTGAGTTCCTCAGCCCATTCAGCGAGCAGGGTCTCACGCCCCACAACTACGGCGTGCCCGTCCACAACACCTTGGACGCCTTTGCCTTCAACGTTCCTAAAATCTTCAGGTGTGGCCAGCATTCCGACTTCTTGAACAGCTGCTTTGGCGATCGATTGAGCGATGGGATGCTCTGAAGCGTCTTCAACTGCGCCTGCAAGGCGCAGCACGTCAGATCGTTCCACACCAGGCTCAGTGAGGACATCCATGAGCGTCATCTTGCCAGCGGTTACGGTGCCCGTCTTGTCCAAAACCACGGTATCCACCTTGCGCGTGGATTCGAGAATTTCTGGTCCCTTGATGAGCACACCCATCTGGGCTCCTCGCCCGGTTCCCACGAGTAGGGCGGTGGGCGTGGCTAGGCCAAGCGCACACGGGCACGCAATAACCAGAACGGAAACGGCGGCAGTGAAGGCTGCGGTGACGGGGAAACCCGCACCCAACCAAGCACCGAGCGTTGCCACCGCAATTGCGATAACAATTGGAACGAAGACTCCGGAGATACGATCCGCCAGCCTCTGGACCGGGGCTTTGCCCGTCTGTGCATCCTCAACCAACTGGGCCATCTGAGCTAACTGGGTATCGGCACCCACCCGCGTTGCACGCACCACTAGCCGGCCTCCGGCGTTGACCGTTGCGCCCGTCACTTGATCCTGTGGCCCAACTTCCACTGGCACAGATTCACCAGTGAGCATCGATTCGTCAACCGCAGAACTTCCTTCGACTACGACGCCGTCGGTCGCGATCTTTCCGCCAGGACGCACAACAAATCGGTCACCCACTCGAAGGTCGTCAATCGGAATGAGAACCTCGGTAGCACCGCGTAACACCGCGACGTCCTTGGCACCCATCTCCAACAGTGCCCGCAGTGCGGCACCGGCTCGACGCTTGGACCTCTTCTCGAAGTAGCGGCCAGCCAAAATGAAGGTTGTGACACCTGAGGCTGCTTCGAGGTAGATGTTCGAAGCGCCGTCGCTGGGAGCCACAGTGAGCTCGAAAGCGTGGGTCATGCCTGCCATACCGGCGGTCCCAAAGAACAGTGCATACAACGACCAAGCGAACGCAGCGATCGTACCCATCGAAATGAGCGTGTCCATGGTGGCCGCGCCATGCTTGAGATTGATCCATGCGGACCTGTGGAACGGGAAGGCGCCCCACACCACCACCGGCGCGGCCAAGGTTAGCGAGGCCCACTGCCAATAGGTGAACTGAAGTGCCGGAATCATCGCCATCGCGATAACCGGAACCGTCAGGATAATGGAAATGATGAGCCGCTGGCGAAGCGCATCGAGTTCGGGGTCTGCTTCGCTACCATCAGCTTGAGGTTCCACCTGCTGCTTCTTGGGAAGGGTGGCAGAGTAACCTGCATTCTCAACTTCGGTAATGAGGAGAAGTGGATCGTAGCCATCTGGAACAATGACCTTGGCCTTCTCCGTGGCGTAGTTAACCGAGGCCTCAACGCCGTCGAGTTTGTTGAGCTTGCGCTCCACTCGATTTGCGCAGGAAGCACACGTCATCCCACCAATGTCTAGCTCGATGCTTGTGCTCGCAGTTGTGCTCATTGCCTTCTCGCTCTCACTTGACGCCACGGGCCAGCGTGGCGTTCAGGAATCCTCAGTGACTGGTGCTGGTCATGTCCGTAGTCGGCTCCGGCGTTGTGGAACTGTGCTCGCTGACGCTTTGGTCTTGCCAGTTCTCTACAACGCTGCTCGGGATGACGGCCCCGGCAATACCGAAGGCCGCCCCGAACACGACCGCCAGACCCGCCACGTAAGCGGCGAGTTTAGTGGAGGCCTTCATCAGGCCCGCACCGCCGAGTACCCAGCTTCTTCAACTGCGGCAAGGATCTTGGCATCGTCAATTGCGCTGCCTGCGGTTACCTTGAGGTCGCCTGTCTTGGCACTGACTTCGATGGCCTCAATGCCAGGAATCTCGCCGACTTCTTCACGAACTGACATCTCGCAATGTCCGCACGTCATACCAGTCACCTTGTACTGCTGCACTGCCATGGTTACTCCTCAACCAGTTAGTGCCCTGCGTGTGCGGGGCACGGTGTGGGCGCATCATCGCCCGGAACCCCTCAGAGTATACCCCTACGGGGTATCAGTATCCAGTGAGAAGTCCGAGCTGGTCGAAGGCGTGATAGAGCCCATCTTCTGTCACATCGGAGGTGACGTAATCTGCAGCAGCCTTGACTTCATCAGAGCTATTGCCCATCGCCACTCCAATCTGGCAATACGTAAACATCGGAATGTCCACGGCGCCGTCACCAACGGCAATGGTGTGGGACCTATCGAATCCCACATGTGCAAGGAGAACATCAATGGCGTGCGCCTTGTCTATACCCTGCACCCCTAGGTCGCCAAAGAGGGCCAGCGAATCACGGCCACCCCACGTTCCAGCCTTGAGGTTCGGGAATGCGGCCTTGGCATCAAGGAAGTCCTCGTACTGGCTCAAGACAAAACTGATCTTGTTGACGTCGTCGCGATAGAGGCCTGCGTGATAGATCATCTCGGGGAACACCATCTCTGCAGTCCAGGTATTGGCGTCCGGATTACCCTTGCCCGCAGCGTAGGCGTGGATGGCCGGAAGTGCGGCCACCTCAAATCCGTCACTCGCAAACAGCCCGGAGTTCGCCTCCAGATAGAACGCGAGCCCGCGCTCAAGAAGCCAATCCACCACGGCCGTGCATTCGGTCAAGGACAGGCTCTGATGGGCAACCACTTCACCAGCATGCTCGACATACGAGCCATTTCCGCCGATCATCCCGTCAATCCCGATGTCCCACAGTTCTTGGTACATTTCGGCCTTGGAGCGGCCCGTGGTGAGGAAAACTAGATGACCCAACTCCCGGGCGCGCCGGATTGCCGCCACCGCAGAATCTGGCAGGTTATTGGAGTAGTCCACAACCGTGCCATCCACATCAAGAAAGATAACGTGGGGTTCCATCTTGTCTGGCTCAGACACTGCTAGGGCTGCCGGCACGGCCACTTGGTCTGCCATCCTTCCCGGATCCAACCCTTCGGTGAGCTCTACATCCTGCGGGTTCTCAAGCACCAAGTGCCTCCTCGGCCTTCTTCCAGAATTGAATCCGCAACTCCACTCGAGCTTCATCACTGAGGTTGTAGTCGCTCATAACATCTGCCAAATCCACCAATAAGGCTCGGTCAAGGTCGCTTGGGATAGTGGGGCGGCCACGGAGCAGATCGTTGCGCTGTATCTCTGTGGCCGAACTCGACCAAGCATCAAAGGTTCGGCCCACCACGCCGGTGATCGCTTGGCTCAACTCCTCGGTCACGCCTTCATACTCCGGTGCCACATACGAGGCATGCTCGCCGCCACTGCTGTAGACAACTGTGGACGGCACGGCTGGTTTGGCCGTAGTTGCGGAGCGCCGGACATCTGCAGGCGTCACTTGCTTGCGCATGACCTGCGGCGTCACGCGGCTGGCAGAGGTGGGTGGCGCACTCACTACTGGCGCCACCGATCTGTCGATGATCTCGGAGGGCAGAATCTCAATACCGTCAGCAGCCATGCTGACGTTTCGACTCACACCGTGCGGCCCACCCTGGGCTGTAGGCACGGCGAGAATAATCACCTGGACGCCTTGCGCCTGCGCTTCCTCGACTGCTTCAGTAAGGTCGTCGTCGCCTGAAAGAAGGTAGATGACGTCCACAGCACGATTACGCGAATGACCTACCATGTCCAAGCCGATTCGGAGATCAACCCCCTTCTGGCCACCCTCCACATCGATCCGCCCAAGCCGAAGCTTCACCTTGGGTAGGCGTGCAACCTTCTCCTGTTCGTAGTCTGGAAGGCCGTTCTTGCCGGCGTCGTACCAATACACCCGAAGAAGTGGTAACCCGGTACGCTCTTCGACGAGCCGGGTGAGATCGGCTACAAACGACTCGTAGTTCACCGAAACTAGGCGGCGCAGCGAAGAACCAGTGCGCCGCGTTGCTGCTGCCGCAATGAAATAGCCAGCATCAACAAAAACCGCGGATTGTGAACGCATTGCGAGTCTCCGAACTGTGGGTGTGCCGAAATGGCCTTCTCCAACCACTCAACCTTAGTTCTTCCCCGCGAGGAACCCCACGGTTTTGGTGGATTACCGCAGACTATAGTGGCGAGTGCACCAATTCCAGGAGAAAGCTACATGAGTACAACCATTTCGCCCATCTCACCCGATTTCAGCGCCCACCACGCAGAACAGTTCCGCGCCGATGTGGTCGGCAAGATTGTCCAGAATGCCGTCAGCGCCCAGGGCGCCGATGCCGTCAGCCTTGACCGGGATGTCATCAACCGCCTCGATGATTCCACCTCGGAAAGGTTGGATGCGTGGCCGGTGACTAACCAGAAGCACTCCGGGCGCTGCTGGGAGTTCGCTGGGCTGAACGTGCTTCGCGCCCGCATGATCAAGGAACTGAACGTTGAGGATTTCGCATTCTCGCAGAACTTCGTGGCTTTTCACGACAAGCTTGAGAAGGCCAACCACATCCTCGTGCGTGCGATTGAGACAGCGGATCAGCCACTAGAGGACGAGGACGTACGCGATGTCCTTCAACCAATCGGCGACGGTGGCTACTGGACTCAGTTCCTCGACCTCATCAAGAAGTACGGGATTGTTCCTCAGTGGGCCATGCCTGATACCGAATCGGCTGGCAACACAGACCAAATGAACCGCGCGCTCTCCACAGTTCTGCGCCGCGCCATCGGTTCAATTCGCTCCACAAAGAACGTGGATTCCACGGATGTGCCCGACGACGTCGCCGCAAAGCAAGATGAGATTCGCCTTGCTACTATGGCCGACATCTGGCGAATCCTCGCGATTCACTTGGGCACGCCACCCACCGAATTCTCATGGCAATACCGTGACAAGGATAAGGCGTTCCACACTGAAGGCACGATGACTCCGCTGGAGTTCGCACACAAGTACGTGCCTGCCAACATCTATGACTACGTTGCCCTTACGCATGATCCCCGCGAGGAGCATCCAGTTGGACACCGGTACGTTATCGATCACACCCCGTTCATGGAGGGTGGCACGCCGTACACGCACGTGACTGCAGCTATCGATGACCTCAAGTCCACCGCAATCGAGACAATTCGGAGCGGAGAGCCCGTGTGGTTCAGCTGCGATGTAAGCCAACAGTTCGATCGCCAAAGCGGTATCTGGGATGCCCAGTTGCACAATTACGAGGCGCTCTACGGCGTTGGGATGAGCATTGCTAAGGCTGACCGCCTGCGCCTGCACGAATCGTCAGCCACTCACGCCATGGCTTTGGTGGGTGTTGACCTTGTTGACGGGCAGCCCAAGCGTTGGCGTGTGGAGAATTCATGGGGCGACGAGGTGGGAACCAAAGGGTTCTTCACCATGGATGATTCTTGGTTCGAAGAATATGTCTTCCAAGTGATCGTGGCACCCGAACGCCTCACCGAGGCACAACGCCAGGCAAACACGGAAGAACCCATCGTTTTGCCACACTGGGACGTTTTCTAAAGGCTCGGCTCCGCGTAACCGAGGGATTCCGACGAAGCACTACGTCTGGCACCCAGAAGACTCAAAGGTCTGGGTGCCAGACACACGGAAACACCCGGCACCATCGAAGTGGTGCCGGGTGTTCTCTCTTGTGGAGACTAGGGGGCTCGAACCCCTGACCCCCGCCTTGCAAAGGCGATGCTCTACCAGCTGAGCTAAGTCCCCATGTTCAATTATCAGCCACTAGAAGTGGCCATCCAAACGCTTACGCGATTGGATCAGTGACCTTGTGCCAGATTGCCCGATCCTGTGAGTTCTTCTGAACCTCAAGAATCACCGCGTAACCTGTAACAACCGCAATCACGGCGAGTAAGAACTTCTTCATGTTGTCCTCCTCTGTGTCACTCGTGGGCCTAGATGGACTCGAACCATCGACCTCATCCTTATCAGGGATGCGCTCTAACCAACTGAGCTATAGGCCCGAAGCCACCCTTATGGGTGCCGAATTAGATTACAACAACGCGCTCACCAATGTCCAAACAGAACAGGCCATGGCGATATGTATCACTTTCCGGCGGGCAGCCTGCTTCAGATGTATGAATCACTCATCTGTAACAGTAATTCTCATACCTCCCACGAGTGCCGCAATGAGGTTGTAGATCAGAGCCCCAACAGCAGAGAGTGCGGTCAGCAAGACCACGTCCATGATCGCTACGATCACCGCGAAGCTCATCCACCTCCCGAACTCTAGGTACTGGATGAGTTGAAGCAGCTGCTCGGATCCCAGGGTGGTCATCAAGGTGTTGATCTGTGAGAACACATGCATGCTATCCAGAACAAACCAGATGAGCGCCATCGCCACAACAGTCATGACGCCAACGGCGACGGAAACGAGAAAGCCGAGCTTGAGGGCAGAGAACGGATCGACCTTCGAGATAGTCATATGGATCCGCCGAATGCCAACTGCACGCTTGGGAGCGGGCCTTGCCACCTTAGGCGCTGCCTCTGGCCGGGCACCTGTTGGTGCCTGCGTGCCACCCATAGCAAATGGATCAGCACCCAGCCCGGCCTCAGCTTCTAGTGTTGGCGAACCGCTCGCTCTATTGAAGCTCTCCTGAGTACCAAAGGACTGTGTGGTTGAAGCAGTTTGCCCCATACCCTCCTCAGCCATCCGTTCCACCGCAGATCGCCGCATCGGAGCCGCGGCACCTGTAACAGCGGGTTGCTCCGCTTGTCTGCGCTCGTTATCGCTCATAACTTCTCCGTGCACTCAGTCGAGGTCGCCCTCGGTGGACTCTTCAGCTTCTACTACGTCAGAGGCTACCGCCTCTTTCTCTTCGTTTCCTGATGTCTCAGTGTGTCCTGCCGCATCAGTTGGCATTTCACTCTGGTCAGAAGTGCCCTCATCTGTGCCATGCTCTTCGATTTCTTCTTCGAGCTCGGCTTCAGCATTACGCGCAATTCCAATGATCCGGTCATCATCATCAGGACGGGTGAAGGTCACACCCTGAGTTGTGCGGCCCGTCAGCGAAACCTCATCCACGGAGGAACGCATAACCTTGCCTGACTCCATGATCACAAGAACCTCTTCACCCGAATGCGTGATGAGCGCACCTACGAGGTCACCGCGAGCCTCAGTCAGCTTCGCAACCTTGATGCCAAGGCCCGAACGCCCCTGAACACGGTATTCGCTTTCTAGGGTTCGCTTAGCGAATCCGCCCTCGGTCACAATGAAGACCTCGGAACCCTCGTGGACCACGTCCATCGTGAGCAATGAATCCCCTTGGCGGAACTTCATGCCACGCACACCGGAAGCTGATCGTCCCATCGGACGCAACGTTTCGTCGTCGGCTGTGAATCGCAGCGATTGCCCCTTGCGGGAGACGAGCAGAATATCGTCACCCTCATCCACCAAGCACGCAGCCACGACCTGGTCCATAGTGCCATCGCCATGCTCCCGAAGCTTGATGGCGATGAGTCCCGCTGCCCGGGAAGAATCGTATTCCGCCAAACGCGTCTTCTTGACCAACCCGTCGGCCGTTGCGAGTACTAAGTACGTGGCCTGGGTGTAATTCTTGAGCGTGATGACCGATGCGATCTTCTCATCTGGTTGGAATGCAAGTACGTTTGCAACGTGCTGCCCACGGGCGTCGCGCCCTCCTTCGGGGAGCTCATAACCCTTGATTCGGTATATCCGTCCGAAGTTTGTGAAGAGCAGTTGCCAATCGTGGGTTGAGGAAACACCAAAATGTTCGACGACGTCGTCGCCTCGCAACTGTGCGCCCTTGATTCCCTTGCCTCCACGATGCTGGGCCCGGTACTCACTGACCTTGGTGCGCTTTACAAAGCCGCCTCGCGTGATGGTTACAACCACGTCTTCTTCAGGGATGAGATCCTCAACTGACATCTCTCCATCGAACGGAAGAATCGTTGTGCGGCGTTCGTCGCCGTACTTGTCTACGATCTGCTGGAGTTCTTCAGAAATGATTGTGCGCTGACGATCTTCGCGGGCCAAGATGTCGCGGTAGTCGGTCACGAGGATCATCTTGTCGTTGTATTCGTCGATGATCTTCTGACGTTCGAGTGCGGCCAAGCGGCGCAGCTGCATCTCAAGAATTGCGTTCGCCTGATCCGCATCGATTTCGAGCATCGCGATGAGGCCGTTGCGGGCCTCATCCACTGTTGGGGAGCGGCGAATCAACGCAATTACTTCGTCCAACACATCGAGCGCCTTGAGGTAGCCCTCCAAGATGTGGAGTCGCTTGAGTGCCTCGTTGAGGCGATATTGGGTGCGCCTGCGAATAACATCAATCTGGTGTGTTACCCAATGGCGCACAAAACCATCTAGCGAAAGTGTGCGTGGAACGCCATCCACCAGTGCCAGCATGTTGGCTGGGAAGTTGTTCTGGAGTTGGGTGTGCTTGTAGAGGTTGTTGAGCACAACCTTGGCAACGGCATCCTTCTTCAGAACGACGACGATGCGTTGCCCTGCACGCCCCGAGGTTTCGTCACGGATATCAGCGATGCCTGGAAGACGGCCATCCTTGATACCTTCGACCATCTTGTCGAGGAGGCGATCTGGATTGACCTGATATGGAAGATCAGTGATAACCAAGCACTGACGATTGTGGATCTCATCCACTTCCACCACTGCCCGCTGGGTAATAGAACCGTGCCCGGTGCGATACATGTCTTCAATGCCACGAGTTCCAAGAATGGTGGCACCTGTTGGGAAATCTGGGCCCTTGACGCGCCGCATCAACTCTCCCAGCAGTTCCTCCTTGCTGGCCTCTGGATGCTGCAAGTACCACTGCACGCCTTCGTTGACCTCGCGAAGGTTGTGGGGCGGGATGCGGGTGGCCATACCAACTGCGATGCCCTCTGAACCATTCACCAAAAGGTTGGGGAACCGTGCCGTGAGAACCATGGGTTCTTGGAGGGAACCATCGTAGTTGGGCTCGAAATCGACCGTACCCTCTTTGATGTCACGCACCATCTCCATTGCCAGAGGTGCCATCTTTGCCTCGGTATACCGAGGAGCTGCAGCTCCCAGATCACCAGGAGTACCGAAGTTGCCCTGACCAGCAACCAGCGGATAACGCAGAGCCCATGGCTGTACCAAGCGCACTAGCGTGTCATAAATGGCTGCATCACCGTGTGGATGGTAGTGGCCCATGACATCGCCAACGATTTTGGCTGCCTTGGAGAAAGAGTTGTCTGGCCGGTATCCGCCGTCGTACATCGCGTACAAAACACGGCGGTGTACCGGCTTCATACCGTCACGTACATCCGGAAGAGCACGGCCCACAATGACGGACATCGCGTAGTCGAGGTAGGACTTCTCCATCTCGCGCTGGAGGTCCACATCCATAATGGCGCCGTGGTGGTATGTACCGCCTTCGGCTGGACGGTTGTGTTCTGGGTTCAGATCGTCAATATCGTCGTTCACGAAAATTCAGCCTTGTGTTTAGATGTCGAGGAAGCGGACGTCGTGCGCATTGCGCTGGATGAAGCTGCGGCGGGATTCCACATCTTCACCCATCAGGATGGAGAAGGTTTCATCTGTTGCGGCGGCCTCACCGATGGTGACCTGCTTGAGGGTTCTGTGTTCGGGATCCATGGTTGTCTCCCACAGTTCCTCGGCATTCATTTCGCCAAGTCCCTTGTAGCGCTGGATACGCTGACTCTCATCCTTAGGCAGGCGCCACCCCTTTTCCTTGCCTTCCACAAGTTTGACGTCACGTTCCTTATCTGAGAACACATAGTCATGAGGGGCATTGGTCCACTTGATGCGATACAGCGGTGGCATGGCGAGGTAAACATGGCCGTTCTCGACGAGCGGGCGCATGTAACGATAGACCAGTGTGAGAAGGAGGGTCGCGATGTGCGAACCATCCACATCGGCATCGGCCATAAACACAATCTTGTGATAGCGCAGCTTAGACAGGTCGAAGTCGTCGGCAATGTTGGTGCCGAAAGCTGTGATGAGTCCTTGGATGGTATCGGAGCCCAACGCACGGTCCAAGCGGGCCTTTTCCACGTTGAGGATCTTGCCACGAATGGGCATGATTGCCTGATGCTCTGGATCACGACCGTTCACCGCAGAGCCACCTGCTGAATCACCCTCAACGATGAAGATTTCACATTCTTCGGGGTGACGCGAGGTGCAATCCTTGAGCTTTCCGGGCATGGAAGCCGATTCCAGAACAGACTTGCGGCGGGTCGCTTCGCGAGCCTTCCGGGCGGCGGCGCGGGCAGCATATGCCTGGGTAGCCTTCCGGATAATCTCCCGTGCCTCACTGGGGTGAATATCCAGCCAATCCGTGAGGTTGGCGTAGACCTGCTGCTGCACAAAGGTGCGCGCTTCAGTGTTGCCAAGCTTGGTTTTGGTCTGACCCTCAAACTGAGGATTGCCAAGCTTGACCGAAATGATGGCGGTCAGGCCTTCGCGAATGTCATCACCAGAAAGGTTTGGGTCTTTGTCCTTCAGCAAGTTCTTATCGCGTGCGTACTTGTTGATGACCGAGGTCAATGCTGCGCGGAAACCCTCTTCGTGTGTGCCGCCCTCAGTGGTGTTGATCGTGTTTGCGAAGGTATTGACGGATTCGGAGTAAGCCGAGGTCCATTGCATTGCGACTTCACACTGGATCTTCTTCTCGGTATCTTCAGCCTCGAAGTAGATGACGTCCGGATGAACAACTTCAACCTTCTTGGTTGAGTTGAGGTACTTCACGTAGTCCAGCAGACCACCCGAGTACATGTAAGAGACCTCGCGGTGACCAGGCTTAGCATCATCGGCTTCGCCGGCGGCATCACCTGTGACTTCGTCACCTTCTGCGACTGCTGACGCACGTTCATCGAGCAGCGTGATTCGTAGGTCCTTATTGAGGAAGGACATCTGGTGGAAACGCTTGCGCAGCGTCTCAAAATCGTAGTCCGTGGTTTCAAAGATCTCTGGGTTTGCCCAGAATGTCTGAGTAGTCCCGACTTCTTCCGTCTTCTCACCGCGTTCGAGCGGGGCAACCGGCACGCCGTTCTCAAATGCAATGCGCCAGACGTATCCATCACGCCGAATTTCGGTCTCCATCCGGTAAGACAGGGCGTTCACAACAGAAACACCCACTCCGTGAAGGCCACCAGACACGGCGTATCCACCCTGTCCAAACTTTCCACCCGCGTGGAGGATAGTCATAACTACCTCAACGGCCGGGCGGTGCTCAGTAGGATGCTCATCAACAGGAATGCCACGGCCGTTGTCTACCACCCGGACGCCACCGTTCTCAAGGATGGTTACCTCAATGTGGTCGCAGTATCCGGCGAGGGCTTCATCAACCGCGTTGTCCACTACTTCATAGACAAGGTGATGCAGGCCGCGCTCACCGGTGGAACCGATATACATACCCGGGCGCTTCCGAACCGCCTCGAGGCCTTCAAGAACAGTAATGTTTGAGGCATCGTATGATTGATCTCTGGAAACCTCGCCAACATGGTGGGCTTCAGACACGGTTGCCATTTCACTGGCTTCCACTTCTGAGATCGGTGAATCCGGTACGTTCGAAACGTCTTCAGACACGCTCGAGCTTCTCCTTCACAATGGACGATGAGGTTTTGCCAGAATGGCTCTCAGTTCGTTTAGGCACCCATTTAGTAGGGACCTACACACAAAGCTGCAAAATCCATTCTAGCGTATCTACGGCGTCAGTTAGAGCGACCCTCCCCACCAAAACGCCATTACCACACCAAACATGGAGATTTGAAAGCCTTGCGCAGGCATCGGCCGCCATTTCCGTTCCAGAGTTCATCACCGAACCCGTGGAAAACCACCATCTGAATCAGCAGTCTGGATCGCCAGAGTTGGGCGGCTAGTCCGCGATTTCCCAGCTAATCGTATGTATCCCGTGGCCCTCTCCCCGGAACCGAAAGCCTGCCATGCTTCCAAGACGGTCGGTTTGGGCCAATCACCATGATCTTCTTGACGATTCCTTCGCCCACTTCTTCCACAACTCGTGCCTCAAGAGTTGCAAGAAGTGCGTTGATCTGTGCTTCCCACGAGGTCGACGACGTACGTAACGTCAAGACGCCGTCGTCGTCAAAAGACTCAACAACACAATGCTTGGCAATGGTTGGCCCCACAATCTCCGGCCATCTCGCGAGCACAGCTGCCACTTTGAGCTGAGTTCCCCATCCTTTGTCGCGGATCGTGCGCTCAAGAAGATCACTAATCGGATGCGGGTCGCGCCGGGACGGCCGTGGACCCGAACCGACGTCTCCCCAGCCAGGGCCGGGCGAAACTGGTTCATCACCAATTCCTTCTTCGCCCTGTCCCTGTTCAAGCTCGCGGGCCATCTGACCAGCGCTGGGGCGGCGAGTCCTGGTCTCACCACGCGAGAACGCGGCTTCTCGCGCGCGGTCGAGTATTCGCAGCGCCAGAACGTCACCGTTCATTTGTGCTGCTGCTAGCCGAGCGGCCTCAACTTTGCTGTTGTTCATCGTGGACCTCATTCACAGTCCCATCGTGAACCAAAAACCGTTGCCCGACAAGGCCTTCCGGCAAATCATCGCCCACAGCGGCAGTCACAAATACTTGGCCAGCGTCGGCCACGATCTCGGCTAGACGCGAACGGCGTTGAGAGTCGAGTTCGGCGAAGACGTCGTCGAGGATAAGGATCGGTTCGCCATCCTCGGACCACTCACCCGAAACATCTTCGCGGAGGAACTGCCACGCCCCCAGCCGTAGCGCCAACGCATAACTCCATGATTCACCGTGGGACGCAAATCCCTTTGCCGGAAGTGTTCCCAGAGAAAGCACCAACTCATCACGATGCGGTCCGACGAGGTTCACACCGCGATCAATCTCTTGATCGCGGCGCTGTTCCATAGCTTCGAGCAGCATCTTCTCAACAGCGCCGGCGTCCGCCAACTTCGCTTCTTGTTGATCAACCTCCGCAGCTCTTGACTTCCCTAACTCGGGATCTTGGATCTGAAGCGGCGAAGGCAGCTCAAACAATCCGCGCAACGCGTTAGCTTTGTAATCAATCCGCGCTTCGCCTCTACCACCCGAAACCAAGCGATAATAGTCCACAACATGTGGGCGGAGCCCGGTAACTATCTGGGATCTCGCTGCAGTGATCTGCGAACCGAGCTTTGCGAGCTGGGCATCCCAGACATCAATCGCTTCATGGTTAACACTGCGTCCGCGCCGGCGAGCAGCACTCGCAGCCTTCAAAACTGCGGCACGCTGCCGGGCAACCTTGTCGTATTCAGCTGAAACGCCCGCGAGGCGAGGCCTGATCTGGACCATGACGTCGTCGAGAAAACGGCGCCTTGCACCCGGATCGGCGCGCACCAACTCCAAATCCTCAGGAGCAAAAGTCACAGCACGAATGTTCCCCAGTATTTCTGGAGGACGAACCTGCCCCCGATTAACCCGAGCCCGGTTGGCATGACCAGCGTAGATCTCAACTTCAACCGTTGTTGGGTGATCTCCGTGCATCACACGGGCACGCACCACCGCAGCTGTGGATCCCTGCCGAATCAAAGCTGCGTCGGAAGAAACCCTGTGAGATGAAAGCGTTGCGAGATAACCGATAGCTTCAACAATGTTGGTCTTACCTTGACCATTCTCACCGACGAAAGTGGTAATGCCTGGTCGCAGAGAAAGAAGTACCTGCTCGTAAGATCGAAAGTCTGACAGTGCCAGATCAGTCAGATACACGCCTCACGGCCTTGTCAGTTTCCGTAGATGCGGATCGGCATCTGCAACAGTCGGAAATCCTCAAGATCATCACCGTCGATCTCATCCTGAGCCGTCATGACGGCAGGCTTCGTGGAATGTGTGAACGAAACTCGGATGAACGGCGAAGAGACAGAACTCAACCCTTCCTGAAGGAAGGTTGGATTGAAGGCCATCGTGATGTCCTCACCGTTGAGGTAAGCCTCGAGTGCTTCACTTGTCTGAGCATTGTCACCTTGCCCGGCCTCGAGAATCACCTGCCCTTCGCTAAAGGAGAGCCTCACTGCTGAGTTCTTCTCAACCACGAGGCGCGCACGCTTGAGCGCATCGAGGAGGTCTTGACGGCGAACCACTGCAAAACCACTCATCTCGGGTGGGAAGAGGCCGCGTACTTGCGGATAATCGCCATCGATAAGACGTGCAACATTCTGACGACCAGCTGCAGAGAAACCGATGAGGCCCGCCCGGCCCGAGTTATCTATAGATACTTCAACGTTGCCAACAGATCCGAGTGCTTTCGCAATGTCGGAGAGGCGCGAGGCACGAACTAGGATGCGCGCTGAAACAGTTGGATCTGTTGGTTGCCAGGTCAGATCACGCACTGCTAAGCGGTAGCGATCAGTGGCCATGAGAGAGATCTTCGAACCTTCGATCTCAATGCAAACAGAGACGAGCAGAGGCAGAGTGTCATCATTCGATGCCGCCGTGACAACCTGTGACACCGCTTCTTGCCATGTGGCGCCGTCGACTTGGCCAGTCACCGCTGGCATCTCAGGAGATTCCGGATAATCCTCGAGCGGCATTGACTGCATTGCAATATGCGAGGACGCACAGACTATCTCAAGCTTTGAGCCTGAAGTCTCCATGTCGATTGCCCGATTAGGTAGAGCTTTGGCGAAGTCAGACAGAAGGCGACCATGAACCAGAATCTCACCAGGTTCGTCCACATCGGCTTCGATGAGTGCGTATGAAGAGATGTCTGGATCATACGAGCTGAGAGCGATGGTTCCCTCACGTGAGGCCTCAATCTTGATCCCAGCTAGCACCGGCAGCGATGGACGCGACGGAATTGTGCGGGCAACCCACGAAACAGCATCAGTAAACACATCATGCTCAACTCGAAGCTTCACAGCTGAACCTTCCTTCCGGATTTCAAAATCTTCATGCATCTAGATTCAACGGTCGAAACGTGAGCTCCTTAAGGAAACTACAACTTCGGCCCAGATGAACTGATAGCCCAGCACTACCTTACGCGAGACAGCCACACTTCTTGTGATTCGAAAGCGAACTCGACGCGATGGGTTGGGGTTGTGCAGTCCAAGACCGTGGTTGTTCTCATTTCTTGTAATTACTGGTGGTAGTAGTAGGCCTTGTGGATCCTGTGGATAGCTGTTCGAATCGTTGGAAACACTTGCCATTGTAGTGTGCAAACTGGTTGTGGTTGGGGTGTGGAAAAAGGTTGGGGATTGTGGATGAAACTTTTTCACAGGTGGATAGTCCACATATGGACCTCGTTGATCCTCAGAATTCTGTGGCTTGCGAACACGATGTTCACAGAAGCTGTGGATTTCACGGTTTTGGCTTCTTTTCAGGCAAAAAGGGTGCCCACCGGAGGAATCCGATGGGCACGAGAAGACAAAGGCGATGAGCGTTGACTATCTACTGCCGAATGCGGCTGGTCAGTTCGGATACTTGGTTGTAGGTGGTTTGCTTCTCGGCCATTTGCTTGTCGATCTTGCGATAGGCATGCATCACGGTGGTGTGGTCACGGCCGCCAAAGATCTCGCCAATTTTAGGTAGTGAAAGATCTGTCATCTCACGGCACAAGTACATTGCAATCTGGCGTGCGGTCACGAGTCCTCGGGAGCGATCTGCCGATGTCAGATCGTCAATGGAGATCTGGAAGTAGTTGGCCGTCTGACCCATGATGAGACTCGCGGTGATCTCTACGGATTCCGGGTTGGAGATGAGGTCCTTGAGCACCATCTCGGAGAGAGTGAGATCAACGGGCTGGTTTGAGAGGTCCGAAAAGGCAGTGACGCGCCTGAGAGCTCCCTCCATCTCACGGATGTTGGTGGTCATGTTTGTCGCAATGAACTCCTGGACATCGCGTGGTACTTGGATACCATCGGCACTTGCTTTCTTGTCCAAGATGGCGATTCGCGTCTCGAGATTTGGTTTATCAATGCTGGCCGTCACGCCGGAGTTGAATCGAGAGAGCATTCGCTCTTCAAAACCATTGAGAAGATTTGGGGCGACGTCGGACGTGATGACGATTTGCTTGTTGGCGTTTGTCAGGGCGTTGAACGTATGGAAGAACTCCTCCACGGTGGTGTTACGCCCACCAATGAACTGGATGTCATCAATAAGGAGGATGTCTACAGTGCGGAACTGGTCCTTGAACTCAGCTTGGCGGCCATCACGCACGGAGTTGATAAAGGCATTCGTGAATTCCTCGGCACTGACATAGCGGACCTTGATGCGAGGGTACAAACTCAAGGCATAGTTGCCAATGGCGTGCATGAGGTGGGTCTTGCCCATCCCCGAATCCGAATAGAGAAAGAGGGGGTTGTACGTGGTACCAGGAGATTCTGATACGGCCAACGACGTCGCCGTCGCAAATCTATTGGAATCACCGATAACGAAGTTGTCGAATGTGTAGCGAGGATTGAGCCGCGCCTGAACACTCAGAGCGGTGGTATCAGCCATTTGATAGCGAGGATAGCGATCCATGTCCCGCGATGAATGGTGATCGTCATTTCGCCTCGGATCTACAAAGGTATCGCGGTACTCGGATTGAATCTCCCGATAATCAGAGGGCAGCTCACGGAAATCATGGTTTGCGCGCGATGGAGTGGCTGGTTCGGCATACTCTGTTGGCTGACTGTAGGCAGTTGCCTGTGCAGCGGGTGTACTCGCGTAGTGAGGGGAAGGTTCCGCAGGGATGTGAGTTGGTGACGCAAACTGACCAAGTGGGGATGAATCAACTGGCTGGGCATCGCTTGGTGTCTGACCAGCAACACCAGCAGAGGTTGGTGGCTGCATCTCGTTGATACTCGGATCCACCGAGATCATGAGGCGAACATCGCGGGCCAAGATGTCAGAGAGCTTGCTGGTCATCTCTTCAGCTACGTGTTCATCAATCCACGACTTTACGAAGTCGGAGCCCACAGCAATCATGAAAACTTCGTCGACTGTGGCTAGTGGATGTGCCATCCGCACGAACGCAACTTGCGAGTTAGACAAAGAACCTTCGGCCCGCAATAGTTCCGTTGCTGCAGACCAAGCATCCCGAGCTGGGTTGCTGTCGTTCATGAAGTCTCCTTGCAAAAGGTGTCAGCGCCACCGATGGGAACATCGAGATCGCGGTCGTCGAGGCAATACTAGGGGAGTCTAGTCCACAACGCACCCGGTTTATCCACAGGAATCTCCACAGGTGTGGAAATTACATCTTTGTTATTCTTTTTGGGTTTTGCGGCCTCACAAAGAAAAGTCTGTCCCCAGAAGAAATCCACA